>NC_007964.1:730000-3130000 GCF_000013885.1 Nitrobacter hamburgensis X14
CCTGGGCCGGTTCTTTTCTGGATCGGCACGGTGGCATGGGCGTTCGGCGAACGCTCGCATACGCAAGCCGATCCCGCGCGGGCGGAACCTTTTTCTTTCCATTCCCTCTTAACGGGTGTGAACTTGCCGTACACGCGCTGGTGTGAAACCGTGCGTGTGGGGATCGCGATTGTCCGCATGGGCTCGCGCGAATCCGGCGGCCGCGCAACTACGAGAGGACCAGAGAGATGGCTGAGGACCAGGCTCCACCGAGTGGACCCGACCTGGCGCAGGGTGTCGATCCCGGCGCTTTCAAGGATGGCAAGCTGGTCGGCCATGTCGGCGATCGGGAGATTCTGCTGATCCGCGACGGGACCGAGATTTTCGCGATCGATGCCCACTGCAGCCACTACCACGGACCGCTCGCCGACGGGCTCGTCGTTGACGGCGCCGTGCGGTGTCCGTGGCATCACGCCTGCTTCGACCTGCGCACCGGCGAGGCGATCCGCGCGCCTGCCTTCAACGCGCTCGACGTCTGGGAGGTCGAGCAGCGCGACGGTCTGATTTTCGTCCGCGGACAACGCGAGCGGCCGGCGGCCAAGGTCGCGAAGCCGGATCATCCCGAAAACATCGTGATCGTCGGCGGCGGCGCGGCCGGTTTTGCGGCCGCCGAAATGCTGCGTCGGCAAGACTACAAAGGCGGCATCGTGATACTGAGCAGCGACGATGCGGCGCCGGTCGACCGGCCGAACCTGTCGAAGGACTATCTCGCCGGTTCCGCGCCCGAGGACTGGCTGCCGCTGCGTCCCGACGATTTCTATCAGCAGGCCGGCATCGATCTGCGGCTGCGCACCACCGTTACCGCCATCGATCCGAAAGCGCGCCAACTCACGACCACCGGTGGCGGCATCGGTTACGACCGGCTGCTGCTGGCGACCGGCGCCGAGCCGGTCAGGCTTCCGATTCCCGGCGCCAACCTGCCGCACGTCCACACGCTGCGGACACTCGCCGATTGCCGCGCCATCATCGACGCGGCCAGGACGGCGCAGCGGGCGGTTGTCGTCGGCGCGAGTTTCATTGGCCTCGAGGTCGCGGCGTCGTTGCGCGCCCGCGGGATCGAGGTCCATGTCGTCGCGCCGGAGTCGCGCCCGATGGAACGCATCCTCGGCGCGGAGATGGGCGATTTCGTCCGCGCGCTGCACGAAGAGCATGGCGTCATCTTCCACCTTGAGGACACCGTCGCCGCGATCGGCGAGCGGAAGGTGACGCTCGGGAGCGGCGGGTCGCTGGAGGCGGATTTCGTCGTCTTCGGCGTCGGCGTGAAGCCGCGCCTGGAGCTTGCGGAAAAGGCCGGATTGACGATCGACCGCGGCGTGCTCGTCAACGAGTTTCTGGAAACGAGCGTGCCCGGTATCTATGCGGCCGGCGACATCGTGCGCTGGCCGGATCCGCATGCCGCGGAAAACATCCGCGTCGAGCACTGGGTGGTGGCGCAGCGTCAGGGACAGGTCGCCGCGCGCAACATGCTGGGACACCGCGAAAAGTACGACGCCGTGCCGTTCTTCTGGAGCCAGCACTACGACGTGCCGATCAACTATGTCGGCCACGCGTTGAAGTGGGACCAGATCGAGGTCGAGGGCAGCGTCGCGGACCGGGATTGCCTGCTACGCTACAAGCATCAGGGCCGCGTGCTGGCGGTGTCCTCGATCTACCGTGACATCGACCACCTCAAGGCCGAAGTGGCGATGGAGCGCGCCGTCGCGTCGTAAAGGTCCGGCCCGGCCCTGGAAATCGTCGCTCGGCATCGCAGATGGAGCGGGCCATGAGTGAAGACGTGAGGGATATCAAGTTCGCGCTGTTCGATACTGCGATCGGCGCATGCGGCATCGTCTGGACCGCGCGCGGCATCAAAGCGGTGCAATTGCCGCTGTCGGACGAGGACAAGACCCGCACGCGCATCCGTCAGCGCTATGGCAGGCTCGCGGAGGCGATCCCGCCCGCCGGTGTGCAGACCGCGATCGACGGCATGATCGCATTGCTTGAGGGCAAGCCGAAGGATTTGTCCGACGTGGTGCTCGACCTCGACGGCGTCTGCGAATTCGATCTCGGCGTTTATGACATCGCCCGCACCATTCCGCCGGGCCGGACCATGACCTATGGCGACATCGCCAGACGCCTCGGCGGCGTCGAGCTGTCGCGCGATATCGGTCAGGCGCTCGGCCGCAATCCGTGTCCGATCGTGGTGCCGTGCCATCGCGTGCTCGCCGCCGGCGACAAGCCGGGAGGCTTCTCTGCCAACGGCGGCGTTGCTACCAAGCTGAAAATGCTCGCCATCGAGGGCGCGGCCGTCAATCACACGCCGAGCTTGTTCGACTGACCGTGTTCGCGCAAAGCGGATACCAGTTCCGGCTTGCGAACCTGGCGGGTTATGGCCCGGCCGCCGATGCCTCATTGCCGCCGCCGTGGTAGGGTGCTGTTTTACAGCGTTTTCGAGCGAAGTGGGTACCGGTTCGCGTGAAGAAAACGCGTTAGAACAAAAAGCTGGAGCCCGGCTTTGGTTCCATCAAAGCCGGAATGGCTCCAGCAGCCCGGAGAGTGAGTTGAGCGGCGCAACCCCAGATCCATCCAGTCAGGACCGCGGCCGGCGTGCGGCGGCAGGGCCTGGACTGACGCAAGCCTTGCGGCGCGCAAGATGGGCGATCGCGTGGGAAAGGGTCTGGCCGCATCTGGCGCGGCTCCTCAGTGTCGCGGGGCTGTTTCTGGCCGTATCCTGGGCCGGCCTGTGGCTTGTGCTGCCGGCGGCGGGACGCGCCGTTGCCCTTGCTGCATTTGTCCTGCTGGCGCTGGCCGTTCTGTTGCCGCTCGTCTGGTTTCGCTGGCCCAGCCGCGAGGAGGGGCTGAGCCGGCTCGACCGCAGCGCCGGCACGCGTCATCGTCCGGTGACCGCGCTTGCCGACACGCTGGCGACCCGGGATCCGGTCGCGCTGGCGTTGTGGCAGGCGCAGCGCGCGCGCACGCTGGCCTCGATCAGACGTATTCGCGCCGGACTGCCGTCGCCGCGGTTGGTGATGCATGACCGCTGGGCGCTGCGCGCGCTGGTGATGGTGCTGATGGTCGCAACCTTTATCGCCGCTGGCGGCGAACGAACCGAGCGGGTGGCCGCCGCGTTCGACTGGAACGGTGTGCTGGCGTCGGCCAATGTCAGGGTCGATGCCTGGGTTGCGCCGCCGCCGTATACCGGCAAGCCCCCGATCATCCTGTCGGCGACCAACAAGGATGCTGCGTCATCCGATACCGCGGCGCTCCCGGTGCCCGCGGGCAGCACGCTGATCGTTCGCTCGAGCGGAGGCCGCCTCGACGTCGCGGTCGGCGGCGGCGTGACTGAATCGGCTTCGGCCGACAAGCCTCCGGAAGGCACCAACGAGCGGCATTTCACCATTGCAACGGATGGCACGGCCCGTGTGCGTGCGCCGTCGGGGCAACCGCAATGGACATTCAGCGCGGTTCCCGATCGCGCCCCGGCCATATCGCTGGCGAAGCATCCGGAACGTCAGGCGCGCGGATCGTTGCAGTTGTCCTATCGCATGGAGGACGACTACGGCGTGACCGAAGCCCATGCGGTCTTTTCGACCCGAACCGAATCCGCTGCAAAGGACGGTGCGACTGCGCGTCCGCTGTTCGACGCGCCGCAATTCGCGCTGGTGCTGCCGAATGCGCGAACCCGCAACGGGGTCGGGCAGATCGTCAAGGATCTGAGCGAGAGTCCCTATGCCGGCGCCGATGTGACGTTGACGCTGACCGCGCGCGACGACGCCGGGAACGAGGGACGCAGCGAGCCGTTCGACATGCGCCTGCCGGAACGCGTATTCACCAAACCGCTTGCGCGCGCGCTGATCGAGCAGCGCCGTATTCTGGCGCTGGACGCCAATCAAAACGCCCCGGTCTATACCGCGCTCGATGCCCTCCTGATCGCGCCGGAGGTGTTTACTCCCAAGGTGGGCGAATATCTCGGTCTTCACAGCGTGACCAGGCAGCTTGAGGAGGCACGCACCGACGCGCAGTTGCGCGAGGTGGTCGCCAGTCTTTGGGCGCTCGCTGTCAGCATCGAGGATGGCAATATCACCGACGTCGAAAAGGCGCTGCGTGCGGCGCAGGACGCGCTGAAGGATGCATTGGAACGCGGCGCGAGCGACGAGGAGATCAAGAAGCTCACCGAGAATCTGCGCGCGGCGCTGGACAAGTACCTGCAGCAGCTGGCCGAACAGATGCGCAACGATCCGCAGCAACTGGCGCGTCCGCTCGATCGCAACACAAAGGTTATGCGCCCGCAGGACCTCGACAACATGATCGAGCGCATGGAGCGCCTGTCGCGCTCCGGCGACAAGGACGCCGCCAGGCAGTTGTTGGATCAGTTGCAGCAGATGCTCGAGAACCTGCAGATGGCGCAGCCGGGCCAAAGCCAGGACGGCGACATGCAGCAGTCGCTGAACGAACTCGGCGACATGATCCGCAAGCAGCAGCAGTTGCGCGACAGGACCTACAAGCAGGGTCAGGATTTGCCTCGCGATCACGACCGCGAGCGCGACGGCCAGAAAGCCATGGGTGACCTGCAGCAGGATCAGCAGGCGCTGCACGACAGGCTCAGGACATTGCAGCAGGAACTCGCCAAACGCGGAATGGGGCCGAGCCAGCGTGGCCGGCAGGGGCAGGAGGCCGGTCAGGAGGACGGCGGGGACGGTCTCGGTCAGGCCGATTCCGCCATGGGCGAGGCCGACGGTCGGCTTGGCGAAGGCAATGCCGATGACGCCGTCGACGCCCAAGGCCGGGCGCTTGAGGCGTTGCGCAAGGGCGCCAGGAGCCTTGCCGAAGCCATGCAGCAAAGCGAGGGTGACGGGCAGGCTGAGGATGGTCCGGGCAGCCAGGCTGGCCGGCAGAACGGCGGCAATCAGACCGACCCGCTGGGGCGGCCGCTGCATGGCCGGGAATTCGGCAATGATTCGAGCGTCAGGATTCCCGGCGAAATCGACGTGCAGCGGGTCCGCCGCATTCTCGAAGAGTTGCGCCGCCGCCTCGCCGATCCGTCACGGCCGAAGGTCGAACTCGATTACATCGAGCGGCTGCTCAAGGATTACTGATCGTCCCGTTAACGCTTGTCCATCTGGCGTGCCCTCAGCGCGCCGGCGACGGCGGCGCGGATATCGGCCACCGAAAACGGCTTGGTGACGACGTCGTGGACGATGGCGTTGAGACCGGACGCGCGCTCGCGCTGATCGGCGAAGCCCGTCATCAGCAGGATGACCAGGTCGGGGAAATCGCGCGCCGCCGCTAGCGCCAGTGCGATGCCGTCCATGATCGGCATCTTGATGTCGGTGAGCAGCAGATCGAAGCCGCGCGCGTCGCCGGTCAAAATATCCAGCGCTTCGGCGCCGTCAGCCGCGGTCACCGTCTCGTGGCCGTCCATGGCGACGGCGCGGGCCACCAGCGACCGCATCGAGTCCTCGTCGTCGGCGATCAGAACACGGGCCACGAGTTACGCTCCGCCTCCCGCGGCAAGGTCCTGCCGATTGAAGAAACGAACATCGATACTGCGGCCCTCCGGTGGCGGGGATGCCAGCCGTGTACGGAACCAGGCGCTCTCGCCGGGCTTGAGCGCGGGCTGCTCGAGCACCGCGTTCCACGCGTAAATCTCCGTGTCGTGCGCGTCGCGGACGCTGAAGCGCAGACGCGGCAGTTCGACCGGCTTGCGGGTTTGCGCGACGATCATGCCTTCGATCACCAGCACCGGCTTGCCGTCGACGGTTTCGGTCGACATCTTGACGTCCTTGAACGCCAATCCACGCAAGTTTACCTCCAGCCCGGCCAGCCGATAGAATATTGCGGTTTGCGGCAGCAGCCGCACGATCTCGGCGCGCCAGATGATCAGGGCCAGCACCACGGCGGCCATCGCGACGCAGACTGTGTTCAGATTGACCGCAGGCAGGCGCAGCGCGAATGAGGGCTTGAGCCGGGCGCCGAGCCGCGAGGTGGCGGTCGAGCGCGGACGCTTGTCGTCCTGAGGCGTATTGTCCTGTTGTGCCGGCGTCGTCCCGGTGCCGGAGAGATCCTGCTGCAAGCCTCCGAGTTCTGGGGATTGCGGCAGTTCGCTGGCGATAGGCGGGCTGTCGATGGAGGGGATGTCGCTGGTCTGCGGCGGATAATTCCATTCCGCCGCGTCCGCTTCCGCTTCCGCCATCGAAGGGACGCGTACCTCGGTGACGGCAATATTTTCAGGCATCGCCCGCCAGGTTTCCTTGCAGCGCGCGCAGCGGACGGTACGGCCCGCTTCGCCGAAACTTGCGGAATCGACCGCATAGGATGTCGTACAATGAGGGCAGACGATGTGCATGGACGACTCGCCGGAATAACGCTGTCCGGAGTCTATGCGCCGACCGTTAACGAATCGGAAACCATAACCGACGCACAACGGGATCGATCGAGGGCTGCCGTTCCGAAAAAGACCGCGGAGACGCGCAAGTCCGGGGTGACGCCGTCTGTCCGGTCCCGCGTCCATCGAACGGAGCCAGGCTTGATCCGGTTCGAAAATGTCGGCTTGCGCTACGGGCTCGGCCCGGAGATTTTGCGCGACCTCAGCTTTCAGATTCCCGCCCATTCGTTCCAGTTCCTCACAGGCCCGTCCGGTGCCGGAAAAACCTCCCTGCTGCGGCTGTTGTTTCTGTCGCTGCGGCCGACGCGGGGGCTGGTCAACCTGTTCGGTCAGGACGTCTCGTTGCTGGACAAGGACGCGATCGCCGATCTGCGCCAGCGTATCGGCATCGTGCTGCAGGACTTTCGCTTGCTCGATCACATGACCACCTACGAGAACGTCGCATTGCCGTTCCGGGTGATGGGGCGCGATGAGTCGACCTACCGGCGCGAAGTGATCGATCTTCTGAAATGGGTCGGTCTCGGCGAGCGCATGGATGCGCTGCCGCCGATCCTGTCCGGCGGCGAGAAGCAGCGCGCGGCGATCGCCCGCGCGGTGATCGCGCGCCCGCAGCTTCTGCTGGCGGACGAGCCGACCGGCAACGTCGATCCGACGCTCGGCCGGCGGTTGCTGCGGTTGTTCATCGAGTTGAACAAAACCGGCACCGCGGTCATCATCGCCACCCACGACATCACGCTGATGGACCAGTATGACGCGCGGCGGCTGGTGCTGCATCAGGGACGGCTGCACATCTATGAGTAACGCGGGCGACGACCACGGTGTTCTGATGGATCTCGGGCGCGAACGCCCGCAGGTGCCGGCCCGCGCGCGCAACATGTCGCCGATCGTGCCGCGCGCCTCGATCGCGGGCCGCGCGCTGGTGGCCGTCGTTGCCATCATGACCTTTCTGGCCTCGATCACGACCGGGGCGGTGCTGTTGGTCAGCGCCTCTGCCGCGGACTGGCAGTCGGAGGTCGCGAGCGAAATCACCATCCAGGTGCGTCCTGTCGCCGGGCGCGACATCGAGCGCGACGTCACCGCGGTCGCCGGCGCGATGCGCGCGGAGCCGGGTATCCTCGACGTCAGGCCGTACACCAGGGAGGAGTCCGCCAAGCTGCTGGAGCCGTGGCTCGGCAGCGGTCTGTCGCTCGACGATCTGCCGGTGCCGCGCATGATCGTGGCTCGCGCCGCGCCGGGAACCAGGCTCGACCTGGAAGGGCTTCGCAGCCGTGTGACGCAACTGGCGCCATCGGCCAGCGTGGACGACCATCGGGCCTGGATCGACCGGATGCGATCGATGACCGGCGCGACGGTGTTCGCCGGGATCGGTGTCCTTGCCCTGGTTATCATTGCGACCATTATCTCGGTATCCTTCGCAACCCGGGGCGCGATGGCGGCCAATCGCCCGATCGTCGAGGTGCTGCATTTCGTCGGCGCGAGCGATCGCTACATCGCCAATCGCTTTCTGCGGCATTTCCTGCGGCTCGGGCTGAAGGGCGGCGTGATCGGCTGCGTCGCCGCGATGCTGATGTTCGGGTTCTCCGAATCGATCGCCAGTTGGTTCTCCGGAACGCCGGTCGGGGATCAGTTCGCGGCGCTGCTGGGCACATTCTCGCTGCGTCCCTCCGGCTATCTCGTGCTGGCGGCGCAGACGGTCCTGATCGCGGCGATCACTGCCTTCGCCTCCCGCCGCACCTTGTTTGCGACGCTGGACGATATCGACTGAGCGGCTGTTTCCGGCCTCCCGCCTTTCCCGGTGCGGCCGGATTCCACTTCGCCCCGAAACGCACTAAACTCGGGTGGACCAGGAACATCGAACGGATGAGTGAACAAGCCCGTCATGACAAGCCGGAAACCTCGCGCCGGGCGCCGGCGCGGCGTCGCGCCACGTTGCTCGCGGCCGTGGTTGCCGCCGCCGGGATCGGCTTTGTCGGAGCGGCGGTGGGTTTCGTCGGATTTCTGTCGCAACTGCGCGGGGTCGAGACCAAGCCCGCCAGCAATGCCGACGGCATCGTTGTGCTAACCGGCGGATCGTCGCGGATTTCCGACGCGGTCGAGCTGCTGGCCGGCGGCTACGGCAAGCGGCTGCTGATCTCGGGAGTCCATCCGACCAACGGGGTCAGCGACATTTCACGCTCGTTGCCGGACAACCAGCGGCTATTAACCTGCTGCGTGGATCTCGATCGCTCGGCGGTCAACACCCGGAGCAACGCCAGCGAGACGCGGCGCTGGGTCGACGAGCAAGGCTTCCGCTCGCTGATCGTGGTGACCTCGAACTATCATATGCCCCGCGCCATCGTCGAATTATCGTACGCGATGCCGGACATCACCCTGATTCCGTTTGCGGTGATCGGCGACAAGTGGCGCGAAGAGCCGTGGTGGACGAGTGGCGCGACCTTGCGGCTCTTGCTATCGGAGTATGCCAAATATCTCGCCGCGGAGGTGCGGGTCCGCCTGGCCTATCTTGGCCTGGAACTCGCCCCCGAGATCGGCGATCAGCCGACCGGATCGGTCGAGCCGCGACGGCCGGGGTCGTGACCTGCGCCACGGAATTGGATTTTCGATGACGTCGATCTTTCTGCGCTCGCTGGTCTTCAACGTCCTGTTCTATCTGACGATGGCGATCTGGATCGTCGCCGCGCTGCCGACGTTTGTGATGCCGCGTGCGGCCCTTGTCGGCGTGGTGAAGGCCTGGGGACGCTGGAACATCTGGCTGATGCGCGTCATCTGCGGCACGCGCGTGACAATTCTCGGCACCGGGAGGATTCCGAAAGGGCCGGTGATCATCGCCTCGAAGCATCAGTCGATGTGGGAGACCTTCGCGCTGTTCAGCCTCATCGATCAGCCGATCTTCATTCTCAAGCGCGAACTGACATGGCTTCCGTTCTTCGGCTGGTACCTGATGAAGGCCGGCATGATCGGCATCGACCGCAAGGCCGGCATGCGCTCGCTCAAGATGCTGGCCAGGATGGCGCAGGAGCAGATGCATCGCGGGCGTCAGCTCGTCATTTTCCCGGAAGGGACGCGGCGTCCGGTCGGGGCGCCGCCGGCGTACAAAAGCGGTGTTGCCTTGGTCTATGCCGAGTGCGAGGTGCCGTGCGTGCCGGTGGCGCTCAATTCCGGTCTGTGCTGGCCGCGCCGGACATTCCTGCGCTATCCGGGAACGATTACGGTCGAGTTCCTCGATCCGCTGCCGCCGGGATTGCGGCGCGCCGAATTCATGTCGCGGCTGACGGCGTCGATCGAGGGGGCGACCGGCAGCCTGGTCGAGGCGGGGCGTCGCGAGCAGGCGCGGTTGTTCGGGCGGGTGCCGAACGCGCCGGCGGATTAGAGCGTTTTCGAGCGAAGCATGTCCGCGGGCTTGACCCGAGGATGGATACCGGTTCGCGGGAAGAAAACGCGTCAAATCAAAATCATAGAGCCCGATTCTGATTCCATCAGAAGCGAAAAGGCTCTAGTCGCGCATCGGCGTATCGTCGCGCAGCAATTCGGCCAACTGGTGAAGTTTCGCGTCGCGAAAGCCCTGTGCCTCGATCGACTTCACGGTGGACTGCACGTAGTCGCGATTATTCCCGGAGCGGCCGTGGCCCTGCCTGACGTAACGGACCTGTTCCGCCGGCGTCAGCCGTCCGGCATACTGGACATGACCGCGATCGACGACGTAGGCCAAAGCGCTGACCCGCCGGCGGGCGTCGTCCGCGAGCCAGACGGAGCGCATCACCTCGCGGTAGACGTGGGTGGTCTGCTCGCGCCCGCGCAAGTAAGCGATCGTTGCCTCGCGCCGGCTGGCCGCAACCCGGAACGCGATGCCCCGGCAGGCGCCTCCGCGGTCGAGCCCGAGAACCAGCCCCGGCTTTTCCGGCGTTCCGCGATGGTCGAACGAATAGACGCAGAGCGCCCTGTGCTCGCCGATCAATCGCGCGGGGACCTGCTCGGCAAAATCGAACCCCGGCCGCCACATCAGCGAACCGTAAGCGAACACCCAGAGGTCGTCGTCGGAAGGGCCGGAAGGCGGCTCGAATTGTCGTTGCGCATTCATCTCGCGCACGCCTAGCGCGTATTCCGCAAAAAGTGGATACCGGTTTTGCGATCAGAATACGTGCAAGTTATTAATTGGGAGCATTGTCTCGCGGCTGAAGGGGCTGGTTTTACCGGAACGGCGCGACTATTGTCCGAGCCGACCGCCGATTTGACAAAATTCATGGGTCTACCTCCGCGCATGACCGCCACCACCGTCGCCCCTTCCAAGTACCGTCGTTGGCCCATTTTCGTCATGCCCGTTCTGGTGGTCATCGCCGCCGCGGCGTGGAGCGCGTTCTGGTTCTATGCGGCCTCGCAGGTCGATCAGACCGTCGATGCCTGGCGCGCGCGCGAAGCCGCGTCCGGGCGCATCTATGATTGTGCCAAACGGACCCTCGGGGGATTCCCGTTCCGGCTGGAGGTTCATTGCGAGGATGCGACCGTCGAGCTGAAGTCCCAGACCGCCGATCAGGCGGCGATAGCGCCCCTGACCGCGCGGCTCGGGGACATTCTGGTGATCGCGCAGATCTACACTCCGAAACTGCTGATCGCGGAGTTCAAGGCTCCGGCGACCCTGTCGCAGAACGGGCAGCCGGTGATGGTCGTCAACTGGAAGACTGCACGCAGCAGCATCGTCGGGTTGCCCGGCACTCCGCAGAGTGCGGATATCGTATTCGACGATCTGGCGATCGACCGCATCGCGGCCCCGGCGCAGACCCCTGTTGCGCGCGCCAGCCATGTGGAGCTTCACGGCCGCATCGCGGAGAACTCCAAACCGGATTACCCGACGATCGAGACCGTCCTCGAATTGACCGGGGCAAGCCTTCGGGACGTTCATCCGGTGCTGACCAAGCCGTTCGATGCCGTTGTCCGCGCGATGGTGCACGGGCTGAAGGATTTCACGCCAAAGCCTTGGCCGGAGCGGTTCCGCGAAATGCAGGCGGCGGGCGGCCGCGTCGAGATCATGCAGTCGCGGATCCAGCAGGGCGATCTGATTGCGATCGCCGCCGGCTCGCTTGGCCTCACCGCTAATGGACGCCTGGACGGTGAGTTGCATATGACCGCGACCGGTTTCGAGAAGGTGATTCCGGCACTCGGAATCGAGAAAATGCTCGAGCAGGGCGTGCCGCAGGACACTCTCGACAAGGTCGCGCCGGGTGTGAAGACACAGGATATCGACAATCTGTTCGGTGCGCTGGATCGGGCGATTCCGGGGTTGGGCAAGGCGGTGCGTGAGAACGCCAACGTCGGCGTCGCTGCGGGCCTCGCCGCGATTGGTCAGGAGGCAACGCTGGAAGGCAAGAAAGCGCGCTCCTTCCCGTTGCGGTTCGTCGACGGCGCGGTCTTCGTCGGGTCACTGAAAGTCGCCCAGACGCCGCCGCTGTTCTGAACGCGCTTAAGGGGTTTCACACTTGGACGGAAACGTCTCGATTTGCCGGGCTTGACCCGGCAATCCATCATCTCAGAAGAAGATGGATGCGTGGGTCATAGGCGAGCGGAAGCGACGCCGTTCTTCGAACGGCTATGCCCGCGCATGACGCAGGAGCACGGATTGAATTCGTATAGTCGGGAACCGCTTCAGGAATTCTTCTTCGTCGCGCTCGTTTGCAGCCGCCCGAAGTCGGGGGCAGCAGAGTTCTGACCGATCTCGACGATGCCGCGCCGGATCGCGCGGGTTCGGGTAAAATGCTCGAACAGCGCTTCGCCATCGCCGCGGCGCATGGCGCGCGTCAGCTTGGAGAGGTCCTCGTTGAAGGTGCCGAGCATCTCCAGCACCGCGTCCTTGTTGGTCAAGAATACGTCGCGCCACATGGTGGGATCGGACGCCGCGATCCGGGTGAAGTCGCGGAAGCCGCCGGCGGAGAATTTCATCACTTCGGAGGATGTGACGTCTCCGAGTTCTTCCGCGGTGCCGACGATGGTATAGGCGATCAGGTGCGGCAGATGGCTGGTGATCGCCAGCACCAGATCGTGATGCTCCGGCGTCATGGTCTCGACCCTGGCGCCGATCGCTGTCCAGAACGCGCGCAATCTGTCCACCGCGGCGGGATCCGTCCCCTCAGGCGGCGTCAGGATGCACCAGCGGTTGATGAACAGCTCGGCAAAGCCGGAATCCGGACCCGAGTGCTCGGTCCCGGCCACCGGATGCGCGGGCACGAAATGCACCCCGGCGGGCAGGTGCGGAGCCATGTCGCGGACGACGGCGCCTTTCACCGATCCGACGTCGGAGATGATGGCGCCCGGCTTGAGGTGAGATGCGATCTCCTGCGCCACTGCTCCGCACACCCCGACCGGAATGGAGAGGATCACGAGGTCGGCGCCATCAGCGGCTTCGGCGTTGGTTTCCACCACGCGATCGGCGATGCCGAGCTCCGCCACCCGCGCACGCGTCTTCGCGGAGTGTGCGGTGGCGACGATTTCGCCGGCGAGGCCTTGCGCGCGCGCCGCGCGCGCGATCGAACCGCCGATGAGGCCGAAGCCGATCAGCGCGACCCGCTGGAATAAGGGCGCTGCGGTCATTTCTGCGCCATGAAGTCGCGCAAGCCGTCCGCCACCAGGCGGTTGGCTTCCTCGGTGCCGATGGTCATGCGCAGGGCATTCGGCAGACCGTAATTGTCGAGCGCGCGCAGCACGAGGCCGCGTTTGGTCAGGAACGCGTCGGCCTCAGACGCGGTCTTGCCCTTCGTCGTCGGGAAGTGGATCAGGATGAAGTTGGTCACGCTCGGCGTCACCTTGAGGCCGAGCTTTGTCACTTCGTCCGTCAGCCAGTTGCGCCACTTTTCCGTGTGAACCTTCGACATCTGGACGTGTGCGGTGTCTCCGATCGCGGCCGCGGCCGCAAGCATCGCCGGCGTCGAGACGTTGAACGGTCCGCGAATCCGGTTCACCGCATCGACGACGTGCGCCGGGCCGAACATCCAGCCGATCCGTAGCGCGGCAAGGCCGTGGATCTTGGAGAATGTGTGCGTCAGCACCGTGTTGCCGGTGGTCGCCGCCAGTTCGATGCCGAGCTCGTAGTCGTTGCGCGACACATAATCCGAATAGGCGGCGTCGAGCACCAGCAGCACATGCGGCGGCAACCCGCCGTGCAACCGCTTGATCTCGTCGAACGGCAGATAGGTGCCGGTCGGGTTGTTCGGATTCGCGAGCCAGACCATTTTCGTCTTCGGCGTCACCCGCTGAAGGATCGCGTCGACGTCGGCGGTGTAGTCGACCTCCGGCGCGACGACGTTTTCCGCGCCGTTTGCGGTGGTTGCGATCGGATACACCAGAAAACTGTGCGTGGTCGAAACCGCTTCGTCGCCGTGGCTGAGATAGACGTGCGCCAGCAGATTGAGGATTTCGTCTGATCCCGCGCCGCAGATGATGCGGTCGGGGTCGAGGCCGTAGGCGCGCCCGATGGCTTCACGCAGCACGCGCGAGGTGCCTTCCGGATAGTCCTGAAGATGCGCCACGGCATTGCGATAAGCGTCCATCGCTTTCGGCGAGGGGCCGAACGGCGTTTCGTTGGCTGACAGCTTGAACACCTTGCGGCCCGCTTCCGGCACCGGGCTCTTGCCGGGCGTATAGGGCGCAATATCGAGAATGCCGGGATTCGGCACCGGTCGGGACATCATGGACTCCGGACTAGAGCATTTTCCGGCTAAGTGGAATCCGGTTAGCCGTAAGAAAATCCTCTTGATCAATAGCTCGCGCGTATTCGATCGCAAAACCGGTATCCCGCTTTTGCGGAATACGCGCTAGCGGGACTTAACTTTTGGACGCCCCGCTGGAAGGCATCGTATAGCGTGTTGCGTGGCTGCCGACGAGGGCCGTCGAACGGACCGATGCGCCCGCCTCAAACAGCGCCGATTTTATCGTGTCGAGGCTGGTGCCTCCAGTGACGGACACCAGCAGCGCAGCGCCGTCGAAGGCGGTATCGGGCACGGCAACGATCTCGGCGAGCGGCGACAGCGCACGGGCGGTATCGGCATTCCAGCCGGACACGCGCACGCTCCAGGTCTCCACTTCAGTGACCCGTGCATTGTCGGCGACGCGCGAGACCACGAACACCGGCAGCGTAGCCGGATGGTCGGCGCGCTCGATGAAGGGCAGGCGGGCGATGATTTTCGGCGCGCCCTCGGTCTCAAGCGCGAGCCACCATGGCGCACGGCTCGAGGTCGCCGAGACCAGGGCAAGGTCGCCTTTCGAATTCGCCACGGCCTCCACGGCCGCCTGCGCATTGAAATGCGGCACAAAGGGCACCGTGAAGCCGAAGTGGAAGCGTGCGGAATCCCGCATCGCGGATTCGCCGAGCGATAGATCGGCATGCAGCGAAAACGGCGCCTGCACGTAGGTGAAGGTCGAGATGATGACGCGCCAGATGCTCTCGACGGTGTCGAGCGGCAGGATGCCGCGATGACGCTGCGCCAGACGGCGCATCATGTCGGCTTCGCGCGCCGGGCGGAACGCGGAGCCGATTTCCTGGGTCTGCTTCACCGAGATCAGGCGGTCGATGATGTCGCCGCGTCGCATCAGCAGGCTGTGAACCTGCTCGTCGATGGCGTCGATCTCTTTGCGCAGCTCGTCGAGCGAGGGCGGCGCCGGGGGTGCCTTGGTCATGGGTAATTCGTCGGCCGCGCTTAGTTCCACCACGGGCCGCATTGATAGGAAAGAAGGCGTACGAAAGCAAAGAAAACATGGCCCGCCTGGGTCTGCGATCGTCAGAGTCGCGGCTGCATGGGCCTTATCTTGACGAAAAAGGCATCTAGGATTAGGTTCCGATCATTCCGTGGTCATTTGAGCCGGCCGGCTTGCAGCCACGTTAAACAACTCGCTAAACAGGCCGGGGACAGCAAAATCCTGATCCCGGCCGAACCCATGTTCAGGCCGGTTTTTTATGGCCTGTAATCCGCGGTTTCTTCGAAGCCTCGGAGGAGGTCAGTGTCAGGATGGTAAACGCGCAATCGGTACCGACCCCGGCTCACGCCGAGTATCGAGCCCAGGAAGCAGACCATCCCACCTCGCAGGTCGCGATGTTCGCCGGCGATCAACCGCTGCCGCTCGATTGCGGCATCGATCTCGCGCCTTTCCAGATCGCCTATCAGACCTACGGCGAACTCAACGCCGGAAAGTCCAACGCCATCCTGGTCTGCCATGCGCTGACCGGGGATCAGCATGTCGCCAACGTTCATCCGGTCACCGGCAAGCCCGGCTGGTGGGTGACCCTGGTGGGGCCCGGCAAACCGCTCGACACCGACAAGTATTTTGTAATCTGCTCGAACGTGATCGGCGGCTGCATGGGTTCGACCGGTCCCGCCTCGACCAATCCTGCAACCGGCACGGTATGGGGGCTGGATTTTCCGGTCATCACCATCCCCGACATGGTGCGCGCGCAGGCCATGCTGATCGATCGCCTCGGCATTGACACGCTGTTTTCCGTGGTCGGCGGTTCCATGGGCGGCATGCAGGTGCTGCAGTGGTGCGTCGCCTATCCGCAGCGCGTGTTTTCGGCGCTGCCGATCGCATGCAGCACGCGCCACTCCGCGCAGAACATCGCGTTTCACGAGTTGGGACGGCAGGCGGTGATGGCCGACCCCGACTGGCGCGACGGCCGCTATGTCGAGCAGGGCACCTATCCGCACCGGGGTCTCGGCGTGGCGCGGATGGCCGCGCACATTACCTACCTGTCGGACGCGGCGCTGCATCGCAAGTTCGGACGGCGGATGCAGGATCGCGATCTGCCGACGTTTTCGTTCGACGCGGATTTTCAGGTGGAGAGCTATTTGCGCCACCAGGGGTCGTCGTTCGTCGAGCGCTTCGACGCCAACAGCTATCTCTATCTGACGCGGGCGATGGATTATTTCGACATCGCGGCCGATCATAACGGCGTGCTGGCCGCCGCGTTTCGCGATACGCGGACACGGTTCTGCGTGGTGTCGTTCACGAGCGACTGGTTGTTCCCGACCTCCGAATCGCGCGCAACCGTACATGCGCTCAATGCCGGCGGCGCGCGGGTCTCGTTCGCGGAGATCGAGACCGATCGCGGCCACGACGCCTTCCTGCTCGACCTTCCCGAATTTTTCGACATCGCGCATGCGTTCCTGGTATCGGCGGGAAAGACCCGCGGTCTGGCGGCCGCAGGTGAGTGACATGAGCGTCGAGCAACCGACCCTGCCGCTGAATGACGTCGCGCCGCTGACGGGCGGCTGCTATCGCGGCGATCATCTCCTGCTGGCCGAGATGATCGCGCCCAATTCGAAGGTCCTGGACGTTGGCTGCGGCGACGGTGACCTTTTGCAGTTGCTCGAGACACGCGGCATCGACGGCCGCGGCATCGAACTGTCGCGCGAGGGCGTCAATCACTGCGTCGCCAAGGGGCTCGCGGTGGTGCAGGGCGACGCCGACACCGACCTCGTCAACTATCCCGACGACGCCTTCGACTATGTGATCCTGTCGCAGACCCTGCAGGCGACGCGGCAGCCCAAGGCGGTGCTGGAAAATCTGTTGCGGATCGGCCGCCGCGCCATCGTATCGTTCCCGAATTTCGGCTACTGGAAGATGCGTGTTCAGCTTCTGGTCGGCGGCCACATGCCGCGCACGGACAACCTGCCGGCGACGTGGTACGATACGCCGAACATCCATTTCTGCACCATCAAGGATTTCGTCCAGCTCTGCGGCGAGATCAACGTCAAGATGGAGCGTGCGGTCGCGCTCGATCTTTACGGCCGGCCGCTGCGGTTCAACGCGCCGTGGTGGTTCTGGAACATGTTCGGGGAGCAGGGCGTGTTTCTGCTCAGCCGAGGAGAGAAGAACGAGTAGCAAACATCGACCGGTCCCTGATCCCGAACGCCACCTGGAGCGTTTTCGCTTCTGATGGAATCAGAAGCGGTCTCTATTATTTTGATTTGACGCGCTTTCTTCCCGCGAACGGCACCCACTTCGCTCGAAAACGCTCTGGCCCGGCCGGTGGCCATAGTCGTTCGCGAAGCCGGCAGCGCCTGCTGTTTCAAGTTGCTTGGTGCTTCGGCGGCACTCGGCGCGGACCTTGGTCGGGCTTCGCCGCCTCATATCCCGAGCCGGCGCCGGTGCGTGTCAGGACAGCGCGCGCTTCGGCGCCTTGATGCCGACTTGCAGGGACGAATACGCCCCCACCGACAGATCACCTCGGTGAGCGCCAGCGGCTGACCGACGCGCGGTCTTGGTCTTGAGATCGTCGAGGATTGCGATCGCATCGTCGCGGAAGTCCTCGTAGCAGGAACTGTCCGATACGGAATATCCTACCGCGCCGGGTCAGTGATGCTGCGGCGTTTGCGCGAGAAGTCGCGCTCCGCTCCCGGCTTGCATGGCTGTTGGAAGCCTCGCGGCGAAATCGTGCACGAACAGGACCGGCATGCCGGTGCCGGTTTCCTCGAAGGAGAGGCGCGCGTTGTCTTTGGTCGCGGCGTCACGGCATGTCGATTCCATGAAGAGGATTGTTTGCCGATGGTTAGTCGTAGACATGGGAAGTAAAACGACGACAGACGAAAACGTGCGTGGGTGTGTTCTGCGTTTAGTGCCGTTCAGCCATGTTTTCGCGTGCCGATATTCCTGTCGCAATACAGCGTGCGACTTCTTTGACGTGAAATTATCGTATCGACGCCATGTTTTAGACATATTTAACCTTTTTAGGCGGGTACGGTGATTCTTTGTTAAGGATCGCGCGACACCGGAGGGTGTCACAGGGGTGCATGTATGTTTCAGTTAGTTGCGTTTCGCCGGCTGCCGCGTATCCTGGCACTGGCGGTGTGTTCGTTGGCGGTCGTCGCATTCGCGGCTCCGGCCTCGGCAAGGCCTCATCATCGTGCGGGACATCACGCGCACGTTCATCACCACAAACACCATCATCACGTTCGCCGTCACCACCGGTATCGCCATCACCAGCACAGGCACCGTCACACGCGGGTGTCGCGCTCGCGTGCGGACGAAACCGGATTTTCGGACGGAGGCTTCGTGTCGAATATCGTTTCCGAAGCGCGCCGCTATATCGGCGGCAATCCCACCGGCCGCAGCCGACTCTGGTGCGCGCGCTTCATGAACATGGTTCTGGCGCGCTCCGGGCATCGGGGAACGGGCTCCGATATGGCGAGTTCGTTCGCGCATTACGGGCGGCGGGTCTCCGGCCCGCAGGTTGGCGCCATCGCCGTCATGAGCCGACGCGGCGGCGGCCATGTCGGCGTCGTCAGCGGCGTCGATCGGCGCGGCAATCCCATTGTCGTATCGGGCAATCACGGCCGTCGCGTCGCGGAGTCGGTCTATCCGCGCAGCCGCGTCTACGCCTATGTGGTGCCGAACTGAGGCGTGTGGTGCCGTTTTCGCCCTATCCTCTTGCAGGAGAGGGCGCCTCGGTGAACCAGGGCGGGCGGGGCAAGTTTTTTGACAAGCCCCGCTCATCCCTCATGGACGTCGTCCGTGCCACCTTCTCCTGCGGCGGGAGCACGGGAGAAGGAAGAACTGCTGCGGTCGCCGTTCATGGGCGTGATTCCCGAAGCGTTTCGACCTTGTCGTCGATCCTGACCGTGCCGCCGGTGACGACTTCCGCATAGACCCCGCAATTGCGATGCCCCAGCGTTCGCGTCAGCGTGTTCGGAATGTCGAGATCGCGAACTGCTGTCTCCGGGTCGACGTTGGTGGCCGTGCACCGGACGATGCGCTTGACCACCTTGAGCCGGATGTCGCCGATCGCGAGCGTGCGCTCGAGCAGGTCGAGTTCGCTCCAGGCCGGCCAGCCACGGACGTAAAGATTGGCGCGGAAGCGCAGCGGGTGGACCGGCTGCCCGACCATTGTCTCGATGGCGGCGATGCTGCCGAGGTTGATGATCGAGACCACCTTCCTTGCGACGTCCGAAAAACTATGTCCGTTGCCGACGAGAACCTGTGGCGGTCCCTTGAGTTCCCGGGTGAAGTTGGCGGCGAAGAACCGTTCGACCGCAGCGCGACCGTCGGCGGTTCCGAGGTCGGCGCGCACCGCTTCCTCGCCGTTGGCGTGGATGGTGAGCATCCGGCTGGCGTCGTCGTAGCGGCTATGGAGCGCGGCGAGCCGCTCGTCGCGCATTAGCATCAGGAACCTGGCCTTTGGAAAATGCCGAGGCGCGGCCGGGTCGAAACCGATGGGGCCGTTCTCGATGGCATAGCTGCGGTCGCCGGGAACGGTCTCGCCAGGGCGGAGCGTCGCACGGGGCAGGGGTTCGGCGGATAGGCCTTTGACGGGATAGCGGTAAAGGGCGGCGACGGCCGCATCCGGGACAGCAGGCATAGCGCTCTTTAAGGGATTTGGGCCGGCCATGCCATCGGCTTCAAATCCATGGCTCCCCTTCATTTCCTGGGAGCGTATTCCTACATTTGTCACAGGCCGGCTCGGACGACCCGGCCTGCCGACCGTTGCCGGTTGAGGAAGGTCAATGCGGCCAACGGAAAACCCAATGAAGATGTTGCTTCTGTGCCTTCGGGGCAGGGGCGGCAGGCTGAGGGAGATTCCATGAACATTGAAAAGTATACCGAGCGGGTGCGAGGCTTCATCCAGTCGGCGCAATCGCTCGCGGTGCGCGAAGGTCACCAGCAATTTACGCCGCTCCATATCCTGAAAGTGCTGCTCGACGACAGCGAAGGTCTGGCGGGAAGCCTGATCGACCGCGCCGGTGGCAATTCGCGCGCGATCCTGAAGGCGACCGAAGCCGCGCTCAACAAGATGCCGAAGGTGTCGGGCGCCGGCGCGGGCCAGATCTATCTGGCGCCGGCAACCGCGCGCGCGTTCGATGCCGCGGAACAGGCGGCCGAAAAGGCCGGCGACAGCTTCGTCACAGTCGAGCGGCTGTTGCAGGCGCTGTCGCTCGACAAGGACAGCGACGCGTTCAAGTTGCTGAAGGACGGAGGCGTCACGCCGCAGAACCTCAACGCGGCGATCAATGCGCTGCGCAAGGGACGGACCGCGGACAGCGCCACGGCAGAAAACGCCTATGACGCGCTGAAGAAATATGCGCGCGATCTGACGCAGGCGGCGCGCGACGGCAAGCTCGATCCGGTGATCGGCCGCGACGAGGAAATCCGCCGCACGATCCAGGTGCTGTCGCGTCGGACCAAGAACAATCCGGTGCTGATCGGCGAGCCCGGCGTCGGCAAGACCGCGATCGCGGAAGGGCTGGCGCTGCGCATCGTCAACGGCGACGTGCCGGAAAGCCTCAAGGACAAGAAGCTGCTGGCGCTGGATCTCGGGTCGCTGATCGCAGGCGCCAAATACCGCGGCGAGTTCGAGGAGCGGCTCAAGGCGGTGTTGCAGGAAGTGACGTCGGCCGCCGGCGGCATCGTCCTGTTCATCGACGAGATGCACACGCTGATCGGCGCCGGCAAGGCCGATGGCGCCATGGATGCGTCGAATCTGCTGAAGCCGGCGCTGGCGCGCGGCGAGCTGCATTGCGTTGGGGCGACCACGCTCGACGAGTACCGTAAGCACGTCGAGAAGGACGCGGCGCTGGCGCGGCGCTTCCAGCCGATCTTCGTATCCGAGCCGACGGTCGAGGACACGATCTCGATCCTGCGCGGCCTCAAGGACAAGTACGAACAGCATCACGGCGTCCGCATCGCCGACGCCGCGCTGGTCGCGGCCGCCACGTTGTCCCACCGTTATATCACCGACCGCTTCCTGCCCGACAAGGCGATCGATCTGGTGGATGAGGCGGCAGCCCGGCTGAAGATGCAGGTCGATTCCAAACCGGAAGAACTCGACTCGCTCGACCGAGAGATCGTGCGGCTGAGGATCGAGCAGGAGGCGCTGAAGAAGGAGAACGATGCCGGCTCCAGGATGCGCCTCGAGAACCTCGAGAAGGAACTGGTCGATCTGGAAAAGCAGTCAGCGGACCTGACCTCGCGCTGGAACGCCGAGAAGGGCAAGCTGTCGGACGCCGCCAGGCTCAAGAGCGAACTGGATCAGGCGCGGATCGAGCTCGCCAACGCGCAGCGGCGCGGCGAATACCAAAAGGCCGGCGAACTGGCTTATGGACGGATTCCCGAACTCGAAAAGCGTCTGGAGAGCATCGAGGCCGGCGAAAGCAATACGATGATGAACGAAACCGTGACGGCGGACAACATCGCTCAGGTGGTGTCGCGCTGGACCGGCGTTCCCGTCGACAAGATGCTCGAGGGCGAGAAGGAAAAGCTGCTGCGGATGGAAGAGAGCCTTGCGGCGCGTGTCGTCGGACAGTCCGAGGCTGTGCGCGCGGTCTCCACGGCAGTGCGGCGTGCTCGCGCGGGCCTGCAGGATCCCAACCGGCCGATGGGTTCGTTCATGTTCTTAGGGCCCACCGGCGTCGGCAAGACCGAACTGACCAAGGCACTCGCCGCCTATCTGTTCGACAACGAGACCGCGATGGTTCGCATCGACATGTCCGAATACATGGAGAAGCACTCGGTGGCGCGGCTCATCGGCGCGCCTCCGGGTTATGTCGGTTACGACGAGGGCGGTGCGCTCACCGAAGCAGTGCGGCGGCGGCCCTATCAGGTCGTGCTGTTCGACGAGATCGAGAAAGCGCATCCCGATGTGTTCAACGTGCTGCTGCAGGTGCTCGACGACGGCCGGCTGACCGACGGTCAGGGCCGCACCGTGGATTTCCGCAACACGCTCATCATCATGACCTCGAACCTCGGTTCGGAGTTTTTGGTTAACCAGCCCGAGGGCGAGGACACCGGCGCGGTGCGCGAGCAGGTGATGGGGATGGTGCGCGCGCACTTCCGTCCTGAATTCCTCAACCGCGTCGACGAGATCATCCTGTTCCATCGGTTGCAGAAGAGCGAGATGGGCCGGATCGTGGAGATCCAGTTCGCCCGGCTGCAAAAGCTATTGGAAGACCGCAAGATCGTGCTCGATCTCGATACTGCGGCGCGCGACAGGCTGGCCGAGAAAGGCTGGGACCCTGCCTATGGCGCGCGCCCGCTCAAGCGCGTGATCCAGCGCACCGTGCAGGACCCGCTCGCCGAAATGATTTTGGCGGGCAAGGTCCACGACGGCGACCATGTCGCGATTGCGGTGAAAGGCGACGCGCTCACGTTCAACGGCGAGCCGCCAACGACCGCGGGCGTCGAGCAGTTCGAACCGCGGGTGCCGAAGCGCAAGTTGCACTGACGCCGACGCACGCGATTCAACCCTTCCTGCAGCGCAGGGAGGGTTGAATAAAACCCTCCGCTATTTTCGATGGTCCGTTGATCCCGAATTTTGGTTTCGAAAATCGTTCTTCAATGAATGCCGAAAAGCATAACATCGTTTCGACATCAGCGTCAGATTGCCTTTTGAGCGCGAACCTCGCTCGACCGACGCCCATGCCGCAACGGTCATGGTAAATCGCTGACGCCTCTGTCTCGTGCGCTCTCCCGCAATGCTAAAAATGAGCGCGGCAATGAAATAATCGTTTCGCTGCCGACGTCCTCCGAAGGGTAATATTCTTTTTTTCAATAACGCATTGTTTTCTCTGCCAAACCAGACCTATTCAAGAGGCCGAATTGTCGAAAATGGCGCGGAAGATTTCCGTTTCGTTCAGCGACTCGACCCGACCTCTGAAGCGTCAATCGCGGCGGCCGGCAGTTCGCTTTCCGAGGGTTGCTTGCGATGACAAAATTGGAATTTCCGGGTTCAGCGCTCACGACGGATCAGTGGGCGCAGGTCAATCAACTCGCGACGTCTCTCAGCCATGAACAGGCGATCTGGATCAGCGGCTATTTCGCCGGTCTCAGCCATCGGGCACGGACTGGCGTTGCGGCGGCGGATGTCGCGGAGCTTGCGCCGCCTTCCCAGAGCGGCCTCCTCCCCGCCGCGGCGCCCGCGACGCGGCTCTTGACGGTTCTGTTCGGCAGCGAGACCGGAAACAGCAAGGCTCTGGCCAAAACGCTCGCTGGCAAAGCCGAGGCTAAAGGCATACAGACGCGTCTCGTCGATATGGCCGATTACAAGACGCGCGGCCTCAAGGACGAACAGGATCTGCTCGTCATCACCAGCACCCATGCCGAAGGCGATGCGCCGCAGACCGCTGTGGGCTTTTTCGAATTTCTGGAAAGCCGCAAGGCGCCCAAATTGCCGCAGTTGCGCTATGCGGTGCTGGCGCTGGGCGATTCGACCTACGAACATTACTGCGAGGCAGGCAAGCGGGTCGACCGGCGGCTCGAGGAGTTGGGCGCGCAGCGCATCGCCGATCGCGTCGATTGCGATGTCGATTACGAGGATGCTGCAGACGGCTGGATTGCAACGGTCGTCGCCAACCTTGCACCGGCCACACAAACGCGGGGGTCTGTCGCGGCATCCGCGGCTGTAGTGCAGAGCACTGCGCCAGCCACGACATTCGACAAGAAGCATCCGTTTCAGGCCGCAGTCGTCGACAATATCGTGCTGACCGGGCGCGGATCCTCCAAGGAGACCCGTCATATCGAGGTGTCCCTTGCGGACTCCGGGTTGACCTATCAGCCGGGCGACGCGCTCGGCGTGGTGCCGCGTAACGATCCTGCGCTCGTCGCAGCGGTGCTGGAGAAGCTGTCGCTGTCAGCCGATGCTCCGGTAACGGTGAAGCAGGGTACGACAAGCCTTGGGGAGGCACTGGGCGGGACGTTCGAGATCACGGCGCTGACGCCGCGCTTTCTCGATCACTGGGCCGATATCACGGGGGCTGCCGAATTGCAGGCGTTGCGCGCCTCCGATCAGAAGGAGGCCCGCGCAACGTTCCAGCACAACCATCATATTCTCGACGTTGTCAGCCGGTTTCCGGCGTCCGGTATCGACGCCACGCAATTCGTCGCCGGGTTGCGGCCGTTGCAGCCGCGGCTCTACTCGATCGCCTCGAGCCTTGCCGCCGCCCCGGACGAGGCGCATCTCACGGTCAGCACGGTGCGCTATACGTTGCACGACCAAGCGCGCGCCGGCGTCGCTTCCGGGTATCTCGCTGCGCGCACCGAGGCGGACGCCACGATTCCGGTCTATATCCAGTCCAACGATCACTTCCATCTGCCGGACGACGATGCGCCGATCCTGATGATCGGCGCCGGCACCGGTGTGGCACCGTACCGCGCCTTCATGCAGGAACGGGAGGCGCGCGGCGCGTCCGGCCGCTCCTGGCTGTTTTTCGGCGAGCGCAATTTCCGCAGCGACTTCCTCTATCAGGTCGAGTGGCAGGATTTGGTCAAGAGCGGCGTCTTGAGCCGGCTCGATCTCGCCTTCTCGCGCGACGCCGCGCCGAAGACCTATGTGCAGGATCGCCTGCGCCGCCAGGGCCGCGATGTCTATGCGTGGCTCGAGGAGGGCGCGTATCTCTACGTCTGCGGCGACAGCGCGCAGATGGCGCCTGATGTCCATGCGGCGCTCACCGATATCGTTGCCGAACACGGCGGCCTCGATCGCGACGAGGCGGGTGCTTATCTCTCGGCGCTGCAGCGCGATCGCCGCTACCGGCTTGATGTCTATTGAGGCCAGTTTGATGAATGTGAAGACCGAGCCCGATCGCAGCCGCGATGTTTCCCAACCCCTCGACAAGCTCGGGCCGGACGAAACGTTGAAGGCCAACAGCGACTATCTGCGCGGCACGATCAAACAGAGTCTGGCCGACGAGATCACCGCGGCGGTGACGGCCAACGACGCCAAGCTGATGAAGTTCTTCGGCATCTATCAGCAGGACGATCGCGACATCCGCGACGAGCGGCGGCGGCAGAAACTCGAGGCTGCCTTCTCCTTCATGGTGCGCGTACGCCTGCCGGGCGGGGTTTGCAGCCCGAGCCAGTGGTTGAAGCTCGATGCTCTGGGACGGGCTTATGGCGGCGATACGCTGCGGCTGACGACGCGGCAGACCTTTCAGCTTCATCGCATTATGAAGCATAACATGCGCGCCGTGATCCAGGGATTGCGCGACGTCCTGCTCGACACCAGGGCCGCCTGCGGCGACGATACCCGTGGCGTGATGTGCACGGTCAATCCCGATCTGTCGAAACTGCACGCCGAGGTCTATGCGCTTGCCAAGCAGGCGAGCGACCACGCCGTTCACAGGACGGGCGCCTACCAGGAAATCTGGTACGAGGCCGAGCGTCAGGACACGGATGGCCCCGAGGAGCCGTTCTACGGGCGCACCTACATGCCCCGGAAATTCAAGATCGGATTCGCGATCCCGCCGAGCAACGATATCGACGTCTACGGCCAGGATCTCGGCTTCATCGCCATTGCGCGCCGCGGCAAGCTGAAGGGCTTCAACGTCGCCATCGGAGGCGGCCTCGGCCGGACCGATCAGTCGCCGAAGACCTATCCGCGCCTCGCCACCGTGATCGGCTACATCGACGCCGACAAGCTGTTTCCGACCATCGACGCGGTGATGTCGGTCCAGCGCGATTACGGCGACCGTCTCGACCGTCTGCACGCAAGGTTCAAATACACCATCGACGAAAAGGGGCTCGACTGGATCAAGGCGGAGGCCGAGCGCCGCCTCGGCTTCGCGCTCGAACCTGCGCAGCCCTATACGTTCACCTCGAACGGCGATCCGCTTGGCTGGGTCAAGGGCGAGGACGGCCGCGAGCATTGCACCCTGTTTATCCAGAACGGCCGCGTCATCAATACGCCGGACCATCCGATGATGGATGGCTTGCGCGCCATTGCGCAGGTCCACAAGGGCATGTTCCGCATCACGCCGAACCAGAACCTGATTATCTCCGACATCGCTCCCGAGGATCGGCCGGCTATCGCAGCGTTGATGAAGCAATACGGCCTCGACCAGTTCGAGACCCGCAGCGGCTTGCGCCTCAACTCGATGGCCTGCGTCGCACTGCCGACCTGCGGTCTGGCGATGGCCGAAAGCGAGCGCTATCTGCCCGATCTTGTTACCAAGATCGAAGCCATCCTCAACGTCCACGGACTCAAGGACGATCCGATCACCATCCGCATGACCGGCTGCCCGAATGGCTGCTCGCGGCCCTATATCGCCGAGATCGGCCTGACCGGGCGGGCTCCGGGCAAGTACAATCTCTATCTCGGCGGCGGCTTCCACGGCGAGCGGCTCAACAAGATGTATCTTGAGAATGTCGGCGAGGGCGCGATCCTCGAAGCGCTCGACAAGACGCTCGGTCACTATGCCCGCGACCGCAAGCCCGGCGAACACTTCGGCGACTTTGCCATTCGCGCAGGTTATGTCGTCGAGGTGAAGGAGGGGCGGTTTTTTAACGACTAGAGCGTTTTCGAGCGAAGTGGATACCGGTTCGCGTGAAGAAAACGCGTCAAATCAAAATCATAGAGCCTCGCTTCTGATTCCATCAGAAGCGAAAAGGCTCTAGGCGGGATGAGGAAAAGTGTGTAGCGGTTTTCCGCCTGCATCCCGCCGCTCTAAAATATTGGAATCGATCACGTGCATGATTTTGGATCGATTCGATCCAAAATCATGAGCGTGATCTTGGCGCGGCCGGCTGCGCTGCCTCCGTCAAGCGAGCCTCTGCTCAAAACGGAAAAAGACTGCGCTGCGCCCAATAGCGCGCAAGCTCTTTGTGACTGCGCAACGCAGGTTGCGCAGTGCCTGCGGGACCGTTTGTGTTTCGGCTGAAGTCCTTTAAATATGCCGCGCACGGCTGGCCGCGCGACCCCCGCATTTTCATCGAAAGTCTTCCAAACCTCATGTCCGAACCCACGAATCTGAAAACGGTCGCGGCCGCCAACGGCATCGCGACGGAGGATCATTTCGGAGCGGTGACGCCGCCGATCTGTCTGTCGAGCACTTTCACCTGGCCCAGTTTTGGACGCAGCGGTCCGCACGAATACACCCGTACCAGCAACCCTACCCGGACGTTGCTGGCCGATACCCTTGCCAAGCTCGAGGGCGGCGCGGGCGCGGTGGTGGTGTCCTCGGGCATGGCCGCGATCGATCTCGTGCTGTCGCAACTGTCACGCGACGACATTGTGATGGTGCCGCATGACTGTTACGGCGGCACCCACCGCCTGCTGTTGAACCGCCGCGACCGCGGCCACTTCAGGGTTGCTTTTGTCGATCAGAACGACCATGCGGCGCTGATTTCGGCATTCCAGGACAAGCCCAGGCTCGTCCTGATCGAGACCCCGAGCAACCCTCTGATGCGCATCGTCGACATCCGGGCGATCGTCGCGCAGGCGAGAGCGGTCGGCGCCAAGGTCGCCGTCGACAATACGTTCCTGTCGCCCGCGTTGCAGCGACCGATCGCGCTCGGCGCCGATTTCGTCATTCACTCGACGACGAAATATCTCAACGGCCACTCGGACATGGTCGGCGGCGCAGTGATCGCGGCCGATGCCACTGATGCCGAGGCGCTGGCGACCTGGGCCAATATCGTTGGCGTCACGGGGGCGCCGTTCGATTCCTATCTGGCCCTTCGCGGTATCCGCACGCTGTTTCCGCGCATGGAGTGGCAGCAGCGCAATGCGCAAGCGGTCGCCGAGTTTCTCGTCAAGCATCCCCTTGTTGCCGCGTGCCACTATCCGGGGCTGCCCACGCATCCAGGCCATGCCGTCGCCAAGGCCCAGCAATCCGGCTTTGGTGCGATGCTCAGCTTCGAGTTGAAAGGAGGCGGCGCGGAGGCCGGCCGCTTCGTCGAGGCCGTGCGGCTTTTCAGTCTCGCGGAGTCGCTCGGCGGCACCGAGAGCCTGGTGGCTCATCCCGCGACCATGACCCATGCCAGCATGTCGGAGGAAGCACGCAAGGCCGCCGGCATAACGAGCGGCCTCATACGGCTTTCAATCGGCCTGGAGGATACCGCCGACTTGATCGCCGATCTGGAACGGGCTCTTGCTGCGACCGATGGATCGGCTTGTCCACACGCGAACGTCTGAAACGCCACACTGGAGACGTGCTGGGTCGCACGTCAAAAAAACCGCGGAGCCAACCGGTTCCGCGGTAAATGGTTTGGATGTATCGGCACGATATCCGCTGCCGATTAGAGCGTTTTCGAGCGAAGTGGGCACCGGTTCGCGTGAAGAAAATGCGTCAATTCAAAATCATAGAGCCTCGCTTCTGATTCCATCAGAAGCGAAAAGGCTCTAGAGCGTTTTCGAGCGAAGCGGATACCGGTTCGCGTGAAGAAAACGCGTCAAATCGAAATGATTGAGCCCCGCTCCTGATTCTATCAGAAACGGAAAGGCTCTAAATTCCGGCGTTACGGGCAGGGGTAACGGTAGCCGTCGTTGTTGAGATAAGTTCCGGATGCCGGGTCGTAGGAGCGGTAGCGCCGCGAGCAATAGGCCGCATTCTGTTGCGCGGCAGCATTGGCCTGACCGGCGGCAATCGCGCCGCCGATAATGGCGCCGGCCGCCAGGCCGCCGATCAATGCGCCGGCGCCGCCGCCCCCATGATGATGATGACCGTGGCCATAATGCCTGTGTCCGTGCCCATAATACTGCACGGTCTCGATCGAGGATGGTGCGGCCTTGCTCATATCGGATTGACCCATGAGCGGCGCTGAGGTTGCCGGCACGGACAATGTGAACGCTACGGAACCGGCGAGCAGTGCTCCCAACAGAATCTTCGATCGCATCATTCAAGCTCCTCAATGGTGGGATTATGACGAAAGGTATTTCGTTCAAGCCGTCACAATTGGCGAGGCGTCAGATTGCCGCGAGCGGCCACAATATCATGTGACGACGGTCATAATGCTTAGTGCTCGATGGCCGCTTCAAGGTTCATTTTTTAGTTCGATGGCGATCGAATAGCAAGCCGAGCCCGTTTTGCGAGCCGTTCCGCGACGATCTGCTACACCACGATGCTCAGCCGCTTCGCGGCGCGGGTGATGCCGGTATAGAGCCAGCGCGCGCGGCTGTCCTGAAAAGCGAAGCTTTCATCGAACAGCACGACGTCGTCCCATTGCGAGCCCTGCGACTTGTGCACCGTCAGGACATAGCCGTAGTCGAACTCGTCGTAGGGTTTGCGCTGCTCCCACGGAATGTCCTCGATGCCGCCGGCGAAGCAGTCTTGCCGCACCGAGACTTTCGTCACCTTGTGCGCGAATTCCTCGTCGGGCGACAGTCGCATCGTGATGATCTTCGATTTCGAGGCTGCACGGGACTTCACGCGCCACAGGCCGCCGTTGAACAGCGCCTTCTTGCGGTTGTTGCGCAGGCAGACCAGCTTGTCGCCGGCCACCGGCAGCGGATCCTCGATGTTTTGCCGTTGCCGGAATCGCATGTTGTAGGAACGGCGTGTGTTGTTGCGCCCGACCAGCACCTGATCGGCATCCATCACGCGCGTCGGATCGAGTTCGCTGCGCGCGACCACTTCGCTTTCGCCATAGCGTCCGATGTCGAGATCGCGGCCCTCACGCACGTCCATCGACATCCGCACGATCGGATCGTCCTGGGCTTGACGATGAACCTCGGTCAGCATCGCATCCGGCTCCGCATTGGTGAAGAAGCCGGCACCTTGAATCGGCGGCAGTTGTGCGGGATCGCCCAGCACCAGCAGCGGACAGTCGAACGACATCAGATCGCGACCGAGTTCCGCGTCCACCATGGAGCATTCATCGATGACGATGAGCTTGGCCTTGGAAGCGGGCGCATCGTCCCACAGTTCGAAACTCGGTTGCTCCTCGCCGGATTCACGGGCGCGATAGATCAGCGAGTGAATGGTCGACGCACCGTCGCAGCCCTTGTTGCGCATCACCAGCGCGGCCTTACCGGTGAAGGCCGCGAATTTGACCTCGCCGTCGACGCCATCGGCGATATGGCGCGCCAGCGTGGTCTTGCCGGTGCCGGCATAGCCGAACAGGCGGAACACCGGCGGCGTGCTGTTTTTGCCGGGTTTGGCTTTCAGCCAGTCGGCGACGGCTTTCAGCGCTGTATCCTGATGCGGCGTGAAGGAGGTCATGAGTCTCGACGGATGACGGAGCCTGCGAAGCGATGCCTCGGCTAGATCTTCGAAAGCTAACCATTCGCGGGGCGAGTGCAAGCCGCGTTGCTCTCGCGGTAAACCCGGTTTGTCAGGCCGTTGCCACGACCGCGCGATGATCGCCGTTGCCGGCGGGCGTGATCGGGATGCCGCCATCGGCATATTCGTTGAGCTTGTTGCGCAGCGTCCGGATCGAGATGCCGAGAATGTTGGCGGCATGGGTGCGGTTGCCGAGACAATGTTTCAGCGTTTCGAGGATCAGGTCGCGCTCGACGTCGGCCACGGTGCGGCCGACCAGCGCGCGCGTCACTTGCTCGGCGGCGAGCGTGGCGTGGGCGACGACGGGTGCCGTCTTCGCGAGATCAAGGCGGTCGCCGTCCGGCGTCAGAATCGCGTCGGCGCCGATCTCGTCGCCGCTCGCCATCAGCACCGCGCGATGAATGGTGTTCTCAAGCTCGCGGACGTTGCCTTGCCAGCGGTTGGTCGTCAGCACGCGCCGCGCGTCCGCCGAAACCGGACGCACCGGCACGCCGTTGGCCTCGGCATACTTCTTCGCGAAATGCTGCGCCAATTCGAGGATGTCGGCCGGACGCTCGCGCAGCGGCGGAATCTTCAGGTTGACGACGTTGAGGCGGAACAGCAGGTCCTCGCGGAAGGTGCCCTCGCGCACGGCGTCCGCAAGGTTGCGGTTCGAGGTGGCGATGATGCGGATATCGACCGGCACCGGCCGGTTGCCGCCGACCCGGTCGATCACGCGTTCCTGGATGGCGCGCAGCAGCTTCGATTGCAGCCGCACGTCCATTTCGGAAATTTCGTCGAGCAACAGCGTGCCGCCGGTGGCTTCCTCGAATTTACCGATGCGGCGCGCGACCGCCCCGGTGAACGCGCCCTTCTCATGACCGAACAGTTCGGATTCCAGCAGATGCTCCGGGATCGCGGCGCAATTGATCGAGATGAACGGCCGCCTGGCGCGGTTGGAGCGGGTGTGCACGTAGCGCGCCAGCACCTCCTTGCCGGTGCCGGATTCGCCGGTGATCATGATCGAGGCGTCGGAGCACGCGATCTGCTGCGCCAGCTTGATGACTTTGCCCATGGCTTCGTCGCGGTAGATGAGATCGCGGGAATCGTTCGCCACGGCGGCGAGCACCGCGGCGATCAGCTCCGGATCTGGCGGCAGCGGGATGTATTCCTTGGCGCCGGCATGGATCGCAGCGACAGCGGCGCGCGCGTCGCTGGTGATGCCGCAGGCGACGATCGGGACGTGAATGTGTTCCGCCTCGAGCCGCATCACGAGGTCGCGGATATCGAGACCGACATCCACCAGAAGGAGATCGGCGCCCTTGCCGCCGCGCAGCACGGCCATGGCTTGTTCGTTGCCGGTTGCGTGGGTGACGGAGGCGCCATTGTCCATGGCGATCTTGGTGGCGGTCGTGAGCTGGCCCTTCAGTGTGCCAACGATGAGAAGCCGCATGGGTTGCTCCTGTTATGTGTCCCGCGCTCGCGGCGGCTGGTTCGCTGTCAGGCTTTCTCGGCCTTGATGATTTCGGTCATGGTGACGCCGAGCTTGTCCTCCACGAGAACGACCTCGCCCCGCGCTACCAGCCGGTTGTTGACGTAGATATCGATGGCCTCACCGACGCGCCGGTCGAGTTCCAGAACGCTGCCGGGCCCGAGCTTGAGCAGCGCGCCGACGTCCATCTTGGAGCGGCCGAGCACGGCGGACACCTGGACCGGAACGTCGAACACCGCCTCGAGGTCGGACGCGATTCGCGAGACCTGTTCGTCCTCGCTGTATCCAATGTCATCGATCGCCGGCGTATCGGCGGCGTTGAGGTCGGGAAGCGGCACCTGAGTGTCGTTATCGCTCATTGTTCGTTCCCATGCCCTCAGGCGTTGCCGTTCGATTTGCGTGACGTTATGTAACCGCGCACCAGTTCGTCGATCCTGGCGTCGGCGGCCGAGCGTTCCAGAACGATCCCTCCGTCGGCCCATTCGATCCTGCAGTCGCCGGTCTCGATATCGGGCTCCGCGAGGATGACGAGCTGCCCGGCGAACCCGCTTTGGCTGGCCATGCGTTCGATTTGCCCGCGCGCCGCGTCGTAGAGCTGATCGTTGATCCGCACCACGAGATGCGGCGCCGACACCAGATGGCGGAAGCTGTCGCAAACCAGCGCGGTGATTTCCGCCAAGGGCTCGGCCGCGATCAGCTCGCTGCACAGCTTGCGCGCGACCGCGACGGCGACATCGACCGCCTCGGTCTCCATCCGCGTTTCGACGCCCGCGAAGCGTCCGGCGATCTCCTTGATGCCGATGGCGATGGCCTCGATCGCCAGCGCCATGCGGCGGTCGCTCTGCACCCTGGCTTCGCGCTGTGCAGCGTCGAACCCGTTCTGATAGGCCTTGGCTTCCGCGGCCGCGATCTGCTGCGCGATCTCCACAGCCGTCGGCGCGCGCTCCCTGGATTTATGCGGAACCGAGAAGTCCGTATCGAACAGGAATTTTGCCGGAGCGCCCATCAATACACCAGCTCGTCGTCGGCGCGGTTTTTCGACAGCATGATTTCGCCCTTGGCAGCGAGGTCCTTGGCGAGATTGACCAGCAGCGCCTGCGCCTCGTCGACGTCGCGCAGCCGGACCGGCCCGAGCGCCGCCATGTCGTCCATCAGCATCTTCGCGGCGCGGGTCGACATGTTGCCCATGAAGAAAGCGCGAACCTCCTCGTTGGCGCTCTTCAGCGCGATGCCGAGCTTGTCCTTGTCGACGTGGCGCATCAGCGTCTGCGCCGAGCCTGCGTCGAGCTTCACCAGGTCGTCGAACGTGAACATCAGCGCCTTGATGCGCTCGGCGGATTCCCGGTTTTCTTCCTCCAGCGAGGTTATGAAACGGGTTTCGGTCTGGCGGTCGAAATTGTTGAAGATTTCCGCCATCACTTCGTGGGCGTCGCGGCGGCGGGTCTGCGACAGGTTGGACATGAATTCGCTGCGCAGCGTCTGCTCGACGCGCTCGATGACTTCCTTCTGCACCGCTTCCATCTTGAGCATCCGGCCGACAACGTCGAGCGCCATGTCCTCGGGCAGGATGGCGAGCACCCGCGCGGCATGTTCGGGTTTCAACTTCGACAGCACGACCGCGATGGTCTGCGGATATTCGTTCTTGAGGTAGTTCGCGAGAACCTCCTCCTGAACGTTGGACAGTTTTTCCCACATGTTGCGGCCCGCGGGTCCCCGGATTTCATCCATGATTCCGCTCACCCGCTCGGCGGGGAGATACTGGGTCAGCAGCCGCTCGGTCGCGTCGAAGTTGCCCATCAGCGCGCCGGACGCCGACATCCGCGAGACGAATTCGAGCAGCAGATCCTCGACCACATCGGCCTCGACCGTGCCGAGGGTGGACATCGCCAGCGACAGATCGCGCACCTCGTCGTCGTCCAGCATGGACCAGACCTTGCCGCCGTACTGCTCGCCCAGCGCCAGCATCATCACGGCCGCCCGTTTCGGCCCGCTCATCGGCTTGGACTTCGGACGGTTGCTCTGACGACTCGCGAGCGAGGCGACGACGCTGGCGATGTCGTTGGCGTTTGCGGTGGTGGTTTGCGGTACGGCCATGTCAGATCACGCGGGTTCGGCAAGCCATTGACGGATGATGGAAGCGGTTTCGGCCGGGTTGCGCTCGGCCAGTTCGCCGACCCGGTGCACCGACTGGGCGTGGACCTGCCCTTGCACCTGGGCAACGTCGATCAACTGTGCGGTGGCGCTGCCGCCGGGAACGAGATTTTGCCCGGTCGCGCCGGCCTGAGCGGTGGCGTCGGCCGGGGCAGGAAGCTGGGACGGTGCGGCGCCGGCCGGGGCCGGCTCCGACGCCAGGATACGGCGGACCAGCGGCCGGATCACCATGAACGTCACCACGAGGCCGAGCAGCAACATGACGGCGAGATCGATGACGTACATCACGTCGTCTTTCGTCAATGCCATCATTCCCAGCAAACCGGCCGGCTCGGCGAGCGGCACGGCGGCGGGCGGCTCGGCGAATTTGAGGTTGACGACCTCGACCTGGTCGCCGCGCTTCTGGTCGAAACCGATGGCTGAGCGCACCAGCGTCGCGATGCGGTCGAGTTGTTCCTTGCTGCGCTCCGCATAGACCATCTGGCCCTGGTCATTCTTGGTATAGGTGCCGTCGACGAGAACGGCGACAGAAATGCGGTTGACGCGGCCGGCTTCGGTCACCTCGGTCTTGGTGGTGCGGGAAATCTCGTAGTTGTTGGTTTCTTCGCTCTTCTTGCTCTGGTCGCGCGCGGGGCTTGGATTGTCCGATTGCTGGTTGCCGGGCAGTTCGTTGTTGACCGTGACCTGGCCGTTGTTGTCGGCGGTCACGGAGGATTCCTCGCGGGTCTGGCTTGATCGCAGCACCCGGCCCTCCGGATCGAACTTGTCCGAGGTCTGGGTAATCTTGTTGTAATCGAAGTCGGCGGAGAGCTGGACGCGCGCACGGCCGCTTCCGACCACCGACGACACGATGGCCTCGACCTGATTGCGCATTCGCTTTTCGAATGCGGTACGCCGCTCGTCTCCGGTCGTGCCGTCGGCGTCGGTCGCCGAGCCATCGGCAAGCAACTGGCCGGTTTCGTCCACGATGGACACTCGCTGCGGTTTCAATCCGTTGACGGCCGAGGCGACGAGATGGCGGATGGCGCGGATCTGCTGCGGTTCGAGGCCGCCGCGGACGCGCAGAACGATCGATGCCGAAGGCTGCGGCGCTTCGCGCGAGAACAGCGGCCGGTCGGGCAGCACCAGATGGACGCGGGCGTCCTGAATGCGGTCGATGGCCTTGATGGTGCGGGAGAGCTCGCCCTCAAGTGCGCGCAGGCGATTGATGTTCTGGACAAAACTGGTGGTGCCGAGCGCGTCGGATTTGTCGAAGATCTCGTAGCCGACCCCGCCGCCCTTGGGCAGACCTGCCTCGGCGAGCTTCATGCGCAGCCGCGTCACTTTGTCCTTCGGCACCATGATCACGGCGCCGTCGTTCCGCAGTTCGTAGGGGATTGCCTGACGTTCGAGGTCCTTGATGATGCCGGAGGAGTCCTCGACGCTGAGGTCGGTAAAGAGCGTCGTCATCTGCGGGGCCGTGACGCGCATGATGACGAACGCGAAGAAGCCGATCAGTGCGGTGGTGACCGCGACCATCGCCATCAGCCGGGATGGGCCCAGGCCCTTCAGAAATGCCAGCAGACCTTGCAACGAACCAGCCCCTCGGATTCGGCCCTTGGAAAGGCCGGCTCGGCAATTATTGCCTATGGGATGGTTTCGATATGGTTAACGGCGGTTAAGACCCGTGACGAAATTGCTGAATGGCAAAAAACCGCCATCCGCAAAGGATGCCGGTTTTCTGAAAATCCGAAATATCCGCGGGATGCGCTTACTGGCGATATTGCTGAATGCGGGTGGTACGCAGCCCGGCAAGGCCATGCTGGTCGATCGAGAACTGCCAGGACAGGAATTCATCGACGGTCAGCGTGTAGCGGCTGCAGGCCTCCTCGAGGGAGAGCAGGCCGCCGCGTACCGCGGCAACGACCTCGGCCTTGCGGCGGATCACCCACCGTTTGGTCCCGGGTGCCGGCAGGTCCGCGATCGTTAACGGGCTGCCGTCGGGCCCGATGACGTATTTCACCCTCGGGCGATGGGGTTCTGTCATGGCGTACTCACAAACTCTAAACCATTGAACTCACCGAGGAACCTACGCCTCGCGGCTTAAAATTTGCCTAAGCTCAAGGCTTCAATACGATTCTCCTTCGAAATGCCGTTGCGGAAACGGCACCGGGCCAGCGTTCGGGTGGCTCCAGGACCGTTCATATGAGCAGGAAGACGGGGGGAGCAGCGGACCGGCTGAACCGCGCTGCCGTCAGTTCACGATGCGCTTGATCTGGCTGATCGTGTATGTGTCGCCTCCGATCGACAGCAATGGTGGCGACTGGGTCAGATCAACCGAATTCACCTGACCCTGAATCTGCGTCGAGACCGGGACCGAATTGCCGGACGCATCGGCGGCCGTCGTCGTCAGCGTGTATTTGCCGTCGGGCCATTGCGTGCCGTCATTGCCGAGACCGTTCCAGGAGAAAACCTGGTTGTCGCCGGCATTGACGCCGTAGGAGCCGGAGAAGACGTTCTGGCCGGTGCTGCTGGCGATATTGACGGTGAGGGTGGAGGCCGTCGGGACGCCGAGCTGCCAGGTCGCCGCGTGGTTGGTCATGGTGGCGGTGCTGCCGTCGACCACGGCGTTCTTGCCGACGAAGTCCAGGGCCTGGGTTGCCTGCGCGGTCTGCTGCAGGGAGACAAGACTCGTGAGCTGGTCGTTGGTCTTCAACTGCTGTTCGACGCCCGCAAACTGGACGAGTTGCTGGGTGAACTGGTTGGTGTCCAGCGGATCAAGCGGGTTCTGGTTCTGCAACTGCGTCGTCAGCAGTGTCAGAAAGGTCTGGAAGTTGCCGGCCAGCGTACTGTTGTTGGTCGATGCCGACGAACTTGAGGAGGACGCAGGCGGTGTCGTCGTGCCCGACACGACCTGCTGAACCGCGGAACCCACTGACGTCGTCATGTCCGTCTCCTTAAACCCTGATGTCGAGGCCGCGGCTCGATCCGAGCATCCGGCCATAGCTTCGCCCGGCTGTCGCCACGGGAACGACGGCGTCTTCGGTCACGATCAGGTGCCGGGTGTTGCGGCCGGTATCGTCGCGCGGGGTCTGGCCCTGCGAGGATTGATCGCGCAGGCTGAATTGCAGGCCGCCGTCGCCGGTCTTCAGGCCCGCGTCCTGCAGCGCGCGCTGGAGCTGCGGCGCATCCTGCCGCAGCATCGCAAGCGTTTCCGGCTTCTCCACCGTCAGATGGGACGTGACCCGGCCCTGGCGGTCGACGTCGAGCCGGACATCGATGCGGCCGAGATCGGCGGGGTCGAGCCGAATCTCGAAGCGGCTTTTGCCGCTTAGCGCAGTGACCGCGATCTGGACCGCGAGTCCGTTGAGCGGTACCGCCGCGCCGGCTGCGACGGCGACATTGTACTGCGGCGTCACCGGCGTCGTCGCGGCCGTGGATTGCACCTGCGGCTGCGCAAGCGCGCTGTTGAGGCCCTGCGGCTGACCGCTGTCGGTTTGGCCCGGTTGCGGTTGCGGAGCGGCGTCGGCCGTTTGGGCGGAATGCTGCGGCGTTGCGGCGGCTCCCGGCTGCGTTGCGAGCGTGCCGGTGTCGGACGAGGCGGTCTTCGCGCCGTCGGTGGCGACGGCATCATGCTTGTGATCGCTGGCGGCGGCGGCGTGCGGCGCGCCGGGATTGCCGGATGCGGCGGGCGGAGCTGTTACGTCCGGGGGCATCAGTCCGGGCTGGAGTCCGGTCATGACCGATGCTGTCGTCTTGCCCGGCTGCGTGGTGTCCGGCGTCTTTACGGTCGCCTTCGCGGTGGCCGGTGTTGCCGCGGCGACCGCGGCCGCCAAGGCATTTCCGGTCTGCATGGCCGCGGTGGAAGCTGTGCTATCGGCGGCGACGGCTGGATTGAAACCGGTGCCCGCGGGCGTGACTTGAGCTGCAGAAGCCGCTTGGGCCGGCAATGCTCCGGCGGCTCCGGTTGATACGATCGCTGAATCGGTGGCTGCAGTTGCGGCAGGCGCGGCGGCTGCCGATAGCGGGGCCGCGACCGGGACGGCAACCGCGGGCAGCGTTGTGACGGGTTGCGGCGGGACGGTCGGATCTGCCGTTGTGGTGTCCGAGACGGCCATCATGGGGTCGGAAGCATCTCCGGTCGAGGTGACGTCGATGCCTTCGTGTTTGGCCCGATGGTGGTGTGTATCGCCCGATGTTTCGGTGCCCGCGGCGGGCTTTTGAATGCCGGTGCGGGGGCCTGCCGAATCGGTCTCTGGCGGCCGACTGGATGACGTCTGGGAGCCGCGCGTTTGATCATTGTCGTCGGCCGGCATGGTGCGGTCCCGAGGGGAGGCGTTGGCAAGCCGGTCCGGGCGCATATCCTGCTGATCCGGCAAATTCGGCCTTTGCGCGGTCGAAGCCTGTGAGGCTTGCGCGTTGATGTCGACCAGGGCACCGAAAGTGCCGCCGGCCGACCGATCGTCCCGCTCAGACCTCTGCCGCGCGTTCGGAAACGACACGCCGGTGGTGGTTTCTGATGTCACGCTAAGCACAGGCAACCTCTCGTGATAAAGTTGCCAAGCAAACAGCAAGGACCGGGCCATCATCGAATAGGAATAAATAACTATAATATTCAATGGGTTATCAGGATCATGCGGTGGCCGACCCGGCCGGTTCGGCTGCTTCCTTTCTGCCCGGCGGCAAGATTTGCCGTCGGTCGGGCGCCGTTGTCTGGCCGTGATTGCCTCGCAGGAATACGGACTATATTAATGGGTGTGTTTCGGTCGGCCCGACGGAGCGGAATCCCGCTCCGGACCGCCGCGAAAGCCTCCGATCCGCAAGGCGTCTGTGACCTTGCGCGGTCTTGGGAATGACAGGATCAATGCTCAACAGTCTGGAACTGGAAGGCCGTCCTCAGGACACGCGGGTCGTGGTCGCCATGTCGGGCGGCGTCGATTCGTCGGTGACGGCCGCGCTGTTGAAGTCCGAGGGTTACGACGTCGTCGGAATAACCCTGCAGCTTTACGATCACGGCGCTGCGACCCATCGCAAGGGCGCGTGCTGCGCCGGGCAGGATATCCATGATGCCCGCAATGTCGCCGAGCGCCTCGGCATCCCGCACTACGTGCTGGACTATGAAAACCGCTTTCGCGAAACCGTGATCGAGAATTTCGCGGACAGCTATGCGTCGGGCGAAACGCCGGTGCCTTGCATCGAGTGCAATCGTCTGGTCAAGTTTCGTGATCTTTTGGCTACCGCGCGCGAGCTTGGCGCCGCGGCGCTGGCGACCGGTCATTACGTCGCCTCCCACCGCATGGCCGGCGGATCGCGCGCGCTGCTCTGCGCGGCGGATGCGGATCGCGACCAGAGCTATTTCCTGTTCGCCACCACGCGCGAGCAGCTCGATTTTCTGCGGTTTCCGCTCGGCGACATGACCAAGCCGCAGACCCGCGAACTGGCGCGGAGCTTCGGATTGTCGGTTGCCGACAAGCATGACAGCCAGGATATCTGTTTCGTGCCGACCGGTCGCTACACCGATATCATCAGTCAGCTGAAACCGAACGCGATGGTATCAGGCGATATCGTCGATCTCGACGGGCATGTCATCGGTCATCACGACGGCATCGTGCATTTCACAGTCGGGCAGCGCCGTGGCCTCGGCATCGCCTCCGGCGCGCCGCTTTACGTCTTGAGTCTCGATGCCGCGAACCGGCGCGTGGTGGTCGGGCCGCGCGAAGCGCTGAAGATGCATCGCATCATCCTGCGCGACGTGAACTGGATCGGTGACGGCGCGCTCGATCGCGCTGTCGGTGCCGGACTTGAGCTGTTCGTCCGGGTCCGCTCGACGCGCAAGCCCCAGCCGGCGTGGCTGCGTGCAATCGATGGCCGCTATGAGATCGAACTCGTGGCCGGCGAGGAGGGCGTGTCGCCCGGTCAGGCCTGTGTGTTCTACGATGGGCTGGAAGGGCAGGCGCGGGTGCTCGGCGGCGGATTCATCGCGCGCGCCATGGCCAGGCGCGCAAACGAAATCGCTGCGCAGAACGGCACGCCGGCGCAGCCCCTCGCCGCCGAATTGCGCGGGTAGACGTTCGGGGCGCGCGGGGAGCATGGGCAACGACATCGACCGCGCAGGCGTCGCCAGGGCTTACGGCCGCTGGGCGCCGGTTTATGATCTCGTGTTCGGCAAGGTCTTCGATCCTGGCCGTCAGTCCACCATCGCTATCGCCGACACGATCGGAGGGCGTATCCTCGATGTCGGCGTCGGCACCGGATTGTCGCTGTCGGATTATGCGTCCACCACGAAACTTTACGGCGTCGACATTTCCGAACCGATGCTGCGCAAGGCGCAGCAGCGGGTGCGTTCGCTCAATCTCACCAATGTCGAAACGCTGGCGGTGATGGACGCCAAACATCTTGCGTTCGCGGATTCGTTTTTCGACGCAGTGGTGGCGCAATATGTCATCACCGCGGTGCCGGATCCGGAAGCGACACTGGACGATTTCATCCGTGTGCTGAAGCCTGGCGGCGAACTGATTCTGGTCAATCACATTGGCGCCGAGCGCGGGCCGCGCCGCCTGTTCGAACTGGCGTTTGCGCCGCTGGCGCGGCGGCTCGGCTGGCGCCCGGAATTCCCGTGGGCGCGCCTCGTGAACTGGGCCGCCAAGCACGGCGGCGTCACGCTCTCCGAGCATCGCCCGATGCCGCCGATGGGCCACTTTTCGCTGATCCGCTATCGCAAATCCTGATCGCGCCGGTTCCCGGCGGAACATCCGCTGTGGCCGTTCGTTGCCGTGCCATGCGGATGAAGGTCACATTTTTGTTGGTCGCGCTTGTTGCGCTTCCGGATATCGCTCTTGCGCAGGCGCCGCCGACCCCGGCCACGCCGCCTGCCATGGCGAAGTCCGCCCCTTCCCCGAACTCGGCGAGTTGCGCCAATCACGACACGGCCGCGCCGAACGGAACGACGACGAACGAGCGCGGGGAGCCGCTGGGCGACAAGCTGGTGAAATCCGACGGCGTAGTGTGCGCGCTTGCGGGCGTTGATCCGGAGATTCGCGCGCCGACGCCGGAAGGCGGCAATATGCCGGTTATCCCGCCACCCGGCAGCCCCGGCGGCGATCCCACCGTGCGACCAAAATAAGCGCGGCCAAAATAAGCACTATCCCGCAATAAGCTGGCATATCGGGCGGCTTTGCTTGACAGGCCCGTGAGCGGCTTTTTATATGCCACGCGTTCACGGCTTCGGCCGACCACGAACGCCGTGGCGAGGTAGCTCAGCTGGTTAGAGCACGGGAATCATAATCCTGGGGTCGGGGGTTCGAGTCCCTCCCTCGCTACCACCAGAAAACATCAAGATATTTCAACGCCTTATGACTGCCTGAGGTTCCGACCACTGTGAGACATCTCACGGTGATGTACCCATGGGGCTGCTATGGCGCGTCTCCTATCTCGCCCGTCGCGAGGGACGTTATTGCCTTCAGGTTCGCTGCAGTCATGTCGTGGCCACCCTGCTCAACCAGCCACTGTTTCGGACGTCGTTAGGGACCGCCGATTATCGTCAGGCACGGCGGCGTGTGGCGCGGCAAACTGACTGTCCTTCAACCATCGCTCCAACGTACGCAATGGTCCAGGTATCACCGTGAAAGGATCGAGGCGCCGAGCGGTTAGTCGTGTACAGCAGGTGGTCCGCCGGAACGTCATGCTTCTTTGTTGGGCCATCGGCAAGCGACAGTGGCGGGTTGCTCCTTCCGCGATATCGATTCCAGTCTCTCGACGCAACCGGAGCCCGATTGCGGCTCGTTCTTTGCAGGTCCGCGCGAAGACTAAGGCGCATGACGCGCCGTTGCCATTTGGTGTGAGTGAATCGATATTCCGGTAAATCGATTTCGGCGAGATGGAGGTTCATCGCCTCGGTGTTGCATGTCGGCAGGACGAGCGTCCGCACCTTTACCTTCCATCGGACAAATCGCGCCGGAGATCTAGCGGCGTTGTCGAACGTATGTGTCGTATATCTTGCCGCCGGGCGGCGTTGCTCAGCCAATGGATTTGTTTCCTCGTCAGTACCCTGTCGCAATGGGGATCACAAAACCATTACAATAGCTCATTAGGTATCAACCGCGGCTCCTGGAGAGTTGAACCGGGCAGGGAATGGCGGCATTTCACATGCTTCGTCAGATTTGGTTTGCGTCCGTGTTCGCACTTATTACGGGCCTGCTGCTACCGTTCCAGATCGTCGCGGTATGGGCAAAGCGGCCCGCCGCCCGGCGCATTCCGATGCTTTACCATCGCTGTCTCGCCCGCCTGATCGGCTTGAGCGTGGTGGTAGACGGCGAGCCATCGCACAGCCGGCCGCTGCTGATCGTATCGAACCACGTTTCCTGGCTCGATATTGTCGTGCTGTCGGCCTGCACGCCGCTCATCTTCGTCGCCAAAAGCGAGGTTGCCGGATGGCCGCTTCTCGGCCGGCTCGCCAAGCTTCAGCAGACCGTGTTCGTCGATCGCGACCGCAAGCTCAAAAGCCGCACCGCCGCCGAGGAGATCGCCGGACGGATGCTCGCTGGCCATGCCGTGGTGCTGTTTGCGGAAGGCACGTCGAGTGACGGCTCGACGGTTCTTCCGTTCCGCTCGGCGCTCGTCGGCGCGGCCGCAGCGGCAATGTCTGTAGACAGCGGCGCGGCGGCGGTGTTCATCCAGCCGCTTGCCGTATCGTACCCTCGATCGAACCGGCGCGTCGCTGCGTGGTACGGCGATATGGCGTTTCTGCCGCACCTGTTGAGCGTAGTGAGAGCCGGCGAGATTGAAGCCCACGTTTCATGGGGAGCGCCGCTTACCTTCACGCCGGGCAGCGACCGCAAGGAGGTCACGCGCCGGCTCGAAGAGAGCGTGCGCGGCCTCAAGGCCGCGCACGACGTCGCCGGTCAGGCGGCGTGACGCTCCGCCGCCGGGCCGAAGTGCTCGATGTAGCGGCGGTTGATCGAGGCGACCGGCAAGCCGATGAAGACGTCAGTGGTGCCGAACTGCCGGTCGATAACCGCCCCGTGGCCGATGAAAGCCCCGACGCGAAGGTAGCCCTTGATGAGCGGTGGCAGTGCCCGCATCGCCACCTTGGTATCGATCATGCTTTTGGCCATGCGGTTCATCTCGACATAGCGGCTCGGACGCGCACGAACCGCCCAGGCATCGGGCGCCACCGCGTGGTGATGCAGGAACGACAGCGGCAGCGCGAGCTGGTCGGCGTTGGTGCCCTCGAAGCTGGCGCAGCCGATCATCGCATCGATCCGATGGCGGACGACGTAAGTCCAGATGCCGTGCCAGAGCAGTTCCACGGTGCGCCGGTCGCGATAGGCCGGCAACACACAGGAGCGGCCGAGTTCGAGGAAACGCAGGCCCTCGTGGCGCGACAGCAGCCCGCCGATGTCGTATTCCCGGGCGGCGTAGAAGCCGCCATGCGCGGCTGCGACGCTCTGGCGCAACAGGCGGTAGGTGCCGACCACGCCGAAGCGCGACCGCCCGTTGGCGGGAAGCGAGCGGTCAATGACGATCAGATGATCGCAGATGCCGTCGTAAGGGTCGATGTCGCGCTTTGACAAATAGGCGACCGGGTTGGGGGTGGCCGACATCTCGTCGTAGAACACACGATAGCGCAGCTTCTGCGCCAGGCGCACATGCTTGGCCTTGGTGGCGAGACGAATCTCGAGCGAGTTGATGCGGCCCAGCACCTCCTGGTCGAGCAGTGCTTCGCGGCCTACAACCTGCAATCCGCTATATGCCCGCAGCGCCGGGATGACCTGGCTCATTCCGTTTGGTGCGAATGGCGGCCGGAAACGGAAGCCGGCAGCACGGGTAGGAGGATCTACGACGGACATCGGATGCAGTCGCCTGTTCGGCGAACCCCCGTTGAGTTGCTGCGCCACTCAAGCACGGACAAGCTACAGCTATATGAAAGCGCCAGTGTGGACCTCGCACGCGCGGCCGCCGCTCATGCCGCGGCGGCGAGCCCGGCAGCCGGCCGACGGAAACGAACAACCGTGAAAACCCGCAGCGGTTCGACCGGCTCGCTTCCGGCGAATTCGATGCCGTCCGGCCTCCCAGCCCATTGCAGGAGGCGCGAGAGCGGAAAGTCCGGTCGTAGTCCTATGGCGCCGACATAGCGTGCCGACCAGCGCTCGATCGCGGCGACGGCTCCTCGCTCGGAGTAGAAATGGGTGACCAGAATGATTTCTTTGCCAGGCGCAATACGCCGGCGCATTCGGCAAAGCACCCGCTCCGAGTCGGCTGGCTGAGTCGCCACCAACGAGAACGCTGACAAAGACCTTGCGCCAGATTCGGACGTGATTAAATCGCTCCGCATCGATCCAGGGCGACTAAAGCAATCTAGGCAAGTAACCTTGCTCTAGCAGGCTGTTGAAGAAGTCTCTGGCGCAGCGGTTCTGGGCATGATTCTCTTGATGCGGATGCGTCGAGGGGGGAGCGATGCGGGGAAGCGACGAACGGTCAGGCTCGCTGTTCAGCTATGTGGACTTGGAGGCTCGGATTCGCTCCGACCATCCGCTGCGAACGATCCGACAGATCGCGAACGCGGCGTTGAATGATCTGTCGAGGGACTTTGACAAGCTCTACACGGCGTTCGGCCGTCCCTCGATCGCACCGGAGAAGCTGCTTCGGGCAATGCTGCTGCAGGCATTCTACGGGATCCGCTCGGAACGGCAGTTGATGGAGCGGCTGGAGTTCGACCTGCTGTTGCGCTGGTTCGTGGGCTTGGGCGTGGACGACCCGGTGTGGGACCACTCGACCTTCTCGAAGAACCGCGACCGATTGCTTGAAGGTGAGATCGCCGCGAAGTTCTTGAACGCGCTGATGGGGCAGCACCAGGTCAAGCGGCTGTTATCAAGCGAGCATTTTTCGGTCGACGGCACGCTGATCGAGGCGTGGGCATCGATCAAGAGCTTCCGGCGCAAGGACGGCGGTGACCAGGACAGTGATGGACCGGGACGCAACGCCGAGCGCAGTTTCCACAACGAGAAGCGCTGCAACGAGACGCATCAGAGCACGACCGATCCCGAGGCACGGCTCTATAAGAAGGGCGGCGGCCAGCCGGCGAAGCTTTGCTACATCGGCCATGCCCTGATGGAGAACCGCAACGGACTGGCGGTGCTGGGTGGCGTGAGCCGGGCGACCGGAACGGCGGAGCGGGATCAGGCGTTGGCGCTGATCGACTGCCACCGCGGCCAAAGCGAGCGGCGGATCACGCTGGGCGCCGACAAGGCCTATGACGTCACCGCATTCGTCGAGGACTTAAGACGGCGTTCGGTCACGCCGCACATCGCCATCGACGGGCATTTGAGCAAGACCGGAAAGCCGCGCAAGACCGCGATCGACCAGAGGACTCTCCGTCATGCCGGATATGCCGTCAGCCAACGCTGTCGCAAGCGCATCGAGGAGGTGTTCGGCTGGATCAAGGCCTCCGCCGGACTTGCCAAGATCAAGCTGCGAGGCCGCGACCGCGTCAACGCCACCTTCACCCTGGCGCTGGCGGCCTACAACCTGATCCGCTTGCCCAAACTCCTGGCAGCCGCCGCGTGAAACACAAGTCGTGCACCGTCAAGATGCTCGATCAGGACCCTGATGGTGGCGCCGCCCGCAGATCACGCTGACTCCATTCCATATCCGTCTCCGTGGGAAACTTCTTCAACAGCCTGCTAGAGCCTTTCCGCGATCGCATCGCTGTTCAGGCCATTTGAAATGGTTCAGGGCGGACCCCATTTAAGCGATGCGTTTCGTTAAAGGAGCAAGCTACTCTGACCATGCTTGGGAGAAATGATTATGAAAAGGCTTTCGCTTTGCGCGACGGCAATAATCTGTTTCGTTGTCCTAGCGCATACCGCAAACGCACGATCGGCCTACGATGGTTCTTGGGATCTCGTCTTCGTGACGCAACGAGGCGCATGCGATCCTACCTACAACTTCACCGTCAATATTTCTAACGGAGTTGTGACGCATCCTAATCTCGTGAAGTTCAGAGGATACGTCGCAAAATCTGGCGCGGTTCGCGCTTCGGTGACCGTTCAGGATAAATACGCCTCCGGCTCAGGCAGACTCTCCAGTGTTTCTGGCCGCGGGACATGGAACGGCCACGCAGGAAATGCGCGATGCTCAGGGTACTGGACCGCACAACGAAATTGATATCTTCACAACGCGAAAACGTGAGCATTTGCCCTGAGACTCAAACCGCAGGCTTCCGGACAAATCTTACAAACCTTCTTGTAAGCGACAAGCGCCTTGCGCCAAGAGCGGTCGCCTGCACGCTGTTTCTCAGGTTCTGCGTGAGCGCCGATCGATCGGATCGGACTGCCATACATCCAACCGTTGACTCCAAGGCGGCTCGGTCAGCTCTCGCTGGTTCTCCTGGCGTGCGCACCCTACATTGACTGCAAATGAGCAACGCCCTCCACGTTCCCTGCGACGCCGCGACCGCGCGAGCAGTCGGACCCGCCAATTGCCGAACGCCTTGAGCGGGATAGTGTGCGAGAAATGAACGCTTGCTGAAGAACCGCTGCATGAAGCGCGGAGACTTTGGGGAGATGTCGTGATGACCAAACCGGCAATTATCTCCGCGGAAATGGGCACACGGGTCACCGCACATGCCCTGTATATTGGAGACCGGATCAATACGATGGGCTTCGAGGGAGAAGTGCTTTCGGCGCTCCCGCTCGCGGTCCGGGTTGGCAAGGCTGGTGTCGCCGTTCTGTTTCGCTACGGCGTCGCGGTGCTGATCGGCCTTTCGCCCGAAGATGAGGTCGACTTTTTGGAAACGCTGAAGCCCCGGATCGGTGGCGAGTTCGTGCGATTTGAGGAAGAAACCGCGATCGTTGCGCTTGCCAGTGAAGCCGAGGACCAGGTTCAGGCGGGAGGACCGATTCAGTTGCGGGATATGTCGCACGAAAGGCTTCTTGTCATTGCCGATGTCCTTGCGAAGAGCGTTGTGCTTGCCCATGATGAACGCGAAGTGGCAAAAGTGTTCGAGATCATCGAGCCATTTGCGAAAGAGCTGGCAGATCACGGAGGCACTCGGCGGAACCGAAAAGGGATGTTGAAATTGCTCGGAAATGCCCTGCTGGTACAGCACCGGGTATCGGGTCGTGTTGCGGTAGCGGAAAAACCCGATGCTTTATGGGACCGCCCAGATCTGGAGCGGCTCTATGCACGGCTCGAAGACGAATACGAACTTAAAGAGCGCGTCGACGCACTCAACCGGAAGCTCGCCGTAGTGGCCGAAACGGCCAACACTCTCGCTGACATCATCGATACACGCCGATCGCTACGCCTTGAACTCATTATCGTTGTGCTGATCGCGCTCGAAATTGTCGTCACCTTTTACCAAATTTATGCTGCTGGAGGCCACTGATGCTGCAGCGAGTTGCGCTTGATGCAGAAACTCTGGCCTTGAAGCAACAAATCAATGTCCTGCGGCGAACCGCTGCAGGAGACCTCCCTTCGCTCTACGGCCTGCTGATCATAGGCCATGTCGATCGGTCCGAGACCGCCCGACTTCTGTCCTCTCATCCTGCCAAAACGCATATCCAGAACGGCTGAGGGGGGGGGCGACCCCAGGAAATGCATTGATTGTAGCCGCTCCATATCCGGTCCACCGAAGCGGAAATGCTTTTTTGAGCTCATCGAATGATGTTGCTAATGAGCACCGCATATAGGATCGCGTTTGAATCGTGGTCTGTGCTGCTTGTTCAGTTGTCAGGGCCGCTCCATCCGGGCAGGTAGCCGGCCGATTTCTGCCGTGCTAGTCGCAGCGCATGAGTGGCGGCTTTGTGGAAATCATCCTCCAGGCCCCGTGCGTCCATCCGGCGTCGGAAAAAGTCCGCCCACAAGAACTCGGCGAAGGGCGTGGTGTCCTTGGCATAGCCGCCTAGGCGCCTGACCTCTCCGGCCAGACTGCGGAAGGGGTCGTCGACGAGTTTGTCAACGCTCTTGGGAAGATCGTTGTAGGGACGGCGCCTGCCGGAGGCATCGAACGGGTGCATCCAGGCGCGGTTATCCAGCACGATCAGGAAGGCGTCCTTGTCGAGCGCAGAAAGATCGCAGATCACCGTGAGGAGAACCTGCTCGATGTCCTCTTGATGCAGGGCGAGCGCAAGATGATGATGGTCCACAATGTAGTAGCGGCCCTTCGGTCCGACGACGGCGGGAAGGGAATGCCCGGCCAGGAAAACCCCGGTCTTGCCGACGGTCATCGCCCGGATATCCTTGCGCTTCCGCGCCACCTCGCGCAGTCCGACCGTCATCTGGGTAGGCCGCAGGGTACTCACGGAAACGGTGTGCAGGACAGGTAGGATGTTCGTGGGCATGGCTCATTCCTTGCCATTGGCAGAGGGCGGCACTGCGTCCTGTCCACGCGTCAGTGCGCGTACGGCGTCGTCGACGCTGCGGTAGACCCCGGCCGAACCCAGCATGGCGGTGATGCCGAAGCGTGCCAATGCGTTCTGCGCTCTGACCGATTCCAGCCGAGCGATCGAGAAGGTAATTCCGGCGTCTCGGCAATGGGTGATCACCTCGCGCAAGGTCTGCGCCGCCGTATAGTCGATGTCGATGACGCTGCTGGCCTCGAACACCACGTGCTTCAGGCTGCCCGCGCGCTCCCCCACCATCGCGTGGAAGTCCTGGCGGAAGCGATCTGCGTTGACGAAGGACAGCGGCGCTTGGAACGCTGCTACCAGCACGCCTGCGATCCGCTCGCCCGCCGGCTTGCCGTCCGGTGGCCACCATATGGAGGTGCCCGGCACGTGCTCGAACTCGATCGCCCTGGCCTGGGTGATGGTCCACACGCCGTGCAGCAGTGACAGGCCGATGCCGATGGCGACGCCGATCTCAATCGGCAGCGCCACGATGGCGAGCGCGGTGGTGGCGATCAGCAAGAATTCCGTCGGTGCCTGGCGCAGCGTTGCCATGAAGGTCTGCCAGCGCAAGATACGCATAGCCACGAAGAACAGGATGCCGGCCAGCGCCGCCTGCGGCACGTTTTTTAAAAGGTCGGTGCCGAACAGCACAAGCGCCAGCACGATGGCCGCGGCCAGCAGGCCGGCGACCTGCGAGCGCCCGCCCGTCTCGACCGCGATGGCGGTGCGGGGTGGGCTGGAATTGACCGGGAACGCACCGGCGAGGCCGGACAGCAGGCTGCCCGCGCCGACGCCGATGAAATCGCGGTTGACGTCGTCAGAGCCCGAAGTACCGCTGCCGGCGAAGGAGCGCGTGGTGGCCGCCGTCTGGACCATGATGACGATGGTGACCAGAAGGGTTAGCGGCACCAGCGTACGCATGTCCCCGAACGTCACCTCCGGCAGACGTAGGCCAGGCGAGGCGGCCGGCAGTGTGCCGAGGACCGCGACGCCGCGCGCCGGCAGACCGAAGGCGACCACCACGAGCGTGGCCGCCGCTAGTGCGATCAGCGCGCCGGGGACACGCGCGCTGATGCGCTCGCACAGGACGACGACGGCGAACACGGCTATGCCGATGGTGGCGCTATAGGGATTGATGTCACCCAAGCCGCCATAGACCGCTGCGATGCGGTGGAAGACGTCTCCGCTTCCAGGGTGCAGGCCGAGCAGTTCAGGAAGTTGCGAGGTAACGATATGGATCGATATTCCGGCAAGGAAGCCGGCCGTGACCGGCACCGAGAGCAGATCGGCGACCCAGCCGAGCCGCAGCAGGCCGGCGGCCGATACTGTGGCGCCTACCATCAGCGCGAGCAACGCAGCCAGCGCCTGGTAATGCGGCGAGCCAGACGCGGCCAAAATCACAAGGCCCGCCGCGAAGATCGGCGTGATGGTGGAATCCGCACCAACGGAAATGTGGCGGCTCGAGCCGAGCAGCGCGAAGGCTACGGTGCCCGCCAGGAAAGCGACGAAGCCGGCCTGGGGCGAGAGATCGCCGAGGCGCGCGGTGGCCATCTGCTCGGGGATGGCAATGGCAGCCAGTGTCAGGCCAGCGAAGGCGTCACCGCCCAGGTCCTTGCGGCTCCAGCCGCGCATGGAGGCGAACAGCGGGGACTGTCCCATACCTTGCATCGGCGGTTACCTTGCCCAATTACACCTGCGCGTTACTTGACCAAACGTGTCATGCAATTGTGTTTATAAACCTAAGCTCCGCAAAAAACAGCGAGTGTTTGGTACATCAGCATGCCCAACCGAGAAGAGACGAGTGATCCAGTAGATTGCGTTTCGACCGAATGGCTCGATCCCGTGCTCCTGCTTGATTGTTTAGCTAGGAATGTCGTTTGGCCATCGATTGACGATCGCTAATGCCACGCCGGCAGACGAGGCAGTCGACAACGTCATCGCATTCCTGATGGGATGCTGCGCAAGATGGCAACGGTTCAAGGCGGCGGAGACATTCTGGAATCGGTGGGCTCGTCGCTCGTCCCGCAAAACTGTCGGCCGAGACCCCGATGAAGGCGCGGCGCACATGGCCGAAGCGGATGATTTCGGCAATGACGAAACTGGCGGTGTTGGAAGCGATGGCGAAGGCGATGCCTTGCGCGCCAGTGCGCGGACCACGCGACTGATCCGCAGACTGGGGCCAGACAGTGCAAGCGTTGCGGTCACACTTGGCGTATTGCGTCGCGGCGAGGCGCGCGACGTGACGGTTACCATTGGCGAAAAGCCGTTGAGCTGAACGGCGTTCCTCCTGCTCATGATGTCGTGCGATTACGCGAACTTCGAGAAGGCACTCACAATGGTGGTCGCTCGGGACGGCGTTCAGTTGGGGAGGTCGTCAAAGAAGAGATAGACGGCGGCAATCTTGCCGTCCCGGACGATCGCAAAATCGGTGCCGGCGTAAGCGGGCGGCTTGCCGGGGCTGCCCGATACCCACCGGACCCGGCCGCCATCGCCCATCTCCTCAGGTTGGGAGATCGGCTGATAGTGAAAGTCAGGATGAGACGCCTTGATCACGGTGGCGATACGGTCGATCTCGTCGCGGCCGCGGAAAATTCCGCCTTTGGGGTCGCAGAACACAGCGTCTTCGTGGAAGATCTCGTCGATCGCCGCGCGTCGACGCGTGGGGTCGATTTCGCCAAACACATCGTGGAGGTTGCGAAGCAACAAGGTCGATACCGTGTTGGACATGGTTTTCTCCACTTGGCATGGAATGCGGCATACGATGCGTTGACGTAGGATTGTTCTGTTGCAAGAAGGTCAGGGAGCGAGCGCCAACGACGTTCTCAACGTGGTGATCGGGCTCGGTTCGTGACGCTCAAGACCACGAGCGAGAACGCCGTCGCAGATATTCAAGCGGCCACGGCCGGGCTTGAACCTATGCTGCCAGCCTTGCGCCGATTGTCGATGCTAAGCGCACCGGCGCCGAATGCCGCGATCTGCAGAAGCCCACCCGCCATCATCACGTTCTTGAGGAAGTGGATCATCTGGTTCTGATCGGCAAAGTTGTTGTGAAACGACACCGCCGCTGCAAGCGAGAACAGGGCAAGAGCAGCGGCGACGGAGCGAGCATGATACCCGGCAATGAGCAGCAGACCACCGCCGAGTTCGACAACGACAGCCACGGCGAAGGCCAGTGGTGGGAAAGGCAATCCGACGGCGCCGATCATCCCGGTTGTGGCGCTATAGGCGCCGAGCTTGCTCAAGCCGCTCATGGCAAAAGGAAGACCGATCATCAGCCGGCCGGCGAAGGGAAGATAACGGATAATCGTCATGGCAATGACTCCTGTATGAGGGGAATTTTGCTGCGCCGAGATCTGGCCGGCTCTGAGCCGCGCGGCCGCGCAGCTCGATCGATGACGGACAAACGTCGCGCGGTTCAGGCGGCGGTGGCCACAAGCGCGGGATAGTCGGTGTAGCCTTGTGCGGTGCCGCCAAAGAAGGTGGTGCGGTCTGCCGTGTTCATCGGCGCATCGTTTTTTAAGCGCACGACGAAATCCGGGTTGGCGAGCACCATCTGCCCATAGGCTTCCAGGTCGGCCAGTCCCGAAGCCACATCTCCGCCGATCTGGTCGCGTGGGCGGCCGGGTCGATTCAGGATCAGCGCCTGCTTCCACCGCGCGCGCAGGTCGGCCATCAGTATGTCATCGCCGTTGTGGATGACGTGGATGTAGGCAAGGCCGAGTTTGTCGAGTTCGGCGACCAGATAGCGGTAGAGATCCGAGCTGCTGGTACCCTCGTCGATACCGCCGAGCGTCGATCCGGGAGACAAGCGGATCGCCGTCCTGTCCGCACCGATCTCCTCGGCGACGGCCTTGGCAACTTCGATCGCGAAGCGGGTCCGGTTTTCGATGGAACCGCCATACTGGTCGGTGCGCGTGTTGGCGTTCGGGGCGAAAAATTGCTGCAGGAGATAGCCGTTGGCGCCATGGATCTCGACTCCGTCGGCGCCAGCCTTAATGGCCGCGCGCGCGGCGTGACGGAAGTCGGCAACGGTCTGGCCGATGTCTTCGGCCGACAATGCGCGCGGTACCGGAATGTCCTGCATCCCCGTTGCGGTGAACATCTGCGATGCGGGTGCGATGGCGGACGGCGCAACGGCCTGGCGATGGTGCGGCGTGTTGTCGGGATGCGACATGCGCCCGACATGCATGAGCTGGATGAAGATGCGACCGCCCTTGTCATGCACGGCCGTCGTTATCTTCTTCCATCCGGCGATATGTGCTGCGGTGTAGATGCCCGGCGTCGTGAGATAGCCCTGTCCGTCGTCCGAAGGCTGCGTGCCTTCCGCCACGATCAGGCCGAGGCTGGCGCGCTGGGCATAGTATTCGGCGGCCAGTTCTCCCGGCGTGCCGTCCTGCCTGGCGCGGCTGCGGGTCATCGGGGACATGACCAGACGATTTGGCAGGACGTGGCGTCCGAGGCGGGCAGGCGTGAATGTGTGCGTGCGAAGTGTCATCGTGTGCTCCTTCGGCTGCTTGGGCCGTTCCTTGGTCGGGGGCGCTCAACGCCGCCTTCATGCACAAAATGAGGGGTGGCTGGCATCGGGTGTAGCCAGCATGTTTTGATGTTATCCATCGGCTGGACCGATGGAGTGGTCGATGCTTGAAAGCGTATCGACCAGTTGCGGATGTTCGTGGCTGCTGCCGATGAGGGCAGCTTTAGGCATGCCACTCCACGCCGGAAGGCGGCTGGTCGAGCTTTCGATTGAAGAGGCGCCGCCTGGAGGACTGCCTCTGCCCATGTTCGCAGTCTATCGGGAAGGCGAGCCTCCGGGGCCAGCCGGGCGATGGATGATCGAGCGCTTGAAGAACTGCTCGGCAGGCGTCGCAGCGAAGGAGGCCTCGCGAACGTGCTGAGCGGAGCGCGCGCCTTGGACGGCGGCGGCAACGCCATGAAGAGCGGCCCTGCTTTGCGACCACCACTGCAAAGTTTCCAGCGATTTCGACCTTGTAGTCGTGCCGACGCATAAGCATGTCGGGGCCGAAATAAAAATCCTGCTCGACGCAGTGGCTCGCGATCGTTGCGGGGAACGTCGCCCTCAGACCGCGCCGGATCTCGATTCCTTCGCGCCACGGTTCGATTTCGCGAACCTGGAATCCGTCCATTACAAGAAGGAACGGAGTTGTCATGTAGGTCCAGAGAGCGCATCCGCTGAAGTAGGCGTGATGCAGCACGTCCCAACTGGTCCGCATGTCATGTCCGGCAAACGAGTCGCGCGGATTTCGTCGTTCCGCGACGGTCGTTTCTCTCGTGATGATGGCAATGCGTTCGGGAGTAAAGTCAATGCGCTGGCCGGTCTTCCCGAAAGGCTCCACGGAACCCCACTGTCGGTGCAGGTCGACCCGCAGCGTCGGGGGATTTTGGTCCTGACTGACACCCTTCAATGCCTAAAGCTTGCCACCACATCATTGCGGTGAGAGTGCGATGGGCGTTCCAGCGGTTCAGGCCGCCGTGTGCCTGGATGGCGTCGGTCAGCAACGGAATCATCTTCGCTCTCCCAATCGTGCTCAAGGCCGCAGCAGAGTGCGCGTAAACGCGCGAGCTTTTTCAAACGAGGGTCGTTAGCACCGAACGAATAGACTAAAAATGGACTCGCTTTCACTCCAATATTTCGAGACACTGTCCGAGCCTGACGCGTATTGGAGACTTGCTCTGATGACACGGGCTCCATTTCCAATGATTGGCTTATTGCTGGCCAGCTTGCTTGCCGGTTGCGACGCCAAACCGGCGGCGAGCACCAATCCTCCTCCGCTGCCATCCGTCACCGTTTCGAAACCAATTCAGAAGTCGGTTACCGAATGGGATGAATACACTGGCCGGTTCGAGGCGCTGAAGACGGTCGGTGTTCGTGCGCGCGTCTCGGGTTTCATAGATTCCATTCATTTCAAGGACGGTCAGATTGTCAAAGAAGGCGATCTCCTGTTCGTGATCGACCAGCGGCCCTATAAACTCGCGGTCGATCAGGCTAAGTCCGATCTCGAGCGGGCGCGAGCCAAGCTTGAGATCGCCACGGCCGACGTGGAGCGGGCGACGCCGCTGATCAGACATCAGACCTTAACCGCACGTGAGTTCGACACGCGAAGGTCCACGCAACGCGACGCCGTAGGCGGAGTTGGCGCGGCTGAGGCTGCGCTCAAGCAAGCCGAACTCAACCTCGAATGGAGCGAGGTTCGTGCCCCCATAGCCGGACGTATTTCCGATCGGCGCGTCGATGCCGGAAATCTGATCACGGGCGGCCAGAGCGGGGCGACGTTGCTGACCGTGATTGTTTCCCTCGATCCCATTCACTTCATATTCGATGGCAGCGAGTCCGATTTCCTGCACTACCTGCGTCTCGCCGCAACCGGAGGGCGACGATCGTCGCGCGACGTGCAGAACCCGGTTGCCGTTCGACTCGCGGACGAGACCGATTTCAAGCACACCGGCCGAATGGATTTCGTTGATAACGTCATTAACCCGAAGACAGGCACGATTCGCGGCCGCGCCATCTTCGATAACAAGGATGGATTGCTGACGCCGGGCTTTTTTGGGCGGCTTCGACTCTATGGCGGCGAGACCCAGGCATTTCTGATCCCTGATAGTGCGATCCTGTCCGATCAGGCGAGCAAGATCGTATTCACCGTCGCTGAAGATGGCACGGTTGGCATCAAAAAGGTCGAACTGGGTCCGATCGTTGATGGACTGCGCGTCGTTCGCTCGGGTCTGGCGCCAAAAGACCGTATCGTGATCGAAGGGTTAGCACGCGCGCGGCCCGGACAGAAGGTCAAGGCAGAGGACGGAACGATAAAGGCCGCTGCGAACTAAGCGCTGTTCGGCGCGGGGTGGTGAGGCTCAAATGCGGTTTCCCCATTTCTTCATCGACAGGCCGATCTTCGCGAGCGTGGTTTCAATTATCCTGACGCTTGTCGGCGTGATCGCCCTTCGCGCGCTACCGATCACTGAATTTCCTGAAATCGCTCCGCCGACTATCGAGGTGACGGCAACCTATGCTGGTGCTGCGGCCGATATCGTGGCCGAGACTGTCGCCTCGCCGATAGAGCAGGAGATCAACGGCGTCGACAACATGATTTATATGGTGTCGCAATCGACCGGCGACGGCACGACAAAGATTGACGTAGTCTTCAAGCCCGGCACGAATATCGACGATGCGCAGGTGCTGGTGCAGAACCGGGTCTCGATCGCGTCGCCGCGTTTGCCGGAAGAGGTGCAGCGTGTCGGTGTGACCGTCAAGAAAAAATCACCTGACCTGATGATGGTGATTCATCTGATCTCACCCGACGGCGCGCTCGATCAATCGTATATTTCGAACTACGCGACCATCAATATCAAAGATGTGCTTACCCGTGTCGACGGGGTGGGTGATACGATCGTGTTTGGCGCGCGTGACTATTCCATGCGGATTTGGCTTGATCCGGCCAAAGTGCAATCGCGCGGTCTGACGGCGAGCGATGTGATCACCGCCTTGCGCGGCGCCAACATTCAGGTCGCCGCTGGCGCCATCAATCAGCCGCCCGCGAAATCTCCGGTTGGATTCGAGGTGGCGGTGCAGACACTGGGTCGGCTGTCCAGTCCGGAGCAGTTTAGCGACATCATCGTCGCGACCGATCAGGACGGCGGGGTGACGCGGGTGCGGGATATCGCTCGGGTTGAGCTTGGCGCGTATACCTACACCACGAACGCTTATCTCGATGGCAAGGTCGCGACCGCAATCGGCATATTTCAGCGTCCCGGCTCAAATGCGCTTAAGACCGCCGCCGCTGTAATCGCAACGATGGACGAGCTTGCGAAGAACTTTCCCCCCGGTCTCGGCTACCGCATCGCATACAATACCACCGAATTCGTTCAGCAATCGGTCGACGAGGTGATCCGAACCTTGTTCGAGGCGCTTGTCCTGGTGGTGCTCGTCATCATCCTATTCTTGCAGACATGGCGTGCCGCGATCATTCCTGTGGTCGCTATTCCGGTGTCTTTGATCGGCACGTTCTTCGTGTTGGAGGCTTTTGGCTTCTCGCTGAACAACCTGACGCTCTTCGGGCTTGTCCTCGCCATTGGCATCGTCGTGGACGACGCTATCGTCGTGGTCGAGAACGTCGAACGTTATCTGCGTCAGGGCCTGAGCCCGCGCGAGGCTGCTCACAAAACCATGGATGAGGTTGGTGGCGCTTTGATCGCGATCGCGCTGGTCCTTTGCGCGGTGTTCATTCCCTCCGCATTCATCGCCGGTATTTCCGGCGCATTTTATCGGCAGTTCGCTCTCACCATCGTGTCCTCGACGATCATCTCGGCCATCGTGTCGTTGACACTGTCGCCGGCGTTGGCGGCACTGTTCCTGCGGCCGCATGGCCATGAACAAAAGCCGGGCTTCTGGATGACCGTCGGCCGGCCATTCAATGCCTTCTTTGCCGGATTCAACAGAGGCTTCGATAAGCTTTCGAGTGGCTATGCGGGATTGACCAGACGGGTGCTGCGAATCCTGGCGTTGATGCTGTTCGTCTATGCCGGCCTGATTGGCCTGACCTACTTCCAGTTCGCCCGCACGCCGTCTGGGTTCATCCCGCCGCTGGATCGCGGCTATTTCATCACGGCGATCACTTTGCCGCCGGGTTCTAGCCTCGAACGCACCGATGCCGTCATCCGCAAGGCATCGGACCTTCTGCTATCGCGGCCAGGCGTCGCCCACACCGTGACTTTCGCCGGGTTCGACGGCGCGACTTTCACGAACGCTCCCAATTCCGGTGTTCTTTTCGTTACCCTTAAGCCTTTCGAGGAAAGGGTAAAAGAGAAGCTCAAGACTGAAACGATCCTTAATGATCTGCGAGCGCAGGTGCGAGCGTTGCGCGAGGCCTTCGTTCTGGTCATTCCACCGCCCTCGGTCCCCGGCATCGGAACGGGCGGCGGCTTTAAACTCTATGTCCAGGATCGCGCTGGCCGCGGTCCGCGTGCGCTGGAGCGAGTCGTCGGCGCAATAACCGGCATGGCTAACCAGACCCCTGGGCTCGTTCAGGTCTTCACGCTGTTTAACGCCGCGACGCCACAGGTTTTTGCCGACATCGACCGCACAAAGGCCGAGATACTCGGTGTGCCGATCTCGCGTTTCTTCGACACGCTGTCGACCTATATGGGCTCGACCTACGTCAATGACTTCAACATCCTGGGGCGCACCTATCGGGTGACTGCACAGGCCGACAATCCATTCCGGCTTTCGACGCGCGATGTGGAAGCCTTACGGACCCGTTCGAACGCATCGGAAATGGTGCCGCTCGGTGCGGTTGCAACTTTCAGCAATATCACCGGACCGTACCGCGTGCCGCGCTACAATCTTTTCCCCGCGGCTGAGGTGCAGGGTGCCACGACGCCCGGGTTTTCGACGGGGCAGGCGATTGCCTCAATGGAAAGTATTCTGGCCAAGAACTTGCCGTCCGGTTTTGGCTTCGAATGGACCGAGATCGCCCTGCAGGAGAAAGTTGCTGGCAATACCGCCGTCATCGCATTCAGCTTCGCGGTGGTGTTCGTGTTTCTGTTGCTGGCCGCGCAATACGAAAGTGTATTGCTGCCACTTGCGGTGATTTTGATTGTGCCGATGTGCCTGCTTGCCGCAGTCAGCGGCGTGCTGTTGCGCGGCATGGACAACAATATCCTGACTCAGATCGGCTTTGTCGTATTGATCGGCCTCGCCGCCAAGAATGCCATTCTTATCGTGGAATTTGCACGCCAGGCGGAGGAGGGGGGCGCCAGTCGCTGGGATGCTGCGGTGCAAGCGGCGCGTACGCGGCTGCGCCCGATCCTGATGACGTCGCTCGCGTTCATCCTCGGCGTCGTGCCATTGGTGATTGCGACGGGGGCGGGTGCGGAACTCCGTCAGGCGCTCGGCACAGCGGTCTTCTTCGGCATGCTCGGCGTGACGCTGTTCGGTCTCGTGTTCACGCCTGTGTTCTATGTTCTGGTGCGCTGGATCGCGTCGATCTCCTTCCGCCGTGGCACGGCCGACACGACGCAAGATCCTTCATAACAGCGTCGTCGCCATGCCACGTTTAAATCGAAACATGCGCGCAGGCTTCGGGAGAACCGCTTTTGGCGTGAAGAGCGTCTTTTGCAGGCTCCAGCAGCCGCCGCAGCATCTGCTCCGCAGCGCGCCAGTTATTGTCTTTCGTACGACGAAGGCGGCACATCGCAACCCGCTACGACAAACTACTCGCCAACTTCATGGGCTTCGTCAAACTCGCCGCCATCGCCATCCGGCTCAAATAGTTAAATCGTCGCCACGGCCTAGCGAACGGGACGTGACGCACATTGGCGGGCGGCTCATGAACCAGTTCGGCACTTCAAGAACGAGTTCCTGCTTGATCACAACAAAGCCGACACTCCGATAAAATGTCGCGTTGATTTCCAGATCCGTCTCCAGCCATGCCGAGGCAGAGAGCGCATCCATACGCTGGCAGCAGTGCATCATTAAACGCCGCCCAATTCCGTGCCGCCGATATGCCGGCAGCACGGCCAAGGGACCGATGTGCCAGTGCGGCTCACGCGGGTCGTTCCGTTCCCAGGCAGCGAGCCAACGATGGACACGCAACAGAACCGCGGGCCGGATGCTGGTCAAGAGCGCGAGGCCAATGCGCAGCCTGCCACTCAGCGTTGGACGACACCGGCCGGGCTGGATCATGCCCAGCACGCCGATTAGTACACCATGCACGTAGGCGCCCAGCACCTCCCCATTCGAATGGGCATAGCGAACCAAATGAAAAAGGAACCGTAACAGGCGCTGTCGTCGTCGATCAGGTTCATCGCCGAACACCCTGACATGCAACGGATTGTCACGCATGCCGTGGGCCAGGATGGCCGCCGCCGCGTGCAGTTCGTCCGTCGTCAGCTTTCTGATCTCGACGGGAGAACGCTCATCAGACTGGCATTGTCGCCCTTGCGGCATCAGAGGTGCTCACCAAAGGAAACTCGACCGTTATAGTCGACATCATAAACGGTTCGCCCGAAAAGAACCTGCCCCTTTTCGGAAACGGCTTTCCGCGTCACGTTCTGCATACTCCAGACATGCTCGCAGAAACTGAGAGCGCGCCGGTTTCATTCGTGGCGAGGCGTAGGAAATCTTACCGCATATGTCCAAGACCGATCCCAAGCTTATTTGCCTTCTGACGCAACGAACCTTCGGTGCGTTTCATCTGCTTAGCGATCTTTGCGACCGGTGTTCTAGCTTTTGAATGAGCCTTGAGGGTCTTCAGTTCGTCTTTTGAAAAAAGTCTGCGAACAGGTTTTTTCTTGGCCTTCTTAGCCATTTGTTGGGCATCCATCATTTGTTGGAATTGCCCGGTCTTACTAAGATAGCCTCGCGAAGTAAACCCGCGCGGGACGTAACAAAACAACGACACAAAGACTCCGACTTGGCGTACGCGGTAGTGTTTCCGATAGTCATGTTGATGTTTGGAGAATCGTGAAATTGCCGTGCCGCTCGATAAGCTGCCTCGAGCGATCAATTCAGTGCTTCCTTCGATTCAGCCAAAAGTCTTATGCGGTGGCGTCCCATTAAGGATTAGACTGTCTTCCGCGCCTTTGCTCCCGCATGGATGGGAAGGAGGCAGCGGTGGCTCGCGGCGCCGGACGCCGTTGGAGTTTTCCTCGGGTGATTCAAAGCTCCCTGAGGTTCAGGCGTTGCTGACGCACTTGCCGAGTCCAGATGTCGCACGCGTAAAACGTCGCGCATAGACCTCGGGGCGCGAGAAAATGAAGCACAGAGAAAGGGGGATGTATGTCTTGACATAGGTGGAGGAACACATGGCTATTCAAGTCCCTAGGGATTTTCGCCGCGTGATCGTTGCCGCGTCGGTAGGAAACGTCATCGAATGGTACGACTTCTATATCTTCGGGAGTTTGGCCGCGGTTCTGTCGGTCAAGTTCTTTGAACAATCCCACCCGGTCGCAGCTCTGCTGAGTACGATCGCGCTGTTCACCGCCGGATTCCTGATCCGCCCACTGGGAGCGTTCCTCTTCGGATGGATGGGCGATCGGATCGGCCGTAAGTACACGTTCCTTGTTACGCTGAGCGGAATGGGGTTGGGCACGGGTGCGATCGGATTGATCCCGACCTATGAGTCGATCGGTCTGACCGCTGCCTTCCTGCTCTTCGGCTTGCGGATGATCCAGGGCCTGTGCCTTGGCGGCGAGTATGGCGGCGCTATCACCTATGTCGCCGAGCATGTGCCGGACGAAAGTCGCGGCTACTACACCGGCTGGCTACAGACCTCTCCGACTCTCGGGATCGTGGTGTCGCTGGCCGTAATCATCGCCACGCGCACGTATTTCGGCAATGAAGCATTCAACGCATGGGCGTGGCGCGTTCCGTTCCTGGTATCCTTCCTGCTGGTGGCCATCGCAATCTACATCCGGCTCCAGCTCCAGGAGACGCCGATTTTCGCGGAGATCAAGGCAAGGGGGCAGATGACCAGAAATCCGTGGAAGGAAGCCTTCCTCAGCTCCAACGTCAAATATGTTGGAATCGCCACCATCGTGCTGATCGGGCAAGGAGTGGTCTGGTACAGTGGTCAGTTCTGGGCGTTATACTTCCTGCAGCAGGTTTCCAAAGTGGACGCGTTGACCTCGGCCTACATCGTCGGAGCCGCGCTTCTCATTGCAACGCCGAGCTTGATCTTTTTTGGCTGGCTCTCCGACGTCATCGGCCGCAAGCCGGTGATCTTGGGAGGCATGTTACTCGCCGCGATCACCTACTATCCGCTGTATTTGTGGCTGGGAACGGTCACGCAGCCTGGCAACATCAACTATCCGATTGCGGTCTTCATCATCTTCATCCTCGTTTGCTATGTCGGGATGGTGTATGGGCCGGTCGGGGCGTTCCTGGCGGAATACTTCCCCGGCAGGATTCGCTACACGTCGGTGTCGGTGCCGTATCACATCGGAAACGGCTGGGGTGGCGGATTGGTGCCGTTTATCACCTCGGCTGCCTTCGCGGCCACCGGCAACATCGGCTACGCGCTGATCTACCCGATCGCGGTCCCTGCGGTGTGCTTCGTGCTTGCCCTCTTCTTGATGCCCGAAACCCGTAAAATAAGCATTTGGGAGCCGATAGAGCCCAGAACCGCATCGTAACAAAGCCAACTGTGTGCAGGACCGCCGGGCCCCGCACACCCTTTCACGGCTCGGCAAATCAGCGTCAACCGCTGAGACCAAATCGAGCCTCAGCTTTTTACGCACCACGCCGGCCAAAAATCCGCGTACGGAATTGATGCAATCGCGGCGGATTGACCGCTCGTGGGAAGTTTTATCTTTAATATGACTGACTAGTCAGTCATATTAGTCCGATGAAAGCTGTAAAATCGGAACGACGAAAGACCGCTACCGCGAGCTCCGCCAATGGCCGATCTGCCACTGGCAAGGCCGGTGCGACGATGTCCACACAAACCGGCACAACGGCCAAACCCCCAAACCGTGCAGCGGGCGTGGCGCAGCGGCGCGCGGCGATCATCGCGGCGGCCCTTGATGAATTCACCGCGCGTGGTTTTGCTGCCACCCGTCTGGACGACGTGGCAAAGCGGGCAGGGGTCGCCAAAGGCACGATTTATCTGCACTTCAAGGACAAGGAGGCGCTGTTCCAGGACCTGGTGAGAACGGCGCTCGTGCCGCTGATCGGAAATCTGACGGCCGTGCCTGCTGCTGGTGGATCGGTACGCGAGATGCTCGAACGCTTTGCCGAGGCTTTTGTGCGCGATGTTGCCGAGACCAAGCGCGGCGATATCGTTCGCTTGATCATGGCGGAGGGCACACGCTTTCCGTCGCTCGCCGATTTCTACTTTCGTGAAGTCGTTTCGCGCGGCCTCGCGGGCATGCGCAAGCTGATCGAGTACGGTATCGCGCGCGGAGAAATCCGCAATGCGCGCCTTGCCGATTTTCCCCAGATCGTCGTCGCGCCTGCCATGATCGCCGTGATGTGGCAGGGCCTGTTCGTCCGGCATGCGCCGCTCGATGCCGTGGCGATGCTGAAGGTCCATCTCGATCTGATTTTTGGCGAACGGAGAGTTTCATGACCCCGCAGCGCGTCATCGTGCGCGCCAGCGCCGCGTTGGCGCTGGCGGTCCTCGTTGCCGGCTGCGGCCAGAAGTTGCCGCCGGGCTATCAGGGCTGGGTCGAGGCCGACATGATTTTTGTCAGTCCCGACGAGAGTGGCCGCGTCACCAAGCTGAATGTGCGCGAGGGCGACGCTATCGAGGTCGGCGCACCGCTCTATTCGGTCGACGATGACCTGCAGCAGGCCGATCTCAATCAGAACAAGGCGACGCTGGCGAATGCGCAGCAGACTTATGACCGCGCGGCATCGCTGAGGAGGACCGGCGCCGGCACGCAGGCGAGTCTGGATTCCGCCATCTCGGCGCTGCGTGTCGCCGAGGCGCGGGTCAACACCTCGCAGACGCGGCTGTCGCGGCGCAAGGGCTTTGCACCGGTTGCAGGGACTATCCAGCAAATCTATTTTCGCGAAGGCGAGATGGTGCCGGCGCAACGGCCGGTGCTGTCGATCATGCCGCCGGGCAACATGAAGATCCGGTTTTTCGCGCCGGAGCCGGATTTGCCGAAACTCAGGGTCGGGCAAGACGTCCACATCACCTGTGACAACTGTGCGTCCGATCTGGCGGCAAAGATTTATTTCATCGCCACCCAGGCCGAGTACACACCGCCGGTGATCTACAGCCTCGAGGAGCGCAATAAGCTGGTGTTCCTGATTCAGGCGCGGCCCAACAGGCCGGACAGTCTCCGCATCGGGCAGCCGATCACCGTTCAACTCGACGCCGCGACACACTGAGGGCCGCGCCATGAGTCAGGCAGCCATGAAAGCATCCGACATTGCGATCGAGGTTTCCGGCCTGTCGAAGTCGTTCAACGGCCGCGAGGTCGTGCACGATCTGTCCATGCAGGTGAAGCGCGGAATGGTCTACGGCTTCCTTGGTCCCAACGGCTCGGGCAAGACCACCACCATCCGGATGCTTTGCGGACTACTGACGCCGGACAGCGGCGAGGGCACCTGCCTCGGCTATGACATCCGCCGCGACGCCGACAAGATCAAGCGCCGGGTCGGCTACATGACCCAGCGTTTCAGCCTGTATCAGGACCTGTCGGTACGCGAGAACCTGGAGTTCGTCGCACGGCTCTATGGCATGCGCGATGCGCCAGGCGCGGCGCGGGCCATGATCAGGCGGCTCGGTCTTGACGGCCGCGAGGAGCAGCTTGCGGGCGAATTGTCCGGCGGGTGGAAGCAGCGACTTGCGCTCGGCGCCTGCACGCTGCCGAACCCGCAACTCCTTCTGCTCGACGAGCCGACCGCCGGCGTTGATCCCAAGGCACGGCGCGAATTCTGGAACGAGATTCATGCGCTGGCGGCGGATGGCCTGACGGTGCTGGTATCGACGCACTACATGGACGAGGCCGAACGCTGTCACGAGATCGCCTACATCGCCTATGGTCATCTACTGGTGCATGGCACCGTGGACGACGTCATCGCAAAGTCTGCGCTGACCACCTACACGGTCGCGGGCGGCGATCTCAAGGAGCTGTCGGCCGAGCTCGCAGGCAAGCCGGGCATCGACATGGCTGCGCCGTTCGGCACCAGCCTGCATGTCTCCGGCCGCGACAAGGCCGCGCTCGAAGCGAGCATCGCGCCGTATCGCGCCCGTGACGATCTGCATTGGCAGCAGAACGAGCCGTCGCTGGAAGACGTGTTCATTGAACTGATGAGCCGTTCGAAGGACAATTTCCAATGAGCGCCGCGGGCGACCATCACACCGAAAGGGAGATGCCGTTCGGATTCTGGCGGCGCAGCTATGCCATGCTGGTGAAAGAGTTCATCCAGCTCCGGCGCGACCGGGTGTCGTTCGCGATGATCGTGATGGTTCCGGTGATGCAGCTTCTGCTGTTCGGCTATGCCATCAACACCACGCCGCGCCATCTGCCCACCGCCGTTCTGGTGCAGGAGGACAGCGACCTCGCGCGCTCGATACTAAAGGCGTTGGAGAACACATCCTATTTCCGCTTCACGCAGCAGGTGCACGACATCGATACCTTCGATAATCTCCTGAAATCCGGCGATGTGCTGTTCGGCATAGAGATTCCGCGCGGCTTCGAGCGCGGCGTGCGGCGCGGTGACCGTCCGGCGCTGCTGGTTGCCGCCGATGCCACCGATCCGGTCGCCGCCGGCTCCGCTTTGAGCGCGCTCGGTCCGATCGTGCAGACCGCGCTCGCGCACGATCTGTTCATTGGCAGTTCGCCCGATCCGCCATTCGAAATCCGGGTACATGCACGTTTCAATCCCGCGGCGTCCTCGCGGCTGAACATCGTGCCCGGGCTTGTCGGCACCATCCTCACCATGACCATGCTGATCTTCACCGCCTTGTCTGTCACGCGCGAGATCGAGCGGGGTACTATGGAAAACCTGCTGTCGATGCCGATCACGCCGGTAGAGGTGATGATCGGCAAGATCCTGCCCTATGTGTTGGTGGGGTTCATCCAGGCGGCGTTGATCATCGGCATCGGGGCGCTGCTGTTCGGCGTTCCCATCGACGGAAGCATGACGTTGTTGGCGTTACTGTCGACGCTGTTCATCACAACCAATCTCGCCGTCGGGTACACATTCTCGACCATCGTGCAGAACCAGCTCCAGGCCATGCAGATGTCGACGATGTTCTTCCTGCCAAGCATCCTGCTGTCCGGCTTCATGTTTCCGTTCTCCGGCATGCCGGTCTGGGCGCAGTATGTTGGGGAATGCCTGCCACTGACGCACTACATTCGGATTGTTCGCGCCATCATGTTGAAGGGAGCGACGCTGCAAAATTTGCAGTACGATACCCTTGTGTTGCTGGTGCTGATGCTGGTGGCTATGGTGATCGCAGTGACAAGGTTCCGCCGCACGCTGGATTAGAGCATGATCCCGAAAAGTGGGAACCGGTTTTCGGATAAGATCCTGGTCTTATGGCCGGACGCATTGTCGGGAGACGCCGATCTCGTCCGCGATGGCGCAATTGTTCAAACCATCGGCCGCCAGAAGGACAATCTCGGCGCGCAGCGCATCCGCCCGCGCGATCTCGCGACGTCGCACCCTCGCTTCTAACTCGCTAGGCTTTGGTGCTGCACAACGGACTTCGGACATTGCTCCATATTCGAAAACGGCCATAAGCGGAAGTGACAAGCCTTGTTCATTCACCTGGTCCGCGCGAGCGCGCAACGAGGTCGCCTCGGTAGGGCCGTCCTCGTAATAGCGACCGACCCGCCTGCATAGTCAGACCTTCGGCCTCGATCCCGCTACTACATCTTCGGACGCGGATCGTCCTTGGGATTGATGTAGTTGATGCCCCACGGACCGGTGCTGTTGAGCTGAATAACCGTGTCTTCGTCGGCGAAGAAATAGTGCGCCGAACCAGGGGACAGCGCAAAGAAACTACCTGCGGGAAGAACCTGAGCCTTGTCGTGATCGGCCACCGTTCCCATCCCCAAGCGCGCTGTTCCGGAGAGTACGGTGACGATCTCTGGCTTGGGATGGGTGTGCGGAGCAATGTGGTAGCCCCGCGGCACTTTCAGGCGAAAAGCAAACAGGCCTTCCTTGCCCGGGTTGCCGTACAGCACCGCCGCCTGCGCACCGTATGGGAGCGAGGGTGGCGCCGGTCCCCACTTGATGTCCTGTGGCGCGATCAACTTGTGGTCGCCTGTCTCCTGACCAACGGCGCTGCCAGCCAGCGCTGCGAGTCCGATCGTCGTCATCGCAACAACGTTGAGAAGGGTATGCCGATTCATTGTGGCTTCTCCTTTGACTTAGGCACCTCCGCGAACGAGTCTGCGGTATGGATGGTGGAAAAGCGGTAAGATGGTTGGCTGAAATTGCGGCGCCGCCTACGGCAGTCCGACTCACATTCGTTTTCAGCGCGGCCCGTCTCCAGCGTAGCCGCTTACAGTTTACCTCATCTCGACTGAGAAAGAGAGCACCAGTTGGCGCAGGGCAATCGAATGGCAATGTGGATGGGGCCAGAGCCGGAATCGCTCCTGCCGTCATCGTGGTCTTGACCTTGTTTGTCTGTTGACGCGCCCCGCTCGCAGGTTCTGCGGAAACGCAAAAGTTCAAACCAGACTGCTCTCAGCCGAGAAGCCTGCCTCGCCGGAACATGAAAACGTTGGGGACAAAGCTTCTAGCCACCGCGAGAACGCTGCTCTCGCAATTTTCCAATGCGATTTTCTGGGCGAGCATCACGTCTCCGACCGGTAGCTCGCCCATCGTCCGGAAACACAGGCCGAGCCTCGGCCGGCCGTTTTCGTCGATCTCGCAGACGTTCGACATGGTGCCCGGATAGATCCTGTACAGCTTGCCCGTGTCGCCACCGACGACTTCGAAATATCCCTTTTTCGCGAACTGCGTCCGTTGCATCGGCGAAAGCCACTCCCGCAGAAGTCGCAAGGATCGGCCTTCCGGCGTTCGCTCGGCCCCGTATCTGATGAAAAGCGCCCTTACGGCTCTCATACGCGAGCGTTCGCCTGGCAGAGGGCGCATAAGGCGCGACATCACGCTGACCGTTTTACCCGCCGACCAGCCTGGGGAAGAACACGCTTTCTTCCGCGTTCGGGTCGAACGATCGGATTTGCGAGACCTGACCCGCACTGGTCCGGACCGCGGCGGTGAAGCCGACCTTAGTCAGCTCGTAAAACCGCTGCTCCGCCTCGGCCAGCTCCTGTGCATTATTCGGGTCGAAAGAGTGCCGGCTGTCGCCGGTGCGGTCCATCACGATCTGGATTGCCATGATCGTCCTCCTCGGATTGCTGATAGCCAAGGACCTTGATCAATTATCCGGCCGAAGCCGCGAAATTTCAAGGAAATAGATTCGGCCACGAACCCCGAATTAGGTGTCCTCGGAGTTATCGGCGCAGCTTTTGACTCCCGGCAGCCCCGTCACAATCTTTCACCGGTCGCATTGCCGTAATCGGCTCCGGCGGTGCGGGTGTTCGAATGGCGGCGGGAGTGCTAGAGCCGATCGAACGGGCAGTAATTAAATCGTTGAGTGCTGGCACACGCAGGATCAATACAGCTACCCGCTAGACGCGAGGGTCGTCATTCACGACTATAGTTGGCGCGCTGAACCGCCTCGTCATGTGATGAGCCCGCCGCGCATATTGTAGCGGTGATCGTCAAGCCGCTGCGATGATCGTCAAGGTGCGCCTGAGGTTGTAGGCGATTGCGGTGAGACGAATCTGAGCGGCGGCCTTGGCCAGTCCTCGCCATCGCATTCGGCGCAGCCCGTAGCTTCGCTTCCAGGTGCCGAAGATCTTCTCGATCCGACTTCGTATCCGATGAATGGGTTGGTTCCAGGCAGCAAGGCGTGCCAGCGTTTCGGCTTCATGTCGCCCCCACATGCCGGTGGCGACAATGCGCGGTGTGCCGCCCCTGGCGCGGACGGCATCGCCGAAATGGCCTCCCCGATAGGCGCTGTCGCAATACCTCGCCGGGATTGTCGGGCAGTGCTGCGGGGCCGGCCTTGCTATCGTTGACGTTGGCGGGCGTGACGGCGATTTGTTCCACAAGCGCCGTATCGGCATCGGCGCCACCCGCAGAAGCGCCGAAAGGAAGCTCGATCGTCCAGCGCCCCGGCGAGCTTCACATCAGACAAATCGTACCAGACTGCCAGCAGCATCGCCTTGAACAACGCGAGAGGCGGCCACGCCGGCTCGCCCTTGGCCGCGCAGGGAATTGAGCTCACATGGCACTCGATCGCCGTCCAATCGATCAGGTTCGAAAGCTCATCCAGCGACGAGCGCGGGCGGTAACCCGCAGCCGAAAATGAAAATGTCTCCTGACCAATCCGACGGCACCCCATTCCAAACCTCAATCCGTTGCTCAAACGGATGGAATCAAAAGCAACGCGCCGCGTCCAGAACTACCCGCGCACAGGTCTCAAACAAAATCATTGCGCAGATGGAAAGTGACGATCGCTGGCTGCCCTTGGGAGAAGTCGGACGGCAGCTCGCCAACTTCGCGTCCGATTTCGACCCTCGTAACTTTCTTTTCGGCGAATCGTACAAGGCTTGACTCGGGTTTTTCGGCCCTCTATCGATATATACGTATAAATATATAGACATGGGGCGGGGAGGGCCTGCGCTGCGCGCTCATTATTGCGGAGCCTGTATCCCAGTGGTTCAGGGGCTGATGGGGTTCGAGTCGCGGAAGCGAGGCAGGGGGCTTATGATGTTTGATATCGCTGCGGACTCGATGCGCGCGCATGATTGTGCCGCGGCTCAGTTATACGTGAAGCGCCTGCCTTCTCCGTTCTCGCTCAGGTTCTTTAGGACATCCCTATTGGTCACGACGGCGGTTTGCGCCGTGATGGTATTGCCACATGCGGCGTCGGCGCAGAGCCCGACTGGCGGTTCCGTTGTCGCGGGCTCGGCCGGCATCGCGCAGGCGGGCACGGTCACCAACATCAACCAATCCTCGCAGAAAGCCGTCATCAACTGGCAGGGCTTCTCGGTCGGCGCGCAGAACACCGTCAATTTCAACCAGCCGAACAGTTCGGCTGCAACCCTCAACCGCGTCATCGGCAACGAGAGCAGCGTCATCAATGGCGCCATCAACGCCAACGGTCAGGTCTTCATCGTCAATTCAAATGGCGTGCTGTTCGGCCAGGGCGCGCAAGTCAATGTCGGCGGCCTCGTCGCCTCGACGCTGGATATCTCCAACAATGACTTCATGGCCGGGAACTACAAATTCTCGGGCACATCGAATGCGTCGGTCGTCAACCAGGGCCGCATCCGCACGCATGGCGGGGGTTATGTGGCGCTGCTCGGCAAGACGGTGTCGAACGAGGGCATGATCGCGGCCAAGCTCGGCACGGTGGCGATGGCGGCCGGCGACAAGATCACATTGAACTTCGGCGGCGATTCGCTGCTGGATGTGACGATCGACAAGGGCACGCTGAACGCGCTGGTGCAGAACAAGCGCGCGATCATCGCCAATGGCGGGCAGGTGATCATGACGGCGAAGGCGGCCGATCAGGTCTTGTCGGCGCAGGTCAACAATTCCGGCATCATCCAGGCCCGCACCATGGCGGCGCTGAAGGGGGGCTCCAACGGCGGCACCGTGAAGCTCGGCAAGATCAAGCTGCTGGCGCAGGGCGGCACCGCCAAGGTCTCCGGCAAGCTCGACGCCTCCGCTCCAAAAGGCGGCGACGGCGGCTTCATCGAGACGAGCGGCGATCACGTCAAGATCGCGGACGATGCGGTGATCACCACCAACTCCGTCTATGGCAAAACCGGCACATGGCTGGTCGACCCGACGGATTTCCATATTGTTTATGGCAGCGGCGCTCAAACCACGAGCGGTATCGGCGTGAATACGTTGTTAGCGAGGCTCACTGACAACAATGTCACTATTGTCACCTCAGCGAGTGGCAGCGAAAGTGGCGATATTGATGTCGAGGCTCCGCTCACGTGGACTTCGGGCAATTCGTTGACGCTCGGTGCTGCCAACAATATCAACATCAATGCGCCGATGACCTGGTCGGGAACGCTGACGTTGAATGCGGGGAAAAACATCTTCGTCAACGCGGCAGTGACGGCCTGCGCGCCCACGGTTTGCGCTTTCACCACACCAAGTCTGGTCGCGCATTACGGCCACGACATCAATCTCGTCGACGGCTCGGCATTGGCTACGTTGACCGCCGGCAAAAATGACAATGGCTCCGCTTATGGCCTCTACACATCTCTTGGCCTTGCGAACGGGACTTTTGGCGGGTCGATCACGCTTGGCAGCACGAATTCCGTCAAGCTGAATGATGACACCTATACGGTCATTACCGACACGGCAGGCCTGAATGCTGTTAAAAATAATCTGTCAGGTCACTATGTGGTTGGCGCCAATTTCGACATCACGGATATCAACTGGAACGAGGGTATTGGCTCTTCCGCGGATTTTACCGGAAGCTTCAATGGATTTGGTCACAGGATTACCGCATCCACATTAACCGGAACCGGATTATTTGGCACGATCGGCGCGGGCGCGTCAGTAGCCAATGTTGCGATCGGAGGAACTGGCTCCGTTCCGGCCACGGTGAACGTGCCTGCCAGTAACGGCGTCGCCGATGCTGTCGGCGTCCTGGCCAATGTCAACCGAGGTCAGATTGTCAATAGTTTCGCGAATTATGTAACGATCAATAATGCAACGGTCGGCGGGGTTGCTGCGATCGACAAGGTCGGAGGATTAGTCGGCATCAACGGCGATCCCGTCGCCAAAGATGGTTTGATCTCCAACAGCTATGTCGCCAACCTTGGCTTAACCGCCGGGCACGTTGCCGGCGGTTTGGTTGGCGTCAACAATGGCGAGATCACAGAGAGCTTTGCGCAGGGAGGTACGCTAAGTTACATCATAGCGGGAAGCGCCGGCACTGTTACCGATGTCGGCGGCTTGGTCGGCATCAACAACAATACGACTTCCACGTCTTTTAGCTCGATGATAATGCGCCTCGAGTCGTCCATCGCCACCACGGCGGCGGTCGGTGGCTTCGTCGGGACGAACACAGGAACGATCGATCAATCCTATACGCGTATGGTGAGCACTTCGGCCACGACGTATAGCTATGGCGACGAACTTGCGGGTTTCGTCGGCAACAACGCTTCAACCGGCGCGATAACCAATTCCTATGCCGATCTTTATTATACGAGCACTAATGCTGCAGCCAATTGGAGCGCAGGCTTTGCTTACACTAACGCGGGCAGCATCAAATATGCTTATGCAACCACTTATGCGGGCAGCACGGCGCCTCGGTCCGGTTTTGTTGCCTCCAACACGGGCAGCGTTTTAAACTCCTATTGGTATGCCGATGGCGTAACCAACTTTGCTGTCACTGACAATTCCGGCGCAACCAAGTTCTCCGGCGCAGACCAGTCCGCCGCGGCAGCAGCCGCCACGACTTTCGCAAATTATGTCGGCTTCGATCCCACGATTTGGGGAGCCTCGTCTACGGGCATTCCGGTTCTCTCTAACCTCCCGCTATATGCCGGCGCTACTAATAAGTCGTATGGCGCGGTGACCTCACCCAGTACGCTTGCGGCACAAGCCGTTGGCATACAAGGGGCGTTCGGCGGAACAGACAACTTCCGAGACAACGTCTTTTTTGGCGTTACTCTCTCAGACGGGTATGTCGACGCTGGCTACCGGCTGACATCGGATGTGTTGTTTTCTACAACCTCGGCTTACAAGGTCATTCGCGGCGTAGTTCAAATTAATCCCAGGTCGCTCTCGATAGGCACGACGATTACGGCCGCGGACAAGACGTATGACGGGACGGCGGCAGTTACGAACCTATCGAGCGGCGCCATGACGCTGACGGGGTTCGTGGCAGGCCAGTCGCTCACCATCAGCAATCTGACCGGCACGTTCCTCGACAAGAATGTGGGAGCCAACAAGACCATCACACTGACTTATGACGCCGCTGCGGGCGCTGGCACGAAGGCCAGCAACTACATCATCACGGCAGGCAGCGTGCCGAAGGCCTCGATCACGGCCCGGACGCTGACCGTCTCGCAAGCAACTGTCGATAACAAGGTCTACGACGGCACCACCGCAGCCTCACTCGTGTCTTTAGGATGGAGTGGCTTGGTGGCCGGCGACACGATAACGGCCGCCGGAATTGCGAATTTTGCCAATGCCAACGCCGGGACCAACAAGAGCGTTAACGTCAGCGGCCTTGTCCTGACGAACGCGAGCGCTGTCAACTACACGCTTTCTGCGACAAGCGGGACTGTTCCCTCCACCGCGGAAATTAGTCCCCGTGTGCTGATTCTGTCCGGCGCCAAATTGGAGGACAACACGACGACGGTGGCCGGGGCCAATCTGGTTGCGACCAATCTGGCCGCTGGCGATAGCATTACGTTCCTCGGCACGGCGACGATTGCCTCTGCGAGCCCGGGACTTCAAGACATCACAAGCACGACTGGCCTCCATCCGACTAATGGAAATTACGTGCTCAATGGCGTGTGCAATCTTGGCGCGTGCGGTTCTGTGCTGGTCAGTTCCGCCAGCCGGGTGGTCTCATCTAAACCGGGTACGGTCACGGTCGTCGACACAGGCTTGACGGCTACCATCACCCAGACCACTGATCGGGCGATCATCGACTGGTTTCGATTCTCGATCGCCTCTGGCGAGACGGTGACTTTCAATCAGCCGTCGTCCACCGCCGTCATTCTCAATCGCGTCACCGGCAGCGATCAGAGCATTATCAGCGGCGCGCTCAATGCCAACGGCCGGGTGTTCATCGTCAATTCGGCCGGCGTTATTTTCAACGCGGGCTCGCAGGTTAACGTCGGCGGCCTCGTCGCAAGTACCCTTGCGATCACCAATAGCGACTTCAGCGCGGGCAATTACAGTTTCAGCAGCCCCGGTGGCAGTATCGGGCCGGTTGCGGCCGCCGGGAATATCTCGGTCGGTAATGGCAGCTTCGTCGCTTTGCTGGGCGCCAGCAACGTCGGCAACACAGGCCGCATCACGGCCACGAATGGCAAGGTCATCCTTGCCTCTGTGACAGATGCGAATCTTGTGCTTAACGGCGCGGGCCCCGCTCTTGATAGCTACACGTTGAACGGCGCGGCGGCGACGGCCACGGCGAGCGGCACGATCGTCGTGACCAACGGGGTGCTGGAGACAGCCGGTCGCAGCATGACGATCTCCGGCCTCTCGCTTGATACTATCGGCGGCGGCACGTGGTCATGGTCTCAGAACGCGATCAGCGTCGGTGGCGTCGACCTCGCGCCGGCTTTCGTCGCGACACAGCTCGGTCTGCGCAACTTCAGCCTCAATGCGCTTTCTGGCGATGTCACGATCAACGCCGCGATAAACTGGTCTGCAAATACGCGGCTGACGTTGGCGGCCTCAGGAGCCGTCAACATCAATGCGCCGGTGACCGCGACCGGCGCAAATGCAGCGCTGGCGATGAACTACGGCACCGATTACACTCTCTGGACGCCGACGAGCTATGCAGGAGCGGTGCTGAATGCGGACGGCCTTCCCGTCGCGCAGATAGCGCCGGCCGGTGCCATTTATGGCTCCATCACCCTGTCGGGAAATAACGCTGGCCTCACCGTCAACGGGCAGGCCTACACGCTCATCCACAACATGGCGGATCTCGCTGCCATTAATGGTTCATCGACGCACTATGCGCTCGCTGGCGATCTTGACGCGAGCGGGACAACTTATACGACGACGGTTGCCGGCGTGCCGCCTGCGCTCCCCTCTCAACCTGTTTCAGGAAGCTCCGGTTTTGTTGTCGGTAGCTTCTACGGTGCTCTGGCAGGTCTCGGCCACAAGATCGACGGTTTGAAAATTCAAGGCGAGACGAGCACACAGTATACGGGCGGGCTCATCGGAACCCTGGGCAGGAATGGGATGATCAGAGATCTCGGCCTGACCAATGTCAGCGCTACGATCTCTCTTCCCGACTCCTACTTCGATGCACCTAATTTTGGCCTCGCTCCCTATTTGGGCGCTCTGGTAGGCCAGATCGGAAATTTGCCAGGCGGAAACGGCTCCCCGACTGACATGGCGACCGTAAGGGGTGCTTACGTCACCGGTGGGGTGACGGTTCTTTCGGGACACCGGGCAACGGCGGCGGGAATGATTGGTTGGGCCAATCAGGCCGCTATCGATCATGTCTCGACAAATGTCTTGCTGGTTTCCGATGGAATAGGTGCAGGCCTGCTCGGGTCTGCCACAGGTAAGGTCACGATATCCAAAGCCGATGCGAAAGGTGACGTGACGTGCGGGAGCGCCGAATGCGGCGGGCTGATCGCCGACATCTCGGAGAGCTCCCTAAGCTACAGCTATGCCACCGGAGCGGTCAAAAAGCCGAATGGTTCTCTAGGAGTATCAGGAGGTCTGATCGGTGCGACAGCGACGGGTAATAACGGTGTCAGTGTCAGTGTCACCAATTCCTTTGCCACCGGCGCGGTCACGAACGGTGGAGTGCTTGGCGGTCTTGTTGGTCAGGTCGACGGTACAAACGGCGCCACTTTCGACAACGTTTATGCGACGGGCGATGTTGTCGCGCATAACGCTAGCACTCCCAGCGGATTCCTCGGCGGTCTGATCGGTTCGGGGACTGCTTTGGGGACAGGGGTTATCCAGATCGACAAGGCGTTTGCGCTAGGCAATGTCACGTTGGATCTGGGTGGAAACATACCAAGCCAACAGATTTTTACGGCTGTTGGAGGTTTGGTCGGCCAGCTCGTTGGAACCTCAGTTCATAGCTCGATTACCCACTCTTTTGCCACCGGGGCGGTTTATGCACCAGAAGCCTTCAATGTCGGCGGGTTTGCCGGTTGGCTGCAAAATGTAGATATCTCGGAGTCGTACTCAACCGGCGCGGTGACCGGCTATAATGGTGTAGGTGGATTTGCCGGACTCTATAACACTGGGACTATTTTCAAGAGCTATTCCTCCGGCCCCGTTACAAGCCTGATAGCTCCAGGCCTTGGAGCGTTGAATGGCGCATTCATCGCCCAGGGTACAGGTCTCACCTTTGGTGCGGATGTCCACTATAGCACAGCCGTTTTCGGTCCCACGACAGTTAACGGCGCCTTGGGAAATGCACAATTTTCGACTGGCAACAGCAACCTGGAATCCGTTACGGGTATGACCACCGCGCAAATGGTGGCAGCGGGGATGGTGACATCCGGAACGGCGGTCGCTCCTAATACAGCCGCGATCACGGGCACTTCGCCTGGCCAGGTTGCAGCGGGTCAGGCGGCGGCGCAGGCGGCGGCTCAAGCCGCAGCGCAGGCCGCCGCCGAAGCTGCTGCTGCGCAGGCTGCCGCGACGCAGGCTGCTGCTGCCCGCCAGGCTCTGATCCAGCAGGGAGGCCGCACGGCGAACGCGGTCACAAACGGTGTGCAGATGTCATCTGTGACGCCGCCAGATCCCGCGATGTCGGAGGCCGGCGCGTCGGCCGTCAAGACCGCGAAGATCGAGACGATCGACAACGAACTCAAGGCCGTCGATGACAAGGCGAAAGCCGATGATGATCGGCGCAAGCGCGAGCGCGAGCGCCGCCGCACCGCGCAGACCAACCGCCGCGGCCACGCGGGGGGCGGAACCGGCGGAGGCCTCGGCGCCACCATCCGCTCGATCGACGTCAACGGTCAGCGTTTCAATCTGGAGAACGGCGCTCCGAAGCAGGGCGCGCCGGCTCAGGCGCCTCAATGATGCCGCGCCTGTGTCAATGAGCTTCGCGTCCATGAAGCACATGAAGCGCGCGAAATTGCATTCGGGAGTTGCTCCCGAGCTGCCGTAGGTCTGGCCCTAACAGAGGATGGTCATGCGTCGCCTTGGTTCTCAAAATGAGCGTTACATTATGTGCAGACATATATATCGAGGCGGTTTGACAGCGATCCTGCTGTCGGTCGTTTGCGCCTTGGCACAGACGATAACTCCCGGAGTAGCTGCGCCGGCAACACCGGCCAAGGGGACCGGCAACAATCCGCAAGCATCGACCTCGACCTCGACGTTTGAAGATTGGGTCGTGCGCTGCGAAACCAAATCGCCGGCGCCCAAAGTGTGTGAGGTGGTGCAGACGATAGCGACGCGCAATCAGCAACAGCAGCAGAACGCCATTGCGGAGGTGGTTTTCGGACGAGTAGGCAAGCCTGATCCCATGAAGCTGATCGTGCAGGTCCCGCCGGGCGTGTATCTGCCAGCCGGGATTCGCCTTGTCGTTGACGACAAAACGCCGCCGCTTACCGCGACATTCACGCGCTGCCTTCAAACCTGCATGGCTGAGGCTGAGATCAAGCCGGACACCATCCAGATATTGAAGGGCAGGATCAAGGCTGAGCCGGGACGTCTGGAGTTCGAAGACGGTGCGCATCAGCAGGTGAAACTGCCCGTGTCGTTCAACGGATTACCGGCGGCGCTGGCTGCACGCGAAGAACAGGTTCAATAGGCGCAGAACCGCAACAGGCACGACAATTAAAATAGCCGCACGATGTGCGGGACTTGACTCTCGCTTGTCGGCTTTCTACGCGTTATATTTGTATAAATACATTGTCTTGAGACGCCATCGAAGTGGAGCTTGTATGTTTGGTCTTGTTGGGAGCTCTGTAAATTCGTGTGGTTGCGAGGCTGATGAGCGTTTCAATTTTGAAAAACGGCGCTCCGAAGCAGGGCGCGCCGGCTCAGCTGCCGCAATGATACTCAACCGGTTTCAAAGGTCTCGCACTCCATGAAGCTCAACGCATTCCTCACCTCCGGTGCGGCCGCTGGCGCCTTGCTCGTGACGGCGCTACCTGTGCTGGCGCAAACGCCGCCGGTGGTTCCGCAATACAATATCGGCGACGCGGTGCGGCAGGCCGACGAAGCGCGCCAGGCGGCGCCGCAGTCGCGCGAGGCGGCGGTGCCGGTGCTGCCGCGGCTGGTCGAGCCGCCGTTCACGCTCAAGGACAAGTCGACGCTGCTGGTCCGCCATTTCAAGGTCGAAGGTGCCGAGCTGGTCAGCGAGGCCGAGATCCGCGACATCGTCGCGCCTTACGAGAACCGCAAGCTCACGCTGGCGCAAATCTATGAAGCGGCCGACAGGATCACCACGCTGTATCGCGACAGGGGTTACCTGCTGGCCAAAGCCTATGTGCCGGCGCAAAACGCCACCCGGGGCACGCTGAAGATCAAGGTCGTCCCCGGCAGATACGGCGCCATCGCGCTTCAGAACAACTCGCTGGTGCGTGACGCCTATCTGCACGGCGTGATCGATCATGCGCTGGCCGGCGCGGCGCTGATCCACAAGGACCAGCTCGAGAGCACGATGCTTCTGATCTCCGATCTGCCGGGGGCGGGGATGCCGCGGGTGGCGGTGAGCTCGGGGCGACAGCCGGAGACGTCGGACTTCGTGTTCAAGGTGCCGGCGACGCGGCGTGTCGACGGCTACCTGCTGGGAGACAACTTCGGCTCACCCTATACCGGGCGCAACCGGCTGAGCGGCGGCCTCAACCTGAATTCTCCGCTTGGTATCGGCGACCGGTTGTCCGCCTTCGGCATTGTTTCGGAGGACACCCATCTTGTGAACGGCCGCATCGCCTACTCGCTTCCGATCGGATATACCGGCCTGCGGGCCGAGGTTGCGGCGTTCCGCACCACCTATACGCTCGGCGGCATCTATAACGATCTGAATGCGACCGGCACCGCCGACGGCGGCAGCGCGACGTTGACGTATGCCTTGAGACGGACGCGCGAGGACAGCATCTATATTTTCGGCGGCTACACCCACAAAGCACTGAACGACACTGTTCTCGGCACCTCGATCGCCAACAGGAGCATGGATCTCGGCGCCGTCGGGGTGACGCGCGCCACGCTCGGCGCGATTCTCGGTCATCCGGTTACGACAAGCACCACGTTTTCCTTCACCGGCGGTTATCTCGCATTTCCGGATCCCGTCCAGAAAGCGATCAACATCGCGGGCGCGAATACGGTCGGCGATTATCAGAAGGTCAATCTGACGTTCAATTCGATCCTGGCGTTGACCGACAGGCTGTCGCTGTCCGCCGATATCAGGGCGCAGAAATCGCTGTCGGGCAATCTCGACACCAGCGAGCAACTCAGCCTGACCGGTATCTGGGGCGTGCGATCGTTCGACGAAGGCCTTGCCGGCGACAGCGGCTTCATCATCACGCCGGAACTGAAATACGCGCTGCCGGACATCCGTAATTATCGTCATTCCATCGGCGTGTTCACCGATGTAGGTGCGGCATGGATCGAAAACGCCGCCTACACCACTTTGCAGAAGGCTTACACGCAGATCAACGATGTCGGCCTCGGTTATTACGCGACCTACGAATATCTCCCCGGCCGTGCTTTGCTGCTCAAGGCCATGGTCGCTCACAGTTATGGCTCCAACGACGGCGCCAAGAGCTATGATCGCGGGACCAAGGGGCTGGTGCAGATCGGGGCGACTTTCTGAGTTTCCGCCTTCGGGAACGGGTGTTGGTGCAAAGGCGAGGGGGCTGATGCCCTGTCGGAAGAGCTTCGAAAGACGGGAAGAGATCGATCATGCAATTTGAGTGGCTCTCTGATGCTGTTGATTTTGGCGTCATCGGACTTCTTGTTTTGCTCAGCGTCATCGTCGTCGCTATCGGCCTTGAACGGATGTTCTTTTATCGCTCCATCGATACAGCCGGTTTTACCAACATCAAAGCGCTTGAGCTGGAATTGACCAAGCGGCTGCTCGTCGTCGCCTCGGTCGCCTCCAACGCGCCCTATATCGGTTTGCTGGGGACGGTGCTCGGCATCATGCTGACATTCTACAACATGAGCCTCGACGCTGCGGCGGATGTAACCAAGATCATGCTGGGGCTCGCGCTCGCGCTGAAGGCGACGGCCGTCGGCCTGGTCGTGGCCCTGATCTCGGTGGCGATCTACAACGCGTTGCTGCGCAAGGTCAAGGTGCTGATGCTTCGATGGGAGATCGCCCGTGGATGAGGAGCCCATTTCAGCGCTCAACGTCATCCCCTTCGTCGACATCATGCTGGTGCTGTTCACGGTGGTGCTGACCACGGCGAACTTCATCGCCACGGGGCGCATTCCGGTCTCGTTGCCGCAGACCACCCATGCCGAGACCGGCCAACAGAAGAACAAGACCATCGATCTGACCCTCGGCGGCGCGATCTATTTTGACGGCGAGCAGGTCACGAAGGACACGCTGGCCGAGAAGGCGGGGGGCCTGCCGCCGGAGACTTCGTTCCTGATCCGCGCCGATCGCGCGATCCAGTTCCAGCAGTTCGTCGACGTCACCGACGTGCTCAAGCAGCTCAAGTTCACCAAGGTCGCGGTGCAGACCCGGAACGCGGCAAAGTGACATGATAATCGGCGGTCGTTGCAGCGTTGGTCATCGTGCGTTGCGAGGGAGATCATGGACCGGGCGCTGAAGTTCACGATCTGGCATGGCATGGCCGCCTCGCTGGCGCTGCATTCGGCGCTGGCGCTGCCGTTTGTCGTGCACAATCTGGCGCCGCCGCCCGACGACGCCGAGGTGCTCGTTGTCGAGTTGCAGGGCATGGTGTCCGATACGCAGGCCGAGGAAAAAGTGGCGCAGCAGCCCGATCAGCCGCAGCAGCAGCCACAACCGGCGCCGCCACCGCAGGAGGCGCCGCCGCCCGAGCCGCAGGAGGATGACGGCGCCAGGCCGCCGGAGCCCCAGCCGCAGGTCTCCTCGCCGCCGCAGCAGCCGGTCCCGCCTCCGCAGGCGCGTCAGGTGCAGGATCCCGACGAGCAGCAGAAGGCGCAGGTTCTTAAAGCCGAGCAGGATCTCGAGGCGGATCACCTGCGCAAATACGTCAAGCGCCTGACCAAGAAAGTGCAGGCCCATCTGGTCTATCCGAATGAAGGCCGCAAAGGCAATGCGACGGTGTCCTTCACGCTTACTCCCGACGGGCAGGTCAAGCCCGGCACCCTGGCGATCGCGGTGAGCAGCGGCCAGCCGAAGCTGGATGCAAGTGCGTTGCAGACAATTCGTGCCTGCGCGCCGTTCCACCCGCCGCCTGAAGAATTGAACGTCGCCATCGTCGTGGACTTCAAGCGCCGGCGGTAAAAAGCTTGCCAGATCCCTTGACGACGGCGTCTCTGAGCGTGCTCGGCCTCGCGTGCGTCTGGCTCGCATGGATCGACCTGCGCGACGGCATCATTCCCGACCGGCTCAATCTGCTGGTGGCTGCGACCGGTGTGGTGCGGATGGCGGCGCTCGCGGGGTGGGAGCCTGCGGGTGCTCGGCTTTGCGAGGGCGTCGTCATCGGCGCCGTCGTCTGGCTATTGCGTTGGCTTTATTTCAAGTGGCGCAAGCTTCAAGGACTTGGGCTCGGTGACGTCAAGTTGCTCGCAGCTTCCGCCGTCTGGATCGGCGTTGCCGGCGTACCGACGCAGCTTCTTATCGCTTCGGTCACCGCGCTCGCGGCGGCCGGGCTCATGCAGCTTTCGAAGCGGACGGTGACGCGGCAAACGGCGTTGCCGTTCGGTCCGTTTCTCGCGCTCGGCCTGCTCGCGGCGATCGTGCTGCAGCAGCGTGGTTTGATCGACTAGCTGGGCATGATCCGTAAAAGTGGACGCCGGCTTTCCGAAAGACAATGCCCAATCAAAAGGCGAAAGCGCGATGGCTTCAAGTTGAGTCGTCATCGCGGGTTAGCGTCCGCCCTTCCGTCGGGGCGGCGGGTGGTTGTCGGTGTGGTCTCGGGTGTCCGCGTTATCGGCGCTTCTGCGTGACGGCCCGGTCGCCTTGGGTGTGCCCGGTTGCGGCAGGCTCAGGATCGCCGTCTGACCGTCATGCGTCAGTGTCACCTCGCGGCCCTGCACCGAATGCAGCTTCCAGCCCTGAAAATCGTCGCCGATTTTAAGGCGCAGGGTCGCTCGCGTGGCAGGGTCAATGAAAACCCCGAACCTCATGTCATCGCCGACCACGGTGCCGACCAGCGACAATTCCGGGCGCTCGACCCGTGGTGGAGGAGGCGGCGCTGTCGCGGCGGGCACGAGTGCGACGGCAGCCGGAGGCGGTCGTCGCGACGCTGAGAAGATCGGCCGCGCGCGCGTGTTCGACAGCTTCGCGAGCGGGATAGCCCACAGTGGATTGGCGCTCGGCGTGTGCTTGATCGTCTGTTGCGGGGCTTGTGCCGGCGGCCTCACCGGGTTCGGGGGTGGCGGGGCGGGCTGATCCCAGAGCGAGGGCGCCGAAGGTCCGCCAGCGCGGCGCGGCGCATCCAAATCGATGTCGTCGGCATTGGTCGGCAGCGCGAGGGTCGAAGCCGGGATACCAAGCACTAGTACGAGCAGCGTCAGTTTCACCGGAATCTCGCGCAACGATCGATGTCTCATGCCGCGCCCCGCCATTGTCCAGATACCGTGAGCAGGATGCGTAGCTTGCCCTCGCCGGAAGCGGCGAAACCCGTGGGTGTCTGCACGACCAGTTGATCGACGAACAGGAACGGCATGCCGGCCTCGATATCGTAGAGCAGTTGTTGCAGGCCGGTCTGCTCGATATCGCAGCTTGCGATGATCGTGAGAAACCCGACCTTCGATTGCGAACCGTGCAGGTCGACTTGCGACGACAGCACGTTACCGCCGAATTTGGTGACGGCGGCGGAGACGCGCTGCAGAAGTGCTGCGCCCGCGACCGTCACGGTCGCGCCTTCCAGGAAGGGCGAACCGGAGGGCGCGGCGCCCGCAAATCCGGCCTTCGCCGCTACCGGCCGTCGGCCCTCGAACTGATCGAGCATGGCTTGCACGGCCGCCACGTCGGCGCGTTTGCCGAACAGATCGGATATCGAACTTGCGATGGTGAACAACAACAAGACCAGAAGCCCGAAATAGATCATGGCTGCCGGCAGCGGCGCGGTCGTTAGCTTTCGCAATGTTGAAGAGAGGTTCATGATCCGGTCCCGAAATAGGGTATGACATGCGCCTCGATATGGAAGCGTTCGCCTGGATCGTTCTGGTCGCGCGTGGTCGGGGCGAAGAACGTGGCGCGAGAAAATTGCGGCGACTGCTCCAGGAGACGTATCAGCGATGGTGCGTTCCGGGTCAGGCCGACGATCTGCATCTTGTCGGTGTCGATCCGCAATTCTGTGACATAGGTGGTGTCCGGCAGTACCCGCGAGATCGCCTCCAGCACCATGACGCTGGAAGGCGAGGTTTGCTTGCGCTTGGCAAGCAAGGTCGTCGCTGAGCTACCGGGCCGGTCGATGTGGAGCGCTGCACGGCGTTGACTGACGCGCTGCTGCAATTCCTGCCGCTGGTCGTCATACGCGCCGCCGAGATAGGTGGAGACGGCGAGCATCACGGCCGTCGTCACGCCGGCGCCGAGCAACGTCAGCCGCAACAGCCGCGGCATGTCGGTCGAAAGCCCCGCGGGGCCGGACAGTTTTTGCTCGAATATCCTGATCGGGCGAGCCGCGTTCTCCGCGTCCGGCGGCTCGATCAGCCCCTCGACCGATGCTGCGCCGAGATCTGTCGCAAGGTCCAGGAGCGGCTGAATGGCCTGCCTGGATGTCGCGGCGAGTGTCAACGCGACCCGCTCGTTCGCCGCCGGCACCGGCGCGGTCAGGCCGTACACCGCATTATCGGCTGTCCACGGTGTCAGGCGGTCGATCTGGGCGCGAACCATGCCATCGAGGAAATCCGTCGCCTGTTTCGGGAAATCGATGGTGCGGAACAACACCTGGTCCGCTCGCATATGGATTTCAAGCCGGCTGCCGCGCAGCGCCGCGCGCCATTCTTCGGTCAAAGCCGGCGCTTGTCCGAGTCGGAACGTGGCTTGCGGCAGCGCTGCGCCCTTCTTCTTCGAGACGACGCGCGCCGTGAAATCGCCGGCCTCGCTTTGCTTGAGCGGAATGCGGCGTTGCGGCATCGCGCGCGCGGCGGCCATGCGCAGCGCCGCGGCAACGGCGTCGATCCAGAACGCGAACAATTCCTTTGCTTCTGCCATTATGCGCCCAACATCCCTCCGTCTGTCATCCGCGTGCAGCCGCGCTCTGCCACGACAGCACCTGATAGGGGTCTTCCTTGCCGCGCAGCGAGATCACCACTTCCGAGGCGGTCTCGTGGCGGTCGGGAAAACGCAGGCGGATCAGGATGCGATAGGCCTTGCTCTTTTGCATCGCCGCAGCTTTCGTGCCGGCCGCACCCAGCGCCGCCGTGATCGCGGCGGGATCGTTCGGCAGCGTCTCGCGGGTGTTCAGGAAATCCTTCAGGATAAGGGGCGTCATGCCGGGCAATGCCGCGATCACCTCCGGTGGCGCCGTCAGCACATCGACACCGGCGGTGCCGTTGAACACGGTGACAAAGGGCAATGCGCGCTCGACCAAAGTGGGCGTCATTCCGAGCACGAGGGCGAGCTCATTGACATGCGCGAACGGCGCCTGGCGCGGTGAATAGGATTTTCCGGCCGCACGGTAGAGTGCGTCTTCGTTGCCCGCGCTGTTGGGCGCGGCGTGGGTGCGCCAGGCCACGATGCGGTCGGCCGTTGTCTTCGCATCGTCCTCGCTAGCGCCGAACTCCGACAACAGGCCGGCCAAGAGTTCTTTCGGCGCTGCGTTGAGGTCGACCCGCGCCGCTTCCGTGACATAGGATACCGCGAGCTTCGCGCCGCTGAGCCGGACATGGAAGGAGCCGCGCGGCGGGCGCGTGCGCTCGTTCGTGAGCAAGAGCCGGTAGGCGGCCAGTTCGATGCCTGCCGAGACCAGCGCCTCGGCCTTGAGGCCAGTATCGTTGAGCGCTAATGCACGGGCCGAGTTCGACAGATAGACCGAGAAGATCGTCACCAGCGCCGCGAGCGCGGCGAGCAGCCACAACACGGCGACGATGACGAAACCGCGGCGGGATTCCTGTCGGGTTGAAGATGACGCGTCATGCGATTGCCTCATCATGAGCCGCCCTGTTTCGGAGCATCCGGCACGCCGCCGTCATGCCTGTCGTTCTTGGTGTCGTCCTTGCCATCGTTTTTTGCATTACCGGAGCCGCTGCCGCCTTTGCCGGCGGGCGCATCGATATGAACCGGCGTCACCGTCGAAACCGACAGCACGCGCTCGCTGGTGGCCTCGCGCAGGGTGAGCATGACCGCCGCTGGCAGCTTGTCCTGGTCGTGCCAGTCGTCGCGGAAGATGCGATCCGGTCCGGCATAGGCGAAGGACAGGCGCAGCGGTGCGCGGAGCAGCAAGACCGGGTCGCCCCCATGAATCTGTTCCGATGGAGAGACGCCAGGTGGAACGGGCACGAACGGCGCGCGGGTTCGGATCGTAACCAGATGGCCGCGGTCCGTGGTCTCGCCTATCCGCACGATGTCCAGCCCGATACCGGCGTTGGGCCCGAGAGCGGTCCGCACGAAGGTTACCGATAGGGCCGCGCCGTCGAACAACGGTTTTTTGTGTTCGCGGCCGGGCGGCACATATTCGGCGGCGGAAAGGTCGGCGGCGATCCGCTGCATGGCGATGGCGACCAGTTCGTTGTTCTGGATACGGTCGAGCCCACGATTCCAGTTCGGCAGCCATTGCGCCGTCAGCGTGGCGAGTGCCGATAGCAATAGCCCGGTCAGCGCGAGTGCCACCAGCGCCTCTATCAGTGTAAAACCTGCTTCACTGCCTGATCCGCCGCGAGTCGTCATTGGCCGGGTGCCTTGCGTATCAAGCGAACGGTCGCAAGCTCGACCATGGCGCCGGAAGGCGAGCGGACGCGGACCTTCAGCAGTTTTGGGATCCAGAGGATCTTGGCATTCTCGGCAGCAAAGTCGCCGCCCACCGGGCCGATATCGACCTGCCAGCGATAGTTGCGGAGTTCACCGGAAAGCCTTCCCTCCGCGAGATCCTTGCGCGGCGGTATCGCAGTCACCAGCACCGCCTGCGCGGTCTGCATCAAGGCGACGCGGTCTTCCAGCTTGCGCACGCCGCGTACGTTGGTGGCCATCACCGTTCCAATCGCAACGATCGAGGCGGCGACGATCGCGAGCGCGATCAGCACCTCCAGGATCGTGAAGCCGGCATCGTGCCGGTCAATTGCTGCGTGTCGAACGGTCGACAATTTCAATCCTTGCGGTCAGCCAGTTGACGCGGATTTCGTAGGTCGTATCCAGTCGGGCGAGCGCGATCGTGCCGCCGCACGACATACCGTCGGCGAAGAAGCTGATGGTCGACAGCACCGCATGGCGGCGGCAGGTCTGTGGCAGCAGCGCATCGAAGCGCACGTCGTCGGGAATACGCAGGCGCTGCGCCGTCGCGCCGGAGCGGATGGTGCGCGAGGGCGGGTCGACCAGCGTCGCGACGTCGGCGCGACGGCCGACGGCGGCATTGCGGTCGGCCTTCAGCAGGGTCGCAGCTTCCAGTGCATAGGCCTGCAGCCGCGCGCGCGAGGTATGCTGCGGCAGGAACGGCAGCAACACCGCAGCCATCAGCGCGATCAGCGCGATGACGCAAACCATCTCGATCAGCGTAAAGCCGTGTTGACGCGCCTCGTTCAAGCGAGTCACTCGTTCCTGGCGGTCGTCAAGGCGTCGAGCGAGATGTCGGCGGCGGTGCCGCTGCCGCCGTTCTGGCCGTCGGAACCGTAGGAGACAATGTCGTAGGCACCGTGCTCGGCTGGCGCGCTATAGACATAATCATGGTTCCAGGGATCTTTGGGAACGTTGCCGCCCTTCAGATACGGCCCGTTCCAGGCCTCGTTCCCGGGCGTCCGACGAACCAGCGCCGCGAGGCCCTCGGAGGCCGAGGGGTAGCGGCCGGCGTCGAGGTTGAACAGGTCGAGCGCGCTGGAAAAGCTCTGCATCTGGATTTTCGCGGCCTTGACCTTCGACTCGCTCAGATAGTTGAGCACGCGCGGGCCGATCAGGCCCATGATCAGGCCGATGATGGTGATGACGACCAGCATCTCGACCAGGGTAAAACCCTGCTCGGTGTACGAGGCGGTTTCCGTCGCGACACGCGAACGGTTGAAAAATCCGGAGAAGATTGCTCCCGGCATCGTTATGATCCCTTCATCTATCCAACAAGTTGCGTGACCGACAACAGTGCAGTCATGACGGAGACGATCAGCCCGCCGACGACGGTGCTGATGGCGACGATCGCAAGCGGTCCGATGATGCTGACGACGCGATCGAGGCTGCGCTGCAGCTTCGCCTCGTAGAATTCGGCGACCCGGCCGGCCAGCACCGGCAGTTGCCCGATTTCCTCGCCGAGTCGCAGCATCCGCACCGCCATCGGCGGAAGGCTGCTCGAGGTCGAGAGCGCTTCGGACAGCTTGCCGCCGTGCCGCACGCGTTCGGCTGCAGCGGTCCAGACCTCGGCATTGCCGGCGACCGCCATGATGTCGATCAGGATGCGCAAGGCGGTGGTCAGGCTGACGCCGCTGCCGAGCAGGACGCCGAGATTGCGGCAGAACAGGCTGGTCCGGTAGAACTGGAAGATGCCGGCGATGCCGGGCAGCCGCGCCACCGCGCCGATTCCGGCCGCTTTCACCGCGGGCCGGCGCCAGGCAAACCAGATCGCACCGATCAGGCAGGCGGCCGCGAGCAGGAGCGCGGTCGCGTTGGCGCGCATGAAATCCGAAAGTCGCAGGAATACGCGAAGCGCGGAATCGGATTTTCCTCCGAAATCCTGCAGCACCACGGAGAACTGCGGCAGCACGAACAGGATGAAGAACAACATGACGCCGCCCGCGGCGACCAGCACGAATAGGGGATATTGCATCGCATCCGTCAGCTTGCGACGCATCTGTTCGGCACGGGCGCGTTCGGCGCCCAACAACTCCAGCACCTGGTCCAGCGTGCCGGACACTTCGCCGACCCGCACCAGAGCCACATACATCGGCGGAAACAGTATTGGATGCGCGGCGACCGCCTCGGCAAAACTCTCGCCGCCGAGCAATGCCGCGCGCAACTTGCCGACAACGGGACGCAGCCGCCCGACGTCGGCGTCGTTCGACAAGAGTTCGAGTGCGTCGTCGAGCCGCGCGCTGGCTTTCAGGAGCAGCGCCAGGTCGCGGGTGAAGGTCGTCACTTCCGCCGGGCTCGGCCGGCTGAATGGGGAAAAGCCGCTGGAGGCCGAGACGGAACGCTTTTCCTCGGTCGTCTCGATCGGCAGCAGGCGCAGATATTCGATCCTGGTCGCCACCTCCGCCGCGGTCGGCGCCGACAGCGTGCCGTGCACGATCTCGCCATTCTGCGTCAGTGCGCGGTAGCGGAAGTTCGGCATCACCTCGTCCTCATCGCGCGGTCGTGACGCGAAGGATTTCCGCCGGGCTCGTCAATCCGGCGCGGCATTTGGCGATGCCGTCATCGAGCATCGTGGTCATGCCGCCGCGGATTGCGGCCTGATCGACCTCCAGCCCGTCGGTCTTCTCCCCGATCAGATCGCGCAAGGTGTGGTCGAGTTCGAGCACCTCGAACACGCCGAGCCGGCCGCGATAGCCGCTGCTGCCGCAGCGTTCGCATCCGCAAGGCACATGCACCGTCTCGCCCGGCCGGAAACCGAGTGTGACAAGCCGCGGATCGTCGGTGAGGTCGGCATCCATCAGGGTTTTTTGTGACTTGCAGCGTTCGCAGAGCTGGCGCACCAGGCGCTGGGCGATCACCGCGCGCAAGGTGGAGCGCAACAGGTATCCCTGGATGCCGAGATCGAGCAGGCGCGGCAGCGCCGCGGCCGCAGTCTCGGTGTGCAGGGTGGTGAGTACGAGATGGCCGGTCAGCGCGGCGTGCACGGCGACATGCGCGGTCTCGGCATCGCGCACCTCGCCGACCATGATGACGTCGGGGTCCTGGCGTACGAAGGATCGCAGCGCGCTCGCAAAGGTCAGCCCGATCGCAGGCTTGATCTGCGACTGGTTGATGCCGGGGATTTCATACTCGACGGGGTCTTCCACGGTGAGGATTTTCCGTATCGGTTCGTTCAGGATCGACAAGATGGTTGCGAGCGTCGTGGTCTTGCCGCTGCCGGTCGGTCCGGTGATGACGATCATGCCGTGCGGTAGCTTTAACAGCCGCCGCAGCTTGGTTTCGTCGGCCTGCCCGAAACCGAGATTCTCGACCACGAGCAGTCCGCGATCCTTCGGCAGGATGCGGATGACGGCGGATTCGCCGTGCTGGGTCGGCATGATGGCGACGCGGATATCGATGTCGGCGCGGCCGGCGCGCAGCCGTGCCGCACCGTCCTGCGGCAGCCGCCGTTCGGCAATGTTGAGGTTCGCGATGATCTTGATGCGCGAGATCACGGCCTGCGGCAGCGCGCCGGCAGGCGGCGTGATCGGTCGAAGCATTCCGTCGATCCGCAGGCGAACCACGAGTCCGCTCTGAAACGGTTCGATATGGATATCGCTGGCCCGCAGTTCCACGGCCTTTTCCAGGAGGTCGTTGACGGCCCGGACCACCGGTGCGCCACTTGCAAGGTCGCGCAGGCTTTCGACGTCGTCCTCGCGCAGCGCGGACGCGCCGCCGGCGTCCGCGTGCGCGGCGGGACTATCGTCGACGAGCCGCTGGTCCAGCGCAACGGCGAGGTCCTCGGGCGAGGCGAGGGTAATCGAAATATCCGGCCCGAGCACGATCTCAGCCGCCCGTCGTGCCGCAAGATCGGTCGGGTCGGCGACGGCGAGGTGAATACCGCGAGTTGCCACCTCGTAAGGAAACACCAGTGTCTCGCGCAGGAAACGCCGCGAGAAGGCCGAAACCAGCGGCGTTGCCGAGAGCATCTCCTGCAGGCTGGCGCGGGGATGACCGAAGAAGTTCGCCGCTTCATCGGCGAATTCGGTTGGCGATAGATTGGTCGTTTCCCAAAGCTTGGCGTGCGGCGCTCCCGGTGCGGAACGCAGTGTGCCGTCTTGTGCCGGACCAACAGACGTGACCTGCTCCGCGTCCGCCGCTTTCAGGCGGCCGCTCCGGCGCAGATGCTCAACGAATTGCAGCGGCTGAGGACCGATCATGCGCCCTTCCTGGAATGTGAGGATGTTGCAAAGCAACCGTGATGCGGCCGCAGCTTGTTCATCATCGTCTCGCAACTTCACAATTGACTCGCAGAACTTCACGTGCATACGCTATATTTATAAGAATATATCGTATCAAGTGTTCGATGAGCAAGCAACGGCTAGTCGGCATTAGATGAATCCCTCACTTTGCCGTTAAGGGTAAGCTTACCTTGGATCGGTTCTTGCGCCTGGTCCGCGACGGGCTCGTTAGAGTTGGATCGGCGTAGGCATGGGGCGTCTCAGCGATCAGGTGCGGTGCTCGACGGTTATGCGCGGCGTTTGCGCTATCGCGTTGGCACTTTGCATTATCAATCTTCTGACGTCCTGCAACGTTGCGACGACCGGCTCCACGGCACCCGGCGATATCGACGTGCTTGACAAGGTCCGCTCGCTCGACATCATGCCGCGCCAGGCGCAAGGCGTGAATTCAGCGCCGCAAAATGTTGGCGAGCGAGGCCGAGCCGCGGTATTCGAAGGCACCGAAATCACCGATGCCGCGGAAGCGCGGCCGCAGCCGGCGGCGAGCGGCAGCGCTGGCGGCGGTTATGACCTCAATTTCGAGAACACACCGATCCCCACCGTCGCGAAGGTCATGATCGGCGACATTCTCAATGAAGGCTACGTCATCGATCCGCGGGTACAGGGTACGATTAGTCTGGTGTCGGTGCGGCCGGTACCGAAGTCCGATATCGCGTTTGTTCTTGAAAATGCATTGCGGCTTTCCGGTGTTGCGCTGTTGCGCGACAACGCCGGCTATCGCGTGACCCCGCGTAGCGAGGCGCTGGGGGCGGGTCGGGTGGAGTCTGCAACGGCAACGGAGCCGGGCTACGGCGTTTCCGTCGTGCCTCTGCAATATGTTTCGGCGCAGACTGTGATGAAGCTGATGGATTCCTTTGTAACCAAGCCAGGCAGCGTGCGTGCTGACGCGACTCACAACCTGCTTCTGATTCAGGGCACTGGCTCTGAGCGGCGCGCCGCGGTCGACACCGCCATGAGCTTCGACGTCGACTGGATGCGCGGCCAGTCGGTCGGCGTCTATCCGCTTGGCAACAGCGCGCCGGAGCCGATCATTACCGAACTGGAAAAGATCATGGATTCCGGCGACAGTGGCCTCAGCCACAGCGTGGTGAAATTCCAACCGGTGAGTCGGCTCAACGCCATTCTTGTCGTCAGCCGCAAGCCGGCATTGCTGCATACTGCCGCGACCTGGATCCGGCGGCTCGACCACGCCGATACCACGCGCACCAGCGTGCATGTCTACCGGGTGAAATATGGCGAGGCGAAGCAGATCGCGCGCATCCTCACCGAGATGTTCATCGGCGGATCGTCGTCCTCGCTCGACAGTGCCGACAATCAGCTTGCGCCGGGGTCGGGCTCGTCCCTGACCTCCGGCGTCGACAGGCTGTCGGGGAACACGAATTCGCCATCGGCAGCCGGCGGTTCTGGATCGCGCCCGCCATCCGGAATGGGCGGGGCCGGCGGCGGGTTTTCGAAGGTTAGTCAGCAGACGACGGCCAGTGGTGGCGCCGGGGCCGGCACGAATACGCCCACAGGGGGCGGCGCGCTCGACAGCAACAGCGGCGGCAATGGGCAGCCGCTGATGCAGGGCGTGCGCATCACTCCCGACGTCGTCAACAACACACTGCTGATCTACGCCGATCAGGCCAACTACAAGATCATCCAGGCCACGCTGCAGCAGGTCGATCAGCCGCAGTTGCAAGTGGCGATCGACGCGACGATCGCCGAGGTGACGCTCACCAACGAGCTGAGCTACGGCGTGCAGTCCTATCTGACCAGCAAGAACCTCGGCATGAAGGCGAACCAGGGTTCGCTCCTCAACACGCAGTCCAATGCTGCGCCGATACCGACGTCGGCCGGAACGACCGATCTGGCCGGGGCGGCGGGTTCGGTGGCCAACGCCTTCATCAACCGCGCCTTGCCGGGATTCAATTTCCTGATCGGCTCGGAGGCGCAGCCGGCCGTCATTCTCGACGCCCTGCATGCGGTCACCAGCGTCAAGGTGCTGTCGAACCCTTCGCTGGTCGTGATCAACAACCAAACGGCGACGTTGCAGGTCGGCGACACGGTGCCGGTCTCGACCGGCACCGCAACGGTTCTGAACGGTAACAACAACGTGGTCAACAGCATCGACTATCGCAACACCGGCATCATCCTGCGTGTCTCGCCGCGCATCAATGTCAACGGCAATGTCCGGCTTGAGGTCGAGCAGGAAATCAGCAGCGTGCAACCAACCGCCAGTTCCACGCTGACACCGACCGTGGCAGAGCGACGGGTGAAAAGCTCGATCTCGGTTGCCAGCGGTCAGACCGTGCTGCTGGCCGGGCTGATCAGCGAGCAGCAGAACGGCGGGCGCAGCGGCATCCCGCTGCTTGACGAAATCCGGGGGCTGGGCGACGCCTTCGCGCACCAGGGCAAGAGAGGCACCCGCACCGAATTGATCATCTTCATTCGTCCGCAGATCATCCGCGACGGCACCGACGCACATCACGTCGCCGAGGAGTTGCGGTCGAAATTGCGCGGCAGCGTGGGAGCGAGCATCGATGACCTGCGGGTTCGCACCGTCCACTGATACCGTGGCGCGTCGGCAGAAATCGCGGCGAAATGCCTGGGCGGCGGCCTTCGTTCTGTTCGCCTGCTGTTTCCTGCCGCTGCGGACCGCTTCGGCCGATGCGCTGGCGCGCGCCAACGCGGCCTATGCGCGGGGCGACTATATCGGCACCGTCCGGATGCTGACACCGCTCGCCCTGCGGGGCAACGCCAATGCCCAGGCCTTTCTCGGCTTCATGTATGAAAACGGCTACGGCGCGCCGCAGGCCTATGACGCCGCGGTTGACCTGTACATCGACGCGGCGATCCGGGGTAATCCATTCGGGCAGGGCATGCTGGGACTGATGTATGACAAAGGCCATGGTGTGCGGCGGGATGTCGTGCTGGCCTACAAATGGCTGAATCTGGCGGCTGCCCGCGCTCCGCGGCGCGAGCGCGATTACTTCCTGCGGCTGCGCAATGCCGTCGCCTCGAAGATGTCGCCCGCGCAGATCCACGAAGGTCAGCGCCTTGCGCTGATCTGGGCGCCAGGACGCCCATAAGCGCTGGGAAGACTCGCGATCATTTGTGAAGGAAGACAACCGTCAGCCTCGCTGATCGTGTCCGGCACTCCGACGATCGCGGAAAGCAGCGGATAGCCGAAATTCGATGCCAACGTGCTCGCAACCGTTCGCGCCGGCGCGCCCTTCCAACCCTCGCAACGCGAAATGAATATCGCCTCCGTCGTCGACTACGGAAAGAGAATAGGGTTGGTCAACATCGCCTTACACAAGCAGATGGAACATGAGCTGGTGCAACCGGATTAAAGACGAACCAGCCTTTGGAGAAGCAGTCGTCCGACGCGTTGAGATGACGGCACACCGAAGATACAAGATATGCGGTGGAGTGAGTCATCGGTTCAGCATTCGCTAATCGGTCAAAATCGTATAATCCTAATCATTATAGTCATTGATATATAACGAGGGTAAGCATATGTTGCGGCACCGAGGGGGCCGCGATGTATCTGTCGTATTTTCAGCAATCCACATATCAATTGGCTCGAGCAAATGCCGGGGCTCTCGTATTCACGAGAGAAGCCTTGTCGGTCTGTCAGCTGACGGCATTTTGCCTGAGTCTGCGTTTCGGGCGCGGCGCGAGCGTTCGTGACAGGCTTACTAACGATAGCAGCGGTGGCGGCCCGGGATGATGCTGTCGTGCCCTGGAAAATATCAAAGACAAATACGAAAGCATCGAAACAGAATTCTTGGGGAGCATGGCCTGCGGATTGCCCTCAAGCACTCCACGTCGGTTAGGAACGGCGTGTCTGCGAGTGTCGAAACCGCGGACGTTGTGTAGCAAGAGAGAACCAGAAAAGGAGAATCGCTATGAGTCAAAAATATCGAAGCCTATTTGCAGGCATTGCGGGAGTCGCGTTTGCCGGAGTTGTCACGCCTGCATTGGCTGCACCCTCATGCACGGTCTGGCCAAACACAATGGCGGCTCCTGATCTTAAGGTAGCAGTGGCCGCCAACTTCTTCGGGCCTGCGAAGGATCTCGTGACTGCGTGGACAGCGATCGGCGAGCCTGGAGCCGGAAAAAACGTTAACATCTGTCAAGATTCGACAGGCGTTCTTAACACTGAAATCCGCGCAGGGTCGTCTGGCTACAGTCTGTTCCTGGCTGCGGACGACACCACTCCCGACGCGCTTGTCGGTACAGGCTTTGTGCAGAGCGGCGCGACCTCGGACCTTTATGCCAATGGCATTCCGGTGCTCCTCGCGCTCCAAACCACGGTAAGCGATGTGCAGACGCTCATGCCGAGCGTTTCGAGTGGCGTTTCCGCGACGCTGTCCTCTCAAATGACCACGTCAACTCCGCTAAGCGTGGCGAACTCCCAGAACATCGCTGTCGCCGACCCAACGCCTGCCCCCTACGGCGACGCGGCATACATGATCATGCACGACATGGGCCTTTGGCCCACCAAGGGTACGGTGCCAACGGGCGTGCATAGTCCCCTTTATGGCAATATCACTCTGACGTTCAACTCGGTGACTGATACCACAAACAAGTCCGGATTCGTCTCCAAGTCGCAAATCTGCGCAGGCATCGCGCCGCATCATTCGTCCCCGCCCGACTACATCTATATTGCATTCACCCATTCGTCTTATATGCGAGTTCAGAAGGGCATTCTGATCGACTCCGGAGACGGCACCCAAAATGCTCTAGGGTCCAGCCTGAAGGACTACATGCTTTCGAACTCCGACCCAAACTTTTGGCCGAATTTCCTCGACGCCCACTGCTACGCGCCGATCTGAACCTTTGATTACTGTAGCATGAACGAAGTGCGGTTGGCGGACACAAGCCGTTAGGCCTTGCCAACCGCGACGAGAGCAATAACCATGGATGCATGGCGCTCTCTGCCGGCATCCATGGTTACGCAAGATGAACAGCCTAGCCGCGATCTTCGGGGTTACTGTCCTTCATTTGGCACGACGGCTGCACAAAACGCGGTGCGCTGCGATCCTCGCCGATAAGCGTCTCAAGCTTATTCAGCAAAGGCTTCGGCCTTGGGGTTATCATTCTCTCGGGAACTGCGGTAGCCGATACCGGGAAAGAGCGAGGCGTGGTACGGTTTTGCGCCCGTCGTGCCAATTTTGTATCACACACACACGACACAGATGACGTCGAAGCTGTCGAATTTTTTGAAGTTGTTGACGAATTTCTTCTAGAAGTTAGGTGGTCCCTCCCTCGCTACCGTCAAGACATCCCGTTAGAACGGCGCACGAATTTTCGGGCGCGCCGCTGCGTCTACGGCGGCCGATCTCATAGACGAGGGGGAGAGGCATGTGCGGACAGAGACATCGCCATGCGCGTCAAACTCCGGCTAAAGCCCGCCGCCTGGAAGGAAGCCATATTCCAGGAGGCGCCGCTGCGCATCCGGAGACATCAAGTAAAGCGCGAAACGATATGCAGCTTCCCTACGGTTCGCTTCCTTGATTGTCATCAGCATCGTCAGCCCATAGCTTATGGGCACAGCGAGCGCTTGAGGCACTTCGACTCGCGTGAGTGGCAAATCCGACAGCCTTTCAGTTCCGATGCCGATTTTTGTATGCGAACTGCAGTAACCAATGAAGACATCGGCCTGATGTCGCGAAAAGAAATAATGTGTCGCCGTTTCGCCTGCAGGCACTTTAGGGCTCGCTGGCCCTCCAACGAGCTGATGCGCCTTTCTAACGAGCGCCTCCTTCGCACCCGCGCGAACCGTGTCCGCTCGATCGAAGAACTGCCAGGCGTAATCTCCTCCCGGATCGGCACCGGGCGTCGAGGTGCCGATCTTTATTGACGGCTCAAGCAATGTGTCGAGCAACGTCTCCTGAGTCAGGCGAAGATCTGCGCGGCCGGTCACACAAAGTCGATTTCTGGCGAAGATGACAGGACGCGTGCCGACGCCTTCGACGAAAAGTCGCTGGGGGTGCGCCATATTGGCGGAAACGTAAACGTCCGCGCCGCCGTCCTTCCTAATTCTGTCCAGGAGCAGACCTGCCGGGCCGAATGTGAGTTCAAATCTCTGGCCCGTCGCCTTGGTATAATCGTCTGCAATCGCAGTGAGGACTCCGCGCGTGCTTCCGGCCGCGTAAACCCGCAGGGGCGCTGTCTGCCCCTCGACTTCCGCGCGACAGACCCGTGAGCCGACAATCGTCGCCAGAGCGACGACGCTTGCGCAGGCGACTGCGATAAATCGGGTCTTCACAGTTCACCTGTAGCGAAGCACGGACAGTCCGCGGTGCGCCCAAAGTGCCGGTAGCTGAACCTGTCGCATTATATCCATTCTGGGCGGCCGGCGTCACATTGGCCCAATAATGAAGATCCGTAACATTGAAAACGTCGAGCCTGAACGTGACCCGCTTGTCGGCAACGAGTTGCGCATAGCGCATGCCAAGATCGAGCACAGCGTAGCCGGAAACAAATGATATGTTCGCGTAGTCCGTGGGCCGGTTCGTCGCATAGGTGACGTTCCCGCTGAATGTCAGTCCTTGAACGGTTGGAACATGATATTCGAGCAAACAGTTCGTGACGAATTGAGATAGGCCAAGAATGCGTTGGCCGTCCGTTTGGGGCGATCCCGTATTGTAGAGCCGAGGGTCGATGAACGTCATCCCGCCGTGCACCGTCCATTCATCACTGATGGCGCCAGACGCCATCAGTTCAATTCCACGATTGATCTGCGTCCCTTTCACAGAAAAAACGTTATCCGATCCAGTGAAAGCATAAGGTCGTTCGATTCTGTAAAGCGCGGCATTCAGGTTGAAGCGCCCGAAATCGAATTTGGCGCCGAGTTCATATTGATTGCTTCGATAGGGGGCAAGGGTATCGCCCTGGTTGGCCGTGCCGGCCGGTGCGCTGTCGCCTTGCTGCAAGCTATTCGCGTAGGTGAAATAGGTCGTCATGTTTTCACGTGGCTTGAACATAACGCTGCCGAGCGGGCTCCATCCGTTAGCGTTATACCCGCCCGTGACGCCGCCAGACGTATTGTAGTTGTTGGTATCGATCCAACTGTCGCTGATGGCGCCCAACACCGACCATTGATCGTTGAGAGCAATGGTGTCTCCCAAGGTAATCGACTGCTGGAGGGTGTTCACAGATCTGTAGCGATCTTTGAAATCCGGAAAATTCGGCTCGGGAAAGGTCAACGGATTGTCGAGGCTGGCGCTGCCAGCCGTGAGTGCGCCAATCGTGAACGGCCTGTAGCGATCCCAGGAGAAACCGTTATTGGCGAGAAATAGATCGTGCTTGAGCGCACCCGTCTCGAAACGGCCATTCAGAATGGCTTGATTGCTGGTGACCGTGTCAAGACTATAGGTCGTTGTCGCCGCGGTCGTTACGTAACCTCCGGCGTTGTTGATGAGCGTATTTGTTGGAACCGTAGAGGCGCGATCGCTTGTGTTGCGCGAGACACCGGCGGAGAAGCTCCAGTTCTCGTTAAAATCATGCTTGATACGACCACTCAGGATCGTTGTCGTATTGTCGTCCCCTCCCCACGGCTGGCCGTAACCCACCCTTGTCGGATCGACCGCTGCTGGAAAGAGGACGCCCTTTGCAACGGCGAAGGTTCCAGGCAAACCCTCTGTTTTGTAATGATAAATACTCGCATTTGTCTCGAGAACCGTGTCGGGGCTAAAGTGAATGTCGCCGCCGAAACTGGCGAGCTGGCGTTGCAGTCGACTGTTGCCGACGTAGCTTGCGCCATCCTGATCGAGAAGGTTCAATCGATAGCCGAGGCGACGCTCCGGGTCGGCGAAGCCGCCAAGGTCCATGTGCGCGAGCCACTGGCCCGTGGAAAGATAGCCTCCCGTGAAGCGCTGCAATGGGTCGGCGGTCGGACGCTTCATAATGTAGTTGAAGGTTCCGCCCGGTTGAGCTGGGCCAAACAACGCGCCGGCGATTCCGTTCAACACGTCGATGCGTTGAAATTCTTCGATCGGATAGTCAGTTGTTGCCGCAATATTCAAGCCATCGATGCGGGTGTTTTGCACGACGCTTGCTTGAAGACCGCGCGTCTGTGGACGAACGTTCTCGCCCTGGACTGAGGGAATGAAGCGGAACGCTTCGCGCACGCTTTGAAGTTGCTGATTTTCAGCGAGCGCTTCCGAGACCGTATTGACTGAGAAGGGCGTGTCAATCAGGGGCTTCTTGCCCAGGGGCCCGAGCTCTACGCGGTTGACCTTATAATCAGGAGTCACATCGGCAGTTTGCGCCGCGTCGCTCCGGACATCGATTGTCGGAAGCATCTCTTGAGCCGACGCACTTCCACACAGTACTGCCAGGATCGACAAGGAAGGCAGCCTGCGAAAGCGGTACCGCTTGTGGCGACGGTCAGACGGCATCTGGTCTTCCTCGGCTGCGCGTATTGCTATATGTGTATGCATATAACGATGGCGCTGAACAGGGTGAAAATGGCACAGCGCCCGGATTTTGCGATGACGATCGGTGGATATTGCTGATTGCTTGAGGTTGCGTTGCAAGCCGCACGTGAACCGGGCGTTCAAACGAAGAGTGGCGCTATCAAGTCAGTAGGAACGAGGACGGGGAATGATGACGAGGATTGCAACAAGGGCGATACGTTTTGGTTTTGTCGTCGTGCTCGCTGTTCTTGCGGCTGCGGTGCAGGCGGACGCGCAGCAGCAACACGGTGCGCCCGACGCCGTCGCGGTTCCTGCCGGAATTTTGTCTTCGACGCCGACGTCCGCACCACCGGCGCTTGATGTGTCCCAGGGTTCTCCGCCTGCATCGTCGCTCTCGTCCGAAGCGGCTGCCCCGGACGCATCCGCGTCGCTTGCTGCTGTTCCCTCGTCCGCCGCGCCGTCGGCGTCATCGTCCACGCTCCCGCGCGATCTGTCGCCGTGGGGGATGTTCATGCAGGCGGACATCGTCGTGAAGGCGGTGATGGTCGGGCTCGCCTTTGCCTCGCTGGTGACGTGGACGATCTGGCTTGCCAAGGGCGTGGAACTGGCAGCGGCGCGGCGACGGGCGCAGAGTTGCGTGCGCAAACTTGCGCGCGCCGATAGCCTTGCGGCGGCGCAGGCCGAAACCGCGGACGGCTGGACCGGTCAGGGCACGGTGGCCGAGCTGTTGGAGGCGGCGGAGGGCGAACTCAAGCGCTCGCGCGATCTGACAGCCGAAGGCATCAAGGAGCGGCTGGCGATTGCGCTGTCGCGCATCGAGGCGAGGGCGGGCCGCGAGGTCGCCCGCGGCACCGGGCTGTTGGCGACGATCGGCGCCACCGCGCCCTTCGTCGGTCTGTTCGGCACCGTGTGGGGGATCATGAACGCCTTCATCGGCATCTCCCTGTCCAAGACCACCAACCTCGCGGTGGTGGCGCCGGGCATCGCCGAGGCGTTGCTCGCCACCGCGCTCGGTCTCGTCGCCGCCATTCCGGCGGTGATCATCTACAACGTGTTTGCGCGGGCGCTTTCGAGCTACCGAGCGCTGTTGTCGGACGCCTCCGGCGAAATCATCCAGCACATCTCGCGCGACCTGGAACGGCAGGAGCGGGGACTGGTCTCGTCGGTGGTGTCGCTGGGGCGCGCCCGCCCCGCCGCCGAGTGATGTGCCATGGCCGTATCGCTCAAGGACCCGCAGAACGGGGGCATCGACGAGCTCAGCGAGATCAACGTCACGCCGTTCATCGACGTGATGCTGGTGCTGCTGATCATATTCATGGTGGCGGCGCCGCTGTCGACGGTGGACGTGGCGGTGGACCTGCCGATGTCCAACGCCCAGCCGCTGCCGCGCCCGGACAAGCCGGTGTTCCTGACCGTCAAGCAGAACCTGACGCTGGCGCTTGGCAATGACAACGTGCCGCGCAGCGCCTTGCAGGCCACGCTGGATCAGCAGACCGGCAATGACCGCGAGCAACGCGTGTTCCTGCGTGCCGACGGCGCGGTGGCCTACAGCGAGTTCATGAACGTGATGAACCTGTTGCGCGACGCCGGCTATCTCAAGATCGCGCTGGTGGGACTCGAGGACACCGGGCAGGTGGCGCCAACGCCGGTGGCGGCGACGCGGCCATGAGGATCGACTGGCGCGATCCGGATGGCCGGATCGGCGGCACGGTCAGAGCGACCTCGGCGCTGCGCTGGACCGCGGCCGGGCTCGCCGTGGTCGCGCTGCACGCCGGCGGCATCTGGCTGGCGCTGAACTGGCCGGCGGCGGCAGAGGCGCCGGGCGATCCGCCGGCCGCGATCATGATGGAACTGGCACCGCTCGCGGTCGCGCCCGAGGTGCCACAGCAGGACATCGCGCCGGGGCCGCAGATGGTGGAGGCCGAGGAGCAGCCGGAGCCCGAAAAGCCGGTGGAGGAGAAGGTCGAGCCGCAACCCGAGCTGAAGACGCCGGTGGAGACCGAGATCAAGCCGCCGGAGCTGCCGAAGATGGAGAAGGCGGAGGTGGTGCTGCCGCCGAAAGCCGAGCGGCCGAAGCCGAAACCAAAGCCGAAGAAGAAAAAGCAGAAGAAGGCGCCGCGCACCACCGCGCCGCCCACTTCGCAGGCGCAGCGCGCGGACCGTGCCGTCGCGCCGGCCGAAGGGCTGTCGTCGTCGATGTCGCGGGCCTCCTGGCGCGGCGCGCTGATGGCGCATCTCAACCGCTACAAGCGCTTTCCGCCGGGCGCGGTCGGCACCGGCGTTGCGACGGTCGCATTCACGATCGACCGCTCGGGCCGCGTGCTCTCCGCGCGCCTGGTGCGCTCGGCCGGGGACGCCGCGCTCGATGCCGAGGCGGCGTCGCTGCCGCGCCGCGCCAGCCCCGTTCCCGCGCCGCCCCCCAACATCGGCGGCGGCTCGATCACGCTCGCCGTTCCGATCAGGTTCTCACGATGATGTCTGGCCACCCGCGATTACATTCAGCCGGCCGCGACGCTGCCGAACGGCGAATCCTCGATCAACGAGACTTACGGCGATTGGACGATCGACTGCCGGATCGTCGATCGCCAGAAGCAGTGCTCGCTCGCGCAGGCTCAAGGCAACCGCGATACCGGCCAGCGCATCTGCGCCATTGAGCTGCACCCGCCCGGAAACGGCAAGACCAAGGGCACCGTCCTGATGCCTTTCGGGCTCAATCTCGATGCCGGCGCCGTCCTCAAGCACGACGACAAGGACCTCTGCAAGGGACTGCGGTTCTCTACCTGCGCGCCGCGGGGCTGACTGTTGCCGGTGAGCTTCCCGAGCAGGGCAGAGTGTCCCGAATTTGCGCGAAAAAGCGGGCGCGCCGGGCATCGACGAAGCCCGTAGTAACCGCGTATCCTAGCTTGGAAATTCCGCCGACTGGCTGAGGGGCATGCACGAACTTATCGGCGATATCACGCTTTCCATCCTGTTTGCCTGGGGCCTCGGGCTGGCCGCTCATTTTTCCCGGCAGCCGCTGATTCTGGCCTATCTGCTGGCCGGGTTTTTCATCGGCCCGTTCGGGATGGGATGGGTCAAGTCGCAGGAATCGATCCAAACCATCTCTGAACTCGGCCTGATCTTCATGCTCTTCATGATCGGCCTGGAAATCGACCTGAAGAAGATCGTGCGCGCCGGGCGGGTGATCGTGGTCGCAGCCGGCGGTCAGCTCCTCGGCGGCTGTCTCCTCGGCGTGCTGTTTTTCATGGCGGTCGGCCTGCCCATGAGTCGCGGCGGTTTCGATGCGCTCTATCTCTGCGTCGCCTGCGCGCTGTCGAGCACGGTCATTATCGTCAAGGTCCTTTACGAGAAGCGCGAACTCGATACCCTGCCGGGCCGCATCACGCTCGGCGTGCTGGTGCTGCAGGATATCTTCGCGATCCTGTTCCTGGCGGTACAGCCCAGTCTCGACAATCTTCAGATGTCCATCATCCTGCTCTCGATCGCGCGGGTCGGCGCGCTGGTGGCGACCGCGCTGATTCTCAGCCGCTACGTGCTGCCTTATCTGTTTCACCAGATCGCGCGGCGCCCGGAGCTGGTGCTGCTCGGTGCGCTGGCATGGTGTTTTCTGATCGGCGAGATCGCTGAGCGGTTGCAACTGTCCCGCGAAATGGGCTCGCTGGTGGCCGGTGTGTCGCTCTCGACGTTCCCCTACGCGCTCGATGTTACCGCCAAGGTGACGACGCTGCGCGATTTCTTCATCACGCTGTTCTTCGTCGCGCTGGGCATGACCATTCCGATCCCGAACGGTTCGGTGATCGGGCTCGCGCTGATGATCGCGGCCTTCACGGTGGCGAGCCGCGTTGTCACGACCTTCCTGCCGCTGTACCTGATGAAGCAGGGGCTGCGCGCCAGCCTGCTGCCGGCGATCAATCTGGCGCAGATCAGCGAGTTCTCGCTGGTCGTGATCCAGACCGGCGTGGTTGCGGGACATATCAGGACGCAGACCGCGAGCGCCGCGTCGTTCGCGTTCGTGGTGCTGGCGGTGCTGAGTACGTTCGCGATCGGGCGCAGCGACCAGCTTTCGCGGCTAGGCATCAGGTTCCTGAAGCGGCTCGGTTTTCGGGACCTCGACCGCACCGAAGCCGGGGAGGGCGGACACAGCGCGGGAGAACATGGCGCGGGCGGCCATGGCGAACCGCGCCGCATCGTCATTCTTGGATTCTTCCGTGCTGCCAGCGCGCTCTTGAGCGAGATCGAACGCCGGGACGAGTCGCTGCTGGACCAGATCGCCGTGGTCGATTTCAACCCGGTGGTGTTCAGCACCCTTTCCGCCCGCGGCCTTCCCGTCACCTATGGCGACATCAGCAACGTCGATACGCTGCTGCATGCCGGGGTCGGCAGCGCCGAGATCATCATTCTGAGCGTGCCGGATTCGCTGCTCAAGGGCGCCAACAACGAAAAGCTCGTCCGTCACGTCCGCTCGCTCAACCCGACCGCCAAGATCATCTCGACGGCGGACCTGCTCTCGGACGTCGGGGATCACTATGCCGCCGGCGCGGATTACGTGACGGTGACGCGGCTGACCGACGCGCACGAGCTGCTCGCGGCGATCGAGGCCGCCGACAACGGACTCCTGGCCGACAAGCGCGCCGAGTCCGACGCGCTTCTGAGCGAGCGCCGGGAGGTGCTGCCGTAGGCCGATCCCGCTGCCAAATTCGCCGTGCGGATCATATATAGGGCGTGATGGCAGGGCCGCATTCCGGGTCTGTCGGTTGCAACGCTGCCCGCCCGCGCGTATTCCGCAAAAGTGGATACCGGTTTTGCGATCAGAATACGTGCAAGTTATTGATTGAGAGCATTTTCTTACGACTAACCGGATTCCACTTAGCCGGAAAATGCTCTAGAGCGTTTTCGAGCGAAGTGGATACCGGTTCGCGTGAAGAAAACGCGTCAAATCAAAATCATAGAGCCTCGCTTCTGATTCCATCAGAAGCGAAAAGGCTCTAGGTCATACGAACCTCCGTCAAACGGGAAAGTGCAGGTCATGTCCCATCCAATTCCGGAAGTGCTGGAGGCTTTTGCCAACGGCGAAATCGTCGCCGTCACCGATGATGACGACCGCGAGGGCGAGGGCGATCTGATCGTCGCGGCATCGCTCTGCACCGCGGAGAAGATGGCGTTCATCATACGACACACCTCCGGCATCGTTTGCGCGCCGATCACGACGGAGGAGGCGCTCCGGCTGCGGCTCGATCCGATGGTCGCGCATAACGAGTCCAATCATACCACGGCCTTCACCGTCTCGATCGATTACAAGCCCGATGGCGGCACCGGCATTTCGGCCGAAGAGCGTGCCTCCTGTTGCCGGGCACTCGCCAATCCCAACGCCGGCGCCAGCGACTTTGCCCGGCCCGGCCACATCTTCCCGCTGATCGCGCGCAACGGCGGTGTCCTGTTGCGCGCAGGCCATACCGAGGCGGCGGTCGATCTCTGCAAGCTGGCTGGCCTGCCGCCGGTCGGTGTCATCAGCGAATTGATGAACGACGACGGCACGGTGATGAAAGGCGAGCAGGTGGCGCGGTTCGTTGCCGCGCACGGCCTCAAGCATGTGACCATCGCCGATATCATCGCGTATCGTCAGGCGCGAGAGAAGCTGATTGAACGGGTCTCGGAGTTTACGATCGACAGCCCGATCGGACCGCTGCAGGGTTACGCCTACCGTTCGCCGTTCGATTCCATCGCCCACGTCGCGTTCGTCTATAACGGCATCGGCGACGGCAGGGATGTCCTGACCCGTTTCCACAAACCCGATATCGTGCGCGATATCTTCGCCGGGCCGCGGCGCATGGAGGTCGTGCTCGAGCATTTCGAGAAGGCCGGCAGCGGCGTGCTGGTGTGTCTGCGCGACGGTGCCGCCGGGGTGCCGGTGGCGCCGCTCCCCGAACACAAATCGGCGGAAGCCGACCGCAACAGGCAGTGGCGCGAGGTCGGCGTCGGCGCGCAGATCCTGCGCGATCTCGGCGTGACCTCGATCCGGCATCTGACCTCGTCCGCATACGACTACAAGGGCCTCTCCGGTTTCGGCATCGAGATCGCCTCCAACGAGCATCTTGAAAGCTGACGGCCGTTGTCATTTGCGGGTGTGAGCGCACATGCGCGGTCGCGCGTGCTCCGGAATGGCGTTGGTTCTGTCGTCGAATTATCTGTATATTGACGGGGAGCGATCCGGCTTTGCCGAGCGGTGTCCGGGGCGGTGTGAAAGGATTGTCATGAGTGTTCGCCCGCAAAGCAAGGACCAACCCGTGCCGGTCAGTTTCCAGTGGGACGATCCGTTCGGGCTGGACGATCAACTGACCGAAGACGAACGCATGATCCGCGACACCGCGCGCGCCTATGCGCAGGACAAGCTGCTGCCGCGCATCGTCAAGGCCTATCTGGAAGAGAAGACCGACCGCGAGATCTTCAACGAGATGGGCGAGCTTGGCCTCAACGGCATCACCCTTCCGGAAGAATATGGCTGCGCCAATGCCAGCTACGTCGCCTATGGCCTCGTCGCGCGGGAGATCGAGCGTGTGGACTCGGGCTACCGCTCGATGAACTCGGTGCAGTCGTCGCTGGTAATGTATCCGATCTATGCCTATGGCGACGAGAGCCAGCGCAAGAAATACCTGCCCAGGCTCGCGACCGGCGAATGGGTCGGTTGTTTCGGCCTGACCGAGCCGGATGCCGGGTCCGATCCCGGCGGCATGAAAACCCGCGCCGAGAAGGTGTCGGACGGCTACCGGCTGACCGGCTCGAAGACGTGGATTTCCAACGCCCCGATCGCGGACCTGTTCGTCGTATGGGTCAGGTCGGCGGCGCATGACAATCAGATCCGCGGTTTCGTGCTGGAGAAGGGCATGAAGGGCCTGTCCGCCCCGAAGATCGGCGGCAAGCTCAGCTTGCGTGCGTCGTGCACCGGCGAGATCGTGATGGATGGCGTGGTGGTGCCGGAAGAGAACCTGTTGCCGAACGTGTCCGGACTGAAAGGTCCGTTCGGCTGCCTGAACCGCGCGCGCTACGGCATCTCATGGGGCGTGATGGGCGCGGCGGAAGACTGCATGCATCGCGCGCGGAAATACGTGCTCGAACGAAAGCAGTTCGGCCGTCCGCTGGCGGCGACGCAACTGGTGCAGAAGAAACTCGCGGACATGCAGACCGACATCGCGCTCGGGCTTCAGGGCAGCCTGCGCGTCGGCCGGTTGATGGACGAGGGCAAGATGGCGCCGGAGATGATCTCCATCGTCAAACGCAACAATTGCGGCAAGGCACTCGATATCGCGCGGATGGCGCGCGACATGCACGGCGGCAACGGCATCCAGATCGAATATCACGTGATGCGCCATGCCGCCAATCTTGAGACCGTCAACACCTATGAGGGCACCCACGACGTTCATGCGCTGATCCTCGGTCGCGCCATCACCGGCATCCAGGCGTTTTCGTAGGAACGCTTTTGGAAACGCGGACGCGCCGACACGTACAACTGTCATCGCCCGCGAAGGCGGGCGACCCAGTATTCCAGAGCGCTTCGTCTTTCACGATTGGCCGGCGACTACTGGATACCCCGCTTTCGCGGGGTATGACCGGGTGAGGCGCTTCGCACGCTCGCGTGCGTCCGCCGACGCCAGTTAGGAACCGTAATGGCCGACACCTCCGACAATGACGACGTTCCGTTCAACCGTGACTTTCCGCTCAAGCCCGGCGTCGTCGAGGAGGTCGTGCCCGGTGTCCGCCGCGTGCTGTGCGACAATCCGAGCCCCTTCACCTTCACCGGGACCGTGAGCTACATCGTCGGCCGCGGCAAGGTCGCGATCATCGATCCCGGACCGGACAGCGAGGTCCATGCGAAGGCGCTGCTCGATGCGGTGAGGGGCGAGACCGTGACGCACATCTTCGTCACCCACACTCACAGGGATCATTCACCGAATACCGCCCGCATCAAGGCGGCCACCGGCGCGTCTGTTTATGCGGAGGGACCGCATCGCGCCTCGCGCCCGCGCTTTGAAAGCGAAAAGCACAATCCGGAATCCGGCGCGGATCGCGATTTTAGTCCGGACGTCCGGCTTCGCGATGGCGAGGTCGTGACCGGCGGCGGCTGGGCGCTGCAAGCCGTGACCACGCCGGGGCACACCGCGAACCATATGGTCTTTGCGTGGAAGGACCATAACATTCTTTTCGTCGGCGACCACGTCATGGGCTGGTCAACCTCGATCGTCGCGCCGCCGGATGGGTCGATGATCGACTACATGGCCTCGCTCGAGAAGCTCTCGCGCCGCGACGAGCAACTGTATTTCTCCGGTCATGGTCCCGAGATCCGGGATGCGCCGCGCTTTGTGCGATATCTTGCGCGACATCGCAAAGCGCGCGAGGCGTCGATCCTGCATCGGCTCGCAAAAGGCGAGGCCGATATCCCGACCCTGGTCCGCGCCATCTATATCGGTCTCGATCCGCGGTTGTCCGGCGCCGCCGGCTATTCGGTGCTCGCGCATCTGGAAGATATGGTGGCGCGCGGCCTCGTGCTCACGGACGGCGATCCCGTCATCGGCGGACGCTACCGGCTGGATCACGATGATTTTGGATCGAATTGATCCAAAATCATGAACATGATCGATTCCAATATTTGAGAGCGGGATGCGGGCGGAAAACCGCTACACACTTTTCCTCATCCCGCTCGAGCGTGAGCGCTATCGCTTGGTCGCGCCCCTGGCGGGAGGTTTGACCGGCACGCGCGGCTCCTTCGCCGGCTTCTCGACGCTGTTTTCGGCGGCGGCGTTGATGTCGTCGATCAGGCTGCTGACACGCGCGGCGTTGCTGCCGAGATCGTGTTCGAAATAACGCGACGACGAGCGGATATCGACGCGCGACCCGTCGCCGTCCGGCATGATGCGGATTGCGACGTCCTCGCGGAATCCCATGACGGACGTTTTCGCCACCGCCTCGATATGGCCGGGCTGCTGCGGCGGCTGCGGCGCGCGCTCGTCGATCACCAGCCATTTGCGTCGGGCGACGAGCCGTCGGACGATGTCGAAGGCGTGTTGGGCCGAGACATCGAGGTCGACCGGTTCGATCTCGGGATAGGCTGTGCGCTGCTGCGCGGCGGAATAAAGACCGGAATAGACAGCGGTGTTGGCGCCGTCGGCGCCGCGCAGCCGCGCCAGCGTGTCGAACCGCGGCGGATTGATCGGATCGGTGGTAATATCGTGGATCGGCGGCAGGTTGCGATACTGCACGGCGAGGTACGCGGGGTAGGCGAGGATCAGCACGTCCAGCAGCAACGCCGTCAGGATACGGCCTATGCCGCGCGAGCCGTCCCGCCAGAGTGCCACGAGCCCTGCGAACGCGACCAGGATGGACAGTCCGGCGCAGGTCAGCGCGCCGAAAAAGGTCGCCATCGCGGGTTTCATTTCGAGGAAGCCGAACCTGACGACCATAACAGATACCAGCGTCGCGACCGCCGAGAACACCGCGAGTCGCCGCGCCCAGGTGGCGAGCGCGGAGAACGGTTCGGATTGATAGGGCGCGGAAAACCTGCGGGCCATCGGAGCGTCCCGTTGCGGCGGTTGGTTCGAATCGGACCACTAGTACGTATTCCGCAAAAGTGGATATCGGCTTTGCGATCAGAATACGCGCGAGTTATAGATTGAGAGCATTTTCTTCACGCGAGCCGGATTCCACTTAGCCGGAAAATGCTCTAGCGCATTTCGCGGGGCGGCGAAACGTCGGCGTCTGCGCGGGTGAGGGCGGCGAACTCCGTAGCCAGAAAATCCAGCAGCGCCCGCACCGAGGGCAACAGCCCGCGTCGCGACGAGAACACCGCATGGACGATGCCGGCGCGGGGACTCCATTGCGGCAGCACGTCGACCAGTGCGCCGGAGTCGAGATCGGTTTTCACCACCATGGTCGGAAACTGCCCGACGCCGATGCCGCGCAGCGCCGCGAAGCGCAGCGCCACCATGTCCTCGGTGATGAGGCGCGGCACGTAGGGGATCAGCGCGGTGGCCTCATTGGGGCCGTCGAGGCACCATTCATGACGCTGATGCGGCGGCCCCCAGCCGATGCTGGGAAGCGTGGCGAGGTCGGCCGGAACCGGCGAGCGGATCAGCCTCTTCAGCAGGGCCGGGCTCGCCACCAGCCGCTGCGCGCTCTCAGCCAGCACCCGCATCACCAGATCGTTGTCTTCGAGCGGCGGAAAACGCACGCGCAGCGCGATGTCGACGCCATCGGCGATCACGTCGACCCGGCGCGGCGTGCTCTCCAGATGCACCTCGACGTCCGGGCACTCGGCCATGAAGCGGGCGACCATCTCGCCGACCTGAAAGTACAGCAGCGGCGGCGGACAACTCACGCGAACGATGCCTTGCGGTTTGCTGCGGGAGCGCTCTATCAGTTCTTGTGCCGCATCGGCTTCCACCAGCATGGCGACGCAATGGCGGTAATAATCCTGCCCGATCTCGGTGACGCTGAAACGCCGGGTCGAACGCTGGATCAGCCGGACCCCGAGCCTGTCCTCCAAAACCGCGATGCGGCGACTCAGCCGCGAGCGCGGCATCCCCAGCGCGCGGGCGGCGGCGGCGAATCCGCCATGATCGACCACCTGAGCGAACATCATTGTCTTATTTATAGGACAGTGAGGCGTGATATTGCCAGCTACCGGGCTATTTGTCTCGCCCCTATTCTCCATTGCAACACAGCGGCCGATCCGGCCGCGCCATGGAGGTTTATCATGAGAAAGATTCTCGGTGTTTTCAGCGGCCCCCGGCAGCATTGGGTCGGCGACGGCTTTCCGGTCCGCTCGCTGTTCTCGCACGCCAGCCACGGCGACCATGTCAGCCCGTTCCTGCTGCTGGACTATGCCGGCCCGGCGGACTTCACCCCGGCGGAGCAGCCGCGCGGCGTCGGCGTCCACCCGCATCGCGGCTTCGAGACCGTCACCATCGTTTATCAGGGTGAGGTCGAGCACCGCGACTCCACCGGCAACGGCGGGCTGATCGGGCCGGGCGACGTGCAGTGGATGACGGCGGCCTCGGGCATTCTGCACGAGGAGTTTCACTCGCGCGCCTTCACCAGGAAGGGCGGCACGCTGGAGATGGTGCAACTCTGGGTCAATCTGCCCGCCAAGACGAAGAACGCCGATCCCGGCTACCAGACCTTGCTCAACGCGGACATTCCGGTGGTCGATCTGCCGGGCGGCGCAGGCAAGCTGCGGGTGATCGCGGGCGAGTTCGACGGCCGAAAAGGGCCGGCGAAAACCTTCACGCCGATCGACATCTACGACGTGAAGCTCGACCGCAACGGCGTTGCCACGCTCAACCCGCGTGACGGTCACACCGTGGCGGTTGTGGTGCTCAAGGGCACGGTGCTGGTGAACGGCAGCGAGATCGCCCGCGAGGCGCAGTTCGCGCTGCTCGACCGTAGCGGCGGTGAGGTGACCATCGAGGCCAACACCGAGGCTTCGGTGCTGATCCTGTCCGGCGCGCCGATCGACGAGCCGGTGGTGATGCACGGCCCGTTCGTCATGAACACGGCGGACGAGATCCGGCAGGCCATGGCCGACTTCCAGAGCGGCCGCTTCGGCGCGATCCCGGCCTGATGACGACGAAGCGGGAGACGGTCCTTCGTCTCCCGCGTCCTTTGTGTTCTCGCCTCCGTGCACCAAGGAGAATGACGATGCCGACACCCTATAACCGTCTCGACAAGGACAAGGCCGCCGTCTTGATGGTCGATCATCAGGCGGGCCTGTTGTCGCTGGTTCGCGATATCGATCCCGACCGTTTCAAGAATAACGTGCTGGCACTGGCTGACCTCGCCAAATACTTCAAGCTACCGACCATTCTCACCACCAGCTTCGAGGACGGGCCGAACGGCCCGCTGGTGCCTGAACTCAAAGCGTTGTTTCCCGATGCGCCTTACATCGCGCGACCGGGCCAGATCAATGCCTGGGACAATGCCGAAGCAACTGATTATCGCCGGCGTCGTCACCGAGGTCTGCGTCGCGTTTCCGGCGCTCTCCGCCATCGAGGAAGGTTTTGAGGTGTTCGTGATGACCGATGCCTCCGGCACCTTCAATGAACTGACACGTCAATCAGCGTGGGATCGCATGTCGAACGCCGGCGCGCAACTGATGACGTGGTTCGGCGCCGCCTGCGAACTGCATCGCGACTGGCGCAACGACATCGAGGGACTGGGGGCACTGTTCTCCAATCACATCCCCGACTATCGCAATCTCATCACCAGCTACACCACGGTGAAGGGCGCGAAATAAGCGGTGGAGCCTGCGCAGCAAAGAAAACGCCCGGACCTCGCCATGTGCTTGATGGCTGTGACCTACGCTGCCGCGGTCGGCAGGCTGTAATCCTTGAACTGCTCACGCAGTGCTCTTTTCAGGATCTTTCCGGTGGCGGTGTGCGGGATGCTGTCGACGAATGCGACGTCGTCAGGCATCCACCACTTGCAGATCTTGCCATCCATGAAACCGAGAATCTCCTCGCGTGTCACGCTCTCGCCCTCCTTGAGCCGGAGGATCAGCAGCGGGCGTTCGCCCCACTTCGGATGGTGCGCGCCGATCACGGCGGCTTCCGCCACCTTGGGATGACCAACCGCGAGATTTTCCAGATCGATCGACGAAATCCATTCGCCTCCCGACTTGATCACGTCCTTTGTTCGGTCCGTGATCCGCACGTAGCCGTGCTCGTCAATGGTGGCGACGTCGCCGGTGTCGAAGAAACCCTGCTGGTCGAGGATGGTGTCCTCGACGCGGTAGTAGGCGCCGGAGACCGCGGGGCCTCGCACCATGAGCCGGCCGCAGGTGTTGCCGTCCCACGGCAGTTCCTTGCCGTCGTCGTCGGTGATCTTCATTTCGACCGTGAATGGCGCATAGCCCTGCATCTGCAGAAAGTCGAGCTTGGCGTCTCCCTTGAGGTGGCTGAACTGGCCCTGTAGCCCGCCGACGGTGCCGACCGGCGACATTTCCGTCATACCCCATGCGTGTCGCACCTCGACGCCCATGTCGTCGAACGCCTTGATGATCGAGCGCGGCATCGCCGAGCCGCCGCAGGCCACGACCTTGAGGTCCGGCAGCTTGAGGTCGTTCTTCTCCATGTGTTGCAGCAGCATCAGCCACACGGTAGGCACGCCCGCTGTGAAGGTGACCTTCTCGGTCGACAGCAGTTCGTACACCGATGCGCCGTCGAGTTTGGCGCCGGGCATCACCAGCTTGGTGCCCATCGACGGCGCCGAGAACGCGATGCCCCAGCTATTGGCATGGAACAGCGGCACCACCGGCAGCACTGTATCCTTCGACACCGCGCCAAGCGCGTCGCCGTTGCTGGTCATCATCGAATGCAGCACGTTGGAGCGATGCGAATACACAACGCCCTTCGGATCGCCCGTGGTCCCCGAAGTGTAGCACATCCCCGCGGCAGTATTCTCGTCAAACATCTTCCAGGCAAAGTCGCCGTCGGCTCCCGCGATCCAGTCTTCGTATGCGACCGCATTCTTCAGCGTGGTCTGCGGCAGGTGCGCCTTGTCGGTGAAAACGATGTAGCGTTCCACGCTCGGCAGCCTGTCGGCGATCTTTTCCAGAATCGGAATGAAAGTGATATCGGTCATCACGATGCGGTCTTCTGCATGGTTGATGATCCAGGCGATTTGGTCCGGAAACAAACGGGGGTTGACGGTATGGCAGACGGCGCCGATGCCCATGATGCCATACCAGGCCTCGAGATGACGCCAGGTGTTCCATGCGATGGTGGCGACGCGGTCGCCGAGCTTGATGCCTTCGCGATCGAACCGCTGCGCGAGTTTCAGCGCCCGGCTGCGAATTTCGGCGTAATTTGTCCGATGAATCGGACCCTCGACCGATCGCGTGACCACCTCACGCCTGCCGTGAACCTTCGCCGCATGATCGATGATCCGGTGACACAGCAAGGGCCAGTCTTGCATCAAGCCGTGCATTCGAACGTTTCTCCTGATCCTGGCCCAGGGGTTATCGTTGTCCCGCAGGGATTGGCATGAAGACCTTTAGCGCGGGGATTGCTCGTCGCAAACGGCCGGTTGGCGGTGTAAGCCGCGACCGATTGGCCATGGTTGCGCTCGCAGTCCTCTTCATGCCGGTGGCGGCTTTGGCCGGGACCGGGATTCCGTTGCCGCAGCCGCGCCCGGCGGCAGCAACGGTGCCCGACGGCAAGGATGCCAAGCAGGCGAGCGAAGGGGCGCCCGCGACGCCCGAGACTTCGCCGGCGCCTTCTGCCTGCCGTCTGGCGCTGACCGATGCGGTGGCCATCGCCCCGAGCATCCCCGCGATCACGGGGCCGGGCGTGTGTGGGGGGGCCGACCTGGTCCGGCTCGAGGCGGTTGTGCTGCCGGATCGGACCCGCGTTCCGGTCAAGCCGGCCGCCACGCTGCGCTGTACGATGGCTTCGGCGATCGCGGACTGGATTCGCACCGACATGGCGCCGCTGGCAGAAGGGCTCGGAAGCCGCGTCAGCGAGCTCGACAATTTCGATTCGTTCGAATGCCGGGGACGCAATCGGATTGCCGGAGCAAAGCTGTCCGAACACGGGCGCGCCAATGCGCTCGACGTTCGTGCGGTCAGGCTTTCCAACGGCCGGGCGATCGCGCTGACCGATCGTAAGGTCCCGCGCGAGTTGCGCGAAAAGCTGATGCGCTCGGTCTGCGCGCGCTTCACGACCGTCCTTGGACCGGGCTCGGACGGTTATCACGAAAATCACATCCATCTCGATCTCGCTGAACGCCGCAACGGCTACCGGATCTGTCAATGGGACATTTACGATCCGATGCCCACGGCCGCGCCGTTGCTGCCGGCCGAACGCCCGACGGAAGCATCGCGGCGCGAAACGGCGGAAGAAAAGGACAAGGCGTCGGAAGCGCTCCCGGAGCGCGAGGCGTTGCCTCGTGACGCCTCACAAGCTGGGCCGGCAGCGGCCGTGCCGGCGGATGTGGTGCCTCAGCCCCGGAAGCGACCTCCGTCCGCCCAGGCAGCCGGCAGGCCTGCGAGGGATTCGTCGAAGCCGTTGCCATCCGCTTCAGTGCCGTCAACACGGCTTTCAGCCGCGAAGCATGTGAAGCGGAAGCGGCATACCAACCTGCCGCCGTTCCTCAGGCCGCTGTTCGACTGATGGCGGCAAAAAAAAGAAGCGCCGGAGAACCGGCGCTTCCGTAAATTTAAGGAGTCGCTTCGATCAGTTAAAGCTGCCGCCGCCGCCCCGCAACGCCATCTTTGAGCTGTAGGGCGAGTCGCCGTGATGCGGCTCCAGCACCACGACCACGGTGCCCATCTTCACCCGGTCGTAGAGGTCGATGACGTCCTCGTTGGTCATGCGGATGCAGCCCGAAGAAATCGAGGCGCCGATGTATTCCGGCTGGTTGGTGCCGTGGATGCGGAACAGCGTGTCCTTGCCGTTGGCGTAAAGATACAGCGCCCGCGACCCCATCGGATTGTCGGGGCCGGGAGCCACGTATTTCGGTACCCCAAGGCGCGCGATCTCGCCGGGCGTCGGGTGCCAGGAGGGCCATTCGGTCTTGGCGCCGACCTTTGCGATGCCTGACCATGCCATCGCTTCTTCGCCGACGGTGATGCCGTAACGGATCGCCTTGCCGCCGTCGAGCACGTAATAGAGATAGTGGTTGTCGGAATCGACCATGATCGAGCCCGGCGTTTCCTTGCGGTGATAGTCGACGATCGCGCGGCGGAACGGCGCGGCCACCGGCGTTTTCACGTAGGAGACCTTGGACAGCAACTCCTTGTCGCGCGGCGTGAAGTTGCTGGTGTTGGTGGCCTCGTAGTGTGTGGCCTGCATGCAGCCCGACAGCATCAGGCCCGCAGCCAGGATCCCAAGCTTAACCCAAAAAGACGACATTGTTGCTTTCCAAATGCCCCGCTGAATCATGGCAATTTGCGCCCGAAAGACCAAGATTCCTCTGCGATCCATTATTGTCAAAATTCCCTAAAATTCCAGTACTTAGAGGGTCCTGTCGCTACGCAGCACAGCGCCTGTGGCATTTTTGCCGCAAAAATACCACGCCCGACATTGAATTGCGGAATTGCGCCGCTTTTCCATGGACGAGGGGGATGTGGGCGGCTGCTTCCCCGCGGCCAACGAATAACAGCATCCGATCACCGCGACGGCCCTTTGTCGGGCTTGCCAAATCGCTGGGATTGGGCGCACTCCAGATCGTCCATGCCCACGCTGAATCCACGCCGTCATCCCCGGAGGTCCAATGCTCTCGATCTTCGCGCCGGCCAGCGCCGCGCTGCGGAAAAGCAGCCCGGCCGATCTCACCACACTGCCGGACAACGCGGTATGGATCGATCTCGAGAAGCCGACGCCGGAGGAGGATCGCGCGGTGGAGCGGCTCGCCGGAGTTGCAGTGCCGACCCGGGAAGACATGCAGGAGATCGAGATTTCCTCGCGTCTCTATGTCGAGAACGGCGCGCGCTACATGACCGCCAGCCTGATGTGTGGCACCGAATCCGGCGCGCCGCGCATCACTCCGATCACCTTCATCCTGTCCAACCATCGCCTCGTCACCGTGCGCTACGACGCGCCAAAACCGTTCGCGCTGGTGGAGAACAAGCTGGCGCGCGCCGCCGCACAGGGCTTGACCGGCGAGGGCGTGCTGCTCGAACTGCTTGACGCCGTGATCGATCGCTGCGCCGACATTCTGGAGCGCGCCGGCGCCGACGTCGATCAGGTCAGCCACGATATCTTCGAGCCGGACGCATCGGCGCGCACCGGTCGTGCCAAGCGCTATTCCGAAATCCTGATCGCGATCGGCCGCAAGGGCGATCTCACCTCGAAGGTCCGCGAGAGCCTGGTCTCGATCGGCCGTCTCGTCACCTTCGTCGCCGCAGACTCCGACAGCGACAAGTGGTCGAAGGAGATGCGCGCGCAGCTCAAGACCATGCAGCGCGACGTCGCCTCGCTGACCGATCACGCCTCCTATCTGTCGAACAAGATCACCTTCGTGCTCGACGCGATGCTCGGCGTGGTCAATCTCGAGCAGAACAACATCATCAAACTGTTCTCGGTGATGGCAGTGGTCTTGATGCCGCCGACGCTGATCGCCTCGATCTACGGCATGAACTTCAAGCTGATGCCGGAGCTGGATTGGCCGCACGGCTATCCCTTCGCGCTCGCCATGATGGTGATCGCGGCGGTGCTGCCCTACATGGTCTTCAAGTGGAAGAAGTGGCTGTGAGCGGAAGCCCTCTCTGGAGCCGTTCCGGCTTTTTGTTTGACGCGTTGTCTTGACGCGAACCGGTACCCATCCTCGGATCAGGCCCGAGCATATCCTTCGCTCCAAAACGCTATAGCGCGGTATCTCGCGACGAGGCCCGCCACAATTTTCCTCGTAAAATTTGAGCGTTCGCCTGAACGGTTTCCAAGAAAAGTTGCTGCCATAACCCGTGAATGAAATCGCGGGGGCCGGAATGGTTGAGAAAGTCGTAACGGGAGATCGCAACGTCCTTGATTTCCGCAGCTATCAACAGTTGCGGAAATCCGTGGTGGACAACGCGGCCGTGTGTGTTGCGGCAGGTCTCGCGCGAACCTGCCGGCATTGCGGCGCCGCGTTGCTCGAGGGCGAGAGCGACGACGATTGTTCCAGCGCGGGAGTTGTGGCGCCCGCGTTGCGTGCGCCACCGCGCCGGTTTTGTGCGGAGTGAAGCGCTTCGTTCGTCGGCACTCGCTCCGCAATGATGCGAATTCCCTTCCCCGCAAGCGGGAGAGGTGGCTCTTACCGGCGTGGTTCTACTTGCAACTCAGCTTCCGCTAAACATGCTGGCCGCCGTTGATGTGGATCTCCGCGCCGTTGACGTATGAGCTCGTCTCCGTGCACAGCACATAGATGATCTTCGCCACTTCGTCCGGCGTGCCGAGGCGACGCAGCGGGATCTGCCGCTGGACGATCTTCTCGGTGCCCGGCGACAGGATCGTGGTGTCGATCTCGCCCGGCGCGATTGCATTGACGCGCACGCCGATGCGGCCGAAGTCCGCCGCCATCTCGCGGGTCAGCGAGGCCAGCGCCGCTTTCGAGGTTGAATAGGCCGCGCCCGCGAACGGATGCACGCGCGAGCCGGCGATCGAGGTGACGTTCACAACGGAGCCTTTCGCGGCCTTCAGTTCCCCGATCAGTCCGCGCGCCAGCATGATCGGCGCCATGAAGTTGACGCGGAACACTTTCTCCCAGGTCTCCATGTCGGTGTTCAGCGAGCCGAGCCGCGCGCCGCCCTCGCCCTTCGGCGAGATCGCGGCATTGTTGACCAGCGCGTGCAGCCTGCCGCCCTCGAGTCGCGATCGGATCTCCCGGATCGCCTGCATCGTATTGTCGGGGTCGGACAGGTCGACCTGGATATGATCCTCGGGTCCGGCATCCCACGGGCACTGCTCGGGAAACGGATGCCGAGAACAGGTGATGACGCGCCATCCCGCGCTGGAAAACCGGATCACGGTCGCGTGGCCGATGCCGCGACTCGCGCCGGTCAAGAGGAGCGTGCGGCGGGGCGCGTTGGGGTCGGCCACCGCCGCCGCCGGATCGGGTCGCGGCTTCGCCTTGTCGGGAGTCATGGGTACAGCCTTGTCTTGGTCCACGGCGCATCAGGCGCCGTGCGGCGGAATTCGATGCGGTCGTGCAGGCGGAACGGACGATCGTGCCAGAATTCGAATTGCGCGGGCGTGATCCGCCATCCGCGCCAGCCCGGCGGCCGTGGCACGCTGCCGATGATATATTTTGCGGCTTGCTTGGCGATGGCCTGCTCGAACGCGAAACGGCTTTCCAGCGGCTGCGACTGCTTGCTGGCCCAGGCGCCGATCTGCGCCTGCTTCGGCCGGGTGGCGAAATAGGCGTCGGCCTCGGCATCGGTTACCGGCGTCACCGGCCCGCGCAAGCGGACCTGCCGGCGCAGCGACTTCCAGTGAAACAGCAGCGCCGCTTTGGGGTTTGCGGCGAGTTCGCGGCCCTTGGCGCTGGCAATGTGGCTGTAGAACACGAAGCCCTGGGTATCATAGCCCTTCATCAGCACCATGCGCACGTCGGGCAGGCCGTCGGCATCGGCGGTGGCGAGCGCCATGGCGTCGGGATCGTTGGGTTCAGACGCGACGGCTTCCGCGAACCACGCCGCGAACAGGGCGAAGGGCTCCGACGCTTCCGTGAAATCACCGGACGTTAACTGGCTTGTGTGCTTGATGTCCGAGGTGTCGTTCATGCGGGGAGTCCACAGGTTGCGCCGGTCTGCCGTCGAAAGTCCGTTGCGGTCCTTATACAGCGCAAACCTGTATAGGGCATGCTCGCGTGGTATCCTATCCGCGATCAGGCCTGCTGCCGCCGTTGTGACGGCGATTCTGGTCGGGGCGTCGGTAGGAGGTTGCAGTCTGGCGCGCACTGACGGGGCTTTCGCGCAGATGGGCCCCAATGATACCACCGGATCGATCGGGGCGCCCGCGCGCACCGGTCCGACGGACACCGATCTCGCCTTCGCCCGCACCGCGGCGTCCGACGTACTGACCAAAGGGGACAAGGATGCGAGCCAGCCGTGGGAAAACCCCTCGACCGGCGCGCGGGGCTCGGTGACGCCACTGGCAGAGGCCTACACGGCCGAGGGCCGTACCTGCCGGGATTTTTTGGCGAGTTACGTTAACGGAAAGTCCGAAAGCTGGCTGCAGGGCGCGGCGTGCCGGTCCGGCGGCCGCTGGGAGATCCAGTCGCTCAAACCCTGGCGGCGAAGTTAGAGTGTTTTCTTGACGCGAACCGGTATCCATCCTCGGGTCAAGCCCGAGGACATGCTTCGCAAGACGCTATAGATTGCAGGATAGATTGCAGGGGCGAATGGCTCGCCAACCCGTTGCAAAAATGCCACGGATACCCCAGATGTTAGGCGCGTGGGTCCGGGGGCCCATGGTCCAGATTTCCTGAAGGAGACGACACGGATGCGGGACCCCTATGAGGTCTTGGGGGTGCAGCGGAGCGCCAACGCCGCGACGATCAAAAGTGCTTTTCGCAAGCTCGCGAAGAAGCACCATCCCGATGCCAACAAGAACGACCCGAAGGCCGCCGAACGCTTCGCGGAGCTGAATTCCGCCAACGAGATTCTCGGCGACGAAGCCAGGCGCAAACAGTTCGACCGCGGCGAGATCGGCGCCGACGGCAAGCCGCGCTTTCAGGGTTTCCCGGGCGGCGGCGGCCCGCGCGGCGCGCGGCCCGGCGGCGGCTTCGAGCAGTACGGCTTCCGCGGCGGCGGCGGTCCGGGTTTCGATGGCGGCGGCGGGTTCGAGGACGTTCTCAACAGCATGTTCGGCGGTGCCGCGCGGGGTGGACGCCGGCCCGGCGCGCAGTCGTTCGACTTCGACTCCAGTACGTTCGGCGCACCTGATCTCGATCTCAACGTCGCCATGACGGTGTCGCTGGAGGATTCGGTCAAGGGCGGCGAGAAACGTGTCCGCCTGTCCAGCGGCAAGGAACTCAATGTCAGGATTCCGGCCGGCGTCACCTCGGGTCAGCAGATTCGGCTGAGAGGGCAGGGCGACACCGCGCCCGGCCATCGTCCCGGCGATCTCCTGATCACGGTGACGGTGGCGCCGCATCCGTTCTTCAAGGTCGACGGCAGCGACCTGCGCGCCGACCTGCCGATCACGCTCTATGAGGCGGTGCTCGGCAGCAAGGTGCGGGTGCCGACGCTCGGCGGCGCGGTCGAACTCTCGATCCCGAAAAACACCTCGAGCGGCCGCACCTTCCGCCTCAAGGGCAAGGGCATACCGAAGGGCGGCGCATCCGGCGATCTGTTCGTCACCACGCGCATCATCCTGCCCGACGGCAACGACGCCGACCTCGAGGCCTTGATGCAGAAGTGGCGCGACGCGCACCCCTACAATCCCCGCGGCGATCTATAGCGTTTTGCGAAGCATGTCCTCGGGCTTGACCCGAGGATGATACCGGTTCGCGTGAAGAAAACGCGTCAAATAAAAATGAAAGAGCCCGCTTCTGATTCCATCAGAAGCGGAAAGGCTCTGGGTTAGCGCGTATTCCGATCGCAAAACCGGTATCCGCTTTAGCGGACTACGCGCTATCCGCAGTCGGCCGCAAAAGCATCGAGCAACGCGTTGAAGCTTTCCGCCTGCTCCCATTGCAGGATGTGGCCGGCGCCGGGAACGGTCTGGACGGCGCCGCGCCACAGAGTCGGCATCGCCAGCGTCTTGACGTAATCGCCGTTGATGAGTTGTTCCTCTGCGCCATGCAGCACCGCGAGCGGCCGGGTCAGGCTGGCGATAACCGCGACCTCGTCGCGGAAACCGCCCGGCGTGATGCTTGCGCCGAGATTCTTGCGAGCGTGGCCGTCCGTTCGCAGCACGTCGTCGATCATGAAAGCCGGCAGATCGGCGACGCCGGGCCTGAAGGCCGCTGCGACATAGCCCCGCGCCTGCTTATCGGTGAGATCGCGCGCGAAGGTGCAGGCCATCGCCGGATGCATCAGGAATGCCTGCTTGACCGCGGGCGGAAACCCAAACGGCGGCGTGCCGAAGATCGCAAAACCCTTGGCCTGCGGCAGCTCGGGCGCGGCCTCCAGCACGATATGTCCGCCGAGGCTCCAGCCGACGAAGACCGCGTCCGCAGCGTCAAGATGCGCGACGACATCGTGCAGCACGCGCGCATAGCCCGGCAGGGTGTAGGTCGCGGCGGGATCGGCCGCATCGTCGGACTCGCCGTGGCCCGGCAAGTCGAACGCGATCACGCGATGGGTCCGGCCGAGATTTCCATCCAGTTGCCGCGCAAAAGCCTTTGACGACGCCGAGTTGCCGTGAACCAGAACGATGGCGCTGCCGGTGCCGGCGGATTGCCGGTACGCGATCCGGCCCGCGTCCGTTGTGATGCTTCCGGTCGCCATTCGATCAAACCTCCGGTTGTAGTGATGCCGCGGCGGGAAGATGACCTGAAAACGCCGGCTGCGGAAGAGGGCCGCCGCCTCGCGTGTCCCGGATGCGATGCCGCGGGTGAGTGACGCATCCCTGCCCGTATTTCGCTGAACAGGAAATAGTGTATAGCTCGGCGCATCAATTCTCGCCGTCATGCCCCACCTCGTGCGGGCATTCACTTTTTCATAGGCATTCCGGCTATTCTTGACATGCCCACCATCTACTACATCCGCCACGGCAAGACCGAATGGAACGCCGATGGTCGCTTCCAGGGCTTGCAGGATATTCCGCTCAACGATCTCGGCCGCGCCGAGGCGGTGAAGGCGGGCGATATTCTGCACGAGCTGTTCGCGCGCGACGGCCGCGACCCCTCCGGGTTGGCCTTTGTCACGAGCCCGCTGGTGCGCGCGCGCGGCACCATGGAATTGATGCGCGGCGTGCTGAGCCTGCCGCCGCATGACTATGCGGTCGACGACCGGCTGCGCGAGGTCGGTTACGGACACTGGGAAGGCATGACCCTGGCGCAGATGCAGGCCGCCCATCCCGATGTGTTCGCGGCCCGCGAGGTCGACAAATGGAGCGTGGCGCCGCCGGGCGGCGAAAGCTATGCCTCGGCCACTTCGCGGTTGCGCGATTGGTATCACTCGCTGAAATCGGGCACCGTCGCCGTGGCGCATAGCGGCACGGCGCGGGCGTTGATGGTTGTGCTCGGCCTTCAGGCGCCGGAGGATGCCGCCAGTCTGCGGATCGAGCAGGGCGCGGTGTACGTGTTCGGCGAGGACGGTCTGGCGAAGTATACCTGAGAAGTATAGCTGATATGTGTTCCGCATGACGACCGCCGTCATGCCCGGATCAAGCCTGGACGAGCCCGGCGGTGACGAATGTTGCGATTTCCGCAACATGCCGCTACGAGAAGTAGTGATTTCGCTGCTGCGGATTGTTTATGTCCCACAACACCTTCGGCCATCTGTTTCGGGTTACGACCTTTGGCGAGAGCCACGGGGTTGCGATCGGCTGCGTGGTCGACGGCTGCCCGCCGCAGCTCGCCCTGACGGTTGAAGAGATCCAGCGCGATCTCGATCGCCGTCGTCCCGGCCAGTCGCGCTTCACCACGCAGCGGCAGGAGGCCGATCAGGTTAAAATCCTGTCCGGCGTGATGGAGACCGCGAGCGGGCAGGTCACCACCGGCGCGCCGATCGCGCTGCTGATCGAGAACACCGACCAGCGTTCGAAGGACTATTCCGAGATCAAGGACAAGTTTCGTCCCGGCCACGCCGACTTCACCTATGAAGCCAAATACGGGCTGCGCGACTATCGCGGCGGCGGACGCTCGTCTGCGCGCGAGACCGCGACGCGCGTTGCTGCTGGCGCCATCGCGCGAAAGATCGTGCCGGGCGTGACCGTGCGCGGCGCGCTGGTGCAGATGGGGCCGCACAGAATCGATCGCGAGAAATGGGACTGGAACGAGATCGCGAGGAATCCGTTCTTCTGTCCCGACAAGGACAAGGCCGCGTTCTTCGAGAGCTATCTCGACGGTATCCGCAAAAGTGGTTCGTCGATCGGCGCCGTGATCGAGGTGGTGGCCGAAGGGGTGCCCGCAGGACTTGGCGCGCCAATCTATGCCAAGCTCGACGGCGACCTCGCCGCGGCGCTGATGAGCATCAACGCGGTCAAGGGCGTCGAGATCGGCGCGGGCTTCGGCGCTGCGGAATTGTCCGGTGAGGACAATGCCGACGAGATGCGCAGTTCTTCGTCCAATATGGGCAACAACGGCCCCGTGTTTCTGTCCAACCACGCCGGCGGCATTCTCGGCGGCATCTCGACCGGCCAGCCGGTGGTGGCGCGGTTCGCGGTCAAGCCGACCTCGTCGATCCTGTCGCCGCGCAAGACCGTCGATCGCAACGGCGCAGACACCGATATCTTCACCAAGGGTCGCCACGACCCTTGCGTCGGTATCCGCGCGGTTCCGGTGGGCGAGGCCATGGTCGCCTGCGTGCTGGCCGATCATTTTCTGCGTCATCGCGGGCAGGTCGGCCCGCGCTGAGGTTTCGCAATTTTAGAGCGGGATGCGGGCGGAAAACCGCTACACACTTTTCCTCATCCCACTCTATTCTTCAGGCTCGGTGGTGAACAGCAGCGGGAAGCCCATTGCCCGCCCGGCATCGGTGGCGCGGGTCGCCTTGGTCTCCGCGACGTCCCTGGTGAAAACGGCGACAACGCAACAACCGAGCCGATGCGCGGTAATCATCACCTTGTGCGCCTGGTCCTCGGTCAGGCCGAATTCGGCCATCAGCACCGTCACGACGAATTCGCGCGGCGTGTAATCGTCGTTGTGGAGAATGACCTTGTGCAGACGCGGGCGCTCGGTCCTTGGTTCGACGTTGGTTCGAGGTTTGATGGCGGTATCGCTCATTCCGGCTTTAACCTTTGACTGGAACGCTTCGAGCAAAGCATGTCCCCGGGCTTGACCCGAGGATAGACACCGGTTCGCGTGACGAAAACGCGTCAAGTCAAACATGGAGCCGCATTCATCCGGCGGATGCGGCCTTGACCGGAAGAATATAACGTCGGAAGGGGCCGCAAAGGGGGCGGCATTACCCACCCGCGACCGTGCGGGCGGCGAACGCCGCCGCCCGTGTTTTCCGCGATCAGGCCGCGCGGACCGTGTGCAGGAAATTCTCGACCTCGGTTTTCAGGCGGGTGCTTTCTGTGGACAGCATTTGCGCCGACGACAGGACCTGGCTCGATGCCGAACCGGTTTCGCCGGCGCCGCGGCTGACCTCGGTGATGCTGGAGGCGACCTCGCCGCTGCGCTGGGCCGCGTGCTGGACGTTGCGGGCGATCTCCTGCGTCGCTGCGCCCTGTTCTTCGACCGCGGCGGCGATCGCCGATGAAATTTCGGAAATCAGCTTGATGGTGGTCCCGATCTCGCGGATCGCCGTCACCGAGTCCCGGGTCGCGGCCTGTATGTCCGTGATCTGAGCGCTGATCTCGTCGGTCGCTTTCGCGGTCTGCGCCGCCAGCGTCTTGACTTCCGAGGCGACCACCGCGAAGCCGCGGCCGGCATCCCCGGCCCGCGCCGCCTCGATGGTGGCGTTGAGCGCCAGCAGATTGGTCTGCTCGGCGACCGCCGTGATCAGTTTGACGACGTCGCCGATCCGGCCCGCCGCCTGGGACAGCTCCGCAATGTTGCTGTCGGTCTGTTCGGCCTGTCTGACGGCGTCGCCGGCGACGCGGCTCGCCTCCTGGACCTGCCGGCCGATTTCATGAACGGAGGAGGTGATTTCCTCGGTGGCGCTGGCGACCGACTGCACGTTGGAAGAAACCTCCTGCGAGGCGGCGGCCGCTTCGCCGGATGTCCGGCCGGTGGTCTCTGCCGTTGTCGTCAGGGTGTTGGCGGCCGCCTCGAGTTCGGTCGAGGACGACGACAGCGAGCCCACCAGTTCGCCGATCATCGATTCGAACTGGCGGGTGAGGGTATCGACGCGCTGGGCGCGCCGGATCTTTGCGTCGGCGTCCTGCGCCGCGGCCTCGTCGGCCGCCTTCTTGGCGATCAGCGCATTCTTGAAGATCTGAAGCGCATCCGCCATCGTGCCGACTTCGTTCTTTTCGCCCTGATGCGGGACGACCGCGGAAAGATCTCCGGCGCCCAGCTTCCGCATCGGCGCGACGATCGAGGCGATCGCGTGCGAGATGTCGCGCACCAGGTAGATTCCGATGCCGATGCCGAAGATCAGCGCCAGCGACACGATGGCGACCACGATCGTGAAGGCCGAGTTGTAGCTCCGGCTGGCCGCATGGCCCGCGGCGTCGGCCTCCTTGTGGTTCAGCGCGATGCCCTCGCGCAAGGTGTCGTCGGCCGTTCGGCCGACCGGCTCGATCTTGCGGTCGTTCAGATCGAGGCTGGCCTGGAGGTCGCCCTTTCGCGACACGGCGAGCAGTTCGCGAACGCCCGCGACATAGGACGTCCACTGCGTGGAAAACGCGTCGTAGATTCGTCGTTCGTCGGGAGCCGTGATCATGGCCTCGTAGGCCTTGCGGGTCTCGTCTACGGCCTGTCCGGCGGTGTCCAGCGTTTTCTCGGCGGCATCTTTTCCGGCGGCGTCGGCAGCGAGCAGGTGGGAGCGGACCGCGGCTCCGTAGGCGATGGTGTTGGCGCGCAACTCGCCGAGTTCGCGGACGCTGGGAAGCCAGTTGGTCCGGAGGTCGACGGCGCGATCGTGGATGGTTTCCATTTCAAGCACGGACAACGTGCCCATTGCGGCCATGGCCAGCAGGAGAAACGAGATAGCGGAGATGATCTTGGCGCGAATTGATAGGCGGGAAAGCATCATTCTGATCCTTTGGATAGTCTGCCTTGTTGGCTGACGGAACGTCGAGGGCGCCCGGCCTGCGGCGGCTCGCGCTGAAATTATGGGACGTTCCTGTCGAAGGCCGCTACCCGCTGCGGGGTACCGGGGTTCGTTTCCGGATCATGAACAAGTTGAATGAAATGTTCGTAAACAACGTATGCGCGCGGACTCCGCGTCGATCAGAAGCAGCCGCGCGTGTCCTGCAAGAAGAGCGGTAGCAGTGGCAAGTAGAACCACCTACGACGCCGCTCGTGCCATGGCGACGAAGTTGCCGATGATGGTCACCGGACGATAGCCAGCGGTGGATTTGTCCAGTCCGGTTATTTCAGTTCAAGGAGACCTCCTCACGAGGAGCAAAGGCGAATCGTGACTGTCAAATCCGCTCCACAAGGACCTGCTCCAGGTTCGCAAAGAACTTCTGCCACCCGAACTTGGCGCCCTGATAGGCTTGTTGCTGATCCGGCCGGAAGCCCGATTGCTCCATGCGCAGGCGGGTGCCCGTGCCCGTAGGCGTGAGAGTCCAGGTCACCACGCTCTCCAGACCCATCGCGGCTCCAGGTGTAAGACAATGTTTTGCTCGGCTCGATGGCCAGGACCTGACAGTCGACAGCCCCCCAGTCACCGCGAAGATTGAAACGGTGGTCCATGACGGGTTTGAAGTCGCTCTTCATGAGCCACCCTTCGATGAGGTGTGGTTGCGTCAATGCACCCCAGATCTTTTCGGGCGGAAACGGCATGTCTCGCTCGACGACGACGGAGAGCGTTTCGGTCGCAGCGTTGCTCATTGGTCCATCCTTTTGAGTAGATCTTCGAGGTCGTCGAAGCGGCTTTGCCAGAAGCCGGCCATCTGCCTTGTCCAGTCCATCAGCGGGGCAAGCGCGCCGAGTTGTGCGCTGTAGTGCGTTTGACGGCCTTCATGGCGGTCGCGCACCAGTCCGGCCTGCTTCAGGACGCCGAGATGTTTTGAGACGGCTGGTTGCGACACTCCGGCCCGAGCCGTCAGGGCACCGACCGTCTGCTCTCCTTCGCGGCACAACCTCTCAAAGAGGGCGCGCCGGGTCGGATCGGCGAGCGTTCGGAACAGCACATCGGGGGCGTTCGGCATTTGAGATCAATAACTCGTTGGCTATTGATTTACATATAACTATCAAGCTATGCGTGAGTCAAGCGTAGAACCTAAGCTGAGCGTAACAACGCGCGCTTTGTGGGAGCCGGTCTTGAAACATCGCCGCCCTCAAGGAATCTATCATCGCCCCATGGTTATGCATGGTGCGGTTACGGCCACGCGGGCAGGCGTCTCACATCTTCGCTTCAAGTATCAGATTGAAGGGCGTCTCCGCGGCGCGGCGAACGCGGGAGAAGCCGCTCTTTTTTACCACCTCGCTGAGCCGCGCTTCACCGGCTTGCGCGCCGAGCGCGAGGCCGACTTCCTGCGCCAGCGACGCCGGCGTGCAGACCATGGTGGACGCCGCATAGAACAACCGGCCGACCGGATTAAGGTTGTCTTCCAGCTTGTCGTTGGCGAACGGCTCGACCAGCATGCAGGTGCCGTCCTTGGCCATCGTCTCCCTGACGTGGCTGAGCGCGCCGACAGGGTCGCCCATGTCGTGCAGGCAATCGAAGAAGCACACCAGATCGTAGTCATTCGCCGGATAAGTCTTGGCGGTGGCGACGGCGAAGGTGACGCGTTCGCTCACACCCTCACTGGCTGCGGTCGCTTGTGCTGCGGCGAACCCGGATGCGCGTCGAAGCCGAAGAAATGCGAGTTCGGATAGGCTTTGGCCATCAGCAGCGTCGAGATGCCGTGGCCGCAGCCGACATCGGCCACCTTGGCGCCGCGTTCGAGTTTGGCCATCACGCCATCGAGCGCGGGCAACCATTCCTGCACCAGATGATGTTTGTAGGTCGTACGGAAGAAGCGCGCGGTGCCGCAGAACAGACACTCGGCGCGATCGTTCCAGCCGACACCCTTGCCGCTCTTGAAGGCATCCGAGATCTTCGGCTCATCGAGCATGATCGCCGCCATCATGTCGCCGATCGCGCCCATGAACACCGGGCTGTCGTCGTCGGCGAACACCATCGCCTGTTCCGGTTGCATCGAGAATGTCTTCGTCGTTGCGTCATACTCGACGTAGCCCGATGCGGCCTGCGCCGACAGCCATTCGCGCACGTAGCGTTCGGTGGTGTCGGTGGCTTGCGCCAGTTCGGCGGGCGTCATCGGACCTTTGCTGGCCAGCGCCTTGTAAAGCCCGAGGCGGTCGCCGGTGCGGATCAGCGCGGCGTTGGCGGCGGCGCCGATGTCGCCGACCATCTTGCCCATGAATTGATTCAGTCGATCCATATTCACGTCCATGAAAGCCTCCTGTGAGGGTTCATTGGTGACGATGCATCACGTGAAGTCATAGGGCTCGGCGTCTCCAGCGGCGCGATCATGCGCGGGGCGGTAATGGCCGTAGCGTCAGCGGCAGCGACGCTCGACGGATGACAAACGGGTCCTTCGGTCGTCAGTCATTGTACGCCGCGGCAGGTTCAACGCCGACGTAAAAACTTCGCGACCAGTTCCACATGCGGCGAATGCCGGAACTGGTCGACGGGGGTCACGGTTTCGAGCCGGTAGCCGCCATCGATCAGGATGCGCGCATCGCGAGCGAATGTCGCGATGCTGCACGACACCGCAACGATGACGGGAATCTTGCTGGCGGCGAGTTGCTTGCTCTGCGCTTGTGCGCCCTGCCGCGGCGGATCGAATACCGCGACGTCGATGTCGCGCAGCTCTTGCGTCAGCAGCGGGCGGCGGAACAGGTCGCGGGCCTCGGCCTTGACCGGCTTCAGGCCATGCGTGGTTGCAGCGGCTTTTTGCAAGGCGCCGATCGCGCCGGCGTCGCTGTCGAAGGCCGTGACCCGGGCGCCAGCCGCGAGCCGCAGCGCGAACGGGCCGACGCCGCAGAACAGGTCGGCGATATGCCTGGCCTTGCCGCAATGCGCGGCCACCAGCGCCGCCAGCGCTTCCTCGCCAGCGACAGTCGCCTGCAGGAACGAGCCCGGCGGCAGGACGAGCCGCGCGGCGCCGATGCCGATCTCCGGCGGCGCGCGCATCAGCACCAGTTCGCCGTGACGGGTCAGCCGCGCCAGCCGGTGCGCCTCGGCGACGCGAGACAGTGTCGCGATCAGCGCGGCGGGCAGCGGTCCAGAGCCGCGGACATCGACATCGAGGCCATTGTCGGCGGCGGTCACCTGGATATCGAGCGGCTTGTTCGCAGGCCTCAGCACATCGGCCAGCGCGCGCGCCGCATCGAGCGCGCCGTGCAAAGCGGGATCGAGGATCGGGCAGGTGTCGATCGGCACGATGGCATGGCTGTTCGGCGCGGCGAATCCGACGCGCATCCCGCCGTTCTCGCCACGCCGGGCATGGACGGTGATCCGCCGTCGTCCCGCGCCGTGCGCGTCGATCAGATCAGTCACCTCGCACCCGATGCCGGCCTGCGTCAGCGTGTCGATCACGATCTGCCGCTTCCAGGCGCGGTAGGCCTCTGGCTGCCAGTGCTGGACGGCGCAGCTGCCGCAGGCGCCGAAGTGCGGACAGAACGGCGCGATCCGCTCGGGGCTCGGCGTTGCGACACGGAGGAGTCGCGCGCGGTCGGGACGGCCCGCGAGCGGCTCGACCTCCACGGTTTCGCCTCCGAGCGCGTAGGGGACGAAAACGTTGCCGCCATCCGTCAGCGCGACGCCGTCGCCGCGATGGCCGACGTGATCGATGACCAGGTGTTTGGTCATGCGGTGCGCGAGTTCTGGAAGAGAGATGGCGTCATTGCGAGGAGCACTTGCGACGAAGCAATCCAGCTTTTTGCTACAACAATCTGGATTACTTCGCTGGTGCTCGCAATGACGGCAATGTGTTCAGCCACGGCGGGCCCCGAGGAAGAATTCGATGTTGCCGTCGCCGCCGGTGATCGGGGAGGGGAAGACGTCGATCTCGGTGCATCCGAGCGTCGCCGCGAAGGCCGCGATGTCGTCGCACACCGCCCGATGCACCGCCGCGTCGCGGACGATGCCCTTCTTGATCGCGGCGCGCGGCGCCTCGAATTGCGGCTTGATAAGCGCCAGCAGATGCATCGGCGCCGCCGCCAGCGCCAGCGCGACCGGGAGAATGGCCTTCAGCGAAATGAAGCTCGCATCCATCACCACCACGTCCGGCCGCTGCGGCAGCCGCTTGCCTTCGAACGAGCGGATGTCGGTGGACTCCATTGACACCACGCGGGGGTGGCCACGCAGGCTCGGATGCAGTTGATCGCGGCCGACATCGACCGCGAAGACCAGGCCCGCGCCGCCCGCGAGCAGCACCTCGGTGAAGCCGCCGGTCGAGGCGCCGACATCGAGGCAGACGTGGTTTTCGATCTCGATCGGATAGCGCTCCAGCGCGCCGGCAAGCTTGACGCCGCCGCGCGACACGTAGGGATGCGCGGGTTGAGCTGTGAGCGTGGCATCGACGGGAATCGTTTCGGAGACTTTCGTCACAACCTTGCCGTTGGCGGTGACGAGCCCGGCCTCGATCGCAGCCTGCGCCCGCGCCCGGCTCTCGAACAGGCCGCGCTCGACCAGCAGCACGTCGGCGCGCTTGCGGGCGAGGGGTTCGGTGCTGTTGCGCTTCGCCATGGTGAGCTCAAAACCTTGCGGCCGGTCGGACGCCGATCTTATGCAAGGCGCACGGACCTCGGGGGCCTGCCAGATGGATTTTCATGCGAGAATGCCTTGCAACGGTCGTCCCTCATGATGAGGAGCGCGTCGCGATGCGCACAGTCTGCTTCCTCTCCCCGCCGGGGAGAGGGGTGGGATGAGGGGGTCTCTCGCGAGGGGCGCGCGCCCTCACCGTCTTGAGGCTCAGGCCAGCTTGACGGTCTCGGTGGTGACGTCCTTGCCGAGCGCCTCGAACACCTTGGCGACGATGCCTCGGTCATCAAGCCCGACGCTGGCGTACATCGCGTTCGGCGTGTCGTGGTCGAGAAACTCGTCCGGCAGCACCATCGCGCGCACGCGCACCTGGCCGCTGTCGAGCGCGCCGTGCTCCGCCAGCGTCTGCATCACATGGGAGCCGAAGCCGCCGATCGAGCCTTCCTCGATCGTGATCAGAACGTCGTGGTCGCGCGCGAGCTTGAGCACCAGATCGACGTCGAGCGGTTTCATGAAGCGGGCGTCGGCGATGGTGGTGGAGAGACCGTGCGCGGCGAGTTCGTCGGCTGCCTTCTCGCACTCGGCGAGGCGGGTACCGAGCGACAGCAGCGCGACCTTGCTGCCCTGGCGGACGATGCGGCCCTTGCCGATCGGGAGCGGAACACCGACCTCGGGCATTTCGACGCCGCGGCCTTCCCCGCGCGGATAGCGCACCGCGCTCGGGCGATCGTTGATCGCAACCTGCGTCGCGACCATGTGCACCAGTTCGGCCTCGTCGGAGGCGGCCATGATAACGAAATTCGGCAGGCAGCCGAGATAGGCGTTGTCGAACGAGCCTGCATGTGTCGCGCCGTCGGCGCCGACGAGGCCGGCGCGGTCGATGGCGAAGCGCACCGGTAGCGACTGGATCGCCACGTCGTGCACGATCTGATCGTAACCGCGTTGCAGGAAGGTCGAATAGATCGCGCAGAACGGCTTGAAGCCCTCGGTGGCGAGGCCGGCGGCGAAGGTCACCGCATGCTGTTCGGCAATGCCGACGTCGAATGTGCGCTTCGGAAATGCCTTGTTGAAGATGTCGACGCCGGTGCCGGACGGCATCGCTGCTGTGATCGCGATGATCTTGTCGTCCTTCTCGGCTTCCTTGACGAGACTCTGGCCGAACACGTTCTGGTAGGCGGGCGCGTTCGGCTTGGACTTGGATTGCGCGCCGGTGGAGACGTCGAACTTGACCACCGCGTGATATTTGTCGGCGGCGGCTTCCGCCGGACCGTAGCCCTTGCCCTTTTGCGTCACGACGTGAAGCAGGATCGGGCCGTTCTCCATATCGCGGACGTTCTTCAAGACCGGCAGCAGGTGATCGAGGTTATGACCGTCGATCGGGCCGACGTAGTAGAAGCCGAGTTCCTCGAACAGCGTGCCGCTGTTGACCATGAAGCCGCGCGAATACTCCTCGACGCGCTCGGCGCGGTCGGCGATCATCTTGGGCAGGTGCTTGCCGAGCTGCTTGGCGGCTTCGCGCAGCGAACGGTAGGTCTTGCCGGAATAGAGCCGCGACAGGTAGGCCGACATCGCGCCGACCGGCGGTGCGATCGACATATCGTTGTCGTTGAGAATGACGATCAACCTCGAATTCATCGCGCCGGCATTGTTCATCGCTTCATAAGCCATGCCCGCGGACATCGCGCCGTCGCCGATCACGGCGATGACGTTGTTCTTGCCGCCGGAGAGATCGCGCGCCACCGCCATGCCGAGGCTGGCCGAGATCGAGGTCGAGGAGTGCGCGGCCCCGAACGGGTCGTAGTCGCTCTCGGTGCGCTTGGTGAATCCGGACAGGCCGCCGCCGGTGCGCAGCGTGCGGATGCGGTCGCGGCGGCCGGTCAGGATCTTGTGCGGGTAGGCCTGATGGCCGACGTCCCAGATCAGCCGGTCGCGCGGGGTGTCGAAGATGTAGTGGATCGCCGTAGTCAGTTCGACCACGCCGAGACCGGCGCCGAAATGTCCTCCCGTCACCGACACCGCGTCGATGGTCTCCTTGCGCAACTCGTCAGCAACCTGCCGGAGCTGCTCGACCCTGAGCTTGCGCAAGTCGGCGGGGGTGCGGATGGTGTCGAGAAGCGGGGTCTTACTGAAATCGGTCACTGCGACATTCCAATTTTGCATGTCCGGGTGCCTTGAACGGCGATCCGACGCTGGCGCCGTCGCGCAACAGACGCCCACGGGCCGCGAAACCTCCCGAACTGAGAAGCTTGAGTCCGAAGTTTGGCTGATGCTCCGGCCGAGAACTGATAGACGTCACTATTTATCGTGTCACCCGGTCCAATCATTTTTTGCAAGCTGCCTGAAGCGCTTACCGCCGCTTGAGCGCCGGCTGCGGAGCAGGTTCGGCAGCGCACAGTTCCAGAAGCATTTACACCAAACCCGCAGCCAAAGCCAACGGGCAGGGCCTTCCACTTGAGGCGACCTTCCACTTGAGTAGGGGAGGCTCTGCCGAAGGTTCAAGGCTTTCCGGAAGCCGGCCTGCCGGAAATCGGAACATTAACGCGGTCGAGGGGCTGAAGTTCAGCCCTGGGAACCGCTGTCGGACGACAATCAATGACAATTAATTCAGGGACACTTAATTTGTGATGTCATTAACAATGTCGTTCCGGATGACCGGAGGGGTCGGGACCACGCAGCGATCGGCCGGAGCAACTGCGGTGCGCGCGGTAGCGCTTATTGCACGTCGAGCGGTTCCGTGCCCGTAACCTGGCCGGAAGCGTCGGTGGTGATCTTCTCCACCCGGGCTTCGGCCTGGCGCAGCAGCTCCTCGCAGCGCCGCTTCAGAGCTTCGCCGCGTTCATAGATCGCGACCGATTCCTCAAGCGGGACCTTGCCGTCCTCCAGGCGCTTGACGATGGATTCGAGCTCCTCGATGGCTCGCTCGAAGGAAAGCGTCTTCACATCGGCAAGGGCATTTTCGGCCATCTGGATTTTCCGGAATCGATTGTTTGGCGCGGGTCATGAGGAGGTTTTTCGGGCCTAACGCGGCAGAATGTCACGCGCCCATGAGTGCGGTGACATGCGCCGCCACCGACTCCTGCAACCCTTGCAGATTATAGCCGCCCTCGAGCACCGAGACAATTCGGCCGCCTGCGGTCGCGTCGGCGATATCCATCAATTTGCGGGTCACCCACCCGAAATCGTCCGCATCCAGGTTGAGACTCGCCAGCGGGTCGCGACTGTGCGCGTCGAAACCGGCGGAGATGACCAACAGTTCGGGCGCGAATGTCTCCAGCCGCGGCAGGATCAGGTTCTCGAACGCGGAACGAAATTTGGCCCCGCCGTCGCCCGACGCCAACGGCGCATTGACGATGGTATCGTGATCGCCGCGTTCGCCGCTGGCGCCGCTGCCGGGGAACAGCGGCATCTGATGCGTCGAGCAGTACATCACCGTTCGGTCGGCCCAGAAGATATCCTGCGTACCGTTGCCGTGATGTACATCGAAGTCGACCACGGCCACGCGGCCGATGCCGTGCTTGCGCTGGGCGTGGCGCGCCGCGATCGCCGCCTGGTCGAAAAAGCAGAAGCCCATCGCTCTGCCGGTCTCGGCATGATGTCCCGGCGGGCGCGTGGCGACGAACGCGTTGCTCGCGTTGCCGGCGATGACGGCCTCGGTCGCCGCGATAGCGCCGCCGACGCCGCGCATCACCGCCTCCCATGTCCCCGGCGACATCGAGGTGTCGCTGTCGAGATAAACCAGACCCTCCGCCGGAGACCTGTGCCGGAGTTCGCCTATGTAATGCTCGTTGTGACAGAGCGCGACCGAATCCAGCGAGCCTTCCGGCGCCTCGCCGCGTGCCAGACTCTTGAAGCGATCTTCGGCCAGCACCTCATCGATGGCGCGAATCCGGTCCGGCCGCTCCGGGTGACCGAGCGGCATCAGATGATCGAGACTGGCGGGATGCGTGAGAACAAGCGTTGTCATGCCATATCCTGACCGCCGCGCTGGCATCGCGCGCGGCGGCGAAGGGTCAATCTACCGGGTTGCGCGAGGTTCCGAAAGGGTGCCGTTTTGTTCCGCGCCGAGGCTGTCATTCTTTCTTGCGCGTGAAAAATGCCTGGAACGCGGCGATCGCTTCCTCCGAGTGCAGCCGTTCGGCGAACAGGTGGCTTTCCCGGTCGATCCGGCGCGTCAGCTCCTCCGGTGGCGGTTTCAGCAGCTTGCGCGAAAGGGCGACGGCTTCCGCCGGCAGCGCGCAGATATCGCGGGCGACTTTTCCGGCCTCGGCCTCGGTGTGGCCCGGCGCGACCACGGTGTTGACGAAACCCGCCTCGCGGGCCTCGTCCGCGCTGAGCGTGCGGCCCATCACCAGCATGGCGAAGGCGCGCTGATGGCCCATGGTCCGCGGCGCCAGCAGGCTGGACGCGCCTTCCGGCACCAGACCGAGATGGATGAAGGGCGTCGAGAACGTCGCCGTCCTGGCGGCGAGGACGTGGTCGCAGTGGAACAGCATGGTGGTGCCGATGCCGATGGCGATGCCGTCCACCGCTGCGATCAGCGGCTTGGTGTTGTGCACCAGCGAGTATAGGAACGTCACGGCGTCGGAGGCGCGGGGCGCGCCGCCGCCGGATGTGCTGTCCTTCAGGAAGTCGTCGAGGTCGTTGCCCGCCGTGAACACGCCCGAGCCGCCGGTGATGACGATGCAGCGGATCGCCGGGTCGTTTTGCGCGCTGTCGATCGCATCGCTCATCGCGCGATACATGTCGCGGGTGATCGCGTTCTTCTTCTCGGGGCGCCGCATGGTGATGACGCGGATGGCGTTGTCGTCGCTGACGATGAGGTGTCCGGTCATGACGTGCTCGCTGTCCCGTGCCGCGCGATTCAAGAGAGCAAAACCGCATCGGCGCTGTTTACGGCATCGGCGCCGTCGATTACCGTGCGCTCCAGCGCCGGAGCCTGTACCGCGACGTTTTCGGCGAAGAAGCGCGTCAGCGTGACGTAACGCCGGGAATCGCCGAACTCGTCGCCGAGGTCGCGCGCCGCGAGCGCTTCTTCCGCGAGCTTGCATCCGCCGAGCGTCGATCCGAACAGCCGCAGATACGGGGTCGCGCCGGCCAGCGCATCGTTCGGCGACGACACCAGCCTTTCCAGCAGCCATTTGCTGGCGCGTTCGAGAGACCCGAGCGCGTCGCGCAGTTTCGTGCCGGTGGCGCCGAACGCGGGATCGTTCGAGGCTTCCACGCGCTTGACGGTCGCCGACAGTTCGTCGAGCAGCGCCCACACCGCCGCGCCGCCGTCGCCGCCGAGTTTTCGCGTCACCAGATCGATCGACTGGATGCCGTTGGTGCCTTCGTAGATCGAGGTGATGCGCGCGTCGCGATAGTGCTGCGCCGCGCCGGTCTCCTCGATGAAGCCCATGCCGCCGTGAACCTGAACGCCGAGAGAAGCGACCTCGTTGCCGATGTCGGTCGAGAACGCCTTTGCGACCGGCGTCAGCAGCGCGCCGCGGGCGGCGGCGGCGGCGCGTACGTCAGGATCGGTGGCGCGCGCCGCCACATCCAGCGCGACGGCGGTGGCGTAGCAGATGGTGCGGGCGGCGGCGGTGAGCGCGCGCATCTGCATCAGCATGCGCTTGACGTCGGGATGCACGATGATGGCGTCCATGCCGTCGCCGGATTTGCCGACGGCGCGGCCCTGCTTGCGCTCCTGCGCATAGGCCAGCGCCCGCTGGTAGGCGCGTTCGGCGACGCCGACGCCCTCGAGTCCGACGCCGAGCCGGGCCTGATTCATCATCGTGAACATGCACTGCATGCCGCGATTTTCCTCGCCGATCAGGTAGCCGACGGCACCGCCTTCGTCGCCCATGGTCATGGTGCAGGTCGGCGAGGCGTGGATGCCGAGCTTGTGCTCGATGCCGCTGGCGTGGATGTCGTTGCGCGCGCCGAGCGAGCCGTCAGCGTTGACGAGAAATTTCGATATCAGGAACAGCGAGGTTCCCTTGGTGCCGGCCGGCGCATCTGGCAACCGCGCGAGCACGAAATGCACGATATTGTCGGTCATGTCGTGGTCGCCATAGGTGATGAAGATCTTGGTGCCGACGATGCGGTAGCTGCCGTCGGCCGCGCGTTCGGCCCGGCTGCGTAAGCTGCCGACATCCGAACCCGCCTGCGGCTCGGTCAGTTGCATCGTGCCGCTCCATTCGCCGGACACCAGTTTTTCGAGATAGATTTTCTTCAGCGCGTCGCTGCCATGGGCGGTGAGCGCTTCGATCGCGCTGAGCGTCAGCAGCGGGCACAGACCGAACGCGATATTCGATGCGCTCCAGATTTCGGTACAGGCGGCGTTGATTGCGAGCGGCAGTCCCTGTCCGCCAAAATCCTCCGGTCCGGAGACGGCATTCCAGCCCGCCGCGGTCCAGCGCCTGTAGGCGGCGGCCCAGCCCGGTGCGGTTGTCACGCGGCCGTCTTGCAGCCTGGCGCCGTGCTGGTCGCCGGTGCGGTCGAGCGGCGTCAGCACCTCGGTTGCGAACCGGCCGGCTTCCTCCAGCACCGCTGCCGTGATGTCGGCATCGTAGTCGCCGTAGTGGCCGGCCTTGACCGCGGCCTGCAGCCCCGCGCCATGGTTGAGAGCAAGGAGCATGTCGCTGATCGGTGCGCGATAGGTCATGACGGTGCCTCGCGAAATGGCCTGACAGGGGCAGGCCTCCCGCCATATTGTGAGCCATGAGCGGTATTCCCACGAAACCGGGCGGCTCTCAACTCTTTCAGGCAGTGCGGCGATGCGGCCCGGCCTCAAGGCCGGTTTCGGCTCGACGGCCGTTTCCAGACCGGACCAGACGGCGCAGGTTTTGAAGCGGACCAATCCGCCTTCGGGCGTCTCCAGCCGGTTGAAAAAACAGGGTTCTCTCTATAGACCGTCGGGGCCCGAGGGAATCCGCGAAACGAGGTTTCGTGCGCTCCGGGCCGTTGGGGCGTAGCCAAGCGGTAAGGCAGGGGATTTTGATTCCCCCATGCGGAGGTTCGATCCCTCCCGCCCCAGCCATCTAGTCCGATATTTCCTGGAATCTCCGAAGAATTAACGAAAAGGCCCACCGATAACGGGTTTTTGTGCATTCAGCTTTCGCCTCCGCGCGCCCCTTTTACGGTCATAGGCATTTGAAATACCAAACGTCTCCGGCTGACGCCCCGAATATTCCCGTTTTTGGGAAGCCGAGACCGGAGACACCGTTCGATCCAGACTGCCGCCGGAGAGCGGCAGTCCATTTCTGCATTGGATAATGGAAATCCGTCTGTTTAGGGCGTGCACTCATTAATTTTAATTCGCAGCCATAGCCGGATGGACGCAAGCGGACAAGCGATGGCAATTGGCAAGAACACTATCTGCCTATGGTACGACAAGGATGCCGAGGCTGCAGCCCGCTTCTACGCCGAGACTTTTCCTGATAGTTCGGTGAGCGCCGTCCACCATGCCCCCGGCGACTATCCGTCCGGCAAGGCGGGCGACGTGCTGACGGTCGAATTCACCGTCGCCGGCATACCCTGTCTCGGTCTCAACGGCGGCCCCGCGTTCAAACACAACGAGGCTTTCTCGTTCCAGATCGCCACTGACGATCAGGAAGAGACTGACCGCTACTGGAACGCCATCGTCGGCAATGGCGGCCGAGAAAGTGCGTGCGGCTGGTGCAGGGACAAATGGGGCATCTCCTGGCAGATCACGCCGCGCGTGCTAACCGAGGCGATGGCTGCCGGCGGCGACGAAGCAAAACGCGCGCTCAGTGCGATGATGACCATGAAGAAAATCGACGTCGCCGCGATCGAGAAGGCACGGTGGGGCTGATGGGTCCCAAGTTGGCCCGCGTTGCTTCGGCGATCCTGGTAATCGATCGTGCAGCCGGCCTTGCCGATCGCGCAACGTTGCATTTGGGGCCGGGAGCAGACAGTCCGGTCATGGAGAAATCTGGCGGTAAGCGGCCATTCTCCAACCGACCTCATCAAAGACGTCAGAACGCCCGAAACTCGGGCGCCGAAGCGGACATCATAGGATCGAGCTTGTAGATCGTTGTGGTACCTTCCCCACTGGGCCGTGCGGAAGATCGCCTCGTTTGTGAATCGAAGGAACGCGATATCAATCCATGGTGCTGATTACCGCAAGTCATGCGGTGTTTTGCGCTTAGCCTGAATCCTAGCCACCACGATATGGTACTCCACCTCGGATCCGGCCGGTACCTTTCGCTCCACACTGATCTGCTCGGAAAGGTGTGGTTGATGGCCACTTCGATCGGTGAGGTCGAGCACCAAGAGGAAACCAAAGCGCACGCCGGTCGTCAGGTAGCCCGTTGCCTGACCAGCATACCGCTTCGCCAGAGCGGCATTGTCGGGCACGTTGTCGTCCTTCTTCACCTCGACGGTCGACTTTACGCCACGGTACTCGATTGCAATGTCAGCGCGGCCGCCACCGGAATCTCTGACTTCGGCTCGGAACGATGGCGCGTCCGACGCCGTGAGGAACCTTAGAAAATCCAGTTGAAGGTCGTGCTCGACCGGCAGATCGGCGCCGCGTCGGAACACGTATTCGCTCGACGGATCGGTGCTCTTGCCGATGTTGGCGCGAAAATCCAGAAACCGCAGGATGAGCGTGCACATGAGTTCTAGCAACGCTCGGGGGTGCTCTCGCTTGTAGTCGGGACTGTCCGAGAGCTTCTCCATGACAGCGGTCCACAGGGCGGCCACCTGCTGATTGCGATCGATACCCACGTCGAGCTGCGCTGCTGTCATTGCGGCAGTAGCTTCGTCGAGGCCGGCGTGTGTGAGGAAATCGACCAGCCGACCTCCGGTCGATTCGTCGAAAGGGCTGCGATGGAGGGCCCCGGCCAGTGATTGCTGTACCGTATCGCGCAACTGTCCGACGTTTAGCGCCAGGTCGCTGTCAGCTTTCTCGGCGAGCCACTGATCCAAGGTCTGCAGGTAGTATCGCCGTTTCCGCAGCGAATGGACGAGTGCCTCCCGTCCAAGAATATCGGCGCCATTGCCATCGGATCGGGAGAACACCTTTTCGCTGGCGAAGAAGATCGAGAGCAGTTCGTCCTCGATCACGATGGCCGCTTGCAACCAGATGTCCTTCGTAAACGTGTGAGCGATCATGGCCAGTTTGGTGGCCATCGACAGCCAGTGGAAACGCTCGCGGGATGACGTCCCGAGCCATGATTCCGCAGAGTGACGATCCGTAGCATAGGCCGAGTACTCTATGGCGGCGCGCCGAAGTTTCGGCAAATCGAGTGAAAGTTCGGAATGCAGCCCCCTGGCCTGCACATCGATCAGGACCGACGTGCAGATCTCATAAAGCGCGGCATCCGAACGCTCTTCGCTCATGGCGAGCGAACGGCGAAACCAATCCTGCGCGGCCGCCAACGCCGACGTTAGTGCATCGTAGGTTCTGGCCAGCAATCCTTCCTGTAGCCGATCGAGCCCCAGTTCGAGTGCGGCCTCGTCCGATGCCGCGTCGACTTCGACCAGCCGAGAGAGAAGGTCCCGGAAATCGTCGTCGGGGTATCGGCGCAGGATGGCGCCAGCAACCTTCGCGACGTGACGCAGATAGGCGCTGTCGTCGTCCGCCGTGACGTCCAGGAGGTACGACTGCAGGCGCCTTACCAAGCTGGGATCGCCCTGCGCCACGGCCAGTGCGCCACGTAACGCCTGCGATCGCATCCACCTATGCTCAGACCGGGACTCGAAACGGCTGCGGAAGATCTCCCACGCACCGCGGCCGAGAGCCTGCGGTATCGCGGGCAGTTCGTCGAGGCAGTCGACCATTTCGGCAACGGAGGTGGCGTCGTTCTCTCGCTCGAGTATCCGCAGCAACGCGCGCTGAACGGCGGCCGCGGTCACCCAACCGGTCAGCCAGCAGAACGCGTCGGCGCGTGCGGTTTCGGAAGGCAGGGCCTCGATCGCGGCCAGCAGTTCCTTCTCTTGAGCCGTCCCCGGATCTGGGATGGGCGTGCCGTCCGTCGTCAGGAGCTCGAATCTGTCTTCCATCGTCCCACCGGTCAGAAAAGGTATTCATCCCCCTTGGCGTGCAGTCGATGATCGCTAGATACAACCGCCTCCACGGCCTTGCGAGCGATGGTGCCGATAATGACCTGAACGCCTCCGATGTCCTTTGCAGCAGATGAAACGCTATCGAGCATCTGCTCAAAGTCCTCGTTCACGACCTCTTCCGATGCCGGCGAGTCGATGATCAGCAAGCCAGGATGCCGGCCATGCCCGCGACGCTTGGCCACCTCCACCGCCGCCAACGAGATGGCGATCTTGATACGCAATTTCTCGCCCATCGTCAGGTTGCTGAAATAGATATCGGCGCCGCCTTGGTGGACCTTCAGCTTCCCGCCGCCGTCGAGGTGCATGCTGGTGACGTGGGATACACCGAACTTCTTGGCGAGAGACATCACTGAATCGGCGATCTCCGTCAGGACGTCCGACTGCATAGAGGTCATTAGCGTCTTACTGACTTCGGTAGCGGCGCGGAGGATCTTGAGTTCGCCCTGCGTCTCGGTTTCGTCGTTGGCAGGCGATTGCAGTGAAGCCACCAGTTCCCGAAGCTGCTGGGTCTGGGCCTCCAGCTGCACCACGACGAGTTCGGGATCCGTCGGCAACGTGGAGATGGCGTCCTGAAGGTTTCGTACTCTGCTCATTCCGACGCGGAGCCGTTCGGTCGCGTCCCTTGCTGTCTTCTCGCTGGCTTTGAGCTTGGCCTTGGCGATCTGGAGCGAAGTGGCCAGTTCCTCCACCAAGGTCTGGGCGTCCTGGATGCGATCGCTGTCCAGATCCTCTTCGTGGACCGGGAGGTCGTTCTTGCACAAGGCGCAGGTATTGCCATCCGAGTGCTGAACCGCCGTCGCGGCCTTCTCGAACGCCGCCTCGCAGGCGGGGCAGCAAGTCGGGCTGAGCTGACGGAACGAGTATCCTGCCGACCGCTCGTCCTCAAGCTGCTTGAGCCTTCGACGCGCGTCGTCGTAGCTGGCTGTGACGGACGCGACGGTCGCCGTGTCCGCCTCGAAGGTGACCCGAGCGGTCTCGGCCGCCTTCCTATCGCTCGCGATCTCCTCGTCGAGCCGCGCCAGTTCTAGCCTTTTTGCGGCGCGGTCATCGGTGCCGCGAGCCTTCGTCGCCTCCGCGAGCTGGCCCTCAACCTCGATAAGCTTGGCATTGAGCACCGCGCTCACGCCGGACTGATCTGGCCGACCTGACAATCCCTGTTCGATTTGCTTCTGCGCGGTCAACGCAGCGCTATAAGTAGAGACCCACGGCAATCCGATGAACAGTTGGAGCAGGCGAAGCGGGAGCCCGTCGATGGGTAGGTCACCGAACAGTGCCTTCGGCTCGATGGAGCTCGACAGGAAGAATGTCGAAGCTATCAGGGGCCAGCCATGGGGATGACCGCCCGTATTCTTGTTGTGGGCGTAGATCACCGGGAAATCGAGCTCCTCCATCATCAGGTGCTCGGTCTGCGACTTCAGCCCGTCCCCAGCGTCGCCTTCGTAGAGCGTGATCCACTGACCGTCGCTATCGCTCCGGCTCAACGTGGCTCTGCCCTCCGCCGTCTTCTCCTCGCCGGCGGCCTTGCGCAATTCCAAGCGATGCAGGACGTTGTCGATGCGATACTGGATTTCGATGGCCTCCAGCCACTTCCAGACGTCGGGCTTCACCCGGCCGGGAAAGTCGCCGCGGATTGCGGCTTGGAGAAGGTTCAGGACGGACGACTTTCCTCGCAGATTGCGCTCAGACATCACGGCCCAGATGCCAGTTCCCAGGCCCGACCAAGATAGATCGAACAGTCCGTCGCGCTCGGACTCGGCACGAACACCCGTCAACTTGATGCTGTCGAAGCGAAGGCTCTTGGCACGCGGCGGCGTTGTCTGAGCGCGAATACCATACTTGAGCAGCACGCTTCGAACATTCGACTCTGGACTGGTGCTGTCCTCAGCGATGGCCTTGATCCAGCCGTACTCGGTTGGCTCGATGGTCCGTTCCTTGCTCATGGTTCCAACCCGACGATCTTGGCTAGACGTTGTTCGACCTGCTCCCGGACGGTTGGTATCACGTCGCCAGGGATGGTGTTTCCATACTCGGGGTGCTCGTATTGCCATTCCTTCAGGGCAGAACCGCTCTTGCCGCTGGCGACCCGCATGACCAACGCCAATCGGTCGCGATACCACGCCAACTCCGGGTGATCCTGAACGCACTTTTCGAGGAACGAGATCGCCTTTGGCGATATTAGATATTCGTACCGACGAATCTTGCCGTCATCACCAGCGAGCTTCATGGGTCTGGCTAGGCCATAGTAGCTCAGCATGGCGAGCGCATCCTCGACATTCTGGTAGGCACCGTGTCGCCAGCGGACCATCCGCACCAGTCTGACGGAAGGCTCGTCATCGAGGAAGATGCGCTGAACCGCCTCCAGCAGCTCGGGATCGCCGGTCTCCTCATAGAGATCCAGCAGGGCGTCGCCCAAGTAGTCAGGATAACGGACGAGGAAGTCCATGGCCATCAAGCGCTTTTCGGCTCTGAAGACCTTCACGACGTCCTCGGTGGGCTTGTCGGCGTCTTCGCCACCCGCAACCAATATGAAGAGCAACCGAAGCGCGTCGCGGTGTCGAGAAGTCGGTTCGCGCGCTGCTAGAGAAGGCGGCGTGTGTTCGCCCTCTGCTCCCTCTCCTTCAACCAAAATATCCATATCAGCAATTGCCCCAATAGCTGCCGGGCCGATGATATTCCAAATGTTCAGCTTTCGCCAATCTTGGCAGCCTCCACTCTCGATAGAGGAAAGCAGTTTTTTCCTGAGAATCCGGGACGATTTCTTCGGGCGAGCTCGATATAGTGCGGGCAGCAACTCGGTTAGATGCAATATTATCCACGCCGACCGCGAAGCACTGTGCATGACGGACGAGATACCGCGTCACAACGCATCGGAGAGCGAGGTACGCGAAACTCGCCGTCTGTTTTATGTTGGCTTCACCCGTGCACGGTACGAGATCCATCTTATGTTCGGGGAATTCAATCCGTCCCAGTTTGTAACCGAGATCGAGGAGCGCCGGTCCGCCTCGTGAAAGGCTTCGCCGAAGTCGGCGATTAGCGACTATCAAAATGGGCGATACGCGCAATGTCTGTTCACCGATTCCCGCCGCCGAAAGCCGACCTTCACTTAACGGCCTTGAAGTCAGTAATCGGACGATTGTCAGCTATCCCAAGTTCCTGCCCCAAAGCCGCCAGTCCGCTTTCCACCCATGTCGGAGCTGAAGAGCAACGGCGCTAGGCGCTGGGAGCGGCCATCCAGCATCGCCGATTGACACGCACCCGATTCAGATTTCAGTTCGCTCGGCCAAGAGCAGCGCATCCTCGACGTCTACACCGAGGTAGCGCACGGTGTTCTCGATCTTGGTATGGCCGAGTAGGATCTGTACAGCGCGCAGATTGCCAGTCGCCTTGTAGATCATTGATGCTTTCGTTCGTCGCAGCGAGTGAGTGCCATACTCTGCTCGTCGCAGACCAATCGCAGTTACCCATTCATCGACAAGGCGGGCGTGTTGCCTCGTGCTCATGTGGTGCGCCTGGTTAATCCGGCTCGGGAATGCATGGTCGTCGACTGTATGTCAATCGGCGCCGAAGTTTGACCCCGTATCGGCGTCCAAATTTGACCCCTTTGATCGACGGGGTTTAGCGGTAGCGCTCGGTCCGTCGGAGCTGGCCGGGATTGCGGAGACGGAGCGAGCGCGGGTTGTTTGATCATCGTCGCGGCTTTTGAAGCGCCAGCTGTCGTTGCCGGTTTCGACGATGTCGCAGTGGTGGGTCAGACGATCGAGCAGCGCGGTGGTCATCTTGGCGTCGCCGAACACGCTGGGCCATTCGCCGAAGGCGAGATTGGTGGTGACGACGATGGAGGTGCGCTCGTAGAGCCGGCTGACGAGATGGAACAGAAGTTGTCCGCCGGATTGGGCAAATGGCAGGTAGCCGAGTTCGTCGAGGACGATGAAGTCCATTCGGGTCAGATGCTCGGCGATACGACCCTGGCGTCCGTTGCGGGTCTCGATCTCGAGACGATTGACGAGGTCGACGACGTTGTAGAAGCGCCCGCGGGCACCGGATCGAATGCAGCTTCGGGCGATGGCGATGGCCAGATGGGTCTTGCCGGTGCCGGTACCGCCGACCAGAACGGCATTGCGTTGCTGGGCGATGAAGCCACCGCCGGCGAGATCATTGACCAGCGTCTGGTTGATAGGGGTGCCCTCGAACTGGAAGCCATCGAGATCCTTGGCGAGCGGCAGCTTGGCGATAGTGAGCTGGTATTTGATCGAACGCGCCTGCTTCTCGTTGATCTCGGCATTGAGCAGGTCGCCGACAATGCGTTGCGGTTCGTGCTGGCGCTTGACGGCGGTCGCCATGATCTCGTCGAAGGCGGCCTTCATGGCATAGAGCTTGAGTTCGCTCATGAGGTCGAAGAGTTGAGTGCGTTCCATCAGACCGGTCTCCTGAGGTTGTCGTAACGGGCACAGTCAGCGATCGGCGCATGGCGCAAGGTCAGCGCCGCCGGGGTGAGGATGTTGGCTGGTGGCGCCGGCTCACGCTGGCGGGCGAGGATGTTGAGAACGACATCGGCGGAATGGACACTGTGGGCGATCGCCTCGGCACAGGCGGCCTCGACTGCCGGCAGTCCGTCGGTCAGCACCGCGTTGAGGATGTCGACCATCTGCCGATTGCCATCGTCGGCACCGGCGAGCTTGCGCCGCACACGCTCGATCGCGGCCGGCAGCACCCAGTCCTTGAACGGGGCGCCGTTGCGCAACGCGCCGGGTTTGCGAGCCAGCACCGGCACATAATGCCAGGGATCGTAGGTCGTCTCGCCGCGGCCGAATGAACGCGGATGCTCGGCGACGATGCGTCCGTCCTGGCGGATCACGATGCGGTCGGCATAAGCTTGCACTTCGACGGGCCGCCCGACGGCGTTGGCCGTAACCGAGTATTTGTTGTTGTCGAAGCGCACCAGGCAGGTCTTCGAGACGGATGCCGGCACGGCATGGAATCCATCGAACCGGCCGGCATAGGGAACGAGCTTCGGCCGCTCGGCTTCGAACACTTCCCAGACCGTCTGTTCGGTCAGTTCCGGATGACGGTGCGCCTTGGCGTAGGCGATGCACTTATCCAGCAGCCAGGCGTTCAACTCGTCGAGGGTTTTGAACCGCAGCCGCGGCGTGAAGAAGCGCTCCCGGACCAGCCCAACCTGGTTCTCAACCTGGCCCTTCTCCCAGCCTGAGGCCGGCGTGCAGGCGACCGGATCGACCAGGTAATGGCTGCACATCTGCATGAAGCGGCGATTGTAGAGACGCCCTTTGCCGACGAAGATCGTCTCCACCGCGGTCTTCATATTGTCGTAGATGCCGCGGCCGCAGGTGCCCTTGAACAGAGCGAAGGCCCGGTCGTGGGCGTCGAACACCATCTCCTGCGTCTCGCGTGGATAGGCGCGAGCGAACAGCATCCGGCTGTGACAGAGCCGGACATGAGCGACCTTCACGATCACCGTCACGCCATGCAGCAGGACAACCTCATGGCTCCAGTCGAACTGGTAGGCTTCTCCCGGTGCAAAGCTCAGCGGGACATAGGCCGCCGCCGTCGATTGTCCGCGCTCCTGGCTCCACCGTCTGGCGTAACGTCGCACCGCATCGTAGCCGCCGTCATAGCCGCGCCCGCGAAGCTCTTCGAAGACCCGGATCAGCGTCAGCTGTTCGCGAGCGGACTTCGCCGCGTTCGACGCCAGCAATCCGTCGAGATCAGCGGCCCATCGCCCCAGCTTCGGCCGCGGCTGCACCGCACGTTCGTACTCGAATGAGGTCTCCCCAGACCGCAACACCTTGCGGACCGTGTTCCGCGACACCTTCAGGTCGCGGGCGATCTCCTTGATCGTCTTGCCCTTGATGAAGTGCTCGCGGCGTATCCGCGCAATCGTCTCCACGATCAGCATCCCCAACCACCTGCTTCGTTCCAAAGCAGGCAGCGCAACAGACCAACCTATCGGGGGTCAATTTTGGACGCCGATCCCCCGGCTCAGGGGGGCAATATTGCAGGCCGAATAACAGACTGTACCGCCGCGCCTCTCGAGCCAGGCTAGGAGACTGGCCCGCACGTCGTTGGTCAGCTCGAACTGTACGGGGCGGCCCGTCTTCTGCTGGACGACAATCGCACGCATGTGTATTTCCGGCCCAGCGACCAGGTCGCCAATCTTGATTTTGACCAAGTCACAGCCGCGTAGCTTGCTGTCGATTGCCAGATCGAAAAGAGCGCGGTCACGAACGCGCCCTTCATGATCGAGGAAGAAGCGAATCGCCCAGATTTGTTTTTGTGTGAAAGGCCGCTTCGTGCCAACTGTCTTTACCGGCATTCCAAGCGGCTCGGCCCTGAGTGGCAGGATCATATTGAGAATAACCCATTTCAGTTCTCCTTGACCGTGATTGGCCTATGGAGAAACGAAAACGCCCGAGCTACAGCTCGGGGGCGGAAGGAGACGGTCAGCTTATCGACAAAAGGCCTGCCGAAGCGGACAATTCCTAGGCCCGCACACCGGCGAGTTCGGCCCGAAGCCCTCAGCCCTCATCAGATTGGCCATTTGGCGAACTTCCGCGATCGCCCCAGTTTTTGACATTCGGCGCTACGGGTCGAACTTTCGAAATGCATTCGTTCGGGACGATCTTCTTCACGCTCTGGTGCATGGGCGACGACTGTCTCAGTGCTTGCTGGCATAGCAAATCAAGTCGAGGAGCCGAAGAAGCGCTGGTCCCCTCGGGGAAAGACGATAGCGCAGCAGCTCGCCACGCTTCTCCAGCCTTGTCGCGAATTCCGGCACGGACTTAAGCGCTCGATTGTTGTTGTACTTGCGTACCGCAAATCCCTGGTCCGCAGTCACGGCGGCGATCTCATCGCATGTCGCGGCACGGCCAATCTTTCGCAGGGCGCGCAGCGAACGATGCAATTCGGATAGGCTCTGGCGTCCATCCGGTAAAGTATCGATTGTGCTGACCAACTCGTCGATACGACGGAAGTAGGAACGCACATCGGAGTCATTTCGGACAACGACATCAGCGATCTCATTCGCGACGCGCAGCGCTCCGAAACGCATCTGCTCCTCGTCGAGGCGGGCAAACTCCCCAAAAGTCCGGGCGTCGCCGGGGCGCGCCCGCTTGACGTGTCGCTCGAAACGGGTACGGGGATCGGCCTCGATCAATACCACCCGCGCCGCCGGCAGCATCGAACGCAACCGCATGACCTCTTCAACCGTTCGCATGCCAGTTACAATGTTGATGTCGGCGTTCTCCCGCGCGATATAGTCGGCGGCTCGCTTCGCCACGATGTCCCAACTCCGTTTTTCGAGGAAGGTCATCGCGTCAGCCGAGTTGCTGATTGTGATCCCTTCTTCTTCGGCTATTTGTCGCAGAAGGGTGCTACCCTCGAGCGCGAAAACTGCCGTGCGCTGCCCCATCAAAAAGTCGCCAAAAGTAGATTTGCCAGCGCATTTATGGCCGATCACGATAAGCACGTCGCGCCGATTCAACGGAAGAAGCGAAAGCTGACTTCCAACCTCCCCCTCCGCGTCCGCTGCTTGGCGTACCACATGGTTCCATCGTCCAAGGTTGATAATGGCGTTCAGCTCCTCCAGCCGCTCGATTAGCAGTGTAAGAGACTTTACGCGGAAGTCGTATGGGAGCGACTCTTCGAACTCCATTTCACCTAGTCGCCGGTTAGTCCCCTCGGGGACGAACCATCCATTGAACGTATCTGGCGTGAGCCAAGGATATTGCGGCGAGGTAGTGAATGCCGGTGGGGCCTCTGCAACACATCCCGACGTTTCGCCGTGGAAGAAAACCGGCCGCGACAGAGTCGGCAGCCGAAGCGCAATATCGGACTTCACCGTACAACGTCGGTCGCCTCCGCGCAGCGCGATTTGGCGATCAAGTTCCACAAAACTCGTTTCCGAGAACCACTCCTTAACGCGCGTTCCGGGATAGTCTGTCGCGCCGCTCAGCGCCTCGATTCGCAGTGACGTATCCTCGACGAACAAGACCGAGCGGCGTTCAAACTCCTGGCTGACCTGCTTCAGTGCCTGGGTGAGTAGCCCCTGTGTGTCGAGGGAATAGTCTTCGCCATAGGGTTCGTGCTGACTGCGATAATGGGTGAGCTGATACCCACTACGCATGAAGATTAGCCTAGCCTGGATCAGCTTGTCTGCGTTCGAGGTGTAGAAAAAGATTCTGAGAAGCCGTTGAAACCGGAAGACGTCGCCATATCGAAACCTCATGCGGATTCGTCCCGCGAAGCTCTCGCGCCGTGATTCAGACCGCCATGACATCCTAGCCAACGTGCATTGTGTGCGGCACAAACCGCCCGTAACTCGGCGACAGCACGCGTATCACTGGCTGCGAAGATTACATATACGATTGGACCCATGCTGCTCATGCCCGCAGCATAGCCCTTTGTGCGAAAGTCCTCCAATAGCTCGATGACATTCTCGCCGCACCGTTCGATCTCAAGATGCTTGAAGCCCTTGTAGGAAATCGAAGCAAGCGAGGACGCAAGCAGTTTCAAATCCTCAAGACGAAATGCAGGCAGGATCCCGTGATACAGCGACGCCATTGTTTCAAGCGCATCGTCGGGCGCGATGGGCGCATTCTCTTCAAAGAAGCGCTGCTCTTCCGAGCCGTGCGATAATTCGCCCTTGGGTAGGCACAAGCCGACTCGCCATGAAGCTGGAAAAGGCAGCCGAAGCATCAGAACGGGTGCTGAGGTGGCCGCTCTCGCACCAGAGGGAAGCAGATGATCGATCTCCTCGGCGGGTCTACCCGCGTCCCACAATACGCCGCCCTCAAAGAAACCGTGAATGCCGATGCCCGACGCCCCGCCACGTCCGCTCAGACTTTGCTGCTCAGCCCGATTGCCTGGAAGCTCAACTAGGTGGTGATATGCTAAGATGACCGCGAGCTTAAGGGCAGTCTTTGTGCCGAGACCAATATGCTGAATCGCGTGACTATGGATGATAGCCTGAACCCGTCTTTTGCCCGCTTCGGCCAGCGTCTCGAGGAGAGCCGTCAACTCAGACTGGCATGACCTGTCCAAGTCGCTCGCCCCCTCTAACGACATTACGGGCGCACACCTTAGTTCAACGTCGGCGGCAATCTTGTCGAGCATGAAGCCGACACCGCCGAATGCGCGGGGCGATGCAAAACCCATATCAGCTAGGGCAATATGAATGCGCGACCCCGCGCTCACTCGGACAGCCAACTGTTCACTCCTGCGCTGCCGGCGCGGCAGCTTGCCATGTCGCCTCAAAATGGCTGTCCAAATGGTCGAACATGAAACCGCCTCGATGCACGAGGATGGTAGGCGAGTTGCGGCTTCGCTCCGTCATCAAATACGGACCCCAGAAGATCTCGTCATCAATCCGCAATAGGTTGATCGCAGGAATGGAGCGCATACGGCGCACCTGGAACTTGACGCGATCTATATCTTCATCGGTATCGACGGCTGCTTGGAATGCTTCGATGTCGGCGCGAATTTCCCCCCTTGCGCCGCCTTCCTCAAGGTCGCGGTAATCAGCGAGGCTCTGTGCTTTCGTCGGGAAATCTGGATCCAGCATAAGAACTCGCACATTGGCCCTACGTGACCACTCTGCGAACTCGCGGGCGTAGTCCTCACGGAAGGACGACAAGCCTAGACCGATCAGGTCGATCCGCTTCGCCGACCTGAGACGACGGTCGTATTGTTCCTTGATCCGCACCGAACGATGCGGGAAAACGCTTGAGATGCCGGCACTCGCTATCACCTCAAGCCTGTTCTGCGTCCGCTCGGTTAAGCGGATGTAGAGGTATAGCGCCATCCCGGCGATACCCGTCGCAAGCAGACCGCCACCCACGCTTTGTGCAAGTGTTGCACCGAACACTCTTTCACCCTCGGTTGTCATGCAGAGCATGCCCCCGAATACTAGGACCAAATGAACGCCAAGCCACATCAGGCTCGTCGGCGACCACCAAGACCGCATTTTCTCCCCTTCCACGAGCCCAACAAGGCGAACTGCACACACGTAACGAGCCTGTATCCGCGCTGCGAATCATCGCTAGCTTAAACGGAGTATTTATAGGCGTTAAACGCTTTGATAAAATATCAATCCGACATTCTTTCATAGTAGGCACGTGAGAAACTCAGCTATCAGCCAGAAATAAGCGCGAATGATAGTCTCCCGCCTTGCTGAATTTTCGGAGCCGTTAGCGGAACGTGGCTTCGTTGCGAAAATGCAGCATAGCTGCCGTTATCGTGGCAATATCGCCGATCAAGCTTCCACGGTCATAGGGTCTTGCAAGTCAGCAACGATGCAAGTCGTTCGTGGTTTCGAATTTCACCGCTTCCGACGATCCTTGTGGATGTGTCGTCACAATCCATTGCTGCAAAAGGCGGTACCCGCCAATCTGGCAGTGGATATGGCGACTCACCTCATCAAATCTTTGACTGTCGGTTTTCTACGGCGCTGGAAAGCCGGATTAACGCGGGCCTTTGGTGTGGCCGGAGCGATCTGGCTGGTCACTGAAATAGTGACTCGTGTCTCCAGCTCGGCGAACGATTGGCTGACCGCCAACGGAGACGTTTACTTGGGCGGCGTCCTGCTCGCAGGGGCTATGTGGTTTGTCGCCTACTCCTACGAGCAGCGAAAGGTGAAATTTCGAGTTCCGACCACAAACAGCTACATCACAATCAAGTTCGGTAACCTATTCGAAGAAAGGTCAGACTGGCTAATTGGCGTTAACGAGTTCTTCGACGGCCGTCTTGGACAAGTGATCGCAAAGACCTCCGTCCACGGGCAGTTCATCACTAACGTATTCCACGGCGACGAGACGCGATTTCGAGAAGCAGTGACGGCAGCTCTGGCTGGCGTGCCTTGCACATCCACTGCCAGGATGAACTTGCCAGCGGATTCCTACGAGATTGGCACCACGGCCGTCGTTGCTAACGGGTCACAGAAGGCGTTCCTCGTGGCTATGTCCCGAACCGACCTTGTGACGCATAAGGCTGGATCAACGGTGCCCATGCTTTTCGAAGCGATGAAGGGCGCGCTCGAATCAGTAAAGAACTATGGCAACGGCGAACCGCTGGCGTTGCCGCTAATCGGCAACGGCCTTTCCAGCGTCAACTTAGAGCCGCAACACCTGCTCAGGCTCATCACGCTGGCTTTGGTGGACTTTGGGCGAAAAGTCAGCTTGCCCAAGCAAGTGACCATCGTGGCACCCGAGGGATGCTTTGAACAGCTCGATATCCGTGAAATCAAGCGAGATTGGATGAAGCGCTAGTGGCTTATCGAAACGGCACCTATATTGCGTTCCACGCAGAGGGTAACTCTGACCCTACCGCGTCAGACATTAGATACTACCGCACGCTGAAGATGTGGCACACCAACGATAATATCGAATTCAAGTTCGTGAACAGCCACGAGAAGGTCGCCGCCGTGCGGGACACAAGTCAGGCAGCGACTATCAAGCGGAGCCTGAGGGCGAGACTCGATAATTCAAAAAACATGGTCCTCATCATCGGTCAGCGGACTAGGTTCGATATGGACTTCGTGCCTTATGAGATCGCCTACGCGGTGGACACTTGTCGCATCCCCATTATCGCTACATATCCGGGGCAATCTGTGATCCGTGTCTCCAACGCGCTGAGGCCGCTGTGGCCCGAGGCGCTGCGGGAGAGGATAGACAACGGCGCGGCTAGCGTCATCCATATCCCGTTCAACCAGAAGGCGATTGACGACGCCATCGGCCAGTTCAGTCACAACAAACTCCCGTTCGGCGGAGGGATCGGTATCTACAGCGATGACGCCTATAGGTCGTTTGGGCTGCTCTAAGGCAATAATGGTCCTTGCTAAGGCTGGAGGCTCATACTGTCCTTATGATCCGCGGACATCGGCGGCAGATTCCAATAATCGCGACTCTATCCATGGACTTTTAGCTTCCGGCAATCGGCTTAATTGTTCGTGGCGGAGCGCTTCTTCTGGGCGATGGTGGGAGGGAGCCCAACGACCATCACAAGGGCTCGACCTACGGCTTCGCGGTCAGCGATGTCTGCTTTTGGGCTGTGGTAAAGACGCCCTTAACGGCAAACATGGGGCGCAAAGAAGACGTCGATCCCAGGCTCTTACTTTTCTGTCGCTTCCCGCTGCTTGGACCACGAGAGCGGTAAGGTTTTAGGGATCGCCACCAAAGTTGGCGTGTTTCCCGCTCCTCCCATAATTACTGCTTCTGCGATTGATGGCGATAGAAATGCGAGGCGCAGCTGTTGGCGGATGATCTTGGGATGGAGTCTGACGTCTTTAGCGAGCGCCTCGATTGAATCGTAGCGACCGGAGGCGAGGTCGTTGAGCCAGGCGTGGGCGCGGACGATCGCCTGGAGAAGCTTGGGATCGGATTTACTCTGGTCCGTGGGCTCGATGACCGTGGCGGCGTTGGTTTTTGCTACTTTCCAGGGAATCTCGATCGGACGCCCGGCGTAGGCCGGCTTCATCGCGATCCGGATGTGGTTGGCGTTGATGACGGCGCAGTCGACGCCGTCGAAGATGTCGGATGCAGCAGTGTGGCCGAGGTTGAGCCGCTCCCGAATGGTTCGCTCGATCAGTTGCTCGATCTCGGTGGCCGGCACCCGCTTGACCGATCCGGCAAGGTGCTTTCGCCCGCGCAACGCCGTGCTGACGTAGAAACGATATCGGACGCCGTTCTTTCTACTGAAAGTCGGACCCATCCGGTTGCCACGATCGTCGAACAGTTTGCCGGCCAGCGGTGCGTTGTTCGCAGATTGGCCCTTCGGCCGATCGACGGTGTTGGATTTAAGCTGGTCCTGGACGCGAGTGAAGGTGGTGCGGTCCAGGATTGCCTGGTGCTCGCCCTTGAACCATTTGCCGCCGTGATGAATCTCGCCGAGATAGATGCGGTTTTTCAGGAGGTAGGCGAGGGGGCCATAGGTGAAGGGAATCCCGCCCTGATACTTTTTGACCTCGGTCTTGCGGCGCTTGGTGACAATCTGCCGCTTGTCGAGCTCGGGGATCAATTTGTTGAGTGATCCTGTCTGCAGATAAAGCTTGAAGATGGTCTGGACGGACTTGGCTTCGGCCCTGTTAATGGCGAGCTTCCTGTCCTTAATCTCATAGCCGAGCGGCACCGTGCCGCCGGTCCATTTGCCTTTCCTGCGGGAGGCGGCGATCTTGTCCTTGACCCGTTCCGAGGCGAGCTCTCGCTCGAACTGGGCAAAGGACAACAGCACATTCAGGGTCAAGCGCCCCATCGAGGTCGTGGTATTGAACTGCTGGGTGATCGCGACGAACGAGATCGAACGGGCATCGAAGGTTTCGACCAGTTTGGCAAAATCGGCCAGCGACCGGGTCAGGCGGTCGATCTTGTAGACCACGACCACGTCGACCTTGCCGGCCTCGATATCGGCGAGAAGTCGCCTCACGGCCGGGCGGTCGAGATTGCCGCCGGAATAGGCTGGATCGTCATAGCGGGCGGCAAGAGCTCGCCAACCCTGGGAGGCCTGACTCTTTATATATGCCTCGCAGGCCTCCCGCTGGGCGTCGAGCGAGTTGAACTCCTGCTCGAGGCCATGCTCGGTGGATTTGCGGGTATAGATGGCGCAGCGCAAAATGCCTCGGCGGTCAGTCGCCATTTGACGAGTTCCCCGAACCCGAGGGGGCCGTCGATGATCGCAACCCAAAGAAGCGCGGCCCATTCCATCTGGTGCCGGTGATTTTGCAGGCGATCTCGGACAGGCTCGCGTAGGTCTCGCCCTCGAATGCGAATCCCTCCACGGTGACCTTCACCCGATAGGTTGCGCCGCGCCAGGTTCGTACCAGCTCCGAGCCGGCCTTGATCCTGCGCGGCAGCTCCAATTTCCCGTTCGGTTTGCTCCGGGCTGCCTTGACCAGTTGTCTCAATAACCGGCTGCTCTCCTTGGAGAGACCGCCATAGGTGCGCTCCTGAATCCGCTGGGCGATGCTGCGGCGGAGCAGGTCCGGGCCAAAGGCTTTTGGCGGTTCAGCCCGGAACAGCTCGCGATACCGTATTCTGAGGTTCGCGATCGGCATCGTCGGGAGTTTGGCCAGCTCGGCTTCGACAACCCTATCGCTGCCGACGAGGCGTGCCGGCCGGATCATGACGACGCGCGACCCTTGATGCGATAGGTCCGGTCACTGCCGTCCTTGCTCGACTCGACCTTGAGTTTGAGCTTCTTTTTGACGACGCCGGACAGAAAGCCGCGCACGGAATGCGGCTGCCAGCCAGTGGCTTCGGTGATCTCCGGGATCGTGACGCCCTTCGGACGCTGGAGCAGGGCAAGTACCGAATCTTGCTTCGAGGGACTGGAGCGGTCCTTCACTCGGAGTGCGGCAACGACGGCCTTGGCCGGCTTGGTCGCCAATCCCGCTTTGGATTTTGTTTTATAGGTACGGCGTGAACGCGTTTTGGCGGCCTTTGCCGGTTTCGGTTTACGTTTGCTGGCAGACATTTTGATCTCCTCTGTCATCGGCACCATCAGGCGGTGCCACTGACACGACCTCGCCGACCCGGGCGAGGGTGGAGAAGTCCGTAAGGTGGCTCGCGGCTAGTCCGTCGCGAGCCGGTTCAGGAGAGAAGCCGCATCATGCAAGCGCCCTGCTTCATAAATGAGCTGCTCAATATCCATGGAGACCTCGAGACCCTCAGTGATACTGCCTGCGACCGCGCAAGCCTCCGCGGCCTTGGCAATTCGTGCCGCTTCGCTCAGTTTGTTATGGACCTCGGCAATGATGAGTTTGATCGCTGGTTCAATGCTGGCGCGCTCCATCGGGCCCTCCTTAAAAGTTGGACCCACTACCGCTCTGACGTCGCGCGAAGTCGAGCGGAAACTTGATAATCTTGTGGCGAAGACTGCGGGCACCGGATCACGATGTGATCGAGGGTGACCAGAGCGCGCGGAAGGTGGGTTTATTTCGCCGACGCGCGTCGAGGCTTGGCCGGCGGCTTGCCGGCTATAAGGTCTCGCAGCAATCTGACGGGATCAGCTCCAATGGCCCGCACGATCGCAACGAACTCGATAACGTCGATCCGCCGCTCGCCGCCTTCGTACTTGGCGACAAAGGATTGAGGGCGCTTGAGACGGCGTGCCAGCTCATGCTGGGTCAGGCCAGCCCGCTTGCGGGCAGCGACCATCAGGGCGCAAAAGGCGGCCTGGTCGGAGGAATGGACGGTCTTGTCGATCCCGCGGGCGGAAGCTGTCATCGCGCGGGCAAGCTGATCCCGAGACGGGATTATCCCAAAGCTAGAAAAGCTCGGATTCGTCGTCCAGGCTTCCGGACCTGCGGTGCTAATGGCGTAAATCGATCGTACAGCGCGATTATGTCCGAGGGACTCAATTCGCACTTTTAACGGTGGTAGCAGTCCGCCGTGCCAAGTGGCGCGTCAGACTATGCCAAGTTGGGCGCGTTCTATTTGGGGGCAACTTCCAGCGTGCACGAGCGTGGTTTGTTTGGACGCTTGGAAGGGGCTCCTTCGAAACGCAAGCTGCGGCGGTTATCGCCTGGCATAATCTTATGGCGAAGATTGGAGCCACAGGATCAGGATATGATCCTGTGGCCAGGCTACACGCTAGTGATAGTCGGTAACATCGCCTGAACGGTTACCCGACCCAGGAAAGCGTCTCATCATATCTGGAAGCATTGAACGCGAGTGCCTGCGTCAAGCTGTCGACCTGGTCATCATGCTTCCCTTGCGGAAATGTAAGCAACTCGGCCTCGAGGTCAGCCAGGAAAGGCGCTTGCTTGGGGAAATAAACGTGGCCAGCTTCGAACTTGGCCGCCTGAACGTAGAGGCGCGTGACCTTGTCACGATCGACCGGAATCGGTTGAACGCGGAAGCGCCCTGCCTGTCGGAGTTCCTGAGCGAGCGCGATGCCTGCGGACGCGTCTTCGATAAGAATGGCTGTCGGATTGTATCTTTCGGCTAAAGCGAGCGTCGACTGACGCAGCTTCGGATAGTCAAAGCGACCTCGCGTGACGTCCAATAAATAGTATTTACCCTTATCGACCAGCCAGGTGGTGCACACGGACCAGCTATTTTGCGCGCCCTCCTTGCCCGCGCAATCCCAACTCTGAATAATCCGTGCGCTGCTCGAGCCTTCGGGAGGGACATCGTAGTAACGAAGCCATCGCCGCTGGATCATCGCGCCGCCCGGCGGTACAGGGGCTTGTTGATCCTGCGCACTGAACGCTTCCGTCCCCATTTCCCGACGTAGATCCTCCAAAGTGGCCAGGGATTCGTATTTCTCGTGCAGCGCTTCACCGGCGTGACGCTCGTAGTATCGCGAATCGCCGATTTGAATGCGCTCGTCGACTTCAGCGATGGCCGGAAGACTGAGGACAGTCCACCGATCGGAGCTCTCGGTGAGGTAGCCGGTCAGGTCGCCAAGATGGACGCGCTGCATGACAACAATGATGGCGCTCTTTTCCTTGTTATCCAGGCGAGACACGAGCGTATTGGAAAACCACTGGTTTAATTGATCTCGCAAAGGCTGGGATTGTGCATCCACAGGCTTTTGAGGGTCATCGATGATAAACAGGTCTCCTCCCAGACCTGTCAGGGCACCCCCGACTGAGCTGGTTTTACGGAAGCCCTGCCCGGAGGTGTAGATGTTGGAGTCAGCAGTCCGCGAGACGATCATTTGCGGGAATGCTCTGCGATACCAATTCGACATCATGATGGCCCGACAATCGGCCGCATGCTTTGCCGCCAATTCGGCGCCGTAACTTAAGCAAATGATCCGCCGCCTCGGATCGTGGCCTAAAAGAAAAGCGGGAAACGCCACTGATGTTATGATCGATTTGAGATAGCGAGGCGGCAGATTAATGATGAGCCTGTTGATGTCGCCTCGCCGGATCCGCTCAAGCTGATAAGCAATCGCGTCAATGTGGTAGTTCGGAATAAAGGCCGATCCGGGATTTAACGTTCGGACGGAACGATGCACGAAGCTGGCAAAGTTGCTTCGCAGGATCGCATTGAAGAGGTCGATCTCATTTTTCATGGTTTTGCCATTCGCTTGTGTTAGTCTCTCCGTTCTTGGCTGCGAAGTCCTGTAAGAACGCTTCGACGACCGCCTTGTCGTCTGCGCTGAGTTCCGGCGCCTCTTGGGTCATTGAGGTTGCCGCCGCATGGCGGGCCAACAAAAATGCTGCAGTCTTCGTATTGCCTTTGAGAGAATCCTCAGCGAAGCGGTACAGCATTGCTTCTAAGACGGGAATCTTGCGCGTACCCCCGGGTCCCCTTACACCGACCATGCGATACAGTACGTCATCGAGCATCTTCGCTTCGCTTTTCCGTCCTCTTGGCCGGCCTCTTGGGTTGCCACTCTGACCGGGCTTGAATTGGTGTTCGACCGGTGGCTTGCCGTAGCCGACGTCAGGATTCCTGGCTTTGCGCAATATGCGGGCGCGTACCCGTGGCACACGTTTGGTCGGAGACGCCGTGCAGTTACTCCGCGCGTCGTCATCGCTGCGCTTGCTCATTTGCCACCTCCATCGGTAGATCGTTTTGCCTCAATCTCGTGGAATGTTAAGCCGCTGGCTTCGAGGATCGCATCCTGCCCAGTAAATTGCTGCCAACGACGAATCGCGACGTCGACATAGAGCGGGTCGATCTCGATGCCGAAGCCGCGTCGGTCAACCCGTTCGGCAGCAAGGATTGTTGTTCCGGATCCCATAAAGGGATCGAGGACAATGTCCCCGCGACGCGAACAATCCTTGATTGCATCCAGGACCAGTCCGACCGGCTTAACGGTCGGATGGACAGACAAATCATCCATCCGGCCAGCGCGGAATGTGTTTACGCCGGCGTACGTCCAGACGTTTGAACGATTGCGGCCGTGGCGACCTAATTCGATGTTATTCTGGTGTGGGGCATCACCGTTTTTAAAAACAAGGATGAGCTCATGTTGTGAGCGATAGAAGCTACCTTGCCCGGCATTGGTCTTGCACCAGACGGCGACATTCTTGAGCTCGCTGTAGACAGCGTGCCCCGCAGTCAGGGCCTCCGAGAGATGGCGCCAATCTATAAAGACGAAATGGATTGAACCAGGCTTTGAAAACTCTGAACAGAGCTCCATCCATTGTCGTTGGAAGTTCACAAATTGCTCGGGCGAGAGTTCGCCGGATGCGCGGGCGAATTCCCGATGCTTGATCTTCCCTCGCCCGACGATCTTGACGATGGAATCGTTGTAGGGTTGATCGGGTATAGCGACCGACGCGAAACAATCTTTCATGAGCGCTTGGTATGCCTTGCGACTGCAGGCATCTGCACAAATGAGTCTGTGGTCGCCTAATGTCCAGAGATCACCCTTGCGAGTGATGGCCTCCTTCGCCAGCAGGGGAGCGTCATCTGCTGGATCGCATTCTCCGTCGACCAGATCGACGAGCAAAGGTTCGATCTCAGCCGCGGAAAATCCGGTTATTTCGATATCGAGATTTATCTCAGGAAGAAGATCGGAGAGTTCGCCAAGCTCCTTGGCGAGGATTTTGCGGTCCCATCCGGCGTTGGCGGCGATTTTATTGTCCGCCAACATCAAGGCCCGCTTTTCGGTATCGCTGAGACCGCCGAAGACGATTACCGGAATCTTCTCTAAGCCAAGTTGCCGGGCGGCAAGTAGGCGACCATGCCCTGCCAGAGTAATGAGGTTCTCATCAACCAATAGCGGATAGGTCCAGCCAAATCGCGAAATGCTATTTGCGATTTGGCTGATTTGCCTTTTCGAGTGCGTGCGGACGTTACGAGGGTTCGGCTTAAGAGAGCCGACAGCGATGCATTGGATGTTATGCATACGACATCTCCTGCCAGCGAACTTCGCGGCCGCGCGCCGCTGTTCGCCAGCCATGGCTGGTCAATAATGTTTTGAAAAAGAGATCCTGGCGATCTCGGCGGGCTGCTTTACTGGGTCATTCTCTGCAATGGCCACATAACGGCCTGCCCAGTCGCCTGACCAGCTCATGGAGCATAGCCGAGTAATCGCCCAGCCCCAAGGTCCGACGATTCTCGTGAGGGCGATATGAATTAGTGATAGTTCGCGAGCGTAGTCAACATGAATCTATTTCGCGGGAATAGGCGTTATGGAACGCCAATGTCGCTCGTTGGTTACTGCGCCACCGACATCTCTAGTCGCCCAATGCCTGGAAAATTCATTGCAGGTCGGTGGATGTCGATCCCGAGAACAAAGCGACTCTCGGGCAACGGCTCCCAACGTCCGTCGGTGTCGAGTCGGTCGAGGCATAGTATTTCGGCCGACGATCGTCTATTTGAACAGCGAATTCGCACGCGAGCGTCCGTGCGCGTTGGACCTCATAAGCGTCTAGGATGCCAGGCGACGATGACGCGGCTCCGGCCGCGTTGTGCGCCGGCGACAAGCTTGTGATCGGGAGTGGAACACGCCACGCGCTCCATATGCGATGGCCTGCACGTCATCGAGGCCGTGATCGATGCCGGCGCTACCTACCCTAGGGCAACTGACCTCATACCTCACCGATTGGTCAGGCCAAAATGACTTTTTGTCATAAGGGGCTAGCTTGACTATCGTTCGCCCATGCCTTCGGCAGGCTGCGGCGCGGCCTTGGCGCGGACCTTCTGCTCGATCTGCTTGCCGGTCGCGGCGTCAACCTTCTTCCAGTAGTCGATGGCGCGGCTGAGTACCGGCTCCTGCACACCGCCGAGTAGACTGCCGGCGACTTGATCTACGAACTGCGCCCGCTGGGCGTCATTCCAGACCTCGCGCACCATGGTGCCAGGCTGGCTGAAGTCGTCGTCCTCCTTGTGCAGCGTGTAGGTGCTGCGCACCATCTCGCCGTCGCTCTCCCAGCCGTCGGCAATCGGGCCGGTTTGATCCATCCAGGTGCGCCCGCCGCTGTTGGTGGCGTAGACTGGCGCGCTGCCGCTATGATCGAAGGCCATCTGGCCGTCGAACATATAGGTGTTGACCGGCACCTTCGGCCGGTTGACCGGCAGTTGATGGAAGTTGGTACCGATGCGGTTACGTTGCGCGTCGTTGTAGGCGAAGGCGCGGCCCAGCAGCATCTTGTCCGGCGACAGACCGATGCCAGGAACCGTGTTGCCCGGCGAGAACGCCGCCTGTTCGATCTGGGCGAAGAAGTTTTCCGGGTTGCGGTTCAGCGTCATGGTGCCAACCCTTTTCAAGGGGTAGTCGGCGTGCGGCCATACTTTGGTGAGGTCGAACGGGTTGAAGCGATAGTTCTTCGCATCCGCATAAGGCATCACCTGCACCGACAGCGTCCAGCTCGGATGCTCGCCGCGCTTGATGGCATCGAACAGGTCGCGGCGATGGTAGTCGGCATCGCTGCCGGCCATGGCGGCGGCTTCCGCGTTGTTGAAGAACTTCATGCCCTGATTGGTGTGGAAGTGATACTTGACCCAGAATTTCTCGCCCTTGGCGTTGATCCACATATAGGTGTGCGAACCGTAGCCATTCATGTTGCGCCAGGTGCGCGGCAGGCCGCGCTCGCCCATCACGTACGTAACCTGATGTGCGCTCTCCGGATTATTAGTCCAGAAATCCCACTGCATGTGATTGTCACGCAGGCCGGAATCCGGCAGCCGCTTCTGGCTGCGGATGAAGTGCGGGAATTTCATCGGATCGCGGATAAAGAACACCGGCGTGTTGTTGCCGACGAGGTCGTAGTTGCCCTCGCTGGTGTAGAACTTCAGCGAGAAGCCGCGCACGTCGCGCCAGGTATCCGGGCTTCCCATTTCGCCGGCGACTGTGGAGAAACGCGCCAGCATCTCGGTCTTCGCACCTTTCTGAAACACCGCGGCCTTGGTGAACGCTGACATCTCCTCGGTGATGTTGAGTTCACCGAATGCGCCGGCACCCTTGGCGTGCGGCTGCCGCTCCGGCACCTTTTCACGGTTGAAGTGTGCCATCTGCTCGAGGAAATGTACGTCGTGCAGTAGAATCGGACCATTGGGGTTGAGCGTCAGTGAATTGCGGTCGCTGGCCGCCGGTACGCCGGTGCTCATGGTCGAACCGGTGTTTTGCTTTTTGTGTGAGCTACTCATGAAACCACCCTTTTTCTGATTTTAATCGCAACCGGACCTCGGTTCCCGCATATTCGGTCAGACTGGCGCAAGTGGATGACAGACAGCTACGAACTCTCTTCGATTCATATTGTAATAGGCAGATATCCAAATTAGGTCTAATCGCTTTATCTAGAGCGTTAGATAAGAAATTCTGATCGAGATGATTTCAGGTGTTTCCGGGATGATCGGCGCCTGACGGATCAGTTGCCGTGTGTCGGGAGTTCGTCCCGACAGATAACGCATCGTCGCGTCGGCCGCTTCGATCGCCTCGCGCGCGCCAGCGACCCGATGGATGGCGACATTATCCATCACAACGATGTCGCCGCGTTTGAGCGTCGGCACCAGGCATTGCTCGACGTAGGCCAAGAAAATCTCTCCGTTCATCGCCCCATTGATAATCATCGGAGCAGTCATGCCATCACAGCGCAGCCCGGCCACGAAGGTCAGTGTTTTCCAGGCTCCGAAGGGCACGCGCGCAATCTGGTGGCTGATGCATGTTGTCACATCATCCAGGAAATCGGGCGGCAGGTGTCGCGCAACATGTCTTTACAACTGAGACTCGATCGGCAACAGGCCGATAACGACAGCGGTGATGCGTCGCCAGATGTTTGCCGCAGGCTCGGAATCAAGGTGTGAATAGGCGTCGGAGAGTGACCCCTCCCGCGCCGAGCAGATCAATAGCTTAGCGCGCCGATCTGCGTCCAGACCCCGCGCCGATTAACAGCCGTTTGCGGGCGTCACAGCCCACGGCAGCAGATCGGTGCTTCCCCACGGCTTGCGATGCATTTGCATAGCGGCATGTTCGATCGTCACATGGCCTCCCGAGCCTCCGCTCACAAATCGAACCGACACGAGATGAGGTAACGCCGCTCACTGCTGCGAGCGCGGCTCGATCCTGATTTAAAAGCTAAGCCAGTGCGTCGTTCGCGATGCACGGCATCGCGGTTCAGGTGCGGCAACGAAATCGTCATGTCCACATTCAGCGGACGGGTCGCGACCTAGCACGGGATTGCGAGGGTTGACGATCGGCGGGTGATCAGCGGCATCATCTTCGTTATCAGGAATGGTCTGCGCTGGCGCGATGCACCGCCGGGCTATGGTCCGTACAAGACGATCTATAACCGGTTCGTGCGCTGGAGCCGGCTTGGCGTCTTCAACAAGATATTTGCTGAACTGGCTCGTAAGGGCGGCGCTCCGAAGCGATTAATGATCGACGCCACGCATTTGAAGGCGCACCGTACCGCCGCCAGCCTTTTAAAAAAGGGCCTGTTTCCCGATGTATTGGGCGCACCAAGGGCGGCCTGAACTCCAAACTGCACGCCGTATGCGACGGTCAAGGCCGCCCCATCATCATGCTGCTCAGCGAGGGCCAGATGAGCGATTACAAAGGCGCGGCCCTGATGATCGATGCGCTGCCGCCCGCCAGGCAGTTGCTCGCCGACAAGGGTTACGACGCCGACTGGTTCCGTCAGGCTCTCGCCGCGCGCAGCATCACCGCATGCATCCCATCAAAGTCAAACCGCAAAGAGAAAATCGAATATGATCGGGTGCTCTATCGCCAGCGGCACAAAATCGAGAATATGTTCGGAAGGCTCAAGGACTGGCGACGTATCCATACCCGCTACGATCGGTGTGCTCACACATTCATGTCCGCTATCTGCATCGCAGCAACCATCATCTTCTGGCTCTGATCAATGAGTCCTGATGGGGTGGACGCCCCCTCGACGGCATCGATGTGCCAGAGTGGAAGGTGTTGATCACCACTGAAGGAGGCGTCCGTGACAGAGGTTAGCACGATCGGGTTGGATTTGGCGAAGTCGGTCTTTCAGGTGCACGGCGCCGATGCGAGCGGCGCGGTCGTGTTCCGCAAGACGCTTCGGCGGGCCAGGGTCCTCGAGTTCTTCCGCGATCTGCCACGTTGCTTCGTCGCGATGGAGGCATGCGGCGGGGCGCATCATTGGGCTCGCGAGATCGGTCGGTTGGGACATGAGGTGCGGCTCATCCCACCTATTTACGTCAAACCGTTCGTAAAGCGTCAGAAGAACGATGCGTCCGACGCGGAGGCGATCTGCGAGGCAGCGCAGCGCCCGACGATGCGCTTCGTCGCGGTGAAGAGCGAGTCGGCCCAGGCAAGCGCCGCAATCTTCCGCACGCGCGATCTACTGGTTCGCCAGCGAACGCAACTGATCAACGCGGTGCGCGGGCAACTCACCGAGTATGGCCTGGTGGCCGCTAAGGGAACCGCGAACCTGCCGAGGCTGCTGGCATTGGTCGACGAGCCAGGCTCCGATCTGCCGCAGGCCACGCGTGCGATGCTCGATGTGCTGATCGGGATGGTAATGATGCTCGCGGAACAGATCAGCGCGCTGGACCGCGAGATCGCCAGGCGGGCCAAGGAAGAAGATATGCCTTCGCGGTTGATGACGATACCGGGTGTCGGGCCAATCACGGCGACTGCCATCGCGGCTCTTGCTCCGCCGGTGGAGACGTTCCACAAAGGGCGCGACTTCGCGGCCTGGCTCGGCCTGACGCCGGTGCAACGATCCACCGGCGGCAGGCAGAAGCTCGGGGCCACATCCAAGATGGGCGAGCGGACCATACGCCGCCTGCTCATCATTGGTGCCGCCGCACTGGTGCGCCAGACCAGCCGCCGCGAGCCGCCGCCAGGATCATGGTTGGCGCGCATGCTCGCCCGAAAGCCACGCATGCTGGTTATTACCGCGCTCGCAAACAAAATGGCGCGAACTGTTTGGGCGCTGCTCGCCCACAACGAAGTTTACCGAGCTCCCGCTGTAGCCGCTACGTAAGCGATTAGAGCGTGAGGCTGTCGAAGGAGTAGAGGGCGAAGGCAAGTACGGCGCAACGGTCGACGAGACGGGACAGGCAAAACCAGATAGGTTCACTGTGCTGCGAAGCACGCAGTCCTGATATGGAGCCGGTCCGCGAACTCCCATACGGGCCCGCGGCGCATCATCGCCGCATCTAGAGGCCGGACAGATGGCAGCATCCGACTAGCGCGTCAGAAAGCCAAAATCCCTCTTGCTTTTCCGGGGGCGTCCACAGATGAGCCTAGTCAGGTGAACCTAAATTCGTGGCATAAGGTCTGCTGAGTTTTCTGGCAGAAGTGTTTGACGGAGGCGAGGATTTCGTCAACTGACTTTGTCCATCGATATGGCCTGGGATTTTCATTGTGCCGCTCGATGAAGGCGCGGATATCTTTTTCCAACTGCTTGGTCGAAGTATGGACGCCGCGGCGGATCTGCTTGCGGGTGAGTTCAGCAAACCAGCGCTCGACCTGATTGATCCACGATGGTGATGTTGGCGTGAAGTGCACATGGTAGTGCGGTCGTCGCACCAGCCAGGATTTGATCACAGCAGTTTTGTGAGTGGCGTAGTTGTCCATAATGATATGGATATCGAGACCGTCGGGAATGTGAGCGTCGATTTGCTTCAGGAAGTCGAGGAACTCCGCAGCACGATGGCGCTTGTAGCATTTGCCGATCACAAATCCGGAAGCAAAATCGAGGGCCGCGAACAGCGATGTTGTGCCGTGGCGGATATAGGAATGCGTCCGGCGTTCCGGAATGCCCGGCATCGTCGGCAGGACCGGCTGCTTGCGATCAAGCGCTTGTATCTGGCTCTTCTCGTCGACACTGAGCACCAGGGCCCGATTGGGCGGCGACAGATAAAGACCGACGATATCGCGGACCTTGTCGACAAATAATGGGTCGCTGGAAAGCTTGAATGTCTCCGAACGGTGCGGCTGCAAGCCGAAGGCGTTCCAAATCCGTCGGATCGTCGTGTGCGAAAAGCCGGTCGCGGTCGCCATCGAACGGATGGACCAGTGCGTGGCGTCGCTCGGCGTGGAGCGGAGCGTGCGTTCGATAATTGCAGCGACCTGATCGTCATCAATCGTGCGAGGCCTGCCAGGGCGGGCTTCATCCAAGAGCCCTTCGATGCGCCCCTTCAGAAAGCGCCGACGCCACTTGCCAACTGTATGCTCATGGACACCCAGTTCGTGCGCAACGGATTTGCTGGGTATGCCATCCGCGCATCGCAGGATGACGCGGCATCGCTCAGACAAAGAACGCGCCACCCGATGACGACGAACCTGCCGTTCGAGATACGCGCGCTCATCCGCGCTGAGGATCAAGGGAGAAACCGGGCGTCCTGCCGCGTTGGCCATAACTGCGCTCCCGCACTCTTGCGAATGCGGCAGATTATAATGAAACGAACTTCAGTTCCAGGTGACTAGCTAAGGTCCAGTTGCTGCGGAATTCCGCGCCAGCGCTATAATTAGGCGCTTCGTATTCATGCGCTCTTTCAAGCCAAGTAGCTATGGCTATCTTGGCACAAATGCCGCACGATAACTGAGAGCCCGTCGGCTTCGCAGCCGACGGATCCCATCACACTTCGATAACCTGGAGACCGCCTCCCATGAGAGACGCGCAATCGATCTAGAGGTCCCAGTACATCCGTGGGCATCTCAAATCGGCAGATTTAATCGACGCGAAGGTTTTCAGCGCTGGTCTTGCCGCGCATGCTGTCGGTCTTGGCTTCGAACGAAACCTTCTGACCGTCATTGAGGGAGCTCAGACCAGCGCGTTCGACCGCGCTGATATGAACGAAGATATCCTGTCCGCCACCGTCAGGCTGAATAAAGCCGAAGCCCTTTGTCGCGTTGAACCACTTCACTGTTCCAGTTGCCATTATAATCTCCAAAATGCGCGAAAGCGCGTTCGCTCGCACGGCATCCGTGCAAGCTTGATCCGAGTTCAGCGATGTCTTGGGGAATGGAGCCGGTTTCGGCGCGGTCAACAAGCCAGAGCGACGGTTCGAACTTGACCTACATATGGTGGCTTAGGGAAAGTACAAGAGCCCGGTCAAACTACGGCACATGTGGTGTCCTGCGTTATGAGGACAGGTTCGGAACTAATGAATAGCTATTAGACCCGAAAGAGCGCACGTTCACGGAATGTCGCCTCAAACGCAGTTTCTCGTGCAGGCTTTTAACGCCGCAAAAGACGATCAGTTGAAGCCAGACAGGCTGATCGTGTGTCGATCAGCAGAAGGCGCCCGTCGAACCGCGCAGAGGCTCGCACTGTCCAGGGCAGGCGTCGTTGCCTTCTCCATAACGTCTGATGATGAAACCGGCGACTATGACGAGGAGCCGACGGTCTTTTATCGGGAAGGACAGATTCCGGACGAATTCAGTGCGATGCCATGACGGGCGCTCTGTCGGTGCTGTTTTCTGCAAACGGATTACCCGATCTACCGATAATCCTGGTCGAGCCGCATCGAAATCGAGAAGGCGTTTGGCGCATCAAATTCTGCTACGCGGATGGTGAGCCACTCTCCATGAGCTCGATTCAGGCATCGGCGCTGGCCTGCGACCTTCATCAAATGGGCGAAACCCAGTTGGCCGATGAGATCGATGATGCAGTTAAAAGTGCGAAACGCTACTGCTCGATGTGAGTACGCCTGTTAACCGGACGCGTTTTCAACCTAAGAGGAGATCGCCGTGTCAAAAAGTAATCGAGAGTCGAAGAAGCCGAAAAAGGAAAAGGCAAAGATCATCGCGGCAACACCAAGTCAAAAGGGCGCTGTGGCTTGGCAGCCAAACTTCGGTGCGGGCAAAAAGAAACCGTGAGCCGACAGTTATCAGGGCATGACCGCCATCAAAGTTATCGAACCAGCTTCTTGCTTCGTTGGCTTGAGTATTCGCCGCTCCCGCTGAAGTGATTGATTCGTCATCGTGACGAGCCCTCCGATCCGCTTCCGGCTGGGATACCTCGATAGGAGGAGGCTCGCGGACGATGTCCGCGAGCTATCGTCGTCAAAGATGCCGGGCCCATTTCATCGAGGTGTCGTATCCGGTGATCTCGTAGGCGAGTGCCTGAGTGATACTGTCGACCTAGTCGTTATGCTTGCTCTGCGGAAAGGCGAGCAATTCAGCCAACAAATCCGGCATGAACGACGCCGATCTCGGAAAGAAGACGTGGCCTGCCTCGAGTTTGTGCGTCTGCACGTATAACCGTGTCACCTTGTCACGTGTGACTGGGACCAGCTCCACGCGGAAACGTCCAGCATCTTTGAGTTCTTGAGCCAATGCCACGCCGGTTGAGGCATCCTCGATCAGTATTGTGGTCGGCTTGTAGCGTCCCGCCAGTGAGAGCGCTGTTTCGCGTAAGCGGGGATATTCATATCGCCCGCGAGTGACGTCGATGAGGTAATAATCCCGCTTGTTGACGACAAGCCAGGTCGTGCACACCGACCAGCTGTTCTGGGCGCCATCCTTCGACGCGCAGTCCCAGCTCTGAATGATCTCCATATCCCAGGTCCGTTCGGGAAGCACATCATAATGGTGTAGCCATTCGCGCCGGATCATGGCTCCGCCAGGCGGCACGGGCGATTGTTGGTATTGGGCATCGAAGTGGAATCCCATTTCTCGCCTGATAGTGTTCAGCGTATCAAGGGACTCGTGCTTCGGATGAAGGGCCTCGCCGGTCCGCCGGAAATGGAATTGCCCGTTCCCGATCGGGATTTGTTCGTCTGCTTCAGCGATCGCGGCAAGGTTCAAAACCGTCCAGCTCTCGGAACTTTCCTGCAAATATCCGGTCAAATCGTGAAGGTGGACTCGCTGCATAACAATGACAATGGCACCACGTTCTTTGCTATCGAGTCGCGAAATCAGCGTGTTCGAGAACCATTGATTGAGCTGATCGCGGAGCGGCTGAGATTGCACGTCAACGGGCTTTTGTGGATCGTCGATGATGAAGAGATCGCCGCCAAAGCCGGTGAGGGCGCCACCTACCGAGGTGGTCTTACGAAATCCGCGCATCGACGTTCGGATATCGGTGGCCGAGGGACGTAGGATCCGCGTCCCCGGGAAGGCAGCGCGATACCAATCGGATTGCATCACGGCCAGGCAACTTTTGGCATGTTCTTCCGCCAGATCGGCACCGTAGCTGATGCAGATAATTCTCCGTCTTGGGTCATGGCCTAAGACAAACGCGGGAAGCGCAACCGAGCTCATGATCGATTTCAGATTGCGGGGTGGCAGATTGATGATGAGACGGGTGATTTCGCCGCGCCGCACCCGATCCAGCTGGTACGCGATCGCGTCGATATGCCAATTGGGCAGGAAATCGTCGCCCGGATTTAACGTCAGCACGCTGCGGTGAAGAAAACTCTGAAAATCACCGCGCAACACCGCGCCGAGGGCACACGGATCGTTCAGAAAGGCGTTAAGGGCATCGCGATCAATCATCGTTCCCATCCTCATTGTGCGCGGCGGACAAGAACTTCTTGGCGTAGGCACCGAGAACGGTCTTGTCGTCCTCTGTGAGCTGTCGATGTTCGGGTTGAGCCGATTTCAACAGAGCCGACCGGTCGAAAAGAAAGGAAGCAGCTTTCAAATTCTTCTTCTTGACGGCTTCTTCTGCGATACCGCGATAGATGACTTCGCGGAGTGAAATTTTGCGAACACGGTTGCCTTCGCGAATCGTCATCATTCGAGACAACAGCTCTTCGAGCATCTGGTTCTCGCTCTTGCGCCCCTTGGGTCGCCCCCTCGGATTGCCGCTTTGGCCCGGTTTAAATCGGTGCTTACGCGGGGGGCGCCCGTAGCCAACATCACCGATATTCCTGGATTGAGTACCCTTGTGCGGGTGCAGATCGTCGTCATCGTCGGTACTCATTGCGGCCTCCTTCTACGAAGACCGGTACGCTCGGTACTCGTCGTGCCAGAGTCATGTGGCACGGGTTTCGAACCGACGCGATGACGCGATGGCTTTTGCGGCGGAGGTGGAGCAGAACCGTAGTTCTGCGAGCGCCGCGCGGCGCTCACCTCATCAAAGGTTTGGCCTGTTTCCGCAAGAATGGCGTCTTTCCCGGTGAAGGAGTAGAGTCACCGATTGGCCCGGGCACAGTCCCAGTTCTTTCATACTGGCGGGCGTGACAAGCGAATAGATTGTCGTTTCCGCATCGAACACGATAATGATGATGCTGCCGCAGATTGCGTTGCATGCGCTGGTCTTCATAAGAAATCCCTAGACAAGATCTGATCAAGGCGCCATTCGTTGCTATCGCTACCGGTAAGGCAGCCCCGAAGACCTCCGCGCGCAGTCAGTGGAATCGTCAGCCGATGCGAAGCGTCCGCCGTAAGCGCCGAGATCGTCCTCGACATCGGCGCCGGCTAGACGCGAGCATCGAGCATCGAGCATCGCTGCGCACAGCGCCAAGTCGCTTGGCCTCTCTCCAGGAAAGCCCGCATTCGCCCTTTTCGACGCTGCGCATGTCATCATCGCAATCAGCTGAAAAGATTTCGGATCACGCACTGTTGTGATCGCTCTCGGCACTGCCGCTCTCCTCGTCGAAGCGTGAGCTTGGTCGATCAGATCGTTGTCGTTTCACAGCTTGAATTGTCCCGACGCTTTCAGGATTCAACGCATCGTAAGCGTCTATTCCTGCAGGTCACCCTGAAGGTCGGCGACTGCGAAGGCGCGGACAGTGAAGCCGTCGGCCGATGCCTCCGGCACGGGAACGACTTGTCAACGATTCGCAACCCCGTAGCGCGAACGCCAGCCTATCGATTGCACTGCGGCGTGATCGTGCAGATGCAATTCGTGAAAGTCACCTGTGCCTGTTCCTTGATGCCGAAGCCGAGAACGCCGCGATGCCGCTCGACCCCTAGCGGCCGCAGCGCGGCGGGCTTTCCTGCGGTCGATTGCGGCCAGAGGATGTCGTTGGTCTCGACCCGCGCCGGTATCAGCCAGAAATCGCCTGTGCGATAATAGCCGCCGGGAACGAACTGCACCTGTACGCCGCGTTCGAGCGGCGTCCAGCGACCCTCACTGCTTTCGCGCACCGGGATGGCGCCGTCCTCGCCAAGATCGGGCGCGGTCTCGAGCGATTGATCCCAGCGACGCAGCAGGGTGCAGGCGCTGAAGTCGATGCCTGCGCCTGTCGTGACCTTGAGGGTGACCATTCGTCTGGCGCGGTCGATGCCGGTGATCTGGCCGAGCGGGGGCGCCATCTCCGCGAACTCGAACCCGTCCGAGGTCAGCTCGACCCAGTCGCCCTCGCAAAGGCCCGTGCGGCGATCGCGGCCGAGCGTGTCGATCATCGCCGTGATCGTGCCGCCTTGCGCCGTCTTGACCGAGCTGAGCGCGAATTCGACCGATCCATTCTCCCGCGACCATTTGAACGTCGCCTCGCCGGCCATTCCGCCTTTGTGGATTTCGACGCGGTAGAGCTGGTTCTCGCGGCTGCGGAACTGGCCGTCGGCTGGGATCGCGCAGGGGTCGAGATTGCGCGCGTCGAAGCGGGCGCGGGCGCGCATCAGCGGCCCGATCTGCTCCCATGTGTCGAAGAAGCGCTTCGCACCCGCGCAGGCCTTCTGATCGGGCGCGCCGGCGCTAAACACATCGGCGAGTTGCCGCGCGGAATCTTCCAGCGCCTTGACGAAATCGCTGAGCTTGCCGTCCCTATAGACGAAAGGTCCGGGATGGGCCTTGCGAATTTCGGCGAGCTTCGCGAACTGTTTCGGCACGGCCGTGACTTGATCCTGCGTCAGGATGCGAATCTGCCAGGCGACCTGTGCGCGGCTGGCGGTGTCGCGGCCACCCAGCGCGATCTCGCGCAGCGCCGGCATCTGGACCGGCGATAGGTGCCGTTCGTGAACCTCGATGTAGGCGAGGAATATTGCGGGCAATTCGACCGGCGCGTCCGGAGCGATTCCGGGGACGGGCCAGAACGGCTGTGTACCGTAAGTGACGTTCGCATTGAGCTCGCACAGGATGCCGTCGACGTAGAGACGGCCGGCCGCGATGGCGAATTCGTTGACCGAGTCGCCGGCGGCGAGCGCAAATCCGTCGCCCGCGCGCCAACACGGGCCGATGGTGTCGACGATGACCTTGCGCAGATAGTGGATGTGCAGCGCCGTCTGCTCGTTGAGCTCGGCTTCGAGCAGCATGCGGCCCTGCTGCGCTAGCACGCGTGTAAAGCCCTGGCTTGGATCGAAGGTGATACGCGCAAAGTCGCCGTGCATGATGGGCCTCTCAGTCTGCTACCAGAACAACGGGATCGAAGTCGGCGGGGCAATGATTCACGAGACGCGCCTGGAGCTGATCCATGCGCTGCGGTTCGCCCAAATCGTGATAGGCGCCCATTTCGCCGCCGTCGCTCGCGCCGCGCGTGATCTCGGGCGGGGTGCAACCAGTCAAGCGCACATAGTCCGGCGTGCCGTAGCGGGTCGAGACGAAATGCGGCGAGATCCGCACAACAACGTCGGCGAGCATCCGGTCGCGCACCGCTTCCCGCGCTGGATCGGCGCCTGCGTCGTCGCGCACCTTCGCGCGCGCGCTCGACGGTTGGCAGCGATGCTGACGCGGCAATCGCGAGTCGACGGAGGCATAGCAGTAGCGCACGCAGCCCTGCTGGCGGCGCGCGACGGTGACGACGCCGCCGAACAACACATCTTCTGCGAGATCGATGGCGTGGACCGCCACGGTGCCGATCACCGTGCTACGTGCGATGGTGAGCCGCGCATAGGCGACACTTGCATCCGCTGAGCCGATGGCGGCCCGCGTTTCGGACGTGGCGTCGACGATGCTGTCGGCGATGCAGATGTCGGCCGGTGGGCCGGCGGTGACGCCGAGGCTCACGTCGATCGTGCCGACGATGCTGTGCTCCACGCGAAGCCGCAGGCGCGATCCGTCGATGACGATGCTCGGATCGTTGGGACGCAGCGGCTCGCAATCATGGGTCAGCCCCCAGCCGGGCACGAGCGTGCAGTGACGCAGCACAACTTCGCACAGGTCGCCCGCCGTTTCGCCGTCGCCATCCTCGCGCGGGGCGAAGCGCAGGCCGCGACCGGCGACCATCACACCGTCCATGACGAAACGGCTGCCGTTCCCGCCGCTGACCTGGAGCGCATCCTGCTGGCCGGCTTCGACATCGCTGAGCCACAGGACCGGCCGTGTTCGCGGTGCCGCGATCAGCCAGATCGACTCCCCCGCCTTCAGTTCGATATCGAGCGCGCCGGCATAAAGTCCGCTCTCCATCAGCTCGACGACGAGCGCGGGAAACGCGATCATGCCGAGCGCCGCATCACCGTCCCCTTCGACCGGTACGGCCTGCGCGTCGCGCGCGGCACGCCAGTCCGCGATCGCGTCGGCGATGCCGGCGAAATCGCCCTCGGGCGGCATGTCCATTTCCCGCGCATGCACGCGACGGCGCGAGACGTGCGCGGGCATTGCGAGCGGCGGTCGCGGATATTCGCCGCCGCCGAGCGCCATCGCGAACGCGTAGTGATAGCTGACGCGCACCGACGCGGTGCGGGCCGGCCCCTGCTTGAGCGGGAACATGATACGGCCAAGGACTGGATCGACGGCAACCTTGCGCTTGGGCACGCGGTAGGCCCATCCGTTGAGATCGGCGGGAATGATCGCGCTCGCCGGGATCGGGGCCGCGCGCGCCTGCGGGGTCGGGCGGCGACTGGGCCAGCCGTCCGCCCAGATGACGAGCGCCTTTCCCTCGTCGTAGAGCGCGGGATCGACGCCGGCGGCGGCCGCGGCCGAGCCCGCGTCGCTTTCAAAGCCGAGACGCGTGATCGGCGCCGGCCCGCGGGGGTCGACGAGGGCCGTGTCGTTGCCGAGCACGGAGAAGCTGTAGCAATGCTCGCGGTTCTCGATCGCATAAGCGGTCGTCGCCGTGATCGGAAAGGCGCGCATCCGCCGCACCGCAAGGCCGAGGCCGCGGACATCGGCACGGAGCACGCGATCGCCGGCGGCACCGGTGCGCACCTCGCCGAGCAGCGATCCGCCCCAGGGTTCCATCGCCTCGAGCGTCGACTGCGCACCGATCCGGACGCATGCCGGCCGGTCGGGATGGACATGGTCGAGGTGCTGGCAGATGGCGAGCAGCCGGTAGGCCTCGCGTGCTTCGGCCGGCCAGTCACCGACATCCTGAGCCAGGCCGGCGACCGCCACCATCGCGCCGCGCTGCCGCCGCGTGGCGAGCAGGTGGCCGATCGCGCGACGCTGCGCACCGGCGCCGCCGGCGCTTCCTTCGGCAAGGCTCGCGCCGAGCAGGTCGGCGATATAGGGGACCACCCAGTCTGCGCAGGTTTCGATGAAACTGTCGTCGTACATGCGATGGAGGTCGCGTTCGATTGACACAGCCTGGCCACCGACGATGCGCAGCAATTGCTGCAGAACGCCGTCGGCGATGAGGTCGCGCTGACGGACCCAGGCCGGGAGCAGGTCGAACAGCGCGTCGCGGTCGTCGATCATGCCGTCGCCCTCACGACCAGTTGAGGATCAGCGTGCCGGGAACGTCCGGCCGCAAATAGGTCGTCTGCGCTGGGAGCAGACGCTCCGATGAGGCGCTTTCCGGCCCTTGAATATGCAATCCTGAATGCGCCAGCGGCGCGACGCGCGCGGGCGCGGCGGGGACGAAGACCAGCGGACGCCCCTCTTGCGCCTGCTCGCGCAGGTCGTGCACCGCATTAGCAAGGCGGACCGGGTCCTGAAGGACCGCGTCGGAGATGCCGCCGAAGACATCGACATCGACATGATCGACGCCCGGCGAGCCCTGGATGAGCGCGATCAGCTCCGAGCGATAAGCAGGGCGCGCAAGGCCCCGCCGCGCAAACGAGAAGGCCTCGGCCAGCAGCGCGCGCACGGCCGCGTCGACGGCGACTCGGTCCATCTCCGGCGCGAACGCGACATTCGCCTGCACGAGCAGGGTCACGCGTTCGCGGACCGCGACGACCACCGGCAGCGCCGGATCGCCATAGCGCGCATAGGCGTCGATCAGCGTGCCGGTGAGCAGGTCGTCGGGCGCGATTGGAGCGTCGTCGATGCCGGCGATTGTCACGAAGACGGTGCGGTGGCGTCCGTCGGAGAGCATTGCCGCGCGCACATCGCCGATGCCGGCAAAGGCGCGCGCGAAATGTTCGTAGTCCTCGACACTGACGAGCCGCGACTGCGGCGAAAGGGCGAGGGTGGGGACAGGCGTATTGCGCCGGATCGCTTCGGCGCCGTCGCGATCGGCGCCGCCGCTCGCAGACAACGGGTTGACGACGCCGCGCACGCCAAGCGGACGGGTGGTGGCGAGGCTGATCTGACCGAGGTCGACGTTGCCGACGGCGCCGATGCCGACGCGATAGGTCGCGCGGACATTCTCCGCGCCGGTCGGCAAGCGCATGCCGGTCTTGCCGTCACCGCTCTCCGCGGTGCCCGCGCCGCCGGCATCGACGCTGAGCTGATAGACATGCTCGTTGGGACCGGCGTCGATCAGCGCGTCGACCTGGCCTAGGGCGATGCCATTGACCTCCAGCCGCAAGGTGTCCGCGACCCCGCTCGTCGTCGGCGCCGCGACGAAGGTCAGGGGCTTGCGGCGCAAGGCGAACCGCTGGAACGCCTGGCTCGCATCGCCGGAGCCCAGTGTTTCCTGCACCGTTTCGCCGTGCGTGGCGATAACGACATTGCCATGGACGGTCGTCGCCGCGCGCCGGTACCGGAAGGTCAGCGGAGCGGTGAGGCGCAGCACCGTGTGCGGCGTGTCGCCGGGCGATCCCTTGATCGCTTCCTGCGTGACCGCGGCGACCTTCGCCTGTTCGCCTCCGGCCACGCCCGGCACGACGTTGTCGCCCACCATGATGTCGGCGCGTTCGCCTTTGACCACGATCGCACGGCCCGGCGCGAGATCCGGATAGAGGCTGTCGAGCATGATCGTATCGCCCTCGACGAGGTCGTCGAGCGGCTCGGGCGCCAGCGTCACCGCCTCGCTCTGGACGGCGTAGAGGATCTGGCGCAACAGCCGCACCGTGCCGCCACGCTCGTTCATGATTTCGGGAAAGCCGAGCGGCTCGTCGTTCTCGAGACCCACCACGTCGAGCCGCGTGACTCGCGCAGTCAACCCGTAGTTGGACCGCGCTGTCGCCTGGACCTCGCGCACCCGACCAAGGCGAAGAAGTCGCGTGTCGGATTCGCTCGTCGCCGGGGCGTCCATCAGGGCGAAGCCGCCGCTCTGCACGCCGTCCGCAAGCGCATCGAGGAAGACGTGATCCCGGTCGATCGGCGCGATCGATACGTCATCCACTTCTCCCTTGCCGTCGGGCATGAGCGCCGGCGCGTTGCTGCCGAATGCGCCGGCGACGAGGCGCAGCAGATAGCAATCGGGCGCGTGGCTCACCGTCACGTCGTTGACGGGCAGCCTGCTCCAGGCCGAATAGAGCGCGGCGCCGACGGCGGGTGAGTCCCTCGTGAGAAGCGCAGTGCGGGTTAGGCCCGCCGGACCGAGCGTATCCGTGACGGCGCGAGGTCCGCCCGCCGCGACGCGCCCGGCGAGTGTCCTGGCCCCCGCGAGAATGGCGTCGAGGCTGGCGCCTCGCCGGCCCGACACCTCGGCGTGCGGCGCCTTCACGATCTCATCGAAAATCTCGTAGAGCTCGCGCTCCCTGTCCGACACCACGCGTTTGGCGTCGTACGCCGAGGCGCCGAGAAAATAGGAGGCGATGCCGCGGATCGCGCTGGCGGTGCTCGGGTCGCCGGACACCGCGACGGCCTTGTCGAGATAGGCGAGCAGACGGTCGGCGAGTTTGGCGGTGAGGCCGAGGCGCGGCTTCAGTGTGAGAAGGACGCAGTCTGCGGCGATATTCACCTTCACGGCCGCGACCTCGCGCACCACCTGCCAGCCTTGTTTCGATCCGAACACCATTAGCATCCGCTCGCCCGGACGCGCGACCGTCTGCACACCGGCGAGTTGCAAGGTGCTGCGCAGCAGCGCATCGATGCGATCGATCGGCGGCAGCCAGTTCTGTCGCGGCGCCATCTCGCTCCATTCGGCGCGAGCTTCAAGCGGCTGTATCGTCTCGAAGCTCTGCATCTGCTCGCCTGGCTTTGGCACCGACTGGACCCGGGCGCCTGCGGAAATCATGACCGGCTGCGCGCCGGGATCGAGCAGATAGGCGAGGGCAACGCTGGCCGACACGCCGGGGCGCGGAGCATAGCCGACCTGCGCCGCGAGTTCCCGCAGCGACCGTTCCTCGCGCGCCGTGCGCAAATAAGTCTCGTTCGAGAACCGGTCGCGGTAAAACGTCAGGACGTCCGCGATCATCGCCCAGCCGTCGAGAAGGGCGATGGCAGGGTCGTTCGTCTCGCGGGTTCCGAACGTGCGCAACGCGGGTGCGTCTGCAGATGACAGCGCACGTGTCGCGGCCGCAAAGAAGGCGCCATGACCGCCGATGCGCGTATCGATGCGCGCCAGGCCCGGTCGGTTCGCGCCCGCCCCGAGCGAAAGCGTTTCCGCACCATTGCAGTTGGACTCGCAGCCGCAATCCATGCGCGCGCCGCAGGCCGCGCAGGTGGCGGATGTCGCACCCGCGCTCATCGTCCGCCCACCACGCGCATGGAAAAGCTGCCACGTTCGGGAAAGTCAGGATCGCTGTCACACTGCGCTATCTCGTCGTCCGCAATGGGGATGACGCCGGTATCGAGTCGCGTGATCGTGCCTGGTTTGACATCGTCAAGACGCGAGAAGCGGGTCAGTTCGACATGGGTGACGCCGTCGAGCTCCTGGATTGCCGCCACGATGCGCGAGGCGTGGACATCCCTGCCGAAGACAAGCCGGTCGGGATGGAACATCGCCGGCGTCCCGTCGGGAAGAGAGCCGGCCGACATTAGCGTGCGCATCGCTCGGCTCACGTCGTCGCGGCGATAGGCGGGATCGACGCAGACATGGGCGGCGATGCGCAGCGGCACGCGTCTTACCTGTGTGATGGCGACATCGTGACCGACGCGCCGCAACGCCGCGATCCGTTCCAGCGTGCTTGCGGCGAGGTCGTCGTCGCGGACATGAGCGGCCGTGATGTCGAGCGCGACATTGGCCTCGTAGCCGATGCCCGTCCAGGCGAAGCTGCCCTGCGCCCCCTGTATGCGCGGATCGCGGCCGGCGATCGTCGCATAATCGAGCGCTGTGATGGCCCGCTCCAGCGCGCGGCCATAGGCATGCGGCGCGCGGCGGCGGACTTCCTCGATCGATTCCGGCTCGGTGCCGCCCTGCGCGGCAAGCGGATTTCTCACGGTGATGGAAATGCCATCGAGACCGGTGCTGTGCAGCGCCATCATCGCGATGCTTTCCGCGCCGACATTGCCGATGCGGCCATTGCCGACGCGGTAGCGCGCCCGGAAGCGCGCGCCCGCTGGAGGTATCGCGCCACATTCGCCATCGCCGAAGCGCAAATGCGCGCGCCCGGCATCGTCGATCTCGACCACGAAATGTCTGTCGTCCGACGCACTGTCGAGCAGATCGAAGCGCGCGATCCAATCGAACGTCGCCGGGAAGGCCATCGCTGGTGCATCGAGCACATCAAGCGCCATGTCGAGCGTTACTTGCGCGACTACCGTACGCACATCCTGCGCGAGCATGGCGGCGGCCGGGATGCGCGCATCGCAGGGCGCGGGCGCCGCGCTGCAGATTGGGGTCTGTTCGAGCGTCATCGCGAACGGCGCAGGCACGCGGAGGACGTCGGCGGCGATTCCTTCACAACGGCAGCACTCGGCGCTTTCCACCCAATCCACCAGCCAGCGGTCGTTTTTCTCGATCACGGTGCGGCCGTGGTCGACGAGGATCACATTGCCGCGTGCGACCGCTGTCTCGACGATGCGGCAATAGGGCGCGTCGCCGACAAGCAGTGTGAGCGTAAAGCCGACGCTCGCTCCTGCAGGAGTGGTGACGGAAAGTCCGACTATGTCGGCGCCGGTGAACTCCGCATCGGCGGTATAAGTCAGAATGCCGTCCGCATCGAGGGTCGCCCTGCCGTGACGCGGCATCGTCTCGATCGCGATGCCACCTTCGGGAAGCGGGTCGGCCGCAGCGTCCCGGGCGGAAACGACGATAGTGCCGCCACGCGCGAGGCGCAACGCATCGATTGCGTCGGGCGCGGTCCAACTGGACACGCGCAGCGCGAACGGAAGCGCGTCGGCGCGACCCCATTCGACTTCGAGAAGCAGCGTGCCATCGAACGGATCGACGAGTTCTTCGACACGCGTCAGCCGGACGGGCCAGCGTTTTGCGGGATCGGCATCGGCCGCCGCGCCGGTCTCAGCGCCGCGTATTTCCTCGAGGATCAGCAGGTCGCCCGGCTGCAGGGCGAGCCGCCGCACCGCGCCGCCTTCGAGGGGCCGCGCACCGTCACGTAACGTCGCGCGGGTTGCGCCTTTCGGCAGACAGAATTCGCTTTGCCGCCACGTGTGGAAGGAGATGCTGCTGTGCGCGGCGCGCAGGCTGATGCGCGCGTCCGGCGCGCACGACATCGGCTCAAAAATCAGGGTCGCGCCGTCGAGCCGCGCGGGAGTTACCAGTCCGGACAGTGGCGAAAGATCGCTCGCATCCGCCGCCGCGAACAGAAAGTCGGACGCCAAGTGGTCGAGAAGGTCGCCGCCATCGATCTCGACGCACACAAAGGCGCGCGCATTGCAACCTTCGTGCATTCGGTAGTCGAGCAGGCGCGCATGGCGGCGCATGGAGATGCGCTTGCGGGCGGTGCCGAGATAGGCTTCGGTCGCAACGGCATCGAGCTGGTAGCTCAGCCGGTCGCCGACATAGGCGAGTAGTTCGACCAGCGATATCTGCAGGTCGGGCAGATGTCGCTCCTGCCAGTCGGGCATTGTGAGCGCGAGACGATCGATGAGAAGCCGGCGAAAGCCGGCGAAATCGCGCGCGAGATAATCGATGGCGATGTCCGGCGGCCGCGCCTCCGGGCCGCAGGGTGGGGGCAGACAATCGTCGTCGCTCGGACAGTCGAGATGGAAATGAAATTCCGCGCAGGCATAGCGCGGATCGACGCCCGCGGGGACGGCCGCGACCATCGGCGCATTCGGCAGCGGAACGAAAGAACAGGTTGCATCGTCGGTCGCGGGCGGCGCGACGAGGCACAGGCAATAGGCCGAAAAATCGCCCGTTCGGTCGAGTGTCACCCGAAGGCACGTGCCCTCGTCCTCGTGTTCCTCGAAATCGACGTCGGTGACGGCAATGCCGGTGATGCGGGTGCCGCCGGTCACGACGACATTCTCCAGCTTCAACCCCCCCGGCACCGTGCCGAAGAGGCGCACACAAAGCGTCACGCCGTCGTCATAGACCTCGATGTCGTCGATGCCGCAGAGTGTGCCGCTCGCGCGCACCAGTTCGCGCCGCTCGTTGCTCGCGCAGGTGGCGTGCAGGGCGTCGCAGCCGGTCATGCGAGGCTCCGCGAGAACTGGTCCGTTGCGAATTGTCCCGTGCCGCGCAACGCCCAGACAAGCGTGACGGTTAATGTCGCATCCACCGCATCCGCCGACAGCGAGTCGATCTCGATGACGTCGCCGAGCCATCGCTCGAGGCCGGAGCGCGCGGTGAGTTGCAGGGCGGCGGCGAGTTCGGGGCTGTTGGGCGCGAAGGGATATTGCAGAAGCCCCGATCCCATTTCCGGGCGCATGACCCGCTCGCCCTGCTGCGTGAAAAGCAGCGTCTCGATCATGTCGCGCACATGGATTGCGTAGCCGGAGCCGGCAGTGCGCCCGTTGGCGCCGATGCGCAGCGGCATGGCCGCATTGAACGGCGCGCTCATGACGCGAAGACCCGCATCTGGCCGGCGGGCGGCGCGACAAGCGGCTGGCCGGTCGGCACGCATTGGCCAAGTGCCGGCACAATGACGGCGGGGCCGAGCAAGCCTGCGGCCGAGACCATGACGCGGGTCGTGCCGGCCGAAAAGCGTCCCGTCGCGCAGGGCGGCGAACTGCCGGACGCCGCAAGGCTGCATCCGGCGATCGCATAGACGGCGCTGAGCGGCACAACCGGCTGGCCCATGATAAAGACCCGCGTGGAGAGCGGCGCGGGCTTGCCCATGCCGCCATGCGAGCAGGTCACCTGATTGGTCGGAAGGGCTACGTAGCCAGGCATGGCGCGCTTCCTTTCATTTGGTTACGAGGAGGGCAGCGGCGGCGGGCACCGCGCCGGCGGGATCGCCGTTCACCTGCACCGTCGGGCCGAAAATGCGCACGCCCGTCATGTCTATGGCGATGCAGGCGGTGGTGTTGCCGATCAGGACGCCGCCAGTCGGCAGGTAAGGCAAATATGGCGTGTCGGTAACGACCAGCCCATGCTGCAGCAGTGTCTGGAGCGCGAAGATCGGCATGAGGGGCGCGCTGGTCTTGGCGACGGTCGGCGTCTCGGCGGGCGATCCCCACCAGCAACCGACCCAGATCGGATAGTCGGGCAGGCCCTGCTCGAACTCCACCCAAACTTTCGCGCCGGGCGGCGGCACGATCAGCGAACCGAGTTGCATTCCGGCCCACGGAAGACACGGCCGCGCCCAGCCGGTGATATTGGGACCGTCGCGGTCGACCACTTCCACCATCAACCGGCCGCGCCGGTCGGTGTCGGGCACCGGCAGCACCGTCCCCCGATATTTGCCGTAGTAGCGTTTTGCGCCGCTGATCGGATCGGACGCGGGTGGTTCATCATCGTCGTCGGGGCGAACGCTGTCGACGAAGCCGTATTGCGCCATCGTTTTTCTGCTCATCGGTCGCGTTCCTTATCCCCAAGGCTCGAAAGCGTTGCGCGAAAGGGTGAAGCGCTGCTTGTATTCGCCCGGCCGCAATTCGTGCGTCACGCTGCGCACGTAGTGTATCCCGTCGTGCGGGACGCCCGCGCCGGCCACCGACACAAGCTGACGCGCACGCAATGCGCGGCCAAGCCGCAGCACGTCGAGCGAGCCGCTGGCGCTGACGACTTCGGCGGCACGCGCGGCCTTGGCGAGCCCGATCATGATCGCCTGCGGCAGCGAGAATTTCGCCATCCCGGTCAGCGGCTCGGCGCGCAGCGGGATGGGCCAGCGCTTGCCCATCGGCGGCGACAGCGGATTGACGTCCGGCACCGGGATAGGGATCGGAAGATTGAGCGGCATCCGCTCGTCGTGGAGCAGGAACACGAACAGCGACTTGGCGAAACCGTCGTAACTGAAGCTGATGTTGTCGACGTTGCTCATCGCGTCGCTGTTGACGAACAGCGTTGTCTGCGACGAGCCGACCTTTATCTCCGGTCCCCAATAGGCGATCGACATGCCCGGCAATGGTCCCGGATCGATGTAGAAGACATAGCCGACAGACTTCGCGAGATAGTTCACGTATTGTAGGTCGGTGCCCATGTGGCTCGGGATGTATTGCGTAGGCAGCGGCACATCGATGTTGATGCTGGGCGCGACGGTCGGCACCATTCCGAGCGGCAGGTATTTGGCGAGGATCAGTGCGACGCGTGCCTCCGGCGGCATAGCCGGATATTTCATCACCCAGCTCAGATCGACGGTGTCGAGCAGGCGCGACAGGTCTTCCCCCGTAATGTTGAGCTGCGATGCGCCGGGTTCGTTCGCGGACGTCACTTCGTGGCGCGTGATGACGCCGTCCATCAGCACGATCGGCGAACCGCCGACCATCGCCGTCAGGACGACGCGCTGCGGCGGATCGAAGAAGCGGTTGCGGAATTTCTCGCGGACCAGCGAATTCTTGCCGTAGGCGAAGCTGAGCGTGAAGCCGCTGCGTTGCTCGGTCGCCTGCGTCACCTGCGCCGACACAAGCGCCTCGGCGAGTTCCGGCGCGATCGGCGAAGGCGCGACCGCCCCCATCATGATCTGAAGGCTGATGCCTTTCAGCATGGTTCAACCTCGCGGCAGGGTCATACCCTGCGGTAGCGTCAGACGTAGTGAGATTCCCGGCTCGGCTGTGAGGTCGACCGGATCGATCGCGCCATTGGCGTCGGCGATTCGCCACCACCAGCGCGCGTCGCCCATCTGCTGCGCGGCGATGATGTCAAGGCGGTCGGCCGCCTTTACCGTCACCGTCCCGACCTGCGCGAGCGTGTCGGGCTGCGGCAGGAAGCGCCGCGCGACGACGACGACGGCGCGTCCGCTCGCATCGACAGCCGACTGCAGATCCAGGCCGCGATAGCGGCTGTAATCGTCGTACGGCTGGAGCGTCGGAACCGGCAGCGCCGGATTGGGATCCATCAGGTCGGGCATCAGAAGCCTTGCGCCCCCAGTTGCGTGCGGGTGCCGTCTGCGGCGCGCCGCGCGAGTGATTCTTTCGTGCGCAGATACGCGAGGAAGAATTCCGCGCCGCGATGATCGACCGGCAGGTCGTTGACCGATAGGACGCGCAGCGACAGGCTGATCTTTGCGTGAATCGGATTGAGCGTGGTGTCGAACGCTTCCTCGGTCACGCTGAATTCCGTGACGCGCACCGGCACAACGCGCTGCGCGCTCCACACAAACAGCGTGAGCGGCGCCTCCATCGGCGCGATCTCGATCGCGCCGTTGCGAAGCAGCGCGTCGGCGCCGACGATGGCATCGCTCGACGGCGAGATCAGCGATTCCAGCAGCGACATCTGCGGGAAGATGCCGAGCTCTACGGCATCCTTGTTGGCGGCGGGGAATTCGAGCTGGTCGGTAGCGTCGAGTTCGGCCTCGAGCTTGAATATCTCGACTGCCGGTCCCCTGAGGCGCAGCGCCTCGGTCCGATCCTGGCTGTCGCCGCCGGCCGAGAGAATTTGCATCGTGCGGCTGAGCTGGTCGGGATTGTACTGAAGCGTGATGATCCGCGTTACGGTGAACAGCACCGGATCGAGCAGAACCAGACCGGCTTTTAGGATGCGGGGTGATCGGGAAAAGCCGGTCATTTGGCGATATCCGATATTGGAAGTTGAACCCGTGGTGAGCACGCGACTGTTCCGCGCTTAAGCAGGCCAACGTTTTCCCAGTATTGCGCCGTTTTCAAATCCACAACGACGCCGCCGATCGAAACCGCCGGCTGATCTAGAACGGCGCCCCGTATATGAGACATCTCGATCGTCACGTTGTTGAACTGATTTTCCCAACCGCCTTGCAGCATCACAAACTCATCCTCGCCGAGCTTGTTGCTGCGGATATGACCCATCTGCACGATGTCTGGCCGCTCCATCAGCTCGTGGTGTTTGAGCCCGCGCTGGGATCTGAAACGTCCGCGTTTGTTGAGCAAAAAGCCGAGCGGATGATCGGGGTCGCTCGCGATGAGCTTGGCAGATCTTCTGCGCATCTGACTCGTACTTGATCCGACCAAGGCCTCCCCCGGTGCTGGCTTCGCCGATCCCCTAATAGGGGCAGGTGCGACGGGCGGCTTTGCAGGTGGCGGTTTGGGCGCGGTTGGCCCATGGAGTTTCGCTGTTTCAAGCTTTTGCTGGAGTTTGGCTGCCTCTTTATTGAGGCCTTTTGCGAAATTGCGATCCGGGATACCATCGGCTTCGAGCTTCGCAGCGAGCTTACGTTTGGCTTCTAGTGTTTCCATTTCGGCACGCAGCGCGTCGTCGGCGGCAAGCTGTTCCTTGTACATCAGGCGCAGGTTCGGACAGGGTGGCCCGCTGCACAGTTCGAAGCCGTCGGGTGTCGTCTGCACATGGTGGCCGCCGCCGACGGGCTCCGGCTCGGCGATCGGCTTGTGCGCGGCGTCGGAGGCGGAATGCGGAGCCTTCGGTTCCGGCTTGTGCGGCTCCGGCGCCATGGCTTGCGGATGTGGCTCCGCGGTCTTGGCGGCCGGCGTCGCGGCGGCGGGCTCGGGCGCTTTCGCCGCGGGCTTTGGATGCGGCTCGGTCGCCTTCGCTGCGGGACGCGGCTCCGCCACGGGTTTCGGCGTCGGGTGCGGCTCGCCGTGCGGCACGGGCGCCTTCGCGGGCGGCCCATGCGGATGGCGCGTGGCGGGCGTTGGCAGATGCGGTGCGGGCGGCGCCGGATGCGCGCCGCCCAGTGCCTTCGTGGCGGCCGTGGTCGCGACCTGCGCGGCATCCTTCTCGGCGATGCCGAAGAGCTTGCGCAGGAAGCCGCCCATCCGCTCCATCATGCCAGCGAGCGGTTTCAGGAGCGGCTCCAGCACCGGCATCATCGGCTTCAGGAGGAACTGGACGACGGCGTTCACGGCCTCCTCGACCTTGGTGATGATGCCGCCCGCCATGGTCACGAATTTTGTGACGCCCTCGATCGTGCGGCCGAGGAAAGTGCCCGCCTTGGCGAGCCCGCCGAGGCTGCGGCCGATCTGCGTGATGAGGTTGCCGATGCCTTCGGAGAAGACGAGCAGCACGACCTGGATGAGCGCGAAGCCGAGCGCATAGCCGGCCTTGTTGCCGACCTTCGCCCAGGGCGTCTCGATCAGCGCGTCGCGGCCCTGGCCGAAGAGGTTCGAGACGTAGCCGAGCGCGCCGGCCGGTTTCTCTTCCGGTTGCTTCGTCTTTTCTTCCCAGGGCGACTCCAGCGATTTGGCCACTGCCGCGCCCTGCGTCCGCCCGATCGAGCGCGCGAAACCGATGGCCTTCTCGACGAGGCCGCCGTTGCTGTTCAGCATGCCGACCAGCATCTTGAACGTCTCGCGGGCATTGCTTTTCAGACCGAGGAAGAATTCCTTTATCGGCTTGCCGAGACCGGCGAGCACGTCGACGAGGCCTTTCAGTTCGTTCGCGAGTTCGGCTGCCTTCGAGATGGCGCTCGACACCAGGTTGGTCACGAATGCATTGAGCTGCTCGACCATCACGCCGATGGCGAACAGATCCGTGATCGGACTGACCACGCCTTCGAACACGCCGACGAGATAGCCTTTGATAAGGTCGGGCACATCGGTGATCGAGAAGCTCTTGAACTTCTTGCCGAGCCGCTCGCCGGTTTTGCCCTCGTTCCACTGGTGGGAGAAGCCGGACATTCCGCCTTCGAGGCTGGCAGCAACGACGCGTGAAGTGGTCTCGTTGAAGCCGAGCGCCTGCGCGACATAGCCGGTCACCTTCTCCATCGCGGGATAGTCGGGCTGCTCAGCGTCGCGCTGCAGGCCGACCGGCGCGGCCCTGCCGGCGCTGGCCGGGTGTCCCGCGGCAATCGCGTCGCCCGCCCGTTTCGCCTCGGCCTCCAGCGCGGGGTCGGGATCGATGCCCGCTGCCACGCCGCCGCGCGACTGCTGCACGACATGCGCAAGCTCGTGCCCGAGCAGCCGCTGGCCCGCCGTGCTGACAAGGTCCGGTGCTGAGCTGGCGAACACGACATCCCGGCCGACGGTGTAGGCACGCGCGTTGACCGCCGCGGCGGAGTTCTGCGCCGACGCATCGGCATGCATGCGCACGGCCGAGAAATCCTGGCCGAACTTCTCTTCCATCCGCGTGCGCAGCGCACGCGGCATGGGCTGGCCGGGGCTGCGCAGCACGTCGCCGACCGCACCAGGCAGTGCGAGTGGCGGCGCGCCTGTTCCGAACCGCTGCAGGCGCGTGCGCTTGCCGGCGCAGCGAGGACACTTCTCGCCCGTTTCCTCGCAGGCGCAGGTCCGCTGCAGCGTCACCGGCGCGGCTGTCTGGACGGCGGGCGCCGCCTTCACGGCCAGGGCGCGGTGCGCGCTCATGGCTGACCCGTCCCGGCCACCCAGCCCTGACCCTGGCGGAAGGTGAAGCCGCGGCTGACGAGCGCATCGCGTACCGTCAGTGCCTCGACCGACTCGCCTTCCTTGATGATCGTCGAGATCTTGCGGTTGATAGCGTTCTTGAGTCCCGTGGGGGTGAGTTCGTTTTTATTCGTGATGCTGCTGCGCGCTGTCTCGAAGATCGTCGCCATTTCCGTAATCTCGTCGAAGCGGCGGCTGAACAGCGCATCGGGATTGGTCTTGAGCGAGACCGGATCTAGTTTCTGCCGGTTGCGCGCGATGTCGCGCGGATCGGTCCCGAGATATTTAGTGCTGCGGTTGGTCGCGGGATCGAGGAACTGGCGGTTGTGCGGGTCCTCCGCGCGCGCGAATGCGCGCTGTGGTTTGATGTCCGGCGCGCCGACCGCGAGCGGCTCGTCGATGTCGCCGCGCGTCACCGGCTGGTCGAGGATGAAGTCCCTCTCGCCCGACTGGATCTTCTCGGCGCGTTTCTGGCCGATGTGCAGCGACCAGGCGTCGGGATCGTCGAGCCGCGCGATCGCGTCGTCCGCGTAGCCCTGGGGCAGCGGCGCGCCGGGACGCCTGGCGGCCGGCGTCCCGTCCGCGGGAATTTCGGCATCCCGGCGGCGAACGTAGTCCTCCACCGGCGCGCGGCCGGCATTGTTGCGCGCCGCCTCGCAGGCGCGGATGAGACTCGCCGCTTCGTCCGCCGCGCGCTGCGGGTCGGTCTGGCGCAGCCCCTGAACCTCGTCGTTCCATTGCTTGAGATCGGGATTGTCGCCCATTTCCTTCTGGTACTCGACCTGGATGACCGGACACGGCGCGGGGCTGCACCGGCCGACGCCCTCGGGCGTGACGACCGCATCATGTCCGTCGTCCGCCGGCTTGCGCGCCGTCGCCTCGTTTGGCTCGATGGCCGCGGCGGTCTCGTCGACCTTGGGCGGCGACGTGGCGGGGGCTGCGGTCGTCTTTGCCGGGAGCGGCTCCTCGCCGTGCGGGCGCGTGACGGACGCTTTTGTCTCCACCCCGGTCGCCGCGGGCGTCTTTTCCGTTGTGGTGACGGCCTTGGTCGTCAGTGGTTCCCCGGCGGGTGGGCGAACAACAGGCGCTTTCGTCTCCGTCCCGGCGGCGGATGTATTTCCCGCGGGCAGCCTTGCACTCGGGGCTTCGCCCGCCGGCCCATGCAGGCTCGCGCGAAATGCGTCGCCCGTCGAAGGGCCCTTCCTGCCCATCGACCCAGCATGGCCTGTCGCCAAAGTGGCGCCCTGGCCGATCAGCGATGCATCTTCCTTCGACACACCGAGCGATGTGGCGAGCTTCTCCGCGCCCATGCCGACCAGCGGGGCGATGGCTTGCGCCGTTGTCATCTTCGCCGGGTTGCCCATGCCGACGGCCGTCTCGACCAGCCCGCCGATTCCTTCCGCGATCTCGTCGTTCACGCCGAGCGCCTTGGCGCTGTACTCGGCGCCCTTGCCGGCGATGGCGGGGGCGAAAACGGCGATCGGATCGCCGCCCCCGGCGATCATCGCGATGACGACCTTCGCGGAGAAATTGGCGACCCCGGCGGCCGCATCGATTCTCTTGTAGCCCGCGCGCAGTTCGTCGGAATAGGCGTTGCGGTACTCGAAGAAGGCCTTCACGACGCCTTCCGACGTGTGCTTTTCCTTCTCGTACTGTCTCGAGAAGGTTTCGAACGTCTGCGGATTGGAGGTGCCGGCTCGGCGTGTCACCTCCGCTTCCGTCGCCAGATCGTGCATGACGATGATCTCGTTGCCGATGATCTCGCCCTGATCTTCCGCGCCGGCACCTTGCACCATGGCGACCTCGCCATCGATGGCGACGGGGGTCACACCGTAACGGTTCTTCATCGCGGCGCGAAAGATCTTCTGCGCGTCCTCCACGCCAACATCCTGCTCGCGGCCGTAGGAGTAGCTCCGTTCGTCCATTTTCACGGGAACATTGTCGACTGTGGTGCCTTCGCTGACGTAGGCGTAGTCGCCCGCGCGATAGCCCATCGCCAGAAGGTCGGGGTCATCCAGGTAGGGGCCGTCGGCCTCGGCATTCGTGTTCGCCTGCGCATCCGATTTCGCGTCGCGCTGGAGGTCGGGGCCAGCCCCGCCCGCGACCTGCACGGGCCCGTTCGCCGCGACCGCATCGCCTGCCCGCTGCGCTTCGGTCTCAAGCCCCGGATCGGGATCGATGCCCGCCGTCACGCCGCCGCGCGACTGCTGCACGACATGCGCAAGCTCGTGGCCGAGGAGACGATGCCCAGCGGCGCCGCCGAGGTCCGGAGCGGAGTCGCCGAGCACCACGTGCTGACCCACCGTGTAGGCATTCGCATCGACGGCTTCCGCCGAGCGACGGGCAAGGCCGTCGGCATGGATGCGCACGTCCGAGAAGTCGCGACCAAAGCTGCCCTCCATCTCGGCGCGCGTTTCGGAGGGTAGCGGCGCGCCCGAAGACCGCAGCACGTCGCCGACCGCAGCCGGCATCGCCATCGACGGCGCGTAGCCCGTTCCCGTTGCCGACCGCTGGAGGGTTTTGCGCTTCGCCTGGCAGCGCGCACAGCTTTCGCCATTCTCCTCGCAGGCGCAGCTGCGCTGCAACGTCACCGGCGACGGCACAAGCGCGGCCGCTGGCTGGTATCTGGCGTAGGCCCGCGCGCTCACGATCGCCTCCCGCGGCCGGGCGCAGCGGGTCGTTCCCGCGGCGCGATCTCTCCGCCGACTGCGCGGGCAATGTGTTGGCCCGCCGTCTGAGGCGAGACCAGCACCGGCGCAGGAATGGCGAGGCCGCGACGCGCTGTCCTGCGCCCGGTCGTGAAATCGCCGCGTCGCGCCATCTCGCCCAACTCCCGTTCCAGCGCGGCACGAAGTGCATCGTCGAAGTCGGCGCGACCCGCGCGCAGCCAGTCGGCCTCGATTGAGAGCGCCTCGATGCGAAGCCGTACCTTCATGGCGACGCGCCTCCCGAAATCTCGCGCAGCGGCGCGAATTCGCGCTCCGGCACGGGGCGTTCCATCTTCTGCAATTCCGCGCGCACGACGATGAGGATGTGGCGCATGGCGATGGGCTTGCCCTCCGCCGCCGCCTCGTGCGCAGCGCCGAGCGCAGCGTTGAAAATGCTGCCGCCGGTGAGCGGAAAGCGCGCGAGCGCTGGATAGTCCAGTGCCTCCATCGGCGCGTCGGGCGGAAACACGCCGCGCCAGATCGCCTCGCGCTCCGCAACTCCGGGGAAGGAAAAGCTGATCACAAAGCGCAGTCGACGCAGGAACGCCGGGTCGAGCGCGTGTTTCATATTGGTGGCAAGGATGGTGATGCCGCCGAACGCCTCCATGCGCGTTAGCAGATAGTTGATGTCGATATTGGCGAAGCGGTCGTGGCTGTCCTTGACTTCGCTGCGCTTGCCGAACACCGCGTCGGCTTCGTCGAAGAGCAGCATGATGCCGCCACCTTCGGCCGCGTCGAAAATGCTGCGCAGCTTCTTCGTCGTGTCGCCGATGTATTTGCTCATGACCGAGGCGAGATCGACGCGGAACAGGGCGAGGCCGAGTTCGTGCGCAACGGCTTCGGCCGCCATGGTCTTGCCAGTGCCACTCTCGCCATGAAATAGCGCGGCGAGACCGAGGCCGCGGCTTGCGATGGCCGAGAATCCGTAGGTGTCGAGCGCGATCCCTCGGCTGCGTGCATGGCGGATAAGCCGGTCGAGTTGCTCGCGATCGCGCTCGGGCACCTTGACCTCGTCGATCGTCGCGCGCGGCACGAGCCGCTCCGCCAGCCCCTCTAGCGCACCGCCGGCATGCGTAACGCACCAGGTCCACAGCTGACCGATCTCCGGCGGGCCGCCGGACTCCACTGCTGTCGCCTTCACCGCGAGGCGGATGCGGGAGGCAGGGAGAGCGAACTCGCCCGCGAGCCGTTCCAACGACGCGCCGTCGGGCGGCCCGTCTTCCGGCCATGCCGCCGCCCAGAGCGCCCGCCGCTCGGCAATGGTCGGCGGCGCGATCTCGATGAGATGGGCACTCGATTCAGCGCCGGGCGACGGCATGTCAAGCATCACGATGCCCGGCAGACGCAGAAGCCAATTCCATTGCGGCGTTGGGCGGACACCGTCGCCGGTTTCCATGCCCATCGGCTCCGGCGGCGCGACGAGCAGCGCGATCGGCATCAGTTGCGTCTCGCGCGCCCACAGGCTCGCGAACCGTTCGATCCCCTCCGCCTCGCGCGGCAGCTGGCTGAACGGAATGGCGAGAAGATTGATGCCCACCGCGGCCAGCGCGGCGGCGGCGACCTCCCGCTTCGAGACCCTGTTCCGCCCGATGAGCTCGATGCATGTGGCGGGCGCGCCATGTGCGACCCAAAGCTCGATCCGCCGCGCCAGCGCCTCCTGCGAAGCTGGGAGCGATGCAGGTGGCGGCACCGGCTCAGCGATCGCGAGAAGGCGCTCGTCGAGATAGTTCAGGCCCTTGATGTAGGCGGCGATCCGCTCGTCGATGCGCAGCGGCGCGGCGATCAGCGAGGCGACGCCGGACTGGTAGACTTCGACAAGCTGATGGCGGCGCAGCGGACGGGCCGGCGCGAGCGCATCCCAGCTCGGGTCTTCGAACAGCTCGAGCGCGAGGCCAAAGGTTGGCGCGGCGCCGGCCGGCACGTGCTGCGCCTCGGCGATCAGCGCAGGCAGATGCGGATCGATCTCCATGGCGGCGCATAGCAGCAGGATGTTCCGCTCGAAGGTGGTCAGGCCAAAACGCTCGGCCAGCACGACTAGGGCGGGCCTGGGCTCTAGCCCGGCGGCCTCTTCGAACTTCGCCGCGGCGGCTGTCGCGCTGTCCTGCGTCGGACGGGCAAGCAGTTCGGGCGCGGCAGCGCTGTCATCGGGCCGCAGGTCCACGCCGAAGAAGCGGCGACGGCGCGGCGGCGCGGACTTTTCCATCGGCACGAGTGACAATGACGGTCTGGCGCGATCGGCGAGAAGCGCGCGCAACCAGTGCAGCCCGGCCTGAAGATAGGCGCTGTTATTCGCTGCAAAGCCGGCCGCTTCGCTCATGCGGGCACCATGACGGATTGTTGCGGGTCGAACTGCGGCGGCTGGAGGCGCCGATCGCGGACGAGGTTGTTTTCTGCGCCATCCACCCGCAGCCGGACCGGGATCGGCACATCGGACGGTGTCAGGCCTGGCACAGGCACGACCAGGGTCTCCGTCTTCGCAGCGACGGTCGCCTGATAGGGATCGTTGCCGACGAGAATGTCGACGCGCTGCTCCGGCCAGACGGGCGGCGCGACCGCGAGCGTCAGGTTCCTCTGCCCGCTCGCCATGCCGAGCGTCGGCACGGCGGTCAGGCGGGGCGCGAGGGTCAGCGGGAGTTCGTTGGTGCGCCGTATCGGTTTCCCTGCCCGCACGATGCGGAGCGCGACGCCATAGGCGCCGGCGGGCCAGTTCGGCGCGGCGGCATCCGCGGCGCCTGGCAGATCGAGGGTCATGCTTCCGGCATCGGGACCCGGCGTGGCAACGATCTCGAGAGGATTGGCGAGTCGTCGGTGACGAAACTCGGCGGTGACAGTGTTGCCCGCGAGAAGGACGCCCTGCAGCAGCAGCGTGTCGCCCATTTCGGCGCCGGTGCGGGGACCTTCGCCGGGGGCGGACACGATTGTCAGCGCGGTGAGCGTCGGCCAGTCGGGAAGTGGCGCGGCGGTGGAGGGTTGCGTTGCGACGCCGCTGTCGCCTTGCCCGCGGCTCAGCACCGGGAGCGCGGTGCGCGTCGGCCGGGTGCCCTGGATGATCACGGTCGTCACCTGATAGGCAACGGTCGGCCGATAACGCGCCTGCATCGCGGTCCACAGCTTCGACAGTTCGTCGGCGCTGAGAAACTGCGGCACGATCTTCAGCGTCTCGATCTGGTCGGCGAGGTCGATGGCGGTGCGGCCCTGCGTATCGGGTGGAATGAGGGCGACCGGTACGGGATTCTGCGGCGTCAGGGCGCGACGCACCATGTCTCGCGTCAGGATCGGCGTTTCGTTGAGCAGGTCCATCGCAAAGCCGAGCAGGATTTCGGCGTTGAGATCGACCGAGCCGTAGGCGGTGAGCAGATAATGGAGGTCGAGCGCGAGCGGGGGATTGGCGAGCCGCGCGCCCTGCGTATCGCGCGAGGGCAGCTGCGCGTTACGCCAGCCGATGTTCGGCGTGACCTGATAAAGGAACAGATTGAGCCGGTTGTCCTCCGTTTCGCCCGTGGTGATGCGGTCCGGCGGCAGCGCGCTGACCGCAAAACTCCCGACCGGCGACAGGTCGTTGTTGATCAGCCCTTCGTTGAGCAGGTCCTTGAGGATCGCGGTGACCGCGGCGATGGCGAGCGGACTGCTCATGAGCGGCTCCCGCGCGTGCGTCGTTCGAGATAGGCAGCGAGCCGGTCGCCGCGCGGCTTTGCGGGCGCGGATTGGGGAGCCTGGACGGCCGGCGCGACCGCCGCGCGGATGTCGATGCGGCCAATGCTGATCTCGATGACCGGCTCGTCACGGGTGAGCGTCGCGCCGCGACGCAAGGCGGCGACGCGGGGCGGAGTCTGTAGCGCTGCGGCGGCTTCATCGGGCAGGCGGCGGTCCTCCGCTTGGCGAGGACGCGGTGACGCGCGTTCGGTCGTGGGATGTGCCTGTGGAGTAGGCGTGGGGCGGGCTTGCTGGTGCGGCGGGCGGGCGGCCTCCTCGTCCTGCGGACGTAGCGAGCGTGGTGGGCCCTCGCGCGATTCAGCGGTAGCCGGTTCGACGTCCTCCTGACGGCGGTCGCCCGCCGGCTCGGCCACGTGACGGACCGTTACGGAGATGGGTTCGCGAAGGGCGGGCAGTCTCGGCGTATCGCGCCCCCCGCGCGACGGACTGGCCGGCGTAGCGGCCGGATGCGGCGATGTCGTGGGTGCCGCCGCGACCATCGCCAAAACTTCGATGTCGGTTTCAGTGTCCCGAGTCGCGTCCTCGAAGAGATAGGGCAGCCGCGGCCGCAGGCTAGGCGCCATGCTGCTCCGGTCGCCGCGCTCGTGGCTGACAAGCGCGTCGAACAACGTTGGTCCGCGCGCGCCCGCCGCGCTGTCGCCGCCGGCGCTCATGGCGACAACAGCTCCAGATAGCGCTGCCGCCGCCGCGCACTCATTCCGAGAATGTCCGCTTCTCGCCAGCCGAACGCCTGCGCCAAACGGGCGACATCGAAAGTAAGCCGCTCCGTCAGATTGCGCAGTTCCGCCCAGAACAGGTCGACGACATGCAACGGCTCGGTCCAGCGCGCCGTACAATCGGGGCATGTCAGCGCCAGTTCGATCTGCGCCAGCGGGTCGGCCGTCGTCACCGCCTCGGCCAGTGCGCCCGCTAGTTCGGCGCTTTCTGCGTCCGTCCCGCCGTCGAGCACGATCCGCCGCAAGAGCGCCTGCGCGGTCGGATCGGACGGCGCCTGCGCCGTCACCGCGAGAAGATCGGCGGCGGTCGGAAGGCGGTAAGCGATCTCCGTCCCGCCAAAGGCGAGCTTCAGCGGTCCGGTTGCCGTTTTCGGCGCCGCGTCTGCCATCGCGAGGCAATCGAGTTCGCTCTCGCAGATCGCGGCGCACTGCGGACAATCGGCCAGCACCTCCAGTCGGCGGCCGAAGACGAGTGTGCGGAGGCGCAGGAGCCCCGCGTTCACTTGCCCGAGCGACCAGTCGCGGACCAACCCTGCATCGTCGACTTCGGTCGCCGCCTCGAGCAGCAGCATCGCGCGCGTCACGGGGCTTGAAGCGTCGCCGACGTCGCACAGGTCGATGAGTTCGGAGGGGGCGAGCGTGCGCACGGCCGAACGCCTTAGGCAGGCTCGGTGAACGTGCCCTCTTTGGGCTCAACCAAGTCGTAGTCGCGCTCCCAGCCTTCGGTCTCGAGCTTGAGGTGCTGGATCAGCACCGCATTGCCGTTGGCGTCGAGGTCCGACATCGACTGGAATTCTGAGACCCAGCAGCGGAACACCTTGTAGCGGACCGCCGCCTGACCGGCCTCGTTATAGACTTCGATTACGAGGTCCTTGCGGAAATCAGCGAGCGAGACTTCCTTGCCGAGCCCGGAACCGTAGTTCCACACCTTGTTCGCCCATTGCTCGAAGGCGACGTCGTGGGTGACGCCGCGTTCGATGGTGATCGCTTCGTACTCGGTGCGGCCGGGCGACTTGCGGCTGGAACTGGGGTCGCCGCCCTCGCGATGTTTGACGACTTCGGTCGTGCGCTTCAAGCCGCTGATCTTGCTGACGCCGGCAACGTAATCAGCGCCCCATTTGATACGAAACTTGAAGTTCTTGTAGGGGTCGAAGCGCTGCGGGTTGGTGGTGAACTGAGCCATCGCGTCCTCCCACGTTCAGGCCTCGACGGACCCGGCCATCTGTTGAATCTGCAGCACGACGAACTCGGCCGGCTTCAGTGGCTTGAAGCCCACCTTGATATTGACGATGCCGAGATTGATGTCGTTCTGCGTCGTCGTCTCGCCGTCGCATTTGACGAAATAGGCGTCGTTCGCGCTCTCGCCGGCGAAGGCGCGCTGGCGGAAAAGATTGTGCATGAAAGCGCCGACGTTGAGGCGGATCTGCGCCCACAGAGGCTCGTCGTTGGGCTCGAACACGACCCACTTCAGCGCACGGTACAGACTCTCTTCGATGTAGAGCGCGGTGCGCCGCACCGCGACGTATTTATATTCGTCGGCAAAGGCATCCGCCCCGCGCAAGGTCCGCGCGCCCCAGTTGATCGAGCCGAAGATGGGGAAATGGCGCAGGCAGTTGATGCCGAGGGGATTGAGCAGCCCGTTCTCGCTATCCGTCATAGGCACGGTGAGCGACGACACGCCGAGCAGCGACGTGTCGATGCCCGCCGGGCTCTTCCACACGCCGCGCTGCGTGTCCGTTCGCGCGAACAGGCCGGCAACGACGCCGCAGGGCGCGAAGTCCTCGATGCGGTTGTTCTTCAGCGGATTGGGCATCTTGAGCCGCGGGAAGAAGATGACGCCATTGCTACCGCGGTAGCCGACTTGGTCCGGGTCGGCGGAGAAGCTGCTGACCGCCCTGGCGATGTTGTTCCAGCCACTCGGCGGATCGACAATGAGAATTGCGCGCCGTTTCTCGCAGTACGCGCCCGCTGCGGCAACCACGCCGAGATCGACGTCGTTCCCTGCGGTGTAGGGCGGAATGCACAGCATGTTAAAAATGCCGTCGCGCGTATAGAGCTGCTCGAGCGCATAGAGGCCGGTCTTACCGTCCTCGCCGTCCGGCTTCAGAAAATCGGTCGAGCCAAGCATGCCGCCGTCGCCGACGAGGTTCGCCGTCGCCGCGAGTGCGTCGGCATAGGCCTTCTTCGCGGCCTTGAGCGGGTCCTGCGTTGGATCGGGCGATTGCTTCTGCGCCACCAGCATCTGCGCATATTTCTGCCCGAGTTGATCGTCGCCGAAGACGGCCGTGAAGTCGGGAAGCGCCGCCGCCTGTGTGTCGAGGTTGTCGCCACCCCAGCCAATCAGCGTCGAGCCCTCGTTGAGGACATGATCGACCCGACGCAGCGAGTTCTTCACGGTAAGGTTCTCAAAAAACTCTGTCTGGTTGCTGTCCAGATCCGTGACGGTGAGATCGAACAGGTCGGCGGTCGCGACACCCAGCGTTGCGGCGACGCCGGCGGCGGTCGCGGGCTTGGCGGCGGACACGAGAATACGCAGCCTGTTGGCCCAGCCACCGGGCGCTGCCGCCTTGAAGGTGAGCGTGCCGACGTGCAGCATACGCAACGTCGTCTTTGGCGCCGCTGAATCCGCAGTTTTGGCGGCTACCTCGATCGCCGCTGCATCAGCGTTGTCGGGGAGCACATTGATCGCATCCATCGCGGCCTTCGCCGCATCCTTCACTGGCTGCTTTGCATTCGGGTCGGCGGTAATCAGGTCGTAGACCGCCTTGGCGGCGGTCTTGGCGGTCTGGCCGTTTGCACCACCGCGCGCGGCCGCGGTAATAGAAGCAACAGCAGCAATCGCCGCGTCGGCGTTGCCGCCCGCGCCATCGTCGAACAGGCGCACGATAACGGCGCGCGCGCCGCCGTTGAAGAAGAAGTCGCGGACCGCGAACCCCATATTGCTGCCGGTCCACAGGCCGCCGAAGATGCGTTCAAAATCGCCGAAACCGACAATGTCGACGGCCGTGTCGACGGGACCTTTTCGCGCGCTACCGATAAAGGCCGCAACTGACGTGGCGACGCCGGTAATTGTACGAACCCCGCTGGGAATCTCGTTGACGTAGACCCCGGGATAGCTGAGCGCCGCCGGCATGACCGTCCCTCCATTATAGAGCAGACTTGACCGTTCATCGAGCGTACTGCTGCCATGTTAGTCCATAAAGGTCACTTGCACCAGTGCCATTGTCCGTTCGCACCTCGCGGATGCTGAACGGAATTTGTTGATGATGGTTGATGAAGTCGATCGCATTTGACTGAATGTGACAGTCATAGATTTTCGAGCGCGAATGCGCGTGGCATCGTCGATGGCCGTGTACTAGTAGCGTTTCACGGGTTTGCCGTCTTTGCCTTCGAATTTCAATAACTTGACGTCGACCTGGATCTGATGACCCGATACCTGTTGCTGGTATCGCAGAGTTGCTGGCGGATATGCCGATTCAGCGGCGCTTGAAGATGCGATGGGCTCCGCGCGTTCTTGCGCAAGCCGTTGCGTCGCATTTTCATCATCGAAGACGAGATGAGTTTGCGATGATGGTGGAAGAGAGACCCTGACTTACGAGCGGACTTAGTGGCGGACTAAGGGGTGGACTTAAGGGGTGCCGCCGATACAGCACCTTCCGCTCCGGCAGCTGCGGCTCGGCTTTGACTTCGCACGCCAATTCTCGAAGCCACTTTTGTGGCAGCCCGTGCACCTCGCAATATTGCCGCTGATTCAGATCCACACGCGGCTTGGCCGGGAAGGACGATCCTCCAGCGCCTCCGGCCACCTTCGAGGTAGCGGTCATACCAGCGATAGAAGGTCCGGCGCGCAATGCCCAACTGGTCGAGCATCTTCTTTGCCGGAAGGTGTGACTGCTCGACGATCCTGATGATCTCAAGCTTTTCGGGTGCGGGGTATCTCATTCGTCGTCGCCCCTATCCGCTATCATGCTTTATGGAATGGCTCGCCCCTTTCCCCCGGCGCAAGATTGCGTCGGTTGAACACGGCACGGAGGCGAGCCAATGAATGAGATCAAGGTTCTGGGAATCGATCTTGGCAAAGACGTTTGCAGCGTGGTGGGTTTCGATGGGGCGGGGAAGGTGTTGCTGCGTCGGCGGATGCGGCGCGACAGTATCCTCAAGCTGGCGTCAGGAATGCCAACCTGCGTCATGGCGATGGAGGCATGCTGCGGCGCCCATCATCTTGGCCGCCTGCTTCGCGAGCAGGGTCACGATGTGCGGCTGATGTCGCCAGAGTATGTTCGCCCGTATGTGAAGGCTCAGAAGAATGACGATCGGGACGCAGAGGCGATCGCGGAAGCGGCAACCCGCCCGACGATGCGCTTCGTCGATCTCAAGAGCGACGAGCAACTCGACATGCAGAGCCTGCATCGGGCGCGGGATCGGCTGGTCGGCGAGCGCACGACGCTGATTAATCAGTTGCGAGCGATCCTTCTCGAACGCGGGATCGTGATGGCGAAGGGACGGCGCAAGCTCGAACTTCGACTGGATCAACTCTTTTCTGGCGAGGTGACGATCAGCCGTCGGATCAGACTGCTGGTCGAGGACATGCGGGCCCAATGGCGCGCCCTTGACGAGCGGATCGGCGCCTTCGATGCCGAGTTCGTTGCGATTGCGCGCGAGGATGCCGCAACGAAGCTCCTTTCGACGATCCCGGGGGTCGGCCCGTTGAATGCGACCGCCTTCGTCGCCTCGGTGGGAAGGGCGGAGACGTTTGGCCGGGGCCGGGATCTTGCCGCCTGGCTCGGCCTCGTACCTCGCCAGATGACGACCGGCGGCAAACCTCGTCTTCTCGGGATCAGCAAGCGCGGCAACGGCTATCTTCGTCGGATGCTGATCCACGGCGCGCGAGCGGCCTTGCCATCCCTGGCGAAGGGGCGGACGTTGCTCGGCGAATGGCTGCGCGGATTGCTCGCGCGAACGCATATGAACACGGCCGTGGTCGCGCTCGCGGCGAAGATGGCCAGGATCATCTGGGCCGTGTTGAGAAGCGGGCGCCCCTTCCAGGTGGAGGCGACGCCGCCGGCTGGATGATCAGAGTTCGGCCGAAGGGTAGCGCCCTTCAGGCCAGCGTTGTCTGTGAGTGGACTGAAAAGATGGCCTGACAGTCGAACGGCGTGCCGTAATCCTGATCAAAAAAATGGCGTTAGACGCCGACGGCTTTATGAGGATCGGTACGCGCGAAAGCTCCATCTTGGCCGAGGCACGACCTCGAGACCGGATACGTTGGCGCAGACTGAGAAGCCGTCAAAAAATCCCTTGCAGGCGGGGCGAGCCATACGTTTTTTTGAGCAGACGGTTTTCCAGGGTCAGGTCGGCAACCACCTCTTTCAAGGCGCTGGTCTCGCGACGCAGGTCCTGCACATCGCCGGTCGTGGCCGCACGTGCGGTATCGCCCGCAAGGCGGCGCTTGCCGGCTTCCATGAATTCCTTCGACCAAGTGTAGTACAAGTCCTGCGCAATGCCCTCCTTGCGACAGAGCTCGGCAATGCTGTCCTCGCCGCGAAGACCGTCCACCACAATCCGGGTTTTGTCTTCCGTCGAAAAGCGCCGCCGGGTCGCGCGGCGGATATCCTTGACCACATGTTCAGCGGATCGTTTGCCGCTGAGAGACTTCGTATTCATGTTCGTTCCTTCGTCGATGACGAAAACCGAACACTCCTTGAATCAATCCCTCAATTCTGTGCCATAGGCACTGATCCCGGACACAAACGTACAAACACGTCTTGATGGCCAACGTATCAATCCGGTTGCTTTCTCGTTCGCGTCCCTCTTATAGATACACCTGTCCTCAATCTCCAATGATTGAGGCGCACAGTGAGCTCCAGCCTGCTTCGGATTTACTGCGACTAAATGATCAGGGTAGGGGATGCTCGATGCATATCAACCGTAAAGGCAATCGGACGGGCTCACGCATATGTCTCCCTTGCAGCGCCCTTCTGTTGCTCTGGCTTTTAATCTTGCCGGCTTTGTCGGCTGAAACTGGAAGCCGCGCACAACAGGACACCCCGGTCACATGCTCGAGCGGATTTCTGCCGGCTGCGGGATCCGCAAGTAGTCCGCCCGATCTTCTGGTCACCGGCGAGTGCCACGTCAAACCCGATCAGACGTACTACTTCGAGAACGTCAACGTTCTCGACAAAGGCCGACTCGTGTTCGACGAGCTTGATAAGACGATCAAGCCCACGGCCACCCACTTCTGGGTTCAATCGATGGTGATCGAGAACGGCGGGACGGTTGTCGCCGGATCATGGAGAGAGCCCTATGGGAACTACGGGGGCGTCCTGACGATTCATCTTTATGGCGTCGACCGCAACGCGAACGGTCCCGCGCTTGGCGCTCTTTGCCGGACCGCGCAGAACGCCGATACGGGCCCCTGCGGTGTCCCGACGTCTGTCTGGAACGACAATGGCAAGACGAAGCTCGCGCTGCCCGGCGGTGTCTCGGACTTCTTCTACCGCTACGGACCGCTGCACGGTGACGGCAAGTGCTCCGATGGCTCGATCTGGTCGAGCAAATCGCCATGCGATGACAGTCAAGGCAAGCAGGTTGGATATTTCGGCTACAAGGTTCTCGCCGTTTCCTATGGCGGGAGCCTCGAACTCTGGGGCTCGAAAGGCTCCTGCAACTCGATGGGCTGCTCCAATCCGCAACTGACCCATCCGAGTTGGACACGGCTGGATGGTTCGCTTTCCCCAGGGGCCGGTGCAGGGCCGAATGACCCGATCGTCATCGCCGGCCCGAGCAACTTCAATCCCGAAAATCTTTATGTCAGAGCCGGCGATCAGATCGTCGTCACAACGACCGACTATCTACCCGGTCATTCCGAAACCTTCGTCGTCAAGGAAGCCCGCACGGGCGGAGATGGGAAGGGACGGTGGCTTACGAAGATCCGGGTCGATCATGGCGCGCAGTGGCACCATAACGGCGAACGCTACGCGCTCTCCGACAAGCTGGCGCCGTCGCAGGGACGACTCCACCTCGATCCGGATCTCGTCAAGAACGGTGTCGAAACCCGTGCCGCCGTCGCCATTCTGAACCGCAGCATCCGGATCGTCTCCGGAGGCGACGGGGCGGGCGAGGAATTTCCGGCCTCAACGCCCGAGAAGCCCTGTGTCGCGCAGGACGGCAAGGGGCCGTGCTATTCGCTCGGCGGCCATGTCGTGTTCCGGCAGGGATTCAACGCGGTTCACATCAAGGGTGTCGAGTTCAAGCAACTCGGACAGGGCGGACGGATGGCGCACTATCCGGTGCATTTTCATATGGCGCGCCAAACGCCGGCAGGAACCTACGTGCGGGATTCGTCGATCAACGAATCGATGACCCGCTGGATCGTGCTGCACTCAACGCAAGGGGTCCTGCTTGCCGGCAACGTCGGCTACAAGTCGATCGGCCACGGCTTCTATCTCGAGGACGGAACCGAGACCGACAACAAGCTTTACGGCAACCTCGGCATTCTCGCGCGCGCCGCGGTGGCCAATGCGCAAAATCCGCGATTAATCCCGGGCATCCTCGCGGCCAATGAAGACAAAAAAGCGGTCCCGAAATTTCCCTACCTGACTGACTCGGCCTATCCGTCCGTCTTCTGGATCACGAACGGCTGGAACGAGTTCATCGGCAATATGGCGGCTGGCGCCACGGCCTGCGGATCGGCCTACTGGTTCGTGCCGGCCTGGAACAGTGACAGGCCGGACGTGATGACCGGCAGCAACAACTCCGGTGGGCACATGAAGTGGTCTGGTTATGCCGGCCTGCAAAAGGATGGCGCTTACCAAGGATCGACGCCGCTCAAGGCCTTCGTTGGCAACTTCGCCACCTCGACGATGATGTCCTTCCAGACGACCGGCGACGCACCGGATTGCTCGGGCGTCGTCAAGCCTAACTCCGCAAAGGTGAGCGCGCCTGCTCCCAACGTTCTCACGGCGGTCCGCAGCCTCGCGCCCGATCCGAACGACAACGTCGCTGAAGATCACTACTATCCGCACGCCTTGGGCGGAAACCGGCACGCGACGGCATGCAAGCGGAAGGATGACGGGACCTACGATTGCGAAGGGATCAAGTTCTGCGATCCGGGCCACGCCGAAAATTGTGCGGTGACCGTCATCGACAAGTTCACGTCGATGTTTCACTGGGCCCAGCACAATGTCGCGGCGATCTGGCTGCGCAACCAGTGGTATCTCGTCGCCAACAGCGTGCTGTCGGACGTTCAGAACGGTGGCCTGACCTTCATCACCGGCGGCGATTATACTCATGCGTCCGTGATCCGGGGCTATTGGGCGCTCGCGCGCAAGAGCGTTTTCATCGGCCATACCCAGCCGCAGGATGACGCCCATGCCTTTGCGCTGGACGCGGGGCCGTTCAACGCCCGTTCGAAGCTGCGTTGCGACTGGCAGGTGGCCGGCCTTGCGCCGAGCAACTATTGCCTCAGCGCAAAGGACGGCATTTCCATTCCGCTGGTCAATTTCGACACGGGCCAGCGTCTCTTCAACATCTACGACGGTCCCGCCTATCAGGATTCCAACGCCTACTTCGACATCACCAAATCAGACTGTCCCGTGACCGGGGCGAGCACCAATCCGGGCTGCATGTACGGCTCTGGCGTCGTCACGGGCGTGACCAAGGATCCGTTGAATGGGCAATGCTATCTGCCGAACGCGGCCATCGGATGGAAGCAGAGCAACGGCTTCTTCTATCCACCCGCCTTTCATTCGACGAACCTCTATTTCAGCAACGTCGACATCCGTCATTTCGTTTTTGACCCGTTGTTTCAGGCGCCCGATGGCGTGACGGGGGAAAAGGACTTTGGTCAGGGCGGCACCTATATCACGGCGACCTCTGGACCGAACGCGGTGAAGAATTTCTACTGCACCTCGACGGACAACATGTTCGACGGCTGGAGCGGGATCGACCGGCAAACCGAGCTCACCGACGACGACGGTACGCTGACGGGACTCATCAGTTCGAAGCCCGGCGGGGAGACGGTGTCGATCAACGAGGATCAGTTCTTCACTGCCAAGCTTGAAACTTCCGAGTGCAGGTCGAACCTGAGGGTCGGCCCCTCGCTGGTGTGTCCGCAAAAGCCCCCGCCACCCGCGTCCGCGCCCTCGACCGCCAAGACGAGCCCTTATGATTATGTGGCGACGGCGATCGCGCCGGAATGCTCGCAGAACTCGCCGCCCAATCCGCCTCAACCATACGGCCGCTGCGGAGACTCGCAGGACCTCGGCCAGGGAGGCGAGTGGTCGAGCGAGTGCTCGAACGGGGCATGTTATGGCGTACCGCTTTTCCGGCAGTATCTGACAACCCCCGAACTGGGTCATTGGCAGACCAATGGCTGCGCCGGAAACGCCAATACGCCCGCGTGCCGCTGGCCTTTCATGCGCATGGGCGGTCAGAACATGTACCAGCGCGAGACGTTGACCGTAAACAACGGGCTCTACTACGTCGACACGTCTATCTCCAAGGACACACAGAACAAGGAGAATTACACGAAGATGCCGCAGACGCGGGATGTGAATGTCTTCGCTCCCGGTCAGACCTATTACATGTTCTTCCTCTATGCGAAGCCGACCACGGCCCAGACCTACCAGATCTATGTTGGCGACGGCTTTGATACGGCAACCGTGAAGCCCGTGCGCGGAAGCCTCGCGACCGCGCCGATCAAGTTCAGTCCGGACTCTTCGCCCAATGCGGGGAAGTGGTTCACTGTGAAAGGCGTCTCCAAGGGCATTGTGACCATCGAGACCAATTTCGCCGGCCAGTCCGAACTCGATCCGAAGCAACAGAAGAACGGGCTTTGCGGTCCGGCGAGCTTCTGCGGCTGGAAGGCGGACGGGAACTGCGGCTCGAAGCTTGCGGCCTCGGATCCTCGAAAAGAGCCGTTGCTCGTCGCCGACCCGGCGCTGGCCAAGGAAGCGGACGCGGTTTGCAAAACCTGGGCAGTCAAGGATCTCGATTGCCCGTCGGCCGGATGTTTCGGCTTTTCGTTCACGCTTCCAGCCGGTTTCAGTGCGCAAGACCAGGGGCAGGCGGCGCGTCCGGCGCCGATCGCATTCCCCGAAACCGGCGAATTCGCAACGCGCTTCCTCAACACCAAGCTCGTCCCCGACAACGCAAGCCATGCTAGGGACGGGGTCGAGACGGAGTGTTTCTATCCGAGGCTGCCGGGCAGTTGCCCGGCGCAATAGCCCGGCCCGGTTCATCGATCTGGATCGGCGTTAATGTCACGATGGCGTTGGCGCGCTGCCGATCCTGAAGCGGATTATGCGTGTGAATAGGCGTCGGAGAGTGAGTCATCCCGCGCTGAGCAGATCAATAGCTTAAGGTGCCGATCGGTGTCCGGACCCCGAGCCGACCTTGACGTTTCCACCTTCTGTCCTCGTCCACCATCTCGCTCACCTCATCTGCAAATTGAGAGCGAGAACAGATCGTGTGCGCGATACCCCAAACAAAGCGAAAGAATTCAACGCTTACCCATTCCCTGCTTGGGGTTTTTCTTTCCCTGTTTGTCGAACTATTTTCCCTGATAGGTTCAGTAGGGAATCGCTTGGGAAGTGGCTGCAGCGCAGTGGTTTCCTGCCACCCATATCGTCCGTGTGGCCGAATAAATTGCGAAATTCCCTGTAAAATTCCCTGTTAGCAGGGATTTCGTGTGGAGACTGGTGCGATCGGCACTGCATCGCCAGCCACCCAGTGCGATATTTTCTGGAATCTCCGGAGAATTAGCGAAAAGCCCGCTAATAGCGGGCTTTTGCAGCAGGGCGGCCTTCTCCAAAAGATAACACAAGTGGTTTTTGAATATGCGCTACTGAAAATCTCCGGCCTTCGCTGAAAATATTCCCGCTTTGAGGCAGCTCAGATCGGAGAATGGTTTCGATCACGACTGGTTTGGTGGTTGGCAGTTGTGAGGCGTACGCCGCATGAGCAGCCATCTGAGCGAATGGCATTAAGCGACCGATGTGGGGCGCACATCAGACATCCAGGCCAGTAGTAGTCACAGCCTATTCCTCTATCGCTTCCGCTGCCTCGTCCACGAAATCGGGAGCAATTTCGGAATTGACCGGAGGGACAGCGTGCTTGCTGCTTCTCCTGTAAGTGCTGCTTCTGTGATCGACGGGGCTAGAAAAGCAAGTCGCAACTGTTGGCGGATGATCTTGGGATGGAGTCTGACGTCTTTAGCCAGCGCTTCGATCGAATCGTGGCGACCGGAGGTGAGCTCGTTAAGCCAGGCGTGGGCGCGGACGATCGCTTGGAGAAGCTTGGGATCGGATTTACTCTGGTCCGTGGGCTCGATGACCGTGGCGGCGTTGGTTTTTGCTATTTTCCAGGGAATCTCGATGGGCCGCCGTCCCGCGTAGGCCGGCTTCACGGCGATCCGGATGTGGTTTGAGTTGATGACGGCGCGGTCGACGCCGTCGAAGATGTCGGATGCAGCAGTGTGGGCGAGGTTGAGCCGTTCCCGAATGGTTCGCTCGATCAATTGCTCGATCTCGGTGGCCGGCACCCGCTTGACCGATCCGGCGAGGTGCTGTCGTCCCCGCAATGCCGTGCTGACGTAGAAGCGGTATCGGACGCTGTTTTTTCGGGTGAAGCTTGGGCCCATCCGATTGCCACGGTCATCGAACAGCTTGCCGGTGAGCGGCGCGTTGTTGGCTGACTGACCTTTTGGGCGGTCGATGGTGTTCGACTGAGCTGGTCTTGGACGCGATTGAAGGTGGTGCGGTCCAGGATCGGCTGGTGCTCGCCCTTGAACCATTTGCCGCCATGATGGATTTCGCCAAGATAGATACGGTTTTTCAGGAGATAGGCGAGGGGCCCATAGGGGAAGGGAATGCCGCCCTGGTATTTCTTGACCTCGGTCTTGCGGCGCTTGGTGACGATCTGCCGCTTGTCGAGTTCGGGGATCAATTTGTTGAGTGATCCTGTCTGTAGATAAAGCTTGAAGATGGTCCGGACGGTGTGTGCCTCGGTCTTGTTGATGGCGAGCTTCCTGTCCTTGATCTCATAGCCGAGCGGCACCGTGCCGCCGGTCCATTTGCCCTTCTTGCGGGAGGCGGCGATTTTGTCCTTGACCCGTTCGGAGGCGAGTTCCCGCTCGAACTGAGCAAAGGGCAACAGCACATTCAGGGTCAGCCTGCCCATCGAGGTCGTGGTGTTGAACTGCTGGGTGACCGCGACGAACGAGATCGAACGGGCATCAAAGGTTTCGACCAGCTTGGCAAAATCGGCTAGCGACCGGGTCAGGCGGTCGATCTTGTAGACCACGACCACGTCGACCTTGCCGGCCTCAATATCGGCGAGCAGTCGCCTCACGGCAGGGCGGTCGAGATTGCCGCCAGAATAGGCCGGATCGTCATAGCGGGCGGCTAGGGCCCGCCAGCCCTGGGAGGCCTGACTCTTGATATATGCCTCGCAGGCCTCTCGCTGAGCATCCAACGAGTTGAACTCCTGCTCGAGGCCATGCTCGGTGGATTTGCGGGTATAGATGGCGCAGCGCAAAATGCCCCGGCGTTCAGTCGCCATTTGACGAGTTCCCCGAACCCGGGGGGCCGTCGATGACCGCAACCCAAAGAAGCGCGGCCCGTTCCATCTGGTGTCGGGGATTTCGCAGGCGATCTCCGACAGGCTGGCGTAGGTCCCGCCCTGGAACGAGAATCCCTCCGTGGTGACCTTCACCCGATAGGTCGTGCCGCGCCAAGTCCGCACCAGCTCCGAGCCGGCCTTGATCCGGCGGGGCAGCTCTAATTTCCCGTTTGGTTTGCTTCGAGCCGCCTTGACCAGCTGCCTCAAGAGCCGACTGCTCTCCTTGGACAAACCGCCATAGGCGCGCTCTTGAATCCGCTGCGCGATGCTGCGGCGGAGCAGGTCCGGGCCGAAGGCTTTTGGCGGATCGGTCCGGAACAGCTCGCGATATCGCATTCTCAAGCTCGCTATCGGCATCGTCGGGAGTTTCGCCAGCTCGGCTTCGACAACCCTATCGCTGCCGACGGGGCGTACCGGCCGGATCATGGCGACGAGCGACCCTTGATGCGATAGGTCCGGTCACTGCCGTCCTTGCTCGTCTCGATTTTAAGTTTGAGCTTCTTTTTGACGACGCCGGACAGAAAGCCGCGGACTGAATGGGGCTGCCAGCCAGTGGCCTCGGTGATCTCCGGGATCGTGACGCCCTTCGCGCGTTGCAGCAGGGTAAGTACCGAATCTTGCTTCGAGGGACTGGAGCGGTCCTTCAATCGGGGTGCGGCAGCAGCCGCCTTGGCCGTCTTGATCGCTGGTCTCGCTTTGGGTTTCGCCTTGTTGGTCCGGCTTGAACGTGCCTTGGTGGTCTTTGTGCCTTTCGGCTTTGGCTTGCCGACGGACATGATCGTTCTCCTCTGTGTCATCGGCACCATCAGGCGGTGCCACTGACAAGACCTCGCCGACTGGGCGAGGGAGGAGAAGTCCGTAAGGTGGCTCGCGACTAGTCCGTCGCGAGCCGGTTCAGGAGAGAAGCCGCATCCTGCAGGCGCCCTGCTTCATAAATGAGCTGCTCAATATCCATGGAGACCTCGAGACCCTCAGTGATACTGCCTGCGACCGCGCAAGCCTCCGCGGCCTTGGCAATTCGTGCCGCTTCGCTCAGTTTGTTATGGACCTCGGCAATGATGAGTTTGATTGCCGGTTCGATGCTGGCGCGCTCCATCGGGCCCTCCTTAAAAGTTGGACCCACTACCGCTCTGACGTCGCGCGAAGTCGAGCGGAAACTTGATAATCTTGTGGCGAAGACTGCGGGCACCGGATCACGATGTGATCGAGGGTGACCAGAGCGCGCGGAAGGTGGGTCTATTTCGCCGACGCGCGTCGAGGCTTGGCCGGCGGCTTGCCGGCTACTAAGGTCTCGCAGCAATCTGACGGGATCAGCTCCAATGGCCCGCACGATCGCAACGAACTCGATAACGTCGATCCGCCGCTCGCCGCCTTCGTACTTGGCGACAAAGGATTGAGGGCGCTTGAGACGGCGCGCGAGCTCATGTTGGGTCAGGCCAGCACGCTTGCGGGCAGCGACCATCAGGGCGCAAAAGGCGGCCTGGTCGGACGAATGGATGGTCTTGTCGATCCCACGGGCGGAAGCTGTCATCGCCCGGGCAAGCTGATCCCGAGACGGGATTATCCCAAAAACGGATAATATTAACGCTGATCGGATATTCCTCTGGCCGGAAGCGTGCTTTAAGGTCGACCAGCCAGGTGGTGCACACGGACCAGCTATTTTGCGCGCCCTCCTTGCCCGCGCAATCCCAACTCTGAATAATCCGTGCGCTGCTCGAGCCTTCGGGAGGGACATCGTAGTAACGAAGCCATCGCCGCTGGATCATCGCGCCGCCCGGCGGTACAGGGGCTTGTTGATCCTGCGCACTGAACGCTTCCGTCCCCATTTCCCGACGTAGATCCTCCAAAGTGGCCAGGGATTCGTATTTCTCGTGCAGCGCTTCACCGGCGTGACGCTCGTAGTATCGCGAATCGCCGATTTGAATGCGCTCGTCGACTTCAGCGATCGCCGGAAGACTGAGGACAGTCCACCGGTCGGAGCTCTCAGTGAGATAGCCGGTCAAGTCGTTGAGATGGACGCGCTGCATGACAACAATGATGGCGCTCTTTTCCTTGTTATCCAGGCGAGACACGAGCGTATTGGAAAACCACTGGTTTAATTGATCTCGCAAAGGCTGGGATTGTGCATCCACAGGCTTTTGAGGGTCATCGATGATAAATAGGTCTCCTCCCAGACCTGTCAGGGCACCCCCGACTGAGCTGGTTTTACGGAAGCCCTGCCCGGAGGTGTAGATGTTGGAGTCAGCAGCCCGCGAGACGATCATTTGCGGGAATGCTCTGCGATACCAATTCGACATCATGATGGCCCGACAATCGGCCGCATGCTTTGCTGCCAATTCGGCGCCGTAACTTAAGCAAATGATCCGCCGCCTCGGATCGTGGCCTAAAAGAAAAGCGGGAAACGCCACTGATGTTATGATCGATTTGAGATAGCGAGGCGGCAGATTAATGATGAGCCTGTTGATGTCGCCTCGTCGGATCCGCTCAAGCTGATAAGCAATCGCGTTAATGTGGTAGTTCGGAATAAAGGCCGATCCGGGATTTAACGTTCGGACGGAACGATGCACGAAGCTGGCAAAGTTGCTTCGCAGGATTGCATTGAAGAGGTCGATCTCATTTTTCATGGCTTTGCCATTCGCTTGTGTTAGTCTCTCCGTTCTTGGCTGCGAAGTCCTGTAAGAACGCTTCGACGACCGCCTTGTCGTCTGCGCTGAGTTCCGGCGCCTCTTGGGTCATTGAGGTTGCCGCCGCATGGCGGGCCAACAAAAATGCTGCAGTCTTCGTATTGCCTTTGAGAGAATCCTCAGCGAAGCGGTACAGCATTGCTTCTAAGACGGGAATCTTGCGCGTACCCCCGGGTCCCCTTACACCGACCATGCGATACAGTACGTCATCGAGCATCTTCGCTTCGCTTTTCCGTCCTCTTGGCCGGCCTCTTGGGTTGCCACTCTGACCGGGCTTGAATTGGTGTTCGACCGGTGGCTTGCCGTAGCCGACGTCAGGATTCCTGGCTTTGCGCAATATGCGGGCGCGTACCCGTGGCACACGTTTGGTCGGAGACGCCGTGCAGTTACTCCGCGCGTCGTCATCGCTGCGCTTGCTCATTTGCCACCTCCATCGGTAGATCGTTTTGCCTCAATCTCGTGGAATGTTAAGCCGCTGGCTTCGAGGATCGCATCCTGCCCAGTAAATTGCTGCCAACGACGAATCGCGACGTCGACATAGAGCGGGTCGATCTCGATGCCGAAGCCGCGTCGGTCAACCCGTTCGGCAGCAAGGATTGTTGTTCCGGATCCCATAAAGGGATCGAGGACAATGTCCCCGCGACGCGAACAATCCTTGATTGCATCCAGGACCAGTCCGACCGGCTTAACGGTCGGATGGACAGACAAATCATCCATCCGGCCAGCGCGGAATGTGTTTACGCCGGCGTACGTCCAGACGTTTGAACGATTGCGGCCGTGGCGACCTAATTCGATGTTATTCTGGTGTGGGGCATCACCGTTTTTAAAAACAAGGATGAGCTCATGTTGTGAGCGATAGAAGCTACCTTGCCCGGCATTGGTCTTGCACCAGACGACGACATTCTTGAGCTCGCTATAGACAGCATGCCCCGCCGTCAGTGCCTCCGAGAGATGGCGCCAATCTATAAAGACGAAATGGATTGAACCAGGCTTTGAAAATTCCGCACAGAGCTCCATCCATTGTCGTTGGAAGTTCATAAATTGCTCGGGCGAGAGTTCGCCGGAAGCGCGGGCGAATTCCCGATGCTTGATCTTCCCTCGTCCGACGATCTTAGCGATGGAATCGTTGTAGGGTTGATCGGGTATCGCAACTGACGCGAAACAACCTTTCATGAGCGCTTGGTATGCCTTGCGACTGCAGGCATCTGCACAAATGAGTCTGTGGTCGCCTAATATCCAGAGATCACCCTTGCGGGTGATGGCCTCCTTCGCCAGCAGGGGAGCGTCATCTGCTGGATCGCATTCTCCGTCGACCAAATCGACGAGCAAAGGTTCGATCTCAGCCGCGGAAAATCCGGTTATTTCGATATCGAGATTTATCTCGGGAAGAGATCAGATAGCTCGCCAAGCTCCTTGGCGAGGATTTTGCGGTCCCATCCGGCGTTGGCGGCGATTTTGTTATCCGCCAACATCAAGGCGCGCTTTTCTGCTTCGCTGAGGTCACTGACGACCACTAGGGGAACCTTGTCTAAATTCAATTCTGAAGCTGCGAGAAGACGGCCATGTCCTGCCAGGACAACGAAGTTCTCATCGACTAATAGCGGATAAGTCCAACCAAATCGCGAAATGCTGTTTGCGATCTGCCTGATCTGCTTCTTTGAGTGGGTGCGTGCGTTACGCGGATTGGGCTTGGGAGCATGGATAGGGACCCACTGAAGGGCCCATTGGATATCGCGCATGGGTCATCTCCAACCGGCGATGTCCACAAAGACGTAGACAAACGCCAGCGTTCACTGGTGTGACGAACTGAGAGATCGGGCTCTTGAGCGAGCCCACCATGCTATTTGACCGCAGCCACGATATCCAATGAAAGTGGCCGACCAGCCGTCTTACCATGCTGGAACACCAGCTTAGCCGAAAACCGCCTAGCCTAGGGTCCGGCTGTTCTCGTGCAGACGTAAATTTGATTCGTGCTGTGACGTCAATACCGATGGCTGAATGATTGGATTCGCGGGAATAGGCGTTATGGAACGCCAATGTCGCTCGTTGGTTACTGCGCCACCGACATCTCTAGTCGCCCAATGCCTGGAAAATTCATTGCAGGTCGGTGGATGTCGATCCCGAGAACAAAGCGACTCTCGGGCAACGGCTCCCAACGTCCGTCGGTGTCGAGTCGGTCGAGGCATAGTATTTCGGCCGACGATCGTCTATTTGAACAGCGAATTCGCACGCGAGCGTCCGTGCGCGTTGGACCTCATAAGCGTCTAGGATGCCAGGCGACGATGACGCGGCTCCGGCCGCGTTGTGCGCCGGCGACAAGCTTGTGATCGGGAGTGGAACACGCCACGCGCTCCATATGCGATGGCCTGCACGTCATCGAGGCCGTGATCGATGCCGGCGCTACCTACCCTAGGGCAACTGACCTCATACCTCACCGATTGGTCAGGCCAAAATGACTTTTTGTCATAAGGGGCTAGCTTGACTATCGTTCGCCCATGCCTTCGGCAGGCTGCGGCGCGGCCTTGGCGCGGACCTTCTGCTCGATCTGCTTGCCGGTCGCGGCGTCAACCTTCTTCCAGTAGTCGATGGCGCGGCTGAGTACCGGCTCCTGCACACCGCCGAGTAGACTGCCGGCGACTTGATCTACGAACTGCGCCCGCTGGGCGTCATTCCAGACCTCGCGCACCATGGTGCCAGGCTGGCTGAAGTCGTCGTCCTCCTTGTGCAGCGTGTAGGTGCTGCGCACCATCTCGCCGTCGCTCTCCCAGCCGTCGGCAATCGGGCCGGTTTGATCCATCCAGGTGCGCCCGCCGCTGTTGGTGGCGTAGACTGGCGCGCTGCCGCTATGATCGAAGGCCATCTGGCCGTCGAACATATAGGTGTTGACCGGCACCTTCGGCCGGTTGACCGGCAGTTGATGGAAGTTGGTACCGATGCGGTTACGTTGCGCGTCGTTGTAGGCGAAGGCGCGGCCCAGCAGCATCTTGTCCGGCGACAGACCGATGCCAGGAACCGTGTTGCCCGGCGAGAACGCCGCCTGTTCGATCTGGGCGAAGAAGTTTTCCGGGTTGCGGTTCAGCGTCATGGTGCCAACCCTTTTCAAGGGGTAGTCGGCGTGCGGCCATACTTTGGTGAGGTCGAACGGGTTGAAGCGATAGTTCTTCGCATCCGCATAAGGCATCACCTGCACCGACAGCGTCCAGCTCGGATGCTCGCCGCGCTTGATGGCATCGAACAGGTCGCGGCGATGGTAGTCGGCATCGCTGCCGGCCATGGCGGCGGCTTCCGCGTTGTTGAAGAACTTCATGCCCTGATTGGTGTGGAAGTGATACTTGACCCAGAATTTCTCGCCCTTGGCGTTGATCCACATATAGGTGTGCGAACCGTAGCCATTCATGTTGCGCCAGGTGCGCGGCAGGCCGCGCTCGCCCATCACGTACGTAACCTGATGTGCGCTCTCCGGATTATTAGTCCAGAAATCCCACTGCATGTGATTGTCACGCAGGCCGGAATCCGGCAGCCGCTTCTGGCTGCGGATGAAGTGCGGGAATTTCATCGGATCGCGGATAAAGAACACCGGCGTGTTGTTGCCGACGAGGTCGTAGTTGCCCTCGCTGGTGTAGAACTTCAGCGAGAAGCCGCGCACGTCGCGCCAGGTATCCGGGCTTCCCATTTCGCCGGCGACTGTGGAGAAACGCGCCAGCATCTCGGTCTTCGCACCTTTCTGAAACACCGCGGCCTTGGTGAACGCTGACATCTCCTCGGTGATGTTGAGTTCACCGAATGCGCCGGCACCCTTGGCGTGCGGCTGCCGCTCCGGCACCTTTTCACGGTTGAAGTGTGCCATCTGCTCGAGGAAATGTACGTCGTGCAGTAGAATCGGACCATTGGGGTTGAGCGTCAGTGAATTGCGGTCGCTGGCCGCCGGTACGCCGGTGCTCATGGTCGAACCGGTGTTTTGCTTTTTGTGTGAGCTACTCATGAAACCACCCTTTTTCTGATTTTAATCGCAACCGGACCTCGGTTCCCGCATATTCGGTCAGACTGGCGCAAGTGGATGACAGACAGCTACGAACTCTCTTCGATTCATATTGTAATAGGCAGATATCCAAATTAGGTCTAATCGCTTTATCTAGAGCGTTAGATAAGAAATTCTGATCGAGATGATTTCAGGTGTTTCCGGGATGATCGGCGCCTGACGGATCAGTTGCCGTGTGTCGGGAGTTCGTCCCGACAGATAACGCATCGTCGCGTCGGCCGCTTCGATCGCCTCGCGCGCGCCAGCGACCCGATGGATGGCGACATTATCCATCACAACGATGTCGCCGCGTTTGAGCGTCGGCACCAGGCATTGCTCGACGTAGGCCAAGAAAATCTCTCCGTTCATCGCCCCATTGATAATCATCGGAGCAGTCATGCCATCACAGCGCAGCCCGGCCACGAAGGTCAGTGTTTTCCAGGCTCCGAAGGGCACGCGCGCAATCTGGTGGCTGATGCATGTTGTCACATCATCCAGGAAATCGGGCGGCAGGTGTCGCGCAACATGTCTTTACAACTGAGACTCGATCGGCAACAGGCCGATAACGACAGCGGTGATGCGTCGCCAGATGCTTGCCGCAGGCTCGGAATCAAGGATCCTCGCGCTCGCTCCGGTTCCATCCTGCCAGACAACGTTTCCCGTTCTCGGCATGACCCTGTAGCTGCTTTCGGGCGAGATCTGATCAGCGAACACCCCGTTCACCTCGGTTGTCAGGCCCGGATCATCGAACAGCACGCCCATCTCGGTGTTGAGCGATATCGAACGCGAATCGAAATTGAACGAGCCGATGAAGCCCGACTTGCCGTCGACGGTGAAGGCTTTGGTATGCAGGCTGGCGCCGCTCGATCCGAACAGGGAGACACCTTGACGGATGATTTCCGGACGCAGTTCGTAGAGACTAACACCGGCGGCCAGCAGCGCCAGCCGATAATTCGCATAAGCGCCGTGCACGGCCACGACATCCGTCGCCGCGAGCGAATTCGTTAGCACGGATACCTCCGTGCCGGCAGCCGCCAGCTTTTGCAGAGCAACGACCCCCTGAGCTCCCGGGATGAAATAAGGGGAGATGATGTGCAGTTCGCTCGTCGCCGCATTGATCACCGGGAAGATGGTGTTCAAAAGCCAGTTCTCGCTTGCTGCACTAACGGCCTTTTCAGCAGGGTCGGAAACGATCCTCGCGCCGGCGGTCCAGTGAATGGTTTGCTTCCCGCTCAGCAGCGATCCGGTGCTGTTCTCCGCTTGCAGCCGTCGCAGATAAGGCCGGGCGCCATCACTCGACACCAAGGCTTCGAGATACGCCCTTTTCTTTCTCAGGTCGCCCTTTCGAAAACGCCAAAGCGAGCTGATCGGAAGCACAACGCTGCTGTTCCAGTAGTCATCGAATACGGTCTCGGCCTGCTGCACGGCAGGTCCGATCAGCACGAGGTCCATGTCGTGAAAATTCGACATTTCGGCCGCGTCGAAATAGGCGTCCCCGATGTTGCGGCCGCCGACGATCGCCATGCGGCCATCGGCAATCCACGCCTTGTTATGCATACGCCGCGTCACGCTGAAGGCGCGAAGCGCCATCTCGATGCCGCGCCGCAGCGCACTGGTGCGGCTGCGGGAAGGATTGAACAGCCGGATTTCGACGTTGGGATGGTTGTCGAGGGCCAGATAGGTGGAATCGTCGCCCTTCGTATTGATGTCGTCGAGAAGCACCCGCACCCGAACGCCACGATCGGCGGCGGCGATCAACTCGCGTGCCAGCAGACCGCCCGTCAGGTCGTCCTTCCAGTAGTAATATTGAAGGTCCAGGCTCCGCTCGGCGCTGCGCGCGGCGAGCGCCCTGATGGCGAAAGCCTGAAGATTGCTCGTCACAAGCAACAGACCGCTCTTGTCCGGATACTCCTTCAGCTTCGGCGAGACGATCCTGTCGAGCAACGTGTCGCGCTCGGCAATCGGCAGTGCCGAGGAGGGCTCGCCGCGCGCCTGCCTGGCGAAGCGGCCATAGGAATAAACCGCGGCGAGCGATGCCAGCGCAAACAAGGCCACAACAACAGCGATGATCGACAAAAGCTGCATTTCTTCAATTCTGCCGAAGGATTGACGCAGTGGAGGTTATGTGCCGGATAGCCGCTCTTCAAACCTTTCCAGAGTGGCAAATCCGGCTCCAGTGCCTATATTGGTCTAAGGAAAACTCTGATGGGCATCAAAGGATTCGGTGCCCGTTTTCGTGTGTGACGCAACAAACGATGGAGCCCGTCAACATCGTGCGAACCCAACGTGACAAAAGTCCTTCCATCCGCCGGTTCGGCCCGCTTCTCGTTTCGACGTTTCGCCAGGATCGTAAGGCCTATATCGCCCACCTCGACAAGGACCGCAGGGCGAGCGCCCTCATCGCCTCATACAACATCCACAAGGGCGTTGGCAGGGATCGCCGCTTCGATCCGCACCGCACGGTGAGGGTGATCAAGGAGATTCAGCCCGACATCATTGCCCTGCAGGAAGCTGATCGGCGTTTCGGCGATCGCCGCAGCCTTCTCGACATCCAGGCCCTCAAAAGCGAATGCAGCCTTGTCCCGGTTCCTCTGGAGTTTTCACAGGGCGGCCACGGCTGGCACGGCAACGTCATCCTCTACCGTGAAGGCAGCGTCACGGCGACCCATCAGGTCAAGCTGCCGGGCTTTGAACCGCGCGGCGCGCTGGTGGTCGATCTGGACCTGCCAAGCGGGCCTTTGCGCATCGTCGCGGCGCATTTGGGTCTGCTGCGCCGTTCGCGGGCGCTGCAGGTCGCGGCGCTGCTTTCCATCGCCGAACCACAGGACGACCGGCCGGTTTTGCTGGTCGGAGACCTCAACGAATGGCGGCTCGGCGATAAATCGACCTTGCATGGGCTGGCACCGGGTTTTGGCCCTCTGCACGCGCCTATACCGAGCTTCCCGGCACGCTTCCCCATGCTGGCTCTCGATCGCATCCTCGGCTATCCCCATGGTCTCATTTCGAGTGTAGCGCTGCACGATACGCCGCTGGCGCGCATTGCCTCCGATCACCTGCCGCTAAAAGCCGTGATCGATCTTTCGGCAGGCATTTCGGATCGTGCTTCAAAACCGGATAAGATAGCTGCCGCGTAGACCGGGATGCAGAATAGAGCTACGGCGTCGGGCCACGCTTAGAAGCGTGTCTTTACTCTCTGGCCGCATCAGCCATCTTGCGAAGTCTGCCGGAAGTCAACCGCCAAGTGCGTCAAGTGCTATCCGGCGCAGAGTTCGGCCGCCAATCAGCATCTTAGACTTCTTCAAGCGTGATATACAATTGTCACGCTTCGAAGACTGTATGCAGAATATCGCGTGTTGGGCCCGCTTGGCGCGGAACACGTAGACACTACCGGAGAACGGATCGGTCTGTAATGACGGCACACTTATGAGACACCCGTTGGTCAATTATAGCCGTTCACGAAGCACCGCGTAAGGTGCCTTTCCGTTGAATGCACCGTGAGGTCGGGAGAGAGGTTGTAGAACTGCTCCCACTCGGAAAGCCTTGCTCACAGGTCCACATCATCGGTGTAGGTGAGGAGCTGATGGGACTCCTGCTTATCAGTGCGATGCGAGCGCTCGACCTTGCCGTTCAGTTGCGGCGACGCCGTGTCCGGCATCACTCGTCCATATCTCGTTGCATCGTCAGGAATGAAAGACAGTGCTTCCATGCGGGCTGCCTTAACAGCGATCACGTTCCTTGAACAACAGGTCGGTGCAGCATTGCTGCATCGGACGACCCGCACGATCAAACTCAGCGAGATCGGCGAGCGTTATGCTGCGGCGTGCCATCGTGTTCTGGTCGATTTGCAGGAAGCGGAGGTGGTTGCGGCCGGCGAGCATATTGCCCCGCGTGGCGCCCTGACGATTACGGCTCCGCCCATCAGCGGGGAGGAAATTCTGCGCCCGATCATCGATGCGTATATCGAGGCTTTCCCGGCCGTTTCAGTCAATCTTGTTCTGATTGTGCGCAGCGCAAATCTGATCGAAGAGGGAATCGACATCGCCTTACGGATCGCCGAACTCCCGGATTCCTCGATGATGGCCGTTCGGATCGGTGGCGACGTGAAACCAGTTATCGTTGCCTCTCCGCGTTATCTCGCCCCGCACCCTCGCATCGACGAACCTAGTGATCTCACGAAGCACAGCATCGTCGCCTGCACCGATTTTGGAAGCGATGCCTGGGTCTTCCCTCCGGCGAGGAACGGGTCTGTGCCGCGCTCCGTCCAGTTTAAGCCACGACTGGTGGTCAACAGTGTGCGTGTCGCGCTCGGTGCCGCGGTGGGTGGGCTGGGGGTCACCCGCCTGCTTACTTATCATGTGGCCGAACGTGTCCAGGATGGTTCGCTGCAGCTCCTGCTGAGGGACGCGGAGCCTCCTGCGAGACCAGTTAACCTGGTGCTGCCGCAAGGGCGTAACGCAGTCCCGAAAGTCAGGGCATTCCTGGACTTCGCCGTGCCGCGGTTGCGTGCTGATTTTGCACGGCTCTCTGCTGAAGCAGTCGCGATGCACGCCGGATAGCTGCCATTCTTCCGGCAGAAGGAAGAATGTCTGCCGAACAAGAGATATTCAGGTATTTCGCGAAATCTCCCAAATGATGCCCACCGAGCCAGACGGGCCGGACAGCAGCGATCCCGCTCGCTGGGAGGATCTGAGGGGCATCATGAGCAACGAACGTAAGGTCGCAATTGTCACTGGAGCGTCGCAGGGTATCGGCGCCGGGCTGGTCAAGGAATTTTGAGACCGCAATTATCGCGTAGTAGCGACGTCGCGCTCGATCAAGCAGGCCGGCGACCAGGACATTCTGGCGATTCCCGGTGACATCGCTGATCCGAAGACGGCCGAGGCCGTGACCCGCGAGGTACTGGCTCGCGGCGACGATGCTGTCATCATTCATACAAGGCAGGAGGTAAACATGTCGCAGATCGAACACCCCAAGCCCCTTTTCCTAGATGAACTCAGTATCGGCCAGAAATTTACCAGCGCGAGCTACGGTATTTCCGAGGCGGAGATCAAAGAGTTCGCTTGTCGGTTCGATCCGCAACCCTTCCATCTTGATGACGAGGCGGCCAAATCGACCCTGTTCAGAGGACTCGCGGCGAGCGGCTGGCATACGGCTGCGGTAACCATGCGGCTCCTCGTTCAGGGTGGTGCACCGCTCGCGGGCGGTATTGTCGGCGCCGGCAGCGAAATCGAGTGGCCGTATCCCGTGCGACCAGGGGATGTGCTTCACGTCGAGAGCGAAGTGATAGAGATCATCCCGTCCCGTTCGAAACCCAACCAGGGGATCGTTCGGATGCGCAGCGAGACGAAGAATCAAAACGGAAAGGTTGTCCAGGTGTTGACGGCGAAGCTTGTTGTCCCTCGCCGGTCTTAGGTGCGATACTTGATGTGCATATTAGCTTGCTAATTGCCTTCTCTGACTCGAAAACGCCAGTAAGACACGGTGAGTGCATACCCGACGAATGCCGCTTGCTCGAGATTCTCCAGTTCGTCTCGGGTCGATGCCATCGGTCCTCAGGCGCCGCAGCGATCCTTCGACCGCCTTTCGAATATGGGTCGGATCTCCTGTGACCAAAGGGCTTCTCGCCGTCCATGGCGAGCTTGCCGTCGGTGCTGCGACCGCGTGAAGACGGTGTCGTCACCGACACCCTTGAAGGTTTCCTTGGTTTCCTGAAGTTTCGACGTATCGTCTTTGAGATTGCATTTTCTGATTCCTTTTAGAGGTTTACTGAAGCCATCGGCTCTGGCGCGCGCCCGTCCCATGGAAAAAGTGGGCTACTGCCCGATGAACGAGGTGATGAGTGCAACGGCCTGACCGGGCTGCTCTTCCATGATCCAGTGGCCAGAGTCCTTGACGGCAGCCGCGCGGACATCGGTCGCAGCAAATCCGATTTCGGTCGCCAGACTGGCGCCGTAGGAATGATCACCGCCGATCGCGAGCACCGGCATTGTCAGCTTGCCCTTCTCGGCAAGCAGCTTCTGGTTGTCGACGGCGTCGTCAGTAAAGGCCGCGAACTGCCCGCTGAAGTCGTCATGGATTGCGTGTGGGCGCGCGTAGAGAGCGGCATAGTAATCGCGCGTCTGCTCATCGATTGCGGCCGGGGTTGCCGACAGTTCGTTGTAGAAGCGATCGAGCAGGATGCGCTCCCGCCCGGCGACCAGGCGCTCGACGTCCGGTTCACGGAAGTTGAAGTGCCAGACCTTCGGATTCTTCAACTGTTCGTCCCAGTAGCCGATGCTCGGCAGCGGTGCGTCCATCGCCACCCACTTTACCGTTCGCGATGGATACTGCACGGCAAAGGCATAGCCGACCATGTTGCCAATATCGTGCTTCACGAGGGCCACGCTGCAAGATCGCGCTTGCGTAACCTTGCGGTAGCCGCCTTCCGGATGAGACGACAAGCCCATGCCGCGCAGATTAGGTACGACGACGGTATGATCCTTCATCAGAGCTTCGGCGAGCGGCACCCACATGTCGCTGGCGTCGCCGAAGCCATGTAGCAGCACGACGGCCGGACCGGTGCCGCCGAGGCGCACATATTGGGTGCCGTCGCTGACCGGCATCTGCTCGGCATAGAAAGTTGTCGGCCATGGTTTCACTTCGGCCTGCGCAGGCGTCGCTCCAAGGAATGCAACGGTCGACAGGAGCGTGGCGGCGGCCAAAGCGGTGAGTGAGGAAAGATGCTTTGAAATCGAGTTGGCGCCAAAAATATTGGAACCGGTGCGGAGAATGCTCATGGACGTTGCTCCTCGTTGAGTGGCAATATTAAGTTACATCGCCTGGGCTCTGGTGATTCTCAGCCGGCGCGGCACGAGATTGTTGCCGGATCGCCGCCAATCTGTGCTCCGCTCCCCGGTGATTTCGCGTGCTCCGAGCTTGGGATATGAATCCGCAATCGGGGCGAGCTTCGAAACATGCCGCATATGACGGATTTCGAGGCCTGGGCCATCTTCGCCAAAGTCGCCGAGCGCGGATCGTTCAGCGAGGCTGCGCAAGAGCTTGGGCCTGGCCAAAACCACTATCTCCAAGACGGTGATGACGTTTACCCGTAGAAGCGGGTGACATCGTCCTACGCAGGCCAACCATCGACCCCTCCGCTCGGAGACGATCGAACAACTCTGATAAAGCCAAACCGCAGGGAGAAGTTATGCCCAACACGATCCGTCTGCATCGCGTCATTGCCGCCAAGCCCGAAAAGCTCTATCGCGCCTTCCTCGAACCGGATGCGATTGCGAGCTGGCTTCCGCCCTTCGGGTTTACCTGCACCGTTCACGAGCTGGATGCGAAGGTCGGTGGCAATCATCGGATGTCATTCCGGAATTTCACCACGGGGAAAAGCCACTCCTTTGGCGGCTCTTATCTGGAACTCGTTCCGGGCGAACGTCTCGTCTACACCGACAAGTTCGATGACCCGCACTTGCCCGGCGAGATGAAGGTCACGGTGAGCCTGAAGGCCGTTTCGGTTGGCACAGAGGTAAACATCGAACAGCAGGGTGTGCCGGATGTGATCCCCGCCGAGGCCTGTTATCTCGGTTGGCAGGAATCCCTGCGCAAGCTCTCAAGACTTGTCGAGCCGGAAATCAACCAGTAGGCGCGAGCCTGAACTTGCTTCAGGACGTTTGCACTTGATACGCGATCACGCGAATCGTGGCTGTAGGCTCGCGCCATGCGTCGCACCGTCGCTATCGCGACAAAGGGCTCGCATGATCGCGCCCATCGCGCTACGAACGCCCACCCGCGGAGATCATTCGCCCGGACGGCTTTCCGGTGGCTATCGAACGATTTATTTGGTGCGGCGACTGAACGACTCGGCATACGCTTCGGTGCGTACATTAATGATTGGGTCATCCGAAGCCTCGATGCCGGTCGTCACATTGGTCGGCAGGAACAGCAACTCGTTCTCGACCTTCTTCGTATCCAACGCTTTGATGACCGCGATTTCGCCGAGTTCTACCGTCGGCCGGCTGTCCGGCCAGACTTTCGTGGCATCCGTCGTTGGATCATCAGCGGCGGCAACCTGCACCAAAAGGTGGAACTTGACTGGTCCTGTTTCGAGCGATGCCCGTAGATTGTCAGCTAGAGCGTTCGGAGGACGCTTCGCCGCCTCCTCGTCGCTTACGTAGGCGGGGCCGCTCTCGGGTACGATGCGGTAGCGGCCGAACTTGCTTGTTCCTTGCGCGTTGGTGAACTTGAACGCGTTGACGCCGAAGAAGGGCTGCGTACCGTAACTGACCGCCACAGGCCGAGGCGTGGTGACAAACGCTGATGCGGCTGGGTGGGTCGACAAGAATTTCTCGACCGGCGTCGGCTTGGGCACGTCGGGACCGCTCTCACCGACCGCCTGGAGCAAAGCCAGAAAATCTTCTCCAGTCGCCACCGGAAACCCGTTGGCCGATATGCAGACTATGTCTTGCTCGCTGCCACCCGAGAGACGGAACTTGATCGCCATGCCGCGGATACCACCCGTCGAAGGGTGGGTGTCGGGCGCGTCGGGGACGCCGCCCGCGTTTGAGAAGCGAATGACCAACGGTGTGGGAGCGCCTTTAAGAAAGGCAGCCGAACTGAAGGTGTCGGCGCCGTGCGCCGGCGTGAAGGTACCCTCAAACACGGCGCCCGTGGCGTGGTTCGCGCGAACGCCCGCATGCTGACCGTAAAGTGCGTTCATTTGATTGACCAGCCGAACGCCAAGCGGCTCGTCTTCGGCGCCGACGTAGGTCGCTCCTGCCGCCATCAGCGTGCAGAATGCGATGCTCACAGCAAAGCTTTGAAACGATCGCATGACTATCCTCCTGGTCTACGAGGGAACGCATACGGAAAGCTGTTTCAGGCAGGCGGAAACACCCGCCACAGTGGATAATCTAAACTAAAACGCGCGCCCAACATAGTCGGTATCCGGTCGAGCGTTACGCCATTGCCCATCATAATCGGTCGTCGATCCGCACCAGCACCTCGTTGGCGGCGACGTTCTGCCCGCGTGTCACCGGGATCTCCCCGACTGTCAATCGGCGCCGAAGTTTGACCCCGTATTGGAGTGGGCCCCTTGGGCCGGACAAGGTCAGGCTGCTGGTTTGACCGTTTGCCGGGCGTGTTGATCCTCGAATTGCATGGGGCTGAGATAGCGAAGCGCTGAGTGAAGCCGTCGTCGGTTGTAAACCTCCTCAAGGAAATGCGGAAGGTTTTCGGTGACATCGGCGAACGTCTCGAAGGCCATCGGATAGACGGCTTCGACCTTGAGCGTTTTCATAAAGCTTTCCGCCTTGGCGTTGTCGTATGGATTGCCGGGCCGGCCCATGGAGCCGATTAGGCCGTGCGTGGCAAGGTGATCACGATAGGCAGTCGCGGCATATTGTGATCCGCGGTCGGAATGATGCACGCAGCCGGGTGGAGGGTTACGTCCTTCGATTGCGGCGGCCAGGGCCGCCAGCCATAGTGCTCGAACTCGTTGCAGATGGTGGCGATCGCTTCGACGATCGCGGTGTCGTCGGCGGCATTGCGCGGCTGATCATAGAAGCTTGTGCGCGAGAGCCCCATCAGCCGGCATCCTTCGGCAATGAAGAGACCACGGGGCCGGTGATCGCGGATGTAGCTCCGCTTCTCGGCCGCGGTCGTGTATGCAGAGCCCCCTTTAGAAACTCAAGCTCCAGGGCCTGCTTGCCGACCAGTCGTTCGAGCGCGGCGACGCGCGCCTCATAAGCCTGGAGAAGATCAGCCGCTGCGGCATCCTCATCGAGAGCGCCCGCCTGATACTTCTCAACCCAGATCCGGATCAGATTGCGTGAGACGTCGTAGCGCTTCGAGAGGGCGTGCAAGGTCTCGCCGCCGAGATACTCCTGCGAAACTTGCCGCTTGAACTCGACGCTGTGGGTTCGATGGCTTTGCCATGGGCCTTCATCCTCTGAAAGCCCAGCTACCCGGTCAATTGCTGAAAACCATCCCGTCCGGCCCAAGGGGCCCACTCCATCAGGGGGTCAATATTGCAGGCCGAATAACAGCCGGACCGGCACACCACCCAACGCTTGCCGTCGAGCGAGATGCCGCTGCCCGGCACGATCATGTGGACGTGCGGGTGATGGGTCATGGCCTAGCCTCAGGTATGGAGAACCGAGGTGATGCCGACGCTGGCGCCCAGATGCTTCGGATCGGCGGCGATTGTCAGCACGGTCTCGGCCGAGACCTTGAACAGCAGGTCGTAGATGACGGCCTTGTTCTGGTAGGCGATATCGGCGATGGCCGCCGGTAGGGTGAACACGACATGGAAGTACGGCACTGGCAGCAGATCGGCCTCGCGCGCCGCCAGCCATTCCTTTGCCGCCGCGCCCTGGCACTTCGGGCAGTGCCGATTGCGGCAACTATTGTACGAGACTTGGGTGTGCGCGCACTTCTCGCAGCGCGCGACATGACCGCCGAGCGCTGCCGTGCGACAGTTCTCGATCGCCGACATTACCTTGAGTTGGCCGAGGCTGACATGGCCGGCGTTGGCTTTGCGCCATGCCGGGCCGTGGCCGCGGAAGATGCCAGCGACCTCCAGCGATGGACGCGACACAAGAAGTCTCGCGTCAAGCAGGCGGCTCGGCTTGCGTCAGGGTGATGCGGTCGAGCGGGCTCATGACCTGTTGGATCGCCTTGGTGGCGACGCGCGCGTAGAGCGCCGTGGTGTCGAGCTTGGCATGACCGAGCAGGACCTGGATCACTCTGATATCGATGTTCTGCTCGAGTAGGTGAGTGGCGAAGCTGTGTCGCAGCGTATGCATAGACACCGGCTTACCGATCTCGGCCATGTCGGCGGCGGCATGGCAGGCGCGATTGAGTTGGCGCGTTGTCATCTGCCGCACGCGGTCTCGTCCTGGAAACAGCCAGCCCTGTGGGCGTGCCGCCTTGTACCAGGCACGCAAAAGTTCAAGCAGATGCGGCGACAGCATCACGTAGCGGTATTCGCGGCCTTTGCCTTGCTCGACGCGGATGATCATGCGCTTGCTGTCGATGTTACCGACCTTCAGCGCCACCACCTCGGAGACGCGCAATCCCGCCCCGTAAGCCACGCTCAGCGCCGCCTTGTACTTGAGCGCCGGCACCGCATCGAGCAGGCACGCCACTTCCTCCGGGCTGAGCACCACCGGCAGCTTGCTCGGTTCACGGACGAATGCCGTGCGTTCGACGAGGTCGGCGCGCCCGAGCGTGACTTTGAAGAAGAACCGCAGCGTCGAGACCGTCTGGTTGGCGGTGGGGACGCCAACGCCGCTCGCCGTCAGGTGAAGTTGGTAGCGCCGCACGTCCTCTGCGCTTGCCGTGTCGGGCGAGCGGCGAAGATAGACAGCGAAGTTCTTGACCCTCTGAAGGTAGTCATGTTGAGTCTTCGGCGCGAACTTGCGGATCGTCATGTCTTCGATCATGCGCTGCCGCAGCGGGCTTATGGCCTTGTCGGTCATGGGGGATGCTCCTGTCTTTGATGAAGGTTGCGAACTCCTTATCTCAAGACAGGACGCCCCGGCGTGCTATCGTGTTGCCGTGCCGCTGGCCGCGGCGAACTACCGCGCGAGAGGTTTAGTCCTTTGACCCGAACCGGTCACGCACCAGTTAGCCAACGACTGATCGGTTCCACGGTCCTAGATGCTGGCTGACTGCTTCCCGCCGATATGATATGCTAATGCTCCTCATGGAGGAGAACGATGCTCCCCCAATTGGGGGGAGACCGGCACTGCCACGCAAATCAATGTGATAGGCGGCTAGGCCACACGATGGAGGAAGCTATGTCCATCGAAAGCATTCTGAGGCGGAAGGGCACCGACGTCACAACAATAGGTCCGGAAGCCAATATCAAGAGCGCGGCGGGCTGGCTCCGCGCAAAGAATATTGGCGCTCTCGTGGTGACGAGTGGGGACGCAATTCTTGGCCTCATTTCCGAACGTGAAATCGTTGATGCATTTTTTCGCTACGGCGAGACTGCCGGGTCGATGCGTGTGAAGGAAATCATGCAACGCGGTGTGACCACCGTGTCCCCGGACGAAAGTGTCACTCGCGTGATGAACCTGATGACGCACCATCGCGTGCGACACTTGCCGGTACTACTCGGCGGCAAGCTGGCCGGTATCGTCAGCATCGGCGATGTAGTCAAGTATCGGCTGGAGGAACTGGAGCTTGAGACGAACGTCCTACGTGATGCCTACAACACCTCGCGTTGACGGCTCTAAATTACTACAAGCGCGCATTTGGAAAGATGCGCCGGTTTCGTGCGCAGCGATTGGCCAGGCACATTCTGGCCGCCAAGTGCGCGCTGGCTAATCATGATTTACGACAAGCACAACCGGATCTGGCGAGCTCAAGTTCACCGTGCTAGTGTTAGGACTTGGACCCATAAAATTGGTTTGAGCGGACTGCGTTTTGTGATTCAGGGTCTCCGACAGGAGCCTTTGATGAAGGAGGATCAGTTCTGGCTGACGGATGCACGGTTTTCGCGGATCGAACCGCATTTTCCGACAGATGCGCGAGGCAAGCCGCGCGTCGATGACCGTCGGGTGATCAGTGGGATCATCCACGTTCTCAAGTCCGGCGGGTGTTGGATCGATGCGCCATCCGATTATGGACCTCGAAGATGCTCTACGATCGCTATGTTCGCTGGGCCGCCAAGGGCGTCTGGGTCGATCTCTTCCATGTGCTGGCCAGCGCCGACGATCCTCCGGCCCAGGTGCTCATCGATTCCTCAGCCGTGAAGGCCCACCGTTCGGAGTCGAGAGATTTGAATAGCCGCGCCTAGCGCGATTTAGGCGCAACAAAACCTGCTAGATTACGACCTGCAGAACTCGATCCCCAAACTGGTCCCCAGGAGGCTCTGCAACCGATTATCTTGGCGGCTTAAAACACCCCGGCTGGATGAATCATCCAGCCGGATTTTCTCGTCGAGAACCAGTGCCGCTCGGCCGCCCTGCGGGTCCGCTAGTACGGATACTGATTGGGGCAAACCACATAACCGCGGGCGTCGCGGTAGCAGCCATTGTTGTAGTAGTTATAGCCATAGGCACCTATCGTAGCGGCACCGACCGCTGCCGCACCATAGGCTGCACCTCTATAGGCGCCGCGATAAGCCGCGCCCCGATAGACCCCGCGGGCAGCCGCTGCGCGCGCTACCGGCGCGCGGGCGATTGGACGGGACACATGAGCGTGGCGTCCGGCATGGACAGCCCCGCCCCGGAAGTGGGCACCATGCATGCCTCCTCCATGGAAGCCGCCGCCCCGAAAGCCGCCACCTCCACCACGGCGAGCGAATGCATCATCGGGAATCAGAGTCGCGGTAACAAGAACAGCTGTGGCTAGGCCAATAAGAGCATAACGAAGCATGGCGTCCTCCTCACGATTAGCTGTCGTACCTTCGGCCACCGAAAGACTTCTGCTCTGTCGGGTTTGTTGCTTGATTTAGATCAACGTTCCTCGGCAAGCCCGAAGATTATCTACAGAAGCCCCGCTACGACCCACTCGCGTGTGGGAAGTAAAGATCGTGATCGGAGACACATTTTCACAGCTGGCGGCATGGGTGCAGAACAAGCGTCCGCCCTCACCCCGTGCAGCGAAGGTGCCGGTGGTGGGTGGTGCCGGAAAGTGCGGCTAGAAAAACTGCTTTGACGAAATTTATGAATCCATCCGCCGTAGTTGGCACTGGAATCAACTCAGTCGACTGAAGGTCGAGATCCTCGACGCATGGCCAGCTACAGAGCATAGCAAGGGGATGCTTCAGTGCCAGGGCTGACTTTGATTTGAATCAATGCCGGGTCGCTTCCCTCCCTGGAGTGCTTTCTAAGAGAGCTTCAGCATCAGATGGAGTGTTTGCGGGTCTCGGTGTGCGGCGAGCTTGAAGCCGAACTTCCCGAATATTTTTATCATTGCCGCGTTTTCGGGGAGAACCTCTGCCGTTAGTTCCTGCAGTCCGGCATCGCTCGCGAACTTGACGAGATGACGCATCAGGATCGAACCTACGCCACGTCCCTGCCAGCTGTCGACGACGACAAATGCCATCTCGGCCCGACCCGGCGCGAAAACAATGTACCTGCCGCCTCCGGCGATCACCTTGCGGCCGGCGTCTTCTGCGAGCGCGACAATCGCAACATGATTTTTGAAGTCGATGTCGATGAAGAAGGCGCGCTCCTTCTCCGAGAAGTGCCGCTTCATGACGAAAAAGCGGCGCTGCAGTGATTGCGCGCTAGTCCTTTCGACCGCAGCGAGCATGTCGGCTTCATCCTCCCGCCGGAGCGCGCGGATTTCGACTTGGCTGCCGTCGCGCAGAAGCTCCCGTGCAGTGTAGTTGATGACCTCAGTCATTGGGCCTCGTGTATCGGCAAACACGGACAGCACTATCGATCGGAGCCGCCAGTTGGAGCCCAGACCAACTCACGGCTGTTTGATCTGGATCAAGACTATGACACGAGGGCGGCCGGTAGCTTGGTGACAGTATGCTCGCCCTCAGTTGAAGGTGCGTCCTTGAAAACCTTTCGCCAGTACTTGCCTGGAGACGACGTCATTCAGCTTGCGATCCGGCTCGGGTTGCTCGCTTTACTGATTTACTGGACGTTCGTTCTGATCCGTCCCTTTGTGCCTATCTTGGCCTGGAGCATCGTACTCACTGTTGCGCTCTATCCTGTCTTTGATCTCCTTTCCCGACTTCTCGGTGGTCGTCCACGGCTTGCAGCGGCACTTCTCACCCTCATCAATCTCGGGATCGTCATCGGACCGGCGACTTGGCTTGGCTTGAGTGCCTTGGACGGGGTGAAGGAACTCGCCGGACAGCTGAATGCTGGTAACCTGGTGGTTCCGTCTCCTCCGGAGGGTGTCAAGGATTGGCCGCTCATCGGCCCGAATCTTTACGAGTTCTGGAATCAGGCATCCAGCAACATTCGAGCGGCGTTGCGTGAGGTGGCTCCTTATCTGAAGCCATTGGCAGGCGTTTTGCTGGCTCTTGCGGGTAATGCCGGTGTGGGCACGCTGAAGTTTCTCCTGTCTGTAGCGCTGGCCGGGTTTCTCTTCCCCTACGGCTCGCAGCTTATAGAGGCAGGCAAGAGCTTCCTCTATCGCATCGTGCCTGAGCAGAGCGAACATTTCCTCGAACTGGCGGGTGCAACCATCCGCGCGGTATCCCAGGGCGTCATCGGTGTCGCAATCATCCAGTCCCTATTGGCCGGCATCGGCTTCAAGCTGGCAGGTATTTCCAGCGCTGGCCTGTTGGCTTTCGCAGTTATGATCCTGTCAATCGTTCAGGTCGGCGCGGCAATCGTCCTGGTTCCAGTGATCATTTGGATCTGGATGGACAAGGATTTCACTACGGCGCTCCTGCTGACGGTGTTCCTGGGTCTCGTCGGCGTACTCGACAACGTCTTGAAGCCGCTCGTGATGAAGCGTGGCCTGACGACCCCGACACTTGTCATCTTTGTGGGGGTGATCGGAGGAACGCTCGCGCATGGAATTGTCGGCCTCTTTATCGGACCGATCATTCTCTCCCTGGCCTGGGAGTTGACGGTGGCCTGGATACGGAGCGATCGCGCCGGCACAGCGTCATTGCCCAGCTGATTGTCGAACGTTGACCTAAATCAACGTTCGATGCCGCGATGCTCCTTGAATGAACTGCACGACGGCGAGGTCAAGACATGTCGATAGACAAAGCAACATTGCCGGGCGGTGCCTTGTCAGGGTTTGTTGCTTCGGCTGTGGAGTACATGATGGATGCAGGTCAGCGCAACGTCCTGTTCATGGACGTCTTGCGTCGACGCGGCGATCAGTATCGAGAACACGCCGCGCAAACGGCGCCACATGTCTTGCATTATGCCGCCGAACTGATTGTCGACGGCCGAACACTGGATGAACCGGTGAATTATGCGCTGGTGCGTATTATCCCGCCCAAAGACGTTGAAATTGATCTCGACCGGCGACCGTTTATCGTGGTCGATCCCCGCGCCGGGCATGGTCCGGGAATCGGCGGATTCAAGGCGGACAGCGAAATCGGCGTTGCGATGAAAGCGGGGCATCCGTGCTATTTCATTGGCTTCCTGCCCGAACCGATGCCTGGACAAACAATCGAGCGGATCGCGCGCGCCGAAGCCCTATTCATTGAGAAAGTCATCAGCCTTCATCCGAAAGCCGACGGCAAGCCGTGTGTCATCGGAAATTGCCAGGCCGGCTGGGCCGTCATGATCCTCGCATCGCTGCGACCGGAACTATTCGGCCCCACCATCATTGCAGGCGCCCCACTTGCCTATTGGGCGGGCGTACATGGCAAATACCCGATGCGCTACTCGGGCGGCCTGCTGGGAGGAAGCTGGCTGACCGCGCTGACGAGCGATCTCGGAGCCGGCAAATTCGACGGCGCTTGGCTCGTGCAAAACTTCGAGAGTCAGAATCCTTCGAATACGCTGTGGACCAAGCAGTACAATGTCTACTCAAAGGTCGATACCGAGGCCGAGCGATATCTCGAATTCGAACGCTGGTGGGGCGGGCACGTCAACCTGAATGCCGAGGAAATCCAGTTCATCGTCGACGAGCTGTTTGTCGGGAATAATCTCGCCGCCGGTCGCATCAGGATGTCTGATGGTCAGCCGGTCGATCTGCGTAATATCAGATCACCGATCGTGGTATTCTGCTCCAAGGGGGATAATATTACCCCGCCGCAGCAGGCGTTGGACTGGATCCTCGATCTCTATGCAGACGTCGACGAAATCAGGGCCTACGCGCAGACGATTGTCTACACGGTTCACGAGAACGTCGGCCATCTCGGCATTTTCGTTTCCGGCGGCATTGCCAAGAAAGAACACGCGGAATTTTCCAGCAATATCGATCTGATCGATATCTTGCCACCCGGTCTCTACGAAGCGACTTTCGAGGCCAAGGGGACCGACACGACGAATGTCGACGTTGCCGTCGGCCAGTGGGTCATGCGCTGCGAGGCGCGGACGCTTGATGACATCCGTGCCATGGGTGGCAATTCGCCCGAGGATGAACGGCGGTTTGCCGCCGCCAAGCGTGTATCGGAAATCAATCTGGCCGCTTACCAGAAGTTTCTGCAGCCCTGGATCAAAGGCATGGTGACTCCGCAGGTGGCGGAGTTGATGCGTGGTCTGCATCCGTTGCGACTTCAGTATGAAGCCTTTAGCAGCCAGAATCCGCTCATGTCCGCGGTGAAGTCGCTGGCGGAGCAGGTGAACGAGGATCGGAAGCAGGTCTCGACGGGCAATCCCTTCGTTGCCTTTCAGGAGCAGGTCTCCAAACAAATCGTTCACGCTCTGGACATTTGGCGGGATTCGCAGGAGGCGCTGAGCGAGGCGACTTTTCTTGCAGTCTACGGCTCACCGGCGTTGCAAGCGGCTGTCGGAATCGATCCGCAATCCGCCCCATCGCGCCCGCAGGAGATGTCTGCTGCACACCGTGAAATGCTCGATAGGCGGATCGCCGAGCTGAAATCCAGAATTGGCGAAGGTGGCCTTCGCGAAGCGGCCATTCGCGGTCTGCTATATGTCGGGTCAGCGAGAGGAATGGTGGACGAGCGTAGCCTTGAAGCGCTGCGCAACGTTCGCCGGAGCAACTCCGGTGCGCGGCTGACGTTGACCGAGTTCAAAATGCTGGTCCGCGACCAGTTCTTCATGCTTCTGCTGGATCAAGAAGGAGCGCTGACCGCGATACCGAAGCTGTTGCCCGACGATGCAAGCGCCCGCCAGGCGGCCTTCGCGGCAATTGGCGAAGTGTTGTCCGCTAGTGCGGCAATTTCGGGTGAGGCCGCGAAGCGTCTGAAGCGTATTGCCGAACTGTTCGGGATCGATGTCGACGAAGTGTCAGCTATGAGTTCTAACATCGCCACCTTCGATCCAAAAGCGAAGGCATCGTAGCGTTAATCGGAAAGATCCGGAGCGACACCATGAACGCCATGCCGGCCAATTCAGGACAAGCGCGCTCTCCCAGAAAATATGACCGTCTGATCGCAGCGGCCAAGGCGGTGCCGCCGGCGCAGACCATTGTGGTGCATCCCTGCGATGAAACATCGTTGCGCGGCGTCATCGATAGTGCGGCGGCGGGCATCATCCGGCCGACACTGGTCGGACCTGAAGGGAAAATCAGGGATACGGCCAGCAAGTGTGGCCTGGACATTTCTGGCTTCAAGATCGTCGATGTTTCGCACAGCGAGGCTGCGGCTGCAAAGGGCGTTGAGCTCATCCATGCTGCCGAGGGCGAGATGCTGATGAAGGGCAGCTTGCACACCGACGAATTGATGCGCAGCATTACGGCAAAGGTGGGCGGGCTGCGAACCAATCGGCGGATCAGCCATGTGTTCGTAATGGATGTACCGGCCTATGCCGAAACACTGTTTGTGACGGACGCAGCCATCAACATCTTTCCCGATCTCGATGCCAAACGGGATATCATTCAGAACGCGATTGATCTGTACACGCAAACCGGATTCGGGAAATCGCCGCGTGTGGCGATCCTGTCGGCGGTCGAGACCGTTACCCAGAGTATCCCGTCTACGATCGAGGCCGCGGCGCTCTGCAAAATGGCCGATCGAGGGCAAATCACCGACGGCGTGCTCGACGGACCGCTTGCGTTCGACAATGCGATCGATGTTGAGGCGGCACGGATCAAGGGAATCAGGTCCGAGGTTGCCGGGCGGGCGCAGATACTGCTCGTTCCGGATCTCGAGGCCGGAAATATGCTGGCGAAAAATCTCGCCTACTTCGCCAAGGCGGATAGCGCTGGCATCGTGCTCGGCGCCCGGGTGCCTGTCGTTCTGACGTCGCGTGCAGACTCGGCGCGCGCTCGGATGGCGTCCTGCGCTGTCGCGGCTCTCTATGCGAATGCAAGGCGCCAGCAGGCTCCAACTGTTGCCGCGTGATCGCCATGGATAGCATCCTCGTCGTCAATGCAGGCTCCTCAAGCGTCAAGTTCCAGGTCTTCTCAGCTGAGGGAGAGGGGAAGCTGCTACGGCAGATCAAGGGCCAGGTCGATGGCATTGGCAGTCGTCCTCGCCTGCGGGCGAGCGGTGCGGATAACGAACCTTTGGCCGACCGCGCCTACCCGATCGAGTCGGTTTCGGACGTTCCAGCCGCAATGGGCGTCGCCGGCGGATGGTTGCGGGACGAACTCCGCATTAGCCCGATGGCAGTCGGCCATCGCGTGGTTCATGGCGGTCCGGATTATGACCGGCCGGTGCTGATCGACCACGGTGTCGTAGCGCGGTTGGAGCGGTTCGTGGCGCTGGCCCCGCTCCATCAGCCGAATAATCTGGATCCGATCCGGTCGCTTCTCGCTAATTTTCCAGCTCTCCCGCAGGTGGCTTGTTTCGACACTGCGTTTCACCGCACGCATGACGCTGTCGCTGACTACTATGCAATTCCATATCAATTTTACGTCGAGGGCGTGCGGCGTTACGGATTTCACGGTCTCTCATATGAATATGTCGCAAAGACCTTGCCGCACGTCGCGCCCGAAATCGCCAAGGGGCGGGTGATTGTTGCGCATCTCGGTAGTGGAGCCTCGATGTGCGCGTTAAAGGGTGGGCGAAGCATCGAGAGCACGATGGGGTTCACTGCGCTCGACGGGCTACCTATGGGAACGCGTCCAGGGCAAATCGATCCTGGTGTTGTGCTCTATCTGGTCTCTGAGAAGGGCATGTCGCCCGCCAAAGCACAAGACTTCCTTTACCGGGATTGCGGATTGAAAGGACTCTCGGGTGTCAGCAACGATATGCGCGAACTGGAGGCAAGCGAGGATCCTAAGGCGAAACTCGCGGTTGATTATTTCGTCTATCGGGTCGGCCTCAACGCTGGCATGCTCGCAGCCGCACTGCAGGGGCTCGACGCTTTCGTCTTTACCGCCGGTATCGGCGAAAATTCGATGCGTATCCGGGCGCGCATCGCCGATCAACTGGCGTGGCTTGGCGTCACGCTTGATCCCACCCAAAATTCCCGCCACGCGCGCCTGATATCCGGTTCCGACAGCCGCATCCCGGTTTATGTCATACCGACCGACGAGGAGTTGATGATTGCGCAGCATACATTGTCGTTGCTGTTGGACAGATCGTCATCGAGTGTCAGGCATGAGAGGGTGTCATGATTCCCGAATTCCCGGATGCTAAGGTCGCCCTGAAAGGCAAGAAGGGCTTGATCGTCGGCATCGCCAACGATCAATCGATCGCTTGGGGGTGCGCCAAGGCATTTCGTGCGCTCGGGGCTGACCTCGCCGTGACCTATCTGAACGAGCGCGCGAAAAAACACGTGGAGCCGCTTGCACAGGGATTGAAGTCGCCGATCTTCATGCCGCTGGATGTCATGGTCGAGGGCCAGGTGGAACAGGTGTTTGAGCGGATCGCCAAGGAGTGGGGGCAGCTCGATTTCCTCCTGCATTCCATCGCTTTTTCCCCGAAGGAGGCGCTCCATGGACGGGTGGTGGACGTAGGTCGCGATGGCTTCCTTAAGACGATGGATGTCTCGTGCTGGTCATTTATGCGAATGGCTCATCTCGCCGAGCCACTGATGAAGAAGGGCGGTACGATATTCACCATGACCTATTATGGCAGCCAGATGGTGGTGGAGAACTACAATGTGATGGGCGTTGCGAAGGCGGCCCTTGAAGCGGCCGTCCGCTACCTGGCTGCGGAATTGGGTCCGAAGGGGATCCGCGTTCACGCGATCTCGCCCGGGCCGCTCGCCACGCGGGCAGCGTCGGGAATCCCGGACTTCGACGAATTGATGGACAAGGCGCAATCGAAGGCGCCGACGCGCAGTCTAGTCAGTATCGACGACGTCGGAAACGCAACTGCATTTCTGGCGCTCGACGGCGCCAAGCTCATCACGGGTGGCGTCCTCTATATCGACGGTGGTTATCACATCATTGATTGAGTGTGCCGACGCCTGCGAGACTTCAGTCCGGTCGTTCGTGGCAATCCCAGCGCCAATGGCAGATTTGATCTCATTGAAGCCGCGGAATATCCGCGTGCTCACCTGATCAGATTTTCATCTCGGGGACGGTGTCGGGGATGACAAGCTCGGCGTCTGTCACAGCCACAACCTCGGCCACGCTGATACCCGGTGCGGTTTCCAGCAACGTCGCCCGACCTTCCGGGAAAGCGATGACAGCCATGTCGGTGACGACCAAACTCACCGGCCTTGTCGAAGTGAGCGGCAGAGTGCACTTGCTGACGATCTTCGATTTGCCCTTCGCGGCGTGCTGCATAGCGATGATAACTCGCTTGGCGCCACTCACGAGATCCATCGCTCCGCCCATCCCCGGCACCATCTTGCCGGGGATCATCCAGTTCGCGAGATGTCCATGCGTATCGACCTGGAGGCCGCCCAGCACCGTCACATCGACATGGCCGCCGCGGATCAATCCAAAGGATATCGCGCTGTCGAAGGTGCTGGCGCCCGGCAGGGCGCTGATCGGGCGCCCGCCCGCATCCGTCAGAAGCGGGTGAGCCAAGCCTTGTTCCGGTATAGGTCCGGTACCGATCAATCCGTTTTCCGATTGGAAGAATACCTTGAGCTCGGACGGAACATAGTTGGCGACCAGCGTCGGTATGCCGATCCCCAGATTCACAAGGGCACCGGCATGTAGTTCTTTTGCGACACGCCGGGCGATGACTGTCTGCGCATCCATGGTTCACCCGTTCGCAATAAGGTAATCGACCAGCGGCGCCGGAGTTACGACATGGTCCGGGGCGATCACGCCTACCGGAACGATGTTCTCCGCCGTCACGATGACCGTGTCGGCTGCCATCGCCATGATCGGATTGAAGTTGCGCGCTGTCAGCGCGTAGGCGAGGTTACCGAGGTAATCTGCCAGAAATGCGTGAACCAGGGCGAATTGCGCGCGTAGAGCGGTCTCGAGCAGAAACGTGGTCTCGTTTACCTGGATCTGGCGCTTGCCTTCAGCCACCAAAGTGCCGACGCCTGTCGGCGTGAGAACCCCTCCGAGACCGCATCCGCCGGCACGAATGCGCTCGGCGAAGGTCCCTTGCGGAACGAGATCGACGGCAAGCTTGTTGGCCAGCATCTGCTGCTGCACAAGTGGATTGAGACCGATATGGGTTGCTGTGAGGCGCAAAACGAGTGCCGCGTCGAACAGCTTGCCGACACCTTTGCCGGGTGTTGCAGCGTCGTTGCTGATGATCGAAAGCTCGGATTTTTGCTGGCGAACCACTTCGTCGAGCAGACGTTCCGGCGCCCCGACGCCCATAAAGCCCCCAACCATCACACTCGCCCCTCGCGGGATCATTGCAACGGCCTCTTCGGTGGAAAGGGTCCGCATGATCGAAACTCCGCTCGACGATAATCCTTGGAACGTGGGAGTGAGGGAATGTTTGACGGGCGCCGGCAGCGCATTATTGATTTGCATCAAGGCTTTTGGCTAATCGGATCGACCGATGGTGATGCCGACGTCTTCGAGCGTTCTGATCCAAAGCTCGCCTGTGCGCGCCGTTGAGATTTTTCCTTGAGCTGAGTCAAAGGACGGGGTCCTCCCGCGCCTAGCCTCGCACCAAGGATGATCGGGAGAAAAAATCCGCCATGACCGTGAGACAAGCCATGCGGCGGTACTTCATTAGTGTGCTGCGGCTGTTGCCCATCTCCGGACGGTAGCTGCCGCAATGCCGGCTCGTTGTTGTCCCCGGCATTGGGCATTCGATGAATCTCACTTACACTACACTCGGTTATGGAGATATCACGCCAGTGGGACCTTGGCAGCTGACTGGGTCGATGACCGCAATGAACGGCATCCTTATGTTCGGTTGGTCAACTGCGGTTCTGTTCGAGGTACTCCGCAAGACGCTCGACCGCTTCGCGCCGATCGAGACTCCCGGGTTCAGTTCTGCAGATCGAGTCTAGCGAGCTGCCGTCGATTCACAAGGACGATCTGGCGCTGATCGCTGCCAACGAATCCGATGACGTCGAGTTCATGCAGCCGCGATAGTGCGCGAGACACTGTTTCCAGTGTCAGCCCTAAATAGTCGGCAATATCGCGCCGCGACATCGGCAGTGGTATGACGCCGGCCGCCGTGAGCCGTCGGTCCATCTCGATCAGGAAGGCTGCGACCCGCTCCAGAGAAGTTTTGCGACCGAGCAGGAGCATGTGATTTTCCGCATGCTGCAGATTGTCCGTCGTCATGCTGAGCAGGTTTCGCGAGACCATAGGATCGCTCTCGGCCATCATCTCAAGGCTCCGTCGTTTGATCAAGCGAACCGTGGTGCTCACGATCGCCTCTGTCGTAAACCGGTGCTCGCTTCCGTTTTCCAGTCCGAAGATGTCGCCGACGAGGTGGAACGCGCCGATCTGGCGGCGGCCGTCTGAAAGCAGTTTGTAGCTTCGCACGGCGCCCGCCTTGACCTGATAGACGTACTCCGCAGGCTCCTTTTCCCCGTAGATTTCAGTACCTTTCTTGTAGGTAAATTCGTTTAAACTTACTTTTTGATTTGAATCACTCGCTATTCCGAGTTCGCCGAGCGAGGTGGCGCGATATGCCAAATCGGTGGTAACGCGGACAAACATGGCCAACTCCTATATAACAACCGGTTGTTGGATATGGTCTGCCTCTACGAGGTGTTTCCGTGGGTGGAACGCTCTTTGTCGTGGCCGTGGAGCTTCCGCTAAGACCTATTTTTTGACCATTGTCTGAAGGGTCATTGTACCAAAGGACAGGTCTGTAATAGGATGTCAGAGAAGATAGCTCGGGGCAGGGATACCGTTCCTAGTGGATCGCGTCTGACATTTGAATCCGGGATGGGATTCCCATCTGACTGGATGCATGCGAGTCTGGCGCATGCGAACCGGAATTTTCATCACCCTTAAGCCTGCCGACCGCCGCCATCTGAAGGCGCTGGCGCGGAATCGCAACACCCCACACAAGCATGTTTGGCGGGCCGAGATCGTACTGTTGAGCGCGGACGGTTTCGGCACCCATGAGATCATGCGCCGGACCGGCAAGTCGAAGACCTGTGTGTGGCGCTGGCAGGAACGCTTCATGGTGGCGGGTTATGACGGCCTCCTGCACGATAAGACACGCCCCTCGCGCATTCCGCCGCTGGGGTCGGGCATCGCTGAACGCGTCGTGGCGCTCACCCGGACCGAGCCGCCAGCAGAGGCGACCCACTGGACCTCGGCCATGATGGCGAAGGTCGTCGATATCAGCGCGAGTTCCGTTCAACGCATCTGGCGCGCCCATGGGCTGCAGCCGCACCGGGTGAAACAGTTCAAGCTCTCCACTGACCCGCGCTTCGTCGACAAATTGCGCGATGTCGTCGGCCTCTATGTCGATCCGCCCGCCCATGCCGTCGTTCTCTCGGTCGATGAAAAAAGCCAAATCCAGGCGCTCGACCGCACCCAGCCCGGCTTGCCAATAAAGAAGGGTCGCGCCGGGACGATGACCCACGACTACAAGCGTCATGGCACGACGACACTGTTTGCGGCCCTCAACGTCCTCGACGGCACCGTCATTGGCCGCAATATGCAGCGCCATCGGCACCAGGAGTTCATCCGCTTCCTCAACGCCGTCGAAGCGCAGGTGCCGCCGCGAAAGCAAATCCACGCTATCGTCGACAACTATGCAACCCACAAGCACCCGAAAGTGCGCCAGTGGTTGGCCCGGCATCCCCGCTGGGCCTTCCACTTCACGCCCACATCAGCATCCTGGCTCAACGCCGTCGAGGGCTTCTTCGCCAAACTCACAAAACGACGACTGAAACGCGGCATCTTCCGATCGGTCGTCGACCTGCAGGCTGCAATCAATCGCTTCGTAATCGAACATAACGCCGAACCGAAGCCCTTCACATGGACTGCCGATCCCAACAAAATTATCCGAGCCGTCAGACGCGGGCACCAAGTGTTAGATTCCATCCACTAGCCCTGACGTTTGGATCTTTTGATATTTCAATTTCTTGAGCAGACATTGTTTGAGTAGATCGATTGCTCGCCGTGTGAGGATCAGCTTGTGCTGGAGGCCATGGATTTGGCCCCAAATGCCGTAGTGATCCTGGGAGCGAGATATAAGCAAGAGTGACGGCTAGGAGGCGGACTTGCCTGGCCTTGTTTATATTGTGGACGACGATGCTTCGTTTCTGACAGCGGTTGAACGCCGTCTGAAACTTGCTGGCTATGAAGTCGAAAAATACTCGTCGGCTCAAACGCTGCTGGATCGTCTTCAGGGCTCGGAAAGACCGGGATGCGTCTTGCTCGACGTACGGATGCCTGGACTGAACGGGCTGGAATTGCAAAGCCGCCTCATCAAGCTCCATTCGATCTTGCCGGTCGTCTTCGTCACCGGCCATGCTGACATCCCAACGACCGTACGAGCCATCAGAGCAGGCGCCGAAGACCTCCTGATCAAACCGGTACCATCCGAACAACTGATCGGCGCGATTGAGCGCGCCCTGGCGCGCCATGAGTCAGTCCGCAGCCAACGGAGCAGGCTCGATACGGTTCTCGCTCTTCTTGCAAAATTGACGCCCCGCGAGCGACAGGTCTTCGATCTGATCGTGCGCGGGAGGATCAACAAGCAAGTTGCCAGAGAACTGGGAACGACCGAGCGCACCGTGAAGGCGCATCGTCATGAGGTGATGGAGAAGATGCGGGTGCACTCGCTCGCGGAACTGGTTTCGATCGCGGAACGGCTTGGCCTGATTGATCCCAACGAAAATACCGGTAGCTAACCGATACTTTTGTCCGCCGCCAAAATTCTCCGGACCGTGTACACAAGGACAATATAAAAATTGGTCGGCATGGCGTTTAAATGAACGTGGAGGAGACTTAAAGCATCTCGGTTGACGAGCGTCTCCAGCACCGTTGAAACGAGCCATGGTGCGATGGACCTGCAGCGCGTTCTTGGAATGATGATGATATCCAAATCCAAGGCGATCTTTATAGTGGACGATAATCCGTCGATGCTCAAAGGCATGAAACGGTTGTTGAGAGTGCATGGTTTCAACGTAACACTGTTCGATTCCAGTGCCGCGCTGCTGGGTCATGCTGATTTCGACGACGCCTTTTGCGTTATCCTTGACATCGATCTGAATAATGAATCTGGCATAGACTTGCATCGTCAACTTGCCGGCAGAGGCGTCAAGCTGCCAGTCATCTTTATTACCGGCAACGATAGTGACGCGAACCGCTCGGCCGCAATCGACTCGAGGTGCATCGCGTACCTGACCAAGCCATTTTCGGCAAGGTCGCTGATCGAGTCAGTCAAAAAAGCGCGCAGAGCGTCATTCTAGCCGATCGGTCGGATTCTCTCCTCGACACAGCGAGTTGAGAAAAATTCAATTCAATAAACCGGCAACGATGGGGATGGGCCACCCGACAGTGTCCATGGTCCCGGGACGCCGTTCGATCGTCTATCGGTTTGGCTTTAGAAGTTCGTCGAGAGCTTGATCCAGATCAAGCTGCGTGGGGCTCGACGCGTCGCCTATGTCGCCAGGATTTACGACAACTTGTGTCTGATATGAGTTCTCTGGATGTTGCTGCCAGTTCGCCGAGGCGCGGCGACGAAACGGTACAGATATCGCTGCTGCTCGCCTTCGCCGGCGGTTATCTCGACGCCTATACTTGGATTATCCACGGCGTGATGGCCAACGCGCAGACGGCCAACTTGGTCTTGCTCTGGGTTCACGGCACGGTTGGCGAATGGGAACAAGCCGTTCGTTTTGTTCCTCCGATTGCCGCATTCGCGGCGGGCGTTGTCATCGCGGCGTGGATGCGTCGCTCCATTGGAGATCGGGCCACTACGATCAGCACGCTCATCGAAATTGTGCTGCTGGTCGCGGTCGGTATCCTGCACAATCGGCTGCCGGATCTGGCGGGCACGCTCGGCATTTCATTCGTTGCCGCGATGCAAACGGCGATCTTCACCAGGGTCGAAGGGGTGGCATACAACTCGGTGATGATCACCGGCAACCTGCGCCAGGCGATTGAAGGGCTGGTTGCCGTGGTTTCCGGGCAACTCAGTTCGCTTCGCCGCTCCGGAATCTTCTTCGCACTGTGTGTCGCTTTTGGCATAGGGGCGGCCGTGGGCGCCTATGCAACGAGGGGCAGACCAAACCTCGCTCTTAGTCTGCCGGTGGGAGCCTTGCTGATCGTCTTGTTCCGCCGCGAGATACGTCCCAACAAGGAGTGCCCATGAAGTTGCGCGCGTTTCAGCGAGCGGGCTGGACACGGATTTTTCCGTCGTTGACGTGGCTTGCCGAATATAAATCATCCTGGTTGCGTCATGATGCGATCGCCGGAGTGACACTCGCCGCCTATGCGATCCCAGTGTCACTGGCCTATGCGGGCCTTGCGGGGTTGCCGCCCGAGGTCGGCATTTATGGTTATCTGCTTGGCGGCTTGGGTTATGCTCTCATTGGGTCATCCCGCCAGCTTGCCGTTGGTCCCACCTCCGCAATCTCGCTCATGATCGCTGGCAGCGTCGGGACGCTGGCAGGGGGGGACGCGATACGTTTCGCTCAGATCGCGAGTCTTTCGGCATTCGCTGTGGCGCTGCTTTGCCTGATCGCCTGGCTTTTCAAGCTGAGCATTCTTGTGCGTCTGGTTAGCGACAGCATTCTCGTCGGCTTCAAGGCGGGGGCTGGCCTTACAATTATAATGAGTCAGTTACCGAGCCTGTTCGGCGTAGCCGGTGGCGGTCACAACTTCTTTGACCGCGCAATTCACCTCGCAGGTCAGGTCGGCAACATCAATCTGCTCGTATTGGCAATTGGAGTTGCGGCGATCGTGCTCTTGCTCCTCGGCGAGCGATTCCTGACGGGCAGGCCTGTCGGACTTACGGTGTTGGCGTTGTCGATTCTCATGGCAACCTTGTTCGGACTTCCGGCACTGGGCGTACCTGTCACCGGGAATATACCGGAAGGATTGCCTGCCTTCGAGGTGCCCACTTTCGGAATGCTGGATTTCCAAGAGCTATTTCCGATAGCAGCCGGATGTCTGCTGCTGGCCTATATAGAAGGCGTCTCGGCGGCCCGGAGTTTTGCGGCGAAGCATGGATACAGCCTTGATGTTCGGCAAGAGTTTTTGGGGCTCGGGGTTGCCAACCTCGCAGTTGCATTTGGCCACGGGTATCCCGTCGCAGGCGGATTGTCGCAGTCCGCCGTCAATGATACGGCGGGAGCGCGCACGCCTCTGGCATTGCTGTTTTGCTCGCTTACCCTCGCGCTCTGCCTGCTTTTCTTTACGGAGTTGCTGACCAACCTTCCGCGGGCAGTGTTGGCTGGAATTGTCATTACTGCGGTTTACAAACTGGTCGACGTCCGCGCTCTCCTTCGCATGTGGAAAGTGAGCCGTATCGACTTCTATGCCGCGGCTATTGCCCTCGTGTCCGTGTTGCTGCTTGGGATCCTCCAGGGTGTGCTGCTTGCTGCCCTTGCATCCATCTTCCTGCTGCTTGTCCGAGCGTCGCAGCCCAACATAGCGTTTCTCGGACGGCTTCCTGGGTCGGGCCGCTATTCCGACAGCGTCAGGCACGAGGGCGTGGAGCCGCTGGTTGGTATTATTGCGTTCCGCCCTGAAGCCTCGTTGCTCTACATCAACGCCGAGACGATTCTGGAGGCCGTTTTGAAAGCGCTGCGAAAATCGTCTGACGTCAGGTTGGTTGCCTGCGATCTTTCGGCATCTCCCTACATCGATCTGGCTGGGGCACGGATGTTGCTCGATCTCTATGATGAGCTGACGTCGCGTCATATAGCGTTCTGCATTGCCGGCGCTCACGCGCAGTTGCGTGAGTTGCTACGGGCTGAAGGGCTGGCTGAGAAGATGGACAGCAGCGATTGGCTCCGCACGCTCGACAGCGTGCTGGGCGAGGACAATGCCAGCGAGCGATCTGGTCTCCGGAACGAACGGCCGCATGGACGGTGACCTGCTCTCGAGTTCGACGGCGATCGAAGCCTATGCCTCTGCAGACGGGTAGACCTATCTGACGTCCAATTGCCTGCATTCGCCGCAGCCTGGCGAGTTGTTTCAAGAGAGCGAGACATTGACTTGGATCAAGGTGGCAGAACGGTAAGGGGAAAATGTCCAACGACACCAGCCCGCACAAGCGCGTCGATCAATTCTCTCGCGGTTCGGTTCGGAGCTGCCGGTTCATCGGAGCGTGAGTCATCAAAGGGAAACGTCATGAAAAGGTCTAGCATAAGCGTCGCCCTGGTTGTCTTGGTCGTGGGCGCGGCTGCCATCGGTACGCCAGCCCGCGCTGAAATAGGTCGTGTCGCAGTGATCTTCACCAAGGGCGGGTTGGTGGTAGGAGTAGGTCGCGGCGAGGGCGTGCTGACGCTCCGGGGCAACCACTATCGGTTCACTGTATCGGGCATGAGCGTCGGCTTCACGATCGGAGCCTCGACCACCAAGCTTGTTGGACGGGCCCTCAATCTGAAGGGACCGACTTCGATCGAAGGCATATACAGCGCCGTCGGAGCCGGGGGTGCCCTTGTGGCTGGGGCGGGTGGGGTTCAATTGCAGAACGCCAATGGTGTGATATTGCAACTGAGTGGTCCGAAGGTAGGCGCCGAAGCATCGGTCGCACTCGCTGGGGTATCGATACGCTTGAAATAGCTACGAACCAGTCGGACCGCGCAGTTTGCGGCCCGGTCCACTCAGTAACGTTCCGTCACGAACGTCATCCCACGCAGGCCCGCCTGGTCGTCAAAGCGTTCCTTCGTGGAACGCTTTGGCAGCTTGATCTTATCCCGATGCATGCGTTTATGCGGAATCAACTTTAGCAGATGCGCGATGCAGTTCAGCCGTGCTCGGCGCTTATCGTCGGAGCGAACGATGTACCATGGCGAGTCCTTCGTGCTTGTCGCCTTCAGCATCAGGTCTCGCGCCTCCGAATAGTCGTACCATCGTCGGTAGGATTCCGTATCCATCGGACTTAACTTCCATTGCCGCAGCGGATCGTCGATTCTCGCCTTGAAGCGACGCTCCTGTTCGCCCATTCCGACCTCAAGCCAGAGTTTGATCAGGATGATGCCCCCTTCGATGATATATTTTTCCATCTGGGGACAGAGGGAAAGGAATCGTTTGTGCTCGGCCGGCGTACAGAAGCCCATCACATACTCTACGCCGGCGCGGTTGTACCAACTCCGGTCGAAGATCACGATTTCACCTGCAGCCGGAAAATACTGCATGTAGCGTTGAAGGAATAACTGCGTTTTCTCGCGATCGGACGGAGCTGGCAAGGCGGCGACGCGAAACACGCGCGGACTGACCTTCTCCGTAATCGCCTTGATCGTGCCGCCCTTGCCGGCGGCATCCCGGCCCTCGAACAGGACGATGATCCGAAGCTTGTTCGCCTTCACCCATTCCTGGAGGTAGCAAAGCTCGACCTGGAGCTTTCCCAGCTCCTTCTCATAGGCCTTCCGCTTCATCCGTGGCGTGTCCGCGTCGGTTGACATGCTCACCTTCCGCTGCTTCAGATCGAACTCCATCGCGATTGTCCTCAGTCTCCCCAAGAAATAGTGATGGCGATATCGCCCGGAATACCCCCGGGGTAATCAATGATCTGGTAGCTAATGCGATAGCCCCGCGGTTTCAGGTAGTCGCCCCAGAGCTGGAAGATTTCCTTCGGTATCCCCGTCAGTGTGTTCTCCCAACCGGATTCCATCTGATTGATGGCGCGGCCACCATCTGTGCACAGCGAGTTGGGAAACCGATACACCTGTACCTCGGTTAGTCCGTTTCGCACCGCTCGCTGGATGATGGTCGAGGCGAGTTGGATTTTCTCCTCCTCGGATTTGCCTGACGGACGACTGAGCCGCTCGATCAGCGCATGTTTCTCGGCTTCGGCGGCTGCCGCCAGGCGGGCATATTGATCCGCCTTTTCGGCCTCCTTGAGGGCCGCTTCTTTCCGGATATTTTTCGCACTGGGAATAAGATCATCGATGCTGCCTGGCATGACGAGGGACTCCTGACGATTGTTTTACTTCAGCGTTGCCATGAGGCTAGGCCGGGTCGATGTCGTTGCCTTGATCCAAATCAAGCAATTCGCATCGGCGGCACGTACCGTGCACACAAGGTCTCTAGCGGCCAAGGGTCGGTTCAGGGGGGGACAGAGTTGAACGAGCAGATACATCCGATAGCCCCGCACCATCTGCCCTTTTATCTTGCCCCCGGGGACGGAACTGATGTCCTTTTGGTGGCGATGGGCATCTTTCTGGTTGCCGCCCTGATCTGGGTCGGAACGCTATATTTACGGTTGCACAGCTTGCCGGAGCGGATGGCTCACAAGTCGGAGAAATTGCAATTCGAGATCGTAGCCATCTTGGGCCTGCTGGCACTCTTTACGCACATCCACCTGTTCTGGGTTGCGGGACTGCTGCTTGCCATGATCGATATCCCCGATTTCGGTACACCGTTGCGCAGCATCGCGGGCTCGGTCGAAAAGATAGCAGACACCAAGTTGGATGTAGGTGCTGAAGAGAAGCGAGAAGCCAAGTCGGCCTCGGCCCCACGTGCAGCCGATTCTCCTGAGAAGAAGAGTGACAGTGGCGCAGAGGAGGCGATGGGCAGCCATGTTTGAGCTAATCATTTGCTCCCTTGTGACTATCCTTCCCGATTATCTCTATCGCCGCTATCTCCAGAACAAGCGGTTTGGAAAAGAGATCACGTTTTATTCGGTTTGGTACGAGCTCAGATGGGGCATCACCGGATGTCTACTGCTTACGATCTCGCTGATAACGATGATTTTCTATTTTCATCCCTCGACCAACTCCGCCACGCTGTTCTTCAGGACGGTCCCGATTCTTCCCGAGGTGTCGGGACGGGTGGCGGAGGTCAATGCCAACTTCAGTGCGCCGGTCTCCAAGGGAGACGTGATCTTCAGGCTCGATAGTTCAAAACAGGAGGCGGCACTTGAAACGGCCAAGCGGAAGATTGCTGAAGTCGTGCCGCAACCGTGACAGCGGAGGCCGACGTTACGAAGGCAGAGGCCCAGATCCAGGAAGCAAGGAGCGCCCATCAGCAGGCCGAGGACGAATTGAATGTGAAGAGCGAGCTGCAGCGTCGCAATCCCGGGATCGTCCCGCAACGCGACATTGAAAAACTGCAGGTGGTTGTGGATCAGCGTCAAGCTGGAATCGACGTCGCAGTGGCCGGCAAGCAGTCCGTGGTCGCCCGGGTCTCGACGCTCTTGCCGGCGGAAAAGGCGAGCGCCGAAGCGTCGTTGGCGCAGGCACAGGTAGATCTGGACAAAACCTTCGTCCGCGCTGGCGTTACGGGACGGGTCGAGCAGTTCGCGCTGCGCGTAGGCGATGTCGTCAATCCACTAATGCGGCCCGCAGGGATTCTCATCCCGGAGGGCGCTGGCCAGCGGGTGCTGCAGGCCGGGTTCGGCCAGATTGAGGCTCAAGTCATGAAGGAAGGGATGGTGGCGGAGGCGACCTGCATCTCCAAGCCTTGGGTGATCATCCCGATGGTCGTGACCACGGTTCAGGACTATATCGCCGCTGGTCAGTTTCGCGGCGGAGAGCAATTGGTAGAAGCGCAGAGCGTTGCAAGACCCGGCACAATCCTTGTCCACCTGGAACCCCTCTATAAGGGCGGTCTCACAGGGGTGACGGCTGGCAGCAGCTGCATCGTCAATGCCTACACCAGCAATCACGACGAGATTGTTGCAAAGGAGACCAGCACGGCCCGGAAAATCGTCCTGCATGTGATCGACGGCGTTGGATTGGTGCATGCACTACTGCTTCGGATCCAGGCGCTGCTCCTGCCGATTAAGACACTGGTGCTGAGCGGTCACTGACAGCTTCAAGGAGGAGGCTATGAGTATGCTCCGAAAGCTCGTCCTTGCTACGGCTATTGCAGCAAGCTCCGTCCTGCTGTCGCCGCAGGCGGTAAATGCGTTCGAGCTTTCCGGTGCGTGGGCCACGAGCACGGAACTATGCAGCAAGGTATTCGCTCGCAAGGGCCGTGCAAACCAGGTCGGTTTTACGAATTTTTCGGGTGCTTACGGCGGCGGATTCATCGCTGAAGCCAATCGCCTAAGAGGGAAGTCCGGGAACTGCGTGATCAAGTCGAAGAACGAAAGCGGTCAGACTGTCAACCTGGTGGTCGCTTGCGCCTCAGGCGTCATGCTTTCAAAAATCCAGTTCTTCCTGAAGGTGATCGATGCCGACACCATCATCCGGGACTTTCCGGGCATAGAAGAAATGAATGTCGAGTATCACCGGTGCCGTATTTAGCGAATTGCAATTTGACCGATGGAGTTTGACTTAGATCAATAGAAATTCGCGTGCATGCGACCGAATGGCGTTGGCTAATGGAGAAACGCCATGAGTGTCAGACAAAGAACGAGCACATTGATTCTGAGTGCAGCCTTGGGCGCGGTCGTCATCGCATTCACCGGGGATACGGCGCGGGCGGACGATGCAGCAAAGTTTCTCAAGGCGATGACCGACTACACCGCCGCGCAGAAATCGATTTCAGCGACTTTCGACAGCGATATCGAGGTCATCACACCCGAGCTGGAAAAAATCCAGTTTACGAGCTCTGGAAAACTACAGCTCACGCGGCCGGACAAGTTGAAGATCAGTCGGACCGGCGGCTATGCCGACGTTCAGATGGTTTACGACGGCAAGACGGTTTCGATTTACGGTAACAATGCGAAGGCTTATGCGCAGGCTGATCTCGCCGGCACGATCGATCAATTGGTTGATCTGATTCAGGCAAAATCCGGCGCGGCAATGCCGGGCACGGATTTGCTCCTCTCCCATGCCTATGACGAGTTGATGTCTAACGTCATCCTGGGCAGCCATATCGGGCAGGGGGTGGTCGATGGCGTTGAATGCGAGCACCTGGCGTTCCGTGGGATCGATAGCGACTGGCAGATCTGGATCGAGAGCGGCGCGCGGCCGATACCTCGAAAATACGTGATCACCAGCAAGACGGTGGCCGGCGCGCCGCAATATACACTCAGGATCAAGAACTGGACGACGGATGAAAATACGGATGCGGATACCTTCGTGTTCAAGCCACCCGCCGGCGTGACCAAGGTCGATCTGGATTCCGGCGCCATGGCAGAATTCGACGAGCTTCCCCCTGGTGCACCGTCAGGAGCAAAAAAATGATCGCGTCACGAAAAATCATTATGTCGGCGGCTGTCCTTGCAGCCTTCACTGCAGGACTGTGCTGCAACGACGGCAACGTCGTCAGCAATGGAGCGTTCTCCGAAGCCGAGGCCAGGATCGGTCGGCCGCTCACACCGATGAGCTATGCCGGGGTCGCCCGCAGGACGACGCGCCGGGCCGTTGCCGCTGGCGCTGCCGTGGGTGCTGTCGGCGCCGCGGGCGCATATTATGGATCCTCATGCGTCCAGGTCGTGGATGCCTACGGTCGGGTCACTACGCGCTGTTGACGGCTTTTCTGCCTCGGCTGAGACCATTGGCTGTAGTTCGCCTGCACTGAAAAGTGCTACAATGCAGCCGTTCGGACAGCCGGGGTACGAGGATGAACGGACGCGTCCCGATGGTAGCGACTAACCCATCCTGGATGGGTCTCGTTACTCGTCTATGCGTCTGCCTGCTGGTCTGGGCGAGCATCCCGTCCGAGTTTGCACGCGGTGCTCAAAGTCGCGAGATCAAGCGAGTGTTGATCCTGCATTCCTTTGGACGGGATTTCAGACCATGGGGACTATATGCCAAAGCCATTCGGGAGAATCTGGAACGGTTGTCGCCGTGGCGGATCGATATTCAGGACCACTCGTTAGTTTCCGCACGTTCCGGCGATGAAAATCCTGAGTCGCCGTTTATTGCCTACCTGAATGCGCTTTATTCCGAGCACCCTCCGGATATCGTCATTGCCATCGGCGCCCCTGCCTCGAATTTTGTTCAGCATAACCGCCAACGTTTGTTCACTCAAATTCCCCTGATACTGACGGCTGTCGAGCAGCGTCGTATCCAGCTCTCGAATTTGCCGGATAACGACACCATTATTGCTGTTTCTCACGATTTTCGTCTTTCTTTCGAGACGATCCTTCGTGTTCTTCCCGGCACGGAGCGCATTGTCGTCGTGAACGGAACGTCGCCCAACGAGAAATTCTGGCTCGGCGAGCTCCGCAAGGACGCGGCATCTCTCGAGAAGAAGGTTGAGTTCATCTGGCCCGATGATATTTCGTTCCAGGATTTTTTGAAGAAAAGCGAAACGCTGCCGCCCAACACGGCCATCTTCTGGCATCTGATGAACGTCGACGCAACGGGGATTTCTTACGAGGGCAATACCGCGCTTCGGCAACTCCACGGAGTGTCCAATGCTCCGATGTTTTCTTACGACGATGGCTTTTTTGGCAATGAGATCGTTGGCGGGCCGATGTATTCCGTTCTCGAAATTAGCAGGCTTACGGCTGCCGTGGCGGTTCGTATCCTTAGCGGACAAAAACCTCGCGATATAAGGCCCGCCGCGATCAAATATGCCAATCCCAAGTTCGATTGGCGGGAAATGCAGCGCTGGGGCATCAGCGAGAGTAACCTGCCTCCGGGAAGCGAAGTCCTGTTTCGCGAGCCCCGCATCTGGGGAGTATATCGTTGGCAGTTGTTGTTGATTGCGGCTGTAATCCTGGTCCAGGGAGCGTTGATCGGCGGACTGCTGCATGAGCGTCGTCGCCGTCGTCTTGCCGAAGCCGAATCGCGCCAACGCCTGACCGAGCTTGCGCATATCAACCGTAATTCGGCGGTCGGCGAACTGACGACTTCTATCGCGCATGAGCTGAACCAGCCGCTGGGCTCAATTCTTACCAACACCGAAACAGCCGAGATCATGTTGAAGAGCTCTTCACCGAATCTCGATGAAATGAAGGAAATTCTCGCTGACATCAGGCGTGACGATCAGCGCGCCAGCGAAGTGATACGTCGGCTACGCAGCGTGCTGAAGAAAACACCATTTGAAATGACATATATCGACTTGAACGAAACGGTGCGACAAGTGATCGGGTTTATCGCAACCGTAAGTCGCGGTCGCGATATCGCATTGAAGTACAGCACGTGCTCGGCCGACCTGAACGTCATGGGAGATGTTGTTCATCTGCAACAAGTCTTTCTGAATTTGATTATCAACGCGATGGACGCGATATCCGAAGCGGAGGCAAGGGAGCGGGAAGTCAGCGTTACCACGAACCGTTCGGGCGCCAGCGCGGAAATCAGGATTAGCGACACTGGCCCGGGTATCGCGATCACCGATCTCAAGTACGTTTTCGATCCGTTTTTCACGAGAAAACCGCAGGGCATGGGCATGGGGCTTGCGATCGTCCGCTCCATCGTCGAAGCGCACCACGGACAGATTTCTGCAGCAAATCAGGCATCCGGCGGCGCGCTTTTCACGATCAGGCTTCCGATTGCCCGCGATCGATCTGCTTCGGCCTGATACATGCGGCCACGCTGCCCTCGCGCCGCAGCAAAGCGATGCCGTTGGTTCGTTGATCTTTATCAAAGAACGAACTCGGCTTGGATCCATTTTTGCAGCGATGAACCTAAGGAGAGGTGTGATGTTCCGCTGCGGCAAGACCCTGATCACGCTCGCATTGCTAATGGCGAATCCTGTCGCCGTCTCCGCCCAAACGGCCGATAATCCGCCGGGTCCCAGCAGCACGCCGCAACTAGCGACCAAATCGTTGCCTGGTGCAGAGCTGTTGAAGCCCGAGCAACTCGAAGCGCTGGCTTCCCCGATTGCGCTCTATCCCGATGAACTGCTGGCAAACGTACTGGCGGCGTCGACCTATCCGCTGGAAGTCGTGCAGGCCGATCGCTGGCTCAAGGAACGCAAAACCCTGAAAGGCGATGCGTTGAAGAAGGAGGTTGAAAAGCAATCGTGGGACAACAGCGTCAAGGCGCTTTCGAGCACTCCAGACGTCATTTCTATGATGAGCGATAAGATCAACTGGACCAAGGGTCTCGGTGATGCCGTTCTCGCGCAGCAGGCAGATGTCATGGATGCAATCCAGCGCCTGCGTTCCAAAGCCTATGACAGCAAGAAGCTTGTTACCACCAAGCAGCAGAAAGTCAGTGTTCAGACACAGGAAAACAAGCAGGCGATCGTCATCGAGTCGACCAGCCCCGATACGATGTACGTGCCGTACTACGATCCGGCAGCGGTTTACGGGACTTGGCCCTATGCAGAATATCCACCCTACTACTTCGGGTATCCGTCCTATATCGGCGCGGGAGTGATCGCAACGGGGCTCGCGTTCGGCACGGCTTGGGCGATCGGGCGCTGGGGCAACTATTGGGGTGGCGGATTCAACTGGGGCAACCGCAATCTGTACGTCAACCACCACAACAGGATTAACAGCGCCGGAAACAACTGGCAGCACAATCCGGCGCATCGCCAAGGCGTGCGATACAACAATGCGAATGTTCAGCAGCGCTTCGGTAACAACAATCTGAAGGCCGGTGCCTCGAACCGCATGGATTTTCGTGGCCGCGATGGACAGCAGGTGCTTCGCCCGGGGCAGGATCGACCTGGCGGTGGAGATCGCGCAGTGGGGGATCGTGCAGGCGACCGTGCGGCCTCACGTGACCGGCCGGGCGGTGGCAATCGGCCGGGCACAGCGGATCGTGCCAAGGGTGGTGGCGGCCGTGCCAAGGCAGGTAACAGGGCTGCTAATCGTGCTGGCGGCGCGGCGCGCGGTGGCGGTGGTCGTGGCGGTGCCATGAACATATCGTCGGGCAGGGCGGCTGCCGCGGCCTCGGCTCGCGGTTATGCGAGTCTGAGCGGGCGAGGAGGTGCTGCCAGCTTCGCTCGACGCGGTGGCGGTGGTTTCCAGCGCGGTGGCGCTGCCCTCCGTGGCGGAGGTGGCGGTTTCCGCGGTGGTGGCGGCGGCTTCCGTGGCGGCGGACGGCGGTCCGACGTCAAGTTGAAACACGACATCGTACTGCTGGGTTATCTCGCCAACGGCCTCGGCTACTACCGCTTCAGCTATCTCGGTAGCAGCGAGTCATATGTCGGCGTGATCGCACAGGAAGTGCAGAGCCTGGTGCCGCAAGCCGTGACCCGCGGTAGTGATGGTTACCTCAGAGTTTACTACGAGAAGCTTGGATTGAAGCTCCGAACTTACAGCGACTGGTTGGCTACGGGTGCAAAAATTCCTGCGCCGCTGGAGGTATCGCCATGATCAAGTCAATGTGGATCTCCCGCGCCGCTTCGACGGGTGCAACGGCAATCGTAGCGGTCGCGCTGTCGATCGGTGTGAGCCAAGCTCAGCAGGCTTTCTCTTCGCCGGAAGACGCGGCGACGGGACTGGCCACGGCGGTCAAGACTGGCACGAGCGCCATTCTGAAAGTCCTCGGCAGAGGTGCTGAAGACGTGGTCGAATCCGGCGATAGCGTTGCTGACAAAGAGATACAAGAGCGTTTTCTTTCCGCTTACGATGCCAAGCACTCCATCAAGGCTGAGGGAAACAAGAAGGCCACGCTCATTCTGGGCGCCGATGAATTTCCGTTTCCAATTCCACTTGTCAATCGCAAGAGCGGTTGGGAATTCGACACGGCCGCCGGGCGTGTTGAGATTCTTTCTCGCCGCATTGGACGCAATGAGCTGGATGCGATCCAGGCCTGTCTCGCTTTCGTAGATGCCCAGAACGAATATGCCGGGAAGGATCGTACAGGCGAAGGTGTTGGCGTTTACGCGCAACGCATTGTCAGCAATCCGGGCAAGAAGGACGGACTATTCTGGCGCGACGATCGCGACCCCAGCCCGCTTGGCGAGTTGGCGGCGCAAGCATCATCGGAGGGTTATAAGGTCGATGGGCACGGCGTCCCGTATCACGGATATTTCTTTCGAATATTAAGAGGGCAGGGGGCCGATGCCCTCGGAGGTGCTTTCAACTACGTCGTCAAGCGCAAGATGATCGGTGGTTTCGCGCTGATTGCCTATCCTGCCGAATACGGCAACTCTGGCGTCATGACCTTCATGGTCAATCACGCCGGCACTGTCTATCAAAAGGACCTCGGTGAAAGGACGGAATCTCTCGCTAAACGCATCATTCTGTTCGATCCGGACCGGACTTGGAAGAAGATCGATGCAACGAAACCTTGAATGCAGTAGAAACGATGACGTCACGGACCAACGCCGGCGATTCACGGCCTTGCCCGTTAGCGGATCATCGACCTCTGCCAGTGGCAGGGTGGCGAGCGTGCGCAAAACCTCTTCCCGGCGTTCCGGCAGCACGGACACCACCCCGCTTGAAATGTGGATGGTTGCTTGCTCCGTCATGAGGCGCTTCTCCGATGCGCGCTGCCTAGGATGATGGCATCACCCGGGCACACACTGGCGCATTCGCCGCATCCCGTGCAGACGGCTTCATTGACAATAGCTTGGGGAGGGAGGTCAGTTCTGGGACGGAAGCGAATGGCAAGTTCTGGACATGCATCTTCGCAGGAACGGCATACGATGCCGGCTTCGGCGAGGCAGGCGTCGCCGATGACGGCGACTGGCCTGGAGAGGAGTTGGCCGCGAAGGAATGCCCGGCGCGAAGGTCCTGGGTTATCATGACGACCTCATGTCCCCGGGGGGCCGGGTGGCCCTAGGATCAATTGGGACATCCAGACAAGAAATCCATATCCACCAACGACGCCTACGGCTATTACCGGCCAGACAAAGGCGGCGATAACGGCAAATACGATCAGTTCCTCACGCCGGCCGGTCTCACGTGCGTTGTTCGGCTGCGCGTCATTGTTATCTAACGTGTCGACCATGCGCCCTAGATCCTCAAAATCGAGCAACTTTTGAGCCAGCCGTACGAGGGATACTCGCCGTGCGAGTCTGCTACATAGCGAGCCCGAAGCGTCGCTGCTTGATCTGGATCAAACAAACGCGGGCAACCCTTAATCACGGCAATCCAGAAGATCCTAGCGCGCTTGGTCGGGCTTCTGGCTCACCGTTTCGATGAGACCCAGATGGTCGGCAATGTTCTGTGCGGCATGGGCGAAGAAGGCACGTCCATCACGAACACATGATTAATTCGCCGGCCGCTGCGACGCTAAGCAACAGCTTGTCGGTGTTGAAATCGACTGCCTTTGCAGCCGCGGCCATGCTGTCCAATGCATCGACTATCTTGAAGCCGGGAATGTCGAGCTCGACTGATCGTTCATTTGTTTGACCTAAATCAAAGCTGGAGATGCTAGCGCTCCGATGGTCAGGGCACACGCCGCATTGTCACCCTCAATATCGAGGGCGTCTAACTTGTCAGTCTAGGCCGGTGGGAGATGCACCATGAAGGCAAGCGCAGCCCTGAGGAAGGAAGCTAAGGCCGGTGATTGCTGGAACGATTTTCAGCCTGGAGATTGGCTCAGTTCCATCAACGTTCGCGATTTCATCGTACGAAACGTTGCGCCTTACACAGGCGACGAAGCTTTTCTCACTGGACCATCGCAGCGCACCAAGGCCGTCTGGGCGAAATTGCAGCCGTACTTCGCCGAGGAACGGAAAAAGGGGGTGCTTGCAGTCGATGCTCAAACTCCCTCGACATTGCTTGCACACAAGGCCGGCTACATCGATCGCGACAACGAAATCATCGTGGGTCTTCAGACCGACCAGCCTTTCAAGCGGGCGATTTTCCCCTTCGGCGGCTTGCGGATGGTCGAAACGGGCCTCAAGGCGGCGGGCTACGAGCCCGACCCGGCTGTTCACGAGGCTTTCACGAAATACCGAAAATCACACAACGACGGCGTCTTCGACGCCTATACACCTGAAATCATGAATTGCCGAAGGTCCGGGATTATCACCGGCCTGCCGGATGCTTACGGTCGTGGCCGTATTATTGGGGACTACCGGCGGGTAGCTCTTTACGGGATCGACCGCCTTCTCGCGGCCAAGCGAGCCGAGCGGGAACAGATCGATGACATGTGGCCGAGTGATGACATCATTCGGTTACGCGAAGAACTGTCCGACCAGATGCGCGCGCTCGAAGACCTCTCCTCGATGGCCAAGCTTTACGGCCACGACATATCGAAGCCTGCTCGCAATGCCCAGGAAGCATTTCAATGGACCTACTTTGCCTATCTGGGGGCAATCAAGGAGGCCAATGGGGCAGCAATGTCCATCGGCCGTATATCGAGCTTCCTCGACATCTACATCGAGCGGGATCTGAAGCAGGGCGTTTTGGACGAAGGCAAAGCTCAGGAACTTTGGGATCAGCTGGTGCAGAAGCTTCGCATAGTCCGTTTTCTGCGCACGCCCGACTACGATGCGCTGTTTAGTGGAGACCCTTATTGGGCGACCGAGTGCGTCGGCGGTATGGATCTGGACGGACGCACGCTGGTGACCAAGAGCAGTTATCGCATGCTGCATACGCTTACAAATCTTGGCCCGGCACCCGAACCGAACATTACAGTTCTGTGGTCCAACCATATGCCCGCAACATTCAAGCGCTACTGCGCCAAGGTCAGCCGCGATACATCATCTCTTCAGTACGAGAATGACGATCTCATGCGTCAGTTCTGGGGTGACGATTATGGCATTGCCTGTTGCGTTTCGGCGATGCGCCTGGGCAAGCAGATGCAGTTTTTCGGTGCCCGCGTAAACCTGGCGAAGGCGCTGCTGTATGCGATCAATGGCGGTCGCGACGAAGTCTCAGGCGAGCAGGTAGCTCCCCGGACGCTGCCGGTCGCGGGCGACTTCCTCGACTACGACGATGTGATGGCCAAGTTCGATACCATTATGGAGTGGCTGGCACGCACATATGTCCACGCGATGAACTGCATCCACTATATGCACGACAAGTATTTCTACGAACGCCTGGAGATGGCGCTCCATGATCGCGATATTCTCAGGACCATGGCATTCGGCATCGCCGGCCTGTCGGTGGTGGCCGATAGCCTCAGCGCGATCAAGTACGGCAAGATCCGCGTGGCCCGCGATGCGGCAGGATTGGTGGTTGATTATCAGAATGAGGGGAATAAGGCGACGCCGCAATTCGGCAACAACGACGACCGCGTTGATCAAATAGCGTCGGACATCGTCACCAGCTTCATGGGAAAGATACGAAAGCACCCAACCTACCGCAATGCGACGCACACACAGAGCGTGCTCACCATTACTTCGAACGTAGTTTACGGCAAGGCTACGGGAAATACTCCCGATGGCCGCCGCAAGGGCGAGCCGTTCGGGCCGGGCGCGAACCCGATGCACGGTCGAGACAGCCACGGCTGGCTCGCCTCATGCCTGTCGGTTGCAAAGCTTCCCTATAAAGACGCGCAGGACGGCATTAGCTACACGGTTTCCGTCGCTCCACAGAAGACGCATCTGTCGGAAGGCCAGCTGATCGATGAAGCCGTCAAGGCGTTCGACGTCTACTTCGATCGAGGCGGATTCCATATGAATCTGAACGTGATTGATAGAGATACGCTCGAGGATGCGATGAAGAATCCGGATAAGTACCCTCAGCTCACCATTCGAGTCTCTGGCTACGCCGTCAACTTCGTCCGCCTTACGCCGGAACAGCAGAGAGATGTGATCAGCCGCACTTTCCACGGCCAGATCTGAACCGAGGTGCACCATGTCGACGGTGCAGATACTTGAACCCGGAAGTCGCTATGACCTCCGGGCGGGAATTTCACCCGACGCGCCAGACGAAGGCCAGCTCAAGGATGAAGAGGGCACATTCGGGTATTGCCACTCCTACGAAACTTCGTCCCGATATGATGGGCCGGGTCTGCGCGTCGTGCTCTTCGTCTCCGGCTGCCTGTTGCGTTGCACGTACTGCCACAATCCGGATACGTGGCATCTGAAGGATGGGACGTACGTTTCGGCCGATCATGTGCTTCGTCGCCTGAGTGATTTCGTCCCCGCGCTTCTTCCGCTTGGTGGGGGTCTTACAATTTCCGGCGGCGAGCCGATGGTTCAACTTGCATTCACCCGGCGGATATTCGCCGGAGCAAAGGCATTGGGTCTGCACACGGCCATTCAGACCTCGGGATTTCTGGGAGATCGTGCCGACGAAAATTATCTGTCGAACATCGACCTCGTGCTGCTCGACATCAAAAGCTCGGATCCCGACACATACCGGCGAGTGACAGGTCACGACCTCGCACCGACGCTGCGCTTTGCCGAACGGCTCGCTTCGCTGTCCAAGCCGGTGTGGGTGCGCTTCACGCTCGTTCCCGGCGAGACCGACGATCCCGCCAACGTCGACGGCATCGCTCGATTCGTCGCGCCGATGAAGAATGTCGAGTGGGTGGAGGTGCAACCGTTCCATCAGATGGGTTCTTTCAAGTGGAAGGCGATGGGGATCGACTACAAGCTGCTCAACACGCCGCCTGCCAGCAATGACTTGGTAAACCGGGTGATTGGACAGTTCCACGCAGCAGGGTGCCAGGTGCGTTAAGACCGACAACAGGGGCTCGGGAGGAAACGAAAATGTTGGACCTTGCCCGTGAGATCATCGGAAGCCAGCCGATACTGACGGCATTTCTGGCGATCGGATTGGGCTACCTGGTCGGTCAGATCAGTATCGGTGGATTTTCTCTCGGTGTCGGCGCGGTTCTTTTCGTCGGTCTTGCCATCGGTGCGCTCGCGCCCAAAGCCCAGATCACGGGACCCATCGGGCTGACGGGATTGATCATGTTCCTGTATGGGATCGGAATCCTTTACGGCAGGCAGTTCTTCGAAGGCATGGTCGGCGTTGGGCAGAAGTACAATCTGCTGGCGCTTGTCGCATGCCTGTCCAGCTTGTTGGTTGCGCTTGGGCTCGGACACATTTTCGGTATCAAGATCGGACATACGCTCGGTATTTATGCGGGATCAGTGACAAGCACTGCCACGCTCCAGGCTGCGCTCGACGTTATGAAGAACAAGGATCCGTCGATCGGCTATTCGATTGCTTACCCCTTTGGGGTCATCGGCCCGATCCTGTGCATCTACTTCATGACCCGGATGGTAAAGCCGAAGTTTCCGGTTAAAGCGCAGCGGTTCCAGATGGGCGAAATTTCGATCGGCAAAAGCCATGCCGGAAAGAGACTCGACGAGCTGATGGCTGGGGCGCTCAGCGAAGTACAGGTCACGATGGTTCGAAAGGGCGGGCACAACTTCGTTCCGGCAGCCGATATTGTCTTGTCCGCCGGTGACGCCATTCTCGTGGTCGCGGAGCAGACTGAAGCGATTGCCAAAGCGGCCGCCGCGCTCGGGAAACTGGAGTCGGGCCGCTTGGCCAGCGACCGCGCGGATCTTGATTACATCAGAGTCTTTGTCGGGAAAGCCAGCGTGGTCGGAGTGCCCCTTGCCAGTCTTCCTATGCCATCCGGCTTTCCGACGCGCCTATTGCATGTGCGTCGCTATGATGCCGACCTCGTGCCGGCGCCGGACCTGATGCTCGAATTCGGCGATCGGATCGGAGTGCTGACGCCCCCGGACCGCAAGGATGAGATTCGGCGTCACTTCGGCGATACCGTCAAGGCCGCGGCCGAATTCAGCTACGTTTCACTCGGAATCGGAATGGTGATGGGCGTCTTGCTTGGGCTAGTTCCGATTCCGATTCCTGGGATCGGCGTGGTGACGCTTGGTGTTGGAGGGGGACCGCTAATCGTCGCTCTCATCCTCGGCAAATTGCGCCGTACGGGTCCGATGCTCTGGACCATGCCGTTACCAGCGAACATTGTCTTGCGAAACTTTGGACTTGCGATGTTCCTTGCCACCGTCGGCGTCAACGCAGGGCAGCCCTTTGTTCGAACCGTCGCGGAATCCGGGCTCACTATGTTCTTTATCGGGGTTGCGGTTCTGCTGACGACGGTATTCATCGTCTTGGTGGTCGGCCACTACGTTCTGAAAATCCCGTATGACGATCTCGTTGGCGTGGCATCCGGCGCCACAGGAAACCCGGCGATTCTCGTCTATTCGACCAAGATGGCGCCGACCGAACGGCCCGACATCGGTTACGCTATGATCTTTCCTTCCATGACACTGGTGAAGGTGATCGCGGCGCAGATCGTGGGTCTCCTTATGGCTGGGAGCAGTGCCGGCTAGCGACTGATCAGGGCCGGCCTTGCAATTCATGATCAGGAATTCGCGGATCGGCGGTGCCGGCGAAAGTCGCTTACCGAACCAGAGCGGTGCCAGACGGTTACGTTCGTCGATGAACCGGGCACAGGAGACACAGCATGGCTGATCAGGCATCCCCGACGCAACCACCTATCTTCAATTCGTAAGCTTACACGTCGGCAGAGATCAAGGAGGTTATCGAGCATGACGAGGTTCCAGGTGAGTCTCGTATCCCCGGAAAGCCTGTTATTTTCTGGCCAGGTTGACCAAGTTGATCTGCCCGGCATCGAAGGCGATCTTGGTGTCCTTGCTGGTCACGCACCAATCGTTGTGATGCTTCGTCCGGGGATCGTGACGACAGTCGCAGGAGATATCAGGGACAGGTTCGTAATCCTCGGAGGCTTGGCGGAATTCTCGCAGGGAGAACTGACGATCCTAGCGGATTCAGCGTCGTCCGTCGATGGCTTTGATCTTACTCGATTAAAGGCGCAGATCGACGAGATGCAGGAAAGCCTCGCAAAGCAATCCGTTGGCGACGAACTCGATCGAGCTGTTGCCAAGTTCGATCACTTCAAGGCAATCCACACTGCTCTGGCCCCGGCGACCGCCTTCTAGAGGGGCTTGCGACTTGCTGCCGGATAAGATCGTTATCGGCATACGGAAAACCCGAGGTTGGCCGGAAACCTTCTGTCGTCGTCCAAAGCGCGCTGGACATATCGCAGACGAAGCGCCTTCAATTTCCGGCCTGAATCTGGCTCAGGGCGAAGTGGTAGAACTCTTCCATTTTCAATGCGACCACCTGTGCGGAAACGTTCTTCTGCGCGAGATCCTTCGAGACTTTGCGCAGGATGTCGTCGTCGCTTTGATTTCCCAGATTTGTGGTGACCAGTTCATTGGCGTAGGTCCCGGCAGCGTCTTCGGTCAGACCGAGCTGCGCAGCGGCCCAATTACCCAACATCTTGTTGCGCCTTGCCGTCGCCTTGAACCTTATCTCCTCATCGTGGACAAATTTGTTTTCAAGGCCTGTTCACGTTTGTCGAAAGTCGTCATGATCGAGGTCCTTTTCGGCAATGCCCTCACGTCGGTATAGCATCCGCGGTGCTACCGCATCGCGCAGGCCGTCCAAAACGATCGGATGATCTTCTTTTCGACTGAACATTGCTCATGATCCGCCGAATGCCCGTTACGATCCGCTCGGTCGGCGGTGCTGGTCTAGGCGAAGTCTCTGCGCTCTCAAGCGCTTTATCTCATCGTCGAGTGCGTCCATTTCTTCAGTACGTCGCGCCTTTTTGGATTTTTCCGCATCGGCGGACCGTAGTTTTTCCAGCGCTTTCTGGACAGAGAGTTTTGGTGTGTCGGTCATTACAAACCTCCAAGTGAAAAGCATCTGAATAAGAGCTGCCTTCCAGTTGAGACAAGGGAGCAGCTCCCGACCTGATGGTCTTCAACTCGCTCGTCAGCGCAAGGCTCACTACTTCCAAGCTATGCTCCAGACCCTACGCATTCGTCCGTTGATCTAGATCAACACGGGTCGTGCTGTGGAGGAGTGATTCTACGCTCGATTTCCGCTGAGATCTTCAAGCGGGCAATTGTCTCCTTAACGAAGTGATTGGAGACTATTGGGCGGCCAAATGGTTCCAGCGGCAGTCATACACCTTTTCGTGCTCTGCTGCCTTCCATTCAATCGACGCCCGGACCGGTACGAAACCGTGACCGTCGCTCCATTCTTGGCGCCAACTTAGGTTGCCGATGTCACATGTGAATATGCTTTGTCGAAAACCAAGTAAGGAGGCGGCTAGTACCATGAGCTCCCTGCTAAGGGAAATACGACATACCCCGTTGCTCTGGTTGCTGATATTTGTGCCAGCCGTACTGATTGCGGCAAGAATTGTGCCTGCCGCTCACACGCTGCTGTTTGTGTTGGCAGTCGTGGCAATCGTTCCGCTCGCCGCCCTCCTTAGTCATGCTACCGAAGCCATCTCTGAAAAAACGGGTGATGCAGTTGGCGGGTTGCTTAATGCGACGCTTGGAAATCTGACAGAGTTGATTATCGCAGTGACAGCACTCCATGCTGGAGAGTATATGCTGGTGAAGGCGTCGATTGCCGGCGCTATCGTCACGAATTCGCTTTTTATGCTGGGAGCCTCTTTTTTGTTGGGCGGCCTTCGGTACCACGTTCAGGAATACAATCGCGCCGGAGGAAGGATGCATTCGGCGCTGTTGTTGATGGCGACGATTGCGTTACTCGCGCCGGCGGCGGTCTCCGAACTCGATTTGGCGCGGGGCGAAGTGATGACCCAGAATTTCAGCCTCGCCCTGGCGATCTTGCTTATCGTGGCATACGGATTGAGCCTGCTATTCTCGCTCAAGACCCATAAGGAGCTTTTTGCGAGCGAAGATCGCGGCCAGGCGGAGGAGGCAAAGTGGCCGATCAACCTCGCGATCGGAACACTTTTCGTTGTTACGGTGTTGGTGGCGCTGGTGAGCGAAATCTTCGTGGAGTCGGTGCAACATGCGGCGGCGACGCTGGGGATGAGCCCGGCTTTCGTTGGATTCATCATTGTAGCCTTGGTCGGTGCTGCGGCTGAAATGGCGGTAGCATTTTCTGCCGCGCGCAAGAACCGCCTGGATATGAGCGTCAGTATCGCGCTCGGAAGTGCGTCCCAGATCGCGCTATTTGTTGCACCGGTACTTGTACTTCTGAGCTACGTCGTCGGACCCAAGCCAATGGATCTGCAGTTTTGGCCGGGTGCAGTGACGATGGTAATGATCGCTACTGTGACGGCGACCTTTGTCACGAACAGCGGTCGTTCGGCATGGTTTATTGGCGCTCTGCTATTGTTCATCTACGCTGTATTCGCCATGACCCTCTACATGGTTCCGCCTGGATCGCATGGATCGGTCTGATGTCGTTGCGCCCTAATCTTGCGCGTGGCTAAATAGCGTGGTTGGCGCAATATTGGGAAAGGTGTTGCGGTGTACCGGAGGTAAACGAAATAGGCGCCACATGCGAGCAAGTTTCTGCGGCTGTTCTGCTATGTTTTTAGCCCTCATTTCATGTGCGCCATATAGCGCGGCGGCGCAAGTTCTTACGCCGTTCCGCTATGAATACCAGGCGCAACGCCATTGTCCGGGGGATTCGATCGTCTGGCTCGATTTCGGAAGAGAGCGTTACTACCTGAAAGGTCAGAGGCGCTATGCTTCGGGGTATACGGCAGCTTCGTATGCAGGAATGAGGCCCGGGATAGCGGCTATCGGCGCTCGCCCTTGGGATTGAGGTAGACCCAATCCGGCGCGCGGACGCGCAATCCGGCGCCATGTCTTCCGGCGACATCTCCATTTCGTAGCGCGTTTCTGGCGCGCCGCGTGCCTTCGGAGAGCTCGGTTCAGGTAATAGGGATCGGTCCCGAGGTTACCAGCCGTAATAGTAATGCCGCGCTGCGTAGCCGGGATAATTGCCCTCGTAGCCGTAGGGAGAGCAATAGTCATCGGCATAGCCGCTACCATAGGCAACGCTTCCATCGTAATAAGGATAAGCGTCGCCGTAGTAGGCCGAACGTGCGATCGCGCCGCCGACGATCGCGCCTGCCGCGACCCCGCCCAAACCCCATCCCCCATACCCCCAGCCCCCGTGGCCCCAGCCGCGATAGCCGGCCCCACCTCGATAGCCCCAGCCTCCGTGCCAGCGGCCGTAACGCACTTGCAGGACAGGCGTGTCCAACGCGGCTTTCATTGCGGCGGTACTGGTTGGCAAAGGCGCCGCTTCACCCTGTGGGGCAAAGGCACCGGTGGTGGTGATGGCAAGTGCGGCTAGAAACACTGCTTTGACGAGATTCATGACTTCCTCCGCCGTGGTTGACACAGGAACGAACTCAGCCGACTGATGGTCGAGGTGTTCGACGCATGGTCAGCTAAAGATCATAGCAAGGGGATGCTTTCAGTGCCGGGGAGGCTGGCTTTGATTTGAATCAATGCCGGGTGGCTTTCCGTAGATGAGGTGCCTGCCGGTCTCGCTGCGCGGCGGGTCTGGTCCGGATGGACAACTATTGAAAGCTCCAACTAGGGTAGCGAAAGTAAGATCTCCCGCGAAGCATGTTCCCTGATCTCGATCGGCTAGATCGCTGTTTCTCGATTCTATTTCCCTGTTTTGAGTGCTAGGGATTTCGCGCTAAAGTACTGTAGTATCAAGCATTTATCCGACGAGAACCGCTTCCATCTCGCTAAAGCCATGAAAATCCCTGTTAAATTCCCTGTTTGCAGGGAATTCGTCTGGAGAAAGGCGCGATCAGCACTGCGCCGCCAGCCAGAAAACAGCAAGTGGCTGAAAACACAAAGTAATTCGACCTAGGTGGGGCGCTGAGCCACAGCGTGCAACACATGACTGCTTCACAGGGGCGATCATGTCGGCCGCAACCCATCTCTACCGACGAAAAGCCGTGTACTACTGGCGTCGACGTCTTCCGAATGCGCTCGCCAGCTGGTTTCATAAACGCCATCTGTTCCTGAGCTTGCAAACACCCGATCCCAATTTCGCGCGGCGTCTGGTGGTTCTGCTCGATGCAAAATTGGAGGAGGTCGTGACGGCCTTCGAGCATGCTGAGATGCATCTAACTCCGGCGCGAGTAGACGGCTTGCTGCGCGACGTTGTGACAAAGCATTTGAACAAGCTGGAGCGATTGTCCGCGGCGGCGAAATCGTTTCCAAATTTCGACGCTGCTCAAGCCGAGCGCGACGACCGCCGCGCCGCTTGGGCCTATCGCTTGCTCCATGCGCAAGGACCGGGCGCCGTCGTTCGTCCGACCGACGAGACCGAAATGTCAGCGGACGGCATGACCGCTGCTGACATTGCTGCGGTCCAAGACCACTTGGCGATGCTGCGCATCAATGACCTCGTGCCCACGCGGCACGGAATCCTACAAAATTTGCTCGTCGCCAACGGTGCGCCTGCCAACGCGATGAACTTGGCGACAGCACAAGATGTGTATTTTCGCGGAATGTGGATGGCGCTTGCGCAGTCCGAACGACGCTACGGCGGCAAAATCGTCGAAGCTGGTGATTTCGTCGACCAAATTCTTAAGGACAGAGTTCGATCCGTGCCTCGAGAGTTTGAGACGCCTGTCGAGCGCATGCAGCCACGAGCGCCTGTACCATATCCGGTCGACGACAATCCGGTGCAGGAAGATCTGGATGCCGTCGACGACCGTTTCAAAACTATGGCCGATTTACTCTTGCGGAAGCGCAGCAAGGCAGAGCGTTGGACCACGAAAAGCAAGCAACAGGCCACACAGACATTTACGTTGTTGGCGAAATTTATGAAGGAGGAACGCGCACTCGAAAACATGAGCGCCGTAAAACAGAAAGACCTCGCGGCGCTCGTCGGCTTTCTGGAGACCGAAATCTATAAGCATCATGGGAAAAGTAAGAATGACAAAAATCGTTCGATTTCTGAAATGCGCATTGTCGCACTCTCAAAGCCTGAAAATCTTCGTGGGCTAGAGGCTGGCACGCTCAACCGGCACCTGACATTTATCGATCAACTGTTCGACCTCGCGGAGGCCGAGGGCGTCGACCTCGATCCGAAACTCAAGGTCACAAAGCTGCGCGCAATTGATGGCGCCGATGAGCGCGAACGGGATGAACGTCTCAAGCTGCCGCTTTCGAAGATCGAAGATCTATTTGCACAACCGCCATTCGTGAACTGTGCTGATTGGAATCGACAATCAAAAGAAGGGGCCGCCGGAAAATCTCTGGTTTTCCATGGCGCCCTTTATTTTATTCCGATGTTGATATTTTATGGAGGCGGTCGACGCGAAGAGTATTGTGGGTTGATGACAAGCGATGTCATTGACGACAATAAAGGAGCGTATCCGTATTTACACATCGCGAAAAACAAATTTCGACGCATCAAAAATGGCCAGTCAAAGCGCAATATCGTCATTCATCCGGAGTTGATCAGACTTGGATTCCTTCGATACGTCGCGCTCATCCGCTCGCTCGGGTATGAACTGGTCTTCCCTGATTTGTTTTCAGCCACAACCAAATCTCCGTAGGGCAACCGCTATTACAAACTATTCAAACCGGTTTTGATCGCAGCAGGGATTACCGAGGACGGACTGGGTTCTCATGCGCTTCGACATGCATTTGGTGCGACGCTCAAAAAGAAGCATGTGCGGGAAGAGCTTCGCGCCGATCTTTTGGGTCACAGCGGAAAATCGGAAACCTCTGAGCGATACTGCGAGGCAACTGAAATTGCGGCCATGTACGATCTCGTGTGCAAGATGCCGACATTGACCGGCCATCTTATTGCGCAACCAATCAATCTGCCTTCCTGGCTAAAAGACAAAAAGCCGCCGCCATTTTCTCATCCAACTCGCGCGAGGCATTCGCGCTGACAGTTCGAATCTCTTCGGGCGCGCCAATTTGCCGCCATTCAGAACAAAACTGCGAGCCTGGCGCCGGGCAGGTAGGCGCCGCCGCAACCTCACCGACCACTCTGCAAGGCGAAGCGCAGATTCTTACCTGGCAAGGAATTACTGCGCAGCATTTGTATCCCAAAACCGTCGAGCTGATTTCTTAAAAACCTGCATCGAAAACGAGACTTCCGACGAGTTTATTTTGCAGTCAGGGGCCACCCAATTGCCAGGCGCCTATAGCGATCACGTCTCCGGATTTGTGGTCGACGACAGGATGTCCCACATTCGCGGCAAAATGCCGATCCCTGAACGCTTTGTGCGCGTAGAAATGAAATACACCTCCTCCGCTAACCGCGGATGCAGGCTTTGTATGAAAACTTTTCGGTGCTACCATCGATACGATTGACCCAGAAGCATTTTGAGCCGAAATCCGCGCTCCTGACGCTGAAATGAGTGATGCCTGCCCCCATTTTCGCAGCGGCATCCGGGTGGAGCGCCAGTGCGGCAAGCAGAACCGCAGCATCTCCCGCGCTGACTTTGTCTCCAACATCATATTTATGAAGCATCGTCTTTAAAAACGTGGCGGCATCTCCCTTCTTACTGAAGTGGTGAGGGCCGATGGTGATCGGCTTCTTGACCATAAGAGTCTCCCAACCAAAATTAGGATGTTGACGTCGCAGCTCCTGCGCTACCCTCTGGCAGTAGTTTGGCGCGAATTTCGCGGAGGATGATGACCGGAATATCCATTCCCTCAAACTGAGTGTCGCGCTCTCTTACCCAAGCGATGCAATCTTCTTTATTGAGGTCATCTCGCGCAATCTTTTCGTACAGCGCAACAGCGCTCATGCGCGACAATCCGAGCTCAATAAGCGAGAGCAAGGTCCGCGAAGAAACGCCGAACTCGAGCTGCGTTCCGATATCAACATCACCATCGATCAGGTCTTCTCGTCCAATTGCAACCAGATGCATACTGAGAATGTCGACATAGGCGGACAAATATTGTGGTGCCCGAAACCGGGCGATTTGTTCGACCAACTCCATCGTGCTGCGGATCAGGACCGGCAGTTTAAATGACCGACCGGTCCTGCGATGGTAATTAATGTTCCGCTCGATCATTCGAGACAAGGAGAAACCCTTTAGCCATTGCACGACGATCAGTGCGTGAAGCGGAATGATCGTATCAGGCGTGAACGCCGGAAACAGATACTGATTGATCCGGCGCATGATTGTCACGAAGCGATCGTAGCTGTCTTGGCTGTCGACGGCGGCCGGAAGAAGATTCTCGACATCGCCTTTATAGTTGCGAAATGCGTCGAGCAGACGCTGCATGCCGAGGGCACTGACACCGGGATGTCGGGCCGCGATATCTGGGCCCATCGCGATTTGCGCAGCGATATTTGCAAGGCTCGCTTCAAGCCGTTCGATGGTCGCAGGATTGTGGCGCTTGGCGAGGCCCGATTGTAAGATTGATCCCTGCCGTAGAAATGTAGCAAGCAAATACGAGGCGACCTGCTCGAACTCATTGGGATCCTCGAAATCTGCCAAATCAGTCGCTGCTCGGCGGTCCAGATAATCTGCAAGGCTATCCCCGTGCTCGATCACCGCGTCGCTTTCGCGCTTGATCGGAAAGCGAGCACGTTCGGGAACGCCATGAGGCCAGGCCTGCGCGTTGTGCGGATCGATGCAGATGATGTTCCCCTGGAATTCATCGCCCCATCGACCGGCGCGACCGGCAAGATTCCAGAAATCGTGCGCCTCCATCGGATGACCGATGCCCTTTCTTGGCCCGCGCAGTACAATGGTCCGGCACGACAGATTGACACCTTCGATGAGCGTCGAGGTGCAAACAAGAAACCGAATCTTGCCGGACCGGAATAGCCGTTCGACCTCCGAGCGGATGAGCGACGGCATGTTGCCATAATGAAAGGCAGCGCCTCGCTCGACGAGCGGTGCGAGCCTGTAGCGCGGGTGAACGCTTTTGCGCGCCAAATCCGCAAGCTCACGCAATTCAGGGTCAGATGGTACTTCCGGTATCAACTGGCTGATGAGATCGGCGATATCTTCGGAATCGGCGGCGCCGTTGGAAATGCCAGCTTTTTCTTGAGCGAGCCCGGGCTACTGCCCAGTTGGACTACGCCGAGCGGAAGCATGGAGGCATGTCGGCGTACCGATAATTTCCATAGTTTGGGCTTACGCGGCACCTGCTCGGCCACGATCACGTTTTGCAGAACGGTTGGCACGTCGCTTTCAAACGACGCGGTGTGCGTCCCCTTCGGTGTCAATCGGCGCCGAAGTTTGACCCCGTATTGGCGTCCAAATTTGACCCCTTTGATCGACGGGGTTTAGCGGTAGCGCTCGGTCCGTCGGAGCTGGCCGGGATTGCGGAGACGGAGCGAGCGCGGGTTGTTTGATCATCGTCGCGGCTTTTGAAGCGCCAGCTGTCGTTGCCGGTTTCGACGATGTCGCAGTGGTGGGTCAGACGATCGAGCAGCGCGGTGGTCATCTTGGCGTCGCCGAACACGCTGGGCCATTCGCCGAAGGCGAGATTGGTGGTGACGACGATGGAGGTGCGCTCGTAGAGCCGGCTGACGAGATGGAACAGAAGTTGTCCGCCGGATTGGGCAAATGGCAGGTAGCCGAGTTCGTCGAGGACGATGAAGTCCATTCGGGTCAGATGCTCGGCGATACGACCCTGGCGTCCGTTGCGGGTCTCGATCTCGAGACGATTGACGAGGTCGACGACGTTGTAGAAGCGCCCGCGGGCACCGGATCGAATGCAGCTTCGGGCGATGGCGATGGCCAGATGGGTCTTGCCGGTGCCGGTACCGCCGACCAGAACGGCATTGCGTTGCTGGGCGATGAAGCCACCGCCGGCGAGATCATTGACCAGCGTCTGGTTGATAGGGGTGCCCTCGAACTGGAAGCCATCGAGATCCTTGGCGAGCGGCAGCTTGGCGATAGTGAGCTGGTATTTGATCGAACGCGCCTGCTTCTCGTTGATCTCGGCATTGAGCAGGTCGCCGACAATGCGTTGCGGTTCGTGCTGGCGCTTGACGGCGGTCGCCATGATCTCGTCGAAGGCGGCCTTCATGGCATAGAGCTTGAGTTCGCTCATGAGGTCGAAGAGTTGAGTGCGTTCCATCAGACCGGTCTCCTGAGGTTGTCGTAACGGGCACAGTCAGCGATCGGCGCATAACGCAAGGTCAGTGCCGCCGGGGTGAGGATGTTGGCTGGTGGCGCCGGCTCATGCTGGCGGGCGAGGATGTTGAGAACGACATCGGCGGAATGGACACCGTGGGCGATTGCCTCGGCGCAAGCCGCCTCGACTGCCGACAGTCCGTCGGTCAGCACCGCGTTGAGGATGTCGACCATCTGCCGATTGCCATCGTCGGCACCGGCGAGCTTGCGCCGTACACGTTCGATCGCGGCCAGCAGCACCCAGTCCTTGAACGGAGCGCCGTTGCGCAAGGCGCCGGGTTTGCGAGCCAGCACCGGCACATAATGCCAGGGATCGTAGGTCGTCTCGCCGCGGCCGAAGGAGCGCGGATGCTCGGCGACGATGCGTCCGTCCTGGCGGATCACGATGCGGTCGGCATAAGCATGCACTTCGACGGGCCGCCCGACGGCGCTGGCCGTAACCGAGTATTTGTTGTTGTCGAAGCGCACCAGGCAGGTCTTCGAGACCGATGCCGGCACGGCATGGAATCCATCGAACCGGCCGGCATAGGGAACGAGCTTCGGCCGCTCGGCTTCGAACACTTCCCAGACCGTCTGTTCGGTCAGTTCCGGATGACGGTGCGCCTTGGCGTAGGCGATGCACTTATCCAGCAGCCATGCGTTTAACTCGTCGAGAGTTCTGAACCGCAGCCGCGGCGTGAAGAAGCGCTCCCGGACCAGCCCAACCTGGTTCTCAACCTGGCCCTTCTCCCAGCCCGAAGCCGGCGTGCAGGCGACCGGATCGACCAGATAGTGGCTGCACATCTGCATGAAGCGGCGATTGTAGCGACGATCCTGGCCGACGAAGATCGTCTCCACCGCGGTCTTCATGTTGTCGTAGATGCCACGTCCGCAGGTGCCCTTGAACAGGGCGAACGCCCGGTCGTGGGCATCGAACACCATCTCCTGCGTCTCGCGCGGATAGGCGCGAGCGAACAGCATTCGGCTGTGGCAGAGCCGGACATGAGCGACCTTCACGATCACCGTCACGCCATGCAGCAGGACAACCTCATGGCTCCAGTCGAACTGGTAGACTTCTCCCGGCGCAAAGCTCAGCGGGACATAGGCCGCCGCCGTCGATTGTCCGCGCTCCTGGCTCCACCGTCTGGCGTAACGTCGCACAGCATCGTAGCCGCCGTCATAGCCGCGCCCGCGAAGCTCTTCGAAGACCCGGATCAGCGTCAGCTGTTCGCGAGCGGGCTTCGCCGCGTTCGACGCCAGCAATCCGTCGAGATCAGCGGCCCATCGCCCCAGCTTCGGCCGCGGTTGCACCGCACGTTCGTACTCGAATGAGGTCTCCCCAGACCGCAACACCTTGCGGACCGTGTTCCGCGACACCTTCAGGTCGCGTGCGATCTCCTTGATCGTCGTGCCCTTGATGAAGTGCTCGCGGCGTATCCGCGCAATCGTCTCCACGATCAGCATCCCCAACCACCTGCTTCGTTCCAAAGCAGGCAGCGCAACAGACCAACCTATCGGGGGTCAATTTTGGACGCCGATCCCCCGGCTCAGGGGGGCAATATTGCAGGCCGAATAACAGTCAAGATCGCGCAGACTGTCGTAGAGCTCATATACGCTGAGGCCGCAAATGAGATCGCCGACCGCTTCGCGGATCTCGCGCGTATCAAAGGATTCAAACCGGAAAAGGAACGCCGCTGGCGTGCGCTGGTCAGAGTAGAGCAGCCGCAATAACTGGTTCATTGTGATGTTGGCGGCGACCTGGCTTTGCGCCTCGGGAATGCCCGATGCGCGAAACAGAACCTGAGAGAAGCTCTCCCGACTTTCCGACCGGCGGATCGGATAAGTTTCCCATCCATCCAGCCCGTGCTGCTCGGCCTCTGTCATTGGTCCAAAGAAAACCTGCATGGGCGTTTGTGCGCGACCGATCTCTCTGCGAAGCGTCAGCACGCCGCCCTGTGTCACGACTTCGGCCTGCACTTCACTGCAATTGGCGGCGACCGTCTTCCAATTGTCGAACTCCCCGCTGAGAATATAGGAGATGAAATCTGCGATGGTGGATTTGCCGGAGCCATTTTCGCCCCTGATGATATTGACACCGGTATGAAAGCGCTGGTCATAGACGCTGGCCGTGGGTGAAACATCTGTTCGCCGACGCCGCCTACGACCGACTGAAACTGATGGACAAAGCCGTCTATCCGCAGTTCGTGATCGAAATCATCCGTCGCCGCGACGGGCAGAAGGGCTTCGAAGTCCTGCCGCGCCGCTGGGTGGTCGAACGAACTTTCGGCTGGATGATCCGCTGGCGCAGGCTCGTGCGTGATTACGAACGTCGCATCGATGTCTCAATCGCCATGATCCATGTCGCCATGGCCGGTGTCCTCATCCGCAGAAACGCTCATCCCTGATTTTCCAAACAGGCTCTTAGAATAAGAGGTTTCAGACATCCAGATCCAACATCGAGGCTATTCGAAGCGTAACGCCACGATTGGATCAAGCCGCGCGGCCCGATAGGCCGGATAAAGGCCAAACGAAATTCCGATGAACCCCGCAAACCCGCAAGCCAAAATGATCGCCCACGGGCTGATCAGGATAGGCCAGCCAGCTTCCCATGCTATCACGACTGCCGCGACGGCTCCCACTATCGCGCCCACAAGCCCTCCGATCAATGCCAGGATCAAGGCTTCGATCAGAAATTGCCCCCGGATATCGCGGCGGCTGGCCCCGACGGCCATGCGCAAACCGATTTCCCGGGTACGCTCGGTTACTGAAACCAGCATGATGTTCATGATGCTGATCCCGCCAACGACCAGCGAAACCGCTGCCACCGTGATCAACAAACTGCCGAGGAGCCGTACGGCGGCCCCGCGTGCAAATAGGATATCCGCTGGATTCTCGATCCTGAAATCGCTGGGGGCATCCCTGCGAATACGGTGTCGCTGCCGAAGTAACGCCTCGAGTCCGCGTTCGATCTCCGGCATGGCGGCCGCATCGGATATCTTGATTGTTATGAAATCCAATGCCTCGCGCGTCGTGCCCCGCACAGCGCCGAGCACTCGGCTTTTCGCAGCCGACAGTGGAATGAACACGACATCGTCTTGGCTGCGGCCAGCTGCGCCCACCCCCTTTTTGTCCAGCACACCAATCACGGTAAAGGGGACGTTGCCGATCCGAAAGGTCTCTCCGACTCCCGCCCGCCCATTGAAAAGCTCCTCGACGATAACCGACCCCACGATGGCAACTTTGGATCCGGATGCGATCTCGCCGCTCGCAAAGGATCGGCCGTTGGCAACTTGCCATTCGCGAGCCACCAGATAGTCGGAATTAATTCCAGCCACCAGCGTCACCCAGTTCTTGTTCGCGGCCACGAGCGGCATGGTGCGCGACAACAGCGGAGCCGCGACCTGCACGTGCACCAGTTCCCGGCGGATAGAAGCGGCGTCCTCTTCCGTCAGCGTGGGTTGTGTTCCGGATTCAAGCCTCGCTCCACCTGAATTTCGGGCTCCGGGCAGGACGAGCAGGAGATTGGCTCCGAGCGTTCGAATCTTTTCGGAAACTTCCGCTTGTGCGCCGGCTCCCACCGATACCATGCAGACCACTGCTCCGACGCCGACGATGATCCCAAGCACGGTTAAGGCGCTCCGCAGCTTGTTCGCGCGGAGCGCTCGAATGGCAATTCGCAAGCTCTCCCGGGCACTCATCGGGAAGAATCCAAAACGATGCCGTTCGGAAGCAAATTCTTGTCCGGTGCCGCAGTGTCCTTGATGATACGTCCATCGTGCAGGATGATCTGTCGCCGCGCGCGATCGGCGACCTCGGTGGCGTGCGTAACCACGATGATCGTGCGACCATCGCGATGAAGTGTCTCGAATAGCGACAGAATCTCATCGCTGGTGCTGCTGTCCAGTGAACCGGTCGGTTCGTCGGCCAGGATGAGAGCGGGATCGCTCACCGTCGCACGGGCAATGACCACCCGCTGCTGCTCTCCTCCTGAGAGTTGATTTGGCCAATGATGACCCCGGTTGGCCAAGCCTACGCGGTCAAGCGCATCTTTGGCTGCGCGACGTCTTCTGGAGGGAGGAACGCCAGCATAAACGAGCGGAAGCTCGACATTTTCCAGCGCGGTTGCTCGCGGCAGAAGGGCCGGCAGTTGGAATACGAAGCCGATGTCGTGGCTCCTGATGGCCGCGCGTCCGTCCTCGCTCAGCTTCGCGACTTCTCGACCGTTGAGCGCATATTCACCGCAATCCGGCCGATCCAAAAGACCCAAAAGGTTCATCAGGGTCGACTTTCCCGAACCCGAGCGGCCGCGAATTGCCACAAGCTCGCCGTGCCCGATCGTGAGCGACACGTTTGATACTGCGCAAACGATCGTCCCTCCGGAGGGATAGTGTTTTGAAATTCCAGCGGTTCGGACCAGCGGCACCATCTTTGAATCCAGTCTCAAAATCCAAGGCGCAAGCCGAAATAGCTCCTCTGCTTTTGGGAGTTCGCAGTCCCGACGATCACTTGCTGGTCCTCCGCAAGCGCGCCCTCTAGCAGTTCTGCGCTGTTGTCGTCGCTCACACCCAGTCTCACTGCGACCGGCTTTGGTCGCCCCCCGTCGCCGACCAGCCATACCGTCGCGGAGGTCTGGGAGGAGGCGGCCTGAGTCGCATCCTGGTGACCAGACGGAAGACCGGCATCGTTCGGCCGGAAGCGCAGCGCTTGGCTGGGAATTTTGAGGACCCCGCGGGTATCACTCACCACAATTCGAAGCTGGGCGGTCATTCCCGGCAGCAACAGGAGGTCCGAATTTGGCGCGGACACGATTGCCGTATAGGTGACGACGTTTTGTAGGACTTCAGGAGACTTGCGGATCTGGAGAACCTGTCCGCTGAAGGTGCGGTCCGGATAAGCGTCCACCGAGAACCGGGCCGTCTGGCCCACTTTCAACTGTCCGACGTCGGCCTCGTCGATCTTGCCGTGGACCTCCATCTCACGCAGATCGTTCGCGATCTTGAACAATGTTTTGGCTTCGAGACTGACGGCGACCGTTTGTCCCGGATTGACATCCCGCTTGATGATGATTCCATCAATCGGCGCACGGAGCACGGTACGATCAAGATCAAGTTCCGCCTGATCGACGGTCGCCTGCCTCTGCTCGACAACAGCGTCTGCATTCTCGAGATTGGCCTCGGCCATGTGCTTTTCTGCTTCCGCAATCGCAATGGCCTCGGCCTTCATCTGGATCTGCTCAAGGGAAGCGCGCAGGTCGGCAGCCCCCGCGTCGCGCAGAGCCCGCGCCTGGCTTAGGTCTCGCTCAGTTCCGCTGCCGGTGCGCGCCAATGCTAATTTTCGCGAAAACTCCCTTTCGGCTTCGCCTTGTCTGGCTTCGTTAGCGGCCGATTGGTCCTTCGCCAATGTTTCAGCAGTCTTCGCATTCGTCATTGCAACATTCGCTCGTTTCAGCGCCGCTCTTTGCACTTGGGCAGTAGCTTTCGCCACTCTCAGAGCGGCTCTGGCTTCATTGACGCGGGCGGCAAAGATCTCTTGATCGACTTGTGCAATCGGCTGCCCGGCCGTGACGCTATCGTTGAAGCTAACGAACACCTCCGCAATTCGCCCTGACAATTGCGAGCTGACATCAACGCTTACGACCGGCTCGACAGTGCCGCTGGCCTTTACGAGAGTTGAGATGTTGCCGCGTTCTACGGGTGCGATGAGATACGTCGGCGCCGGATTCTCCTGGCTATAGGTGTAGCCGAGCCCGAGAATTAATGCACATAGCACACCTGCCACAAGGAAACGCATGTGGCTGTGACCCGCATCTGTTTTTCACCGGTCCATCGGCGCCTTCAGGCTACACTCTGGCGCTGGAACGTGTGGTCAGTTCAAACACAATTTACTAGCGTCTAATGTTTTGGCTGCTGTCAACGAATACTGGAAAGGTGCAAATTGTTCCCATGCTGTCCGGACTTTTTGAGCCGCCGTTTGGCGCCGACGCCCCTCTTCGGCAGGGCATCGATCATAAGACGGCTTGACGCAATTGCGCGCTCCGCTCGTCATCGGCGGTCCGTGGTTTCCAAAGCGTGATCTGGAACCCGCTGGGCTGCGTTAGCGCAAAGTCTGCGGCGTTCCTCCGATAAGATCAAAGTTCAAACAAGAATCTGGAGCGCTGGAACATCTGACAGGCCTCTAGTGTTGATGTCGTTGCTCACTGGGAATCACTCCGCATAGAGGAGACGGAACATGAGGAGTTTCAAGGTTTCCATTGCCATCGCCTCCGGCGTACTGATGCTCTCGGCCGGAGTGGCCTTCGCCGATAACCTCCATGAATTGGTGCCTAGCCCCAATCTTAATCCCGGAGCAGCATCAGCAGCACCCGGACAGACTGGCTCGAATGTCCTTGCAAGCTGTGGTCTCACGACGGGCTTTCCGTCCATCGGTGCCGGAGCCAAAGTGAACTCCGGAAACGGATCCCCGTTCAATCCGAGCGCAACGAAAACATATGCTGGAAATCCGGGCAATCCAGCGACAAATCCTAACGCCGTTTCCCAATACGACAATGCTTGCGCTCAGGCCGCGTTGCATCAAATGCCGTAGCGCAGAAGTGTCTTTATTGACGGTGACGTCGTCGGGCCAGGTTGATCGAGAGATCATCTCGTGCCTCCGGAGCAAAGCCCTCGCGAGCATGGATAGCTGTTGCGTGCATCGAACCTACCAGCAGCATCGGGCTCTGGTCGAACTTAGCCGAGACGTCGGAGGTGCACATGGTGGATTCGAGCCTTCAGGCGACGATGTATCGCGAGAAGTCGGCGAGTACCGTCGACAGATAGCGCATCCGCGAGACAGATAGCGCATCCGCGAGGATGGCGGCTCCCTTGTCTGTAGGAATGTACGAACTTGCGAGACATCCTTTCTCTTGAGCCAAGGGCAGGAAGGATGATCAGGATTCATAAGTTCAGGCGCGATGTGGAGCTGCGGGTGCTCCGACACGCTGACAAGAATGGTGATGTCGGCAAGGCTTGCCGATATTTCTGCGTTGGTCGGGCGCGGACGCCGGCGGCTCATCCCACGAGCCCCATTCGTCGGCGAGGTCGGGAAACTGCATCTTCAGCGGCTCCTTTGTCAGAGCCGACCATATTGTCCGGGCGTCGGCAACTCAGCATATCTCTAGCACAAGGCCAAGAATTCCGGCTTACCAACAAACCCGATCCAGGTCGCAGCCCCCGGTGAAGCCCCTTCACGCCAAACCTGTAAGAGCCTGTTTGGAAAATCAGGGATGAGCGTTTCTGCGGATGAGGACACCGGCCATGGCGACATGGATCATGGCGGTTGAGACATCGATGCGACGTTCGTAATCACGCACGAGCCTGCGCCAGCGGATCATCCAGCCGAAAGTTCGTTCGACCACCCAGCGGCGCGGCAGGACTTCGAAGCCCTTCTGCCCGTCGCGGCGTCGGATGATTTCGAGTGCGAACTGCGGATAGACGGCTTTGTCCATCAGTTTCAGTCGGTCGTAGGCGGCGTCGGCGAACAGATGTTTTATCCACGGCCAGCGTTTGCGGATGGCATCGAGGATCGCTTGCGCGCCTGCGCTGTCGGAGATGTCGGCGGTTGTCAGATTGATCATCAGCAATCGCCCGTCCGTGTCGACCGCGACATGACGCTTTCGGCCGACGATGGTTTTCCGGGCGATCCTGGCCATTCGGCCTCGCTGCTTGCGTGTCCACATCCGAAGTGTGAGTCATATTCGCAGCGATACCGGAATCCCCGCCTAGCCCAATTTTCAAACAGGCTCTTAGCCACCCAACCTGGCTATGTTCGCGAAGGCCGGCCCATTACGGCATCTAATGTTCGACGACCGCTCGCGCTCGACACAGGTGGGTCGGTTCGGGTGGCTCCGCTTCCAATGCTGCGCGGCGGTCGGCGACTGCATGATCGAACAGTTCGAGTACTAGTCCAAAGGCTGCAAGGTCTTCTTCGTCGATGGCGCCGTCATCGTGGTACTCGAGCGTTTCACGTATGATAGCATCGACATCGCGCCGCATCACCAGCAATGCCTCAACGGATTGCGTGGTGCTCATCTTCGAGATCATCGTCATGATCCTGTTACGGAGTTCAGTGCTTTCGTCCCGCTCGTCGCGCTTCAGATATTGACGCAACCAAGCGCCGGCTGAGCCAATACCGGAGAGAAGCAGGATAGCGAACCAAAAGTAATCGCTGTACCGGTCCAGGAAGGTGCGTTCAGTGCCATCGATATAGGCCGCCGCTCCGCGATGCACGGGCAGCGCTGCGTCCTTGTCGGTGTCCGGCTTCTTGATGTGGGGGCCGCCCGGCACTTCCCTCGCCAACCTATGACGCGCAGCAAGCGCCTGCCGCGTGAGGGTGGCGACTGTGGTCTCCGACAAAGATTTTCGTGCCACGATCAGGTGACTCGCGCCGACTGTTTCAACCTTGTCATCCGGCCATGCCGGCTTCGCATTGAAGGCGCTGCCCGGAATTTCCTCGGATTCATAGAGTGGGTGCTTCAGGGCGATCGCTTCCGAGACGTCGATCGGGAGAAATTTCGGCTCGCCTCTGGCGCGCGCCGTCGCGGCAATCGCGTCGGCGGTGATCTTGCTGCCCACCGGGCCGACCGTCATAAAGGCGTCGAGGTTCGGGTCTCGCGCCAGCTTTTCGATCTGGTCGGTGCCGAACTGCGTTACCGCGACCTTGTCAGGAGCAACGCCAGATTCAGTCAGGATCATCCGTAGCAAGGCGATATTAGCCGGCGTCGTGCCGATCACGCCAAGCCGATGGCCCTCGAGTTCGTCGATGGCCTTAATTTTCGGCGCCCTTCTTTTTTTCGATACTCTGCCAGGAAGACCGGGAGGCCACCACAGCACGACCACATCGTTGCGCACGATGACGACCGCTTCGGCTTCGCCGGGCATGGCCAGATCGCCGCGCGCAACCGCGAGATCTGCATTGGAGGCGCCGAGAAGAGCCAAGCTTTGCGCCGCTCCCTCGGTGACGATGGGAGACAGCCTCACTGCATTCCGGTCGCGGTCGAAGGTTTCCGCCATCGCCTGGATCAGCTTCTGATCGTCGCTTCCGGGCGGACCAACCGCAATCCGAAGCGTGACCGGCCGCAAGGCGTAATACAGTCCGCCCGTGGCGGCGGCGAACACCAGCAGTCCGGCGAGGAGAAGCAGTAGCAGCGAGTTCCGGCGTTTACGGCGCCGGTTCTCTTTGAGATCGCGGAGATCGTCGTCTGATGCAGACATTGTTGCTGCCGGGCTAAAGCGAATAACCGAAAAGACTTCTGATCCGAGGAATACCACGGTTCTCGGGCCCCTGGGCAAACTTCCGAAAAGCCGCGACGTGATCGCCTATTGCCTTGTCGGAGCTGGCGGGAATAACGACGAACCGCATCATAGCCGCCGGTATAGCCCAGGCTGCGAAGCTCTTCGAACAACCGGATCAGCGTCAGCCAGTCCCGCGCCGACGCCGCTAAAAAACTGAATTGTTAAAAAAGCCCGAAGCAGTTCCTGCCGGTGTTCGGCAGCGCTCGACATTTCAGGATATGCTGAAGCGAGGTGCGACTGGCTGCGTGTTAATGCGTCCGTGCCTTAAGGAAAGCACGCCGTAGCATTAATCGGAACAGTGAAAGTCCCGAATCCCCGTTCATGGAATAGTTGATCGATGCGCTCACAGAACTACCGCCTCATCGGTTGGTATGAGAGATAGGGCCGGCGAAAGGCCAGGACCGGTGCATGAAAGGAACACGTAATCCCAGTTGGTCCGCTAGACGCTGAGAGTGGCTGCCTCCTAGAGGTCGGGTTTTGACCCGGAACTGACTTAAGCGGCGGCTTCACCTTGCGTGTCTTGATCAATCATCTCGTGCCGAGAGGAATATTTGCTCGCGAGCCGCCGCCTGCAGGTGTGATCTCACCCTGTCAGGTGCGCTCAATCGCCGTCCACTCCGCGCAAATTGATCGAGGGTTCGCGCCCCACTTCGGCAATTGAAATGTTTTAACCCGATGCGCGGCGGTTCCCGGAAAAGTTCGTTTCGCGTTGTCGTAAACTACGAAAATCAATTATCTTGACCGGCCAGCTGCGCGCTGATCTCGTTTCGCTTTGATCGTGTGTCTGCAACCGAAGGATATCTACCATGACGACGCGCAGCACCGTATTCAAGGAAATCGTTTCGGCGAACGAAAAATATGCCAGCGACTTCGGTGACAAGAGCAAGCTTGCATTGCCTCCGGCTCGACGCTTCGCGATTCTCACCTGCATGGATGCTCGGCTCGATCCTGCAAAATATGCAGGCCTTGCGGAAGGGGATGCCCACGTCATCCGAAATGCCGGCGGCCGTGCATCCGATGATGCAATTCGCTCGCTCGTTATCTCTCACAAGCTGCTCGGAACCAACGAATGGTTCGTGATCCACCACAGCGATTGTGGAATGCAATTGTTCACCAACGAAATCATCGGCAACCTTCTCGCGGATGATCTAAGCACTGCGCAATTTGACGGCAAGAAGTGGTCGAACCCAAAACACGGCGGAGGTTCCGTGGCTGGAAAATTTATCCATTGGCACACCTTCGAGGACAACACGAAGAGCGTCGTCGAAGACGTACTGCGGATCCGTACCCATCCGCTAGTGCCGAAGCACGTCCCAATTTATGGATTTATCTACGATGTAAAGACGGGGCACCTGGACGAAGTGACTGAGGCGACAGCTGCAGGAAAGGCGACGGGCTAGATCGGCGCGAGTTTGCAGCGAGAAATGTCTGTCGCTCCCATGCTCAAAATCACGCTACCTACCGATTCACGGCGGCAATAACTGATGCTTGAAAAATGACGACACGCCGCTCCCAGACGGAACGCTGCCAACAGGATCAGGCAGATTTCATCGCGTCGACGACGCATCCTAATTGCCGCACTTTCGGATCGCCTGCAAGCTGTGAGCGACTGCCTTTGGCCCTTTTGAGACATACTCACTGACCCTCACTACGTCTGTTTACAGGGGAAGACCAGAAGTAGCGCGCAGACGGCCAAAGTGACGCGATTGACCAAAAGCCGACTCTCGTGTCCCGCTGTGCTCACGTCAGTGCAACGCGGGCAGGGCCTCTTGCGAACCTGGACGATGGTGGTTTCCGCCACCGGTCAGCACGCACGACCGTGCGACCAATCGATCTTCTCGATGCGCTCTCGGGCTTTTGCTCATGCGCCGCAGCGCAGTCGCGGCCGGCCCGCTTCCGCCTTGCCACTTCACCGGAGAGACCTATGATCACGTCGTGTTCATAGGTCTTTCCGTCAATCGTGATGGTGCCGAATGTAGTGCGTTCGATCTCCAGGACCTGACTCCTTCATGATCTCCGCGCGCGGCCCTGACTCCGCGTCGGCAGACCCATCTGGCCGGGCACTACTTCCGAGGCTGCCCCCATAGGAGACGTTCTTGGGGTTACCACCTGCCACCCTATGACGCGCGGTTGAGAAAGATCGGCAGCCCCCGCTTATCGGCGTAGATGGGGCGGTAGCGTTCCATGTTGTACGTGCTGGCGACGTCCAATTTGCGTGGCCCGAGGTTGGCGTCAGGGATGGGCACCAGGTCGTAACAGCCCTCGACCAGCGCCGACATCAGGCCGGTCCTGCCTTCCAGGACCGCATCGTAGGCCATGTTACCGAAAGTCAGGGCGACGAGCTTGTCGATGAAGTCCGGATCGCCCGATCGCAGGTCATAGGTTAGGTCAGAGACGATAGTCTCCTCGCCGGTGTGCGCTTTGATTTCGTCAGCAAGCACTTCGGCGACGCTCGCCTTCTTGCGGTGACCGTAGGGGTCAGGCTCGCCGTATTCATGCGCTTCGTAGCCCTCCCACTCGGCGCCCTCGCTGAGCACGATCAGCGCGTAGTTGCTTGGGTTGGCGCGCTTCTCCTCGAGCAGCAACCGGATCAGTTTGTCGAGATTGACCTTGTACTCCGGTATGACGCACCGGATCGAGGTCGCGTACGCGGTATAGAGTGCCGTAAATCCGGCATCGCGGCCAAAGACCCGGAAAATACCAATGCGCTCGTGGGAGCCGATAGTGGTGCGCTGCCGCTGGATGGCATCGCTGGCGCGGGTGATCGCGGTCGAGAAGCCAATGCAGTACTCGGTGTTGCGAACGTCGTTGTCCATCGTCTTCGGAATGGCGATGATCTTGACGCCGAGTTCGTCGAGCCTGGCCGCATAACTGAGCGTGTCGTCTCCGCCAATGGCGATTAGGTGTTCGATGCCTAGTCCTGACAAGTTCGCGAGCACCTGGCCGGTCAGGTCCCAGGTCCTGGTTTCGGTGCCGCCGTTGGTATTCGTGGTAACTGGAAGGTCAGTGCCGACGAGATGGTCGGGTAACTTTTTCATTTTGGACGGATTGGTGCGGCTCGAATGCAGCATGGTGCCGCCGCGCCGGTCGACGGTGCGCGTGTTTTCACGGTTCAGCGGGATGAGGTAGTGAGACCTGCTGGTCGGGTCCTCGAGATTCAGATGCGTCAGGGCCTCCCAACCACGGCGAAGACCCACGACCTCGATGTCGTCCTCACTGCCGCGATAAGTCACGGTCTTAATGATTGCATTGAGACCGGGGACGTCGCCGCCGCCCGTTAGAATGCCAATGCGCTTTCTCGCCACGCCCACCTCCCAGCATTGGCATGTCTCGCTATGCACAGCGTAGCATTCTTACTTAGCCGCTTCCGGCTTGCGCTCCTCGCGCAACCGAAAACGCTTCAGCACGCGGACACGCTGTCGGGCAATTGCGCTGTTCATTCGTGGATAAAGAACGTCCGATGTTCCGTTAGGTTCCACAATGCCCCTTTCTCGAAAAGCTCGGGCTCATCCGGTGGCCGATAGATCAAGGTTCTCCTCGCCCCAAGGTGGGCGCGCCGCAACTCGTTTGTCGGGACCTCATCGGTAGACCCGACGGGCGCCAGCCGGGCCTACCCTCATCTGAGAAACCGCGCGCTTGTCAGGCTCGCAGCACCGCTGCCGCAGATAACATGTGGACGTGGGTAGCCGCAGCTCTTAGGCTCATCGGGCCCCGGGCGGCCAACGCGACGGATTTGCACGATTCCTTGGCATCTTGCTCTGGCGATAGTTCCGCATGGAATGTCAGCTCAGATCTCGGAGAGGGAGTACGCAATGCTGTACGTGGATATTCCGAGTTCTGTCGACATCGCGGCCTTGACCTCCCATCGAGGCGATCTCTGTGTTTCGATCTACTTGCCGACCACACCCGTCACTCAAGAGGCCCAAGGCCACCGGATCGAGCTCAAGAATCTCGCGAAGCAAGCGATTGAGCAGATCCACGCGGCAGGAGGCGACAGGCACCGGGCGGCGCTGATTGCCGAACAACTGGACGATCTCGTCGACGACGACGAGTTCTGGCGCTTTCAGGCGCACAGCTTGGCTATCTTCGCGACACCGGAGAATTTGCAGACGTTCCGTGTCCCCAATGCACTCGCGCGCATCGTCAGCGTGTCGGATCGGTTTTACGTGAAGCCGCTGCTACGAGCCGTAAGTTTTCCCAATGCCTGTTACGTGTTGGCGTTGGCGCAGCGGAGCGTTCGGCTCGTCGAAGTGTCAGCCGACCTGCCGGCGGTGCCGGTCGAGGTCGAGGCGATGCCGCAGGATGCCGGGCGGGCCGTGCGGGGCGTGGGTGAGATCGATCATTGGCCGAGCGGCCGGATTCAGGGCGCAGAGGGTCAAAAAGTGTTGCTGCGTCAGTTCGCCCGGAAGGTCGATCGGGCGTTGCGGCCCCTGTTAGGCGGCAGCGGTCTGCCGCTCATCCTCGCAGCGGCCGAGCCATTGGCTTCAATCTATCGTTCCGTGAACACCTATTCTCAACTCGCCGAGGCGGGAATCGAGGGCAGTCCCGAGGGTTTGACCGAGGCTCAACTCGCTGAGCGGGCGCGCCCCATCTTGGACGAACTCTACCGGGATGAACTCGCAACCTGGCGGGCGCTCTTCCAGCAACGTGAAAATCAGGGCCGGGCGACAACGGATGTCGCCCAGGCAGCGCGTGCGGCAACGTTCGGCGCCGTGGACATGATCCTGGTCGATATCGACCAGATCATTCCCGGGCGGATCGACGAACAAGGGGCAGTCAGCTTCCCCGAGCAACAGGACGAGGGTGAATATGGCGTCGTCGACGAAATTGCGGCACGCGTCCTCGCGGCAGGCGGCCGGGTAATCGGAGTGCGCAAGGCCGACATCCCGCGCGAGGGGACGTTGGCGGCGATCCTGCGTTATCCGGTTTAGGGCGGCTGATCGGGTTCGCGTCACTGGCGCGCGGTGGGTCGGATACGGATCGCGTCGACTGGAGCCGATAATCATACCAGGAACTATTGACGTCGAACGGGGTAGTAATCTTGGCAAACCCGCGCTGCTTTGCGTTACGGCCGTATCAGACAGCAAGACGCTTCAATTTCGGAGAACCGACATGCCTAGCCCGTACATCAACGATCAAGCAGCACGCGCTAAAACTGCGGCTCTACTCGGGCGCCTGCTCGCGGACAGCTACATCATTTATGTGAAGACGCAGGGATTCCACTGGAACGTTGTTGGACCGCAATTTGAACCGTTGCACACGCTGTTTCAGGATCAATACACTGAACTCGCGCAGGCGATCGATGAGATCGCCGAACGGATCCGCGCACTCGGCGTCAAGGCGCCCGGCAGCTTTGCTGAATTCCAGACATTGACGTCCATCGGCGAAGAAGCGGATGCGCCGGCGGCCGATGCGATGATCAGCCAGCTATTATCCGATCACACCACTGCCTCGCGTACCGCCCTGCAGGTGGTGACAGAGGCCGGGACACAAGGAGATGTTGCAACAGCGGATCTCGCGACGCAGCGGGTGACGCAACACGAAAAGACGGCCTGGATGCTGAGCAGCCTCCTGCAACGTAGCAAGTAACGCGACGACATAGGTGTGTGCCCTCCCAGGCTCGCGACAGCGACTGCGAGGAAGGCCAAACATGCAAATGGATCGGAGGGCCGAATGACCGCAGCGCATCTGGACAGCTTTGGAGCCGCCTCGGAGCTTAACGTCGGAAATCGCTCATACACGATTTACCGTCTGGATGCCCTCAAGCGAGCCGGTTTTGCAGTCGAGCGCCTGCCCTATTCACTGCGCATCCTGCTTGAAAACCTGCTCCGGACCGAGAACGGCGCGTCGGTCAGCAGGGCCGATATTGAGGCGCTTGCAGGCTGGCAGCCGAACGCGTCGGAGCGCACCGAGATCGCGTTTCAGCCGGCCCGCGTACTGTTGCAGGATTTCACAGGTGTTCCGGCGATTGTCGATCTTGCGGCGATGCGTGACGCCATGGTCCGGCTCGGTGGCGATCCCGCCAAGATCAATCCCCTGCAGCCAGTTGAACTCGTCATCGATCATTCGATCCAGGCCGATGCGTTCGGAGTTCCGGGCGCGATGGCGATCAATCAGATGCTCGACTACAGCCGCAACGGCGAGCGCTACGCGCTGCTGAAATGGGGCCAGCAGGCGTTCAAGAATTTTCGCGTCACCCCGCCGAACAGCGGGATCTGCCATCAGGTGAACATCGAATATCTGGCACGGGTCGTGTTCGGAGCAGACGAGCTGGCGAGCAAGGTAGGTGAGGGCGGCGATACGCGGTCGCTCGCCTATCCCGACACGCTGGTCGGGACCGACTCCCACACGCCGATGGTGAATGGCCTTGGTGTCCTCGGCTGGGGCGTCGGCGGCATCGAGGCCGAGGCGGCCATGCTCGGTCAGCCGATCTCGATGCTGATCCCGGAAGTGATCGGTTTCAAGCTCGCCGGCAAGCTTCGCGAGGGCGCGACCGCTACCGATCTCGTGCTCACTGTAACGCAGCTGCTGCGCAAAAAAGGCGTTGTGGGCCGGTTCGTGGAGTTTTATGGACCAGGTGTCAGCAACGTGCCCGTCGTCGACCGCGCGACCATCGGCAATATGTCGCCGGAATACGGATCGACATGCGCGATCTTTCCGGTCGATGTGGCCACGATCGACTATCTGCGATTGACCGGACGTTCCGAGGAGCGGGTGGCGCTCGTCGAAGCCTATATGAAAGAACAGGGGCTCTTTCACGACAGTGCCGCGCCGGAGCCGGCTTTCAGTGACACGTTGGAGCTTGATCTTGGCGACGTCGAACCCAGCATTGCAGGTCCCGGACGGCCGCAGGATCGCGTGCCGCTCGGCCGCGCCAAGGCGGCCTTCGAAGCCTCTCTGCCGTCGCTCCTGCCGCCCGAACCGCCGCGCAGTCAGAAAGGCGCGGACGCGCGGATTTCGGCCGACGAGCGGCTGACTGTCTGGGGCGAGTCGACGGCAGGAGAGGTCCGGCCGGGAGCGATGCAGCCGCACGTGGGTAGGGCTGAAGCGCTGGAGCACGGCTCCATCGTGATCGCCGCCATCACGAGCTGCACCAACACGTCCAATCCCTCTGTGATGCTGGCGGCGGGCCTCCTCGCCAAGCGCGCGGTCGCGCGCGGGCTGAATCGCAAGCCATGGGTCAAGACCTCGCTTGCGCCCGGATCACGGGTCGTGACGGCCTATTACGAGCGCGCCGGGCTGACGCCCTATCTCGATCAGCTTGGCTTCAATCTCGTCGGCTACGGCTGCACCACCTGCATCGGCAATTCCGGCCCTCTCCCGGCCGAGATTTCCGAGGAGATCCGAAGCAGGAACCTCGTCGTCGCCGCGACGCTGTCCGGCAACCGCAACTTCGAAGGCCGTATCCACTCCGAAGTGCGAGCGAACTATCTGATGTCGCCACCGCTTGTCGTGGCCTTCGCGCTTGCCGGACGAATCACGATCGATCTGGAAACCGAGCCGCTTGGCCACGATCGAGAGGGGCGCCCGGTATTCCTGCGCGACCTCTGGCCCAGCCAAGAGGAGATCCAGCGGACCCTGCAGCAAGCGATCGGATCCGATCTCTATCGTGAGAACTATCGCGAGATTTTCGCCGGCGATGAACAATGGCGCGCCTTGGCGGCTCCCTCCGGCGACATCTATCAGTGGAACGAGAGCTCGACCTATGTGCGCAGCCCGCCCTTCTTCACGGACATGCCCCATACGGCTCCTGAGCAGGTTGCAGAGATCCGCGGGGCGCGTGTGCTTGCAGTGTTCGGCGACAGTATCACGACCGACCATATTTCTCCTGCCGGAACGATTCAGCAGGGCTCGCCTGCAGGACAGTATCTGGTCACGCAAGGCGTGGCTCCGAAGGAGTTCAATTCCTACGGTGCGCGTCGCGGCAATCACGAAGTGATGGTGCGCGGGACGTTCGCCAATGTGCGGATTCGTAACCGGCTCGCTCCGGACACCGAAGGCGGCTGCACCATCCATCTCCCCAGCGGCGAACAGACGCCGATTTACGAGGCAAGCCAACGCTATCTTGCGGACGGAGTTCCGCTGATCGTTCTCGCAGGCCGGGACTACGGGTCCGGCTCAAGCCGGGATTGGGCGGCGAAGGGACCCTACCTGCAAGGCGTGCGTGCCGTCATCGCCGAGAGCTTCGAGCGGATTCATCGGTCGAACCTCGTCGGGATGGGGATCGTGCCGCTGCAATTCGTGGAGGGAGCGTCAGCGGCGAGCCTTGGGCTCACGGGTCGGGAGACTTTTGATATTGAGGGTATCACCGCCGGGGTCGCGAGCGGGTTCGCCACATCGCGCCGACTGACGGTGCGCGCCTATAGCGAAGACAATAGCGCGATCGCGTTCGAGGTCAGCGCCCGGATCGAAACGCCGCAAGAGGTGCTCTATCTCCGCCACGGCGGGATCCTACGGTACGTGTTGCGTCAGCTGTTGGGCGAGCGGTCGGAATTATCAGCGGCACCAGCCCGCAAGCCGCATCCGCTCCCGCCCGACGGCAAGCAGGATGGAGCCGTGGACGAGGGTTCGATTCAATCCTTCCCGGCCAGCGATCCGGTGTCGTACACGGGTAGCACGCGCGTTTAGATTGAGGAGGCGAACGTGGCAAACAATTCCAGGCCGAACCTGGTCGGCATCAATCACGTAGCTCTGGAAGTCGGAAACGTCGAGGAGGCACTCTCTTTCTACGGCGCAATATTCGACTTTGAACTGAGGGGAAGCCACCTGGACGAGGCAGGCCGGACGACCATGGCTTTCATCGACATGGGCGACCAGTTTCTCGCGCTGAGCGAGGGCCGCAAGCAGGGTCCCGACGACGCGCGGCATTTTGGTCTTGTCGTCGATGACCGCTCGAAAGTGCGCGAACTCGCCGAACTGGCGGGGGCGAGGATGGTCGAAGGTTCGTTCAACTTCTTCGACCCGTGGGGCAACCGTGTCGAAGTGGTTGAATACCGCGACGTGCAGTTTGCAAAGACGGATGCCGTTCTGAATGCGATGCAGATCTCGCCCGACAAATCCGAGAGGGCGAGAGCCGAGTTGAGGGAGAAGGGCATCGGCGTGGCCCCGACCTAGACTAGAATTCACGCTCCGGTCTCGTTGACAAGCGTTTGATTTTGAATCGATTTGCGAGACGCATATCTCCGTACTTTGCAACCTATCGTGGGTACGCCAGAGTCGCTGGAGCCAACTCCGCTGCCGATTGCGTTGGTCTTTATCTCTATCTATGGCATCCTAGGCTCTGGTTCGAATGTTAGCATTCGGAATCCGAAGGCTGGTGGCAAGTCCCGGGCGTTGGGTCGGCAAGGAGCGATACGCACATGTCGAAAATGCAGATGTTCAAATCTCATGAACGTTCGGTAGAGCGCTCGCTTGACGAACTTTACAACGACGATGCCGAACGCGCGGATGCCGAGGTATTCGGCCGGAAAGTCTCCGCGAGCCGCCGCGGTTTTCTCGGCGGAGCCGGCCTTGCCGCGATGAGCGCGGCGGTTGGTGGTGCGATCCCATTTGCTGCCAATATGCCGGGCGGGCTGATTCCAGCGGCGCTCGCGCAAAATGCGCCTGCTGCCGGCGAGTCTCCAGCCCCGGCGCCGAAAGGGCCGCAGCATTTACAGTTTCCTGGTAAGAGTGATGGGCTCGTTGTGCTCGGTGATCGGCCACTGGTGGCGGAGACGCCAGAGAACCTGCTCGACGACGACACCACGCCGACCGACAAACTGTTCGTGCGCAACAACGGCCAGATTCCGGAGGAAAGCAAGGACCCGGATAAGTGGTCCTTCGTCATCGATGGCGAGGTCAACAACAAGCTGACGCTGACGCTTGGCGAACTCAAGGCGAAGCACAAGCCGGTCACCCGCCGTCTGGTGCTCGAATGCGGCGGCAACGGCCGCTCCTTCTTCACGCCGCAGGCGCGCGGCAACCAGTGGACCAATGGCGGCGTCGGCTGTCCGGAATGGACCGGCGTCAAGCTTGCGGACATCATCAAGAGCGCCGGACTGAAGCCGTCGGCGGTGTTCTCCGGCCATTACGGCCGCGACCTGCATCTCTCCGGCGACGAGAGCAAGCCGACATTGTCGCGCGGTGTGCCGATCAAGAAGCTGATGGATGAGAACAACCTCATCGTCTTCGCGCTGAACGGCAAGCCGCTGCCGAACATTCACGGTGGGCCGGTGCGACTGTTCATTCCCGGCTGGCCGGGATCGCTATCGGCGAAGTGGCTGAGCCGCATCTGGATCCGCGACAAGGAGCACGACGGCCCGGGCATGACTGAGTTCGCTTATCGCGTGCCGATCAAGCCGATGATCCCCGGCGCCAAGGGCGATCCGAAGAATTTCCAGATTCTGGAATCCATGCCGATACGCTCGATCATCACCAGTCCCGCCAACGGCGATAAAATCGCCGCCGGCACCAAGGAGATCAAGCTGCGTGGCGCGGCCTGGGCCGGCGACTTCACCGTCGATCACGTCGATGTCTCGACCGATTTCGGCGCGACGTGGACGCGGGTTAAGCTGTCGAAGCCGAAGAACAAGTACGACTGGCAGCGCTGGACCACGACGGTGAAGCTGCCGACCGACGGCTATTATGAAATCTGGGCGCGCGGCACCGACTCGAAAGGCGTCATGCAGCCGCATATGGCCGGCTTCTGGAATCCGCAGGGCTATGGCGGCAACGCCATGCACCGGGTTGCCGTTTTGGTGGGTTGATCGGAATGATGCCTTTGCACACTCGCACGGCTGCCGCGCGCATTGCGCGGCAGCTCTCTCTGGCCGCGGCGGTGTTGCTCGCGGCCGGCATCATGGCACGCGCGCAGGACGAAGCGCCGGAGGATTATCCGCCCGGCGACGGCCGCGACGGCGCCTTTTATGCCTGCACCGCGTGTCACGGCTTTAAGCTGGTCGCGGCACAAGGGATGAGTCGCGTCCAATGGGACGCGACGATTAATCTCATGACGTCGAAGCATGGCATGCCCGCCCTCGAGGGCAGGGATCGTGAAGTTGTACTGAACTATCTGGAGGCGGCGTTCCCGCCGCGCGCCGTACCGAGCCGCGGCTTCCAGAATCCGTTCATCAAGTAGCGGCGCGCTGATCGCTGTTGCCGGGCGCGGTATGAAGGAAAGCTTTGTGCCGTTGATCCCGCATCCGGCGGCGGGGTCGCAAGGAAGAAGTCTTGAGCCTGCCACCTATCGTCCGGGTCCAGCCAATTGGGCGGAGCGCCGGAGGGCTGGCTTCGCATCAGGCCCAGCGTGCCTTTAAAGGTTGGCGTGGATCATGGGGCTACAACCGGAGCCGTTTGGAACGCGCAAGCGAATAATTCCCATTACCGGATCACAGAACTGGTCTTACCCTCCTTAACGTCAGCCGGACTGCGGCGATTTGAATTTAGGACGGCCTTCCTCCCACACACGGCGCCATTTGCGCCGTTGAGTGGCGTCCTGCTGGCGATTGCCGGCGCCGGCCTGCTCGTCCGTCTCCTGCGTTGGAGAGGATGGGTCGCAGCCAGTGACGGGATGGTGCTCATTCTCCATCTTGGCTATTTCTGGTGTGCGCTTGGTCTTGCCATACTGGGAGCTTCGATCCTGTTACCAGCCAATATTCCCGAGACCGCGGCGATCCATGCGTTAACCACCGGCGCGATCGGCGTCATGACGCTGGCCATGATGACCCGCACCAGCCGCAGTCATACCGGGCGTGAACGCCGCGCGGACACCACCACGCTGATCATCTACGCTCTGGTCAATGCCGCTGCCGTGACGCGCGTGCTCGCGCCGTTCGCAATTCCGATCTATCCGGAGCTGCTGGTGCTGTCCGCCGCCTGCTGGTCGCTGGCCTTCGGCCTGTTCGCACTGGTCTATGGTCCGATGCTCGCCCGACCCGGGCATCGACGGAGCTGACGCATGCCGACCCGTCATGAGATGCCCGATGCACAATGCCCGCTCGGTGAGATATGAACATAACAGGGGTTGGCGCGCGTGCGCTGGCCGGCGATGGCGCTGCCATTCTGTCGCGGGCTGACCGCTGGTCGATTAGAATCGGATCCGCGTTCATCAACGGCGCCTGGTGGTCGACAACCGACATCATACAACCAAGTCGATGGCGACCTCTTCGTCGACATCAGGGCGCTGATGCCTGGCGAGTTGCGCGCGGCGGCGACCACCCTGGCCCACAGCATGCGTGATAATCCGTTGCATGTGAAGGTGTTCGGCAGCGATCCAGATCGTAGACAGCGGCGCTTGTTGGGATTCCTTGGTCCACCTGGTTGCCTACATCCGGCCGAATGCACCGTCCGGACCCCGCGCCGATTAACAATACAGCGGCAAAGCGTCCGCCGGTGCGACCTCTGGTATTAGCATTGAAACAGCGTGCGCTTGTAAACACGGGTGTCCACCGATCGCAACTCAGATCCGCATACTGCAGGCGAGGCGGTTGGGATGCATCGTGTTTCCAGTGAGATTTCTATTCTGCATCGGGCTGACGGCCTGGCTCAGCCGTGGCAAATGCCTCGAGCTCCGACGCTGTCGCATCTATTTCCAGGATTCGTTTGTACGGGGAAAGATCAACACCGAAGCGTCGCGCATTGAACACCTGCGGGACAATGCAAATATCGGCTACCGTCGGCCGTTCACCGAGCGCAAAGGGGCCCGGAAGGTGCGCAAGGCGTGCTTCGATCGCTTCGAATCCGACTCTGATCCAGTGCTGCGACCATGTCGTGCGGGCGGTCTCATTGACTTCCATTTCGGCCAGCCGATTCAAAACACGGAGACTTCCGATCGGATGAATGTCGCTTGTCACCACCAGCGCGATTTCTCGCGCGACAGCGCGTGCTTTCGGACTAGATGGCAGCAGCGGGGGCGCCGGGTGCGTTTCATCGAGATATTCAATGATCGCGAGTGACTGAGCCAGGCGAAAGTCACCTTCGATCCAATAGGGCACCAGTCCAGCTGGGTTGATGTCGCGGTAGGCCTGCTGGATTTGTTCGCCTTTGCGCAAATGTACGAATTTGTTCTCCGCTCTCAATCCCTTGAGTCCGAGCGCGATGCGGACGCGGTAGGCTGCGGTTGACCGGAAGTATCCGTATAGCAAAGCGTCGTTGTTGTTCATCTTGCAGCTCGCACCTTACGGCCTGGTCGGATCGAAACGGCGCTCAAGCCCTTGCCAACAATCCGCGTAGTCGTCCTGCAGCGCGTCGGATGTTGCGGCGTATTCAGTCACGCGCTGCGGGAAGCGTGTTTCGAACATGAAGGCCAACGTGCCGGTAAGCTTGACGGGCTTGAGTTCGGTATTGCTGGCATGGTCGAACGCCTCGCGGTCGGGCCCGTGAGGAAGCATGCAATTATGCAGGCTAATGCCGCCAGGTACGAAGCCCTGCGGCTTGGCGTCGTAAACGCCGTAAATCAAGCCCATAAACTCGGACATGACGTTCATATGATACCAAGGTGGACGGAACGTGTTCTCTGCGACCACCCATCGCTCCGGGAAAATCACGAAATCGATATTCGCGGTGCCGGCGATTTCTGAAGGCGACGTCAGCACGGTGAAGATCGATGGATCGGGGTGATCGAATCCGATTGCACCGATTGGTGAGAACGTCCTTAAATCGTACTTATAGGGCGCATAATTGCCGTGCCATGCCACGACATCAATCGGCGAGTGAGGCAGAGCCGTGGACCATAACGCTCCACCCCATTTCACGAACAACTCGGTTGGCTTGTCATCATCCTCATAAGCGGCAACAGGGGTGAGAAAGTCGCGTGAATTGGCAAGACAATTTGCGCCGATGGGGCCCCGTTCAGGCAGTGTGAATGCGCCGCCGTAGTTCTCGCACAGATAACCGCGCGCGGGGCCGGATGGAATTTCGACGCGAAACTTGACGCCGCGCGGAATAACGGCAATTTCGCCCGGCTCGGTGTCGATCACGCCGAATTCGGTGACGAAGCGAAGGCTGCCCCCCTGCGGTACGAACAGCATCTCGCCATCGGCATTGTAAAAATGCTGATCGACCATGGATCTCGTAATGAGATAGATATGCGCGGCCATGCCGGTCTGGGTGTGGGCGTCGCCGGCGGTGGTCATCGTTCGCACGCTCTGCACGAAAGTCAGTTCGTCCTCTGGAATCGGCGTGGGGTCCCAGCGTAGTTGCGCGAGCGGCATGTCGTGCTCGAGGCACGGCGCCGTGCGCCAGAGTTTTGCGTCGATTTTAACGAAATGCCCGGAATGACGAACCGAGGGGCGGATCCGATAAAGCCACGAGCGTTCGTTGGCGCCGCGCGGCGCGGTGAACGGCGAGCCGGACAATTGTTCCGCGTACAATCCGTAGGCGCAGCGTTGAGGTGAATTACGCCCGATCGGCAAGGCGCCCGGCAGAGCTTCGGTCTCGAAGCTATTGCCAAAGCCTGACATATAGCCGGGCGTCACGTTGGCACTGTTGGAATTGGCGGCGACAGGATCGAAACTGGTGTTCATCGCCTTATCCTCCTTGAATGGTCGCCCACATCTCGCGGTCACGGTCCGCGGTCCAAATCACCGGATTGTCGATGCCCGACGCCTCATCGAAAGCCCGGGAGACGTTGAACGGTAGGCAGTGTTCATAAATGGCGAAGCTCGAGAATTTCGGGTCCATGACTTCGCGTGCCGCGGCAACCGTTTCCTTCAGGTTGTGCCCTTTGGCAACAGACAATTCCGCCGAGCCATACAATGCAGTGACGAAATCACGCGTCATCGCAATTGCCTCTCGTGTAATGGACTGCCCCTTGAGAGCGTTACCGCGGCCGGGAGCGACTGCTTTGGGATTGAATTTGCGAATTTCATTCAATGTCATCGGCCATTCGTGCAAATAAGCATCTCCGCAATAGCAAGCGGAATGGTATTCGATCAGATCGCCTGAGCACATCACCTGCGCGTCGGGGACCCATGCCACGATATCTCCGGATGTGTGGCCGGCACCCAAATGCATCAGCCTCACCGCGCGCTTGCCGAGATCGATTGTCATCTCGGTCTCGAACGTCAGTGTCGGCCAAGTCAGCCCCGGGATGCTTGCAGCATCACGGAATAGCCGCGGAAATCGTCCGAATTCGGAATCCCAATCCTGTTGGCCGCGCTCTTCGATCAGCCTGTGGGTTTCTTTCGAAGCGACGATCCCCTGCGCGTGATATGCAGAAGCGCCGAGCACGCGCACCGCATGATAATGCGATAGAACCACATACTTGATGGGTTTGTCGGTTACGGTTCTGATGCGTTCGATGACGCCGTTCGCCATTGCGGGCGTCGCCTGTGCGTCAAACACAATGCAGCCGTCATCGCCGACAATAACCGCCGTATTTGGATCGCCCTCCGCGGTGAACGCATAGATGTCGGGCCCGATTTCGGAGAATGTGATTTTCTTCTCCGCCATATCGGTCGTGGAAGCGAAACCCTTGGCGCTCATTTGTTTTCTCTCTTCCTCGGACTCTGCTCATCCGCACCGGCGTGATCATCCCCGAGGTGTCGTTTTGCAAGCAAAACCGCCTCGCGAAGGACCTCCACATCCCCGATATGATTGGCAAGAATCAAAACGAGGGCGGTGTCGAGCGACGCGCTCTGCTCATCGCTCAAGCCACGATGCGCCTCTACGACCAGGCGATAAGCTGCGTCCGGGTCGGGAAAGTTGGATCGCGTCGAAAGCGTCATGGCGTGCCCTCGATTAGTGCACTCGCCCGCGCGATGGCGGCTTGTACTGCGGGTAATGTGGGATGTCTGAACCTTGCCGCGACGTATCCATCTGGTCGAAGCAAATAGGCGGTCCCATCGGAAGCATCATAGCGCTTTGCAAATAGTCCGGATATGTCGTGCAGCGGCGCATTTTGTCCAATGCTGATGCAGTGACAATCAAGCGGAGCGAGAGCTGATCCGTTTCCAGATTTCAGCAGAACAAAATTGCCGCCGGCGGCTTTGAAAGCTTCGGTAAGATAAACACGTTCGCCATTCGTAGCCGTCAATGGCGCATCCACGATGTGCGCCCCCGGAGGTGGGCCGGCACGCCATGTATCTACGTCGCGCGTAGACAAATGCGTATTGTACGTTGACGGCGTTGATAGCCGTCCGCCGTTCACCATCCGCCTGGCGAAATCGACCTCTTTCGCAAGCCGAAGCACGGCATGGCGCATCCGCCGTTCGTGTTTTGAATGGGGGGCAATGAAATCTGTCGAGTGGGTCGACACGCGAATATTTTCGTCCGCCGCCGCGCTACGCTCGCTCTCATAACTATCGAGCAGGGAAACCGCAGCCTTGCCCCGCAAGACGAGGGCGAGCTTCCAGGCAAGGTTTTCGGCATCCTCGAGCCCGGAATTCGCACCCCGTGCTCCAAACGGGGAGACCTGGTGAGCGGAGTCGCCTGCGAAGAGAACCCGCCCATGAATAAACCGCTGCATGCGCCGACACTGAAACTTATAAATCGATATCCATTCGAATTCGAATTCGCTGTGCCCCAGCATGCGTTCGATCCGCGGCCGCACATTCTCCGGTAGCCGTTCAACGGCGGGGTCCGCGTCTGGGCCAAGTTGCAGATCTATGCGCCAGACGTCGTCGGGCTGGCGGTGAAGCAGCGCGGACTGCCCGGAATGGAATGGAGGGTCGAACCAGAGCCAGCGTTCGGTTGGAAACGCGGCCGTCATCTTTACGTCTGCGATCAAAAATCGATCGTTGAAGGATTCGCCGGAAAATTCCGCGCCCACGAAACCGCGCAAAGCTGATCGCGCGCCATCGCAGGCGATCACGAAATCAGATTTCAATTTGTATCGTCCGTCCGGAGTCTCAATCTCAACAATGGCGTGGTCGTTGTGCTGCTCCAGACCAACGACCTTGTTTCGCCAGCGCAGATCGATCAGCGGCAATTCCTGAACGCGGTCGACCAAATAGGCTTCGGCATAGTACTGCTGAAGATTGATGAAAGCCGGCATCTTATGCCCTTCTTCGGGCAGCAGATCGAACCGATAGACCATCTCGTCCTTGAGGAATATCTTGCCGACTTTCCAGGCAATTCCCTTTTCAACCATCCGTTCGCCGACACCGAGGCGATCCCACAATTCCAACGATCGCTTGGAAAAACAGATCGCTCGTGACCCATCACCGATCCTGTCTGTATCATCAAGCAGTACGACGGCTTGTCCGCGCTGTGCCAAATCGATCGCGAGTGAGAGGCCGACCGGCCCAGCGCCGACGATGATGACTGGATGGTGCGCGGCTTTGCCTTCAGTGCGCTCCTGATCGGGGTGCCGGCGATAAGCAAATTGCGTGACAGACCGCTGGGACATGGTCGCTCCGGATCAAACTCCGTCGCAATTGAAAATCTGGCCAAGAGGCTAGACCATCGCTAAAATGGTCGCAACTGCAACTATTAAGGTGCCGCTGAATCTTGCCGCCGACCGGGCATTTGTTGCGAAGCTCGACCTGTTCAAATTCGTGCCATTTCGACTGAACCGGCTGGCTGCCGAGGTCAGCGCTGATCTTGAACTGGCGCAGTCGATTGCGATCATTAAATATCTCGACGAGACGCTCCGAAGCCGCTGCTGAACTCGGCCGGGAACGCCGCGCAGCATATCAAGCAAGAGCAATCCGGATGAGAAAATGCACCCGAACGATCCCAAGCTTTGCGCCTTCGTTGATGTTGATGCGGCATCCGACTTTCCGATCCAGAACCTGCCTTACGGAGTGTTCTTAACGCCGGAGCAGCCGGAGTTGCGCGTCGGCGTGGCGATCAGCAATCAGATTCTCGATCTCGCCGTGCTGGAAGCCGCCGGTCTGATCCGTTGCGACGGGGTTAGCGGAGTTTTTGCAAAGCCTTCGTTGAATGCCTTCATGGCGCTCGGACAGACGGTGTGGTCGCAGACGCGCGCGCGGATTAGCGAATTGCTGCGTCATGATAATCCGGAACTGCGCGACAATACGAACTTGCGCGTGCGCGCGCTTGTACCTCAGAATCTCGCGCAAATGTATATGCCGATCCACGTCGCAGGCTTCACTGACTTCTATTCCTCGAAGGAACACGCCACCAACGTCGGCACCATGTTCCGCGATAAGACGAATCCGCTGCTGCCGAACTGGCTGCATATTCCCATCGGCTACAATGGCCGGGCATCGACTGTCGTGGTCAGCGGCACGCCGATCCGTCGCCCACGCGGGCAGTTGAAGTCGCCAACGGCGGAGCTTCCGAACTTCGGCCCGTGCCAGCGGCTCGATTTCGAACTGGAAATGGGCGTCGTGATCGGGCAGGCCTCCGCGATGGGCGAGATGTTGACCGAACGACAAGCGGAAGAGATGATCTTCGGCTTCACGCTGCTGAATGACTGGAGCGCGCGCGATATCCAGCAATGGGAATACGTGCCGCTTGGGCCGTTTCAGGCGAAGGCATTCGGCACGTCGATCAGCCCGTGGATCGTGACGCGCGAGGCATTGGAGCCGTTTCGGGTTCAGGGTCCGGCGCAGGAGCCGAGGCCGTTACCTTATCTGCATCAGGCACAACCGAACAATTACGACATACAGCTCGCAGTAGACCTGCGAACGGAGAAGATGGCAAAGCCGGCCAGCATCTGCCGGACCAATTTCAAATACATGTACTGGTCGTCAGTGCAGCAGCTCGTGCATCATGCCTCTTCAGGTTGCGCAATGAATGTCGGCGATCTTTTGGGTTCAGGCACCATCAGTGGCCCCGAAAAGGGCGAGCGCGGCAGCATGTTGGAGCTAAGTTGGAACGGGACCAAGCCGCTTGAGCTTGATGGTGGCGAGCGCCGTTCGTTCCTCGAAGACGGCGATTCGCTCCGCATTCGCGGTTGGTGTCAGGGAGACGGCTATCGCGTCGGCTTCGGCCAGGTCGAGGGCTCGATCGTAGCCGTAGAACCGGCCGGTATTTTTGGACCACCTCTCTTTTAAGGTTAGTGCAATTATGATATAAACCGTCCGGTCGGTCAATTAATTGGAGGATTTGGTGCCGGAAGCATTTGTCTGCGATGCGGTCAGGACACGACGCTGCGCGATCTCGGACTGCCGGACGACGCGACCCATGTGAACCCTAACGGCGCGATCGCACTCGGCCATCCGCAGGGCATGTCGGGCGCACGGCTGGTGACGATAGTTATGCACCAACTTCACCGATCCCCGTGGACGTTATGCGTTGTGCACCGATGTGCATCGGCGTGGGTCAGGGCATCGCCGTTATCGTTGAACGGGTCTGAGCGAGGAGAACCGAGCCATGTATGCGCAGCTCGTGAAATCGGAAGGCAAGTCGAAAGACGAAATGACGCCGGAAGAGATCGCATTCCAGGCGCGCATCGACCGTGGCGAGAAGATCGAACCTAAGGAGTGGATGCCGGAAGGCTACCGCAAAACGCTGATCCGCCAGATCGGCCAGCACGGGCATTCCGAGATCGTCGGGCAATTGCCGGAAGCCAACTGGATCACCCGCGCGCCGACGCTGGAGCGCAAGGCGATCCTGCTCGCCAAGGTTCAGGACGAGGCCGGCCACGGCCTTTACCTCTACTGTGCCGCCGAGACACTGGGCATTTCGCGCGACGAACTGGTTGAGCGCCTGCATTCAGGCAACATGAAGTACTCCTCGATTTTCAACTATCCGACGCTGACTTGGGCGGACATGGGCGCCGTCGGCTGGCTGGTGGACGGGGCCGCGATCATGAATCAGGTGCCACTGCAGCGCACCTCCTTCGGCCCCTACAGCCGCGCCATGATCCGCATCTGCAAGGAGGAGAGCTTCCACCGGCGGCAGGGCTACGCAATCATGATGAAGATGGCCGCCGGCACGTTTGAGCAGAAGCGCATGGCGCAGGATGCGTTGAACCGTCTCTGGTATCCGGCGCTGATGATGTTCGGCCCGTCGGACAAGGATTCGGTCCATTCCGCCCAGTCGATGGCCTGGAAGATCAAGATGAACACCAATGACGAACTGCGCCAGAAGTTCGTCGACCAGACAGTGCCGCAGGCCCAGCTCATCGGCCTGACGGTGCCAGATCCGAACCTGAAGTGGAACGAGGAAAAAGGCGGCTACGATTTCTCCGAGCCGGACTGGAACGAGTTCTACGATGTACTCGCCGGCAATGGGCCCTGCAACAAGGACCGCCTCGGCGCGCGCGTGAAGGCGTGGGAGGATGGCGCGTGGTTCCGCGAGGCGATGGTGGCGCATGCCGACAAGAAGGCCGCGCGCCAATACGCCGTCGCCACCGAGTAGCAACCGGGTCAGGCCGCCGTTCGGGTGGCTCCAACCCGGTCACGGGAGAGAAACATGTCCAAGGAATGGCCGCTCTGGGAAGTGTTCATCCGGGGCCAGCATGGTCTGAACCACCGTCATGTGGGCAGCCTGCATGCCGCCGACGCCGAAATGGCGGTCCTGAACGCCCGCGACGTCTATACCCGCCGCAGCGAGGGCGTTTCGATCTGGGTGGTGCGTTCGTCCGAAATCACCGCATCGAGCCCCTCCGACAAGGGGCCTTTGTTCGATCCCGCGAACGCGAAGGTCTACCGCCACCCGACTTTCTACGAGATCCCTGAAGAAGCAGGGCATATGTGATGCCATCGCTCCCCGATATCGCCCAGGCCGACGCAGCAGAACTCGCCCGCGAGGCCACCGCGCATGGTCAAGGACTGCATGCGCCTTCGCCCGATGCGAACCGGGACGCCTTTTTCGAATTCCTGCTGCGGATCGGAGACACGACCCTGATCCTGGGGCACCGGGACTCGGAATGGTGCGGACATTCGCCCGTGCTGGAGGAGGACATCGCACTGGCCAATATGGCGCTGGACCTGATCGGCCAGACCCAGCTCTGGCTCGGCCTCGCCGCCGAGGTGGAGGGCAAGGGCCGCACAGCGGACGATCTCGCCTATCTGCGCGACGCCTGGGACTTCCGCAACCTGCTGCTGGTCGAACGGCCAAACGGCGATTTCGGCCATACGCTGATGCGGCATTTCCTGTTCGACATCTATCACCTTGCCCTGCTTCAGGCGCTGGCGACGTCGTCCGACCGGCGGGTCGCCGAGATCGCCGCCAAGGTCGGCAGGGAGGTAGCCTATCATGTCGAGAGGACTTCCAATCTGATCGTGCGCCTCGGCGATGGAACCGACGAGAGCCACCGCCGCATGCAGGTCGCGCTCGACGCGTTGTGGCCTTATGTCGGCGAGATGTTCATTGCCGACGAGAAGGACGAGGCGGTCGCCGCTGTGGGCATCGCGCCGAATTCCGCAAGCCTGCGCGCGGCGTGGGAGAAGACGGTGCGCGACGTGCTCGCTGAGGCAACGTTGACGGTTCCGGAGAGCAAATTTGCCCATAAGGGCGGCAAGCGCGGCATCCATACGGAGCATCTCGGCTACATCCTCGCCGACATGCAGTTCCTGCAGCGCGCCTATCCCGGTGCAAGCTGGTGAGGTTGGGCCATGCAGGCGAGCACGCTGCCCAGCACCGATCAGGTATGGGACTGGCTGGGCCAGATTCCCGACCCTGAGATCCCTGTTATCTCTTTGACCGATCTCGGCATCATCCGCGATGTCGCATGGGACGACGACACCCTGGTAGTGACGGTGACTCCGACCTATACGGGGTGCCCCGCCACCAGCATCATCAACCTGGATATCGAGCGCGCGCTGCGCGACCGCGGCGTCGAGAAGATCAGGCTCGAGCGCAAGCTTTTCCCGCCGTGGACGACCGACTGGATCAGCCGCGAGGGCCGCGAAAAGCTGCACGATTACGGCATTGTGCCGCCGATCGACGGAACCGCCGCGGATGGCCGCCTCACTGGCCGCGTCGCCAGACTCGCGGGACGATCGAGCCTGACCATCGCATGCCCCCGCTGCGGTTCAACGCAAACGGAAAAAGTGAGTCAGTTCGGCTCAACGCCCTGCAAGGCCAGCTACCGCTGCAAGGACTGTCTTGAGCCGTTCGACTACTTCAAGTGCATTTGAGGGCGGAAGGACATCGCGAATGGCTCGCTTCCACACCTTGAAAGTCACGGATGTGCGGCGCGAGACGCGCGATGCCGTCGTGGTAACGCTGGTGCCGCGTGCGGAAGACAGCGCCCTGTTCGCGTTCACGCACGGCCAGTACCTGACTTTCCGCCGCAACTTCGACGGTGATGAACTGCGCCGTTCCTATTCGATCTGCGCCGGGTGTGACGAAGGTGTTCTTAAGGTCGGCATCAAGCGCGTCGATGGCGGCACGTTCTCGACGTGGGCGAATGAGGCCCTTGCAGCCGGCGACGAGATCGAAGCCATGCCGCCTATGGGAAAGTTCTTCACGCCGATCGAACCGGATGCGCGGAGGAACTACATTGGCTTCGCCGGCGGCTCGGGCATCACGCCGGTGCTCTCCATCATCAAGACCGTGCTCGTCCGGGAGCCTCACGCGAGCTTCACGCTCGTCTACGCCAACCGCCAGATCAGCACGATCATGTTCCGCGAGGAACTGGAAGACCTGAAAAACCAGCATCTCGGCAGGTTCGCCATTATTCATGTTCTTGAAGGTGAAGCGCAAGACATCGATCTCTTCACCGGCCGCATTGACGGCGACAAGGTGGAGGCCCTGTTCACGCACTGGATCGATTCCAACGCGGTCGACATGGCTTTCATCTGCGGCCCCGAGCCGATGATGCTGGCGATTGCCGCGGCGCTGCGCGAGCACGGGTTGAACGACACGCAGATCAAGTTCGAGCTGTTTGCCTCCGGCCAGCCGGGCCGGGCCAAGGTCAAGGCCGTGTCCAGGACGGCCGTCGTATCCGGCACTGGGGTTGAAGCGACGGTGACACTGGATGGCGCGACCCGCAGCTTCATCATGCCGCGCGAGAGCAAGAGCGTGCTCGATGCAGCGCTCGCCGCCAATATGGATGCTCCCTACTCCTGCAAAGCTGGGGTGTGCTCGACCTGTCGCTGCAAGGTGCTTGAAGGCGAAGTGGAAATGGCGGTGAACCATGCGCTGGAGGATTACGAGGTGCGCGCCGGCTATGCGCTGAGCTGTCAGGCGTTTCCACTGACCGACCGCCTCGTCGTGACCTACGACGAATAGCGTTGAGGAGAGGAGAGCATGTCCGATACGATGACTATCGAGGACTATCTCGCCCAGGGTGGTGTGCTGACCGCACCCGACAATGCGCCGGCGCGCTATCGCGGCGAGTTGATGCGGCTGATGTCGTCTTTCGTCGACAGCGAACTGGCGGCCTCTGCCGGTTTCGCCGGAGCGATCAACTTCGCGCCCGGCATCAAGGAGCGCATCGCGGCAAGCCGCATCACGCTTGAGAAGGCGGACCACGCCCAGCGCGTTTTGAACATCATGAGCGACTTCGGCACCGATGCCGACCGCTACCAGGCGCAGCACGACTGGAGCGCGCGGGTCGAGCGCAACGCCGATCTCGCCGCGGCGCACCGCGGCGACGACATGCGACTCGCCGTCTTTCACTACCCGATCGAGAACTGGACCGATGCGGTGGTGATGAACGTGCTGCAAGGATTGGCGGCCGGCATTCAGATGAACGAACTGACCCGCGTCTCCTATGCCCCGCTGGCGGATGTCTTCCGCGAGATCGCACCGCGCGAACGGCGCCATGCTGAACTGGGCTACGAGGGCCTGCAACGGATTGCCTCGACACCAGAGGGCAAGCAGGCCGCGCGGGAAGCAATCGCCTACTGGAAACCGCGAGTTGCGACCACTTTCGGTGTCGCCGGCTCGAACCGTTTCGATACGCTGAAAAAATTCGGCCTGCGCCACACCTCCAACGAGGAATTGCTGGCGCAGTGGCAAACCGTGACCGGCGAAAAGCTCGACGTGCTTGGTCTGTAGAGTTAAATCGACGTTCAAGGTGTTAGGCCCGGCGCTCGAGCCCTTATCACAAGATCAAGGAGGCCATCATGGCAAGCGCAGCACCTCGTCGACTGGAGAGCTATGTCTATGGGGCGTGGACCGCCGGCAAGGGCGACGGGTTGCCGTTGCTCGACGCAGGCACCGGCGAGACGGTGGCCCTGATCGACTCCAAGGGCCTCGATTTCGCGGAAGTGCTGCACTACGGGCGCACGGTCGGGGGCCCGAAGCTGCGCGCCATGTCGTTCCACGAGCGCGCGGCCATGCTGAAGGCGCTTGGCCTCGCGCTGATGGAAAAGAAGGAGGAGTTCTACGCCGAAAGCTTCCGCACCGGCGCCACCCGCGCCGATGGTTGGGTGGACATCGAGGGCGGCATCGGTACGATGCTGACCTTCGCTTCGAAGGGCCGACGCGAACTGCCAAACACGCGTGTCCTCACCGACGGCGACGTGGAGCTGCTTTCGAAGGACAACAGCTTTAGTGCGCAACACATTTACGCGCCGCTGCAGGGTGTCGCCGTCCACATCAACGCCTTCAATTTTCCGATCTGGGGCATGCTAGAGAAGATTTCGCCGGCCTTGCTTGCCGGCGTGCCGGCGGTGGTGAAGCCTGCTTCGCAGACGGCCTACCTGACCGAACTTATGGTACGGCGGATCGTCGAGACCGGCCTCCTCCCGGAGGGAGCGCTGCAACTGATTTGCGGCTCGGTCGGCGATCTGCTCGACCACGTCACCGGACAGGACGTTGTAACTTTCACGGGTTCGGCCTGGACCGGCCGGAAGCTGAAAGCGCATCCAGCGGTGATCGCCAATTCGGTGCGCTTCACGATGGAGGCGGACAGCTTGAACGCCTCGATCCTCGGTCCGGATGCCACGCCTGGCACGCCGGAGTTCGACCTGTTCGTGAAGGAAGTGGCGCACGAGATGACGGTGAAGGCCGGCCAGAAATGTACCGCGATCCGCCGCGTGATCGCACCGCGCGACCATGTCGATGCGCTGGTCAAGGCACTCGGCGACAGGCTGGGCAAGACCGCGCTCGGCCTGTCGGACGACGAAGCGACCCGAATGGGACCGCTTGCCTCGCTCGACCAGCGCACCGAAGTGCGCGCACGCATTCAGGATCTGCTGTCGGACGCCGAGATTGTTGCCGGTAATCCGGATGAAGTACGGGTTACGTCCGGCAATGCCGAGAAGGGAGCGTTCCTCAATCCGGCCCTGCTTTATGCCGACGATCCTTTCGGCGCCGTCAAGGTCCACGATGTGGAGGCGTTCGGTCCGGTCTCGACCGTGCTGCCTTATGACTCGATCGAGGAGGCCATCGGACTGGCCAAGCTCGGCAAGGGTTCGCTGGTTTCGTCTGTCTTCACCGACGACCCAAAGGTGGTGGAGGAGGTCGTCATCAACATCGCGCCGTTCCATGGCCGGGTGCTTGTCGGCAACCGCCGCTCCGCCAAGACATCGACGGGCCACGGCTCACCGCTCGCGGGACTTGTCCATGGCGGTCCCGGCCGCGCCGGCGGTGGCGAGGAAATGGGCGGCATGCGTGGCGTGAAGCATTACATGCAGCGCACAGCCGTGCAGGGCACGCCGCGTCTCCTATCTGCCGTCACCGGGCGCTGGATCGAGGGCGCTGACGTGCAGCACGGTGAACATCCGTTCCGCAAGTCGCTGGCGGAACTGAAGATCGGCGACCAGTTGATGACCGCGAAGCGGCAGATCACTTTGGAAGATGTCGAGCACTTCGCCCATTTTACCGGTGATACTTTCTACGCCCACATGGATGAGGCGGCGGCCAAGGCCAACCCGTTCTTCGACGACCGCGTGGCCCACGGCTACCTCATCGCCTCCTTCGCTGCCGGCCTTTTCGTCGAACCTAATCCCGGCCCGGTGCTGGCCAACTACGGCGTGGACAATATGCGCTTCCTCACCCCGGTCTATTTCGGCGACACGGTGCAGGTGCGATTGACCTGCAAGGAGATCAACCCGCGCGAAAACGCCGACCATGGCGAAGTGCGTTGGGACTGCCAAGTCACCAACCAGAAGGGTGAGATCGTTGCGCAATACGATGTGCTGACGATGGTGGCGAAGATCTGGCCGCCGGCACAAGCACAAGAGGCGGCCGAATAACAGGTCAACCGGCTACGTCAGAAGAAGGCGGGCCTGTTCGGTCCGACCGATGTGGCAATTCTATCTCAACGCACTGCCTTGATGCCCTCAAGGATGAGCGTGGTTACGACCTCAGCATAATCCTCTCGGCTGATGCGGCCGCCGTCCTTGAACCACATGTCCATCCAGTTCATCATGCCAAAGAGCGACATGGTCACCGGCATGAGCAGGGGGCGTTTGCGGTTGTCCAGGCGTGGACTGATCTCGCGCACGACGCCCGCGAACCGGCGCACGATCCGCCTTTCAACTTCGGTGATCGTCTGTTTCTGCTCGTTGGTCAGCAGGCTCATCGCGTTCAATTGGACCTTGTGCCGGTCACCGGCTCCGCGATAGTGCTCGAGCACGACACCGACGAGAAACTTCAATCGCGCTGAAGGCTCCATGGCCGGATCGTCGGATACTTCCAGATCCGAGTCGAGTTCCTCCAGGTGATTGAAGATGATCGCGAAGACGAGTGCGTCCTTGCTAGGATAATAGTGATAGAGCAGGGCTTTCGATATCCGCGCTTGACCGGCGATCTGAGACATGGACGCCTTATCGACTCCCAGCGTCGCCAGCACATTCGCCGCATAGTCCAATATGGCGAGTTGCTTTTCTTCGAAGTCTTGCGCTCGCGTCCGAGCCATATCAATCCAACCTTCTGATGCTCCGGGCGATCAATCCGTGACCGTCAGAAGCTGAACATGACACGTTCTAGCAACCGGACCTGGGCGAAGAAACACCTCCGGTCCTCGGCCGTTATTCCTTCGGCCTGTTGTCCACCACACGCTTGGCTTTGCCCTCCGAGCGAGCTACCGGGACGGCGAACATGCCGAATGGATAGGTGTCGCGCAGGTCTCGCTTGTAGGTGAATGGAAATTTCGGCAGGTCGGAAAGCGAGTTCAGGTCGTTCGGATGGACGCCAGTTTCATCGAAGCGCTTATGGAAAAAGGGCGAGTTCTCGCAGGCGTGTTTGATCGCCTGTTTCATGCGCTTGAGTTGCAGCGCCGAGATTTCGTCGCGCGAGGCATATTCAATCGGCTCAAGCTCTTCCTTGCATGGCGTCAGATTCTCCATGGTGTTCTCTCTGCGGGAATCTGTCGGTTCATTCTTCGACTGGCAGATGCGTGCCTTTCACCAGGCGCGAATGGCCCCGGAACTCGGCCACATGCTCGCCCGACTGATTGGTGATGCGGATGTCGTAGATGCCGGACCTGCCGCGCCGCGTAACCTCTTTTGCGGTCGCCGTCAGGCGATCGCCGATGCGGCCGGGGATCAGGTATGTGATCGAGCAATGCTGCGCGACGGCCAACTGGTTGTAGCTGTTGCATGCGAAGGCAAAGGCGGAGTCGGCCAGGGTGAATATGTAGCCGCCGTGGCAGTTGCCATGGCCGTTGGACATGGCCTCGAGGATCGTCATCGAAAGTGTGGCTCCACCGGGCGCGATATGGTCGAGCGTCATGCCGAGCCGCTGGCTTGCAGGATCGTCGTTCCACATCACCTTGGCGGATGCCTCCGCCAGTTCCTGCGGTGTCATCTGGGACGCGGGTTTCATTCGCCCTTGAACTCCGCCTTGCGCTTTTCCAGGAAGGCCATGACGCCCTCGGCATAATCGGCGCTGTGGCCGGCCGTTCGCTGGCAATCACGCTCCATGTCGAGCTGTTCGTCGAGGCCGTTGGTCGCAGCAGCCTGAATAAGGCGCTTTGTGAGGCCAAGGCCTAAGGTGGGGCCCCGAGCCAGCGATATCGCGAGCGACCGCGCCTCATCCATGAGATTCGCGTCCTCGATCGCTTTCCAGATCAACCCCCATTCGGCGGCCTTCTCGGCGGGCAAGGGCTCGGCGGTCATGGTCAGCGCCTTGGCGCGGGGCTCTCCGATAATGCGGGTGAGACTCCATGTGCCGCCGGCATCGGGTATGAGGCCGATCCTGGCGAAGGCCTGGATGAACTTGGCGGATTTCGCCGCGAGCACGATGTCGCAGGCAAAGGCGATGTTGGCGCCCGCACCGGCCGCCACGCCGTTGACCGCGCAAACGATCGGCTTCTCCAGTGAACGCATCAGACGCAGCGTCGGATTGTAGAAGGTCTCGAGCGTATGGCCGAGGTCAGGCGCGGGGCCGCCCTTGCGCGGATCGCGATCGCCCAGATCCTGCCCCGCGCAGAACCCGCGACCGGAGCCGGTCAGCAGGACGGCGCGCACAGCCGGATCATCATGCGCTTGCTGGATGCCGGCCCGCAGCGCCAAGTGCATCGCCCCGTTGAACGAATTCAGTTTGTCCGGGCGGTTCAATGTCAGCGACAGCACACCGTCGGACAGCGCAGAGAGCACAAGCATTTCTCTCCTCCCTCGCTCAACGATCACCGAGCTTTGACGCCTCTTTTTTGCATAGACCGTCCGGTCGGTCAATGATAGAGCTGAGAGGAGGCGCTCTTGGTGAAGCTTTGGAGCCGCCAACCGTACCGATGCGCCATCGCAGGACGGCCATGTCTGATCCTTTAAGGCGATTCCGCAGAAGTCGCCCTCGAATCCAGCTTTGTCCTTCGTCAGTCGAATGCGGCTCAGTTTATAGGCCGGAGATCTCCAAGAACCCTCAAAATCAATTCCGAAACGGTCGGATGGATCGGCACAGCCCATTGCAGCGTAGGATAGAGAGAGTCGGCGTTCATGGTGTCGAGGATTCCGTGGAGCGCCTCGTCCCACTGACGCCTAGGATCGCGGCTATCGTCGCCCTTGCCGTATCTGGTTGCGACGGCTCAAAAACGCTTGAGTTTGGTGAAGAAGCGTTCGACGAGGTTGCGTTTGCGGCAGAGTTGTCTTGAACGGCGGCAGGTTTACCCGGTTCGGCATGAGTTTGACATTGGCGCGGGCGCCGCATGCGGCGAGGTCGAGCCGCAGGCGTCGGCCAGCGACGGATCATCATGGCGGATCATCATGCAGTCCTCGGACAATTTTGCGGAAGAACGTCGGACCAATGTGAACGTTCCGCGCCGGCCATCATGCCCGGTCGGCTTCGCGTGGTTTACCCCGGTCATTTTGTCGCCGAGTGAGATGGCTGCATGACCCGGCCGGCGTAAGGTTGTCGATGCTCGCTAGTCTCAAGTTATCTGACGACAAACAGCGCTCCGCATACGGACATTACAGGCTGGTGCACTTTTAATCGATGCCTATACATTGAGCGATTTGATCACGCTCGGCAGGCACCGAATTGCTGCGTCCCTTTCCCAAATCCTTGAAATTTCTTATCCGGAAACCTGGCACGACTATTGCTAAATGCTTAACAAGCGCAACGTTGCGCCACGTCGCGAGCCCCGCCGCTGTCGCCGCGGAGCAGGCACGTCATGAACGTGATCTCCGACCCGCGCGAAACATCTGGTCGTCATCGGCAATGGTATGGCGGGCATGCGCACCGTGGAAGAGCCGCTCAAGCTGGTCCCCGGCCGCTTCCGCATCACCGTGTTCGGCGCTGAACCGCACGTAAACTACAACCGCATCATGCTTTCCAGTGTGCTGGCGGGTGACAAGACGGTGGAGGAGATCGTCATCAACAGCCGCGAATGGTACGCGCAAAACGACATCGCCCTGATCACGGGTGATGCCGTCGCGCGCATTGATCGCGGCGACCGCATGGTGCATTCCGCGTCAGGACTGTCGGTGCATTATGATCGGCTGCTGGTGGCGACCGGCTCAAGGCCGGTGGCACCGCCGATCCCCGGCCTGAGTTTGCCGGGTGTCTGCGCCTTCCGCGATATTGCCGATGTCGAGACCATGCTGGCGGTCTCGCGCGAACACAGGCGCGCCGTGGTGATCGGCGGCGGCCTGCTAGGCCTGGAAGCGGCCTGGGGCCTAAAGCAGCGCGGCATGAAAGTGGCGCTGGTGCATTTAAGCAGGGCTGGAAGCCCAGGATCAGCGAAACCAAGTAGCGTAGCACTCCCGCCGATAACGCCAAAGGCGGTATCGCGCATTCAATCGTATTCGCCGAGATGCTGTCTAACGAGCAGTCTTCTCGCATGAGCGCTGAGCTGACAGCGGACGCCGTTCTTTACGGAGACATTGCCGCGGTTGACATGTAAGCGTCTATTCCTGACACGTCATCTTAGTTGAGGATAGTTGCCGGGCGCCAGTTCCATGGCAAGAGCTGGTCGAGCCGGCTCATGGGATGGCCGGCAGACATTCGTTCAAGGATGTCCTTGAGATAGGCGAAGGGCTCGACGTCATTTAGCTTGGCAGTGGTGATGAGGGAGCAGACGGTGGCCCAGCGCTGAGCTCCGCCATCGGATCCAGCGAACAGGTGGTTCTTGCGGCCGAGGGTGACCGGACGGATGGCACGCTCGACGGCGTTGGTGTCGAGCTCGACGCGGCCGTCATTGAGAAAGCAGCAAAGAGCATCCCAGCGGCTCAGGGCATAGCGAGTGGCATCGGCGAGCCCGCCGCGCGGAGGGATTTGGGCGAGTTGCATTTCAAGCCATGCTTTCATCGCCGTGACCAGAGGCAACGACTTTGATCGACGCATGCTTTGCCGTGCGTCCGCGGTCTGGCCGCGGATGGCGGCCTCGATCACGTAAAGCTCGGCGATGCGTCGCAGCGCTTCGGTTGCGACAGGCGAGGCGGTCGCCTGCTGCACCTCATAGAACTTCCGCCTGGCGTGAGCCCAACAAGCTGCGAGCTGGATGGTGCCGCCGGCGCGAAGCCGATCGAATCCGGGATAACCGTCGACCTGAACGATGCCGCTGAAGGTGGCCAGGTGAGCAGCGGGGCGCTCAGCCTTGCGATTAGGGCTGTAGAGATAAACCGCGGCTGGCGGATCTGGTCCGTTCCAAGGCCGGTCATCGCGGGCGTACACCCACAACCGGCCAGTTTTAGTGCGGCCACGGCCGGGGTCGAGTACCGGAATCGGAGTGTCGTCGGCGAACAGCTTCTGCGATGCAAAGATGTGTTCGGCGAGCTTGGCTTGAAGGGGCTCCAGCCACCAGCAGGCGCCGCCGACCCAGTTCGCCAAAGTCGAACGGTCTAACGTGACGCCTGCCGGGCGAAGATCTGGCTCTGCCTGTAGAGGGGCAGGTGATCGCAGTATTTGGAGACCAGAACATGGGCGAGCAGGGCCGGGGATGCCAGCCCCTTGGCGATTGGTCGCTCCGGTGCTGGCGCTTGAAAGGTTGCTCTCTCACTAAAGGCTGCTCTCTCACTATTGCAAAGGATCACTTATGGCTCGTCTTCGTTCTCGGCTACGATACGTTATATATGGTGGAATACCGATCTACGCGATTATGACGGCCGTGCTGTCAGGCGGCCTTGCGTGCGCGCAGACGTCTCGTTCTCCGCATCCTCCTTCCCTGGCTGCAAATAGCCCGCAAGCATCGACGTCGACCTCTACGTTCGAGGATTGGATTGTGCGCTGCGAAGTGAAGCCGCCGGGGTCCAAGGTATGTGAGGCGGTGCAGACGATCGCGGCGCGTAACCAGCAGCAACAGCAGAATGTCATCGCGGAAGTCGTATTCGGCCGGCTGGCCAAGACCGAGCCGTTCAAATTAATTATTCAGCTGCCGCCGGGGGTTTACCTCCCTTCGGGAGCACGTCTCGTTCTTGACGACAAGACGCCGCCGCTTGCCGCAACGTTCACCCGCTGCCTTCAGACCTGCATGGCTGAAGCCGAACTCAAGCCGGAGACCGTCCAGATATTGAAGGCAAGGCCAAAGCCGAACCGGGACGTCTGGAATTCGAAGATGGCGCGCATCACCAGTTGAAACTGCCGCTATCATTCAAGGGATTGCCGGCGGCGCTCACAGCACGCGATGAGCAGGCGCAATAGATGCCGAGTCGCAACAGACGCGACGATTAAATGAACTGAACAACGGGCGGGCCCTTGACTCCAGCTCCTCTGCTATCTACGCGTTGTATCCGTATAAATACATAGGTCTGGAACTCGGTGCTGGTGAGGCAGCGCTTTTCTGTGCGCTCGTCATTGCCGTCCGAATGGCGGCGTCTGACCCGCATTGTCTCGAGCTGATGGATTTCAGAGTCATTGAAGCGGGGGCTTATTGTGTTTGATATTGCTGGAGGATCGATACAGGCGCATGGTTGCTCTGCAGTTGATCCACGCCTAAACCCGTCTTCCCCATTCTCGCTTAAATCCTTCAGGACATCTTTGTTGGCGACTGCGGCGATCTGCGCCGTGATGGTTTTTGCGCGCCCGGCGTCGGCGCAGAGCCCGACCAGCGGCAATGTGGTCGCGGGCGCGGCCAGCATTTCACAGGCGGGCGCGGTCACCAACATCAACCAGTCCTCGCAGAAGGCTATCATCAACTGGCAGGGTTTCTCGGTCGGCGCGCAGAACACCGTCAACTTCAACCAGCCCAGCAGTTCGGCGGCGACGCTCAACCGCGTCATCGGCAACGAGCAAAGTGTCATCAACGGCGCCATCAACGCCAACGGTCAGGTGTTCATCGTCAACTCCAACGGCGTGTTGTTCGGCCAGGGCGCGCAGGTCAATGTCGGCGGCCTCGTCGCCTCGACGCTGGATATTTCCAACAACGACTTCATGGCCGGGAACTACAAGTTCTCGGGCACATCGAATGCGTCCGTCGTCAACCAGGGCCGCATCCGCGCGCATGGCGGGGGTTATGTGGCGCTGCTCGGCAAGACGGTGTCGAACGAGGGCATGATCGCGGCCAAGCTCGGCACGGTGGCGATGGCGGCCGGCGACAAGATCACATTGAACTTCGGCGGCGATTCGCTGCTGGATGTGACGATCGACAAGGGCACGCTGAACGCGCTGGTGCAGAACAAGCGCGCGATCATCGCCAATGGCGGGCAGGTGATCATGACGGCGAAGGCGGCCGATCAGGTCTTGTCGGCGCAGGTCAACAATTCCGGCATCATCCAGGCCCGCACCATGGCGGCGCTGAAGGGGGGCTCCAACGGCGGCACCGTGAAGCTCGGCAAGATCAAGCTGCTGGCGCAGGGCGGCACCGCCAAGGTCTCCGGCAAGCTCGACGCCTCCGCTCCAAAAGGCGGCGACGGCGGCTTCATCGAGACGAGCGGCGATCACGTCAAGATCGCGGACGATGCGGTGATCACCACCAAGGCCGCGAGCGGCAACAGCGGCGCCTGGCTGATCGATCCGACGGATTTCAGTATCGTTACCGGCAGCAGTGCCCAGACCGACAGTGGCATCGGCGTCGCTACGCTTCTGAGCAATCTTGCGAATGGCGACGTCACAATCGTGACGTCCTCGGCCGGAACCGGCGCGGGCGACATTAATATCAATGCGGCGCTGAACTGGTCTGCGACGTCGGCGACGCCATCGACCCATTCGCTGATCCTGGCGGCGGCGAACAACATCAACGTCGACGCGCCGGTAACCTGGTCGGCAGGCACGCTGACGCTGAACGCCGGCGCCAATGTTTACGTCAATGCTGTCATGACGGCGACCGGCACGGCGAATTTCGCCGCCAATTACGGGCATGTGATCAATTCGAACGGCAGCGTCTCCGCGACAGTCACCGGTACTGGCGTCAATGCAGATGAGGTTACGCCCTGCGGACTCTACACGCTGCAGGGTGTCGCAAGCTCTGGAGCGTTCGCTGGCCGCATCGATTTCAGCGGCACCGGAATGGTCACACTAAACGGGACGCAGTATACCGTCATAAGCAGTGCAACGGGTCTCCCGTCGGTTACAATGAGCGGTAATTACGTTATCGGCGCCAACTTCAGCGTCAGCACGCTGACGAGCCTCGGAACGGCTGCCGACCCATTCGTGGGTGTCTTCAACGGATTGGGCCACACGATCACCGTCAATACCCAAACCACCGGCACTGGCTTTTTCGACACCATCGGCACGACCGGTGTGGTTAGCAACCTTACCGTCAACGGACTCGTCAAAACCGCCGCCAACAACCTCGGCGCGAATACCACCGATCCGACCGCCAACCTGACCGCGCTCGGCCTGTTCGCCGATATCAACAGGGGCAGCATTTTCAACAGCTTCGCAGCGGGTCCCTCCGGCACCGGCACCGTTCAGGTGCAGAGTAACGCCTCCGTCACCGACGTCGGCGGTTTTGTCGGCGAGAATTTCGGGTTGATCGCCAACAGCTATACTCTCGGCGGCGTCGGTGTTGGTGGCACGACAGCCAATCTGGGCGCTAGCGCAACGAACGTCGGTGGATTCGTCGGCTTTAACGAGACCGACGGTTCCATCTACACCAGTGCCGTTCGGTTGAATGACCGCGGCTTCCCCGGCAGTGTCTGGGTCGGTGGGGGGCCGACGACGTCGATTGCCTACGCCGGCGGGTTTGCGGGCGAAAACGCCGGTTTGATCTCGCAGAGCTACAATAGAGCAGGCGTTGGAATTGTGCAGCCCGGCGATTCCACGCCACAATCCACCATTATGATTGCCGCCGGCTTCGTCGGCAACAACACGAGCACGGGTACGATCGATCAATCCTATGTAAGTTTCGGTCAAGTCACGAGTGCGCAGGAAGTAGGCGGTACGCACACGGCCGGATTCGTCGGCGACAACGCGGGCACCATCACAAACTCCTACACCCTGGCGCCGCAGCAAGCGCTCGTCAGTTCACAGGATATAGTAGGTCAGCCGCATTGGGATTCCGGCTTCGCCTACAGCAATTCCGGTACGATCTCCACGTCGTATGCCGAAACGAACAGCAACATCCCCTATGGGTTTGTGGCCATCAATAATAGCGGGACAACCACGAACGACTATTATGTCGTGAGGGGCGATACTGCAGTAAGCGCCGGTCCAGCGGGAGTAACGGCGACGCAAGTGACGACATTGGCAGCGAACAATATTACCAGCTTCGTCGGATTCGATCTGGCCATTTGGGGAGGCGCGAGCCGTACCACACTCCTCAACGGCGTCAGCAACCTCAAGGACGATGGTACATTAATCGTCAATGATACGCCGATCCTCCGGCAACTTCCGGTTCTGGTCGGACCCACATCTTCCGTGGCGAGCTATGGCACTGCGGCGAGCACCTTTCTTACCAGTAATTACTTCACCGTCGTGGGCGCGCAGGGTATTGATAGTACCGTTTATAGTTTTTACAACAGCGATAATTCGGTACAGTATTATACAGGTACTCCCCTTAATCAGTTCGGACTGACCGGCTATCCCGATGCTGGCATCCATCTCGTAAGTGATGCCCTGATATCGTCGCTCTATACGAATGTTCAGGGTATTTTCACCATCAATCCAAAGACGTTGACGCTTGCAAGCGGTGTCGTCTCGAACAAGACCTATGATGGCACTACAGCCGCCACAGTGAACAACGGTCTGGCGAACGACGGCCTTGTCGGTCTCGTCGGCGACCAGACATTGGATGTCACGTATCAATCTGCTGTCTTCAATAACAGGAATGCTGGATCGCAAACGGCGGATGTTGTTTACACCGCTTCCGATGGAACAAACGGCGGCAAACTGACCAATTACACCATCGCCACCACAGCTACTGCGACGATCGCGCCGAAAACCCTCAGCGCCGGGTTCACGGCGTTGGACAAGACCTATGATGGCTCGGTTAACGCCACTGTCGCCACTACGCAATTGCCGGGAGTCATCGGCAGCGACAATGTCGTTCTTAACTACACTTCCGCGCAATTCAACGATGCGAATGCAGCCGTTGGCAAGACGGTCGCCCTGGCTGGCCTCACTCTGACGGGGGTAGACAGCAGCAACTATGCGCTGCAAGCCACCTCGATCCAGTCGAGTGCGACGATTTCGCCACGGCCGCTGGATCTTTACGGGACGGAAGTCGCGGCAAACAACACCAGCTTCGCGGCCGGCAATCTTTTCGTCAAGAACATGGTCGTGGGTGATCAGGTCGCCCTGAGCGGGACTGTCACGCTGGCCGGAACAGCCGCGGGCATTCAGCCCATCGTCAATTTCAGCAGTGCGACGGTCAACAACCCGAATTATACGCTCATCGGCGCGACCGGCTCGGTCGTAGTCGGCAACGTCAGCCTTGCCGTGGATCATGTCCCTAACGGCACGAACATCACCTCCTTCGGTACTACGACGGTCGTGACCCAGACGTTACCCAACACGATCATCGACTGGCTACGCTTCAATATCGCAAGTAACGAAACCGTCGATTTCATTCAGCCGTCTTCGACCTCGGTCATTCTGAACAGAGTGACCGGCAATGAACAGAGCGTCATTGCTGGAGCATTGAATGCGACTGGCCGGGTTTTCATCGTCAACCCGAATGGAATTTTGTTCTCCAGCACGTCACAGGTCAATGTCGGTGCGCTGGTTGCGAGCACGTTGAACATCAGCGACAATGATTTTGCCAACGGAAACTATAGTTTTGCGGCATTAGACGGGATGGGATCGGTTACCGCCCGGGGCGCCATCACCGCCGCAAGCGGCGAATTCATCATACTCGCTGGCAATGGCGGCGTGACAAACTCTGGCAGCCTAAAGGCGCCGGGTGGTTCGGCAGTGCTGGCAGGTGTCAACAACCTGACCCTGGCCATGAATACGGCCGAGCCGGGCCTTACCAGCTACACGCTTGCCGACGTCACAGGCACCACGACGGTCAGCGGCAACGTCAATGTCGCGTCGGCCACCACCGGTGGCAATGGCGGCATTTTCGAGACGGCTGGCGAGGTCATCGCGGTCAACAACGGCTTTTTGCTGGACACCGGGATAAGCGGTACGTGGTCGTACAGTCAGAACGCCGATATCGTGATAGGCTGGGGGCAGACCTTCACGGCCGACCTCGTCCAAAACAACTTGGCGGTCCGCGATCTCAAGCTCACGTCGTATAAGGGCAATGTTTTGCTCAACGACGCGATGTCCTGGTCAAGCGACAACGATCTGATGCTTACCGGGAACAATGTCACGATCAACAATACGGTCGCCTGGTCCGCCGGAACGCTGACGCTGAAGCCCGGCACCGCCAGCGGCTTCATCAATCTCAACGCGGTGATGACCGCGTCTGGAACGGCCAGCCTGGTGATGAGCTACAATACCGGGATGAACACGAGCACGGAGATCGCCACGAAGAATTCTGGCGCCACCCCGGACACAAGGCCGACGGAAACGTATGGAACGCTTTACGGCGGTATCAATCCGCTGTTCGACCCCGCGAGTGGAACCTTCATTGGCAGGGTCGATTTCGTGAACAATACCGCTATCCATCCGCTTAATATCAACAGCCATGACTACGTCCTCATCACCAGCATGCAGCAGTTGGACATGCTGGACGGGTTTGCCTCGACGGCGGCGACCGGTAAACCCACGGTGGCGCCTGCCGCTGTGACGAACTACTATGCCCTCGCTTCGGATATCGAGGCTTGCGGTGTAAGTTCGACCTGCGCGACACAGGTCATCTACACATCTTCGCCCATCGCCACCCTTACCGGCACCCTGGAAGGACTTGGACATACCATCAACAACATGACGATCGTTCCGGTGAAGGCGGCCGACGGCACCATAGGGCTGATCGGCACTCTCGGAACCAGCGCCGGCGGCCTTTCGAGCGGCACGGTGCGCGATATCGGCATTGTCAGGGTCGAGATCGATGGCAGCATGGTGAACCCGGACATCGGCGCCGGCACGGTCGGCCCGCTGGTGGCGCTCAACTACGGCTCCATCGTCAATGCCTTCGCGACCGGTAACCCCGACGCGAAAGTGCCGGCGGGAAGTGCGTTCGACGGAACACTGGTGCCCGAGACGAACTCGGTGAAGATAACCGCTGCGCTCTCGGGGGGGAATAGTGTTGGCGGACTGGTCGGCAACAATACCGGCCTGATTGTCAACTCCCATTCCGACGTTTCAGTTTACAGCCGAACTGGCTCGACCGGCGGACTGGTCGGGTCGAATACCCGTGCCGTTAACCGTCAGACCGGTATCATTCTGAATTCCTACGCCACCGGCACGGTGTCAGGCGGCCAATACTCGACCGGTGGCTACCTTGGCAGCAACTACTATGGCGGATTCGTCGGGTACAACAATGGCGGCATCATTTCCAATTCCTATGCCAGCGGCGACATATGGACGGCGAATAGTGGTACCGTAGGTGGTTTCGCCGGGTATAACGCCAGCGTCGGTGGTGTCGCGGCGCTCAATCACGTCTTCTCCTCAGGGACTGTGACCGTCAACTGGATGGCGCTCGCCGGCTCCGGCCAGAACGCCGGCGGGCTGGTGGGACGGAACAATGCCACCATCGTTGACGGCAACACGACTTCCAAGGTGATCGTCAACACGGATACGCCAGACCTTACGTTCCCCTACTTCAACAACATCGGCACATTGGTTGGCTATCAGGACTTCAACGGGAGCGTGGATACCAACTCTCATGCCTACGGAACGTCTACAGAGAACGTTCACGGGGCGGTCTGGCCAGGGAGGGGGCCTGGACAACTTGTCGGTATAGACTGGCCTGGCAACACTCAGTCCCTGTCTGATAATTTTTTGCCGGGCGGGACTCCACCATCGACGGTCCAGAGCACGATGCAGGCGGCGCAGCAGGCAGCAGTGCAACAGGCTGTTGATGCGCGGACTACCGGGAGCGCTCCCACGGTTGTAGGTGGCGGCACCAACACCAACACCGGTGCACCGGCTGCGACTGCCGAGGGTGCAACGGCCGAGGGTGCAACGGCCGGGGGTGCAACGGCCGGGGGTGCGGCTGCCCAGCAGGCTCTGGTCCAGCAAGCGGGCAGTATAGCGAATGCGATCACGAGCAACGTGCAGAACTCGTCCCTAACGCCGCCCGATCCCGCGTTGGCGAACGCCGGCGCAGCGGCTGCGCAATCCGTGAAGTCGGCGGCGGTAGAGGAGTCGGTCAAGTTAGTTGACGACGCCGTCAAGGCCGATGACGACCGGCGCAAACGTGAGCGCGAGCGTCGTCGTACTGCGCAGACCAGCCACCACCGCGGCCATACGGGAGGTGGAAACGGTGGCGGTCTCGGCGCGACCATCCGCTCGATCGACGTCAACGGCCAGCGTTTCAACCTGCAGGACGGCGCTCCGAAGCAGGACGCTCCGGCTCAGGCTCCGCAATGATGCCGCGCGTGCGTCAATGAGCTTCGCGTCCATGAAGCACGAAATTGCATTCGGGAGTTGCTCTCGGTTGCCGTAGGTCTGGCCCTAACAGAGGATGGTCATGCGTCGTCTTGGTAACCGCCGTCAACAAACCGCCTCTGCCCATCTGCCTGCACATAACGTAACGCGTATTTTGAGAGCACGCGATCTATTCCCGTCTTCAATTTGAAGATGGAGAGAACAGAATGACGAGCGAATATCGAGGATTGAGCATCCTCGCAGTTGCACGTGGCGATCGACACGATGATCGCCGAGGTTTCGCTCACCAACGAGCTGAGCTACGGCGTTCATCGACCAGCAAGAAAAATATTCCCTGGTAGTTTTTGCAGGGAATTGCTCCAGAAGTGGCTGCAATACGGACACTTCTCGCATCCGATTTGCTCTCACGCGCCAAACGAGCGAATTCCCCGTTAGCTGGAATTTGTGTGGAGGCATGTGCAATCAGCACTGCGCCGCCAGCCACGTAGTCCGAAATTTAGAGAATTTTCTTCTTTCATGGCAGAAAGGCCCGCCAAGACTAACAACAGATTGCTGGCGTTGGCGCGTCAAGAAGCCGTACGATCAACGAAGTCGCGCGAAATTCGCCGCTCCGCGGACGACGCCTTCACTCTCTAGACGGAGAACGGGCCTCACCATGTTCAACAAGGCCTGTTCGGGATCCCCGGCATTGAAGACGGCCTCGATGCTGCGAACGCAAAGCGCCACCGATTCATGAGCCAGGCTGTAATAGATCTGCTTCGCCTGGCGCCGCGTCGTGACGAGTTCGGCTTTACGGAGTTCCGCGAGTTGCTGGCTGAGCGCAGGCTGTCCGATTTTGGTTGCCACATCGATTTCCGTCACGGACTTTTCGCCTTCCCGTAGCAGCGAAAGGATCATCAGGCGCTGAGGCTGAGCGAACTTGCGCAATTTATCGGCTGCAAAGTCTGCTTGCTCGCGCGATTGCCATAACGCCATCATGCCGCGCTCCGGCAGAACCAGTTAGTATCTTTTTGCGTTTTTTCATCGGCAGGCAGCAGCAGCGTTTCTCCGGGCTGCCAGTTGGCAGGCGCCAACTTCTGGCCCGACATGGTCGCCTGCAGTGCCGCCACCATCCGCACCATCTCGTCGATTGAGCGGCCGATCGTTAGCGGATAGTGGGTGATCGCGCGAATGACGCCTTCGGGATCTATGAAATAGGTTGCCCGCACGCTCGCGCTGTTCTCGGCAGCTTCGTCAATCATGCCGTAGGCACGGCCTACCATCATCGACGGGTCCTCGATCACTGGAAATGGAATCTCCACCGCGAACAGTTCTGTGATCGTCCGGGTCCAGGCGAGGTGTGAATAGAGGCTATCGACCGAAAGGCCCAAGAGGGCGCAGTCCAGCGCGGTGAAGCGGTCTCGCGCTTTGGCCAGCGCAACAAACTCGGTCGTGCATACGGGCGTAAAATCTGCCGGGTGCGAGAAGAACACCAGCCATCGGCCTCTGTAATCCGAAAGCCGGATCGGGCCCTTCGTGGATCGGGCTTCGAAGTCGGGAGCGGAGTCCCCCATCCGCAAGGGTGAAGGAGCGGGGCGAGGCGTCACGTCGTTCATCAGAAGAGCCATCTTGGAGTCACCTGCAGGTTCCCATCGTGCGATTAATTTGGTTAGCACAGTTACATTATCCTATAACTATGAAAATAATTAGATAGATACAAGCCGCAGGAATCGCAATCCTTACCTTGACATCTATCAATTTCATACATATAAGTTTCTGTATGTAATGTTATGTAAGTGATCGGCAGGCGGCCGATGTCATGACCACCCTTGATGACGTTGGTCTGCAGAGGGCGGAAAAACTCGGCAGATTCTGCGGACGTTCCTCGGCGCGATGATGGGGGAGCGGTCGGAGACCCAGGGAGTCTCAAAATGAACTATCCGATCGATATTGCGGTTAAGCCCGAGGTTACTCCGTTCTTTGACCCGACGACCAACACCATCAGCTATGTTGTCAAAGATCCGTTCTCGTCGTCCTGCGCGGTTATCGATTCTGTCATGGACATCGACTACGCGGCTGGCCGTATCAGCTACAAATCGGCAGATCGGATTATCGCCTATATCCGTCGTAAAGGGTTACGGGTCGATTGGATCATCGAAACCCACGCACACGCCGATCATCTTTCGGCCGCGCCGTACATCCAGCAACAGCTGGGCGGCAAACTCGGAATCGGTGAACACATTGTGATCGTGCAGGGGACCTTCGGAAAAATCTTCAACGAAGGCACGGAGTTCAAGCGCGACGGCAGTCAATTCGATCGACTGTTCAAGGATGGCGATACCTATTCGATCGGCAATATCACTGCGTTTGTCATGCACACTCCGGGGCATACGCCGGCTTGCACGACCCACGTCGTCGGAGACGCGGCCTTCACCGGCGACACATTGTTCATGCCTGACGGCGGTACCGCGCGGGCGGATTTTCCAGGCGGCGACGCCCGCACACTCTATCGCTCCGTTCGGCAACTCCTTGAGACACTGCCGCCAGAAACCCGGTTGTTTCTATGCCACGACTACGGACCTAACGGTCGCGAAATTCGATGGGAAACGACTGTCCGCGAAGAGCGTATGCACAACATCCATGTTCGCGATGGTGTGAGCGAAGATACCTTTGTGCAAATGCGCGAAGCCCGCGACAAGACCCTTTCGATGCCGCGGCTCATCGTGCCGTCGCTTCAGGTCAACACACGCGCCGGACACCTGCCCGAACCGGACGAAAGCGGAAAGACCTTTCTGAAAGTGCCGGTCAACGCACTCTAAGAACCGAGCGACAAGTTGAACATGAGCGGGAAGGAAGAACGCATGGATGTGAAGAAATTATCCGATGAGCTGAGCGTATCGGCACAGATTATGCCGCACGATATGGCCGCGCTGAAGCAGGCCGGTTTCCGTTCGATCATCTGCAATCGACCAGACGGCGAGGCCGCCGATCAACCAACGGCTCGGGAATTGGAAGCGGCAGCGTCCGCCCGTGAGCTTGAGTTCGTCTATCTGCCGGTTGTTTCCGGCAAGATGTCCGATAGCGACGCCGTGAAATTTGGGCAGATATTGAAGAACCTGCCGAAACCGGCCTTGGCATTCTGCCGTACCGGAACACGGTCCACGTCACTTTGGTGTTTGGCGAATGCATCTACGCAACCCCTTCCGGCACTTCTCGGAGCGGCCAAAGCAGCCGGCTACGATATGTCTGGCATCGTGCGGAGGATTGCCAATGGCGGCAAGACCCCGGTGCACCTGGCAGACGCAAGCTATGACGCCGTCATTGTCGGCGGCGGCGCCGCTGGCATCGCCTGCGCGTCGAGCCTCCTGGCGCGCGCGCCCAACCTCAACATCGCCATCATCGATCCTGCCGATATTCACTATTACCAACCCGGATGGACCATGGTCGGAGCCGGTGTCTTCGACGCAGCGTCCACCGTCCATACGATGGCGTCGGTCGTGCCCTCGGGCGTGACCTGGATCAAGGCTGCCGTCACCGCGTTCGAGCCGACCGAGAACGCTGTCATTCTGGAAGGATGTCGCGTCGTCAAGTATAGCCGCCTCGTCGTCTGTCCCGGTCTGAAGCTCGATTGGTCGAAGGTTGATGGGTTAACCGAAACGCTCGGTCGCAACGGCGTGACCTCCAACTATCGCTTCGACCTTGCGCCCTATACCTGGGAACTTGTCCGTTCACTGAAATCCGGAAAGGCTGTCTTCACGCAGCCGCCGATGCCGATCAAGTGCGCGGGCGCGCCGCAGAAGGCGATGTATCTGTCGGCGGATCATTGGTATCGCCGTGGCCACCTCCGCAACATCGATGTCGGATTCTATAACGCCGGTAGCGTGCTATTCGGCGTCGCCGATTACGTGCCTGCCTTGATGGAATACGTAAAGAAGTATGATGCGAAGCTGAATTTCCAACACAATCTCGTCGCCATCGACGGGCCGGAAAGGAAGGCCTACTTCACCAAAACCTCTCCTGATCGTCCGGCGGAGACCGTCGAAGTGCAATTCGACATGATCCACGTGACGCCGCCGCAGTGCGCGCCGGACTTCATCCGTGTCAGCGCGCTGGCGGACGTATCCGGATGGGTCGACGTGGACCAGGGAAGCCTGCGGCACAAGACATACGACAACATCTGGTCTCTGGGCGATGTATGCTCGGCCCCGAATGCCAAGACTGCCGCGGCGGCCCGCAAGCAGGCGCCGATCGTTGCCGAGAATATATGCGTCGATTTGCGTCTCCGAGCGAAACAGGCGGTGTATGATGGTTATGGATCGTGTCCGTTAACCGTCGAGCGCGGCAAGATTGTTCTGGCCGAGTTTGGATATGGCGGAAAGCTTCTGCCGAGCTTCCCTGCCTTCATCCTGAACGGTAAGAAGCCGACCCGAGCGGCCTGGTGGCTGAAGCAGAGAGTCCTGCCGCCGATCTATTGGCATGCGATGCTCAAGGGCAAAGAGTGGATGGCCGCTCCAGACGTGCGCTGAGGGTGAGCGCGTCCATGGTTCATGACGCACTCGCGGTCGGATCCGGGACACTGGTGGGGTTCGTTCTCGGACTGATCGGTGGAGGAGGTTCTATCCTCGCCGTCCCGCTTCTCGTCTATGTGGTAGGCGTACAATCAACACACGTGGCCATCGGGACTAGCGCGGTGGCCGTCGCACTGAGCGCGCTATCGAGCCTGGTCGCTCATGCCCGCGCCGGCAATGTGCGTTGGCCTTGCGCGCTCGTGTTCGCGGCCTGCGGCATCGTCGGCGCCGGTCTGGGTTCGACGATAGGCAAGTCGTTCGATGGCCAACAGCTGCTCTTCCTGTTCGGATTGCTAATGATCGTCATCGCACTCTCGATGCTTAGAGGACCGAGAGGCGAGATCAAGGGATTCGTACCCTTGACGAGGGAAAATGCGGCAGCGGTAGCACCGCGTTTGGCGGTTTTCGGAGGCGGGGCAGGTCTGCTAGCAGGATTCTTCGGTATCGGCGGCGGTTTCCTCGTCGTGCCGGGCCTCGTTGCCGGAGCTAGAATGCCCTTGTTGGGTGCAATCGGATCGTCGTTGGTGTCGGTCTTCGCCTTCGGACTTACGACGGCCGCGAACTACGCCCTTTCCGGATTAATCGACTGGCAGTTGGTCGTCCTGTTTGTACTGGGCGGCATCGCCGGCAGTCTTTTCGGCGGCCGGATTGCCGCGCGGCTGGCAAGCCAAAAGAGAACCCTGTCTATTGTGTTCGCCGTGATAGTCGCGAGCGTTGGTGTCTACGTCGTGGTCCGCGGACTCGTCGGCTGAAGACTTGATTAAAACGTGGCAATTTCGATCTTGCCCAGTTGAGATTGAGACGGTCGGTGTCTACTCCGAGGCCGACCGAGACGTGGTGGACGTCGGACGCCGATGAGGACGGGCTGACGGCCTGCCTGCCGCGGCCAAAAGACTGTCTGTTGATCGACTGGGCCGTAGTGACAATTTAACGGATTGGGATTCCCACGGAGGCGCGATTCAACGCTGATTTTGGAGGTCAGCGCTGGACTGCGATGCGCTTCGGGATGATCCGTGGGAACGGCTCAAGGGCTTTGTACCGGGCGGGACCAGGGGCAAGCGCGGCCCGCGCACCGACAACCGCAAATTTCTGGATGCGTTGCTGTGGATGGCCCGTTGGGGCGGGCGCTGGCGCAACCTGCCGGAGCGGTTGGGCGACTACCGCGCGGTGACGGCGTTACTATCGCTGGATCGAGATGGGCGTGCTGGACGACATGCTTGCGGTGTTGGCGCGCGAAGCCGAGCCACAAGAAGGCTGTCGTGGCCTTGGCGTGAAAATTCACTTTCCCATGTCGGACGAGCACCAATGTACCTGGTCCTCGCTCTGACGCTGTCGTGATGGCAGACGGGACAAATGACGAAGACCGGCGGCGGTCCCCTGCGCGAACGGATGACCTCAACGACAAATGGTCTGCTTGGGAAACCTTTACGAAATGGAGCCGCGCGACCTCTCGCTCACCACAATGCGCGGCTGTTGACGTCGTCATCCGGTCATCACGCACCGGACGCTTGCCGCGCTTTCAGTCAGCAGGAGTCATCAGCCAGTCGGCGGTGAAAGGGAGACACCATTCCCTGTTTCCAGTTTTGCGCGTTGCGCGGAGCGGGTCAACAATGAGCGCTTATGCTCGCAGAAGACGACGGCCGATTGCGCAGACGACGGCGTGCCTTTGCTGTGCGCAATCGACATCGGCATCACCGGGTGCACTTGGTCAACGTTGCGCAATTGGTCGACCATCGCGATTACCACAGAGGAGACCATCGCATCGCGCATGGATTGCGCCGTTGCAAAAGCCGAAAGCTCGGGTCTATGCTGGGCAATCATCTGGGGTGAAGTCCTACCAAACCGCTGCAAGGCTGATGTCTCCTACTGCGGTATTGATCGCGGTGGGGATGTTTATCCCGAGCTTACCAGGTTGGTGGATTCTTGTTTTCCTGCAATGAGCAGGCAGGCTTTCGCCGCGATTATCCTGCGCACGACAAACGACCGGAGGAATAACACCTCCCGGCGAAGGGTAATCCTTTGGAGAAGGAAAGGTGCGATGGGCAGTATCGATAGCGGTTAGACGAGAAGCCTGCGACCGAGTTCATTGACCGAACCGGCGGCTGGGTAGCAGTTATCGGATTGATCATTTTCGGTCTCGCGAGCTTCAGCCCGCGTTTCTTGTCGAGATTGCCGCAATCGTATTTGGCGCAAGTCGTTTCTTGCACCGAAGCGCGTCGCTATCTCAGCCTGGGCAGGTGTTCGCACCCGCCAGAAGAGTGATCGGCATCCATGCACGCACTTCGAGAAGTTGGAGGAGTTGAGCGCGCACGTTGATGTTGAGGCTGGAAATGTATGACCGACAAGCTGGTTGCGATGGATCCTGCGCGTTCAGTAGCGCGGGCGTGGCCGATATCTGCGACCGGACGAATACGGGTCCGTACTACGGCGGTCGGTTTACGGGTAGTGCGCCGACGGCTGAATGGCAGGTTTGAGACGCCGGTTAAAGAATGTGAGTGACGACAGGCCTCGCGGCCGGACGAAAAACAGGAGACGTTGATGAGCTGGATACTTGACCTCGTTAATCCCCGGGAGCGCAAGTGGGAAGAGTTCTACCGCAACCGCTGGTCCCACGATAACGTTTTCCGCAGTACGCACGGCGTCAACTGCACCGGTGGCTGCTCCTGGGCGATCTACGTCAAGGACGGGATCATCACCTGGGAGATGCAGCAGACGGACTATCCGCTCCTTGAGCGCAGTCTGCCTCCTTATGAGCCGCGCGGCTGCCAGCGTGGCATCTCCGCCTCCTGGTATGTCTACAGCCCGATCAGGGTGAAATATCCATACGTCCGCGGTCCGCTTCTCGACATGTGGCGCGAAGCGAAGGCGTCGAGTGCCGATCCGGTGCAGGCCTGGGGTGCGCTGGTCGGAGACGAGCAAAAGCGGGCGCGCATGCAGAAGGCACGCGGCAAGGGCGGCTTCCGTCGCGCCAAGTGGGAAGAGCTGGTCGAGCTGATTGCCGCTGCCAGCTTGCATACGGCCCGTAAGTACGGTCCGGACCGGGTGATGGGCTTCTCGCCGATCCCGGCGATGTCGATGCTGTCGTTCGCGGCCGGCACACGCTTTTTGTCGCTCTTCGGCGGCGGGTTAATGAGCTTCTACGACTGGTACGCCGATCTGCCGACCTCGTTCCCGGAAATCTGGGGCGATCAGACCGACGTGTGCGAAAGCGCGGACTGGTACAACAGCAAGTTCATCGTTTCGATGGCGTCGAACCTGAACATGACGCGCACCCCCGACGTGCATTTCATCTCGGAAGCGCGCACCGAGGGAACCAAGTTCGTGGTTCTCTCGCCGGACTTCAGCCAGGTCGCCAAATACTGCGACGAATGGATTCCGATTCAGGCCGGACAGGACACGGCGTTGTGGATGGCGGCCAATCACGTCATCCTCAAGGAATACTACGTCGATCGTCAGGTTCCCTATTTTGTCGACTACATCAAGCGTTACACCGACCTTCCGTTCCTTGTGGAACTGGAGTCCAACGGCAACACCTACAAGACGGGTCGCTTGCTGCGTTCCAACCGCGTTCCTCGCTACAAGGATGTCGAGAACGGCGACTGGAAGATGCTGCTGCTTGACGCCAACAGCGGCGAGCTACGGGCGCCGAAGGGTCAGGTCGGCGACCGCTGGGGTTCTGTGCACGGTAAATGGAACCTGTCCGGCGAGGACACCCTGGACAACAGTCCGCTCGATCCGGTGCTGAGCTTTATCGATCGATCCGATGACGTGGTGCAGGTTGGGTTCGACGATTTCTCGAACGGGCGTGTCGTCGCGCGTGGCGTCCCGGTGAAGCGCGTCGCCACGGACAAGGGCGAGATTCTGTGCGCGACCGGCTTCGACATCATGATGTCCCAGTTCGGCATCAGCCGCGGCCTGGAAGGCTCCTTTGCGACCAGCTATGACGACGAGGATGCGCCTTATACGCCGGCATGGCAGGAGCGTCATACCGGTATCGGTCGTGAGACGGCGATCAGGTTTGCGCGTGAGTTTGCGACCAACGCAGAACTCACCAACGGCAAATCCATGGTGATCGTGGGCGCCAGCGCCAATCACTGGTACTACAACAACCTTTGTTACCGGTCGGCTACGGTCGCTCTGATCCTGTGCGGTTGTTGCGGCGTCAATGGTGGTGGCATCAACCACTACGTCGGTCAGGAAAAGCTCGCGCCCGTTGCGCCATGGGCCACGGTTGCGATGGCTCTCGATTGGGCCAAGCCGCCGCGGGTCGTGCAGTCGTCGACCTGGCACTACGCCCATAGCTGTCAGTGGCGCTACGAGGCGGAGTTTACCGAGTACGGCCTGACGGCGCCGAATCCGAAATGGGCCAAGGGTCATGCGATCGACCTTGAGGCAAAGGCGGTCCGTTGTGGCTGGATGCCGTTTACGCCGAATTTCCACCGCAACCCGATCGAGGTCGTGGCTGAAGCCGAACGTGCCGGCGCGAAGACGACGGAAGATATTGAGACTTACGTCGCGGATCAGGTCGCGAGCAAGAAGTTGAGGCTCGCGATCGAAGACCCCGATGCTGCCGAGAACTGGCCGCGGGTGTGGTTCATCTGGCGCGGCAACGCGATCCAGTCGAGCGCCAAGGGGCATGAGTTCTTCCTGCGTCACTACCTTGGGGCGCACGACAACGTGGTCGCAGAAGATCGTGCGAGAGGTAAGTCGACGACGGTTAAGTATCACGAGACAGCTCCGCGCGGAAAGTTTGACCTGGTGGTCGACATCAACTTCCGGATGAACACGACGGGGCTTTACTCCGACATCATACTGCCGACGGCGTTCTGGTACGAGAAGAACGACCTCAACACGACAGATATGCACTCGTTCCTGCATGTGCTGGGGCAGGCGGTTCCGCCGGTGTGGGAGTCCAAGACGGACTGGGAGATCTTCAAGCTGCTCGCCAAGAAGGTCAGCGAGCTGGCTCCGCTGGCGTTCTCCAAGCCGGTGCGCGACATGATCCTTCAGCCGCTCATGCACGATACGCCGGACGAGATGGCGCAGCCGGAGATTCTCGACTGGGCCGAGGGCGAGTGCAAACTGGTGCCGGGCAAGTCGTTCCCGCACGTGCGGGTGGTCGAACGCGATTACGCGAATTTGTACAACAAGTTCATCTCGTTCGGACCGAAGGCGCGGGAGGACGGTGTTTCGGCCGTCGGTGTGCAGATCCCGATCAAGAAGCAGTATGACCAGATGCTCGACAATCCCGTCATGCCGATGCCTGATCCGAGGCATATGCGGTGTGTGGAGTGGGGTGGCAAGCGTTACCCGAGTCTTGAGGACGTATTGGACGCCTGCAACACGGTGCTGATGTGTTCTCCGGTATCGAACGGCGAGGCTTCTTATCAGGGCTTCCTTCAGGAGGAGCAGCATGTTGGTCTCCCGCTCGTCGACCTGGCTGAACCTAACCGAAACGTTTCAGCGACGTTCTATGACCTCACACGTCAGCCGAGGCGAATCATTACGAGCCCCTGCTGGACGGGCATGGTTAACGACGGTCGCGCGTATTCGGCGTGGTGTATGAACGTCGAGCGCCTGGTGCCTTGGCGGACGCTGACCGGCCGGCAGTCGCTGTATCTCGACCACCAGTGGTACCTTGATTTCGGCGAGCACATACCGACCTACAAGCCGCGGCTCAATCCGCGCAAGACCGGCGATATCGTGAAAAGCCGGGTCGATGACCGCTCTCTGGTGCTGAACTACATCACTCCGCACGGAAAATGGAGCATTCACTCGACCTACAAAGATAACCACCGCTTGCTGTTGCTGTCTCGCGGCATGGATCCGGTCTGGATCAATGACAGGGACGCGGAGAAGGTAGGGATCGAGGATAACGACTGGGTCGAGGTCTACAACGACAACGGTGTGGTCGTGACCCGCGCCAACGTGAGTCGCCGTATTCAGCCTGGCACCTGCATGTACTACCACGCGGTCGAGCGTACGGTGTACATTCCGAAATCGCAGGAGCGTAAGTGGCGTGGCGGTGGACACAACAGTCTGACGCGTATTCGCATCAACCCGCTGTTCCTGGCCGGTGGCTATGCCCAGTTCACGTACGGCTGGAACTACTGGGGCCCCACCGGGATCATGACACGCGACACGCACGTCGTTGTGCGTAAGATGGAGAAGCTGGAATGGTAGTATCTCACGACGCATGATCACATGACCACGATCATGAACCGGCTCCGGCGCATTTCGGTGCGCCTGAGCGGGTTAGCGTCGGGAAATACGTGACCATTAACTACTAACTACACGCTGCGCACCAACGGCGCGACCCGCCACATTCGTCCGGCGTCCGGCGACGAGCCGTTGGCATATCAGCAGGGCAGTGGGTGGCAGGTGGCGGCGGGTCGTGGAAGTTTATGTCCGAACGAGCGCGATCAGGGTCCCAACGGGCTCACAGGACTGCTCCGGCCATTATGCGAGGGGACAACCTGTGATTAGGCGTCGGAGAGTGACCCCTCGCGCGCCAAGCAGATCAATAGCTTAGCGCGCTGATCGGCGTCGGGATTCTACGCCGATTAACAGCCACTCGGCCTGCGGGGCAATGCCATGCGCAGCCTTTCTCGGCTTCATGTACGAAAACGGCTATGGCGCGCCGCAGGCCTTTGATGCCGCGGTTGACCTGCATATCGACGCGGCGACCCGGGGTAATCCATTCGGGCAGGGTATGCTGTGCCTGATGTACGACAAAGGCCACGGCGTACGGCGTGACGTCGTGCTGGCCTATAAATGACTAAATCTGGCGGCTGCCCGCGCTTTGCGGCGCGATCGCGACTACTTCCTGCGGCTGCGCAACGCCGTGGCCTCGAAGATGTCTCCCTCGCAGATCCACGAGGGTCAGCGTCTCGCGCTGGTCTGGGCACCGGGGCGCCCGTAAGCCGGGGCCGGCCGCTGCGGCAGCGTTCATAATACCAGCTTTTGTATTTGAAAATGTTTGGATTGGCCTCGCGTGCAGCCTTGAAGTTCCGGTTGATACATTTCAAGCGGCCTTCGCCGCCAGTAGTGCCGCTGCCATCGACGTTGTATATGAGGTATGATAGCGCTTCGACCGCTGCAGCCCGCAGCCTGCTCCAGTCCGTCGATCAAGGAAGAGCAAATACGTATGGCGCGTCGGATCTTTTTGCCTCTATTGCTGATCGGCGCGATCCTGTTTGCTCTTACAATCGGCCGCTATCCGCTCGAGATCAGAGACATCGCTGCCTTCTTTCAAGCCATGGCCGGACTGAAGCCGATGGCGCCGGACCGCTATCAACTGCTTCATAATATCATCGTAGAAATCCGCCTGCCTCGGATTCTCGGCGCCGCGCTGGTTGGAGCCGCGTTGGCATCATCCGGCGCAGCATTTCAGGCGGTATTTCGTAATCCGCTGGTCTCGCCCGGAATTCTCGGCGTTCTCGGCGGTGCGAGTTTCGGCGCGGCTTTGGGGATCTTGCTGTTCGGCAACTGGGCGTTGATCCAGCTCTCGGCCTTCGCCATGGGGCTCGTCGCAGTCGGCGTCGGGCTTTTGATCGCCAACATGTTCGGCCAGGCCTCGATGATCATGCTGGTGCTCGGCGGCATGATTTCGGCGGCACTATTCACCTCGGCGCTGTCGATCGTGAAATACACCGCAGACCCGTACGAGCAATTGCCGGCCATCGTGTATTGGCTCATGGGTAGTCTGGGTGGCTTGGACATGACGCAAATCCGCTGGGCCGCGATTCCGATCGTCGGCGGGCTCATGGTGCTCGCGCTGTTCGGCCGAGCGCTCGATGCGCTGTCGATGGGCGACGACGAGGCGCGCGCGCTCGGCGTGCCGGCGCAGCAGGTGCGTTACGGCGTGATCGGTGCGGCGACGCTGGTCTCCGCATTATCGGTGTCGCTTGCCGGTATGATCGGATGGGTCGGTCTCGTGGTGCCGCATGTGGTGCGTCTTGCGCTCGGGCCGGGCAATGCACGGCTGCTTCCGGCCAGCGCATTTTCGGGCGCGATTTTTCTGGTCGCCGCCGATTGTCTTTCGCGCAGCATCACAAGATCCGAGATCCCGATCGGTATTCTCACGGAATTGCTTGGCATTCCAGCCTTCATCATCGTGTTGCGTCGGGCTCGGCAGGGCTGGACATGATTACGGCCGCAATCGCCACCGAATGTCTCGAGGCACGCGCTGTGCATTTCCGGCGCGGGACGCGCGTCATTCTGTCTGACATCACCCTCCGCCTCCATTCGGGCGAGATCGTCGCGTTGCTCGGAGCCAACGGCGCCGGCAAGAGCACGCTGTTTCGCATCCTCCTGGGCTTTCTCAAACCCGAGCACGGCGAGGTTCGGCTCAACGATGAACTGCTCGCGGCATTTTCACGCCGGGCGCTGGCGCAGCGCATCGCCTATGTGCCGCAAGCGCACATCGCGCCGTTTCCTTATAGAGTGCACGACGTCGTGCTGCTTGGCCGGCTTGCCGAGACGGGCATCTTCCGCACCCCGCAGCCCGCCGATCATCAGGCGGTGGGGGAAGTTCTGGAGCGGCTGGCGATCACGCATCTTGCTGCGCGCCCCTATACCGAGATTTCAGGCGGCGAGCGGCAATTGACCCTGATCGCCCGCGCACTCGCGCAGGGCGCCAGCATCCTCGTCATGGACGAGCCGATGACGGGGCTCGACTATGGCTATCAGGTCCGGCTGCTGCAGCATTTGATCGATCTGGCGGGCAGCGGCCGCACGATTCTATTGAGCACCCACAATCCGGAACACGCGGTGCAGGCCGCAACACGCATAGCCGTGCTGCGCGACGGCGCGATCATGGCGGATGGCCCACCAGCACAAATTATCACGCCATCACTCATTCGCGCGCTCTACGGTGTTGCGGTCTCGACCTTGACGAACGCCGAAGGCCGGATGGTGATCGTGCCGACGATGGAGCGTGTGTCGCCGATTGGGGCGTGAAATCGCGTGCCACCATCTCTCAGTGACGGCCACTCAGTATGTCTTCAACCTGCGGCTTTGTCAGCGGCGTCTTAAAAAACATCGCGTAGAACGCGGCGACTTCGTCGCGGATGTCCCAATCCTTGAACAGATCGGGATGGATAAGCTGCGCCGCCCAGAGCACGGTCAGCGGCTCCTCGACGGTGCGGTTGCCCCACAGATGCACGCCGGCTGGAATAGCTACGACGCGACGATTGCGGATGGCCGAGACGGTGCTGAGGCGTGGATCGGCGTAGGCCTCGGCAACCTCGACCGCGCCACTGAGAATCATCACTTCCGGGTCCCATGCCAGAAGCTGCTCGCGGGAGAAGGTGAGCGCCTCTGTGGAACGTTCGCCATCCGTGACGCTGCGACCGCCGGCCTTGGTGATCCACCACTCGGCAATAAGGTGCGGCTGAGTCATGCGCTTGAGATTGGCATAGAGCACCCGTGGCCGCCGCGCCGGCTGCTGCGCCAACCGCGCGCTGATGTTGCCAAGGGTGGCATCGAAGTAGCTGCAATAGGCTTCTGCCGCCTCGGCCTTGCCGTAGATCTGGCCAAGCAGACGCATCACCGCCTTCACATCCTCCGGCTGCCGCCATGCCAGGAATACCGCGGGTGTGTGAGCGCGGGCCACAAGATCGATAGTCTGCCGGTCCATGGTGAGGATGATATCCGGCTTCGTCTCGACGAGGCCTTCGACGAGCGGCGCGCCGCCGCCGCTCTGCAGTACGGGGAGCTGGGCGATATCGGGATCGACCAGATACTGCATGCGCCAGCGCGGACCGGACAGGTTCGGCGGCAGGCCGTTGACGAGCGATTTTGCCTCGCCAAGTGCGAACACGAAGCTGTTGAGTACCGGGACAGGGCCAATGGTCGCCACACGCGTCACACGATCGGCGATGACCACGCTGCGGCCTGCCATGTCTGTGATCGTGCGGTCAGCCAGCGCGTATGTCGTCCACGTTATAAGCGCCGCAACGCACGCGAAAAGTGCAACCGGCCTGCGTTCGACTATTTTACGTTGAATCAAAACAGGTTCTCCACGTCACGAGCGGATTTCGCGCTGCTTACATGCGACTTCGCTTCTGAGTTGCTTGACGCAGTAAGTTCCATTCTATACGCGATATTTTTATAAATATAACGATTTGAAGTACTCGCGTCACGATGCTTCAAACCGTTCCCGCTTTTTGGTCGGGAGCCGCGCCTCGCGCGCGAGAATGACCGAAATCGGTCCGGTCGGATCTGAGAAATCCACGGATCGCGCGGGCAGCAGATGACTGTATCGGGGGATACAGCACCTTTTCACACATTGCGAGCGAGGCGGCGCGGTTGTGCGCCGTTGCGTGGAATATTGGGGGACCAAATCGTGAAGAGAATACTGTTCATCGGTGCCCTGCTCAGCAGCGGGTCGTATGGCACGCTGGCCGTGGCGCAGGATTCGCAGGATTCAAAGAAGCTTCCGCCGGTGACCGTTACCGCCGACGGCCAGCCGAAAAACGTGCAGCAGAACGGGAAAAAGAATACGCGGGGCCGGACCGCGCGACGTTCGCGTCAGGCTGCGCCGCAAAATCAACAACCGGCGCAGCAGCAACAGCAACAACAGCAACCCGTCGGTGTGCTGGCGCCGCAAAACCAGATTCTCAGCACCGCCCCGCGGCCGGCTGGTGCCAGCAGCGTAACACCGCAGGGCATCGCCATTCTCGGCGGCCCCGCGCAGACCAGCTTCTACCAGGCATTGACCATGACGCCGTCGGTGCTGGTTGAAAGCCCTGATCCGTACGGTCTCAGCCCGACCCGCAATATCAATATTCGCGGTAAGGGCGACTTCCATCTCTCTAAAAATATCGAAGGATTGCCGCTGATGGGCATCGTCGGCGGCACCGACCTCTACGATTTGGAAAACATCCGCAGGATCGACATCTACCGCGGCGCGGTACCATCCGATCAAAGCCTTGGTCTGTCGAATGCTTCAGGCGTCATCAACCAGCTTATTCTCGGCCCGCAAGACAAAGCGGGGGTCACGGGCCGGCAGGCATTCGGTAGCGACAGTTTCTACAAGACATTCGTTCGTGTCGATACAGGGCTGTTGCCGGAGACGGGGACCAAGGCGTTTATGTCCTTATCAAACATCGGTGCAGACAAATGGAAGGGTGCTGGTGATAACGAGCGCCAGAACGTAACCCTTGGCATCAATCAGGCGATCGGCGAACGCATTACGGTGGACGTCAACGCCGTCTACAACAAGTTCGACGGCAATGCCTACCGCGGGCTGAGCTACGCCCAGACGCAGGATATCCGCCACAACTACATGTTCGACTACAACACGGTGCTGACGGGCAATCCGGCGACCGACGTGAACTATTACAAATACAATCGTACCACCGCCGAGGATTTCGCGGTCCTTGCCAAGGTCGATTACAACTTTGCGCCAGGCCAGCATCTGCTGTTCAAGCCGTATTTCTGGAACAACAACGGCTACAACTATTCGGCTGCAGGCAATCAGGTGCAGATCTGGCGTCAGCAGAACCAGAACATCGGCAATGTCTTCGAGTATACGGGCAAGTTTGCGACCGGGACGGACGTGGTCGCCGGCTATTGGTGGCAATCGGTGCAACCGCCGCCGCCGCCTACAGACCAGCGTCGCTTCACCGTCAATGCCGGCAATCTGGTTTTCGCCAACTGGCAGAGCCTTGCCAAAATCGACGACTTTTCGGTCAACAGTCCATACTTCCAGGTCTCGCAACAGTTCGGTGCTACTTTCGTGACCGCCGGCGTGCGCTACATGATCCTGGGCGCGCCGCACATGCAATACTTCAACACGGCGGGCATTCCCGACGGCACCTACGATCAAGCACTGGCGACCAATCCGGCACTCTATCCCGATGCAAACGTACAGGCTCGCGACTATACCGCCTGGCTACCTAACATCGCCGTCCGGCAGGATCTGAACTCGGTCCTGAGCGCCAACGTCTCCTACGGCCGCAGGTTCGGACGCCCGGACTGGGGTCCGCAGGCAAGCAATTATATCTCCAACCGCACCACCTTCCTCGGCAAAGGCTATACGCTGCAGACGCTGGTGGACAAGGTTCGGCCGGAGATCGCGGACCAGTTCGATGCGTCGCTGCGGTACAGCAACAACGGCCTCACCATCGTCCCGGGCGTATTCTACGCCAAGCATCAGAACAAGCAGGTCAAGATCGTCGACCCGACGATCGGGCCGAACATCGCCTATTATCAGGGCACAGGCTCAAGCACTGAATATGGCGCCGAACTCGAAGCGTCATATGCGCTAACCGGGCGTTTGGCCGTGTTTGGCACCGGCACATGGGTTTCGGAGACGTTCGACTCCGACACGCCGACACTCAGCGGCGGCGCCACGCTGGCGACCAAGGGCAAGCAAATCCCCAACGCGCCGCAAGTCATGGTGAAGGGCGGCGTCACCTATCAGTGGGACGGTCTCTCCATCTCGCCGATCGTCCGATACATCGGCCCGCGCTACGGCGATGCCGCGAATACGCAACGCGTCCCGGGGTACACGGTGGCCGACTTCACAGCATCCTATGACCTTGGCAGGCACCTCGGCATCGAAAGCGTAAAAGCGAGCTTCTCAGTGCTCAACATCTTCGATCGCCGCTACGTCTCCCAAATCTCGCCGAACGATACTGATCTCAGCGCAGGCGCCAATTACTACGCTGGCGCGCCGCGAACGGTAGTGGGATCGCTGTCGATTAGGTTCTGACGAAATCAAGCAGCGCGCCGCGCAAATGCGCCGCGCGCCGCTTTTTTTGTCTTTGCCGAATCAGGCGGCGGTCGCCAGCGCCTTTTCGAGTCTCGGCCGCAACACGCTTCCCATCAGGTCGAGTGAACGTTCGAGCAGTGGAAGCGGCAGGAAGCCGAAGAAGGCGGAGAGCGCGTTGAGGTAGGTCACGCCGAGTTCGTCGTGAAGGGCCATGAACTTCTCGGCGCAGGTCTCCGGTGAGCCGGCGATCACCATGTCGCTGTAGAAGTTCTCCGGTTGGAGGCGCGCCTCGTCGATTATCCCTTCGCGCTTGAACAAGCCGAAGCCCTTCAGCCGTGTGGTCAACTTCTCGATGGTCGGCCATAACTCCTTGCGCGCAGAAGCATCGGTCTCGCTGACATAGACAAAGCGCCCGAACGGCACTTCCGCGGGATCGCCGCCGGCATCGACATAAGCGCGCATCAGCCGGCGCTGGTTCGGCATGCTGATGATGCCATGACAGATGATCCTGTGGCCGTTTTGCGTCGCCCACGCGGCGGTCTCGTTGGTGTTGGTGCCGACATAAATGGGTGGGTGCGGCGTCTGGATCGGCTTCGGCTCGATCGAGTGACTGGCTTCGCCGAATGGCAGCGTGCCGACCGCCCAGGCGCGGGGCAGGAATGTCAGCATATCCCTGAAATGGTCGGCGGTGCCTTCCGGTTTGACGCCGTAGGCATTGAGATAGCGGGGATTGTTGCCGCGGGAAATGCCGAGGTCCACGCGGCCGTCCGAGAGCACATCGAGCGTCGCGATTTCTTCGGCAAGACGGACCGGATTGTGCAGTGCCGCCAACAGCACGGAAAAGCCGACGCGCAGCCGCTTGGTACGCGCCAGGATCGCGGACGCCAGGACGAGCGGGGAGTGACATCGCCGACCCTCGACCTCCACGATGCTGCCCTGGAAGTGCTCTTCGTTGAGCCAGATCCCGGCGAAGCCCAAAGTCTCGACTTTCTCGGCCAGATCAAGAATCTGGGAGGTCGAAATCGATTCAAGGCCGCCTGCGCAGCCGGACAAGCCGAGCTGGAAGGGCCCTGCTGCCTTGCCCGCGTCGGGCACTGGACGTCCGATTTCCGAACTCACGGTTGACGCGTATATGCTATCAGTCATCAGGATTGTCTCGCATACGAAATGTTGGGCGGCAAATTAGCGCCGCCGCCAATCGATATATATTCATATATATAACATAAGTCACCGAAGGACAAAGCGATTAAGCGCGCGCGATACGGCCGCTTCGGCGTGTGTTTGCCATGGGGTATACTCAAATCGTCCGTGGGGGCCGAACATCCGCAAATTCCCTGTAAATTCCCTGTTGCTAACATTCCAAACGGACTACTTCGTGGGGGTCGGTCACCCAAGCGATCGTGAAAATCAAAAGAAAGCAGGTCTACCATCGAAGAACGATGTCATCGAAAGCGCGATGCAGGGACGGGTCATGGCCGAGACACAGATTGAAGGGACCGACGCCACTTGGAATCGCTTGCCTAAGCGAGCGACCGCCGGTCGGCTTCCGGTTGGGTCACAATGGCCGGGAGGTCATTGCCACGCATCTCTTGCAGCTTTCTAAGTGTACGTCGGTCGAACGCCGCGGTAACGGCGACAATGGAGTCCTCCCCGATCTGTTGGGGTAAACCAAGGGACGTCACGCGGAAGTGCAATTGCACCAAGCGAAGCAGCCACAACGGATTCATCTCGATGACGATTTTTTTGACGCTATTCGCCAGGCCCCATTCGACAATGGATGACAAAAGAAGGTTGCCGGCCGGACTCAGAATACGCCCACGATCGCGATGTTCACACGTCACGCAATAGCGTGTCCACTCCCAAACATGCGGCCCTACAGGGAAATCGCCTTCACACAGGTTGGGCAACACCTCGGTGAGGAGGTGAGGGCGCATCGTGGGTAGCATTCTTTGATATCCCAGGACGCGACCCTCGTCGACGTGGAGCATGTGGATTGCGCGGCCGTCGTCAAACTGGTCGATCTCCCGGCCATCAGGCTTCCGCATATCCTCCCATCCCATTTCGTCAACAAAGACATTGTGACGCAATCGATAAGCCTGCTCCATCTCGTACTGGTACGCACCGATATTTTCCGCCGTGACGATGTGAATCATTCGAAATCCCCTACCTAAGCCCAAGCCGAATAGGGCAAAAGGAAGCCGGGGGGGCAAGTACGCGAATCCGTACCTTGATTAGCGGATGATGTTGTGCCTGAGCGCGAGCGCGACGATTTGGGTGCGGCTCGTTGCGTTCAACTTGGCGCGGAGTTTACGTGCCACTTTGTCGACGAGGTGCTCTGAGACGTTTAGGGTAACACCGATCTCTTCGAGTCCGAAGGCAGAAGCAATTCCTGCTTCGCGCGCTTTTTCGCCATGAACAGCCGCTTCCCAGCCGAAAATCGACCTATCTTTTACACGGTTGTCCGTGGACGCACGGCTTAGTGGCCTGCGGTGTCGGATGGGCCTTGGGTGGTGGGGTCGGTCGCGTCACGTGAGGTGGCGTAGGACGCGCAACAGGTGGGCGCGCCATTTGGGGTGGCGGCGACGGCCGCATCCTCGGCGGAGGTGCTGGCCGCGAGACCGGACGTGGGGCGGAGCGTACAGCGGGCGGCGGTGTCGGACGTGCGATATGCGGCGACGCGGCTCGTGTCCGAGGCTGTGAGGCAACAGGCTTTTGTCGCGCAGGGTGCGCTGGTGAAACCTGTCGATCGCTTTGACCATGCGGGCTAGTTGGCGGCCGGACGACAGTTTTGCGACCCGATTGCGCAGGCGATGCAACGGGTGGCGACAGCGTTTCTTGCTGCGTTTGCGGACGGTGTGGCTGACCTGGAACCGGTGGCTTGCCATTTACGGAGGGGAGCGATGGCGCGCCGTGCAATCGTTGTGCGGCCGGCTTATGATCAGGCGATGGCGAGGTCTGCGGTGGACTGGCAACAGGTTCTGCACCGGTGTCCCGCTTCGGCGACTGCACCGGAGAGCCCGGCTGACCGCTGGGGCTTGGTAGAGGTCGCACAGCTGCCTTGCCGCCTGACGGCGCGTGCAAAGAATGTTGTGGCTGGCCCTTGATCGGTAGTTTGCCGTTCGCGGAAGGCAGCGGCTGTCCGCCGGGACCGCCCGGCAATGGCGGCGATGTCAACTTATGATCGAGTGAGGCAGGTGCTGTCTGTCCCCGACCGGCGTTCGGCTGGCCGGACTGTGCGGCCCCGGGTTGTCCTGCTTGAGCCGGAGACTTTGATTGTTGCGCCGGTGCCGATGGATTCTGCGGCCGGATCATCGCCGCTTTTTTGGCCACCGTTTTCGGTAATGCCGGTGCGAGGAGAGCGGCGCCAGCGACGGCCGCTCCGGCGGCAGCGACGCCGGGAGATACGCCGTGCGGCGGTGTAGCTGCGATACCGGGAGCGGTCGGCGTGGTAGGCGCGCCCGATGCAGGCGCAGCAGGCTGCTGCGCGGCAGGTTGCTGTGTGGCGCTTGGTGTTGCTGCCGGAGTTGCGGATACAGGTTGCGACGCAAGCGCCTGCGCCGGCGTCACCGTCTGCGGCTGACCGCCTGGCCTGGTGATCGTGACCATGTTGGTGGTGGTGTTGATCACCACTGTATTGTGGATGTTGTTATAGATGACGTTCTGCGGCGGCGGCGCCACATAGGGCGGCGGGCTGTAATATGCCGGCATCGGCACATAATCGGGGACCGGCAGCACGAACGCCGCAAATACGGGTGGCGGTGGTGCAAGCACGACGAAATCCGGTGGTGGCGGTGGCAGGAAGAACACCGGCGGTGGCGGCGGTGGCGCGAATCCATAGTCCGGATCGTCAAAGACCAGCACCGGCTGACGGAAATACACGATCTCGTCTTCGGGCGGTGGCGGGACGTCATAGCTGATAGCAGTGAAAGTCGGGGGCGGCTCGAACGCAGCGGCGAGATATGCGAGGCGGCGATGGGCGTCGGCGACGTGCGGTCCGCGCGGATAGCGGCGCAGATACGACCAGTAGGCCTGTGGCGTGTCGACGCTACGTGTGTACCGCCAGGTGATCGCTTCCCGGCGCGCGGCGACAATGGCGCGGACACGCCTCGCCATCGGATCGTTCGGATAGGCGGCGAGAAAATCGAGATACCCTCGCAGCGTATCGCGTTCCAGCGCGGCGACATATGCATCCTGCGCGTCGAGATCGCGAATTGGTCGCGCGCGCATCGTGGCAATTTGTTCATTTGACGCGGTCGGTGGTGGAGCGTCAGGCGCGCGGTCGAAGAACATGAAAGGCGCCTCGATCTTCGACGCGCTCCAGGGCACTTCGCCGCCTTTGGTCATTTCATTGACGCGCAGACGGGTCCGGTCGAACACATCGGCGAGCGGCAGGCCGCCGGTGCGGATCATTTCGGCGAGCGCCTGCGCATAAGCGCCGTACGGCCCCTTCTCCTGCGGCGCCGCCGTGCCGGGAGCCGCATTGAAGGCGATCAACATGTGCGGTTCGGGCTCCACCAGTGCGAGGCCGCTGGCCAACGGCTGGTCCGATCCGGAGAACGGATTGGCGCGCGCGGCATCGAGGACGACAATACCCGCTTTGATTTTCAGCGCCGCCAGCGGCCGGATATAGTCGGATAGCCGGAGCGTTTCGAGCGGCACATCGGTATCGCGCGCGAGCTTCGCATCGACCGGTACGAAGTAATTCTCGCCTTCGAGTTGTACGCCATATCCACCGAGATAGATGAAGGCGACGGTGTCTGGTCCGGACGCGCTGACCTTGTCGAGAAACTCACGGAACGTACGGCGCAGCGTGTCCTGGTCGAGATCGCGCGCGCCGACCACATCGAATCCGGCAGCCTGCAGTGTCTGGGCGATGAGACCAGCATCGTTCGCAGTGGTCGGCAATGCTTCTGACTGATAGGCGGCGTTACCGATCACCAAAGCAACGCGCTTTTCAGCTTGTTGCGCGTTGGTTGGAGATAACGACGTGAGTGCGATAAGGGCGAGCGCAATGCAGGCCAAGACACGCATGGGTGTTGCTCCGGTCATCGCAGTACCAATTGGCATTTGATCGCAGGTGTGGCCTGAATGGTGTCTGAACGAAAGCGGTCCAAATTATGGTGGGGTTCAGACCATTCTGCCGATAGCGATTAGCACCGGTCTGCAACGTCCTAACGCCAGCTTAGGATATGGCAGATGGATTCGACGGTGACGTGCCTGATCCGCGAGGCAAGCGCATTCTGTCCCCCTCATATCGGCGGACCGCCCGGACACGGATTGGTTGAGTCAGCGACTGCTGCCCCAAGCAGGACGCCAGCGCCAGCGCCGAGGAGAGTTCTTCCGGTGTTTCCGCCAATGGCCTGACTGAGAAGTGCACCGGTGAATTTCAATTGCCGCATTATCGATAACGCCAACACTTCGTCGATATCATCAGTCGTCGTCGTGGTGCCAACGGTGATGCCAGCCACGACGACCATCCTCATACCCGCCATAGTAGCCATAGGGTCGTCGATAATAGCGAGGCCCCTCATCGTCATCGCGGCGATATCGATAGCCGTAACCACGGTAGTCTGGTCGCCACCAGCAGCGGCCCCATTCGTTACAAACGTAGCGGACTTGTTCGGCGTTTGACGATGGCACCGCAACCGACGGGAGCGGCATAGCAGAGACTGCGGTTGACGTTGCCGCAACGGCACCCAACGCACCAAGTCCAAGAGTTGCAAATATTACCATTCTCATCGAAGCCTCCAATCACAAATGTGAGGTGCAACGTAGGACGCGCCGAATTAACTGCGGCTGAATAGATTGCGGTTGGAACGTGGCCAACGAAAGGAAGGGCTGGTGGCCTCGATTGCTGGGTCGTGGGGGATGATTTCCCGACCACCACAGTCGCCATGCAGAACGGCAAGAAATGAAAGAGGTCGCCAACTCGGGGGAGCGCCTCAGCGGCTGATTCTGGCTCTCTTGTCCAGCCTCGACCTGTCAGGTAACGCGCGCCAAAGTGGAAAGAAGCCTTTGACGCTAAATGCGCGCCTTGACGTACGGGATGAGCGGATTGTTGCCGACGTTCAATTGGTCGAAAACACCGTTGCCGGCTGCAGTCTTAAAACCGGACGGAAGGAGATCAGTGCCGCAGCCAGGCTGACTACAAGAACCGCAACGGTGCCTGCTAACGGAGTGAACCACATCATCCGGAACGGATATCCTTGAGAGGCCGCCAGATGACCTGCGATCGCACACATGCCAAGGCCGAGGCCGGTTCCGACGAGCGCACAAAACCCGGCCTGAGCGCAGACGATCGACATCAACATCTTCGTCGTCGCGCCCATCGCCTTCAGGACAGCGTACTGGCCAAGGCTTGCGTGGGTAAACATGTAGAGCATCACACCCGCAAACCCAAAGCCGACGCCATGGCCAGCACCAGCATCGAGGCAACGTCGCCAACATCCTCGGAGTTGAGCAGGAACCACCAGACAGTGTCGGACCGGAAATCCTGCGCAGTTCGTGCGCGCAAGCCTGTCGATGCTTGGATGCGTAACGCGAGTTCGTGTGCATCGGTTGCGGGTTTGGCCTTAACCAGTGCAAAGGTCAGGATGCGACGCTCGGGCGGCAGGACGCGGGAGGCATTGGCAAACGTCATGTAGAGGAGGGGCCGCGGCGGGAAGCGCGGCAAGGCCGATGCGACGCCCTCGATCTTGACGCGGTGTCCGTTCACCACGACCTCGTCCCCGGCAGTGATTTGCCGGGTTGGTATGTCGAGATGGGGGCCATCAATCGGCCAGAGGTCGGCTGGTCGCGCCGGAGTCTCCAGCTTGTCCTCCGTGCCGCCGGCTGCGGCAACGGCGGCATCAGGGCGATGAAGCACCGTCTGTGAAAGGCCGTCCTCAAGCGAGGGCGCTCCAGCCAGCGTGGCGTCATCGACGCCAATGATCTGAAAGACCTGAATCCGGCCGTTGCTGAATCGGACGGCCGAAGAGCCGAGCATCAGCGGTGTTGCATACGACACGCCATCGACGCTGCGGATTCTGTTCAGGGTAGCTCCAGGCATGTTCACGGTCTGCTCGGGCGTCACGACCGCCGGGTCCATGACCCAAACGTCCGCCGCGGGATTCTCCGCGATCAATGCAAAGCTGCGTGTCATGAACCCGCAGAAATAGGAAGCGGCGAAAGAGACCAGAAAAGCGGTGAATGCGATGCCGAACAGCAGGGCCAGAAATCTGGCCCGGTCGGCGATCAGCATCCGCATGCCCAGGCGAAACACTTATCGAACTCCACCCGCGACGCGCTGGTCCGGTGATGCGTCGATGAACACGTCCAGTCGTTGCCCCACGTAGACGGGCAGAGCGGCCGGATCAAAGCTGTAGATCACCTGCAGTACCCTCGTGTCGGTCCGCTCGATGCTCTCGCCCGTCAGCGACGCCTTGCGCACGACCATCGGTTCCAGCCGCTCAAATTTCAACGATGTCTTGAGGTCAGGATTCCCCCGGACGAAGGCAACTGCCGGGGCTTCCTGTTTCACCCGCCAGGCTTGTTGTTCGTCAACGTCCACGCGGACATGCAGCCGTACATCGTCGCCCAGGACCATCAGCGGGGGATCAAGTACGCCGGTCGTTGCGAATTCGCCAACGCGGATTTTCACCTGCATCACGAGTCCGTTCACCGGGGCGGTGACGGTATATCTCGACAACAGTATCTTGAGACGCTCGACGTCGGCCTTTGTGCGATCGAGTGCGGCCTGATCGATCGCGACCACGAAGCGCCGCCGTCGTAACTCCTCGACAGTAATGGCATCCCGGTTGGCCTTTGACAGAGCCTCTCCGCGGTCGAGGATGTCTTTGTCCCTGGCGAGGGTCGCCTCTGCTTCGCCCACTTGAGCAGTCGCCGGCAGCAGTTGGGCTGTCAATTCACGATCGTCGATCCTGAAGAGGGCCTCGCCAGCACGGACATGGCTACCTGGCTTCGCCAGCACGCTTGCAACAACGCCAGAGACTGGCGTTCCGATAGCAATGTTCTCGGTGCTGGCCTCGACAATACCCGTACCCGCCACGTTCGAGGTGAAGGGAGATTCGACCGAGCGGATAACCGGTGCCGAGTGGGCGGGCGAGTGTTCCCCGGCGCGGATTTCGAAGGCGGCGGCAGCAAGGCCCACGATCGCCAACGCGGGCAATGCGTATTTGCCGATCATGACGGCATCTCCGCTTCGATGGCACCGTTGCAGCCGATGATTACTCCATCTTCCATCCGCACGATCCGATCCGCGTAGTTCACGATGCGTGTGTCGTGGGTAACGACGATCACCGCGCGATCGGTCTGTCGAGCCCGGTCGCGTAGCGTCTCCATCACGACCTGTCCTGTATTTTGATCAAGCGCGCTCGTTGGCTCGTCGCAAACGATGAGTTTCGGGTTGTGGACGAGGGCGCGGGCGATAGCCACTCGCTGCTGTTGGCCTCCGCTCAACTCGTTCGGTGACGCCGAAGTGCGATCGCGAAGACCCAGTTCGTCCAGAATCCTAACGGCCCTGCTTTCGGCGTCTTTGCGGGAGTGCCCGCCGATCAGAAGAGGGACGGTGACGTTGTCGAGGATCGAAACGCCCGGCAGTAGATTGAACCTTTGAAAAACGAACCCCATCGTCGCGCAGCGAAAGCGTGAACGCTCGATCTGGTTCATTCGCGCAAGATCTCGTCCAAGAACCTCGCAAGTCCCCGCATCGAGGTCGAGCAGGGTAGAAACTACGGAAAGCAGGGTCGTCTTCCCGCATCCCGAAGGCCCCATAATCATCAATATCTCGCCAACTCTGACGTCGAGATCGACTCCCTGCAGCGCGTACGTTGCGGTAGAACCGACACCGAACGCCTTCGTCAGACCGCGACAGTGAACGACGCTAGGGTAGGTTGCATTCATAGCCATTTCGCTTGATTTGTAACAGTCGTATCATTATATTGTAGCTATGCAACAGCTAAATTGGCTACTGTTGACCTACAAAGTACCTGCGGAGCCGGGCGCCAGGCGGGTCGCGTTATGGCGCCGTCTAAAAGGCATGGGCGCGGTTTATCTTCAGAACGGCGTCTGCCTGTTGCCGAAGACGGATGCGCATGTTCGGAAGTTGAAAATGGTCGAGAACGAGGTCGCCGAAATGGGCGGCGACGCCGTCATTCTGGAAACGGTTGCACTCGACAAACGCCAAGAGGAGAAAGTCGTCGACCGCTTCAAGGCCGATCGGGACGACCAGTACCGGGAATTCCTCGGGCGCTGTGTAGGCTTCGAGAAGGAGATTGCGAAGGAGTTCTCCATCAACAAGTTCACGTACGCCGAACTCGAGGAGGAGGACACTGATCTCAAGAAGCTCCAGGGGTGGCTTGAGAAAATCAAGAAACTTGATTTCTACGGTGCCCCGCTAGCCACTGAAGCGGAGAGGAAGTTGAAGGATTGCGAAGTGTTGCTCGAAAGCTATGCGCAGCGTGTTTTCGAGGCCCAGGAGGAAAATCGCCTCAAGGAGTGACCTTTCTCTTCCAAGCGTCCGGCTTCATAGGTGAGCTGCTCGATGTCCATGGAAACCGCGACGCCCTCAACAATTGCGCTCTGCGCGCAGGTTTCGGCGGCCTTGGCAATACGATGCATCCGACGATAAACACCGCAAGGGCGACAGAGGCGGTGTATCGACTCAACGCCATGCCGCCGCTCGCCAACCGCTTGCCCAGGAAATCGCCGACGGCGTCGCCGAACCGCACGCTCAGGGTGGCGGCGACACCGTCTGGCGGTATCACTACGAGACTAACGCCTTGAGGCCGAAGCCGGTTCTCGGCAGGTAGCCGACCGCTTGATAGATCGAATAGCACAAGTCCCGGTTTCGGCCTGCGACCAGCGAGTTCGGTGCGCTGCATTCGTCGCGAAAGGCAGCCATGACAGCAATTCAGAAGATGCCACAGTCCAGCGAGAACTTCGGGGCATAGGCAACTCTTGCCCTGCTCCGGCGACAGCTTCTTAATAGCACACGAGTTCGCGGTGGCTTACCACGTAGCCCCATTGATTTATGTGACGCCTTCGCACGATATAGCAGCTATCATCGTTATTGTAGTTATTGTCATAGTAGTTGTCGTAGTAATAGGGCGCGCCGAAGGCTGCCAGCGCGAACGAGGGGCCGAAGAAGAAGTTGCGATGGTGGAAGCGGTGGCCCCCGAAGAAGGCCCTGTGGGTGGCGAACCCCGAGTGTACGAACGGGCGTCCGGCGAATCCGCTCATCTGCATGCCACCGCCGTGAAAGCCACCACCATGGAAGCCGCTACCATGGAAGCCACCGCCGTGGAAGCCGCCACCCATGCTGCCGTGGAAGCCTCCCATGCCACCGCCGCCGAAACGCGCCTCGGCCGGTCCGGACCAGGTCATCACGCCAGCGGTGACAAACGCAGCAGCGAGCGTAGCGGTAATTGTCTTTCTAATTTTAGGTGTGGAGGTCATGACGTTTCTCCCATCATGAGAGATATCGCCCTCGCATCATATCTTTCACGGAGCAGATGAACCATCGATGAACATCGATCGGCAACCGCCCGCAGCATCGGGGGGATTCATCAAATGACCGTGTTAGTACGGACGACTATGATTGCTCGATTAATCAGACAACTATTGCGCGAGATTTTTGGACGCACGTCATAAACGCAAACAACCCTTTTTTGCGATAGTCGCCGCAGAGATCAAATGCGTGCTCCATCTCCACGCCGTTGACAAGAACGGCCCCGCGCGGCGATGCGGATTGCGGACCGACGCGTCGTATGCCTCCCGTTGAATGCTTTCGTTATCATCGCGGCTAAAAACAAGAAGGCCGCCCTGGTCGGGCAGCCTTGGTGTCAATCACAAACCCGCACTCGCGGGCGCACCCAACGCTCGCGCCAGTCATCCCAATAGGCTTCCCCACGGGACCAGTAGCAGCGTCTCTCATAGACGGGCTCGGGCTCAACATAGACCGGAGCGGGCGCATAGTAAGGGCGGGGGGCTAATGCACCGCCTAGCAGCATCCCACCAAGAAGCCCACCGGCAACCCCGGCAGCAATTTGGCCATCGTGTGCCTGAGAAGCGGTGGGAACGAGACAGAGCGCAACAAATGCAAGCGGAAGGAGCTTTTTCACAGCCGTGTCTTCTTGGATGATAGAGCCGGCGCAATATACGGCAAAAGTATATGGCGAATGAATGAGGGTCGATGAATAAGGCGCCCTTGGTTAGCCGTAAGCCGAGGACATATTCTATCGGCGTTCAATCCGGCCCCAACAAACCGACGAATGGCGTCGGGAGCGATCAGGTTTTGTGTGTCGAGCATTACTTGGTTACTTGTATGTATACATCCTGTGAATGCACCGTCGTTGCCATTGGCTTCGACCGTATTGCGACCTGGCCGGTGAAGCCAGAAGATCGAGCCGGCACCGGTTACTGGACCGTCAGGGTGCCTTCCGCCTTGCCGCCGAAGTCGTCGTAGAAATCATACTTTCCCGGCTTGAGCGGCCGCAGCTTGATAACGCCTTCGCTTTTCGCGTCGATGACTGTTTCGACGCGCAGGGAGGCGCTCTCGAATTCCATCGACTTGGCATCGAGGTTCTTGACCGTCAGCGCCAGCGGCGTGTTGGCCGGAGCATGCAAGGCCGAGAGCTGAAACTTGCCGTTGGCGTAGGTGACTGTCAGGCTCGTCGCCTGTTGGGCGTGTGCAATCGGCAGGGAAGCGGCGATGCCGAAGGCTACCGAAGCAGTGACGAGAAGAACCGTGCGTGCAAATAACATGAAGATATCTCCAGTGCTGGGTGTCAGAACTCGACGGCGAACTTGAGTCGCGCGCGATTGCGCTGAAATTCGGCGAGATTGAGCGAAACCGGATTGCCGATTTCACGGCCCCAGACCTGGGTGTTCCAGGCTGCGGTCATGAACATCTTCGGCGCGAAGCGGACGTAGAGCGTCGGTCCAAGCATCACCGCGTCGCCGGTGAAGTCCTGCAGGCCGATGCTGTCGTAGTGCCGCAGGTACCAGACCTCGCCGCCGATCACGACGTTCGGCGCGATTCGCCACGCCAGCGCGGCCGAACCGCCGAGCTTGGCTTCGCGCACGGTTTCATCGAGTGCAGTAAGGGTAACCTCCGGCTCGTAAAGGAAATTGAATCCGGCAAACAACCGGTTCTTGACTAACTCGAGATCGGCATTGATGGTTGTCTCGAGTTCGTAGTTGTGGATACGCTCGCCGCCGGTTTCATCGATACGGCGGAAGGTCGGCTCGAGCCCCAGCGTCACCGCGAGCGGATTGCTCGACGTACGCTCGATCGCGAGATAGCGGAATTCGGCGAATCCACCGGCGAGCGCGACCTGCCGCCGATTATCCAGATCCGGCACGTTGTGGATATCGTGCGTCGATCCAAGCGCGCCGAACTCGATCTGGATGAACTGCGACGGTGTGAATTCGAACTCGTACTTGGTTTCGCTGGCCCCATAGCTGCCGTCACGTTTGCCGAAGCGGCCGATGGCGTCGACCGTGAACTCCTTTTCACCCTCCAGCCCGATGCCGGAGCCGGTGGTGAATCCGAAGATGTACTTGGTCTCTATATCGCGCCATGCCGTGTAATCCTCTGCCTGCGCGGCACTACTTAGCGCCGTGAAACCAGACAACAGCATCCCCAACGCCAGCGCGGTCCGCGCCAGCGTTCTTTTCTTTTCCATGCTCGCCCCCTCGATTAGGTGCGCATGGAATGGCATGACAAAATGTCGCAGGCAAAAAGAAATGTTCTAAACTGGAATGATTCTAGCTGCTCTCCAGTGGCCGGTTAGGCAGCGACCCAACCGCGCTGCGACATCGGCAATGGCTGGGTGCGGAACGCAGCGGGCGAGCGAGCTGGAGCCGATGCTGAAGCCAAATGTCGATCGTAATAGTCTTGCCGCGGTAGCCGCTGATGCGCGGCGAATAGGGCCGATTGGCGCGGCATAGCATGGCATGTTGGCGTTGGGGCTCGCCGACCACAGCCTAACCCAAGGCGCGGCGCCAGCCAATCTGGGCTGGCGCAAATCTCTGAATAAATCTCCAAGAGTGCCCCCTGCATCTCCAGGCGGATCAATTGGCTCGCGGTGTCGGTCGGCATCAGGACCGCCACGGCGGTCGACCGGTCAGTTTTGCAAGGCCTTCCTTGCTGATCGCCGGTTGAGCCAGATTGTGCAGCCGGTCACGAACAAGGCGAGTGGTGCGAAGCCGGATATGAATACGATCAGGCGGCCGACAAAGCCGAGCGTTCCTCCATTGTGGAGCCATAGCTGTTCGGTCATGTAGCGATCGCCCATCGACATGTCCGAGAAGCGGTCGTGCACGACCGCGCCTTTCCACGGGTCAAACCAGATCGCCCCACGCGAACGCACGGCGGGATCGGTTCCCGCCGCCGGGCGGAACAGCACGCGCCACGTGTTGCGCATCTCGACCGGAGGGTTCAGGACCGCGATGTCCTGCCTCGGTTTTGTTGCCCGCGCCATCGCGACGATCGCATCCGCCGACAGTAGCGGCGTTCCTTTCGGGGGTGGGATATCGACCTTTGGTGAGGGGTAGGGTGTCGCCGGCGACACAAGGCTAACGACGGGACGCATGGCCTCGGGGAAAACGATGCCGACACCCGTGGCCGAGATCACGGCAAGCGCGATCAGCGCCCAAAAGCCGACCGCATTGTGAAGGTCGATAGTGAATCGCTGGGGCGAAACGCCGTTGCGAACCGATATCGATCGCCGGAAACCGCCTCGCCTTGGCCACCACAAGCACAAACCGGACAGGGTCGAACCCAGGAGCGCCAACCCAACCACGCCGACCAGATCCCGGCCCCACCATTCATAAAGCAACAGCGTGTAGTGCAGACGATAGACTGTGAACGCGAATGCGTTCGTGTAGTCGCGGTGCCCGAGCACTTGCCCGTTCGAAGGATCGATCATGGTCGTCCAGCGATTTGGATAACGGCCCTTCTTGCTCGGGTGGGTGTGGATCACGACCCAGACAGGCCAGATCCGGTCTGGAGCTACGATTGCCGTGATCGGCGCCGCGTCCACTTCTGCTGCGGCCCGCATCACTTCGTTGACAGCGACTGTTTGCTCTGGGCCAACCGGAGCGTAGAGCGCCGGGTTCAGCGCCGCGTCGATCTCCCGGTAAAAGACGATGAAACTGCCGGTGAGACCGACCAACACGACGATGACGCCGGCGCTGAATCCAAGCCATCGGTGTATCCGGATAAACGCGCGCCGGAGGCGCGGGATCCATGTGGCGGAGTCAGCATTCACCAGATTGGCGTCCCCTGGCAAATTTCTCTTTCTCGTCCAATCAGAAATCGAAACTCGCTGAAAGCAGATACGTGCGCGGCGCGCCCGGGCTCAGAATCCCGCGCCCGGTCGTGGCCCAGTAGTTGGCGCCGGTGACGTTCTGGATATTGGCGCGCAGCGTGACGGGCGTCCGCTGGATCGTGGTCGTATAGCGAAGGCCGAGATCAAGCGTGGTCCAATCCGGGATGCTTTGCGTGTTCGCCTGATCGTAAAATTGCGATGACGTGTGGATGACCCGTCCCGTCAAAGTCACGCCTGGCGCCAACCCGGATGGCAAGTCGTACTCGCCGTAGAGATTGAACTGCACCGCCGGGACGCCGACGGCAGTATTGCCGTTGAATGCGGGGTTCGAGGCCTTGGTCAGCACGCCTTCAATCAAGCTGACGCCGCCCAGAACACGCAATCCCTGGATTGGCTCGCCGAGCACGTTGACCTCGAGTCCGCGATTGCGTTGTTCGCCGTTGAGAGCAAACACCATGGTCGTCGGATCGAGGAAGCCGCTTGGCTGTTTGATCTCAAAACCAGCGACGGTTACCGCAATGGAGCCGAAATCGTATTTTGCTCCGACCTCCACCTGCTTCGATACCGCGGCGGGAAAGTTCTGATTGAGGTTGACGGCATTGATCGGCGGCGCCGTCGATGTCAGCCCTTCGACATAGTTGGCATACAAAGACAGATGCTCGATCGGCTTTACGACGATGCCGGCACCGGGAGAAAAGGCCTCGTTGTTTGCATCCGAAGTTGTCAGGCCCATCGTCGGGCTAAGGGCCTTTGCCCCGATGCCTTGCCATCGCCCACCGATGGTGAGTTCCACACGGTCATCCAGGAATGACATCGTGTCCGCGATCGCAACGCTCCGGTTAAATCGCTCTGCGGTGGTCGGCGAAAAACGGGGCAGGCCGACATCGCTGCGCGGCGGGGCGTAGACAGGATTGTAGATATTTGAAGTGATTGTTGATCCGACCGGAATATTGATCAAACCAGTACCTTGCCAGAGGCCGACCACGGTGGCGCCGATCCGGTGCTTCACCGGACCCGTCTCAAATTGCCCCCGCAGCCCAACCTCGCCGGTGTCGCTATTGGTCTGATACGGGGTCAATCGGATCGGGTAGCGGTAATCACCGCGCGCATTGAAGATCGATGGCAGCCCTCCGAAGTAGACCTGATGAAAGAAGCTATGGCCATACGCGGCATAGACGGTGAGCTGGTCGCTCACGTCGTACTCAGCCCGGAGGGCTGCGGACCTGTTATTGCTGTCACGATATTCCCAAGGCTGTTGTTGATTGATGCGTAAGTCGGGCGCCTTGGGGATGGGAAAGCCCGGCAAAACAGATCGGTTTCGAAGAGGGGAGTTGAAATCCAGTTGCTGGTAGCCGAGGTCTGCACTAAATCGCAAACGATCGCCGCGGTAGTCGATGGCAAGAGCCCCGACCCCGAACTCCTGCTTCTGGTTATCGATCGGGGTGTGACCAGTCTGGTAGGCACCGTTGAAGCGTACTCCCCACTCGCCGTTGAGCCCGAAGCGCCGGCCGACATCAATTGCGTTATAACTCTGGGCGTTGGAGATAAACCCGGTTGTGAAGCGCGTGAGTGGCAGGTCCGTGGCGCGCTTTGGAACAAGATTGATGGTCCCGCCGATCGTGCCGAAAGGCGGCATGCCGCTCAGCATCGTGCTCGGGCCGCGTAGCACTTCGACACGCTCGATCGGTTCGAGTGCGGGGCTGAAGGAGTCGGCAACGCCGTATAGCCCATTGAAGGCGATGTCCTGCGCAAACACCGGAAAGCCGCGGATGAAAAAGCCCTGGATGCCGCTGTAAGCGGGCACGTTGGTGCGCACAGACGCATCATTGTTGACAACGTCCTGAAGCGTTCGGGCTTGTTGGTCGCGAATGAGCTTCTCCGTAAAGCTCGTCGTACTGAAAGGAGTGTCAAAGACGTTGCGATTACCGAGCAGCCCAAGGCTTGCCCCGGTCGCGACCTGCCCCCCGGCATAGGAAACGGGCGGCACGCCCAGCGTCGCGGTGGAAGGTGTCAGGTAGGGAACTGGTTGTGCCTGCCGCGAACTTGGTACGGCAACACGCCTCCTTGTATGCGCTGCAGACGTTCGAGGCTTTTGGCTTGCTTGCCGGACCGTTGGGTTTGGCGGAGCGACCACCGTGATAGGCGGCAAACTCGCTTGAGCGAATGCTTTCTGACTACCGTTTGGAAAATCCAAGGAGAGGGAAAGACAACTCACTGCTCCAAGCGAAACAATGCGTACAATATTTCTGGCCGCGACTTCATGTGCCATTCATCAACCCCAACCCCATTGCCTCAGCAGGCTCCTATGCACGTGTCCCGACATACGGGTCAATTCGCGTGGCGAACCGAGAAGTAGAATCGATCTAAGTCATGGGACAATGGGACAACTGCGGGACGCTTTTCTGAGTGGGCGTTACAGTTCGATTCACGTCGAGAGCGGTTTAGTCGTAAGACCGTATATTCGCTTCTGGCGGTGAGGTGGCGTTGTCGGAATCGATGTTGCGAAGCTGAGGAATGCCATAGCAATTGCGGATGCCGGCCGGGAAGGAGAAGTCCGCTGCTTCGGCGAGGTCGATACGTCGGACGTGAGCATGCGACGTGTTATTCAGCGGATCCTCGGCAGCAATGACTTGTCGATATCTCTGGTCGATCTGGAAACCGGGAGCTGTCGCGATGGCCTGCACCCCAATTGTCCCAACAGAATCGCGGGGGCGAGCACGCCGCTTTCACGCAGGTACAGCGCCACCTGATTGGCGCTTACTTCCTGAATGAATATACACCCACCCGCGCGCAGGTCTCCTAATCGCTCAAGCGTTCATAGATTTTTGCGCCCGTATCTGCATCCACGCCTACCAAACTAACCTTATAGCCCCACAGCCTGCGGATGTGTCGTAACGTCGCGCCGCAGCTACCATCCTCCAGCAAAACGCCGTCGGCAACTTTGTGCTCCAGCCGCAGGTGCCGGTCGCCGAGCAGATCGACATCGACGACCTGGATGTCGGAACGGCTTGCCCCGATGTCGTAGCTGTGGGCAAGCGCCGAGCGAATTTTTTCGTACCCGCGCTCGTTGTGGATCGAGGCAACCTCGTAATGCGGTTCGCTGGCGGTGTCGGAAAGCAGGAAAAGCCGCCATTTTCGGATCAGCGTGGGGCTCAGATACTGCCGGATGAAGGATTCGTCGCGGTGGTTAGCCCAGGCATTGAGCAGCGTGGCGCGCCAGTCGCATTTGCCGGCGATGTCCGGGAACCAGTCGCGGTCCTCTTCCGTCGGTTCGGTCGAGATGCGCCGGATGTCCTGCATAAGGTCCAGCCCGAGCGCATAGGGGTTGATGCCGGTATAGCGCGGGTCGTCGAAGGCCGGCTGGAAGGTCACGTTGCAATGGTTGCGCAGGATTTCCAGCATCGCGCCTTCGTTGATCAGGCCGCGATCGAACAGCGCGTTCATGACCGTGTAATGGACGAAAGTGGCGCAACCCTCGTTCATCACCTGCGTCTGCCGTTGCGGGTAGAAATATTGGGCGATGACGCGCACGATCCTCAGGATTTCGCGCTGCCACGGCTCCAGGATCAGGCTGTTCTTCTCGAGGAAATAGAGCAGGTTCTCTTCCGGAAGATTCAGCGATTTGCGACGCTCGGCCGTCTTGCTTTCGCTCCCCTCGACCTGGCTCCCGCTTTTCGACGGCGGCAAGGTGCGCCAGAGGTCGTTGTAGGATCGCTCCTCATATTCGAGGCGCTCGCGAAGGCCTTGCCGCTGTTTCTCCGACGACAGCTTCGGAGGCCGCCGGTAGCGAAACACGCCCTGTTCCATCAGCGCGTGCGCCGGGTCGAGGATTGCCTCCACGGCGGCAAGCCCGTGCCGCTCCTCGCAGCGGGCGATGTAATTCTTTGCGAAGTCGAGATAGCTGAGGATCGTACCGGCATCGGTCCACTCTTTGAACAGATAGTTGTTCTTGAAGAAATGATTGTGGCCGAGCGCGGCATGGGCGGTCACCAGCGCCTGCAGCGCCATGGTGTTTTCTTCCATCAGATAGACGATGCAGGGGTTGGAATTGATGACGATCTCATAAGCCAGCCCGCGACCGCCCTTGCGATAGAGCTGTTCCTGGTAGAGGAAGTGCTTGCCGAACGACCAGTGCCGGTACATCAGCGGCATGCCGATGGAGGAATAGGCGTCCAGCATCTGCTCGGACGAGATGATCTCCATCTGCACCGGATGGATATCGAGGTTAAGCTCTTCGATTGCTACCCGTTCGATCACGTCGAAGGCCTGCGACAGGGTACCGAAATCCCAGTCAGGACCAGAGAACAGCAGGCCGGGTTTACGTGAGGTGGCATTCATCGGCGAACCCTCAATTTTTCCGCCGTCGCCTGCCGGGTGAAGAGTTGCCGGAACACCGGGTAGATGTCGGCTGCATCGGCGATGCGGGTCATCTGGAAGTTCGGCCAGTTCGCGTTGACGGAACTATAGGCTCGCCAAAGTGAGGTTCCGTTCTCTGTTGTGCCGAAGATATGCCGTTCGCGCTCATCGATGATTTCGACATAAGCGTAGTACTGGCAAAGTCGCATGATCTCCTCGTCGAGGAGCGTAATGCAGCGGTGCGAATCGGCGGCGGCGTTATCCCCGTCAGACGCCTGCGCGGCGTAGATGTTCCATTCGCTGCCGGGATAGCGCTCGGCGATGATGCGGTGCATTTTTTCCAACGCGGTGGAGACCACCGTGCCACCACTCTGTGTGCTGTAGAAGAAGGTTTCCTCATTCACTTCCTGCGCTTCATGGGTGTGACTGATGAAAACGATTTCGGTGCGGTCGTAGCGGCACTTCAAGAACAGGTGCAGCAATACGAAAAAGCGTTTGGCAAGGTCCTTCTCGCGTTCGCCCATCGAGCCGGACACGTCCATCAGGCAGAACATCACCGCCTTGGCGTTCGGAATGGGCTGCGCCTCGAAGCGGTTGAAGCGGATGTCGACCGGATCGACATAGGCGATCAGCCGCCGCTTCCGTTCCAGCCGCTCCACTTCGGCTTGCAGCGCGGCGATGCGCTGTCTGGCAACCGGGCTCTGCGACCCCGATTCCAGTTCCGCAATCTCCTGCCGGATTGCGTCGACCTCCTCCCGTTTGGGGCGTTTCAGCGCGATGCGGCGGCCGTAGCTGTTGCGCATGGTGCGGCCGACATTGATGTTGGTCGGCGAACCGGTCGCGGCAAAGCCCGCCCGCCGCGGCCGGAAAGCGAGGATTTCCTTTAAACTAAGCTTGACCATATCGGGCAGTTCGAGGTCCTCGAAGAAGAGGTCGAGCACCTCCTCGCGCGACAGCACGAAGCGGAAATCGTCTTCCGAGTCCTTCATCGACGGGTCGGGCGTACCGGCAGCACCATGGCCGGGCTTGCGCAGCCGATCGCCGGGCACGAAATGCTTATTGCCCGGCAGCACATGTTCACGCCGGCCGCTGTCCTTGGCTGCCTCGAAGCGCGGCTCGTCCGTGCTCCTCGTCGGAATCGAGACTGCCTGCTCGCCGTCCGCGTCGGAAATCCTGCCGCTACGAACGCGATCACGGATGCTGCGCTTCAACTCCTCGCGCGCACGCCGAAGGAAACGCTGCCGGTTGCCGAGGCTCCTGTCTTTCGGGTTGAGCCGGCGGTCGATGAAGATCGGCATTGTATGCCCCCACCTTCAACCGGCCTTGTTGACCCGCATGTACCAGTCCACCAGCCGCCGCACCTGGCGCTCGGTATAGCCGCGCGCGATCATCCGCTGCACGAATTCGTGGTGGCGTTTCTCGGTGACGTTGTCCTGCTTGGAGCCGAAGCTGATCACGGGCAGCAGATCCTCGACCTGGCCGAACATGCGCTTCTCGATCACCTCGCGCAGCTTCTCGTAGCTCGTCCATGACGGGTTGCGGCCGTCATTGCGGGCCCGCGCCCGCAGCGTAAACTTCACCACCTCGTTGCGGAAGTCCTTCGGGTTGGCTATGCCGGCCGGTTTTTCGACTTGCGACAAATCGTTGTCCAGCACCTCGCGGTTGAGGATCTGACCGGTATCGGGATCCTTGTAGTCCTGGTCTTCGATCCAGGCATCGGCATAGGCAATATAGCGGTCGAACAGGTTCTGGCCGTATTCGCTGTAGGATTCGAGATAGGCCTTTTGAATCTCATGGCCGATAAACTCGGCGTACCGGGTGGCGAGCTCAGACTTTATGAAATCGAGATAGGCGGATTCCGCCTTTTTCGGAAACTGTTCGCGCTTAATGGCATCTTCTAAAATATACATCAGATGAACGGGGTCGGCAGCGACTTCTTCGGTATCATAGTTGAAGGTCTGCGACAGGATCTTGAAAGCAAAACGGGTGCTGACGCCGGTCATGCCCTCATTGACGCCGGCAGCGTCCCGATACTCCTGGACCGACTTTGCCTTGGGGTCGACGTCCTTAAGGTTTTCGCCGTCATAGATCCGCATCTTGGTGTAGAGGGGCGAGTTGCCATGTTCAGCCAAACGGGTTGAAACCGTGAACCGGCTGAGGATGTCCAGGACCTCCGGCGCGCAGGTGCTGTCGACAAGCTCGCTTTCGCGCAGCAGCTTATCATAGATTTGCCTTTCCTCGGTAATCCGCAAGCAATATGGCACCTTGACCACCAGGATGCGGTCAAGAAACGCCTCGTTGTTCTTGTTGTTCTTGAACTGCAGCCATTCCGATTCGTTGGAATGGGCCACGACTATTCCCTGGTATGGAAATGATCCGAAATTCTCGGTGCCGTTGTAGCTGCCCTCTTGCGTTGCCGTGAGCAGCGGGTGCAGCACCTTGATAGGTGCCTTGAACATCTCGACGAACTCCAGCAGGCCCTGTGTGGTGCGGTTCAGGCCGCCGCTGTAGGAATAGGCATCCGGATCGGACTGGCTGTAGTTCTCGAGCTGGCGGATGTCGACCTTGCCGACCAGCGCAGAGACGTCCTGGTTGTTTTCGTCACCAGGCTCGGTCTTGGCGATGCCGATCTGGCGAAGCCGGGACGGCATAAGCTTTACAACGGAAAACTTGGAAATATCACCGGCCAGTTCATCAAGACGTTTCGCCGCCCAAGGTGAGATTAGGCCGTTTAAGCGTCGCCGCGCGATCCCGTATTTGTCTTCCAGCAAATCGGCCATGCGGTCAGGGCTGAAAAGGCCGAGCGGCGATTCAAAAACCGGGCTAATTTGATTCCCGGCCTTGAGGGTATAGATGGGGCGCTGCTCCATCAGGCTTTTCAGTCGCTCTGCCAGCGAAGATTTGCCGCCGCCAACCGGGCCGAGCAAGTAGAGGATCTGCTTGCGCTCCTCCAGCCCCTGCGAAGCATAGCGGAAATAGCCGGCGATCCGCTCGATCGTGTCTTCCATGCCATAGAACTCGGAGAAGGCCGAATAAAGCTTGATCGTCTTATTCGCGAAAATGCGGCCGAGCCTCTCGTCCTTGCTAGTGTCGACCAGCTTGGGTTCGCCGATCGCGTCGACCATGCGCTCGGGCGCCAAACCATACATCGACTTGTCCTCCCGACACGCCAGTAGATATTGCTGGAGGCTCATCTCTTCCGGGGCCACGGAGCTATAGATTTTAGAGAACAATTCGAAGACGTCAGACTGCTCGCTGTGCATAGTCGCCTCCCGGTGCCCGCCGCGATGTCCTTACATCACAACTTTCATGAAGCCGCGGCGGTTCCCGTTCACGTGCTGAATTGATCGTGGTTCGGAGCAAGAGCGAACGAGGAAGCGATCACCGCTAGCTGCCGCGTTCGGCACCAAGATCGCAAGAAGCGCGATGGCGTGGAAAGAGACCGCCTCCATGCTGCTATCGGCGAATGCTACCGCCGCATCCGGCGCCATGGCGATCCGGTAATTTCGGGTGGTTTTCGAAGCGGGTTGCGGCGCGGTAGCTATCGCGCTCGGTTGCCACCGGCGGTTATGGCGCTTGGGACGGCAGGCCAATTAACAGGCGCAATAATTCTGAACATCACCTGCGTTCAGCCCTTGCAGAATGCATTCCTCTTGGGGCAGATCGTGTGATGCCGCGCCGAACACGATCAGCCACTTGACAGATTGGGTAGCACGACACAGCTGTCAGGAGTGGGTCAACAATTGCGTTGGCCCTTAAGCAGAGGAGATAATATGACTCCACCTGCAAAGTTTGCCGCAGTGACCGCTGCTGCAATGTTCGGGCACCAGCGTAGCGGCTAATATACGGACGACGTTCCGGGAGCGGCCTATGGACCTCATCAGTTAGGCATGGACCAAATTGGCCCCTCTCGGCACGAATACATGGCGGGTTGTATGACCTTGGCTGCGAGCGCGATTGATCAGCCGATCAATAGCTGACAGATTTGCGAAGGTGCCTTCGGGCAGTGCTTCATTTTAGCCGAGGTCGGGATCGTTGGCACGCGGCCATAGCGGACGCCATGCTCGGCGCGAGTCCGATCGACGAAGTGCTGCACGTTTCCGCTTGACCCCTTGAGAACGGTTACCTCCATACAGCCGTCGTCGTCGAGATCGACGCGTAGCTAATGTAGAAAGGTCCGGCATCGCTGCCGGGCCTTTCTTATTTGAGCGCCGAGCAAATATCGCCACCAAGGCCTCTGTAAGGCGCCAACGCGATGACTTCCGCGTCCGGACCAACGGCGTTAGTGACTACTGCCGCTTCGTTTGGGCATACCGGGCGGGCGACGCCAACATGCGTTCCGAGCGTTGAACCGCTTCCAAGTGATAACAAGAACGGCAAACCAACCATTGGCATGCGAACTATGATATAGATAAATTCTGCTGGAGCTGCTGGAAAAAGCGCAGCACAGCTGCCTCACGCCAAGTTGCACAGGGTCCTAACTAGGGAGGATTACCATGGTAACGAATGTCGTGCTTGCGAAGTTTACCGATCAGGGAGTCCGCAACGCCAAAGATTCCCCGAAGCGGGCAGACGCCTTCAAGCAAATGGCGAAGACGTTTGGAGTGACCGTGAAGGACATCTTCTGGACGCAGGGGCGGTATGACATCGTGACAATCGTCGAAGCGCCAGACGAGTTTTCCGCCATGTCGCTTAGCTTGAGTCTTAGCGCGCTCGGCAACGTTCGCACCGAATCGTTGCGAGCTTTCTCGGCGGATGAAATGGCGACGATTGTCGGCAAGATGCTCTGACAACCGATATTACTGACCGGCATCCGTAGAACTGCCGCCGCGTCACCAGGCACGTGACGAAACCAATTTGACTATTTAGGTCTTGTGATCGCCACATCAGCCGTCTCTTTCGACTGGCGGGCTTGGTGTGTCGCTCGACTTCCTCGAGGGGCTGATGGCCAGAGATCGCCACCTGCCGGTGTTGTAGGCAAACGGTATCAACGAATCCCCGTCGCCCGCTGGATTAGTGGAATCCGACAAATCCAGGTGGCTCACATTGGACAGGGAACGGATCTATCCACTAGCTTTGACAAGCTATGTTGTTGCGCTCTCCAAATGAGACCAAAGGAATGAAAGAGAAAAAGGACATCGTAGAAAACTGGCTGCCGCGTTACACCGGCACGCCGCTTGCTGAATTCGGAGAATATGTTCTCCTGACCAACTTCGACAATTACGTCGAATGGTTCGCCACGCTGCACGGCGGCTTGGTAAAGGGCGTAGATCGACCGATGCCCAACGTGACTGCCGATGGCATCACTCTGATTAACTTCGGCATGGGAAGCCCGAATGCTGCCACCGTGATGGATCTGTTAAGTGCCATTGCGCCGAAAGCCGTATTGTTTCTTGGCAAATGTGGCGGGTTGAAACGCAAAAATCAAATCGGCGACCTGATTCTACCGATTGCGGCCATTCGCGGCGAAGGCACCTCGAATGATTACCTGCCACTGGAGGTCCCCGCGTTGCCCGCGTTCCAGTTGCAACGCGCGGTGTCAACGATGATCCGCGATCTCGGTCACGATTATTGGACAGGTACTGTGTACACGACCAATCGTCGCGTCTGGGAACACGATGATCGCTTTAGGGATCTGTTGCGTCGTACACGAAGCATGGCGATCGACATGGAGACTGCAACAATCTTTGCTGCAGGATTTGCCAACCGCATTTCGACTGGTGCGCTGCTTCTTGTGTCCGATCAGCCGATGATCCCCGAGGGCGTGAAGACCGAAGCGTCGGATCAGGTGGTGACCGCGAACTATGTCGAAAAGCATATCCAGGTCGGGATAGAGGCCCTGAAGCTGGTGCGGCGCCGTGGCCGCAGCGTGAAGCATTTGCGTTTCGAAGACGATTTCGATGCAGGGCATGAGGCATAAAGCGACGGCACGCCGCGGGCTGATGATCTTCACCTGGTGGCCGAGGGCCTCAAACTTGCGCGACCAGTAGAACGCGCCGGTGCAGGATTCGACCACGATCGCGCTCGACTTGCGCGACAATGTCGAGAAGCTGATCGCGGATCACCCGCTTCAGTACGACGCGGCCATGATGATTGACCCCCGTGAAGTTGAAACATGTTCTTGGCGATATCGATACCGAGCGTCTCGACAGTCATTGCAGTTCTTCTTCCTGTCGCAGGCTCTCAGCCTGAATGGTGGAGGGGGAGCCGTCCATCCCATTAGAAGGCTGGGTTTCCCTGCCCGGGCGAATCAGCATAGCGGCGCTCGCCGCTGCTACCGAACAGATGACTGCGCCAATCGCTGCAGCGATACCAAAAGCTGAAAGCAGAGCAGGTCCGGATGACGCTATCACCGGTCCTACAAGGGCTGTAGCAACCAATCCGCCAGTACGCGCCGCTGCGCTGTTCAGCCCGGATGCTGCACCCGTATGGCCGCTGTCGACGGACATCAGAACTGCTGTTGTGAGCGGCGCGACCGCACAGGCCATTCCCAAAGCAACCACGGCCATCGCGGGAAACATCCCAAGCCAGTAGCTTGTGGCCGACCCGATCCGCAGCATCAGGAGAAGGCCGGACGCGACGATGACCGGTCCTGTGGTCAGCAGCCATCGTGGACCTACTTTGGCTGCCAGCGCACCGGCGGCAGGCGATGCTACGGCGAGGACCAGCGGCAGGGGCAGGAGCGCGGCGCCGGCCTGCGTCGCGGTGTATCCGCCTGCTTGAATCAGCACATAGGGTACCAGCACGAACAACCCGCCGAGAGCGCCGTACAGCAGGAGTGTCAAAAGCGTGAGGCCGACGAAGCTCCTGGACCCGAACAATGCGAGCGGCATCATGGCCCTGTCGCCAAGCCGTCGCTCCGCAGACAGGAAGAGCAGCGAGAAGATCAACCCCGCTCCCAGGGCGACGAAGACAGAAGGCGACCAGGCTCGTCCGGATCCTTCGGTCAATGCCCAGGTCGCAAGGCCCAAGCCAACTGTAGCCAGCGCTCCACCTGACCAGTCGAGATGGCCGGCTGTGTCGTCGACGTCCTTGTCAACGTAGCAGGACGCCAGCAAGATCGCGGCTATAGACAACGGAACGTTGATCAGAAAGACAAGGCGCCAGCTGCCGGCATCGATGAGCCACCCGCCAAGGATAGGTCCGATCGCGCCCGCGGCGGCTCCGGCCGCTGCCCATATGCCGATCGCACGACCTTTCGCTTCTCCAGAGAAACTCTGGCCCAGGATCGCGAGGCTGTTCGGCATCAGTATGGCGGCGCTCGCACCCTGCACGAAGCGAGCAAGCAGCAACAAGACAAGGGTCGGCGCCACCGCGCAAGCCAGAGAGGCGATCCCAAACAGCAGAACGCCCACGATCAAGAGCCGGCGTCGCCCGAACCGGTCTCCCGCTGCTCCTCCCAATAAAAGGAGTGCGCTCAAGGGAAGCAAATAGGCATTGACGACCCACTGCAGGCCGCTGGCGTCTGCATCAAAACTCCGACCGATCGCCGGTAGTCCAACGTTCACGACCGAACCATCGATGAACGCCAAGCTCGATGCCAGGATCGTCGTCGCGACAACGAGGCGAGGGTATGCGGGCGAACGCGTCCCTCCGGCTGTTCGCGCGGTCGCGGCGTCGCAGGGAACGTGGAGGGCGTTGCTCATTTGCAGTCAATGTAGGGTGCGTGCGCCAGGAGAACCAGCGAGAGCAGGCCGAGCCGCCATGGAGTCAACGGTTGGATGTAGGCAGTCCGATCCTTTCGATCGGCGCTCACGCAGAACCTGAGAAATAGCGTGCAGGCGACCGCTCTTGGCGCAAGGCGCTTGTTGCTCACAAGAAGGTTTGTAAGATTTGTCCGGAAGCCTGCGGTTTGAGTCTCAGGGCAAAATTTGCCATGACGCTCGATAGGTGAACAGCCACTCTCGGCGCGGGGTCATTTGAAAACCGCATCCAGCAATAGCGACTTCACATCGGTGGCCGCCAGCTTCCTGCCATCGACCAGGTCGGCACGGTCGGAGATAATAAGCGGCCCGTCATGGGCATCGTCGGTGACACGGCCGTGCGATCCCCTGACCAGCGCTGCATCGAGCGGGATGACATCCATAAGGGTACGGAAGCCCAGCTTGCGCATCGCCAGCCGCTTTCCGATCGCAAGCTTGGGTGATGAGATGGCCGGATCGAGAAACAGTTCCACCGGATCGTAGCCGGGCTTGCGATGGATCTCGACGGTGCGGGCAAAATCCGGCGCGCGGCGGTCGTCGTTCCAGTAATAATAGGTGAACCAGGATCGCGCATCCGCGATCGCCACCAATTCGCCCGAGCGCGGATGATCGAGATCGAGGCTGGATTTGTCCGCGGCGCCATAAACGCGCTCGACGCCGGGAAGACCCTGCAGCACCTCCCGCACTTTTGGCAGTGTGTTCGGATCGGACACATAGATATGAGCGATCTGGTGGTCTGCGACCGCGAACGCTTTCGACGCCATCGGATCGAGCAATTCGGCGCCGTCTTCCTCCCGCACGGCGATAAGGCCAGCGTCGCGCAGCGCGCGGTTAATGTGGATCGGGCGATCGACATTGGTGATGCCGTATTCGGAAAGGATCACGACGGAACGCCCGCCGGCGCGCGCCGCATCCGCGAGGTCGCCGGCAACATCGTCGATTTCGGCGAGAGATTTTCTGACCGCGGCGTGGGTTTCATCTGGCCCGTAGCGCTGCAGGTCATAGTCCAAATGGGGAAGATAGGCCAAGGTCAGCGTCGGATTGTTCTCAACCATCACGACCTTGGTCGCCTCCGCGATCCAGCGGGTGGATGCGATCGTCGTCGCCGGTCCCCAGAATTGAAACAGCGGAAAGGGCCCCAGCCGTTCGGTCAGGCGATTGCGCAGGCTGTCCGGCACGGTATAGCAGTCCGGCAGTTTGCGCCCGTCGGCCTTGTAGATCGGCCGCGGCGTTGCGCCAAAATCATGGCTTGAGGCCATGTTGTACCACCAGAACATGTTGGCGCAGGTAAATGCCGGATCACGCCGCTTTCCGGCCTCCCAAACCTTTTCACCTTCCACCAGACGGTTGGATTGCCGCCACAGCATCACTTCCATCAGGTCGCGGAACAGCCAGCCATTGGCGACGATACCATGCCCGCGCGGCGTCAGCCCGGTCATGAAAGTGGCCTGAACGCTGCACGTCACGGCAGGCGTCAAGGTTCGCAGCGCCGACATCGCGCCTTCCCGGGCGAGTGCTGAGAGCCGCGGGGTCAGCGTGCCCAGATGGCGTGGCGTCAGCCCGACCACGATCATCGCCAGAACCGGTTTCAAATTATCTCTCCAAAACGGTAGTTCGCATATTCTTGGTCTTTGGTCGTAGTTCGAACCGACAGCGTCATCGTTGCAGTTTTTTCTGCCGCGCAAACTAGCTTGCCAAGTCCATCCGTGAAGTGGCAACCTTGTTGATTGAGAGAATATAGCCGCGGCACTGGCGGTGCTGTTGGAATTGCCAGTGTCCAAAGCGAGTGATGCCGCCGTTTCTTGGACGGGACGAGTCTTGAGCAAGATCGAGTCTTGAACAAGATAAAGTGCGTATCAGGAAGAATGTCATGCTCGACACACCGTCGAACACGATGAACGACGTTCGCGTGCAGTCGTTCACCATTGCTTACGAATATCCTATCGTGTTCACGCGCGACGCCTTCAGTTCCGGCAATCGCAGCCTGATCGACGTCCTGACGCGCCGGGAGGGCGGCAAGCTTCACCGCTGCGGTATTTTCATTGATGAGGGCGTGCTGTCCGCCATGCCGGATCTTCCGGAACGGATCGCGGATTACGCGTCGTTCCACGCCAAGCATCTCAGAATTGTCGGCGAGCCGGTCGCCGTGCCCGGTGGGGAGCGCTGCAAGAACGATCCCGATACGGTTTCACACCTATTGGGAAAATTCTCCGAACTCGCGATCGACCGACACTCCTTCGTGATCGCGATCGGCGGCGGGGCGGTGTTGGACGCGGTCGGCTATGCGGCGGCAATTTTTCACCGGGGCGTTCGCCATATCCGTTTCCCAACCACAGTGCTGGCGCAGGACGACAGCGGCGTCGGTGTCAAGAACGCCGTCAATGCGCTGGGCCTGAAAAATCTGGTGGGCACCTTCGCGCCGCCCTGGGCCATCATCAACGACAGTGCCTTTATCGACGCGTTGCCGCCGCGCGAAAAACGCGCCGGGATGGCCGAGGCGGTGAAGGTGGCGCTGATCCGCGACGGCAATTTCTTTCGCTGGATTGAAAGCAACACAGCGGCGCTGGCGCAATTTTCGCCGCCCCATCTCGATCGCCTGATCAAGGATTGCGCGGAATTGCACATGCGCCAGATCAGGTTCGGCGGCGATCCATTCGAAACCGGGTCGGCGAGGCCGCTGGATTTCGGCCATTGGTCCGCCCACAAGCTCGAATGTCTCACGCGCAATGACGTCAACCATGGTGAAGCGGTCGCGATCGGTATCGCGCTCGATACCCGCTATTCGGTTGTGACCGGATTGCTGGCGGAAGGCGAAGACCGGCGCGTGCTTGATGTTCTCAAGCGGCTGGGCTTCACGCTGTGGCATGACGCGCTGCGACAGCGGAATGCCAAGGGCGAACTCGCCTTGCTGCAGGGGTTGGCGGATTTCCAGGAACATCTCGGTGGCGAACTGACCGTCACGCTGCTCTCGGACATTGGCCGTGGCATCGAAGTGCACGAGATGCATGCGGAATTGGTCGGGAGCAGCATCGACTGGCTGCGGCAACAGGCGCAAGCCCGATGAAAGTCGACCAGCTTGCAGGCAATGTAAACCTGACCTACTGCACCAATATCCATGCCGGCGAGAGCTGGCCGGATATCCGTGCCAGCCTCGATGCGCATGTCCCCGCCATCAAGGCGGCGGTAGCACCGGATCGCCCGCTCGGAATCGGCTTGCGGCTGTCGGGTGAGGCCGCGGCCGTGGCGCGGCAACCGGAGCAGTTGGCAGCCTTTCGCGAGCAGCTCGCCAACCTCGGCGCCTACGTCTTCACCATCAATGCCTTTCCGTTCGGTCCTTTCCATGGCGTTCGCGTCAAGGAGCATGTCTACCTGCCGGATTGGCGCAGCGCCGAGCGCATCGCGTTCACCGCCGACAGCGCCGCCGTGCTTGCCGCTGTGCTGCCTGACGGCACTGACGGCAGCATCTCTACCGTGCCCGGGGCGTTCAAGCCCAATGGCCGCGCCCATGGCGCCGTCGCCGCGATTGCTGCCGGCCTGATGCAGGCAGTTGCCGATCTGGTGACGATCGAGCGGCGAACCGGCAAGCGCATTGCCCTCGCACTAGAACCCGAACCGTGCTGTTTCCTCGAAACCACAGATGAAAGCCTGGCCTTCTTCCAGGACGTCCTGTTGCAGGCCGAGGCGCTCGACCTGCTCGCGGCAGGCATTGGCGAAGACCGCAGCGGCGCCGAAGCCATGCTGCGCCGTCATCTCGGTATCTGCTACGATATCTGCCATGGATCGGTCGAATATGAAGATCCGGTTGCTGCGCTGGACCGGCTGCTGGCGGCCGGCATTGCGGTGCCGAAGGTTCAGCTCTCCGCGGCGATGCGCGTTCCTGCGATGGCCGATGCGCTGATCGACGCGGTGATGCGCTATGACGATGGTGTGTATCTGCACCAGACCATTGTGCGCGGGCCGTCAGGGCTGACGCGCTATGTTGACTTGCCGGATGCCGTCGCGGCGTTCAAGGAGGGCCGCGCCCGCGGCGAATGGCGGATTCATTGCCATGTGCCGCTGTTTCTGTCCGACCTTGGCGAGATCGGATCGACGCATGCCGATCTGGTATCGACGCTGGCGGCGCTCCGTCGGAAACCCCGATCGTCCCATCTGGAAATCGAGACCTACACCTGGGACGTGCTGCCGGAGAAACTGCGAACAGGATCCAAGGCCGCCGATATCGCGCGCGAGATTTCGTTCTGCGTCAAGGAACTGGTCGGATGAGTGCGACTGTCACCACGATGCCCGGTTTGTCGACCTTGTTGCGTCTCGGCCGGGTTTCCAACGTGCCGACGGTGTGGACCAACGTTCTGGCGGGCTCCATCATCGCCGGCGGCGCACAGTTCCCGACTGAAATCGTGCCGATTATCCTCGCTATGACCGCGTTCTATGTCGGCGGCATGTATCTCAACGATTATTTCGACCGCGCCATCGACGCGCGCGAGCGCCCCGGCCGGCCGATCGATGCCGGCAAAATTAGCGCCGGCTCGGTGTTGTCGATCGGCTTTGGCCTGCTGGTGCTCGGCGTCATGCTGATGATGACGTTCGGGACCGGTGCGGTCCTGTGCGGCCTGCTGCTGGGCAGCGTGATCGTGCTCTATGATGTCTGGCATAAAGGTAATGCGCTCAGTCCCGTCGTGATGGGATTGTGCCGTGCGCTGGTCTACGTCGGAACCGGCGTTGCAGTGACCGGCGGCATTTCGAACCCGATGATCGTCGGCGCCGTCGCGTTGGCGTGTCATGTTGCCGGCATTACCTATGCGGCCAAACAGGAGAGCCTCGACCGCGTTGGGAAACTTTGGCCGCTGGCGCTGCTCGCCGTGCCGTTGTTTGTGGCGCTGCCGGTTCTGTTCAGCGGATGGATCATTGTTGCGGCTTTTGTCCTGCTGTTGGCGGCCGACGCATTTGCGATCTGGTTGCTGGCGAAGCGGCCGGTCCAGCGTGGCGTGCCGTTGGCGGTGTCCGGATTGATCGCGGCGATTTGTCTGGTCGATGCACTGGCGATTGCCGCTGCCGGAGGCGGGTTCGTTATCGTCGCGGTCTGCGCGCTGGGCTATCCGCTGACACGGCTTTTCCAGAGGTCGATTCCCGGCACATGAGGGGTGTCATGCCTGCTTTCGAATCCCGCCGACCCCAAGAGACGCTGAATGAATTTCTCGCATTGGCCGACGGCTGGATCGCCGAACGGACCGACGAGCGCGGCGCCGCCTGGTTTCGCGGGGCCCTCAGCGAGGTGGCAACGGCCACGACCGAACGGCCGCTGAGCGTGGCGATCGGTCTGGCGCCGCGACGACTGGGCAAGGCCGATCTGGCGCTGCCGGCGACGGATCTGGCGCGCGCGGAAGCATTGCGTCCGGGTCTTGATCTCAGCGACTGGAGCATCGATCAACTGGCGCGGGTCGCGCTGATGGTCCGCAGTTATGGCGGCGACGATGCCGCCTTTGCGGCGCGGTTCGACAGCTTCTGCACCACCGCTGAAATCAATGAATTGATTGCGCTGTGTCGCGGGCTTCCGCTTTATCCCAACGCCGCGTTGAACGAGCCGCGTGCGCGCGAAGCGGTGCGCTCCGGCATGAAGCCGGTGTTCGAAGCCGTTGCCCATCGCAATCCGTATCCCCTGGAGTCTTTTGCGGAAGACTCCTGGAACCAGATGGTGGTGAAAGCATTCTTTATCGGCTCGACGCTCTGGCCGATCCAGGGACTGGATGAACGCGCCAACCCCCGTCTCGCGCGCATGCTGGTGGGACTGGCGCAGGAGCGTTGGGCGGCCGACCGCCCAGTCAGCGGGGAGCTATGGCGATGCGTCGCCCCGCACTACGACGGCGAAGGCTTTACTGCGCTCGCGCATGGCTGGAATGCGGGAAGCGTTAGAGAGCGCCTCGCGATCGTACTGGCGCTGCGGGGATCGTCGCGGATTGAAGGTCTGCTGATGCAAGGTGTGCCGATACAAGAGATTGCGAAACTTCAAGAGAGACTAGAACTGGAGAAAATTAGCTGGCGGGATCTGGCATGAACGAAAGCCGTGATGTCGCGACCGGCCGCCTTCCAGCCATCGCGAATCGGCTCCTGAAAATTCTATCGGGGTTGTTGGCCGTTGCCATTCTTATTCAATTTTTTATCGCGGGCATGTCGTCACTGACAGCGCCGGATTGGTGGGACTATCACAAGATATGGATCAGCTTTTTCCAATGGCTGGTCTTGCCGTTACCGCTATTAGCCTGGTTTTGCGGGAAGCCACGTATCGGCCGACTCTCGCTGGCGTCGCTCCTGATTGCGCAGATTGCGTTGCAATACGTTCTTGTTCACCGCGCGCTCGATGGCCGCCTGCCGATTGGCGTCGGACTTCATGCGGTCAATGGTGCGGTGATGCTGGTCGTCGCGACCGCGTTGACGCTCGGTTGGAATGACGCATGACATCTCTCTCCGCATTCGCAGCGCTGATTGAAAAATCTTCCTGTTGCAAGTTTGCGTGGACCCGATATCGTTTGAGGTGAACGTAAGTGAAACTCGAAAAAATTTGAGGCCCAGAAACGAATAGAACGAGGAGCAATCATCATGAGAGCGATGGCGCTCGCTGCCGTTTTGGCGGCGACAACAATGGTGATACCTGCTGCTGCCTATGCACAGCAGGTGCCGGCAGGTCCGGCAGATGTTGCAAAACCAGGTGGAAAAATTCCAGGCGCCCAGAAATTGGCGCTCGTTAAGGTAGCTGACGGATTTCATGATCCGGTCGGCGTGACCGCAGCCAATGACGGCTCCGGGCGTATCTTCGTGGTCGAACGCGCCGGCCGCGTCAGGATCGTCGGCAAGGACGGCAAGGTGCTGCCTGAGCCGTTCATCGATCTCACCAATTTCAATCCGCTTGGTTCGGACGTGCAGACCGGGTTTGTCGAGCAGGGACTGTGGTCGATCGCATTTCATCCCAAGTTCAAGGACAACGGTTACGTCTTTGTCCACTACGCGTCGCTGCCGTTCAACGGCGCTTCCATCATCGCGCGGATCACCGTCGATCCCAAGAGCCCGAACCATGTCACATCGGAACAGCTCACCAAGAGCATCAAGGTTCTGATGAACATCCCGCAGCCCTACTACAATCACTACGGCGGCATGATCGCGTTCGGCCCCGACGGCAAATTGTACATCGGCAAGGGTGACGCCGGCTGGGAAGGCGATCCGCTCAATGCCGGGCAGAACATCAATGTGCTCTGGGGCAAGCTGCTGCGTATCGACGTCGATACGCCGGATGATGTGGCTTACGCCATTCCAAAGGACAATCCGTTCGCCAAGGCGGACAAGGCTCAACTGATGTCGCTGTTTGGCATCAACGAGCAGGGTTTTGCGCAAAACAAAATCGGTTCGCGTCCGGAGATCTGGGCTTACGGCCTGCGCAATCCCTACATGTTCCACTTCGACCAGAAGTCGGGTGACCTGTTCATCGCCGATGTCGGACAGAACCACTGGGAGGAGATCGACTACCAGCCGGCGGCGTCGAAGGGTGGAGAAAACTACGGCTGGAAGTTCAACCAGGGCTCATATTGCCACCCGGCGCTGTCGGAAGATCAGAAGTGCCCGATCGTCGGCGTGTTGCCGGCGGCGGAATACCCCCACGACCAGCCGTTCGAGACCGGCCCCAAGGCCAAAGAGGGTACCGGATGTTCGGCCCAGGGACTTGGCGTCGCCAATTACGGCGGCATGAACAAGACCTATCTGGTCGGAGACTGGTGTTCCGGCCGTCTGTTCGGCGTGGCCTGGGATAGCAGCGCCAACAAGTGGCAGATGCAGGAGTTCATGCAGACCCAGTTGCAGTTTACTGCCGGCAATGTCGATGCCGACGGCTTCGTGCTCGCAACCAACTGCTACTGCTTCTACACCGACGACAAGGGGCCGAATGCCAATCCGGTGGGCGCGCTCTGGCGCATCATACCTGCCGACAAGGTTACGCCCGACATGGAGGTCGCGAAGACAAAAAGTAACCAAAAGTAACTGCCCCTCGCGAGCTAACAGTTACCATCGCCCGCACATCCTGCGGGCGATGGTAGCGGGTGATGCTAGTTTTGAGAGCCGTGCTTGACGATGCTCTCGCCAGTCAGGACGCCGATCGATGCAATTGAAACTCCTCTCAGCCTCTCGCGTGTCGCTGTTGGCGTTGGCGGTAACAGTAATAGCGGGTGCGCTCGGTCTGTTGCCGGCAGCGGCCGGTGATCTGGTGGACTTCAAGAGTCCGCTGGACAATTCGCCCATGACGTTCCCGCTGCAGGCCGGCGAGATTGAGACGCCGGCGGTGAAAAATTTCAAGGCGACCGGCGTCAATGAGTACAGAGGGAATGCCGACGCCATCGCCGAGGGCAAAAAACTGTATACGGCGAATTGTATTATCTGCCATGGAGCCGACGGCACCGGAAAGATGGGCCCGACCCTGGTCGGTAAAGACGTCGTTTATCCGCAAGCACTGACCGACCCCGGCATGTTCTCCATCATCTATGGCGGCGCCAGCGGCGCGATGCAGTCGTTCTTCCGCCGCGGCATGCAGCAGGACCAGATACTGAAAATCATCGCTTATGTGAGAACACTCGATAAATGACCACGATCGGCTCATCGTTCCCTGGTGCCTTCGCGTGTGATTCCGACTCCTTAAAAGAACTGCTCGGAGACACCACGCTGAACTGCCCCTGCTGCAACGGCCGGCTGACGCCCGAGAAGCTGGCGCGGCTGTTGGACGATGTACAGAGACTGGCGCAAGGACGTGTGCCCACCCAGGCGGCTGCAGCCGCGCAGCCCTCCAGCGGCGTCAGCCCCATGGGCATAATCATCGATTCGCACGCGCACATGATCTCGCGCACCACCGACGATTATGAAGCGATGGCCAAGGCCGGCGTGGTCGCAGTCATCGAGCCGGCGTTCTGGCTCGGGCAGCCGCGAACCAATGTCGGCAGCTTCATTGACTATTTCTCGCTGATCTCGGGTTTCGAGCGCTTTCGCGCCGGCCAGTTCGGCATTCGCCATTACTGCACGATCGGGCTCAATCCCAAGGAAGCCAATAACGAAGCTCTGGCTGAAGCGGTGATCGATGTGCTGCCGCGCTTTCTGGTCAAGGAAGGCGTCGTGGCCATGGGCGAACTGGGTTACGACGAGCAGACTCCGCTCGAAGACAAAGCGTTGCGGGCGCAGATCGAACTCGCCAAGGAGTTTGAGCTTCCGATCATGATTCACACGCCGCATCGCGACAAGCGGCCGGGCACGTTACGAACCATGGACGTGCTAAAAGAGCATGGCTTCGACCCGGCGCGTTGCGTCATCGACCATAACAATGAAGAGACCATTCGCGAGGTTCGCGATCGCGGGTATTGGTGCGCGTTTTCGATTTATCCCAATACTAAGATGGGCAGCAAGCGGATGGCGGCGATCGTCGAGAACTATGGCCCGGAGCGCCTGATCGTGGATTCCGCGTGTGATTGGGGCGTATCGGATCCGCTCGCGGTCGCCAAGACCGCGCGCCTGATGGCGCAACACGGCATCAGCGCCGAAGCCATTCATCAGGTGGTCTATGGCAACGCGCTGAAAGTCTACGGCTTGAATGCCGAAATGAAGGAGGAGCACTGGCTGGCGCCATCGGCGATCGATCAGCGCACGCTCTACGAAGGCAACTCGGTGCTGCGCGGCGGTCAGACGCCCCGTATCGAGCAGCCGCGCCGCGGCGCGGACGAACTGCAAATCACCTGAATAGTCAGCGAGCTAACAAGAGCTTCTAGGCCCATGCCCGCGCTCGATACATGGTTCGGCTGATCGATGGTCAGATACCGAAGCAGATACGGATAAACCCCGTGATACGAATTGACGCTTACCGACGTTGTACTGAAGTCGTCAATTTACCGCACAGGACCACCCCCGCAAGTGCATCCCAGGAGGAGGTATCGGCGGCACGGTGGCCGTGGCATGCCCTTCCGCATATCGATGAAACCCGCCGCCAGATGCACCTTCACGTTCGAAGGGAGCAAAGTCGTCATGACGCGGTCTCCGCAGCGTTGGGCGCCGGACGAGATGGCGCATTGGTGATCTGGACGGTGACGAACTGCGGCGGCACCAATGCTGCCAGCTCTTGCCTCCATCGACGCAGAACACGGCGATCAATGCCGTAACGACGCGCGACCTCCGCGACGCCTGCGCCAGGTTGCATCTCTCCCCCGGCGATCCGTCGTTTATCCGCCTCGCTGAGCCGTTGCCGATAACCTTCGCGTTGCCGAGGAACGATGGGGCGTGCCGATGGTAAGGGATAAGCCCCGGGGCTTAGAAGGGGACTTAGGGGGTGACTTAAGGGAGGACCAGAGCCTTTTCGCGTCTGATGGAATCAGAGATTTTAATTTGACGCGTTTTCTTCACGCATTATTCCGCTAGCAGGGACATCCATCCTGCTCTCGCGCGTTATTCGTTATTTATTCGCGCTCTGCTCTGAATAGGGTTCACAATCCCAAGCGGCCACCGTACGATTTAAGAAAAACCGCAAGCACTTTAGCTATTCGTTTCCGTCCGTGTTTAGACTTGAGCCGATACCGCCGCGGCGGCATCGACGACGTCCTACGGGTCCGATTGCCAGAGGAATATAACAGCTATGCACGCCCTCCCGTCGGTCAAAATCATCGTTGCTGGAACATTTCTGTTGACGACATCTGCGGTTGCGCAAGTGAGCTCTGGTGCACCCCCGGCGGTAGGAGTTGTTACGGCTGAATTCAAACCGATGGCGGAGAGCACGGAAATCAACGGTCGCATTCAGGCCAGGGATCGCGTTGATCTGGTTGCGCGTGTAACAGCGTTTTTGAACGAACGTCTCTTTACGGAAGGCGCGGACGTCAAGAAGGGCCAGCTTCTGTATCGGCTTGAGCGGGCGCCGTTCGAAGCCGACGTCGAGGCTAAAGAAGCGGCTGTTGCTCAGGCTCAGGCTCAACTTGAGAACGCCGATCTAGCGCTTTCCCGTGCGCAGGAACTGTTGCGGAAAAATTCCGGTACCCAGGTCACGGCCGACAGCGCGCTGGCGGCGCAGCGCACGGCGGCAGCGCAGGTGAAGGCCGCGCAGGCGCAGCTCCATCAATCGCAGATTAATCTCGATTACACCGAAATAAAAGCGCCGATCGACGGCCGCATTGGCCGAACCTCGATCACGGTCGGTAACGTCGTCAGCCCCACCAGCGGTACCTTGGCGACGATTGTCAGCCCGGATCCCATGTACGTGACCTTTCCCGTCTCGGTGCGCCGCGTCCTTGAACTAAGGGATCGATATGCCGGCAAGGGTGGCTTTGACGCCGTCAAAATTCGCGTGCGCTTGCCCAATGGGGAAATGTACGGTCAGACCGGCAAGCTCGGTTTCGTCGATATCGGCGTCGCCAGGGACACAGACACCATCACCTTGCGCGGTACAATCGCCAATCCGGTGATTCAGACGGTCGGAGAGAGCAAGCTTCACGAATTGACGGACGATGAGTTTGTTACCGTATCGCTTGAGGCTGTCGAGCCGCTCAAGGTGCTGGCTATCCCGCGCGCCGCGATTCTGTCCGACCAGCAGGGTGACTATGTCTTCGTGGTCAATGACAAGAATGTGGCCGAGCAACGCCGCGTGAAGCTGGGGCAATCAACCCCTGACGTCGCCGCGGTGGTCGATGGTTTGAAGCCGGGCGAACGGGTCATCGTGGAGGGAATCCAGCGGGTGCGGCCAAATCTTGTGGTAGCGCCGGCGCCGGCTTCATCAACGCCTGCGGGGAGATAACCCATGCTCTCCGGATATTTTATTGATCGCCCCCGCATGGCGATCGTCATCGCCATCGTCATTTCGCTCGCAGGCCTGCTGGCGCTCTCGCGCATTCCTGTCGCTCAGTTGCCCGACATCGTGCCGCCGCAGGTTCAGGTCTCGGCGGTCTATCCGGGCGCCTCTGCCTCGGTGCTGGAAGCGACCGTGGCGCAGCCGATCGAGTCCAAGGTCGTGGGCGTCGACAAGATGATTTACATGAAGAGCAGCAGCGGAGCCGATGGAAGTTACAATCTCACCGTCAGTTTTGCCCTTGGCGCCGATCCAGACATCAACACCGTCAACGTCAATAATCGCGTTCAGACCGCGATGGCGAACCTGCCCACCGAAGTGCAGGCCCAGGGATTGACCGTCCAGAAGCAGTCGTCGTCGCTGCTTCAATTCATCGCCCTCTATAGCGAAGGCGGAAAGCTCGCTCCGCTGTTTATCACCAATTACGCCATCATCAACGTGATGGACGAGTTATCGCGGACGCCGGGCGTCGGGCAGGCGACCCTGTTCGGGCGCGAAGATTATTCGATGCGGATCTGGTTCGACACCTCGCGGCTGACGAACCTGGGCCTCGCACCGTCTGACATTATTCGTGCTGTGCAGGCGCAGAACGTCCAGGCGCCGATCGGCCGTCTTGGCGCACGCCCGGTTCCTGAAGATCAGCAGTTTCAGTTGAACCTGCAGACCCAGGGGCGCCTCACGACCCCGGAGGAATTCGGTGCCATCGTCATCCGCGCCAATCCGGACGGTTCGGTGCTGCAGGTCAAGGACGTCGCCCGTATCGAACTGGGCGCGCAGAACCTGGATACGTTCAGTCGTCTCAACGGCAACCCGTCGGTGGCGATCGGCATCTATCTCGCGCCCGGCGCCAATGCCATCACCGTAGCGAAGACCGTGAACGCAACGCTGGAAAAGTTGCGAGGGCGCTTTCCCGCAGGGCTACAAGCGCGCGTCGTCTATGATTCCACGGTTTTCGTGACCGATACGATCAGCGCCGTCATTCACGCCCTTATCGAGGCATTTGTTCTGGTCGCTATCGTCGTATTCCTGTTTCTCGGCAATCTGCGCGCCACCATTATTCCGATCATTGCCATTCCGGTCAGTCTGGTTGGAAGTTTCTTCGTTCTGCTTGCGCTTGGCTATTCTGCCAACACCGTCTCGTTGCTGGCGCTGGTGCTCGCGGTTGGCATCGTGGTGGACGATGCGATCGTCGTGGTCGAAAACGTCGAGCGGGTGATGGAGGAAGAACCGGATCTTTCACCTGCGGATGCGACCAAGAAAGCCATGGCGCAGGTGACCGCGCCGATCGTCGGCATTACCCTGGTATTGCTATCCGTGTTTGTTCCGATTGCCTTCATCTCCGGCATTTCAGGCGAGCTGTTTCGCCAGTTCGCGGTAACGATAAGTGCCTCGGTGCTGATTTCGGCGGTCAATGCGCTGACACTTTCGCCGGCGCTGTGCACGGTGTTCCTCCGTCACTCCCCGCGCCGCGGCATCATGGGGCGTATCGGGTGGGGAATCGACAAAGTGCGCGACGGTTATGCCACCATCGTTCGCAAGACATTACGTTTGTCGATCATTTCAATGGTGCTGGTCGCCGCATTCGGTCTGGGTATTTTTGGCCTGATGAAGGTTACCCCTACGGGCTTCCTGCCGGAGGAAGATCAGGGCGCTTTCTTTATCAACGTGCAACTGCCGGATGGCGCCTCGGTCAACCGGACCAGCGAAACCGTAAAGCAGGTGGAGAACATTCTGAAGTCGATGCCGCAGGTGCAGGATACCACCGCGATCATCGGTTATTCGTTGCTCGACAGCTATTCCGCCAGCAACAATGCGTTCCTGATAGCCACCCTGAAGCCATTCGAAGACCGCACCAAGGTGGCCGATTCCGCGCAAGCCTTGATCGCGCATGTCTTCGGGGCAGCCCAGCAGATACGTACGGCGAACGTATTGCCGTTCAATCTTCCCCCGGTCGTGGGTCTGTCAACCACAGGCGGGTTCGAATATCAGCTTGAAAATCTGGAAGGGGCCGATCCGAAAGCAATGGGTGCGGTGGTTCAGGGGCTCGTCGCCGCGGCCAATCAGGACCCGCGGCTTTCGCGCGTCTTCTCAACCTACGGCGCCAATGCGCCATCCATCTTCCTTGATATTGATCGCGAGAAGGCGCAGTCGCTCGGCATTACCCTCAGCGATGTTTTCACCACGTTGCAAGCCACACTGGGGGGGTACTTCATCAATAATTTCAACCTGTTTGGTCGCACCTGGCAAGTGAATTTGCAAGCCGAGGCGGCGGACCGGCGCGACGTGTCCGCGCTCTGGAAGATATTCATTCGAAATTCAAAAGGTGAGATGGTGCCGCTACAGTCGATTGCATCGGCTCGTACCGTCACCGGGCCGCAAGTGATCACGCGGTACAACAATTACCGCTCGGTGACCATCAATGGCGGCCCGGCTCCGGGCGTGGCATCGGGTACCGCATTGGCCGCCATGGCCGAGGTGTCGGCCAAGACGCTTCCCCCAGGCTATGCGTTCGAATGGACCGGCACCGCCTATCAGGAGCAAGCCGCAAGCGGCCAGACGATAATCGTGCTGGGCATGGCGTTGCTGTTCGCATTCCTGTTTCTGGTCGGGCTCTACGAAAGCTGGGTCATCCCGATTCCGGTGCTGTTCTCCGTGGTGGTTGGTGTGGTCGGCGCCATCGGCGGCGTTCTGATCGCGCACCTCACGCTCGATCTTTATGCACAGATTGGGCTCGTCGTTCTGGTTGCGCTGGCGGCGAAGAACGCCATCCTGATCGTCGAGTTTGCCAAGGAACAGCGTGAGCAAGGGTTGGGCCTTGAACAGGCCGCAGCTCTCGGCGCCGAGATGCGGTTCCGCGCAGTATTGATGACATCGATCGCATTCATCCTCGGGCTGGTGCCGCTGGTCTGGGCGACCGGCGCATCGCAGATCGCGCGGCATGCCGTCGGCACGCCGGTGTTCGTCGGCATGATCGCTGCGAGCAGTATCGGACTGTTCTTGATTCCGATGCTCTATGTCTTCTGGGAATCGATCAGAGAGCGAACAAGTGGATTCTTCAATCGGAGGAAAACGGCTGATCCTGATCCGGCAGAGCGGTAGAGCCGGCGGAGGCGCTCGCCGGTGCCGTTCGACGACATCCTGGCAAGCTAGAGCCTTTTCGCTTCTGATGGAGTCAGAAGCGAAAAGGCTCTAGTTGTTTGCTGAAAAACCAAGGAAGTTCTGGAATTTTCCTGGAGGCTGGAAACATGAACGGAAATCGCTACTACGGGGTGCGGGTCGAGGGAGCAAAATACGGCGTTGGTTTTGGCTCCGCTCTTGCTATCGCGATATCATACACCGCCAACCATTCGATACTTTGGGCCATCATCCACGGTATTTTAGGCTGGCTGTACGTGATCTATTTTGCACTGTTTCGGTCTTAACCGGTCCAATAAAAAGTGCCTCAGTCGCCAAAGCCGTAGCGGCGAGTGGGTACGCCGGGCTCCCGATAGCGTCGGGCGCCCGCGGCAACGATCAGGCGACGTCAAGTCTGTAGTCGACACCCTCCCAGCGATCTTGCGCCGACCAGTGGATGGTGAAGACGATGGTGCCGCCGGGCTTGAGAGCTTCGGTATCGAGGTCGGCGAAGTGAATGCCGAGGCCGCTGTCCGCGGTCGCTGTGTCACGGACGTTACGCCAATCGTCCGCGCTCCAATGGACAACGGCCTCCGACGACAGCTCGATTCGTAAAACGCGCCCCGCCGGTATGCGGCGGCATTTGTTGTTGAAGCGCCAGATGGCGTGGCGCGGGCGCTGGCCTTGAACCTGATAGCGCTGCCGGGGCTGCGGCGGCATATCGAAGACGCGGCCGTCCCTGAGCGAGCGCAGGAGCTTGACATGCTCCGCATGCGCCCAGACCAGCGGCATCGCCGACCCGGAAGGACGGCCCAAAAAAAGCTCCCGCTCGGGAATGTCTGCGGCTTCCCAAATCTGCTCGGGGATCAGATGGCCGTCGCTTGCAAAGCCTTCGAGCGCCGCCAGCAAGGTCTCGGCCGTGGCCCGGTGGCCGGCTGCGAGTTCGTAATGCGCGCGTTCGCCGGTCAGAAGGGGCCAGCATCGCCCCGTTCCGGTGCCGTCGAACGGTCGGCCGTCCTCGTGTTCACCGTAGCCGTCGCCATTGTAGCGATGCCAGCACGGACCCGCAGGCAAATCGACTTTCAGCAGGGCATCGATTACGCGCACGGTGTTCAGAATGCGCGGGTCGTCGGCGGCGCGCAGCCCGAAGCGCACCAGCGCCAGTGCATCGGGACTCACCACCAGCGAGGCCGGCTGGCAGCTCGACTGGGGCGGGCGGTTCTTGATCGGAACGAATCCGTTCAGGGGCGAAGCGGCATCGGCGACCTCAGGCGGAGCGATGCGAGCGTAATAGCCGTCAACGCCTATCGTTTCGGCGAGCGATGTGCCGGTGGCATAGGTCCACCGCTCGATCGAGCTGTTCCAGACGTCGGCGGTTTCGCGGAGATAGGCCGCTTTCCCGGGCGCGGACAGGCGGTCGGCAATATCGGCAGCGGCCAAAAGCGCCGCGATCACAACCGCGAGCGTAAAGGGTGAATAACCGCTGTCTTCCTCCCACCGATCCTGCCCCGTAACAGGCCCGTTGCCGACGATGAACGCGGCTGCTTTCTCGATCATCGGCCAGATGCCCGGCAACTCCGCCCCGGATAACGCGCCCTCACGAAAGGCAAGGTCAACGAGCAAGATGGGAAAGGCGCATTCGTCAAGTTGCACCCCATTCCAATAGGGCGTGCCGTCGAGCCAGCAATTCTGGGGCCAATGACCGTCCGCCTCTTGAACTCCTTGAAGATAGGCGATGACCTGCCGTGCTTCTTTCTTCGCGCCCGCGGCAAGCAGTCCGCCCGCGTTCTCGACGAGATCGCGCGGCCAGACCAGATGATAACCGCCGAGATCGCCGTCCCCCTTGGCGAAGCCCCAAGGCACGGACAGGCTCGCGATATAGCCGCCGGCAAAGGAGCGGGCTTCATGCGCGCGCAGTACGGCGGTGCTCACTCTGTAGCTATTGTGGTTGGTTGAATGGCCGGCGGGGTCGAGCGGCAGAAGCGTATCCTGCCAGGTGCGCCATCCGGCGATGTATTCTTCGATCTTCGTCTCGGTGTCGTCGTCGAGACTCATGCGAACGCGGAGCGCTGCCTCTGCGGCCGTTCTGCCAAAACCCAAGGCCAGCACAACGCTGCCGCTACCTGCCGCCAGGCCGATTTCGCCGATCAGGGCAACATTGCCGTTCCGCGCGACATCGTAATGCCAGCGCAGTTCGCAATGCTGCCGCAGATCCTGCCAGCCGTCCGAGACGCCGACGAAGCCGACCGATCTCGCAACGAAAGGCGGCGAGCAACCGAGAGCAAGCGCCGTTCCGCCGCCTTCGGCAAAGAGCATCGGCACGCCCTTGTAGTCGTCGACCCAGGCGGTATTGCCCGCTCCCTTGTTGACCAGGTGCGGCGCGAGCAGTGCATAGAGCCGGTATTCCGCCGTCGAGCCCACGAGCGCCTGCAATGCGATACGCTGAAGCACGACGTCGCGGCGAGGATCGGCAAACACCAATTTCTCGATTTGATAACGGCCCTGAGTACAGGTGCTGCTAATGACAAAAGCGGGCACACCTTCAGCGACCAATCGAATGGTACTACGTGTGTCGCGCTTTTGTTCCGAGAAAAACCCGTGCCCGTCAGCGACGATGAGGCCTAAATCTCGAATGCATGCCTGGTCGATCCGAGGATAGTAGACCTCGTTGACGATACCGTGGCTCACGGTGAACCAGACGCTACTGCCGGGCTCCAGCGCCGTGCCGACGCCACTTTTGGTACTCGACGTCCACCGCGCCGGGCTGCCGGGCCACCCCGGCGCGGGTTTGTCTAAGGGCATCTGTGTCTTTCCATTCGAATGACAGGCAACTGATAGCCGGAACGATCGGACGGTCGTCGCGCTCTTGATTGGATTTATTCGAGCAGGGTCTCATGAAGCTTAATTTAGTGGCACGCCGATTGTTCCCACCTGAAATCCTTCAACATTGCGTGGTGCTGAAGCGTACGCCATGCCTCGTTGTTTGGTAGGTTGATCGGTGGACCTAAGCGACAAGCAATGCACCTTTTGTTGTGCAAGGTGCGCTGGTGAGCCTTGTTAGATGTTGCACGGCTGAATTACCGCGCTGACAGCGCGTGCGAATATGTCGTCGGCTGCGATTATCCTACGAATATGCCGACTGCGATCATACCAATGACAATGAGACCGAGACCTCCGATCAGCATCGGCACCAAAGTGTTAGCAGGATCGATCGATGGTCCATCGTCACGGACATGGAACTGATTGTATCTGTTAGCTGTGGTCATCGTACCTCTCCAATGTGAAAGACCGCCCCTTGCGGTTGCCAAGACATTTCGTTTGCGGCTGAACCATTCGACTCTCTCTGGTATTGCTGCTCCTTCAGTCGCGGATCGCGATCGGCGAGGCAGGATCGCGACCTATCCTGCCCAAGCCTTGCTGCGGTTAGCCGAGACACCGACGCCGCATGGTCGATGGCTGTTCTTAAAGATATATCATTTATATATCTTTACACGCGTCGAGCGCAACGAACTTCAGCGATGCGATCGACAACTTTTTGTGACTACGTGGGGCGCGTTCGGATGTGCGCTGCCGCTCAGGCGGCCGGCTGATCGCCGTTCAAGAAATAACCGGTGTGTACGGTATTTCCCGGGGCCATCTGATGAAGGCCACAAACCCATTGGGCGCCAGCGCTCACGCTGCGGCGGATCTGCTGGATCAACTTCCGGATAACCAGTGCAAAATCAGGCTCGCGCCAATCGCGAGGTGGGCCAAACAACAGCCGTTCGAAGAAATCCGGCGGGGCTATCCGGTCTGGTGCAGCGGCCAGCCAGTCCGGCCTTGGCGAGATATGCTTTGGCCCGGATGCACACGATTAGCGAAAGCGGTCTGACGGCCCGAGGCAAGCAGCGTGGTGCGCGCCGTGAAGCGCGAGCGCGTCTGCGATTTTTCCGACAATCTCGTCGATCCGTACCTCGCCCCGTTCAGCGGCACGAAGCACGGGCAACATTGATAATCTGGAATCGCAGCAACAGGCTCGGCGAGGGGAACGGGTGTCGCTTCCCTGTCGCCAGCTATGTCCGCATGTCACCTGTCAGATCACGCCCAGCATTTGCATCGCCTCGGCAACGCGCACGAAACCCGCAATGTTCGCGCCCAGCACATAGTTGCCCGGCGCACCATATTCGTCGGCGGTGGCGGCGCAGGTATCGTGGATGTTGCGCATGATCGTGGCGAGACGCTCCTCGGTCTGTTCGAAGGTCCAACTGTCGCGGCTGGCGTTCTGCTGCATTTCCAGCGCCGACGTGGCGACCCCGCCGGCGTTGGCTGCCTTGCCGGGACCGAATAGCACGCGCGCTTCCTGGAACAGCCTGATCGCCTCGGGGGTCGATGGCATGTTCGCGCCTTCGCCCACCGCGATCACGCCGTTCTTCACCAGCGTGGCCGCGTCCTTGCCGGAAAGCTCGTTCTGGGTGGCCGAAGGCATGGCGACATCGCAGGGCACATCCCAAACGGAGCCTTTGCCGGCGGGAACGAAGTGCGCGCCCGCGCCCCTGGCCTTGGCATATTCCCCAATGCGCCCGCGCCGCACGTCCTTGATTTCCTTGATCAGCGCGAGGTCAATACCGCTTTCATCGACAACATAGCCGCTGGAATCGGAGCAGGCGATAACCTTGCCGCCGAAGGACTGCACCTTTTCGATCGTGTAGATTGCCACATTGCCCGAACCGGAAACGACCACCTTTCTGCCGTCGAAGCTGCTGCCTCTGGTTTCCAGCATCGCCCGCACGAAATAGGTGTTGCCGTATCCGGTCGCCTCCGTCCGCGCGCGCGAGCCGCCATAGGCCAGCGCCTTGCCGGTGAAGACGCCGGCCTCATACCGGTTGGTCAGGCGCTTGAACTGGCCGAACATATAGCCGATCTCGCGCCCGCCCACGCCGACGTCGCCGGCGGGCACATCGGTGTATTCACCGAGGTGACGGTGCAACTCGGTCATGAGCGACTGGCAGAAGCGCATGATCTCGCCCTCCGACCGGCCCTTGGGATCGAAATCGGATCCGCCCTTGCCGCCGCCGATGGGCAGGCCGGTCAGCGCGTTCTTGAAGGTCTGTGCAAAGCCCAGGAACTTGATGATGCCGACATTCACCGAGGGATGAAAGCGCATGCCGCCCTTGTAGGGGCCGAGCGCGGAATTGAACTGCACACGAAAGCCGCGGTTGATCTGCACATGGCCGGCATCGTCCACCCAGGGGATGCGGAAGATGATCTGCCGTTCGGGTTCGCAGATGCGCTCGATCAGTGCCTGGTCGAGGTAATGCGGGTGCTTGGCCACCACGAGGCCGAGGCTCTCCAGCACGCCCTGGACGGCCTGGTGGAATTCCGCCTCGCCCGCATTGCGGCGGATGACAGAGGCGAGGATGGGCTGGAGCTTTTCGTCGATGCTGGTCATTACGGGGGAGCCTATGAAGCGGGTTTCATGATCGGCGGGTGTGGGCGCGGGCGGGAACGAATCATTCGAACACCTGCGCCGAAAGGCTGGCGGCACGGCTGCGGCCATGGCGGCGTCGATGGCGCGGGCTTCGATGGCCTGCGCCTGTTCCGGCAAAGGTGGTTAAAATGTTATTGTTCTCTCGCGAGAGCGGCCGGAGCCTGCAAGTCCGAATGGAAACAGGGCGTCGGCGTCGCTCACGCGTCGGTCGCTCGCGACTTCAAGACACTCATCCAGGTCCGCACGGACATCAGAGTTTGGGTATCGACCTCTCATAACGAACAACTCGCAAAATCCCATATCGAAAATTGCATCCGCCAAATAACGCAACATTCTCGAAGCTTGTCTGGTGATGCATACTTGCTTGTCATTTCACATATGGTCGAACCAATCTACCAAAATTATGAGGTTTGTGGCTTCGTAGAGTTTGAGATACTTAAATCGCTGTCCCTGGGTCCGGGACGATACGGGACGCCGCACCTGCTGCATGCCTTAGTCTTCGAGCCACGCGGCCAGATCGCTTGCCACGTATGACGAACCGGTATCCGACAGGAGCCGCGGTCGATGCATGACGGTGGCGGGATCGAGGTCGGAAATGCCCTTCGCTTGCTACGCGTCAGGCTCAGGGTATGACCGTGGCGGATTGAACGAAGCGTCAGACCGCCAGATGTATTCAGGTCAGCGATACCGGGCAACCGGCGTGCGCTCATTTCAGCGGGAAACGGACTGTCGCCCGTAGACCAGGCCCTTCGGCACTTGGCTTATTTTGAAGTCGGATTGATCCGTGACATCGATCGACGATGCGTCGTGCAATCGAAAGACCCAGACCGGTCCCCTCGCCTTGAGAACGGCTTCCCCTGAAGAAGGGTTCGAAGATCCGATCGAGATCAGCATCCGGAATGCCGGATCCGGTATCGTCAACCCTAAAAACCACGAACTCATTCTCGGCAAACAGGCTTACGTCGACTTGTCCGCCTGCGGGGGTGTGTCTCAGGGCATTGTCGAGCAGATTTCGAGCCAGCACTGTGAGGGCGACGGGTTCGAGCCGAACCGAAACGGATACGATCCGAACAAAGCCGAGATCAACCGACTTGTCCCGCGCCGCAGGGAGCAGATCGGCAACCACCTCCTTGAGGATCTGACCGAACTCGGTCTGCGGGCCATCTGCGGATGTACCGTTGTCGTACCTCGCCAGCGCGAGCAGTTGCTCCAGCAGGTGCCCCGTCCTTCGAATCCCGGTCTTGAGGGAACTGAGACGCTCGCGCCCGTCCTGCGAAAGATTAGCATGATCCAGATTCTCGGCCTGGACAACCAAGGCGGTGATGGGCGTGCGAAGTTCATGCGCCGCATCGGCGACGAACCGCCGCTGTTTGTCGAACATCATTGCGATGCGCTCGAGGAGGCGATTGATCGATGCGACAAACGGCAATAATTCCGTTGGAATGGCGCTCGTCGGCAGTTTCTCCAAATGATCTGTTTGCTTCGCGTCAAGATGCCTTGCCAATCGGGAGAGCGGACGCAGGCTTCGATCAACGACAACGGCGATCAACACCATCAGGCAAGGGATCAGGACTCCCAGCGGCACGATCGTCCGCAGCGCGCTGTCCTGCGCGACTTCGTCGCGGTTGGCCGTCGGTTGACCGACGGCGACGCGACTTCCATCGGAGCGCGTGCGGACGAGTATCCGCCATTGCGTCCCACCGCGCATGACGGTCTGGAATCCGTCCGGGAGATCACTTGGCAGTTGGGAAGCCGGGTTTCCCCGGGCGTCGGCCGCCGCGCCCGGTCTGATCTCTTCGATAAGGACCTGCGCCTCGCCGTCAATGTTTCCTTCCGACGGAAGTGTGGTCGAGAGATGGTTGCTTGCCGCCAGCGACCCCACCTGCAACAGGATCGCGTCCTGCAATTCGATCGCCTCATCGAACGCCCATCGGTAGGCGAGATAGCCCGCTGCGAGCGCCATCCCGACGGTGAGTATGGCGAGCCCCGTGTAGAGTCGCCCACGCAGCGAGGCGATCAACATGATCGATCGACCATCCAGCCGACGCCCCTGACGTTGCGGATCGACGACGCTCCGAGCTTTTTGCGGATCGCATGGATCAGGAACTCCACAGCGTTGCTCTCGACCTCCTCGTTCCAACCGTAGATGTGCCGTTCAAGATCAACCCGCGACAGGATCGTGCCCGGGCGAAGCATGAGAGCCTGAAGGAGAGCGAACTCCCGTGCCGTCAGGCGCGCAGCGCCGCCACCGTGAGCGACCTCGTGGGTCGCCGGATCGAGACTTATCGTGCCATTGCTCAGGATCGCCGCATTGCCGCTGCCCTGCCGCCGCAGGATGGCTCGCATACGTGCGAGCAGTTCCCGGATTTCGAAAGGCTTGACGAGGTAATCGTCCGCGCCGAGATCGAGTCCGTGGATACGGTCGTCGATCGCATCGCGGGCAGTCACGATGATGACGGGCAACTGCCGATTCATCGTCCGGAAGGCACGCAGCACTTCGGTGCCGTCCCGAGATGGCAATCCGAGATCGAGCAATGTGAGATCGTAGGTTTCCGCACGCGCAGCTTCGATCGCAGTTTGGCCGTCTTTGACCCAATCCACCGCATAGGCGGCATCTTTGAGCGCCTGCGTCACCGCCGCCCCAACCATTTGGTCGTCTTCAACCAAGAGAATACGCATCGATCACCATGCCGACGGCGCGTTGAAACGTCCCTTTATACCAGCCGCCTGGCCGTTCGGTCTTTTTCGGCGGCGGCATTCCGGCCTTTCCGAAAGCGATCTTCACCTTCATGTTCGGGAACGTTTCGGTCTGAATGCATCAGAACACTTAGAGGTTCCTTAGCGCAGACGGCCTCCAATCCTCCCGTCAATCGCTCAATTTCTAAGTTATCCCTAAGTCGGCGGGCTCATTCACACCGCACATTGGCGGTCACCGACTCCCGTCGGGGGAAGCCACCAGACCCGACACGTATGGCCGGAAGCAAAAGCATCGATCGAAGGTAATTCCTCATGAAACATGATTCCTCTGCCGGCTTGAGCAAGGTGCCGGCCGTCACGCTCGGATTCTGGATCATCAAAATTCTTGCAACGACGCTCGGGGAAACCGGCGGCGATGCGCTTACGATGACCGTTTTTCACGCCGACACCAATGCGCACAACGGCGGGTATCTGATCGGCACAGCAATATTCCTGGCTATATTTGTTGCCGCGGTCGCAGCCCAGATCTCAACGAACAAATTCAACGCCTGGGTCTATTGGATCGCCATCGTAGCGTCGACGACAGTCGGCACCGCCATGGCGGACTTTTTCGACCGCTCCTTGGGAATTGGCTACACCGGTGGCGCTTCGATCCTCTTTCTTCTTGTCTTGGCTTCCCTTGCGATCTGGTATTTTGCCATGGGCACTGTGGACGTTATGACCGTCGCAACTCCCAAAGTCGAAATCTTCTATTGGGTGACGATTACTTTCTCTCAAACGCTCGGCACCGCCCTCGGCGATTGGCTCGCCGATACCGGTGGGCTCGGCTATCAGGGCGGCGCCCTGGTCTTCGGTGCCGCGCTCGCAATCGTTGCGGCGTTCTATTATTGGACGAGTGTATCGCGTGTTTTCTTGTTTTGGACCGCCTTTATTTTGACGCGACCGCTTGGGGCAACCGTAGGTGACTTCCTTGATAAACCGATCAGCCACGGCGGTCTTGACTTGAGCAGGCCACTCGCTTCGACGATGCTGGCGGCGGTCATCGTTGGCCTGATTTTTCTGTTGCCTCAGCGCGCGGGCCAGCATCCTGCATGATCCCGGACGAAATGATCGGCTGCTTCGCGCCGACCAAAGGTTGGAATCTGCGGCCATTGTGAACAAAATGTCGGAGAGAAGCATCCTGCGCTGGACTGGTTTCATCGCCCTGACCGCCGGGCTGACGGTCATGCATGCGCTGCCGGCCATTGCGGGCCCTCCCTATCAATCCGACGATCCGGAGCCGACCGACTATCGCCACTACGAAATCTACACCTTCAATAAGGGAGTCCGCTTCAAAGGAGATCTATCGGGCGCGAGCGGCATCGACTTCAACTACGGTGCGGCCCCCGACCTGCAACTCACCGCAACGCTGCCGGTCGGATTCGACTTTCCTTCGAATGGGATGACCGCGTTCGGTCTCAGCAACATCGAACTCGCCGCGAAGTACCGGTTTCTTCACCAGGATAAGTTCGGATTTGACGTCGCCGTGTTTCCACGCGTCTTCCTGCCAAGCGGCTCCCGGTCGGTCGGCGATCGCCAGGCGTCTTTTCTATTGCCGATCTGGGTGCAGAAGGATTGGGGCGAGTGGTCGGCCTTTGGAGGCGGCGGCTGTCAATTCAGTGCCGCCGGACGATCACATGATTTTTGCATCTATGGTGGCACCTTGACCCGACAGGTCTTGCCCAAGCTACAGCTTGGGGTCGAAATCTTTCATCAAACCGCCGACCGGGCAGGCAACCTCGCGACGACAAGCCTCGGGATCGGGGCGAAATACGATCTGGATGAAAACATCCATCTCCTCGGCTATGCCGCCAAGGGCATTCAGAACGCACCGACCACAAATCAGTATTCTTGGTATGCGGCGGTTTTATTCACGTTCTGAGGCTCTGTCCCTTCCAGAGCACACGGACTATTCGAGGAAAGCGGGCGCGCGCCAGACGCCAAAGATAGCGATCGCGGCGCGAACAAGCGAGCCCGATCGGGCCATGACAAGCTCTACGATCGTGAATTCGCAGGCAGTTCTACCGCATATGTCCAAGACCGATCCCAAGCTTGATTGCCTTCTGACGAAGCGAGCCTTCGGTGCGCTTCATCTGCTTGGCGATCTTTGCGACCGGCGTCCTGGCTTTTGAATGAGCCTTGAGCGTCTTCACATCGTCTTTTGTGAAAAGCTTGCGAACAATTTTCTTCTTGGCCTTCTTCGCCATTTCCTGGGTGTCCATCGTTTGTTGAGGATGGTGCGTCTTACGAAGATGGTTACGTGATGTAAACCGGTATGGGAGAAACGCGGTACGCCTTGGCGGGACATGAACAGGGCGCTGACCGCCGCCGGCGTTACCAAGGTCGAGGCGCCAAGCCACTTTCCGGGTGAGCTATCTGCGCCCGTTCAGCGGGCTTGATCCGCGGACAGGTGTATTACTTGCATATAGCCGCATCAAGGGCACGACAGAAATCACTCTTGCCTCACCATTCGAATCTTGTGCCCACTCCCACCGACGTCGAGCCCATCGCATCGACATCCGATTCCACCCGGATATGGCGCGTCACGTCCACATTGGCCGAGAGGCCGGACTGGCTGGGGGTCGCACCGGTCCGGACGCCTACGCTCAGCCTGTCGCCGATCGAGCGCGACGCGCCGACCGTCGGGCCGCCGGCGCCGACGCCCACGTCCAGACTATCGACGCCGAGCGAGCGGCGCATCCGGTCCAGCACCCCGTCGCCACCGCCGGCGAACTGCGCCGCGACTTCCGCAAGCTGCAGGGCCTGCGCCGTCGTCAGGCTGCCCGACGCCTTCTCGAACAGGATGCGCGACAGGATTTCATCCTGCGGCAGCTCCGGTCGCGACGTGAAGGCGAAAACCGGCGCGGCCGCCGGGCCCGAGATACCGATCTGCGCGGTGATGTCGGAAGCCTGTATCTCCGCCGCGAAATCGAGTTCGGGCGCGAAGTCTCCGTTGAAGGAGAGGTTGCCCTTGGTGAAATTCAGCGTCTTTCCCAGCACCGCCATCTTGCCGCGATAGAGCGAGAACGCCCCCTTCGGCACGGGCTTGTCGGTCGTGCCGCCGACGTGAAGGGAGCCGCCGAGTTCCGCGTTCACCCCGCGGCCATGCACGAACACGTGGTTCGGCGCCGAGACAGTGACATCGAGCGCGGCGTTGAAGAGCGCCTGGCGGCCCTTGCCCTTGCTGTTCCTGGCGGCCTCCGCCTTGCGCGCCGCGGCCAGCCGGGTGGCGGCCTGGCCCGTGGCGTTGACATGGTCGATGCCGTCGATCGGCTTCAGCGTCGAGGGCAGCCGCTCCGGAATATCGACGCTGACGTGGGTGAGATCGACGCGCCCGCTTATCTTCGGATCGCGCGCAAGCGCACCGGTGACGTTGATGGCGAGATTCGCCTGAGCGGTTGCGAGGGCGCTCGCTGCGAGCGTCGCCTGCTGTCCGCGGATCGAGACCGTGCCGGGAAAGCCCGCATCGGGCGCGATGCGGACCTGGCCGGAGCCGGACAGCGTGCCGCCGTTGGGGGTCGTCGCGCTCAGTCGCTCGACGGATATGCGCTCGCCTTGCGCCGTGACCTTTGCCTCGATGGCATCGAGCCGCGTTCCCAGCACGCTATCGCGGAAGCTGCCGCCGCTCATGGTGGCGATGCCGTCGACCTGGGGCCTGGCCCGCGTGCCGCCCGCGCGGGCATCGATCTGCACGATTCCGGAAACGGTGCGGCCGGAGGCGGACAGCATGGCATTGGCGACGGCGGCGTCGAGCCGGCCTTTTGCCGTCAGCGCCATCGTCTCGGAGGCGTCGAACGGCACCGTGCCCGCCGCCGCGACGGTGCCTGCCTTGCCTGCCGAGGCGGTGGCATCGAGCTTTGTGCGGGTCTTTTCGAGGCGGCCGTCCAAAGTGATATCGATCGGCGGCACGCCGGCGCTTCTGGTCTGCGGCGCCGTGAGCCGTTTGACAGCGATCTTGTAGTCGCCTGTCGGTGCGCTCGCGGAGCCGGCGATCAGGGCGGAGGCGTCGAGAGTCCCGGCGAGCCCCAGGCCCGGCACCGCGATCTCGGCCTCTGCGAGCGGGACCGCGCTGGCCACGGCCTTGAGGTCGAGCACCTTGCCGATCTTACCGTCGAGCGTAAAGCGGCCGCCGCCGATCCCGATCGCCAGATGCTGGATCAGCACGGTGCCGTCGTCGAGCGTGAAGCTCGCGGGCGCTTGCAGCGCGACCGCCTTGGCACCGCGTTTCGCGGTGAAGCGGTTGAGGTCGAACCGGATAGGCTGCTTCGGTGTCAACACGCCCGCGGCGTCGAGATTGAAGCCCGCGGCCTTGGCGGACAGGCCGATCGTGCTCGCGTCGGCATCGCCTTTCGCGCTTAAGGTTGCGTTCGCGATCGCCCGGCCGCCGATCTCCGCGCCGTTGATCTCGGCATCCGCATTGAGCACCGGATGGCTGTAGAGATCGTCGCCATCGGCGCGCAGGTCGAAATTACGGATCGCCGCACCGGCGGCCCGAAGTCCCGTGCCCTTGCCGGCAAGGCGGACGGACTGCCGCCCGCCGTCGTCTGTCAGCGCAAGATCGAGCGAGGCCGCGCCGGCAAGATCGGTGAGCGCGAGCGGCGCGATATCCGTCAGCGACCCGGCCGCGAAGCGAAGCTGCCCGCGCGCGAGGTTTTGCGCGTCGATCGTGCCCGCACCTGTCAGCGACACCGAGCCGATGGCGATGTCGAGGGTCCTGGCGTTCCAGCCCGCGAAGGCAGCCGCCGGCTTGTCGCGCGCATCCTGATCGGCCTTGGTGCCGGGGTCGTGCTCCATCGGCCGGCGGCTCGCCTGAACAATGCCGCGCGCCGGCTTGCCGTCGACGGAGCCGTCGAGTCTGACGTCGATGATGCAAGGCCCGTTGATGTCGGCGACCGTCGCCGTGAGTCCCAGATGTGGGATCGGACGCTGCATCGCCGTCGCGCGATCCAGCGCCGCCGTGAGCGATAGTCCGGGATGCGCTAACCCTCCGGTCAGCCGTGCGTCGAGCGACGCCACGCCGGTCAGGCGCGCATCGGCCGCTGTGAGATTCGGAAGCTCGATATGCGCCGCGAGGTCGCTGGCTTCGCGGGTCAGGCTTCCCCTGGCGCGAACCGTGACATGGGCGCCGTCGAGCGAAGCTGCGCGGACCCTGTAGGTATCGTTGCCGCCAGATGAAAAATCGGCGGCGAGGGTGACGCGCGGCCCTGCGAGTTCATCGAGCGCCGCAAGCCCGGTGGCGAACCGGTCGCCGGTGCCGGACAGCCTGGCGTCGATGCGGCCGCGTCGAAGGTCGCCGTCAAGATCGAGGCCCAGCTTTATTTCACCGGCGAGATTCAATCCGGCAAGGCCGCCGAAGCGGCCGAGATCGGGCACGGTACCGGTTGCGCGGCCGCGCAGCCGGTCTCGGCTGGCTTCGCCGGTATAGGCGGCCTGAACCGTGGATGTGCCGATCTCCAGCCGCTCGATCTTTGCCTGGCCACCGAGATTCGTGCTGCCCTTGAGCACGAGGGATGCGCTGTCGCCGATTGCTGCCGCGAGAGCAGGGTCTCGCAGCGCGATGCCGGAAGCGCGCAAGCTTGCATCGATCGCGATGGTCGTGGCGTGGTCGCTGAGTTCGGCGTCGGGAACGACGTCGATCGAGGCTTCGAGCGCGTCAAGGTTGCCGTCGGGCAAACGGGCATCGGACACCGCGAGTTTCGCCGAAACGCGGGGCGCCTTCGCCGGGCCGTTGACCCGGCCGTCGAAGGTGAGGATGCGGATCGAACCCCGGTCGGTTTCGGTGACGTCGCCGTTGCTCGGCAGCGAGCGAACGGTCGCCGAGAAATCCATCATCTTGTCGGCGCCGAGCGCGCCCTTCACCTCGAGCCGGGCGAGGCGGCTGGTGAGCGTCAACCCGTCCAAGACGACGCTGCCGTCGTCGCCGATGCGCGTCGCGCTGTCGAGCCTGGTTTCGCCGGCGAAGACGGAGGCGGCAAGCGGCGGCAGCCATGGCCCGAGATGACCGGAGACCCTGGTCGCGAGAACCCGGCCGGTTCCGCTCCGGTCGAGCGTGATGGCGCCGGTCGCATCGATGGTGGGGCCGGCCTGGAATTTCAGCGCGCCGCGAAAGCTGTCGAGCGTGCCCTTGCCACGAAGCGCGAAGGCTATGGGCGGTTCACCGGGAAAACGGCCGAGCCTAGATAATAGTCCATGGGATGGCTCGTCGAGCGTAACGTCGAGGGTGAGGGCATTGCCCTGCGGTACGAAGGCAAGCGCCACCTTGAAGCGGCCCGGGGAGTCCTTGCGGGTGGCGTCGAGATTGAGGATGAGCCCTTCCGAGGGCGAGCCCAGTTCGGTGTTTCCGGTCGCAGCCAAGCTTACGGCCTCGCCGAGAACCGGCTCGCCGAGCACCAGCGCGTGCAGATCGAACGCCTTCACCTGCACCTTCACCGGAAGGTCGGGCAGGATCGACTGGCTGGACTCCGCTGCGGATGGCCCCGGCTGTGCGGCGGGTGCGCTCTGTTCGGTGCCGGACTGGCCGGTCTCCGCGGCAGGCTGCTCAGGCTCCGCGACGGGCTGGTCGGCGGCTTGCGGCTTCCGGCGGATCTCCAGCGTGCCGATCTCGAGGCGGTCGATCTCCAGCCGGCCCAGCAGCAGCGCGGTGCGCCGCCAGACAAGGCGGGCGCGATCGAGCTTCAGCCAGGTGCCATCCTTGTCGGTGATGGTGACATCGCGGATCGTGGCGTCGGACGACAGCACGCCGTCGACGGCCCCGATATGCACCTGGATTGCTGGCGTGGAGAGCGTCCGCGAAACGAGGCCGGCGAGCAGGTCCTGCTGATTGTCGCCGGCCGCGCCGATCATCTTGTAGACAACGACGCCGGCCGTCGCGACGCCGGCGAGCCCGAGTGCTGCGGCGGCGAGCAGGATGGTTCGCCGCGCGCGCATCAGAACGCCTGTCCGATGCTGACATAGACCGCCCAACGGCTGTCGCCGGGGCGCGGGTTCAGCGGCGTCGCGACATCGAGGCGGATCGGCCCGACCGGCGTGAGATAACGCAGGCCAATGCCCGCGCCGTAGCCGACATAATCGTCGAAGTTCGGCAGCGATGAGCTGGAGGCGGTACCGAAATCGATGAACGGCACGACGCCGATAGTCGGCGTGACCTTCACCCGCACCTCGGCGGAGCCTTCGACCAGGCTGCGCCCGCCGACGATCTTGCCGAGCATCATCGGCGATATCGTGTTGAAACCGAACCCGCGGACGGAGCCGCCGCCACCGGAGAAGAAGCGGTGCGCATCCGGAATACCGGCCAGCGGCGCGCCGCCGAGCGAGCCCATCGCCAGCCGGCCCGCCAGCACATAGTTGGCCTCTTCGTCGAGCGCGTAATAAGTCGAGCCCGCGAGCCGCGCCTCATAGAGGTCGATCGTCGAGCCCATCAGCTTCGGATAGGCATTGACCGTCGCGGCGAGGCGCACGCCGCGCGTGGGATCGAGCAGGTTGTCGGTTGTGTCATAGCGTCCGCTGGCGGTGACGCCGATCAGCGTCGCATCGACCCGCCCGAGCACGTCCCGCGATTGCGATTGCTCGAGCTGGAGGCCGGCCTGGGCCGAGGCCATCTCCGAAAAGCGGTGGATTACGCCAATGGTGCCGCGCACCGCATCGTTGGTGTAGCCGCCGAGGTCGTTGTTGCCGACGCGCTCGCGGAAGGCGGTGGCCTCGACGAGGAGATCGTTGGGCGTGCCGTATAAGCCTGGCTTGATGAAAGTCGCGGTGAATCGCGCGCCGAAATCCGAGGCGCGGAGATCGGTGAGGTTCGAATAGGAGGAGCCATCGAGCCGCCGCAGCAGCGAGGCGGATGCGTCGAGCCGTAAGCGTTCGGCGTTGCCGAACAGGTTGCGATGCTCGTAATAGGTGGAGACGCCGGGACCATCGATGGTCGAATACCGCGCCGATAAGCTGCCGCGTGCTTCGGCCTCTCGGTCACGTCGATGAAGATCGGCACGTTGCCGTTGGCGTCGAGCTTGTCGCCCTCGCGGATGCGGATGCCGCCGATCGCCGGAATCCTTGCGATCGAGGTTTTCACCAGCGCCAGTCGCTCGGGCGAATAAGGCTCGCCTTCGCGCAGATGGACATGGGTCGCGACCACGCGCGGATCGATATCTCCGCTATCTGAAATCGCGACATGGCCGATGCCGGCCTTGGGACCGGCCTCGACCCGCAGCCGAAAATCCATTGCGGCGGCCGCATGATCCACGGTGGCTTTCACGTCCGCGATCTTCGCCAGCGGATGACCGTTGCTGCGAAACCAGTCGATGAGTTTCAACTGCGCGGCGCGCAGGTCGGCGGAGATCGCCGGATCGCCGGGCTTCAGCGGGAAGGCGCGACGCGGCAGCCGCTGCGGTGCCATCTCGCGCGGATAATCGACATCGACGGTGCGCAGCTTGAATACCGGACCGAGCCGCGCGGCGACCTTGACGGGGATGATCTCCCGGTTGCGAAAGCTCTCGGCGCGGCGCACCGCGGCGGCGAGACCGGTCTCGTCGCGCGAGACCGGAATCCCGCCGACCGTGATGTCGATCTCGGCGTTGTAGCGTCCAAGCCCCCAAAGGGCGTCGAGCAGCGGATTGATGTCGGCCTGAAGGCGGCGCACGAGGCCTTCGCCGTCCGGCGGCGGCTCCTGCCTGAGGCGATAAGCCGCGGAGGCATCGCGTAGCGCCTGTTCAGCGTCACTGTTCTTCTGGCCGTCGGCTGTCCTGGCCTCGATCTCCACGCGATACGATAATGCTGTTGCGCTGATCGGCGGCGGCTTGTCGGAACCGAACGGGCCGGGAAGGTCGAACGCGCGAGCAGGCTCACATAGCGACCAGCCAGCGGTTCCGATGGCGGCACAACCGGTACACAGAAACAGCCGCGCCGCAGCGACAAAGCTTCTTCGCCTTGCCGGCCACCCCGAGGGGGCCAGACATTGTGGCAGCACCTGTTCCTGAATTATTCCGCTCCCCCGAGCTCATTATCGGCTCAACCTGAGCTTTGGTCCGCTCAGGTTCCGGAGATTCCCCTGCCTCTGAAGCGCAACAGGCACCCGCGTGAAACTCATGGACATTATGGTGATTTTTTGTTGGGCGAAAATATGGAGCCGCGGTGCTATCGCACATCGATTGAGGTCACCAGCCCCGTTACTTCTGACATTTCGGGCACCAGAAGGTGGCCCGGCCGTTCTGCACGAAACGGCGCACCACGCCGTCGCAGCCGGGTGTCGTGCAAGGCTGGCCTTCGTGATTATAGACTTCGAACGAGTGCTGGAAATAGCCGAGCTTGCCGTCCGGGTGGCGACAGTTGCGTAGCGTCGCGCCGCCAACCGCGATGGCCTCGGTGAGCACGGCGCGGATCGCCGCGACCAATTGTCTGGCGCGGTCAGTCGGTGCGCCGCTGTGGCTGGCCAGCGTCGAGGCGCGGCGTTTAGGCGACAACCGGGCGCGGTGCAGCGTCTCGGCGGCATAGATGTTCCCGAGCCCGGCGACGACATGCTGGTTGAGTAGCGCCGCCTTGAGGCTGGCGGTCTTGCCGGCGCAGGCCTTTGCCAAGGTGGCAGCATCGAAGGCGTTGCCGAGCGGTTCGGGACCGAGCCCCTTGAGCAGCGGCTCGTCGTCGAGCGCGGAGCGGGCGACGATCTTCATAAAGCCAAACCGGCGCGGATCGTTGTAGGTGATGATCTTGCCGCTGCTCAGCCGTAGCACGACATGGTCGTTGACGCGCTCTACATTGCGGGGATGGTGAAACGCGCCGACTGGTACGGCACCGATGCGGAACGAACCCGACATCCCGAGATGCATCATCAGCACGTCGCCCGAGGCAAGGTCGGCCATCAGGAATTTTGCCCGCCGACCGAGGCCGACGATGCGCTGTCCAGTCAGACGCGCGGCAAAGTCGGGTTGAAACGGGAAACGCAGGTCGGCGCGGCGCAGTTCGACGCGCGTGATACGCGCGCCCTCCATCACCGGCTGCAGGCCGCGGCGAACGGTTTCGACTTCGGGAAGTTCAGGCATGGTGGCGTCTATGCGCGAAAGTTGGTGACGGCGTGAGGGACCATACTCTCTCCGAATGCCTTCCACCGCCTGCGGGTGCTGTGAACCGTTTCACGCCTGATCCGCCGGGTAGCGGTGCGTCCTGATCTGCTGGTGAGTATTCTAGGGGTGCCCCCGTCAAACAACAAAGCTAGCGACGCTCGTCTTCTGCTTTTCCTGGAGACGCCCCGCCGTTTTCGGATTTGTCCCGAAACAGTGCAGCGTTGACCAGTACCATCAGGCTGATCGGCGTCGTGACGATGACGAGAATAATGATGAGCACCTCATGCAGCACCGGGCGCGTTCCTAGCGCCGAGAAGTAGATCATGGACGCGATTGCGATGCAGGTTGTACCGAGCGTGGTCCCGAGGGTGGGTGCGTGTACCCGCTCGTAAAACCTCCCGAGCCGTAGCAATCCTAACGAGCCGATCAGAGTGATGACAGCTCCGCCGACCAGGAAAACCGCCGTCAGGATGGCTGGCAGCGTAGACAGTTCGCCTGCTGCATTCACTCGATGACCTCCCCGCGAAGCAGGAATTTGGCGAGCGCCACCGTGCTCACGAACCCGAGCAGAGCAATGATCAGGGCGGCTTCGAAGTAAAACGTGCTGCCTGTTCTGATGCCGAAGGCGAGAAGCAGCAGCATTGCGTTCACATACAGGGTGTCGAACCCGACGACGCGATCCTGCGCCCTCGGTCCAAGGAGGATGCGGAAGGCCGCGCATGCCATTGCGCAGCCCAGCAGGATCTGCGCCGCGGTGACCGACCAGGCGAGCATCATGCTCATGTGAAAATCTCCATCAGCCGCCGCTCGTAACGTGTCTTTATAGTGCGGACCCATTCGGCTTTATCGACCAGATCAAGGACGTGGATGGTCAAAATTCCGCTCGCTTCGTTGAAGTCCACCCATAGAGTGCCCGGCGTCGACGTGATGATGCAAGCGAGCGCAGCCAGGCCATAGGGATCGCGGAGTTCAAGCGGGATCTCCACGAAGCCCGGAGTCCGTTCGCTTCGTTTCGGCCCGAGAATGATGCGTGCGACGGCGATGTTGGACCGCACGATGTCCGCGAAGACGACAGCAGCCAGGCGGACGATTGCGCCCGGCCGCCGTGGATGGGCTTTCGGCGGCCGCAATGCTGCGAGCCCCCAGCCGCCGATAAGGGCCACGGCGCTGCCCAAAAGAATATGCCCCGGCGAAAGTGTCTGATTGAGCAGCAGCCAGAACGCAAGGAGGCTGGCGCTAACGATGGGAAACGGCAGCAGCCGGGTCATGTCGGTCCCCTCGAATTGCCTGGCTCGATCGGAGACCCGAGAACCCCCCGGATATAGTTGTGAGGAGCGTGCAGCGATTGCGCCGTTGCCTGCATGAAGCGCATGATCGGGCCTGCCTCGACCGTCTGGATTGCGCAAAGCAGCAGGAGGGCCGCGACAGGCGCCATCTCGATAAGGCGCACGCGGGGTACGGTGCGATCCGGTGAAGCCCAGAACGCACGGATGCCGGCGCGCGTCATGGCGATCAACGCCGCCAGTCCCGACACGATCAACAGCAGAAGAAAAATCCAACTGGAGATCGGGATGGTGCTGATCGGAGAATTGAGCGCGGCCGTCAGGATCGCGAATTTGGCGACGAATCCGGAGAGAGGCGGCAGGCCCGAAATGACAAGGGCGCAGCCGATGAAGGCCAAACCAAGGATGCCGATCGTCGCCGGGATCGCGATGCCGGTTTCCTGAAAAATTTCCGGATCATCCTCGTCGCCATAGAGCTCCCGTGTCACCGCAAGCACGTCAGCACCGGGCTCGCGGCCGCGCTCGACGAGTTCGATGAGGAGAAAGAATGCACCCAGGCCGAGCGTCGAACTGATGAGGTAGAACAGGGCAGCCCCGGTCACGCCGACCTGCTCCAGACCGATGGCGGCGAGTATCGTGCCGGAGGATACAAGCACCGAAAAGGCGGCGAGCCGCGGCATATCCTGCGAAGCGAGGCTTCCGATGGTGCCGAATGCCACGGTCGCCATGCCGCCCAGCAGCAGCCACTGGCTGCCGAATTGAGTCGACGCTCCCGCCTCGTCACCGAACAAAAGCAGCGATAGCCGCAGGATGATGTAGGCGCCTACCTTCGTCAGCACGGCGAAAATCGCGGCCACGGGAGGCGGCGCGGCGGCATAGGTACTGGGGAGCCAGAAGCACAGCGGCCACATTCCGGCCTTGACGAGGAACGCAACGCCCAGGATGCCGGCTCCCGCCTCCAGCAGTCCCCGATCCTCCGCGCGGATCGCCGGAATGCGTACGGCCAGATCCGCCATGTTGAGCGTGCCGGCCACACCGTAGATCAGACTGACTCCGATCAGAAACAACAGCGACGCCGCGAGGTTGACGACGATGTAATGCAATCCGGCCATAACCCTGGCAGATCCCGAGCCGTGCAGCGCCAGACCGTAGGACGCCGCGAGCAGGACCTCGACGAAAACGAACAGGTTGAACAGATCGCCGGTGAGAAACGCGCCGTTGATGCCCATCAGCAGGAACTGAAACAGGGGATGGAAAAGCACCCCCGCGCGGTGCCAGCGCGCCAGCGAGAATACCGCCGCCGCCGCCGCGAGGAGACTGGTCAGCAGCAGCATGAGCGTGGCCAGCCGGTCCACGACGAGCACGATTGCGAACGGGGCGGGCCAGTCGCCCAGACGATAGACCCCGGCCAAGCCGGTCGGCGCGGCGTCGGCGGATCGCAGCAGCACAATGGAAATCACCACCAGTGCGAACGTGGTCGCAAGACTCAGCGCGGCGTTGAGGTCGCGGCGCTGCTCTCCTCCAAGCGCCAACATGATCGCGCCGGCGAGCAGCGGCAGCACGACCGGCGCGATCATCAGATGATTCACGATCCCGGCTCCCGTCCGTCGACATGGTCGGTCCCCGTCAGACCACGTGATGCGAGCAGCACGACCAGAAATAGCGCAGTAGTCGCAAAGCTGATGACGATTGCAGTCAGGACGAGTGCTTGCGGCAGCGGATCCGGCAGGCTGGCCGGATCACCGGCCGCATGTGAGTCCAGGATCGGAGCGGCATCGGTCCTCACTCGCCCCATCGCGATGATGAAAAGATTGACCGCATAAGAGAGCAGCGACAGGCCGATGATCACCTGGAACGTGCGCGATCGAAGCAGCAACCACACGCCCGAACCCGCAAGCACGCTGATGCCGAGAGCAAGTACGATCTCCACTACTGCACCTCGGCCGTTGGAGACGCCGCGGGCGCTGCACGGCTGGCCGGGGCCCGGTGACTACGCACGGTCTGATGCGCGATCGCAATCAACATCAGGACCGTTGCGCCGACGACCAGCGCAAACACGCCAAGATCGAAGAGCAGCGCGCTTGCCAGCGGGACCGAGCCGATCCACGGGACCTCGAGGTAGGAGAATGACGTGCTCAGGAAAGGCCGTTCGAACAACCAGGCGCCCGCTCCGGCACAGGCCGCCAGGAGGAGGCCCGCGCCCATCCAATGCACAGGCAGGATGCGCAGATGCGCCTCCGTCCAGGCGGTTCCGCGGGCGATGTATTGGAGAATGAAGGCCACCGCCATCGTGATGCCGGCGACGAATCCACCCCCGGGCAGGTCGTGCCCGCGCAGGAGAAGGAAAATCGCCGTCGCGCAAATCACCGGGAAAAGCATTGCCATCATGAGCGCGGGGACGGACATGGCGCTCTTGAGCGTGTCACCCTTCTGACGGCTCGGTTGGGCCTCATCGTAGAGGTCCTGGCTGTGCTGCTGCTCCGGCACGGGAATGCTTTCGGCAGCAGGACGAAAACGCCGCAGCAATGCATAGACGGTCAGCGCGACGATGCCGAGCACCGTGATCTCGCCGAACGTGTCGAACGCACGGAAGTCCACGAGGATGACGTTGACGATGTTGGTCCCGCCGCCCAGGGCGTAGGCGTTCTCGACAAAGAACCGCGCAATGCTGCTCGGCTCGGGGCGAGTCATGACCGCGTACGCCAGCACTCCCAACCCCCCTCCGGCAGCAGCCGCGATGCCGATGTCGCGGAACTGATACCAGCGGATGCCCGGTTCCGGCGAGCCGGCCGCATGGATTTTCTCGGCGCGTTTCGGCAGCCAGCGCAGCCCGAGCAGAAGCAGAACCGTGGTGACCGTCTCGACCACCAGCTGGGTCAGCGCCAGATCGGGGGCAGACAGCCACACGAAACTGACGCACGTCACCAGCCCGGCGCTGCCGACAAGGATGAGGGCCGCGAAGCGATGAAACTTGCCGTGGTAAGCTGCAGCCAGTGCGCAAGCGCCCCCTACGGCCCAGATCAGAGCAAACCCGACATCGAAAGCAGTTTGCGTCATTCCCCAGGAGCCGATCCCTTGCGTGAACACTGGCGCCAGGCCGACCAGCAACGCTGCGCAAATCAGCAACCGCAACTGCGGTTGCAAGCGGCGCGTGCCAAGCAGTACCTCCAGCCGTCTAGCGAACTGCCACGAGACGGCGACGAGCACGCGGTCGAAAATGCGCTGACCCTTGATGTGGCGCAGTAGCGGCGGTCCTTCAGTGACGAGCAAATATGAGCGCAGCATCAGGTAGATGGCTATGCCACCGGAAATCGCGACCAGGCTCATCAGGAACTCGGGAGTGAAGCCATGCCAGACTGCAAGGCTATACTTCGGAATAGCGTCGCCGAGGACGGCGTGGAGCGCGGTCGTGAGCAAAGGACCGATGGTAAGGCCGGGGACGATGCCGACGAGAAGACACGCGAGGACGAGAAGCCCGGCGGGGAAGCGCATCAGGAACGGCGGTTCATGCGGCGTGCGCGGCAGATCCTGCGGCGGTGGACCGAAAAACACCTCGGCTATGAACCGCAGCGAGTAAGCGACCGTGAACATGCTGGCCATCGTGACGATATAGGGCAGCGCCTGATCCAGCAGCGAGTTGTCGTGCGTTTCGATGGTCTCGGCAAAAAACATCTCCTTGGACAAGAACCCGTTCAACAGGGGGACGCCAGCCATGGCGGCGGCAGCGACCATCGCGAGCGTTGCCGTGATCGGCATGAAGCGCCGCAGGCCGCTCAGGCGGCGCAAGTCGCGGGTGCCGCTTTCGTGGTCGATGATCCCGGCCGCCATGAACAGCGACGCCTTGAATGTCGCATGGTTCATGATGTGAAAGATGGCGGCGACCTGCCCGAGCGGTGAGTCGAGGCCGATGAGCAGAGTGATCAGTCCGAGATGACTGATGGTCGAGTAGGCGAGCAGCCCTTTCAGATCCTGCTGGAAAAGAGCAATGAACGCGCCGAGGATGAAACTGATAAGTCCTGCAGAACCCACGAGCCACAACCACTCGTTTGTTCCGCCCAGCGCAGGCCAGAGCCGCACCAGAAGGAACACTCCGCCTTTGACCATGGTGGCGGAATGTAGGTAGGCCGAAACGGGTGTCGGCGCCGCCATCGCCTGCGGCAGCCAGAAATGGAACGGGAACTGCGCGCTTTTCGTCAAGGCTCCGATCAGAATGAGGACGAGCGTCGGGATGTAGAGCGGATGCGAACGGATCGTGGCGCCAGACGCCAGAACCCGATCGAGGTCGTAGCTGCCGACGATATGTCCCAGAATCAGGATGCCGGCGAACAGGCAAAACCCGCCGAGCGACGTTACGATCAGCGCTATGCGTGCGCCATCCCGCGCCTGCGCGGTCTGGTGCCAATAGCTGATCAGCAGAAAGGAAAAGAGGCTGGTCAACTCCCAGAAGAAGACCAGCTGGATCAGGTTGCCCGAGAGTACGATGCCGAGCATCGCACCCATGAAGGCGAGCAGGAATGAGAAGAAGCGCGGCACGGGATCGGCGGGGGACATGTAGTACCGGGCGTACAGCACCACCAGGAACCCGATGCTGGTAATCAGTGCGGCGAGCACCCAGGCGAAACCGTCCATCCTCAGAGAGAAATAGAGGCCGAGTTCCGGCACCCATTCCACGGTATGCCGGATGACCCCGCCGTTGGCGATGCGGGGGTAGCTCGCGGCCAGGAGCACCAGACTGATGAGCGCAACTGCGCCCGCCAGCCAGGCTTCGGCATTGCGGGCATTGGCCTGAAGGAGCGCGGCAAGACAGCTCCCGGCGAAGGGAAGCGCGAGAACGACGATGAGGATCGTTTCATATGACATCGTCATTCGTGACCTTTTCGGGAAGAAAACTCCAGCGGTTATGGCGTCCAAGATATGGTCGATTTGTAGGTGACAAGGCAAGCTGGCGTCGAGTCGCGGGCAAGCCAGTGCCTGGCGAAGCGATCGGTATGAAGAAGGCGGCCGGGGGCGCCATTGCCCGCGAGATCGCCATCATCCTTCCCGGCAGCTTGCTGAAAAACCAAGGAAGTTTTGGTATTTTCTTTTTTTGCGGGTCGTTGCTCGATGGGTGCGATGGCTTTGAGGGCGTGACCTCACGGCGGGTCGCCGCGCTACGCCACGACCGGATCAGAGCGCCCTGGAGCGTCGCGCATTCGCGGGCATGTCTTCACTGACAGTGGGGAGCGAATGACAAAGTCACCCCACTAAAATTTGGCGCCGAATCGCAGCGCGAAGTTGTGGGCCTGGGTCTTTCCTTCAAAGCCGAGCGCGGTGGTGTAGTCGAAGCCGAGCGTGGCGCCGTTGCCGACAGTGGCGTCGAAGCCGAGACCGACCGCGACGTAATCTCGGGTGAAGGCGTCAATGTTCAGCGCATAGGGCAAGCCGTTCTTGAGGTCGGCATAGCCCATGCTCGCCCAGCTCGAGCCGGAAAAATCGTGGGTGTATTCGAGCCGGCCGCGCGTTTTGAACAAGCCCCAGTCTTGTGGGAAGGCGTATTCGGCGCGCAGGCCCGCGACCCCCGCCAGCATGTTCATGCGCTGGTCGCCGAAGGTGAGGTCGTAAAGCGGCGCGCCGCTTTCCGTAAAGGCATTCAGTTGCGTCCACGCCGCCTCGATGCGGCCGTAAGGCGACACAAGGAAACGGACGCCCTTGTATTCGTAGCCGGTGCTGAGCGAGCCGAACGCCTGGTTGCCCGACCGGTCGCCGCTCGAGAAGCCGCTCGTGGACGTGACGAAACGCCTGCTGCCGAAGTCCAGCGCGCTGTAGCCGAGCAGGCCGTCAACGAACACATTGCTGCGCGGATGGTAGCTGCCATAGAGCGCGGTGCTGAACGCCTGGCCGTTGCTCTGCGTGCCGTTGGTGCCGACATCGACGGTATCGCGTCCGTAGCCAAGGCCGATACCTGCGGTGAAGCTGGGCGAGAACCGGTAATCCGCGCCGCCGCTGACGCCGATCAGCGTATGGCCGAGATCGATATTGTATCTGTTCGATGTGCCGAAGTTGACGAAGCCGCCGGCCCAGAAGGCGAGATCGCTCGGCGATCCGCTCTTGGGCGGAGGTGTTTTTCCGGAAAGCCTTCTTGAATCCCCGGCATCGTTCGGCGCGTAGGCGAACGCATTGCGGGTCGGATCGGATGGCCTGGTTTCCCGAGCATAGCCCAGCGCGTTGGGATCGGTCGGGTCTTGAGGGACGCCGAGCCGCACGTTCATCGAGGTCGCTTCACGGCTTGAATCGTCGTGAAGCTGTTCGAGCCGGTCGCGGAAGTTGGTGATTTGCGATTTCGCGAAACGCTGGGCGCTCTGGGCCTGGGCGTTGAGCAACCCGATCACCTCCCGGTCGCGCGAGGGGTCCGGGCGCGTAACGACGGTGAACGTCACCGTGCCGGGCGCGGACGTGCCCGATGCATTCGAAAGCGTATAGCGGACGACGACGGTCGAAGCAGCCGTGAGCGCCGAAGCATAGACAAGCTGCCACTGCGCGCCGTTCTGCACGATGCTCGCCGTGCCGTCTGAGGTCGGCGGTGGGGTGCCACCGTGGCCGCGGTGAAGGGACCCCCGGTCGCTCCCTGCGTCAAATTCACCGTGCCCGATGCGCCGGCAGTGAGTTGGAGCGTATGGCTTGTGACCGTCGGCAAGGGAGCAGAATAGGTGAAGCCGTTCGGCAGGTTGGCGTTGCCGCCGGGTGCGGTCACCGCAATCGCGACCGCACCGGCGGTCGTGCGCGCCGGCGTCGCTGCATTGATGGTGGTGCCGCTGACGACGGTGAAGCTCGTTGCCGCCGCGCCGGCGAACGTCACAGCCGTCGCGCCGGTGAAGCCGGTGCCGGTGATGGTCACCGCCGTGCCGCCGGCTGTGGAGCCTGAGTTCGGTGTGACGCCGGAGATCGTCGGGGCCGGAACCGCATAGGTGAAGCCGTTCGGAAGTGAGGCGTTGCCGCCGGGGGCGGTCACCGCGACCGCGACCGCACCGGCGGCCGTGTGCGCCGGCGTCGTTGCATTGATGGTGGTGCCGCTGACGACGGTGAAGCTCGTTGCCGCCGCGCCGGCGAACGTCACAGCCGTCGCGCCGGTGAAGCCGGTGCCGGTGATGGTCACCGCCGTGCCGCCGGCTGTGGAGCCTGAGTTCGGTGTGACGCCGGAGATCGTCGGGGCCGGAACCGCATAGGTGAAGCCGTTCGGAAGTGAGGCGTTGCCGCCGGGGGCGGTCACCGCGACCGCGACCGCACCGGCGGCCGTGTGCGCCGGCGTCGTTGCATTGATGGTGGTGCCGCTGACGACGGTGAAACTCGTGGCTGCCGCGCCGTCGAACGTCACAGCCGTTGCCCCGATGAAGTTGGTGCTGGTGATGGTCACCGCCGTGCCGCCGGCTGTGGAGCCTGAGTTCGGTGCGACCCCGGAGACCGTCGGGGCCGGAGCCACATAGGTGAAGCCGTTCGGAAGTGAGGCGTTGCCGCCGGGGGCGGTCACCGCGACCGCGACCGCACCGGCGGCCGCGTGCGCCGGTGTCGTTGCATTGATGGTGGTGCCGTTGACGACGGTGAAACTCGTGGCTGCCGCGCCGTCGAACGTCACAGCCGTTGCCCCGGCGAAGTTGGTGCCGGTGATGGTCACCGCCGTGCCGCCGGCTGTGGAGCCTGAGTTCGGTGCGACCGAGGCAACAGTCGGGGCGGCGACGGGATTGATCGTCACCGTCACATTGGCCGGCGCCGAGCTGAACGGCGCCGCAGGGCCGGTCGAACTGTCTTTTGCCGTAACGGTGAAGCTGTACGTACCCGCCGTCGTCGGTGTGCCGCTCAGGGTGCCGTTTCCGCTCAACGTGATGTTTGCCGGTAGAGTGCCCGATGCCAGCGCATAGGTGTAGGACGCCGCGCCGCCGCTCGCGCCGGCGATGGACTGGCTGTAGGCCGCGCCCACGGTCCCGGCAGGCGGGTTGGCCGGGCTGTATGTGATGGTCGGCGGCGACACCGTGATCGTCACGGTCGCCGGCGCGGAGGTGCCGCTGGCGTTGGTGGCGGTGTAGTTGAAGCTGTCCGGACCGGCATAGCCGGCGTTCGGCTTATAGGTGATCGACGTGCCGGTGGGCACGGCCATGCCGTGCGATGCCGCCATAGCGATCGCAACCGATGTTGCCGCGCCGCCAGTGATGTTCAGCGTGATCGGGTTAGCGCCGCTGCCGTAGCCCACCGTAGCGCTGACCGCGCCGACGGTCGGGGCGGCGGCGGGATTGATGGTCACCGTCACATTGGCGGGTGCCGATGAAAACGGGCCCCCGGCCGAACTGTCTGTCGCCTTGACACTGAAGGTGGATCCCGACGCGGTCGGCGTGCCGTGCAGTGTGCCGTCAGCGTCCAGTGTCAGCCCAAGCGGCAGGGACCCGCTCGTCACGGCATAGGTATAGGGCGCCGCGCCGCCGCTCGCCCCGGCGATGGACTGACTGTAGGCCACGCCCACGGTCCCGGCAGGCGGGTTGGCCGGAGTGTAGGTGATAGTGGGCGGCGACACTGTGATCGTCACCATCGCCGCCGCGGACGTGCCGGCTCCGTTGCTGGCGGTGTAGGTGAAGGTGTCCGGACCGGCATAGCCGGCGGTCGGCGTATAGGTGATCGAGGTGCCGCTGGCCGTGGCCGTGCCGTGCGATGCCACCGTACCGATTGCAACAGATGTTGCCGCGCCGCCAGTGATGTTCAGCGTGATCGGGTTAGCGCCGCTGCCGTAGCCTACTGTGGCGCTGACCAGATTTGCCACTGGCGGCACGTTCTGCACCGTGATGGCGGTGCTGATCACCTTGAAATAGGGTCCCGGCGACGACCCGCCCAGGTTAGGGCTGCTGTCGGTCACGAGGAGAGTGAAAGCATATGTGTTCGCCGCAGTCGGTGTGCCGCTGATCACGCCGCCCGCCAGCGAGAGGCCCGGTGGCAGCGCGCCGCTCTGGATTGAGAAAGTATAGGGCGCCAGCGCGCCAGACGCAGACAGGGCGTGACTGTAGAACGTGTTCAGGTTGGCGTTGGGCGGGGCTGCAATCGTGATCCCGGAGGACGGGTTGGGCACGATCAGTGTGTAGGACTTTGTCGCCGTCAGGCTGGCATTGTCAGTCACGGTGAACGTGGCTGAATAGGAGCCAGCTTGGTTGGGCGTGCCCGAGATGGTGGTGCCGGTAAAACTCAAACCCGGCGGCAGCGAGCCGCCGGTCAGAGAAAAACCATAGGGCGCCGTGCCGCCGCTCGCGCTCAACGTCTGGTTATAGGACGTGCCAACGTTCGGCGTCGGCAGCGAAGAGGGCGAGACAGTGATCGGGCTGGTGGCGGCCGCGATCGCAACATTGACGGTGAAGGAATGAGCACTTGCATCTTCGACAATGAAGGTGTCGGTGAGCGCACCGTCTCCGTTGTTGGTGTAGGTGATGATCCCGGCATTCGAATTCACGCTCACCGCGCCGTGCTGCGGAAATGTCGTGCTTCCGTGTGGATAGGGATTGAGGCCATAGGTATCGCAGAGATCGCCGAGGGTAACGGTTATCGTGCCGCCGGATGCCATCGGGGAGGTCGCGGGCGAGGTGTGCGAATCGGGCACGTCGAAGGTGCCGCACGCGGCGTGGGCAGCATTCGGCAGTAGCACCACCACCAGAGCAAATATCGCGAGCCAAACGCGTGGCATGTGGACGAGCCGCGCCCGCGCCGGGGCAAACGACCGATGACGGAGAGTCTTCCCCGCCACCATTGCGTGCGCCAAATAGACTGCCCACGCCCGTACGGCCGACGAGGCCGCGCCAAGCAGTGCTATCAAGCCCGGAAAACACGAGACGCAATCGCCCGCCGCCCGCGACAAGCCGAGGTGTTGCGATCGATCGTGAATCATTGCCCCACCCCTGCCCGCACCGCAGGCGCCGCACTGAGGGAGGCATTGGGCGAATGTCCGCTGCAATCGTGGGACGATCAGCTCAACACCGACCGGACCACGCTGTGTTGCGGTCCATCCAAGGTCGGCCTCCTCACGAGACGCGTGGCGGTTGTACACAAACCAAACATCAATTCAAAGCAGTTCTCGCGCATTTGTAGCAATATCCAGAGGACAAACGTTGCGCTTGCACGGTTCCCGCATTTGCGCCAAAACTGCCGAAGCGCGTTGGCGCGCATGTGCGGATCGGATCGCCAATGCGCGGGGAGGGCGGCATGTCTGATATGTTCGTTGGCCAGGTGTTGCCGGTTGGATTTCCGTTCGCGCCGCGCGGCCTCGCCAAATGCGACGGTCAGATCCTGCCGATCGCGCAGAACCAGGCCCTGTTCAGTCTGTTGGGCACGGTCTATGGCGGCAACGGGACAACGACGTTCGCCCTTCCGGACCTGCGCGGACGCGTACCGGTGGGCTTCGGTCCCTCCGCCGATCCGGGTTGGCCGATTTCCCCCTACGAGCTTGGCGAAAAGGCCGGCACGGGAACCGTCATGCTGACCATCGCGCAACTGCCATCGCACGCCCATCAATGCGGCGGCACCACCACCACAGGCGACAAAGGCAATCCAACCAACGCGCTCTACGGGGCAAACAGCGCGCCGATCTACGGTACCGCCGGAACCGGCGAAGTCACCCTGTCCGGGGGGACCATTGCGCGCGTCGGCGGCAATCTGGCGCACGACAACATGCAGCCTTTTGCCGCCATCAACTTCTGCATCGCGCTGACGGGAATATACCCCTCCCGAAATTGACACGCTGACGTTCAACCGATCGGAGGTCGGACTAATGAGTGAACCCTATGTCGGAGAAATCCGGCTGTTCGGCTTCTCCCGCGTGCCGCAGGGTTGGCTCCCCTGCAACGGCTCGCTCCAGCCGATCTCTCAGTATGAAGTGCTTTTTTCGTTGGTCGGAACGACCTATGGCGGCGATGGTGTGACGACCTTCGGCACGCCGAACCTCAGCGGCCGCGTCCCCGTTCACTCCGGGACCGGTCCTGGCGTATCGCCTCGCGTTATCGGCGAGATCGGCGGCAGCGAAAAGGTGACTCTGCTATCGGCACACATGCCTTACCACGATCATCCGATGGTCGCGACGACCGGGCCAGCCAATTCCAGCCAGATCACACCGAGCCTCGAACTCGGGACGGTCGCGGGCGATACCATGTACACCAGCGACGTGAAGGACGTGGGCGGCGCAAACACGGCACCGACATCGACCTCGATGGCAGGCCGCAATATCCCGCACGATAACCTCATGCCCACGCTGCCGGTGCAGTTCTGCATCGCGTTCGCTGGGATTTACCCGGCTCAGAACTGATCCGACGCTTCAACGCAGTTCAAACTTTCGAGGGCACAGCCGCCATGGAACCATTCATCGGTCAGATCCAGATATTCGGCTTCAACTACGCGCCCCGTAACTGGGCTTTCTGCAACGGAGCGACATTGGCCATCCGGCAGAATACGGCGCTCTTTTCCCTTCTCGGCACGATGTATGGCGGGGACGGTGTCACGACATTCATGCTGCCGAACTTCGCCGGCCGCACCGGCTGCAACCAGGGTCAAGGCGTCGGTTTGACGGCGCGCACCATCGGTGAGGCCTTCGGCGAGAACAGCGTGGCGTTGGTTTCGGAGGAAATGCCTTCGCATTCGCATTCGTTCACGGTCTATAATCAGACCGACACCACCAAGCGCACGAGCGCGCCAGCCAACGGCTCCTCGCTGGTCGTTCCGCAAAACAGCACACCTTTCAGTTCGAGCGGAACGGCGAATACCCAGTTTTCACCACACATGGGCGGCTTGACTGGCGGAAACCAGCCACATGAGAATCGGCAACCCTACCTCGCCATGAACTTCTGTATTGCCCTGCAGGGCGTCTTTCCAGCTTTCGGCGATGCCGTTGCCTGATGTGTCGCCGCTGCCGGATTTTCCGGCGCGTCATGCCGACACTCCCGTTTGCGCCGAGCCGGTAACTTTTCGGCGTGCCACGCGCAATGATCTGACGTTCCTGCGCGAGTTGTATCGCTCATTCCGCGCCGACGAATTCGCGTCGCTCGCGTGGTCCCCCGAACAGATGCGCGCGTTTCTGGACCAGCAGTTCGATCTCCAGCATCGCGCCTATGTGGCGACTTTTCCGCAGGCGGATTTCCTGCTGATCTTGTCGGAGGGGATGCCGGTCGGTCGGCTCTATCTCGACGCCAGCCACGACCATTGGCACATCGTCGACATCGGTCTCACATCGGAGCGGCGCAATGGCGGTCTTGGGTTCGCGGTCATGCAGGCAGTCAAGCGGCACGCGCAAGCTTCGGCCGCCGCCGGCGTCGTGCTCCATGTTGCCTGTGACAATCAGGGGGCGCAGCGATTCTATCGCAGGCTGGGCTTTCGCGAGGTTGCGCGCGAAGAACCGACTTGCGTGCGGATGGTATGGACTCCCGAACCGGACGCTGTCCCAGGACAGGTTGCTTTGCCTGCCGTCAATTGAAAATCGCCTGGTAGACGATCCCTTGCCGGTCGCGCGCCACCGGCACGATGAATATTTCGATCGGCCCGACGGTCGCGTTCGTCATTCGATAGATCTTCTGCGGAAGGACAACAGATGATCCGCTGCGAAACAGCAGAGAGAAAGGCTGACGCATCGTGGTCGCGAAGCCGTTTTGCGGCAAGGGGCGCGCTTCCGACAACGTCAAGGCAACCGATGTCGCTCCAAGATCGACGTCGAACCCTTGCCCCAGGCAACCGGCGAAGCGCTCCAGTGTCATCAATTGCATGCCATGAGGCCCCCTCTGCCTGCCCGGTTCATCGACATGAACCGTTTAAGAACTATGCCTTCGAATATCGGAGTGCGCGACGTATGTCTCGCCGGACCCGCCATCGATCGGACGGTGACGAACAGCTTCGAGCGATCGACTATTATTCTAACTATCCATAGTATAAACAAGTATATAATTTCTTTTTTGTTTTCATCAAAAGTATGTTTCAAGTTATTTCGCCTTTCATTCTGGACATGGTTCCGTATTTGACGCACTATACTTGCGGGCGGCTATCAAGATAGTTCAAGCCAGAGACAGTTGAAGGGGGTCCCATGTTGCGTGGTGGATCGGCGGCGCTCGCCAGATTTTTCGCGGGTGTTTTTGTCAGTGGTTTAGGGGTCGTCGGCTTAGGGGTCGTCGCGGCATGTCCCGCAGCCGCCGAGATCATCAACCCCTCTGTGCTGCAGGACGAGCGGGCGCCGATTGCCAAGCCTGCCCTCAACCAGCCTGCTCTCAACAAGCCCACCCTCAAGAAGCAGGCACCTGCCGCGCCACTGCCCGGCAATACCGAGCCTGTGCGCGGCGACCGCCAGCTCGATCTCAAGATCGACTATATCGACAACCAGATCTACAATCCGTCCACGGGTGGATACGACAAGGTCCATTTGCGCGGCTACACCGGCAAAGGCGTCGACCCCAAGGCGCCTTATGTTTCGCCGACGATCGAGGCCATCCCTGGCGACACCGTGCGCATTACCCTCGACAACAAGCTGCCGGCAGGACCGCAACCTGGTGACCCCGGCTGCATGCCGGGTGCGCAGATGCCTGATATCCCGCACTGCTTCAACGGCACCAATCTCCATACCCATGGGCTGTGGGTGAGCCCCACCGGCAACAGCGATAATGTCCTGCTGTCGATCAACCCGCAGACGCGTTTCACCTACGAATACAATATCCCGTCGGATCATCCTTCCGGTACCTTCTGGTACCACACCCACCGCCATGGCTCGACCGCGCTGCAGGTCTCGAGCGGTATGGCCGGCGCCCTGATCATTCGCGGCAACCGTTTCCCGACCCCGACCGCGCATGGCGACCTCGATACGCTGATCCCGACCTCGGCGATCCCGGAGCGGGTGCTGGTGATGCAGCAGATCCAGTATGCCTGCCGCGGGCCTGCCGCCAAGCCGGGCGAACTCGGCCCGATCAAGCAGGACGCCAACGGCCGCTATATCTGCGATCCGGGCGATGTCGGCGGCATCGAGGGCTATGACCAGTTCGGCCCGGGCACCTGGCCTGCGTCAGGTCGCTATACCTCGCTCAACGGGCTTGTATTCGATCCGAACAACCCGCTGAAAGCGAAACAGGGCCGGATCGAACGCTGGCGCATGATCCATGCCGGCGTGCGCGATACGATCAGCCTGCAGTTCTTCAAGGTGCGTGACGGCAAGTTGAAGCCCGGCACGAAAACGTTGCTGAAAGCCGACGCCACTGCGGCCTTCATCAAGGATACGTGCGGCACCACGCCTGTGCCCTACATGCAGGTCGCGGTCGACGGCCTGACGATGGGCGCGGGGCAAATGACCAGGCTTGCCACGCTCCAGCCCGGCTATCGCGTGGACGCGCTTGTCGTGTTCCCGGACGCCGGACGGTACTGCGTGATCGACTCCTCGGCGCCGAAATCGGGCGTCGTCAACGGGCTCGATGTCGGGCCACGGCTGCTGGCGGTGGTCGATGTCGCCGCGGGAGCGCCGGTCAAGGATGTCGAATCCTACATCAACGGCAAGCTGCTGACGCTGGCCAAGGCCAACATGCCGGACGACGTCAAATCGACGGTGATTGCAGATCTCAAGAACGGAACAAAACTGACGAGCTTCACGCCGCATCCCGACGTCACGGACGACGAGGTGAAGGGTAACGGTACGCAGGAGCTGACCTTCTTCATCGACACGACGGGGCCGGACGTTAAGTTCGAAGTCGGCAACACGCTCAACACCGCTGATGTGAAACCCTATGACCCAACCCGCATCGACCGCTCGTTGCCGCTCGGCAAGGCGCAGGAATGGACGCTGCAGTCGCATTTCGTCAGCCATCCGTTCCATATCCACGTCAATCCGTTCCAGGTCGTCTCGATCCTCGATCCCAACGGCAAGGACGTCAGCGCGCCGGGCGCGGTCGACGATGCCGGCGGCACGCCCCCCGATCCGCAATATCCCGGCCTCAAGGGTGTCTGGAAGGATACGCTGTGGATCAAAAGCCTGATCCCGCAATCTGCCAACGGCATCTACACGATCAAGGTCCGCACCCGCTATCAGCGCTACATAGGCGAGTACGTGCTCCATTGCCACATCCTCGATCATGAGGACCAGGGCATGATGCAGAACGTTGCCGTGGTGCTTCCTGATCAAGTGGTCGGCACCCCCCAGGGCGATACGGTGCAGGTGGAAAGCCAGATGCAGCCGGGTGGTCATAGTGGCCACAAATGAAGCGCAGCAGCCAGGTTTGCCCGCGCCATTTACATGGAGCGATGTCGAAGCGATCTTTGCCGCCGCAGGTGGTACCAAGGGACCCGGCAGCCTGACGGGGCTGACGCTGCCTGAATTCCTGGCGCTCCAGCTGCATGGGATGCCGCTGGTCGCGCCACTCACCACCACGTGCTGCGGCAAAAGCGATACCAAGGGCCGTGGTGCGCGATCGGCGCTGATCCGCGGGCTGCGCGGACTGCCGCCGTTCGACGGGAAGCAGTTTCCTCGACTGCCCTGGGGCGGCTCGCCGGTCGCCGATGAGGATATCGACCGGATCGAAATGTGGATCGAGGAAGGCTGTCCCGAGGGCTTGATCGGGTCGGTTGCGCTCGCCGGCGAAGTGAGCGTGACGACCGAGGCTCGCGTCCAGGTCAAGGGGCTTGCCGGTCCCGTCTTTGGTCCGGCATCCGATCCGGCGGCGTGGCGCTACGCCAAAGGCGAGTTGCGGCAGCGAATGGATGTCGATGTGCTGGGCGAGCCGCAGAAAGAGCGGCTGCGCTACGCCTTTCGCGAACTCTACAAGCTCAACAAATGGGTCGGTGACAAGCGCAGCTACAACAATCTGGCCTTGATCCACCAGAACCACTGTCAGCATGGCTGGGAGCGTTTCCTGCCGTGGCATCGCGTCTATCTTTATGAGTTCGAGCAAGCCCTGCAGGACTTTTGCCCGGATGTGACCATGCCATGGTGGGATTTTCCGGCCCCGCGCTACAAGCCGGAGAATCCGGCCGATGGCGCGATCCTTCCCGATGCATTCAAGGGTTTCCTCACCGATGCCTCGGTTCGCTTCCTGCGCGCTCATGGTTTCCCGGCCGAGGTCGAGACGCTGGTGGGCCAACTGTGGGCCAATCCGACGCAAGTCTACGATGCAGTCAGCGCCGCTTGCGGCGCGGACTATGTGGAGGGAGAGAACCGCAAAAGGCTGATCGACGCGCTGCTGGAAGCCAATTCGCTCTGGTATCCGCTGCGCTATTCCGGCCAATTCGGCAAAGGCACGATCAACACGGCCATCCACTACCACTATCCGGCTCAGGAAGACATCGACGAGATTCTCAGCCTGCGCACCTTCCGCGATTTCGGCGGCGGCAGCCTCTATGTCGACAGCTTCGGATTCCTGGACCAGAACCCGCACAACACGATGCATATCTGGACCGGGGGCATGAACCCGGCGTTCACGACCGATGCTCCCGCCAACCGCAACAGCGCGGTGCGCGTTGCCGGCCGCAAGTTCCACCAGCGCGACGATCTCTATTCGGAGCCCCAGTTCGGCGACATGTTCTCGAACCTGACCGCGTCCTACGACCCGATCTTCTGGCCCGTGCACGCGAATATAGACCGGCTCTGGTGGCGCTGGCAGCAGGATCACCCGGACGGCCTGCCGGCCGATCTCGATTCCGCTGTGACGCCGTGGAGCTACGCCGTGCGCGATACGCTCGACATGAACCGCTTCGGCTATGAGTATGTTCGCGGCGGATGCCTCATGCCGGTGGGATTGACCAATCCCGTTGGACGCTTCGTCTCGGCGCCGATTGCCGTACCCGATGCAACGAAGACCTTCCGCTCGGCCGAAGTGCGGCTGCACCGCGTGCCGCAACTGCCGCGCTCATGCTTCATCCGCGTGTTTCTCAACACGCCGGATGCCGACGCCAGCACGCCGCTCGATGTGCCGGGCTACGCCGGCTACGCTTCGGTCTTCGGCCATGGTGAGTGTTTCGGCGGGCCTGGGCATTGCGAAATTCCGCCAGCGGAGAATCGCAAGTTCGATCTGCGCGAGCGCAGCATGAACACGCCGCGCAACCACCGCATCGATGTGACTCGCGCGGCACGGCGGCTGATCGTGGCCGGTGCCACCCGCCTCACGGTGAGCCTGGTGGTGATCGGCGCCTCCTATGAGGAAGACCGCGAGTTGCTGAGGCTGGACGGGGTCTCGCTCAACTTTCTCGATTGAACGGAAGACGCGGCCGGTACGGGCGCAGGGGGAAATCAATTGGCCGACCCAACAGTCTATCGCATCCACCCGGCCGTCGGCATCGCCCGGCTCGGCGACAGCCCCGAGGCCTTCTGTATCTCGCCGGAAAAGCCGTCGCAGTTGCCGATCGAATGCGACGCCGACGGCAACGCTGCCGAAGGCGATGCACCGATCAAGCACTTCAAGGACAACAAGGGTCGCATCAAGCGCCAGGCCGCGCGTTTCCAGATCTTCGTCTATGACGCGGCCAATCCCCAAGGCATTCCGCTCAAGATCGGCGATCATGTCGAGGGCGGCGGCAATCGTGGCAAGTTGGTCGATATCCAGTGGCGCGTTCAACTCGCCAACAAGAAGGCGGTATGGTTCACGTTCGACGGCCTGCGCGGCGAGGCCGGCTACCCCACCGACACGCCGCTGCGCAATGCCGCCATCACCGATCCGGTGGAACGGCAAAATCTGATCATCGACGCTGGCCCCCAGGCCGTTGACTGCACGGCGCGGCGCAAGGCGAGCTTCGGGCGAGACACCAATCCGGCCTACGCCGTCACCTTCCCGCCGACCGGGATGGCACCGCACGACATCGCCACGCTCGGCGACATGATGACGGACGACAGCGGACGGCTGCTGGTGCTTGGCGGGCACGGCAACAGCGGCTCGTTCTTGAGCGGGTTCGGCCATCCGCGCATCGAGACCTACGCCAACAGCGACGGCTGGTTCGATGACATCTCAGACGGGCCGGTGATGGCGCGGCTGGTGATGATGGAGGAGCGCGTCCAGGCATTGCGCTACATCGATGTCGAATATCCAGCCTGGGTGCTGGTCGGCTATCCGCGCTATGCGCCGGAAGTGCTCGACATGATCACGCTTGCAGATGTGGTCGAGGACATGTCGATCCGCGAATTTGCCTATCGCACCGATATGTACGGCACCACTGGGACGTTCGACGCGCCGCAGAAGATCGATCCTACCGATACGGCGGCCCTGCTTCACTGGAAGGCGGGGTCGGTTGAGTGGAATCCGGCCTATCGCCCGTGGTTCTGGCGCGACATCTGGCCGATCCTGTTTCGCGCCGACGAATTCTCCTATTTCGCCAACATCCTCCAGCTATCGAACTTTCCGCACAACCAGTCGAGCCGGGGAACTTTCGATCCCTATCGCCTGTGCATCCCGCCACGGATCGCGCCGCGCGCGCTGGCGCAGAAGGAGGCGCGTTCAAAGGACGAGCATGTCAGCGGACGTCTCCTCGAGGTCGCAGTCGAGCCGAGTCTGATGCTGCTCGATGCGACGCAGGCCCCCGGCGCGGCGGATGATGCCGTGGTCGGCGATGCCGCCGCTGCGCTCAGGACGGCGGCGGCGGCGTTCACCGCAGCGGTCTGCCCGCCCGACAATGGTGAAGCGCCACGCGCCTACGCCGCGCGCTGGCAAAAGATCTTCGCAGGCAATGACGCGGGAGCCGATGCCGCCTACGTGGAGGCACGCAACGCTTTCGATGCGGTGGTCGCCGGTGTGATTGAGCGCATCGCCGCGGCTGCCGCGCCGCCGCCAAAGCGGATGCTGAAGCTCGCCCGATCTTCGTCGCGGCAGGAGCCCACCGAGCCGGATCGAAGCACCGATCCTGATGAGCCGATTGAAGCGGCGCTGCGGCGGCTGGCGCTCGAATACCGTTCCGGCCAGTTGCTTGAGCGCGCGCTTGCCGCTGCGGCGAAAGATGCCATCACTGATCCCGGCCGTTCCGCGCGGCAATATCTGTTCGATCTGCTGCGCAAACCCGGCGAGGAGAATCTGTTCCATCTCGACGCCAACCCCGCGACGCGCACCTATCACCTGCCGCTGATGCCGCTGCTTGCCGGCGATAATCCGATCACCAACAAAACGGTGAGCAAGTTCCTGCGGCTGACGGACACGCAGCTTTTCCTGCTGCGACAATGGGCAGCGGGCGTATTTATCGACGAAGTTGATGCCGGCTTCGCGCCGGCGATCGATCCGTGGCAGCCCTACAATGACTGGAATGTGCCCGGCGGCCGCGGTCTTGACCGGGGCGTGCTGTCGAACGGGCTCGGCGGCGCTTTCTGCCCGGGGGGCGAAGTGGCATGGATCATCCGCAACCCGGCGATCTGGCGCGAGCCCTACCGGATCAAGGCCGACCCTGAATGGTACAGTTTCGCTCTGACCGCGGCGCAGGAGAATGCCAACCGGTGGGGGGCAGGCGTCAGCGAAGAGGGCTACATCGCCTATGCTTCCGACCCGCTGTCGCAAGGCAGCGATTTCGATGTGGGCTTGCAGCCCGGCGATCTCACCAAACTCAGCGGGCTGCCGTGGCAGGCCGATTTCAACGAATGCTCTACTCAGACCATCGACGTGACCTACGAGGAATGGAACGTCCTTTATCCCGACAGCGTCGGCAACACACTGCTGGAGCGCGAGCGTCGCGTATGGGAGACCCTGTGGTGGCCGGCGCACCGGCCGATGCAGGTCTATTATCCCGTCGGCAGCGATTTCCAGTTCCGCAGCTGGGCGCGCGGCATTCCGCAGACGCTGGCCGGTGACCTGAAGATGGTGACCGAGTGGTCGAAACTCGGCTTTGTCGTCCGCAACCCCGGGGGAGGCCTCGATCAGCCATCGCCCGGCGTCAAATACATCTGCGTCGAAGATTCGGGAGAATGACGATGACCAATCCCTTTGCCGGCAACTGGAGCTATCGCAGCTTCCTCAACGATCCCGATCTCGACAAGGCCGCCAACGACCTGCTGTTCGGCGAGGGCACGATCGCGATTGTGGAGCAGTCCGAGACCGAGCTTTCAGGAACGATTGGTGGACCTGGATGGTCGCTCAACCTGCGCGGCAGCTTTGCCTACGGTTCGCCCATGCAGGTGCGCTTCCAGGGCAAGGGCGTGGTCGGCGGCGAGCAATGGATCTACGATTATATCGGCTGGCTTGTGCCGGTGTGGCCGAACAGCACTGACGGACTCGAAGTGCCCGCGATCGTTGGCTCGGTGGTGCGCACTATCCCGCATTCGGGCAGCGGCGGCGGCACCAACCCGGCGGGAGTGGTGGCATCCTTCTATGCCGTCCGAGCAGGTTGATTTCGCCGTCATAGGCGGTGGGCCGGCGGGCGCGGCGGCGGCTCTGACACTGCGCCGCCACGCACCCCAAAAGCGCGTCGTGCTCCTGGAGGCGGGGCGGCACGAAAAGCCAAAACCAGGCGAGATTTTGCCGGCAGTGGCGCAAGGGCTGCTGCGCCAGCTCGACGTCTGGACACCGTTCGCGGCCGAGGCGTTCGTAAGGAGCCGCGCGGTCGTTTCGGCATGGAGCGATGAAGCACCCGACGAGCGGCACAGCATGTTCTCCGCTCAGGGCGCCGGCTGGCAGCTCGACCGCGCGCGGTTCGATCGGCTGCTGGTACGGTCGGCGAGGGCAGCAGGCACCGAGGTGCGAATCGGGAGCGCGGTGCGCTCGGCGGTTCGCGAAGGCCGGGCCTGGCGGCTCGATCTGGCTGATGGAGAGATTCGCGCCAGCGCGGTGATCTGGGCAACCGGCCGTAACTGGAGGCTCGCCCGGTCCTTCGGCGCGAAGCTTCGGGTGCACAGCCACCTTGTGGCCTATACCCGCTTCTTCGACCGCGCGCCGGGCGATTGCCGAATGGTCATCGAGGCGCGCCCCGAGGGCTGGTGGTACAGCGCCGATTTGCCCGATCGATGCCGGGTGGTGTCATGTCTGACCGATCCGGATCTGGGCAGCGAACTGCGCCAGTCGAAACACTGGTACCGCGCTTTGGCGGCGACACGGTTTATCGCACCGCTTGTGCCGCCTGATGCCCACGAAACCGCAAAATTGGTGAAGTCAGCGGGAACAGCCACAGTCGATCGGGCTGCGGGCGAGCGATGGGTTGCAGCAGGCGACACCCTGTTCACCGCCGATCCGCTGTCGTCGCGCGGGATCGTTCATGCGCTGCGCTCGGGCATCCTCGCTGCCTATGCCGCGTCGGATATGATTGACGGCCGGGATGAACTTGCTCGCAAGCGCTACGCGATGATCGCGGCGCAGGGTTTTGCCGATTACGTGCCAGCCCTTGCGGCTCGCTATGCGGCCGCTGCGCGGTGGGACACAGCTTTCTGGAACCGGCGTCGCCCTCAGCTCGAAGACCGCGCCGCGAATCACGCTGTTAGAGCGTTTTCGAGCGAAGTGGGTACCGGTTCGCGTCAAGAAAACGCGTCAAATCAAAATCATAGAGCCCGCTTCTGATTCCATCAGAAGCGAAAAGGCTCTGGTTCTACCTCATATGTCCAAGACCGATCCCAAGCTTGATGGCCTTCTGACGAAGCGAGCCTTCGGTGCGCTTCATCTGCTTGGCGATCTTTGCGACCGGCGTCCTGGCTTTTGAATGAGCCTTGAGCGTCTTCACATCGTCCTTTGTGAAAAGCTTGCGAACAATTTTCTTCTTGGCCTTCTTCGCCATTTCTCAGGTGTCCATCATTTGTTGAGGATAGTGCGTCTTACGAAGATGGTCACGTGATGTAAAGCTGGTGTGGGACGTAAAGAGAACAACGCTACTACCGGGAACACCGGCAAGCGCGCCAATCGGTAGTAACAACGCAACGAACGAAGTCCCGCTATCAGGTTCAGGGATCTGTTCTGCGATGCAGTGATGAACGGTTGAGTTTCCGCAGGAAAGCTCCGATTCGGGCGATCCGCTGCCGACGCCGTATAGTTGTCGTGCTTATGTCGAGAAATACAGCGCCTACCGCGCCAACTCTCTGGTCAAAGCATCCGACCGCAAGGTCGGGTGCGATACTATGGAAGCGTTTGGAGCGGGCGAGGACAGCGAAGCGCCGTCCGTCGCCATGCTTCTTCACGCTGGCTTCATGCGACTGTCCGGATGTTTGGAGCGGCACGGTCGCGATTGATGCAGCCCAGCGCGCTTACTTTTGCGGGTGTTCACGGCGGTAAGCCGTGGTCTGACGCTGGCCATAAGCAATAGTTAGCGAGAATATAGTTATGACAGCGGTAACAAACCCGGCCACAATGATTGTTTCGGTTGGCATGAGGATCTCCTTTCCTAACGAGTCAAGGATGCATATCCCTCACAAGAGGTCTTTGATCTGGAGCAAATACACGGTTCCTCTCGGCGTTTTTTAGGATGCAAGTCACCGTGATCAACGGTTCGGAGGCCCGCGCAATCCTGGACAACTCCTGGATAAAGCGTAGGCTGCCGAGAGCGCGACGTGGAATCGCGTCAAATGGTCCTGCCTGGTAGCTGGCGGACTGCCGGGCCGAAGCTTTTCATCTCGCTTCGATCGGTTGAGCGTCGAACCATTTCCTCACATCGGCGAAATCGACGATGCCTTCCATGATCGTGACTTTGCCATCGCGCGCGATCAACATCGTGCGCGGTATGTCGCCCTGCCAGTTGGGATCGATCTCGAAGCGCAGCCGTTCGACGAAACCGTCGCTGAAGGTCCAGTTTTCAACTGACGATAGGCCTGCCTTTGCAAGCATCGACAGCGTTGCTTCGGGCGCGTTCGGAACGAGGTCGGCATTGACCGTTACGACATCGACACCCGGATTGTCTTTGACGAACTTCCCGAGCAGCGGCAGCTCGACCTTGCAAGGGCCGCAAGTGACGCCCCAGAAATTGACCATCGTGGGACGGCCGGCGTGTGCATGGAGAATGGCTTGCCAGCTTCCGCGCTGGAATGCGTGCAATTGATCGTGCGCGGCAAGATGTTGCGGGAGCAGCGCCCATACGAACGCGACCGCAAATAATAATTGACGCTTCATGGTGCGTCCCCGATCGGCACGATGCGGTAGCCGTCAGCCTTGGTCATCCAGGACAGGAAGGTCTCGCGTCCATGACTCACAAGTAAAGGATGATCGGACGCGTCGGTTGTCGCAGCGATGACCTTCGGTTGCGACCAGGTTCTCCCGTCGTCGCGGGATGTCATAAGCTTCACAGTTGTCTTCTCGCCGTCGAATTCTTTCCAGACGATCGCGGTGCCCGAGGCGCTCGCCACCACGTAGGGGCGGGATGCGTTCCGGTCCGGCCTGCCGACGGCCGTTGGCTCGGAAAACGTCTGTCCACCGTCGGTCGAGCGCGCATAGAACAAACCCTTTCGAATTCCGCCGCCGGTAAACCAGACCGCATGATAGGTCCCCCCCGGCGAAATGGCGAGGCTCGGCCCCTGATGCGGGCACGCCTCGGTCTTCCAGTCGTCGTGGCTCACGCGATAGATCTCTCCCGGCGTAGCCGGATCCCTGAAGGTGACGATCGCATGGTCCCGAACGCTACCCGGGAAGATATTGCGAAACAGAACGGCCGGCCGGCCAAGGCCTGCAAATGCGACGGAGATCCGGCAGCACTCGCAGGTGTTGTCCTTCACCATGCGGGCTTCGGAGTAAGTCCCGCCGCCGTCCTTCGACCATGCAAAGAACAACCCCGCCCCGTTATAGCTTCGATTGTCAGCGCGCGCCTGCGCCCGGTTGCGCTTGTCGAGCCAAGCCACGAAGATCGAGCCGTCGGCATCCAGCGCGAGCTGCTCGAAGCGCTGACTTTCCGTGTTCGGCGTAATGGGCACGGGCTTGGCGAAGCTGTGGCCTCCATCCACCGAGCGCGTGTGCAACACCTCGCCGTTGAAGTTCTTGTCCCTGAAAATCGAAAAGGCGATGGCGATCCGGTTGTGGCGGTCAACGACCATCTTGGGGCGTGCATCGGGTCCCCAATCCAACGCGAGCGGTTGATCGACGATTGCGACCGGCGTTGAAAAGGTTTTTCCGCGATCTCTGGAACTGGCCACCGAAATGCGGCCGCCTGCCATCCACGCCAGCCACAAGGTCCCGTCCGGGGCGAATGCCGGCGTGACCTTGGTGGCGCATCGCAGTTCGGCCGTATCGCAGGCGGCCTCCGATACGTAATGATGGCTCATTTGCGCGCTTGCGGCGCCCTGCAAGAGGAGCGCGATCGCAGCAAGGGTTGCTGTTCTGATCATGGTCACACACCTCATGCTATCGAAACGCAAGCCTCATTCCGGCGATGAACGTGCGCGGCGACCCGGCATAGATGGAGCCGCCGGTATTGGCCAGGATGCTCGCGGGGTTTTGAATGCCCGCGCCGGTTACCGAATTCGCGATATTGTTGGCGGATGCCACATATGTCTTGTCGAAGACGTTCCGCACTTCGAAGAAAAGATGAAGCGACTTCAGGTAGTCCGATTGCAGGGGCCTGTCGTAGTGCAGGTTGAGGTTGACCAGATCGTAGCCGGGAGCCTTCAGGAGATTGGCGTTGTCCATGTAGAATGCGTCCTTCCACTGGAACTCGACGAATGCACCGACGCCTTTCAAGGATCCAGAGAGTTGGTCATAGGAAAGCCGCGCCGTCAGTTCGTTCGGCGATACGCCGGGAATTTTGTTGCCCGCCCGATTGAAGCCGAAAGTGGCGCCATTGTTGATATTCTCGGTGTAGCTGGTGTAAATCTCGTCGAGATAAGTATAAGCGGCTGTCACCCGCCAGTTTGGCAGGAAGCGCCAGTCCGCCAACAGCTCGACGCCCCGGTGCTCGGATTTCGGGGCATTGAACGTGTAGCTCGAATTGGGCGCGCCGAGGGGCGTTGCCTGTGTGACCAGTTCATCGCGGAAGAACTCGTAGAAGCCGGTCGCGCTCACCCTGAGCGTGGGATCCGGTGTCCAGTCAAAGCCGAGATCGTAACCGAGGTTCTTTTGGGGATTGAGCTGCGTGTTGTTGCCGTTCTGGCCATTTGGCAGCACGAACAGGTTTCCGACCTGTGGCGTCCCGTAGCCGGTCGCGACCCGCGCATGGAAGAGCCAGTCCTTGTTCGCGCGGTATTGCAGCGCGAATTCCGGCGCGGTGTTCTGGAATTGGCGGTCCGCGCTTTTGATCGCCGTGGTCGCGATTCCCGTTGGTCCGGCATAGGCGTAAGCTGTATTGATGCCCTTTAGATGCGTCGTCTCCCACCCGATACCGGCGATGGCCGTCCATGAATCGGTAAGCCTGAGTTCTTCGCGCGCGCGGACACCGTAATTGGTGTGTTCGCCGGTGATATTCGACGATAGCCGGCCGAGCGTGGCGTTCCCCCCGGGCATCACGTTACGCGTGTCACCGGACCAGTTCAGAGTGTTGTAGAACACGCCGACATAGCTGGTCGCGTCCATGCCAAGCAACTGGCTCCGCCTGACGACGTCGCTCATGAAATTATAGGACGGATAATCGCCGATCGCGCTCGTGGTGCCGGTCGGCTGGTTGATATTGCGATCGTCGAACACGAACTGGTTGCGCCAGGTGGTCTGGTTGTCGAAATCGTGTTCCCAGCGGCCGCCGACAATGGTCCGGCGATCGGTGCGGCCGAGCCCGGCCTGCTCGGCCGTTTCGCGGTCGGTCCCGGCGGTCGCGTTGAAGCCGTTGTTGAACAGCGTGACCGTGCCGCAGCCGGGAGCGGCCGTCGCGGCCGTCGCACAGCCGCGCTGGAAAGGGTTGGTGTCGAATTGATTGAGCGAGGACCGGATCGGGATGCGCGCATCCAGCATGTTGTTGATCAGCTTGAAGGTGAAACGATCGTCCGGCGTCGCCTGCAGCGTCCCCAGGAAGTTCACGGTCTGGGTATTGAACCAGCTATTGCCGAAATAGCCGTCGCCGCGCACGTCGCTCGCGAACAGCGAAGCCTCGAAGTTTCCGATCTTCTTGCCGGCGGTCAGATAGTTGTTGAGGTAGCCGTAGCTTCCGGCATCGAGACCGTACTCTATTCCGTTGATCTCGGCGCCACGACGGGTCCTGAAGTTCAGCGCGCCGCCGGTCGCGTAATTGCCGTAAAGCGCTGAAGACGGACCCCGGATGACGTCGATGGCCCCGTAGGCACGAGGATCGATTAGGTCGCTGCGGGACAATCCGTCAGGCTGGGTGACCGGGAAGCCGTCGTCAAAGATCACCAGGTTGCGAATGCCATAGCCGTTTCGCGCGTTCGATCCGCGAATCGAGATGCCGAAGTCCCGAGGTCCGTTCCCTTGTTTGACGGAGATGCCCGGGCTGTCGCGCAACACGTCGGCCACGGAGAAAGACGGCCGGTTGTCAAATTGATCGCGGCCAATGGATGTTTGGGTCTGCCCGCCCGGCGCCTGGTAAAGGATCGCAAGGTTCGAATCGATGGATACGGGCGATGGCTTTGCCGCCACGGTCGGCCGCGGCTGTGACGGTCTCGGAGCGGTGCGGCGCGCGACCGTTCGCTTTTTGCGCGGACTGGCTTGGGCAGGGCGCGGGGCTTCGACCGTAATGCCTGGCAGTGTCTGGACGGCGGTCTGTGCGGCAGCATCGTCGCAAACAGCGAGCAACGCCAGCGCGCTGACGCCCGAAAGGACGCGAGAGCGAAACATGGGATATTCCTGATACCGGGGATGCCCGCCGGTTGATGCAATGAAAATGGCGCGGACAAGCTGATGGCCCGCTAGTGCACGATCAAAAGCTTTGAGTCAGGGCGCAGGCGGCGCGCGCGCCTGCACAGGACTATGCAACCTGTGCGGCAAGAGGGTCGAAGCACGATCGAGCCAAACGACGCGTTGTGGCTCACGCTCAATGTTAAGGGAATGGATCGGCAGGCCGCCGAGCAGCGCCTGTCCAACGCCCGCATGGGCCGGGCACAGTGCATAGCAGCAATCATGGACGGGAGCCGGAGCCTGTCGATCGCCCTGGTCCGATGACGGATGACTGGAGCATATCTCCGAGTGAGACGGGTCGGCCGCGGCAGCCGTCAGCAAATACGGCACGATGGGCGCAAGGATCTGTGCCCACAGCGCGAACAATACAATAGGTAGGAATTTGCTAAATGCCCGCCGCATTATTGCACCTCAGCCCGATTCCTGCCGGTAACATGATTGAGTATGGGCGTCGAGTCTGGGCCTCACTGCCCGGAGGTCGGTGTGCGATCGCACTATTATATCGCATTATTATAATGAGGCCGCCGCGGAGTTGCATTTGAGCGAGTATCCCGGCCCTTGGTGAGGGGTAGCCGGCGACGGAGGGCCGGTGACGGGACGCATGGCCTGGCGGCCTCCGTTTTCGTCGATGGCACACCTCACCACATCTCATGATAGTCGGAAAACTTCCGCAATGTCGCGTCGTAGCGCACCGGGACGATCCATGGCAGCACCAACCGCAGGATCCGGTTGGCGAACGGCGAGACAAGCCGCACATAAAGATCAATGGGATCGAGCCGATGGCGCAGGTGCAGCTTGGGATCGTAATTCAGCCCGCTGCTGCGGAAGCGCTTGTAGCCATGGGCCATCGCCCAGCTGATCATGTCGCGCGTAATGTAGTGATAGAGATGGAGGTCGAACGCGAAGTCGTAATCGAGGCCGATATACTCGGCAAAGATATCGTCGCCCTCGACCATGCATAGAGCGAACGCCATCAGGGTATTGCCGCGATCCCAGATGAAGAAGCGGGTCTTGTCGCTCATCTCGCAGCCGAGACGGCGGAAGTAATCCCTGGTCAGTTTCTCGAAATGAAAGTTCGAGTGCTCGTAGGTCTGCAAATAGAGCGGATAGAGCTCGTCGATGAAGCTCGCCGCATTATCGGCCACCGTCATGGCGAGACCGGAGTTTTCAGTGCCGAGGAATTTCTTGCGCAGATGACGGCGCGTCTTCGCGCTTAATGCTTTCTGCATGTAGTCATCGAAACTGTCATAGTCGATGTCGAGTATGGTCATCGGCATGCTCGGCGCGCGACCGAACCCTTCGCGCTCGAAACACGCAAGATCGCGACGATCGCCGCGCGGAAATTCCTTGAGCACAATCATCTGCGCACCCAACGCACGCGCCTGGGCAACGATACCTTGCGCCAAGGCCATGGCGATGGCCGTGGACGAAAGGTGCGCGCTGGTCGCGAGATGCCCTTCGCCTGCCGTGCAGCCGAGCATCAGTGTGCGCAGTTTCAGGAAACGTGGATAGCGGCGGCGGATGCTTGCGACGAGCGACCAACCATCGAGCTTGACGCCTTCCAGGACATCCTGGTCGAGCAGAAAATATGGCTGCACCGCCAGCACCCGGCCTGACGCATCGCGGATCGCGAAATAACCATACTCGAAGCGATCGCGGATCGTGTCCGCAATGATCTCGTAGTAGCGGTGATCCTTGCGCCGGTCGGCGAAGGCAGTCCGCCACGCCTCACAGGTTCGCAATTCGTCGCGGCTGATCGGTGCGACCGAAAGGGAATCAGGGGCCGGAATGTGCTGTTCCATGCGCCGTTCTGGCTGCTTTGCTCAGCCTTTCGTCTCAGTTTTGTCGTCAGGAACCAACGCGCCGGCGAGAGAGCAGTTCCGGGTTTCACCTTGGGCAAGTGCTGTCACAAACAGCCTCGATACTGTCCATGCCGGTAAAAAGGCTCGCGGCGGCACGGTGCGCCTTCAGATTAGCGGCGTCGATGATCGAGCGGCATGGTTTGCCGGACGAGTTTGTCAACGCTCTTGGGAAGATCGTTGTAGGGACGCCGCCGGCCGGAGGTATCGAACGGGTGCATTCCGGCGCGGTTGTCGAGCACGGTCAGGAAGGCGTAAGCTAACGAAAACCCCAGAGCCATCGTGAAGCATTCATGCAAGACGTCGACGGAGATATCGTTGAACGCGCAGCCGCCAGTCTTGCTCCAATAGCTGGACAAGAGGGAATGGAGTTGAGGCTGCTTGCATCGCGAGGAGCCTTCGAAAAGGTGCGCGAGTTGCCTGTCGTCATACAGCATACGCGCAATCGCGCCACGTTGCGTCGGCTCGAATCGGTCTACTACGATACCGCGAAGCAACTGCTATTTCGACATGGCATATCATTGCGCGTGCGGCGCAACGGCCGGCATTTCGTTCAAACATTAAAGCTTCCACCCGCCGACGGCAGGCCTCTGGGACGACGGCAGCGGGATGTGCCGGTTGACAGTATCGTTCCGGATTTGGCACGGCTTCCCGCCGATGAAATCGGCCATCCGATAATGGCGCAGATCAAGAATACGTTGGTGCCGGTTTTCACGACGAAGGTTCGCAGATATGTGCAGCGGCTCGATTTCCCCGATGCGTCGGCGGACATCGTATTCGACGAAGGGACGATCGAGGCCGGTACGCAACAAGAAGCTGTATTTGAAATCAAACTCAAATTGAAGAGCGGCAATGCGGGTGTTCTGCTCGATCTCGGAGGACAACTGCTCGGCGCTGCGCCCCTGCAATTCAGTGTCTGCAATACGGCGGAGCGTGGCTACATGCTCGCGTTTGATCTCGAGCGGTCAGCGACGAAGGCCAGGCTGCCCGATATTGCCGCGGACGAGGTCGTCGACAACGTCATCGCGCGCCTGATGGGATCATGCTGGCATCATCTCGTGAAGAATAGCGAGGTGGCGCAGGAGGAGACAGATCCAGAAGGGGTGCACCAGATGCGCGTTGCGCTGCGCCGTTTGCGGACGGTCTGCACGATGTTCCAGCACTATATACCGTCGCCGGTATTTCAGGCGGTCAGCACCGAAGCAAAGTGGGTGATGCAGCAGCTCGGACGGACGCGGGACTGGGATGTGTTCGCGGAGACCGCCACTCGCCTGGCTACAACCATCCCGGAGATCGACCTGAGCGGCTTGCGCGAGGTGGTCGAGCGGCAGCGCCAGTCGAACTACGGCGCCGTGCAGGCTGCTCTCGCCGATCCCCGTTGCAGCCGTTTTCTGCTCACGCTGGGCCACATGATAGAACGTCGTGGCTGGCGCAATGAAATCGACAGCGAGGCGCTGGTCGTCCTGTCGCGGCCAATGCTGGGACTCGCGGACAAGATTTTAGCGCGACTTCATCGTAAGGCGCTCAAGCGTGGCGTGCATTTCAATCGCCTCGACTCCGCCATGCAACACAGGCTCAGAATTGACGTCAAGAAATTGCGCTACGCGGCGGAGTTCCTGTTACCGCTTTATGCGGCTCACTTACCTGTAAAGCGCTACGTGAAGCGCCTCGCCGGGCTTCAAGCCGCGCTCGGCGGAGCATGCGACATCGCCAGCAGCCGCACTCTGATCGATGTAATCCGGCGGAACGATCAACCCGCGCTCGCTCTCGCCGCCGGCGTGGTCACCGGCTGGCAGGCACGCGACCAGTTGGTGGCGGCGAAAGCGCTGCGCAAAAGATGGCGACGATTCAAGACGGCGGAGACATTCTGGAATCGGTGAGTTCGTCACTCGACCCGCGAAAACTGTCAGGCGCGGATTGGCTACCGCCAACCAGGTCCCGACTCATCCAATGGATGTTTCGCAGTCAGCGGCGCGCCGTTGGAATTACTGTTATCTGCCTGACCCCAGCGCGGCCGACTACTGTAAACACCGTTTCCCTGTCGATCCTTTCAGCGGTGAGCATGCGTACCAGATCGTCCACTCCGCCAACGGCACGGCCGTCTATCGCCGCGATGATGTCGCCTTCCTTCAGGCCGGCTTTTGCCGCAGGCGCATGCGCCTCGATCGAGTGCAACCGCACGGCAGTACGGCTCGTCACTTGCGACATCAGCGCGGCGCGGCGCGGCAACACGACCGTGTCGGCCGAGACGCCAATGAAGGCGCGGCGCACATGGCCGAAGCGGATGATTTCGGCAATGACGAAACTGGCGGTGTTGGAAGCGACGGCGAAGGCGATGCCTTGCGCGCCGCGGATCATGGCGGTGTTGACGCCGATCACCTCGCCTGCCGACGAGACCAGGGGGCCGCCGGAATTGCCGGGATTGAGCGCGGCGTCGGTCTGGATCACGTCGTCGATCAGTCGTCCGGTCGAGGCGCGCATGGAGCGGCCTAGCGCCGAGACGACGCCGGCCGTCACCGTCCACTCAAAGCCGAGCGGATTGCCGATGGCAATGGCGATCTGGCCGCGGCGGAGGCGCCCGGAATCGCCGAGTGGTGCGATGTCGGAGAAATGCCCGTCTGCGCGCACCAACGCGACGTCGGTGTCGGGGTCGCGACCGAGCACCCGACCTTCTGTGGACGCGCCATCAGGCGTGGCGACGCGCACAGCGCGCGCATCGCCGACAACATGGAAATTGGTGACGATCAAACCGTCCGGCGCGATGACGAAGCCGGAGCCTAGTCCGGCATCGCGGTGGGCGCCAACGGGTTCGATCCGGCACACGGCTGGACCGATACGGTCGACGGCGTCGGTGACGGTGGCGGAATAGCTATCGAGCAGGCGGGAGTCATCCGGCTGCGGTTCGGGCGCGGGTAGAGCCATAGGAGCGTTCCAGGCAAGACAAGAAGCGGATGCCCATATGTGCTGGGTGCGCCGTCGCTCCGCGACCTGACCGGATGGCCAGTGGGCGCACACCCTAGCCGTCGGGCGAGTAGGAAGTGCGCCGCGGCACGACAATATCCGGGTATCGAAAGTCTCGAAGGACCGAACCCGGGAGGGAGTGATGAGCAGTTTCGATCTTGGTGCTTTTTCCGACGCGGTCGCCGGCATTGCCGAACAGGCCGCACCGACCACCGCCAGTTTCGTGACCCAGCATGGCCGCACCGCAACGGCCTTTCATTGGGGCGATGGATTCTATGTCGCCGCCGAGGAGGCTGTCGAGCCGGACGAGGATCTGCGGCTCTCGCTCGCTTCCGGGGAGACCGTCACGACAAAACTGGTCGGTCGCGATCCATCGACCGGCATCGCACTGTTTAACTCGGCGACTGCTGCCGTCGCGCCTGTCCTTGAGAAAGCCGGTCCGGTACGGCCCGGCCACCTCATCGTCGTAGCGGGGCGTGAGGGGGCTTCGTCGCTCGCTGTGCTCGGAACCGTGGGCGAGGTCGGGCCGGCGTGGCGCTCGCTGCGCGGCGGCACCATCGATCGTCGGATCAATCTGGCGGTGATGACGGGGGGGCGCTTCGAGGGCGGACCGGTGCTGGACGCCCGGGGCGGACTGGTCGGGATGTTGCTGTTTGGTCCGCGCAGGCGGGCGCTGGTCATCCCCTTTGAGACGATTGAGCGCACGGTCGCGACGTTAAGGAGCAAGGGCCATGTCGTGCGCGGCTATCTTGGCGCCGGGCTGCACCCGATCCATCACACCGATGTACAGGGCGCCATCGTTGTCGGCCTCGATGAAGAAGGACCGGCGAAGGCGGCCGGTATTGTGCTGGGCGACATCGTCGTCAGTTGGAACGGCGAGAAGGTGCGCGGACCACGCGAATTGATCCGCAGACTGGGACCGGACAGTGCAAGCGCTGCGGTCACGCTTGGCGTATTGCGTGGCGGCGAGGCGCGCGATGTGACGGTTACCATTGGCGAGAAGCCATTGAGCTGAACGGCATGAGGGACAGACGGTGCTGATGAGACACGACGGCGAGGTCAGCCTTCTCGTTCTCGTCGCGCTCAGCGATGCCAGTCGCGGCGAGCGTCTTGCCGCATCGCTGGCCGGATTGGGCGGCGTCATTGCGTTGGTTGGGGAGGATATGGAACCCGACCACGCGGAGGTTGCGGTCGTCGACGACGTTGCGACCGTGAAAAGCTTGCCGCCGGGCACGCCCGTCGTGCTGCTTTCCGGCCGCGACAGCGCGGCAATCACGCGCGGCACTGTCGCTGCAACGCTTGGCGCTGATGCCGATCCTGTTCTGATTGCCGCGGCGGCACGCCTGGCGGCTGCCGGCTATCGGATAACCGGAGGTACGCTCAGCGCTTCGGCTCGTCTCTCTGACGAGGTTGCCAACGATCCTGAAGAGACTGCGGCCAGCCTCCCCATCCACCTGTCGCCGCGCGAAGCGGAGGTGCTGGCGTTGCTTGCCGAAGGCGCACCCAACAAAGTGATCGCCCGCCGGCTCGGGATTTCGGTCCACACCGTCAAGTTCCACGTCGCGGCGCTCCTTGTGAAGCTTGGCGCCGCCAACCGCACCGATGCCATCGCCACCGCTATGCGGCAGGGGCTGGTGCTGGTCTAGAGCCTTTTCGCTTCTGATGGAATCGGAAGCGGAATCGGAAGCGGGCTCTATGATTTTGATTTGACGCGTTTTCTTCACGCGAACCGGTATCCATCCCCGGGTCAAGCCCGAGGACATGCTTCGCTCGAAAACGCTCTGGTGGTCCGATTCTAACATTCGCATCCCGCTTCAGCGCGCCTTCTTGCGAATGTTAGAATCTATCGACCACTATCGTCACTACGGCCTGGCGCAAGTGCGCCGGTTAAGGATCTTAAAATCTGTCAATCTCACCGCACATTAGATGGGAAGATAGGAACGTGCGCATTGTTTCTCCGTTGGAGCTTATGAAAGGAGAGGGCGACATGAAAAGCGAGCTGAAAATTAAGATTGTCCTGGCAGCAATTCTAACCATCGCAACATTGTTGGGCGTCAACGCGCTGGTGTCGGCTGTTTACAGAGCGGATCATGGGGTTACCCGTGCCAGCAGCGTATGGCATCAGGATCAGGAACCGACCCGGCGTGCAGCAGAAATCGCCGGTATCGCGATAGTTGTGGCGTAAAGACCTTAGGGTAAGCGGCCAGGCGTCGGATTGCCTCTGGGGATTCAATCAGGCCCGGCCGGGCCTGCGCTTCATCTCGGTTTCGATTTCACCGATGGCTTGGCGCAATGCAAAGAGCGCCCGCTCATCTACCTCGAATGCGATGTCGCCCAGCTCGCTCGTCGAAAGCTCTATGGCGTAGCGGCCATCAGGCCGGATCAACGGGCGCGAAGCGGTCACGGTGACAACACTCAGTTTGTCGGGGTAATTCATGACGTCCATCGGGGATCCTCGGATGGGGCGGCGGGTGACCAAAATGGGGCCGATCATGCCTTCTTCTTTGGCGAGGAGTCGAGAGGGGGCCGGGAGCGACCGGCAGCGAAGCCGAAGCCCCGATAGAAAACTCCGCAACGTGCCCACCGTCTAGCGGATCATAAGAAATTTGCGTGCCCTCGACCGACGCCCACTCCACCAGCGGATGGGCTCAGTTCACGGGAGATCTTTGATCTCGCTGCACCATGTCAAGGATGGTTTGCAGCATTTGTGCAGCGTTCTGATGGACCAGATCTCCTTTGGAATGGGCTGCTATTCCTTGTTCCAGCATCTCTGAGGCCTTTTCAGTCGAGATAATACCGCTCTCGATAAGACCCCAAAACGCGAACTGAGCCAGCGTGAATGCTGCGATTGCGGAACTTTCAGTTTCCATCTCGAAACCATCGTTTGCCATCAAATACTCCTGTGCTGCAGCTACTTCCTGATGAGATTCAAACTCGGCTTTCGTCTTACCGGCAAAGCCTTATTCACCCCGATCTTGTCGGCATCGTCGCACTCGGGGCAAGAGGGACGGTCAGATCGCCGGCCAGCTTCCTGGCTTATTTCTCCGGCCCATATCGGTGGAGGGCCTCAAGGGTGAGGCCCTTGCCGACTGCGCCGAAGGTGTCGCCTTCGACGATACGGGCTGAGGGTAGTGTCTTTGTGATTGCGTTGCGGACATGGGCCAGCCTCACCGACCCGCCGGTCAGGAACACGGCATCGACGCGGCTCGCTGTCAAGTGCGCTTGCGCGAGGCAGATCTTGACGCGGGCGCCGATACAATCGGCCAATTGTTTTGTATGATTCACGAGATCCGGTCGACTGACGGCAGCTTTGAGGCCTGCTGCGACCCAATCCAGCGGGATTTTTGCGCGGGGCACACCGGATAGAGCAATCTTGGCTTCTTCCACCTCCATCGCCAACGTATGGCCGCGCTGCTCTGCGACTACGCGCAGTAGCCGATCGAGCAAGGCTGGCTCATCGGCATCGCGGCGAACCCGACGAATATCCGACGCCACTCGCGGCTCGTACATCCGATTGATATTCGACCAGGTTGCCAGGTCGTGGAAATAACTCGAAGGCACCTCCAGCCCTGGACGCTTCATGGCGCTGCCAAAGCCGAACAACGGCATGATGACGCCGAGACTGAGTTGGCGATCGAAGTCTGTGCCGCCAATGCGTATGCCATCATTGGCAAGAATATCCTCTGAACGGTCTACCTTGCCGTGACGTTTCGGCCCGAGGCGCACGATCGAGAAGTCAGATGTCCCGCCGCCGATATCGGCAATCAATGCGATTTCTTCAGCCGATATCTGCCGCTCGTAGTCGAGTGCCGCAGCAATCGGCTCAAACTGGAAGGAAACCTGATTGAAGCCAACCTCGCGAGCGATATCGCACAATATCCGCTCGGCTTTGTGGTCGGCATCCGGAGCGTTGTCGACGAAATGAACCGGTCTGCCGTGCACGACGTGTCGCAGCTCGCGACCGATAGCTTGTTCGGCGCGCCGTTTCACCGCACCGACGTAATAAGCGATCACGTTGCGAAAGCTGGTCCGCTCGCGCCCAAGTCGTGTGGTTTCGTCGATCAGCGCGGTGCCAAGCACTGATTTAAGGCTGCGCATCAGTCGGCCCGGCACACCCTCGACATAGGCCTCAATCGCCCTGCGTCCGATCAAGACGGCGCCGCCGGTTTCATAGAAAATCGCGCTGGGAATCGTGGTCTGGTCGGCCTCCAGTGCCGTCAGAACCGGCTCACGGTCGGCGATGGTGCCGAGCGTGGAATTTGATGTCCCGAAATCGAGTCCGCAAATTGACATAAGCACTCCAGGAAGGAGCGTTCGTCTACACATTTAAGCGCCACCGATCCACCTTTATCTCGTTGCATGACGTATCGAGGGCGTTCTGAAAAATGGCCGCACTCGCGGGTTGCGATCGAAGCCAGTCCACAGATCAATTTGTTTGGTCCCACGGCTTGATAAAACGGGTTGATAAATCAATCGGCGGTGGTCCATAAGCGTCATTTGGCGGCGAGCCATTTTATCCGTCGCGGATGGTTCAGAAAGATCGCGCGTGGCAAACATCAATCGACGGATCGCGGAAGAACTCGGCGTTCGCGAGCAGCAAGTCGAAGCGACGGTAGCGTTGCTCGACGGTGGCGCAACTGTTCCTTTCGTCGCCCGTTACCGCAAGGAAATCACGGGTTCGCTGGATGACGCTCAATTGCGGACGCTGGAAGAACGTTTGAATTATTTGCGCGAACTTGAAGACCGTCGTGTCACGATTCTCAATTCTGTTCGCGAACAGGGCAAGCTCGACGCCGCACTGGAAGCGGCGATCCTCGCTGCCGACAGCAAGGGGCGTCTGGAGGACATTTACCTTCCGTTCAAGCCGAAGCGCCGTACCAAAGCTGAGATCGCCAAAGAGCGCGGGCTGGAGCCGTTGGCTCACTTGCTGCTGGCCGAACCGCAGAATGATCCAAAGACGGTAGCAGAGCCGTTCGTCAACGCCGAAAAGTCGATCGCCGATGTCGCGGCTGCGCTCGACGGCGCCCGCGCTATCCTGGTGGAACATTTCGCGGAAGATGCCGACCTGATTGGCGCGCTGCGAGAACAGATGTGGTCGAACGGTCTGATGGCGTCCACCGTGCGTTCCGGCAAGAAGACCGAGGGCGAAAAGTTCAAGGACTATTTCGATTTTAGCGAGCCGCTCACCAAGTTGCCGTCGCATCGCATCCTCGCAATGTTTCGCGGTGAGAAAGAGGATATCCTCGACCTTCAAATGTTGCCCGAACCAGTTTCCGCTACGCCGGCCCCGGTCAGCCCCTGCGAATTGAAGATCATGCGGCGTTTCGCGATTTCCGATCGTGGCCGGGCCGGCGACAAGTGGCTAATAGAAACGGTGCGCTGGGCCTGGCGGACCAAGATCCAGGTTCATCTCAATGTTGATTTGCGGATGCGACTGTGGAACGCGGCCGAGCAGGAGGCGGTACGCGTGTTCGCGTCGAATTTGCGCGACCTCCTGCTGGCGGCGCCGGCGGGCGCGCGCGTAACCATGGGTCTCGACCCCGGATTCCGCACCGGCGTCAAGGTCGCTGTTGTCGATGCGACCGGCAAGGTGGTGGCGACCACGGCCGTCTATCCGCACGAGCCTCAGCGGCAATGGGATGCCACGCTCGCCACGCTCGGCAAGCTCGCCGTTCAACATCGCGTCGACTTGATCGCGATCGGCAACGGCACGGCGTCGCGCGAGACCGACAGGCTCGCTATGGATCTGGTAAAACTCCTGCCCGATATGAAGATGTCGAAGATCGTGGTGTCGGAGGCCGGCGCTTCGGTTTATTCGGCGTCGGCCTTTGCGTCCGAGGAACTGCCCGAACTCGACGTCACGCTGCGCGGCGCGGTATCGATTGCTCGACGACTGCAAGATCCATTGGCCGAACTGGTCAAGATCGATCCGAAGGCGATTGGGGTGGGACAATATCAGCATGACCTTGGCGAGAGTAAGCTGGCTCGCTCCCTCGATGCGGTGGTTGAGGATTGTGTTAACGCGGTCGGAGTGGATGCCAACACGGCGTCTGCGCCGCTTCTGGCACGCGTATCAGGGATCGGCGCGGGGTTGGCGCAAACCATTGTCCAACACCGTGACGACAATGGGCCGTTCAAGACACGGAAGGGGCTGAAGCAGGTGCCCCGGCTGGGGCCGAAAGCGTTCGAGCAATGCGCAGGTTTCTTGCGGATCACCGGCGGCGACGACCCGCTCGATGCCTCGGGAGTCCATCCGGAGGCTTACCCCGTCGTGCGCAAAATTCTTGCTGCAACCAGGAGCGACATCAAGGCGCTGATCGGAAACGTGGATATCCTGCGTCAGGTCAAGCCGCAGAACTTCGTTGACGACACCTTCGGTTTGCCGACCGTGGTCGACATTCTGCGCGAGCTGGAAAAACCCGGTCGCGATCCGCGCCCGGCCTTCAAGGCTGCGGTGTTCAAAGAGGGAATCGAGACACTCAAGGATGTTAAACCCGGTATGATCCTCGAAGGTGCCGTAACCAACGTGGCGGCGTTCGGCGCCTTCGTCGATATCGGTGTCCATCAAGATGGCCTGATCCACATTTCGGCGATGTCGAAGTCCTTTGTCAAAGACCCGCGCGCGGTCGTAAAGTCGGGTGACGTCGTCAAGGTGAAGGTATTGGAGGTGGATGTCGCCCGTAAGCGGATCGCATTGACGCTCCGTCTCGATGACGAACTCGGCGGCAAGAGCGAGCGTGCGGCGCAAGGCCTCCCACGAGACAAAACCCGCCCGATGACATCGCCGCCGGCCAGGCCGCATCAGCAGTCCGGCGGCGGAGCGCTTGCTGAAGCCCTGCGGCGCGCGACCGAGAAGAGCGGAAGCGGCAAGACTAAGTCATAGAACCCCGCTTCTGATGGAGTTAGAAGCGGTGCTTTATGATTTTGATTTAGCGCGTTTTCTTCACGCGAACAGGTATCCATCCTCGGGTCAAGCCTAAGGAGATGCTCGGCTCGAAAGCGCTCTGTCGCCGGTTCCCCTGCCTTACACTTTTCATCTTGCCGCCTTGCTGAGGCCAAAGCGCAGAGCCTCCTTCTCGACATGCAGACCCGGCCGAACCCCGGCCGCGCAGCAAGCAACTTGGGGCTCCAATGTTATTCAGATCACGACCGGCTGGTTCTCAGGCCGATCCGCACGACGCTATCGTCGCGCAGCTTCGCGACCTGGCGCCACGCATCGCACATGATCCGTCTGAAAATAAAGAGACGTCTCCATCGACGGAGACGTCTCAGCCGATCGACGAATCATTGTTGCAGGTTGCGCCGTCGAACGACAACGCCGACGCGCACGTCAATACAATGCCGCGCGCACGGTCTCATCGCGGTATCTTCAAAGTGCTGTTGGCCATCTGTGCCGGCATTGCCGCAACGACGGCCTGGCACTCCTACGGTGAAGAGGCCAAACAGAGGCTTTCGCGCCTTATGCCACTGCCGCAAATTCTAATGGAGACTTTCGCCTCCCCACAAGGCGCCAACTTAACTGAAGCGCAGGACACGGCGGCTCAAGCGGCCATGCCTCAGCCAACTGCCGAAGCGGAACCCGCGCAAGACGCCGCGACGGTCGCACCCCAGCCGTTAACACCATCGACGGATCCAGTTACGGCGCCGACGCAACCTCCACCAGCTCAAGCCGCGCTTCCGGCCGAAACTGCACAGTCGCTTGAGGCAATGGCGAACGACATCGCCGCGCTGAAGCAGGCGGTCGAGGAGTTGAAAGCCAGCCAGCAGCAACTGCACCGAGAGATCGCAACGGCCGCAGAGCGCGAAGCGCACCCCAAGCCTGTGCAACACCGGGCAACGCCTGTTCCGCCACGGCGACAACGCACCTCGCCTCAAGCGGCAGTTCCACACAGTCCTTCCGTTCCGCCCCCGCCGGCGACTGAAAGGCGGATACACCCGCAAGGACCGATACAACACGACGCCTACATTCCGGCGCAGCCGCCCGGATCGGCCCGACTTCCGCCGCAGCCTGGCGACAACAGCGCTCCGCGGCCGCCGATGCCGTTGCAGTAACGACGCAAGCGAAACGGTCATTACGTACGGCATTCGTTATCGTTCGGATTGGTGTTGGTGGCCCCCATGGAACATGTGGGCCGGGATCGCGTTATCGCCTGTTCTTCCAGACTAGCGGGGGTATCGGCATGGCCCGGTCAAACACCGCTCCGGCAACCGTTTCGCTTCCCGGCCTGATCAGCATTGAACTGACCGTCAACGGCGCCAAGGTAAAGCTCGATATTGCTCCCTGGACAACGTTGCTCGATGCTTTGCGAGATCGTCTTGGCCTGACGGGGACCAAGAAAGGCTGCGACCATGGCCAATGCGGTGCCTGTACGGTGCTGGTGGACGGCCGACGGATCAATTCCTGCCTGACGCTTGCGGTGATGAAAGGCGGCGCCGAGGTGACCACCATCGAGGGTCTTGCGACCGATGGCGTCCTCCATCCGGTGCAGCAGGCCTTCATTGATCACGATGCGCTCCAGTGCGGTTACTGCACGCCGGGCCAGATCTGCTCCGCGGTCGGCCTGATCGCCGAAGGCAAGGCGAAGACACCCGATGACATTCGGGAGATGATGAGCGGAAATATCTGCCGCTGTGCGGCTTATCCGAACATCGTCGCTGCGATTGCGCAGGCCATGGATGCGTCATGAACAATTTCCAGTACTCGCGCGCAACCGACGTTGCTGACGCCCTGAGTCAGATCGCGGCCGATGCCTCGGCAAAGTTCATTGCCGGCGGCACCAATCTCGTCGACCTGATGAAATACGACGTCGAGCGCCCCGGCCGGCTGATCGACATTTCGCACCTTCCGCTAGCCAAGGTCGAGGAAACGACCGGCGGCGGTCTGCGCATCGGCGCACTGGTGCCGAATTCCGACCTCGCCTGGCATCCACTGGTGATGGAACGCTATCCGCTGCTGTCGAGCGCCATCCTCGCCGGCGCCTCGGCCCAACTGCGCAACATGGCGTCCACCGGCGGCAACCTGCTGCAGCGGACCCGATGCTTCTATTTCTATGATGTCGCGACACCATGCAACAAGCGCGAGCCCGGTTCCGGCTGTTCGGCAAAAGACGGTATCAACCGGATCAACGCCATCCTCGGCACCAGCGATGCCTGCATCGCCACCCATCCCTCCGACATGTGCGTCGCGCTGGCGGCGCTCGATGCCAAGGTGCATATCGCCGGCCCCGACGGTGAGCGCGCCATTGCCATGGCGGATTTCCATCGCCTGCCCGGCGACACGCCACAGCGTGATACCAATCTCGATCCGAAAGAAATCATCACGGCCATCGAACTGCCAGCGCAGCGCTTCAACAAGCACTACACCTATCTGAAGATCCGGGATCGTTTGTCCTATGCCTTCGCGCTGGTCTCGGTCGCGGCCGCGCTCGAGATCGATAGCGGCACAATCCACGATGCGCGGCTGGCGCTCGGCGGTGTGGCCCACAAGCCGTGGCGGAATCCGGAAGCCGAAGCAGCCTTGATCGGACAGCCCGCCACTCACGACACCTTCGCTCGCGCGGCCGACATCGTTCTGCACGAGGCTAAGGGTTTCGGCCACAATACCTTCAAGATCGACCTCGCTCGGCGCGTCATCGTTCGCGGGTTGACGCAAGCCGCGAACGGCACACCGCAATCGCAATCTAATAAGACAATCGCATGAGCTGGTTATGGCGCGCTTCACCCGATCCGGTTCTTACGACACTAATGGCATCAGCCGCCGCAGTGTGCTGGAAGGCGCCGTCGCTGTCGGCGCCATGGGATACGGATTAGGCGGAAGCACAGCGGCGCCGCTGACGCCAGGAACCAATCAAGCGAGCAAAACCATGACGTCTTATATCGGTACAGCCACGCCCCGCGTCGATGGGCGCGACAAGGTCACCGGCGCCGCACGCTACGCCGGTGAGCACGGCGCACCCGACCTTGTGCATGGCAGCGTGGTCACCTCGACCATCGCCAAAGGTCGGATCAGGCGGATCGATACCAGCGAAGCTGCGAAGGTCGATGGCGTCATCGCCGTCCTCACCCACGAGAATCGGCCGCCGATGGCAAATAACGACAAGGCCTACAAGGACGACGTCGCACCCGAGCAAGGCTCACCCTATCGTCCGCTCTACGACGGCGAGATCAGGTTTAACGGCCAGCCGGTCGCGCTGGTGCTGGCAGAGGATTTCGAGACCGCAACCTTTGCCGCCTCCCTCGTCCGCGTCGAATATGACGAGCAGCCACACATCACCGATATCGAACGGCAGCGGGGCAACGCGGTTCCGCTCGATGCGCCGGCCAAACCTCGCGGCGATGCCGCGCAAGCCTTTGCGGCTTCGGATATCCGGCATGATGCCGAATACTATGTGCCGGTCGAGCATCACAATCCAATGGAGTTGTTTGCCTCAACAGCGGTGTGGCGCGACGGCAAGCTCACGGTCTACGACAAAACCCAGGGCGTGCAGAACGTTCAGCGCTATCTATGCGGCGTGTTCGAGGCCAGGTCCGACGAAATCCAGGTGATGTCGCCCTATATGGGCGGCGGCTTTGGTTCCGGCCTGCGACCGCAGTTTCAGGTCGTGCTGGCCGTGCTCGGCGCCCGTGCGCTCAAACGCTCGGTTCGCGTCGTGCTGACGCGACAGCAGATGTACGAGGTTGGCTATCGCCCGGCGATGATCCAGCGCATCCAGCTTGGCGCGAAGCCGGACGGCACGCTGAATGCGATCATCCATGATGCCACCACTACTACCTCGCAATATGAGGACTTCCACCGCAACGAGACCACATGGTCCGGCCTGCTCTACAAGAGCGAGACGGCAAGCTACGCGCACAAACTCGCGCATCTCGATCTGCCGACGTCGTGCGACATGCGCGCGCCAAGTGCTGCGACCGGTGTCTATGCGCTGGAAGCGGCGATGGACGAACTTGCGGTCGCACTGAAGATGGACCCGCTCGAACTGCGGCTGAAATGCTATTCCGATCGCGATCAGATCACCGGCTTGCCCTTCAGCAGCAAAAGCTTGCGCGAATGCTACAGCCAAGGCGCGGCGGCGTTCGGCTGGAACAAGCGCAATCTCGCACCACGCTCGATGCGCGACGGTAACGACCTGATTGGCTGGGGCATGGCCACCGGCATCTGGGAAGCGCTGCAGGTCCCGATCACCGTGCGGATCACGTTGACGGCCAACGGCCACGCGGAAGTTGCGTGCGCGACATCCGATATCGGCACCGGCACCTATACGATCATGGCGCAGGTCGCCGCCGACATGCTCGGCCTGCCGATCGACAACGTCACCGTCAAGCTCGGCGACTCGACGCTGCCGCAATCCCCGGTTGAAGGAGGGTCATGGATTGCCGCGTCGGTCTCGAACGGCATCCTCACCACCAGCAACGCTATCCGCGACGAACTGTTGCGGCAGGCGCAGACAATGCCGGATTCGCCGCTGAAGGGCGCGACGGCTGACGACGTGGCGCTGGCCGATGGCAGCATTATCTCCAAAAAGCCGCCGCGCAGCACGATTCCGATTGCGGACGTCATGCGGCACGCCGGCGTCGACCGTATCGCGCAGGAAAAGGCCACGCAGTTCCAGAACGACGGCAAACACGCTCACAACGCCCATTCGGCGATCTTCGCCGAGGTGAAGGTGGACGAGCAGTTGGGAGTGATACGCGTGACTCGCCTCGTCAGTGCGGTCGCTGCGGGACGCATCCTCAACCTCAAGACCGCGCGCAGTCAGGTAATGGGCGGCATGATCTGGGGCATCGGTATGGCGCTGCATGAGGAAACGCTGATCGACCACCGCTTCGGCCGGATCATGAATGCCAATATCGCCGAATATCATGTGCCGGTGAATGCCGACGTCCACGACGTCGAGGTGATCTTCGTCGACGAGCAGGACGACATCGTCAACCCGATGGGCATCAAGGGGTTGGGCGAGATTGGCATCGTCGGCGTTCCCGCGGCGATTGCCAACGCGGTCCATCATGCCACAGGCAAACGGGTGCGAGATCTCCCGATCACTCTCGACAAGTTAACACGGGACACCTAGCTTGTGTGATCGAAGGCCCGCTCCGGGCCGGAGGACTGAACCATGGCAAAAGGCGAGCAACGCGGAAACCGCGAAACCAAGAAGCCGAAGAAGGAAAAGCCGAAAGTGATTGCGGCGGCTCCAAGCATGAAGGGCCTTATGCAATCGGAAGCGGAAAAGTCTCGCAAGAAGTAGCGAGATGACCGATACGCCGCGCCGGCCCAACACTCGGCGCTGCACTCGGACTGCTTTCGGAAGACGGACAATACCGTCTCGCCGTCCACCAAACCGGGCGCAGCGATCTTGCGCCCTAACGGCATGCTCCGCTCAGCACGTTCGCGAGGTCTCCTTCGCTGCGACGCCTGCCGAGCAGTTCTTCAAGCGCTCGATCATCCATCGCCCGGCTGGCCCCGGAGGCTCGCCTTCCCGATAGACTGCGAACATGGGCAGAGGCAGCCCTCCAGGCGGCGCCTCTTCAATCGAAAGCTCGACCAGCCGCCCTTTGGCAATATCCCTTGCCACGGTATGGAGGGGCATGCCTCCAAATCCCAGGCCACTGATAAGGAAGGCATGCTTGGCAAAGAGGTCCGCCAGATGCCAGGTGGATGGCGACATCACGCCGATGGTGCGGCCTTCGGTGAGAGTGGATCGGTCCGTCAGGACAAGTTGCACATGCCGCGCTAACTCCTCCTTGGGGATGGTACCACGGTAGGATGCAAGAGGATGGCTCGCTGCGGCCACCATCATCAGTTTGACGTCGAACAGGCGTTCCTTGATCAGACCGGGCGGAAGCGTCGGCAGAGAACCGACAACGCCGATGCTCGCTCGGCCATCCAGAACCGGCTGCACCGCGCCGCCCAACGCCTCGACATAAATGCGTAATGGCGTCGCAGGGAACTGGATACGAAATTCACGCGCCGCTTCGGCGATCACCTCTATCGGCAGAAACACGTCGAGGACAGCGGTCAGTTCGGCCTCGAGCCCGCCAGCAATTCCCTTCGCTCGTGCCTTCATGGCGTCGACGCCGCTGATGACCGCGCGCGCGTCCGCCAGCAGGACAACACCGTCCGTCGTCAGCTTGGGATAACGCCCCGCACGGTCGAATAGCACGACGCCAAGCTGCGTCTCCAAACTCAGAATCGCCTCGCTGACCGCTGATTGGGTTCTTCGCACGCGGCGCGCCGCGGCCGAAAAGCTGCCCTCATCGGCCGCAGCCACGAACATCCGCAACTGGTCGAACGATACGCTTTCAAGCATCGGCACCCTCTATCGGTCCAGCCGATGGATAACACCCAAACATAGTAGGCTACACCCGATGCACGCCACCCCTCATTTTGCGTGTGAAGGCGGCGTCAACCGCCCCCGACCAGGACGGCCCAAGCACGGTACCAGTTCCTCCTCGTGGCGAGTGAGTTCTTCAGCGAACTGCTAGCTTAGGGAGCCATACCATCGCTGGATTCCAAGAGTTGATAGTGATCATCGCTAAAGCTTCCAAATGCGGCGATGACGATCGATTTGATCGAAGCCTCGGCCTTTAGGAGCATTTCGTCAAATTCCCCGTCTGGCGTCGATTCTGCAACGACACCACCTCCCACACCGATCGAGAACCGTCCATCCGCCGACACGATGGATCGGATCACGATGCTCAGATCGGCAACGCCATCGTCACCCAGCCAGCCAAGCGAGCCGGAATAGATGCCGCGGGCACGCTGTTCCAACTGATCGATATGCTCAAGGGTGCGAGATTTCGGCGCGCCGGTCATCGATCCTCCCGGAAACGCGCCGCTGCGCAGCACGTCAATGAGCGTGTGCTCCGGGTTCAGAACACCGCGTATCGTACTGACTAACTGGTGGACCGTCTGATACGTTTCGACGTCGAACAAGCTCGGCACGGATACAGTCCCGATCTCGCAACAGCGCGATAGATCGTGACGCAGCAGATCGACGATCATCCCGTTCTCTGCCCGGTTTTTTCGGCTGGCTCGCAGCATTTCGACCAACCTCTCGTCTTCAAGCGGATCGGCATCGCGCCGGACCGTTCCTTTGATCGGCTTTGCTTCGATGTTGCCGTCTGCATCGACTGCAAGAAATCGCTCCGGCGACGCACTGAGGACGGCCCCGCCAGGCCATTTGAGAAAAGCCGCAAACGGAGCGGGATTGACGCGTCTCATTGCGCGATAAACCCGCAGGGGCTCGACCGTGGCGGCACAGGAAAGCTCGTTGGTCAAACAGACCTGATAAGTCTCGCCTTGTGCGATCAAGTCGAGACAGCGCGCGACCTTGGAGCGATAGCTGGCTTTCCCATCCCGCATAAGGAACTCAAGCGGGTCCCGGCCGACCGCGTCGGGTACTTCCATAGGCGGTCTGCGTGCCGATTCGATTCGCTTGAGTGTCGATTGAATCCAATGCTGCGCGCGGCCGGCTTCGCCGGGATGATCGATGGCGCACACATAGGTTTTCCCGTCCAGATGGTTTACGGCGACGAATCTGTCCGAACGGATCCACAATGCGTCGGGTGTTGCGGCGCGCCGCCCGGTCGGCGAACCGCAATCATGTCGCAGCTCGTAACCGAACCAGCCGACATGCCCGCCGACGAACGGACAGGGCGGCGCCGACTGCGGCCGGCTGGGACGCTCCCTTTGAAGATACTCGAATATATCGACGTTCTCGGTTCGGTGACCGTGAGCATCATCGATAACGATCATTGGGTCGTGACTGCGATACTGGACCGTCGCCGCATGGGGCCCCGATGCATCTCCCATGTAAGACCATTGCGACAGCGCCGACCCGGCGAGATTGCTATCGAGCCAGAAGGCGAAGGGTTGGTCGGCAAAGAGCGAGCAGAACACCGCCTCAGTGTCGATCGCACGCGGGATTTCAACCCAGAAGGCCTTGCGGGTCGCCGCGGTTGGCGCTGTCGCACGTCGCTTGTCCGCACGTGCCGGGGGTGGCGTTGATATTCTTCCCGAGGCGCGAAACGACAGGTCGCGAAAATTTCGCAGCAAGATGCGGCCATTGTCGGTAAGGATCGATTCCGGGTGAAATTGAACGCCCCATTGCGGCCGGCCACGACGAGCGATGCCCATGACGAGGCCATCTTCGGTGCGGGCAATTTCCTCAAGAGTGGAGGGGAGGGGGCGCTGGATAACAAAGGAATGATAGCGCGCCGCGTTGAATAATGGCGGCATGTCTGCGAAGAGGCCGGAGCCCTGGTGCACGATTCCGGAGGTGCGTCCGTGGACGAGAGATGGAGCCCGCTCCAGGGACGCGCCCGACGCAATGGCAAGGCCCTGATGTCCCAAACACACGCCAAGCAAGGGAACTGTGGCCGCTTCGATGGCAGCTTTGCACAGGCCGAAATCCGTCACCCGGTCGGGTCGTCCGGGCCCCGGTGAGATGACGATATTATCGAAGCGTCTCCCAGAGAGTTCGTCCCAGGTCGTTGTATCGTTGCGGACGACGAGGGGCTCTTCCTGATTAATATCTGCGATCAAATGCACCAGGTTGTAGGTAAATGAATCGTAGTTGTCGATTATCAGCGTCCTCACCACATGACCTCGACACGCATCCACGCCCGCACGAAGCGGTGGGCGTCGATAGATTCATACCCGAATTGTTCCGCAGGACTCGGATTTAGTATCAACTTTAGCCGCTGCCGTCGATCCGCGAAGCAGGGTTTCCAGCCGATGCGGCCGGATACGCCCGACCGGCCTCCTGCGGATGAGGCGGTTGTAGAGCGCCGTGCTGGTCGCAGCCGGAAGGCGCATTCTTCCACTGAAGGCCATGCTTGATAGTGTGCGAGAACCGCCAACCATCCTTTTTTAACCGAATTGCTCCATCCTGTTTCCGATTCGACATGGATCAGACGAGAGCCGAGTCCCCGGTAAGCCACAGAAGGTGCCCCCGCGATGGTTCGCTTGCCCAGTTGTCACCCAGCCCCGACGCGCGTTTGTCCCAGGTAAGCTTTTGAGGGCATCGCTACCGAGTTCTGCTCACGCAATTCCTCGCGAATCGCGTCATGGCAGCGCATCGGTCGTGCCGCTTGCTTCAACCACAACAGATCGACGAGTTTTCCCGTGCGCAAAAATTTTCCGGTTACCGATGACGAATACCCCGTCTCCGACGAAACGCTGATCGTTTCCAGGACCGATCTCAAAGGCCGTCTCTCCTATGTCAACGAAGACTTCATCGACGCAGCGGAATTCACATCCGAGGAGTTGATCGGCAAGGCGCACAACATCGTCCGCCACCCGGACATGCCGGCGGAAGCGTTCGAGGATCTCTGGGACACCCTGAAGGCCGAGAAGCCCTGGGTCGGAGCGATCAAGAACCGCCGCAAGAACGGCGGCTTCTACTGGGTGCTGGCGAGCGCCTCGCCGCTCCGGCAGAACGGGCAGGTCACCGGCTATACCTCGATCCGCACCAAGCTTGCCGCCGACCAGCGCGCGCTGGCGGAAGACGTTTATGCAGCCATTCGCGAAAAGCGGCCGCATCAATACCGGATCGATGCCGGCATCATCCGGAAACGGTCGTTCTTCGATCGTTTCGGGCTGTTCACCCGCACCATACGGGCGCGAATGACGACGCTGATCGCGCTGCAGGCTGCTTTTCTGCTCACCTGTGGTGTGCTGGGGGCAACCGTGGCTGGCGGGACGTGGGGCCTCGTCCTCGGCCTTCTTGCCATTGCCGGGGTCGCCGTCGGGGGGATCGTGGGACGCCAGACGCTTCGTGCGTTTGAGGGGCCGATGCAGCACCTGAACGAGACGATGCTGAACCTCGTCTACGACAAGTTCGACAATCGCATCGAGATCAAGCGCGACGACGAGATCGGCGAAGCACTCCGCAACCTTCAGACCGTTCAGACGCTGATTCGCTTCAGCCGGGAAGAGGTCAATTCCACGCAACGCCGGGCCGAGGCCCAGCGCAAGACGGACATGACGAGAATCGCCGATTCCTTCGAAGCGGCGATCGGCGAGATCGTTGGGGCTGTCGCGACCTCAGCGACCGAACTGGAGGCTTCCGCAACCACGCTCGCGTCGAATGCCGACCATGCAAAGGATTTTGCTGCACGCGTCGCCAACGGCTCGACCGAAGCCTCCTCGAACGTCAATTCGGTGGCCTCGGCTACGGAGCAGATGACCGCCTCGGTTCGCGAAATCAGCCAGCGGGTGCAGGAATCGGCGCGCATGGCGGGCGATGCCGTCGATCAGGTGCATTCGGCGACGGAGCGCGTCAGCGCGCTGTCGAGCGCGGCGTCGCGCATCGGCGACATCGTCGAGATGATCAACAATATCGCGGGTCAGACCAACCTCCTCGCCCTGAACGCCACCATCGAGGCGGCGCGCGCCGGGGAAGCCGGCCGGGGGTTTTCGGTCGTTGCCTCCGAAGTGAAGGCGCTCGCCGAGCAAACCGGCAAGGCGACCGGCGAAATCGGCCAGCAGATCAGCGGCATCCAGTCTGCCACGCAGGAATCCGTCGCCGCGATCAACGAGATCCGCAATTCCATCGAAAAACTCTCGGGAATCTCCTCCACGATCGCGTCCGCCATCGAGGAACAGGGCGCGACCACCCAGGAAGTCTCCCGCAATGTGCAGCACGCCGCCCAGGGGGCGCAGGAAGTCTCCTCGAATGTCGGCAATCTCCAGCGCGGAGCGGCGGAAACCGGAACTGCATCGTCCCAGGTATTGTCCGCTGCGCAAACGCTGTCGCGCGACAGCGCCCGGCTCAAGGCAGAGGTCAACAACTTCCTGAACTCCGTTCGGGTTGCATAAAGCATCGACACGTGACGAGGCGTCGGAAAGGCGCAACCTGGCGCGGGTCAGTGCTGTGCCCACGCGCTCCTTGCCATGGAGTGGCGAGGGTATGCAGAATTGACCAACAGCATGATCCAGTGGTCCGATTCTACCATTTGCGTCCCGTTTCAGCGGGCGCCCTTGCAAATGTTAGAATCAAAGGACCACTAGCAAAAATAGGTTTCGGTGCAACACGCCGTGAACCGTCAAGTGATCTCGGCATCGGTCGGGTACAGGTCCCTTTGCGTGAGCGGAAGGAGAGGGTCCCGGCGGGACTGTGGGCGCGTCTGTGGAGCTTCGCAAATCATCACATGAGCGCCGTTGGTCCGCGCAAGTAATCGTTACAATCGCGCACCGGTCCGAGGTTGACCGGCAGTTCTGCTGCGATTACGCAGGATGCAGGCAGATGGCTTTTTGCAGGGGATTTGGCGAGCGCGAGAAGTGTGGCGCGCCGCGATAGGGAGGGATCGGATCGGGCGCAGGCGGTATCGCCCCATAGTTTGAAGAGGTGATATACTGTTAGAGAGCAATGCTCTCACGATGTTTCGCTGTATAATCGCAATGGTGGCAATGTTCAGCATCTGTTGATAAAATGAGACTCGGGGTCGCGACGATTGTTGGCCGGTCGGCCGCTTGCAAGTTTACATTGCACTGCAGCTAACACCAAAGGCTAACTTGCGCGGATCGCGGATGATGATTGACACTTGAGCTGGCGCGGGCTTGCCGAATATTTCTGCTGTAGCTTTGTTTTTGACGGTGAGTATTTACATTGATTCTGGTGTCGGCTCGAGGCGACTTCTCGCCGGTGGCGATGACCCGAGCGCATTTAGGCGGGAAGATGAAGAAGCATTCGCACGAGGAAATTCTTTTGAAACTGGCCCGGGCAGACGAACTTGCTCGCGCAGGCAAATCCCAGGTGGATGTTTGCAAGGCGCTTGGCGTGAGCGTCATGACGCTGCACCGGTGGCGGAAACTGCCTCTGCCCAAGCCCGAAGCAGATATTTCCCAGGATCGCGCAGACGACGGCAAGGCGTTCACCAACCCGCCGACGATGGACGAGACGCGCCGAGTTCTGGAGGAGCTTAAGCTCGAGAACCAGCGGCTTCGGAAGATAGTCACGGATCTGTTGCTTGAGAAAATGAGGCTGGAGGAAGCCGCGGTTGCCGGCTCGTCTCGTCAATCCGGCACGCAAGGTGTGATCCAGGCTCTGCTTGGTCCCTCCAATTCCAGGTAGTTGCCCGTCAAGGGAGAGCAGGGATCGCGATCGACGGCGGACGTCGCGCTATTCATCTCGGTCAGCCCGTTCGATTGCATCCGTGAGTTGCTGGATTTCCCGATCGGCGGCATCTCCTGGCATGAAGCTCGCGACCGATTGACCGCTGGTGAAGCAGCGGACGAAGGCCGCACGGCTGGCGATCGGCGGCGCAACGATCTCACCGAATCCGCTCAACTCATCGATCAGTTGCCGTCCCTCAAGCGTGCGGCGGTCTACTCTGTTGGGCACCAGAATCACCTTGATCCGATCCCCCCGATGTTCCCGCGCTGCGTCGATGATCGCAAGAGTCTGCAGTGTCGCGTCGAGATCGAGGCCGGATGGAGTGCAGGGTACCAGGGTCAGGTTGGCCAGGGCGATTGAGGCTCCCATTCCACGCGCATTGGGAGCGGTATCGATGACCACGACGCCGGCTTGGATGCCGCGCACGTCCTGGGCCCAGGCGGACACCGACATTTGCTCCAAAGCCATTTCATAGACGGGGAATTCGAGATTACCCGGCTCCGCCCACTGCGAGGCGGAGCGTTGAGGGTCGCTGTCGACCAGCGCAACGTCATGGCCGCGGCGGGCGAGTGCGGCGGCGACGCAGACCGCAATCGTGGTTTTGCCGACACCGCCCTTGCGCTGGGTAACCGTGATAATCCTCCGCATCGGTCCGGGAGAGTTCATTCGGGCGCCACGATAACAGATCCTCACATTTCCAGGTAAAAATGCCTGTCAACGTTACCAATTCTTAACCGGCAATCACAATCGGCGATCGGTCGGATCTCGGTTGCGGCAATGTCTGATCGTGATGCATGTCCTCATGCATGCCTTGTCGGCGAATTTCGAATAGCCAGCGGATGTTCGTCAAAACTGACTGACCGAAATACGCCTGTGAAGCGGGCTTTTACGCCATTCACCAGCCCGCCACCGATAATATCAGTCAAATGTGCGTTAACAGCGCGTGATTTTTGCCCCTTGACTTGGGCGGCCTCGCGCACCTAACATACAAATAACAAATGGTGCGATGCATACTAACATAATATGTGATGCGTTGGGGCCGGCGAGACCACTTCGCTCTGGTTCAAGCTTAGCACATTCGAGCCGCAGCATATTGGTGTCGATTGGCGTCGACCGGGTATCTGCTTTCGCCATGATTCTTGAGAATCCAGTCCAGAGGGTGCCATGGCCGTTTCCTACTTGACGAAGACCGAGCTAGGCGAGTTTCTCCATCATAACGGAAACATCGAGGCGGGTGTGCGATCGGCGCTGATCGACTCGCTCGAACAAAGCGGCGTATTCAAGGATGACGACAGCAGCGCGAGGGGGTGGTTCGAGTATGGACCGTTTCACGGCGGGGCGGTCCCGCCGACCGTCCAGATCCTGGACGTGTCTCGCTCGACGACCGTCGAGACAAATCCGAATCTGAAGGCGATCATTCTGGATGACCATAGCGCCAGGCTGAACGTGACCGGCGGCGACAATGACGTATTTGTCGCTGCGGGCAGGGGCAATGACACCATCAACCTGCACGACAGCGGCAACGACACGGTCTACGGCGGTAGCGGTAACGACGTGATCCGCGGCGGCCACGGCGACAGTTCGCTGTTTGGTGGCGCAGGAAACGACAGCATCTATGGCGGCACCGGCAACGACACGTTGGACGGCGGCTCCGGCAACGACTATCTGGTGTCGGGCGCGCTGGCGTCGGGCACGGGCGGTAACGCGCGCGTCGCCAGTGCGGACGACCAAGTCTTCGGGAAGGGGCAGGGCGGCGGTCAGGGGCATGATGATGACCATGGCGGCGGCCGGGGTCATGGTCATGGAAACGGCCATGGTGGTGGTCAGGGTCATGGGGATGGCCACGGCGGTGGTCAGGGGCCTGGCGATGGTCAAGGGCCTGGCGGCAATGTGGAAGGGCACAGCACGCTTATAGGCGGCGCTGGAAACGACACGCTGGTTGGCGTGCAGGGCGACGTCATGCAGGGCGGCGCAGGTAACGACCAGTTCTTGCTCTCCGGTGGAGCACCGGGTGCCAACTCCACGCTGGAGGGCGGCGGTGGCAATGACACCTTCCGCATTGAATCGCATAGCGGCAACTCGACTATCTTCGGCGGTGATGGTAAGGACTCCGTCGACTTCGTCGGCCGTTCGTTCTTCGATGTGGCCAAGATTGATGTCGACTCGAGCACGTCGACCTACACCCTCCACTTCAGCGATGACCAGACGATTGCGGTCAGTGGAGTTGAGGATCTTCACTTCAGCGACCAGGTCGTCAACCTGCCGAAACTCTCATAATTCGGCCTCTGGAGGAGCAGCATCTGTGAAAGCCCCGCTACCGGCGGGGCTTTTTCTTTTAATCATTGTGATTTTAACATTGAATCAATGTTGTCGTGCGCGGACTTGATCGGCGCACCCATCTTTTTGACGAAGAATGCTTTGCCGGGCATAGGCAAGCCAAAGCGACGCTGTTCTTCGCACCAGCGAGCGCAAGCGACGCCGTTCTTCGAACGTTTATGCCGGCAACGCCGTTTCAAAGCGCATCCGTCAAAATATGTAACGCTCCAGTTTTAGTGATGTGAAGATGGTTTGAGAGGCAATTTATGCCTTTGTGAGGCCACATCGATAACGTGATGATAGTCGGCAACCCGGAGCCGCATTGTTCACCCCGTTTCCGATAGCTCCGATCGGGATGTTAGGAGCCGATCTTGCCCCCCGGTATCAAGCACTTGCTTAATGCGGGCTCCGGACCCGGATCCGCGCGACGAATTGCTCGAATGGTACATGAGCAAGACCTGAAAGAGGTGCGCTTTGACATCGATCCCGGTGTCGAACCCGATGTCGTGGGCTCGATCCTCGAAATCGAGACGTCCTTCGAGCCGCAGTCCTTCGATGTGATATGGTCGTCGCACGTGCTTGAGCATCTCTATGCTCACGAGATCTTTCCCACGCTGCGCCAGTTCCATCGGATCCTGAAGCTGGACGGATTCGCTTTGATCATGAGCCCGGATCTCGAAGCCGTAGCTCATTTTATCGTCGAGCAAGGTATTGCGGCCGTCGCCTATAATTCTCCGGCAGGCCCGATCAGGCCGCTCGATATGCTTTACGGCCATTCCCGCGCGATCGAGGAAGGGCACGTGCATATGGCCCATCGCACCGGATTTACGGCCGAGCGGCTCGGCAATCTGCTGTTGATGGCGGGCTTCCCCACTGTGTCGGTGGCGACGGAGAACTTCGAGGTCTGCGCGCTGGCGCTGATGCCCGAGGCCGATGATGCGGCCATCAAGAAGGCTTTGTTAGAAAGCGGCTTTAATTTTCAGGAAGCACTGACATAAAGCCTTTCCGTTTCTGATGGAATCAGAAGCGAGGCTCTATGATTTTGTTTTTGGACGCGTTGTCTTGACGCGGACCGCATCCATCCCCGGGGTCAAGCCCGAGGACATGCTTCGCTTGAAAACGCTCCTGCTACGTGAATGCGGTTCGGAACCACCGCCGGGCGACCGGCTATCGTTTTATATGTTCGTGTTTCCGTCACTTTTATCGTATGTAATGTTATCGATAACAATAGGCTATCGTTCCTCTCGGAGGTCGTGATGGCCTGTCATTCATCGTAACATACAGACCGAGCTTTCATGATCGCGCAAGCCGTCGCCGAGAATGCCGATGTTGATCCGATTCATCCGTCCGGGCTCGAATGTCTGGTCATTGTCGCACGACCGCACGGGTTGGATCTCACCGCGACGCAGCTTATCAAGGATAACCTTCTTACCGACCGGGAAGTGGCTCCCGGCCAGCTCGTCCGCTGCGCCGAGAAGGCCGGTCTGCGATCGAAGCACGTTAAGCTCGATTGGGACGGGCTTTCTCATCTGAAAAAGGCGCTCCCGGCCATCGTCGGCCTGCGCGATGGAAGCTACATGGTGTTGCTGCGCGTCGATGGAGACGCCAACAATACCCGTATCGCGTTGAGAGACCCGAACGCGGCGGAAGACGCGCTGCTCGTGATCGATCAACCGCGCTTCGAAGATATCTGGTCCGGGGACGTCGTTCTCGCCAAGCGCAACTACGAAATCTCGGACGAATCGCAGCCGTTCAGTTTTGGTCTCGTGGCCGCATTGATATTCCGCGAGCGTCGCATCGTCCGGGACGTCGCAATCGCTGCGCTGGTTCTCGGATTCCTCGGCCTTGCGCCTATCATGTTCTGGCGCCTGCTGTCGGACAAGGTGATCTTCTATCACGCGTACAATACCTTCTACGTGCTCTGCCTGGCGATGCTGGTCATCATCGCTTTCGAGGCGACATTCGCGTTTCTCAGGCAAATCCTTGTTCATCGCCTGACGACCAGGCTTGACGTCAAGCTGTCCACTTACGTTTTCGAAAAGGTCCTCAACCTTCCTATCGATTATTTCGAGCAGACCGCCGTCGGCCTCGTCGCGCGCGACATCCGGGAAGTGTTCCGCATCCGCTCGTTCCTGATGGGTCAGTTGTTCGGTACGGTGCTCGATTCAACGACGCTGATCTTCTTCCTACCGGTCATGTTTTTCTTCAGCCCGACCATGACTTTGGTGGTTTTGGCGCTGTCGGCGATGATCGTCGGGTGGCTTATCCTGATGCTGCCGGCTTACCGCAAGTCGTCGAACGCCGTGCTGGTCGCGGAAGGCGAGCAGGGCGCGTTCCTGGTTCAAACGCTCAACGGCATTCGGACGGTAAAATCGCTGGCGCTCGATGCGCGGCAGCGCCATTTGTGGGATGTGCTCGTTGCACGTGTCGCCAGGGCGCGGTTCGCGGAAGGGATGACCGGAAACGCGATCCAGGCGGTGGTGCGTCCGCTGGAGCGGCTGGCGGTGAGCGGTTCTTATGCGGTCGGCGTTTATCTCGCGCTGACCAACGATGACCCGGTCTTTATCGGGGCGTTGTTTGCCTTCCTGATGCTGTCGCAGCGGGTATCGGCCCCGTTGATGCAGATGGCCCAGCTGATCAATCAATACGATGAAGCGCGTAGTGCGGTCGCCACGGTCCGCAACCTCGTGAACCAGCCCGCCGAGGAGGGGCGTTCCGGGCATGGCGTTCGCTCGCCGATCGAGGGCAGAGTGGAGTTTTCCAATGTCACCTTCAGGTATAAAGGCGCCGTCTCGCCAACGCTGAACGGCATTTCCTTTGAAGTAACCAGGGGAACCACGCTTGGTGTGATGGGCAAGAGTGGTTCCGGCAAGACCACGATCACGCGACTCTTGCAGCGATTGCATTCCGATTATGACGGGTTGATCAAGATCGACGGAGTCGACGTTCGCGAATACGATGTCGATCACCTGCGCAGGAACGTCGGCATCGTGCTGCAGGAAAATTTTCTCTTTAGTGGGACGATTCGCGAGAACATCTGCGCAGCCGTGCCGGACGCCACCTTTGACGATATCGTCAAGGCGGCGCGAATGGCGGGCGCAGAGGAGTTCATCGACAAGCTGCCACGCGGTTACGAAACCCGTGTCTATGAAGGATCGCCCAACCTTTCCGGAGGGCAGCGGCAACGGCTCGCTATTGCGCGGGCGTTGATCGTCGATCCGCCGATCCTCATTCTCGACGAGGCGACCAGCGCACTTGACGCCGATAGCGAGGCCATCGTGAACGGCAACATCGCGCGGATAGCAAATGGCCGAACGCTGATCATTATCTCCCACCGGCTGTCGTCGCTGACGAGGGCGGATGCGATCCTCGTACTCGACCGCGGGGCGGTCGACGACATCGGGCGACACGAGGAGTTGCTGGAGCGGAACGATATCTACAGTTCGCTTTGGTACCAGCAGAACACGCATCTCGCGCCCGCGGTCCGCAGCGACAAGCCGAAACTCCGGAGCCCGACCCTTGTCCCCTAGCCAGGCTTCGCTCGCAACCGTTCGCCAATTCCAGTCGGAGACCGATGCAATTCGGGAGGCCGCCGAGCCCCTGGTCGCGCGCGCCACCCTGTTCGTGCTCTCCGCGTTCCTGGTTTCGATCGTCGCGATCCTGTGCCTGACGCGGATCGATCGCGTCATCACCAGCCTTAGCGGCAGAATCGTGCCGGTCGGTCATGTCAATGTCTTGCAGGCGCTGGATCCATCGATCATCAAGACGATCAACGTGCGCGAGGGCGAGCAGGTGGAAACGGGGCAGTTGCTCGCCACGCTCGATGCGACCTTCACGTCCGCGGATCTGACACAGGCGAAGTTGCAGGTCGCGAGCCTCGAGGCGCAGGCGGCGCGCGATGAGGCCGAACTGAAGCAGCAACCGCTTGTATTTGCCGACAACCCGGATCCCGACTTCCAAAAATACGCTGCCCTGCAGAAGGCGCTCTACGGTCAGCGCGTGGCCCAGTATACCGCCCAGCTCAACAGTTTCGAGTCGAAGATCAAGGAGACCCAGGCGACGATCGAAAAGCTTCGTGACGACGATGCCCGGTATCGACAGCGCGACGAGATTTTGCAGAAGATCGAGACCATGCGCACGACGCTTGCCGAGCGTGGCACGGGATCGCGGCTCAACATGTACATTTCCCAGGACGCCCGGCTGGAATTGCTGCGGACACTGGAGAATGCGCACAATGGCCTGATCGAGGCGAAAAATACCCTGGGATCGATAACCGCCGACCGTGACGCATTCAAACAGCAGTGGTTCGCGCAATTGAGCCAGGATTTGGTGACGACGCGCAACAAGCTCGACGAAGCAAGGGCGACCTATGAAAAGGCGCTCAAGCACCAGAATCTCGTGCGCTGGACGGCTGCCGACCCCTCGGTGGTGCTGACGATGGCACGGCTCTCGGTCGGTTCGGTCCTCAAGCCGGGCGACCCCTTCATCACGCTCATGCCGATCGACACCAAGCTCGAAGCGGAAATCAGGATCTCTTCGCGCGATGTCGGGTTTATCCGGGCTGGCGATCCCTGCACCATGAAGGTCGATGCCTTTAATGCGGCGGTGCATGGCACGGCGAGTGGAAATGTGCGCTGGATCAGCGAGGGCGCGTTCACCACGGACGACGATGGCAAGCCGCTCGACTACACCTACTACAAGGCGCGGTGCTCGGTGGACGCGTCCAATTTCAAGGATGTGCCGAGCAATTTTCGTCTGATTCCAGGCATGACCCTTCAGGGGGACATCAATGTCGGAACCCGCTCCGTCGCGATGTATCTGCTCGGCGGAATGCTGAAGGGCTTCCACGAGGCTATGCGTGAACCATGATGCTTTCATCGCGATCGCTTTTCGAGTGGTTTCGACCGGCTTCCGCATCATCCCGCGCTGCCCCTCTGGCGCATGGAATGGCTGCATACGAGCGCCGTCAGTATCTGGAGGCGATCAAGCTCTGGAAGCTCGCGTCAGAGGCTGGCGAGGCCGAAGCGGGCTATCGAATAGGAATGCTCTATGTGAGAGGCGAGGGGGTCGTCAGAAGCGTGCCCGATGCCGTCGTCTGGTATGAGTGGGCGGCCCGACTCGGCAACGTCGAAGCCATGTTCCAACTCGGCTTGATCTTTCTACATGGAGACAAGCCGCTGCTCGGTCCCTGTCGCCACGAAACGTGGCGCCAGTCCTCCGCCGTTCGGCTCGGCGACAAAGCGTCAACTATTCACCAGCTCGTGTTTCCGCATGGAACAAGCGTTGAGCGGAATGTCGACGCTGCTTTCGGTTGGATAGCGGTCGCGGCGGAAAGAGGCAAAGCAGAAGCACAGACGGTCCTTGGCAACATGTACTGCGAGGGAGTCGGCTGCGAGAAGGATTTCCGTGCGGCGCTCGCATGGTATCGGGCCGCGGCCGACCAGAACTGCGCCGCAGCCGAATTCGCGCTTGGCGACGTCCATTATCAAGGCAAAGGCGTTCCCGTTGATTTCGAGCAGGCGGCGGTCTGGTACCGCAAGGCGGCCGAACAGGATCATGTCAGGGCGCAGGTTGCGCTTGCGTTCATGAACCTGAAAGGAACGGGCCTGCCGGAGGACCCCGCTGAAGCCGCTCGCCTGTTCCAGGGTGCCGCCAGGCAAGACGATACGATCGCGCTCTACAACATCGGCCTGTTGCGCTTGAACGGCCATGGCGTTGCGAAGGATATCGACCGGGCCGAAACCGCACTGCGCAAGGCGGCGCGCAAGGACTACTTTCCGGCAGTCCAGGCGCTGGCGGATTTTTATTCGCACGGCGCAGGCTCCGAGCCCGATTTGCGGGAGGCCGCGGTCTGGTACGAGAAGGCCGCCGAGCGGGACGATGTGCAGGCGCAGTTTTTCATGGGCCGCTTCTATGCGACGGGCACCGGCGTCGGTCCGAATATCCGTCAAGCCGCAAAATGGTTCGAGCGCGCGGCCGGGAATGGTCATGCGACCGCCGCGTTCAACATCGCCATCTTCTATCTCAATGGCTCCGGCGTCGAACGCAATGTGGAAGCCGCAATCGAATGGTTCGAGCGCGCATCCGAAAGCGGCATCCGCGCCGCGCAGTTGCAACTCGGGAGGCTTTATTCGGCGGGCAATGGGGTTCCGCGAGATCACAAGCGGGCGGGAGAATGGCTCAGCAAGGCCGCTTCGGGCGGAGAGCCGGACGCCAAGACGGCCTATGCGTTTTTCCTGCTTCACCACGACGATTCGACCGAGCGGCTTGAACAGGTGCGATCACTGTTGAGCGAGGCGGCTGAAGCCGGCCACGCGCCGGCTGCATTCCAGCTCGGTGTGTTGGAAATGGGCAGGTTTGGCGGGAGCGTGGATGTCGAAGCTGCCGTGTCGTGGTTCTCCCGTGCCGCCGGCGCAGGTCATGTCGAGGGCCAATACACTTTGGCGCTTCTGTATCTCGATCCGAACAACGCCGTGAGCGATGCGAAGGCAGCGGTATCCTGGATGACCAGAGCCGCCCATGCAGGCCATGCTGGCGCGCAGTTTCAGCTCGCCGTGATCTATTGCACCGGCGCAGGCGTAGCCCAGGATGTCGCGCAGGGCGCGAACTGGTACGAGGCTGCCGCGCGACAGGGGCATAAGGTAGCGCAGTTCAACCTCGCGGTGATGCTTGGAAAAGGACAGGGCTGCGAGGCCGATCCCGGGAAGGCGGTCGAATGGTTCGAGAAAGCGGCTGAGCAGGATATGGCGGAAGCGCAGGTTGCGCTCGGCGATGCGTTGATGTCGGGAAGCGGCGTTGCGCAAGACCGGGACGCGGCGGTGCACTGGTATCAGCAGGCCGCGCGGCAAAACCACGAAGGGGCGGTGCGCCGTCTGGATGCGATCGGCGTGACGCTGGTCGATGGTTGAGCATCGCCCAGCGAGCGGCTCGATCATTGAAGATTGGATGCGGAGCCGTGCTCTAGTTCCGAGGACTAGAGCCTTCTCGCTTCTGATGGAGTCAGAAGCGGGCTCTATGATTTTGATTTGACGCGTTTTCTTCCCGCGAACCGGTATCCACTTCGCTCGAAAACGCTCTAGCAGGAGATCGGGGTACGATGAATAAGATTGCGGAGCGCGGCGTCAGGACTGCGAAGGACACGCAACCCGTTGCCAGTCCTATTCCACAAGAGGAAAATCTTCAAAACTCGTTCCTGGATCCTGGTCTAGGAGATCTGGAGTCGGGCGCGCGCCTGCGTGGTGCGATACTGGAGTATTCCGGCCGGGAAATCTCCGGCTGGATCGTCGATGCGCGCTCGCCCAAGGCATCGGTTTCTCTTTCTCTCTGTGTCGGGTCCCATGCGATCGAAGAGACGAGAACGGACCGCGCGGCTCCTACCGGAATTGGCTCTCGCAAGGCATTCGGTCGCCCCGGGTTTCGCATCGATCTGGCGAACCCGGCGGCGCGTCGACGCCTGGCGCGCGCGCTCAGAAACACATTGGCGGATCCGGGCCAGACGCAGATCTACCTCCGCGTCAGCCTGGACGATGGAGAATTTTTTGAGATTCCGCTGTTTGACAACATCGCGTCCGATGAACTGGTTGTCGCACTGGGATTTTCGAGCGCCGATTACACTGATCTGCTGATTCCGAATAATAACAGGGTCGTCACGTCTGCTCCGGATCCGGCCGGGAAGCAGGTGCGCCATGTTTGTTTCTATCTCCCCCAGTTTCATGCGTTCGCGGAGAACGACCGATGGTGGGGACCCGGCTTTACCGAATGGACCAACATTTCGCGCATGCGTCCTCAGTTCCCGGCTCATCAATCTCCCTGGTTGCCGGCGGACCTCGGCTTTTATGATGTGAGATTGACGGAGACCCGTCGGCAACAGGCCGAGTTGGCCCGCCGCTACGGCATCCACGGCTTCTGCTACTACGTGTACTGGTTCCAGGGGCGCAGACTTCTCGAACGACCGTTGGAACTCCTTCTGGAGGATGGAGAACCGGATCTGCCCTTCTGCATTTGCTGGGCGAATGAGAACTGGTCACGCCGCTGGGACGGCTCGGATGCCGAACTCCTGCTCGGACAAAATCATTCGCTCGATGACGATGTTCGCTTTATCGACGATATGGCACAGCTTCTGCTCGACGAACGTTACATCACGGTGGACGGCCGCAAGATCATTCTCATTTACCGGCCGTCGCTATTGCCGGACAGGCAGCGCCTGTTCGAGATCTGGCGCGCAAGAGCAAGGGAACTGGGAATCGGAGAGATTCTGATCTGCAACGCCATGACGTTCGGAGAGTTTGATCCGCGTGACCTTAACTGCGATGCCGCAGTTGAGTTTCCTCCGCATACCGTCTCGACGATGGAGCAGCCGCTCTCGGAGCTGGGCGCCCCCGCGAGCTTTACGGGTAAGGTTTACGATTATGTCGATGCCGTGCGCTCGTCGTTGGGCAAGACATACGATTTTCCCTATTTCCCGGCCGTTATGCCGCGCTGGGACAATACGCCCCGCAAGGGTTCACGGGGGCACATCTTCAACAGGTCGAGTCCGGAGGCGTTCGAAGTATGGCTGCGGGATGCCGCCAACCGAGCGAGAAAAAGCGCATTTGCGGAGCCGATCGTTTTCATCAACTCCTGGAACGAATGGGCCGAAGGGGCCCACCTGGAGCCGGACTCGCGGTATGGACGAGCATTTCTGGAGGCGGTGAGAAGGGTGGCATCGTCCGAGCCGATCTCGACCCAGGTCCGTTCGAATCCGGATTTGCTGGACTGCCTGAGCCGGCAGGAGCTGGAGCGAGCGGTGAAGGAAGCGGCCACTCACGTTCAACTGCTCGCGACCCTTCATCGATCGGAGATGGCCTATTCGGGCTTGCAGCATACGCGAAACGGGATTCCCGCGGAGGCTCAAGGTGCGTCCGAGAATCCGCCTGAATCACTGCTCGTCATTGAGAACGTCAATTCTCAAACGAGCGAACGGGTGGTGGTCGATCCGCGATCGATCGTCCTCATACGAGGGTGGGTCTGTGCAGGTGAGGCTTTCGAGGCGAGCAAGCACAGGACGGCTTTCCTGATCCTCATCTCCGCGGACCCAGAAAAGCAGGATCAGAACGGTTACTGCCTGGTCGTGGACTGGCACGAGCGCTTTGATGTCAAGGAGTATATGAGAGCGAAAAGCAGGGATTGCTATTTCGGCTTCCAGCTCTCCTTTTTCGTCCACGATATTCCCGACGGAGAGTACCAGATCGCGGTTCTGGAGGTGGGCGAGGGAAGCCGTGCGCTCATCAGGACGAATCACTCGATCATCGTTCGACGTTGAGCTGAGGAATCCGCAATGTTGGCCAGCGTCGTGATCGCTTGCTATAGGCATGAATCGTACATCGAAGAGTGCCTGGAGACTGTTTATCGACAGACCTTTCCGGATATCGAGCTCGTTGTCATCGACGATCATTCGCCTGACAAGAGTTTTGAAGTCGCGCAGCGGCTCACCAAAAAGAAGTCTTTTAGCAAACGGTTCGTGTCTTGCACGCTCCTGAGAAACCCTCTCAATCTTGGAGCACACTGCACCTGGAACAGGGCGTTGTCCCTTGCAAAGGGAGACTTGATCTTCTTCCTGAACTCCGACGATGCCTTTTCAAAGGATCGCATTCGGATATTCGCCAGCCAATATGACAATGAGAAACTGTTTTTTGGCTTTTCGGCCGTCGAACCGATCGATGAACGCGGCAGGCCGATAACGACTCACCAATTTCCAACGAGCCTTCGATACGCCATCGATCGGGCCCGGATAACCGGCTCTCCACTATCCTGGTCATTTCTGGATTCGCAGATCGCCGCCTCTACCGGCAATTTCGTGTTGAGCCGGGAATTGCTGCGGAAGATCGGACTGCTGTCCGACCTGAAATACTGCCACGACTGGGAGTTCGCGCTACGCGCCATAACCGTGGTCGAGCCCAGATACGTGGAATCGGATCGCTATATGTATCGGCTTCATTCGACGAACAGCTTTCGAAGCCTGAGCAACGTGGCCGAAAGCGAGACCAGGGCCTGCATGTCGTCATACTGCATGAACGCGATAGCCCAACGGCCGATCAACAGAGCTTGCCTCAGTCCCATAAACTTCGGAGATGCATTCTACAAGTTCATCAAGCTTCATCCGAACTTCAACTATTGGGCGAAGCAATTGTATGCTCCCTATCAGCCCGATCATCGGACCGTGGACTGGAATGAATGGACGATGCCGCCCGACTGGCGATAATCCTGCCCGGCTGGCCGCGGACCCCGCCGAAAGACACGGTTTGCGCCTTTGCGACGAGATAACCATAACACTGCACAAAGGTCTTCGTTAACGATCTGATTGATTTTCCTCGAAATAACCTTACAACAATCAAGAACAGGTTTCACACATAAATTGGAATACCGCGTCGATTTGTTAAGATTATGTCACATTTTCAGCAGATCAAAGTTGCTCCGGCGGAAATTTCCGGAGTGCCGGTGTTAGGTTTTTTGAACAAGCCTGGAGCGCTGTAGGGTGGACACGGAAACTGCGACACTGACAAGATTCGGCTTGGACCTGGATATCGACGCGCTCTCGGTAAACGAGATCGAGCGAAGATTGAGAGAGTTTTTTTCCAGCCGGATCGCCAATCCGAATCCGGAAGACCTGATGCAGTCGGTCAGGGAGCTGGAAGAGCAGTTCAGCGGTTTCAGCGAATATCAATTCGCGAAGGCCGCGGTTCTCGTGCAGGCGTGTGATTTTGCGCGAGCCCGGGAAATTCTGACCCGCCTTGCCAGGGAGCTGCCTTCCGATTCTCGTATCCTGCATCGACTTGCGGTAACGCATTTGAACATGGGGTCTGCCCAGGCGGCGCAAGACACCTATCTTGCCGCCCTGGCTCTGGCTCCGCAGAGCGAGAATCTTCGCCGGGAACTCGCCGGCCTCCTGCGAGTCATGGATGCCAGAAAACTGCATGCCGGAGTGAGACGCAAGAAGCACGGATTGTCTGTTGTGTGTGCGATGAAGAACGAAGCGGACGATCTGCTTGAGTGGCTGCACTTTCACAAGCTGGCTGGTGTCGACCACTTTTATTTGTACGACAATGAAAGCACCGACGGGACACGAACGATCATAGAATCGTTTCCCTGGCCGGACATGATCACGTACCACTACGTGGAGGGCGACTTCGGTCAAATACGCGCATTTCATCACGCGATCGACAGCTATCGAAACAGCTCCGAATGGTGCGCTTTCATCGATGCCGACGAGTTTCTCTATCCCGTCGAGGGCGGCAGCATCAAAGATGTTCTGGAAGAGGTTTCATCGGCGCCGGCCGTTGCGGTTCACTGGCTGAATTTCGGATCCAACGGTCACGACGCGAGACCGCAAGGTCTCAGCATCGAGTCGTTCACGCGACGGGCGCCTGATGATTTTCCGGATCACTATGTGATGAAATCAATTGTACGTCCTGATGCGATCGTGGCCTATCTCCATCCTCACCAGTCTCTTGTGTTAGGATGTTATGTCCAGGAAGATGGTACCCAGGTTTTCCCGATCGGCGGGCGATGCTCGGTTCCAAAGCGCCGGAAGCTGGCGATCAATCATTACTATACAAAGTCTCGGCAGCAGCTTTTGAAGAAGCGGGAGCGGGGAAGGCCTTTAGGGGAAGGTGACCCCGAGCGCATACGCGCGATGGAATTCTTTACGCTTCGAGACCGGAATGATGTCGAGGATTTAACGATCCTGAAATTCCTGCCCGAGCTTAAGAGGCTCGTTCATCTCTGAGCTTAAGATACCGGTTTATCGCTAAGCATTGCGATGCAGGTGCCGTGCATGGTGCGCGTGGTATGCGCTTCCGACCCGGATTCATGTTCGCCCGATGCGACGCCTTACCTGACGAGCCATTCCCGAGAAGAATCGACGGAAAGTATCGAACTCTGCACGCGTCTTGACGCGACGACAGTGTTCCCGCCGGTTCCGAATGCCGCCTTATCGTCGTCCGATGCTCTCATACTTGAATCCGGCCGAACGCACGTCTTCCGGCCGATAGATATTCCGCAAATCCACGATCACCGGCGTAGTCATGTCTGCTTTGATCCGCTCGAGGTCAAGCGCGCGGAACTGCCGCCACTCCGTTACGATCACCAGCGCGTGTGCGCCGCGGGCGCAAGAGTAGGGATCGTCGCAATATTCGATGCCGGAAATCTCCTTCTTCGCCTGCTCCATGCCGACGGGATCGTGCGCTCTTACCTTGGCGCCGAAATCGAGGAGGCCGGCAATCAGCGCGATCGACGGGGCTTCACGCATGTCGTCGGTGTCGGGTTTGAAGGTCAGGCCCAGCACGGCGATGGTCTTGCCGCGGATGTCGTTGTCGAGCGCGCCGGCGACCTTTCGCGACATCGTGCGCTTGCGGATGTCGTTGACGGTCAGGGTTGCCTCGACAACGCGAAGCTGCACGCCGTAATCGAGCGCGGTTTTCGACAACGCGCGGGTGTCCTTCGGAAAACAGGAGCCACCATAGCCGGGACCGGCATGCAGGAATTTGGCGCCGATGCGATTGTCGAGCCCGATGCCGCGTGCGACTTCCTGCACGTTGGCGCCGACCCGTTCCGCGAGGTCCGCGATCTCGTTGATGAAGGTGATCTTGGTCGCGAGAAAGGCGTTGGCGGCGTATTTGATCAGTTCGGCGGTGCGCCGGCTGGTGTAGAGGATCGGCGCCTGGTTGAGATAAAGCGGGCGGTAGATTTGGCCCATCACTTTCCTGGCGCGCTCGTCCTCGGTGCCGACCACGATACGGTCCGGATGCTGGAAGTCGCGGATCGCGGCGCCCTCGCGCAGGAATTCCGGGTTCGCGACGGCTTCGAAGTCGGCCGCCGGATTGGTCTCCCGGATGATCCGCTCCACTTCGTCGCCGGTCCCGACCGGCACCGTCGATTTGGTGACGATGACCGTAAAGCCCTCCAGGCGCGGGGCGATCTCGCCGGCTGCGGCGTGCACATAGCTCAAATCAGCATGGCCGTCGCCGCGCCGTGACGGCGTTCCGACCGCAATGAATACGGCGTCCGCGTCGCCGATCTCGGAGAGATCGACCCCGAACCTCAGCCGGCCCGAATTGATGCCGGACTCGACAAGCTTGTCGAGGTCTGGTTCGAAGATCGGAATCCTGCACTGGTTCAGTGCCGCGATCTTGTCGGAATCCTTGTCGATGCAGGTGACGTCATGGCCGAAATCGGCAAAGCAGGCCCCGGACACCAGGCCGACATAGCCGGCCCCAATCATCACGATGCGCATCGTGGTACGAACCTGGGTTGCCGATCGCAAGTTAGATAAGTCATGCCGTTCCCTGTCGGATCACCGGTTGTGTCACTGGCTGAGCCCCACGCGTTTTGCTGCATAGCCTCGCGCCAGGATCGCCCGCCACCAGGGTTGCTCGTCGACATACCAACGGACCGTCTTCTCGATGCCGCTCTCAAAATTCTCCTCCGCCCGCCAGCCGAGTTCGCGCTCGAGTTTTGAGGCGTCGATGGCGTAGCGGCGATCGTGACCAGGGCGATCGGCGACGAAGGTGATCAGCTCGCGGCGGGCACCCCTTGCCCCCGGCGCGACCTCGTCGAGGAGATTGCAGATGCTCTCGACCACATGCAGGTTGGTACGTTCGTTACGGCCGCCGACGTTGTAGGTCTCGCCGACCAAGCCGTGCTCAAGCACCAGCGTGAGCGCCTTCGCGTGGTCCTCGACATAGAGCCAGTCGCGGATATTCTTGCCGTCGCCATAGACGGGCAGCGGCTCACCGGCCAGGCCCTTGATGATCATGTGCGGGATCAGCTTCTCCGGAAAGTGATAAGGCCCGTAATTGTTCGAGCAATTGGTGACCAGCGTCGGCAGTTCATAGGTCTCGCGCCAGGCGCGCACCAGGTGGTCGGAGGAGGCTTTGCTCGCCGAGTAAGGTGAGTTCGGTGCATACGCCGTGGTCTCCGTGAAAAAGCCGTCATCGCCGAGCGAACCGAACACCTCGTCGGTAGAGACGTGAAGGAAACGGAATGTCTTGCGTTTCTCAGGCGACAGCGTGCGCCAATGGCGCAGCGTTTCCTGAAGGAGGGTGAACGTGCCGACGATGTTGGTTTGGATGAACTCGCCGGGGCCGTCGATCGAGCGATCGACATGGCTCTCGGCGGCGAGGTTCATCACCGCGTCCGGCCGGTATCTCTCGAAAAGATGGCGCAGGCCGGTGCCATCGCAAATGCACTGCTTCTCGAAGGCGTAGTTCAGGTTCTCGTTCGTGCCAGGCAACGAGTCGAGATTCGCGGCATAGGTGCACTTGTCAATATTGACCACGCGGGCGTGGGTATTGTGCAGGAGGTGACGAATCACCGCCGAACCGATGAACCCCGCGCCGCCTGTGACAAAAATGGTCGAAGCCTTGAAGCGCATGACCGATCGCCTCCGTGGACTGGAATCAACACTCGTATGAAAGGGCAACTGATTTCAGATATTCGCCGTAGCTGCTTTTCCCGTTCTTCTCGGCCGCTTTCTCGAATGCCTGAAGCGAGATGTAACCCTGCCGCAGCGCGATTTCCTCGGGGCAGGCGATGCGCAAGCCCTGGCGCTGCTCCAGGATCTGGACGAAGTGGCTGGCCTCGACCAGCGAGGAATGCGTACCGGTGTCGAGCCAGGCAAACCCGCGCCCGAGCACCTCGACATAAAGGTTGCCGCGCTCGAGATAGGCGTTGTTGACGTCCGTGATCTCGATTTCGCCGCGTGCGGACGGCTTGATGCCGGCTGCGATTTCAACGACGTCGTTGTCATAAAAATACAGCCCGGTGACGGCTATGTTGGACTTCGGTTGTTTCGGTTTCTCTTCGATGGAGCGCGCGCGCCCTGTGTCGTCGAGTTCAACCACCCCGTATTGTTCGGGGGCGTTGACGACGTAGCCGAACACCGTAGCGCCCTTCTTGCGGGCGGACGCCGCCGATAACATGCGGGGCAACCCGTGGCCGTGGAAAATGTTATCTCCCAATACCAGCGCGACCGCGTCCGAGCCGATAAAGTCGCGGCCGACGATGAAGGCGTCCGCCAGCCCGCGCGGCGTTTTCTGCGTGGCATAGGAAAAGCGCATGCCGATCTCGCTGCCGTCGCCGAGCAGTCGATGAAACAACGGCTCGTCCTGCGGCGTCGAAATAATCAGAATGTCGCGGATGCCGCCCAACATCAGCGTCGAGAGCGGATAGTAGATCATCGGCTTGTCGAAGACGGGCAGGAGCTGCTTTGAGACGACCGTCGTCACCGGGTAAAGGCGCGAGCCCGTCCCGCCGGCAAGAATAATGCCCTTCATGGCCCCTCACATCTTATCGGTGATAACATAACATATAGTGTTAAGTGTGCAAGTTTGTTATCAATGCGGTGATACCATGGGTTAATAAATCTGAAGTGACATAAAATGAATGTTATCGAGACCGAACTCCCTGAAGTCATCATCATCGAGCCCAGGCTGTTCGGCGATCAGCGCGGCTTTTTTCTCGAAACTTATCAATTTCACCGCTACGCCGAGTACGGCGTCAGTCGTCCGTTCATCCAGGACAACCTGTCCCGCTCCGCCCGAGGCGTGCTGCGTGGGCTGCACCTGCAAAATCCGCTCACACAGGGGAAGCTGGTGACCGCGCTCCGCGGCAAGGTTCTGGATGTCGCCGTCGACGTGCGCGTGGGCAGTCCGAATTTTGGCCGCCACGTTGCCGTCGAACTGAGCGAAGAGAACAGGCGGCAGCTCTGGGTCCCCCGCGGCTTCGCGCACGGCTTCGTTGTTCTCTCCGAGACTGCGGATTTCTTCTACAAATGCGACGATCTCTACAGTCCGAAGGATGAGCTCTCGATTCGCTGGGACGATCCCGCGATCGGTATCGACTGGGGCCTGGAGACACCGTTCTTGTCGGCCAAGGACGCCGGCGCGCCGCTGCTCGCCGACGTAAAAAACCTTCCGGTCTATGGGCAGATCTGATGCGGATCGTGTTGACGGGTACCAACGGTCAGGTCGGCGGGGCGCTGCGGCCGCTGCTGGAAAAAGGCGGCACGGTCATCGCCCCGTCACGCATCGCGTTCGACCTGTCGAAGCCTGAGACGCTTGCCGAGGCGCTCGATGGCTTCAAACCCGATCTCATCATCAATCCCGCGGCCTATACCGCGGTGGACCGCGCGGAGGACGAGCGCGAGCTTGCCTTCCTCGTCAACGCCAAGGGGCCTGCGGCGATCGCGGCGTGGTCGGCACGGCATCGCGTGCCGCTGATTCATTTCTCAACCGATTATGTTTTCGATGGCTCGAATGACAGGCCATGGCGCGAGGACAGTCCCACGGGCCCGCTCTCGGTCTATGGCGCGAGCAAGCTCGCCGGCGACCTTGCCATCCGGGTGGCCGGTGGGCCGCATCTGATCGTGCGCACCTCCTGGGTCTACGCAGCGAGCGGAGCCAATTTCCTGCGCACCATCGCGCGGCTGGCTGGTGAACGAAAGGAATTGCGCATTGTCGCCGACCAGGTGGGCGCGCCGACCACGGCAAGCGCGATCGCCGCTGCCGTTGCCGGCATCGTAGTGTCGAACGGGTCGAACCTGGAAGGGTTGTTCGCGCGCAACGGCGGTGTGGTCAATCTCGCTTGCGCCGGCGAGACCAGTTGGTACGGCTTCGCAAGCGCCATCGTCGCCGGGCTGAAGTCGCGCGGTGTGAAGCTCGCCGTGGAGATGATCACTCCGATTGCGACGGCCGATTTCCCGACCAGGGCTAAGCGGCCCGGCAATTCCAGGCTCGACCTGTCGCGCTTGAGAGATCGGTTGAGGGTGACCACACCGACCTGGCAGGAAGCATTATCGTCGGAGCTCGACAGCCTCGTTGCCCGGCAACGCGAACTGGCGGGCCGCTGAGTGATTAGAACCTTTCCGCTTCTGATGGAATCAGAAGAGGTTCTATGATTTTGATTTGACGCGCGTCTTCACGCGAACCGGTATCCATCCTCGGGTCTTCGCTCGAAAGCGCTCGAGCGCCTCGTCAAAACCCCAACGGCAGATCGCCGGCGCGCGGCGGCCGATTGTACCGAGGGACCCGTGGTCCCGGAGGCCAGGCCAGCCCGCCATACGGAACACCATCGCGCGACAGTTGCGGATTGTAGGCCGGGTCGTCGTTGAGCACCTCGCCCCAGCGCGCACGGAGCAAATTGAGCTCATGTTCAAACCGGTCCCGCCGGTTGGCGCGATTGTCGCTGCCACGGCTGGCGGATTCGGCGTGGATCAGCTTCGCGTGCGGCGTCAGGACGATGCGCTTGCCGGCCTCGCGCAGGCGGAGGCAATAGTCGACATCGTTGAATGTCACGGCGAAGCGGGCTTCGTCCATTCCGCCGACCGCAAGATAGTCGCTTCGTCGGGTCGCAAGGCAGGCCGCGGTCACCGCGCTGCATTCATGCGCCACGAGGAGTTGATCGAGAAAGCCCGGGTCACCGCTGAATCGGTCTGTGAAGGCGTGGGCGACCGAAAAATTCATCCCCAACACCACCCCGCCGTGCTGAATGATGCCGCCAGGCCAGGTCAACAGCGCGCCGACCGCACCGACCTCCGGTTCGCCCAAGCGCGTAAGCATCTCCTCGAGCCAGTCATCGGAGCTTGCCTCGATGTCGTTGTTCAGAAGGCACAGGATGTCGCTGTCGAGCGTAGCAATGGCCTGATTGTTGAGCCTTGCGAAGTTGAACGGCCCCTCGATCCGCAATGTCCGGATGCCGCGTCGCGGCAGATCTGCAAGAAAGCCGATCGTCTCCGGATGGGCGCTGTCGTTGTCGACGACAAGGATATCGGCGCCACAGCGTTCGACCGCGGGTGCGATGCTGTCGAGACATCGGCGCAGGAGAGAAACGCGGTCGCGCGTCGGGATGATCACGGTCACCCGCTGCTGCGAAAACGGCCGCTTGATTCGAACAGCGGGAAACAAATTGCCTTGCTGCTCGGTTATGTCCGCATCGATTCCGCGTGCCCGCAGGTGCAGATAGCTCGCGGCGGACAGCAGGGAGCCGGTTTTTGCCCGGTCGAGCTTCGGCATCGTCGCCAACGCTCCGGGCAAGTGGAGGATATCTGCTTGCAGCGGACCGGCCTGATCCAGCAGGCAGTTGAAGAGGCGGTAGAGGTTGTCCGGACGCGCCTCGATGGCCGCGATCAGGGCGTCGCGCCGGACCGCGAACAGATGCGCGCAATACCCTTGCTCGAGCATCCTTTCGTAATCGAACGCCGGAAAGGCAAGCGGCCAGAGGCGGCCGTCGTCAGCGAGAAAGTCGAGGTCGCCATATATCGCCACCGCGTCGGGATGGACGTCGAATGCGGCGGCGATGCGTGCCAAGGCGTTGCGTTCGAGCGACACGCCCGCCATGGTCACGACGACGTGCCGCGCATCGGATGCGGCGTTCTCGAGAAACTCCAGCAGGGCGTCGCTGTCGATCAGGAGCGGCTGACCGTCGATCGCGCCCGCGGTCCAGTTCTCGTGGCTTTGCGTCTCCAGGGTGGAGAGCGTCTGTTGGGCTCCGGCGCTGCCGGCGATCACGACGGCCAGCCGAAGCGGGCTTGGCTGCGGCTCCGGCAGCGGGAAGCGATCGCGCCAGTCGGCATAGTCGTGCAGGGGCAGCGAAGCGGGAATAAGCTGATCGTACAGTTTGCCGCGCAACCGCTCGGCGCCATAACCGCCGATGACGTCGATCATTCCGGCGAGGCCATCGGGAAATGCAACGAAGACAGCCGTTGCCGGAATTTGTTCGCCATTCTCTTTCCGCAGCAGGATTCGATGGACACGCCCGTCGGCAAAGCGTTGCGGGGCGTGAAAATCGAAGGCGCGAATGTTGCGCGAGGCGTCCCCCTCGGTATCGCCGCCGATGTGCGCCCAGGCTACGGCGCGGACCTGCGCGACGGATTCTCCATCGACGATCGCTTCCAGGGTGACGGCGGCTTCGCTGTCGATCCAGCCCTGGAAGTGCAGGCCACCCAGCCAACGCAGTTTGCAGGTCGGGCGCAGATCGACCAGGGCTGCGCTGTCATTCTCAAGGTCGATGGGGTGGCCGACGGAAGTCCCGAGATTGGCGAGGCGCGCCGAAAGATGCCGCGCGGCACGGAGCAGATCGGGCTCGATGGTCACCGCGAAACCGCAAGCGCCGTTCCGGTCTTGCCGGGAGAGTTCGGGGACGAAGGCATCGGCGTAGGCGGTCTTCAGCACCAGGCCGTCAAGCAGGATGTCGACCGTAAAGTGGCGTTCCGGAGTCTGCGGATCGAACACGAAACCGGACACCGTGCCGTCGTCGCAGAGCGCGAGTCGGCTGACCAGCTTCGGCTTGGCGATCGGTTCCTTGCGGGCTCGGATGACGCGCGCCATGTTCAGGATAGCCCGACCCACGCGAGAACGGCATCGACAAGTTCCTGGTCGTCCGCGTCCGCTGGGATGGCAAGATCACCCTTGCGCGGTTTGGCCGATCCGGCGGACCAGTCGCGGTATGCCACCGGTATCGAGGCCCGTCTTGCGGTCTCGATGAGAGGATGTCCGAACGCCGGTTCCTCGAAGTCCGTGAGCAGCCAACCTGGATTATGCGGCACCAGGACATCGCCGATCTCGTCGGCTGCGACCGCGCCCGTTATGAAAACGTTCGCGTAAGACATCAGACGATCATCGTCACAGGTCGCGCCGGCGATGACGATCGATCTGGATGGCCCTCGCTGCTGCAGACGCTCTGCCAATCGTCGCATCAAGCGGAAGGACGCGGGCGAGGGCGCAGATGGTACGATGGCCAGCGATTGGCTCGCGCCACGGATCGGCGTCAGCGTCAGCGGGCGGGTTGGCCAATCCTGGAGCACGATTTTGCGGTTGGGCCAGCGAGCCTCCGCAAACGCCTTGGCGGTCTTGCCGGGAGCAAGAAGCGGCGTCTCGTCAGGAAGCGAGGTGACCGCTTCGCCAAGATCGCCTGCCGTCAGCCACGGATGGATGGGAAGGCCAAGTTTCCGTATCAACTCGATCAACCGCGGCAACGGATTTGGCTCGACGATCTCGACACGGCCGGGACGCAGCCGTGCGATGATATCGGCAGCCTCGGCAATGGCCGCCTCGCTGCCGAAGCTCAACCGGACGGCTTGTGGGCTGCTGCCGTCGGCGACCCTGAGATCAACGACGTCGCGTTCCCGCAACAGGAGGACCGCGCGCTCGCCACGCTGACGGAGATGGCGCGCCCGCTCCTCGGCGACGGCGGCGAATCCCCGTCGGTTGCCGAGAATCAGCACCGAAGGCTCGGAGGGCCAGGTCAGCGCGCGATCGAGCCTCGCACGCGCCGGTCGTAACGGATCCGCGATCTCGAACGCGCGACATTCCCGTCGGTAGCCGGGGAATCGCCGGTCCAGAACCTCCAGATTGCGAAGCACCAAACTTCGCTTCTCGTGCCGGAAGGATTTCGAGCCGTGATGCCCGACATAGACCGACGGCGCGCAGACGTTGCGAAAACCCCTGGCGCGGGCGCGCAGGCAAAGATCGACATCCTCGAGATAGCCTCGCTCAAAATTTTCCGAGAGTCCGCCAATGGCAGCGAGACAGTCGCGCGTAATATAAAGACAGAAGCCGATGCCGCTCGGCACGTCGATGACCTCACCGGCATTGGCGATGCTCGCGACCCGGTCGATTTCGAGAATACTCTCGTAGCCTTGCATCGGATTGAGATCGTTCGGCGTCGGAAATGAAAAGATGTCGCCGTTGTTTGACAGCGGGGTGACCGTCCCGATGTCCGGTGCGGAATGCGCCACGGCCGCCAATCGCTCAACGAAGCTCGGCGGCACAATGGTGTCGGAATTAAGCAGCACGACGTCGCCAACCGGTACGCTCTCCAGCGCGCGATTGACCGCGCCGACGAAGCCGAGATTGGTCTCGTTCACGAGACAATCGATCGCCCCGTCGGCAGCAAGCTCGTTCAGATAGCGCCGCAACTCCGGTTCGGGGGTGGCATCATCAACCGCCAGAATGCGGAAGGGGTGTTGTCCGGTCGCACTCGACGCGCGCGCCTTGATGAGGCTGACAAAGCAGTCGAGCGTTGCCTGTACGTCCCGGTACACCGGAACGATAACGGTGGGTTCCGAGGTGTCGTGTCGTGGCGTGTTTGAGCGGCACGCTTCGGTTCGGATGTCCGGTGGAGTGGACAGGTTGGGAGCCAGCCGTCGAACCTGAATGATCTCGCCGTTGTATGTCAGCGTCAGCGTTTGCGGCGCTCTCGATGGCGGGCGCCGAACCAGAAAGGCCGTCGCCTGAACCTCCATGCTGGCTAGCGGATGAAACGAATTGGGTTCAAGAACGCTGGTGAGCGTGCCGTTTTCAACTGCCAGGCTGACTGCGACCGTGTTTGCCCTGGTCCAGGCGATCCAGCCCGTCACATGATTGTCAAACACCGAACAGGCGGCCCAGTGCCGATCCCCTGCACGCCAGAGCTCCTCGATGGCAACGCGCAGGATCGTCGGATTGCTGTCACGGCCGATCAGACTGGCAGCCGCGGTGCGCCGTCGATCGTCGTTAGCCCAGGCGAGCATTCGACGGTTGGCGGCAAGATCGGATGGGTCGACGAGAAGCGCTTCAGCGAGGTCGGCCAGGGCCGCCTCCTTGCGTTCCAGCCTCCAGTTCGCTTCCGCGCGGAGAACCAAGCAATGTGCAGCCGATGGCGGCCCGACCCGGCAACGTCTATCAGCGTACTTGAACGCCGCAAGGAAGTCCTGAGCGTTCAGCGCTTGCGCGGCCATGCGCTCGACCATGACATGCGAGTAAAATCCGACGCGTGCCTGGGTGTCACTGACGGTGCCGAGAACCATCTGGCGGTATCCTGACCAGTTGGCGCTTGGTCGGCGCTTTGAAGCTGCTGCTGGCCTTCGTCGCATCATGATCCGAAAAACGGAAACCGGCTTTCGAAAGCATGATGCCAGAACAAAGAGATGTGCTTATGATTCGATGTCGTCCGATTGGACCATGATCTATCGGGCGGCGCCCGTCTGACGCTGCTGGCTGCGGAAGACCCGCACCCGTGCCGAACCGGCGGGCTTGCGCGGCGTTGCAGGTGTCGCAACCTGTTTCGCGGTTTCGATACGCTCGATGCTGATGCGAATACCGACCAGCGGTTCGCGATTGGTCGGACCCGACAACACCACGCGATTGCCCACCGCGCGGAGGGTTGGCGCATTCAGGAATCCTGCCTCGGCGACAAACTTCAGTTCATCGGTGCCGCTCATTTCGAGAACCACGGCGGTAAGGGGCAGGGCCCGGCCGCGGGTACCGGCATAGGTGCCGAGCGACACCATCCGGCCGCTGCCGGTCTGACCGTTGGCGAACTGGACCGCGTAGCGGATATCGACGCTTGCGGGCCTGTCCGGCCATTCCAGAGCCATGCCCTCCACGCGAGACGGCGCTGCCGGACCCGCGATCCATGCATTGGGGCCGACGATGATGTCGCCGCGACCGGCCACATGGCCGAGTACCTTCAGGCCTTCCGTTGCAACATGCGTGTGCTGCTCCATGCCGTTGCCTTGATCGGCGGTGGCGGGCGTTTGGCCGGCCTGGATCTGTTCGACGCGTACGATGGCAGCTCGCGATCCTCCAGGTCTCCTCGGCCTGACCTGAACTTGCAAAGTACCGGGCGTGTTGACCCTCACCACCAGGCCGGAATTTGGCTTCCACAACGTTGGCTCGGTCTCGTCGGGATGCAGGATGATCTCCATCCGCCGCTCATGCCCTTCGGCCGGGGCGACGATCACGTGAGGCGGCGAGAGGGAGTCATCGGCGCTCTTGTAGTTTATAAAGAACAGTCCGCGATCGAGACTCAGCACTTTCTGTTGCTCAGTGTCGTTGGTCGTTCCCCGAAACAGATCCACTGGTCATCTCCTTCAGCCGTGCCGATCATCATGCGCAGCCGCCTTGTCTCGGATAAGGTCCGCTATCGTGAAACCCGCAGACCGACGATCAACCCGTTACGCATTCATGGTCTGCTCATTTCAAAATCGTTGGCCCTACACCCGAGTCGCATAGCGGACGGGGCCAATCAAGATTCTCTCTAAGGTACCGATGATGACCGTGGTCTGATCGGTGTTGCCGTCATGGCGAAGCACATGTCCCGAGCTAAAGATCACACCAACAAGGCAGTCGATTTCCTCGGCGAAAGAGATCGCCGAATGTCTTCAGCCTCCATGCTCAGCGATGCGGCCATCTTACGTAACCTGTCGTTCTCATCTCTCAGCAATATGATGGAATCTGCGATGCTCTCGGCGGAATCCAGGACGTTCTCGACGCTGCTCAAATCCGGATGCTGGATTTGCGGCGGGTAATCGGAAGGACGTTGTGTGAATTTGAGCCTCATCGCGAATGCCCCGCGCTTGCCTTTGTGTTCTGATTTATACAGCGACTTCGGAATTCGTATCACGCAGTCTCAACTATTCGACGACTTTTAGGGCAGGAAGATGTCAGAAGGAAGCGAAAGCTGGATGAACAAAGTCTCGACTCATTTGGAATTTGTCGACGCACGAATAATTGGACGGGATTGCCATTGAAGGCTTCTCTGACGAAAGATTTTTACTAAAAAGGAAACGCGCAAGCCTCAACGCGCTCTCAACTGAGATGTCATGCCGATGAAGATTTTGTTCGTTCACAATAATTTCCCGGCGCAGTACCGCAATCTGGCGACGGCGTTGGCCCATGAGCCAGGATTCGAACTCGCCGCGATCGGCGCATCGAATGCGCAGCCGATGCCTTCGGTCAAGTTGATTAAATATGCTCTTCCCGACGCGGACGTGTCCGGAACGCATCCGTTTGCGAGACGTTTCGACCTTGAGTGTCGCCGGGGTGAGCAGGTGCTCTACAGTCTTTCGACATTGGCGGCCTCGGGATTCGCGCCGGATGTGATCCTTGCCCATCCCGGCTGGGGTGAAACACTGCCGTTGCGCACCATGTTTCCCAAGGCGAGGAGTCTGGTCTATTGCGAGTTTTTTTACGGCGCCGAGGGGCGCGACATCGGATTCGATTCGGAATTTCCGACATCCGGGTTGGACGGTCATATCGGACTGCAGCTCAAGAATGCGACAACCTTGCTCGCCCTCGCAGACTGCGATGTCGGAATTTCGCCCACATGTTGGCAGCAGTCGACTTTTCCAAGGCATTATCAAAGCAAGATAGAAGTCGTTCATGAAGGAATCGATACGTCGCGCGTGCGACCTGATCCGCAGGCGCGCCTGATGCTTCCAAACGGTCGGCAGGTCGGTCGCTCGGATGAAATTGTGACATTCGTCGTGCGCAACCTCGAGCCGCTCAGGGGCTACCACATCTTCATGCGCGCACTTCCCGAAATACTGAGATGCCGGCCAAACGCACAGATTGTCATTATCGGTAGGGATGGATTGTCTTATGGCCTTCCGCCGCCAGCGGGCAGCAACTGGAAGTCGATCTTTCTGGAGGAGGTGCGCGATCGGTTGGACATGTCACGCGTTCATTTCATGGGCGGTGTTCCGTACAACACTTTTATTGCAGCACTTCAGGTGTCATCGGCGCATGTCTACCTGACATACCCCTTCGTGCTATCCTGGTCGGTGCTGGAGGCGATGAGCGCCGGTTGCCTGGTGATAGGGTCCGACACGCCGCCGGTGCGCGAAATCATCAGTGCCGGAGACACCGGCGTGCTGTTTCCTTTTTTTGCGGTCGATGAGCTTGCTGAAAGGGTCGTTGAAGCGCTTCAGGAACCGGATCGGTTTAACGCAATCAGAGAGTCCGCCCGCCGCTTCGTTATCGAGCACTACGACGCCGCGCGGATCTGCATTCCGCGAATGCGGCAGCTTCTCGACCTGAACGCGCCCGCGACGCACTCCCGTCAAACCGTTTGGGCGGGACGTCCTGCGTCGGAATGGCCAAGAGCCGTCAGGCGCTCGTCCCGAAAGCCGGTCGTCCCGACCGAAATGAAAATGTCAGACAAGGGCGACTCCGGGCCGTCGTGATGACTGGTCAAACAAGACATCTCGAACAAAGGGTCGTTACGCTGATCCGGATCGATCTCATCCACTCTTGAGAATCAGATCAACCACAGTTTGGAGTCCCGTCGATCAAGCTTCCGGGCCATCTTCAGACATGCCCGTCAGTTCTGTTAGATCGTCGACCGTACAAACCGCGCCTGAGAAATCATCGTCGCTAAAATAGGCGCTCCGCGAGATCAGGACCGGAATTCCAGCGCCTGACGCCGCAGCCAGACCGATGCCGGAATCTTCAATGGCAAGGCATTGCGACGCGGGCAGATTCAATTTCGAGAGCACTTTCAGATAGACGTCCGGCGCAGGCTTCTTTCTTCGCACCTCGTCGCCGGCGGCAATAGCTGCAAACAACTCGGCCCAGTCCTTGCCCAGCGAGGCCGACAGCAACACATCGATATTCTGGTACGAGGTCGTCGTTGCAATTGCCAGGGACTGTCCGCGCTGCCGCGCCGCATCCAACAGGGCGCGAATGCCCGGCCGAAGCGGGCAGCCACCCTTGGTTATCAACTCGGCGTAGAGGCTGGTTTTGATTTGGTGAAGTTCCGCGATCTCGGAATCCGACAGCAGCGGTGGCTGCCCATCTCGCGCGTCGTCGAAGGCGCGGATGCGCTCCTTCCCTCCTGCCACTCGAAGCAAATCCTTGTAAACGGCGCGTTCCCAGCGCCAATCAAGGCCGGCTCCGGCGAAGGCGGTGTTAAATGCCTGACGATGGGCTTCTTCGGTCTCGGCAAGCGTTCCGTCGACATCAAGGATCAGGGCGCGCGCCTGAACGATCAACGCTCTGATACGATCCGGCGGCAAGTTTGCGGCAAACGTTTCGCTCATTTTCCTCACACACCGACGAACAGATCAACAGATGGATGCTGCCGAGATGCCTGTACTGCTTCGAACCGACGTCACGCTATCACACAGTTCGCGCATCAAAATCCGAATTTGACGATTTGCGCAACGCCGCCACGCAAGTCGCGACGCATTTTTTAGAATTACGCGCGCCAATCGAGGTCAGCGCAAGCCGCACTTGGGACGCGAGGTCCTTCGACCGGCCGAACGCGATCCGGGTCGCCACGGACCGACACAACAGCGATTTTTGCCATTTGACTAAATTCCTAACATCGTTTGGATCGCTCCGCTCCGTTGGTGAATAATTGACTCGCATTCCCGCATCGGGAAGCGCACAATCCCTCCTACCACCACGATGGTTGTGGCTTCTAATGAGGGATCAGGAGAACGCTGCTCGCGCTCCGCTCCTTCAAAACAAGGGAGCAACGGCATGAAGGTGCGGCGTTTTACTCAGCTAAAGTCTTTGAAAGATCGTCTGGTCGAGTTTGCAGCTAATTCCTGCAAGGCTGCCGACGAACTGTCGCCGGGCGCTCGCAGGGACGAAGCGTTAAAGCTGGCTCGTCAGGCGGACGCAGCCGCCCATATTGATGCGTGGGTGAATTCGTCGGGGTTGCAGACGCCAAAGTAAATGTCGGGTCAGTGGCGCATCGCACGAGGGCGTCGGATCGCAAAGCCATCATCCGGGATGGGCGAGCTTGATAGCCAAAAGTAGCCAACGCACAGGCTGTGCCGAGAGTCCGTGCACGGATGGATCTTGCCACCAAGCATTCCAGTATCGGCCGCGGTTTTTGGATCGGGGATGTGATGAAAGCAGGAATGTGATGAAAGACGGTCTCGAACGAGATCAAAAAAAGAGCCATCCGCTTTCGAGAATGGCTTGAAGGCGAAGCTGGAAATCTTTCAGCCCTGTGTACTGCCGTTACCTTGTTTGCAGCCATACGTCACAAAGATGATCCATGTTGCAGTGATTCGGCTGTAACCCGATTAACGCAGCGTTCTTTTCCCGCAAGCCTTCATGTGCATCAGCCATATCAGCCGCGCCGCGCTTGTCAGGTTGCTGTTGTCGAGCGTGCGCAGCCTAGTCGCCGATGCCCCGCCACGCCATTCAGAACGTGACGGGAACAGGCAGCCGCTCGCAAAAAGAACCGCGTTAATGGGATCGCGTCCGGCCTCATCCGATGAGGGGCGCAAGAGGAACGGCCAAGCCTTCCGCCTGTTGATAAACCGAGCAGTTCGGGAGGAACACGATGCCTTACGCACTATTCGATCGCGACAGACGCATCGGCAAATCGGCGTCGACGGAACTGGACGTCTGGAAGGAAGCGCTGCGGGCGGGCCGTATTTCAGATCTTCCGGTCGCCGACGAGGAGGGCGGTCAGGTTTTGCCGCGCGGCCTCCATGTGAAGCGGGTGGACGAGGATTTTGCGCCGCGGCCGGAGTGGAATCTCCCGGTCGAAATTTCATGAAGCCGTTGCACGAATGGGCCGGAGCGCGGCGATAGTGTCGTCGGCGACCCCGCGGTCTGACGGGTTTCCCGAGCTTTTCCCTCGGCCGGCAACCAACCCGTGCAAAATTTCGGACCAACGGTGAGCTGCGGAGCGGCTTCCGGTGGCAGACCGCAGCCGACGCGCGACCGCTGGCGATTGAGCCGATGCAAAAGGTGGTCGCACGCACGAGACGCCGTCCATCCGGTCGCACGCATGTCGAAGCAAACGGCGATGGGTGCTCGCCTTGCGGCGGTGCGACGCGGTCTGGCCGTCCGGAGAAATATGTCTTGCGTTACAGCATAATATGGGTTTCTTTCGAGCAAGATACCTTCACGGAGAACAAAAATGACGGCTCCATCATCAAAGGGTGTGGCCGAAGACGATCTGCGTCTGGTTGCACTCTCGCTCATTTCTGAGGCGCCTCGTCATGGTTACGAGGTCATCCAAACGATCGAGAAAATGACGGCCGACTGGTTCTTACCCAGCCCCAACGTCGTGCACCCGATGCTGGCGAGTCTCGTGGAAGAGCACTGTCTGACCGCATCTGCCGATCCCCCGCGGCTTTTCACCATCACCGACGAAGGCCGCGCCTCTCTCGAGCAGAACCGCGATCGCGCCGATGCCGTCCTCGGCCGACTGAATGCGCTCGGCGAACGCGTCACCCGCTGGCGCAACGCCCTTGGAATGGCGGAAAGGTTGAAGGACGCCGACGCTGACGCCACGGAAGGCCTGCTGGATGTCCTCGCCCGCGCGTCTATGCAGAGAAAATAAACCCTGCGCGAGATGACACGCTCGCGGTTGCCATCAACCTCTCCGCTCCGGGATGAAACCGGCAGCGGAGATAGATGGTGCTGCGGCTTGTGGAACGGGGCGCGGTAACGCGAGCCTGCTTCGGTCGCTGAAAATGGCCCCGCTCGATCTTATGGAACGCCGATCAACTCTGCGCCTGGCGTCGTGGCGGCCGCCAGCGAGATTTTCAGTGGGCGGGCCGCGTCGCCGATCGAAATAAGGCCACGGCAATGATCGGAGACGCCGCGAAACTAGAGCCTTTTCGTTTCTGATGGAATCGGAATCGGACTCTATGATTTTGATTTGACGCGTTTTTTCCAGAAAACAGGTGCCCATCCCCGGGTCAAGCCCGAGGACATGCTTCGCTCGAAAACGCTGTAGTGGGCCGGCTTTCGGCGTCGCCGGAGACCGGGAAGGCGGCTTGCTGTATCTGTGCGTAACGGGCAGGCGGGCTCCGAAGATCGGTGCCCGACGATGGATGTGAACCGCGAGAGTGCTCCGTGCCTCAACGGAAACATCTCGATGATCCGTCCTTGCCGGGCTTGACCCGCAACATCCCATCGTCTTCGGAAGAAAATGGATGCGCGGGGCATAGCGGTCGAAAGCGAGTTCGTTCTTCGACGGCTATGCCCGCCCATGGCGCCGAAGCACGGACTTGAGTCCGTGCAATCAGCAACCGCCCTCGAGCATTTTCCGGCCAAGTGGAATCCGGTTAGCCATAAGAAGATGCTCTCGATCAATAACTTGCGCGTATTCTGACCGCAAAACCGGTATCCACTTTTGCGGAATACGCGCTAATCCTTCTGCAGAGGCTAATCCTTCTGCAGAGTATGAGTGAAGTACCACAGCGTGCCGTTGAGTACCATCGCACCCAGGATATTGCCGATGGTGACCGGAATCTGATTCCAGACCCACCACTCGTAGATGCTGACGTTGGCGCCGGAGAGAATAGCGGTCGGGAACAGCCACATGTTGACCACGGTGTGCTCGAAGCCCAGTGCAAAGAACATCCCGATGGGGATCCACATCAGCACCACCCGGCCCACGGTGCTGCGCGTGGCCTTGGACATGACGGACCCCAGGCTCACCAGCCAGTTACAAAGGACGCCCTTGCCAATGGCGGCGCACCAGCCAATGACGCCGTAATGGATATAGGTCACCTTCGCCTCAGCGGTCTGGGCGATGACTTTGAGCATGCCGTCCGGCGGGACGGCCCCACCCTTGGTCAATGAGAACCACAGCAGCCAGCCGAAGAATATTCCTCCGATCAGATTGCCTCCCAGAGTCCAGGCCCAGTTGCGAATCAACTGGAGCGGCGTGATCGTGCCGGCGTACATACCGATGGGCATCGTCGCAAAGCTGCCGGTCGCCATCTCCAGGCCGAGGAAGCTCAGCGTGACGTAGCCGGCCGGAAAGACAAGTCCGGCCACGGCGAGCGGTATGCCAGCGGCGACCATGGCAAATACCACACAGGCTCCGTAGGCCAGAAAGGGCGTGCATAGAAAGCCGCGAATGAGGAGATGGATGGTGCCGAATTTGGCTTTCTTGGCGGCATCCGCGGCTATCGCCGCTCCCATCTCCGACGGCGGTACCGTTTCGATTACAACGCCGGCATTCGCATAATCAGCCATTGCGCGTTCCCCCAAATTTTGATTTTTCCGGTCACCGCCGTTTAGGCAGCACCGCTACCGCGAAAACGCATATCAGATATCTGCATATCGTGCAACGCGTCCTGATCCGCGCGCACGAGATTTCGCACGCGGGCTTGACAGGCGCGTGGGGGGTGGGGGGGGGCAGCGATCGCGCGGGCCGCAGCGCGATGCACGCGGCCGATCAGATCGCGAGCGACGCCGCAAAGCGCGTCGCTGCCGATCTTTCGCTTGTCCGGATGGGCGGGCCGATTAATCCGCCAAGGTCTCAATCTGCTCGTTGAACCAGTCCAGATCTTTCTTCCAGCCGGCATTGTCTGGCGCGCGCCTGACGACGCGCTCCATGGCGGCTTGTCCCTGCCGCAGCGCAGCCAGCGCATTGTTGTGGTCATTGGATCGACGATACATCTCGGCCAGATGCCCCTGGCTCACGGCAACGCTGCGCTGCAAGTCGACGTTGCCGGGGTCGGCGAGCGACAGCCGCTCGCTGATCGCGATCCCCTCGTTAAAGGCTTTCACCGCCTCGGCCTGATCGCCCAGCCCTTCCAGCACTTCGCCGATACGATCGTAGGATACCGTAAGATCGCGCTGCCAGGCGACGTTGGCGGGGTCGCTTTGCGCCAGTCGCTCCCTGATCGCAAGGGCGTTGCGGAAGGCTTTCAGCGCTTCGGCCTGATTGCCCTGCGATTCCAGCACGTCGCCGATACAATCGTGTGACACCGACAGACTGCGCTGCCAGCCGGAGTTGCCGGGGTCGTTGCGCGCCAGCCGCTCTCTGATCGCAAGGGCGTTGCGGAAGGCTTTCAGCGCCTCGGCCTGATTGCCTTGTGCCACCAGCACGTCGCCGACCTTCTCGTGAGACACCGACAGATCGCGCTGCCAGCCGGCGTTGCCCGGGTTGGCCTGCGCCAGTCGCTCGGCAATTGCGAGCTGGTCCTGGAAGGCCTTCAGCGCCTCGCCCAGATTCTCCTGAGCCATCAGCACGTCGCCGATACGATCGTTGGACACCGCCAGGCCGCGTTGCCAGTCAACATTATCGGGGTCGGCGTGTGCCAGCCGCTGTCTGAGCGTCAGCGCTTCATGGAAGGATTTCAACGCTTCGGGCAGACTGCTCTGCGCCACATGCACGTCGCCGACCTTGGAGTGGGACACCGACAGATCGCGCTGCCAACCGACGTGGTCGGGCTCGGCGCGCGCCAACTGCTCGGCGATCGCGAGTCCTGTACGGAAGGCTGTCAACGCGTCGGGCAGCTTGCCCTGCGTCACCAACACGTCGCCGATACGATCATATGAGAGCGACAGACTGCGCTGCCAGCCGGTGTTGTCGGGATGAGCCTTCGCCAGCCGCTCCTTGATCTTGAGCCCGTCGCGCAAGGCCTCCAGCGCCTCGGGCAGCTTGCCCTGCGCCATCAGCACGTCGCCGATGCGATCGTAGGACAGCGTCCGGTCGCGCTGCCACTCGTTGTCATCGGTGTCGGCGGCGCGCGCCAGCTGCTCGATGATATCGAGCTGGTTGCGGAAGGCTTCCAGCGCCTCGGGCAGCTTGTCCTGCGCCATCAGCGCTTCGCCGATCTTCTCGTGCGACAGCGACAGACCGACCCGCAGCTCTGTATTGTCAGGGTCGGCGTTCGCCAGCCGCTCGGCGGCCGCGAGCTGGCTGCGGAAGGCTTCCAGCGCCTCGGGCAGCTTGCCCTGCACCGCCAGCACGTCTCCGATCTTCTCGTGCGACAGCGACAGATCGCGCTGCCGCCCGGCGTTTCCGGGATCGGCGCTCGCCAGCCGCTCCCTGATCGCGAGCCCGTCGCGGAAGGATTTCAGCGCGTCGGGCAGCTTGCCCTGCGCCACCAGCACGTCGCCGACACGATCGCGTGCGACCGATAGATTGCGCTGCCAGCCGGCGTTGTCGGGATCGGTGCGAAGCAGCTGCTCGAACGCGCTTTCGATCGCATTCAAGACGGTCATGCGGGCATCGGGCGACACGTGCCGTTCGGCCGCGTCGTCGAGATTGAAGAGGAAACGCTCGGCCGCGAGTGCGCGGACAGCGTTGTCGGGGTTGTCAAGCAAACGGCAAATCTCTTGCGCCGCGCTCGCCGGAGTGCCTGTCGCCGGCGAAATCATGGCGTCGGCGAGCGCACGCGTGGCGCCTTGCAGCCCCGCCTCGCTCAACGATGAATCGCCATAGTACTGCCCTGCACGGGTGTCGTCCTTGCTCGCCAGAAGGTGGACCATGGTTTCAGTCGCGCGCAGCAGGTCGTCCGGCGCCAGGGTCAAAAGATGATCGGCGATCAACAGGTGCAGTTGGGGATTCGAGATGCGCAGCGCCGCGAGGCGTGAGCGGGCGGCGGCCTGCGCCTGGGCGTGATTGAAATTCCACTGCGCAAGATCGCCATGCTGGTGAATCTGACCGCGGAACAGGCGGCGCAGCGCGGCGAAACGCTGTTCGTCCCAGGGTTCGCCGCTGACCTGCGGCAGCAACTGACGAAAATCGCTCTCTCGCCATCCCGTCCGGCTCGCGGAAATGAGACCGATAAAGGCCGACGTAACGGCGGGGCCCAACAGTTCGGCCGCGCTGTCGAACGTTGCGTGATAGAGGCGTAAAATGTCCGTCGACATGGCGCCGACAGTGTCGAGCATCAAACTCGCGACGCGTTCCTCCGGAGGGCCGACATATTCGCGCTGCATGTCGGCAAAATCATCGCTGTCGAGCAGCTCCAGTTCCTCGAGGGCGAGCACCAGCCACAACGGATTGCCCGACGCCGGCGCGCCCGCATGCTTCTTCGCCAGCAGCGCATCGATCACCGAAGGCTCCAACTGGCGGTTATTGCGTTTGCATACGGCATCGATGATGCCACGTGCCTCGGTCGCGTCCAGCGGCGGCAGAGACAACGCTTCCACGCCCGAACGCTCGGCCAGCGCCTTGGAGGCGCCGCCGTCAATGGCGGTTGCGACGAGCCGCGTATTGGTCGGCCACATCCGCGGCAGCCAGGTCGTAAACTTTCCGCGCGGGGTCTTCTTGAACTGGTCGATCGCATCGATCACCATAACCACGCGCCGCTGCGGCGCCATCCGCGTGAGCAGCGAGACGAAAGCCCTCTCGACAATCTCCGGGTCGATATTCGCGGCGAGGTCAACGTTGCCGACGCCGAGCGCGCTGCCGAGTTCGACGATCCAGCGACGCAGCATGGCATCGACCGATGAGGCGCGCGGATTCGCGCCGGCGGCGTGAGCGAGAACGAAAGCGTCGGTCCCCTTCATGCGGTGGAGAAGTTCGCCGAACAGCGCGCTCTTGCCCGAACCCGGATCGCCGGTAATGCAGATGCCCCACGACGTGGCCTCTTTCGTGGGCGAGAGATTTTCTTTCGCGGGGGAGAGACAGAGGTCGGTGACGCGCGCAATGATCGACTGCCTGCCAACGAAGTCGCGGGCGCGATCATTGGCAAAGGCTTCGAGCGCGTTGCGCTCCGCCTGCATGTCCTCGATCGTGCTACTAACGGATACCGGACGCGATTGCGACATCGTGGGAACCTCACTGAACAACTGATTTTATAGCATCGTCATGGAATTGGACAAATCCGGAAGCTTCGTCGCGACATCAACCAGGAAACGTTCAGGTCGAATCCACGCTGACGCGCCGCACCGCCGGCACGCAAGTCTCCATTGGCGACCTCGTGAAAGGCCTCCGCGTGGTCGCATTCGAACGACCGCTTGGAGCGTGTGTCGTGCAAAGGTGGCGTCTGCCAGCGGGTGTTCAAGTCCCAACCGGCGACGCTCCAGCCCGAAGCAACCGGAGCCATCATGGAAGTAGCGAAGTGACTGACGCCTCTGGTTAGAGTGCCACGAAACGGCGACAGCGCCGATGTGCATGCCGTAGCGCGGGTGAGAACCGACCAAGCCTTGTACGAGCTTTCCAAGTCAAGCACTATTTCACGGCATTCTTCATTCTCTTGAATCCTTGGTTTTCGGTTCGACCTGAAAACCCCTTACCTCACTCCGACCACATGGTGGCGAACTGGTGTGAGGTGGTGTCAAGGGCCGCGGCCACTTGGTGAATCCTATGCTCCATCGCTTAGGAACCGGCACTGGACCGGGCCTGAACAGGTCGGCAGGCTCGTGGAACGTCCCGAGAACACGCCCTCTGTACGGGCTTGAAACCACTGCGTCAACGTGCGGCCGGTCCGATAAACGGGAAAGCGTCGAGGCAAGAGGGGCTTACCTGATGCAGCCCGCGCCCGCGGAAGGGGCGGCCCGATAAACCGCTCGTTTCCGAATGATCGGGCAGTCTGTCATCGCAACAGGGGCCGGAACCGTTCGGGTATTAAACTTCCCGTCCCCTCGTTATCGCCGCGTCGAGCAGTTTCGTCGCGTTTTCGACAGCCTGCCTGAAGACTTCGGCCTCTTCCTCCAACGACATTCCGGTCATTGTGGAGTTCTTCAAATCGCGGATGCAGTCGTCGCGGAGCCTCATAAGAGAAGTATCGTCAAGGAGGTACCCGCTGAGGACATACCGTATGAGCTGGGCTGTAAAATTCTCGAACACAAGCGTGATCATACCCGCCTGGGCTGCGCTGCGAGTTGCATTCTGCAGGATATGCTTGTCATCCATTGCGTCGCTTCATCTGTTTTACGTCGGAGATAGAGGAGCTTGCTGTGTGGTGGTGCCTTTCGGAGCCATGGACGCAAGCTCCTGGCGGTGAGAAAGGGGCAAGGCCGACAGCGTGACGTCCTTCGCGTCTGTCGAAGGCGCGATGCGTCGGGTCGAGACTAGCCTTTTCCGGCTCATCCAGCCAACAGCTTTTTGCAGATCCGCCAACCGCTCTCGCGAGACCGCAGGCGAACGGAAGGCCGAGCGGTTTACGACAAGCCTGGTTGGTTACCTGCCGGTCATCGGCCGCCTCATGCCCGCGCGGACGGCAGTCCGGGCTCGCACCGATCGCGCGCCCGGCGTTCGATCGCGTTCCGGCACCAGGCCGTCATTGCCTCGATGTCGGGCTTCAGACGCGTAGCGGAATCTCCGGCGAACGCCAGGAAGTCCCCAAGATTTTGCGTGGAAACGCCGATGATCAGCGGGATTTCGCCAATCACGGCCTCGGCAATGACCGCTCGCAGTCCCCGGCCTTGCGCTTCTTCCCTGCCGAACTTGTTGATGACCAGCAGATCGACATGTTCGAGCACCGCACGTTCGATCCAGGCGTCGATGCGCGCGAAAGCGTCCTGGTCGAGGCGGCAACCCCTTGCTTCGTTGCCACGGTCGAACGAGATCTTGACCTCGTCACCGCCCAACAGATCCTTGACATACATATCGCATCGCCGCCGCCCTTCACGATGCGGATTTGACTGGACGACGCCACCGAGCTTGTAACCGGAGGCGGCGAGAGCGGCTGCGCATTGAGCTATGAGAGCATCCCTGACGAGACCGTCATCATAAGCCACGACCCCGATCAGACTCAGGCCGAGGTCCGTATACTCGGCGGAAATTTGGGGAGCAGGGCGCCGCTCCATCGTTTCCTCGTCTGCGTCAGCCATGTCTTGAATCAACCATGCTTGAATCAGCCATGTCTTAAAGTCAGCCAATCTTGAACCAGCCATGATCTTGAATCGGCCAAGCCTTGATCGCTGCTCGGGGATGTCTGTCTGCGGTGGCGTTCATTCTCCGGCGCGCCGTATCCAGCGCAGAGAAAGCCGCAGATGTGTTATTCAGCGGTGCCACGGTCCATTCCGCAGCACCCACTGCCTCATTCTGCGGCCGGCAGGCCACAAAAAGGCACATGCCAAGAGAGTGAAACCGACCTAAAGCGGCATGTCAAGTGCGCCCATTTCAGAGCGATGCAAGGTTTTGGCGAGCCATTGCGTAGGTGCAGGGCGCCGAATCCGGCTTGCCGAGCTGACGGCGGAATGGGAGTTTGCCGGAGCGTTTGCCACCGCCAGCAAACCGGGAGTTTTTGTGAAAACCGCCATCACCGAACTGTTCGGCATCCAGCATCCGATCGTCCAGGGCGGTATGCATTACGTGGGCTTCGCGGAGCTGGCTTCCGCGGTCTCGAATGCGGGCGGTCTTGGCATCATCACCGGATTGACCCAGAAGACACCGGACCTGCTGGCGAAGGAGATCGCGCGCTGTCGCGGCATGACCGACAAGCCGTTCGGCGTGAACCTGACGTTTCTACCCGCGTTCACCACGCCGCCTTATCCCGAATATATTCAGGCGATCGTGGAAGGCGGCATCGGAATCGTCGAGACGGCGGGCCGCAACCCGGAGCAGTACATGCCCGCGCTCAAGGCCGCCGGCATCACGGTGATCCACAAATGCACTTCGGTGCGGCACGCGCTGAAAGCGGAACAGATCGGTTGCGATGCGGTTAGCGTCGACGGCTTCGAGTGCGGCGGTCATCCCGGCGAGGACGACATCCCCAACATGATCCTGCTCCCGCGCGCCGCCGATGAACTCAAGATTCCGTTCGTGGCCTCCGGCGGCATGGCGGATGCGCGCAGCCTCGTCGCAGCGCTGGCGCTTGGCGCGTCAGGCATGAACATGGGCACGCGCTTCATCGCGACGAAGGAGGCGCCGGTGCATGACAACGTGAAGGAGGCGCTGGTCGGCGCTTCCGAACGCGACACCCGGCTGATCATGCGCGCGCTGCGCAACACCGAGCGCGTGCTCAACAACCGCAAGGTCGAAAGGCTGATGGAGATCGAACGGGAAAAAGGCGAGAGTCTCAAGATCGGCGACATCATCGAGGAGGTCGCCGGCGTCTATCCCAAGGTGATGATCGACGGCGACATGGATGCCGGCGCCTGGAGCTGCGGTATGACGGTGGGTCTGATCCACGACGTGCCGAGCTGCAAGGAGCTGATCGACCGCATCATGGTCGATGCCGAGCGCATCATCCGCCGGCGCCTGACCGGCCTGCTCGACGGCAAGGCGGCGTAGAGCGAATTGCGGAAATGAAATCGTCGGGTGGTCGCGGCGCTTTCAAAAAGCGTCAGCCGTCGCGGCCGATATGCTTGTGGCGAATGCGGCGCACGACCGACCAGATCGACAGCGCCGCGACCGGAATAAAGGCCGCGGTCAGATAACCCGGCTCGATCGGGACCGCCCCGGACTCGTGGAGCGCCTTGGCGACATAGCCGAACAGGCTGACCACATAATAGGTGATGGCCGCGACCGACAGCCCCTCGACCGTGGTCTGCAGCCGGAGCTGCATCCGCGTGCGGGCGTTCATCGATTTCAGCAGTTCCTGATTCTGCTGTTCGAGTTCGACGTCGACCCGCGTGCGCAGCAGGTTCGCTGCGCGCGACAGCTTGAACGACAGGCTCTCCTGACGCGCCTCGGTGGTCACGCAGGTCCGCATCGCCGGCGCCATTCGCCGCGCCAGGAACGACGTCCACGTCGGCAGCCCGGACACCTTGCGTTCGCCGATGGTCGCCAGCCGCTGCTGCACGATCTCGTAATAAGCGCGGCTGGCGCCGAAGCGGAATACGCTCGCAGCCGCGCCAGCCTCGACCTCGGCCGCGAGCGCCGTCAGTTCGTCGAGCAGGTGGCGGTTGTCTGCGAGATTGCCGTTGTTGCGCATCTTGTCGGTCACTTCCGCGAGCCGCTGCTCGACGGCGCTGATCGAAGGCGAGAGCCGCTGCGCTTCCGGCAAGCCGAGCAAAGCCAAAGTGCGATAGGTCTCGATCTCGATCACGCGTTGCGCCAGCGCGCCGGCGCGATCCGGATTGAGTTTGCGGTCGACTATCAGAATTCGCACGAAGCCGGATGGATCGGGCTGGAAGTCGGTGGCGTAGATCGCCGCACCGTCGCTGTTTTCGGCAAGCGCGAGACTGTTGCGATCGAACAGCCGCTCCGGCGGTTGGACGGCGGGCCCGTCGGCGAGCACGTGCATATCGATGGCGACAATAAGCGGACCGGGTTGCGGCACGAGCTGCATCGGGGCAGCGAGCGCCGCGGCTGCCGGATGAAACGGAATTCCGTTAGGTTGGGAGGGCAGCTCCCAGGTATAGGTCGTGAATTCGGAATGCTGCTCCCATCGCAGCACGGTCGTACCCAACGTGACGCGATAGTGCCGCTCGGCAAAGGTCGGCACCGGCAGGCCGCGCGCCGAACAGAATGCGGCGAGATTGGCGCGGTCGGCCTGGGCGCGTTCTCCGGCCGTCTCGAACGCGAAATGCAGGATGCGGGCTGGAACGGACAGCGCCGTGAAGGGACGGGCATGCAGCTCACCCAGGATCGCGGTCCGCAGCGGATGCGGCGTCAGCCGGGCGGCCTCTCCGTCCCCAATCGAGACTTCCGCGGTCATGCGATCCTCTCCGGCGGTGTGTTGCCTTGTTGTCGTGGCTTGTAGCGACGTGGCGATGACGTGCAAACGACAGGACATCGCGCGACGCTCCTGATAGGCCGATAACGATTGTCGATCAACGGCGGTACGGGAGCAGGCGGGCGACGTCGCCTTCAATAATGCGGCGGCGGCTCGTTGGTGGGGCCGGGCCGGTTGGCTTCGGCCTCCCGCATGCGCTCGCCAAGTTCGGCGACCTGCCGCGTCAGCGCGTCGATCTGCTTCCATTGCGCGGTGACGGCCTGGTTCAGGGTCTCGATGGTCTCCTCCTGATAGGTCAGGCGCATCTCCAGCGCATCGATGCGATCCGCGAAAGTCTTGTCAGTCATCGCCGGGCGCTCCGTCCATGAGCCGGCCCGCGCGTCTGGATTCCGTCAACCCGTGACCGAGCGCGATCCGGTCGTCGAACACAAAACATTCGCCGCGCCAGCAGCTTTCGCTCTCGGGAATGCCTTCGAGGTATTTCAGGATGCCGCCCTTGAGGTGATAGACCTCCTTGAAGCCGCGCGACAACAGATAGGAGCTGGCCTTTTCGCAGCGAATCCCGCCGGTGCAGAACATTGCGATCCTGCGATGCCTGTCCGGATCGAGCTTTTGCGCGACGAAATCCTTGAACTCGCCGAACCGCGCGAGTTGCGGATCGACGGCGCCTTCGAAGGTGCCCATCGCCACCTCGAAGGCATTGCGGGTATCGATGAGAAGCGTGTCGGGCGCGGCGATCAGGCCGTTCCAGTCCTTCGGTTCGACATAGATGCCGACCGCGCGGGTCGGATCGGTTGCGGGATCGCCGAGCGTCACGATCTCCTTCTTGAGCCGGACCTTCAGCCGCGCGAACGGCATCACGGATGCCTGCGAGAATTTCAGCTCGAGATTGTCGAGCCGTCCGGAGAACAGCGTGCCGGTTTGCAACTCCGCGGCCAGCGCGTCGATGGCGTCCGGCATTCCGGCGACGGTGCCGTTGATGCCTTCTCCGGCGAGCAGGATCGTGCCCTTGACGGAAAGCCCGACGCAAAGCGCGCGCAGCGGCTCGCGCACCTCGCGAAAATCCGGCAGCGGTGCAAATTGGTACAGAGCGGCGACCTTGAGCATGGCGAGGGTTTATCAGTCCGCGCCGCGTCGCGAAACCCATGTATCGATCACGGGTCGATGTCGTTTTTTCCGTCGCCGGCTTCCGCGTGCGGAGCGGTTCATCCCATGCATTGCGGCAAGCGGTCGTTGCATACGATCGTCCAGGTTTCCACAAAAGACAGCCTGAGCGCGGCTATGGGGATGTCCTTTGCCGCACAAAAAAAGACCGGCCCCCGCAAGGGCCGGTCCGTTATGTTAAAACGCACCGTTCGGTCGAGATCAAAGCTTCTTGTTGACCGCGTCTGCCGCCTTGTCCGCAGCGTCCTTGGCGGCTTCCTTGGCGTCGCCAAGCGCCTTTTGGCCTTTGCCCTTCATTTCCTGCATAGCGCCTTCGCTCTGAAGTTTCTCCGAACCGGTCGCTTCACCGATACCCTGTTTGGCCTTGCCGATCACTTCGTTGGCGGCGCCCTTGATCTTGTCTGTGGTGGAACCCATAAGTCGTCTCCTTTGCGTTGAGCCCAGACAACGCGTCGAGCCTTGAAGCGTTCCTGCGACGGCAAAGGAGTGATCCGGAATCTGGTTCAAGAAAGTTCCCGGGAGGAAAAGTCATGAGCGGTTGCAAGGAGCAATCCGCTCATGATGGATTTGATACTGGTTCGCGTCCTCGACGCGCGGTGGCAAATTCGCTCCACTAAATTAGGCGGCTCTGACCGTTGCGAGGAACTTTTCGACCTCCAGCTTGAGGCGATCGGTATTGCCGGCCAGAGTCTTTGCCGCTGCCAGGGCTTGTGTAGAGGCGCCACCGGTTTCGGACGCTCCGTTGCTGACCTCGATAATATTGGAGGAAACTTCCGAGGTTCCGGCCGCTGCCTGCTGAACGTTGCGGGATATTTCCTGAGTTGCAGACGCTTGCTCTTCGACTGCCGAGGCGATCGTCGCGGAGATCTCCGCAATCCTGCCGATGACAACGCCGATTTCTTTCACGTTAACGACGGAGTCATCCGTCGCCGCCTGGATGTTCGTGATCTGCTGGCCGATTTCGGCGGTCGCCTTGGCGGTCTGCTCGGCCAGAGCCTTCACCTCGGACGCCACGACGGCGAAGCCGCGGCCGGCCTCGCCGGCGCGAGCGGCCTCGATGGTTGCGTTGAGCGCCAGGAGGTTCGTCTGGCTGGCAATCGTGTTGATGAGTTCAACCACGTCTCCGATCTTGGTGGATGCCTGCGACAGCGAAGTGATCCGCTGGTCGGCGCTATGCGCCTTTTGCGCCGCGTCGCTCGCGATCCTCGACGCTTCCTGGACCTGCCGGCTGATTTCGGTGACGGACGCGGCCATCTCCTCGCTGGCCGAGGCCACGGACTGAACATTGACCGTTGCTTCCTCGGAGGCCGCGGCCACAGCGGATGAAAGCTGATGGGTCTGTTCGGCTGTCCGGGTCAGCGAGGTCGCCGAGCCTTCGAGTTGGGTTGCTGCCGAGGATACCGTCTGGATCACTTCGCCGACCGCCGCCTCGAAACTGTCGGCTAGCCTGTGCATGTCCGCCTTGCGCTGTTGGGCGGCAAGTTGATCCTGCTGCATCTTGGCTTCCGCTTCGTCGCGCGCTTTCTGCTCGGCCTTGACTTTGAAGGTCTCGACCGCACGCGCCATGTCGCCCATCTCGTCCTTGCGGTCGAGTCCAGGCAGGACCACGGCAAAATTGCCTTTCGCGAGTTCACCCATCGCTCCGGTCAGCGCAGACAGCGGTCGCAGGATCCGCGAGAACGCAATCCAGAAGCTGATCAGCGCGAGAGCGATACAGCCGAGCAATATCAATCCGGCAATGAGCAGTTTGGACGTGCTGTTTGCGGCTTCGTTTGTAGCTTCTTGATCGGCCGCTTCACCGACCGCATCGGCCAGCCGAAGGATCGAATTGATCGCGGTGGTCGCCCGCGCAACATAGTCGTTGCCGCTGATCGTGTACTCACCCGTCTCGGCTGTCGCGAACACGCCGTCGCGTGTCTGGCCATAGGTCTGGAAATAGTCCTTCTCGACGCCCGAGATCGCATCCGTGACTTTTTTCGGCAAGTCGGTGCGCATCCGCAGCGGTGAGATCGTTTCCCATGCCAACTCTACATTTCCGCGGAAACGAGCGATGGTCCGGAAGCTGCTCGTGGAGATCTTGGCGCGGGAGCCGACGATCCCTCCGACCAACGCACGTTCTCTCCCGGCGTTCTCGGCCATCTGCGCAGTCAAATTACGTACGCTGACCAATTGCGTCAGAGCCGCGGTAGGCGGACGGGTCAGCGTTTCCAATGTCAGTCGCAGCCTGTTGCCGGAGACGTCGATCAGCTTGGTGATTGCCGGTGAGAAGCCCTCGACGACCTCCGGGCTCCGTTCCGATCCCCGTTTGGGAAGATTCTCATCGAGCCTCGTGCGAAAACCGACGAACGACTGGAACGTGCTCTCGGCCTCCGAAAGTTGCGTCTGTGCGGATTTCATCGCCGGAATCCCGTGCAACAGTTGAGCGGCCTCCGAAAATGCGCGATCGGCGGTTTGCCGAGTGTTGACGATCTGGGGACGGAGTTCGGTAGGCAGGGCATCGGGCGACTTCAGCGGCGCGTTCGTGAGCCCGCGCTCGACCGCCCATTGCCCGGCGCTTCGTAACAGCAACTGCGAGATATGGTTCACTTCGAGAAATGCTTCGGATTTCTGTCGCAGTTCGTACGCTTGGTACGCCGCCATTCCGGCGGCAAGGGCGCCTATCAGGACGAGCGCGGAGATGATAGCAGGCAGAGTAACGCTGATCTTCGCCTTCATTTTCGGATCCTTCCGATGCAGGTAGTATTCCCAAACGACCGACAGTTCTTGGGTCGAGACAGGGGACCGGTCTCTAAACCTCTGGGGAACTTGCGTTACGAACGTTGCCTTGATGCGCGCATAGTGACGAGAGAGGCCCGCGGTTGCGGGCCATTTGAATCGTTCAGTCGGCGGTATTTTTGAACGGGTACGATTAAAATTTTATCAACGCCGCGAGCGGGCAAGGTCTCACAACCTTCACTTGCTTTCGACGCCAACCAGACCGCTCCCGAACAGTCGCGCCGGTTGCATAATCGGTCCTGATCGCGATCGGGATTGCCGTCCCTTGCTTGCGTCGGCCGCTGATTTGCGGCGCTCGGCCGCGCAATCCCGCACGCCTCCTTTATTTTTCCCGGAGTCGTCCCGCGGCCCTTGACCGGGAACCCGATCCTTCACGATTTCATGATCTATGATGAATATTGACAATCATCATTAAACATTCCACAGTGGCATGAGATAGGCTTCTGAAGGATTTTCCCGATGCTGTCTCATCGCTCTTTCTCCTGGTCTTCCAAGTTCTTCTGGTCCTCCAGGTATTTGCCGTTCGTTTTGGTCATCCTTCCGGCGCTGGCGCTGGGAGGCTGCAATGAATCGGTCGCCGAGAAGGCCGAGCCGGCCCGCCCGGTTCTGACCGCCACCGTGCATTACGAGGCGGAGACGCCAGACCGTAGCTTCGTCGGCACCATCAAGCCGCGGATCGAGACCGACATGGGTTTCCGGGTGCCCGGCAAGGTCGCGAAGCGCCTCGTCGAGGTCGGCCAGACCGTTGAAGTCGGCCAGCCGCTCGCCACCCTTGATGAAGTCGATCTCAAATTGCAGGCCGAGCAGGCGCAGGCGGAATTGAATGCGGCCACCGGCGTGCTGGCGCAGGCCGCCGCCGCCGAGCATCGTGCGCAGGAACTGCGGACGAAAGGCTGGAGCACCGACGCGCAGCTCGATCAGGCCAAGGCCACCGCCGACGAAGCGCGGGCACGGCTGAACCGCGCGCAGCGCTCGGTCGAACTGACCCGGAATTCTCTGTCCTATGCGACGCTGACGTCCGACACCCGCGGCGTGGTGACTGCGACGTTGGTCGATGCCGGGCAGGTGGTCGCCGCGGGTCAGGGCGCGATCCGCGTCGCGCGCCTTGGTGAAAAGGAAGCGGTTGTTGCGATTCCGGAAACGCTGATCGGTCGCGCCAGGACCGGCACCGCGCGCGTGTCGCTGTGGTCGGAGCCCGGCAAGACCTATGCGGCGAAACTGCGCGAGATCGCGCCGACCGCCGATCCCGCGACCCGCACCTATCTCGCCAAGTTCTCGCTGCCGGATGCCGACGACAAGGTTTCGCTCGGCATGACGGCTACGCTGACGCTTGCCGACGCCGCCACTTCGCGCGTGGCGCGGGTGCCGCTGTCGGCGCTGTTCAGCCAGGGCGGACCGTCGCCGCTCTATGTCGTCGATGACAAAGGCGACGTCGCGCTGAAGCCGGTCGCTGTCAAATCCTACGAGAGCAACGACGTCATCATCACCGGCGGTGTGGGCGAGGGCGCGAAGGTCGTCGTGCTCGGCGTGCAGAAACTCGATCCCGCGCAGAAGGTGCGGGTGGTGTCGTCGCTGTCGTTCTGAACGCGGAGAGTGCCATGAAGCGCTTCAATCTGTCCGCCTGGGCGGTGAGCCATCCGGCGCTGATTCTGTTCCTGATCGTCGCGCTCGGCGTCGCCGGCTTCTTCTCCTACGAGAAGCTGGGCCGGGCCGAAGATCCCTCTTTCACGGTCAAGGTGGTGAACGTCTCGGTGATGTGGCCCGGCGCGACCGCGGAGGAAATGCAGACCCAGGTCGCCGATCCCATCGAGAAGAAGCTGCAGGAACTGCCGTATTTCGACAAGGTGCAGACCTATTCCAAGCCGGCTTTCACGGCGATGCAGGTGTCCTTCCTCGACTCCGCCCCGCCGAAGCAGGTGCCTTATCTGTTCTACCTGCTGCGCAAGAAGCTTGCCGATGCGCAGGGCAGCCTTCCGGCCGGAATCATCGGGCCGGTGGTCAACGACGAGTTCAGCGATGTCGATTCCATTCTTTATGCACTGACTGGCAACGGCGCGGATTACGCGCAGTTGAAAAAGGTTGCCGAAGGTCTGCGCCAGCGGCTGTTGAGGGTGGACGGCGTCACCAAGGTCAACCTCTACGGCATCCAGGACGAGCGCATCTACGTCGAGTTCTCCCACGCCAAGCTGGCCACGCTCGGCATCGCGCCACAGGCGATCTTCGATTCGCTTGCAAAACAGAATGCGGTAACGCCGGCCGGCACCGTCGAAACCTCGTCGCAGCGGGTGGCGTTGCGCGTTACCGGCGCTCTCGATGGCGCCGAGGCGGTGGCGGAGACGCCGGTCGAAAGCAACGGGCGTGTGTTCCGCCTCGGCGATATCGCGACCGTCACCCATGGCTTCGTCGATCCGCCGACATTCAAGGTACGGCAGGAGGGCAAGCCGGCGCTCGGCATCGGCGTCGTGACCGCGAAGGGCGCCAACATTCTCCAACTCGGCGAGGACGTCACTAGGGCCGCCGACGAGTTCATGCAGGCGGTGCCGCAGGGCATCAACATCGAGCGCATCGCCGATCAGCCGAAAGTGGTCGAGCACGCCGTCGGCGAGTTCGTGCATTCGTTCATCGAGGCGCTGGCGATCGTGCTATTCGTCAGCTTTCTCGCATTGGGCTGGCGCACCGGCATCGTGGTGGCGCTGTCGGTGCCGCTGGTGCTCGGGATCGTCTTCATCGTCATGAATGCGATGTCGCTCGACCTTCACCGCATCACGCTCGGCGCCTTGATCATCGCGCTCGGCCTTCTGGTCGACGACGCCATCATCGCGGTCGAGATGATGGTGGTGAAGATGGAGCAGGGCTGGGATCGCTTTCGCGCCGCGTCCTTTGCCTGGGAGTCCACCGCGTTTCCGATGCTGACCGGCACTTTGGTGACGGCAGCCGGCTTCCTGCCGATCGGCTTCGCCAATTCGGCCGTGGGCGAATACGCCGGCGGCATCTTCTGGATCGTGGCGATCGCGCTGGTCGCCTCCTGGTTCGTCGCGGTGATCTTCACGCCCTATATCGGCGTCAAGTTGCTGCCGACCATCAAAGTCGGCCACAACCACGATCCGCACGCGATCTACGAGACGCGGGTATATCGGGCCTTGCGCGCGGTGATCCAGTGGTGCGTCAACCACCGCATCAAGGTGGTGGCTGCGACCGCGGGCATCTTCGTCGTCGCCGTCGTGGGCTTCGGTCATGTCCAGCAGCAGTTCTTCCCGCTGTCGGAGCGGCCCGAACTGTTCCTGCAACTGCGGCTGCCGGAAGGTACGGCGTTCGGCGTCACCGAGAAGTCGGTGAAAGAGGCCGAAAAGCTCCTGAAGGACGATAACGATATCGCCACCTACACCGCTTATGTCGGCCAGGGTTCGCCGCGTTTCTGGCTCGGACTCAATCCGCAACTGCCGAACGAATCCTTCGCCGAGATCGTGATCGTGGCGAAGAACGTCGAGGCCCGCGAGCGGATCAAGGCAAAGATCGAGAAAGCGGTCGATGACGGCGCGCTGACCGAGGCGCGGGTCCGGGTCGATCGCTTCAACTTCGGTCCGCCGGTCGGCTTCCCCGTTCAATTCCGGGTGATCGGCCCCGATCCCAAGGTGGTGCGCGACATCGCCTACAAGGTGCGCGACGTCGTGCGCGCCAATCCGAATGTGAAGGATCCGAACCTCGACTGGAACGAACAGACGCCGTATCTCAAGCTCGTGGTCGATCAGGATCGCGCCCGTGCGCTCGGTCTGACGCCGCAGGATGTCTCGCAGGCGCTCGCCATGCTGATCTCGGGCGTTCCGGTGACGACGGTGCGCGACGGCATCGAGAAGGTCGGCGTCGTCGCGCGTGCAATCCCGTCGGAGCGTCTCGACCTCGCCGGCGTCGGCGATCTCACCGTGACGTCGCGGGGCGGCGTGGCGGTGCCGCTGTCGCAGGTCGCGAAGATCGAATACGCCCACGAGGAGCCGATCCTGTGGCGGCGCAACCGCGACATGGCGATCACGGTGCGCGGCGACGTGGTGGACGGCGTGCAGGCGCCCGACGTCACCAACCAGATCTGGCCGAAATTGCAGGAGATTCGCGATCACCTGCAGCCGGCCTACCGGATCGAGGCAGGCGGTGCGTTCGAGGAGTCCGCCAAGGGCAACGCTTCGATCTTCGTGCTGTTTCCGGTCATGGTCATCGTGATGCTGACGCTGCTGATGATCCAGTTGCAGAGTTTTTCGCGGCTCGTGCTGGTGTTCATGACGGCACCGCTCGGTATCATTGGAGCTTCGCTCGGGCTCAATGTCGCGAACCAGCCGTTCGGCTTCGTGGCGCTGCTCGGCCTGATCGCGCTGGCCGGCATGATCATGCGCAACGCGGTCATTCTGGTGGATCAGATCGAGGCCGATGTCGCGCACGGCCTCACCCGCGGCGAGGCGATCGTCGAAGCGACGGTGCGCCGCGCGCGGCCGGTGGTGCTGACGGCGCTGGCCGCGATCCTTGCGATGATTCCGCTGTCGCGCTCGGCGTTCTGGGGCCCGATGGCGATCACCATCATGGGCGGGTTGTTCGTTGCGACCTTCCTGACCCTATTGTATCTGCCGGGTCTCTACGCGCTGTGGTTCAGGAAGAGCCTTAATGAGCGCGGCGGCGAGCCGGAGCAGGCCGAGCCCGTACCGTACGAGACGCAGCTCGCTTTTCCGCTTGCTCAGGCCGCGGAATAAGTGAAGATTGGTTCTCTCATGGCGATGATCACAGACAACACCGAGGCTGATACGCGCCACCGGATTCTGGTGGTGGCGGAGAAACTGTTCCGCGAGATCGGCTATCAAAAGACCACCGTCGCCGACATCGCGAAGGTGCTGCGGATGTCGCCCGCCAACGTCTATCGCTTCTTCGACTCGAAGAAGGCGATCCACCATGGCGTGGCACGGCGGCTGATGGGCGAGGTCGAGGACGCGGCGCAGGCGATCGGGGCCGCGCCCGGTCCGGCCGCACAGCGGTTGCGGGAATTGCTGTCGACGATCCATCACATGAACAGCGAGCGCTATGTCGGCGATTCCAAGCTTCACGAGATGGTCGCCATTGCCATGGAAGAAGACTGGGATGTCTGCAAGGCGCATATGGAGGATATCGCCGCGACTATCGGCGAGGTGATCGCCCAGGGCGCGGCGAACGGCGAGTTCGAGGCGCCGGACGTACCGCTGGCGTCGCTGTGCACATGCACGGCGATGATGCGTTTCTTCCATCCGCAGATGATCGCGCAATGCGTCGACAAGCCGGGGCCGACGCTCGATCAGATGATCGATTTCGTGCTTGCCGGCCTTGCGCCGCGCGGCGGGGGGCGCAAATAACAAAAACAATACGCGCAGAATATCAGGGGTGAACGGCGTGACCGGCAAGGATTTGCCCGCGGGAATGGCGCGCAGCACTCCACTAGCGCGACCCGTTTGGCAAAATCTCAACGACGCTATAGGGCTTCCTCGCCAGATCAGCGCGGTCAATAAGCTGCAGGGTGGGAGCTTGACGAGCTAAAGCTTGCCGTTCTTCAGGAAGCAGCACTGCAATTGAGTCGGTTTGCAGCCGCGCCAAGTCGTCCAGTGTCATCGCGCGGATCCGGCTCGGGACGTAAACCAGCATATTGCGTTCAGTTGAGCTGCCGATCACATATAGCGGTCCCGGATGCTGCTGGATAACGGAGGAGATCGCGGTGCCTGCTATTCGACTCTCCTGAAAAAGATGCGGCCAGAAAGGCATCGCCACCCATCCTCGTACGAGCAGCGCGGAAAAGATCAGATAAGTCACAACCAGTGCTGACGCGATGACTTTGGGGTGGCTATGGCGCCAGCTCTCAAACATCAGTCCGCAAATGACCGCTAGTGTCATCGTCCCCGGCATCGCATAGCGCGCGGCCACTTTACCCGGCCAGAACAAGAGAACCAGGGTGCAAGCCACGGAGTAGAGGATCGCGGCAAGCAGCAGGTCGTTTCGGGTGTTGAGGTCGTTTCGAGTGTTTCGCCATCTGCGGACGGCGATCAGAACTGCCGGTGCTATCAAAATGGATCCCGGCAAAAATTCGATAGCTAAACTCTTGACGAAATCCAGATGGCCCAGAATCGTGGCAAGGCCGTTGGTCGTATGCGACAGGCGTGAATGAGCTTCCCAGGTTTCCATATCGCTGGGGTGATAAATGATGGCATACCAGCCGCCGATGATCAGCCCCGAGCATAAGTTCGCGGCGATGAATGCTGGAATCTGATCACGCTGCTTCAGAAGGATGTAAGCGCCAACGCCGAGAGTAAAGTAAGCGACGGGCTGCGGTCCTTTGGTCAAGCCGGCAAGGGCGATCAAGATGCTCACGCAGAGCCATCGCCCAAACGTCATGCTCTTGTCGGCAGTTCCCTGCCACCAGACGCAAAAAGCTGCAAACAGCAAAGTCGCGAGAACGATGTCGGGCTCGGCATTGATGAACTTGGGTGCGACAACAGGCATGCTGATCCAGCACAGCGCGCCGAAAATAGCCGCACTCTTGCCGGTGACGGACCGGAGCAGGTTGTAGATCAGCAATGTCCCCGCAAGGAAGAAGCAAAGGTGCGGAATACGTAATGACCAAAGTGTGACACCGCCGGTTAACTCGCCAAAAAACGCCGTTATCCATGACAACAGAACGGGTCTTTCGACGAACCGCTCTCCGTAAACGAAGGGCGTGAGCCAATGGCCGTCCTCCACGGCACCGCGCGCAATGGCCAGAACCGTGCCTTCCTCCAGGTTCGAGGCGCGAATGATTGTGGCAGGGATCGCTTGAGCGAGGAACAGACCTATTACCCAGAGGACGGGCCAACGGGATTGCTCCAAACGCGAAAACCTGGAAAGCAACCATTCGCCTGGTCGGAAGAAAAGGCTCCAGTATCGCGTAATCGTAGACGGCTCGCCAGCGCTCGCTTGACTCATCGACGCCCCAAAAAAGTTAGCCGCGACGAAAAGCGTGCTATCAGGCACTTGGACGGGAGCACAAGCCCGGAATGCCCGGCCCGACGCCAGCAATGTCAGTTACAGTCTGCCAATTGTCGTTCGAATTGAAGGACGGGGCTGGCTGAACTGCAAGGGCTGAATTGCAAGGCTCGGCATTCTTGGAAGCGCGCCATAAATGACAGGTATTGGCCACGCCACCTGCAAGGGCTACCCCCGAAGACGATCACATTTTCGCAAATCGCGTTTTCGGAACTCTTGCGCTATCTTGTCGTTGTAGGCGGGGCTCCAGCCGCCCAATTCCGCTTAGTTTTCAATTAAGAAACATGAAATGAAACGCGGTTTTCCCTATTTTAAGGATATTTCCTTTATAGGTGTAAAGGCATTGCCTTTAGCAATCCCAACCGGACCGACCGTGCGGACTACCCGAACAAGAGGACATTGCGATGAGTTTTCGCCGTGACGTGATCTCCAAGCTGATCTTCTCCTGGGCGCGCCGCGTGCTGCCGTCGATGTCGGATACCGAGCGCGAGGCGCTGGAGGCCGGCGACGTCTGGTGGGACGCCGATCTGTTCACCGGCAATCCCGACTGGACGAAGCTGCTGGCGACCTCGCCGGCGACTTTGACCGCGGAGGAAGAGGCGTTCCTCAACGGCCCGGTGGACGAACTCTGCGCCATGCTCGACGACTGGAAGATCAATTGGGAATGGCGCGACCTGCCGCCCGAGGTCTGGAGTTTCATCAAGCAGAAAAAATTCTTCGGCATGATCATTCCGACCGAGTACGGCGGACTCGGCTTCTCGCCCTATGCGCATTCGGAAGTGGTGCGCAAGATTTCGTCGCGCTCGCTGACCGCCGCAGTCACGGTGATGGTGCCGAATTCGCTCGGCCCCGGCGAATTGCTGATGCGCTTCGGCACCAGGGATCAGCAGGGAAAATGGCTGCCGCGCCTCGCCGACGGCCGCGACGTTCCGTGCTTCGGCCTGACCAGTCCGGAAGCCGGCTCCGACGCCGCGGCGATGGTCGACAGCGGCATCATCTGCAAGGGCATGTTCGAGGGCCGCGAGGTGATCGGGCTCAGGCTCAACTGGCACAAGCGCTACATCACGCTCGGCCCGGTGGCGACGCTGCTCGGCCTCGCTTTCAAGGCCTACGATTCGGATCATCTGGTCGGCTCGCAGGAGGACCTCGGCATCACCGTGGCGCTGATCCCGACCGATCTGCCGGGGGTGTCGATCGGCCGGCGCCATCTGCCGGCGATGCAGGTGTTCCAGAACGGTCCGAACTGGGGCAAGGACGTCTTCATCCCGCTCGACTACGTCATCGGTGGAAGGGAGCGTCTGGGTCAGGGCTGGAAGATGCTGATGACGGCGCTGGCGGCCGGGCGCGGCATCTCGCTGCCCTCGTTGTCGGCGGCGGGCGCGGCCTTCGCGGCGCGCACCACCGGCGCCTATGCCCGCGTCCGCGAGCAGTTCGGCATTCCGATCGGCAAGTTCGAGGGCATCGAGGAGCCGTTGGCGCGGATCGCCGCAACCGCCTATCTGATCGACGCGGCGCGGCGGCTGACCTGCGCCGCGCTCAACGAGGGCCACCATCCCGCCGTCATTTCCGGCATCATGAAGCTGCACGCCACCGAGCGCTTGCGCACCGTGATCGATGACGCCATGGACATCCACGGCGGCAAGGCCGTGATCGACGGACCGCAAAACTACATCGGCAATCTCTATCGCGGGGTGCCGGTCTCGATCACGGTGGAAGGCGCCAACATTTTGACGCGCAACCTCATCATCTTCGGGCAGGGCGCGATCCGCGCGCATCCCTTTCTGCTGCAGGAGATGAATGCGCTCGGCGACGCCGACAAACTCCGGGGCCTCGATACCTTCGACAAGGCGTTCTGGGCTCATATCTCCCACAGCTTCACCACGCTGTTCCGCGCTTGGGGCCGAAGCTGGAGCGGCGGGGTGTTCGCGCCCGCGCCGGATGATGCGGGCGCGGTGACCGGCTTCTACCGTCAGCTCTCGCGCTATTCGTCGGCCTTCGCATTGTGCGCCGACATGGCGCTCCTGACGCTCGGCGGCAAGCTGAAGCGCAAGGAGATGCTGTCGGCGCGGTTCGGCGATATTCTCTCCGAATTGTATCTGTTGTCGGCCGTCATCAAGCGCTGGCACGACGATGGCCGTCAGGAGGTCGATCTCCCGATGGTCGAATGGTGCATGGCCACTGGCTTCCGCACCATCGAGCAGCGGTTTGCTGATATCCTGGCGAACCTGCCGAACCGCTTCGTCGCGCTCATGCTCAAATTCATGATCCAGCCGCTGGGCGCGCAGGCGCGCGGGCCGAGCGACGCGGTCGTCCATGCCTGCGCGCAACTGGTGCTGGAGCCCTCTGTCGCGCGTGACCGCCTGACGTCGGGGCTCTCGCAGGTCGATGATGGCAGTAGCCCGGCGCTGCTGGAAAAGGCGTTTCTGCTGGTGACTGCCGCGGAGGACGTGTTCAGGCGGATGCGCGCGGCGCGACTGCACGACGCAGACGAGGCGGTGAAGCAGGGCGTCATCACCCAGGTCGAAGCCGAGCAATACAAGGCGGCGCACGAGGCGGTGGTCCGCGTCATCGAGGTCGACGACTTCGCGCCGGAGGCATTGTCCCCGATTTACAAGAAGCCCGCCGGCGTGCATCAGGTCGTGCAGGAGTTGAGTGAGACGAGGGCGGTAGGCTGATGGTGCGTCCGGTCTATATTATCGACGGCAGCCGAACCCCCTTCCTGAAAGCGCGCAGCGGACCGGGGCCGTTCACGCCGGTCGATCTGGCGGTGCAATGCGGACGGCCGTTGCTGGCGCGGCAGCCGTTCGCGCCCGACGCGTTCGATCAGGTCATCCTCGGCTGCGTCAACGTCATCGCCGACGAGATGAACCCGGCCCGCGTCGCCGCGCTGCGGCTCGGCATGGGCGAGGCGATGGTGGCGTTCACGGTGCAGATCAACTGCGGCTCGGGCATGCAGTCGATGGACACCGGCTACCGCTATATCCGCGACGGCAACGCCAACCTGATCCTGACGGGCGGCGCGGAGGCGTTGAGCCATGCGCCGCTGGTGTGGCCGCAGCAGGGCGTGCGCTGGTTCGCAGGCGTCGCCGGCGCCAAGGGCATCGTTGCGAAAATCAAGGCGATCGCGAAAGCGCGGCCGCCCTATTTCAAGCCGATCATCGGGCTTGAGCGCGGGCTGACCGATCCGATCACCGAACTCAACATGGGCCAGACCGCCGAGGTGGTCGGCCACCTTTTCGGCATCACCCGCGAACAGTCCGACGCCTACGCGGTCGAAAGCCACAAGCGGCTTGCGAAGGCGCAGGCCGAAGGCTGGCTCAAGGGCGAACTGGAAACCGCGTTCGCGCGCGACGGCAAATTCTACGATCACGACGACGGCGTGCGCCCTGAGTCCTCGATGGAGACGCTGGCGAAGCTGAAGCCGGTGTTCGAGCGGCCGTGGGGCCAGGTCACCGCCGGCAATTCGTCGCAGATCACCGACGGCGCCTGCTGGACCATTCTCGCATCGGAGGATGCCGTCATCAAACACGGTCTCAAGCCGAAGGCGATGATCATCGACAGCCAGTGGTCGGCGCTCGATCCCTCGATCATGGGGCTCGGTCCGACGTTGTCAGTGACCGAGCTGTTGAAGCGCAACAAGCTATCGCTCCACGACATCGAGACCTGGGAGCTCAACGAAGCCTTCGCCACGCAGGTGCTCGGTTGCCTCGCCGCGTGGAAGGACGAGAAATTCTGCCGCGAGGTGCTCGGCCTCGACGGTGCGGCCGGCACGATCGACCGCGCCAGACTCAACGTCGATGGCGGCGCGGTCAGCCTCGGTCATCCCGTTGGTACTTCGGGAAACCGCATCGTGCTGCATCTCGTCAACGCCATGAAGCGGCTCTGCACCAGGCGCGGTATCGCCAGTGAATGCATCGGCGGCGGGCAGGGCGGTGCCATGCTGATCGAGATGGTGTGAGGACGTCATGGAATCCAGGATATTGGACGTTCTCAAGGATCGCGTGCTGGAGCTCGGGCCGAAACCCGATGCAAGCGGCCCTTATCGCAACTTCAAGCTGACGCGCGATGCCGACGGCGTGGCGTGGGTGCTGTTCGACCGCGCCGATTCCAGCGCCAACACGCTGTCGTCGGAGGTGATGGAGGAGTTCGGCGCGATCGTGAGCGTGCTGGAAAGCCAGCCGCCCGCCGGCATCGTGATCCGCTCGGCGAAGCCGTCCGGCTTCATCGCCGGCGCCGACGTCAACGAGTTCCGCGGTGCCGCCGATCCGGAAGAGGTCGAAACGACGATCGGTCGCGCCCACGGCATCATCGACCGGCTGGAGGCGATGAAGATTCCGAGCGTCGCCGTGATCCACGGCTTCTGCCTCGGCGGCGGGCTCGAGCTGGCGCTGGCGTGCCGGACGCGGATCGCCATCGACAATGCGCGGTTCGGTTTCCCGGAAGTGATGCTCGGGCTGCATCCCGGACTCGGCGGCACCGCGCGGTTCACCAGGCTGGTCAATCCGATGCAGGCGATGACGCTGATGCTGACCGGCAAGACCATCGACGCGCGGAAAGCGCGTGCGCTCGGCCTTGTCGACGCCGTGACCCAGGAGCGCCACGTCCGCAACGCGGTGAAGGATGCGGTGGCCGGCCGGCTGAAACGCGCCCGGCCTAATGCGCCCAACTGGCTGCTTAACTTCGGCCCCGTTCGCGGCTTTCTCGCCTCGCGGATGCGTCGGGAGACGGAGAAGGCCGCATCGAAGGAGCATTATCCTGCGCCCTATGCTTTGATCGACCTTTGGGAGAAGCATGGCGGCAGCAAGGCCGCGATGCTTGCGGCCGAAAAGCGTTCCTTCGCCGGCCTGATGGTAACGTCGACGGCGCAGAACCTGATCCGGGTGTTCTTCCTGCGCGAGCAGATGAAGAAACTCGCGGGCGGCGGCAACCTGGTGAAGCACCTGCACGTCATCGGCGCCGGCGCCATGGGCGGCGACATCGCCGCGTGGTGCGCGCATCAGGACATCCGGGTGACGCTCGCGGATATGAAGCCGGAGCCGATCGCCGGCGCGATCAAGCGCGCATCCGACCTCTACGGCAAAATCGTCCGCAAGCGCACCGGGATCCGCGATGCGCTCGACCGCCTGATGCCCGATCTCAACGGCGAAGGCGTGCGCAATGCCGATCTCATCATCGAGGCGGTGCCCGAAAAGCTCGAATTGAAGCAGAAGGTCTATGCCGGCCTCGAGCCGAGGATGAAGCCGGGCGCGATCCTCGCCACCAACACTTCGAGCATTCCGCTGCAGGAGTTGCGCACCACGCTGCAGCATCCGGAGCGGCTGGTGGGTTTGCACTTCTTCAATCCAGTGTCGCGGCTGCAACTGGTTGAGGTGGTCAGCCACGATGCCGCCGACCCGCAGGTGCTGAAACAGGCCATGGCGTTCGTCGGCGCCATCGACCGGCTGCCGCTGCCGGTGCAGAGTTCGTCGGGTTTCCTCGTCAACCGTGCGCTGACGCCGTACATGCTCGAAGCCATGGTGATGCTCGACGAGAAGATCGACAAGACCGTGATCGATGCTGCGGCGGAAAAATTCGGCATGCCGATGGGGCCGATCGAACTCGCCGACCAGGTTGGGCTGGACATCTGCCTCGCCGTCGGCGACGAGCTGCGCTCGAAGTTCGGTGAAGCTCTTCCACAGCCGCCGGACTGGCTGCGCGAAAAGGTCGCGAAGGGCGAACTCGGCCGCAAGACCGGCAAGGGTTTTTACACGTGGCGCGACGGCAAGGCCGACAAGGGCACCGCGAGCAGGTCGCAGGTCACGCCGGAAATGATCGACCGCCTGGTGCTGCCGATGTCGAACGTGTGCGTCGCGTGCCTGCGCGAAGGCATCGTCGACGATGCCGACCTGGTCGACGGTGCGATGATCTTCGGCACCGGCTACGCGCCGTTCCGCGGCGGCCCGCTGAACTATGCGCGCACCCGTGGCCCGGAGAATGTCGCCGCCAACCTGCGCGAGCTCGCGGAAAAATTCGGCGTCCGTTTTGCGCCGGACCCCGGCTGGGATGCGTTCAAGTGAGGCGACGCGTGATAATGCCTTCGACAGACCGATGACGGACGCCCCATGACTGACGCTCCTATGACCGACGCAACGGCCGTCCACGCCCCGGCGATCACTGAGACCGCGCCGCTCGGTGAACTCTGCACGCGCACGCTGGCGATGCCCGCGGACACCAACCAGAACGGCGACATTTTCGGCGGCTGGCTGCTCAGCCAGATGGACATCGGCGGCGGCATCTTCGCGTCCAAGCTCGCGAAGTCGCGCACCGTGACGGTCGCGATCGACGCCATGAATTTCCGCAAGCCGGTGTTTGTCGGCGATCTCGTCTCCGTGCATGCCACGCTGGTCCGCATCGGCAAGACCTCGATTACGGTGCATCTGGAAGCCTGGGTGATGCGCCGCAAGGAGATGCAGTTCATCCTCGTCACCGACGGCAAGTTCACCTATGTCGCGATCGACGATCAGGGCAACCCGCGGGAAGTCCCGCAGCGGCAAGTCCCGCAGGCCGACCGGCCGGTTCCGGCGTAGTCGGCATCCCACTTCTCGCAGTCAGGTCATTCCGGATGGCTTGCACGGCAAGGCGATTCGGAATCCAGCAATCCGACGGGTCATCAAACCTCGACGGATTCTAGTTGCGTACGCGAGAACCATGTCCATATCCTGATGGTACGACAGGGAACGTTTCTTCCCGATGCCCGTTATTTGCGCGGCCTCCCGGCCGGAAAAATGCGAGTGGGACATGTCGAATACCTATATCATCGAAGTCGGTTCGGAATCCGCCGGCATTGTGGTGCGCGATCGCGCCGGGTTCCGGTTCTTTTCGGCCTCTCGGCGGTTTAGCTCCCTGGACGGCAAGCTGTTCCGCAGTGCCCGTGAAGCGGAGCGTGCCGCGAAGAAGCGCGCGTTGTCGCAAAAATCCGCGTGTCCCGATTTCGTGAAATCGCTCCGTCGGGCGTTACCAAAATTTCGATTTTGACGTTGCCCGGCGCGCAAATAACGCGTTGACCGCTTCACCCGACATCAGCACCATGGGACTTCCGTAGGTCTTGAGGGGCTGCAGTGTCCGGGCTTGCCCAGCGTCAATCCGATATCCTGAACATCGCCCGCGCGTTCGGCAGCGTCGTATGGTGTTTTGACACCGGTATTTTGCATTAAAAAACGTAAGGGGCGTCCGTGGGTCAGGTTTTCGACCTCGCTATCATCGGCGGCGGCATTAACGGGTGCGGGATCGCGCGCGACGCGGCGGGTCGCGGCAATTCGGTCTTCCTGTGCGAAATGAACGATCTCGCCAGCGGCACCTCGTCGCTGTCGACCAAGCTCGTACATGGCGGGCTGCGCTATCTCGAATATTATGAATTCCATCTGGTTCGCGAGGCGCTGATCGAGCGCGAAATCCTCTGGCGGATCGCGCCCCACATCATCCGCCCGCTGCGCTTCGTGCTGCCGCATCACGCGGGCTTGCGGCCGACATGGCTGCTGCGGCTCGGCCTGTTCCTTTACGATCACATCGGCGGGCGCAAGCTGCTGCCGCCGACGCGCTCGCTCGACCTTAAGCGCGACGAGGTCGGCAAGCCGCTGGTCCCCGGCCGCTACCGCAAGGGTTTCGAATATTCGGACTGCTTCGTCGACGACGCCCGCCTCGTCGTCCTCACCGCCCGCGATGCGGCCGATCGCGGCGCGGATATCCGGACCCGGACGCGCGCGGTCGAGACCCGTCAGACCGGCGGCCTCTGGCACCTCACGGTCGAGGACACGCTGAGCGGAGAACGCAGCACCATCGCGGCGCGGGTGCTGGTCAACGCGGGCGGCCCGTGGGTCGAACGGGTGCTGGGGCTCGGCGCCGGCGTCAACACTCGCGCAAGAGTGCGGCTGGTGCAGGGTTCGCACATCGTGGTCGGAAAGCTTTACGACCACGACCGCGCCTACATCTTCCAGAACAGCGACGGCCGGATCGTGTTCGCGATTCCGTATCAGGACGATTTCACCCTGATCGGCACCACCGATCGCGATTACGACGGCGATCCCGCCAGGGTGAAGGCCTCGGACGAGGAGATCGCCTATCTCTGCGCGTCCGTCAGCGAGTATCTGGCGAAGCCGGTGAAGCCGCAGGACGTGGTCTGGACCTATGCCGGCGTGCGGCCGCTCTACGACGACGGCGCCAGCGAGGCCAAGGCCGCGACCCGCGAATATGTCTTCGAACTCGATACGCCCGGCGGCACGCCGCTGCTCTCGGTCTACGGTGGCAAGATCACGACCCATCGCCGGCTCGCAGAAGAAGCGCTGGAAAAGCTGTCGGCCTATCTGAAGGGCACCAAAGCGCGCGAGGGCTGGACCGCGAAGGCGCCGCTGCCGGGCGGCGACATGGCCGTGCCGGCGGTCGCGGCGCTGACGGCGGCGTTGATGCGCGACTATCCTTACCTCGCGCCGGCGCACGCGAACCGTCTCGCGCACGCCTATGGCACCCGCGCGGCCAAGGTGCTGGGCGCGGCGAAATCCATGGCCGATCTCGGTCGGGGATTCGGCGGCACACTGACCGAGCGCGAGGTCCGCTATTTAATCTCCGACGAATGGGCCTGCACTGCGGACGACATCGTCTGGCGGCGCTCCAAGCTGGGCTTGCGGATGTCCGCGGCGGAGATCGCCGCGCTCGACGACTGGTTCGCCGCGCAGCGGACGCAAGCCAAGCGTCCCCAGCAGGAAGCAGGAGCGCGATCATGACCGTCGCCCTCGACTTGGTCACGCGCGTGGTCGAGGGTGTTGCGGCTACTCCGCCGCCTGCGTTTTGCCGTGGAGTGCCGGATAGTCGGTATAGCCGCCGGGCGACTCTTATTTCACGCCCATGAAGTCTCGCTTGCCGATCTCGAGGCCGTTGTGGCGCAGGATGTCGTATGCGGTTGTCGCGTGGAAGTAGAAATTCGGCAAGGCAAAATGGCTGAGATACTGCTGACCCTTCAGCGTCATCGTCTTGTCCGGGCCTGCGGGGAAGGTCACATCGCGATTTTCCGCGCCTTCGAATTTAGCCGGCGCGGCATCCTTCACGTAATCCGTCGCCTTGGCGAGGCGCTGCTGCAACTCGTCAAAGGTTTTTTCCGTATCCGGCGTGCTCGGCACCTCCGAACCGCTCAGCCGCGCGCAGGTCTTCACGGCGAAATCGCAGGCGATCTGGATCTGGCGCGTCAGCGGTAGCATGTCCGGATAGAGCCGCGCGGTCAGCAGCGTTTCGGGCGCGATTTTCCGCGCGACGGCATGGGCTTCGGCTTTGCTGAGAATGTCGGAGAGGGCACCGAGCGTTTGCAGGAAGGCCGGCGCGGCGGAATCGTAAAATGACATGGGATGCTCTTTTTGTTCGATGATGCGGGGTGAAGACGAGATACAGCACAGCGCGCCGCCATCTGCACATGGGGAGCCGCGCCGCATGCCGCAACCTCCGCCATGGCCGGAATAAATCCAGCCATGGCGGAATTTTTGTCGATCGCTTCGCGGTCGGGATCGCCGCTGACGCTGCGCCCGAATGACCGCTACGCTTAACGATGCGGCCGAACCGGACGCGGCGGCTCCGCCGTCGCCTCAGCCGGCCCTGCCGGGGGTGCGGCGTGACCACGCATACGCGCCAGCAATTCGGCGGTCGGCCAGGAATCCGCAGGCTGGCCGTACTTGACCTGCATCGCCTTGACTGCGCTGCGGGTCTGCTGGCCGAGCACGCCGTCGACCTTGCCGACGTCGTAGCCCGCCTTGACCAGCAACTGCTGCAATTGCTTGATCTGCGCGAAGGTGAGTTGCGCCACCTGCGCTGACGGCTTTCGCATCGGCGCAGCGCCTGCGATGCGCGTGGCGAGATAGGCGGCGGTGGTGGAATAGATCAGCGAGTTGTTCCACTCTGTGTACGCGCCGAAATTGTCGTAAGCCAGAAACGCCGGGCCGTTGCGTCCCATCGGCAGCAGCAGCGAGGCCGGAAGCTGGTCGTGCGGCAGCGGTTTGCCGTCGGCGAAAGCGACGCCCCACGCCGCCCACTGGCTGCGCGGATGTTTGCTGGTGAGATCGGCCTGATCCCAGGGAAAATGTGAAGGCGCGTTCGGCGATACCCGCACCTCCTGCAGCCACGGTTCGCCGCGTTTCCATTTCAACCCCGTCGCGATGTAGTTCGCGGTCGAGCCGATCACGTCGGCGGCGCTGTGGATCAGATCGCGGCGGCCGTCGCCATCGTAGTCCACGGCGTAGTCGTAGTAATGCCGCGGCAGGAATTGCGTCTGGCCGAGTTCGCCGGCCCACGAGCCGATCATTTCAGACGGTGTGAGATCGCCGCGGTCGACGATCTTCAGCGCGGCAATGGTCTCGTCGTGGAACATCTCGGCGCGGCGGCAGTCATAGGCCAGCGACACCAGCGAGCGCAGCGTCGACAGCTTGCCCTGCACCGCGCCGAAGTCGCTCTCCAGCGCCCAGAACGCGGTGATCACCGCCGCCGGCACGCCGTATTGCTTCTCGGCGCGTGCAAACGCCTGCGCGTGCTGCTTGATGAGCTTCTGCCCGCGCACCCGCCGCGCTTCCGAGGCCATGCGGCCGGCGAACTGCGTGAACAGTTGCCCGAACACGCGCTGGCCGCGATCGCGGTTCACGATGCCCTGATCGTAGACCATGTAAGGCGCGGCCGCGCTGATCGCGCGCTGCGACACGCCGGCTTTTTGCGCGTCCTGTTCGAGACCGCGCAGAAATTGCGGAAAGCTCATGCCGTTGTGGCACGACGCGCCGCGCTGGGCGAGCGCGGGGGAGGCGAAAGCGAGGGTGGCGAGCAACACGGGGACAATGGCGAACGGAGAAAATCGAAGGAGCATTGTGAATCCCGGTGCGTCATGGCCGGACAAAAGCGCGAAGCGCGTCTTCGCGAAGATAGTCCGGCTACCTATCCGAAAAAGAATCGACGCAACTCTTGTTTGGATGGATTGTCGGGTCAAGCCCGGCAATGATGGAATTTGCACGAATTGACGTACGCGCTTTTTCGTCATTCACCGATACGCAGTTGCGCATCTGTGGGCACGTGAACGCGACAAGCACTGCGCCGTGAATCCGCCGGCAGGCCGTATTTGATTTTGGCCTTCATCGCCGTGCGAATCCGGGCCGAGCAGGTCCTCGACCTCACCGACATCCAAGCCCGGCATCACCGGCTTGTTATTTTACAAGCATACTGACCGGCAGGCTACTCTGCCGTGCGTGTTTTTGCCACGGGAACTTCGAGTTGAGCATCGAGTTGAGGCTTCACTAGGCGTAGTGCGGTTCTCAATTGATAGTGGAATCTCTTGAGGGAGAGCAACTTGAATAGCAATGAAAAGGTCGTTTATGACGATCAGGCTCGCCGGATGTTCGAGCAGATGGTTTCGGCCGAACAGCGCCATATCGCGCAGCGGCTGCAAGAAGATTGCGAATGTAAAGAAGGGATGTTCCCGCGTCGCGCGATATCGAGCCGACGCGGCTTTTTGTTTGCAGCAGGCTCAATCGTCGGAGTAGCGGGCGCATCCAGGATCGCTCGTGCCGAAACGCCGAAGGCTCCGCCCGGGGCGGTCCTTTACGATGTCCCGGCCGACCCGACCAAAGAACAGGGACGGCCCGTCGCCGATGGAAGCTATGGAACGAGGTCTCAATTCGAGACCGAAGTTCGCATGCGTTATCCGACGCCCAACGAGAACACTTCCTGGAGTCTGACTCCGCTCGATAAAAGCCTCGGCAATATCACGCCATCGGGGCTCCACTTCGAACGTCATCACGGCGGTATCCCCACGATCGACCCGGCGAAGCATAACCTGTTGATCCACGGTATGGTGGATCAGCCGATGACGTTCTCAATGGCCGATATCAAGCGGCTGCCTTCCGTGACTCGCAAGCATTTCATCGAGTGTTCCGGCAACGGTCTGACGGAGTGGAACAAGCCGACCATGAAGACCGTGCAGGGAACGCACGGACTGCTCAGCACATCCGAATGGACCGGCGTTCAGTTCGCGACGTTCGCGCGCGAGACCGGATTGAAGGTTGATGCGGCATGGGTGCTGGCCGAAGGCGCCGATGCCGCCGTCATGACGCGCAGCATTCCCATGGAGAAAATGCTGAAGGACGCCCTCATCGTTTACGGACAAAACGGTGAAGCGCTACGTCCCGAACAGGGCTATCCCTTGCGGCTTCTTCTTCCCGGTTATGAGGGAAATACCCACATCAAATGGCTTCGCAGGCTGCAGGTCAGCGACAAGCCGTTCATGACGCGCGAGGAGACCTCGAAGTACACCGATCTTCTCGGCAATGGTAAGGCGCGCATATTCAGCCTGGACATGGACGCCAAGTCGGTCATCACGTTTCCATCGGGAGACATGAAACTGCCGGGCCCGGGTTTCTACGACATCACGGGCCTTGCATGGACCGGGCGCGGGCGAATCCAGTCTGTCGATGTCTCGGTCGATTCAGGAAAGACCTGGTATCCGGCGCGACTGGAATCGCTGGCCGAGCCCATGTGCACGGTGCGATTCAGTTTCCCGTGGATGTGGGATGGAAAGACCGCGGTTCTGCAGAGCCGCTGTACCGACGAGACCGGTTATGTCCAGCCCACCCTCAAGCAGCTCATCGCAATCCGCGGTGATAACGGGCCATTTGGTTCGATCTATCACCTCAATGCGATTCAGAGCTGGGCCGTCAGCGAGGCGGGAGATGTGACCAATGTCCATGCATAAGAAATATTTCGCCTTCATGATCGGCATCTTCCTGTTCTCCGGTGGCGCAAGCGCTCAATCTGTCATCGATCACTTCGGTGTCGGCCAGGCTGCAACGGCGGATGAGGTGGCCAAATACTTCTCAATTCCGCCTTCAGGCCAAGGACTCCCCCCGGGGAGCGGTACGGCAAAAGCGGGCGCGGAGGTTTTTGCCAACAGTTGTGCGGCCTGCCACGGCGACAAAATGCAAGGCAATCCGGCGAAGGGCATAGGCGGTGATCGTCTGCTCGGCGGCCGGGGTTCGCTTGCCAGCAAGACTCCGGTCAAGACGGTGGAGAGTTACTGGCCATACGCAACGACCTTGTTCGATTATGTCAAGCGGGCGATGCCGTTCAGCGCGCCCGGTTCGCTCACGGACGACGAGGTTTATGCGGTGGTCGCCTACATCCTTTCGCAAGCCAAGATCATTAAACCGACTGAGACCATGGATGCGAAGACCTTGCCAAAGGTGGCGATGCCCAACGCGGACGGCTTTATTCCTGACGCACGGCCCGAGCCTCAACTCTACAGATGAATTCACGCATCGGTGCCAGATAAAAAGGTTCTCTCACTCCAACACCAAACGGCCACCGTAACGGCAGTGGCCGGCCGGCGTGCGCCAGAGAAATAGACTTGCTCCGTGCTGCAAGCGGAGCAGGCTGGCGTTCGTCTTCCGCTTCTGATGGAATCAGAAGCGAGGCTCTGTGATTTTGATTTGACACTTTTTCTCACGCGAAACGGCGCTCATCCTCGGGTCAAACTCGAGACATGCTTCGCTCGAAACTCCCTAGCAGGCTGTTGAAGAAGTCTCTGGCGCAGCGGTTCTGGGCATGATTCTCTTGATGCGGATGCGTCGAGGGGGGAGCGATGCGGGGAAGCGACGAACGGTCAGGCTCGCTGTTCAGCTATGTGGACTTGGAGGCTCGGATTCGCTCCGACCATCCGCTGCGAACGATCCGACAGATCGCGAACGCGGCGTTGAATGATCTGTCGAGGGACTTTGACAAGCTCTACACGGCGTTCGGCCGTCCCTCGATCGCACCGGAGAAGCTGCTTCGGGCAATGCTGCTGCAGGCATTCTACGGGATCCGCTCGGAACGGCAGTTGATGGAGCGGCTGGAGTTCGACCTGCTGTTGCGCTGGTTCGTGGGCTTGGGCGTGGACGACCCGGTGTGGGACCACTCGACCTTCTCGAAGAACCGCGACCGATTGCTTGAAGGTGAGATCGCCGCGAAGTTCTTGAACGCGCTGATGGGGCAGCACCAGGTCAAGCGGCTGTTATCAAGCGAGCATTTTTCGGTCGACGGCACGCTGATCGAGGCGTGGGCATCGATCAAGAGCTTCCGGCGCAAGGACGGCGGTGACCAGGACAGTGATGGACCGGGACGCAACGCCGAGCGCAGTTTCCACAACGAGAAGCGCTGCAACGAGACGCATCAGAGCACGACCGATCCCGAGGCACGGCTCTATAAGAAGGGCGGCGGCCAGCCGGCGAAGCTTTGCTACATCGGCCATGCCCTGATGGAGAACCGCAACGGACTGGCGGTGCTGGGTGGCGTGAGCCGGGCGACCGGAACGGCGGAGCGGGATCAGGCGTTGGCGCTGATCGACTGCCACCGCGGCCAAAGCGAGCGGCGGATCACGCTGGGCGCCGACAAGGCCTATGACGTCACCGCATTCGTCGAGGACTTAAGACGGCGTTCGGTCACGCCGCACATCGCCATCGACGGGCATTTGAGCAAGACCGGAAAGCCGCGCAAGACCGCGATCGACCAGAGGACTCTCCGTCATGCCGGATATGCCGTCAGCCAACGCTGTCGCAAGCGCATCGAGGAGGTGTTCGGCTGGATCAAGGCCTCCGCCGGACTTGCCAAGATCAAGCTGCGAGGCCGCGACCGCGTCAACGCCACCTTCACCCTGGCGCTGGCGGCCTACAACCTGATCCGCTTGCCCAAACTCCTGGCAGCCGCCGCGTGAAACACAAGTCGTGCACCGTCAAGATGCTCGATCAGGACCCTGATGGTGGCGCCGCCCGCAGATCACGCTGACTCCATTCCATATCCGTCTCCGTGGGAAACTTCTTCAACAGCCTGCTAGCGCTTGGTGCTGGCGACCAGCAGCCAACGGTTGGCGTCCGCCCCGTCACTTCCCTCTCACACCTCTCTCGCATTCGAAAACGCAAAGCTCGTCATGCGGCGGGTGTTCTCGTCGAGGATCAGCGTGCGCGTGATCGGCGGCTCGGCGCGCTGGGCGCAGTTCTCGCGCTCGCACAGCCGGCAGTTGACGCCGATCGGCGTGCCCTCCGCAGTCGCAAGGTCCATGCCCGTCGCATAAACGAGTTTGGCCGCGTGGCGGATTTCGCAGCCCAAGCCGATGGCGAAGCGCGGCTGCGCCTGCGGATGCGGCGCGACGGGGCGGCGCACCATCTGCGCAATCGAAAAGTAGCGGCTGCCGTCGGGCAGCTCGATCACCTGCTTCAACAGGCGATCCGGCGTGTCGAAAGTCGAGTGTACGTTCCACAACGGGCAGGTGCCGCCGAACTTCGAGAACGGGAACGTGCCGGATGAAAACCGCTTGGAGACGTTGCCGGCGTTGTCGACGCGCAGCATGAAGAACGGCACGCCGCGCGCGTTCGGCCGCTGCAGCGTAGTCAGGCGGTGACATACCTGCTCGAAGCCGGTGTTGAAACGCTGCGCCAGCACGTGGATGTCGTAGCCGAGCGATTCCGCTGCGGCATGGAAGGTCTGGTAGGGCATCAGTACGCAGCCGGCGAAATAGTTCGCGAGCGTGATGCGGTAGAGTTGACGCGAGGTGTCGTCGAGCGCGCCGGCGCGTGCGATGATCGCCTCGAAGCCGGGCGTGCATTCGGCGAGTCCGATCTGGAACGCAAGCTGGAAGGCGCGGCCGGGGCCGTCCACCAGTTCGGAGATCAGAAGCTGGCGGCGGTGACGGTCGAAGCGGCGCAGCGTCTCGCGCATCACATCCACCGGCATGATGCGGGTCTGAATCGAATGCTTTTCCCGCAACCGCGCACTCAAGGCTGCGAACAGGTCCTGCGCGGGAACACTGATCTCGTCGCGCAGGGTTTCCGCCGCCTGCTCCAGTTCGGGAAAATAATTGCGATTGGCCTCGATCAGGTCACGGGCGCGTTCGATCGGATTGGCCTCGAAGCGCGCGCCGGTGCCCTCGTCGCGGTCGGCGAACTGCGCGGCCGCCAGCGTCTCGCCGCGCCGCGCCTCGGTGTAGGCGGCATAGAGGCGCTGCAGCGCATGGGTCACGGCTGGGCAGAGTTCGGCGAGATCGCGCAGCTCCTGCTTCGGCACGTCGATCTGGCGAAACAACGGATCGGAAAAGACCTCGTTCAACTCGGCGAAGAAGCGGTCCTCGTCGGCGGTGGCGAGGTCGCGCAGGTCGAGGTCATAGGTCTCCGCGAGGCGAAGAAGGATCTGCGCGGTGACCGGCCGCTGGTTGCGCTCGATCAGGTTGACGTAGCTCGGCGAGATGCCGAGTCCCTCCGCGATCTGGGTCTGCGACAGCCCGAGCTGCTGGCGGATGCGACGGAAGCGCGGCCCGACGAAGAGCTTTTTGCCTGAATTGGTGGCCATGTCCGCTCTCTTTTGTGACAAAAATTACAACATAACAACTATTACATGTATATGTGTTACACGACATCATCATTTGAAAGCAATACGTCTATGCGAATTGATCGGTTTGGCGTTATCTAAGGTCACATGTTGCGACGCAATGTCATAGATGTGGACTGGAGATAATGATGTCCAAGACCTTTGAGCAGCTCGTTCCCGCCCCGAAGGGCCGTTTTGAGGGGATCAGCCGTCCCTACAGCCCGGCGGACGTCGAAAGGCTGCGCGGCTCCGTGGAGATCAAGTACACGCTGGCCGAGAAGGGCGCGAACCGGCTCTGGGAATCGCTGAAGACGGAGCCCTATGTGAATTCGCTCGGCGCCGTCACCGGCAACCAGGCGATGCAGCAGGCGCGCGCCGGTCTGCCCGCGATCTATCTCTCCGGCTGGCAGGTCGCCGCCGACGCCAACACCGCGGGCACGATGTATCCGGACCAGAGCCTTTACCCGGCCAACGCCGGTCCTGAACTGTGCCGCCGCATCAACCGCACCTTCCAGCGCGCCGACCAGATCGAGCATTCCGAAGGCGGCGCCAAGATCGACTGGTTCGTGCCGATCGTGGCCGACGCCGAAGCGGGATTCGGCGGTCCGCTCAACTCGTTCGAGATCATGAAGGCCTATATCGAGGCGGGCGCGGCCGGCGTCCACTTCGAGGATCAACTCGCGTCGGAAAAGAAGTGCGGCCATATGGGCGGCAAGGTGCTGATCCCGACCGCGGCGCATGAGCGTAACCTGATCGCGGCGCGGCTCGCCGCCGATGTCTGCGGCACACCAACGTTCGTGCTGGCGCGCACCGATGCGGAGAGCGCCAAGCTCATCACCTCGGACGTCGACGAGCGCGATCACGAGTTCATCACCGGCGAGCGCACGGCGGAAGGCTTCTATCGCCTCAAGCCCGGCACCGGCCTCGATCACTGCATCAAGCGCGGTTTGGCCTTCGCCAAGTATGCCGATCTGTTGTGGTGGGAGACCTCGAAGCCGGATCTCGATGGCGCACGCAAGTTCGCCGAAGCCGTGAAGAAGGTCTATCCGAACAAGATGCTGGCCTACAATTGCTCGCCGTCTTTCAATTGGGAGGCCAACATCGACAAGGACACCATCGCCAAGTTCCAAAAGGAGATCGGCGCGATGGGCTACAAGTTCCAGTTCGTGACGCTGGCGGGCTTTCACTCGCTCAATCACGGCATGTTCGAACTGGCGCGGGGCTACAAGGCCGAAGGCATGGCGGCGTATTCCCGCCTGCAGCAGGCCGAGTTTGCCTCGGAGAAGTTCGGCTACTCGGCGACGCGCCATCAGCGCGAGGTCGGCACCGGCTACTTCGATCTGGTCTCGACCACGATCACCGGCGGCCAGTCGTCGACCACCGCGCTTCACGACTCGACTGAGACCGCGCAGTTCAAGTCGCAAGGATCACAGATCAGGGTTCAGGCGGCTGAATAAAAGGAGGCTCTCATGACCGGCAGCAATTTCTGGGTGATTGGCGGTGAGTTCGGTTCGATGAACTTCCACAAGCTCGTGGAAGGATCGGCGCAGGTGCAGGGTCCGTTCAAGACGCGGAAGGAAGCCGAGGACGCCTGGAGGGTGGTGTCCGAGGAAAACCGTCACCGCGCCGGCGTGCGCTTCTCCATCGTGGAAGAGCCTAACCGCATGGCGAGCTGATCCATCGCAGGATTAACAAGAAGCGTCCAAGGAACGGACGGCCCTGCCCGGGAGATCGGGCGGGGCCGTTTGTTCGTTTGGGGACAGGGATTTGCGGCCCGGGTCCGGAGCGGGCGGTGCATTATAAGCCTTTGGAACTAAAAGGGCTTTTCTCGAGACAGGGTTGCTGCTAGGTTACATGGTTACCGGCAGGTTAACGCGGCCGGATCTGCGGGGAAGGCGACCGATGTCGGACGCACCGAGAATGGGAACGGGAGCGGCGGAAACCGCGAAGCCGGTGCGGCTGCGCGATGCGTTGCGACAGGCGCGGATCGAGGCCGCCGATCGCACCGGTGTCGTCGTCGATCTGCGCGATGCGGAAGTGGCGCGGCTTGAGATTTTGAACGAGGCGCTCGATCCGCTGTTTGCGCAGGTGCCCGATCAGATCGACCTGTTCGATCGGGGTATCAGCCAGGGAGACACACCGCGGTTGTGGATCGACATAGTGGCGCACATTCTGATGGGCCGCGACAAGCGCATGTACCGCTTTGTGCAGGATACCCGCCATGGCCGGATCGTGCTCGCGGAATCCTATGACGCGGCCGCGATCGTCAATGCCGTCACGGATTATGTCGCCCGCCGCATGATCGAGCGGGAGCGGGCGCTGGTGGCGATGCTACCGGAGCAAGCGGAGGCGAAGGAGAAGCCGCGCCGCCGCAGCCTCTGGACGTTTGCGTTCGGATTCATCGTCGGCGTCGTCGTGCTGTTCGGCTTTGCGCTGTTCGCGGCACTCAGGAATCCGTGACGCGCGGCACGGTGATCGCGGCGCGAAAAATCATTTCCCGGCCGGCGATACCCGCAAGATGCGCCCGGCCGTGCTATCAGTCAAAAGCCACAGCGCGCCGTCCGGCCCTTGCCTGACGTCGCGGATGCGCTCGTTGAGATTTTGCAAGAGCCGCTCCTCGCCGGTGACAGCATTGTCCTTGAGCGAGAGCCGCACCAGCATCTTTGCCTTGAGTGCGCCGGTGAAAAGGCTGCCTTGCCATGCCGGAAACAGCGTGCCGGTATAGAAGGCCATGCCGGAGGGGGCGATCGACGGCACCCAGTACTTGATCGGCTGTTCCATGCCCGGCTTCGACGTGCTGTCGTGGATCTTCGCGCCGTTGTAATCGATGCCGTAGCCGATCACCGGCCAGCCATAGTTCTTGCCCTTGCCGATGATGTTGACTTCATCACCGCCGCGCGGGCCATGCTCGATTTCCCAGAGGTCGCCGGTCGCGGGATTGAATGCGAGGCCTTGGCCGTTGCGGTGGCCGTAGCTCCAGATTTCAGGCCGTGCGTTCTTGCGGCCGATAAAGGGGTTGTCCTGCGAGATGGCGCCGTCGGGTTTGATGCGGATGATCTTGCCGTTGTCCTCGCCGAGATCCTGCGCCTCGTCGCGTGGCTGGAAATGATCGCCGAGCGTCACGAACAGGTCGCCGTCGGAGCCTTGCGCGATCCGGCAGCCGTGATTGTTGCTGCCGCCCCGACTGTGCTCGGTGAAGATCACCTTGGTGTTGTCGAGCCGTGTGTTTGCTTCGTCGAGTTCGGCGCGGGCTAGCGCTGCCTGGCCGCCGCGCTCCGCCGAGTAGCAGAAGTAGAGCGTGCGGTTGCTGGCGAAATCCTTGTCGAGCGCGACATCGAGCAGGCCGGCCTGGCCGCTGGCATAAGGTGTCGGCACCCCCTTCAGCGGCGGCGACAATGCGCCGTCGCGGCCGACGATGCGGATGCGACCCGGCCGCTCGGTGACCAGCATCCGGCCGTCCGGCAGGAAGGCGAGGCCCCACGGATGATTGAGGCCGCTGCCGACAGTTTTGACCTGCAGCTGTCCGGCCGACGATGTGAACGACGTGCTTTCGCTGCGCACACCGGTCGCGATGACGAAGGAGGTCGTCAGTACGATGGCCGCGCTCAGGGTGGCCGTAGCCCAGACGAACGGTGTCTTCATCGAACGCTCCTGTCGTCGAGCGGATGGTCACACAGGCAAACGCGGGCGCCCGTCACAAAATCGCGAGGCGGATCGGGGGCTGCGAGGACTCAAACAGCCGGTTCAGGTCGGGATCGGCATGGCCATCGCGACCTTGATCGACATCACCGCGAACGCCAAAGAGAGGCAGATAGCGAAGGCCGCGATTGCCAGTGAGGCGGCAACAGCTTTGGTGAGGCGTGTGGAAGCGACGCGTGTGATGCGTCCCCCGAACCCTCCGCTGGTGCCCTGCGATCGCATCGCGAATCAATCCTTCAAAGACGGGCGAATCACCTACAGCACCGCAATCTTTCATCGGGCGCGGGCGGGATTGGGGCAGCAGCCGACTTGAAAGATGTCCAAAGCGAGGCGGAATCGGCGCCATCCCGCGTTTCCCTTAGTCCATCCATGCCCTTGCCGAAGGCTGAACTCCCCACCCGCCGCCCGACCGCGAAGATCAGGTCCCGGCGGCGATGCGCGTCGCGGCATTGCCTGAAGGAGCCGCACTCCCGTCCATGCTCACGAAGCCGATTTTCTGTTCAACCCGCCGCAGCCAGGCCCGGATCGAGGGAAACGTCGCGAGGTCGAAGTCGCACTGGTCGGCGACATGGGTGTAGGCATAAAGCGCGATGTCGGCGATGGTGAGCTGGCCGGCGGCAAAGAAGTCGTGAGTCCTGAGATGATTCTCCATGACCTGAAGCGCCGCATAGCCGCGCTCCATCCAGTCTTCCAGCGCATGGGTCTGCAGATCGCGGCCGCCCTTGACCAGCGAGAGCCAGAAATAGGCCGCGCCGATATTGGGCTCCAGCGCGTGCTGTTCGAAGAACATCCATTGCAGCGCCTCGGCGCGCTCGATCGGAGACTCCGGCGCCAGCGCGGTTCCGATCGCGACATACCACAGGATCGCATTGGACTCCGCGAGGTAGCGGCCTTCCCCTACCTCCAGCAACGGCACCTGTCCGCTCGGATTCTTGGCGAGGAAATCCGGCGTGCGGCTTTCGCCGCGCAGGATATCGATCTCGATGGCATGATAAGGTACGCCAAGAAAGGCAAACGCAAGACGGACCTTGTAGCTGTTTCCCGAGCGCTGCATCGAATAGAGCTTGTACATTCGCGTCGTTGGATCCCGTTGCTGCGCGGTAAGACTGCCGATAGCGCGATCTGACAATGAGGATGGCATCGATCTGCCGCAAGGCCTCAGCTCTGGAACATATTGAGGTGGGGACATGTTGCGCCGCACGAATAGCCGGAAACTGCCGCCATCCGATGGTTTTTCGGAAAATCATCCCGTCTGCAAAGCGTCGTCGGATCACGATGCGTTGAAGGCTACCCTCAAATTCGGGCTGTCTCCTCTGGCCGCGTGATATTGAATGACCCCGTAAAGCGCAATCATCGCCACCAGTGCGAGCGGTATGCCGGTCGCGCCGGTGACCCCGCGCGTTACCAGCGGCACCAGCCACGCTGCCGCCAATGCACTGATCTCGTAACTTTTCGCGCCGCGCCTGGCGATGGCGACTGTCATAAAAGCAATCGTTGGTCCCAGGATCATCAGATCGTAATCGAGGATGTGCGGCGACGCCAACGCAGTGGCGGCGCTCAGTGTCGCAGCCTTGACGCGATCGTCGCGCGAACTGCGCCAGACCCACGCCACACTCCCGACGACAACAGCCGAGACCAGGCCTTGCATCACATAGGCGAACGAGACGCTGCCGCCCCACATCCGTACGGCGGCAAAGACGCTTTGCAGCTTTTCGAATCCCACATCGCCATCCTGCAACAGCATCTTGCGCGAAAGCTCGGTCGATGCCGCGAAAGCTGTCCAGATATCCAGCCCGAATAACGCCGCCGTTCCCAGCGCCAACGCTGCCACCGTCAGCGCTGCCGCGCCGATGCTCCGCCACTGGCCGGCTGCGAGCAGGGCGACAGGGATCACCAGCCCAAATTGCGGTTTGTAGGCCAACAGGCCGAACAATACGCCGGCCAGAATCGGACGGGCGCGGCAGTGCGATCAACGCCCCGCCCAACAGCGCTGCCGTCAGGAAGCCATTCTGACCGTGGCCCAGGTTGATGAAGACCGCCCGGAAACGCCGCCGTCGCCAGCAGGCCGAGAACGGTTTGGCTGCGCGTCAATGGAGCGGTCAGCAAGATGGCGCGCATCACGGCGAAATAACCCGCAAACGTGACGAACTGCCAGATCGCCAGCGCCGCCAGATAGGGAAACGCCGCTAGCGGTGTTGCGATCAGCAGAAAGAAGGGCGGATAGAACCACGCGTAATAGGGGGTGTGCGCCCCGAACAACAGTTGTTCGCGGGCATAGTGCGCCGCCATGTCGTAGACGCTTGCCGCGCGACCATCGAGCACCAACGATCCCGCGGCATAGAAACTGGCGAAATCGGTGCCGAGCGGCTTGCCGTTGGCATCCGACAGGCCGTGGGACAAGGCAATCCAGACGACTACGGCGAGCGCGTAAAGGGTCAGCAGAATCAGGCTATAGGCCCGTATGCGGGCCACCGTCAGCCACTCGCCACTCTGAAATTGTCGCCAGGAAGACGTCATCGGCCGGTGACTGAGGAGTGAATGCAAGGTTGCAGGTTAGGTGCCTCCGTTTAATTTTCCCTGAAACGGCATTGTCAGCGGAACAGTTATCGCAAGCTTCTTGCGGTGCAACGTAACGCACTCTAATGTGCCGCGATCCCGTTCAATGACACCGCGTGGAATTGGTGATCAGCCACGCTTGCTAGGAGATGACGATGTCGTTCCTGTCCGCTGCGCTCGACCGTGTGAAGCCGTCCGCGACCATCGCGGTCACGGATAAAGCACGTCGGCTCAAAGCGGAGGGACGGAACGTGATCGGCCTCGGCGCCGGCGAGCCGGATTTCGATACCCCGGCCAACATCAAGCTCGCCGCGGTCCATGCGATCGAGGCTGGCAAGACCAAGTATACGGCGGTCGACGGTATCCCCGAGCTGAAGCAGGCGATTATCGCCAAATTCCAGCGCGAGAACGGCCTGACCTACCAGCCGAACCAGGTTATCGTCGGCACCGGCGGCAAGCAGGTGCTCTACAACGCACTGATGGCGACGATCAATCCAGGCGACGAGGTGATCATTCCCGCACCGTACTGGGTCAGCTATCCCGAAATGGTCGCGCTGGCGGGCGGCGAATCCGTGCCTGTCGTGTGCCCGGCGGAATCCGGCTTCAAGCTGCAGCCCGACGCGCTGGAGAAGGCGATCACGCCGAAGACGAAGTGGATCATCCTCAACTCGCCGTCCAACCCGACCGGCGCGGCCTATACGCGCGCCGAGCTGAAAGCGCTGACCGATGTGCTGGTGAAGCACCCGCACGTCTGGGTCATGACCGACGACATGTACGAGCATCTGATCTATGACAACTTCGAATTCACCACGCCGGCGCAGGTCGAGCCGAAGCTGTTCGACCGTACCCTGACGGTGAACGGCGTGTCGAAAGCCTACTGCATGACCGGCTGGCGCATCGGCTATGCCGGCGGTCCCGCGCAACTCATCAAGGCGATGGCGACGATCCAGTCGCAGTCGACCTCGAACCCGTCGTCGATCTCGCAATGGGCGGCGGTCGAGGCGTTGAGCGGTCCGCAGGAGTTCATCGGCGCCAACAACAAGGTGTTCAAGGAGCGTCGCGACCTCGTGGTGGCGATGCTGAACCAGGCCAAGGGCATCGATTGCCCGCGGCCGGAAGGCGCATTCTACGTCTATCCGTCCTGCGCCGGGACCATCGGCAAGACCGCGCCGTCGGGCAAGACGCTCGAGACCGACGGGGATTTCGTCACCGAACTGCTGGAGGCCGAAGGCGTCGCGGTGGTGCAGGGGTCGGCGTTCGGCCTCGGACCGGCGTTCCGCATCTCCTATGCCACCAAAACCTCGGACCTCGAGGAGGCCTGCAAGCGGATCCAGCGCTTCTGCGGCAACCTGCGCTGACGGAGCGGGTGCGGCGTCGGGGTCATTACCGGATGTCGTCCCTGCGCAGGCGGGGACCCATCCGCCGTGTCCCCGCCGTTGAGACGAAGACGTGACTTATCGCCGATGTCAGGTCGCGATGTCAGGGGTTATGAGTCACCGCCTTCGCGGAGACGACAGCAATGGTTACCCCGCCCGGTTAGGCCGAACAGTTTTGCTTCGGGTGTTTCGTCCCGGCCATGGTGTTGAGGTGTTCATCAAGTTTTAGCAACGTTCCCGGCATTTTGATGTTTTGACGTGGCGGTTGCCTTGTTTTGGACACGGCGGCTCCATCATGTCCAGCCGCCTTCTCAATCCCCAAGCGGAGATCGACTCATGCACTTCCCAAGACTTCTCGCCGCGGCCGCCGTGACGCTGGTGGCGTCGTTTGCGGCTGCTCATGCCCAGCAGCATCAGGTTCAGGCCGGTATCCTCGAATGCGAGGGCGGCCAGAACGTAGGCTATGTGGTCGGCTCGACGACGGAATTGCAGTGCGTTTTCCACAGCAACACCGGAGCGCCGGCGCAGCCCTATATTGCGCGCGTCCAGCGCTTCGGCCTTGATCTCGGCGTGACGTCGCAGACCGGGCTCGCCTGGGCGGTCAATGCGCCGAGCTATCGGCTTGGTAGCGGCGCGCTGGCCGGTCACTACGGCGGGGTGGGCGCCAACGCCACGGTCGGTGTCGGCTTCGGCGCCAACCTGCTGGTCGGAGGGTCCGGCAATTCGATTTCGCTACAGCCGCTGAGCCTGCAGGGCCAGACCGGTCTGAGCGCCGTGGCCGGCATCGTCGATGTCGATCTGCGTCCGGCAAATGTGCGTGCGGCGCCCCGCTACAAGCGGCATCGGCATCACCATCGCCGTCATCATCATCGGCATCATCATAAGCACTCACGCTGATCGGATCGGACGACCGAGGAGGCCCGCGACAGCGGGCCTCTTTTTTTGGTGTTTATGACCGCAGCGTCGTGTCTGGTGAGACGTGGTCTGGCGAGATCTGGGCCGGTGTGCCATAAAAATGCGCGCGCCATGATTGTGGCGGTCCTTTTCTGCATTGCAGTTTCGAATTCGGAGCTTTTGATGCGCGGTATTCCAGTTCTGGCGGGCGTCGCCGCGGCGCTGATCGTGTCGCTCGCGGGCGCTCTTGCGCAGCAGCCTGCGCAGCGCGTCAAGGTCGGCGTTCTCGAATGCCGCGGTGGAGCCAGCGTCGGATTCATTGTCGGCTCGGTGACCAATCTCGGTTGCGTGTTTCACGCGGACGGCCTGCCGGAAGATCGCTATGTCGCCACGATCCGCAAGGTCGGTGTCGATCTCGGCATCACCCAGGAATCGGCGCTGGCTTGGGGCGTCTACGCGCCGGTGGCGCGGCTCGGACCTGGCGATCTCTCCGGCGACTACGCAGGCGCGCAAGGCAGCGCCTCGGTCGGCATCGGCGTTGGCGGCAACGTTCTGATCGGCGGCTCCGCCAATGCGATCGCCCTGCAACCGCTCAGCGTGCAGGGCCAGGTCGGCCTCAACATTGCCGCGGGTCTCGCCGCACTTGAATTGCGGCCGGGCCGCTAACAACCCTTGGTGAGTCCGCTCGGCTCTTGCAGCGATCGGCGAGGCAATGCAGCGCGGCGTTTTCGCGCTTGCCAAATTCAGGCGGCGGGAGGAGCATCGTTGCGCCGACCCAATCATGGGCCGACTTCCAGATCAGGAGGCGGCGATGGGACAAGACCTCAGAAGTCCCCAAGGCACTCCACAAGGCACTCCACAAGGCACCCCACAAGGCACTCTAGCGTCGGGTCCCCGGTGTATTGCGCTGGTGGGCCCGTTCCAGAGCGGTAAAACTACACTTCTCGAAGCCATTCTCGCGCGCACCGGCGCAATTCCCAAAGCAGGCAGTGTCGATCACGGAACCAGCGTCGGCGACGCCAGTCCCGAAGCCCGCCAGCATAAAATGGGCGTCGGGCAGACCCCGGCCACTACCAACTTCATGGGCGAAACCTACACCTTCATCGACTGTCCGGGTTCGATCGAATTCGCGCACGACATGCGCGCGGCGATCCCCGCGGTCGATGCCGCGGTGGTGGTGTGCGAAGCCGACGAGCGCAAGCTGCCGCAGTTGCAGATCATCCTGCGCGAACTGGAAGATTTGAACATTCCGCGCTTTCTGTTTCTCAACAAGATCGACAAGGCGAACGAGCGCGTTCGCGAAACATTGGCGACGTTGCAGCCGGCCTCCCGGACCCCGCTGGTGCTGCGGCAGATTCCAATCTGGAACGGCGATTTGATCGCCGGGTTCGTCGATCTCGCGCTGGAGCGCGCCTTTGTCTATCGCGAGCACATGGCTTCCGAAGTCGTCCAACTGAACGGCGGCGATCTCGACCGCGAGAAGGACGCGCGGTTTTCGATGCTGGAGAAACTCGCCGATCACGACGACGCGCTGATGGAGCAGTTGCTCGAGGATATTACGCCGCCGCGCGATGCCGTATTCGACGATCTCGCACGCGAACTGCGCGAAGGCGAGATTTGTCCGGTGCTGCTCGGCTCGGCTGCGCGCGCGAATGGCGTGCTGCGGCTGATGAAGGCGCTGCGGCACGAAGCGCCCGGCATCGGCGAGACGGCGAAGCGCATAGGCGTGGCTGACAGCAAGGAGGCGCTGGCCTACGTGTTCAAGACCCTGCACCTTCAGCACGGCGGCAAGCTGTCGCTGGCGCGGGTGCTGACAGGTCGTTTCGACGATGGCGCGCCGGTGCAGGCGTCGTCGGGCGAAGCCGGAAAAATCTCCGGCATTCTCGCCGCCACCGGCGCGCAGGAGACCAAGCGAGTGTCTGCCGAAGCCGGCGATACGATAGCGCTCGGCAAGCTCGACACCGTCAAGACCGGCGATACGCTGACGACCGCCAGGATCGCACCGCCCTCGCTGGCCGGCGTCGCGCCGGCTGCGCCGGTGCTGGCGATGGCGGTTGCGGCCGGAGACCGCAAGGACGATGTCAAGCTCGGTCAAGCCCTGATCAAGCTCAACGAGGAAGACCCCTCTCTCGCTGTCGTTCACAATGCACAGACCCACGACACCGTGCTGTGGGGACAGGGCGAGATGCATCTGCGCGTTGCGCTGGAGCGGCTGCACGATCGCTTCGGCGTCAACGTGAAGTCGCATCCGCCCGCGATCGGCTATCAGGAAACCATCCGCAAGCCCGTTACCCAGCGCGGACGCCATAAGAAGCAGTCCGGGGGGCATGGCCAGTTCGGCGACGTGGTGCTGGAGATCCATCCGCTGCCGCGCGGCTCGGGCTTCGTCTTCGTCGACAAGATCGTCGGCGGCGCGGTGCCGCGCAACTATATCGGCGCGGTGGAGGAGGGCGTGGTGGACGGACTCTCGCGTGGTCCGCTCGGCTTTCCGGTGATCGATGTGCAGATGACGCTGACCGACGGCTCCTATCACAGTGTCGATTCCTCGGATCAGGCGTTCCGCACCGCCGCGCGCATGGGGGTCGCCGAAGCGTTGCCGAAATGTCAGCCGGTGCTGCTGGAGCCGATCCATGTGGTCGAGATCGTATGCCCGAGCGAGGCGACGGCGAAGGTCAACGCCATCCTGTCGGCACGGCGCGGCCAGATTCTTGGTTTCGACAGTCGCAACGGGTGGACCGGTTGGGACTGCGTGCGCGCCACGATGCCGGAAGCCGAGATCGGCGATCTCATCGTCGAACTGAGGTCGGCGACGGCGGGAGCGGGCAGTTTTACCCGGCAGTTCGATCGCATGGCCGAAGTCATCGGCCGGACCGCCGATCAGATCATTGCCGCGCGTCGGGTCGCGGCTTAGCGCTATTCGGCAAAAGTGGATGCCGGTTTTGATGGTCGTCTTGCCATGACAATGATGTATAATGCATCATTGTCATGATCTCAAACATCATTTATAATAGCTTGGATATGGAGGCCAAGCGTTGATCACATCTTTCCAGATGCGTGCAGCGCGTGCGCTCTTGGGCCTTGACCAGAAAACGCTCGCCGCGCTGGCTGGCGTGTCCTTGCCGACCATTCAGCGGATGGAGGCGAGCGAGGGGCCGGTGCGCGGCGTGGTCGGTACGCTGGTGAAGGTGGTCGACGCGTTCGACCGTGCCGGCGTCGAATTGATCGGCGAACATGCCCGTAGCGACAGCGGCGGGCGTGGCGTTCGCCTGAAGCAACCCGGATCGCCGTCGCGCCGCCCGGCTGTTTGAGATCATCGCGGCTTCGCGCTGTCCCGTGATCGCGCGATGCGAGGGAAACTGCGGGATGAGCATTGCGGACGGACGACCCCACCAGATCCGGAAGCCGACCTTTGCAGAACTGTTCACGCCGAAACTCGTCACCGTGTTGCGCGAGGGCTATCGCGGCGCCGATTTCCGCGCCGACGTCGTCGCCGGCCTCACGGTGGCGATCGTTGCGCTGCCGCTGTCGATGGCGATTGCCATCGCCTCCGGCGCCACGCCGGATCGCGGTCTCACCACCGCCATCATAGGGGGATTTTTTGTCTCGCTGCTCGGCGGCAGCCGGTTTCAGGTCGGCGGCCCCGCCGGCGCATTCATCGTGCTGGTGGCGCTGACCGTCGAGCGTCACGGGATCGACGGCGTGATCCTCGCGACAGCGATGGCGGGTGTCTTGCTGATCGCCGCCGGCCTGCTGCGGCTCGGCACCTACATCAAGTTCATTCCCTATCCGGTCACGGTCGGGTTCACCGCCGGCATAGCCGTCATCATCTTTGCCAGCCAGATCAAGGATTTCCTTGGAATCACGCTGGCGAAGGAGCCGAGCCAACTGGTTCCGAAGCTCGAAGCCCTGGCGCGGGCCGGCGACACCGTCAGCATGTCCGCGGTCGCGGTCAGCGTCATCGCCGTCGTCATCATCGCCGGTCTGAAGAGGTTCCGGCCGGCCTGGCCGGGTATGCTGATCGCCATCGTGGTGACCGCCGTTGCCGCATGGGCGCTATCGCTGCCGGTGGAGACCATCGGCACCCGCTTCGGCGGCATTCCGCGCGAGTTGTCGTGGCCGGCCTGGCCGGCATTCTCGCTCGACAAGGTCCAGGCGGTGTTTCCGGACGCCGTGGCCTTCGCGCTGCTGGCCTCGATCGAGTCGCTGCTGTCCGCGGTGGTTGCCGACGGCATGACCGGACGGCGGCACCGCTCGAATTGCGAACTGATGGCGCAGGGCGTCGCCAACGTCGCGTCCGCTCTGTTCGGCGGTCTCTGCGTCACCGGATTGATCGCGCGGACCGCAACCAACATCCGCGCCGGCGCCCGCGGCCCGGTCGCGGGGATGCTGCATTCGGCGTTCCTGCTGCTGTTCATGCTGATCGCGGCGCCGCTGGCGAGCTACATTCCGCTCGCGGCGCTGGCCGCGGTGCTGGCCGTGGTCGCCTGGAACATGGTCGAGAAACACGAATTCGCGACCTTGATTCGCGCATCGCGGGGCGATGCCGTCGTGCTGCTCGCCACCTTCCTGCTGACGGTTTTCCGCGGTCTCACTGAGGGCATTCTGGTCGGGTTTGCGCTCGGCGCGGTGCTGTTCATCCATCGCATGGCGCAGATCACCGGCATTGAGGCCAATGTGCCTCTGGCCGCCGAGGACAGGGCCGATGACGCCAATGGCGACCGTCAACCCTACGACGCCGCTATGGTGAGCGATCCCGACGTCGTCATATACCGCATCACCGGGGCTTTCTTCTTCGGCGCGGCGTCCGAGGTCGGATCGGTGCTCGATGCGATCATGGAGCGGCAAAAGGCGTTCGTCGTGGATTTCGCGGCGGTTCCGTTCCTCGACTCCACGGCGGCGAACGCCATCAGCCGTGTCGCCGCCAAGGCGCGGCGGCAGGGGGTTTCGTTTTTCATCACCGGCGCGTCGCCGGTGGTGCGCCGGGCGCTCCTGACCCACGGCGTCAGGCCGCCACGCGCGACATTCCGGGAGACCATTGCGCGGGCCGTTGCCGACATCAAGGCGGCCCGCCATGCGCCGCCGATCGCCGCGATAGACGCGCAGCCGGCGCCGTGAGTCCCATCGAGAGGCTTGCGGTGCCGCGGCACCGGCGATTGCGCCGGCGGCATTGACAGCGGCCGCGGCTTGCATGATCTCATCCGGCCGTGCCGCCCGATTGTCGGGCGCGTCATGCGACGGAACCCATGATGACAGCCGAGACCAAAGGCCGCGCCGCCTGCCTGATCGGATGGCCTGCCGCGCATTCGCGCTCGCCGCTGATCCATCACTACTGGCTGCGCTTGCACGGAATCGCGGGCGGCTACAACATCGAGGCGATTCCGCCCGAGGGCCTTGCCGAATTCATCATGCATCTGTCGACGCACGGCTTCGTCGGCGCCAATGTCACGATTCCGCACAAGGAGCGGGCGCTGCAACTGACCGCGCCCGACGAGCGCGCCAGGGCAATCGGCGCCGCCAACACGCTTTATTATGATGGTAAGACCCTGCGGTCCACCAATACCGACGTCGAGGGTTTCATCGGCAATCTGGATGCCGCCGCGCCGGGCTGGGATCGCACCGGGGATGCGCTGGTGCTTGGCGCCGGCGGGTCGTCCCGGGCCGTGGTGTTCGGCCTGATCGAACGCGGCATCAAGCGCATCCATCTCGTCAACCGCACGATGGAGCGGGCGCAGGCGCTCGCGGATCAATTCGGCGCGACGGTTATGCCGTTGGCCTGGAGCGGGCTCGGCGACGTGCTGCCGCGCGCTGGTCTGCTCGTGAATACCACCTCGCTCGGCATGAAGGGGCAGCCGCCGCTGGATATCGAACTGCCGCTGCTGCCGCTGGATGCGGTGGTCGCCGATCTGGTCTATGTGCCGCTGGAAACGCCGCTGCTTGCGGCGGCGAGGGCGCGGGGCCTCAGAACCGCCGACGGCCTCGGCATGCTGCTGCATCAGGCGGTGCGTGGATTCGAGCTGTGGTTCGGGCAGCGTCCCGCGGTGTCGCCGGAATTGCGCGCGCTGGTCGAGGCCGACCTCCGGATACCTCATCCCGCGACTTGAGGTTTGCGCCCAATATTTTTAACCATTCTAATCTGGCGACCAATCAACCCTCTTTGTCTTGACCCCCGGGAAAGCTTGATCCAGTTGGTAGACCGTCATCTCAAAGCGATCATTATGTCCGATCTCGACACCAGTATCCCCGAAGCTACGCAGACCACGCCGCTCGGCCTCGCGCGGCGCGGCTTTTGCGGCCGGGTCAGCGCCATCATGGTCAACGGCGACCACCTTGGCGTGTCGGCGATGGAGATCGAACGGCGTCTTCTTGAATTTGGCATCGTCGAAGGCGTGTCGGTGCAGATCCTGCATGAAGGGCCGATCGGCCGGGATCCGATCGCGGTCCGGGTCAACGGCACGACAATCGCGCTGCGCCGGTGCGAAGCCATGGCGATTATCGTTGGCGATCACAGCCCGTCGGCGGATGCCGCTGAATGACTGCGATCGAGGTCAATGACTGGCGCATCGCCCTGGTTGGAACGCCGAACAGCGGCAAGACCGCCTTGTTCAATGCGCTTACGGGCAGCCGACAGAAGGTGGCCAACTACGCCGGCGTCACGGTGGAGCGAAAGTCGGGGGTTTTGCGAACCGCATCCGGCCACCTGGTCAACCTGATCGACCTGCCGGGGACCTATTCATTGCGGGGCCGCAGCCCGGACGAGGATATCACCCGCGACGTCATTCTCGGCAAGTTTGCGAGCGAAAGTCCGCCGGACTTTCTGCTCTGCGTGGCCGATGCCACCAATCTTCGCGTGGCGATGCGCCTCGTCATCGAATTGAAGCGCGTTCACCGGCCGATGCTTTTGGTGCTGAACATGATCGACATCGCGCGGCGGCGCGGCGTCGACATTGATCTCGACAAGCTCTCCGCCGAACTTGGCATACCGGTCGTCACATCGACCGCCGTGCGGCGCGGCGGCATCGACGATCTGCTGCGCCGGATCGATGACATCGCCGGCAAGCCGACCGAGGCCATTGTCGCGAGCGAGTGGACGACGCCGGCCGTGTCCGACCTGCGCGCGGCGCAGCGCGAGGCCGATCGCGTGATCCGCGCCGCGGTCAGCGAGCCGGCCAAGCCCGATACATGGACCACGCGTGTAGACACCGTGCTGCTGCATCCGATATGGGGCATGGTCTCGCTGCTCCTGCTGCTGTTCGTGATGTTCCAGGCCGTGTTCGCCTGGGCTGAACCGGCGATGGAGCTCATCACCCAGGGTTTCGATGCGCTCGGCGCGTTCTCCGCGACCGTGCTGCCGGAAGGATTGTTGCAGAGCTTCGTCCAGAACGGCGTGATCTCCGGCGTCGGCAGCGTCATCGTGTTCCTGCCGCAAATCCTCATTCTGTTTCTTTTCATTCTGCTGCTCGAAGATCTCGGCTACATGGCGCGCGCGGCCTTCCTGATGGACCGCATCATGGGCGGCGCCGGACTGCACGGTCGCGCCTTCATCCCGCTGCTGTCGAGCTTTGCCTGCGCGATTCCGGGGATCATGGCGACGCGGGTGATCGATAACAAGCGTGACCGGCTGACCACCATCATGGTCGCGCCGCTGATGACCTGCTCGGCGCGCATCCCGGTCTATACGCTGATTATCGCCGCCTTCGTGCCGAACCGGCCGGTGCTCGGCGTTCTCGGGTTGCAGGGGCTCGTGATGTTCGGGCTCTATGCGGCGGGCATCTTCAGCGCGCTCGCGGTATCGTTCGTGGCCAATCGCTTTTTCTGGCGTGACAGCGCGACGCCGCCCTTCATGCTGGAGCTGCCGGATTACAAGCTGCCGCAATTGCGCAGTGTGCTGATGAACCTCTACCAGCGCGCGATGGCGTTTCTGAAGCGCGCCGGCACCACGATCTTTTCCATGATGGTTCTGATCTGGTTTCTGGCGTCGTTCCCGCGCCCGCCGATGGGCGCTACCGAACCCGCGATCGATTTCAGTCTTGCGGCCATGATCGGCCGCTGGATCGAACCGGTGCTCGCGCCGATCGGATTCAACTGGCAGATCAGCGTCGCGCTTATTCCCGGCATGGCGGCGCGCGAGGTGGCGGTGGCCTCGCTCGGCACCGTGTATGCGATCGAGGGCGGCAAGGAGGCGGCGGACCAGGTCGGTCACATGCTCGCCGGACAATGGAGTCTCGCGACCGCGCTGGCGTTTCTCGCCTGGTATGTCTTTGCGCCGCAATGCGCCTCGACGCTCGCCGTCATCAAGCGCGAGACCGGCGGATGGCGCTGGGTGCTGATTACATTCTTCTACATGCTGTCGATGGCCTATCTGGCCGCGTTCGTTACCTACCGCATCGCGCTGGCGCTGGGTTGGGGTTGATTGCCGATCCGGCACGCGCTGGCATTTGCAGGCGTTGATGCCGGATATCCGGTGGCTCGATCGTCAGCCAGAGTCTGTTTCAACTGCGTTGAATCAGACTCTGGCCTTATCCTTTCTATCGAGCATGATCTTATCCGAAAACCGGGCTCCACTTTTCGGGATCATGCTCTAAATTGCCAGTACGCGGCCGTCGATTTCGGCAATCGTGTTGACCCCGCACAGGCCCATGGTCACGCTCAGTTCCTTCGCGATGATGTCGAGCGCCTTGGTGACGCCCGGGCCGCCGAACGCGCCGAGGCCGTAGACATAGGCGCGGCCGATCATGCAGGATCTTGCGCCGAGCGCGAGCGCGCGCATCACGTCCTGGCCCGAGCGGATGCCGCTGTCGAACATGACCTCGATTTTCGAGCCGACCGCATCGACGATCGCCGGCAGCACCTCGATCGAGGATTGGGCGCCGTCGAGCTGACGGCCGCCATGGTTGGACACCACCAGCGCTTGTGCGCCGATCTTCGCTGCTTCCCGGGCGTCTCCGACGTCGAGGATGCCCTTGATGACCAGCTTTCCGGGCCATATGCCGCGGATCCAGTCGACATCCCTCCAGCTCAGCGTGGCGTCGAACTGCTCGGCGACCCAGCCCGCCACCGAACCGAGATCGTCGACGCCTTTGACGTGCCCCGCGATGTTGCCGAAATTCCGCCGCCTGGCGCGCAGCGTGCCGATCAGCCATGACGGCTTGCTTATGAAGTCGATCATGTTGGCGAGGCTGAACAGTTGCGGCGGCACCGACAGGCCGTTCTTGATGTCCTGATGGCGCTGGCCCAGCACCTGCAGATCCACCGTCAGCACCAGCGCGCTGCATTTCGCCGCCATGGCGCGCTCGATCAATTCCCTGACGAAGCCGCGATCCTTCATGACGTAGAGCTGAAACCAGAACGGCTTCTCGACGCTCTCCGCCACGTCCTCGATCGAATTGATCGACATCGTGCTCAGCGTATACGGGATGCCGGCCGCCTGCGCGGCGCGGCAGGCGTGAATCTCGTCGTCGCCGTACTGCATCCCGGTCGAGCCGACCGGCGCCAGGATCAGCGGCAGGTTCGCCTTCTCGCCGAGGATGGCGGTCGCGAGATCGCGCTTCGCGATATTGACCAGAATCCGCTGGCGAAACCTGATTGCCTGCAAGTCTTCGTGGTTGGCGCGGTATGTCTGCTCGGAATAGGAGCCGCGATCGACGTAGTCGAAGAACGCCTTCGGCACGCGGCGCTTGTGGACCTCGCGCAGATCCTCGATGCAGGTGATGCGATCCATCGACATGTCCGGACCTTGGTGTATTCGGGCGGGTATCACCTGCCCTCAGGTTCGCGCCGCCGGATCCGAAAACTCACCTAGCATGGATGGGCCGCAAAATCCGGCCTGATCTCACGTTTCGGAGGAACGGAACGTGCCATGGGCGCGTTACACCTAAAGCCTTCTGATGGAATCAGAAGGGGGCTCTACGATTTTGATTTGACGCGTTTTCTTCACGCGAACCGGTATCGATCCTCCGGTCAAGCCCGAGGACATGCTTCGCTCGAAAACGCTCGAGGACTACAGTGGAAGAATGCTATGCTCAGGAGCGTCGCTATGCAGGACGACCGGTCGCAAAAGACCAAGAAAGAGCTGGATGAGGAACTCAATCGCGGCCTGGAAGAGTCGTTTCCCGGCTCGGACCCGGTGAGCGTCACCCAGCCGGCGCCCGGGAAACCGCCAAAGAACAAGGTTGACCGTCATAGAGCCTCTTCTCGCTAAGTGGAGATCCGGTTCACGCGAAGAAGATGCTCTCGATTAATAACTTGCGCGTATTCCCATCGCAAAAGCGGCATCCGCTTTTGCGATATACCTGCTGGAATCGCTCGCATCGGCAGCCGGGCAGTGGCCCAAGGCAGGTTCTTGAAACGGCCAGATTCTCGAGACCGGGGATTAATCCGTCTTTTCAACGGAATACGACTTTTTTCCGCCAGATGCCGGTAACGGTTCATTATATTTTTTGAAGTCGTTTTAGCTTTCAGGGCGTTATAAGCGGCTTTCGCTCGATGCTTGACAGTCAACGATTCGGCGGGCTGGTCTCAAGCGCGGCGGCGAGCATTTCAAGGGCGCCTGGGGGGGTAGGATGAGCCGCAAGTATTTCGGAACCGACGGCATCCGTGGCCGCGCCAACGGCCTGATCACGCCGGAACTTGCGATGAAGGTCGGGCAGGCCGCCGGACTGGTGTTCCAGCGAGGCGAGTACCGTCATCGCGTCGTGATCGGAAAGGATACCCGGCTCTCCGGCTACATGATCGAGTATGCGCTGGTCGCGGGCTTCACCTCGGTCGGCATGGATGTGCTGCTGCTCGGCCCGATGCCGACGCCGGCGGTGGCGATGCTGACCAAGTCGATGCGCGCCGACCTCGGCGTCATGATCTCCGCCTCGCACAACCTGTTCGAGGACAACGGGATCAAAATGTTCGGCCCGCGAGGCTTCAAGCTGTCCGACGCCGTCGAAAAGCAGATCGAACAGTTGCTCGACGAAAACCTCGACAAGAAACTGGCGCAGAGCACGGGCCTCGGTCGCGCCCGCCGCATCGACGGCGTGCACGATCGCTATATCGAATTCGCCAAACGCACGCTGCCCCGCGAACTCAGCCTCGACGGGCTGAGAGTGGTGGTCGATTGCGCCAACGGCGCTGCCTACAGGGTGGTGCCCGAGGCGCTGTGGGAACTGGGCGCGGACGTCGTTCCGATCAGCGTCGAGCCCGACGGCTTCAATATCAACAAGGAATGCGGCTCCACCGCGCCGGAGGCGCTGTGCCGCAAGGTCCGCGAGATGCGCGCCGATATCGGCATTGCGCTCGACGGCGACGCCGACCGCGTCATCATCGTCGACGAGCGCGGCCACGTGGTCGACGGCGATCAGCTTCTCGCCGTGATCGCGGAGAGCTGGAAGGAAGACGGCCGGCTGACCAAGCCTGGGATTGTCGCCACGGTGATGTCGAATCTCGGTCTTGAGCGTTTCCTCGAGGGGCAAGAGTTGTCGCTGGTGCGGACCCCGGTCGGCGACCGCTACGTGCTCGAGCAGATGCTGAAGCAGGGCTACAATCTCGGTGGCGAGCAATCGGGCCACATCATCTTGTCGGACTATGCGACCACCGGAGACGGCTTCGTGTCCGCGCTTCAGGTGCTTGCCGTGGTGCAGAAGCTGGGCCGCCCGGTTTCCGAGGTCTGCCACAAGTTCGAGCCGCTGCCGCAGATCCTGAAGAACTACCGCTATCGCAGCGGCAAGCCGCTGGATCGTGCCGAGGTCAAGTCGGCGATTACCGCGGGCGAGAAGCGCCTCAACGGGCATGGCCGCCTGCTGGTCCGCTCCTCCGGAACCGAGCCGGTGATCCGCGTGATGGGCGAGGGCGACGACCGTATCCTGGTCGAGGACGTCGTGGACACGATCGTTTCCGCGCTGGGCGGCCCGGCGGCGGCGTGAAATCGCCGATAAGAGCCTTGAAATCGTGAGCGGGGTCCGCGAGCAACTCCCGCTGCATCCCTGCTATAATCTATTGTTGCTGGTCGGCCGGGTGCCCGCATCGTAACAGGCGCCGGTCGAAACAACCCGGAATCCGTTCGTGGACAAGCCCGTCATCGCCTCCGAGGAAACGCAGGTCGCGCCGGTCGTGGTTCCCGGGGTTGCCGAAAAGGCGGCCGTCGGTCCCGTTTATCTTGTGCTCGGCGGCATCAGCTTCTCGCATTTTCTGAACGACACCATGCAGTCGTTGATTCCCTCGGTCTATCCGATCCTGAAGGAGAACTACGCGCTCGACTTCGCCCAGATCGGAATGATTACTCTGGCATTTCAGGTGACGGCGTCGCTGCTGCAACCCGTGGTCGGCTATGTCACCGACAAGAAGGCTCAGCCGTTCTCGCTCGCCATCGGCATGGGTTCTACTTTCGTCGGGTTGCTGCTGCTGAGCGTAGCGCATGTCTACGGGATGATCCTTGTTTCCGCCGGACTTGTCGGTCTGGGCTCCGCGGTGTTCCATCCGGAGTCCTCGCGCATCGCGCGGATGGCGTCGGGCGGACGTTATGGATACGCCCAAGCGGTGTTTCAGGTCGGCGGCAATTTCGGCTCGGCGATGGGGCCGATGCTGGCGGCGCTGATCGTGGTGCCGTTCGGCCAGCCGAGCATCGCCTGGTTCTCTGTGATTGCGGCAACCGCGATCCTGATCCTTTGGCGAATCGGGCGCTGGTACAAGCCGCTGATCGCCCCACGCGTCAGCAAGGCGGTGGCGCGCCAGCCCAACGCGCCGTCACCGCGGCGCACGGCGCTGGCGATCGCCATCCTGATCGTGCTGGTGTTTTCCAAGTTCATCTACATGGCGAGCCTGACCAGCTACTACACGTTCTTCCTGATTCACAAGTTCGGCGTTTCGACCCAGACGTCGCAGATATTCCTGTTCATGTTCCTCGCCGCAACCGCGGTCGGCACCTATTTCGGCGGCCCGATCGGCGACCGGATCGGCCGTCGCTATGTGATCTGGTTCTCGATCCTCGGAGTGCTGCCGTTCACCCTGCTGCTGCCGTTCGCCAACCTGTTCTGGACCGCGATACTGAGCATCGTCATCGGCTTTGTCATCTCCTCGGCGATGCCAGCGATCATTGTGTTCGCGCAGGAACTGATGCCGCATCGCTTCGGCATGATCTCGGGGATGTTCTTTGGCTTTGCGTTCGGCGCCGGAGGACTTGGAGCGGCGCTGCTCGGTGAGGTCGCGGACGCGAAGGGAATCGAGTTCGTCTATCAGGCCTGCGCGTTCCTGCCGGCGATCGGCCTGCTTGCGATGTTCCTGCCGAAGATGCCGAAAATCCGGCACGGGTAGAGCGTTTCCGCTTCTGATGGAATCAGAAGCGAGGCTCTATGTTTTTTATTTGGCGCGTTTTCTTCACGCGAACCGGTATCCACTTCGCTCGAAAACGCTATGAGCGCCGCCGCGGTCTTTTGTCAACGAACGGTTAACAAGTGTGGCGAAGCTGCGACGCTTCGTACCGCTGTCGAAAGAAACTCACCGGATATCAACCTTAAAAATTAGGGTTAAGCGGCGCTTAAGCATTTGGTGTCATCGTCCCTTTGATTTCGGGAGTGGGGCCTCGTCTGCCTCACCGGACAAAGGGACGAAGCCGATGCGTAGCGTTAAATTTCTCGTCGCCGCCGGAGCGGCATCATTGTTGTCATCGGCCGCATTCGCCGCCGACATGCCGATTGCGCCGCCTCCTCAGTATTACGCGCCGCCGCCGGTCGCGGAGTTCGGCGGCTGGTATCTGCGCGGCGATATCGGCTTCAGCAATCAGCGCGTGAAGAACATTGCGATGGGGGATGGCCGTAACGCGTCACTAACGTCGCTCAATCAGAGCACGGCGTTTGATACCGCCGGCATCTTCGGGGTCGGTCTCGGCTATCAGTTCAACAACTGGTTCCGCGGCGATATCACGGGTCAATATCGTGGCAACTCGAATTTCAAGGGCACCGACCTGATAACCTTCCCGGCCTACGGTCTCGTCGGACAGGGTGTCGATAACTATAATGCCACCAAGTCGGAATGGTTGGTGATGGCCAACGGTTACGTCGATCTCGGTACCTGGTGGTGCATCACTCCCTTCATCGGTGCCGGTGTCGGTGTCGCGCGTGTCAATATCGCGAACTATACCGATAACGGTTCCAACAACGTGAATTACAGCTCAGCCACCGATAGCTATTACTTGGGCGGTCCCAATCCGAGTTACGCCAGTGCTCCGGCTGCGTCGAAGTGGAATTTCGCCTGGGCCGCGCATGCCGGTCTGGCCTATCGCGTCAATCCGGGGCTCACGATTGAGTTGGCCTACAGCTACGTCAATCTCGGTTCGGGAACGACGGGCGCTGTGTCGACTTACGACGGCTTCACCAGGGGCGTTGCAATGAAGTTTCACGACATCACCTCACATGACGTGAAGCTTGGCGTGCGCTGGGATCTCAACAGCCCGCCGGTCTATGCGCCGCCGCTGGTCACCAAGGGCTGAGCCTTATTATCTCTTAATAGTTCTTAACGGCGCGGGAGTTTCCCGCGCCATTTTTTCTTTTGGTGCGGCCGGCTTTCGGCGGTTACGACCGCGTTGGAGCGCGTCAGGATTTTGTCGAGAATGTGGATCGATCGCGCTGTGCGACAACGATTGATTAAGGTTAACAGGCGATGATTGCCGTAACCCAGGTTGTGGCGATGGAGCGTTGCGATGCGTAGACTTCTGCTGGCGGCAGTCATGTGCGGGACAGCGCACGGAGCATACGCCGCCGACATGCCCGACCTTCCGATTCTGCGCGGGTCGCTGTCCGATGGTTTTGGCACGGTCCGGACCGTATGGCAGGGCTACTACGTCGGCGGGCAGGCCGGCGTCGGCGAATCTGACATGAACTTCACCGGTGCGACCAGAAACGTTGCGGCACGGCTGCTCAGCGGTACGGCCATCGAAAACTCAGGGCAGGTCTCGTCCTGGCCGCTGGGAGGCAAGGCTTCGGTACGGGGCGACGGCTGGGGCGGATTCGTCGGTTACAACAGCCAGTGGGATGATGTCGTGATCGGTGTCGAAGCCAACTATATGCACGGCAAATTTGGCGGCAGCCGAAGCGACTCGATGTCCCGCTTTTTTACCGATTCTCTTGGGTATACCGATGGCGTGACTTATCAAAGCACAGCGACCATGTCGATTTCGGACATGGGAACGCTGCGCGCTCGCGCCGGGTATGTTGTTGGTGCTTTCCTTCCTTATATGTTCGGCGGCGTAGCGCTCGGCCAAGCCGATATCGTACGCAGCGCGCACATCTTCGGGACACAGGTTAATCCGGCTGCGGCGCCCGGTTTCACAAACGTGCCCTTTAATGTCAGTGGCACCGATGGCAAGTACAGCCATCTGATCTACGGCTATTCGGCGGGTGTAGGCCTTGACGTCAATCTGATTGGCGGCCTGTTTGCGCGCGTCGAATGGGAATACATCCGCTTCACCTCCTCGATCGACACAAATGTCAACACCGTTCGCGCCGGCGTCGGCTACAAGTTCTGACTGCGAACGCGCATGGAGCGTCTCTGTTCCGCGCGTTCGAAGCTCGAAGTCCTCGCCTGCGCAACTCGGACTCGTAGCGGCCTTGTCGGGATGATAGGCGGTGCTAAGCGCGTTCCCCGCACTCTGCAGATCGTGCGTCTAGCGGTAAGGAACCGGATTCGCGGTAAAGGAACTGGAACGGTGGTGAATGCTGCCCGTTGATTCCGTCAATAACGATGGAGCAACGCATGCATACCCGAATGACCTTTTTCGCACTTGTCGCGGCGACCTTCATCAGTTTGCTGGCACTGAGCGCCTATGCCGCTGGTATAGGCTAATGCCGCGGGCATAGGCTGACCGTAGGGCCGGAGGCGGGTCCTCAACCACCGCCACCCAAGCACCGGTCTGAACGGGTCGTCACGCATCACGACAGGCACCGGTCTCAACTGGTGAAGCCTGTCAAACTCTTGATCCCATCTTCCGGCCGTGGACGGCGCGGTGTCGGGGGGCGGCGCATTGTCAATCGCGCGTGATCGCCCGGAAAATTCTTGACGAAAGCGGGTGAGTCCCATATCCCCAGCGGCGGGACACCTCCCCCCAACGGGAGGCTTGCTATCTGGAAGGATAGATCATGACCGTTGCGAAGCCCGCTTCGCGGCCAACCGTGCCGCATTTCTCCTCCGGCCCCTGTGCCAAGCGCCCTGGCTGGACTCCCCAAAATCTCAAGGACGCAGCTCTCGGCCGTTCGCATCGTGCGAAGATCGGCAAAGCGCGCCTGAAGCTCGCGATCGATCTGACGCGCGAGGTTCTGGAAATTCCGACCGACTACAAGATCGGCATCGTGCCGGCGTCGGATACCGGCGCGGTGGAGATGGCGCTGTGGTCGCTGCTCGGCGCGCGCCCCGTCACCATGATCGCCTGGGAATCCTTCGGTGAAGGCTGGGTCACCGATGTCGTCAAGCAGCTTAAGCTGAAAGACGTCGCCACGCTCAAGGCGGGCTACGGCGAACTTCCAGACCTCGCCAGGGCCGACCCGAAGTCGGATATCGTCTTTACCTGGAACGGCACCACCTCCGGCGTTCGCGTGCCGAACGCCGACTGGATCAGTGCGAACCGCGAAGGCCTCACCATCTGCGACGCGACCTCGGCCGCTTTCGCGCAACCGCTCGACTGGGCCAAGCTCGATGTCGTGACCTTCTCCTGGCAGAAGGCGCTGGGCGGCGAGGGCGCGCACGGCATGCTGATCCTGTCGCCGCGCGCCGTGGCGCGGCTGGAAAGCTACACGCCGCCGTGGCCGTTGCCGAAGATCTTCCGCATGACCAAGGGCGGCAAACTGATCGACGGCATCTTCGTTGGCGAGACCATCAACACGCCGTCGATGCTGTGCGTCGAGGACTATCTCGATGCGCTGAACTGGGCCAAGTCGGTCGGCGGCCTCAAGGGCATGATCGCGCGCGCCGATGCCAACACCAGGGCGCTCAGCGACTGGGCGGCGAAAACGCCGTGGATCGATTTCCTCGCCGCCGATCCGGCGATCCGCTCCAATACCTCGGTGTGTCTGAAGGTCATCGATCCCGCAATCACGTCGTTGCCTGCGGAAGCGCAAGCCGCTTTCGCCAAGAAGCTCGTTGCCGCTGTCGAGAAGGAAGGCGCGGGCTACGATTTCGGGCACTACCGCGACGCGCCGCCGGGCCTGCGCATCTGGTGCGGCGCCACGGTGGAGGCGAGCGACGTCGCGCTGCTGACACAGTGGATCGACTGGGCGTTCGCCGAGACCAAAGCCTCGCTTGCCAAGGCGGCGTGATCTTCCCACCCTTCCCTTGAGGGGAGGGTCGTTATGCCGAAGGCATGGCGGGTGGGGTGTCGATCGTTTCCCAACTCGCCAGCCACGCAATTCAAACCCTTTCATCCCGCCGCGGCGCTGCGCGCCGACCCTCCCTTTCAAGGGAGGTGGAGAACAACATCATGACCAAACCGAAAGTTCTGATTTCCGATGCGCTCAGCCCTGCCGCCGTGCAGATCTTCAAGGATCGCGGCATCGAGGTCGATTTCCAGCCCGCGCTCGGCAAGGACAAGGACAAGCTCGCCGAGATCATCGGCAACTACGACGGCCTTGCGATCCGTTCGGCCACCAAGGCCACCGCGAAAATTCTCGCCAATGCCAAAAAGCTGAAGGTGATCGGCCGCGCCGGTATCGGCGTCGACAACGTCGAGATTCCGGCCGCGACCGCCAAGGGCATCATCGTGATGAACACGCCGTTCGGCAATTCGATCACGACCGCCGAACATGCGATCACCTTGATGTTGGCGCTGGCGCGCGAAATTCCCGCCGCCGATGCCTCGACCCAGGCCGGCAAGTGGGAGAAGAACCGCTTCATGGGTGTCGAGATCACCAACAAGATTCTCGGCATCATCGGTTGCGGCAACATCGGCTCGATTGTCGCGGACCGCGCGCTCGGCCTGAAGATGAAGGTGATCGCGTTCGATCCATTCCTGTCGCCGGAGCGCGCCAAGGATCTCGGCGTTGACAAGGTCGAGCTTGAAGACCTGTTCAAGCGCGCCGATTTCATCACGCTGCATACGCCATTGACCGACAAGACCCGCAACATCATCGACGCTGCCGCCATCGCCAAGATGAAGAAGGGCGTGCGCATCATCAACTGCGCGCGCGGTGGCCTGGTTGACGAGCAGGCGCTGGCCGATGCGCTCAATGCCAAGCATGTCGCGGGTGCGGCGTTCGACGTGTTTGTCGAGGAGCCGGCGACCAAGAACGTGCTGTTCGGTCACCCCAACGTGATCTGCACGCCGCATCTTGGCGCCTCCACCTCGGAAGCTCAGGAGAACGTCGCGCTGCAGGTCGCCGAGCAGATGTCGGACTATCTGCTCACCGGTGCGATCACCAACGCGCTCAACTTCCCCTCGATCACGGCGGAAGAAGCACCGAAGCTGAAGCCGTTCGTCGAGCTTGCGGAAAAGCTCGGCTCGTTCGCCGGTCAGCTTACGGAGACCGGCATCTCCAAGGTGATCATCACCTATGAGGGGCAGGTCGCCGAAATGAAGATCAAGGCACTGACCTCGGCGGCGCTGTCGGGCCTGCTGCGGCCGATGCTGGGCGACGTCAACGTCGTGTCCGCGCCGGTCGTCGCCAAGGAGCGCGGCATGGTGGTGGACGAGGTGGTGCGCGCCGCGCAGAGCGACCACGAAAGCCTGATCACGGTGACGGTCGCCACCGAGCGGCAGAAGCGTTCGGTGTCCGGCACGGTCTATGCCGACGGCAAGCCGCGCCTTGTCGACATCAAGGGCATCCGTGTCGATGCCGAGTTCGGCAAGTCGATGATCTACGTCACCAACGAGGACAAACCCGGCTTCATCGGCAAATTCGCGTCGCTGCTCGGCGACGCGGGCGTCAACATCGCGACCTTCAATCTCGGCCGTCACGGTCAGGGTGGCGATGCCATCGCGCTGGTCGAGGTTGACGGCAACGTGCCGGAGAACGTTCTCGCGAAGGTGCAGGCGCTGCCGCAGGTCAAGCAGGTGAAGGCGCTGACGTTCTGACAGCGTCAGGCCACAAGCGGCCCCGCGATGGCCTTCAGCGCCGCGCGGGCGTCGTTGGGGTCGAGCTGGATCTGCAGGCCGCGCTGTCCGCCGTTGACGAAGACTTTTGTCTCGCCGAGCGCCGCCGCCTCGATCGCGATCGGTACGCGCTTCTTCTGCCCGAACGGACTGATGCCGCCGACGTGGTAGCCGGTGAGCCGTTCGGCGTCGGCCGGACGCATCATCCGTGCCGCCTTGCCATCGAATGCAGCCGCGAGTTTCTTCATGCTGACTTCGCAGTCCGAAGGGACGATGACGCAGACCGGCTTGCCGTCGACCTCGGCCATCAGCGTTTTCAGCACACGGCCTGGTTCGGCGCCCAGCGCCTGCGCCGCCTGCAGGCCGATGCTGTCGGCGTCCGGATCGTAATCGTAGCTGTGCAGCGTGAAGGCTACGCCGAGCTTCGTCAGCGCCTGGGTCGCGCGCGTGGTTTTTGACATCGTGGCCTGACCCTGATGTCATCGCCGCTGGATGGGGCGAGACATTTTGCGACGGTCGTTTTGCCATGAAAAGGACATGCGGGAAATCCCGTCGCGCCGGCGGCGCCCGATCGATGAACGAGTTGTCTGATGGATAAGTCCGCGCCGCAAAACGATCCCGAGCCGGATGGACACCGCGGGCGCACGCTGGCCGGGCTGGTCATCGCGGCCATCCTGCTGGTGGTCGGCCTCTGGCTCGCGCGCGAGCTGAGGTCTGCGAGCCAAATCCAGGACTGCGTGATGTCGGGCCGATCCAATTGCCAACCGATCGACGTGCCCGCGCGATAAGGCGGCTGTCCTCGTGTCCGACGGACATATCACCTCATCAGCGCGCGAACCTCGTCGCGTAGTGCCTGACGCGAGTCGTCGCGCGAATAGAACATGTGGCCGCCGGAATAGACCACGAGCTTGACGCGGTCGCGCGAGCCGAAGGTCGGCAGTTGATCGAGGCGGATCTTGCTGGCGAAATACGGCGTCGCCAGGTCGAATAATCCGTGCGCGACCAGCAGCTTGAACTTGGGGTCCGCAGCGAGCAGCTCGCGAATGTCGGATACCGACTGGACGGAATTCCGGTGTTTGCCGAAATCCCATTCCCGGTTGACGGTGCGGCTGAGCAGTTCATAGGAACCTTGCGGCCGCCAGTTCAGCTTGTGCGCATAAAGTTCGAACGCCGCCGATGTCAGTGCGGTCAGCAGTGGCTCCTCCGAAGGATCGTTGAAGTCGCTGGCACTTGTGTCCGGGTAGGGATCGAACCCGAGCACCGACGCGTCGTAACGTCCGGTTACCTTGCCGTCGCGGCGGTCGAAGGCGCGGCGAAATTCGCTGATGTCGAATCGCCCCGCGAGGCGGCGGCTCTTCGCCTGGTCGATTCCTGTCAACGCCGCGAAGCGGTCGGCAAGCCGCCGCGTTGCCTCCGCATCGGCCTGCCCCTTGACGAGGTCGCTCAGGAACTCGCCCCGTGCGTAGGCTTCGACGTCGGCCATGTCGGCGCGGGTCAGTGGTCCGCCCTTTTCCTTCTCCCGTGCGACCGCCGCCATGCTCGGAAGGCTCGCCACGAACCGGGTCAGCCCGGTGCCCAGCACGTCGCCGAAGTCCAGCGCCGGCGAGATCAGAATCAGTCCGTTGACGGCGACGCCTTGCCGAGTCTGCAGGTTGCGGACGATCTTCGGCCCGCGGATGCCGCCATAGCTTTCGCCGGTGATGAATTTCGGCGACTGCATCCGATCGGCCTTCTCCAGCCAGCGCCGGATTACCAGCGCGATCGAAGCCACATCGCCGTCGACCGTGAAGAAGCGTTTCCGCGCCTCGTCGCCGCTCGCCACCATGCGGCTGTAGCCGGTGCCGAGCGGATCGATGAAGACGAGATCGGTGAAGTCGAGCCAGGTTTCCGCGTTCGGTTCCAGCGCCGGCGGGGTAGGGGAACCGGCGATCGCGCGGTCCATGGCGATGCGCCATGGGCCGTTGCTGCCGAATTGCAGCCACGCCGAGGACGCGCCGGGACCGCCGTTGAACACGAAGGTCACCGGGCGGCTGCGGGGATCGGCGCCGTCGAGCTGATAGGCCGTGGTGGCGATGTCCGCCTGCGGTTCGCCCTTGTCGTCGAAAATTCGAATCGCGCCCGCGGTTGCGGTGAAGGCCAGCGTGCGGTCTGGCAGCACCAGCTTATGCCTAGTGGTGGAGTCCGGCGGCAGACGGCGATGGTCGGTCGCGGTTGCGACAGAACCGTCGTGCGCGCTGTCGCCGCTGCCCTTCGGACCGGGCTGCTTCGCCTCTACCTGATGCGATGGCGCGCCGGGCGCGGCGTCCTCGGCGTGGGCGGCGGAGGCAAGCAGCATCGCCAGCAGCATCGCTCCGACGCAGGCGTGGCGGAACAGTGGACCGGGCATCTGCTGCTACTCCTTTAGTCGTCTGGCCGTTTGAGCGGAGGCCCAAGCCTTGACCGTCAAGCGTTGCCTGAAACTGTGGCAGGTACGGGACCCTGTGCAAGCGGCCGGCCGCATCGGCTTCGCGCCCGGAGAACCCGCGACGGTGAGGATGCGCGACTTTCAGGGCCGCGATATCTTCGCGCCGTCGCCGCCGGACCGGGCGGGAGTCGCAGGCTGCGGCCCGGCCTGCGTTTGGATTTTCTGGGCAAATCAATGGTTTGGATGCGGTGTCGTGACCATTTGGCGGCCGTTCCGGCTTGCGTCCATCGCACGCATCCTTTATCCGGTGGGACGCTTTGCACGCGAGCAGCAACGTCCGTTTATCTGTCTTGTTTCGGTGCCTGGCGCGCCTCACCTTTGCAAGGAATACCCGCGAAATGACCAACGTTGTCGTCGTCGGTGCCCAATGGGGTGACGAGGGAAAGGGCAAGATCGTCGACTGGTTGTCGGAGCAGGCGGATATCGTCGTCCGCTTCCAGGGCGGCCACAATGCCGGTCATACGCTCGTCATCGACGGCAACACCTACAAGCTGGCGCTGCTGCCCTCGGGCGTGGTGCGCTCGTCGAAGCTGTCGATCATCGGCAACGGCGTGGTGTTCGATCCGCAGGCCTTCGTCGACGAGGTCGCGAAGCTGAAAGGGCAGGGCGTCAAAATCGGCCCCGACAACCTGCGCGTCGCCGAGAACGTCACGCTGATCCTGCCGCTGCATCGCGAACTGGACTCACTACGTGAGAACGCCAGCGCGGCGACGGCGATCGGCACCACCCAGCGCGGCATCGGCCCGGCCTATGAGGACAAGGTCGGCCGCCGCGCCATCCGCCTGATGGACCTCGCCGACCCGCAGACCCTGCCGCACAAGGTCGAGCGGCTGCTTACCCATCACAACGCGCTGCGTCGCGGCCACGGCATCGCGGAAGTGGATAGCGGTGCGTTGCTGAAGGATCTCGCCGCAATTGCGCCGCGGGTGCTGCCCTATGCTGACAGCGTGTGGAATCTGCTCGATCACAAGCGCCGCGAAGGCAAGCGTATCCTGTTCGAAGGCGCGCAAGGCGCGTTGCTGGATGTCGATCACGGCACCTACCCGTATGTCACCTCCTCCAACACGGTCGCCGCCCAGGCCGCCACCGGCACCGGCATGGGGCCGAGTGCGCTCGGCTACGTGCTCGGCATTTGCAAGTCCTACACCACGCGCGTCGGCCAGGGACCGTTTCCGACCGAACTGAAGGACGAGATCGGCGAACTGATCGGTCAGCGCGGCAAGGAATTCGGCGTCAACACCGGGCGCAAGCGGCGCTGTGGCTGGTTCGACGCCATGCTGGTGCGGCAGACTGTCCGTACCAGCGGCATCCACGGTCTGGCGCTGACAAAGCTCGATATCCTCGACGGCTTCGACACCATCGAGGTCTGTACCGGCTACAGGCTCGACGGCAAGGAGATCGACCATCTGCCGGCCGGAGAGGGGGCTCAGGCTCGCGTCGAGCCGATCTATGAGACCATCGAGGGCTGGAAGCAGCCGACCGCCAACGCCCGCTCATGGGCCGACCTGCCGGCCCAGGCCATCAAATACGTCCGCCGGATCGAGGAACTGGTGGGGTGTCCGGTGGCTCTGCTCTCCACCAGCCCCGAACGCGAGGACACCATCCTGGTGCAGAACCCGTTTGAGGCTTGACGACTTAACGAGATGTTACGGGAATGCGTTCAAGGTTAATGTTCGCGGCATCGAGGAGATATGGCTGATTATTACCCGCTGATCGCGCGCGCCATCGCCGGACTGGACGCCAACGCGCCCGGTGAGCAGCGGCGCGCGCTCTATGAGCGGGCGCGAACCGCGCTGATCGCGCAGCTCCGCAGCGTCGAACCGCCTTTAAGCGAATCCGAGATCACCCGCGAACGGCTGTCGCTGGAAGAGGCCGTGCGCAAGGTCGAGTCCGAGGCCGCCCAGCGTGCCCGCGACGCCTCGCGTGGCAGCGGTTCGCGTTCCGGCGATGCCTTCCGTGCCTCGACCCGCGCGGCGATGAAGTCGCAGGACGCGACCGCGCCATCGCCGCCGCACCTCCGTCCGCGCGCCAATGCGACGCCTCAACCGCGCAACCCGCGCGCCGACCAGCCCCCCGCTCCGCCGCCGCCGTCGTCGTGGAGGCCGCCCGCGCCGCCGATTCCTGTGCAGGATGCGCCGCCGCCCCCCCGCGAGCGGCAGGGCCAGAGCCAGCCGCGCCGCAATCCCGAGTCCGATCGTCCGCCGCCGCCTCCGGTCCCGGGCTTCCGTGATGTCACCGCGGACGCCGACGACCTCGGCCGCGCCGCGGCGCAGGCCAATCGCTCGGCCCGTCGCACCTACGCCAACGTGCCCTCGCCGTCACCCGAATTCGACCGGCTGGAGCCGAGTCTGGAGGATCGCGGCGCGTTCGAGGGGGCGTATCCTTACGATCAATCGTCCGGCGAGGCCGCGAACGACCAGCCGCCGCCCCTGCCGCGTTCGTGGCCGCAACCTGGCCGCGACAAGCCGAAGCGTGTGTTCGGCGGCGGCTTTGGCTTTCCGTTCAAGAGCGCGATCGCCGTCGGTCTCGTGCTGATCCTTGCGGGGGCTGGGATCGTCTGGGGTCCGAAGGCGGTCTCGACGGTGCGCGGGCTGTTCAGTTCGTCGCCGGACCAGACCTCCGAGATACCGAAACCGGCGACACCGGGGCCGAGACCGAAGATCACCGATCGGGTCGGTCAGCCGCCGTCGTCTGAGACGGTGGCGCCGGTCGCCCAGCGCGTCGTGCTCTATGACGAGGACCCGTCCGACCCCAAGGGCAAGCAGTATGTCGGGTCGGTGGTGTGGCGCACCGAGGAGGTGAAGGGCGTAGCCGGCAAGACGCCGGAGATCGCCGTGCGCGCCGACATCGACATCCCCGAACGCCAGTTCAAGATGACGATGTCGTTCCGCCGCAACACCGACACCTCGCTGCCGGCGAGTCATACCGCGGAATTGACCTTCGTACTGCCGCAGGATTTTGAAGGCGGCGGCGTCTCCAACGTGCCGGGCATTCTGATGAAGTCCAACGAACAGGCTCGCGGCACGCCGCTGGCGGGACTCGCCGTCAAGGTCACAGACGGTTTCTTCCTGGTCGGACTGTCCAACGTCGAGGCCGACCGCTCGCGCAATCTCCAACTCCTGAAGGAGCGCTCGTGGTTCGACGTGCCTTTGGTCTATACCAACCAGCGCCGCGCCATCATCGCCATCGAGAAGGGGGCGCCCGGCGAGCGCGCCTTCAACGAGGCCTTCACCGCCTGGGGCGAATAGCCTTAAAATCGTGACGCGGCCTCGCTACCGGGCACAGGCGCGGCTAGGCGGTGCCGTCCTCGCCTGCGCGCACGGTCACGTCCATCAGATGATGCGCGTCGGTGATGCCGTCGGCGGCATTGCGTACCAGGGCCTCGGCCATCTTCGCTTTGGTCGCCGGTGTGCGGTGCTCAGGTCCGATCTGCTCGACCGCGATGTTGAGCAGCTCACGCAGATGCGCGACATACTCGGCGTCGAATTTCTGCGGTGGAACCTGACTCATGCAATGCGCTCCTTCACTCGCGATGGAGTGCAAACGGTGGCGTCGCAATGGGGCGGAGTTGAGTCGCGGAAAGGGAGATGTCGGGGCGATGCGGCCCATGACGTCGACCACGTGTCGGCGCAAACAACCGCACGCGGTTGCGTAGGCGCGAACAGCTATATTGCCGCCATCATGAGACGCGGATGATGCCGAATGCGTCGTGACGATGCGATGCGCGTGGCCGACCTGATGGAACAGGAGACATAATCGTGATCGTGCGCGGCCGCGTAACGCAGGTTGCAGAAGCTGCCGAAAAGACCCATGTGAAAGCCAATGAAATCCATGCCCGACGACGACCTGTTTTCGCGCAACACCGCCCGGTCCCGGGGATCGTCGGCGCGCGCAAAGATCATCGATCAGGACGGTCGTGAAATTGATCCGGGTCCGCTGGGCGCCGATGGCTTTGACGCGAGCGCATTCGGAGCGTTTCAGCACGGCCCGTCCGCGTCCGGCTTCGATTTCAGCGCGGCGTTTCAGCCGCTCACCCGCGAGCAGCGGCTGGCGCGGCTGGAGGCGATCGCGAAGCTGCTCGATGTCGCCTTCGTCGTGCCGGGAACGAAGATCCGTTACGGCATCGACGGTCTGATCGGACTGGTGCCGGTGATCGGCGATATCCTCACCACCGCGATCTCGCTGTGGCTTGTGCGTGAAGCGCGGGCGCTCGGCGCACCCTGGCATATCACTGCGCGAATGCTCGGCAACGTCGCGGTTGACGGGGTGGTCGGATTGGTGCCGGTGGCCGGCGATGCCTTCGACGTGATGTTCCGTGCCAACATCCGCAATATGCGGATGCTGAGACGATGGCTTGACCGGCAGCCGCGTTAGTGGAGATTGTTATGCTGCGTCCTGCGACGCGGCTTCCGGCTTTGGCTTGCGGGGCAGCGGAAACTCTTGGCTCTCATAAAGCGAGCGGATGCCGTTCTGGTCGAAGCGGGCTTCGTCCACCTGGAGATACGCGCCGTTCAGCGAGTCGGCCGGCAGTTCCTCGATCGCGAAACGAACTGCGTCGGCCGCGGTGTCGAAACGGCGGTAGGCAAAGCCCGCGCGCTTTTTCTTGCGGATAGCAGCCGGGAACAGTTCGGCGGATTTCTTGAAGCTGAATGCCATGGCGGGGAACCTCTACAATAATTGCGCGTTGGAACGAGCCATACTGCAAGCGAGGGCCCATTGGCGGTCGCCCGGCATACAGCATGTCCGTGATGTCTCGTTTATATAGGTATGGGGAGCGGAAATTGCGACCTTCTCAGGCCGGAATAATGAATCCTGGGTCCCACCCTGTAATTTTGGAATAAGATATTGATATCAATGCCATGGCGCCGGGACGGCCAATTGTTCCAGCCATGTCCGTATCGGCCTGCCAAGCAGTCTCCGCGAAACCGGAGCCCGGTTACGCGGGGCAACGTCGGATTCAGGGCAGCCCGCGCCGTTATTTGGGCTCGAGTTTCAAGGCCGCTGAATTAATACAGTAACGCAGACCGGTCGGGCCGGGTCCGTCGTCGAAGACATGGCCGAGATGGCCGTCGCACTTCGAACACAGGACCTCGGTGCGAATCATGCCGAGGCTGACGTCGCGTTCTTCATCAACCTGACTGTCCGCCGCGGGCGCGGTAAAGCTTGGCCAGCCGCAACCCGAATCGAACTTGGCGTCGGATTCGAACAGCGTCTGTCCGCAGCCGGCACAGACATAGGTGCCCTTGCGGCGTTCGTGTTCGTATTCGCCGGAAAACGGCCGCTCGGTCGCCTTCTCGCGCAGAACGGCGTATTGCATCGGCGTCAGCTCCTTGCGCCATTCGCTGTCGCTCTTCGTGATTTTGGGCGGCATCGTTTTGCTGTCTGGCATGGATTCTCCTTTGCCGCGCAGTCAGTCGGTCGTCTTGACGCTGCTGACCAGCGTCGGCTTCTCGATATAGTTGTCCGCAAAAATTGTCTTCAAGTTCCGGATCTTCGGAAGGTCATAATACGCAATATAGGGCTGGTTGGGGTGCCGCGTCAGATAGTCCTGATGATAGGCTTCGGCCGGGAAAAATCCCTGCAGCGTTCCAACCTTGGTCACGATCGGCTTGTTATAGACCCTGGCGGCATCGAGCTGGGCGATATAGGTATCGGCGACCTTTTTCTGCTCGCCGTTGAGCGTAAAAACCTCCGAGCGATACTGGGTCCCGGTGTCCGGTCCCTGGCGATTGAGCTGGGTCGGATCGTGCACCACCGAGAAGAATATCTGCAGGATTTTTCCATAGCTGATCTGCTTCGGGTCGAACTTGATCTCGACCGACTCCGCGTGTCCCGTGGTGCCGGTGCTCACCGTCTCGTATTTCGCGGTCTCCTTCGCGCCGCCCGCATAACCCGAGACTGCGTTGGCCACGCCGGCGGTATGCTGGAACACGCCCTGCACGCCCCAGAAGCAGCCGCCGGCGACGACCGCGGTCTGGATGCCGTCGGCAGCCTTCGCATCCAGGGCCGGCGGCGGAATGATCACGGCGTCTCCCGCGGCGCGCGAAGCTCCGGTGAGAAGCCACGACAGTGCAACTGTGCCGGCGACAGCAGCGGCGACGAGGGCATTACGACCGAACGGGTTACGGGTCATGGGCGTCCTTCGCACGGTTGGATTTGAAGGAATACGTGCAAGATACGTCGAGGTTGCCGGTTTGTTAGCTGCGGTCGTGCCGTCGCAGGCACACGAATCCGTGAGAAAAACCGGTTTCTCGAGGATGTCAGCCGGTGACCGTCATGGGATCAGACCTGGCTCGGCTTTCGGCTTGCTGTCACCTGAAGCGCGGCCGTCGGGCGTCGGCGCGGCGGAAACGCACACCCTCGTTGTCGCCAAGGCGCGTCGCGATATAGCCCGCCTCGATGCAGGCCTCGCGCTGCGGCATCTTTTCATCCGGCGCGCGGGTCGTATCCCACCATGACGCGCGCTGGGCCGCGCGAGGCAATGCCGCGTCGATGATCTCTTCGATCTGCGCAAAACCGAGTACGAATTCGACCGCAGTCTGCCGCTTCAGATAATCGCGCAGGGCATCGTAGTTGTTCACGGCATTACGCCTTGAGATATTTTTGCATTTCCGCGCGCAAGCCGTCGCGCAGATCGGCGCGCGCCATCCCGAATGCGATGTTGGCGCGCAGGAAACCCGCGCGCGAGCCGCAGTCGTGACGCTCGCCCGCGAATTCGAGACCGTGGAAGGCTTGCGATTTCGACAGGATGATCATGGCGTCGGTGAGCTGGATCTCGCCGCCGGCGCCACGTTCCTGGGTTTCCAGAATCTTGAATATTTCGGGCTGCAGGATGTAGCGCCCGGTGATGGAGAGATTGGAGGGTGCCGTGCCCTTGGGCGGCTTCTCCACCATGCCGTCGATCTCGAAGATATTGCCGTTGCGCTTGCCGACGCCGCAGATGCCGTAATTGTGGGTCATATCGTCGGGCACGGCTTCGACGGCGACGATGTTGGATTTCGGCCCGAGTTCCTCCGCCGCCCGCATCATCTGCTTGAGGCAGCCTGGTGTGTTCAGCACCAGTTCGTCGGGGAGCACCACCGCGAAAGGCTCCTCGCCGACGATATCGCGGGCGCACCACACCGCGTGGCCGAGCCCGAGCGGCGCCTGTTGCCGGGTAAAACTCATGGCGCCCGCCTCAGGCTGGAATTGCGCCAGCACGTCCATCTCGGCCTTCTTGCCGCGCGCCTTCAGCGTTTCGTCCAGTTCGAACTGGCGATCAAAGTGATCCTCGATCGTGCTCTTGTTGCGGCCGGTGACGAAAACGAAATGCTCGATGCCGGCTTCCCTGGCTTCGTCGACCACGTACTGGATCAGCGGCCGATCGACGATCGTGAGCATTTCCTTCGGCATAGCCTTGGTGGCGGGAAGGACGCGGGTGCCGAGGCCGGCGACGGGGAAAACGGCTTTGCGGATTTTCATGATTCTGCGGATTGTTTTGCGGGGCGGGATGAGTGCGATCGGTCGGTATGGTGTTAGCCGGTTTTGCAGCGCCGAACAAAGGCGGATCTGTGGTGGCGGTCGGCTGCCAGGATCGAACCGCGACCAAATGTCGTCATCTGGTTATGAAAAAAGACCAGCTGTTAAGCCGATGGAAACCGTGACAGGGCCTCCTGAACGGGGATACTCGTCGATACGGGTCAGGCATGGTTGCGACGGTGGTGCAGATGCGGATGCGCGGAACAGGAATGGCGGCGGCAGTCGTGGTACTTGCGGCGCTCGTGCTGCCGGGCGAGACGCGCGCGCAGACATCGAACGGCGACCCCATTCAGGGCTTTCTCGATAATCTCTTCACCGGTTCGCTCGCAAAAGGCGCACAGAGCGCATCGGCGGCCCCGCACGGCGGATCGGCGGCGCTTCAGCCTGCTCCGGCGCCCCGGCCCGCGAGTTCGGCGTCGTCGTCCTGGAGCGGCGAGGATGGCGCATCGGGTCATCCGCTGATGATGGCGAGCGCGATTCGTCAGGCCGCGGCAAATTTCCCGAACTGTGTTGCGGCGATGTGGCCCGACGCGGCACGCCGTCACGTGACGCGCCAGAATTTCGAGCGCTTCACCGCGGGACTGTCGCCCGATCTGCGCATCATGGACCTGATGGACTCGCAGCCAGAGTTCACCAAGGCGATCTGGGATTATCTCGATATTCTGGTCAACGATGCGCGGCTCGCGCGCGGCCGCGAAATCCTCGCGACCTACAAGCCGCAATTCGACGCGGCCGAGAGGGCTTATGGCGTCGATCGTTATGCGATCGCGGCGATCTGGGGCATCGAGTCGAACTATTCGACCCGGATGGGCGATCGCAGCGTGCTGCAATCCACCGCGACGCTGGCCTGCGTCGGCCGCCGCCAGAAGTATTTCCGCGACGAGTTCCTGGCGGCGCTTGAAATTCTCAATCGTGGCGACCTGCGACCGGAGCAGATGCGCGGCTCGTGGGCGGGCGCGTTCGGCCCCACGCAATTCATGCCGACGGCGTTCAAGCGCTTCGCGGTCGATGGCGACGGCGACGGCCGCCGCGACGTGGTCGATGATCCCGCCGATCTGATCGCTTCCACCGCGAACAATCTCAGAAAGGATGGTTGGCAGACCGGCAAGACCTGGGGTTACGAGGTCGTGGTGCCCCAAAACTTCGACTACATGCTGGCGGACCGCGCCAAGGCGATGACGCTCGCGCAGTGGGAGCATCTCGGCATCCGGCGCGCGGGCAACAAGACCTTCCCGCATCCCGCCGACCGCGCCTATCTGCTTGCGCCCGCCGGCGCCGACGGGCCGGGCTTCCTGATGTTGCAGAATTTTCGGGTGTTCATGAAATACAACCCGGCGGAGGCTTATGCGCTGGCGATCGGCCACTTCGCCGACCGGTTGCGCGGCGGGGCGCCGTTCGTCCAGTCCTGGCCACGGCAGGAACGAGTGCTGTCCCGGGGCGAACGGCTGGAATTGCAGCAGCTTCTGGCCCGGCAAGGTTTCTATCGCGGAACCCCCGACGGCCAGATCGGCAGCCTGACCCGGAAGGCGCTGCGCGGCTTTCAGGCTTCGAGCGGGGCGCCTGCCGACGGATTTGCGTCGTCCGACGTGCTGGAACGGCTGCGGCGGCGGTAAAAGTCCGTAAGGGGCGGCGGCAGCAACCCTTTGGGCTCGGCTCGCCGGCCGCGCTCTTGACGCCGCGGGCCGCTGCCCGGCTTATGCGGCGAAAGCTGCCCGCTTGCGGCCCGATTCCGCTATTACAGTCTTGTATTATAGTCTTGGCCAGACTCTCATTGCGATCGCGCACATGCCCGGACCGAAATCGCTGCTTCGCCGACTGACCGAACGTGGGTTATTGATCGTGCTGGCCGTCGTCGTTGCGACGCTGGTCGCCGCGCCCGCGTCGGCGCAGTTCTTCGATTTCGGATTCCAGCAGCAGCGTCCGGCGCATCGCGGCGGAGGCGGCGGCTGGTTCGGCTCCGACAATCCGTTCTTCGCACCCTTTCAACAACCGCCGCCGAGGCAGCAGCAGCACCAGCAACAACAGCAGCGGCCGGCCGAGAATTATTCGCACGCACCGCCGCCTGAAAAACGCGACACCGTGCCCGAGCGCAATGTGCTGGTGCTCGGCGACGCCATGGCCGACTGGCTCGCTTACGGCCTTGAGGATGCCCTCAATGAGACGCCCGACATGGGCGTGATCCGCAAGCACAAGACCGTCTCCGGCCTCATTCGCTATCAGCCCAAGGGTGAACCTGCCGATTGGGAGGCCGCGGCAAAAGCCATTCTCGCGACCGAAAAACCGGATGCCATCGTGATCATGCTCGGCCTGCACGACCGCATGTCGATTCGCGAAGCGCCGGAGAAGGACAAGAGCGGCAAGGCGGAGGACAAGAAGAAGGCCGGCGCGGACAAGAACGACAAAACGGATGCCGCCGCCGCCGCCAAGCTCGACGACAAGCCGGCGGATTCCGAACTGCCGCCCGACGAGGCCGACGGCGATCAACTCACGACCGCCAAGGAGAAAAGCGCGCGCTCGCCCAGCGGAGTCGCCGAATTTCGCAGCGATCGCTGGACCGAACTCTACAGCAGGAAGATCGACGAGATGATCGCGGTCCTCAAGTCGAAGGGCGTACCGGTGTTCTGGGTCGGCCTGCCTGCCGTGCGCGGTACGAAATCGACATCCGACATGCTGTACCTCGACTCGCTCTATCGCGACGCCGCGGATAAAGCGGGCATCACTTATGTCGATATCTGGGACGGATTCGTCGATGAGGCCGGCCGCTACATCCAGCAGGGACCGGACTTCGAAGGCCAGACCCGCCGGCTGCGGTCCTACGATGGCGTGTACTTCACCAAGGCCGGCGCGCACAAGCTCGCGCATTATGTCGAGCGCGAGATCACGCGCGTGCTGGCGGCACGGTCCGGCCCGATCGCACTCCCCACCGAGCCCGGCACGCCCGATACCGATGTCAAACCGGGACAACCGGCGCCGCGCCCGCTCGCGGGACCGATCCTACCCTTGGTGGCGTCCTCGGTCGGAACCGACCAGTTGCTCGGTGGCCCCGGCAGCCGTCCGGCAGCCGTCGATGCGCTGGCCGCGCGAACGCTGGTGAAGGGCGAACCCCTGGCCGCGCCGGCCGGGCGTGCCGACGATTTCGTCTGGCCGCGCCGTGAGGTTGGCCTCGAACCGGCCAAGGCCGACGCACCGGTGGCGACGACTGCGCCGAACGACGCCACTCCGGCTGCGGCGCCCCCGCCGAAGAAGCCGCACCCGGCTCATTCCGCCGAGCAGGCCCGGTCGGAAGGATCATCGGGATTCCGCACTCCGCCGCCTCCCCAGCAGGCGCCGAAGCCGCGCGCCGTATCGCGCCCGCCCGCCAATTCCGGACCGGCCGGATTTTTCTCGGACCTGTTCTCGCGATAGTTTGCCGGGCCCGACCCCGGCATGACGCCACGGGCGCGGGGTCGTTGCGGTCTTACTCCCCGAGCTGCGCCCTGTAGTCGTCGAGCACGCCCTGCACGCGGTAGCAGCTCGTGGCATCGGCCGTGAAGCTCACCCACTTTTTCTCGGCCGCGACGAACACCTGCAAGTCCTTCGCGCCGCGCGCATGGCCGGCCGCCATGTTGGCCTTGTCGGATTTCGAAAGATAGGGGTCCAGCGCCCTCAGGAGGTCTTCGACCTGACCGGACGTGATCAGGTGTTGCTCCTCGCAGCGCACGGCGGCGGCGAAGAAGGAACCGGCGCTGATGGCGACGTGACGCGACATTGCCTGCGCCGGGAGCGTCGTGATGACGGCGATCAAGAAGACTATCCAACGCGATGCCGTCACTTCCCCGCCCCCCACTTTGTCGCGAGAGTAACGTGAGGAGGACGACGATCAATTCACAGATTGTCTCTGTGCACGGTTACGTTTGGGCGTGTGGATGACTGCCGGTGTGACCGGAAAAATTCCTCAATTCCCGCACCAGATCGCTTGTCGGAATGGGTCTCGATGACCGATCCGAGTCGGCGTCTTGCGCTATAGCGTTTTCGAGCGAAGTAGGTGCCGTTTGCATGAAGAACACGCATCAAAACAAAAGGTGGAGCCCGCTTCTGATTCCATCAGAAGCGGAAAGGCTCTAGCAGGCTGTTGAAGAAGTTTCCCACGGAGACGGATATGGAATGGAGTCAGCGTGATCTGCGGGCGGCGCCACCATCAGGGTCCTGATCGAGCATCTTGACGGTGCACGACTTGTGTTTCACGCGGCGGCTGCCAGGAGTTTGGGCAAGCGGATCAGGTTGTAGGCCGCCAGCGCCAGGGTGAAGGTGGCGTTGACGCGGTCGCGGCCTCGCAGCTTGATCTTGGCAAGTCCGGCGGAGGCCTTGATCCAGCCGAACACCTCCTCGATGCGCTTGCGACAGCGTTGGCTGACGGCATATCCGGCATGACGGAGAGTCCTCTGGTCGATCGCGGTCTTGCGCGGCTTTCCGGTCTTGCTCAAATGCCCGTCGATGGCGATGTGCGGCGTGACCGAACGCCGTCTTAAGTCCTCGACGAATGCGGTGACGTCATAGGCCTTGTCGGCGCCCAGCGTGATCCGCCGCTCGCTTTGGCCGCGGTGGCAGTCGATCAGCGCCAACGCCTGATCCCGCTCCGCCGTTCCGGTCGCCCGGCTCACGCCACCCAGCACCGCCAGTCCGTTGCGGTTCTCCATCAGGGCATGGCCGATGTAGCAAAGCTTCGCCGGCTGGCCGCCGCCCTTCTTATAGAGCCGTGCCTCGGGATCGGTCGTGCTCTGATGCGTCTCGTTGCAGCGCTTCTCGTTGTGGAAACTGCGCTCGGCGTTGCGTCCCGGTCCATCACTGTCCTGGTCACCGCCGTCCTTGCGCCGGAAGCTCTTGATCGATGCCCACGCCTCGATCAGCGTGCCGTCGACCGAAAAATGCTCGCTTGATAACAGCCGCTTGACCTGGTGCTGCCCCATCAGCGCGTTCAAGAACTTCGCGGCGATCTCACCTTCAAGCAATCGGTCGCGGTTCTTCGAGAAGGTCGAGTGGTCCCACACCGGGTCGTCCACGCCCAAGCCCACGAACCAGCGCAACAGCAGGTCGAACTCCAGCCGCTCCATCAACTGCCGTTCCGAGCGGATCCCGTAGAATGCCTGCAGCAGCATTGCCCGAAGCAGCTTCTCCGGTGCGATCGAGGGACGGCCGAACGCCGTGTAGAGCTTGTCAAAGTCCCTCGACAGATCATTCAACGCCGCGTTCGCGATCTGTCGGATCGTTCGCAGCGGATGGTCGGAGCGAATCCGAGCCTCCAAGTCCACATAGCTGAACAGCGAGCCTGACCGTTCGTCGCTTCCCCGCATCGCTCCCCCCTCGACGCATCCGCATCAAGAGAATCATGCCCAGAACCGCTGCGCCAGAGACTTCTTCAACAGCCTGCTAGAGCCTCGGGTAGTCAATTGAATCCGTATCCTGCGGCTTTGAAGTAGTTTGAGCACTCTTGCGGAGAGAAGAGCGCGCAGATGTTGCCGATGGCTTTCCAGAGAGCGTCGATGGTTCTGGCTGCGGCGGCTCGCAGATGAGCTTTCAGTTTTGCGAAGGCCATTTCGATGGGATTGAGATCCGGGCTGTAGGGCGGCAGGAACAGGAGCCACGCGCCCCGTGCGCGGATGGCTTTTTCCCTTGGCCTTGGCGAGTTTTTCCGCCAGTTCAGGCATGGTGATGTCGCTCTCGGCCGCGACTGTCGCAAGAATGAAGTCGCGGTGCTGACCGAGTTTGCCATGCCGGAACCCGCCACGCGGACGCGGATCGACCCGACCCGTCTCCCGCCAGCGCCGCATCAGCTTCACCGCAAAAGATACCGAAGTCCCAAAACGGGCAGCAGCCCCATGGCACGAGTTCCCCGCCTCGACATAGGCAACAACACGCTCACGCAGATCGTTCGACAAAGGATGCGGCATGGCAAATCACCCCCGCAGACTTTGAATCACCTTGAGCCTCGTTTGTGAATCCGCCGCGATTCCAAATGATCGCCCGACGCTCTAGCAGTTCGAAGAAGGCGCTGTTTCTGCTCTGCCTATGACGCGTATTTTTCTTTCGGAGATGATGGATCGCCGGGCGAGCCAGACGACGGCGGCGGAGCAACAGCGCCGCGCGGCTCACCGCGGCAGCGTGGTGGCTCCCATCAGCGTCTGATCGATGGCGCGGGCGCACAGGCGCCCCTCCCGGATTGCCCACACGACCAGCGACTGGCCGCGGCGCATGTCGCCGGCCGAGAAAACCTTGGGCAGCGAGGTCCGGTAGTCCTGCGTATTGGCGCGGACATTGCCGCGCTGGTCGAGGTCGAGGCCGAGCGTCTTGAGCAGGCCCTCGTGCACCGGATGCACGAATCCCATCGCCAAAAGCACAAGATCGGCGTCGAGCTCGAATTCGCTGCCGGCGACCGACTGAAACTTATCGTCGACGCGCACGCAGTGCAGCTTGGCCACCTTGCCGTCGGCGCCGGAAAACTTTTGCGTCAGCACCGCGTAGTCGCGCCTGGCGCCCTCGGCCTGGCTCGATGATGTGCGCATTTTCAAGGGCCAGTTCGGCCAGGTCAGGGCCTTGTTCTCATGCTCCGGTGGCGGCGGCATGATCTCGAGTTGCGTCACCGACCTGGCGCCTTGCCGCAACGAGGTGCCGATGCAGTCGGAGCCGGTGTCGCCGCCGCCGATGACCACCACATGCTTGCCTGTAGCGAGAATATCCGGCGCGCCGACCTTTTCGTTGCCGACGCGGCGGTTCTGCTGCGGTAAAAAATCCATCGCGAAGTGAATGCCGCCGAGATCGCGGCCGGGGATCGGCAGATCGCGCGAGGCCTCCGCGCCGCCGGTCAAAGCCACGGCGTCATAATCCCTGACGAGCTGCGCCGGGTCGATCGCATCGGCTGCGCTGCCGCCGATCATCTTGCCGTAATGGAAGGTGACGCCTTCGGCCTGCATCTGCGCCAGGCGGCGATCGATGATGTGCTTTTCCATCTTGAAGTCGGGGATGCCGTAGCGCAGCAGGCCGCCGGCCTTGGCGTTCTTCTCGTAGACGTGCACCTCGTGGCCGGCGCGCGCGAGTTGCTGCGCGCAGGCAAGCCCGGCGGGTCCGGATCCGACCACGGCGACCTTCTTGCCGGTCTTTTGCGGCGCGATCTCAGGCTTCAGCCAGCCGTTGTCCCAGGCGCGATCGACGATCGCGCATTCGATGGTCTTGATGGTGACGGGGTTGTCGTCGATGTTCAGCGTGCAGGACGCTTCGCACGGGGCAGGGCAGATGCGGCCGGTGAATTCCGGGAAATTGTTGGTGGAGTGCAGCGTGCGCGAGGCCTCTTCCCAATTGCCCTGATAGACGAGGTCGTTGAAGTCCGGGATCTGGTTGTTGACCGGGCAGCCGGGCGCGCCGGGCGCGACCGAGCCGGTGCCGTGGCAATAGGGGATGCCGCAGTTCATGCAGCGCGCGGCCTGGTCGCGCGTCTCCTTTTCGGTAAGCGGAATCACGAACTCCTTGAAGTTCGTCACACGCTCCGCAACCGGCTCGTACTTGCGGTCGTGCCGCTCGATTTCCAGAAAACCCGTGATCTTGCCCATCGAACCTGATGCCTCTGCAAACTCTCTGTCATCATTCCGGGATGCGCGCTGCGCTCACTCCAGAATGACGCCGGTGAATGTTACGCCCCGATCGCGATCTTCGGTTCGGCGTCCGCGTTGGCCTTCAATTCCTTCAGCGCGCGGCGGTATTCAACCGGTATCACCTTGCGGAACTTCGGCAGATAGGCCTTCCAGTTCTCGAGGATGGCGGCGGCGCGTTTCGATCCGGTCAGCTTGGCGTGGCGCGTGACCAGCACGTGGAGCCGCTCGACATCGGATTCCAGCAGGTTCTGGAACACATCGACGCGCCCGTGCGCCTCGAGGTCGCCGCTGTGATGATAGGTGCCGGCATTGATCATCTCTTCCGACAGCACCGGTTCGAGATCGACCATCGCGAGGTTGCACAGCTTCGGAAAATTGCCGCTCTCGTCGAGGACGTAGGCGACGCCGCCGGACATGCCGGCCGCGAAGTTGCGCCCGGTCTTGCCCAGCACGACGACGATGCCGCCGGTCATGTATTCGCAGCAGTGGTCGCCCGCGCCCTCGACGACGGCGATCGCGCCGGAGTTGCGCACGGCGAAGCGCTCGCCGGCGACGCCGCGGAAGTAGCACTCGCCCTCGATCGCGCCGTACATCACGGTGTTGCCGACGATGATCGACTCTTCCGGCACGATGCCGGAGTTCGCCGGCGGCCGCACGATGATGCGCCCGCCGGAAAGGCCCTTGCCGACATAATCGTTGCCTTCGCCCTCGAGGTCGAAGGTGACGCCGCGTCCGAGCCAGGCTCCGAACGCCTGTCCTGCCGTGCCCTTGAGGTGGACCTGGATGGTGTCGAGCGGCAGGCCCGTGTGGCCGTAGATCCTGGCGACAGCGCCCGACAGCATCGCGCCGGCTGAACGGTCGGTGTTGTTGATCCCGGTCTCGATCGTCACCGGCGCGCCGCGGTCGAGCGCCGGCTTTGCCTGCGCGATCAGCTTGCGGTCCAGCACCTTGTCGAGGCGATGGTTCTGCCCCTCCGTGTGATAGATCTTCTGGCCCGGCGCTTCCTTCTGCCGGTAGAACAGCTTCGAAAAGTCGAGCCCCTTGGCTTTCCAGTGCGTCACCAGCGCGCTCTGGTCGAGCATCTGCACCTGGCCGATCATTTCGTTGAAGGTGCGATAGCCAAGCTGCGCCATGATCTCGCGTACTTCCTCGGCGACGAAGAAGAAGTAGTTGATGACGTGCTCGGGTTGGCCGGTGAAGCGCTTGCGCAGCACCGGGTCCTGGGTCGCGACGCCGACCGGGCAGGTGTTGAGATGGCACTTGCGCATCATGATGCAGCCGGCGGCGATCAGGGGTGCGGTGGCGAAGCCGAATTCGTCGGCCCCGAGCAGTGCGCCGATCACGACGTCGCGTCCGGTGCGGAATCCGCCGTCGACCTGTACGATGATGCGCGAGCGCAGCCTTTCCCGCACCAGCGTCTGGTGGGTTTCGGCAAGCCCGATCTCCCACGGCGAACCTGCGTGCTTGATCGAGGTCAGCGGCGAGGCCCCGGTGCCGCCCTCGAAGCCGGCGATGGTGACGTGATCGGCGCGGGCCTTGGCGACGCCCGCCGCGACCGTGCCGACGCCGATCTCGGAGACGAGCTTGACCGAGACCAGACTTTCCGGATTGACGTTCTTCAGGTCGTAGATGAGCTGCGCGAGATCCTCGATCGAATAGATGTCGTGATGCGGCGGCGGCGAGATCAGGCCGACGCCGGGGGTTGAATGGCGCACGCGCGCGATGGTGGCGTCGACCTTGTGGCCGGGCAACTGTCCGCCTTCGCCAGGCTTGGCGCCCTGCGCCATCTTGATCTGCATCATGTCGGAGTTGACGAGATACTCCGTGGTGACGCCGAAGCGGCCGGAGGCGACCTGCTTGATCGCGGAGCGCATGGAATCGCCGTTCGGCATCGGCTTGAAGCGGTCCGCTTCCTCGCCGCCTTCGCCGGTATTGGATTTGCCGCCGATCCGGTTCATCGCGATCGCGAGCGTGGTATGGGCCTCGCGCGAGATCGAGCCGAAGCTCATCGCGCCGGTGGCGAAGCGCTTGACGATCTCCTTCGCCGGCTCGACCTCGTCGAGCGCGACAGGCTTGCGCTTCTCGTCCTCGGCGGTCTTGAGCCTGAACAGGCCGCGCAGCGTCAACAGGCGCTCGGACTGTTCGTTGAGCGTCTTTGCGAACGCGCGATAGCGCTCCTGCGAATTGCCGCGCACGGCGTGCTGCAGGTTGGATACCGACTCCGCAGTCCAGGCGTGATCCTCGCCCCGGGTGCGGTAGGCGTATTCGCCGCCGACATCGAGCGCGGTTTTGTAGATCTGCATGTCGCCGAACGCATCCGCATGACGGCGCACGGTCTCTTCCGCGATTTCGGCGAGGCCGACGCCCTCGATGCGGGTGTGCGTGCCGGCGAAATACTTCGCGACAAATTCCGCCTTCAGCCCGACGGCGTCGAAGATCTGCGCGCCGCAATACGACTGATAGGTCGAGATGCCCATCTTCGACATGACCTTGAGCAGACCCTTGCCGATCGACTTGATGTAGCGCTTGACGATTTCCTTGTCGTCGAGGCTGCCGGGCAGGCGATCCTTCATCGCGATGATGGTCTCGAACGCGAGATACGGATTGATCGCCTCGGCGCCGTAGCCGGCGAGGCAGGCGAAGTGATGCACTTCCCGCGACTCGCCGGATTCGACGACGAGGCCGACCGAGGTGCGTAAGCCCACGCGGATCAGGTGATGATGCACGGCGGCGCAGGCCAGCAGCGAGGGGATCGGAATCCGGTCGATGCCCACCATGCGGTCGGACAGGATGATGATGTTGACACCCTCGCGCACCGCGGCTTCCGCGCGCGCGCAGAGTTCGTCGAGCACCTGCTCCATGCCGGCCGCGCCGAGGCCGGCGTGGAAGGTGATGTCCAGGGTGCGCGAGACGAACTGCGATTCCGCGACATCGGAGATCGAGCGGATCTTCTCGAGGTCGGCGTCGGTCAGGATCGGCTGCCGCACCTCGAGCCGCTTGGTAGAGGCGAGACCCTCGAGGTCGAACAGGTTCGGCCGCGGTCCGATGATCGAGACCAGGCTCATCACCAGCTCTTCACGAATGGGATCGATCGGCGGGTTGGTGACCTGCGCAAAATTCTGTTTGAAGTAGGTGAAGAGCTGCTTCGGACGGTTCGACAGCGCCGAGATCGGCGTATCGTTGCCCATCGAGCCCGAGGCTTCCTCGCCGGTGGACGCCATCGGCCTCATCAGGATGTTGATGTCTTCCTGCGAATAGCCGAATGCCTGCTGACGATCCAGCAACGGCAGGTTCGAGCGTGTGGCCCTGGCGGCCGCATCCGGCAGGTTCTCGACCTGGATCTGGGTGCGGCCGAGCCATTCGCGATAGGGATTGCTGTTCGCCAGCGTGGCCTTGATCTCGTCGTCGGGAATGAGGCGCCCCTCATCGAGATCGACCAGCAGCATCTTGCCGGGCTGCAATCGCCACTTGGTGATGATCTGGTCTTCCGGAATCTTGAGCACGCCCATCTCGGACGCCATCACGATGCGATCGTCGCTGGTGACGAGATAGCGCGCCGGCCGCAGCCCGTTGCGGTCGAGCGTGGCGCCGATCTGGCGGCCGTCGGTGAACGCGATCGACGCCGGACCGTCCCACGGCTCCATCAGCGCCGCGTGATACTCGTAGAAGGCGCGGCGCGGTTCGTCCATCAAGGGATTGCCCGCCCATGCTTCGGGGATCATCATCATGACCGCGTGCGCGAGCGAATAACCGCCCTGCACCAGGAATTCGAGACTGTTGTCGAAGCAGGCAGTGTCGGACTGGCCTTCATAGGAGATCGGCCACAGCCGGCTGATGTCCTTGCCGTACAGCTCCGAATGCACCGACGCTTGCCGTGCCGCCATCCAGTTGACGTTGCCGCGCAGCGTGTTGATCTCGCCGTTGTGCGCGATCATGCGATAGGGGTGGGCCAGCGACCAGGTCGGGAAGGTGTTGGTGGAGAAGCGCTGATGCACCAGCGCCAGCGCCGACTCGAAATCCGGTTCGTGCAGGTCGGGATAGTAGCTGCCGAGTTGGTCGGCGAGAAACATACCCTTGTAGATCACGGTGCGGCACGACATCGACACCGGATAATAGCCGGATAGGCCGCGCTCGCGGCGCTGGAAGATCGCATGCGAGATCGACTTGCGCAGCATATAGAGTTGCCGCTCGAACTCGTCGTCGGTCCTGGCCGTGCCGTTGCGGCCGATGAACACCTGCATGTTGGCGGGTTCGGTCGGCTTGACGGTTTCGCCGAGCGAGGAGTTATCCGTCGGCACCTCGCGCCAGCCGAGCAGGGTCAGGCCGTCGGCCTTGATCTGGTCGGCGATGATGCTCCGGATGACTTCGCGCCAGGCGGTCTCGCGCGGCATGAACAGCGCGCCGACGGCGTATTCGCCGGGCCTTGGCAGCGTGAAGCCAAGCTCCTTCGCCTTGCGCGCAAAAAAAACGTGCGGAATCTGCACCAGAATGCCCGCGCCGTCGCCGGCGCGCGGATCGGCGCCGACCGCACCACGATGTTCGAGGTTGCAGAGAATGCTGATCGCGTCGGAGACGATCTGATGGGACTTTTTGCCCTTGATGTTGGCGATGAAACCGACGCCGCAGGAATCCTTTTCCTGGCTGAGGTCGTAGAGGCCTTCCGCCGGCGGACGCCAAGTATGTTCGTGAAGCGCATGTTCGTGACCTGTATGCTCATGCGCGTGTTCAAGCGGTTTCGTGACCGAAGCCGCTGTCAGTGATTCCAGCCCTATGTTCTCCCGCTCGAACGATGGCCCGCTCATCTTGGTCCAGTACCCTTTCCCGGCCGGGATCTGGCGTCCCGAAACGTAATCCGCATCTTTGGCACCTCGGACGTTCGCAGCGCCCCTATGCAACCCTGGAGCCACCACTCGTACGTCGCGAGCCGAAGTTTTGAGGATTCAAACCAGGCGCCCAACGTCCCCGACGGACAACCGGCTTGCCGGGTCCATATCCGGGCGTCGGACGTCCGCATTTCGTGACAAGATCTCATGCCAAGCTGACTGTCGAAATTAAGACAGCCTTGCTGTCCTAACCGTGACACTGCCAAATTTTTCTCTATCACACAAGCGTCTGGGAGTCCCTGATTGCTTGGAAGTGACGCCCCAAGGCGCGGTAGGGGCAGCGCCCCGGATTTGGAGCAAATACCCCCGATTACCCACCTCGGTGCAGGAGAAGCCGGCCGGTACGGAGTCGGCGCCTGTCGCGCTTGTTCCGGGAATAGCTGACCGTTTGGCGGTTGCCATAGGTGCAATCCTTGTTGTCGTCCCCGCGCGCGGGGACGACTCGGGACTCGCCCGGTTGGACGCCATTCAAAACAAAAGCGCCCCGGCAAAACCGGGGCGCTTCCGCATCCGACAACCGTAATTGTCGAAATCTGGATCAGGCGGCTGCCCTCTCGACCACCGGCGCGGAGGGCGCGCTAGCCGCGATTGGAATGCTGCGGGGCTTCTTGGCTTCCGGAATCTCGCGGACGAGATCGACGTGGAGCAGGCCGTTTTCGAGCGAGGCGCTCTTCACCTGCACGAAGTCGGCGAGCTGGAAGGCGCGTTCGAAGGCGCGGGCCGCAATGCCGCGATACAGCACCTCGGGCTTGTCCTTGCCATTCTCGTTGGCGACCTTTTCGCCCTTGATCGTCAGCGTGTTTTCTTTCGCGACAATGGAGAGCTCGTCCTGGGCGAAGCCGGAAACGGCGACGCTGATACGATACGCGTTCTCGCCGGTGCGTTCGATGTTGTAGGGCGGATAGCCCGGCGCATCGCCGTTGGCCTGGTCAAGCAGGTTGAAGAGGCGATCGAAGCCGACGGTGGAACGATAAAACGGGGTGAGGTCGAAAGTACGCATAGGTCAGTCCTCCATTGAGCGACATTGAGTGGACCCGCCCGCCAATCGGGCCGGGCTTTCGTCTGTGTGCATCCTGATGTTCCGGTTCCGGAAACACTGGTAGCGGCCTGCACTGAGATGATATGGGAAGAACTCCAGACGCCTTCAAGAGGCGGGACGCGCTTGCTTTTTTGACGTTCCCGCCCTCTTGTTTTTCAGGGCTTTTCCTCCAGCCGGTCCGGTCATGAGGCTTGTTTCGATCCCCGCAAATCCGGTTCCGGACGATTACGTCAGCGGCACCGTCAGGACCTCCGACGGGGTCGATCTGCGCTTTGCGCGCTGGGCGCCGCCGCCGGGGCGAAAGGGGACGGTCTGCGTGTTTACCGGGCGCGGCGAGCAGATCGAAAAATACTTCGAGACCGTGTGCGACCTGCGAGACCGCGGTTTTGCAGTGGCGATGATCGACTGGCGGGGGCAGGGGCACTCGGCGCGGCAGTCGTACGATCCGCGCAAGGGTTACGTGCGCCGTTTCTCCGATTACGAGATCGACGTCCGGTCCTTTGTGGAGCAGGTGGTGCTGCCGGATTGTCCGCCGCCGTACTTCGCGCTGGCGCATTCGATGGGAGGCGCGGTGCTTCTGCGGGTGGCGCACGCCGGCCAGCGCTGGTTTGATCGTATCGTGCTGTCGGCGCCGATGATCGATCTGCCGGGACATACCACCTCGTTTCCGGCGCGCGCGCTGTTGCGCGCGATGCGGCTGTTCGGACAGGGCGGTCGCTACGTTCCCGGCGGCGGCGACCAACTCACCGGCGTCGCCGATTTCATCGACAATCCCCTCACCAGCGACCCCGTCCGGTTCGCCCGCAACGTCGCGATCCTCGAGGAAGATCCGACGCTCGGAATCGCCTCACCGACGGTGGCGTGGGCCGATACCGCTTTCCGGGCGATGCATGAATTTCGCGCCGTGAATTATCCGTCGAAGATTCGCCAGCCGCTGCTGCTGATCGCGGCCGGCGACGATACCATCGTCTCCACCCCGGCGGTCGAGGAGTTCGCCTATCATCTGCGCTGCGGCGCGCACCTCGTCATCGCCGGATCGAAGCACGAGATCCTGCAGGAACAGGATCGATACCGCGGCCAGTTCTGGGCAGCGTTCGACGCCTTCGTGCCGGGGACGCCGCTGTTCTAGGGCCGGGCTTGCGCGGGCCTGGAGCGTTTTCGAGCGAAGCGGATACCGGTTCGCGTGAAGAAAACGCGTCAGATCAAAATCATAGAGCCCGCTTCTGATTTCATCAGAAGCGAAAAGGCTCTAACGATTCAGCAGCTTGAGCGCGGCCTCGTGCACGCGCGGGTCGCCGGCGGCGACGATGCGGCCACCGCCCTGCGCGGGCTCGCCCTCCCATGTTGTGATCACGCCACCCGCTCCGCTGACGATCGGAATCAATGCGGCAATGTCATAGGGTTTCAGTTCCGTCTCGATGACGAGATCGAGATGGCCCGCGGCCAGCATGCAGTAGGAATAGCAGTCGCCGCCATAGCGCGTCAGCCGTACCTCGGCCTCGACCTGGCCGAAGGCTGCGCGGTCGTCGGAATTCATCAATAGCGGGCTGGTCGTGAACGATGTCGCCTCGTTCAGCGACGCGCACCGGCGCACCGCGAGCTTGCGCACACTCGACGGGCCACGATAGCTCGCGGAGCCGTTGTCGCCGCTGAACCGCTCGCCGATGTAGGGCTGGTGCATCATGCCGTACACCGGCATGCCGCGATGAAGTAACGCGATCAGCGTGCCCCAGATCGGAAAGCCGGCGATGAAGGATTTTGTGCCGTCGATCGGATCCAGCATCCAGACATATTCGGCGTCTTCGTTCTGGTTGCCGAATTCCTCGCCGACGATGCCGTGTTGCGGAAAACTCGCCTTGATCATCCGGCGCATCACCGCCTCGGCTGCCCGGTCCGCCTCCGTGACCGGATCGAAACCGCTGACGCACTTGTTTTCGACGCCGAGAAGAGACGTTCTGAAGAACGGCAGGATGGTTTCGCCCGAGGCCGTCGCGAGACGATCTATGAAGGCGGTAAAATCGATCACCGTCACGGCTTCTACCTCTCCGGGCGGCGGTTGCACTGCGCGCGCGCCCAAGCTGAACGCCTCCTATACATGCCCAGATCGGAGGCCGCACCGTCTGCAATTCCATTGCGGAGCAGTTATCCCGCGTTCGAATCGTTCGTCCGTGGGTGCGGGATGTGATTACAAATGCAATCACCAGACCGGAAATCGCGGCCTCAAGCATTGCGGCCGGATCGTGACGATCATGCCGGAATCTGCTTAAATAACTGTTATCATTGAATAATCAAGTTTTTCGCGCTCACGCTCAGAGAAATGAAATTATACATAATTCTGAAAGAGATCGTCCGAAACCCCTTGCATTTTGTGCAGCGCGGTCTCATATTGCTGCAGTGCGGTAGCTATTGCGCTATCGCTGCCCTCCTTGGGCGTTTCCTCCCTAGACTTGGGCCGCTTGTTTTGACGAGCGGCCCTTTTTCTTTTCCGTCCCGTTTCAGATTCGGAGGTTCGTTTGTCGATCCGCCGGGCGGCGAACGTCTGAACCGCTGCATGAGCGGCCGACGATTTTACTCTGCGGCGGACCGGAACGTCCCGAGATCGCCGAGCGGGATGGCGGCAAGTGCGTCGGCGAGCGTCGTGAAATCCGTTGCAACCTGCCGGAAGCGCGGGCCGCGCTCGCGCCGCCGTTCGTTCATGTAGACCGCGCGGTTGAGTTCGAGCTGAACCGCGTGCAGTCCGCTGGCCGGATTGCCGTAATGTTCGGTGATGAACCCGCCGGCATAGGGTTTGTTGCGTGCGACCGAATAGCCGAGGCCGCTCATCACGTCCTCGATGATGTTCGGAAGCAATGGCGCGCAACTGGTGTCATAGCGATCGCCGATCACGATATCCGGCCGCCTCGGTTCGTCGTGCGAGATGCCGGCCGACGGCATCGAGTGGCAATCCATAATGATAGCCGTCCCGAACGTCTGATGCGCCTTGTGAATCAGCCGGCGCAGCGCGCGGTGATAGGGTTTGTAGAGCAACTCGATCCTGCCGAGCGCGTCGTCCACGCTGAGGCGCTCGCGATAGATCTCCTGGCCGTCGCCGACCACGCGCGGAATGGTGCCGAGGCCGCCCGCGACCCGCATCGATCGCGTATTGGCGAAGCTCGGCAACCGTCCGGTGAACATCCGGGGATCGAGCTCGTAAGGTTCGCGGTTTACATCGACGTAGCAGCGGGGAAAGTTGACCCGCACCACCGGAAAGCCGGCGTCGGCCAAGCCGCCGATCAGTTCGTCCATGAACGAATCTTCGGACCGGCGCAGGCTGGCCAGATCGATTCGCGACGCGGCCAGGAATTGCTCCGGATAGACCGAGCCGGAATGCGGGGAATTAAAGATGATGGGAGACCGCCATATCGCCGGCTCCGCGATCTCGAAAGGGGGCGGCTGGTCGCCGTCAAACTGGGTCATCGCCGGGCGTCGTCCCTGAAATTGCGCCGCCGCCTGCCGAACGTCGTCTGGACAGACGTTTGAGCTTGCATTGTCGATAATCGCAGCCATTCTGCCAAGCCAAAGTTCGCCTTCACCCCAAATTTACCACCATCAGGCTTAGTGGGGCGACTGCTCCTCCAAGCCGGGCCCCGACACCATCACCATGCACAAAATCCTCCTCGCCGAAGACGACAACGACATGCGCCGATTTCTGGTCAAGGCGCTGGAAAACGCCGGTTTCAAGGTCTCATCCTATGATAACGGCCTGTCAGCCTATCAGAGACTGCGCGAGGAGCCATTTGAAATGCTTCTCACGGATATCGTGATGCCGGAAATGGACGGGATCGAGCTGGCGCGTCGCGCTTCGGAGCTCGACCCCGACATCAAGATCATGTTTATCACCGGCTTTGCGGCCGTGGCGCTGAATTCCGATTCGGAGGCGCCCAAGAATGCCAAGGTGCTCTCCAAACCCGTTCACTTGCGGGAATTGGTCAGCGAAGTGAACAAGATGCTGGCGGCCTGATCCGGGTTACACTCGTCCTTGCCTGTCCGTACCGGAGCCGATATAGGACGCGGCGACCCCATGCGGAAGTTTCCGGGCGCGTAGCTCAGCGGGAGAGCACTACCTTGACATGGTAGGGGTCACAGGTTCGATCCCTGTCGCGCCCACCACTCAGCCTACGATTTTGTCATTGTATAGAGACCGATAGGAAAGGCCCGCCGTTGGCGGGGCTTTCCGGCCCTGGTTTTGTGGGTGGCTGTCTCCGTTCGTGGATGTGTCCGTTTATCGGCCCCTGTCTCTGGTCCAAAAATTCCCGTTCCTGGCAGGGTTCCATTTAGCTCGGAATAACGGCCTGCTGCCGGGCGTCGCGCAAATCCCGGCGCGTGACACTGGCCCTGGGGATGATGTCAGCGAGTGGTCATTGTGCACGGATGGGTATTTGTTTTGGCATGAGGAGGGCTGCTCTTTTGACGCCTCGATGGCTTCGCCGGATTGCAACTGCGCCTGCGTGGTGCGGCCCGCTTTGGTAATCTGCCAAGCTTGGCGGGATACGAAGGATCGGTTCTGTGGAGAAGGCGTCGATTTTGGGATTGAGAGTCGCAAGCCGCCGAAGCGGAGCGCTGCACTCACGCGAGGACAGCATTGCGAGGTTGCGTTTGATCGTGTCGACGGTCGCTACGGCCCGTCCGGGTGCGCAGACAGTACCTTCAACACGCCAATCTGAAACGATACCAACCCAATCCCACGCAGCGTCCCCACACAGAGATGATTCGTGAGACGATAAGAACACCAGAAGTGACAGGGTTGGTAGGCGTAGCCGCCGTTCCGACGACCATAACTAAAGCGCGGGCAATCCGAGCTTCATATACTGTTTCGACCACTCGGGCGGTGCATCGCGGAGTTCCGCGATGCCTATGCCACGGGGCAGGCGGCCTTCGATCGCGGCCTTGACCAGTGGCGGCGCGAGGAAAGCCATCGACAGCGTCAGATTGATTTGCCGAACGCTGCATTTTTGCCTGACCGCAATCTCTTCGATGGTCAATCGTCCGGAGACGATCTCGTCCAGCCATTGCCGGCCGCGGGCCATGGCACGGATCAGGCCAGCGCGACGCTCGGCGCGGATCGGTCGTGTTCGCTGGGTCGAAGCGGATGCGGGTTGGATTACGTCTCGGAACTTGCGCATCGGCGGCTTGGTCCAGGGAATCAGGATGGTCTCGCCTTGTCCGAGCATGGTGTCGGCATCGTCGTGTTGAGCCAATTCGCGATGATGATGTGGCGTCGGTTCAATCGCCTTAATGGTAACAGCCAATTGTTTGGCACGAACCTCGACTTTTGCGACATGGGCTGCAACGGCATTTTGCTCCGAGAGCGACTGTGACCATTCGCCAGACGCCGTCAGCCGGTCGCGCACGGCATCGGTGACCAGCGCCTCGATCTGATCTGCGGGGACGCGAGAGATGGACCCCACCGGATCATCGGAATGACCGCGTTGCAGCGGTTGAGAGATATAATAGCGGTAGCGCACGCGATTCTTCGTTGCGTGAGTTGGGATCATTCGGTTGCCAGCATCGTCGAACAGCAGTCCCGTGAGAAGCGCTTCGGATTTTTGCCTGGCTCTCGTCCGATGCGACCATTGTTCGGTCAGTTTGGCCTGGACGGCCTCGAACAGGGGCCGCTCAAGCAAGGGCGGTTGTGGTCCGGGCAGGACCTCTCCCTTGAATGTCACCTCGCCAATATAGAACCGGTTGCGCAGCATATAGAACAGCGCGCCTTGGGTGAACGGAACGCCGCCCCTGGTGGCACCGCTCGAGAGCTTGCGAACTTTGGAGGTCAGTCCTCTGGTCTTGAGATCAGCGACCAGGCGGTTGACGCTGCCCAATTCAAGGTAGCGTTCGAAAATGAGCCGGACGGTATTTGCTTCGTCCTCGTGGATGGAGAGCTTGCCGTCGCTCAGCGCGTAACCGAGCGGAACCATTCCTCCGACCCACAAGCCCTTGCGCTTGGAGGCGGCGATCTTGTCGCGGATACGCTCGGCTGTGACCTCGCGTTCGAACTGGGCAAAGGACAAGAGAACATTCAGGGTCAAACGGCCCATCGATGTTGTCGTGTTGAACTGCTGGGTCACCGAGACGAATGACACGCCATGAGCGTCGAACAGCTCAACCAGCTTGGCAAAGTCGGCCAGGGAACGCGTCAGGCGGTCGACCTTATAGACGACAATGACATTGATCTTGCGCGCCCTGACGTCATCGAGCAACTTTTGAAGGGCAGGGCGGTCGGTTGATCCGCCCGAGAACCCTCCATCGTCATAGCGCATCTTGTTCAGCGTCCAGTTCGCATGCGCCTGGCTGCGGATATAGGCCTCAGAGGCATCATACTGGGCATCGAGCGAGTTGAATTCCTGATCGAGCCCGGCATCGGTCGAGACGCGGGTATAGATCGCGCACCGGACGGATTTGCCAGATACTGACTTACCAGTCGATGTCATTGCGGCCCCGCGGACTGCGGTGCGGCCCGCAGGCCAAAGAACCGTGGCCCATTCCATCTGGTTCCGGTGATGGCAAGGGCGACCTTGGACAGGCTGTCATAGGTTTTGCCCTCAAAGGCAAAGCCATCGGCGAGCACCATCACCCGATGGTCACGTCCATTCCATTCGCGAGTTAAGATCGCGCCCGGCGCGAGTTCCTGGTTACGCCGGTCGACCTTGTCGGTCAGTTTGGTGATCGCAGCCGATCCGCCTGATCCAACGGCAGCCTTCAATATCTGCACCATCCCCGCATCGAGATCGCCGAAGGCATCGGTCTGGATGCGGTAGGCGAGCATTGCGAACAGTAGATGTTTCGGCAGGTGAACGGGCGCCGAGCGACCCGTCACACCCTGCCATCGGAGACGAAGGGCCTTGAGATCGAGATCACCCAGACGCGCGATCTCGATCTCAAGAGAGGCCGCATCAATTGTACGACGTGATTGTCTTCGCGGCGCCATCGATCAGGTGGCCTTGGCTGATTTGCCGGCCCCATCTGCTGGAGGTTTGATGCGATAGCGTCGGACCTCATCAACAAGCTCGGAATCAAGATCGAGCTTCAGTTTCTTACGAACGATACCGGCAAAGAACCCACGCACCGAATGCTGCTGCCAACCCGTCGCCTTAACGATGGCTTCGATCGTGCAGCCATTTGTCGATCGCAGCAGAGCGAGCACCCGAGCTTGCTTGGAATCGACGCGAGCGCTCGATGCTTTCATTGGCAAGGCGGGTGAGTCGGCAGTCGGCAATACCTTCGATACCGCTAAGCTTTTTGCCTTGAGGCCAACTCGTTTGGCTTTAACGGATCGGGTAGCAGCTAATTTTGAGGCAGGTTGTCTGGTCGTGGCTCGCTGCTTTGCTTTGGCTTTCGTCATGGGATCTCCGTCGTTTGTGGAGCATCTATCGCGCCCCACCGCCGCGGCCCCGCAGTGGCCAAAAGCCGGCGGGGCAAGATCCTGACGAGCCTATTCGCTCACTATAACAGCCGCAGTAACGCTCCGTTGCCGCAGCAAAGCCAGTCCTTTCTGAGCAATCTTGTTGCTCGCTTCTCGGATCGGTGCCGGGTGTGAAAGGTCTCAGACGAGCATCAGACTACGAATCTGGGGGTCAGGAGTTCGAATCTCTTCTGGCGCGCCAGATTTCCACCATTCCGAACAAAACCGCGAACCCATCGGGATTCGAGCGGGGAATTCCGTTGGTACCTTTCGGACGATATTTGTCCTCCTGCCGTTGGGGACAAGATAAGGTCAACGTCCCGCTGCGTCTTGCAGCGTGAGCACTCGATCTAGAGCCGATTCCCTCCTCCACTGGAGGCGTAAAACTAGTAGCGCCTGTGGGCGCGCATTATCTTGCGTTTATTGAGTAATGGCGTCTGAATTGGCCGGTTAGCTGTGGCCGCCGAGATTGTTGAAGGTGGCGACGACGTCAGCATGCCGGATACGCTCCAAAGTCTCGTCAAAGCTCTCGTTAGGATTGCCCGGCTGAATATGTTGGCGAATAGCGTCATAGTGTTTGCGGGCGGCAATACGTGATACCGAGCGTGTCAAATGGAGGCGCACCGCCAGACTGTCCGGGCTGTCGCAGCCTTCACGGACGACGCTGCTCAGTGTAGCCAAGACGGAGGAGACGGGTGTCTGGTCGTCGGCGGCGCGCAGCCGTGCCGCGAGTAACCGTCCAGGGAGGCCCGCCAGAAATGCAAGATCGGGCACGAGCCGCAACGCGAAATGGCGAGCATTTTTGCACTGCTTGAGATTGGTGCTGCCTCCGAGAAATGCCTTTTCGAGTTCGCACAGCGGTACGCCGGACATCCAAATAGGCCAAAGCTTCCGTAACCAGGACAACGCATGTTTTCCCCGTGCCTCATCGTCGGTGAGGTTTTTGTACGGTGTGCCAAACATTTCCTCTAGGCTCTCCGGCCGCACTAAGCTGAGCAACTGGCTCGGATGCGCATCGAGCCAGTCGAGCAAAGCCTCGGTCACCTCGATCGCTGTTCCTGAAAAGGCGTTGGCATCCAACCGTTCGACGATCTGTTGAAGCAACGTGACGGAGAGGCCGGTTGCGCTAGAGACCTGCTCGATCCAGCGGTCGGGTTCGGGCAGGTCCAGAGTGGCTCGTGCGGCTAGAGCCGACGCAACTCTCGTGCTCAGCCAGTCGGTATCAGCAGCAATTAGCGCGCGATAGGCGCTGAAGCTCCTGTTGAGCAGTAACGCGGCTGGATCGGCCTCAGCGCCGGCGATCGCCAGCGGCAGCTTGCTCAAGATATAAGCTGAGGCGCCGGTCTGCGTGACTCCGTCGTGTATGCGGTCGAGCACAAGTTTCAGCGGGTCATCGATGACCAAGCATTGGTCAGCCTGTTCGAAGATTGCTTGCAGGTCCATCCAATGGCCGTTGATTTGGCTGTTTTGGTTGTCAAAGTCGATGACCTTGCTCGGCACAAGCAACACGAAACCTTGCGCACCTTCACCGGCGCGTCCTGCACGCCCTGCGGCGTTCAACAGTTCATGCGCCTCGAGCTTCTGCATTTTGTCAGCTTGCGGATCGAATCGGCTATCGCCCGAGATAATGACGGCTTCACTCGGCAGGTTCATGCCCTGCGCAAGCGTTGAGGTCGCGAATAGCACCTTGATGCCGTCCGGGCGGCGAAACAGGCTTTCGTGTAGTTCGCGCTCTTCGCGTAGAAGCAACGCATGATGGCTGGCGGCCCCCATCCGAAGCGTGCCGTCAGCCGCGAGCATCATGTAGCAATAGCCGGCTCCACCCATCTCTTCTTCGGCAAGAGTCCGCCATTTCTGCTCTTCCTCATTTAGCGCGATCTGGCTGGCAGCGACGCGGGCCGGATACCCTTTGACGCAGCTCTCGCAAAAGACGGTAGTTTGTACGAACACCAATGTCTTCATGCCCGCGCTCGCCGCGGCAGCGGCGATCGCGCCGCTCGTCTCGTTGCCGTTGGGAGTTAAGTACCAGCTCCCGCCCGATGCGCGGCCGCTCGATAGCAGGCGACGATCCGTGAGGAGCTGCAGCAAAGCGTAGTCACTGCGGTCAGTGGTCGACCAGGTCTGAAGGAGACTGAACAGACCGAAAGGCTGCGCAAGTAACGCATTTTTCACCGAAGCGGGCGGCATGTTGTGATTAGGGTAGTCGATGCGGGCTTGAGTGATGTCGGTCTTGAGTGTGTTGATCTGCTCGGCGGGATAGACGACGCAGCCTCGTACCTGTCGGGTCGGCTTCCAGCTCAAGTCGAGCGTTAGACATTGCCGGCCGGTCAGATGAGCTACCCAGCCGGCGATCTCCTGGGTGTTCTTCATCATGGCAGAGAGTAGCAGCAGGTCGGCGGCAGGGACGATGCGAGTCAAGTTAAGGATGGCGAGCATCGCGTCGAGCCCGCGCCGGCTCCTATCGTCCTCGCGCGGATGAAGAAGATGGCATTCGTCGAAAACGATGAGTCCTAAGCCAGCGAAAGCATCGGGATCGACCGACAGCAGCATTAGGCAACGTTCGGGTGTCATGACAGTGACTTCACCGAGCACTACTACATCACCGATGCCAACATCATCCTCGACATCGGCAAGAATGCTGTAGTTTGGAAGGTCCCCTTGAGTGAGCGCTGAGTCTGTCCGACGAGCGCATGGGTGGGCGCGAGGAAAATGACCTTCTCTCCGCGTAGAAGCGCGGTCGCGACCTTGAGTTCTGCAAGTGTCGACTTGCCGCCACCCGTCGGAAAACTAATCGCCGAGGATACGCCTTGTTCAAGATAGCCCTTCTCGATCGCCTCGCGATGATTGCGCCAGAGATAGGGTCGCTGCAGGGCCATGCGACGGAGTATCTGCCACCAGCCATTGTCATCGACTCCGCCCGGTGTCGGGATGCGACTGAGCGCGGTTCCAATCAAGTCGCCCTCGAGCCCGAGCAGCAAATTGGCGAGATGCAAAGGGCCGCTATAAAGGCTAAGGAGTGTTTCACCAGCCACGCCCGCGCCATCAATCTGTTCGCTGGCAAGGTTGCGCACTTGGGCGAACAGCGCCCTCGCCGGTAAGGCGCCGCCCGCCTCGGGCGCGAGGTCAATGCGCAAGCGCAATTGCCGCGCGAGATTGGTGACGCCGCGTAGCAGCAGCAGGCGAAGCGCGTCGAGGGCACGGAATCCAAGGTCCTCGCCATCGAGATTAATTTCTGGCTCTTCCGCACCCACAACCTCCCCGAATCTTCCTTGCGCAAGGCCACGGATCGCCAACAACAAGGCGCGCTCGATTGGTCCGGCGCCCGCTGCAGGCACGATACGCTTGGCAGCCTCGGCGGCATCGGCATGCGCTTCCGCTAGAAGGAAAAGCAGCGTAGCGCAGATGTCAGGGCTAACTGCTGCCGTGTCGACGTGACTAGTGGTCTCGGTTCTGCGCAACGCGAGCGAGACGGTTTGATGTGCCGAGGCCGCAACGAACGCCGCCGAGGCGCGATTCTCGCGATCCGGTAGCAAAGCGGCATAGGTTTCGTGAGCGGCGGCAATGCGACGAAGCTGAGCGATTGTCGCGAGCATCGCTTCATCGTCCGCTTCAATGGACGCACCGCGCAACCGGATACGCGCCGAAACGATATTGGCAAATGCTTCGGTCAGCTGTTTAGGCAGATTATTGAGGTCGAGCCCCTGGAGCGGGGGGGCCGCCCGGATCAGCGCCGCAGTCGTCGGATCAAACATTGGCAATGGCCTTGATTTTGACGATCACACGCGCGGCGAAGCCCGCCATCCAGTTGCGCATTGCTGGTAGGTAAATGGTGTCGGCGCGGCGGCGAGCGGCAGCGCCAGGCGCGGATTCGTCGAATCCCTTGAACAGTCTCGCGCGGGAATCGGCGTCGTTGTGGGTGTCACCGATAGTTATGCTGACGCGGTAGCGCCGGGCGTCGTGCCATAGCGTATTGGCGATCGCGGTATCGAGATCGAATGTAGGATCGGCTGCGGCGCGCGCGTCGAGCATCCCGCTAATTTCTTGGCTAAGTTCGTTCAGCCGCTCGCCTTTTTCGAGCGCGACGATACCCGGCCAGACATCCTCGCGGATAGTGTCACGGGCATTGTCGGTGGCCTTGTCCTCGAAGACGACGACCGCGATGACCGCAGTGCCAGCTTCGTTGAGTTCGAGTTGCATGCCGTCAAAGCCTTTATCGGCTTTGCGTATATGTGGCATCCGGGTCAGTGACGCGGAGGGCTGCTGGTGTGCGGCGATCCACGAGATTGCTTGGAATAGCCAGCCATCGCGGTGCCAGGGATCATCGTCCTCAGCGATGGTCAGTTGTTTGATTGCGGCGTTCGCCTGCTCAGCATTAGCAGCAGGACCTGGCACGCCCGCGCCTGTCAGGATTTTGGCGACATGACGATACTGGCCGAGCACAATACGTGCGACTCGCTCGGCGAGCACATCCTCATCGTCGATAGTCCATGTCCAGCCATGGCAGAGTTCGCCATGATCGAGTGGGGCGAGCGTCAGGGTCATGGGTGAGATAGAAGTGATCGTCGAACTGTCAGAGGCGTACCCGGAGCGACACCAAGCGTAACGCAACAAGTTCGAAATATGATAATGAAAACACAGACATATTTTTCGTTCGTGCAACACGAACAAACAATTGATCTACTCAATGCAGCTTCGCCCCCTTATTCCCTTTTTGACCGTACCATAAAAACAAGGATGGTGCGACCGAGAAGCACCTGTAGCCGTTGGCCGCACAAGAGATATTGGAGGTCCGCTTTAGATGGTGTCCTGCCCAACGACAGTTACCTATTTTCGAGCCTATGGGTCGCCAAGCAGCAATGCCCCATGTCAACGCGACGGATCGTGATCGGCAGAAATCTATCTGCTGTATCGCGGTGGCGGAGTCTAACCCGGGGGCTTACTCTTCACGATGACGTTCGGCGTCGTCTGGTGTCACCGCAGCTTTGTCACCTCGAATCTCTAGGATCTCTTCAAGCAAAAGGGCCGGAAGGCGATAGGTCTCCACCGGGGCTTGGCGAAGCCAATCCATGGCGTCTTCTGTTTCCAAGTCACGTGACGGAGCACGAGGCGTCAAACGTGTCGCGGTGGCACGGGACAGTCCGTTCGACATTAGGCTGAGCGTTGTTTTGTCCGATGCGCCAAGCTCCAGAAATAGGGGAATTGATGGCAACGTTTTGACAGCATCCGGAAGATTAACGTCTTGGAGTACTTCGGCAAGTACTGCGCCGTAGCAGCTGAACAGCCGGACGCATTGGTATCGTACCCGCTTCTCAACAAGTTCGAGCGTATCACGAATGATTTCGCGGCGATCACGATCAGGGTTTCGACGCAGTTGATTTTGAACGATCTGTGGTAGGGGCCGTCCGCGCATCCAGAACACCGCGATGAGTGCAAGGAAGCGATGTAGTCGCGAGGTATCGGGTCGGCCCTCGATGATCTTATGGCAGATTTCGAGAATGTCGGCGTAGGATTGGTAGGCATCACGGTCACTCGGATGTTTAGGGATGAGGGCCATGGCACTCGCTGGTGTACTTTCGGCCCGCAAGCGCAGCATTTGATAAAGGGCCTGTTGCTTGTGGGGCGAGATGTTAGGGCTAATGCGTAGCACACTGGTAGGTAGGGTGATGTCAACGGCTGCTTCGGCAATTGCCTTTTGAAGCGCTAGAGAACCTGGTGTCGCGTCGCCGTACGAAGGGATACGGCTTAACATCTTCGAGAGTGTGCCGGAGAAATGCTCATGTAGTAGCCGACCGAATATAGCGTCGACGTGGTCAATCTCACGGCGCTGGGTCTCTGGCCGCTCGATGACGCGTAAAAGGTCGGCGCCTTTCTGAAGGAGGCCCGCCTCGACGGCTGGAATGACGGTCGCGTCGCGAGGGTGGTCAAGCGGCTTCTTGCGCCAGTGATCGTAGTCGATGAGGAAGATGTTGCCTTGGAATTCTTTCATGAGCCGCCCTGCGCGGCCGGCTAAGTTCCAGAAGTCGACCGATTCCAGCGGGACCCGGTCGCCCTTTTCAGGACGGCAGAGAAAGAGGTTTTTAGCGGGAAGGTTAACGCCTTGGAGCAGGGTCGTGGTGCAGACGAGATAGTCAATGTCGCCCCGTATGACCGCTTCTTCGACGGCCGTGCGAATTTGCGTCGGCATGTTCGAATAATGGAACGCGACTCCCTTCTTCGCGCATGTCACCAACGCATATGACCAATGGACGGTCTCCGCCGCCAGCTGGGCGAGTGCCTGTCTTCGTGCCGTAGGCGGGCGATCGAGTCGGCCAGCGATTTCAAGCGCGATATGCTCGGCGTCGCCTGCGCCATTCGCGTAGACAATGTTGGACGCGCCCTGACCTAAACTGATGGCGAGATTCACCTGTTTCTCGACACGGGTGACCGAGCGACGCCCCAAGGCCAATCGGCCAATCTCAGTCAATGTACGTGCGGGCTCAACGTAGCGGACAGTCAGGTCTCCTGCTTCCGCGTCATCAAACGCCGCGACCAGAAAATTCTGGGCGACCGTCGGGTCGCCGCTGGGCATGATCGTTATGTCATCAACGTCGAACATCCGTCCAAAGACGTCGAGGTTCCGAATGCCAGGACTGGCAAACAGGAGTTGGGTCGTCGGTAGACGCTGCAATAGGTCGTCTACTGTCCATTGCAGAAGTACGCCCCGCGCGCCATCGCCGACCGAATGGGCTTCATCGACTATGATAATCTGTGCATGGAAGGTGGGATGGGCGCTCAGCATCATTCTAAGCCGTTCTTGGGTAAGAACGTAGATGGCGCGCCTGGGTAGGGGCTGCCCTGCCTCTACGGGAACGGTGATCACATCGACGTCGCCGGAAGTCCCGTCATCGATGATGAGGAGTTTGCGAACGTCAGCGGAGACCTGCGCGATCAGGGCACGAGTCGGAACGATATAGACGATCGTCTGGGGACTTGACCCCTCCAAGCGCGCGGCAATGAAATTCTGCAGTACAAATGACTTGCCCGCGGAGGTCGGTGCTGCGACCGCCACTCGTTCTCCAGCAACCAAGCGACGCCAGAGGCCGAACTGGTAGTGGGTGAGCAGAACTGAACGATCGCGACGTGTAATGGTTCGGCGATCCGAAACGATGAGTTCCTCAGTGATAAGGCTGGCTGGCAGGGAGGGCATGGCGTCGCGGATAGAGGGACGCGTAGCTAGGGCAGGGAAGTTACCCAAGCGGGCCAAAACGACGCGCGTGGCTTGGTCAAGAGGTAGTTCCGATGCACCATAGAGATCGAAAGCGGACGTCATCGTTCGATAGGCTTGGTCGCGATGGTCAGCGGTTTTCGAACACGCGAGAATGGCCGAAGCCCGGACGATGCGAACGATTTCTTCAAGGCCGGGGCGATCATCACGACCAACACCGATGTCGTGTGAGAGCCATGCCCGTTGCAGACGTCTCGCTGCGGCATGGAAGTGGGGATTAGCCCAAACCTTGTCAGCGAGTGGCTGCATTCTAATCGCGCGTCCAGCCGATCTGATTCTGGAAGAGGTCGCGCAGTACCGACACCGAGGGTACAGGAAACAAGAAGAGTTCTACCCTCTGATTGGCGAGGCCAGCATCCGTTAAAGCCTTCGCAAAAATCGGTCCGACCTCACGAAGTTTGGCAGTCGCTGATGTTTTGAAATTTGTATCCAAGTCTTCTAGCTCGTCTGGCGACAGCCTGGCGTAACCAGTGAAATCGAAGCCGATCAGACAGGTCACCACCTCGAGCCGATTATTGTAAGCCTCGTCGAAGGGGTCAAGGTAGCGAAGGAGTGCCGTCCGCGCCGTCTCATCGAGGCCGGAAAAGTCAATGTGCCGTTGGACGAGTTCGATCTCATGCTGCATCTTTTCGCGGCTTAAGCCAGTTTTGATAGACGTGACCGCAGACGCGATTGCTTTGGTAATATCGCTGTGGAGTTTGGCTTCTCCAGAGAAGAGAACAAGGCGATTAGTTTTTGCGTCGAAACGGACATGTATGCCGTCGAAGCCATAGACGGGCATTTGAGCGTTGGTCTTGAGTGACATCTTGGCAATGATTTGCGGTGCGTCCAGTAACCACTCTGTAAGAAGATACAGTAGCAGCTCGCCGGCTTCTCCAGTGCGCTGTGATGATTTTCTCGCTCTGATAAACAGCGAGCGTGCCTCTTGCTCCAAGCGTGAGATCGCTTGATGCCGTTCGAACGCTGTCTTCATCGTCTCTTGCGTCGCATAAATCGCCTCGACCTGCTTTCGTGGAAGGCTGAAATGCGTCAGATAGAGAGCAATTGTTCTAACGAGCTCTTCGACCGTAGCCTGGGCGTCCCGGAGTGCAGGATAGTGCAGACGCAGGTTGAGATGTTTGTGATTGGTGACGATATCGTGCTCTGCCGTATGGATACGCGACGACAGGACTGACCAGTCCTTCTTTATTATCGCCAGTGCGGTCGCCAGAGCGTCAAATTCCAAGATTCTGTCGCCAAGATCCGAAATCTAGAGCAGAGTCCGATTGAACCTAGCACCATCGCCGGAGGTCGCCAATTGAACTGTGGTCGGAGATCGCGCTAAGGTTGCGAGCGCTGCCCGATCTAGGAGATCCACCGAACCCGCTATCTGACCGTTTGCCCATGCCAGCCTTGGCACATATCGGTAGTACGAAGTTAGCGTTGAATGGCCGCTTATAGCTTTCGAATAGGCAGAAGCATTTCTTGTAAATTATATAGTTATTTCAATAGTATATGAGTTCGTAGTTTTATTCTGAATGGCGCGCCATTCACGAACAAAATCAATAGCTTACATGTTGGTTAGACGCTGTTCTTGTACAGCGTAGCCGATCACGCTGCGGGGGTGTGGGGATTCATCCGTTATCATCCGTTGCCACCCGTTACGGGGGAGGTGCGGACGCCCACAGGGAAGTGCGGAATTGTTGGCCGCGTAGAGAATCATGCGCGCGCGATTCGTGCGGGTCGAGGTATGATTGGACGGTCTAGCGGTGACGCTGCTTTAGCGCACCATTCGTCAATAAATACATCGATCGAAGATCGCCAATGGATGACGCGATTAATTGTGCGCGTCTGAGGTGCGGTAAGTCGGCGGATACGCGGTAGGTAATGCGAGCGAGCGAACTTGGGCAGTGAGGGCCTTTTTGAGCGATATTGCGGCCACGCACAAAACCCGCCGGGCATCCCGGCGGGTAAGTTTCAGTAACTGAAGTTCCAATGCTCAGCCGGGATGCATCACCCACTCGTTATCATACTTGTCGAGCACTGCGTATCGGGCATTCCGGTCAAAGATGGTCTCGGTGCCGTGCTTCGGGCGGCCTTTCAGCCGGCTCCCGCTTATGTCGGAACTGTACACACCAAGATCAGCGTCATATTTCAGCAGGTTCCACGGTACCATGTGATGATCGTCGCCGAAGCCAAGGAAGCCGCCGAAACAGAGTACGGCTTGGGCAATTTCCCCGCTCTTCCTGTCAACCATCACACGTTTGATTGAACCTATCTTCTTTTTCTCGGCGCCGTAGACAGCCTTCCCAGACTTTCTATCGCTGGCGATCAAGTGGTCGGTTCTCCTTTTTTCATAGACATATATTTTCCTTTCTTTGCAACTAGTTAAGCGACAGGCGCGGGAAACGTTCCGGGGACGCGCGATCTGTCGCACTCTGGGCAGGCAAACTCTCGCCGATCGAGCTAACTGGCCGCGCTGTTCACTTCGGTAGATGGCGCGGCTCTTACTGATTCGAGCGACGTCCGAGCTGACCAGCAGGCTGCCCGAATATTACAGCGCCGGTATGGAGTGCTCAGGAACCGTCAGCATCATCGACAGTCACGCCTCATATTTGCTTATCACGCCGCCACCCGCTGACGTCAGGGAAGCCAACGGCACGTCGATCGCGTAGACGAAACCTGTCGGCTGATACGTCAACTGCACGTCGCCCTTGAGCTGCTTGCCTAGCGTCTCGATGAGGCGCGTCCCGAAACTGTGGTTTTCCGGAGCGTGAACTACTGGACCGTTCATTTCGGTCCATGTCAGGTGCACGCGCTGCGTCTTTGGATCCAGCGTCCAGGCGATGTCGACACGCCCAGTCGGCTCCGACAGAGCTCCGAATTTCGTGGAGTTCGTGCAGAGCTCGTTGAGCGTCATGGCTATGGCGATCACGGCGCCCGACGTCGTCTGGATGTCCGGTCCTGCAATCGAGAATTTCGGAACGTCCGGATTGTCGAAGGCTTCGGTGGCGCTGCGGACGATATGGCTAAGGTCGGCGCTGTTCCATCTTGCCTGTAGAAGGAGATCGTGAGCTCGCCCGAGCGCCTGCAGCCGGCCCGCTATGGCGTGCTGCGCGTGTTCGGTGCCCTGCACGTGGCGAAGACTCTGGGTGGCGATGGCGCTGACCGTCGCGAGTGTATTCTTGATGCGATGATGAAGCTCTTCCAGGATCAGCTTCTGCAGCTTGTCGGATGCGTCACGCTCGCGGGCGTCAATGCCGGCCTGAGCCAGCAAACCCTGGGCATCGATTTCGGCCTGCGCCAACAGCAATCGAAGGCTGATATTCTCTGCCTCTAGAAAGTCGTGAGGTCGTGCTGCGCCGTTAGAAGGTTGGCGTTCTAGACGACGATAACGATCGGTCTCAAACATCGCTGACTTTACCACCATAAGTCGGGTGCCTCACACACCTTTGATACGCTTTTGTGCCCCAATCACGCGTTTGGGATGCATTTAGCGCGAAAACAGCCCCTCGAGCGTGACCGATCATGACCGAGGCCTCCAACTTTCGCAGCTTTAATCGCGGTGAACAAACTCACGATGAATTTCACGCCCAAGTTCGTTGACGACAGATATCTCAAGGTCATTATCTTGGCGCGGGCTATTGTAGCGGAAGTGCCGAGCGAGTTCTTTGCAGCGCTTGACGGCTTCCGGGTTGCCTTCGAAGTCGATCCCGACCTTATCTCTCATCGGAACGCCATTCTTCATGTCGAAAAGAATTTTCGCATCGCCATACCTCTAGCCTCAAGAAAAAGAATCGTCAGCGGCTTGGTCTGTCGATCTGCAGGCTGCCATGCTAGAGCGTCGGGCGATCATTTGGAATCGCGGCGGATTCACAAACGAGGCTCAAGGTGATTCAAAGTCTGCGGGGGTGATTTGCCATGCCGCATCCTTTGTCGAACGATCTGCGTGAGCGTGTTGTTGCCTATGTCGAGGCGGGGAACTCGTGCCATGGGGCTGCTGCCCGTTTTGGGACTTCGGTATCTTTTGCGGTGAACCTGATGCGGCGCTGGCGGGAGACGGGTCGGGTCGATCCGCGTCCGCGTGGCGGGTTCCGGCATGGCAAACTCGGTCAGCACCGCGACTTCATTCTTGCGACAGTCGCGGCCGAGAGCGACATCACCATGCCTGAACTGGCGGAAAAACTCGCCAAGGCCAAGGGCGTCAAAGCAGACCCGTCGAACCTGTCGAAGTTCTTGATCGCCTGCGGGCTCAGCTTCAAAAAAAACTCTGCGGGCCAGCGAACAAGACAGGCCTGAACTGGTCAAGGCTCGGGCCGAATGGAAAGCGGGCCGCCAGCCCATCATGCACAAGCAGCGCGAGCGGCTGATCTTCATTGACGAAACCGGCACCACCACCAAGATGGTTCGCCAGCGTGGACGATCGCTGAAAGGAACGCGGCTGAACAGCAAGGCTCCATTCGGTCACTGGGGAACGCAGACCTTCGTAGCAGGCCTCAAGTGCGATGGCCTCGTCGCCCCCTGGGTTATCGATGCCCCAATGAACCGGATCATCTTCGAGACCTATGTCGACACCCAACTCGCGCCCGCCCTCAGGCCCGGTGATGTCGTCATCCTGGATAATCTCTCCAGCCACAAGAGCGAGAAGGCCGAAAAAGCCATCCGCGCACGGGGCGCGTGGCTCCTGTTCCTGCCGCCCTACAGCCCGGATCTCAATCCCATCGAAATGGCCTTCGCAAAACTGAAAGCTCATCTGCGAGCCGCCGCAGCCAGAACCATCGACGCTCTCTGGAAAGCTATCGGCAACATCTGCGCGCTCTTCTCTCCGCAAGAGTGCTCAAACTACTTCAAAGCCGCAGGATACGGATTCAATTGAATACCCGATGCTCTAGTTCGGCGTAGCTCATCGATCGAACTCCTTCATGGTGCGCTCAACGAGACGGTTGATGTGCGGGATGTCAGTGTGATCGCCGATCACATCGAGCCCGTTTCTTCCGTTGCCGTAGATCAGAGTGATCATACCCACGCGCCGTTCTTCGACATTGAGCGTGAGTGTGTCCATATTGGTGCGGAACATCGCTTTGATGATCTCGGCGATATTCCGTGATCGGTTGATCGTCTCCTCACCGTCGTTGACGGAGATTAGAAAGCCGTCATTGACTGCGTTATCGACGAGCGCATTTGCGATCTGTTGGTCCAGTGATGTCTTACTCATAGAGGCTTTCTGGTTTTGTGCTTCGATCACGAAATCGATCTCAGCGCTCAGTCCGGGGGCTATCGGCAACTTCGACGTATGTTGCAACAATCCGCTTGGCGAACGCGGTGCCATCTTCGATGTTATGCTTTCGTAGCCCGCGCGGGGACGCGGCAACTTGTAATGCCATCGTGCGTCCAGAATACGGTATATCCGATCGACGGTGAGTGGAGTTTGCGTCACCTTCATGACACGCCGCTCCCGTTGCGCTCGATAATGGCGAGTGCTTCACTATGTCTCTTATCGCAATGCGCGCTCACGCATATGGCGGCCCAGCGTCGACAGGCGAGCGCGGATGACGGCAACGCTCGCGAGACCTTCACCCAGCCCCGAGACCGAGCCCGCCATGGGAACTGACGGCGGATTGTGGGCGCACGCGTAAGGGACACACAGCGAAGCCGCCAGCCACTGAGCCGGCGGTTTTCGTTCGGCTAGTCAACGTCGCTTACGACCTCGCTCTCCGCGAACTTGCTTAGAAGCTCATTTTTGCGGTTGAGGCTGTGTTACGGCGTTCGGCGCATTATCGACTGATTTCGGATGCGTGCCGCGCCCAGTGTAGAAAACGGAAAGACTGAGCAGCACCACGAGGATTGCGCCGCCGATAGCCCAGCCGATGTAAACGCGAGTTATACTGGCCATTTTTCTGGAAACTACCATGCTATGCTCCATGCCTGTTTAGGAACAACAACCTCACCGGGCTGTTACCGTTCCTAGCCAATCTACTTTCCCAGCCATGGCGCATTCGCCTTAGCGAGGCCCTCTGTGCGGGGCCGGGATTTAATGTCCTCCGGCGTCAGGCTCGCGTAGAACCGCTCCCACGCGGCCTTGGACTCGTCCTCCTTTGCGACTTCCAGACTAGCTGCCGAGCCATTGCACCATGACGGGGCCGGGAGCGGCGGGTTGACGCTCCCCGTCCAGACCGTGCCTTACATTTGGGGCACCGACAGCCAGCCGGGCACCGATGGGGTGATTTTCCCTTCGCGCCAGAAAATCTCAGTCGGCGGCTCTTTTGCCTAGTCGCCTAGTGACCCTTAGCGGACATGCCTTCGCTCCCCGCTGATGTCGGATTTCGAGGCTGAGATGGACATCATTGCCCTGCACAGCAATCTTCGATGAATGGGAACAGATCGCCGCAACGCCATTCGCCGGGCGGGGAGTGAGTCATAAGGTTCGCCTAATTCTGCGAGTTCGCATCATCCGAACACCCGCTAGGCCGTCCGCCGTTACGAATGCAAGTCCGATAGCTCCAGGGCACAACGTAACTTCCAGCCCAAACACCCACGGCCGCGCGCTCAGCTTCATTCTGAGCGCTACCGTACTTGCCTTTTGAGTACCGAGGTCATCGAACGCGAGGCCGTTGCGTGCAAGCCATGTCGCGATCTCTTCTACCGATATTCACCGCCGCCGCGTTGGTGAAGGACGTATTACCACGTCGTCCAGGTATCACCCTTCCAATAACCTCGCCCCTCATGTTCGCGGAATGTGACATGCGGCTCCGCGAGCCAACTATCGTCGTGAATGAAGACCCTCGCGTCTGGCGGGTAGCTGTATTGCTCCTGCGTATGCCAGCACACGTTTCCGGTACATACAATCGCACCCGAGGCCGCCAAGGAACTAAGAGCCAGAGCGCCGGTTCCAGCAGCTAGGGTCAAGAGAACTTTGCGCATGGAAGTCATCGGACGCTCCTTCGCTCGATAAATGCACTGCGCTATCGCGATTTATGATCACACTCCGGTAGACAACCTCAGCCGTTTAGGGCGGGCTGTTAGCCGGACAAGCCATCGCGTAGCTAGGCTGCCGCGTCTATTCGCAACGCTTCTTTCAAATCATCGGGATCAATATCGAACGACTCGGTTGTTAAACGCGCTCTGGATGATTCGGTCGCTCTGAAGGACGTTGCTATCCGGCGGAACGCGAGGAACGACAAACCTTCGATTTCTTCCTCGTCGGTTACAACCTCATAGGTGCCGGCTGGCAACGGTCGGTCAACGCCTTCGATGCAGAAGCTATGTTTGAAAACGACTGAGTCTCTACGGGATCTGATGGTCATATCACTCTCCAGTCACGTTGGCGCTCGAAGCTCGGAAGAAGATAACCTGCTCAGATCGATCTCGATCACCACATCGAGCTCAGTCACCAACGCCAAATGACGGAGCCCAGAATCACGAGGCCAAGGAACAGAGGAACAACAATCGGCGGAACGAACCACTCTCGAAAGCGAAATGGTGTCTGAATTGACATGACAACTTCCCTGAAAAAGAAAACCCGGCACCGCCGGGCTCCCCTTTTGCCAATGACAAAACTATTTCTGTTTCGAAGCATCCGGCGGAGGCTTGCTATCGCCCGCGTTGTCTTGACCGGCGGGCTTGGCCTCGCCCGGAGGAGCGGTCTTCGGGGCTTCATTGGAAGCGATCGGTGTGTTGGACATGGTGTTTCCTTTCCGGAAACGAACCTAAAACCTATTTTCCAGGCGCTCTATAGAGGTGGGACCTGAACGAGTGACCACAATGGGGAACGCGCGACAATAAGAAATATAGTTCGAATGCAAAAACTGCTTATGGCCCGCGATTACAAGGCCTAAATCCGAAAGATTTTTGACAGTGAAAGCGGTACCGCAAAGACTACCGTGAGGCATCAAGGCAGTGCGGGAGTGGATTGCAGCTGTCGGCGCCAAGACCGCGTTCATCGAGCCCGGAAGCCCGTGGGAGAACGGCTACTGCGAGAGCTTCAACTCGAGGCTGCGCGACGAACTGCTCAACAGCGAGATCTTCTACAGCCTCGCCGAGGCCAAGGTCATCATCGAGGCATGGCGGCGCTACTACAACACCGAGCGACCACACTCATCGCTTCGATATAAACCGCCGGCGCCAGAGGTCATCGCCTGGCCTTCAAAGCCAGCCGGATCGCTTCCGCCAGCAGCGCAAGCAATGGCCGAAAAGCCCATCATGCATTAAGACTGAAAGCGGACCACATCATAGGGGCAGGCCAGTCGCCTAAGGGGTTCGCTGATCCCAGAAAGGCGACTCTAAAGATCAATGAGTTTCAGAAGGTGTCATGTTTTGGAAACGCCCGCTGTAGCCGCTCAATGGTCGTCTGCCACTTCGTGATTGCCTGTTTCATCATTGCACGACGGGAGGTCTTGGTATGCCAGAGCAAGGCATCCAGTGTCCGCCATGCGAGCGGTTAATGCTGTTCGTACTCCTGTCGACTTGCATCAACATTTATTTCTACATGAATGAATGAGGTAATCATTCCTTACACGCCATTTGATACTGTGGTTTGCACTTCAACCAAGTATCCCGCGTAGCGTGCGTTCTTGTCTGCTCCGGTCGGGCTGGAGCGTTGCTCTCGCTGAGTCTGCGATGCAGCAGCGCGACACCGGCGCAGGCGCGCCATCCATGCCTCCGATCTTTTCCTGATCAAGGCGCTCTGCCGCTTGGCCGATCGCGTCAAACGCACCCTGCTGGGGAGGAACCACTATGGGCGCCGCTCAATCCAATCTGTCCGATCCCAAGTTCGGCTACGATCTTGTCGTCGCGGTTACGCAGGCGAGCATAAACGCCACGATGAAACAGTTTCTCGCTGGCCTAACGGCACCGGAAGTCGTGAGTTGCTACGTTTACGACCAGAATAACAATCTGATTCCGATCAGTTATGCCGATCTGAAGGCGCGGGCCAAGGGAGCGGACCCGTTTCAGGTGCTGGCCGGCGCCGACCCGAACTCCAACCAAGACCTGATCAATCTCACGAACGCGAATTTTGCCGGCGGATTCAAGGCCCGGCTCGGGCTGCCCGATGTGGCACCCGGGAAACTGCCGCCGATCATGACGTTATCGCGCGGCACCAATGCGCCCGTCCTGTTCAATCTGCTGTGCGCCGAGTTTCAGATCACCGGCTTCGAATACGGCCCACGCGGACGCGCCAGTTGGATCAATCAAAGTCAGCCGACCGGCGCGGCAAGTCCCTGGTATTTCTCCGCCAATGTTGCGCTGAACACGAGCGCGGTCGACGTGAGCAACCCGCCCGCACAAGCGACCAGCGCCGTCAAGGATCGCATCAATGACCTGCGCCAGTCCGTCGGTGCAAACGCTTTCAGCGTTCAGCAGCTCTTCCTTGCCCTCGACACCGCAATCCTGCAGTCGCAACCGACGATCGTCGGCATACCTGCTGGTTGGGCGGTATGGGAATTGATCTCAAGCGTGTTCCTCGACGCCTACATGAAGCAGATGCGCGTCAATGGCACGCCTGTGCTCGGCTACTCCGTTACGGTCAACCGACCGGATCGCAGCAAGCTGCAGCTTGGCGCGATATCCTACGAGACCTGCACATTACTCGATGGCTCATCCAATCCGATCGCCAATCCCACGCCGGCGCAGCAGGCCGCCGCCACCTTCAACTATCTCGGCACCACCGGCACGGTGCCGCCGACCGCCACGTTGTTCCCATGGAACTGGGTCGAAGAAGGCGAGGTCGCTTCGTTCTCCGGGGTGCAATCGGTCCGCCGCGACATCTTCGTCAATTTCTTCGCAGGCCTCCTCAACCAGGATATCGGAAGACTGTGCCAACAGACAAAGGTCTCACTCAGCCACAGTGGCGACGACTATCACATCAGGTATTCGAGCAGCGATGCGCCAGACCCCAAGACCTTCCAGCCAGTCAAAGTCGGCGCGCGCGCGCCCGATGGGTTCACCGAGGTGTTGAGCCTCACCTACGATCACAAGAGCCACGACGACTCGGAGGCAGCTGACCATCTCTCATCGATCCATGGCGACTTCAACTATATGCTCGCGGGGTCCGTCGCGCTCAAGGACAATGTGATTCGCCTGATCATCCATGCGGCGGCGTGGATGAAGTTCAACCATCACGAGGCAGGCATCAACTACGACGATCTGCCGGGCAAGAACTACTACGACAAGACCCTCACTGTGACCTTCCAGATCAGCGTCACCGATACGGGCGAGCTGAAGGTTACGAAGATGAGCAGCATGGACGACAAATCCGCCGGCTGGGATTTCCATGGCAAGGGCATTATCGGCACATTCGGCTTCGAGAACAATCTGAGGAAAGGCCTGACGAGCGTGGAGGCCAACCTGGCCAGCCGGCTCGACGACAAGTTCGCGTCCTATGAATCCGAGGTCACCAACGAGATCAACAGTCAGAAGGGCTGGGTGTTTCCCGGCTCCAGCACGTTCGTGTTCAAGAACGTGGCGTTCTCCGCTTATCAGGATCTGGTGGCGCAGCTGACCTATGCGGCGCCCTAGCGCTCGCACGGCGGCGCTTTGCCGAAAGGCATGCGCCATTCAACACAGAGCGTCTCTCTACACTCAATCACGCGAGGCTTGATCATGAGCGCGTATACCGTGACGTCGTCCGCCGAGTTGATGCAGAACTACATCCAGAGCGGCATTCTCGAGCCGCAGAGAAAATTCATCGCGCTGCAGACGAGCACGGGCGCCTCGCTGCTGTTCTCGATCGGCACCGACGACGCCTTTAACGTCACGAAAGAGTTGCAGGCCGCGGCGCACGGTTGGACACATGCCGACCTAAGCAGCGCGCAGGCCAAGGCGGACTTCCCCAAGGGAGCCACCTGCAAGACCTTCGCGGCGGCACAGGCGGTTGCCGGGTCCGCGTCCGCCGCTATTCATCTCGCCATGGTGCTCGACGACGACGCCAACGATCACCTCTACCTCAGCCTGACAAATTCCGACGTCGATACCGGCTGGACCGACAAGCCGGCATGGACGCCTTGCCCCTTCAATGCCAAGGACAGCGCCGGCAAGGCGATCCCGATGCCCAAGCCGTTCAAGATCGCAGACACGTTCGTCACTGAGGCGAGCGACAAGGAATACATCGTCGTCGACATCATCCGCAACCCGACCGATACCGACGCCTTGGTGTCGCGCTTCTACATCGACACTAGCACGCCCGCAGCGCCGGTGTGGATGCCGCACGACATCTCGATCGACCTCGAAGCCGCTTCGTATAAGTCGTGCCTCGGCCGCGCCAGTTATTCCTTCGGAGTCGACGGCCTCTACACGATGGGCAGAATCGCGGGCTCGCCGCAACTCATCTACACGCCGCTCTTTAACCCGTTCGATCCGGCGACGCCGGCACTGCCCGCGCGCTTGATGCTGCCGAGCAAGGTCCAGCCCGATGCCATGGCCGCGTGCCGCAATGCCGACAACACGTCGGACCTCTACGTGGCGGCACAGGGCGGACTCTACTATTTCGCCAGCACGAACCAGAAGGACAACGCGACCGGCGTCCTCCTGGTATCGCATGCCCTCCTGTCGGGCGTACGCGACCTTTACGCCTATACAGCCGACGGCAAGGTCACCGTCTGGGGCCTGAATGGCAGCGACGAGGTGTTCTACCTCACCTGCGACCGGGCGCAGCTGACCAATGCCGGCGCGTGGAACACGCCGATTGCGATCCTGATCGACGTCGACGCGATCTCACCCTACATCGACCGCATGTTCAGTGCGAACACGTTCTTCGCGCACAGCGGAGACAGCCTGCTCAAGGCGATCAAGACGCCGGACACCGGCATGTGGTCGCGGAGCAGCATCACGCTGCCTCCCTCGGAGCTACAGCAGCCGGCGCGGAAAATCTCATCATACACGACCCGACTCCAGGTCAACGACGAAGATGGCCGGCCCGCGCCGAACATCACCGTCTCGCTGACGGCGACGAGCGTCACGTCGGTCTACATCGACCATCTCTACTACGTCGTCGGCCCGCAACCGATCGAGGTCGTCACCGATGAGATCGGCAGCGTCACGATCGTCGAACTGGTGCATACGCTCGCGGGCACGCGCTTCAACGTGACGGTCGATGCGCAGCAACTGCTGATCAACCCGATGGATGCTCCGTTCCAGCGCAGCGCCAAGCTGAACACGGTTTCGGCGCTGAAAAGCGCAGTCATCACCAACCAGGACGGCAGCACGCGGCCGTTCATCCCGCATGGCACATCGGACGATGACCTGAAAGCGGTCGCGCAGTCGAACGACGCCCTCAACACCGCCTATCAGAAGCTCGCGGCCTCCTCCTCTTCTTCGCCACAGATCAAGCTCGCCATCAAGACGCTCCCCACGATTGCCCTCCCGCACGTTTCCAAAGGCGTCCTGACCGATGTCGGCGACCTGTTTAGCGCGCTGGAGTCAGGCATCAAGGGCGTAGTGTCGATCGTCGAGGACGCCGCGGAAGGCGTCTGGCACTTCGTCGTCTCGATCGCCGACAAGGTCTACTACGGAATACTCGACGCGGTGGAGAAGGTCGTTGCCGCCGTGATGTGGGTCTACAACGCCATCAAGATCATCATCCGAGACATCATCCTGTTCCTGGAGTTCCTGTTCCTCTGGCCCGACATTCTGGCGACCCACCGAGTCATGAAGAACGTCTTCGTTCAGACTGTCCACCACGTGGTCGATGGCCTGAACGATGCGAAGGCGGATGTTGCGTCGCTGTTCAGGGAGATGCAATCGGAGTTGGACAAGTGGGCGGATATCCCGAACTTCGACCAGACAGCGGCGCACGTCGGGAAGTCCAATCCTGCGCCTGCGGGGCTGCACAGCGCACCGGCCAATCTCGGCGTCCACCATTTCAAGGGCAACTACCGGAACAGCGACACGTCCTACCAGCCGCCCTCGCCAGCCGAAGCGATCTTTGAGGATCTGATCAAGCTCGTGAAGAACGAGGAGGCCACGATGACGGCGACCTTCAATGCCGTCAAGACCGACATCATCGACCAGTTCGCCCACTTGAGCCTGACCGAGATCATCAAACGGCTGCTGGAAATCCTGGGCGACACGGTGCTGCAGACGGCAGAAAATGTTGTGCCCACCCTGCTCGACATCCTCGCCCAGCTTGCCAAAGGCGTGCTCGGAGTCCTGACAGCCAGGATCGACATCCCGGTGATCTCGACGCTCTATCACGACCTGACCGGCGACGATCTTTCCTTCCTCGACCTCATGTGCCTGATAGCGGCGATACCGGCGACAATCGTCTACAAGCTGGGCTCGGGTGAAGCGCCATTTCCGCATGGTGATACATTCACTGACCGCCTGAGCAATGCGCGCAGCTTCGCGGAAGTCAAAGGCGCGTTCTTCGTGTCCGGCGGCCCGAAGGCCGTGGTCGCACAGCCCGCCACCAAGCGATTCGCCGTCGCGCAGCCATCAAGGATCGCCCTTGCCGCGGCCGATGACCAGCCTCTCGACGTAAAGAAGCTCAGAACCTTCGGCATGGTCGAAGGCGTCTTTGCTGGTGTCGGTAGCGTCGTGCTGATCGTGACGGCTAATGCCAAACTTTCCGACGACGGCACAGGTTGGGGCGCTTGGCCAGGGACGATTGCGACGATCAATGCCTTCGCTAACGTCGCCTATGTGGCGCCGAATATTTCGTCAATGATCATGTGGGAGTCCGAGCGCTGGTATGCGCGGATGAACGCCGTCATCACCGGTGTCAGCATCTTAAAGGGATTCATCGCCATTCCGTTTGCTGCGTTAGATATCAAGCTGGTCAAGCTCGCTATCGCGGGCGCCGAGAACTGGCTCAATCAGTGTTGGAACGTTCCCGTGATCGCGAACCTCGTCTACAATGCGTCCGACGCCACGACGAGCTACAAGGCGCTGATACCCGACTCGATCGGAAATTTCGCCTTCAACCTGGGCGGCATGCTGGAGCCTTACATCGAGATTATGCCCATGGACGACCCGAAGACAGCGTTGATCAAGGCGGCCGAGGTACGCACACAACAGGTGCTGATGGGGACTTATGGGGCTATGACGATCGTTGCCGCAGGCATTTTCGAATGGGCGCCGGGCCAGAAGGATTGACGGGTGCAAGCCCCAGCACATCGCGCTCATCCTGCCGGGCGGGCCAGCCGGGGCGCTCAGCAGTTTGAGGAGCTCGCACGATTGGCGAACTGCCCGCTGAACAAAGACCGGACCTATAAACACCCGAATGGCGCAGTGATTTGAGTCCATCTTGATGACAATGTGGTAAGGGCTGTCGAAGCGCGGAGCAGGCGGCCAGTCGAGCAGGAGCCAGCGTCAAACAAATGCTGTCCTTATCGCAAATCAAACCCTGGCATATTGATGGTGCAGTTCTCCCAGAATCGGACGACAGCTAATGCGTCCGGCTGTCTCGGCGACGCGTGACATCGGCGCGTTCTTGTTTAATGACAAATGGGTGCGCGTGCCGTTGTAGTAGCTCATGTACGAGAGCAGCGCGTGGCGCAGATGGCGTTCGCCGAATACCACGACATGATCAACGCATTCCCTGCGGATCGATCCGATCAGCCGTTCGGTTGCGTTTTGCCAGGGTGAGCGAGGAGATGTCGGACGATCTCGAATGCCGATGGATCGAACCCGGCGTATGAATGTTTCGCCGTATGCGCCATCGCGATCCCGGATCAGGTAACGAGGGATTCGCTCCCAGCCACACGTTTCCGTCAGTTGGTTGGCGATCCATTCGGCCGTCGGATGCGCGGTGACCCCAAACCACAGGATCTGCCGCCGGCCATGGCCCATGATCAGCAATCCATAGAGCAGCCGGAATGAGATTGTCGGTACGACAAAAAGGTCCATCGCGGCGATACCGTCAGCATGGTTACGAAGTACGGTGTTCCAACCCTGCGACGGAGGAGCCTCCTCCGCGCCATATACTTGGCCACGCTGGTCTAGCCAATCTCGGTGCCCAGCTTGAGAAGCTCGCCATGGATCCGCGGCGCTCCCCACAACGGATTGGCGATGCTCATCTCTCGGATCAGCCGGCGAATTTCCAACGGCACAGCCGGTCGACCGCAGCGACGCCTCGATTTCCAGCGCCAATACGATCTGAAACCGGCACGATGCCAACGGATCACGGTGTCCGGTCGGACGATTGCCAGTGCATCATACATCTTGGGAAACAGTCGGCAGACACCTCCCAATATCAGTCTGTCGATCGAGATGAAGGGAGGTCTTTTGGGACGGGTTCGCCGCAGCACGTTGATTTGTTGCCTCAAGACCAGAACTTCTGCCTCAAGCGCAACTCGCGACCGCAGCAGGTCGATCACCATTCCAAAGATCAGTCTGCACAAATCCAACATCGGGCAGCAGCATCGCCCAATTCTCGATCAACCGCCAGCCGGATGGCGTTGCGACAGGGACAACAGCACGAACGAGATCCTGTGTGCCGGATCATTTTCTCGATCGCTAGCGTGATGTCCACGGATGTCACCGCGCGCCACGCGGTTGGGCTGCGCCGATCCGCTTCGGGCCAATCGCGTCGAAGGCAGCCTTTTGCTCGTCAGTGAGCGATCCATAGAAGTCATGCATCGCGATGTGCACGGCCTTCACCGCCTGCAGCATGATATCGAGCCGTTTGCCGACAGTTGCGAGCCGCGCCGGCGGCGTCAGCCCATCCTCTGCCTGACTCTGGCACGACGCCTTGAGCATGTCCGCGGCCCGGGCGGCGGCGCTCTGAAGCGCATCAAGATGTATGTGCTGCTGCTCGGTTGGCTTGACCGATTGCTCGATCATGGCGGCCGGCCAGCTCGTCAGCCCCGATTGCGCGACGTCGCAAGCCTGCCCGGCTGAGACGGCTCTCTCCGTGGGCCGGGCCGGACGCTGTCTCGTGGTGGCGAGCCCATTGAGCCGGGCCTTCTGTTCGTCACTCAGGAGGCCGTAGAAATTCTTCAGCGGCGGTTGCACCATTTGCACCGCCGCAATCATCGCTTCGATGCGCTGCTGCATCACCTCAAGGCGGCGCGGCGCCGTCAGCGCGACGTCGGTCGGGCAGGAGGCCTTGAGGCTCGCGGCCGCCTTTTCCGAGGCGCTGACAAGTTCGTCGAGCGCGGCGCGCTGCGCCTCGTTCGGCTGGATCGCACTTTGGACGCTCTCGATGGGCAGCCCGGCGATCATGCGGCCGTCCTCGCCGCACATTTGCATTAGCTTCGCCTGGTTGCTTGGCGGCACATAGGCATAAGCGTCGGCGTTGCTTCGGCCTCCGCTGGCATAGCGTGGCAGGTAGCCCGCATAGCCCATCAGTTCGTCGTAACCGTAGGGCACGAAGATGCCGGCGTAGAGGTCCGGGTAGCCATAGTCCCAGAACGGATCGTAGTAGGGGGAGCCCCAAAACGCATAGTCATAGATGTCGTAGAAGGCGAACGGCCAGAACACCGGGCCAACCCATCCGAAGCCGCCGTCGTGATGGCGTCACCACCGGTTTCCGCCGTGCCACGCCGCCGTCGCGACGCTGGCGGTGATCAGCGCGCGGGTTCTCGGATCGCGTAATGTGGCTGTGTTGCTAAAAGCCCGGTTGACCGGATGCGAGTTCAGCGCGTGCTCCACGGCTTTGGCATTCCGCGTCGCGCTGACGTGTTTCGCGGCAAGTACCGAGGCGCCGAGCGCCGCCTTGGTCCTCAGTGCACCGTGTGTACTGCGGATTGCGTTGACGTGTGGAGCGTTATGGACTGCGACTGATCGATGGCCGAATGATCGACCGCCATGGAAGCCTGACCGCGCAAGCGAATGGGCTACGTGCGGGGCGAAATGCGGCCTGGCGGCGAATGCGCGCGCGCCACCGAAATGTCCGCCACCGCCATGGAAGCCGCCCATGTGAACACCGCCGCTATGAAAGCCGCCCCCACCACCATGAAAGCCGCCGCCACCATGAAAAGCGCCACCACCCCCGCCATGAAAGCCACCGCCATGGCCGCCGTGGCCGCCGCCTTTCGGGCCGGCATACGCCGCAGCCGACAACAATATTGCGCAAGCAAGCGCGACTACGCCTGAGCCGAGCGAACTGAATTTCCACGTGGATGTCGTCATGGCACCCTCCACTGCGACTCACGGTGCTGCAAGGCAGCTCCGGAGGGAGGCCATGACTCAATCTATTATATGAACAATTGTTCCCACTATTCCTTGGTTTTCAATGGTTGGGGGGTTGCCCCGTCAGCTTTCCGACGCTGCCCGTCTAGGCGCTACGGGGTTACATTGAGCGGAGCGGATGGCCTGAGAAGGCGGAATTGGTAGACACGCTCGGGTCGAACCTTTTATGAGATGCGGTGTCTACAGCGGAAAACCAAACGCGGAAACGCTTAGGATTCGTACGCCTCGTCCTGCAAACGAAAGCCGCCAGGCCCCAGCGAGCGCTGACGATCGCTTCGGTGCCTTCGAACGGCTTCGAGCTACGTGTCGTCCAGAAACTGGGCGGCACCAGTCGCACTCGAGCGCTTGTTCTTGCATTCGGGTCACCATTGGATTCGGCGATAATAATGCTCCAATGCCTTCGCGGCCGTCCTGTCGATCGCCCGGTTTAACTCGCGACAAAAGCCAGGCCGAGCCCCACTCCAAGAACGAGCGTGATGGACTCCGCCGACAGCCAGTGCCCAGCGCCGGGGCAACGGTCTGCCCCCTCGTCGCGACCGCCAAGCTCAACAACATCTCGAAGACCTGGGCATTCGCCAACGTACATCAAACCGCTTCGCCTCAGCTTAACGGCAAGGTCGAGCGCTGATTTGCCACTTGAAAAGTGCAACCCATGTGTCCGGTACGATTTGTCACCTATGTCTCGGGCCGCTCATAAAGGCGCACTCCAGAGTCATTCGGAAATCGAAACTCACCTCGCACAAATGGCGCCAGCTAGCTTGCCTGGCGCTTTCCCGTAGAACGAGCTTGCTATCTCATGCCGGGATGACCAGCCGCCATTTGGCGCCCGGCCGGCTGTCTGACTGACATGCGGCTTGACAGGTTATCGACCCTCCCAACAGGCGTGCGAGGTCCTCTACATTCTTGGTGCCAAAGCCGTCGGGGGTATGTCCGTGAGCAATGCCGACACCGTCGTCCTTAAACTCGATTATGTTCTTGTTCCCTGAAACAGTGAAATTCACGGTGAGCATCCCCTTCATACCCTCGGAAAACGCATATTTCAGCGCATTGTTGATGAGTTCAACCAACAAGGTCCCGAGGGCGATTGCGCGCATGGAGGTTAGCTCCGCGGAATCGGCATGGACCGCTATGTCAACCCGATCGGAGTTTGGCAAAATCGAGCGCACATCGTCAATGACCGTCATGATAAACTCTCTCGAGTCAATCGTGGCCGAAGGTGTACAATGCGACAACAGCCGCTGAATATTTCCAATCACCATCACACGTGAGCCCGCGCGTTCGAGCGCGCGGCCCACCTCTTCATTGCAGTTGCTGCTGGCTTGGCGCATCAAGAACGAAGAAACGAGCTGCAGCTGATTTCCCACACGATGATTCATTTCGCGCGAAAGCGCTTTGGTGATATCCATCTGTCGCTGCAAGCTTTCTTCAAGGATACGGATACGACAGACGAAGACTGCCGCAAGCCAAACAACCCCAATGGCGAGAGTCCGATTTAGCCATTCCTGCCACGCCGGTATGCTTTCAGCGATCGATATCCAATATCCCGCGATGATCAGAGTCGTTGCGAGCAGCGCAAGAGCAAGAGCTGCCTTGGGTTTGGGAAGCCAGAAACCCAGGAGGACCAGACCTACATAAAAAATGTCGACCGAGATTATCCGCTGGGTCAACGCATCAAACGTCAAGGCGCCGGCTATGACGAAGAGAGCGACAACGGCCACGCCTCCCCAGGATGGCCTTAGTCTACACTGAGCCGCTGCCTGTAAACGACTGGCGCGCTCGCGGAACACTCTGAGCAGCCAACGAAACACGAAAAATCCGTCCCCGCAGCCGCACAGGCTTATCTCTGGGTGCTCGTACATTTGTGGCATACTGGAAGCAAGCACCGCGCAGCGTGGCAGGTTGTCGCAGGATCAACTGAGACTCAGATGGCGAGTGGGTTTCTTCAGCAAACTGTTAGAGTAGCCGTCGAGCTCCTCGAAACGATGCTGCACCTCGCCATAGCGCGCGATGATCTCCTCCATCTCGTCGGCGCGATCCGGGGCGGCCAAGCAGATCGCACTGGCCCGCATTGAGCGCCGTCCGGCGCGGCTCGATCTCAGTGCCTGTCCCCATCTGCCGAAGACCAGCGTGAAGACGACATCGGCGGCCGATTACGCCGTTCTCGTTCTCGGGAGAGCAGCATGAGCAAGGGAACAGTCGACACGATGTCGGCGCGCACGACGAGCGGCACGCCGCAGGTGCTGCTCAGCCATCATCTCAAGCAATTGAAGCTGCCGACCGTCCTGCGGGAATACGACAAGCTCGCGCGCGAATGTCCCAGCTCCTGCTGAACGTCATGGGCTCGTTTGCGGAATTGAGGGTGCCCTGATCCGTGAACGCCAGCGTGAAGGCGTGACACTTGCGAAGGCAAAAGGGATTACAAGGGCTGGCCTGCCCCTATGAGGTGGTCCGCTTTCAGTCTTAATGCATGATGGGCTTTTCGGCCATTGCTTGCGCTGCTGGCGGAAGCGATCCGGCTGGCTTTGAAGGCCAGGCGATGACCTCTGGCGCCGGCGGTTTATATCGAAGCGATGAGTGTGGTCGCTCGGTGTTGTAGTAGCGCCGCCATGCCTCGATGATGACCTTGGCCTCGGCGAGGCTGTAGAAGATCTCGCTGTTGAGCAGTTCGTCGCGCAGCCTCGAGTTGAAGCTCTCGCAGTAGCCGTTCTCCCACGGGCTTCCGGGCTCGATGAACGCGGTCTTGGCGCCGACAGCTGCAATCCACTCCCGCACTGCCTTGGCAATGAACTCCGGCCCGTTATCAGAACGAACGTGGCCGGGCACGCCGCGTAGGATGAACAGGTCCGACAGGGCGTCGATGACGTCGGTCGAGTTGAGCTTGCGATCAATCCGGATCGCCAGACATTCTCGGGTGAACTCGTCGATGATGTTGAGCATGCGGAACTTCCCGCCATTGTGGGTCCGGCCCTCGACGAAGTCATAGGACCAAACATGGTTTGGATGCTCGGGCCGAAGCCGGACGCACGATCCGTCATTCAGCCAGAGTCGGCCTCTCTTCGGTTGTTTCTGAGGAACCTTCAGCCCCTCCCGCCGCCAGATACGCTCGACACGCTTGGCATTCACCGTCCAACCCTCGGACTGCAGCATCGCCGTGATCCTGCGATATCCATAGCGGCCGTAGCGTGAGGCCAGCCGGATGATGTCGGTCGTCAATGCCTCTTCATCCGGTCGGCTTTGCGGCTTCTTGCGCTGGGTCGAGCGATGCTGGCCGAGAACCTTGCAGGCAAAGCGCTCCGAGATGGAGAACTTCACCATGACATGGTCGACGCAGCGACGACGGCGGGAGGGGCTCAGAAGTTTCCCGAGGCAGCCTCTTTCAGGATCAGCTTCTCCAGCGTCAGGTCCGACACAGCCTTGCGCAGCCGGTCGTTCTCTTTCTCAAGTTCCTCGAGGCCTTCACCTGGTCGCCCTTCAGGCCACCAAACTCCTTGCGCCACCGGTAATACGTGAACTGCGTCACGCCGATCGAACGAACCGCTTCGCCAACCGATCTGCCTTGTGAAAGCAAAACATCGACCTGGCGCAGCTTCGCGACGATCTCTTCCGGCTTGTGCTTCTTCTGGGGCATTCCAATGTCCTCTCTAACGGCTAATAGCCTAATTCAGGGAGGACCACTTTTCAGGGGCAGACCAGTGGTCGGCGAACGCCATCTGCGCCACGTACTGCTCTCGTACATGCGCTACTACAACGGCACGCGCACCCATTTGTCATTGAACAAGGACGTGCCGATATCACGTGCCGTCGAGACAGCCGGACGCATTCTCTGTCGACCGATTCTGGGCGGACTGCACCATCAATATGCCCGGATTTGATTTGCGATAAGGACAACCAGTTCCTCGACGGCACCGGTGCCAGTCGCGTGCGGAAGCAGTCCCAGCGTGGCTTTCGGTCGAAGCCTTCCCAGGCGGCGAGAAACCGATATGGATGCGCGAGGTGTCATATCAGCGCGGTTGAACGCGCCGGCGTCAGCTCCTTCCATGAGTGGCAAAATGTCAGCTTCGATATCGTCGTAGACCGCCGGACCGGCAAATCTGCCGCTGAAAATCTGCGCGCCTCCTGAGGGCCATTGTTGCTCTGACCACGGATGTACTGGTAGAGCTGTAGTTTTCGGAGTCCCGCGGTCGATCCGTCGGCACGCCGGATATTCTAATCTGTCCGCAACCGCCACTGAGAAAGTAATGACGACATTGCGAGTCAACAAGCTACTAACGATTGCGGCTGGGCCGAAAGTGCAACGCGAGTGCGAAAAGGAGCAGGCCGCGCGAGCTGCGAAGCTGAGAATTCAGCCCACTTGGCGCGCGATCGGCAGGCTTCGGATATCATCTTGAGCATTGGACATACCTCAGAACTGGCGACGCCCGACACTCGGCGTTGGACGCGCATTCTGGGAAGCTATCGCACGCCAAATCACGTGCGCAGCGTTGCCGAGTTGGTGATCACGGCTTTGCCGCTCGTGACTTTATGGACGGCATCTTGGTTCACGTTCTCCCTTGGCCATGCTTGGGCTTCATTGCTTATCGCGATCCCAGCTGCTGGCTTTCTCTTGCGCCTGTTCATGATCCAGCACGACTGCGGCCATGGCACTTTTTTCGCCGATCGTCTGGCGAACGACTGGGTCGGCCGCGTCATTGGCGTGCTCACACTTACGCCTTACGACTGGTGGCGCCGCACGCATGCGATCCATCATGCCACCACCGGTAACCTCGACCGGCGCGGTATCGGCGACGTCGATACCCTGACAGTGCGCGAATACCAGGCCCGTTCGTGGTGGGGCCGTCTGAAATACCGACTTTACCGTCACCCGCTGGTCATGTTCGTGGTCGGACCAGCCTATCTGTTTCTCCTGCAACACCGTCTCCCGGTCGGCCTCATGCGCGACGGTTGGCAGCCTTGGGCCAGCACAATGACAACCAATCTCGCCATTGGCTTGATCGTTGCCGCGCTCACGTGGTTCATCGGAATTAAGGCGTTCCTGCTCGTGCACCTTCCGATCATACTGCTCGCCGCCACCGCCGGCGTATGGCTGTTCTATGTGCAACATCAATTTGAGCAAACCGCGTGGGAGTGCGACGAGCGGTGGAATCTGCATCAGGCCGCCCTATACGGCAGCTCACATTACGATCTTCCGGTATTGCTGCGCTGGTTCACAGCCAACATCGGCATCCACCACGTGCACCATCTTTGCAGTCGTATCCCCTTCTACCGGCTGCCGCACGTGCTGCGCGACCACCCTGAACTGCACGAGGTCGGTCACATAACGCTCCTGCAGAGCTTTCGGTGCGTAAGGCTTGTGCTGTGGGACGAAGTGCAGCGCCGCCTGGTATCGTTCCGCGAAATCAGATGTAAACCGGCGCTGAACAAAGCCCCTTGAAGCTACAGCGGTAACTGTTTTCTGTGACCAGTAACGGAATCCACGTCGGAGTGGGGTCACGGTCGGCGCCGATCGTGACCTCACTCCGATCGGCTTTTTTCGATTGTCTTTATGGCGTTACTGCCGGCTGTCCCTGTCGGAAACCTAATCCGGCTGGCAACTGAGGCCGAATCGCGCAATGCTTCGGCCTTAGAGCCTGTTTGGAAAATCAGGGATGAGCGTTTCTGCGGATGAGGACATCGTGCCGGGCGGCGGCGTCGCGCTGCTGCGCGCCTCCGAGCCGCTCAAGCGCATCAAGACCCAGAACGACGACCAGAAGACCGGCGTCGAGATCGTGCGCAAGGCGCTCTCCGCGCCGGCCCGCCAGATCGCGATCAACGCGGACGGCAGCATCATCCTCGGCAAGATCCTCGAGAAGGAGCAGTATTCCTACGGCTTCGACCCGCAAACCGGCAAATACGGCAACCTCGTCTCCAAGGGCATCATCGACCCGACCAAGGTCGTGCGTGCAGCGATCCAGAACGCGGCTTCGGTTGCGGCTCTTCTGATCACCACGGAAGCAATGGTGGCCGAACTTCCGAAGAAGAATGCCCCAGCAATGCTAGGTGGCGGCGGTGGCGTGGGTGGCATGGACTTCCAATTCTGTACGTTCAGAACCAAGGAATTTTCTCACCGAACTCAGAGCCAACTGCTATTGTTCCGTAGACCTGATTTCATGTCACGGAGATGTCTTCCGTCCGGTTCGCATGCTTGGGAACCGGCGAAGTTATAAGGCGCTTTCCCGGCAACTACGGCAGCTTCATGAGGCCTACATGGTCGAAGCCGCGCCCCGCAATTTCACGATCAATTTTGGGCCGCAACATCCCGCGGCGCACGGGGTCTTGCGTCTCGTGTTGGAACTTGACGGCGAAGTCGTCCGGCGCGTCGACCCGCATATTGGTCTCCTGCATCGCGGCACCGAGAAGCTAATCGAGCATAAGACTTACCTGCAGGCGCTGCCTTACTTCGACCGGCTCGACTATGTCGCGCCCATGAACCAGGAACATGCGTTCTGTCTGGCAACCGAGAAGCTGCTTAACATCACAATTCCGAAACGGGGCCAGCTCATCCGTGTGCTTTACTGCGAAATCGGACGGCTACTTTCGCACCTTCTCAATGTCACGACCCAAGCGATGGACGTCGGCGCGCTCACCCCGCCGCTATGGGGTTTTGAAGAGCGCGAAAAATTGATGGTGTTCTACGAGCGCGCGTCCGGCGCGCGCATGCACGCCAACTATTTTCGAGTTGGCGGCGTGCATCAAGATCTTCCATCGAAGCTCCTCGACGACATTTGGGATTTTTGCGACCCGTTCCTCAAGGTGTGCGACGACCTTGAGGGCCTGCTGACTGAAAATCGTATTTTTAAGCAACGCAATGTCGGGATCGCCGAGGTCAAGCTCGCAGACGCGTGGGGATGGGGTTTCTCAGGTGTCATGGTGCGCGGTTCCGGCGCCGCTTGGGACCTGCGCAAGGCGCAACCCTACGAATGTTATTCCGAACTCGATTTTGACATTCCCATTGGAAAGCATGGCGATTGTTACGACCGCTATCTCGTGCGGATGGAAGAGATGCGTCAATCTGTGCGTATCATGAAGCAATGCCTGGAGAAGCTACGGCTGCCCGAAGGACAGGGGCCCGTCGCCACGAGAGACCACAAGATCGTTCCGCCGTCGCGCGCGGAAATGAAACGATCGATGGAGGCGATGATCGAGCATTTCAAGCTCTACACTGAGGGCCACCGCGTTCCTGCCGGCGAGGTCTACGTCGCCGTGGAAGCTCCGAAGGGCGAATTCGGCGTCTATCTCGTCTCCGATGGCACCAACCAGCCGTACAAGTGCAAGATCCGCGCTCCTTCCTTCGCCCATCTTTCGGCCATGGACTTCCTTACGCGCGGCCACATGTTGGCTGACGTTTCCGCAATCATCGGATCGCTCGATATTGTATTCGGGGAGATTGATCGATGAAGCTGTGGTTTCGGTGTGTTAGGAGTTCCCTGTCGTAAATCAAATCCGGACATATTGGTGGTGCAGTCCGCCGAGGACCGGGCGGCAACGAATGTGCCCAGCCCGCTCGACGGCGCGCGAGACCGGTGAATCCTTCTCCAAGGAAAGATGCGTGCGTACCCCATTGTAATAGTCAGTATAGGATTTCAGAATTCGGCACAGATGCGCCTCGCCCAAGACAATGATGTGGTCCAACACTCGCGCCGGATCGATCCGATCAGCCGTTCGGCAAAGCCATTTTGCCAAGATGAAGCTGGTGCAGTGGGCTTGTCCCGGATGCCCATGGCGCGCAATCGACGTGTGACGACCGCGCCATAGATTTGATCCCGATCGCGGATGAGGTATTTTGGGCCATCATCCCAAGGGAAGGCCTCCGTTATCTGACGCGCAATCCACTCCGCTGTCGGGTTTGTTGTAACGTTGATCCACACGGGGTCTCTGCGGTCGAGCCGGACGATGACGAAGGCATAAAGCAAGTCGAAACCGATAGTCGGGACAACGAACAAGTCCATTGCAGCGATATCTGGGGCATGATTTCGCAGGAAGGTCCGCCATCCCTGGCTTGGCGGTCCTCGCCGTTTGACCATGTGCTTGGCGACGCTTGATTGAGCGACCTCAATCCCGAGCTTGAGCAGTTCACCATGGATACGCGGCGCGCCCCAAAGCGGGTTCTCCATGCTCATCTGCCGGATCAGCGCGCGCCGCTCCGTCTCGATCTGAGGTCGCCCTCCCGAGGGATCCAACGCCAATAGCGACGAAAGCCCGCCCGATGCCAACGCACCAGCGTCTCGGGACGGATGATCGTGAGAACCTGCAGGATCGACGGAAACCGGCGATACAGCTGGATAAAGAACCAGCGATCATTGGTCGTGAGCCGGACGCGACCACGCAGCCTACGCCTCAAGACCATCAACTGATGTCGAAGCACCGCATTCTCAGCCTCAAGCCTCAACTTCCACTTGGGGCGAGGCCAGGACGGCAAGAACGAAACCGAGCAGCCCGATCATTCCGCCAGCTTATACCAAGACTCGCTGATCAGAACCGGTACGCCCAATCACGCATTCCGATGAACATATTGTGCCAAGGCTGATCGATTAGCCTGTTCCAGGCGTAGCAGCAGTGATCGACGATATCTTCGTAAGACTTGAACACGTGGTTCGACAACCAATTGTCGCGCATGAACTGCCAGACATTTTCCTGCGGATTAAGTTCCGGGCATTTCGCTGGCAGCGGCAGGATCGTGATGTTGGGTGGAACGATCAACCGGCTCGACAGATGCCAGCCGGCCTGGTCGAACAGCAAGATGGCATGCTTGCCTGGCGACCTCGGTCGCGATTTCGGCCAGATGCAGGTTCATCGCCTCGGTGTTGCATGCGGGCAGGACGAGGGCTGCGCCCTTGCCGTCCTTCGGGCAGATCACGCCGAAGATGTAAGTGGAGGCGGTTCGCTGGTCGCGCGGCGCCGAAGGCCGCGTTCCGCGCCGCGCCCAGCGTCGCGTGATCTTGTTCTTCTGGCCGATGCGCGCCTCGTCGCCAAACCATATTTCTATCTCGGCTGGATCGACGCTCTTGTCCCTCGCAATTTCCGCCACTCGGGCTGGGAAGATTTTTTAAAATTCTCGATCGCGCCCTCGGCTTGCGCATGATGGCGCGGACGGGCGCTGAGCTTGCGATAGCCCATGCCTCGCAGCTCCCGGCTCAGAGTCTGCTTGGAGACTGTGACCCTGAACTCCTCATACAGCCGCTGGCAGAGATCGACGATGCGCCAACGGACGACGCCGTGAATAGCAGGGATCGGCCCGCCTTCGATCATGGCGGCCAACACCTGACGATGCTCGTCCTTGAGCCGGGACGGTTGCCCGGGCGCCTTGCGATCGAAAAGGCCGTCCGGGCCGAGTGCATTGAACTTCATCACCCAGTCGCGAACAATTTGCACACCCACTCCGCCGATCCTGGCTGCTTCCGTCCGCGTCGCACCGTCGTCGATCGCGGCCAGAGCCAGAAGTCGCCGCGCCTGCGGCCCGTCTTTCGACCGCCTGGCAGCGGACCGTGTCGTCTGTGCGTTGAAATCAGCCCGGAGTGGTAGGGGCGACATGGTGAACCTCCCGCGTTCGCGATGTTGAATCAGCCCGCCGCTGATTTGAAAAGCCCCACAGAGTCACGCTCCCCAAGATTTGGTATTAGGCGATTCCATCACGTCATCAACTCGGATAAGGTTTTCGGTACACACAGGTGAAGGGGTCGTGCGGGCGATGCTTTCCCGCATGGTAGTAATTAGCAAATCTTCCAAATCCAAGGTGCCAGCGCGCGCAGTTGCCGCAGATAACCGGCAGGCCGAAGCATACTTGGGCGCGAGTCAGCTTATGTATGTACGGACGGCGCTTCGCCTTAGCCGAGGTAGGGATCATCGCCATGCGGCCATAGCGGATGCCACGCCCGGCGATAATGCGATCGGCGAAGTTGCTGCACGTCTCCGCTTGATCCCTGGAGAGCGGTCACCTCCGTGCACTATCGTCGTCGAGAGGGATGTGTAGCTAATGCAGAAAGGCCCAGCAATGCTGCCGGGCCTTCTTATTCCTTGCTCAACGGTTGGACTTAGAAATCCATACCTCCCATGCCGCCGCCCGGCATCGCCGGAGCAGCGGCGTTTTTCTTCGGCAGCTCGGCGACCATCGCCTCGGTGGTGATCAGTAGTGCCGCGACGGACGCTGCGTTCTGGATCGCCGCACGCACGACCTTAGTCGGGTCGATGATGCCCTTGGAGATCAGGTTGACGTATTCGCCAGTCTGCGAGTCGAAGCCATAGGAATACTGCTCCTTCTCGAGGATCTTGCCGACGATGATGCTGCCGTCTTCGCCTGCGTTGATCGCGATCTGGCGGGCCGGCGCGGAGAGCGCCTTGCGCACAATCTCGACGCCGGTCTTCTGGTCGTCGTTCGCGGTCTTGATGCGCTTGAGCTGCTCGGAGGCGCGGAGCAGGGCGACGCCGCCACCCGGCACGATGCCTTCCTCGACCGCCGCACGGGTCGCATGCATCGCGTCGTCCACGCGATCCTTGCGCTCCTTCACTTCGACCTCGGTCGCGCCGCCGACGCGGATCACCGCGACGCCGCCGGCGAGCTTGGCCAGACGCTCCTGAAGCTTCTCGCGGTCATAGTCCGAGGTGGTCTCCTCGATCTGCGCCTTGATCTGGTTCACGCGCGCCTCGATGTCGGCCTTCTTGCCGGCCCCGCTGACAATGGTAGTGTTCTCCTTGTCGATCATCACCTTCTTGGCGCGGCCGAGCATGGCGAGTGTGACGTTCTCGAGCTTGATGCCGAGATCTTCGCTGATCGCCTGACCACCGGTCAGGATGGCGATGTCCTGCAGCATGGCCTTGCGGCGATCGCCGAACCCCGGTGCCTTGACGGCGGCAACCTTGAGACCACCGCGCAGGCGGTTGACGACGAGGGTGGCGAGCGCTTCGCCTTCGACATCTTCGGCAATAATCACAAGCGGTTTGCCGCTCTGCACCACGGCTTCCAACAGCGGAAGCAATTCGTTCAACTGAGATAGCTTCTTTTCGTTGATGAGGACGTAAGCATCTTCCATTTCAACGCGCATCTTGTCGGCGTTGGTGACGAAGTAGGGCGAGATGTAGCCGCGGTCGAACTGCATGCCCTCGACGATCTCGAGTTCGGTCTCGAGCGACTTGGCTTCCTCAACCGTGATGACGCCCTCGTTGCCGACCTTCTTCATGGCGTCGGCGAGGAACTTGCCGATTTCCGTGTCGCCATTGGATGAAATGGTGCCGACCTGAGCGATTTCCTCGTTCGAGGTCACCTTCTTGGAGTTCCTGACGAGGTCGGCGACCACGGCTTCGACGGCGAGGTCAATGCCGCGTTTGAGGTCCATCGGGTTCATGCCGGCGGCGACCGACTTGGCGCCTTCCTTCACGATCGCAGCTGCCAGAACCGTCGCGGTAGTGGTGCCGTCGCCGGCCGCATCCGCGGACTTGGAGGCGACTTCGCGCACCATCTGCGCGCCCATGTTCTCGAACTTGTCCTCAAGCTCGATTTCCTTGGCGACGGTGACGCCGTCCTTGGTGATGCGCGGCGCACCATAGGACTTGTCGAGCACGACGTTGCGGCCTTTGGGGCCGAGCGTGACCTTCACCGCGTTGTTGAGAATTTCGACGCCGCGCAGCATGCGGTCGCGAGCATCGACGCCGAATTTGACTTCTTTGGCTGACATAATGATCTCCGTTTTCGTCAGATCCCAAAGACCGCGCGATTGGACGGTTTCTTGAGAAATGAGATTTGGATTGCGAGCCTTTATCCTTCGAGACTCCGGCTGCGCCGGCTCCTCAGGATTAGGAAAACTGGTCGCGCTACGCGGCCTTCTTCTTGGCGGCGGGCAGATCGGTGAGAACGCCCATGATGTCGCTTTCCTTCATGATCAAGAGATCCTGACCGTCGAGCTTTACCTCGGTGCCGGACCACTTGCCGAACAGCACGCGGTCACCAACCTTGAGATCGATCGGGATCAGGTTGCCTGCCTCGTCACGGCCGCCCGGGCCGACCGCGGTGATTTCGCCCTGAGAGGGCTTTTCCTTGACCGTATCCGGAATGATGATGCCGCCAGCGGTTTTGTCTTCGGCGTCGATACGCTTGACCACGACGCGATCGTGAAGCGGACGGAAGTTCATGCGATTCTACTTTGCTGTTTGTGATTATTTCTGGAATTGGCAGTCGTAATGCACGAGTGCCAGCCGCTCCTGACATAAGCCCGGGATGCTAGGGCGCAAGAGCTGCGGCCCGCGATGTTTTCCAGCTCGATTGATCAGGAGGAAGGCTCGGCGATTGCTAGCAGGCGAAGTAACATGCTGCTAGCTCATTGATTATTTTCACGTATTGAATGTTTTCAGTTTTGACGAATTGAGGATCATGCAACTGTTTCAGTTGGGCTAGAGGTTAGCACGATTGAGAAAGGTGCGGCTTCAAAGGATTTCAGAAAACAAGTCTTAGGCTACGGACTGACGACAGCGGAAATCGTTTATCGCCGCCCGGATCATCACTGGTTGCTGCAAACTTACGTCTGGCAGGACTACGATCTGTTTCCCACTTTCCCGGCACTAAAGGATTTCCTCGCGTTCTGGGAAAAATCGCTCGAAGGTCCTCTGTTCGCAGTTACCGTTGCGCACTCGAAACTGATCAAGCCAGCCGAATTGCATGCCATCGACGGCATGTTCCGATTGCATTAACGCAAGGGACTAGACTTTGATGATGCCAGCGAAAGCCGAGGCGCCGCCTCCGATCGTCTTCGTGCTGGAGATCGACGGTCAGCCGATTCTGGCATTCGGGGTCGCGACGTTTCGCCAAGCTAGAGAACTCGGTAAGGAGGACTGGCTGCAAGAAGACTTGAAGCGAATGACGTTCGGGCACAGGCCGCCTTGGCAGGGGAAGTCGCCGATTGGGGTGCGTCGCGCCAAGCCAGCAGAAGAAGTGTATTACGTTGATACGAAAACGGAGAACGCTGCGGGCGACTTGCCTTTGGTCTATTTGGTCCAGCGCGACGATGAAACGGATATAACTGGTCCCGTCACTCGTGGATCATTTCCGCCCGGGAGATGATTTCGAGGTAACCCCTTATCGGCAGACTGGGGCAACTTTATTGACGAGCCAGATTATCACGACCTGATGCACCGGTGCCACGTTCCTGCCGAACGACATCCCGAGCTAGCGGCTGAGAGCCCCAAGGAAACTCTCGCGCCACGCCATAATGCTATTGCGGCCCAGTATCGCCATCATCGCCCGCCAACGCTCGCATCGTTCCTCAAGTGGCATCCCCAGCGCTGTCTGCAATGCTTCGGCGACGGCGTCGGGGTCATACGGATTGGCGATCACGGCAGTGTCGAGTTCGTAGGCCGCACCGGCGAAGGGCGAAAGAATAAGCACGCCGGGGTCATCTGGGTCCTGTGCAGCAACATACTCCTTGGCAACCAGGTTCATTCCGTCGCGCAATGGAGTGACAAGAGCGACACGGCTGAGCCGAAAGAAGCCAGCGAGCGAGCGCTGGGTGGCGCCCAATCGAGTTCCGCGAAGCGACCGGCCACATCGCCCGCCAGCGCACCGAGCCTCTGCCGCAGCGCACGGTATTCAGGAACGTCGCTGCGCGTTGCGGTGGCGATCTGCAGTGTGAATCGGCGCCGGGTCACGTCGCTGGAAGCGATGAGCAGTAACGTCCTGAAGGAAATTGAGAAAGCTTCGTCGGAGTGGGGTCACGATAGGCGCCGGTGTTGACCCCACCCCGGCGCGGGTTATGTCAACTGCGACAAGGAATTGTGGTCGATAGTTCATGGGGCCAAGTTCGGCGCCGATTAACAGTAGGAGGCGCCGAACTGTGCTCTACATGCGGGCCGCTCAGAATATCTTTGAAATCGTTGACGGGAGCGCAGGGCACACCGCAGCCGTCCATCTCCTGAACCCGGGCACGCCGACGCTCCAATGGCCTACTTTGTCACTGCTCTGCACACAGCGAGACTGGCCGACGCGTCGGCCGGTGGACCGTTCCTACCACCAGGCGTTCACGTCGATCGCAGCGCGGCTTTCATTTTCTCCCGCTTGAAGGGGACCGAACGAAGTCGCACGCCGGTCGCATCGAATATGGCATTCGAGATCGACGAAGACACCACGGCGGCTGTGGGCTCGCCAGCGCCCCACGGTTTCTCCGCCGGGCGATCGATCAACTCGATCACGATCTCAGGCACTTCCTCGAACGTCAGGATCGGATAACTCGCCCAGTCGAGGCTCGTCACCATGCTGCGGTCGAAGGTGAGCTCCTCCTTGAGCGTTCGGCTCACCGTCTGGATCACATTGCCTTCGATCTGCGATTTGACCCCGCCGGGGTTGATGATCTGCCCACAATCATGGACAATATAGAAACGCGTGACATTGATGGCGCCGGTCAGCCGGTCAACTTCCACCTCCGCCACGGCGCCGACATAGGTCCGTACCAGTTCATATTTGACGTAGCTGCTCCCCCGACCCTTTACGATGTTGCCGCTGATGTTCTTCTGCGGCGAGGGGCGCTTCTCCCATTTGGCAAGTTTCGCCAGCCGATCGAGCACTTCGAGGCCGCGCGCATCGGCTGGGTCGGTATATTTCACGCGGAACTCGAGCGGGTCGATATTCGCCGCCGTGGCGACTTCATCGATGAAACACTCATTAGCGAAAGTATTCTGCATGCGCCCTGGCGTCCTGATCCATGACGGACGAAACGGCGTCGTCTCCAGCCGGTGGCAGACGGTTTTGATGTTGGGGAATCGGTAACCGATCGCCGAGTCGTTGGTGATGCCGCCTGGTGAAAGCTTGTTATCAACGGGCAGATTGGCAAGCGATGCCGCAACGAGATCGACATTGCCGGCGGCGCCTTGCGGAATGAAGAACTCGGATTCCCAGGCAGTGACGTTGCCCGACGCATCGATATTCGCGCGCAGATCAATCAGGGTCGGCGGGCCTTTCGGGTCCCAGCCATGCTCGTCTGCGCGCGACCATTGCACACGCACCGGCTTGCCCACTGCTTTTGCGAGCAGAGCGGAATCGGCCGCGGCATCCTCATGGCCGTTGCGACCATAGCAACCCGAGCCGTCAATATAGACACAACGCACATCGTCGAGCGACATTGAGAACATCTGGGCAAGCTGTTTGCGCAGGTTGTGGGTTGCTTGCGAGGCTGACCAGGAAATCAGCTTGCCGTCTTGAAATTCAGAAATCGCGCAGGACGGGCCGATCGAGCCGTGAGTGTGGATTGCGAAGTCGTAGGTGGCGGCAACTTTCTTGCCATCAGCCGCCATGGCCTGGGCAGAGTTGCCGATATCGCCGGTGACATCGTCCTTGACGATCTTGGTCTTGCGGACGTGCTCCCAGAGCTTATTCTGCTCGGGCAGGGTTTCGGACTTCGACCATGTCAGCTTGATGTCTCGGACGGCGCGCACCGCCGACCATTCATTTTCGGCGACGATGCCGAGGAAGTTGCCGTCGCGCACGATCTTGACGATGCCGGGAATGTCCTTGATCGAGGCTTCGTCGACATTCTCAAGCCGGGCACCGAGCGCTGTCGGGCGCACGACGCGCCCGTGCAACATGCCTGGAACCCGGAAGTCCTGCATGTAAGTGAACGCGCCCGTCACCTTGCCGGGAATGTCCAGCCGCGCCACCGGCTTGCCGACGATCTTGTAGTCCGCGGGGTCTTTCGGCGAAGCGGCAGGGTCGAGCTTCAGTGTGAACTGCCTGCCGCCGATCAATTCGGCATAGGTTACCGTGGTGCCGCCGGATTTCCGTCTGATGACGCCGTTCTCAACGATGAGTTCGTCTTTCGAGGCTCCCAAACGCGTGGCAGCTTCGTCGAGCAGGACGCTGCGGGCAGTGGCGGCCGCCTGGCGAATTTGCATCCCGCCGTTCTGAATCGACTGGCTGCCATAGGTCGGGCCCTGATCGGGCGTGAGTGCCGTGTCACCCTGGATGACGTTGACGTTGTCCATCGAGACGTCGAGTTCGTCCGCAACGATCTGCGTGAAGCCGGTGCGGACGCCAGTGCCGAGTTCGACCTTTCCGGCATAGACCGACACCAACCCTTTGTCGTCAATGGCAAGGAATGTGTCGATCTGATCGAGCGCCACGCTCTTCGGCGCTGGCAGATCCGGCACGGCCACCGGCAGCCCTTCCGCGGCTGCGCGGCTGCGCGCCCCGGTGAATGAAAAGGCGACGACAAGCGCACCCGCGCCTTTGAGGAGATCGCGGCGTGAGGATGTGAACGGGACAGTCATCGCGGTTTCTCCCTACGCGGCCGCGCGCTTGACGGCACGCATGATGGCGGCATGGGTGCCGCAGCGGCAAAGATTTGGCTGCATATGCTGGCGGATCTCCGCATCGGTCGGATGCGGATTGACGCGCAACAGCGCTTCGGCTCGCATGACCATGCCGGAAATACAGTAGCCGCACTGGGCGGCCTGCTCATCGATGAAAGCTTGCTGGAGCTTATTCGGCTTGCCGTTTTCGAGCAGGCCCTCGGTGGTCGTAATCTTGCGGCTGCCGATCGCGGCGATCGGCAGCAGACACGAAAACATTGCCCGCCCGTCGACATGAACGGTGCAGGCGCCGCATTGCCCCAGGCCGCAGCCGAATTTCGGGCCATGCAGCGCGAGATCATTGCGCAGGACATAGAGAAGCGGCGTCGACGGGTCGGCATCGATGTCATGCGACTTACCATTGACGTTGAGGGCGATCGTCATTGCGCAACTCCCTGTCTTGCTTTGGTGATCTCGTCTTGAATGCCGACCCAAGGCGGTTGGTTGGTGTGACGCGCCCGCGCATAATCGACGACCGCGGCAATCTGCTGGTCGCTCAGCATGCCGTCAAACGCTGGCATGTAAGGCCCCCCGGCACCGCGATAAGCCTGGATGCCGCTCAGGACGACACGAACGGTGTTCGTGGGTGCCGCCCGTCGTAATGAGGAACTCCGCGAGAGCGGCAGCGCCTTCGATGGGCCCACATCATTTGCTTCACGATGGCACTGGGCGCAGGAGCCGTTGTAGAGCGCGACTGTCTCGGCTGACGCGGTCGGAATCCGGTTCTCGCGTGCCGGTGCTGTCACGCTTTCGGATTGGGATGAGAAACTCGCGATGTAGATCGCGATCGCGCGCACGTCCGCCGCCGATGCGTGTTTGAGGTTATTGACGACATCTGCCATCGGGCCGGCGGCCGCCCCATGCGACGGATGCCAACCGGTGGCGAGATATTCGGTTAGTTGATTGGCGGTCCATTTGGGCGCGGCCGCTGCGTCCAGCGCCGGCGCATCCCATCCCTCGGCCGAGCCGCCGGCAAAAACGCTATCCTTCTTCTCCGCGCCCAGATCGTTGCGCGGTGTATGGCAAGCGCCACAGTGCCCGAGACCGTCCGCTAGATATTGTCCGCGATTCCACTCGGCGCTCTTACTGGCATCCGGTTGAAGAGGGCCCCGATCGAGAAACAGGACCTTCCAACCGGCAACGAGGGGACGAAAGTTGAGCGGAAAGACCAGGTCGTCAGAGGGGGCGACGTTGCGAATCGCCGGTTGGCTCATTAGGAACGCATAAACCGCCCGAATATCGTCATCCGTCGCCCGCGTGAAATGATCGTAGGGGAAAGCCGGATAAAGATGCCGGCCTTCCCGGTCGACCCCCTCGCGCATCGAGCGCTGAAATGCCGCCTCCGACCACGTGCCGATGCCGGTTTCGGCATCAGGCGTGATGTTTGTCGAAAAGATAGTCCCAAACGGAGTGGGGAGAGGCAGGCCTCCTGCCAACGGCTTACCAGCATCGGCCGTGTGGCAGGTGCCGCAGCCGCCGATCGCAGCCAGATCCGCGCCACGGCTGATGATCTGGTGGTCATTGATCGCTGCTCCACCAGCGGAAATCGGAGCGATTGCGGAACGCCAAGTCCAGGCGATCCCGCCGAGAGCTATGAAGACGAGTGCAATGACGGCTCCGATGACAATCGAGCGTAAACGCATGTGAGCGGCACTCCATTGCACATCCGAGCAATTCTCTTAACACGCTTTCAATAAATGAGATAGTTTCGGTCCAGTCACGATCGGCATTGCACCGCGTTCCGCCCATTACACCGCCGAGCCACAACGGCTCAGATGACAAGGACTCTAACTCTCGGCTGGATCAAACTTCGCTTTCCGTCATAGCCGTCCAAGTCTTCGCATCAGCTGATCATATGGCGTGAGGCCGCTGATTCTTCCTAATGCCTCCAGCCCTTCTTTAGTCCAACCGTAACTCGATTGATTCAGCCCGAGCCAAGCGAGCGCAAACACGGTCGAATCGACCTGATCATCATGTCTGGAGTTTGGAAAGGAAATCAGCTCGAGGATGTAAGCATTGAGCCAGGACGCTTCTTTTGGCAAGAGAACGAAGCCGCCTTCGATCTTCGCTGTCTGCGCTCGCAATCGCATGATTTTATCGCCGTCAATGGCCGGAGCTGCTTGAACCTTAGAAAGTCCTTCTGATCGTAACTCCTGGATCAACGATGTCCCCGAGGCTTTGTCTTCAATGAGTACGATACTCGGCGAATGCAGCGATATCTGATTTTTGACTGCTCGTTTAAGGCTCGGAAAGTCGAGTTTTCGGCGAGACACGTCGAGCAGATACAGGCGGCGATCTTTTAGGCCCCAGGTCGTACAGACGCTATAGTTGGCAAGCTCGGTATCCTTGTTTGCGGTGTCCCAACTTTGAACCACCTGCTCGAATTTCTGCGGCCTTTCAGGCGGTTCATAAAATTTAAGCCATTCGCGCTTGACGATATTTCCAGACGGCGGCTCTGGATTCTGTTGAAATTGTGCGGCGAAGTTATACTCGGTCATTCCGCGACGTAGCAGTTCTAGTTTGTCCCGTGACACGAGATCGGGTTGCAGCGTGTCGCCATCGTTTCGGAGAAAGCGCCGGACACCATACGGTGTACGAAATTCGTAAATTTCATCACGTTCTGCAATGGCAGGAATTGAGAGAACGTCCCAGGTTTCATGCGCCGTGACATGGCCAACCAGGTCATCAACATGCAGGCGCTGCATGACAATAATGATCGCTCCGTCCTCCTGACTATTAAGGCGGCTACGAAGCGTGTTGTCGTACCACTCGTTTACAGAACCTCGCCGATTATCCGACAGCGCATCATCGGCCTTGAGGGGGTCATCGATAATGATGATGTCAGCGCCGCGACCTGTTATGCCGCCGCCGATCGACGCGGATAGTCGATACCCGCCAACCGTTGTTTCGTACTCGGCAATCGCCTCGCTCGAAGGTCTGGTGTCAAACAGAGCCTGATAAAATGAACTTCGCATCAACTCTCTTGAATCCCGGGCAAGTTTGTCCGAGAAGTCTTGCGCATACGTGACGATCAAAATCCTCTTAGACGGATCATGCCCCAACAGCCACGCTGAAAAGGCAATGGATGTTGCATGGGATTTAAGGTGGCGTGGCGGGATATTGATGATAAGACGCTTGCACGCGCCCCGTCTGACGTCTTCTAGCTTTGCCGCCATCACTTCGATATGCCAGTTTGATAGAAATCTGGTCGAAGAGTTTAATTGCAAAAACGATCGGTGGATAAAGGCACAAAGGTCGTGGCGCAGGAGTTCTGCGTACATTTTGTCGGGCGAGGGTGCCATTTTATTCTGCGGCCCCCTCTGTGCGGCATTGCTTCATTCGCTCATAGATCGCGCGCAAAACTTGGAGGTCTGGCTCGCCTAGCGGGAATTGTGCAGGCCTGGAAGCAGAGGCCCGCATTTCCATCTCGTCGACTAATTCGACGAATTTTCCCATGGCTTTCTGGTCGCCAGTGGCTCCTTTGGTTGCGAGCTGCATCACCGTGGCTTGCAACTTAGATATCTTGCGTGATTTTCCATTTATCGTCACCGTAACTTGGTCGGCGGCGGCTTCCATGACGATGGTTTTAAGATTCTTCGACCCCGGCGGTCGTCCCTTCTCGTTGCCGCTGGTGCCTTTCTTAAATTGGTATTCCTTGGGCGGATTACGGCCAGGCTTTGGAGCGGCTGAGTTTTCTTGCTTTTTCCTGATTATCTTTTTCCTTGTTTTTGCCAACTCGCTTCCCTCCATGGCTAAACCGTTCAGCGCTCACTTGTTGGAAATCAAGCTTGGAGGCGGCATGAATCGCCTCGATGCCGTAGACTTGCTTGAATCTGCGAATAATGACATCCGCGTAGTGGGGATCGATTTCAATTCCGTAGCCCCGCCGACCCGTTTTTTCTGACGCGATCAGCGTCGTGCCGCTACCCGCGAAGACATCGAGGACAATTCCCCCCCCGCTTGGAGCAGTCCAGAATCGCATCGGCCACCAGCGCGAGCGGCTTGACGGTCGGATGCATGGCGAGCTCTTCATCACGGTTATTGCCGAAGACATTTACACCGCCATATTTCCAAACGTTTGTGCGAGTGCGGCCAAAACGTCCGAGCTCTACATTGTTGATGTGAGGCGCGGTGCCGTTCTTCATTACAAACACCAGTTCATGTTGCGATCGATAGAGACTTCCCATTCCGGCATTGGTCTTGGTCCAGACGCAAAGGTTCTTGAGCTCGCTATATGGCTTCGCTGCAGCTTCCATAACCTCATAGATGTGTCTCCAATCCATACAGATGAAATGAATGGAACCGTTGGTGCTGGAGCGGACGAGATGTTCAAACGTCGCCTGGAGAAATCTGGTAAATTCGGGCCGGGTCATTTCGCCAGAGGCCATGGCAAATTCGCGGTGTTTTATTCGACCCAGACCGGAAACGTGGCCAGCAATGGCCACGTTGTAGGGAGGGTCTGTGAAGACCATTTGCGCCTTTTTTGATCCCAGAAGCGCGGCGTAACTGGTCCGAGATAGGGCATCACCGCAAAGCAGGACGTGATCGCCGAGTAGCCAACGATCGCCGAGCCGCGTAACGGCGGGCGCGGCGCGATCGATATCGGGTAATTTATCGACCTCATCGTCAGCCTCTGTCAGTTCGCTAACGAGAATGTCGATTTCCGCGGTCTCGAAACCTGTGACCGTGACATCAAAATTCAAGTCGACAGATATCTCCTGGAGTTCTAGCGCCAGAAGTTTGTGGTCCCAGCCAGCATTTTCAGCCAGCCGGTTGTCGGCAATGACGTATGCGCGAATTTGGCTGGGGGACAGGTGATCAACACGCACGGTTGGAATATCGCCCATGCCGAGGAGTTTCGCGGCTTCGACCCTGCCGTGTCCTGCAAGGATCTTGTTTGCACCGTCGATGAGAACGGGATTGACGAAACCGAACTCCTTTATGCTAGCAGCGATCTGCTTGATCTGCTTTGCCGTGTGAGTGCGGGGGTTTTTTGGCCGCGGTTCGAGGGCGGCGGGAGCCTTGTATAAAATTCTCAGGGCTGCCAACGGCGGACCTCCAATACGCGGCAGCGACGTCATTGTGCGCCGCTTACCTGGCGATGAATCGATTGAGATCTACTGGCCCCAGGGTTTGCCGATCTTCCGCTGTTATTGGGGTCGTGCGTCCCCTGTTATTTAAAGCTCATCCCCTGTTATTTCGAAAAAAATGCCCTGATACTTTGTTTCGATATTTGCTTAAAAAGCCCAATAAATGCTGCGCTTTTGAACAGAGGCCGTCGTTCCTTGAGCCAATAGGCGTATTTTCCCCTGTATTTTCCGGAAAAGCTCTGGAGACCGGTTCGCATCCGACTGCGTCCGCCACCATTTTACTAGCAATGTCAGAACGATACATTGCGCCGTTTCGGTTCGCTCCGTAGTCCTGCCCTTGGGTAAGCATGGGGTAAGCAGCAGCGAGCGAAAGATGACCTCACAATGATTCTTGGACGTGCGTGACGTTTGCACCAGTGTCCTAAATTACTTTTGCTGCGCGGCTAGACCCGCTTCAGGGGCTTCATTGAAGCCTGAACTGCCTCCCAACTGGCTGGGATTTCCATCCCCTAATGGAGAGGTCCAAATGTCCAAAGACACAAACAAGCGCGAGCGCGAGAAGATCGAACGGCACCTTGAAAATATTGGCCTGCGTCCGATCGATGATCGACCTTTATGCATTATTTGCCAGAACCCGATGCCTCGTCATCAAGGGCCGGTCTGCGACGCTTGCGACTGAAACAGAAGAGGCCGTCTCACTGGGCGGCCTCTTTCATTTGCGGAAGGACTAGGCCGGATCGACATTCAGGATTCCCAAGCGGTCTGATCGCTGATTTCATAGGGTTCCGTGATTCTGGCACGGAGCTGCACGATGGGGATCAAGCGGTATGAGCTGAGCGATCGGCAGTGGGCAACGATTGCACCGTTGCTGCCAGGCAAGGCGGGTGATCCAGGGCGGACGGGAGCGGACAATCGGCTGTTCGTGAACGGCTGTCTGTGGGTGCTGCGCTCCGGCGCGCACTGGTGTGACTTGCCGGAGCGTTATGGCAAGTGGAAGACGGTGCATCGGCGGTTCAGCCGGTGGTGCCATGCCGACGTGTGGGAACGGGTGTTCGCCACCCTGACCGCCGACCGCGACAACCAATACCTGATGCTCGACAGCACCATCGTTCGCGCCCATCAGCAGGCGGCCACCGGAAAAGGGGGGCCAAGGATCAGGCGCTGGGGCGGTCCCGAGGTGGACTGACCACCAAGGTCCACATGCTCGCCGATGCGCTGGGCCGCCCCTTGCGTGTCATCGTGACCGCCGGGCAGGTCGGAGACATCACGCAAGCCCCCGTGCTGCTCGAAGGCCAGGCCGGGGACGCCGTGCTCGCCGACAAGGCTTACGATAGCAACGCCTTGCGGGCCCTCATCGCCGGCATGGGCGCCGAAGCCGTGATCCCGTCAAACAGGACGCGCAAAGTCGTCATCCCGCATGACGCCGACCTCTACAAACACCGCAACCGGATCGAGCGCTGCTTCAATCGTCTCAAGCACTTTCGCCGCTTCGCCACCAGATACGACAGGCGCACCGTTCATTTCACAGGCTTCATCCACCTCGCCGCAGCCATGATCTGGCTGCGCTGAATGTCGATCCGGCCTAGAGCATCGGGTAGTCAATTGAATCCGTATCCTACGGCTTTGAAGTAGTTTGAGCACTCTTGCGGAGAGAAGAGCGCGCAGATGTTGCCGATGGCTTTCCAGAGAGCGTCGATGGTTCTGGCTGCGGCGGCTCGCAGATGAGCTTTCAGTTTTGCGAAGGCCATTTCGATGGGATTGAGATCCGGGCTGTAGGGCGGCAGGAACAGGAGCCACGCGCCCCGTGCGCGGATGGCTTTTTCGGCCTTCTCGCTCTTGTGGCTGGAGAGATTATCCAGGATGACGACATCACCGGGCCTGAGGGCGGGCGCGAGTTGGGTGTCGACATAGGTCTCGAAGATGATCCGGTTCATTGGGGCATCGATAACCCAGGGGGCGACGAGGCCATCGCACTTGAGGCCTGCTACGAAGGTCTGCGTTTCCCAGTGACCGAATGGAGCCTTGCTGTTCAGCCGCGTTCCTTTCAGCGATCGTCCACGCTGGCGAACCATCTTGGTGGTGGTGCCGGTTTCGTCAATGAAGATCAGCCGCTCGCGCTGCTTGCGCATGATGGGCTGGCGGCCCGCTTTCCATTCGGCCCGAGCCTTGACCAGTTCAGGCCTGTCTTGTTCGCTGGCCCGCAGAGTTTTTTTTGAAGCTGAGCCCGCAGGCGATCAAGAACTTCGACAGGTTCGACGGGTCTGCTTTGACGCCCTTGGCCTTGGCGAGTTTTTCCGCCAGTTCAGGCATGGTGATGTCGCTCTCGGCCGCGACTGTCGCAAGAATGAAGTCGCGGTGCTGACCGAGTTTGCCATGCCGGAACCCGCCACGCGGACGCGGATCGACCCGACCCGTCTCCCGCCAGCGCCGCATCAGCTTCACCGCAAAAGATACCGAAGTCCCAAAACGGGCAGCAGCCCCATGGCACGAGTTCCCCGCCTCGACATAGGCAACAACACGCTCACGCAGATCGTTCGACAAAGGATGCGGCATGGCAAATCACCCCCGCAGACTTTGAATCACCTTGAGCCTCGTTTGTGAATCCGCCGCGATTCCAAATGATCGCCCGACGCTCTAGCGCGAGAAGTCGTCGAGCACGGTCGAGAGGTAGTACCAGCCCCAGCCAGTGATCTTGAGGTAGGTGAAGTCGGTCTGCCAGAGCTGGTTGATGGCGGTGGTCTTGTCCTTGAACTCGTTCGCCGCCTTGATCACCACATAGGCCGGGCTGGTGATGAGGTCGCGCGCCTTCAGCAGCCGATAGACCGAAGCCTCGGAGACGAAGTACTTTCTCTCGTCGGTGAAGCGAACCGCCAACTCCCGCGGTGACAGTTCCGGAAGTTCCAGCGCCAGTCCAATGATCTGGCCTCGCACATCGTCGGGGATGCGATTTCAGACCCGGTCCGGCCGCGACCGATGATCGGCCTCAACGCTGCCCGCGCGGTAGCGATCGTACCAGCGATAGAACGTGGCTCGCGGGATGCTGAGCTTGTCCAGCGTGCGCCTGGCCGGCAGATGCGATTGCTCGACCAGCTCGATGATCTCAGCCTTCTCGGACGCTGGATATCTCATGCCTCGTCCTCCCCATCTCTCACCCGGCAGGGGAATGCGAAGCATTCACCGATAGGACCCGTTCAGACTTTTTTTGAGCAGGCGATTCTCCAGGGTGAGATCGGCCACGACCTCCTTGAGGGCGGTGGCCTCGCGACGAAGGTCCTTCACCTCGCCGGACGTGGCAGCACGGGCGGTGTCTCCCGCCAGACGGCGCTTGCCGGCTTCCAGGAACTCCTTCGACCAGCCGTAATACATCGAGGCGGCGATGCCCTCGCGGCGGCACAGCTCGGAGATGTTCTCCTCGCCGCGCAGCCCTTCCAACACGATACGGATCTTCTCTTCCGCCGAATACTGCCGGCGAGTCTGGCGCCGGATGTCCCTTCAGCACTTGTTCTGCCGGCGCTTTGCCCGGTCCGGATTTCTGTTTCATCGGCGCTCCTTGCGGCTACGATGAACCAGAAATCCTCCCTCCGTGAAGTCCCTCAATTGGTCTCAGGGGCCCTGACGGCGAACATTTTTTTGGGCGCGTATACTGAAGCCGGGCGTCAACCGCGTGAGATGCAGCTGTTTCCATTGGCACGAGAGCCGACGTTTCTGCTGACAGGTCGCACGCAATCTCTATTTCTTTCGACGCATGGTCTCTCGCGAGCGTTATGTATGCATAGTGATCGTAATCGGCTACAAGAGAAATCGAGTATTTGCCGACTGTCTAGCTTCACCGATGCTGGAGATTCTCAGATCTCAATCAACCGCGCCATGCGCGGTCTCCTTCGCGCTTACGACGGAATGCGAGATTGGTGGTGACCATCATCGATGGTACCGTCGTAGACTTGGCCGATCAGTTGCTATAGAACGCCGCCAGTATTCTACCGGCCCTCCTGTCGCCGATGTCAGGAGCGGTTTGTAGGAAATTAGTCAAAAATGGATTTTGAGCCTAAGACGTCGTCGAATGTGAGCGTCGTGCCGCGCTTCATCACATGGGCGGCGCGTCGGCTGAGAATCAGGTCAAGATGGTACGGTGCCAATCCATATCCTGGCCGAATTGCGCGGATGTTGCACTCAGTGAAGACCTCACCCGCGGCAAAGTCCTCGACCACGTAGAGCGAACGACGATCTGAGAGGGAAAGCTGGTGACCGAAAAGGTGAAAACTCGGCCGCGCGCTACGAGTCGGTCATGGCATTCCTTCAGCGCGGCGACGGTTACAAAGGGAACTGTTGGATAAAGACAGCAGGCCAATTTGGCCGGCTCGCCTTGGTTGGTGAACCAGGAAAGCGCGTGAGTTACGACGTTGGTGCCGGCCCTAGTCGTTGGAGAGCGCATCTGGACTCAGGAACGGGATCTCCGCGCCTTCGTGCGCCGCAACTTCTGCAATCTCAGGGTAGGCGGTGGAGACGATCACATGGTCGAAGACACCGGTGTCATCCGCAGCGGAAATTGGCCAGGCTATGATCGGACGTCCGTGGAACGGGCGAATGTTCTTCCTCACCGCTTCGACCCGCCACGGGCGGGGATAACGGCGAGTTTCAAGACAGCCCTTTGAAGAGAATGAATTCAATTCTCTTATAGTCCAATTTTGGCTAACCACCACCACTTGCCCCTTCGTTGATTTAGTCTGACTGACCCGTCATTGACATCGCGCGGACTTCGGTTACGCCATTCCCAGGTAAAGAGAGAGGTCCAAGTGTTCAACGGCAAATCCGTATTTGTTTCCGGTGGTACGGGCTCTTTCGGACGCAAATTTGTGAATATACTACTCGAGCGCTACGACTTGGCGCGCCTCGTTTTCTATTCACGCGATGAGCTCAAGCAATTCGAGATGCAGCAGGAGGTAAACGCGCCCTGTATTCGCTGGCTAATCGGCGATGTACGTGACGGTGCGCGTTTGATCGAAGCGACGCGTGGGATTGACTATCTCGTTCATGCTGCCGCTATGAAGCAGGTGACAGCATCTGAGTATAATCCAATGGAATGTATCCGCACCAACATTCTTGGCGCGGAGAACATTGTGGCAGCCGCGCTTGCCAACGACGTTGAGCAGGTGGTCGCGCTCTCAAGCGATAAAGCGGCTAATCCGATCAACCTGTATGGCGCCACCAAGCTTGCATCGGATAAACTGTTCATTGCTGCTAACAATATGGCAGGCAAACGACGTACCGCCTTCTCGGTCGTGCGCTACGGTAACGTTGCCGGCTCGCGCGGATCGGTCGTCCCGTTTTTCGAAAAACTGATAGCGCAAGGCGCGACGTCATTGCCGATTACCGACACCGATATGACTCGTTTCTGGATATCGTTGCAGGAAAGCGTCGACTTCGTTCTGAAGTGCTTCCAACGTATGCATGGCGGCGAGATCTTTGTACCGAAGTTGCCGTCGATCCGGATAGTTGACCTTGCAACGGCGATGGCGCCGCACCTGCCACAGAACTTGATTGGTATCCGGCCGGGCGAAAAGCTGCACGAGATATTATGCCCTGCGGATAATAGCCATTTGACGCTTGAATTCGGTGATCATTATGTAATTCGGCCGTCGATCAAGTTCCACGATCGCGGTTATGATTATTCGGAGAACCGTCTCGGTGAGACTGGTGCTCCTGTAGCGCGGGGTTTCGAGTACAACTCCGGTACAAACCCCGTCCTATACTCCGTGGAACAAATCCGGGAATTTTATGAGCGGGCCAAGACATGATTCCCTATGGTCGTCAGGACATCTCTAGCGCCGATGTCGAGGCGGTCGTCGAAGTCCTTCGGTCAGACTTCCTAACCCAAGGGCCGATGGTCCCCAGGTTTGAGGAGACGTTGGCGCGGGCAGTCGATGCGCCTGAAGCGGTAGCCTTTTCCTCGGCGACTGCGGCGCTGCACGTCGCCTGTCTTGCGCTCGGGCTCGGCCCATCGGATCGACTCTGGACGGTGCCGAACACCTTTGTGGCATCCGCAAACTGCGGTCTCTACTGCGGAGCGATCGTCGATTTCGTCGATATCAATGCCAAGACCCGAAACATGGATGTCGAGGCACTAGCCACCAAGCTCGAAGCGGCCGAGCGCGACGGCACCCTGCCGAAGGTTGTCGTTCCAGTGGACTTCGCCGGTACTTCCGCAGATCTTGCCTCTATCCGCCGGCTGGCTGACCGATACGGCTTCCGCATCCTTGAAGACGCGAGCCATGCCGTTGGCGGATACTACCAGAATCGGCCCGTCGGTTCGAGCGAGCTCGCTGACGTTACCGTTTTTTCCTTCCATCCCGTCAAGATTGTGACGACAGGAGAAGGCGGTGGGGCGACCACGCGTTCTGCCGAGATCGCCCATCGCATGCGCCTGCTGCGCAACCATGGCATTTCGCGCGATCCCGCTGATATGACCGCTGTTCCCGAAGGCCCTTGGTACTACGAGCAGGTGATGCTCGGCTTCAACTACCGTATGACCGACATCCAGGCGGCGCTCGGTGTGAGGCAATTTGATCGCCTCGCCAAATTCGTTGCCCGGCGGCAGACGATCGCGGCGCGTTATCACGAAGGGCTTGCTGGTCTTCCCGTGATTCGCCAGTTCGTGCCGGAGGGCACTCTCTCGGCGTTGCATCTATATGTCATTGAACTGGATGAAACCGTGCGGCGTACTCGCGCTGAGGTTTTTGCGGCGATGCGCTCTTCAGGTATCGGCGTCAACGTCCATTACATCCCGGTCCATCTGCAACCATGGTACCGGGCCTTGGGATTCGCCCGTGGCGACTTTCCGGCTTCCGAAAAATATTACGACTTCGCGCTGACGTTGCCTATTCACCCAAACTTGAGCGCCGAACAGCAAGATTACGTTATGGAACGGTTATCTCACGCGCTCGAAACTTGAACGTGATCTTTTCGGGTTGGTTTGCGCGATCAAAAATTTGAAAAACAGATCGCAGGGATCTTCGTGGCACCATGAATATTGGCGAGTTTCTGAAAGAAAATCGGCGATTCTGGACATCCTCTACCTCGCCCAAGTCTGACCGCGTTATAATTCTTGACCTTTATCACAATGCCAATGTGCACTCCCACCTGTTCGCAAATTGTGTAATTGCAAAGTGCATACAGCACATATGGGGAGGTGAAATCGTCGGGATTTTCGCCGATGACTTTGGTGATGTTCGAAGGACAGACGTTGAAGCGAACCAGGCGCTCGCTCGCTCGTTTGGCGTCAGTCGCTTTTACAATATTTCCGAATTTCGCAATCGTCGCCTGTCTGATCCGGTCTGGTCAGCCAATGCAGAGAGTGACCTTCGCAAGCGACTACAGGGTAAATCGGGATCCTCGCTCAGGCAAGCAATTCGGTCACTGTCAGAACCGAAATCCCCACGACGCGGTCTTCTGATTTACAATGAATTTCTGAGACGATTTGGCTTCGGCACCATCGACAATTTGAGCGACGAACTCATCGCAGTTGCAAAGCTCGTGTTGGCCGACTACGAGGCCCTTCCCATGATGTTTGGAAAGTCCTCAATTCGAGCGAGTGTATTGGGGCACATTTGCTATTCGGTATCGGGACAGCTGGCTGATTTTTCGGCCATGCACGGCGCACCAACATTCCTGGTAGAACAGTATATCCCAATTGCTGTTACGCGATATCGGGATCTAACCGACTTGTCGTCCGGTCTTCCCAGCGACTGCAAAGAGATGCTGGAAAGGTGCGCTTTCGATCGAGCTCTACTGGATGATCCCAGGCTTGACCTATTCGACGGCGCTGTTGAAGGCACGCTGGCGCGGACTATCGACCCGCTATTGAACCGTGAAGTTGTTGATCAGCTACCGGTTTCTCGCGAGGCCTTCCTTGAGAGCTGCGGTGTTAACCCCGAGAATCCTACGGTCTGCGTATTTGCGCATGCGTTTCAAGACGCCCCGCTGACGCGGCCAAAGCAACTATCGGACGATTACTGGCAAGCTGTTGTCGACGTCGTTGACCTTGCGCGGCAACTGACACATCTCAACTTGATTATTAAGCCGCATCCGCTGAACGACAGCTATGATGGGAAGCGTTCGTGGGATTCGCTGCGTGAATACTGCGCCGACATCAGAAATATCGGATTTGCAAATGGCGCCCTCAGCGCTGGTGAGGTCATGAAGCATTGCGATGCTGGTCTCACGGTTCGTGGAACGGTTCTCTACGAAATGGCCGCGGCTGGACATAGAATGATCGCGACGGGCGAAGATAAGTTTTCTGGCCTTGGTATTATCGAGGAGGCATCTAGCATGGAAGCTCTGAGGAGCATTCTGTTGAATGTGTCGCGAAAGACTTGGTCGATGCCGGTGGATCAGCGTCGGCGCGCAGTGGCTTATTCCTACTGCATGCTCCAGGGATTTCGCAGTAAATCGATTTTAGTTCCCGATAAGCGTTGGGCTCCTGAAGAATATTTTCGCAGTGCGACGCTGGCGTTGTCGAATTTTAGATTGGAAGAAGATCCCCTCTTCATAAATCTAAAGTCGTTTCTCCGGGATGACTTGCCAATGCTGGTTTCGAGAGAGGCATTCCCGTGAAGAGTTCGAAGCGATTTTGCAACCAGGATTAATCTCTTCCGGACTCTGTTCAGCCGACGATCGTCACGCGATCATTGACCACTTTAGCGCTTCGCCATAGGCGATGTCGCGCGCGGCGGTGCGGCCGATGACGTCGGGTAGATGCTTTGGCGGCAGGCCAAAGCCGGGCCGGATCACGCGGATATTCTCGCTCGTCAGAAGCTCCCCCGCCTTGATCGGCTTGACTGCGTAGATCGAACGGCGAAACCGCGTGTTGGCCTTCTCGCTCTGGACGAGGCCATAGTCGACAAATCCGAGCGCTAACCATGCCGACTTGCAGTCGTCGACCAGCCGCTTGAACTCGTGCGGTTCGAGCGAAAACGCTGCGTCTGGACCACCGTCGGCGCGCGAGATCGTAAAATGCTTCTCGATTATGGAGCCGCCCAGCACGATCGAGGCGACGCAGGCGGCAGAGCCCGGCGCATGATCGGAAAGGCCGGACACGGCGTTGAAGGCCTGGCCGAGATGCGCCATCGTGCGTACATTCGCTTCCTCGATCGGAGCCGGGTAGGCACTGGTGCAGTGGAGCAGCGCGATGCCGCCGGCGCCGTTGCTGCGCGCCGTTTCGACCGCCTCCTCAATCTCGCCGAGATTGGCCATCCCGGTCGAGATGATCATCGGTTTGCCCTGTTTGGCGACATATTTGATCAGCGGCAGGTCGATCACCTCGAACGATGCGATCTTGTAGGCGGGCGCATCGAGCCCTGCGAGCAGGTCGACGGCGGTCTCGTCAAAGGGACTAGAGAAGATCGTGATCCCAAGCTCACGCGCCTTCGCGAACATTTGCCCATGCCATTCATATGGTGTGTGAGCCTGCTGGTAGAGCTGGTGGAGCTTGTAGCCGTCCCACAGGCCGCCCTTGATCAAAAACTCCTCGCCATCGTGAGGAATGGTCATCGTGTCGGCCGTATAGGTCTGGATCTTGATCGCGTCAGCGCCGGTGGCGGCGGCTGCTTCGATCAGCTCCAGCGCCTTCGAAAGCTTGCCGTTATGGTTCGCCGACAGTTCGGCGATGATGTAAGGAGGACAGTCCGGGCCGATCTTGCGCCCCCCGATGGTGAGTTCCGGGCTCTGCATCACAATCTACGCTCCTGGTGCGAACTGGAAGGCTCGGTTCGCAGCAACGAAACTCCCATCGCCGCGCAAACCTGATAAACCAGCCGCCGAGGCGGCAAAGCTGCATCGAGGTTACCGCAGGTTTTGACGATTTTCACAAGTTATTTCAAGTTCTTATAGGTTTTGTCCTGCGCGAGTTCAAAGGCGCTGCTCAGGAAGCCGGAGCACAAGCCGGGTTGCATCAGAGTATCCAAAAGGGCGGCGGAAACAGCGCCCAACGAATCAGCCCGGTTGCGCCGAAACGCCCGCAACTCGGCGGGTGCAACGATTTCAAGTTCAGAATATTCACGATTCTCAAGCGCCGCGAAGCGGCGCTGGATTTGCGCGGTCGATGAGGCGATCGCGAGCATGATTCCGACGTCGATGACGTGGCTTTGCGGATCCTCGACGAGCGCAACGGCTCTGGAATGCGCCGACAGCTCGGACGCTCCGATGCCGGTTTCTTCCTCGAGCTCGATCAGAATGCATCGTTCGAGGCTCACCTGTCCGGCCGACCCGACTGCCGCGTCGTCAACGCCGCCTGACGGCACCAGCTCCCAGCACCCGGCGTCCATCTCCGAGCGACCGCTGCGCCGGCCGAATAAAACGCCATCCGAACAAGATAGGATACCTGTGACGGCGAGCGGTTTGATCTTCAGCGCGGCATGAAGGCTCGGCTCGCGCCGTTGTGCGAGGAAGTAGCGGTATTCCGAAATCCAGCCAACGATCGTTTTGGCATCGCAATAATCGACGCTGAACAATCGCCCGTTGTAGAGATCGTGGGAGCGCAGCTCTTTTTCGCGCTGCCAGATTTCGCCCACGCGCGCCTCGATGTCTGGGCCGATGGTTGGCGCTGCCGCTCCCAGCGTTACTCTCGGCTCCGACTGAAGCAGGTGAACATTCAGCATGCCGGTATTCTTCCAAGGAGATCGGTGAGACGTTCGATGAACACGACCTGACCGGGCCACCCGGCGCGATCGTTCGGCGGCGCCAATGCCCACGTTTTGAGCCCCGCGGCAACTGCCGACATCGCGCCGATGCGGGAATCCTCGACGGCATGCGACAGGGCGGCCGAGCAATTCAGCCGCCTCAATGCCCTGATGTAGGGTTCGGCAGCGGGCTTGCCTGCGCTTACCTCATCGCCGCCGACGACATCGTCGATCTTGTCGGCGAGCCCTCCGAATGCGAGCCATCTTTGCGCGGACAATTTGGGCGACGACGTAACTACGGCGATCTTCAACCCGCACGTCCGGGCGTGCGCTAGCAATTCATATGCGCCGGCAGCGGGACGCGCGCTTTGCTGCGCCTGCGACACCATGGCTGAGTATTTTTGCAGGAGATCGGCCGGTGTTCCGGGCAGCTTGTGAGCCATCCTCAGCCGTTCGATAATCACGCCAAGCGGCGGTCCGTTGAGCCGCTGAAACTCGACCTCGTCGCCGCTCGCGCCGAAGGAGGCGAGGAAGGAACGGTAGACGTTTTTCAGCGCCGTCAGGCTGTCAGCGAGCGTGCCGTCAAGATCCAGAAATAGGCCGCTGTGGAGCGGGCTGGCGTCAGCTTCCGGCATCAAGGTTTCCGACAGACAAACATCCGGCCTTGCCCAAAGGCGCCGAAGGCGCTCGATATCTCCGCCGATACCGCTATGCTGAGCTGGGTTGCCGCGTGGACCAGCGGATGGTCGTAATCTACGGTGCCCCCATTGATAGCCGGGACCAGCACATAGAGCATCAGGTCGTGAAGCGAAATGAAATCCTCGATCTCGACCTCAAAGCCGAGCGTTTTGAGGTGCGGCAGGATGCGTGTTTCGTCGAAGAACAGGTTGAATTCGGCGGGCGTGCGCGCAGGCATGTCCAGCAAGGTGCGGCAATGATTTTGCCGATCATAGGTCGCCATCGAATTCTCGATCATGATCAGATGTCCACCTTCCCGCACCCTTGCGGCAAGGTCGGTGATGGCACGCATCTGCAGTTCGACCGATTCGATGTTAATCAGGCAGCGATCGGTAAAAACGACATCGTATTGCGCCAGCAATCCTGACGCCGCCGAAAGTTCGAGCGCATTGCCGATTCGGAAGCTGGACCTGTCCTGGAAGCCGTTGGCAACGGCTGCTTCACGCGCGGCGTCGATCATTTCCGCGGTATAGTCGATGCCGTCGAGTTGCATGCGCGGGAATTGTGCGGCAAGGCCAAAGCAATTCAAGCCATTGCCGCAACCGACTTCGAGAACGTGTGCCGGCGCATCGCCGAGCCCGATCGCAGACATTCGGCGCGCCAATGCGTCGATCTCGAGCATCTTCGCGGTTCCGGTTCTGGTGGTGGCGCCGAGCGCGGTGCCGAATTTCGATGCCCAATCCCGCCAATGAGCCCTGACCTGCTCGCGATCCATAATAGCCTTTTCCATTTGCCTCTTCCGCGGCTCGCCTGACATTGCCGAGGGTTTAATAGCTCTCCTGCACGCCCAGATCCAATGGAAGGAACGTTGGTCTTCAGCAGGTTCGTGACGAGAGTGCGTACAATGCACGGTCTCCAGATCTCATCAAAGGTGCTTCAGTGCGGCCACGGTTCTGAAGATGTACTCTTGGTCAGTTTCAGACAGCGTCGGGAACATCGGCAGAATCAGAATTTTTCGATAGACCGCCTCAGCGTGAGGGTAGAGGCCGCGGGCTGGTAATCAGGAGCGCCGAATCCTGAACCGGAAAAGCCTTCCCGTGAATCCCAGCACGAGTCAGTTCAATCCAAAAATACTCTAATATGCTGCCGGCGGGCATTGGAATATGGCAAGGCAAGTTCATCAATCCATGGGACTATCGAAAATAGTATGGTCCGCCGCTCGTTGTGGTTGTAAGGACCATGCGAACTTCAAGGGGAACTAGCACGTATGACCCGGATCACAGCACAAGAGGAATTCTGGGCCGGGGAGTTTGGCGACAACTACATCGACCGGAATCAAAGTCAGGAAGTGCTGGCCGCCAAAATCGCGATGTTTGCTCGAATTGTCCAGCGATGCAGCAATGTCCGGTCGGTTCGAGAGCTTGGCGCCAACATCGGCCTTAATATTCTGGCCCTCAAGACCCTGCTTCCATACGCAACGTTCCAAGCCATCGAAATAAACAGCCAGGCCTTCGAAAGGCTAGCGACGATACCCGGAATAGCTGCTTCCAATACGACGTTGTTCGAACCAGTCGAGTGGTCAAGCGTCGATCTGGCGTTTACCGCCGGTGTCTTGATCCACATCAATCCTGACATGTTGCCGGTGGCCTATGAAAGGCTCTATGAGGCCAGCAATCGTTATGTCCTCGTGGCGGAGTACTACAATCCCTCCGTGGTCGAGATCAGCTATCGCGGTCACAGTGGCCGTTTGTGGAAGCGGGATTTTGCCGGCGAGATGATGGACAAGTACCCTGATTTAAAACTTGTCGATTACGGGTTTATCTATCATCGAGACCCGGCATTCCCTGCTGACGACCTGACGTGGTTCCTGATGGAAAAGCGGTCCTGATTAATCCGCCAATACAGCATCAGCGGGTCGTTGCGATCTGCACTACGCACACCGCCAAGATATTGGCGCGCGGTTGTTACGGAGCGGCTATGCCGTCGACTATGCGAAGTCCTCCAAGGGTCGATATAAAGCGGAGCAGCTAGCAAAGACCGATCGAGCCGGGATTTGGAACGGAACGTTCACGAATCCTTGGAATATCGGCGCGCTACATCGATAGGCTTGCCAGGTTGAGTATTTCACAGGATTGCCGGAATGCGTTTGACGATGTTAGGAGAGCACAGCCTTCGAGGATATATCGTGCTAGCAGTCCAAAACGACTTTGATCTGCTTAACAGCGCTATCGACCGCCGAAACTTGCGAACACATCGCTCTATTAACAATCCACGCTGAGCCTGCCGATGTTCCCGCAGCCATCTGACGAAGACGTCGACTATGTGATGAACGCCGGTCTCGGTTTCTACGATGCCGAATGAAGTTGTAATCATCACTCAGGCGCGCATGACGAGCACTCGTCTCCCGGGCAAGATCTTGATGCGCGCCGGGGAACGTACACTTCTTGAAACGCATCTCGATCGCCTCGCCGATGTCGGCGTGCCCGTGATCGTCGCGACGACAACGAATCTCTCCGACGGTCCCGTTGTCGAACTTTGCGCCGCACTCGACGTTCCGGTATTTCGCGGCAGTGAGAATGACGTACTGGAACGTTACCAAAGAGCGGCGCGCGCACACGAGGCTCGCCACGTAATCCGCGTGACGTCGGACTGCCCACTCATCTGTCCAGACGTGATTTGCGCCGGCCTCGACGTCTATTTGGGCTTGAAGAGCGAGTCCATTTATCTCTCGAACGGCGAAAGGCGGACCTATCCTCGCGGCATGGATTTCGAAATTTTTTCCCGACGCTCGCTCGACTTCGCCGCGGAGCATGCCAGGCTTCCGTCCGAGCGCGAGCATGTGACAGGTTGTATTCGCACGTCGATGCCAGATATTCGCCACGAGCACTGCACGGATGAAGAAGATCTCAGCGACTGGCGCATCACCGTCGACACCGTCGACGACTTCAAACTCGCCAAACTTTTGATTGAAGACCATCATGCGGCCGAGATGGATTACCCGGGCTTAAAGGCTTTGCTGAAAGCGCACCCGGAGCTCATGAAAATCAACTCTCACATTCAACAGAAACCGATCTAAGGAGCTGACATCGTTTCGCCAAGAAATCACCATCGCGAATCGCAAAATCGGAGCGGGCCATCCACCGTTTGTTATCGCGGAGATGTCCGGCAACCACAATCAGTCGCTCGTGTCCGTCGTCAGATGATTTGAGACGGATCAGGGATTTCCGAAATTAAGTTGAGTGATTTCAGTCGCATGTGATTCAATCGTGGTTGCGAGCTACGACGGGGGCACAAGTTGGTTTGAACTGAAATCACCCGCCCGAAATATTGTCGAGATGGGCTGCGTTATGCAAGCGATACGACAGACGAAGAGCGGGCGATGATCGCCCCATATATGCCCTGCAAGAACCGTCGCGGCCGGCCCCGAGTGGCGGCGATGCGGAGATTGGTGAATGCGATCTCATTTCGCTGAGAGCCGATCCAGGAAGAACTTGAGTCATCAGATGAGTTGGTTGTGATTCCCTTTCTCGGAGCAATTCGAGACAAGGAGCCCCCGATGTGGAAGCCTGAACACCGTTTGACGGCCGAGCGGCGCAACCTTCGGTATCCCAATGATTCGAGTGATGCGGAGTGGGTGCTTGTTGCTCCGATGATCCCGCCGGCGCGACGAGGCGGACGCCGCCGTTCGGTCGATGTACGCGGGGTGTAAAACGCGATCTTCTATGTGCTGTCGACCGGCTGCCAATGGAAGGCGATGCCGAAAGATCTGCCGCTCATGTCAATCGGCGCCGAAGTTTGACCCCGTATTGGCGTCCAAATTTGACCCCTTTGATCGACGGGGTTTAGCGGTAGCGCTCGGTCCGTCGGAGCTGGCCGGGATTGCGGAGACGGAGCGAGCGCGGGTTGTTTGATCATCGTCGCGGCTTTTGAAGCGCCAGCTGTCGTTGCCGGTTTCGACGATGTCGCAGTGGTGGGTCAGACGATCGAGCAGCGCGGTGGTCATCTTGGCGTCGCCGAACACGCTGGGCCATTCGCCGAAGGCGAGATTGGTGGTGACGACGATGGAGGTGCGCTCGTAGAGCCGGCTGACGAGATGGAACAGAAGTTGTCCGCCGGATTGGGCAAATGGCAGGTAGCCGAGTTCGTCGAGGACGATGAAGTCCATTCGGGTCAGATGCTCGGCGATACGACCCTGGCGTCCGTTGCGGGTCTCGATCTCGAGACGATTGACGAGGTCGACGACGTTGTAGAAGCGCCCGCGGGCACCGGATCGAATGCAGCTTCGGGCGATGGCGATGGCCAGATGGGTCTTGCCGGTGCCGGCACCGCCGACCAGAACGGCATTGCGTTGCTGGGCGATGAAGCCACCGCCGGCGAGATCATTGACCAGCGTCTGGTTGATAGGGGTGCCCTCGAACTGGAAGCCATCGAGATCCTTGGCGAGCGGCAGCTTGGCGATAGTGAGCTGGTATTTGATCGAACGCGCCTGCTTCTCGTTGATCTCGGCATTGAGCAGGTCGCCGACAATGCGTTGCGGTTCGTGCTGGCGCTTGACGGCGGTCGCCATGATCTCGTCGAAGGCGGCCTTCATGCCATAGAGCTTGAGTTCGCTCATGAGGTCGAAGAGTTGAGTGCGTTCCATCAGACCGGTCTCCTGAGGTTGTCGTAACGGGCACAGTCAGCGATCGGCGCATAACGCAAGGTCAGTGCCGCCAGGGTGAGGATGTTGGCTGGTGGCGCCGGCTCACGCTGGCGGGCGAGGATGTTGAGAACGACATCGGCGGAATGGACACCGTGGGCGATTGCCTCGGCGCAAGCCGCCTCGACTGCCGACAGTCCGTCGGTCAGCACCGCGTTGAGGATGTCGACCATCTGCCGATTGGCCGACGGAATGACCGTCCGATTCGTCAAGGACCGTTTGCACGCGGTCGCGGTGTTCGAGGCCAAGAGTGGCGTCGCCTCTGCGCGGGGTCTCGGCGCGAAGTTCATCGCCCTGACGGAGAAGGACAAGGTGGCGTTACTGACCGAAGCGAAGGAATCCATCAAAGATCTGGAAGATCGTGCGCGGATCAATGGCCTGCCTCCTCCGACGGCGACGGTCGAGGAGCAGATGAAGCGAATAAAGCAGACCCAGCAGGGGGGACAGATTCGAAGCGACGTCGAGCGTCTTTCGGAGCTGAAAATCTGGACAAACGGCCGGGAACTGCCGGTCGATCTGGCGGTCGGCCCGCGGTCGACGAAATGGCTCTAACTATCTCGCAAACTCAGGCTATCGAAGCTAATCTCATCGTGCTTTAGGGCGCTGCAAGCTTCGACATCTCGGCAATGACCGTCTTGGCCGCATCGACCAGTTCGGGCGCCTTGATATCCATGCCCATCATTTCGACGTTTATGGTTTGGAGCGTTGCAGACGGTCTACGGCTGGTTTCGGGAGTTGGCGCGGCGCTTTCTCTTCCAGACGGTTCACGACGTGGTTCTGATGCTGGATCGCGAACTGGCCGGACGCGAGACGAGCCCCTCCGGGGCGGTGATCGACAGCCCGCAAAACCTCCATCAACCGATTTTCAAAATGGCCTCTAAGTCGATAGGAACAAATTCGAGTTACCCAGCAAGAGATCACGCCGGTTTGTTGTCGTGTTGTCAGCCGTGGGATAATTATGGCGAGCTAATGTCAGCGGGAGCTTGTCTCGACCGCCTAGGCAAGCGCACGTCCTCCCGCTGAAAATCAGGTAATGGGAGGAAAACATGGCATCCCATGCATCTCGTCGCTATGGCCTATCGCGCCGCGACGTCATCAAGACCGCTGTGGGTGCGGCCGCCACCGTCGGCCCATTCTTCCATGTTGCGCCGGCTCGTGCGGCCAAGACGCTGAAGATCCTGCAGTGGAGCCACTTCGTCCCCGGCTACGACAAGTGGTTCAACAACACCTACATCAAGGAATGGGGCGCCCAGCATGGCACCGAAGTGGTCGTCGACAACATCAACCTCGGCCTGATCCCTTCGCGTGCGGCAGCGGAAGTATCGGCGCAGAAGGGGCATGACCTCGTGATGTTCCTCGCCCCGCCTTCGGTTTACGAAGAGCAGGTCGTCGACATGAAGGATGTCTACGACGCGTGCGAGAAAAAGTACGGCAAGCCGATCGATCTCGCCGTAAAGAGTACCTACAACCCCAAGACCCGGAAGTACTTCGCGTTCTCCGACAGCTTCGTCCCCGATCCTGTCAACTACCGCTCGGATCTTTGGGGCGACGTCGGCATGAAGCCCGATAGCTGGGACAATGTCCGCATCGGCGGCAAGAAGATCAAGGACAAGACCGGAATCCCGGTCGGCATCGGCCTCTCCGCCGAGCTCGACACCGCGATGGCAATGCGCGCGATCATGTATTCATTCGGCGCGCACGAGCAGGACGTCGATGGCAATCTCGCGATCAATTCCAAGGAAACCCTCGAAGCCCTCAAATTCGTCAAAGCGCTGTTCGAGGAAACGGAAACGCCCGAAGTTTTCGCGTGGGATCCGTCGTCGAACAATCGGCAGATGCTCGCCGGCAGGTCATCTCTGGTGCTGAACGCGATTTCGGTCACGCGCACGGGCGAAAACGACAAGATGCCGATCCACGAGAAGATTGCGCTCGCCAAGCCGCCGAAAGGCTCGGTTCGGCAGATCGGCCTTGAGCACGTGATGGATTGCTACGTGATCTGGAAATTCTCCGAAAACATTGACGGCGCAAAAATGTTCCTGGTCGACTACATCGACAACTTCAAGCAGGGCTTCATGGCCAGCGAGTATTACAACTTCCCCTGCTTCTCGAAGACCGTTCCCGACCTGGCACAGATCATCTCCAGGGATTCCAAGGCCGTGCCGCCGGACAAGTACGCGGTGCTTTCGGACGTGCTCGATTGGGCAACTAACGTCGGCTATCCCGGCTACTCCAACGCCGCGATCGACGAAACTTTCAACACCTGGGCGATCAATACCATGTTCGCAGAAGCTGCCGCGGGCGCCGAAACTCCGGAGAACGCTCTCAAGCGGGCGGAAGCCAAGATGAAGGCGATCTGGGCCAAATGGAAAGATCGAAAGATGATTTGATCGTCTCGCCGCGCATTGACGACGGGAACTCGGGATTCTGAGTCTCCCTCGGACCATGTTTGGGCCGAAGCCATTCTAGCGAACGGATTCGCAGATTGAAGCAATCGAGACTCACTGATGGCCATTGTGGAAACCCGGCGCATCACCAAGCTTTTCGATAGGGTTCGCGCCGTCGACGGCATCAACCTCATCGCCAAGGAAGGCGAATTTTTAGTTTTGCTCGGCCCATCGGGCTGCGGCAAGACGACGTTGATGCGCCTGATCGCCGGCCTCGAGCGGCCGACCTCGGGCGATATCGTGATTGACGGAGACGTCGTGACCGAGTTGCCACCGCGCGCACGCAATATCGCCATGGTATTCCAAAGCTATGCGCTCTATCCGCACCTCACCGTCGAAAAGAACATCTCGTTTCCGCTGCGTGCGGTCGGCATGCCGAGGGATGCGATCCGCAAGAAAGTTGCTTGGGCGGCGCAGATGTTCAGCATTCAAGGCTTCCTTGATCGAAAGCCGCGTCAGTTGTCGGGCGGTGAACGCCAGCGCGTCGCGCTTGCGCGCGCGGTGGTGCGCGAGCCGGTGGTATTTCTTCTCGACGAACCTCTCTCGAATCTCGACGCCAAGCTGCGCAATTCCGCGCGGGATGAACTGAAGCGATTTCAGCGCAGCCTGGGTACCACCACCATCTACGTCACTCACGATCAGGCCGAGGCGATGGGTTTGGGCGATCGCATCGCCGTTCTCAACCAGGGCCGTGTCCGCCAGATCGGTACCCCGCATGAAATCTATGGCCATCCGGCAGATATCTTTGCCGCCACTTTCATTGGATCGCCACCGATGAACATGATCGAGGACGGCAAGACCTGGATCGGATTCCGGCCAGAGGCATTCCTGCCGAAAGAGGTTGAACCTGACGGCGACAACGTGGATTTTGCGTTCCGCATCACCCGCATCGAGTACCTCGGCGCCGAGCGCCTGGTCTATGGCCTGATCGATGGTCGAACGCCCGAGACGCGTTTGATCTCGAAGATCCCAACGAACATTCGCACGCACATCGATGCCGGACACGTCTACGACTTCACCGTGCGGCGGCAGGATATCGCGCGCTTTGAGCGCGAAGGCGGCAAGCGCGTGAACGGAGGCGCCGCATGACCTCCACGACCACAGGAGTTGCCGGCAAAACCCGCGTCCGGATTAGCGCCCTGTCACGTTTCGCCGACAACGATCGCTGGCTGTGGCGCGCCATGCTGGCACCCGCGATCCTCTACATCGTTCTTCTGGTCGGGTTTCCTTTCCTGCTCTCGCTCTACTACAGCGTGTCGAGTGTGACAGTCGCCAGCCAGGACATGCATTTTGTAGGTCTGGAAAATTTCCGGCGCATCGTGGAGAGCAGCACGTTCTGGCTTTCGCTGCAGAATACGATTGTCATCACAGCCGTTTCTCAGTTCTTCGTCCTCGTGTTCGCCAACATTTTGGCGGCGGCGCTTATTGTTGATTTCCGCGGCAGATGGTTGGTGCGGTTTTTGATCCTGCTGCCGTGGGTGGCGCCGATCTCGCTTGGCAGCATCGGCTGGCTTTGGATCTTCGATTCGATCTATAGCGTCATCAACTGGACCGCGCGCGCGGTCGGTCTGCTTGGGCCCAACGAATGGCCGATCTGGCTTGGCGAACCGACTCTGGCAAGGGCATCGATCATCATCGTCAACGTATGGCGCATCCTGCCGCTGGCGACCATCATTATCCTCGCCGGCCTGTCGTCGATTCCGCGGGATATTCATGACGCGGCGGAGGTGGATGGCGCTGGCTTCTGGCGTCACCAATTCCAGATCACGATGCCGCTGATTCTGCCGATCACGCTGGTGGCGCTGTTGTTCGGCATCATCTTTACGTTCACCGACATGATTGTGGTGTTCGTGCTGACGCGCGGAGGTCCCTACGACACCACACAGGTTATCGCCAGTTGGGCCTATTTTACAGGAATTCAAGGTGGTGATCTGGCGGGAGGAGCGGCCATCTCGCTGTTCCTCTTCCCCGTCCTCGCCGGCGTTGCAATCCTGTTCCTGTGGTTGGCCGGACGCACCGAGGTCACGTAGGATGGCCCCTGAATTTGCCCGCGCGCGACATATTGCTGACAAGGCCGCTCACGCCGCCGTGCTCGTTTTCTTTGTGACCTTTCTCGCCTTTCCCTTCTACTGGATGATGATCACCACCTTCAAAACCAACCAGGATCTGTACAATACTCAAAACAATCCGTACCTGTTCAACAGCCCGCCGACGCTCCGGCACCTCTCGGTGCTGTTCGAAGATACCCAATATCTGCAATGGCTTTTGAATACGGGCTTCGTCGGAGTGGTCGTCGTCATCATCACGCTCTTGCTCGCCGTCCCGGCAGGCTACGCGCTCGCGCGCATGACTGGCGCCTGGGCGCAAACCTTGGGCGTGGCGATATTCCTCACCTATCTGGTGCCGCCGACGATTCTATTTATCCCGTTCTCGCGCATCATCGCGATGCTGGGATTGCAGGATTCGGTGTGGTCGCTCATCCTCGTTTATCCGAGCTTCACGGTGCCGTTTTGCACGTGGCTACTGATGGGCTTCTTCAAGGCGATCCCCCGTGATCTTGAGGAGGCGGCCATGATCGACGGGCTGAGCCGTTTTGGCGCATTCGTCAAGGTTGTGGTGCCGATTTCGATCGCGGGGATGCTGACCGCGGTTATTTTTGCCTTCACCTTGGTGACGCAAGAATTTGTCTATGGCGTCACGTTCATCACCGCATCGTCGAGCTATACGGTGAGTGTCGGCGTGCCGACCTTTCTTGTACGAGGCGATGTCTACTTCTGGGGCTCGATGATGGCAGCCTGCCTGATTGCGAGCGTCCCAATCGCGATTATCTATAATTTCTTCGTCACCCGCTTTGTGACCGACTTTACTATGGGCGCTATTAAGTAACGCCTACAAAATGGCTTGACGCCAGCGGCTGACGGATAACAGAAGGGACGGTCTTTCCTAAAGAGAGGTGCCATCCTTACAGGAGGACGCGACAGCGCAGGCGCGCAAGCGATCCTCGATGCGATCCGCAAACGCTGGCCGTGGGTGAAACATCTGTTCGCCGACGCCGCCTACGACCGACTGAAACTGATGGACAAAGCCGTCTATCTGCAGTTCGTACTCGAAATTATCCGACGCCGCGACGGGCAGAAGGGCTTCGAAGTCCTGTCGCGTCGCTGGGTCGTCGAACGGACTTTCGGCTGGATGATCCGCTGGCGCCGGCTCGTGCGTGATTACGAACGTCGCATCGATGTCTCAACCGCCATGATCCATATCTCATCGGCGGCGTCCTCATCCGCAGAAACGCTCATCCCTGATTTTCCAAACAGGCTCTTAGACGGGTCATGTCCCAACAACCATGCTGGAAAGGCAATGGACGTCGCATGGGATTTGAGGTGGCGTGGCGGTATATTGATAATAAGACGCTTGCAGGCGCCCCGTCTGACGTCTTCCAGCTTTGCCGCCATTACCTCGATATACCAGTTTGATAGAAATCTGGTCGAAGATTTTAATTGTAAAAACGATCGGTGAATAAAGACACAAAGGTCGTGACGCAGCAGCTCTGCGTGCATTTTGTCTGGTGAGGGGGCCACTTTATTCCGCGGCTGTTCGCCAATCCGGCCGGCGCGGTAGGTAAGATCGGGGCTGTCAGCCAAAGGGTATTAAGGCCGGCAGCCCCATTGCCGGAGACACTACTAACCAGCCTCTAAAGTATATCTGAGGAGAAGCCATATGAGTTATTGTCATTTTGGCGACGCTGCTATGCGTCTGCGTCTTATGCCAGGTCCAAACACGGGCACGACAATTACCGGCCTGAACCCGGCAATCAGTCGGCTGCTCCGATCCGGTCATGAGGCCGTGCGATCTGCAGATCGTTCGATTTTCGGCAGGCCGTTGCGATATCAGCAGGTTCAGCACAAAAGTGCAGGTGGTGCAGGTCAGGCGCAAACCTGCAGATCGTGCAGGCGCGAGACGGATAAGTCCCGGTCTCCGCCGCGTCATGGCCGAAGGGGCGGGGAGGGTGGACGGAGGGGTCCCGCCAGCTGTCCGCGGCGATACTGCGGTTGCGGCGCGTCGCTCTATTTGTCGGCAAGATCATCCCGCATCACGTCGGCCATTGGCACGGTTGGCTCCGCGACGGCGTATGGGAGGGCTGCTGATGATCCTCCACGCCGCCATCCTGATCTCGGGCCGCCGTGGCGTTGGTCGTCGTGGCTGGCTGTGGCCCATACGGCCCGACCGAGGCCGACATGGCAGGATGCGCGGTGCGCGGCGGGGGGCCGCCTATCTCAAGTCGTGAGGTGGCGAACTGTGCTGTTGAGCGGGCGGAGAATGAGCAGCGGCGCCGGACGAGATCGCTCTCGGTTTGCGATAGCTCAAGAACGATCGCCTTCAGCCATGCCAGACTTAATCGCCCGGCAACCTGCCCGGCTCGGCCCCATCAGGGCCTGTTTCTCCACAACTTGCCGCCGGTGTCCTTCGGGATGCTGGCGGCTTTTTTCGTTTTAGCGGTCTCTCGCCATCTTGCAAAAAAGCCGACCGGGCAGCTGACGGGCCTAAGACATCGACAGCCGGCCGTTCGTGATGTGGTACTGTCAGCGTAAAAGTCCGAGGCTGGCCGCCACAATAAATCCTACCGCGACGAGGACTGCTATAAGTCCAAAACCACCTGCGAAAAGGAACAGATTGTCAGTCGGTCCCTGGGGCATTGGGTCTTCCCTGTCTTCATCCATGATGATCCTTACATGGTGGCGCCAACAATGTTCCTTGCGTCAGCCAGGGCCCACATACCGGCACAGCATCCGGCATCAACGCGAAATAGCGCGATGTGTTCCCAAGTCGGCATGAACGTCCTTCCACAAAACCCGCCGGACAGGGGAGCAACAGCGGGCCAATTCGGGTCCTGGGATCGGGGTTTCTATCGATTTTACAATCCGAACATTCTTGGAACCTGCGCGCTTTCTCTCTGTTGGATTGTAGAAGGGAGAGACGACGTGAGACTTGCCCTGTTAATAATCCTAGGCGTCGGAACATTGGTTGGTGCCAGCACACTCATGATGGCCCAAAACGGTGCCTATTGCTTACAGGGAGGAAAATGGGGCTACCCCGGCAACTGCCAATTTTCGACTTATGAACAATGCATAGCAACGGCGTTAGGGACTGAATCGTCGTGCGGCAGGAATCCGCGCGTTCGATAGCGTGGAGATAGCGATCTTGGGCATTCGGCAAGGGAGCCCAGCGAAATGCGCACCGCTCGTTATAAGGAGAGGGGTGACATGAAAAGCGAAACGAAAATTAACACCGTCATGGCAGCAATTCTAACCGTGGCAACGTTTATCAGCGTCAGCGCGCTGGTATCGGCGGTTCAAAAGGCGGGCAACGGGACGACCTTACCAGCAGTGGATGAAACCAACCCCAAGAACTGACGACCCACGAAGAACTTCAGACCTTTGTTTTGACGGCGTCGCTCCGGCCGGCGGGGTTTTTATCTGACTAGCCGGACCACATCAAAAGTCAGCACGATCAGTTGCGCGCCGCCGTATATCAAGAACGCCAAATAGAATTGCGGCTGGCTGCCGTCTGCTGCGGAGGCTAACGCTCCCGCGACTATGACAATTATAGCGCTCACGGCATTGACGAATACGGCCTTGCCGATTGTGTCCGGCCACCTCTTGGCAGCCAGCCGAACCAGCCGCGATATCGAGTAGGTCGCCACCAAAGCCACAACGATAAGAAAGAGCATCGATCCTCACAACTTGAATCCAGAATTGGTTGCAGACCTTAACAGCTTAGCGATCTCTTTCAAATTCCCGGTCGGGTCCTCGTCGCTGCTGAGCAGATAGGCCAGCCGCTTGTCGTTGTCTCGAGCGGCAAGCCCTGATCCTTCGCGACCCGTGCGAAGTCATCCACAGCCTTGTCATCGGCATAGCGAGACTTGGTGCGGCGGCGACCGAATTGGAGCAGCACGACGCATTCGCCTCGGCGAGGTACTCACGAGGCAATGTCATCTGGCGTCAGGCTCGCATAGAACCGCTCCCACGCGGTCTTAAACTCGGCTTCTTCCTGACCATCAGCAGAGCCGTTGCACCGTGGCGGGATCGGGAGCGCCACGTTGACGTTCCACGTCCAGACAGTGCCCTGCCATGATCTCTCATCGGCAAGCCTGAGCCAGCCGTAGCGGCTGCCTGAAACTTTTTGGGGACTCTCGAGTTGCTGAAAGAGGGTTATGATGCTGGATATTTTATTCCTTGCCATTGCGCGATAAAAGCCGACGGATTGCCGAAAGCGATATGCTAGACCGAGCGCTGGAATTTGACTGGTCCGCGACTGACCTTGGCCCGATCGACGACTGGCCGGAATCGTTGAAAGCTACAGCCAGACTTGTTTTCTCCGCATCGACTCCTCTCGCCATTCTTGCAGGACCGACCGGGGTCTTGATCTACAACGACGCGATCAAGACAATCTTCGGCGGAATCGGCGCCGATGGCCTTGGTCGGTCGGTGCTCGACGTCCTGCCCGACGCCTCTGATTTCTATCGTGAAATCATCGCTCTATGTGCGGCTGGAGAGGCACCCTCATTTCGTGATCGGATCCTCAAGATCGACCGCAATGGCGGCAGCGAAACCGCCTGGTTCGATCTCGACTTCACACCGGTGATCGAAGGTGACGGCACCCACAGCGCCGTACTGGTCCATGCGTTCGAAACAACCGAGAAGGTCCGCGCTCTGCGAGCTCTCCAGCGCTCGGAAGAGCAGCTGCAGCTGGCGCTCGACGCGTCGGGCATGATCGGCATCTGGGATTTCGACCTGACGACCGGCATGGTCATGGTCGATGACCGATTCATAAAGCTGTTCGGTATCGAGGGAGCGCGAAGTTCCGAGGGCACTCCGCTCGCGGCATTCACAGAGCGTATTGATATTGACGACCGCGATCGTGTCATCCGCGAAATCGATGCCGCGATCAAGACCGGCGCCGATTTCCGGTCGCAATATCGTGTGTCCGACAGTGCCGGCAAGATGCATTCGGTTCTCGCATCCGGTCGGGTGATCAATGATGCCGCAGGCAAACCCGTACGTTTCCCGGGAGTCGCGGTGGAAGTGACCGCACAGGTGGAGGCAAACGCTGCGCTTATCGCAAGCGAAGTGCGTTTCCGTACCCTTGCGGACACCATCCCGCAGATCATCTGGAGTTCCGACGGCGATGGACGACACGATTATTTCAGCAACAGATGGAACGAATTCACCGGGCTAAACCCTGCTGCCGACGCCGATATCTGGAAAGATCTCATTCACCCCGAAGATAGGGAGCGGGTCTTCGCCGTCTGGAGCAATTCGCGGGAGACCGGCAAACCCTATGAGATCGAATACCGCTTCCGTCACCATAGCGGCGTGTATCGGTGGCTTTTAGTCATGGCCCTACCACAGCGGAATGCGAACGGGCACATCAGCCGCTGGTTTGGCACGAGCACTGACATTCATGAAGTCAAGCTCATTGCTGTCGAGCGTGAAATCATCGCGCATGAACTCCATCATCGCATCAAGAATCTGTTTTCCATATTCGGCGCGCTGGTCAATCTGTCGGCGCGCTCTGCGCAGAACGTCGGAACCTACGCTACCGATTTGACCGGCCGGATCATGGCGCTCAGCAAGGCTCATGATTTCGTGCGGCCTACATCAGCGCTTTTGGCGGCGCAGACTCTCCAAGCGCTCGTGCAACGCCTTCTCAGTCCCTATGCGGGCGCGCATGGATCACGGCTGTTCTGTGAGGGAGAGGACGTCCCGCTCAGCGAGGGCGCCGCAACATCCTTCGCGCTGGTCTTTCATGAGCTTGCCACCAATGCTGCGAAATATGGCGCCCTTTCTGTCCCGGATGGCCACGTTCTACTCAAGACTCAGTTGGAGGGTGGCCGCTTGCAGACGACCTGGAAAGAAACAGGATCGACAGCGATCGATGGATCATCCACCTTGGGAGGCTTTGGGTCGAAGCTTCTCACGCTGATGGTGGAAGGGCAGATGCACGGCAAGGTCGAACGGCATTGGGAAGCTGATGGACTGAGGGTCGAGATCGATATTCCCGCCCAATCCATTGTACCCATACGATGACAGTGGTTGTGACGAAAGCCCAAGTGAGCGGTGACATGCATCACCCATCGGCCGCCCCGGGCGATCCACAAATGCCGGTACTTCTCCCAATCATCGACCAGAATATCTGAAAGCCTCAACGCAGGACGCTGCCAAGGTCAGCAAAAGCCATCGCAGCACCGCAGCTATCGGGCCGCAGCTATTCGACGCAGTGTTTCAGTAATTATCGCGTCACGGGTGACGTCTGACCTCACGCCAGGCCGCGCGCGGCTGCGGACTGGAGGACCTAGGGCCAATCGACATTCAGGATTCCCAAAGCGGCGGTCGCACCCTGGAGCTGGTCACGTATACGCCCGGCAATGGCGCGATAGATCGCTGCATGCGGACCGTTAAGTTCGCTCTCCACCACCGGATGACCCGAATCGGACGCGAATCGACATGTGAAGGATGATCTGGCCACACTGAATGTCGATTGGCCTAGCTCTCGGCATTGCGCCCTTTCAGGGCAGCGAGTGCCTGTCCGGCAATCGGGATGAATCGAGGTGGCCCTGCCTGTCCATGATCCGCGCGGAAGATTTCCGCATCGAAACAGGCCGTTATCGGCCTGTCCGGATTGACATCGCCGGGCTCCATGGCTTAGAAATCGCGCGTCCGGGCGGCTTGGCCGCGAGCCGGGAAGATCATGTTTTGCTGTTTTCGGCCTGTCGCATACGGCCTTTGGAAAATCAGGAACGTTCCCATGAAGGTCCGTAACTCGCTGAAATCGCTGCGTGCGCGTCATCGGGACAACCGTCTGGTCCGCCGCAAGGGCCGGGTCTATGTGATCAACAAGACCCAGCGCCGTTTCAAGGCTCGTCAGGGCTGATTCACGCGCATCGCGCCACAGTCGTCCGTAATCCGTCATCACAGCTCTTCGACGCGCCTGCGCTTTGCGGCGCGTTTCGTTGTATTTTTAGCGTTTCGCTTCTGACGGAATCAGAAGCGGGGCTCTATGATTTTGATTTGACGCGTTTTCTTCACGCAAACCGGTACCCACTTCGCTCGAAAACGCTATAGTATTTCGCTTGAGAAGCTCGCCTGATTGTCTGGACTTCGCGAATGCCACAGAGATTCCCCGCGATCGGGTGGTTTTGCCTCGCAATTCTGCTCGCCGTCGCTGGAGCCCTGATGCCTGCGGTCGCGTCCGCCCAGGCTCCGCCGCACAGCGGCCCGCAGCTTGCGCCGCCCGAGACCGCTCAGCCCAACGAGTTGCCGGAGCCGACCTCGAAGCTACCGGGAATCCCCAAGGATCAGGTCCGCGGACTCGATTTCCTGTTCGGCGCTCTCAAGGCCGCACCGGACGAGGAGAGCGCGAGCCATGTCGAAGCGCGGATCCTGGCGCTGTGGAGTCGGACTTCGAGCGACACGACGGTACTTTTGATGCAGCGGGTGAAGGTTGCGACGGACGCCCAACAGTTCGGCATTGCGCTCAAGTTGCTCGACGCGGTGTTGAATCTGCATCCCGATTACATCGAGGGATGGAGCCAGCGGGCGACACTGTACTACATGCGGAACGACTACCAGCGTTCGCTTGAGGACATCGAGCAGGTGTTGATCCGCGAGCCGCGCCACTTCGGGGCGCTCGCAGGTCTCGGCATGATCATGCAGGAGCTTGGCGACGACAGGCGCGCGCTCGATGCCTTCCGCAAGGCGCTCGCCGTCAATCCCCATCTCGCGAACGTGCGGGAGCTGGTCAAGACGCTGACCGAAAAGGTCGAGGGGCGCGATATCTGATATTTGCGGGTCCGCAGAGGAGGCCCGCGACCGCAGCGTGGTTTGGCGTAGTCTCGGCGCGCGTGTCAGCGCGCCGCGGTGCTGACTTTGGCCACGACCAATCTAGAGCCTTTCCGCTTCTACGGAACAGAAGCGAAGCGGGGCTCTGTGATTTTGATTTAACGCACGCGAACCGGTATCCATCCTCGGGTCAAGCCCGAGGACATGCTTCGCTCGAAAACGCTTTAATGCAATGTCTTGCCTTCGCGCGCCGCCGCGTAAAGCCGCTGCAGCTCATCCTCCAGCCGCTCGTTGACCATCAGCAGCGCCATCAGCGCGCCGCGAATGTCGCCGTCGCATGACGCCACGATCTCGTCGATCACGGCTTCGCCTGCTTCAAAACTCATCTGATACACTCCGGTTCAAGCCGCCTCACTCTCCAGCGAGAATATGAATAATTTCTGCGAGCCGATTCGTGTTCCTGTGGATAATGTGGATAAACAAGCCTGATTGGGGCGGAAGGCCGAAGCGCGCCGGGCCCAATCCCGGATGCTCGATGTTCTCGCTGGTATCGCGGTTCGAAAGAGGTTCGCGCGCTCCGCCTTATCTCATTGGTACGAAAGGTCTTTCTGATTTTATTCATGATCGTTGTCGTTATCGCCGCGACGCTGGCGGCTCTGGCGCTGATTACGCAGGCCGGCGTGCTTGTCCTCAACCGCATGCATTCAGCGGCAGGCAAAATAATCGGCGTCGCCGGGGCGCGAATTCACGTCGTGGACATCGGGCCGCGCGATAGCGATGTGCCGCCGGTCGTGATGATCCATGGCGCGAGTTCGAATCTGGAAACGATGCGCCTGCCGGTCGGGGACATGCTGGCGAAAAACCGTCGCGTCATCCTGATCGACCGGCCGGGTCATGGCTGGAGCAGCCGCGACCGGCTGTCGGATTCCACGCCCTCGGTTCAAGCTCGCATGATCGAGGAGGCGCTCGGCAAGCTCGGCGTGACCGGGGCTGTCCTCGTCGTGCATTCGTGGGCCGGCTCGCTCGGTTCGCTGATGGCGCTGAACTATCCGCAACGCGTCGCCGGTCTGGTGATGCTGGCGCCGGTCGCCTATCCGTGGCCGGGCGGGGTCGGCGCCTACAACAAAGTCGTCACCACACCGGTGATCGGACCGCTGCTGGCCTACACCATCACGTTGCCATTGGGGCTGGCACTGGTCCGGCCCGGAACGCGCAGCGTCTTCCTGCCGCAGGCCATGCCGCTCGATTACGTCAGGGCCGCCGCGATTGCGCTGGTGCTCAGGCCACGCGAGTTTCTTGCAAATGCGCGCGATCTCGTCATGCTCAAGGCGGCGGTCGCCGGGCAGGCGCCGCGTTACGCAGCCATCAAGGTTCCGACGGTCGTTATCCACGGGGATGCGGACGAGACCGTGTCGCTCGACATCCATTCGCGCCCGTTCGCCGCGGCGGTGCCCGGCGCGAATTTGATCGTGCTGCCCGGCGTCGGGCATATGGTGCAGAACGCGGTGCCGGGTCTGGTCGTCCGCGAGATCGAGCAGATGGCTGCCGCGCCGCAACGGCTTGTTGGCCGGCCCGAGCCGACAGGCGAACATCAGCGCCCTATGCGGCAGCTACCCTAGCCTAGTGTGAGCTTCTCTTCACGCGAACCGGTATCCATCCTCGGGTCAAGCCCGAGGACATGCTTCGCTCGAAAACGCTCTAAACGCCGGTTTCGCCGTTCGGACCGACGAAGGCGATGCGTGTCATGTTGGTCGCGCCGGGCGTGCCGAGCGGCACACCCGCCACGATGATGATGCGCTGGCCTGCCTTGGCAAATCCGTCGCGGAAAGCGATCGAGCCGGCGCGATCGACCATATCGTCCTGGTCGTGGGCGTCTTCCGCGACCACGCAATGCACGCCCCACACCACCGCCAGCTTGCGGCCGGTCGCGAGGTTCGGGGTGATGGCGACCACGGGCGGCTTCGGACGTTCGCGCGCCACACGCAGCGCCGTCGACCCGGAACTGGTCCAGCAGATGATTGCGGAGAGGTCGAGTGTTTCGGCGATCTGCCGGGCGGCGTCGGCGATGGCGTCGCCGACAGTGGGCTCCGGCTGGGGGCGCTGCGCGTTGAGCACGCCGCGATAGGTCGGGTCGCGCTCCACCTCTTCGCCGATCCGGTTCATGGTCGCGATGGCTTCGACCGGGTATTTTCCGGCCGCTGACTCGGCGGAGAGCATGATGGCGTCGGCGCCTTCGTAAACTGCGGTGGCGACGTCGGAGACTTCGGCGCGGGTCGGCACCGGCGACAGGATCATCGATTCCAGCATTTGCGTCGCGATCACGACCGGCTTGCCGGCGCGCCGCGCCAGCCGTGTCATCTGCTTCTGAAGACCGGGCACCTGTTCGAGCGGCAGTTCGACGCCGAGATCGCCGCGCGCGACCATCAGGGCATCCGCCATTTCGATGATTTCGGGCAGCCGGTCGATGGCCTGCGGTTTCTCGATCTTGGCCATCACCGAGGCGCGGCCACGGATCATCTTCTTGGCTTCGGCCACATCGTCGGCGCGCTGCACGAACGACAGCGCGATCCAGTCGACGCCGGCTTCCAGCGCCGCGTCGAGATCGGAACGGTCCTTCGGCGTCATCGCCGACATAGGCAAATCGGTATCGGGCAGGCTGACCCCCTTGCGGTCGGACATCCTGCCGCCGACGACGACGCGGGTCACGGCGCACCCGGGCGAGGTTTCCTCGGCGATCAGACGCACCTTGCCGTCGTCGAGCAGCAGCGTGTGACCGGGGCGCAGCGCCGCCAGGATTTCCGGGTGCGGAAGGTGAACCCGGGTCTTGTCCCCGGGGCTGTTGTCGGAATCCAGCACGAACGTGTCGCCATTGCTCAACTGGATGGGGCCATCGGCAAACGAGCCGATCCGGAGCTTGGGTCCCTGCAGGTCGACCAGGATGCCGATCGGGCGACCGTAGCTGCCCTCGACATTGCGGATCGTCGCCACCAGCTCGCGCATCTTGTCATGCGTGGTGTGGCTCATGTTGATGCGGAACACGTCGGCACCCGCCTCGAACAGGCGGCGGACCATGGCGCTGTCGGATGAAGCCGGTCCGAGCGTGGCGAGGATCTTAATACGGCGCAGACGTCTCATGGCTTGCGTCCGGGCAACGCATCTGGCGTCAGTCCTACGCCTGGAGGCGTTCCGCCCGCGGGATCGGGCAGACTCGGAACCGCGCCCGGCGCAGGCAACCCTGGCACGCGCTGCGGTCCGTGTTCGCCGGACTCCGTCAATTGCACGGTCCACGCGCGCTGGTCGCCGGTATCGATCTCGAAGAAGCCGGTGCGGTCGAAACCGCGCGCGAGGCAATTGTCGGTACCTCTGATGGTGAATTCTTTATCGCGCGAGCACATGAAAGCCTGTCCCGACCATTCGCCGCCATGGTCGTAATCTAGAGCATAAATATAATAATAACGTGCGATGAGCGTGCCGCGCAGCAGCGTTTCGCAGGCACGCGATGAGACGTTCCACCAGCCCTCGGTGGTCCAGCCCTCGGCGTCCTTGTAGCCGAGGGCGATGCCGACGCGGCCCGGCGTGTTGTTGCAGAGCCGGAAGTCCGCTGCCGCGGGCGCCGACCACAGACAGACGACGAGGATGCCGAGCGCAGGCAAGAGGCCCGCAGTGCTCACGCGCCGCGAGAACGGTGGAGGAAGGCATTGGTCTGATTTTGTCATTTAGCGGGGCAAATCGTTTCGCCGTGATTTCGCGTGACCGTCGCGGCCTGTCAACGGCTGGAACCGGCTTTTAACGCCAAGGTGCGTTTTTTCCAGCCTGCAAAATCCTATTTGCGCCGCGATATGGTAAAATCTATGACAAGTTCCAACTTAACCCTGTCCTGACAGGCGATGGTGAGATCGGCCCATGACTATTGATGACAAAACAAAAACGGAACTGGAAGCCGCGGTATTCCGGCGTCTGGTCGCGCATCTGCAATCCCGTAGCGATGTTCAGAATATCGACCTGATGAACCTCGCCGGCTTCTGCCGCAACTGCCTGTCGAACTGGCTCAAGGAGGCCGCCGACGCGAAAGGGGCCGTCATGACCAAGGACGACAGCCGCGAGGCGGTGTATGGCATGCCCTATGAGACCTGGAAGGCGCAACATCAGGGCGCGGCGACGCCGGACCAGCTCGCAGCGATGAAGAAGAGCCAAAGCGGTCACTGATCGTTTTGGGCGGGCTGTCGCCGCGCAGCCTGTGGGTCTGCTGTGGATGAGCGCGATGCCGCCTTGACGCCAGGCGCGCCGCTCGGGAGTGTCGGCCTTCAAGTGTGATGGGGCCTGCGCGTCCAAGCTCACATTCCATTATCATCGGTTGATTTCAGGAGTAGCAGGATGGCCACCGCTGTCGCCGCCAAGGAAGAGCCCGCGACCAGATTCGCGAAGGACCAGCTCAAGGCCATCATCGAGCGCATCGAGCGGCTCGAAGAAGAGAAGAAGACCCTTTCCGACGATATTCGCGACGTCTATGCCGAAGCCAAGGGCAATGGCTACGACGTCAAGGCGCTGCGGACGATCGTGCGGATGCGCAAGCAGGACGCCAACGAGCGTGCCGAGCAGGAAACGATCCTGGAGACCTACATGCAGGCGCTGGGAATGCTGTGAAGGGCGGTCTGATATCCCAACGCGTCAGGGCCGGGCATAGCCGTTCGAAAAACAGCGTCGGCTCCGCTTACCTGTGCGAAGAACGGCGTCGCTTCGCTCGCCTATGTCCCGGCGATCCACGTCTTTGATCTGAGTCCAAGGTTTAAGACGTGGATGCCCGGCACAATGGACCTGTGCTCGGGCCGGCAAGGGCCGGGCCCGAGTGCCGGGCATGACGGCTCAATTAGCGAGCGCCGTCGTGGTCAGGCTGGCGACAGCCGATCCGGTAAATCGATTGCAGACGATTCCCATCTGCGGATTGTCGGAGAAGGTCATTGTGATCGCCCGGTCCGGCTTTTCGAAATAGACCTGCATCAACGTCATGTCCTGGTCGCCGAGGGCCGTTGCCGACATCGTGCGGCTCGCGCTCGGGGCGAGGATCATCGCGCGCATCCAGACATCGCTGTCGCGCGTGGCCGCTGGCGCCAGTCGGCGCGAGGTGGACACGACCGTGCCCTGGCCCTGTGCGCCTTTGGCGACGACGGTGGTCACGCCGCCGACGGCCATCGGATTGCGCGCGGGGGCGGCGCGCCGGACGGGCGGGATCGATGCGGTCGCCGCGACGATTCGTGCGCGGCGGACGTCCTTCGCCGGTGGCGGCGCATAGGCCAGCGCCTGGAAGGTATCGGAGATGCTGGAGGTCGGTTGCGGGTCGGCTTTGGCGAGTGCCTGGCGGGCGCTGATCGCCGCGATCACCTGCTGCGGCGTGGCCTGCTTCGGGGCCGACGGGATTTCATCCCAGAAGCCGCGGGCATTGATGATGTCGGCCGGGGTCTGGGGTTTGCCGGACGCGGCCTGTTTCGTGGTGGGTTGTGCGGCCGGAACGGTCAGGACGTCAGCGGATGCGAGCCTGAAGGCCGCGGGCGGCTTCGCCCGGGGCAGCGGGACCGGGTCGGCCGACGCAGCCGGTGCTGCGGAGGCGACCGTGGTCTGGTTTGCCGGCCGTGCAGCCGGCGCGCCATCCGGTTCATCGTCCTCGTCGGCGGACTTGCCGCGGAATAGCGCCAGCAGGAAATTCGACGGCTTGCTGTTCACCGCCCCGTCTTCATCCGCGTTCTGGCCGCGCTTCTCGATGTCGGCCATCGCCAGTTGATAGCCGGGCAGGGGGTTGCCATCGGAGGGAATATGCACGGTGCGGCCGTTCGGGAAGACGCGCGCCAGCTGGTCGTGGGTCATGCGCGGCCAGTGCCGCACATGTCCGGTATCGAGGTGAACGAAGGGCGAGCCCGATTTGGGATAGAAGCCGACGCCGCCGCGTTGCAGGCGAAGTCCGGCGAAACGGATTTTTTCGAGCGGCACGCCGGGAATGAAGAAGTCCATTGCGTGGCCGAGCATGTGCTGGCTGAAGCGCGCGACGCCGGTGTGTTTGGAGCGGCGGCGAAGCATGGCATTGGTGGCGGGGGAGCGGTAGGCGGAGACGATGTTGATCGGCTGCCGGGCGTCGACATCGCGGTAGACCTCCCAGAGAATGTCGAAGAGGTGACGATCCATGGTGGTCTGCTCCTGGCTGCGCCAGTCGCGGAGAAAGTGATTGAGCTGTTTCAGCGCGGCTTCGTCGTAGCGGCCGTTGCGCTTGAAGGTGACGGTCAGGTCTTCGCTGGAATGGGTGTGATGAAACGACAGGGTGCGCGTTTCGTTGAGCGCGGCGGCATCATGCACCGATCCCGCGCCCGCCAGCAGCAGAAGCGACGACAGGCCGATGTGATAACCGGCGCGTGGAATCGACAACGATTTCAAAACGCGTGCAAAACCAGCAAGCACGTATGAGCCCACCCGGAGGACGATTTAGTCGAGGGACCCTTCCACGACCCCGTGTGGTGAAAGGGCTAAACTCAAGTCGTAGGACAGGAGGGTTAAATCCAGATTTACCTTAACTCGCCTGCTCCTAAAGGATAACTAGCCCGCCGACTGTGGCAGAAAAGAGCCAGGGGGTTGGGAAGGGGTGGATAATGGTTAACGTTAAAAGGGCCTCATCCTGCGATGAAGCCCTTGTTTTTAATCAACTAAACCTGCCTTTCGACAGATCGTGAGGCTAGCGCCAAATCCTGCGGCGGCGGTCCTCGACCTGGGGGGGCGGGGTCTGGAATCCAAACAGCCGCTCGAAGAACGACGGGCCGCCGTTGTCGAAACCGCCGCCAAACCCGCGGTTTTCATTGAAGGCGACGCCCTGTTGCGGGATGTCCCCTTTGGGGCGGGAATAGTTCGGCTGGGCATGGGCGATCACCGCTTCGAGATCGCGGCCCTTGGGGTTGCGAAGCAGCGCCAGCATCTTGGCATCGCTGCCGTAGACGTCGGGGCGGATCTGCAATTTGCCGGCATGATCCACGAACGCGGTCTGATAGGTGATGTTGACCGGAATCGGAGTCGGGAACTTGATGTCGAATTCCTTCCGGCCATACATGCCTCGGATTTTCTCCGGAGTGTAGTGCTCCTGCGGCAGGGCAATATTGAGCAGCGTCGCCGCATACTGATCGGGGTTCTGAACCCGCATGCAGCCGTGGCTGAAAGCGCGCTTCTCCTTGGCAAACAGGTATTTGTCCGGCGTATCGTGCTGATACACTAGGAACTTGTTCGGAAAATTGAAGCGGATGCGGCCCAGCGCATTGCGGTCGCCGGGCGGTTGCGAAATGTGGATGCCGCCGTTGCGGTCGCGCTCCAGCTTGAGACCCATGCGCTCCAGCACGGTCGGATCCTGCTGCAAGGCGGGCAGATATTCCTTGTAGATGATCGACGGCGGCACGTTCCAGGTCGGATTGACGGTGATGTACTTCATCGTTTCCGTCAGCAGCGGCGTGGCATGGATTCCCGGCTTGCCGACGACGACGCGGGTGCTCCAGAGCTGCGCGCCATGCTGCATCACCTTGAGCGTGTAGTCAGGAATATTCAGGATGGCGTAGGCGTTGCCGAGCGACGGAGCGCCGAGTTCGCGCGGCAGCCAGCGCCAGCGCTCCATGTTGACGATAATGGTGTCGATCTGGTGACCCTTCCTCGGACCGTTCAGGGCGCGGATCGTGTTGTTGCCCGCGATGCCGTCGGGCTGGAGGTGATTGCGAGTCTGGAATTCCCGCACGGCGGCAGCGACATCGGCGTCGAAGTGGGCATCGTCGGGATTTTGAGTGACGCCGAGCTTGGCGCGAATCTGCGGCACGCGCGGATCCTCCATCACGGCATTCTTGCGGAACACCAGACTCGGACCTTCGGCAATTTCGACCACGGGGCCTTCCGACGTCTTGCGCAGTTCGGCCAGCTTCTGCTTCAGCTCGCGATAGAGTTTTTGCGGCGGGTTGTAGCTGTCGAGCGCCGCGGAGGCATCCTTCGCGGTGGTGACGTTCGTCAAAACCTGCTCGGGATCGATGGGATGCTCGGGATACTGGATATCCGCGCCGACCTGCGACCAGTGCATCCGGCCGCTCTGGGCCTGGCGGGCGTAGTTCATCATGCTCGCGGTCAGCTTGAGGTCGGCGTCCGCGAACTGGTCCGGCGATGACGCTGCGGCAAAGTCGGGCACCGGATAGTCGGCGGGATCGAGGCCGTCGGCCGCGGCGTCCTTGAGACGCGCGATCACGCCCTTGGCCTGCGCATTCAGTGTGCCGCCTTCCGTCCATAGCGGCGCATAGCTCCGCGCCGCGTAGAATGTCTCGATTGCTGTTCGCTCGGCCTTGCGGTCGAAGAGTTTTGTGGCCTTGGTATCGAGCAATTCGTGCAGCTTTTCGGCCACCGGCTGATCCGCCGGCGGGACATTGCTCGCGGCCTTCACGGGTTCGCCCGGCTGCTTGGCTGCCGGCGCAGTGGCGGTCGCCGCTGGAGGCGTAGCGGCGGGCGTGATCGTCGCGGTCGCGTCCTTCTTCGGCTCGTCCTTGGTCGCTTCGTTCGTCTTGATGCCGTCCGCAGGAGTGGCCGCGACATCGGCCGGTTTGGCATCCGCTGGTTTTGTCTCAGCCGCCTTGCTGTCGGAAGCTTTGGTGTCGGACGAAGTCGTCGTTGCGCCGGAGGCCTTTGTGTCGGAGGCAGCCGTCACGTTCGAAGGCGCCTCGGAATCCGCAGTGCCGGCCGCTTTGGTATCAGCCGGTTTCGTATCGGTCGCTGTCGTATCGGAGGTCTTGTGGTCAGCCGGTTTCGACGCGCCGACGATCGGGGGCGCGGGCGGCACATTGTCCATCTTGAAATCGGCTGCGGTGGGCGGCGGAACGTTCGCGGGCTCCGGCATCGGAATTGCGGCGTCGATTGCGAGTTCGCTGGCGCTCTTCTTCGCGATGTCGGTCTGGGCAAATGCTGCCGAGGTGGACACCGTTAGAAACGTCGCGGCAAGGACCGTCAGGATCCGGTCGAATCCGGTCCGGTTAGTCGAATAGTCTCGCATTCTCGCACCCCTTGGGTGAAACTGTCCCGGCGTGGAACAATTTTCTGATGGTTTGTCCTGCGTTCGCCCAAGCTTTTTTCGTGAGCCTTGATTCGGCTTTTCACGATTCATGCGCGGACGTTATACGCGCTCGATTCGGGCAGCCAGCGCCGCAAGGGGCAGCTCACGACAAACTGACTTCAAAATTAGCTATTGGCAACGCACCGTGCGTTTCAGGAAGGTGTTTTCCGTTAGTCTGTCACCGCCCCGCAACGGTTCAAGCTTGTCACTCTCCTGTGATTCGAACGCAACCCTTGTGATGCGAATGCATTGGAGCTTGTTACTGTTCCTCCTTCGCGGCGATGTCGTCGAGTTTGCGGTAGAGCGTGGACCGCCCGATTTTCAACCGACGCGCCACCTCGGACATTTGTCCGCGATAGTGTGAAATCGCGAAGCGAACGATGTCTGCTTCCAGCTCCTCAAGCGGACGTATTTCACCGTCGTAAGTCAGCATCGCCAGGCTGCCTGCATCAGGCAGCGGCGCTATGGGTATTTCATTACCGGAGACCACGTCGGGCGACGGTCGCCGGAGCATCGGCTCCATAATCAATGGCTCGTTCGCCTCGGCGTCTGTCGCGGGTTGCGCGCCGATCAGCGGAAAGTCCGGGAGGCCAAGCTGCTCGCCCTCGCTCATGACGACCGCGCGGTACACCGCGTTTTCGAGCTGGCGGATGTTGCCCGGCCAGTTGAGCTGCGACAGCCCCGCCATCGCTTCGCCGCTGATGCCGTTGATCGTCCGGTTTTCCTCGGCGCAGAAGCGCGCGAGGAAGTGCCGCAGCAGGTTCGGGATGTCGTCGCGCCGCGTTCGCAGCGGCGGGATCGTCAGCGGCAGCACGTGGAGGCGATAGAACAGGTCTTCCCTGAACTGTCCCGCCTTGACGCGATCGAGCAGCCTGCGGTTGGTGGCCGAGATAACGCGGACGTCGACCTTGACCGGCTTGCGGCCGCCGACCGCTTCCACCGCACCTTCCTGCAGCGCGCGCAGAAGCTTCACCTGTGCGGTCAGCGGCAGTTCGCTCACTTCGTCGAGAAACAGGGTGCCGCCGGAGGCCTCGACGAACTTGCCGGTGTGGCGTTCGGTTGCGCCGGTGAACGATCCCTTCTCGTGGCCGAACAGGATCGACTCCACGAGGTTGTCCGGGATCGCGCCGCAGTTCACGGCGACAAACGGCTTGGCGCTGCGCTCGCCGGTGCCGTGGATGGCGCGCGCGAACAGCTCCTTGCCGACGCCGGACTCGCCCTCGATCAGGACCGGGATCGACGAACTCGCGGCCTTCCTCGCGACCCTCATCACGTTGGCCATGGTCTCGCTGCGCGTGATGATGTCGGCGAAGCTGAGGCGGCCCTCGCGGCTGTGGCGGACGCGCCGCAATTCGCCCTTCAGCGCGCTGGCGTTGAGCGCATTGCGCAAGGACACCTGCAGACGTTCGATGCCGACCGGCTTGATCACGAAGTCATGCGCGCCGGCACGCATCGCCGAGACCACGTTGTCGATGCCGCCGTGCGCGGTCTGGACCACGACGGGGACGCTGATGCCGGCTTCGCGGATTTTCGCCAGCACGCCCATGCCGTCGAGGCCGGGCATCACGAGGTCGAGGATGAGAGCATCGATGACGGGGCCGTCGGAGGCCGTCAGTGCGGCGATGGCGGCATCGCCGCCCTCGACCACGATCGCGTCATAGCCGCACCGCCGCACCATGTTTTCGACGAGTCGGCGCTGCACTGCGTCATCGTCCGCGATCAAAATGGTGGCAGTCATGGCATTCCCCGCACGCTACAACTATCTGTACCGAATCGGGGCACACTGGCGGACGGGGATTAACGCGCTCTTAAGGTTTGCCGCCCGGTCGTCATGCAACAGTTTTCTTCCTGAGAAAGTCTGGATCGATAATGGCTTCGCGTTCTCCCTCCGCTTCACGCAAACCCGCCGCCCCCCGCAACCCCGCCTCTCATCGCAAGCCCGCCGTGAAAAAGGCTGCCGTCGCGAAACCGGATGCGGGACGTCTGCCGGAATGGAATCTCGCGGACCTCTATGCCGGAATCGATGCGCCCGAGGTGACGCGCGATCTCGACAAGGTCGATGCGGACTGCGAGGCGTTCGAGGCCGACTACAAGGGCAAGCTCGCCGAAGAGACCGCGAAACCCGATGGCGGCGCGTGGCTGGCCGACGCCGTGCGGCGCTATGAGGCGATCGACGATCTCGCCGGGCGGCTCGGTTCGTATGCGGGGTTGATCCACGCCGGCGACAGCGTCGATCCGGCGATCTCGAAATTCTACGGCGACGTCTCCGAGCGTCTGACGACGGCCTCGGTGCATCTGTTGTTCTTCGCGCTCGAACTCAACCGCATCGACGACGACGTGATCGAGCGCGCCATGCAGACGCCGGAGCTTGGGCATTACCGCCCGTGGATCGAGGACAGCCGCAAGGACAAGCCGTACCAGCTCGAGGATCGTGTCGAGCGGCTCTTCCATGAGAAGTCGCAGACCGGCTATTCCGCCTGGAACAGGCTGTTCGACCAGACCATTGCCGGGTTGCGCTTCAGGGTCGGGACCAGGGAGCTGGCGATCGAACCGACTCTGAACCTGTTGCAGGACCGCTCCCCCGAAAGGCGCAAGGCGGCCGGGCAGGCGTTGGCGAAGACGTTCAAGGCCAACGAGCGAACCTTCGCGCTCATCACCAACACGCTCGCCAAGGACAAGGATATTTCCGACCGCTGGCGCGGCTTTCAGGACGTCGCGGATTCGCGCCATCTGAACAACCGCGTCGAGCGCGAGGTGGTGGATGCGCTGGTGGCCTCGGTGCGCGCGGCCTATCCGCGGCTGTCGCATCGCTACTACGCGCTGAAGGCGCGCTGGTTCAAAAAGAAGAAGCTCGCGCATTGGGACCGCAACGCGCCGCTGCCGTTCGCCGCCACCGGCGTCATTCCGTGGACCGACGCGCGCAAGATGGTGCTGACCGCCTATGGCGATTTCTCGCCGAAAATGGCCGGCATCGCCGAACAGTTCTTCACCGATCGCTGGATCGATGCGCCGGTGCGTCCCGGCAAGGCGCCGGGCGCGTTCTCGCATCCGACCACGCCGTCGGCGCACCCTTACGTGCTGATGAACTACCAGGGCAAGCCGCGCGACGTGATGACGCTCGCGCACGAACTGGGTCACGGCGTGCATCAGGTGCTGGCGGCGAAGAACGGCGCGCTGATGGCGCCGACGCCGCTGACGCTTGCGGAAACCGCGTCAGTCTTCGGCGAGATGCTGACCTTCAAGCGTCTGCTGGCGCAGACGAAGAACGCGAAGCAGCGGCAGGCGCTGCTGGCCGGCAAGGTCGAGGACATGATCAACACGGTGGTGCGGCAGATCGCGTTCTATACGTTCGAGCGCGCCGTCCACACCGAGCGCAAGAACGGCGAACTGACCGCCGAACGCATCGGCCAGCTCTGGCTCAGTGTGCAGGGCGAAAGCCTCGGGCCGGCGATCGAGATCAGGCCGGGCTACGAGACCTTCTGGATGTACATTCCGCACTTCATCCATTCGCCGTTCTACGTCTACGCCTATGCGTTCGGAGATTGCCTCGTGAACTCGCTCTACGCGGTCTATGAGCACGCGTCCGAAGGGTTCGCCGATCGCTATCTCGCGATGCTCGCCGCCGGCGGCACCAGGCACTATTCCGAGCTGCTGAGGCCGTTCGGGCTCGACGCCAGGGATCCGAAATTCTGGGACGGTGGATTGTCGGTCATTGCCGGAATGATCGATGAGCTGGAGACGATGAGATAGGCCATTGGCCTGCTTTTCGTCTCGTCCAGAATCTTTTCGCTTCTGATGGAATCGGAAGCGAGGCTCTATGATTTTGAATTGACACGTTTTCTTCACGCGAACCGCTACCCACTTCGCTCTAAAACGCTCTAACAAGCGAGAAGGGTCTGACGCGCCGAATCGGGGACAACTGGCCGTGAGTGGAGCGCCGTGCGTCATTGCACTCGCGCGAACAGATGTCGCCGCGGGCCTTGAGTCGCGCGTTGCCGTTTGCCGGAACAAAGAGCCCTATTCAGCGCGCCGCACTGGCTGCCCCGAGCGCCCGTGGCAAAATGGCGCAGTGAGTAGGACCGGAAAGCCCACAAACCGGAAAGCTCGTAGATCGCTTGGATCGAGCATTACAACTATAGCGTGTTTTTATCAACCTTAAGCTGTTTATTATGCCGCGCACGGCCCGTCTGGAGGCCAAATGGCAAGGCGGGCTGGACATGATTCCGGTCCCCGGCCGACTCAGGGCGCGGCCACCCTGTCCAAATATCAGGCAAACGGTGGGATCTGAGCGCGAAAATCAGGCAATTGTCGGCTCGAGCCGCTCGATTTGTACATTTTGTACATTAAAGGACGATGACTTCGCCAACATGATCGCCACACCGTTGCTCTGTCTTCCCGATTGCGCTAACTCCTCGCGGGCAGATTAACCTTGGCAGGAGACTTGACGTGTCTGATCATGGCGAAATCGTTTACTCGACGGCGGACGGAATGGATTACCCGGCGCACGAGAATACATATAAGACGTTCATCAAAGCGTCGACGTACGGCACTGCGGCCGTGATTGTCATTGTCTCGTTGATGGCGATCTTCCTCACCTGATTGTCGGGCCGTCTGGGATTTTCATTCGCTAGCAATGTGGCTGGTGCTTTAATCGTGCGCAGCAGTTGACTGCGGGGGGCATCATGAAGATTGCCATAGCGAAGGAAATCGATCCGTCCGAGCCGCGGGTGGCGGCGTCGCCGGATACGGTGAAGAAGTTCAAGGCGCTCGGCGCGGATGTCGCAATCGAGCCGGGCGCCGGAATCAGGTCGGGATTGCCTGATTCGGACTTCGTGGCCGCGGGGGCTGTGGTCAGCGCTGATGCGCTCAAGGATGCCGACGTCGTCGTCAAGGTGAAGCGGCCGGAAGCCAGCGAGCTTGCGCAATACAAGCGTGGCGCACTGGTGATCGCGATCATGGATCCTTACGGCAACGAGGCGGCGCTAAAAACGATAGCGGATGCCGGCGTGTCGGCATTCGCGATGGAACTGATGCCGCGCATCACGCGCGCCCAGGTGATGGACGTGCTGTCGAGTCAGGCAAACCTGGCCGGCTACCGCGCCGTCATCGAGGCGGCCGAGTCGTTCGGCCGCGCATTTCCGATGATGATGACCGCAGCCGGCACCGTGCCGGCCGCGAAGGTGTTCGTCATGGGCGTCGGCGTTGCCGGCCTTCAGGCGATCGCCACCGCGCGCCGCCTCGGCGCCGTCGTCACCGCGACCGATGTGCGTCCCGCTACCAAGGAGCAGGTGGAAAGCCTCGGCGCCAAATTCCTCGCGGTCGAGGACGAGGAGTTCAAGAACGCACAGACCGCCGGCGGCTACGCCAAGGAAATGTCGAAAGAGTATCAGGCCAAGCAGGCGGCGCTGACCGCTGAGCACATCAAGAAGCAGGACATCATCATCACGACGGCGCTGATCCCCGGACGCCCGGCGCCGAAGCTGGTGACCGCGGAGATGGTGCGCTCGATGAAGCCGGGCTCGGTGCTGGTCGATCTCGCGGTCGAGCGTGGCGGTAACATCGAGGGCGTCAAGGCGGGTAAGATCGTCGATCTCGATGGCGTGAAGATCGTCGGCTTTACCAATGTCGCGGGCCGCGTCGCCACATCGGCGTCGAGCCTGTATGCCCGCAACCTGTTTTCGTTCATCGAGACGCTGGTCGACAAGACGACCAAGGCGCTCGCGGTGAACTGGGACGACGAACTGGTCAAGGCCACCGCGCTGACCAGGAATGGCGCGGTCATTCATCCGAATTTCCAGCCGAAAAGCGCATGACGATTAGGTGCACAGCCGGCGAACGGGTTATCCCGTGGGGCATGCCGCGCGGGTTCACCAGCGGATTCCCGATGCACGCCATCGGCGCGAACGCGAGGCGTTCGTCGCCTGGCGTGCCCCGGAACGACGAATAGGAACGTCCCCATGGAACATATCGTTGAGGCCGTCGATCCCTTCGTGTTCCGGCTGTCGGTTTTCGTCCTGGCCGTGTTCGTCGGCTACTTCGTGGTGTGGTCGGTGACGCCCGCGCTGCATACGCCGCTGATGTCGGTCACCAACGCGATCTCGTCGGTGATCGTGGTCGGCGCGCTGCTCGCCGTCGGCGTCGGCATGATCTCGTCGGGATCGGGCTGGGCGCGGGCCTTCGGTTTCGTCGCCCTGGTGTTCGCCTGCGTGAATATCTTCGGCGGCTTTCTTGTCACCCAGCGAATGCTGGCGATGTACAAGAAGAAGCAGAAGTGAGCGGGGATCTCAAATAAATGTCGTCAAGCCCTGCGGAGGCGGGGCATCCAATAGGTCGTGACTGCCTGTCTAGAGCGTTTTCGAGCGAAGTGGATACCGGTTCGCGTGAAGAAAACGCGTCAAATCAAGATCATAGAGCCTCGCTTCTGATTCAATCAGAAGCGAGGCTCTAGTCATGACCGTTTCGGATGACTGGATCATCCGCTTTCGCGGATGATGACAGAAGAGGGGCTCTTAGTTAGATGAACGCCAATCTCTCCGCGCTGCTTTACCTTGTCGCCGGTGTTTTGTTCATCCTGTCGCTGCGCGGGCTGTCGAGCCCGGCGTCGAGCCGCCGCGGCAATTTCCTCGGCATGATCGGCATGGCGATCGCGGTCGCGACCACGCTCGCGTCGCATCCGCCCGCCGACGGCGTGGCGTGGCTGCTGGTGATTCTCGGGGTCGCGATCGGCGGCAGCATCGGCGCGGTGATCGCGCGCCGGGTGCCGATGACGTCGATGCCGGAACTGGTCGCGGCGTTCCACTCGCTGGTCGGCATGGCCGCGGTGCTGGTGGCCGCGGGCGCGTTCTATGCGCCGGAAGCCTTCGGCATCGGCACGCCGGGCCATATTCATGCGCAGAGTCTGGTCGAGATGTCGCTCGGCGTCGCCATCGGCGCATTGACATTCACCGGCTCGGTGATCGCGTTTCTGAAACTGTCGGGCCGCATGAGCGGCGCCCCGATCATCCTGCCGGCGCGTCACATCATCAACATCGTGCTCGCTCTGGCGCTGGTGTTCTTCGTCGTCGGGCTGGTGATGTCCGGCAGCGTGCTCGATTTCTGGCTGATCGTGATTCTGGCGCTGCTGCTCGGTGCTCTCTTGATCATTCCGATCGGCGGCGCCGACATGCCGGTCGTGATCTCGATGCTGAACTCGTATTCCGGCTGGGCGGCGGCCGGCATTGGCTTCACGCTCGGCAATTCGGCGCTGATCATTACCGGCGCGCTGGTCGGCTCCTCCGGCGCGATCCTGTCCTACATCATGTGCCATGCGATGAATCGCTCGTTCATCTCGGTGATCCTCGGCGGCTTCGGCGGCGAGACCGCCGCGGCCGGCGGTGGCGCCGGCGGCGAGGTCAAGCCGGTCAAGCTCGGCTCGGCGGATGACGCCGCCTTCATCATGAAGAACGCACAGAAGGTCATCATCGTGCCCGGCTACGGCATGGCGGTGGCGCAGGCCCAGCACGCGCTGCGCGAAATGGCCGATAACCTCAAGAAGGAGGGTGTCGAGGTGAAGTACGCGATTCATCCGGTAGCGGGCCGCATGCCCGGCCACATGAACGTGCTGCTCGCCGAGGCTAACGTGCCTTACGACGAGGTGTTCGAGCTTGAGGACATCAATTCGGAATTCGCCCAGGCCGACGTGGCCTTCGTGATCGGCGCCAACGACGTCACCAACCCGGCGGCGGAGGAAGACAAGTCTTCGCCGATCTACGGCATGCCGGTGTTGCAGGTCTGGAAGGCCGGCACCGTGATGTTCATCAAGCGTTCGCTCGCATCGGGCTACGCCGGCATCGACAATCCACTGTTCTATCGGGACAATACGATGATGCTGCTTGGCGACGCCAAGAAGATGACGGAGAATATCGTCAAGGGAATGTAATACGGCGATACTCAACAGCGGGAGGCCGATATGGCTGACAACAAGGCGAAGCGAGGCGGAAGCGACCGCGGCTTGATAGCGTTGAGTGAGGCCTACGAGGTCCGTTACTGGTCCAGGAAATTCAAAGTCACGCCGTTGAAGCTGAAGGCCGCGGTCAAGGCTGCCGGCCGCTCCGCCAGGAAGGTCGAAGCCTACCTCAAGCTGCAAAAGCTTAAGCCGGAGGATCGGGCGCTGATAGCGCTGAGCCAGCCGTACGAAGTCAGCTACTGGTCGAAGAGGTTCAAGGTGACGCCCGCAAGGCTCCGCGCTGCGGTCAAGGCGGTCGGACGCTCCTCGAAGAAGGTCGGCGTCTACCTCTCTCCCAAGAAGGCCGTCAAAAAGAAGACAGCCACCAAGAAGAAAACAGCCGCCAAGAAGAAAACAGTCGTCAAAAAGAAAACAGTCGTCAAAAAGAAGAGGACGGTGAAGAAGGCAAAAAAGAGCGTTCGTAAGCGCGCCAGATAGCCGCTTGCCGGCTTTATGAGCCGGCACCTTTCAATGCCGGTCGGCGTGGATTTTTCGTGCGCTGGCCGTTTGGTTTTTCGCTGCTGCGACCGGTCTCGGTATCACCTTCGTCCCGTCAACGGCCGGCGTTACCGCGAGCAGGATGCGTGCGGAGCGGGTCGCGGAAAATGAACCGACCCACCACATTGCCGGCCTCGCAGAGGGGCTTTCGTCGTCGGCAAAGTCTCGGTCGGAGGAATCTACGATTTCATCCGCACCGATCATGCCAGGTTCGGCGTTGGCGGGTTGATCAACCGCTATCTGCTGCCGGCCGACCTGCAACCGGTTTATGGCCGCGACCTTACCGGCTTCATGGCGTTCGGTCGGATCGAGTCGCTCTGACACTGGAGCTATTCCGGCTTTGATTGGATCAAACGCGAACCGGCATCCATCCTCGGGTCAAGCCCGAGGACATGCTTTGCTCGAAAACGCTATAACGGACACGAAACGTTACAGCTTATCACCCACTTGCCACCGGTCGGTCGCGATTGATCCCTTAATCGGCCAAAAAGTTTTCCCATCAGACAGCGTGGGAGAGGCCGGTCATGTTGATACTCGCTTTGAAATTTTTCTTTGAGAAGATATTGCCGTCTGTCCTCGCGACAGTGACAGCCGCCTACATCGTCAACCACTACATCGCCGACAGGCCTGCCGACGCGCCACTAACGGCTGCTGCGCCCGCCGTGATGCCCGATAAGGCCGCCAGCAACAATTCCGAGGCCGGGGTTCGGGCGAAGGGTGTTTCCGAGAAGGCGGTCGCGAAGGCTGAGGCCGGGAAGGTCCAGCCCGAGACGGCTGCGGCAAAACCCGCGGAGAAGAGGACGGAAACCGCGGGCCTGCCGACTGATGCGAAAAAGCATCAAACGGCGCGGCGCGAGAAAGCCGCCGCCAAGGTCACGCCCACGCCGGCTGCTCCGACCCAGACGGCCTCGGTTCCGGACGATCATCGCGATGCCAACGATCTTGCGCGTGCCGCGATCGATCGCTTGCGCGGTGCGAACGATGCGCCCGTGCGGGTCGAGGCGTCGCGTCCTCGATCAGAGGTTTCTCGAGCGCAGCAGGACACCGATCGTCAGCCGGTCGAATCCACGTCGCCGCGCCTGCAGGAGGTCACGCGCGCCGCACCTCAGCCGGCGATGCAACCGCTACCGCCTGCGATCCGGGTGTCGACGCCGGCTGTCGAAATGCTCACGCCCGCCGCGACGGGGATGGAGGAATCGCAGGTCAGCAGCGGCGACCGGGCGCGGCTGCCGGTTCCGCCCGCGGATATTCCACAAGCGTCGCGACCGCTCGATCTGGAGGCCAACGTGGCGCCGCCGGCGATGCGCACCCATACCACGGTCGCCGACGACATGCTTTCGGCCGCGAAATCGGTCTTCCAGACAGTGCTGCCGCGATAGAGCGTTTCCGAGCGAAGCATGTCCTCGGGCTTGACCCGAGGATGATACCGGTTGGCGTGAAGAAAACGCGTCAAGCCAAAATCATAGAGCCCCGCTTCTGCTTCTATCAGAAGCGGAAAGGCTCTAGTCGCGGGCCTGACAAACACTTCGCCGATACGAAAAACGCGAGCCCCGGGGCTCGCGTTTTTCGTATTCAAATCGAATGTCTGTTTTTAGCGAGGCGGGCGCGCACCGGCACCCGGGCCACCACGACCTGCTCCGGGTCCAGCACCAAAAACCGGCTTCGGCTTCATCGGCAGCAGGCCTTCGCGCTGCATCTTCTTGCGCGCAAGCTTGCGGGCGCGGCGCACGGCTTCGGCCTTTTCGCGAGCCTTCTTTTCAGAGGGCTTTTCGTAATGACCGCGGAGCTTCATCTCGCGGAAAATCCCCTCGCGCTGCATCTTCTTCTTCAGCGCCTTGAGGGCTTGATCGACATTGTTATCGCGAACGAGAACCTGCACGCGGCATCCTCTTTAATTGTACAAATTGAGAATTCGTCAGACAGCGGAAGGCCGACAAAGGCCGAGCCCTCAGTGTCGAGGCCGCGGATGTACCAGATTAAAGCGCGGATGTCCACCGTTGGGCGGTGGTTCGATCCGCGGTAAAACGTCGAAAATTCAGGTGAAAAGGGCCGCTATTGGGTCAGGAATGCTTCACATCCACGTTTCTATGGTTCCTGATCGGGATGGTTGATCCCCAACCAAGGGAGGCGTGTCATGGATGTCAGGAAATACGCGGCCGAACTGATCGGCACTTTTTGGCTGACTTTTATGGGATGCGGCAGCGCGGTCATCGCGGCGGCGTTTCCGCAGGTCGGCATCGGACTGCTGGGCGTTGCTTTTACCTTCGGTCTGAGCGTCGTCACCATGGCCTACGCGATCGGGCACATTTCGGGCTGCCATCTCAACCCGGCGATCACGGTGGGTCTGACCGCGGGCGGCCGGTTTCCGGCCGGCCAGGTGGTGCCGTACGTCATTGCGCAGGTGATCGGCGCGGTCGCGGCGGCGGCGCTGCTCTATGTGATTGCCAGTGGTGCTCCGGGCTTCGATGTTGCCAAGGGCTTCGCGTCGAACGGCTACGGCGAGCACTCGCCCGGTCACTACAGCCTCATGGTCGGCTTCATCACCGAAGTGACGATGACGGCCATGTTCCTGTTTGTCATCATGGGATCGACCCACGGCAGGGCCCCGGCGGGTTTCGCGCCGCTGGCGATCGGGCTCGCGCTGGTGATGATTCACCTCGTCAGCATTCCCGTCACCAATACGTCGGTGAATCCGGCGCGCAGCACCGGTCCGGCGCTGTTCGTCGGCGGTTGGGCCCTGCAGCAACTCTGGCTGTTCTGGGTGGCGCCGCTGATCGGCGGCGTCATCGGCGGCGTGGTCTATCGCGCGCTCAGCGACGAGCCGGAAGGCGTCGTCGCGGGAAAATAGCGTTACGTGTCATTGCCGGGCATGGCCGTTCGAAGGACGGCGTCGCTTCGCTCGCCTATGCGAAGAACGGCATCGCCTGCGCTCGCCTATGACCCGGTAATTCATCCTTTTGGGAAGATGGATGCGCGGATCAAGTCCGGGCATGACAAGACAGGTCCGGAGTAAGCCGAACAACGCGTCCCATCGTCAGCCGCGGCCCTTGACCTCGGTGACATGCTTGATCTCGGTGACATGGCCCATCTTGCGGCCGGGGCGCGGCGCGCCCTTGCCGTAGATATGCACGGCTGCGCCCGGCACGGTGAGCCACTTCCCGTAGTCGAGGATGTCGTCGCCGATCAGGTTTGTCATGACTGCGCTGCCGTGCCGGACCGGCTTGCCGAGCGGCCAGCCGGCGACCGCGCGGATGTGCTGCTCGAATTGCGAAATCGAGGCGCCGTCGAGCGTCCAGTGCCCGGAGTTGTGGACCCGCGGCGCGATCTCGTTGACGAGCAGCGTCGGCCCGCCGGCGCCCGGCACCACGAACATCTCGACGGCCAGTACGCCGACATAGTCGAGCGCGATCGCGATCTTTTGCGCGATGTCGCGCGCCTGAGCGGCGAGCGTATCGGGGATCGCCGCTGGTACGCGCGAATATTTCAGGATGTGATCGCGATGCTCGTTCTCGGTCACGTCGAAGCATTCGACGCCGCCATCGGCGCTGCGCGCGACGATCACGGAAATCTCGCGCTCGAACGCTACGAAGGCTTCCAGGATCGCCGCCTTGGTGCCGAGATCGTCCCACACCTGGCTGGGATCGTCTCCCTCGCGAATGATGGCCTGACCTTTGCCGTCGTAGCCGAAGCGGCGGGTCTTGATCACCGCCGGAAGGCCGATGATTTCGATCGCCTCGCGCAACGCCTCCGCCGACGCCACGTCGGTATAGGCGGCGGTGCCGATACCGAGTCCGGTGATGAAGTTCTTCTCAACCAGCCGGTCCTGCACCGTCTCCAGAATGCGATGGTTGGGTAGCACCGGCCGGCGCGCGGCGAGCACCATCGCGGTCGCCGCCGGGACATTCTCGAATTCATAGGTGACGACGTCGACGTCGGCTGCGAACAATTCCAGCGCCTCGACGTCGGCGTATTCGGCACAGGTGGCGTTCTGCACGACGTCGAACGCCGGCGAGTCCGGATCTGGCGAGAACACCTGGCACTTGAGGCCCAGGCGCGCCGCCGCCAACGCCAGCATCCGGCCGAGTTGTCCGCCGCCGAGAATTCCGATGGTGTCGCCCGGCTGAAGCGTCACCCGCCGAGAATCGCTCACGCCGATCCCTCCGGGCGTTCGCTCACCGCATCCGTCTGCCGCTTGCGCCATGCCGCGAGGCGGCTGGCGAGCGCCGGGTCGTTGAGGGCGAGCACGCTCGCCGCCAGCAGCGCCGCATTGATAGCGCCGGCCTTGCCGATCGCGAGCGTTCCCACCGGAATGCCGGCCGGCATCTGCACGATCGAATACAGCGAGTCGAGCCCGGCAAGTGCTTTGGATTCGATGGGTACACCAAGCACCGGAAGCTCCGTCAGCGACGCCGTCATGCCGGGCAGGTGCGCGGCGCCGCCCGCGCCCGCGATGATGACCTTGAAGCCCTCAGCCTTGGCGCCCCTGGCGAATGCGAACAGCCTTTCCGGTGTTCGGTGCGCGGACACGATTCGCGTCTCGCTCGTCACGTCAAGCGCGGTCAGCGTTTCCGCGGCGTGACGCATGGTCTCCCAGTCCGACTGGCTTCCCATGATGATGGCGACGGCGGTCATTCAGTATTTTCTTTCGGGAATCCAGAAATACAACCCGGATTATAGGAGTGCGTCTTGACGAGGCAAGCAGCCGGGAATGAACTATCCTTTCTTGGTGAACGGCGGCAAGCCTTGTGACGATGAAAAAGACACCGAAAGCGCCCACCTCCACGGCCGCGAAACGCAAGGCGAGCCGCCGCAAGGCCGCACCTGCCGCGCGGCTGGCGGCGCTCTCACCCAAGCGCCAAACGGTACAACGTGACGTCGCGGCCGACGCCAGAGGCGCCATCCGCCGCCTCAAATCCCAGCTCGCGGCGGCGCAGGAACGGATCGCGGATCTTGAGGCCTTCGCGGAGACCGATTTTCTTCTGGGCGTCCTCAATCGCCGCGGCTTCGAACGCGAACTTCGCCGCTCGGTCGCCTATATCCGGCGTTATCATGCGAGTGGTGCGCTGTTCGTGCTCGACGTCGATCGTCTGAAGCCCATCAACGACGCTCTCGGTCACGCGGCGGGAGACGCGGTGCTGAAGGCCGTGGTTGCGGCGCTGTCTCGACACGTGCGATCCTCCGACCTGATCGGGCGGCTCGGCGGCGACGAGTTCGCGCTGCTGTTGTGGAATCTCAGCGAGACCGACGCCAAAGCCAAGGCGTCGGTGCTCGAAGAGACCATCGACCGGCTGACATTGACTTTCCGCGGGCGGCCGATCACGGCCGGCGCATCGATCGGAGTCGCGATCCTCGGACCGCACGCCGACGCCGGCACGGCGTTGGAGCAGGCCGACTGCGCAATGTACGTCCGCAAGGCGCAGCGGCGGGGCGATTGAGAGGCGGTCGCATCAGCGGAACGCTCAGGCTGCGTTGCCATTCACTCGCGACAACTTTTCGAGCGCCGCCGGCATCGCATTCTGCACGCCCCGCCTGCCGCGGTCGGCTTCAGGCAATGATATCCGGCGTGATCTGGTCTTCGATGAAGGCGATGCGGTCGCGCAGTTGCAGTTTGCGCTTCTTCAACCGCTGCAGCCGCAACAAATCGGGCGCGGGCGATTGATGCAGGGCATCGATGGCGGCGTCGAGGTCGCGGTGTTCCTGTTGCAGCCGGGCGAGCTCAGCTCCGAGTTCGCGCTGTTCTTCGTCGGCCATGATGACGCACTGACTTGAATCGCGAAGAGTTTGCGAAGGGTTGTGAGTTTCAGCTTTGCGAGTTATCACCCTTGCGAGTTATCACCCTTGCCCGCGCGCCGCGCAAGTCGCCGGGTTCCGCGCTCACCGTCCATTTCTGATAATCCCGCAAATATTATTGACGCGCTTTTCTGTCCCATCGACAGCCGCCACGGTTCATGTACACTCAAGAATCCGAAGCGAATCTGAGGTTAATCCTACCGAGGAGGTTCGAATGGCAATTCAGGCGCATCTCGCTGAACTGGAACGGAAACATCGGATCCTGGAAGGCGAGTTGCACGATGCCCGCAGGCATCTTTCCACCGACGACCTGAGGATCGCCCAATTGAAGCGCCGTAAACTCATGCTTAGGGACGAGATCGAAAGACTGAAACTCGGTACGGTCGGGACCCTCCACTAAACTCTCGCATTCCCTGCCTTTGAGGGGCCGTGGCGCCTGCCGCCGCCGCCGATTGATTGCTGCCGGTCCGCGCGCCGAAGCCGGGCTTGTCTGGGTTACCTCCCGGCCAGCGCGGCGACATGGTCCGCGATCGCAAGTGACGACGTCAGGCCGGGCGATTCAATCCCGAACAAGTTGATCAGCCCGGCCACGCCGTGGTCGGCGGGCCCCTCGATCACGAAATCCTGCTGCGCGACGGCCGGCGGTACGATCTTGGGCCGGATTCCGGAATAGGCCGGGATCAGGGCGCCATCGGGCAGTTCGGGCCAGTAGCGCCGGATCGCCGGGTAAAACCGCGTCGCCCGCGCCGGATCGACATCATAGTCCGGAGTGTCGATCCATTCCACGTCGGGACCGAAGCGGGCCTGCCCCGCGAGGTCCAGCGTAAGATGCACGCCAAGGCCGCCGGGCTCCGGCACCGGATAGATCAGGCGCGAAAACGGCGTGCGGGCGCTGCAACTGAAATAGTTTCCCTTGGCGAGGTAAGCCGGTGGAATCCGGTCCACAGGCATGCCTTCGATGCTGCGCGCCACCGCCGCAGCGCCAAGGCCGGCGGCATTGATCAGCAGATCGCAAGCGAGCGTCATCGGCGTGTCGCCGCCGGTTTCGATTTCCAACCCGTGTGGCGTCGTTTTGGCGCGCAACAGCGGCGTGTAAAAAGCGAACGCCGCAGCGTCTCGCTCGGCGTCACCGCGCAATGCCAGCATAAAAGCGTGGCTGTCGATAATACCCGTCGATGGAGACAGCAGCGCGGCCACGCAGTGCAGCGCCGGTTCGAGCGTGCGGGCGTCGTCGCCGCTCAGGAGTTGCATGTCTTCGACGCCATTGGCCTCGGCGTGTGCCCTGATGGACCGCAACCTGCCGGCCTCCCGCTCCGTCGTCGCGACGATCAGCTTGCCGCAATTGCGGTATGGAATGCCGTACTCGCGGCAATACGCATAAAGTGCGCGCCGGCCACTGACGCACGTTCGCGCCATCAGGCTGCCGGCGGGATAGTAGATGCCGGCGTGAATCACCTCGCTGTTGCGCGACGACGTTGCCCTTCCGATCGCGTCCGCGGCCTCGAGAACGATGACCTCACGGCCGGATCGCGCGAGTCGTCGCGCGATCGCAAGTCCGACCACGCCTGCGCCGACGACTACGCACTCAACCCTGTCCATACGCGGCCTGGATCGATTTCTGACCGCTGTGAGGAGGTTTCGCGGTGAGGTCGTGAGAAAGCTTTGCGGTGAAAGAGAGCGCTCCCGCGGTTCTCACGGCGCACCGGTGCAATTCGCGCGGCCGGTCTCCCATTAGCCGGGTATTAATCATGAGAGAGCAATTGTGCAATCCAGGTCGCATTTTCCCATCGCGGGGGTAAGCATTTACCTGATTCAAACCCGTGAGGCCAGACACTCTGCCGGCAAATCTCGGGTGCGCGATGACTGGCAAGGATTGGCAGGCGGGCGGCAAGGGCGGCAAGAGCGTCGCTGCTGCGGTGGGGCTCGTATACGCCGCTGTCGCTGCGGCGCCCGCGAGCGCGTGGGCTGCGGCCATCGGATTGTCGACGGACAATCATATTACCGGGACCGATGCCGGCGTGGCTTGGGAAATTTTCACCGGCGGCTTTATTGCCGTTTCCTTTTTGGCGGCGGCCGCCATCTGGGTGACGTCCGTGCTGCGCAAGGCCAGGCGCTCTCTGCGCAGACACGCATTCGTCAGCTCTGGGCTGAACAATCTCAACCAGGGCGTGGTGATGACGGATTCGCGTCAGCGGATCATTTTCTGCAACGACCGCTATCTCGAAATCTATGGATTGCTTCGATCGGATATCCGCCCGGCTATGACGGACCCCGAACTTGGCGATCTGCGGCGCGCGCGCGGTGTGCTCGACGCCTGCAGTGACCAGTTCTATCGATTGTCGAATGCCTGCGATGGCCTCTTCACCGAACTGCCCGACGGGCGTTTGATCGCAGTGAAGCGGTTCAAGCTGCCGAACGGCGGCTCGGTTGCGACGCACGAGGATTGCAGCGAGCAGCGCAAGCTCGCCAGGCAACTGGCGACCACCAAGCAGTTTCTGGAATCGGTCATCGACAACGTGCCGGTGTGTATCGCCGCCAAGGGTATCGAAGACGGCCGCTACATTCTGGTCAACCGCGCCTTCGAGCGTTTCTCCCGCGTCTCGCGCGATTTCATCGTCGGCAGGCGCGCCGATGAAATCTTCCAACCCCAGACGGCCGCCAATATCGCCGCGACCGACCAGGTCGCGCTGGCCTCGCCCGACAGTCATTACTACAGCGAAATGGTATTTGAGCGGGGCTCGGAGAAGCGCACGCTCGCCAATAACAAGGTGGTCGCCCGCAACGAGGCCGGTCAGCCGGTGTTTCTGATCGCCCTGTTCGAGGATGTGACCGAGCGCAAGTCGCTGTCGCGCGAGCTGGAGAACGCCAAGAAGTTCCTCGAAACCGTCGTCGACAACATTCCGGTGTCGCTGATCGTTCAGTGCGCCAGCGACGGCCATTACCTGCTCGCCAACCGCCGGGCCGAGACGATTCTCAATCGCCGCCGCGAGGATGCAATCGGGCTGACCGCATCCGATATCTTCGGTCCGCGCGATGCGAAGCTGATCGTTGCCCGCGACGAAATGGCGGTCGGGAATGGCGGTCTTTTGACCGAAGAGCACCCGATCCGCACCAGCGAAGGGCTGCGGTTGTTCCTGACCCGCCGCGTTACGGTGCGCGGCGATGACGGCGAACCGCAGTATCTGATCAAGACGAACGAGGATGTGACCGATCGTCGCCAGACCGAGTCGCGCATGGCGCACATGGCCTATCACGACGGGCTGACCGATCTGCCGAACCGCACCGCGTTCCTGAAAGCGCTGTCGCAGATGATCGAGGCGTGTCAGGGCACGGACGATGAGTTCGCGGTGCTGTCGCTCGATCTTGACGGCCTCAAGGAGATCAACGACGTATTCGGCCACGCGGTCGGCGACAGCCTGCTGATCGAGGTGGCGCGCCGCATTCAGAGCGCGGCGCATGGCGGCCTCGTTGCCCGGCTCAGCGGCGACGAGTTCGGTGTGATCATTGATGGCAAGCAGCCCGCCGTTGGCCAGGCGCTCGCCCAACAGATCGTCGCGGCAATGGTTCCGGAATTTCTGATTGATGATAAATCCGTCCGGACGGGCCTTACCACCGGCATTTCGCTGTTCCCGCGCGACGGGACCGATCCCGCATCGCTGCTCGCCAATGCCGGCGTCGCATTGTTCCGCGCCAAGGCGAAATCGCGCGGCTCCATCTGCGTGTTCGAACCGGAAATGGATCGGCAGATCCGGGATCGCCGCGTGCTGCACCGGGATCTGTCGAACGCCATGCGGAACGGCGAACTGTCGCTGCACTATCAGCCGCAGGCACGCACGGGCCGCAAGCTCGTTGATGACGATGTGATCGGCTTCGAGGCGCTGACGCGATGGAGTCATCCGACCCGCGGCTTCGTTCCGCCCGGCGATTTCATTCCGCTCGCGGAGGAGAGCGGCCTGATCGTGGCAATGGGCGAGTGGATTCTGCGCGAGGCGTGCCGAGAGGCGGCGTCCTGGCCGAGCCCGAAGCAGATCGCGGTCAACCTGTCGCCGGTGCAGTTCATTCACGGCGACCTGGTCGGCCTCGTGCACTCTATTCTGCTGGAAACCGGACTCAATCCAAGCCGGCTGGAACTGGAAATCACCGAAGGCGTGCTGATCGAGGACTTTGAGCGCAGCCTGGCGCTGCTGCGGCGGCTGAAAGCGCTGGGCGTTCGCATCGCGATGGACGATTTCGGCAGCGGCTATTCGTCGCTGAGCTACTTCCAGGCGTTCCCGTTCGACAAGATCAAGATCGACCGTGGGTTCGTCATGTATCTCGGACGCAATCCGCAGTCCGCGGCGATCGTCCGGGCGGTGATCGGCCTCGGCCACGGCCTCGACGTATCGATCGTCGCGGAAGGCGTCGAGACGCAGGAGCAACTCGGCTTCCTCGCCGACGAGGGCTGCGACGCGGTCCAGGGCTTTTTCATCGGCAAACCGGAGCCGATCGCGCATTACGCCACCCTGGTCGGGCGTCCGCCCCGCATTCCCGAAGCGATCCGCCGCAAGGCCGGCTGAGACCGCATTCACCGCTAGAATAGAGCGTTTTCGAGCGAAGTGGATACCGGTTCGCGTGAAGAAAACGCGTCAAATCAAAATCATAGAGCCCGCTTCTGACTCCATCAGAAGCGAAAAGGCTCTAGTGGAGCGGATTTGACATTCGCTGCCCACTCAAGCGCAATCTCCGGGCGCGAATGCCGCATCCAAAACTCCGCCGGCAACGTGTATTGCCGGTGGTCGTTTGATTCCGCCATTCGCAAGGAGGCGCGCTGAAATTGCGACTGCTGGAATCGGATCACGGACCTTCATCACGAAACGAGACGGGATGGAATGACTGACGAGGCGAGACTTAGCCCCGATGCGGCCGGGCTGGCCGGCACGCCGCTGTTGCAGGTCGATGCGGTCGTCAAGCGCTTCGACGGATTTACCGCGGTCGATCGGCTGTCGCTCGACATCAGGGCAGGGGAGTTTTTCGCGCTGCTTGGGCCGAGCGGTTGCGGCAAGACCACACTGTTGCGGATGCTGGCCGGATTCGAGACGCCTGATACCGGGCGAATCCTCCTTGATGGCGGTGACATCGCCGGCGTTCCGCCGCATCAACGTCCCGTCAACATGATGTTCCAGAACTATGCGCTGTTTCCCCATCTCAGCGTGCGCGACAACATTGCGTTCGGGCTGAAGCGCGCGGGCTTGCCGCGCGCGGAAATCGCGAGCCGCGTTGCGGAAATGGTCGCGCTGGTGAAGCTCGAGGACATGGAAAAGCGCAAGCCCGACCAGCTCTCGGGCGGGCAGAGGCAGCGCGCGCGCTGGCGCGGCGTCCACGGTTGCTGCTGCTCGACGAGCCGCTCGCGGCGCTCGACAAGAAGCTGCGCGACAATACTCAAGCCGAACTGATGCGGCTGCAGCGCCAGCTCGGCATGACCTTCATCATCGTCACCCACGATCAGGAGGAAGCGATGATGATGGCGGATCGCATCGGGGTCATGAACTCGGGGCGTCTGGAACAGGTGGCGACGCCGCGGCAGCTCTATGAAGCGCCGAATTCGCGCTGGGTCGCCGGGTTCGTCGGCGGCATCAACATCATCGAGGGCAAGGTCGAATCGCGCGACGCCGGCCGCGTGACGGTCGCGACACAGTCAGCCGGCCGCGTGACCGCTGCGGCGGCCTTGCAGACGTTGACGGCAGACCAGGTCTGCGTTGCGATCCGTCCGGAGAAGGTTCGCTTGTCGCGGCGCGAGGGGGCGCCGGATGGGGGCCAAGCTGCGGAGATCAACCGCCTGGAAGGCGTCGTCGCCGGCATCAGCTATCTCGGCGGTCAGACCCGCTATCAGGTCAGGCTCGACTGCGGCACGCTGCTGTGCGCGTCGGTCGCCAACACCGCGCGGCTCGACGTCGATGCCTTTTATGCCGCGCAGCGCGTGGTGGCGTGGTTCGCGCCGGACGATTGCGTGGTGCTCGACCGATGAGCGGGCGGCGTCTTTTCTCGGTTCCGGCCCGCAGGGCGTCGGTCGCGCCGTTTCTGTGGATGCTGCTGTTCTTCCTGCTGCCGTTCGGCTTCGTGCTCAAAATCAGCCTGTCCCACACGGCCATCGCACAGCCGCCCTATCTGCCGGTGTTCGATCCGACCCAGGGCATGGCCGCCATCAAAACTGCCGTCGCGGCGCTGTCGCTCGAGAATTTCAGGCTGCTCGCGTCGGACCATATCTACATCCTGTCCTACCTGCGAAGCGTTGTCGTCGCGTTGACATCGACGGCAATCCTGCTCGCGGTCGGCTATCCCATCGCCTACGGCATGTCGCGGCTGCCGGCGCGGTGGCAACCGCTCGCGATGATTCTGGTGATCGTGCCGTTCTGGACCTCGTTTTTGATACGCGTCTATGCATGGATCAACATCCTCCAGCACGACGGTATTCTGAACAAGGTCCTGCTGGCGCTGCATCTGGTGTCGGCGCCGGTGGTGTGGCTGTCCACCGACACCGCGATGTTTATCGGTATCGTCTATTCCTATCTTCCGTTCATGATCCTGCCGCTCTATGCGACGCTGGCCAAAATGGATTCGGCGCTGCTGGAGGCCGCCGCCGATCTCGGTAGTTCGCGGCTGGCGACGTTCTGGCTGGTGACGTTTCCACTGTCGCTGCCGGGTATCGCCGCGGGCGCGCTGCTGTGCTTCATCCCCATCGTCGGCGAGTTTGTGATTCCGGATCTGCTGGCGGGATCGGATTCGCCGATGATCGGGCAGACCCTGTGGCTGGAATTCTTCACCAACCGCGATTGGCCGGTGGCGTCGGCGATCGCCGTCGTGCTGCTGGTGCTGCTGTTGGCGCCGCTTCTCGTCTATGAGCGGATGCAGCGCCGCCAGCTCGAGGGGAGGCGGTGATGGCAAAGCCAGCGCTCGCCAGACTGTCGCCGTTCAACGTCACCTCGCTCGCGCTCGGGCTGGCGTTTCTGTATCTGCCGATCGTCGTTCTCGTGATCTATTCGTTCAACGCCTCGCGGCTGGTGACGGTGTGGGGCGGCTGGTCGCTGCGCTGGTACTTCGAATTTTTCAACGATGCCGCGATGCTGTCCGCGGCCGCGATGAGCCTGCGGGTCGGCGCGGTCTCGGCCACGGCCGCCACCATCCTCGGCACGTTCGCCGCGGTAGCCCTGACGCGCGCCGATAACTTCCGCGGGCGCACGCTGTTCTCCGGAATGCTGTACGCGCCGCTGGTGATGCCCGAGGTGATCACCGGGCTGTCCTTGCTGCTGCTGTTCGTTGCGGTCGATGCCGAGCGCGGGTTCTGGACGGTCACGATCGCGCATACCACGCTGACCATGTGCTTCGTCGCCGTGGTGGTGCAGTCGCGACTCGGATCGCTCGATCGAAGCCTCGAGGAGGCCGCGATGGATCTCGGCTGCGATCCGCTGCGAGCGTTCGTTAAAGTGACGCTGCCGCTGATCCTGCCGTCGATCGCCGCGGGCTGGATGCTGGCCTTTACGCTGTCGCTGGACGACCTGGTGATCGCGAGTTTCACCACCGGGCCCGGCTCGACGACGCTGCCGATTCGGATCTACTCTGAGGTGCGCCTCGGCGTGAAGCCCGAGGTCAACGCGATCTGCACATTGATCATCGGATTGCTCGCGGTCGTCATCATCGCCGCATCGCTGGCCTCGAAACTGTCGAGCCGGCAGGGCGAAAGCGCAGCGCCGTTGTGAGGCCGGGCCGACGAGTCTTGGCTTGCAGCGAGCAGCGTCAGTTCGTGCGCGACGTTCCGGGCTCTGCCGGGGCGGCTGGACCGGCCGCTTCGGGAACCTCTTTCTGACCGGACAGACGCTCGATCACCGAGCGGACCGCGTCGCGGGTCTTGCGGTCCCTGACCGCATCGAGCAGCGGCGCCGACGCCTTGGACCGGCGGATCAGGCTTTCCGGATCGGGGAAGATCAGCGGATCGTCCCACGGTCCCTGGATCACGAACGGCAGGTCGAAATTGTCGGCATTCGCCGCCGGCGTCAGGCTTGCGATGCCCTTGAGATCGTAGTCGCGCGCCGGCACCGAGGCTGTGCCGGTGAGGATGAGACGCGCGGCCGGCCCCTCGACGCGCACATCGGTCGCGGTTGCGATGCCGTCGTTGAAACTGAGGGCGATGTTCAGCGTGTCGAACGGCGTCTTGCCGCTGCGGAAATTGCCGCCGCCGGAGAGCGGCCGGCGCTCCAGCCGCTTCAGCAGTTGCTCGATGTTGAACCCGCTGATGGCGCCGTCGTGCCCGGTCAGGGTCGCTGTCCCGTCGAGCGATTGCGCCAGTCCGAACGGGCTCGATCCCTTGGCCTCGAGCGAAACGTTCAGGTTGCCCCGCCCGGAGAGCCTGCCGGTGCCGAACAGATCGCTGGCGCAGGCTTGCAGATCGACGTCGGTGAGCTGAAACTGCGCCTTCACGTCGGCGGTCGCGTCGGCACGCGAGATGCCGAACGATCCTTTGGCGATTCCGTCATAGATTTGCGCCTCGCCGATGCTGAGCGCCAGCGTTCCGTTGCGGAGGTTGGCGCCGAGTGCGGTTTTGCCGAGCCGGGTCGAGCCGACGGTAACCTTCGCCGCCGAAAGCCGCATGTCGAGGTCGGTTGCGGACAGCGCATGCAGATCGAACAACTGTCTGTTCCAGTCGCGGGCGCCGCTGGCGAGCAGACGGATAGTCTGGACATAGGGCGTGAAATCGAGCGCGCCGGCTGCCAGCGTCGCCTGCAGGGTCTGCCGTCCGTTGTTGGCGTAGGTCATTACGCCTTCGGCGACATTGCCGTCGATCTCGATGTTGACGTTGGTCAGCGCGATCGATGCGCCGATCATGCTGGCGCGTGCCTTGAGCGCGAAGCGGCCGAACCCGCCGCTGCCGGGCGGAGGCTGTCCGATCCAGCGCAGCGCCTCGCGCAACGAGGTGCTGTCGGCGGTCAGCGTACCTTCCATCATCAGGCTGACCGGGTTCGCGACCGTGCCGTCGAACGCGAATTTCAGCGGCGCGCTGGCAACCTTGACCTTCAGGCCGGATCGTTCGCCGGACAGCGCGGCAAGAAAATCGCTGAGGCTGATGCTGCCGTCGATGCGTTCGCCGCGCCAGTCGAACTGTCCGGTCGCGGCGAACGAGCGGGAGATCGAGGGCCAGGCCAGCGACAGGTCGATGTCGCCGAGTTTCTCGGAAACCTCGTTGGCGGTATCCTCATAGCTGAGTTCGCCATCCTGGACCCGGATTTCCGAGAATGAGACCGGGCTGTCGGCTCCGGGCTTCATGGTTCGCGCGATCGTTTCCACGAACGGGATCCAGTTGCTTTGGCCATCGGCGGCGCGCGTCACGCGGATGTGAGGGCGCAACAACATGATGTCGGCGATCTGGAAGCGCTGCATCAGCAGCGGAAGCAGGCGCAGATTGGCGGTCAGCACATCGACACTGAGCGCGGGAGCGCCGGCGTCGCTGCCCTTGATGCGGACATCATGGAACGAGACATAGCTGCCGGGAAAAACCGAGACGTCGATGCGGCCGTCGGCGACGAAGTCGAGGCCTGTTACGGCGCTGATCTGCGTTTCCACCGCCTGGCGCAAGGCGTCGCGGTCGAGCAGCCGCGACATGGAGATCAGCCCGGTCAGCCCGATCAGCGCAACTCCCAGAATGGCCGCGACCGATATTCCCAGGCGCTTCATTCCTTGGGCCATCGTCTAATGACATATCCGGGGTTGAGTGACGCTCGCCGAGCGGTCGGGAACCGGTCCGGCGCGCCCGCAACTTGATTGGTTTTCTTGACGCTTTCAAGGCCGTGAGAACGGCCCATACCGCCAATTGACGCACCGCGAGGATTTTGCCCTAATACGCGCCATCAATCGTGCCCGGCGCGCTGGCAGGCGGCGCCTTCCTCCTTCAGGTCGCCCCCATGAACAAGGTTTACCCAGACGCCAAATCGGCCCTCGACGGCACCCTCACGGACGGCATGATGATCATGTCCGGCGGCTTCGGCCTGTGCGGCATCGCGGAGACGCTGGCCGATGCGATCCGCGACTCCGGTGTGAAGAACTTGACAATCGTGTCCAACAACGCCGGCGTCGACGGCGTCGGATTGGGCCGCCTGCTCGAAACGCGTCAGATCAAGAAGATGATCTCGTCCTATGTCGGCGAAAACAAGCTGTTCGCCCAGCAGTACCTCGCCGGCGAACTGGAGCTCGAGTTCAATCCGCAGGGCACGCTGGCCGAGCGCATCCGCGCTGGCGGCGCCGGCATTCCGGCGTTCTTCACCAAGACCGGCGTCGGCACCCTGATTGCCGAAGGCAAGGAAGTTCGGGAATTCGACGGCGAGAAATATCTGATGGAGCGCGGGCTGTTCGCCGATCTCGCCATCGTTCACGCCTGGAAGGGCGACACCGCCGGCAATCTGGTTTATCGCAAGACCGCGCGGAACTTCAATCCGATGATGGCGACAGCGGCGAAGGTCACCGTCGCCGAAGTCGAACATCTGGTGCCCGCAGGCGAGATCGACCCCGATCACATCCACACGCCCGGCATCTTCGTCCAGCGTATCGTCGAGGTCGGCGCCGCCAGGAAGCACATCGAATTCCGCAACACCCGTCCGCGACCGGCGGCATGATCCCGAAAGTGGCCTTCCGGTTTTCCGAACCAGATCGTGCCGAAATGAAATGAACGCCGACCCGATTGGCGGAATTGGATAAGCACAGGAGCCCCCATGGCCTGGACCCGCGAACAGATGGCGGCGCGTGCCGCCAAGGAGCTGCGCGACGGCTATTACGTCAATCTCGGCATCGGCATTCCGACGCTGGTGTCGAACTTTATCCCCGACGGTATCGACGTTCAGCTCCAGAGCGAGAACGGCATGCTCGGAATGGGTCCGTTTCCCTATGAGGGCGAGGAGGATCCCGACCTCATCAACGCCGGCAAGCAGACGGTGAGCGAACTGCCGACCACCAGCTATTTTTCCTCATCCGACTCGTTCGGCATGGTGCGCGGCGGCCATATCGACCTGTCCATCCTCGGCGCGATGCAGGTGGCGCAGAACGGCGATCTCGCCAACTGGATGATCCCCGGCAAGATGGTCAAAGGCATGGGCGGCGCGATGGATCTCGTCGCCGGCGTCAAGCGAGTCGTCGTGGTGATGGAGCATTCCGCCAAGGACGGCCCCAAGCTGCTCAAGCAGTGTACGCTGCCGCTGACCGGCGAAAAGGTCGTCGATATGGTCGTTACCGACCTCGGAGTGTTCACCATCGACAAGCACGGCAAGGACGGCATGGTGCTGATCGAACTCGCCGACGGCGTTACGCTGGACGAGGTCAAGGCGAAGACCGAAGGCGAATTCCGCGTCGCGCTGAATGACGGCTGAAGCGCAACTGCAACGCCATGCCTTGCCAGCTTCTTCAATTCGGACTGAGCACTCGCCAGGTAAGGAAGATCGCCATCTCTCCCCGGTGGGGAAAGGTGAAAGAGAACCAACGTCCAGCGTCCATCTGACAGTGACGGAGTCTAACGCCGTCCGCCGAGTTCTCTGGGCAGGAGGCTCGAACTGATGTCGCCGCCTGCAAGACCGGGCTGGAATTGCGTATAGCCGGCCGACAACGACAGACTGAGGTTGGACGTCGGCCGGATCTCGACTCCCGCGTGGACGCCGGAAGCGGCTGCCGCGCCGGCGCTGGGGCTGAAGGACGTGATCGTGTTGAAGGCGTCCGGGCCGTATTTCAGAGTATCGACACCGCCGAACACCGTCACGGGCATATTGCCCGCGCCTTTGAAGCTGTAGCCGAGCTGCGTGCTGTCATAAGACAGCGAACCGAAATTGCCGAACGCGCCGCCGATGCTGTTCCAACCGAAGCCCGCGAGCGGGCCGGCGGGGGCGCTGTAGGCTCGGACAGAAAATCCGCCCTTGTCGGCTTGTTCGACGTCAAAGCTTGGAAAGTTGCTGTAGGTCTCCACGCCGGTGGATTCAGCGGCGCCGCCGCCGAAGCCGAACGGTCCAAATGGAATCCAGTATTTCACGGGCGCTCCTTGAGCGCGCGCGGCGGACCAACTCAGGCAGAGTGCGGCCGCTAAAAACAGACTACATTTGCCTGAGAACGTCGACATCCGGGCTCCGTGACCAGTCTCGCAACTATACGCCACAGACATGTCAGAGGCCAGCGGGCCAGCGGCCGTGGCTATTCCGAAGCCAGTGCTTTCGCTTGCGCGAACACCACCTCGATCAGCGTGCCGGAATGCGGCCCGGTCCTGATGTTGAATTGCGCGCGATTGGCTTCCACCAGCGCCTTGGTGAGCGACAGGCTGACGCCGGCGCTTTCTGATGCCTGATCGCTCGGCGCCGGCGTGCGGAACGGCTCCGTCGCCGCCGCCAGCTCGTTCTCGTTGAGGCCGTGCCCGGTGTCGCGCACGCGCAGTGCGACGTCGCCGAAATCGTTGAGCGCCGTCGAGACGATGACCTGACCGCCGGCGTTGGCGAGATGGATCGAATTTCCGATCAGGTTGAGCGCGATCTGGCGCAGCGCGTGCGCGTCCGCCACGATCGGCGGCAGCGTATGGGCGAGCGAAGTGCGGATGATGATACGCTCGCGATTGGCCTGCGGCTGCATCACCGCGACACATTGCTCGACCAGTTCGTTGAGGTTCTGGTTGACGAAGGCGAGATCGAGCTTGCCGGTTTCGATCCGCGACAGGTCGAGCAGGTCGTCGATGAACGCGATGATGCGTTCGCCGGAGGCGCGGATGTCCTTCATGTATTCGACGTAACGTTCGTTGCCGAGCGCGCCGAATTTTTCGTCCGTCATCACCTCCGCAAAGCCGATAATGGCGTTCAGCGGCGTTCGGATTTCATGGCTGATCCGCGCCAGCACGTCGGCCTTGGCGTTGGCGGCGCGGTCGGCCTGCCGCCGCGCCTGCGACAGCTCGGTCTCGATCTTTTTGGCCTGCGACAGGTCGCGGAACACGGCGAAGAAGTTGGGGCCATCGGCCTGCGTCCGGCCCATCGTCATCGATAGCGGGATCAAGCCGCCCTCGCGCACGCGGCCCAATACCTCGCGGCCGTGATCGAGCAGGCTTGCGACGCCGTTGCCCACGATGCCGTTGAGATAGTCGCGCACCGCGCCCTCGCTTTCAGGGGCGAAGAGATCGGCGAGATTGAACTGCGTGAGACTGTCGCCGGAGTGGCCGAACAGCGCTTCGGCGCTGCGGTTGCAGGCGGTGATGCGCCCGCCGTCGTCGAACATCAGGATGCCTTCGGCGGTGGTGTCGAGGATGGCGCCCAGCTCCTCGGCAGTGGCGTGCCCTACGGGAGAGGGCGCCGATGCACCCGCGCAGATCAGCGCATGTGCAGGCTCGCCGTCCCAGGCAATCACGAAGAGATGGGCGGCGATCGGCTGCTGCGGTGGGCCTGACGGCGGCGTTGCCGAAATGGTGACGGGAGAGCCGGTGGCCGGCGTGCTGTCGGCGGCGGGCATGCCGGATTCGACCAACAGGGCGTCGAGCCCGCCGGCCTGTTCCAGCGCGAGCAGGCCGTCGTAGCCGACCTGCGCGAGAAAGGCCGGGTTGACGTAAAGTACGCGGTCGAGCCGGTAGATCATCACGCCGGTCGGGAGCAGGTCGAGCACTAGAGCGGGATGAGGAAAAGTGTGCAGCGGTTTTCCGCCCGCATCCCGCTCTAAAATAATATTGGAATCGATCACGTTCATGATTTTGGATCGATTCGATCCAAAATCATCGTGATCGAGGCTGTCACCCGCGCTGCCGGCCTGCGGTGCGGGTTCGGACAAAGACGATCCGTCCGCCTGCGGTCCGGTGACATCGGGTGGTTGCGGCGGAGGTTCCGGGGGTGGGGGTGGTTCCGGCGCAACCGGCTGTTCGGCGACAGCATCGGGCGCGGCGGTGTCCGGCTCGCTCTCCAGCCGCGCCGAGAGCTGGCGCGCCAGTTCGTTGAAGGCGTTGTTCTCGACAGGGGTGAGCGAAGGCGGTTTCAGGTCGGTCGGGGACCTGAACGGCAGGACATTCTTGGGCGTTTCCACAACGGTGTCCGGTTCTGCTGGTTGCAAGGAGTCGGGAGCGGCGAGCGCTGCGTCGGGAGACGTCGATGTGCTCGCCGGCAGCGGATGGGAAGTCTCGCTGAATAAAAATTCGTGACGCCGATGCGCTGCGATGCGCGCAAGACCTTCGCGATCGCGGCAGACGCCGAAACCGCGATAGCCTGCGAAATTGCGTGCGAGATCGAAAATCGGCAGCCCCGACAGTTCGACGGGTAAACGCGCGCCGGATCCGTCGACGGGCCAAAGCAGCGTGATGCCGCTCCAGGTGTCGCGGGTGGCGACCGCTTTCGCAACGCGACCGTCGGGATCGAGTCCGAACACCTCCGTGATCTCGCTCCACAACCGGCCAAAGCCCGCGGCGGTTCGCGTGCCGATCACGCGGGTGAATTCGTCGGACCCGAGCGAGAAGCGGCCCTCGGCATCCATCCGCCACATGAAGCGCAGGGGATGGCGGCGCATCTGCGGCGAGTGATCGGGCGACGGGGTATCGTCCGGTTCGGACAGCCCCTCGACGACGGGATGCCCCGCCGACCCGACAGCTTGCGGCGTGTGAAGCGGGGCGGAGCGGCCTGCGGCGGCTGGCGCCAGCAGGGCGACAAGTCCGACATCGACGCCGCTGCCGACACGTTGCAGCACCATGTGCGCCGGTCCGATCGAGGTCTCGGCGCGGCCGATACGCAGCGCGTCTTCGCGTACGCCGTCGAGCCCGGCCTCGGTCAGACTGCGAAAGCCGAGTAGCGGCCGCGCGGCGTCGCCTGCGCCGACCAGCAAACCGTCGAGCGTGAATACGGCGATCGGCGTATCGACGCCGTCCATCAGTCGTTGCAATCGTTCGACCAGCGGCATGGCGCGGCCGGTCGGCTCCGTGGCCGTGATGAGGATGCCGCTGCTGCCGTCGGAGAAATTCAGCCGCGCGCAGGCGCAGATGATGAGGCGGCCGAGTGGGGCGCCGAAGCCGCGCAGGCGTTCAAGCCGCACCGTGCCTGTTGGCGGCAGCCGGCCCGCGATCTGCGCCACCTGACGCCGGTGCGGATCGGCGGGGTCGAAGTTCTGCGACGCGAGAGCGGGGGCGTGAACGGCACCGAACACGGAGACGCCGGCCGGATTGGCCCACAGGATGCGGGCGCCGTCGAGCGACCACAGCCACGCCGGCAGGGCGCTCGCCGCATGAACGGCCAGCCGTGGATCGGCTATTCCCTGCATCTGGAAATCGGCGCTGGTCATGGGCACCGTGCGTTCGACGCCTCTGGTTGTTGCCTGCCGCGGCTACGCATGTCGGCTTTCACGGGCGATAATCCTAACAGATCGTTAGTATCGCGTCCGGCCCGACTGAGGGCTCTTGCTCCGTAATCCCCGCTAAAGCCCGGATAACCTTAATTTGGCCGGCGGTCATGGACCTCTGCGGCCCGCAGCACGTTGAGGTGTTGCAAAAGGGAGCAAGGGGCTCACGATAGACACCCGCGAAAGAAACCAGCGGGCGGGCGTGCAACAGGGAGTGGCGACCATGAGTGATGAAGGGCGTGACCATTTCGAAATTCCGAAAGAAATGCGATCAATGGCCGAAGCCGGTTTTGAGCAGGCGCGCAAGGCCTTCGAGAGCTTTCTCAGCGGAGCCCAGCAGACCGCCAGTTCGATCGAGGAACGTAACGAGGCCGTTCGCGGCAGCGTTCGAGACATCAGCAGCAAGGCGATCTCCTTCGCCCAGCAGAACGTGACCGCGTCGCTGGACTACGCCGAGAACCTTGTCCGCGCCACGGATCTCTCCGAGGTGATGCGGCTGCACACCGACTATGTGCAGAGTCAGATGAGGGCGCTGAGCGAGCAGGCCAGCGAAATAGGGCAAAGCATGGGCCGGGCCGCGATGGACACAGGGAAGCCCAAAAGCTGAGGCCATGCCACGGCTCGAAACCGAGCGCTTCGAATCTTTCCTTCGAGCCTTCGGAACGCCGTTTCGCGCCGCAATATATATTGCAATGCACAAAACTGTCATGGTATAAGGATAGGAGTTGCCTGCCCGGCACTCGGGATCGACGATCTCGGGATTCGGGCATCCGTGGTCCGCTTCCGCCGATCCAGCCGATTCCAGGGCAAATGGCCGTTTGCAGGGTCACACCGGTTTCACCCGATGCGAAGGATGTATTGTCATGGCCAGCACAACCGATCCGTTTGAAGTCCCCGAGCAGGTACGCGCATTCGCCGAAAAAGGCGTTTCGCAGGCCCGCGACAACTACGCGAAATTCAAGGAAGCCGCGCAGAGCGGCAACGGCGCCATCGAGGCCGTGTTCAGCGCCGCCAGCAAGGGCGCACACACCTATTCCACCAAGCTGCTCGACTTCGGTCAGGCCAATGCCAACGCCGGCTTCGATTTTTTGCAGGAGCTGGTCGGCGCGAAGTCGCTGTCCGATGCGACTGAGGTGTGGAGTACCCATACCCGCAAGCAGATCCAGGCCTTTGCAGCCCAGACCAAGGAACTGGCCGAACTGACCCAGAAGATCGCGGTCGAAACCGCCGAGCCGATCAAGACCGGCGCGTCAAAGCTGTTCCAGCCGGCCGCCTGATCGAACGGACCGTTCGCGATCCGCGACAAACCCGGGCGGGTCGGCCCGGGTTTTGTCGTTTCAGTGCTGTCTCCCGCGGGGGACCGGTGCACCGAATGCTCTCGATACTGCGCAGGAGCCGAACCATTGGCATCGGCAGGCAAATGCCGAAGGGTCGCGGGTTGCTGTTTTCGCAGGGACGCAAGAAACAACTAAGCGGCCGGTTCGATAACGGATCGTTGCGGCCTTGCCAAAGCAGGGCGTTACACCTAGTTTCCGCCCCGTTCGCAACCCGTTTTTCAGGGCGCGAGCATGATGCAGTTGTAGCTCAGTTGGTTAGAGCGCCTGTCTGTGGAACAGGAGGTCGGTGGTTCGAGCCCACCCAACTGTACCAAAAGACAAACAATATCAATAAGATATTAGACAGTAAAATCGGCAAGCCGGACCGTTGCCGGTTTGGTTTGTCTAATCCCACCACAAGCCCCACCGAATTGCTCGCTACTGACACAGAGTCCATATCGGCGGCGTAACAAACCGAATGGCTGGCGTCTCGCGCCCAGACAGGGATCGGATAGTGGTCGCGGACGAGAGCCATCCCCACATCTTCCAGTGTCCGATGATCATCAACGGTTACGGTCGCGTGAAAGACCGACTCCGTCGCCCAAGCGGGCCAGATCGCGCCATCGTTGGAGGAAACGATGCCCGATGCCACGCGTAACGCGTCAACAATTCTTCGCGCGTTCGGCGAGGCCCAAGCCGAACTGGTCGGCAAGACCGTGGTGCTCACAGACGGCAAGGCCGGGACGGTCGAGCACGTCTGGCTCGACGACATTCACGGCTTGCGCATTTCGGTCCGGGGGCACAATGGCAAGTGGCCGGTTTCAACCATCAAGTTTGTCGAGAAAGATACGCCGTAGCCCTGGCACCGCGTGGCACAGCCGAGAGGCGGATCGTCCGACAGAGCGGCGGTGTGTCAAAGACATTGTCCCACCGTGATGACGGTCGAGAGCCATTCACCCGATCCAGATTTGACGGGCAAACAATGTCGCATTCAAGAACAGAGCGCCGCTGCTGGAAAAATGGCTTCTGATCGCGACCGAGCCACATCTCCCACAGCAGGACGGGGAGTAAGACAATGCCGGTTGAGCGGTCGGCAACCGCGAGGCCGGCAAGCAGGCATGTATTCCTGCGAGAACAGTGGTGCGAGGGGGACCACTAGCCGTGAGCATAGAAATGCCCGCGCCCAGCCGCTTCTAAATCGCGTCAGGTTTTCCTTGGACAAGGTGACGGCCTGATCATCTCCGACCGGGTGAGCGAACTGTGCCGTAACCGTTCTTCGCATTTTGACCCGTGGCGGGGTTCCTTGATCTAGATCAACCAAAAGGCTGTATTTCGTTGTTTGTTTGGCTCCAGCCGTCCTCTCGGGGATATCCATAAGGAGCCATCATGAACAAGCATCTGTCGTCGCTTGCTGCGGTATTGTCGGGTCTAACCCTTATAGTCTCGACATTGGCTCCGAGCGCTGCCCAATCGATTTTCGCGAACGAGGCACAAGCTATCGCTGTGGAGGCGTATGTCTACTTCTATCCGCTCGTGACGATGGACGTGACGCGCAAGCAGCTCAACAATTCCGATCCGAAGACCGCAGGTATCGGCGGCGCTCCCAACGCGTTCAATAATATCCAGGCCTACCCCACTGCGGACACCAGGGCAGTGGTACGACCCAACTTCGACACGCTGTACTCGAGCGCCTGGCTGGACCTGACGCGCGAGCCCATGATCGTTTCGGTTCCTGATACCGGCGGCCGCTACTACCTGCTACCGATGCTCGACATGTGGACAGATGTGTTCGCGTCGCCAGGATCGCGCACGACAGGCACCGAGGCGGCCAATTTCCTGGTTGCACCTCCAGGCTGGAATGGGAGCGTGCCGGAGGGCGTTACGCGCATCAATGCGCCGACGCCCCATGTCTGGATAATCGGTCGCACCAGGACAGATGGTCCCGCCGACTATGCCTCAGTCCACGAAGTACAGAAGGGCTACAGGATCACGCCGCTATCAGGATGGGGCAAACCCCCGGTCGCCGTCACGCAAACCATCGACCCCAGCGTCGATGTCAAGACTCCGCCGAAGACGCAAGTTGATACGATGGCGGGCGATAAGTTCTTTGCGTATGCAGCCGAGCTACTCAAAGTCAACCCGCCGCACATCACCGATGAGCCGATTATTGCGCGCATGAAGCGGATTGGCCTCGAACAGGGCAGGAGCTTCGACATTACCAAAGTTGACGCAACCGCAAGGAAAGCCATCGAAGACGCGCCGGCACAAGGTCACAAGCTGATGGCATGGAAGGTCCCGACATTGGCGCGCGTAGCAAACTACTGGTCCATGAATACTGACACGATGGGCGTTTACGGGACCTATTATTTGAAGCGTGCGATCGTAGCGCAGATTGGACTTGGTGCTAATCTGCCGGAAGATGCGATCTACCCGGTCAGTATCGGCGATGAAAACGGAAAACCGCTCGACGGTGCAAACAAGTACATCATCCGCTTCGCTAAAGACGCGCTGCCGCCGGTCGGCGCATTCTGGTCTGTCACCCTATATGACAATGAAGGCTTCCAGGTTGCGAATCCGGCTAATCGCTTTGCGGTTAGTAGCTGGATGCCGTTCAAGCGCGACGCCGACGGGTCGTTGACGCTCTACGTCCAGAACGAGAATCCCGGCAGCGATCACGAAACCAACTGGCTGCCTGCACCTAAAGGCCCGTTCAATCTCACCATGCGTCTCTATGCGCCGAAGTCGGAGGCGTTGACTGGTGTATGGAATCCGCCGGCCATCAAGCGGATGGACAGTGACACTGTTGGCCGGCGGTGACTCCGGCCGACGCCTTCGCAGCTTACGGGCCTTCCCGCAAGATACTCGTCAAGTGCGTTCGCCGCCTTGGCACCACAGCGATATTGCAGGCTATCGTCACCACGACAGAGTTGGGAAGATTCGGGTGCGTCTATGCCTGATAGGCGAATGTGATGAGAGATGCTTGGCCGATAATCGTTTCGGCGAGAGCAGGCGACGAAACGAGCGTGACAATCGCTGCGATCAGAAGACGGTTGGCTGTCATTTCGCTTGATCCTTGGCTTTCAAAGTTACAAATGCCGAGGCATACGCGAAAGAGTACGCGCCTCTAGCGACTAAAGCCTTAGCTGACAGTGGTCAAAAGAGGCTCGCGTCTGGCGGAAAAACGATTGCCATTGCTCGCGCGGTACCCGCCTCGCGAATTGTGGTCTCTATGTTTGATAGTTTAGACAAGGCAAAGGCCGCTTACACTTCCCCTGCCTATCTTGAAGCGCGGAAAATTGGCGAGCAATACGGGAAGTTTCATATCTTTGCCGTAGAAGGCATTGCCCGATAGTCATGGTGTCGAGACAGATTGTTTGTCGGACGGCAGCTCGAATCTGCGGCAAGCCTTTCGGCCCATCAGGATAGATGAACTCGTCGCCGCGAAGTCACCGTCGAAGCGGTGCCAAAACTGAATCGCGTCTAGCTGCACCGCGAACTCGTAGACGTGCCACAGGCCGTCGCGTTTGACGCGCTCGCCTGTCTTGATCTGACGTGATAGGGAGCGCGCTGGTATTCCGCCCATGGAGACTTTAGAAGATGGACTTTGAAATGGTTTTCGCGGCCGCGTTGCTGACTGACGACATACTCGCTGCGATTCATGATTTACATGCCTACTCAAATGGCGGCGGGACCTCCATTAGCCGCGACAAGGTTCGTTCAATCGTCGATAAGTATGTGATGTTTGACGACGAAGATTTCCCGTACCTTCGCAGTGATGTGGATTGGAGCGCTGTTGTGGCGTATTGGCGCGAAGCGGTCGCGGACATGGAAAAGGCAAGCAAGGGGGAGATTCCCGTGTACAAATAAGCCTCAGCATGGCGGAATTACGCTCGTATGTCCGCCGTCGCCTTCAGTCGACGGTCTGCACCACTGCGGAGATCGCGCGTGCGTTGCTTGATTTGACTGGCTGCATCGCAGCCGCAACCATCGCGTCGTATTCCGGTAGGGTGGCGAGCGTGTCTTTGGCGCGGACGTGGACAACCTTGTAGCCATTCGCCTTGAGCTGGGCCAGCAATTCGGGCACAGCAAGGGCGGTCCACTTATGCAGATCGTGCATTAAGATAATGCCCTTGCCCTTCTTTTTCAGTGCGGCCATCGTCGACCTCACCAGCACGTCGGGTTTCTTAATCTTGAAGTCTTCCGAATCGATATCGATCGAGAATGCCGCGACATTGCGCTGGGCAAGGTAAGCTTTGAGATCGGCGGTTTGCCGCAATTGCGGGTAGCGGAAGAACGGCGAGATCGGTGTGCCAGCCATCATCGCCACGGCGCTCATACCCTTCTCGATTTCATCCTTGGCTTCTTGCGGCGGTTTACTGGCAAGATTTTGGTGCGACCAGGTGTGCGAGCCCACCGTGTGGCCCGCCGCGATCACCTGTTTCAGCACTTCGGGGTGCCAGGTAGCGTGCTTGCCGATCGGGAAGAAGGTGGCCTGCAGGCACTCGGCTTTCAGCGCCGCCAGCACCATCGGCGTCGTCACTGGCCAGGGCCCGTCATCGAAGGTCAGAACCACTTCGCCAGGCTGCAGAAAATCGTAATCGCGATATTGCGACATGCCGAAGCCAGGTCCACCCGTGGTGTCGATCTGCACCGTGCGTGACACGCCTAATGCATTCGGGTTGTTGCAGGTGGGCTTGGCCACGACCACTCGTTTTTCGGGCTCCGGCGCCGGCTCAGCATCCAACACAGCGACTTTCGGCGCAGCGACTTCCGGTGCAGCTTCGGCGACTGCAGGCTGGCGTTCCACGCCTGGTTTGGGCCAACGCGCTTCAATTGAGCCGGTGGTTAGTTCCGGCTTCGCGGTTGAGGCCATCTCGACGGCGGTTGAGCCGAGAAAATGTTTTGCCGTGACCGCGATGACACTGACGCTTGCCACGGTCACAGCCCCAACCGCGATCATAAGAACCGAAAACCGACGCATGGCGACTCCACTGCACAAAGCAGGATTGCTTAGTTAAGATGTCTCGCGCGACCATCCAGTGAAATAGTTAATCGAGCGTATGTAAGAACTGGTGCCGGAACTTTTTTGCTTTGGTGGTGCTCGCTAACGTTTGGCGACCTTTCTTAGGTCAACACCTGCCTATTATGTGCGTCGGTGACTAGAACGCTGCGATACGTAGTGCTGAACGAATGGCGTACGAACTGCGGGCAGGGGAATGTTCGAAGATTGACGCGATGGTCAAACTGCTAACTGCACGGGTTCGCCGCGCACAAGCGCAGTCAGCCGCCTCGAAACCCCGAGCGTGCTGAAACTTTGCTCGAGGTCTTCGGCGCTTTCCTTGAAGTGGACCCAGCCCTCGTTGTGAGCCGGCGCGATGACGGCGTTCGGAAAAGCCGCCGCAAGCGAAAGGACGTCGTTGCTGTCCATGGTCATATGGAAGCGTCCTCTTGGTTCGGCCGAGCCTGCGAAAGGCACAACGACCTTCGGCGTATATCGGCGGGCAACCTCCGCCGTTCCGTCGAACCACACTGTGTCCCCGGTCACGTAGCAGCAGTCGCCCGGTTGGTGCAGCCCGATCAGGAAGCCGATGACATCACCCGAAATCGGCTCGATGCCGATCGGACCATGCCGCGCCGGAGCGGCGACAATGGAAAGCCGCCTTCCGTCCGGCTTCTCAAGTTCGTAAGCCTCGAAAGGCATTAAACCAATCGCATTCCCGCCAAGACGCTCGCTGCCGGCTTTTGTCGTCAACGTAACAGGCACATCGGGCAGCATTGCCCGCCCGGCACGGTCGAGGTTGTCCAGATGCTGATCGTGACTGAGCAAAACCGCGTCGAGTATTCCGATTTCTTCGATTGAGCGTGCAGGTCCGGTAAGTTTTTCAAAATGCACCGGGGCCGTTTGATAGAGCCCAGGCGGATCAAAGGTCGGGTCGGTCAGGAGACGAAAGCCGTTGACCTCGATGAGGATGGTTGGCCCGCCAATTAGGGTGAGTGCGATGGAGGTGTTGGTCATACCACTTCTCCCAAGAATCTCGACGCTCATGGAGCGCTATTGCGTTGCAGGTTAGGCGATCCGGGCCAGCGGTGAATTTGGGGAAGCTGTTGTGTTGCGGTCGTTTGGCGAAGTGCCGGACGATTTGAGCAAGCCGTAACGGGCCTGTGCGGCTGCATACATCGTTTAGCTACGCTTCTATCTCCACCGAGAAGGCCGCATCCGCACGCGGCTGCGGAGCATATCCGGGGGGCATAGCCTCACACCACCCTATTACCTTGACGCGTGCTTCCGTGGGGATGCTCCCGAACTCCCAGAAATGAAAAGGATCGTGAGCAGCAGCGAGGCATCCTCGATTCCCCGAATCGAGTGCGGGATGCCCCCTTCGAGATACACCCATTGGCCGCCGGAAAGTTCAAGAGTAATTTCAGGCAAGCCGAGCAATGCCCGGCCTTCCAGGCAATGCAGCGTGATGGGGCCATCAACTTGGTGCGTCTTGATATCTACGCCGGCGTGAACGACAAGGCGTACGACTTCGAAGGCTTCCGATTTGACGATGGCGGTTGTCCGCGCATCCTTCAGATTCGAGCCCAATGGCGCGAGGTCAAAAACTTCTCCGGGGCTGGCGTGGTGAACGGCCATTGCTGTCATCTCCCTCTGCATTATGAGCAGGTCGCTGTTCTTGCTGCACTGTTAGCGCTTTATGTCGGCGCGCAATTCGGGTGACGCAACCATGGCTGATGTAACCTATTACGTAGCGCTGCCGTTTGGCGCTGGCGAAGACGGGCCCGAGCCACGCGAAGCAGTTGAATGCACGAGCGCAAAACTCTGCGATCATGCGCGCCGAGCGTCTAGCGCGGACTGAGGGACATATCGGCTTATACATCGAAAACAGAAGCCGAGGGACTCTCGATCCTTCTCGTCTCTGAACTAGCCGCTGTGCATTGCCCCTACATTGGTCCGAATGAGGAACGCGTCCCGCGCCCCACCGGGGTAAGATGAGGTTGCGGTAGCGCAATAATTCAGGCCCGCCTTTGCGCGATCGCAAAGACAGGAAAGTTTATGGGATGCAGGGTCCGTCCCGGAGAACCGGCAGCTCGTCACGGTGTCTCAATTCTGCAGACGATTACCCTCAAGCTAGAGAAGTATGAACACGCCCCGGAAGGATATCCATAACTCCGATGTGCCGAGGCTCTGTCAGAGCTGTGATGTACGGCACAAGGGTATGTGCGGCGCGCTCAACGCCAACGAATTAGTGGATTTCGCCAAACTCACGCGTGTCGCGAAGGTATCCGCCGGCGACGTTCTCTTGCAGGAGCAGGGGCCGATCAGGTCCTATGCCAATGTCATGCGCGGCGTGCTCAAGCTGACCAAGACTATAGCCGATGGTCGCCAACAAATCGTCGGACTTCAATTCGCGCCCGATTTCGTCGGACGACTTCATCAAGATGAGAGCCCTGTCCGGGTCGAAGCCTGTTCGGATGTTGAGGTCTGCAGCATAACCAGGAACGCGCTGCGGAAGATGCTCGAAGAAAATCCGGCCCTCGAAGCGAAACTGCTGCACCAAGCCTTGCGTGAGGTCGATCAGGGTCGCGAGTGGATGCTGGCGCTTGGACGAAAGACGGCACACGAAAAGGTAGCGAGCTTTCTTATGATGATGGTTCGGCAGATCGATCCATTTGCAGGGGGCAACGTCGCTACGGCTTTCGATCTTCCGCTTACGCGCACCGAAATTGGCGACTTTCTCGGCTTGACGATTGGAACCGTTTCGCGCGAGCTCACGCGGCTGCGGCGAGTCGGAGTGATTCAGATTTCCTCGCACCGCCACATCGACATTCTGAATCTCGAGGCGCTTCGCCAATGCGCCGGCTAAGCGGAACGGTCCTCACGCCGGGAGCCCTGCATGGCGCGCCATAACCCGGCCTTGGCCTCGTGAAGAAGCAATAGTCGAAACGACGGCCGGTTTATCGCCCGCATCAGTTTCTATCGACAAGTTCATGGCCCGCGTCGCCGCCGATCAGTGAGCCGCGGTCGACAAAACCGGACGGTTCAAGGCGAAGCGAGCTGCAGCCAAAAAGAAAGGCCCGACGCCGTGAAGCGTCGGGCCGAGTCAGAGGAGGAACGGACCCACGGCGGGTCCGGATGTCGCCGGAGTCTCCACCGGCAGTTCGCTCATTTAACATACCTTCTATTTGTATAATTTGTTCTAGATCAATAAGGCGTTGTGCTCACTCCATCACCAAGTCGATCTCCCAGCGTCAGCAAAACCGCAGCGCATAGTTGCGAAGAGATATCCATTCCTGACGCCGCAGAGCATCCTGTGTGAGAGAATAACGGCGTCTTTGCGCTAGATGAAAAACATGCGTGTGAGTTGAATGTATTCTTGGCCCGTCGAAATCAAAAAGGGAGATCGGCATGCCAACCGAATCAATCATTGTGATCGCGTTTGTTACCGGCGTCATAACCATATTCTCTCTAGCGATAGCTTATGGTCAGCGTCAGACCACAGCTTACCACCGCGAACACCCGCAAAGGTAAGCTCGCAGAACTGCATGAATTGGCGGCGATCGCGGGCAGCTATATCGGTCTCACCGGTCGTCGTTGTGAGAGATACAAGATCAACCGTACTTGGGAAACGCGACATGTCTGATCATGGCGAATTGTTATACTCGACCGCGGAAGGAATGGATTATCCAGCGCATGAGACAACGTATAAGTCCTTCATCAAAATCGGGACGATCGGTGCTGGGATCGCCGTCACCGTTATCGCTTTGATGGCGATTTTCCTTACCTGATTGTCCGGCCTTCGTTCCTAATTTTCGTTTGCACTACTCAGCCCGTCTCTGAGGTACCTCAGAGACGGGCTTTTTTCTGTCGGGAGCTCGCGAAAGAACATTCTTTGCAGCCTAAAAGTGCGCGCAGGTGGTATTGTCGCGAACATAGCGGCGCGGCGCTAATCAACGCCGCGCGGCTAACTGCTAGGCGTCGTTTTGAAGCGTCCAACCAAGCGCTCGCCGTCCCACAATTCCACGTTACGGGCGCCGACTATCTTCTTTGCAGATTCGACTGCCTGAGCGTCATCTGCGCTCACTATAAGCGTGTCGCTCTGGATATGACCTTTGTCGTTGAGGATGTACACTCGATAATCAGTCACGTTGTCCTGTCTCCAGATTTCACCAGCGCCTACGAGCGGGGCGGAGGCGCGACTTCTCATTGTTCGCCGTCAGGGCCCCTGAGACCAATTGAGGGACTTCACGGAGGGAGGATTTCTGGTTCATCATAGCCGCAAGGAGCGCCGATGAAACAGAAATCCGGGCCGGACAAAGCGCCGGCAGAACAAGTGCTGAAGGACATCCGGCGTCAGACACGCCGGCAGTACTCGGCGGAAGAGAAGATCCGTATCGTGTTGGAAGGGCTGCGCGGCGAGGAGAACATCTCCGACATAGCGGCGCGGCGCTAATCAACGCCGCGCGGCTAACTGCTAGGCGTCGTTTTGAAGCGTCCAACCAAGCGCTCGCCGTCCCACAATTCCACGTTACGGGCGCCGACTATCTTCTTTGCAGATTCGACTGCCTGAGCGTCATCTGCGCTCACTATAAGCGTGTCGCTCTGGATATGACCTTTGTCGTTGAGGATGTACACTCGATAATCAGTCACGTTGTCCTGTCTCCAGATTTCACCAGCGCCTACGAGCGGGGCGGAGGCGCGACTTCTCATTGTTCGCCGTCAGGGCCCCTGAGACCAATTGAGGGACTTCACGGAGGGAGGATTTCTGGTTCATCATAGCCGCAAGGAGCGCCGATGAAACAGAAATCCGGGCCGGACAAAGCGCCGGCAGAACAAGTGCTGAAGGACATCCGGCGTCAGACACGCCGGCAGTACTCGGCGGAAGAGAAGATCCGTATCGTGTTGGAAGGGCTGCGCGGCGAGGAGAACATCTCCGAGCTGTGCCGCCGCGAGGGCATAGCCGCCTCGATGTATTACGGCTGGTCGAAGGAGTTCCTGGAAGCCGGCAAGCGCCGTCTGGCGGGAGACACCGCCCGTGCTGCCACGTCCGGCGAGGTGAAGGACCTTCGTCGCGAGGCCACCGCCCTCAAGGAGGTCGTGGCCGATCTCACCCTGGAGAATCGCCTGCTCAAAAAAAGTCTGAACGGGTCCTATCGGTGAATGCTTCGCATTCCCCTGCCGGGTGAGAGATGGGGAGGACGAGGCATGAGGTACCCTGCGTCCGAGAAAGCCGAGATCATCGAGCTGGTCGAGCAATCGCATCTACCGGCCAAGCGCACGCTGGACAAGCCTGGTGTCCCCCGGGCCACGTTTTATCGCTGGTACGATCGCTACCGCGCGGGCGGCATTGAGGCGTTGGCCGATCATCGGTCGAGGCCGGACCGGGTCTGGAATCGCATCCCCGACGATGTGCGCCGTCAGATCCTCGACCTGGCGCTGGAGATTTCCGAGCGGTCGCCGCGGGCGTTGGCGGTTCGCTTCACCGATGAGAGAAAGTACTTCGTCTCCGAGGCTTCGGTCTATCGGCTGCTGAAGGCGCATGTTCGATCGCTTGTCGTTGATCGAAGAGTCGTTTGAAAATATCCTCATTTTCGGCCGCCCGCCCACTGCCGCGACCGATCCAAATCTCTACCCTCGCTTCGTGTTCGAGCACTACGTAGTTCAAATTGATGCCGGTGATGTCGGTCGGTCCACCGATCAAGTTATCCTTTGTAGGAGAGCGGCCCGCGTGCAGTTGGGTTTTCTTGCTGGCGAACTCCAACAGACCTTCCCAAAACTTTAGGCGTTCAACGAATCGAGCGTGAGATTTTTCTTTTTCTTCCGCCACTATTTTTGTTTCAGGACTTGGACCAACAATCAACGTCAGCAGCGGAGCAACGTCGGAGTTCCCGATCTTGAACGCTTCGATCTTGACCAAATAAAAATCAGCAGAAGATGACTGGTTCAGCCATGCAATTGCGTTTACGTGCTCAACTCGTTTCTCGGCGATCCAAACGGCAGTCTCAAATAGGTGAGCACTTTACCTAGCAGGCTGTTGAAGAAGTGTCCGGTCTGGCTTTCGGGATGGCTTGATCGCCGTTGTGATAGGCGAAAGTGATCTGGATCGAGCCGCCGTCGAGCAGTTTGGCGTGGCCGTGGGACGGCGGGTCATGCTGGCACCGCCATGCGCTTCGGCAGTCGCACCAGATTGTAAGCGGCGGCTGCGAAGGTGAAGGCCTATCCGACGCGGTCGCGGCCGCGGAAGCGGGTCTTGTCCTGGCTGGCGACCGTCTTGATCCAGCCGAAGGCTTCCTCAATGCGCTTGCGGATACGCTGGCTGACGGCATAGCCGCTGTGCCGCATTGTGCGTCCGTCGATCGCCGAGCTCCGGCCGCTCGTGTTCTGCGCCACGTGCGGCGTCACCTTCATCGCGCGCAGCTCGTTGACGAAGCCCTCCGTGCCATAGGCCTTATCAGCGCCAAGTGTGATGGCCAGGGGCCGGTCGGCGCGAGGTTCGATCATGTGCAACGCCGCCACCCGCTCGGCATGTCCGTCGGCCAGCGTCAGGCAGGCGTCGACCAACAGGCCGTGGCGGTTCTCCATCAGCCCATGACCCATGAAGCACAGCTTCGCCTCCTTGCCCTTGCCCTTCTTGTAGAGCCTTGCGTCCGGATCGGTGGTTGAGGCAGGCGTGTCGTTAGTCCGCGTCTGGCCGTGGAAGTCGGCTTCGGCATTGCGCCCGGCGCCGCCGGCCGGCGGCTCGCCAGAGCCGTCCTTCGGTTTGACGCTCTTCATCGAAGCCCAGGCCTCGATCAGCGTGCCGTCGACCGAGAAGTGATCGCTCGACAGCAGCTTCTTCACCTTGGGCTGGGCCAGCACCGCACTCAGGAACTTTGCCGCGATGTCAACCTCAAGCAGCCGGTCGCGGTTCTTCGAGAACACCGAATGGTCCCAGGCCGGATCGTCGACGCCGATGCCCACGAACCAGCGGAACAGAAGGTCGTATTCCAGCCGCTCCATAAGCAACCGCTCCGAGCGGATCGAGTAGAACGCCTGCAAGAGCATCGCCCTGAGCAACTTCTCGGGTGGGATCGACGGCCGCCCGATCGGCGAATACAGCGCCGCGAACTCCCGCTCGAAAGCGACAAGCGCTTCGTTCACCATGACCCGGATGGCGCGAAGCGGGTGATCGCGTCGAACCCGCGCCTCCAGATCAACGTAGCTGAACAACTCGCCAGTCAGACTGTCACCACCGCGCACTCATCATCTCCAAATCGCATCGGAGCCAATGAATCATGCTTACAGCTCGGCCACGACTGGCTTTTTCAACAGCCTGCTAAGCGACCATCGCCGCTGTTGTTCCGGGGCGGACTTCATCGCGTTGACCTTGTCGCGGTAATAGCGGTCAAGCACCAACCCGACCAACTCATCCCGCCGCCGGCCTTCGCGTTCCTCCGCCTCGATCCGCGCCAACTCCGCCTTACGGACGGCGCGCTTTCGGTCTGCGGGGTCTGTGCCATCGAAGCGGAGGCGCATTGCGTCGTTTGCCGCCACACGAGCTTTCTTTAAGGAGAGAGTCCCCGGACCCGCTGCCGGACCAAAGCGTGATCTTCACGCGTGTGCCATCAGAACGTTCGTATCTGTGACCCCAACTTTTTGCGCCGGGCGGCTGAACAACCAGTCTGAGTCCCAGCTGCCCCAAATCCGCAATCTCGTATCGCGAAGAGCGTGCGGTAGCCTTCGCAACCGCTGGCGCTGTGAGCTTATCAGGCATCTTGAGCCAGACCGGCTTACTTTCCATCGCCGCCGGAGGTGTGCGCACCGGCCACTTTGTTGGCCAGCTGACATTCCCCGGCGGCGAGATCGAATTCACGAAGCGGCCAAACCGCAGACTTGCGCGTATCCTGCAAAAGTGAACGCCGGTTTTGCGATCAGAATGCGCGCAAGTTATTGATTGAGAGCATTTCCTTCACGCTAACCGGATTCCACTTAGCCGGAAAATGCTTCTAATACCCCGCCCAGCGAGGCGGTTCGTTTGACTTGTCAGGCCAAGTCTGAGCCTTCGTATACCACTGGTCGACTTCTTTTTTTGCGTAGTCGTTCCCATACCCGTAGCGCTGCTGCAGCTTCTTTTCGAGTTGCTCACGCTTACCAGAGATCTCCCAGAGGTCATCGAAAGTGAACTTACCCCACTGATCTCTCACCTTGTACTTGACTTGATCCCAATTTTCTTCAATTCGGTTCCAGTCCATTGCTAACCCTCCTTCAATCGTTTCGAGCGACGGAGACTAACAAGGCCGATGATCGGGCTTTGTTCTGGTTTTGCCGCCATGACAAATGGTCGCACCCGTGAGAAAACGACAGTTCCGCGGTAAAGACGCCTCGTCTGCGGAACCGGTGATTGCTGGGGCGCCAAATTATGGGCACGACACGCGCTCGCCAGAGCCTGTGCTCCGGCATTTGTACGATGAGGGGTGACATTCCCCCGGGGCTGGCAGAGAAGGTTGCGTGAGTCCGCGGTGCACAGGAAAGCGGGACGTAGCCGACCCCGGCAAATTTATGGGTTCATGTCCCAGAGCTATTCCGGCTTTGATGGACTCAAAGCCGCGCTCCAGCTTTTTGTTTTGACGCGCTTTCTTGACGCGAACCGTTACCCATCCTCTGGTCAAGCCCGAGGACACGCTTCGCTCGAAAACGCTATAGGAGTCATTGCATGGTGCAGAAAACTGGAAGCGGAAAATACAAAACGTCCTTTCCGGATCCCGACGCAAGCGCGTTCACTCACGACCTTCAGGAATACAGCGCGCCTGATTTTCCCGAACGGTTGAGCAGTCCCATGCGGGTTGACCTGGGATTGCTGGCGCGCATTGACGCTGCCAGAAAAGCCGATGGCTCGGTTGACCATCCGATCTGGTCGCAATGGTACGCCTCACAGGTCGAGGAATTGCGTGCCCGGTGGATGGAGCTATTCGACTTTTACAAGATCACCGCGCGATCGCCAGAGGATGCGTGGATGCAACTTGCGACCGCCCTGGCGCGAGACTTTGTTCCGGGCCTTCTGGTTGAGAATGTTTTTCCGACCCAGGATTTTCTAATAGACCAGGCACGGCTTTTCACCCTGATCACAGAGGTGTCGGAAGCCGTGCTCGCACGGCGCGCCGAGGCGGAGGAGGGCGACGATGTATCCGAACGAATGGTCCTCGAACATGACTTTTTCAACGAGCATCCGTGGAATGCCGAGCTACTTGGAAGGAAGCCTGACAGTATCGATGCACTCACAGCGATGTTTTCGCGAGAAAAGGAGCGCTTCGCCAGATTGCTGATCGCGCAATATTGGTCGAAGGCCGCGATCATGTCGTTCTTTGCCGATTCCGGTCTTGAAGTGCCCGAATTCGTTGCGGACCTGCCGGCGTGAGGGGCCAATTGATCGCCGCTGCCCTTCCCAGGAAGGTCGATGCCCGTAAAGGCGCTGCCGTAAAGGCTGCACACGCCGGGAACGGGTTAGACAAAACGCGTGCCAATGCGTTGGTGCCGCAGCCTGAAACCGGCAAAAGAGGCTACGTCCATCATCCCCGTCGCGGCCGGTTGTCACCCAGCGTGTGCCACCGACAACGCACGGGAGCATACGCTGGTTTCATGAGCTTTTCCATCGCTGTGATACGAGAGGCTTTGGGTGCAGACGAACCGTGCTGCAACCGCAGTCCCTGGCGGAAAAGTATCAACGCTTAAGAGCTTAACCCGCAGGTTCAAACCCGCCCTCAAAAGCGTTTTCGACTTTCGCGCTGGCTGCCGTCAAGCCCTTAGCTGGTCTCGCGTGATGCCGCGACGGCGGTCGGGGTCCGGCAGGCTTTCGTGCAGGGTTCGCAGCGTGTTCAAGGTCGATTGATCGGCGACCCCGTCGACGCGTTCGGGCCGGAAGTGACGCTGAAAGGCCGTGACAACTTCCATGGTCGGAGTGTCGAATGTCCCGCTGGCCTTGATGCCGTAGCCGTATCGCGCCAGCGATTGCTGTAGCGCACGGACATCGTCGCCCTCGCTGCCGGTCTTCAGCACGTCGCCGCGCACGATCGGCGAAGGTCGGACCCAGTGGCCGACGCCGGAATCTGCCAGCGAATGCCACGGAAATTTTTCGCCGGGATCTTTCTTGCGCGCAGGAGCGACGTCGGAATGGCCGACAACGCGATGAGCCGGGATATCGCGTCGAAGAATGATACCGCGGCACAGCGCGATGACAGCCGCGACCTGCCGTAGCGGAAAATCCGGATAGCCCCAGTCGTGGCCGCGATTGACGATCTCGATCCCGATCGAACAGGAGTTGATGTCTTCCTCGCCGGCCCATGAGGCGACGCCGGCGTGCCAGGCTCGCTTCGCCTCCTGGACGCACTGCACAATGCGACCGTCCTCGAGCACGACATAATGTGCGGACACGTCGGTTCCGGAGGTGCACAGCCGCGCCAGCGCGCCCTCGACGTCGGGCATCCCGGTGTAGTGCAGCACGATCATGTCCGGCTGCCGTCCTTTGGCGCGGTCGCCGAAGTTCAAGGAAGGCACGGTGTCGGAGACGACCGATGAGTCCGGGACGAAGGTCGACATTCCAGCGAGGGCCTTGGGGATCGGGAGGGGGCATCGACGCTTCAAATCGGAACTGGCAGACGCGAACATGCAACGACCCAAAACAGGCAGGAGAACGGCACGGGATCCAGCCAAAGCGCATCCCGATTTATCGGCGACTCATTTATCGGCGACTCACAGGATGACTATCCGGACGCGCGACCCAGCATGCAATGAGAGCGTGACACCTTTTCGCCTTTATCTGTTAACTGTTTCGTCTTTCCTGTTCATTGTGGGAGCGCTGCATCATCCGCGGCGCGTCGCGGTGCGCGACAGTTCGATTCCCGCCAGAACCATCAACCCTTTCTTAACGCTGAACGCCGTTACTAAGTGGTGAAAAGCCGAACCGGTCTTGGGGCGGCCGAGGTCCCATTTGCGCTCGAAACCCCCATGGCAGCCCCTCAAATTCCATGCGGAAGCCCGGGTTTGCCAGCTTATCCTCTTGTGGGGGAGCGATTGGGCGCCGATCCGGGCGGCTTTGCCGTGGGGACCCGGCTTCAGGACCGCAAGGGCCGGTTGATTTTCTGGCATTTGGGGTGGAATGGGCGCGCGCGTGTCGAGAGCGAGGCATCTGCGGACGGGGGCCGGATCATGACGGCTTCCCCGGTTCGGCATGTGCCCGTGCTCGGCCGCGAGGCCGTCGCCATGCTCGCGCCGCGTGCCGGCGGCGTCTACGTCGATGCGACCTTCGGGGCCGGAGGCTATTCCCGCGCCATTCTCGCCGTTGCGGATACCCGCGTGATCGGGATCGACCGCGACCGTAGCGCCATTGCCGGCGGCTTTGCCCTGGTAGAGGAGTCGGGCGGCAGGCTGACGCTGGTCGAGGACCGCTTCTCCAATCTCGCCGCGGTCTGCGCGGCGGAGGGTGCCGACGTCGTGGACGGCATCGTCATGGATGTCGGCGTGTCCTCGATGCAGCTCGACGAGGCCGATCGCGGCTTCTCGTTTCGTCTCGATGGGCCGCTCGACATGCGCATGAGCGGGCACGGGCCGACCGCCGCCGACGTGGTGGCGCGCGCCTCCGAGACCGATCTCGCCAATATCATCTATATCTTCGGCGAGGAGCGCCGCTCGCGCGCCGTGGCCCGCGCCATCGTCGCGGCACGGCGGGACGCGCCGGTCGCGACCACGCGGGCGCTGGCCGATATCGTATCAAAGGTGGTGCGCGCCAAGCCGCACGAGATTCATCCGGCGACGCGGACGTTCCAGGCGCTGCGGATTTTCGTCAACGAGGAGCTCGACGAACTGATCGCGGCGCTGGCGGCGGCGGAACGCGTGCTCAGGCCAGGCGGCCGGCTTGCGGTGGTGTCCTTTCATTCGCTGGAAGACCGAATCGTCAAGAATTTCTTCGCCCTGCGCGGCAAGACGGGCGGCGGCTCGCGCCACCGGCCGGAAATCGAACGGGCCGCGCCGAGCTTTGCCATCCTGACCAGGCGTCCGGTGACGGCCGGACAGGAAGAAGTGAGCGCCAACCCGCGGGCGCGCTCCGCCAAGCTGCGCGCCGCCGAGCGGACCGCTGCGCCCGCAACCGCTGACGATGGCGAGTCTCCGGGCTGGCCCTCGCTCGCAAACGTGATGCGGGGAGGTTGATCGATGCGGATCATCCATTTCCTCGTGGTCTGCGCGCTGGTCTATGCGGCATCGTATGTCTATCGCATCAAGATGGATTCGACGGCCCGCACCGAGCGCGTGTTGCGGCTCCATGCGCAGGTGCGTGAGCAGCGCGAGGCGATCGCGGTGCTGCGTGCGGAATGGGCCAGGCTCGATGCGCCGAGGCGTCTGCAGATTCTGGCCGAGCGGCATCTGAAACTGAAGCCGATCGAAGCCACGCAGTTCGACTCGCTGAAGAACCTGCCGGAACGGCCGCCGAGCCTGGTGCCGCCCGGCACCTCGGATCCGATCGGCGCCATGATCGAGATCGTCGATCCCGATGTCGTCACCGGCTCGCTGCCGTCGTCGGAGGACCCGCGATGACCGGCCAGAACATGCCCGATCGCGGCAGTCACGCGCCGTCCGTGGCGTGGAGCCAGCGCATGATCCGCAACCTGCTCTACGGGCGCAATGTCGATCGCGCCGCCAAGGCGCGGGTGCGCGTCGGCCTCGTCATCATCGTATTCGGCCTGATCTATGCGGTGATCGCGGCACGCCTCGTCATGTTTGCAGCGTTCCCGGACGACCGGGGAGGACACCGCACCGCGTCGCAGGATGCGATCGCCACCGCGCGGCCCGATATCGTCGATCGTAACGGCCAGGTTCTTGCCACCGACGTCAAGGCGCCAAGCCTGTTCGGCGAGCCGCGCCGCATCATCGACAGGGACGAAGCAGTCGAGTTGCTGACGGCGACGCTCCCCGACCTCGAGACCGCCGAGGTCCGCCAGCGACTCGGTACCCGCAAGGGCTTCGTCTGGCTGAAGCGCGAGATCACCCCGTCGCAGCAGAAGGAAATCCATAATCTCGGCATTCCTGGTATCGGCTTTCTGCGCGAGAACAAGCGCGTCTATCCAAGCGGCCGCGAGGTGGCGCATCTGATCGGCCTGGTCAACATCGACAACCAGGGCATCGCCGGCATGGAGAAGTGGCTCGACAGCAACGGGCTCGCCGATCTGCATCGCGCCGGCTTCGCCACCGACCGCCTGCAAAAGCCCGTGGAGCTGTCGGTCGACCTGCGCGTCGAGCACGCGCTGCGCGACGAACTGGTCAAGGCCAAGGAGCACTATCACGCCAAGGCCGCCTCGGGCCTCGTCTCCAACGTGCGGACCGGCGAGATCGTGGCGATGGTCTCTCTGCCGGACTTCGATCCGAACAACCCGAAGGAGGCGCATGATCCTGATCGCATCAACCGTTTGACCACGGGCGTGTACGAAATGGGGTCGACCTTCAAGGCTTTCACGCTGGCGATGGCACTCGATTCCGGCAAGTACGATCTGAATTCGATGTGGGATGCGCGTGCGCCGCTGCACTACGGCCGTTTCACGATCCATGACGACCATCGGCTCGGCCGCTTCATCAACATGAAAGAGGTGTTCACCTATTCATCCAATATCGGCGCGGCGCGGATCGCGCTTGCGCAAGGCGTCGAGGCGCACAAGGCGTTCCTGCGCAAGCTGGGCCAGATGGATCGCCTGCGCACCGAACTGCCGGAAAGCGCCGCGCCGATCCTGCCGCGCAAGTGGGGTGAGCTGAACACCGTTACCATCGCCTACGGCCACGGCATCGCAGTGGCGCCGTTGCAGGCGGTGATGGGCATCGATGCGCTGGTCAACGGCGGCTGGCTGATTCCGCCGACCTTCCTGAAGCGATCGGAGGCGGACGCGATGAAACTCGCCAAGCGCGTCATCAAAAAGGAAACCAGCGACAAGATGCGCTTCCTGTTACGGCTCAACGCGGAGGTCGGAACCGCGAGGAAGGCCGACGTCAAGGGCTACTATGTCGGCGGCAAGACCGGCACCGCCGAAAAGGTGATCAACGGCCGCTACGCCAAGAAGCGCGTGCTCAACGCCTTCACCGCGATTCTGCCGGCGGACAATCCCCAATACCAGCTTCTGGTCATGCTGGACGAGCCGCAGCCGCTCAAGGAAACCCATGGCTTTATTACATCCGGCTGGAACGCGGTGCCGACCGGCGGCAAGGTGATCGCGCGCATTGCGCCGCTTCTCGGCGTGCAGCCGCGGTTCGATTTGCCGCCGTCCGAGCGCCTCATTCTTGCGGCATCCAGAACGACGCAGTAGACGCAGGTTCGGCCATGCGGCCGGGACCAGGAGACCATGAAACTTCGCGAGCTTTTCGGCGACGATGCCGCCATGGACGCGCGGACAGGCGAGCTTGCCGTCACCGGCCTCGCCGTGGACAGCCGCGAGGTGAAGCCGGGCGATCTTTTCTTCGCGCTTGCCGGCACAAAGACCGACGGCGCGCGGTTCATCGATGCCGCGATCGCGGCCGGCGCGGTTGCGGTCGTCGGTGACCACGCGCCGGCGGGTGCCTGTGTTCCGTCCGTCGCCACATCGAATCCGCGCCGGGCGCTGGCGCTGGCGGCGGCGAAATTCTATCCGCGGCAGCCCGCGACCATCGCCGCTGTCACCGGCACCAGCGGCAAGACTTCGGTCGCAGCCTTCACACGGCAGATCTGGCAGCGGCTCGGGCACCCGTCCGCCAGCATCGGCACCATCGGCGTGGTTGCGCCGTCGCGTGCGGTGTACGGCTCGGTGACGACGCCCGATCCGATCTCATTGCATCGCGAACTCGATCAGCTTGTGGGCGAGGGCGTCACGCATCTGGCGCTGGAAGCGTCTTCGCACGGACTCGATCAATATCGACTCGACGGCGTGCGTGTGCGCGCCGCCGGCTTCACCAACCTGTCGCGCGACCACATGGATTATCACCCGACCGTCGCGCACTATCTCGATACAAAACTGCGGCTGTTCCGCGATCTGGTCGAGCCGGACGGCGTCGCGGTGATTTCCGCCGATCACGACTGTTCGGGCACGGTGATCGAGGCGGCGAGCGCGCGTAACGTCCGGATAATGCGTGTCGGCCGCCGCGGCGACGGCACGCATAGCGGCATTCGTCTGGCCGATGCGGTCATCGAGGGCTTTGCGCAACGGGTGACTCTCGAACACGCCGGACGCGAGCGTATCATTCGTCTGCCCCTGGTCGGCGAATTCCAGATCGAGAACGCGCTGGTGTCGGCGGGGCTCGTCATCGGCACCGGCGGCGACGCGGATCAGGTGTTCGCGGCACTCGAGCATCTCGAAGGCGCGAAAGGACGGCTTGAGCTGGTCGGCGAGCGCAACGGCGCGCCGGTTTTTGTCGATTACGCCCACAAGCCGGACGCGCTAGCGAAGGCGTTGCAGGCGTTGCGACCTTACGCTAGCCGCAAACTCGTAGTGGTGTTCGGTGCCGGCGGCGATCGCGACGCGGGGAAACGTCCGCTGATGGGCGAGGTCGCCGCCGCCAACGCGGACGTGGTCATCGTCACCGACGACAACCCGCGCAGCGAAAATCCCGCCGCCATTCGTGCAGCGATCCTCGCCGCCGCCACAGGCGCGCGCGAGATCGGCGATCGCGCCGAGGCGATCCGAACTGCGATTGTCGGCTTGCAACCGGGCGACGCATTGCTGATCGCCGGCAAGGGCCACGAGACCGGGCAGATCGTCGGCGATCGCGTGCTGCCGTTCAGCGATCATGACGCCGCCATCGCAGCGCTGACTTCGAGGGCGACATGAGCGAACCACTCTGGACCTTGGACGTGATGGCTGCGGCGATGCGCGCCGAGAGGCGCGGCGCGTTGCCCGCGGCCATCACCGGCATTTCCATCGACAGTCGCACCATTGTGCCCGGCGATGTCTATTTCGCGATCAAGGGTGACGTTCACGACGGCCACGCTTTCGTCGATGCTGCCTTGAAGGCTGGCGCGGCGCTGGCGGTGATTGAGGCCGCGCAGCGCGACAAGTTCGCCGCCGATGCGCCCTTGCTGATCGTTGACGATGTGCTCGCCGCCTTGTGCGATCTGGCGCGGGCGTCGCGCGCGCGCCTCGCCGCGCAGGTGATCGCGGTGACAGGCTCGGTCGGCAAGACCTCGACCAAGGAGGCGCTGCGGAGCGTCCTCGGCGCGCAGGGCAAGACCCACGCCTCGGTGGCTTCGTTCAACAACCACTGGGGCGTGCCGCTGACGCTGGCGCGCTGCCCGGAGGACGCGCGCTTCGCGATCTTCGAGATCGGGATGAATCACGCCGGCGAGATCTCGCCGCTGGTGAAAATGGTGCGGCCGCATATCGCGATCATCACCACGGTCGAGCCGGTGCATCTGGAATTCTTCTCCGGCATCGAGGCGATCGCCGACGCCAAGGCGGAAATTTTCGAAGGCGTCGAGCCGAAAGGCGCGGTCGTGCTCAATCGCGACAATGCACAGTTCGCACGGTTGCAGCGGCGTGCGAAGAAACTCGGGATCGCGAAGATCGTCTCGTTCGGCGCAGACGAGAAGGCCGACGCCCGCCTGCTTGACGTTGCGCTGCATCCGGCGTGCTCCGCCGTACACGCCCGGATTCTCGGCCATGAGCTGACCTACAAGCTCGCCATGCCCGGCCGTCACATGGCGATGAATTCGCTGGCGGTGCTGGCGGCGGCGTCGCTGGCCGGCGCCGATCTCGCGCTTGCGGGTCTTGCGCTGTCGCAGGCGCAGCCGGCCGCGGGACGTGGTGTGCGCCATGTTCTGATGGTGCCGAACGGCGAGGCGACGCTGATCGACGAGAGCTACAACGCCAATCCGGCGTCGATGGCTGCGGCATTGACCGTGCTCGGCCAGGCCGGGGTCGGCACGCAGAGCCGCCGCATCGCCGTGCTGGGCGACATGCTGGAACTCGGCTCCAGCGGCGCCGACCTGCACCGCGGCCTGACCGAGGCCATCAATGCCAACGCCATCGACATGGTATTTTGCTGCGGCCCGCTGATGCGCAACCTGTGGGATGCGCTTTCCTCCGGCAAGCGGGGCGGCTATGCAGAGGGATCGGTCGCGCTCGAATCGCAGGTGGTGGCGGCGATCCGCGCCGGCGACGTCATCATGGTCAAGGGCTCGCTCGGCTCGCGGATGAAAGTGATCGTGACGGCGCTTGAAAAGCGATTTCCCGGCAACGCCGTGCATGACGAAGCCGCGGTCTAGGGTTTCAAGACATGTTTTACTGGCTGATCGATCTTTCCAACACGGTTCCGGGGCTCAGTATTTTCAAGCCGATGCTGAACGTCTTCCGCTACATCACCTTCCGTACCGGCGGCGCGATGGTGACGGGCGCGTTGTTCGTGTTCCTGTTCGGCCCCTGGATCATCGACAATCTTCGCCTGCGCCAGGGCAAGGGACAGCCGATCCGCGCCGACGGGCCGCAGTCGCACCTCGTCAGCAAGAAGGGCACGCCGACCATGGGCGGCCTGATGATCCTGTCGGGGCTTGTCGTCTCGACCGTGCTGTGGGCCAACCCGCTCAATCCGTATGTCTGGATCGTGCTCGCGGTGACGCTCGGTTTCGGTTTTATCGGATTCTATGACGACTATCTGAAGGTGACGAAGCAGACCCATGCCGGGTTCGCCGGGCGGACCCGCCTCCTGCTCGAACTCCTGATCGCGCTGGCGGCGTGCTATGCGCTGATCCGCTTGGGCCGCGAGCCGTTTTCGACCGCGCTGGTGATCCCGTTCTTCAAGGACGTGGTGGTGGATCTCGGCTGGTTCTTCCTTGCCTTCGGCGCCTTCATCATCGTCGGCGCCGGCAACGCGGTGAACCTCACCGACGGTCTCGACGGCCTCGCCATCGTACCTGTCATGATCGCCGCCGCGAGTTTCGGCATGATCGCCTATCTCGCCGGCAACGCCGTGTTCGCCGACTACCTCCAGATCAACTACATCGCCGGCACCGGTGAGTTGGCGGTGCTCTGCGGCGCGGTGCTCGGGGCGGGCCTCGGCTTCCTCTGGTTCAACGCGCCGCCGGCCTCGATCTTCATGGGAGACACTGGTTCGCTAGCGCTCGGCGGCATGCTCGGTTCGATCGCGGTCGCGGTGAAGCACGAGATCGTGCTGGCCGTCATCGGCGGGTTGTTCGTGCTGGAAGCGGTGTCGGTGATCGTGCAGGTGGCGTCGTTCAAGCTCACGGGAAAGCGCATCTTCAAGATGGCGCCGATCCACCACCACTTCGAACAGCTCGGCTGGACCGAGCCGCAGATCGTGATCCGGTTCTGGATCATCTCGGTAATGCTGGCGCTGGCCGGCCTCTCGACGCTGAAGCTGCGGTGATGGGCGCGGCGGCGGACATGTTGGCATGCTCGTCATTCCGGAAGCTGCGCAGCAGCTATCCGGAATCTCGAAATTCCGGGTTCACGCTTCGCGTGCCGCGGAATGACAAGGTATTCACATGATCCCCGTCACCTCCTTCGCCGGCAAGACGGTCGCGGTGTTCGGCCTTGGCGGCTCCGGCCTTGCAAGCTGTCACGCGCTGAAGGCCGGCGGCGCCGAAGTGATCGCGGGCGACGACAACGCCGACAATCTCGCCAAGGTGGCGCAGGCCGGCTTCATCACTGCCGATCTGCGCAACGTATCGTGGGTAAATTTCGCCGCGCTGGTGCTGGCGCCCGGCGTGCCGCTGACCCATCCGAAGCCGCACTGGAGTGTGCTGGCGGCACGACAGGCCGGCGTCGAGGTGATCGGCGATATCGAACTGTTCTGCCGCGAGCGCGCACGCCACGCGCCCGATGCGCCCTTCGTCGCCATCACCGGCACCAACGGCAAGTCCACCACCACGGCGCTGGTCGCGCATCTGATGCGCGAGGCCGGGCACGACGTGCAGATGGGCGGCAACATCGGCACCGCGATCCTGTCGCTGGAGCCGCCGCGCAAGGGGCGTGTGCATGTGATCGAGATGTCGTCGTACCAGATCGACCTCACGCCCTCGCTCGATCCGACCGTCGGCATCCTGCTCAATGTCAGTCCCGATCATCTCGATCGCCACGGCACCATCGAGCATTACGCGGCGGTGAAGGAACGGCTGATCGCCGCCGTGCAGCCGCATGGCACGGCTGTCGTCGGCGTCGACGATATCTGGAGCCGCACCGCGGCGGATCGCATCGAACAGGCCGGCAAGCGCGTGGTGCGCGTCTCGGTGAAGCGGCCGCTGGCGGATGGCATCAGCGTCGATCACGACAGGATCGTGCGCGCCTCCGGTGGCGCGCAGGCCGAAATCGCCGATATCGGCGGCATCGGCTCGCTGCGCGGGCGGCACAATGCGCAGAATGCCGCGTGCGCTTCGGCGGCGGCGCTCGCGCTCGGCGTCGGCCGCGACATCCTGCAACAGGACTTGCGCAGTTTTCCCGGCCTCGCGCACCGCATGGAACAGGTGGGACGCAAGGCCAACGTGCTGTTCGTCAACGACTCCAAGGGCACCAATGCCGACGCCACCGAAAAGGCGCTGTCGTCCTTCGCCGAGATTTTCTGGATCGCGGGCGGCAAGCCGAAAAGCGGCGGCATCGCCCCGCTCGCCGAGTTATTCCCGCGCATCCGGAAAGCCTATCTGATCGGCGAGGCGGCGGAGGAATTCGCGGGCACGCTGGAGGGCAGGGTGGTTTACGAGATCAGCGGGACGCTGGAGGCCGCAGTGCCTGCCGCCGCGCGTGATGCGGAAGGCTCCGGCCTTGCGGACGCCGTGGTGCTGTTGTCGCCGGCCTGCGCTTCGTTCGATCAGTTCCGCAATTTCGAGGCTCGCGGCGACCGTTTCCGCGAGCTGGTGCGGGCGCTGCCGGGCGTGACGCCGGTCGCGTGAGGCCGCACCTCGGTTATTCTCACGTCGTCACCCGCGAAGGCGGGTGACCCAGTATTCCGTGGCGTCTGCGAATGATCGAAAGTTGCGGCGTACTGGATACCCGCCTTCGCGGGTATGACGGGGGATATGGTCCGAAAACTTGTCCAGCTTCCTTAACCCTCCGGTAACCATGATGGGGGACCAATGGGATGATCTCCGCCCGCAGGACCCGCCATGATTTCACGTGAACAACGCACGCCGCTCTCGGAATGGTGGTGGACCGTGGATCGGCTGCTGCTGGCGGCCATGGTGCTTCTGATGCTGACCGGCGTGGTGCTGTCGCTGGCGGCCAGTCCCTCGGTCGCGACCCGGATCGGGCTCGATCCATTTCACTTCTTTCATCGTCACGTGCTGTTTCTGCTGCCGTCGATTATCGTGATGGTCGGCGTGTCGTTCCTGTCGCCGCGCCAGATCCGCCGTTCGGCGCTGATCGTATTTGCGCTCAGCGTCGTATTGATCGTGGCCACGCTCTGGCTTGGGCCCGAGGTGAAGGGCGCGAAACGCTGGATCACGATCCTCGGCGTCAATATCCAGGCTTCGGAATCCGCAAAACCCGCCTTCGTCGTGCTGGTGGCGTGGCTGTTTTCGGAGTCCGCGCGCAAGCCCGAGATGCCGGCGACGTCGATGGCGCTCGCGCTGCTTCTGGGAGTGGTGACGCTCCTGGTGCTGGAGCCGGACTTCGGCCAGACCATGCTCATCCTGATGGTGTGGGGTGCGCTGTTCTTCATTGCCGGCATGCGCATCATCTGGGTGTTCGGGCTGGCGGGCACGGCGGCCGCCGGGCTATTCGCCGCCTACATGCTGGTGCCGCACGTCGCGACCCGCATCCAGCGCTTCATGGATCCGGCCTCGGGCGATACCTTCCAGGTCGATACCGCGATGGAGGCATTTGCCAACGGCGGCTGGTTCGGGCTCGGTCCCGGCGAGGGTATCGCCAAGCGGAGTCTTCCGGACAGTCACACCGACTTCGTGTTCGCCGTCGGCGCGGAAGAGTTCGGCATCATTATGTGCCTCGGGCTGCTGGCGCTGTTCACCTTCATCGTCATCCGTACGCTGTCGCGCGCCTACGCGTCGGAGGACCTGTTCTCGCGCTTTGCGGCGTCCGGGCTCGCGATCATGTTCGGCGTGCAGGCGGCCATCAACATGGCGGTCAACCTGCATCTGATCCCCGCCAAGGGCATGACGCTGCCGTTCATTTCCTATGGCGGCTCGTCGATGGTCTCGCTCGCTTACGGCGTCGGCATGATGCTGGCGCTGACGCGGCAGCGGTCGCGCACGGAAATGGAATCGATCGGCGACGCCGCCGCTGCCAGCTACGCTTGACGTGGCACTGCTGAAGAAACTCCGTCATTGCGAGCGTAGCGAAGCAATCCAGTTCTTCTCTTTCGGTTCCTGGATTGCTTCGCTACGCTCGCAATGACGTTCGGAATGCAAATCTCATGACCACTACGCCTCTCATTCTCCTCGCTGCCGGCGGCACCGGGGGACACCTGTTTCCCGCCGAGGCGCTCGGTGTCGAACTGATGAAGCGGGACTTGCGCGTGCGGCTGGTGACGGACTCGCGCGCGCTGCGCTACAGCGGGCTGTTCTCGAAGGACATGACCGACGTGGTGCCAAGCGAGACGGTGCGCGGCCGCTCGCCGCTGGCGCTGGCGCGCACCGGGTTGATGCTCGCGACCGGCACCGTCGTCGCGCTCAACCTGATGCGCCGTCTGAAGCCGGCCGCCGTGATCGGATTCGGCGGCTATCCGACCTTGCCGCCGCTGATCGCCGCACGGCTCAAAGGCATTCCGACCGTGATCCACGACGCCAACGCGGTGATGGGCCGCGCCAACCGCTTGCTGTCGCGCCGCGTCAACGCCATCGCCACCTCGCTGCCCGGCGTGCTCGACAAGGAACCGTCGCTGATCGGCAAGACCACGACGACCGGCACGCCGATGCGGCCTGCGATTCTCGCCGCTTCCACGGTGCCGTTTGCGACTCCAGGATCGGACGGCCCGCTCCGCGTGCTCGTGGTCGGCGGCAGCCAGGGCGCGCGGGTGATGTCGGATATCGTGCCGGGCGCGATCGAAAAGCTTGGATCGCCGCTGTGGCAGCGGCTGGTTTTGACCCAACAGGTGCGCGACGAAGACATGGCGCGGGTTCGCGCGGTCTACGAGCGACTCCGGATCAACGCCGAGCTGGCGCCGTTCTTCGCCGACCTGCCGTCACGGCTGGCGTCGAGTCACATCATCGTCTCCCGCTCGGGCGCAGGCACGGTGGCCGAACTCGGAGCCATTGGTCGTCCCTCTATTCTCGTGCCGCTGCCCGGCGCGATCGATCAGGATCAGTTCGCCAATGCCGGCGTACTCGCCGATGTCGGCGGCGCGATCCGCATCGTGCAATCGGATTTCACCCCGGATCGCTTGGCCGCCGAACTGTCCGCGCTGGCCGCCGATCCGGCGCGGCTCGCTGCGATGGCTGCCGCCGCGCGCACCGTGGGTCGCCTCGACGCCGCCGAACGGTTGGCTGATCTGGTGATGAAGGTGGCGCGACTCGATTCGCCGGCATGACCGCTTGACATTTGCCGTCATGGCCGGACTTGTTCCGGCCAACGCCGAGTGCCGGCGAGTCCCGGGTAGCGGGCATCAGGACTTTTGCGAGAACACGACCCATGAGACTGCCGCGCGAAATCGGCCCCATCCACTTCGTCGGTATCGGCGGCATCGGCATGAGCGGCATTGCAGAGGTGTTATGCAACCTCGGCTACACCGTGCAGGGCTCGGACGCCTCCGAAGGCGCCAATGTGGTGCGCCTGCGCGACAAAGGCATCAAGGTCACGGTCGGCCACCGGGCCGAGAACGTGAGCGGCGCGGACGTGCTTGTCGTCTCTACCGCGATCAGGCGCGACAACCCCGAACTGATGGCGGCGCGCGCGCAGCGCATTCCGGTGGTGCGCCGTGCCGAGATGCTCGCGGAACTGATGCGGCTGAAAAGCTGCGTCGCTATCGCCGGCACCCACGGCAAGACCACGACCACCTCCATGGTCGCGGCGCTGCTCGACGCTGGCGATTTCGATCCCACCGTCATCAACGGCGGCATCATCAACGCCTATGGCACCAACGCGCGGTTAGGGGCCGGCGAGTGGATGGTGGTGGAGGCCGACGAGAGCGACGGCACATTCCTCAAGCTGCCGACCGATGTCGCCATCGTCACCAATGTCGACCCCGAGCATCTCGATCACTTCAAGACCTTCGACGCCGTGCAGGACGCATTCCGCTCCTTTGTGGAGAACGTACCGTTCTACGGCTTTGCGGTGATGTGTATCGATCATCCGGTGGTGCAGTCCATGGTCGGCCGCATCGAGGATCGCCGCATCGTCACCTATGGCGAGAATCCGCAGGCCGATGCGCGGCTGGTCGATCTTGCGCCGAACGGCGGCGGCTCGCATTTCAAGGTGGTGTTCCGCAATCGCAAGACCGATGCCGCGCACGAGGTTTCCGATCTGGTGCTGCCGATGCCGGGCCGTCACAACGCGCTCAACGCCACGGCGGCGATCGCGGTAGCGCACGAACTCGGCATTCCCGACGCCACCATCCGCAAGGCGATCGCGGCGTTCGGCGGCGTCAAGCGCCGCTTTACCAAGACCGGCGAGTGGAACGGCGTCACCATCATCGACGACTACGGCCATCATCCGGTCGAGATTGCCGCGGTGTTGAAAGCGGCGCGCGAGTCGACCGGCGGCAAGGTCGTCGCCGTGGTGCAGCCGCATCGCTACACCCGCCTGCAATCGCTGTTCGAGGAATTCTGCACCTGCTTCAACGATGCGGATACCGTTGTCGTCGCCGAAGTCTATCCGGCGGGCGAGGCGCCGATCGCAGGTATCGACCGCGACCACTTCGTGCTCGGCCTGCGCGCCCACGGCCACCGCGAGGTGGTGCCGCTGCAGGAGCCGGCGGCGCTGGCGGGCGTCATTGCAGGTCTCGCGAAGCCCGGCGATTATGTCGTGTGTCTCGGCGCCGGCAACATCACCCAATGGGCCTACGCGCTGCCGGGCGAGTTGAAGGCGCTGGGATGAGCACGCGCTTGGGATAGGCAAGGAGAATGGATATGGCCGTTCTCAGCGACGAGACATGGCGGCGCCATGCCAATCCGTGGAGCGTGTGGACGCGTTACGCGGCGTTTCCGTTGCTGGTTCTTGCAGTGTGGAGCTATCACGCTATCGGCTGGTGGGCCGTCGTGCCGGTAGCGGTCACGGTCGGTTTCCTTTACATCAATCCATGGCTCTTCCCGCCGCCGCGCTCGACCCGAAGCTGGGCATCGAAGGCCGTGTTGGGCGAACGTGTCTGGCTGAAGGAGGGCAAATGTTTCCTTCCGGATCAAAATCCACGGTTTTTTCTCGTGCTGACCGCGATAGCGCTGGCGAATATCTCTGCTTTGGGCTGGGGAATTGTGCAATCCGATGCGGCATTAATGATTGTGAGCACTGTCAATGTGCTGGCAGGCAAGTCATGGTTCAATGATCGCATGGTCTGGCTGTTTAGCGAGCGGGTGCGAACAAGCGCTGAATATCAGAGCTGGCTGTATTGATGTTTGCCGACATCACGACAAAACTGAAATCGCAGATGCCCGAGTTGCGCGGGCGGATGCTGGCGAACGAGCCGCTGGCGCCGCTGACATGGTTTCGCGTCGGCGGTCCGGCGCAGGTGCTGTTCACGCCGGCCGACGAGAACGACCTCGCCTATTTCCTGCGCCATCTGCCGGAGGAAATTCCGATCTACTGCATCGGCGTCGGCTCCAACCTGATCGTGCGCGACCGCGGCCTGCCGGGTGTGGTGATCCGGCTCGCGCCGCGCGGATTCGGTGAGGTCACGACCGATGGCGACACCGTGCACGCCGGCGCCGCCGCGCTCGACAAGCGCGTCGCGGAAGCGGCGGCCGCGGCTGATATCGGCGGGCTCGAATTCTATTTCGGCATTCCCGGTACCATCGGTGGCGCGCTGCGCATGAATGCCGGCGCCAACGGCAGCGAAACGAAGGATGTTCTGGTTGAGGCGCGCGCCGTCAGCCGCCGTGGCGACAAGATCACGGTCGACAATGCCGGGATGAAGTTCGAATACCGCAACAGCGCGATCTATCCGTCGGTCATCTTCACCGGCGGGACGTTTCGCGGGCGCAGGGCCGAACCAGAGGCGATCCGCGCGCGCATGAACGAGGTGCAGAGTCACCGCGAGACCGTGCAGCCGATCCGCGAAAAGACCGGCGGCTCGACCTTCAAGAATCCGCCGGGGCAGAGTGCGTGGAAGCTGATCGACGCCGCCGGGATGCGCGGCCATCGCGTCGGCGGCGCGCAGGTGTCGGAGATGCACTGCAATTTCCTCATCAACACCGGCGAGGCCACCGCGCGCGACATCGAAACCCTGGGCGAGACCGTGCGCGCGCGGGTGAAGGAGCACGCTGGCGTCGATCTGCAATGGGAAATCAAGCGGATCGGGTTAGAAGCATGATCCCGAAAAGTGGAAACCGGTTTTCGGATAAGATCATGCTCAATCAAAAAGATTAAGGCTAGAGTCTGATTCAACGTAGTCGAATCAGACTCCAAGAGTAGGCCGATGCGCATCACCATTCTTTTTGGCGGCAGCAACAAGGAGCGTCTCGTCTCGGTGGCGAGCGCGCAGGCGCTGCACCGCGCCCTGCCGGAGGCGGACCTGTGGTTCTGGGATATACGTGACGATGTCCATAACGTGCGTTCCGAGGTGCTGCTTGATCATGCGCGGCCGTTCGAGGACGAGTTCGTCCCCGGCGGGACCAGTATGCCGTTTGAGCAGGCGCTCGACCGGGCCAGGGCCGAGGGCCGCGTGCTGGTGCTCGGCCTTCATGGCGGCCGCGCCGAAAACGGCGAGCTGCAGGCGATGTGCGAACTGCGCGGCATTCCCTTTACAGGATCGGGCTCGGCCGCCTCGCACCTTGCGTTCGACAAGGTCGCGGCCAAGCGGTTCGCGGCGTTGGCGGGCGTCACCACGCCTGCCGGCGTACCGCTGGAGGAAATCGACCGCGCATTCGCCGAGCACGGCCGGCTGATCGCAAAGCCCGCGCGCGACGGATCGAGCTATGGACTGATCTTCGTCAACGCGAAGCAGGATTTCGTTGCCGTCCGCCATGCGGCGAAGACCGAGGAATATGTGATCGAGCCGTTCGTGTCCGGCATCGAGGCGACCTGCGGCGTGCTGGAGCGCTCCGACGGCACCGTCGTCGCGCTTCCGCCGGTCGAGATTGTGCCGGCGGAGGGCCGGTTCGACTACGCCTCGAAATATCTGGCCCAAACGACGCAGGAGATCTGCCCCGGCCGGTTTTCGTCCTCTATCACCGCGCGGATCATGGATCACGCGCTGCGGGCGCATCGTGCACTGTCTTGCCGTGGCTATTCCCGCACCGACTTCATCGTGACCGGCAAGGAACCGGTCTATCTCGAGACCAACACCCTGCCGGGTCTGACCGCGGCCTCGCTCTATCCCAAGGCGCTCAAGGCGCAGGGGATCGGATTCGCGGATTTTCTACGCGATCAGATCGTACTTGCCGAAAAGGCCGGCCGCCCGGCTCATAGCGTTTTCAGCGAAGCATGTCCTCGGGCGTGACCCGAGGATGGGGACCGGTTCGCGTGAAGAAAACGCGTCAAAATTAAAACAGCCTCGCTTCTGATTCCGTCAGAAGCGAAAAGGCTCTGGGCTGGCCGCCGGGTGAGGGAACCCGCCGGGGCGTGCGGACGGCCCGGATCGGCCGCGGCCGGAAAGCCGCAAGGCATTCTTTTATCGTATCAAAACGCGGCCTGCCCGCACCGGTTTTACACTTTGTTTACCAGGACGTCCGAAGGTTAACGCTGGCGGCGCATGTGGCGCTTGGCTGCCGGGGCGTGAGCTGGTGCGGATTTTCCGCTTCGACGATCGCATCGAGGGAACAGCGGACCTGCGGCGAGGTCGGCGCCCTGCCCGGAATCGCCAGGATGTTGCGCGTGTCCCCTGATCTGAAGTTCCTGCGTTCGGCGCTGCGGGTAAGCGGGGCGGGGCAAAACGTGTGACGGGTTCGCGCAATGGATGGTGGAGGTCGTCTCGATCGGTCGTTGAGATCGCCGGGGTCCAAGGCTGACTCGCTGAAGAGGGCTGACTCGCTGAGGGGGGCTGGCCTGCTGAAGGAGGCCAACCTGATCAGGCTGGCCGCCAGCGGCGCAGGCATTCTGCTGCGCGAGCAGATCGCGAAGCTGAAGCGCGCCCGGGCGGAACGTCTCGACGCGCGCGCCAGAAATCCAAACCGTGCGATCACCTTTCTCGAGCGTCATGTTCCGCGCCGGCTCGGCGCGGCCCTGACCATCATCATCCTCGGCGGCAGCGCCGCGCTGGGCGTCGTCGCGGGCGGGCACGTCGATGCGGCGATCGGCGCCTTAAGCGACACCCGCAATGCGCTCGCCAATGCCGCGGGCTTCCGCATCACCTCCGTCACCGTCAACGGCCGCACGCAATTGACGCAGGACGAGGTGCTGGCCGCCGGCGGCGTCAACGGCCGTTCCTCGCTCTTGTTCCTCGATGCCTCCGGCGTGCGTGATCGCCTGAAGGCCGATCCGTGGATCGCGGACGCGACCGTGCTGAAGCTTTATCCGGGCGCGCTGCAGATCGACATCACCGAGCGTCGCCCTTTCGCGCTGTGGCAGGAGAACGGCAAGCTCTCGGTGATCACGGATGACGGAACCGTGCTGGAACCCTACGTCACCCGCCGTTTTGCGTCGCTGCCGCTCGTGGTCGGCAAGGGGGCGGAAACCCGCGCCAGGGATTTCCTCGCGCTGGTTGCGAATTATCCGGTGGTGAACAGTCAGCTCAAGGCGGCGATCTTCGTCGGCGAGCGGCGCTGGAATCTGCGCCTCAAGGACGGACTCGACATCCGGCTTCCGGAGACCGACGTCGGCCGCGCGCTGGCCGCGCTCGTGAAATACGACAGGGAAGACAAGCTGCTGTCGCGTGACATCACCGCCATCGACATGCGGCTGCCCGGCCGCCTGACCGTGCGGCTTTCGGAAGAGGCCGCGAAGGCGCGCGAAGAGCAGTTCAAGAAGTCCAGCAAAAAGGCCGGCAGCGCATGACCGGCCTCGACCGCAACCAGACCCCGAAGATGCGGCCGATGCAGCACAATCGCAGCGCGCTGGTGGCGTCGCTGGACATCGGCACCAGCAAGATCGCCTGCATGATTGCGCGGCTGAAGCCGAGCGCGCCGAACGAAGCCTTGCGCGGACGAACCCACACAGTCGAGCTGATCGGCTACAGCCAGATCCAGTCGCGCGGCATGAAGGCCGGCGCGGTGGTCGATCTCGCCCAATGCGAACAGGCGGTGCGCCAGGCGGTGTCGCTGGCCGAGCAGATGGCAAAAGTCCGCGTCGAATCCGTGCTGCTGCCGGTATCGGCCGGGCGGCTGCAAGGACAGTTGATCGAAGCGGCTTCCCATATTCAGGGCGGTGCGGTGACGCCGTCCGACGTCAGCCGCGTCATCTCGGCCGGCATGCGTCACGCCACCGCCCCCGGACGCACCGTGCTCCATGCGCTGCCGGTCGGCTATTCGCTCGACGGCGTAAAGGGTATCCGCGATCCCCGCGGCATGGTGGCGCGCCGGTTCGGCGTCGACATGAACGTGGTGACCTCGGAGGCGACGGTCGCGAAAAACCTGATGCTGGCGGTCGAGCGCTGCCACCTCACCGTCGAAGCCATGGCTGCCAGCCCCTATGTGGCCGGCCTGTCGGTTCTGACCGGCGACGAAGCCGATCTCGGCGCCGCGGTCGTGGAGATGGGAGCCGGAACCACCACGATCGCGATTTATTCGGCCGGCCGCTTCGTTCATGCGAGCGGGTTCGCCGTCGGCGGCCACCACGTCACGATGGATCTCGCCCGCGGGCTGGGTGCGTGCATTGCGGATGCCGAGCGAATCAAGACGTTATATGGCACGGTGCTGACGGGCGGTTCCGACGTACGCCAACTGATGACTGTTCCGGCAGCGGGAGACAGCGACAGCGACGCGCCTCAGGTCGTGTCGCGCGCGACCATCGCCAACATCGTCCGCCAGCGTGTCGAGGAGATTTTTGAAATGGTCAGGGACCGGCTCGCGGATTCCCCTTTTGCCGCCGAGCCGCGGGCGCGGGTCGTGTTGAGCGGCGGTGCGTCGCAGCTTACCGGCGTTCCCGAGCTTGCAAGGCGCATCCTCGGCCGTCCGGTCCGCATCGGCCGTCCGCTCGGCTTCGGCCGGCTGCCCAATGAGGCCAAGAGTGCGTCGTTCGCGGTTCCCACCGGCCTGCTGGTCTATCCGCAATACGCGCATCTCGAACACGTCGAACCGCGGCATACGCGGCAGCTCCGGACCGGGACGGACGGCTATTTCGGAAAGGTCGGACGATGGCTCCGGGAGGGCTTCTGATGAATTTTCCGCCGATCAGCAGATTTCCATCAACTCCCGCGGTCGACGACCGCTGGCATAGCGACACCGCGCGTGTAATCGAGAGGCAGCCATGACTATCAATCTCAACGTTCCCGACATTCACGAGCTGAAGCCGCGGATCACCGTATTCGGCGTCGGCGGCGCTGGCGGCAACGCGGTCAACAACATGATCACCGCCGGGCTGGTCGGAGTCGACTTCGTCGTTGCCAACACCGACGCGCAGGCGCTGACCATGTCGAAGGCGCAGCGCATCGTCCAGATGGGCACGCAGGTCACCCAGGGTCTGGGCGCGGGTTCGCAGCCGGATGTCGGCGCGGCCGCGGCGCAGGAAGTCATCGACGAAATTCGCGATCACCTCTCGGGCGCGAACATGGTGTTCGTTACCGCGGGAATGGGCGGCGGCACCGGCACCGGCGCTGCGCCCGTGATCGCTAAGGCCGCGCGCGAGATGGGGATCCTGACCGTCGGCGTCGTCACCAAGCCGTTCCACTTCGAGGGCCAGCGCCGCATGCGCACCGCCGATTCAGGGATAGGCGAGCTGCACAAGGTGGTCGATACGCTGCTGATCATCCCCAATCAGAACCTGTTCCGGGTCGCCAACGAAAAGACCACCTTCGCCGACGCCTTCGCGATGGCCGACCAGGTGCTCTATTCGGGCGTCGCCTGCATCACCGACCTGATGGTCAAGGAGGGTTTGATCAACCTCGACTTCGCCGACGTCCGCGCCGTGATGCGCGAGATGGGCAAGGCGATGATGGGCACCGGCGAGGCCTCCGGCGAAAAGCGCGCGCTCACCGCCGCCGAAGCCGCGATCGCCAACCCGCTGATCGACGACAGCTCGATGAAGGGCGCGCGGGGTCTTCTGATCTCGATCACCGGCGGCAAGGACCTGACGCTGTTCGAGGTCGACGAGGCCGCCACCCGCATTCGCGAGGAGGTCGACCAGGACGCGAACATCATCGTCGGCGCCACCTTCGACGAGAGCCTTGACGGCATCATCCGCGTGTCGGTGGTCGCTACCGGCATCGACCAGAGCACCATTGCGCGCAACGCGGCCACGCCGGCTACCCCGGCCACGAAGCCGGGATCTGCGGGGTCGATCGCGATGGACACCCGTGTGGCCGATCTGACCGCGAAGTTGCGCGAGGACAACAAGCGTCTAGCCGCCGGCGCCGCGCAGAAGACCGCCGAGCCGCCGCGTCCCGCCGCCCATCCCGCCCAGGCGCCGCAGCAGCACCCCGTCGCGTCCAGCGCCAATGTCGAGCGCGCGGCGCTTGAGGCCATTGCCGCGGCCGTCGCCGAACCGGTGCAGCCGCTCGCTCCGGCTGCCATGCAGCCGGCATCTTACGGCGACGTCACCGTTCGGCCGATCGCGCAGAAGCCGACGCTGTTCCCGGATCACGATCCCGCCCCGCGCGAGAAGCAGGAGCCGCCGCCGCCCGAGAACTTCATCCCGCAGCCGGCCGAACGCGCCCCGGTCCGCGCTCCGCGGATGCCGAGGATCGAGGAACTGCCGATGCCCGCGCAAAACGAAATCCGCCAGGCGAGGGGCGAGGCCGAGGAGGAGCATCCGCAGAAGAGCCGGCTGTCGCTGTTGCAGCGACTTGCCAATGTCGGCCTCGGCCGCCGCGACCAGGATACCGAACCCCCGATCGCGGCCCGTGGCTCCGGGCCGGCCATGGCTTCGATGCCTCCATTGCCGGAGCGTCGGCCGCAGCGCAGCGTCGCCGAGCAGATGGCCGCGAGCGCCGGCAACGAGCCGGTATCAGAGTATGCCCGGCGTCCGGCGCCACAAGGACTGGACTCCCACGGCCGTCCGGCCCCCGTAGCACCGGCGCCACAGGGGGACGACCACCTGGATATCCCCGCTTTTCTGCGCCGCCAGGCCAACTGAGACCTGTAACAATTGGAAATCGGAGGGGCTTCGACGATCAAGCCGGAGCCCTTTTCTGCTCTTGATCCGGTATTTTACTATCTGTAGACAAGCGATTGTAACTTAACTAAAAATTATGTATCTCATGTTTCGCTTTAAGGTCGCGCCGGGCCGCAAATTTGGTTAACAGGCGGCGTGATTGCGGCGGAGATAGGGTAACAATTGGTAAAGAAGCGTGAGTTGGCGCGCTTTGGGGCTGCCGGTATGTTTTACCGGTGACTTGGGGAATCACGAATCGATTCGCCGCCTCTCAGGCGGGAGAATTCGGTATTCGGGATGAGTCACTTGGGCCAGGGTTTATGAAATTCAACCGCCAGACGACGCTTCGTTCGCAAGCCACCGTGACGGGTGTCGGTGTTCATTCCGGATCACCTGTCAGTCTGACCCTTGGGCCTGCCTCGATCGATGCGGGTTTTATTTTTATCCGGACCGGCGCCGATGGAATTGAACGCCGGGTGCCAGCCGTCGCGAAATCCGTCACATCGACCGAATTCGCCACGGTGCTGGGCGACCAGCAGGGCCCGCTTGTCTCCACCGCCGAGCACGTCCTTGCCGCGCTGCGCGGCATCGGCGTCGACAATGCCACCATCGAAATCGACGGGCCTGAAGTGCCGATCATGGACGGCAGTTCGACTGCATTCGTCGCCGCGATCGACCAGGCCGGCATCGTCGAGCAGTCTGCGGCGCGCCGCTTCATTCAGGTGCTCAAACCGGTGCGGGTGAAGAGGGGCGAGGCCTTCGGCGAGCTGCGTCCATACGGGCGCGGTCTCCGCGTTGAGGTCGAGATCGATTTCGCCAATCCGGTGATCGGTCATCAGGATTATGCCCTCGATCTCAACCCCGAAACCTTCCGCCGCGAAATCAGCCGCGCCCGTACCTTTGGCTGCTTGAACGATGTCGCGAAGCTCTGGAGGGCCGGCTTCGCGCGGGGCGCCTCCTTTGAAAACTCCATGGTGTTCGACGACGAGCGCCTGTTGAATGTCGGGGGCCTGCGCTACGCCGACGAGTGCGCGCGACACAAGGTTCTCGATGCGATCGGCGATCTTGCACTCGCAGGGTTGCCGCTGATCGGCGGCTATCACTCGGTATGCGGCGGGCACAAGCTCAACCATGCCGTTCTCTCGGCCCTGATGGCCGATCGGACCGCCTGGCGGGTGGTCGAGGGCCAGCCGGCCTCGCGTCCGCGCAGTCAGGGCGAAGCGGTCGGCGGAATGGTTGGCGGCATGGTTGCGGCCTACGGTCCCAACGTGTCCTGATTCGCAGAGCGCCGATCCTCCAATCCATACGCTTGGCGCGGGCATTGCACTGTCCGGCTGCTTTCCGTCGCGGCGGTTGCCTGAGCCATTCGTTCGGTCGTATCGGAGCGTTGCGGGAGCTCCTGGAGCATGACCCCGAAAAGTGGAAACCGGTTTTCTGATAAGGTCATGCTCAATCAAAAGAATAAGGCTAGAGGCTGGTCCAATGCGTTGGATCAGACTCTGGCGTTTCGCCTTAATCCCGGCGAAATACCTGCGTACCCGGTTGGTTAGCGGATTTGTTTCGGCTATAGCGTTTTCGAGCGAAGCGGGTGTCGGTTCGCGTCAAGAAAACGCGTCAAAACAAAAAGCTTGGAGCCGGCTTTGATTCGATCAAAGCCGGAATGGCTCTAGAACGGGTTCGCGGTCGCGAGGGCGGCGCACCACCGGGGCTGGTTGGTTATGCCCTTTATCGTGCGTGGGGGCGCATTGGTTACCGTAATCACGGACGTCAGGTTTTCATCGATGTTGGCTAAGCGTATGGCGCTCGGACGGAACGCATTGACGGAACGCGCCGCTCTCCTCGATCGGCTCGGCCGGAAACTGCGGCTCGTCGTCGGTCTTGTGATTCTGGGGACGACCCTGAGCGGCTGCGGCACGGGTGCGCTGTGGGACAAGTTCTTGGCGAAGGACGAACAGACCTTCAGCGATGAACCGGCGGACAAGCTCTACAACGAGGGCTTGTTCCTGATGAACAATCAACGCGACCTCAAGGCGGCCACGAAGAAGTTCGACGAGGTCGACCGCGAGCACCCGTATTCGGAATGGGCGCGGAAGTCGCTGCTGATGTCGGCCTACGCGTCTTATCAGGCCGGCGACTACGATACCTGCATCGGCTCCGCGTCGCGCTACGTGACGCTGCATCCCGGCAGCCCCGATGCCGCCTATGCGCAATACCTGATCGCCGCCTCGAACTACGACCAGATTCCGGATATCTCGCGCGACCAGGCCCGTACCGAGAAGGCGATGGCTTCGCTCGAGGAGGTGATCCGCAAGTATCCGACGTCCGAATATGCCGGCGAAGCCAAGAAGAAGCTTCAGGGCGCGCGCGATCAACTCGCCGGCAAGGAAATGGCGATCGGCCGCTACTACATGGAGCGGCGCGACTACACCGGCGCCATCAACCGCTTCAAGACCGTCGTGACCCGCTACCAGACCACGCGGCACGTCGAGGAGGCGCTGGCGCGGCTGACCGAGGCCTATATGGCGATCGGAATCGTCGGCGAGGCGCAGACCGCCGCGGCCGTGCTCGGCCACAACTTTCCGAACAGCCGCTGGTACAAAGATGCCTACAATCTCGTGAAGTCGGGCGGGAGCGAGCCGAGCGAGAATCGGGGCTCGTGGATCAGCAAGGCGTTCAGGAAGATGGGGCTCGGCTAGTTTCGCGCACCGAACTTCGCTAGACTCCGCGCTACGCTTCTCCGCACCTCTCAACGACACCCTGGCAGGAACCGGCCTCCGATGCTTGCGCGCCTTTCGATCCGCGACATCGTCCTGATCGAGCGGCTCGATATCGAGTTCGCCGCCGGCCTTGCGGTGCTGACCGGCGAAACCGGTGCGGGAAAATCCATCCTGCTCGATGCCTTCGCGCTGGCGCTCGGCGGTCGCGGCGACGCCGGGCTGGTCCGCCACGGCGCGGATCAGGGGCAAGTCACCGCCACCTTCGATATTCCAAAAAACCATCCGGCCAGCGCGATCCTCGCCGCCAACGACATCGAGGGCTCTATTTCTGAAGATTCGGGTGAGATGATTCTGCGCCGGGTGCAGCTCGCCGACGGCCGCACCCGTGCCTTCATCAACGATCAGGCGATCAGCGTGCAGACCTTGAAGGCGGTGGGCGCGGCGCTGGTGGAAATTCACGGTCAGCACGACGAGCGGGCGCTGGTCGATGCCTCGACCCACCGGCGGCTGCTCGATGCCTTTGCCGGCCTGGAGACCGATGTCGCTGCGCTGGAAACGTTGTGGGAGGGCCGCCGCACCACCCGCGCGGCGCTCGACGATCACCGCGCCGGTATGGAGCGCGCCGCGCGCGAGGCCGACTATCTGCGTCATGCGTCCGACGAGTTAAGACAACTCGCGCCGCAGGACGGCGAGGAAACGGCTTTGGCCGAACGCCGCACCACGATGATGGCCGGCGAAAAGATCGCGGCCGACCTGCGCGAGGCGCAAGATGCCGTCAGCGGCAACCGCTCGCCGGTGAGCGTGTTGGCGGCGGCGGTGCGGCGGCTGGAACGGCGGGCCGCGAGTTCGCCGCAACTGGTCGAGCCGGCGGTGAGAGCCATCGATGCCGCCATCAACGCGCTGGAGGAAGCGGACCAGCATCTCGCGGCGGCGCTCACTGCTGCCGATTTCGACCCGGCCGAGCTGGAGCGCATCGAGGAACGGCTGTTCGCGCTGCGCGCGGCGTCACGCAAATATACGACGCCGGTGGACGGGCTCGCTGCGCTCGCCGCCAAGTTCGCGAACGACGTCGCGCTGATCGACGCCGGCGCGGATCGACTGACCGTGCTGGAAAAGGAAGCGGCTGAAGCCGACAGGCGCTTTGCGGCGGCGGCCGCGAAACTCTCCGTAGCGCGCACCAGAGCCGCGGAAAAACTCGACAAGGCGGTCAATGCGGAACTGGCACCGCTGAAACTCGATCGCGCGACATTTTCCACGCAGATCGAATCCGACTCCGCGACGCCGGGGCCGCAAGGCTTCGATCGCGTCGAGTTCTGGGTGCAGACCAATCCGGGCACCCGGCCGGGGCCGCTGATGAAGGTCGCCTCCGGCGGTGAGCTGTCGCGCTTTCTGCTGGCGCTGAAGGTGGTGCTTTCTGATAAGGGCTCAGCGCCGACGCTGGTGTTCGACGAGATCGACACCGGAGTCGGAGGTGCGGTGGCGGACGCCATCGGTGCGCGGCTGGCGCGGTTGGCCTGCAAGGTGCAGGTGATGGCGGTGACCCATGCGCCGCAGGTCGCGGTGCGCGCCGACCAGCATCTGCTGATTTCGAAGGACGCACTCGATCGCGGCAAGCGCGTCGCCACCCGCGTCGCGACGCTGGCGCAGGATCACCGCCGCGAGGAAATCGCGCGGATGCTGGCGGGGGCCGAGATCACGGCGGAGGCCCGCGCCGCTGCCGACCGGCTGTTGAAGGCGGCGGGGTAAGTCGCTATGGCGGCAAAGCCCAAAACGCCTCCGCCCGTCGATTCCCTCACGAGGGCGCAGGCGAAGATCGAGCACAAGCGGCTCGCGCTCGAGATCGAAACGCATAACGAGCGCTACTACCAGAAGGATGCGCCGACGGTTTCCGACGCCGCCTACGATGCGCTGCGGCAGCGGCTTGAAGCAATCGAGGCGCGCTTCCCCGATCTGATTACTGCCAATTCGCCGACTCAGACGGTCGGCGCCGCCCCCGCGCGCGGCTTCGCAAAGGTGCAGCACGCGGTGCCGATGCTATCGCTCGGCAACGCCTTCAGCGACGAGGAAGTCGCTGAATTCGTCGAACGCATCCAGCGTTTCCTGAAACTTGGGCCAGACGACATTCCCGCCATCGTCGCCGAGCCGAAGATCGACGGACTGTCGCTGTCGCTACGTTATGAAAACGGTGAGCTTGTGCGCGCGGCCACCCGCGGCGACGGCTTCACCGGCGAGGACGTCACTGCCAATGTGCGTACCATCAAGGACGTTCCGCACAACCTAAGAGGCCGCAACATCCCAACCGCCTGCGAGCTGCGCGGCGAAGTTTATATGCTCAAGACCGACTTTCTCGCGCTGAATAAAAAGCAGGAGGATGCCGGCGACACCGTATTCGCCAACCCGCGCAACTCGGCCGCCGGCTCGCTCCGGCAGAAGGATGTTGCGATCACCGCGTCGCGGCCGCTGAAATTCTTCGCCTATGCCTGGGGCGAGATGACGGATCGACCCGCCGACACCCAACACGACATGCTGGAGTGGCTCAAGGACGTCGGCTTCAAAGTCAATCCGCTGATCGAATTGTGCAACAGCGTCGAGAAGGTGCTGAAGTTCTACCGCAAGATCGGCGAGCAGCGCGCTTCCCTCGGCTACGACATCGACGGCGTCGTCTACAAGGTCGACCGGCTCGACTGGCAGGAGCGCCTCGGCTTCGTGTCGCGCTCGCCGCGCTGGGCCATTGCGCACAAGTTCGCCGCCGAGCAGGCGACCACGATCCTCAAGGGTATCGACATCCAGGTCGGCCGCACCGGCGCGATGACGCCGGTGGCGCGGCTCGAACCCGTCACCATCGGCGGCGTTGTCGTGCAGAACGCCACGCTGCACAACGAAGATTACATCAAAGGCATCGGCAATGACGGCCAGCCGATCCGCGACGGCGTCGATCTCCGCGTCGGCGATACCGTGGTGGTGCAGCGCGCCGGCGACGTGATACCGCAAGTGGTCAGCGTCGTCATCGACAAGCGGCCGAACAGCGCACAGCCTTACGCGTTTCCGCATACGTGCCCGATCTGCGGCAGCCACGCCGTGCGCGAGGAGGGCGAGGCGGTGCGCCGCTGCACCGGCGCGCTGATCTGCCCGGCGCAGGCGGTGGAGCGGCTCAAGCATTTCGTCTCGCGTCTCGCCTTCGATATCGACGGTCTCGGCGAGAAGCAGATTCAGGAATTTCACGAGCGGGGCTGGATCAAGGAGCCGGCCGATATCTTCACGCTCAGGGAACGCAATCCAAAGATCAAGCTTGAGGAGCTTGAGGGCTTTGGCGAAGTCTCGGTGCGTAACCTGTTCGCTGCGATCGATGCGCGCCGCACGATCGAACTCAACCGGCTAATCTTCGCGCTCGGCATCCGCCACGTCGGCGAAGGTAATGCCAAATTACTGGCGCGGCATTACGGCGGCATCGACGCATTCCGCGCGGCGATGAGCGAAGCCGCTGCGGCGCAGACCGACGATGGCAACGCCTCCGAGGCCTATGCCGATCTCAACAACATCAGCGGTATCGGCGATATCGTGGCTGACGCGGTGGTCGAGTTCTTCGCGGAGACGCGCAACGTCAAGGCGCTGAACGATCTGCTTGAGGAAATCGAGGTGCTGCCGGTCGCGCAAGCGCGCAACGATTCCGCCGTTGCCGGCAAGACCGTGGTGTTCACGGGCTCGCTGGAAAAATTCACCCGCGACGAGGCCAAGGCCTCAGCCGAGCGCATGGGCGCGAAGGTTTCGGGCTCGGTGTCGAAGAAGACCGATCTCGTCGTCGCCGGCCCCGGCGCGGGATCGAAGCTGAAGGACGCGGAGAAGCACGGCGTCCAGGTTATCTCCGAAGACGAGTGGCTAAAGCTGATCGAGGGGTAGGCGATCGCAAGCCGGGCGCGTCGAGGAAGGAATGACGGACCGCTCAAGCCGCCGGCTGACCGATCGTCACCTTCAGCGTGCCGACGCCGTCGCAGCCGCACGCGATCTCGTCGCCAGGCTGGAGCCGGGAGACGCCGGCGGGCGTGCCGGTCATGATGATGTCGCCGGCCCGAAGCTCGACCTGTTGCGAGAGCTGCGAGACGATCTCCGGCACGTTCCAGATCATCTGCGCGAGATCGCCGGCCTGGGCCTCCTTGCCGTTGACCGTGAGCCAGATGCGGCCCTTCGACGGATGGCCGATCTTCGCGGCCTGCTGGATCGGACTCGACGGCGCGGAGTGATCGAACGATTTTCCGATCTCCCAGGGCCGCTCCTTCTTGCGCGCGGCGTTCTGCAGGTCGCGCCGGGTGAGGTCGATACCGACGGCGTAGCCGTAGACGTGGTCGAGCGCCTTGTCGGCGGGGATGCGCAGGCCTCCGCCCTTCATCGCGACGATCAGCTCGACCTCGTGATGCAGGTCGCTGGTCAGCGGCGGATAGGGGATGACCGCGCCGTCTGGCTCAATCATGTCGGGGTGCTTTGCGAAGAAGAACGGTGGCGCGCGCTCGTCGTTGCCCATCTCTCGGATATGGTCGAGATAATTGCGGCCGACGCACCAGATGCGGCGGACCGGAAAAAATCCGCCTTCACCCGCGACCGCAATAGCGGCCTGGGGCGGCTGTGGGATCACGAAAGACCCTGCGCTCATGCGGTTCTCCGCGGTCTGTATGCGGCTGCGCGACGCGGATGACCGCGCCACGGCAGGCGTGCTTACGCCGATGCGCTGAGAGGGGCCAGGGCAGGCGCCGCGTCGCGATGCTGTAATCGAAAAAACGACGCATAGCGTCCACCGCGCCGTAGCAGATCGTCGTGCCGGCCGCGCTCGACGATCTCGCCCCCTTCGACCACCAGGATCGCGTCGGCGTGCATGATGGTGTGCAGGCGGTGTGCGATCACGATCGTGGTGCGGTTCTGGCAGAGATGCCCGATCGCTTCCTGCACCTGCTTTTCGGACTCGGAATCGAGCGCGGCGGTGGCCTCGTCCAGCAGGATGATCGGTGCGTTCTTGATCAGCGCGCGCGCCACGGCGATCCGCTGGCGTTGCCCGCCGGAAAGTTGCGCGCCGTGTTCGCCCACGGGCGTGTCGTAGCCGAGCGGAAAGCTCATGATGAAATCGTGAGCGCAGGCGGCTTTCGCCGCGGCGATGATCTCAGCCTCGCCGGCACCGGGGCGGCCGAACGCGATGTTCTCGCGGATGCTGGCCCGGAATAGATAAACGTCCTGTCCGACATAGGCGGTCTGCCGGCGCAGCGAGGTCCGAGAGACGCCGGAGATGACCTGTCCGTCGATCAGGATGTCGCCTTTGGTGACCTCATACAGGCGCAGCAGCAGCGCCAGCACGGTCGATTTGCCCCCACCCGACGGGCCGACCAGCGCGGTCATCTTGCCGGGCTCGGCGACGAAACTCATGCGGTTGAGGACGGGTTCGTCGGCACGATAGGCGAACGTGACGTCTCGCAGCTCGACGCAGGCGGTCGTCAGTTTCAGCGCCGGTTTGTCGCTGTCGTCGGGTTCGCTGGCGGGGCCGTCGACGATCTCTAGAAGCTTGCGCGCGCCGATCAGGTTGCTGTTGAGTTCGATGTTGAGGCGAGCCAGCCGCTTGGCCGGTTCATAGGCCAGCAGAAAGGCGGTGAGGAACGAAAAGAACTGGCCGGGCGTCGCGCCCATGGCGACGACGCGATAGCCGCCGTACATCAGCCCGCCGGCGATGGCGAAACCGCCCAGCGTTTCCATCAGCGGACTGGCGCGGTTCGAGACCCGCGCCATCTTGTTGTTGGTCTGCTCGACGGCTGCGATGCTGGCGTCGATCCGTTCGCCCATGGTCCGCTCGAGCGTGAACGCCTTCACGGTGCGGATGCCCTGCAGCGATTCCTGCATGATCTCCATGATGTCGGTGGTGCCGCTGAACTGGTTGTGGGCGAGCCCCTTGACGCGCTTCACCAGCTTGCGCAGCACCAGCATCGCCGGCGGGGCGACCAGGAGGCCGAACAGCGCCATGTATGGATCCTGCGTCACCATCACGATGATCAGTCCGATCAGCGAGAGCAGGTCGCGGCCGACGGCGTTGATCAGCAGGCTGAGCACCTGCGTGACGGAGCTGGCGCCGGCGGTCAGCCGCGCCAGAAACTCCGACGAATGCCGCGCCGAGAAGAAGCCGATGCTTTCGCTCATCAGTTTGGCGAACAGACGGCGTTGGTTGTTGGCGAGGATCGCGTTGCTGATCTGCGACAGGATCACGGAATGGCCGTAGGTCGCCGCGCCCTTGATGGTGAAGATCACGACCGTGACGAGCGATAGAATGGCGATACCGCGCACGTCCTTGTTGACGTAAGCCTGATTGATGACTTCGCCGAGCAAGTAGGCGGAACCCGCCGTCGTTGCCGCCGAGACGGCCATCAACCCGAATGCGGCGAGGTAGCGCCGCCAATAGGCCATGCCCTGTTCCGTGATCAGGCGGCGGATCAGGATGGCCGCGCCATAGGGATCGTCGGTAATTTTCTTCGGAGGCTCGGTCATCGCGTTCCATTGACGCCGTAAGTCGGCTATCGCCCGCGCGTCAGGATTGTTGCGAAAGCGACCGACTCAATGCCCGCAATGGCGGTTTTTTTCAAGCCGAAACCGGGTTTTCGCCCGATTTATCAGGCCGATGCTGCGAGCTTGCCCGCGGCGTGCCGCTGCGCCAGCTTCTCTTCCCAGGCGAGAGCGTGCGCGGCGATGGTTGCGAGGTCGTCGTATTGCGGCGTCCAGTCGAGCGCCGCGCGAATCCGGCCGGTGTCGGCGATCATGGTCATGATATCGCCGGGGCGACGGTCGGAATAGTGAACGGCGAAGTTGCGGCCACAGACCTGCCGCACCGCTTCGATCGTTTCCAGAACGGAGTAGCCGCGTCCGTATCCGCAGTTCAGCGTGGTCGAACGTCCGCCGTTTCGCAAGTATGTCAGTGCGGCACGATGCGCCTGCGCCAGATCGCTGACGTGGATGAAATCGCGGATGCAGCTTCCGTCCGGCGTCGGGTAGTCGGTGCCGAACACGTCGATCTTGGTGCGCTGTCCGGTCGCGGCTTCGACCGCAATCTTCAGAAGATGCGTGGCGCCCGCGGTCGACAGTCCGATCCGCGCCAGCGGATCGGCGCCCGCGACATTGAAGTAGCGCAGCACGACGTAATTCAGGCCGTGCGCAGTCGCGACATCGTGCAGCATGATCTCGCTCATTAGCTTCGACGATCCGTAAGGGGAGAGCGGCCGGGTCGGCGCGTCTTCCGGGACCGGCATCCGGTCGGGATTGCCGTAGACGGCGGCGGTGGACGAAAAGATGAACCGGTTGACGCCGCATTTAACGGCGACATTCAGCAGACTGCGCGTCGTCATCGTGTTGTTGCGATAGTAGGCGAGCGGATCGCGCATCGACTCGGGCACCACCACGGAACCCGCAAAGTGAATGATGCTCTCGACCCCGTGCTGGGCGATAACGTTCTCGACGAGATTTTCGTCGCCTGCGTCGCCGATGAACAGCGGCACGCCGTCCGGCAGCGCGGACGAAAAACCCGTGGACAGGTTGTCGACGACGACGACGCTTTCGCCGGCCTCGGCCAGCGCGAGAACCATGTGACTGCCGATATAGCCGGCGCCACCGGTAACGAGCACGGTCATGTCTGTTCCTCCGGGCGAGGGTTCGAGGCGGGCTCGCTCGCGTTTGCCGAAATCTCGCATAAAACGGTGGAATTGCCGTATAGCATGGCCGTGATCGGTCCGATTTTCCGCCCTTCGAGCCGGGGAATCGACATTATAGTTGCCAAACTGTAACGAGAGCCGATTTTTTCTGAGCGGCCTTCGGCGTCGATGACTGACATTCTCATCATCAAGACCTCCTCGCTCGGCGACGTGGTGCATCAGATGCCCGCGATCGTCGATGCCTCGCGCGCATGTCCGCAGTTGCGGGTCACGTGGCTGGTGGAAGAGGCGTTCGCGCCGCTGGCGCGATTGCACCCGTCGGTCGCCGACGTCACGACCGTTGCGACGCGGCGCTGGCGTTCACAACTCGCCACTGGTGCGACATGGCGCGAGATCGCGGGGTTCCGCGCGCGCCTGCGCGAGCGGGCGTTCGACAAGGTGATCGACACCCAGGGCCTGATCCGCTCCGCGATCATGGCGCGCGTCGCGCGCGGCGAGCGTCATGGTTACGATGGCCACAGCATCCGCGAACCGCTGGCCGCGCGATTCTACGACGTCAGGCACGCGGTGAGGCGGGATCTGCACGCCGTGACTCGAAACCGGATCCTGACCGGTCTCTCGCTCGGATATCGGCCGCCCGACGATGTCGACTATGGTTTGATCCGTCCTTTGCAGACGGATAGCCAACGCTACGCCGTGCTGCTTCACGGAACGTCCCGGCGCTCGAAAGAGTGGCGTGTCGAGGACTGGATCGAAACGGGTCGCTGGCTGCAGGCGAATGGATTGCAGACCGTCCTGCCGTGGGGCACCGAGGCCGAGCGCCTGCTGTCCGAACGGTTATCGCGGGAAATCGCGGGCAGTCGCGTGCTGCCGCGCCAAAGCCTCGATCTGACCGCGCAAGTGATCGGCAATGCGGCACTGGTGATCGGCGTCGATACCGGCCTGATGCACCTCGCCGCGGCGTATCGGGTTCCGCTCGTCGGCATCTATGTCAGCACCGATCCGGGCCTGACGGGGCCGGTCGGCAGTGGACGCATGGCGGTGCTGGGCGGCAGGAACGGTCCACCGGCTGCGCGGCAGGCGATCGAGGCCGCCGAGCGAGTGCTCGCTTAACTAGATCGACGCCGTCGCGCGCGATATGTTTGCAAGCACCCCCGCGACGAATGCGTCGAGATCGCCACCTGAGAACAGGAAGCCCGGAATTCCCGCACCGCCTGCTGCTTCGATATCGCTCTCGCGGTCGCCGATGGCGAAGCTGCCTTGTTGCCGCACCGGCCAATGCTGCATCAGGTCGAGGATCATGCCGGGCTTCGGTTTACGCCAGAGATGATCTTCCAGATAGCCGGCGACGCTGCCGTCGGGATGGTGCGGGCAATATCTGAAGTCGTCGATTCGTGCGCCCTGCGATGTGAGATGCGACTGCATCCACAGGTGCAGGTTGCGCGTATCATCCTCGCTGAAGAAGCCGCGCGCGACGCCGGATTGATTGGTGAAGATGAAAACGAAATATCCGGCATCGTTCAGCCGTCGGATCGCCTTGGCGACGCCGGGCATCCAGCGAATGCGTTCGCGCGTGCCCATGTAGCCGTCGTCGTGATTGATGACGCCGTCGCGATCCAGGAATGCGGCGGGCCTGGAGGCCTGAGCGATCTCCGCGCCGCTCACTTGTCGCCGACCCCGTCCGCCAGCGCGCGCTCGACGCTGTCGCAGATCGCGTGGGCTGCCGTCATGTGGATTTGCTGAATGACAGGAGTGTCGTCGCTTGGCGCGACGAAAAGATGGTCGCAGACGTCGTGCAGGCTCTTGCCCTTGAGGCCGGTGAAGCCAGCGATGACGAGTCCGCGTTGACGCGCGGCGGCAAGAGCGGCGAGGATGTTTGGTGATTGGCCCGAGGTGGACAGTGCCAGCAGTACGTCGCCTGGCCTTCCGAGGCTCTCGACCTGCCGGGCGAAAATCTGCTCGAAGCCGTAGTCGTTGGAGATGGCGGTGAGGGCGGACGTGTCGGTGGTCAGCGCGACGGCGGCGTAGCCGGGGCGCTCCTTCCTGTAGCGTCCGACGATTTCCGAGGCGATGTGCTGGGCGTCGGCGGCGCTTCCGCCGTTGCCGATCAGAAGCACCTTGTTTCCGGAACGGATCGCATCGACGATGGCGAGAGCAATATCGCTTGTAACCGCGAGCAGCGCCGCGTCGTTGGCCGCGCGCTCAAGGGCCGCGAGCGATTGTTGAAAATGGGTCGCGATCTGGTTCTGGCTCAAGACGCACCTTTGTCGCCGTGATCAGATCACGATGATTTTGGATCGAATCGATTCAAAATCATGAACGTGATCGATTCTAATATTTTGAGAAGCGGGATGCGGGCGGAAAACCGCTACACACTTTTCCTCATCCCGCTCTGTGATCAGTGGTAATGAACGCGTCATGCCCACGCAAGTGTGGCTGCATCAATGCGATACGCGGGCGCCAGCCTCCGCGAGCACCTGTTCCGCAATCGCAACCACCTCGGCTGCTGGAATGTCCCTCATGCAGCGATGGTCGTTCATGGTGCAGACCGGGCGGTGGCACGGTCGGCACGGGATGGACGTTTTTGCCTGAATCGTCGCGGCGAGCCCGTTCAAAGGCGCCCAGTGATAGGGACTGGTCGGTCCGAAAATTCCCATCGTGGGCGTTCCGATCGCGGCCGCGACGTGCAGCAGGCCGGAGTCGTTCGAAATCGCGAGCGTGGCCGCCGCCATCGCCAGAATGCCGTTTCGCAAGTCGTGACCCGTCAGATTCCTGACCCGCGAGCCCCCGGTTGCCACGATTTCGGCGGCGATCGCTTTTTCGTTGGGGCCGCCGACCACCCAAAGGTCGATTCCACGCTCGGCCAGCATCCGGGCGGCCTCGGCGTAGGAGGTCCAGCGCTTGCTGGAGCCGACCGCCCCCGGTGCCAGCGCCACCGCCGGCCCCGTGCCCAATCCCTGCGCCTGCCGCCAGCGGGTCACCTCCTCGCCGGAAACCCGAAGCTGCGGTGCGGGCCATTCGGGCGGCCGTTCCGCCCCGGCCGGAAGCGCCAGCGAGGCCTTCCTGTCGATCATGCGCGGCAGGGCTCGTTCGCCCCAGCGCCAGCGGTTGAGCAGCCCGAATCGCGCTTCGCCGACAAATCCCACCCTTTCCGGGATGCCGGCCAGCGCGGGCGCAATAGCCGATTTCCAGGTGCGTGGCATGATGAGCACGGTTCCGTACCCCTGCGCGCGCATTTGTTGGGCGAGATCCCACTGTTGCGTCAGCGCCAGCCGGCTTCGGGGTAGATCCCAGACCACGCCGGCGCGCACACCGGGCATGTAATCGACCAGCGGGGCGCAGAGTGTTGTCACCAGAATATCCACCGGTCGATTCGGCCAGCGCTGCTTGAGCACCCGCACCACCGTGTGGCCGCGGACGAAGTCGCCGATCCACATGTAGGGGACAATCAGAATGGGCCGGGTATCGTCCGGGTCGCTGACAACTTTCCGCTCTACTGTTGAATCTGTTTTCATAACTTAACGAACGAGTAACACCGGGACGGATGAAAAATCCTCCCTATCCGCTCCCACGCCAGAGGTAAAGTTATCTCTTGCGATGCTTTTGGCGAGTGATTTCGCCGCGTCACGCTATCCAAGTTGCCTCACAGGCGGGACTGGGGCAAACCGTGAGTCGCACATCCATGACGGGGACATCATGCTGCTGGTGACCGGGGGCGCCGGTTTTATCGGATCGAATCTCGTGGCCGCGTTGAACGACGCCGGGCGCGGGGATGTGACGGTCTGCGATACGCTGGGGCATGATGGAAAATGGCGCAATCTCGCCAAGCGGCAGCTTGCGGATATCGTTCCGCCCGCAGAGCTGATGAGCTGGCTCGATGGCCGTCGTCTCGACGCCGTCGTTCACCTCGGCGCAATCTCCGAGACCACCGCGACCGACGGCGATCTCGTCATCGAGACCAACTTCCGGCTGTCGCTGCGGCTGCTCGACTGGTGTACGGCGACGGCGACGCCTTTCATCTATGCCTCGTCGGCATCGACCTACGGCGATGGCCGGCAGGGCTTTCGCGACGATCAATCGGTGGGCGCGCTGCGGACGCTCCGGCCAATGAATCTCTACGGCTGGAGCAAGCACCTGTTCGACATGGCGGTCGCTGGCCGCGCCGCCGACGGTGACGCGCTGCCGCCGCAATGGGCCGGTCTCAAGTTCTTCAACGTGTTCGGTCCCAATGAATATCACAAGGGCACCATGATGAGCGTGCTGACGCGCCGTTTCGACGACGTCAAAGCCGGCCGCCCGGTACAGTTGTTCAAGTCGCACCGCGAGGGCATTGCCGACGGCGACCAGCGCCGCGACTTCATCTACGTCGACGACGTGGTGCGCGTGATGATGTGGCTGCTGGCCACGCCTTCGGTCAGTGGTCTCTTCAATGTGGGAACCGGCAAGGCGCGCAGCTTTCGTGATCTGATGGCGGCGGCCTATGTCTCGCTTGGCGCGAAGCCCAATATCGAATACGTCGATATGCCCGGGCAGATTCGCGGTGCCTACCAGTATTTTACGCAAGGCGAGGTCGAGCGCCTGCAACGCGCAGGCTACAACGGCGGCTTCACGCCGCTGGAGGAAGCGGTCGATGCCTATGTCAAAGGCTATCTCGACCGCGACGATCGCTTTCGTTGACCAGAGCATGATCCCGAAAAGTGGAAACCGGTTTTCGGATAGATCATGCTCAACCAGAAGGACAAGGCTAGAGTCCGATTCAAGGGAATTGGATCAGGCTCCAGCAGCAGGTAAAGGGTTTGATGTTCGATTTTGACGGCTTGTCGAATGCGTTTTCCTGCCAGACGGTGCTCTGCGTCGGCGACCTGATGCTCGACGAGTTCGTGTACGGCGAGATTTCGCGGATTTCGCCGGAGGCCCCGGCGCCGGTCATCGCGGTTCAACGCAGCGAAATCAATGTCGGCGGCGCCGGCAACGTCGCGCGTAACATCGCTGCGCTCGGTGCGCGCTGCATCTTTGTCGGATTGGCGGGCGAGGATGAGGCGGGCGTCAGGCTGCGCACCACGCTCTCGCGCGAAGGCCTGATCGAGCCGCTTTTGATTTCGGACCCGGCACGGCCGACGACGCGCAAGGTGCGTTTCGTTTCGGATCATTTCTCGACCCACATGCTGCGCGCCGATTGGGAAACGCCCGCTCCGGCGTCCGGGGTGGTGGAGCAGGCCTTGATCGATGCCATTCTGCCGCAACTGCCGCGCGCGGACATCGTCTTGTTGTCCGACTATGCCAAGGGGGTGTTGACGGCGCGGGTGATCCGCGACGTCATCGATGCCGCCCGCGGGCTCGGCAAGCGTGTGATCGTCGATCCGAAGAGCGCCAATTTCGGTATCTATAGCGGCGCGACGCTGCTCACGCCGAACCGCAAGGAGTTTGCGGACGCGACCCGTAGCCGCGCCGACGACCAGGCGAGCATTGCGGCGGCGGCTCGCGAGGTGATGCGGCTCGTCGACGGCGAAGCCTTGCTGGTGACGCAAAGCGAGCACGGCATGACGCTGGTGCCGCGTGAGGGCGAGGTCATTCACGTTCCCGCGCACACCGTCAAGGTTCGCGACGTGACGGGCGCCGGCGACACCGTCGTCGCCACGCTCGCGGTTTCGCTCGCAGCGGGCGCCGATTGGGAGACCGCGTTGCGGACGGCGAGCGCCGCCGCGGCGGTCGCGGTCGGCAAGAGCGGCACGGCGGTCGTCACGCTCGCAGAATTGCGCCGCAAGATCCTGCCGCCAGCCTTTCTCGCCGCCGAGGAGAAAATCGCGCAATCGACGGACGATCTCGACCAACGCCTGTCGGCATGGCGTGAGCAAGGTTTGCGGATCGGTTTTACCAACGGCTGCTTCGATATCCTGCATCCCGGGCACGTCAAGGTGCTGACCGGAGCGCGTGCCGCTTGCGACCGGCTGGTTGTCGGATTGAACAGCGATGCGTCCGTGACCCGGCTGAAAGGCGAGGGCCGCCCGATCCAGGATGAGCGGGCGCGGGCAGAGGTTCTGGCCGCGCTCGAGGCTGTCGATCTCGTGGTGATTTTCGAGGAAGACACGCCGATGAACCTGATCGAGCGGATTCAGCCGAACGTGCTGGTCAAAGGCGGGGATTATTCTCTTGAGCAGGTCGTCGGTCAGGAGCTAGTTACTGCACGAGGTGGCGAGGTCGTGTTGATCGATATTCTGCGGGGCTTCAGCACCACGTCGCTGGTGAAGCGCGCCGGAGGCCGGGCATGAGAGCCGCCTTGTTCGGGAGCGACCGAACCGTTTCCAATTCTTGTACTGTCTGGACGATCGCTTGATGAATCCGCGTCGTAAGTTTACCTCCCGAAATGCTCTGATCGCGCTGCATGACCTGATAACGGTCGTGGTGGCGCTGCTCGTGAGCTGTTACTTCCGTTTTGACGATCATGATCTTGCCGTGCGCTTGCCGTTGCTTTTGCAGGCGCTGCCTTATTTCCTCGTCATCAGCTCCGTTGTCTTTTATGTCTTTAACCTGACGACGACAAAATGGCGGTTCATTTCTCTTGTCGACGCTCTCAACATCGTCAAGGCCTCCTCGCTTCTGACGTTTGTCATTCTTGTCTTCGACTATATCATCATCGCGCCCAATCTCTATGGCACGTTCTTTCTCGGACGGAAGACGATCATACTTTACTGGTTGTTGCAGATATTTCTACTCGCGGCCACACGCTTTACCTACCGATATTTCCGCTACAAGCGAACCCTGGTTCACGTAAAGGCCGACGACGCGACTCCGGCGATCGTCGTCGGTCGCGCCGCCGATGCCGAAATTCTGTTCCGCTCGGTCGAAAGCGGGGCGGTCAAGCGATTGCGGCCGGTCGGCCTGCTGTCGCCGTCGCCCGCCGACATCGGCCAGACGATACGTGGCGTTTCAGTTCTGGGCGGAGTGGACGAGCTCGAGGAGGTGATAGCGGATTTTGCCGCGCGGCAGGGGCCGATCAAGCGCATCATCATGACGCCATCCGCATTCGAGTCCGATGCCCAACCGGAGACCGTTCTCGCACGCGGCCGCAAACTGGGCCTCAAGGTAAGCCGGTTGCCGTCGCTCGGCGAGGGAGGCGAGATTCCGCGCCTGACACCGGTTGCCGTTGAAGATCTTCTGCTTCGCCCAAGCCGTACCATCGACTATGAGCGGCTCGAAGGGCTGGTCAAGAACAAGTCGATTGTCGTGACCGGCGGTGGCGGATCGATCGGATCCGAAATCTGCAAGCGTATCGTGACGTTCGGTGCGAGCCGGCTGCTGATCATCGAAAACTCCGAACCCGCACTTTACGCGATCGTGGAAACACTGGGCGACAGAAGTCGGACCGCTGTCGTCGAAGGCCGCATCGCCGACATTCGCGACCGCGAGCGGCTGATGCGCTTGATGGACGAATTCAAGCCAGACATCGTCTTTCATACGGCTGCGCTCAAGCATGTGCCCATTCTAGAACGAGACTGGAGCGAGGGCGTCAAGACCAACATTTTCGGGTCGATCAATGTCGCCGATGCGGCGCTGGCGTCGGGTGCCGAAGCCATGGTGATGGTCTCCACCGACAAGGCGATAGAACCGGTGTCGATGCTCGGGTTGACCAAACGATTTGCCGAGATGTACTGCCAAGCGCTCGATCGCGAACTGGCGCAGCGCACCGAGGGCAAGATTCCGATGCGGCTGATTTCGGTTCGCTTCGGCAATGTGCTGGCGTCGAATGGATCGGTGGTGCCGAAGTTCAAGGCGCAGATCGAAGCCGGCGGTCCGGTGACCGTCACCCATCCGGATATGGTGCGCTACTTTATGACGATTCGCGAAGCCTGCGATCTCGTCATCACCGCGGCCAGCCATGCAGCGATGCCGGAACGACATGATGTATCGGTGTATGTCCTGAACATGGGCCAGCCGGTGAAGATCGTCGATCTTGCCGAACGCATGATCAGCCTGTCCGGCCTGCAGCCCCATCAAGACATCGAGATCGTCTTCACCGGCGTGCGGCCGGGCGAACGGTTGAATGAAATCCTGTTTGCGAGCGAGGAGCCGACGATCGACATCGGCTTGCCGGGGATTTTGGCGGCGAAGCCGAACGAGCCGCCGATAGACATGCTGCACAAGTGGATCATGGTCCTGACGGCAGCCGTCGCCAACGAGGACAAGTCGACGATCCGCTCGGTCCTGAAAGATGCCGTGCCGGAATTCGGGGCACCCGCCGGACAGACATCGCCTCTCGCCTGATACTGTCGCGCGAACAGACTTGCGCGCGAACAGGCTTGCGTCGCTATTTTGTGAGTTCGATCGAAGCCGGTCCCTTCTCGGCCCTCTCGACGCTGAAGATCCAGACAAGCCCGCCGAGCGCGCCGACGACAAAAAACACCGCGCCGTACAACAGCGCGACATTGATGCCTTCGCTGGTCGCTAGTCCGGCGTATCCGAAAGCCAGGGCCATGGAGGCCTCGCGCACGCCCCAGCCGGCTATCGAGATAGGCAGCATCGTAATCAGCATGACCGGTGGAACAAGCAGAAAGATCTCGCTGAACAGGATCGGCGCGGCGATCGCCCTCACGACGCACCACGCGACCACGACGGCGAGGATATGGATGAGCAGCGACAGAGACGCAATCTTCCACCAGCGCTCGCGATTGAAGATGGCATGGTTGGTGATAACCGAGCAGGTGCGAAGATGCTTCACGGCCCGGATATTGCTGAGCCAGGGCCAATGCAATCTGCCGAGAAGCAGGAATCCTCCGGCGGCGGCCAGCGCGGCAAAATCGACGAACAGCAGCGCAAGCCGGCCCTGAGGATCGCCGATCAGCCGATAACTCCATGGCAGACTCGCGACGATCAGCACGGCGAGCGCAGTCAGGCCGATCGCGCGGTCGACGAAGATCGAATAGGCCGCTGCCCGCCAACCGGACGGGCCGCGTCCGACCAGCCAGAGCCGCATGGCGTCGCCGCCGATGGACGAAGGCAGGGTCTGGTTGAAGAACGAGCCGATCATGCAATAGCGCACCGCCAGCGCGACCGAGAGAGGCGCACCGCAGTCGGCGCTGATTTCCCGCCAGCGCAGGGCGCTGACAAGAACCTGCAACAACGTCACGGCCACGGCGAGAGCGATCCAGCCAACGCTGGTGAAACCGAGGCGCGAGACGAGGTCGGAGACATCGACCTTGCGGAGCGCAAGGTAGAGCAGCGCAGCCGAGACCAGTATTTTTGCCGTTGAAAGCAGGATCTGGCGCATTGCGCTTGTGTGTGCCGAGGTTAAGTTGGCCGTCGGGATCTTCGGGACGACAATCAGTGGGCCCGGTTGCCTTGGTATGGTTTTGGACGGCATCTGGCAATAGTCGCCCGGCCGAGCATGGCGATCCCTTCGAGGCCATGGGTAACAAAATATCGTATGTCGCGACCTGCACACCCTGAGGAGTGAAATGTCGGATTACCCGATACTGGTCACCGGCGCGGCGGGCTTCATCGGATTTCACGTCGCTGGCCGGCTCCTGAAGGAGGGCCGCCGGGTTGTCGGCATCGACAGTCTCAACGATTATTACGATCCCGCGCTCAAGGACGGCCGGCTCGAAATCCTGCGCAAGGATTCGCGATTCCGTTTCGTCAAGGCCGATCTTGCCGATCGCGCGGCGACGGCCGCCCTGTTTGCTGAAAACCGCCGTTCGGTCGTGCTCCATCTCGCAGCCCAGGCGGGCGTGCGCTATTCATTGCAAAATCCGGACGCCTACGTCGATTCCAACCTCACGGCTTTTGCAAATGTCCTCGAAGGATGTCGGCACGCCGAGTGCCCTCACTTGCTGTTTGCTTCGTCGTCCTCTGTTTACGGTGCAAATACAAAACTTCCGTTTTCCGTCCGCGACAACGTCGACCACCCGATCAGCCTGTATGCGGCGACCAAGAAATCCAACGAACTGATGGCGCATGCCTACAGTCACCTCTACCGCATTCCGATAACGGGACTGCGCTTCTTCACGGTCTACGGTCCGTGGTACCGGCCCGACATGGCGCTCTACAAGTTCGCCGACGCGATCGTCGGGGGGCAGCCGATCAGGCTGTTCAATCACGGCGACATGCGGCGCGATTTCACCTACGTCGATGACGTCGTCGAAGCCGTTATCCGCCTGATCGATCATGTTCCGCGTGGCGAAGCGAACTGGTCGGGCGATGCGCCGGACCCCGGGACCAGTCCGGCGCCCTGGCGGATCTACAATATCGGCAACAACAAGCCGGCGGAGTTGATGAGCGTCGTCGCCTTCCTTGAGAAGGCGCTGGGGCGGACCGCGCAAAAGGAAATGCTGCCGATGCAGCCCGGCGACGTGCAGGCCACGTTCGCCGATATCGACGATCTCATCCGCGACGTGGGTTTCCGTCCCTCGACGCCGCTGGAAGACGGTATCCATCGTTTTGCAGCGTGGTATTGTCGTTATCATCGGGTCGGCTAGTGATCCGGCTCTAGGATTGCCTCATGACCCGATCCCGTCCCGTCCAGCGAACGTCTCAGTCCAAGCACGTCATGATCATAAGGTTTTGAGTATCCCTATGATCCGGGTTCGCATCAAGGTGGCTGCAAGGGATATGCGAACGTCGGAACCGACACGCTAATGGACAAATCAACAAGTGGAGATTGTCTTGTGAGTGAGCGTATCATTCCGCTCGTCATGTGTGGCGGTGCTGGAACCCGGCTGTGGCCGGCCTCGCGCGAGGACCGCCCGAAGCAGTTTCTGCCGCTGTTCGGGCCGCGTTCGACGTTTCAGGATACGCTGAGGCGGGTTTCCGATCCCGCGCTGTTCGAGCGGCCGATCGTGGTCACCAACGCCGCCTACCGCTTCATGGTGCTTGAACAGCTCGCGGAGATCGGACTTGAAGCGGACATTCTGCTGGAGCCGGCACGGCGCGACTCCGGACCGGCGATCGCCGCGGGAGCCGCCTTCGCGCAGATGCGTGACAACGCGGCCGTTGTTCTCGCGCTTGCGGCGGATCACGTGGTGCGCGACACGGATGCGTTCGTCTCCGCCTGCCGTCAGGGATTAGCTGCAGCGAATGCCGGCCGCATCGTGACCTTCGGCGTCAGGCCGGAGCGGGCGGCAACCGAATACGGCTATATCAGCCTGGGTGCGGCGGTTGCGGGCGAGGTGCGCGCGGTGGCGACGTTCGTCGAGAAGCCCGATTCGCAAACCGCCTCGGGCTACGTCGAGGCGGGGTATCTCTGGAACAGCGGCAACTTCATGTTCCGTGCGGCGATGCTGCTCGATGAATACCGTAGCGTCGATCCCGAAAGCGTCCGGGCGGTGACCAATGCGGTGGCCCAGGCCGGCCGGGATCTCGGCTTTGTCACGCTCGACCCGGACGCCTTTTCGAAGGCGCGGGCGATTTCGATCGATTACGCGGTGATGGAAAAGACCGCGCATGCCGCCGTGGTTCCGGTCGATTGCGGCTGGTCGGACGTCGGATCGTGGCACGCGGTATGGGAGTTGTCGGACAAGGACGGTCAGGGCAATGCGGCGCAAGGGACCGCAGTGTTCGAGGATTCCCGCAACTGCAATGTTTCGACCGACAAGGCGCTGGTCGCGCTGGAAGGCGTCGACGATCTCGTGGTGGTGGCGACGCAGGATGCCGTGCTGGTTTCGCGCCAGAAGGACGCCAACGGGCTGAAACGCCTGGTCACAAAGTTGAAGGCGCTGGCGCCGCAGGTCACGGAAGAGCATCTCCGGGTCCATCGGCCCTGGGGCGCCTATCAGTCGATCGACAGGGGCGAGCGGCATCAGGTCAAGCACATCACGGTGACGGCCGGCGAGCGGTTGTCGCTGCAAAAACACCATCATCGCTCGGAGCACTGGGTCGTGGTCCGGGGCACCGCGAAGGTAACGGTCGATGACCTCGTCAAGACCGTGCACGAGAACGAATCGATCTATATTCCGATCGGAGCCACCCATCGGCTGGAAAATCCCGGCAAGATTCCACTGGAACTGATCGAAGTGCAGACCGGCAGCTATCTTGGCGACGACGACATTATCCGCATCGAGGATGACTATCGGCGAAGCTGAGCTTCGATGCGAGCGCCGAATCGGCTAATCTGTGGAAACATGGTCCAGACCCTGTTCCAGCGACGCTATTAATCGTCGTACAAGTTTAAGCGTCATGTAATTCTTTGAATCAAAACGTGTTGGGATTGTTATTCCTCTAATCGCCACTGTTGTGAGGGCGTGCTAGGGAGAGCGCACGGTCGGGTTCGGGGGTGCTGAGAACGTTTTCTGGCTAAGTGGAATCCGGTTAGCCGAGAGAAAATGCTCTCGACCATAACTTGCGCGTATTCTGATCGCAAAGCCGGTATCCAGTTTTGTGGAATACGCGCTAGCCAATCGATTTTGGGGTACCTGATGAGTTCGAAGCCATCTGCATTGAAGCCGCCTGCATTGAAGCCATCTGCAGTGAAGACTGCAGGGCCCGAGCGCTTGCTGCGCGTCGGTGTGATCGGGGCCGGCGTCATGGGCAGCAATCACGGCCGCGTGCTGGCCGGTCTTGCCGGCGTCAGGCTGGTCGGCATCGTTGACCCCCTGGCCGCGCATCGAGCCCGCGCGGCCGAGATGATCGGGTGCCGAACCTTCGAGACATTCGATGAGCTGTTCGCGGCCGGCGTCGACGCTGTCACCATTGCCGCACCGACACACCTTCATTGTGAGCTCGCGCTGGCCTGCATTGCGCGCGGCGTTCACGTTCTGGTCGAGAAGCCGATCGCCTCGACGGTCGAGGAGGGCCTCAGGATCGTCGCCGCGGCTCGGCAAGCCGGTCTGACCTTGATGGTCGGCCATGTCGAGCGCTTTAACCCTGCTGTCGCTGCCATCAAGCAGGCGATCAAGGGTGAGGACATTCTCTCGATCGCGATTACGCGGGTCGGTCCATTCCCGCCGCGCATGTCGAATGTCGGCGTTGTGATCGACCTTGCCGTGCATGACATCGACCTGATCCGCTGGTTTACCGGATCCGAAATCATCGACGTGCAGCCCCAACTCTCCAGCGCCGTCGCCGAGCGGGAGGATATCGCGCTGCTTCAGTTCCGGACCGCGTCCGGCGTGCTCGCGCACATCAATACGAACTGGTTGACGCCCTTCAAGGCCCGCAACGTCACGGTCGCAACCCGTGGCAAATACGTGATGGGTGATCTGCTGACCCGCCAGGTGGCCGAATGCTTCGGTTTCCAACCGGACGGCAGTTACTCCATGCGCCACCTTCCGGTGGGCCACGACGAACCCCTGCGCGCCGAACTGATTGCGTTTGTCGATGCGGTGCGTTCGGGCAAAGATCCGGCGGTGAGTGGCGGCGAAGGCGTCGCCAGCCTCGAGATCGCGATCAAGTGCCTCGAAGCCCCGTCTTCCGTCGCGCCGCCGATGCGGCCAGCCGCGCGCCTCATCGCCGGCTGATTGTTTAGAGGACTGAATGCAGCAACACATGCCTGCTCGGGCGATTCCGTTCATCGACGTTGTCGAACAGCGCCGTCGTCTCGGCAAGCGTATCGACGACGCCGTTGCTCGGGTGTTGACGCATTGCCAGTTCATCAACGGGCCGGAGGTAGCCCGTCTGGAGGCCGATCTCGCGGCTTTCAGCGGCGCGAAGCATGTGGTGGCCTGCGCCAGCGGCACGGATGCGCTGTTGATGGTGCTGCTGGCGAAAAATGTCGGTCCTGGCGACGCGGTGATCTGCCCGACATTCACATTCTGCGCGACGGGTGAAGTCGTGGCGCTGCTCGGAGCCACGCCAGTATTTGTCGATGTCGATGAGACGACGTTCAATATCGACATCGCCTCGCTCAAAAGCGGCATTGCGGTCGCGAAAAAGCAGGGCCTCAAGCCCAAAGCCATCATTCCCGTCGACCTGTTCGGTCAGCCCGCCGATCACGATGCGATTGCGGCGGTGGCCGCGTCCGAGGGCATGTTCGTTCTGGATGACGCCGCACAGGGTTTTGGCGCGACCTACAAAGGGCGGCGGCTGGGTACGTTCGGCCTCGCGACCGCGACCAGCTTCTTCCCCGCCAAGCCGCTCGGCTGCTATGGTGACGGTGGAGCGATCTTCACCGACGATGCTGAGCTGGCGGACACATTGCGCAGCGTCCGCGTGCACGGGCAAGGTTCCGACAAGTACGACAACGTGCGGCTGGGTCTCACGGGACGCATCGATACCGTGCAGGCGGCCATCCTGATCGAAAAGCTCAAGATATTTCCCGATGAAATTGCGGCGCGGGACGCGGCCGCCAGGCGTTACAATGAAGGCCTTGGGCATGTTGCGATCGTGCCCCGCGTGGCGCCGGATTGCACGTCGGTATGGGCGCAATACACCATCCGGCCGCCGAACGGGGGTCGCAATGCGCTGGCATCGACGCTGAAGGCGCAGGGTATTCCGACCGCGATCTACTATCCGAGGTCGCTGCACCAACAGACCGCGTACCGGAATTTCCCGGTCGCGGCCGCCGGCCTGCCGGTCAGCGAAAAGCTCTCGACCGAGGTCATCAGCCTGGCGATGCATGCCTATCTGGATGAATCGACTCAGGACCGGATCATCGAGGCTGTGCGCGCCGCGCTTCCGAACTGATTTCGGCGTTTTGCGCCGGGAGGCGATCCTGTAGAAACGCCGGATGCTTGGACGCATTTTCACCGTCGGCGGATATACGCTGCTCTCGCGACTGACGGGGTTTGCGCGCGACATCATGCTTGCGGCGATCCTCGGCGCCGGACCGGTCGCAGATGCCTTCTTCGTAGCGCTGCGGCTGCCGAATCATTTCCGGGCGATCTTCGCCGAAGGAGCCTTCAACGCGGCGTTCGTGCCGGCTTACGCGCATGTCGCTGGCGGCGGCCCGGCTTCCGCAAAGCTGTTCGCCAACCGCATTTTCACGCTGCTGTTGCTGTCGCAGGTGATCCTGCTGGCGATAGCATGGCTGTTCATGCCGCAGGTCATCGCGCTGCTGGCACCCGGATTCGTCGATGACCCGGTGCGCGGCGAACTCGCCATTTCGCTAACGAGGATTACCTTTCCTTATCTTCTCTTGATCACGCTGGTGACGCTGTACGGCGGGATGCTCAACGTCATGCACCGTTTCGCCAGCGCGGCTGCGGCGCCGATCTTCCTCAACCTGTCGATGATCGTGACGCTGGCGCTTGCGGCATTCTTCCCCAATGCCGGGTATGCGGCGGCGTGGGGCGTGCTGATCTCGGGCTTCCTGCAATATTTTCTATTGGCGACCGACGCCGCGCGGCAGGGTCTGCTCCCGCGCCTGACGCGACCAACGCTCGACGCCGACGTGCGCGGCTTCTTTCGCGCGCTGGGGCCGGCCACGATCGGTTCGATGGGCACGCAGATCGCGATGTTCGCCGACACCATCATCGCCACCTTCCTCGCCGCCGGCGCGTTGTCGGCGCTGTATTACGCCGACCGGCTCAATCAACTGCCGATCGGCGTGATCGGCATCGCCATCGGCACCGTGCTGCTGCCCGAGATGTCGCGGCGGATCACCGCCGGCGATCACCAGGGCGCGATGGCATCGCAGCGCCGGGCGTTCGATTTCACGTTGCTGTTTTCGGTGCCGTTCGTGGCCGCGTTCCTGACTGTCCCCGATGTGATCATGCGGGCGATGTTCGCACGCGGCGCTTTTTCGAAAGCGGACGCGGCAGCAGCCGGCGCCACGCTTGCCGCCTATGCGGTGGGGCTCATTCCCTTTGTCCTGATCCGCAGCGCGGTTGCTGCCTTTTACGCACGCAAGAACACCGCGACGCCGGTGAAGGCCGCGTTGACCGGGGTCGCGGTCAACGTCGCGCTGAAAATCGCGCTTGTGGGATCGCTCGCGCAGATCGGCCTCGCGCTTGCCACGGCGGTCGGCGCCTGGATCAATCTGCTGCTCGTGATCGGATTTGCGGTGCGGGCGGGATACTTCGAGGTCGGCCGTCCGTTGCTGGTCTCGCTCGGCAAATTCCTCATCGCGGGTGCGGTGCTCGCGGCGGCACTGTGGTTCACCGCGCGCTTCGCCTCGGGGCAGTTCGCGCACTGGAGCACGATGCGCGATGAAGCGGCTCTTGGGGTGCTGATGATCGTCGGCGCGGCCGTCTATGCGGGCACGATTTTACTGCTGTTCGGGCCGCGCTGGCTGAAGGCGCTGGTGCGAGCCTAGCATTGCCCTCGCTGCGGTTCCGCTGCAATATCACGATCATTCGAGAATGTAGCTGGAGATACCATGGCGCCCGTAAAATTCGGCATCGGCCAGAGCGTTCGGCGCAAGGAAGACGATGCGCTCATTCGTGGCAAGGGCCGCTATACCGACGATCATGCGCCGTCCGATGCGCTGCATGCGCTGATGCTGCGTTCGCCGCACGCCCATGCGACATTCAAGATCGATGTGTCCCGCGCTTGCGGTCTGCCGGGCGTCGCCCTGATCCTCACCTCAGCCGACGTCGCCGAACTCGGCGGCTTGCCCTGCCAGTTCAATCTACCCGACCAGCCCTTCACCGCGCCGCCGTATCCGATCCTCGTCCGCGACGAGGTGCGGCATGTCGGCGATGCCGTTGTTTTCGTGGTCGCCGACACGGTCGAGCACGCGCGCGACGCGCTCGAGGCCATCGCGATCGAATGGACGCCGCTTGCCTCGGTCGTCGGTGTCGCCAATGCGGTGAAGACGGGGGCGCCTCAGGTCTGGCCCGATCACGCCGGCAACGTGCTGTTCGACGTTTCGATCGGCGACAAGACAGCGGCTGGTACAGCCCTCGCCACGGCGCATGCCGTGGCCGAAATTTCGATCGTCAATCCGCGCATCGTCACCAACTACATGGAGACGCGCGCCGCCGTCTGCGAATATGACGCCAGGCGCGATCGCCTGACGCTGACGGTCGGCAGTCAGGGTAGTCATCGCTTACGCGAAATTCTCTGCCGGTCTGTTCTGAAGATGCCGATGGAGAAGCTGCGCGTGATCTGCCCCGACGTCGGCGGTGGATTTGGCACCAGGCTGTTTCCTTATCGCGAATATGCGCTGATGGCGGTCGCCTCGAAAAAACTTCGCAGGACGATTAAATGGACGGCCGAGAGGTCGGATCATTTCATCGGAGATTCGCAGGGACGCGACAACGTCACGACCGCGCACATGGCGTTGGCGGCAGACGGCAGATTTCTCGGCATGGATGTCGATCTGATGGGAGACATGGGCGCCTACCTCTCGACCTTCGCTCCCTACATTCCGTATGGCGGGGCCGGGATGCTGCCGGGCCTTTACGATATCCAGGCGTTTCATTGCCGTGTCCGCGCCGTGTTCACCAACACCGTGCCGGTCGACGCCTATCGCGGCGCGGGCCGCCCGGAGGCGGCCTATGTGGTGGAGCGTTTGGTCGACGCCGCGGCGCGCAAGCTCGGCATGACGCCGGACGCGATCCGACGCAGGAATTTCATTTCGCCGAAAGCGATGCCGTACAAGACCGCGACCGGCAAGGTCTACGACTCCGGCAATTTCGCAGCGCATTTGAAGCGTGCCATGGCGATCGCGAATTGGAAGGAATTTCCGAAGCGCGCCAAGGCCGCAAAAAAGCGGGGGCTGGTGCGCGGTATCGGGCTTGCAAGCTATGTCGAGGTTTGCGGCACCATGGGCCAGGAACGGGCCGACGTGCGGCTTGATCCCAACGGCGACGTCACGGTGCTGATCGGCACCCAGTCGAGCGGGCAGGGCCATGCCACCGCCTATGCGCAGATCATCGCCGATCAATTCGGGATTCCGCCTGAGCGGGTTCATATGATCCAGGGCGACACCGACGTGGTCGTCTCCGGTCTCGGCACCGGCGGATCGAGTTCGATTCCCTCTGGCGGCGTCAGCGTCGAGCGGGCGACCCGCAAGCTCGGCGACCAGCTCCGCGAAATCGCGTCCGAGGCGCTCGAAACCAGTGCAGCCGACCTCGAGATCAGCCACGGCTCGGTTCGGATCGCCGGCACCGACCGTTCCATCTCCTTCGTCGATCTCGCAAAGCGCGCCGCCGATCCTGCAAAGCTGACGGCCAACGAAAGCTTCAGCAGCGCCGACGGCACCTATCCGAACGGCACCCATGTCGTGGAAGTCGAGATCGATCCGGCGACCGGCAAGATCCAGTTGGTGAACTATGTCGTCGTCGACGATTTCGGCATGACGTTGAATCCGCTTCTGCTGGCCGGGCAGATCCATGGCGGCACCATGCAGGGCATCGGTCAGGCGTTGATGGAGCAAGCGGTCTACGATACCAGTGACGGACAGCTCATTACCGGCACGTTGATGGATTACGCGCTGCCGCGCGCGGCCGACGGCACCTCGATCACCTTCGAGACCCACAACGTTCCCTGCGTCACCAATCCTCTCGGGGTGAAGGGGGCGGGCGAAGCCGGCGCCATCGGTTCCTGCCCGGCGGTGGTCAACGCCATCATCGACGCCCTGTGGCGGGAGTACGGGATCGACCACATCGACATGCCGGCCACGCCCGAGCGGGTCTGGATGGCGATCCGCGAGCGCCAGCGCCAGCATCGCCTGTGACTGTCCGGCGAACAACAAAAGGGGCGAATAACGGATTCGCCCCTTTTACCGAACGTCTTGTGCGCGCGATTTGGGTCGGAGCTTACTTCGTAACCTGACCGCGGATTTCGCCGCCCGGATGGGCTGCGGTATGGACGTTGACATAGAGCTTGCCGGCCAGGAGTTCGGCGGCTTGCGCATTGGTCAGCGTGGCGCTGCCTTCGGCCGGGCTCGACGTCGCATGGGGAATTGGAACTGCAACGCCCGCATTCTGGCCGGCGGCTGCCGGACCATGGAAATGGGCGGCCGTCGCCGGACCGGTCAGACCCGAATAGGTCAGTTTCCAGGTCAATTTCTTGGACGCGGGATCGTAATTCGCATCGACCGTCCCGGTGCCCTTGCTGGTATTGGCGGGCACTTCGGATGCGCCGTTCAGGGTTGCTTTCAGCTTTTCAGCGGATGCCTGACCTGCGAACGTAATAGCCGCGAGGGTGAGGGCGGCGAGAAAAATCCTGGTGGTTTTCATCGTTTTCTCCTCATAGTGTTCAGGGTTGGCGTAAGTTCCAACAAGGGTATTCGCAATTTTTGCCGAACTGTTTCGGACTGCGTGCGTCGGAGGTTTGGCCGGGTGCCGTGGCTGACGATCCTGGGCTCATAGGTTCGTTCCGGCCAGCACGCTGCCGGGCCTCGACTCCGGGCCTGACAACGTTCACCGCCGTCGGATGTTCCTTTGGCCGCGCGGTGTACCCAAACCCCAAACCGTCCGATCGGACCCGGCTCGGTGGAGGTCTCGCCATTCCGCCGTTCAGGATGTTTTACGCGCCGACGTTTCGTCCGAACCGTCTGGCCGCATCGGGTATCGGAGGGCGAGCCTACTTCGTTCCGAATGCCTTGAAAGTGATGATGGTGTGGGTATCCTGAATACCGGGAATGACCTGCACCTTCTCGTTGACGAAATGCCCGATATCGGTGTCGTTATCGACATAGAACTTCGCCAGCAGATCGTAGTCGCCGGCAGTGGAATAGATCTCCGAAGCGATCTCGGCCTCCGCGAGAGCGTTGGCGACGGCATAGGACTGGCCGAGTTTGCACTTGAACTGAACGAAGAAAGGAACCATCGCGTATCTCCGGCAGGTGTCAGGCTCCAATATAGCGCTTTCGGGCCGGGTGGATACCGAGTTGCGCCGAAAATCCAGGCAATCGGTGACCTGTCGAGGCTCCCCGGCGGCGGTCCGCTACTATCTCTGCCGCGCCGGGATGATTATGTTGGCGTGATCCGACGGGCGGCGGCCCTCGCGCGAGAAGACGGATGACAGTCCCCATTGCATTGACCATCGCCGGATCCGACTCCAGCGGTGGCGCGGGAATCCAGGCTGATCTCAAGACATTCGCGGCGCTTGGAGTCTATGGCGCGTCCGTCATCACGGCGTTGACGGCGCAGAACACGCAAGGCGTCACCGGAATCCACCATGTGCCGGCCGATTTCGTGACCGCGCAGATCGATGCGGTGTTTGCCGATCTCGATGTCAGGGCAGTCAAGATCGGCATGGTCGCCGAAGTCGCCGTGATCGATGCCATCGTCGCCGGCCTGTTGCGTTGGACGCCCGCGCAAGTGGTGCTCGATCCGGTGATGGTCGCGACCTCGGGGGCTCGTCTGCTGAAGCCGGATGCGGTGGAGGCATTACGGAGCAGGCTCGTTCCGCGCGCGCAACTGATGACACCGAACCTGCCGGAGGCCGCAGCGTTGCTCGACGAAGGCGTTGCCGAGAGCGAAAGCGACATCGCGCGGCAGGGCCGGCGACTGCTGGCGCTGGGCTGCGCAGCGGTCTTGATCAAGGGCGGGCACGGGCACGGCGTCGAGAGCATCGACTATCTTGTCACCCGGATGGGGGTGCTGGCGCTTGCCGCTCCGCGCCTCGCCACGAAAAATACCCACGGCACCGGCTGTTCGCTGTCGTCGGCCGTCGCAGCCGGCCTTGCCAGGGGCGACGACATGGAGACCGCGGTGCGCGGCGCGAAGGCTTACATCACCGCGGCGATCGCCGCGGCGGACCGGCTGGGCGTCGGTCACGGCCATGGACCGATCCATCATTTCCACAGGCTGGATCGCGACTGACGGCGGCGTCATCCGGATGGTGCCTGTCATCGCCTTGTCACGACGGCATGGTAGCTACGCTGCCATGGGGAGCGACGCGATGAATGAAGACAATCCGGATCGCCGTTTCCGGGCTCTGTTCATCTCCGACGTCCATCTGGGTGCCGGCGGCTCTCAGGCCGACCAGTTGCTGGATTTTCTCAAGTATCACGATGCCGAGACGATCTATCTCGTCGGCGATATCGTTGATGGCTGGGCGCTGAAGTCGAGCTGGCACTGGCCGCAATCGCATAACGACTTCGTCCAGAAGATGCTGCGCAAGGCGCGCAAGGGCGCGACAGTTATCTACGTGCCCGGCAATCATGACGAATTCCTGCGGTCCTACTACGGAACGCACTTCGGCGGCATTGAGGTTGTCGAGAACGCGATCCACGAGGGCGCCGACGGGCGGCGCTATCTCGTTATCCATGGCGATATCTTCGATCTCGTGGTCCAGAACGCACGCTGGCTCGCCCACCTCGGCGACAAGGCCTATGACTTCGCGATCCGGATCAATCGCCTCGTCAACGCGTTCCGCCGCTCGTTCGGATTCCCATACTGGTCGCTGTCGCAATGGGCGAAATTCAAGGTCAAGAACGCGGTGAATTACATCGGTGCGTTCGAGCAGACGCTGGCTGGCGAGGCGCGTCGTCGCGGCGCCGATGGCGTCATCTGCGGTCACATCCACCACGCCACGATCCGCGACGAGCATGACATTCGCTACATGAACTGCGGCGACTGGGTGGAGAGTTGCACCGCACTGGCTGAGCACGAAGATGGCCGATTTGAGATCATCGCATGGACCGATCCGCTGCGGCGATCGTCGCCCGTTGTGCCGATGAGTGTGCGTGCCGCGTAAATGCGCATCCTGATCGCAACCGACGCGTGGCATCCGCAGATCAACGGCGTGGTGCGGACGCTGGCGATGACCGCCGCCGCGGCGAAGCCGCTTGGCGCCGACATCCATTTTCTCACCCCGCAGTCGTTCCGGACCGTTGCGCTGCCGGGCTATCCCGGGCTGCGCGTCGCGCTGCCGGCGCCCGGCAGGATCGCCGCGCTGATTGCAGAAGTCGATCCCGACAGCATTCACATCGCGACCGAAGGGCCGATAGGTCTTCTGGTGCGCCGCTATTGCCGCAAGCACGGGCGGCCCTTCACGACCAGCTTCCATACCCGCTTTCCGGACTACGTTTCGGCGCGGGCGCCGATTCCAGTTTCCTGGATATGGGCCGCGCTAGGTCGGTTTCATGGTGCCAGCAGGGCCGTCATGGCGGCAACCCCGGCGCTTGCGGGCGAATTGCGCCAGCGCGGCTTTCGCAATGTGGTGTTATGGCCGCGCGGAGTCGACGTCGGATTGTTTCATCCGCGCGCGACCGACCTCGGCCTGCCGCGCCCGATCTTCCTGTCGGTCGGACGCGTTGCGGTCGAGAAGAACCTCGATGCTTTTCTCGGCCTCGACCTTCCCGGGACCAAGGTTGTCGTCGGCGATGGACCGGCGCGCGCGGCTCTCGAGCGGACCTATCCGGATGCGGTCTTTCTCGGCGCGCGCACGGGCGAACAACTCGCGAAAACCTATGCCGCTGCTGACGTCTTTGTATTCCCGAGCCGCACCGATACCTTTGGTCTGGTTCTTCTTGAAGCGCTGGCGAGCGGCGTTCCGGTCGCGGCCTTTCCGGTGAGCGGCCCCCGCGACGTCATCGGAGACGCTGCGGTCGCCGCTTTGGACGACGATTTACGGTCGGCGTGCCTGGCGGCGCTGAAAATCGCGCCCGCGGCCTGCCTTGAGTTTGCCGCAAGCCTGACATGGGAGAAATCGGCTCGCGCCTTCGTTACCAATATCATCGAGGCTTGTGCGGCTGAGGCGAGATCGGCAAATACACACATTGCCGGTCCGCGTTTCATCGCCTGATCTGCGCAGGTCCGCGATGGGAGGCGGAGATCAGGAAAAGAACGCGATCTTTTCAGCTTGAGTCATGCGCCTGATCGGAGCCAGCGGATCGGAGCGAGTTGTGGCGCGCTGGACAATGCCGCTCGCCAGCAGGGATGCGCCGAGCGAAGGCGGCGCGGCAATCTCAGGCATCGATTCGGACACCCGATCAATGCGCGCATCGTCGCTGCCCGCGATTGGCTCGATAGCCAGCTCCGGTTCGGCAATCACCGGATCGCCAATACCGGGATAGTCCGTCTCGGGTTCGTCGAAATCGGGCGCGCCCATTTCGAGAGCGATCATGTCGAGCACGGCATCGTCGTGGGCCATGTCCTGTTCGTTCATCGCGTCGGCCGGCGGATGTCCGTTTGTCGTCATCGCTCCATCGATGGCATCGACCTGCGCTTCGTGTAGCGTGGTAGCTGCCGTTTCTGATTCAAAGACCGCAGCGTCGACGACTGCCTGCTTCGGCGCCGCGGTTTCCTCAGGCGAGGCGAGGGCTTCGTCGCCGGTTGCCGGGGGCGAGGACGCGGTTTCGGTCCGGGGCGGGGAAGCCGTCGCGGCCGGCGAGTCCGGTAGTTCGTCGAGCGTGGTCTCGATCAACCCGAACGCGGCATGCAGCGCCGCCGTGTCGTCTCTGGCGGCAAGCTGTGCATGAACTTTCTCGATCGCGCCGGCCTGCGAATCGAGAAGATCGCAAATCCGGCTATCGCCGCCGATCTCGCGCCACCGCCACGAGATTTCGCGAATGATGCGTACGCCCTTCTCGATCGGGGCGAGCGCATCGTCTCTGGTCCGTTTGTCGAATGCCGCGGCTGCGGCGGCTCTCGCTTCGGCGAGGCTGCTCCTGATCGCCGCGAGCGCCTTGGGCAATGCGTCGTCAGGCACTGCCTGCTGTTGAGCCGCGACGGTCTGCTCGATGCGTGCAACGGCATCGAGTACCATGGCGGTGTCGGCATTGCGGTTGCGCTTGGCGTACTCGGCAAGAAACCAGCGGCCTCGCGACGTCTCCATGAAGGCTTCGCGAATGGCGTCGAAGTCCGCCTCGCTGGGCGGTGCAGCGCGGGCGGAAATCGGCGACAGGGCAAAAGCTTCATCGGCCATGGCAGACTCATCGCGCAAATCATTACGCCTTATTGTAACGATCACCATGATCCGCCGCGAATCGCAATTGAATTGACGTCATCCGAATCAGAAATCCCCCGCGGATCAGCCCCAGAGCGCGGCGTCCGGCGGATAGACCGTGCTGCCGTCGTAGCGGAGACCGTCGTTACGGTCCTCGGCCAGCAACAGCGGACCATCGAGGTCGATGAAACGGGCCTGTTGTGCGATCAGCATGGCTGGCGCCATCGACAGCGAGGTCGCGACCATGCAGCCGACCATGATCTCGAAGCCCAGCACTTGCGCCGCGTCCGCCATGGCCAGCGCTTCGGTCAGGCCGCCGGTCTTGTCGAGCTTGATGTTGATGGCGTCGTAACGTTCGCGAAGGCCGTCGAGCGAGGCGCGGTCATGGACGCTTTCATCGGCGCAGACGGCGATGGGTCTGCGAATTCGCGCCAGCGCCTCGTCGTTGCCTGCGGGAAGGGGTTGTTCGACGAGCGTGACGCCTGCGGCTTCGCATGCCGCGAGATTCCGCTCCAGGTTGTGAGGTGTCCATGCCTCGTTGGCGTCGACGATCAGTTCGGATTCTCGAGCCTGTTTGCGCACGGCGGCGATGCGTTCGGGATCGCCATCGCCGCCGAGTTTGATCTTGAGGAGGGGCCGATGTGCGGCTTTGGCGGTCGCCGCGGCCATGACCTCAGGTGAACCGAGCGAGATCGTGTAGGCCGTGGAACGAGGGGCGGGTGCCGGGCGATCCAGCAACGTCCAGATCCGCCGGCCGCTGCATTTGGCCTCGAGATCGTACAGCGCGCAGTCCAGTGCATTGCGTGCCGCACCGGCCGGCATGGCGGACGCGAGGGATTGGCGATCCAGACCCGCTGCGAGGGGGGCCTGCATCGCAAGGAGGCTAGCGAGAACGCCCTCGGGAGTTTCCCCGTAACGGGCATATGGAACGCATTCTCCGCGCCCCGTGTGGCCGCCATGGCTTATCTCGGCGACGACCACGATGGCTTCGGTCTTCGCGCCGCGGCTGATCGTGAAACTGCCCGCGATCGGCCAGCGCTCGATCCGGCACCGCAGCGTGGTTGCGTCGTCCGACAACGTTTTCAAACTGGACAAGTCCGAATGCGGAGCCACGATCGGGAAGGATAACACCCCACGAGCCGGTGACGTCGTGTTATCGTGCCGCCTTCTGATAGCAGAGATTTGGCGTGGAGTTGATGTTGGCCGACGATCCCACACTGGAGCAGATAGCGCAAGGCGATGGTCTGGCGCTCTGTGCGGCCGGGCCCTGGACCGCTCGCTTCGCGCCGGCGCTCGAGCGGATCGTGGCGGATGCGGAAAAACTCGCCGGCAGCCGGCCCAATATCTTCATCGACGTGTCGCAAATCTCGAGACTCGACACTTTCGGTGCATGGCTGATCGAACGCCTGCGCCGCAGTCTGACCCAGGGCGGTGTCGAGGCGAAGATCGCAGGGCTTTCCCTGAACTATTCAAGCCTGGTCGACGAGGTTCGCCGCGTCCCGGCCGCCGATCCGGCGCCGGCGCGTCAGAGGGCGCTGACAGGTCTGATCGAGGATGTCGGGCGTAACGTTGTCGGATTCGGAACGACCCTGACGGGCCTGATCGGGATGCTGGGCGCGGTGCTGGCCGCCAGCGGCCGGGTCATGCGCCATCCGAGGTCGTTTCGCCTGACCTCGACTGTCCATCATCTCGAGCAGGTTTGCTGGCGCGCGGTTCCGATCGTTGTCCTCATCACCTTCCTGATCGGCTGCATCATCTCGCAGCAGGGCATCTTTCATTTCCGAAAATTCGGCGCGGATATTTTCGTTGTCGACATGCTCGGCGTTCTGGTGTTGCGGGAAATCGGCGTGCTGCTGGTTGCGATCATGGTGGCCGGCCGCTCCGGGAGTGCCTACACAGCCGAACTCGGCTCCATGAAAATGCGCGAGGAAATCGATGCGCTGCGCACCATGGGGTTCGATCCGATCGAGGTGTTGGTCCTGCCGCGGATGCTCGCGCTGGTGATAGCGCTGCCGATCCTGGCGTTTCTCGGCGCAATCGCGGCGCTCTACGGGGGCGGTCTGGTGGCGTGGCTTTACGGCGGCGTTCAGCCCGAGGCGTTTCTCATCCGGTTGCGCGACGCGATCTCGATCGATCACTTCGTCGTCGGCATGATCAAGGCACCGGTGATGGCGGCCGTGATCGGGATCGTTGCGTGTGTCGAGGGGCTTGCTGTGGAAGGCAGCGCGGAATCGCTCGGACAACGCACCACGTCGTCGGTCGTAAAAGGCATCTTCTTCGTTATCGTGATGGACGGCGTGTTTGCGATCTTCTTCGCGTCGATAGGCATGTAGCAATGGCCGGCGACGCATCCGATCCCATTGTCCGCGTTCGCGACATCTCCGTCCGGTTCGGCGCCACGAAGGTGCTGGACGGCTTGAGCCTGGACGTGAAGCGCGGCGAGATTCTCGGCTTCGTCGGTCCATCAGGGGCGGGCAAGTCGGTGCTGACGCGCACGATCATCGGGCTCGTGCCGAAGATCGGCGGCAGCATCGAGGTTTTCGGCGTCGATCTCCAGACTGCGGATCCGACGGCGCGGCGCGCGGTCGAACGCCGCTGGGGAGTGCTGTTTCAGCAGGGTGCGCTGTTTTCGTCGCTGAACGTCCGTCAGAACATCCAGTTCCCAGTGCGGGAATATCTCAACGTGTCGCAGCGGCTGCTCGACGAGATCACTATCGCCAAGCTCGGCATGGTCGGATTGCTGCCGGAGGTCGCGGACCGCTATCCATCCGAACTGTCGGGCGGAATGATCAAGCGGGTGGCGCTGGCGCGGGCGCTGGCGCTCGATCCGGAGCTGGTCTTCCTCGATGAGCCGACATCGGGCCTCGATCCGATCGGGGCGGGGGATTTCGACGACCTGGTGCGGACGCTGCAGCGCACTTTGGGGCTGACGGTTTTCATGGTAACCCACGATCTGGACAGCCTTCATACGGCTTGCGACCGCATCGCCGTTTTAGGGAACGGTAAGATCATTGCAGCAGGATCGATGGCCGACATGCTGGCCTCGCAGCATCCCTGGTTGAGAGCCTATTTTCACGGCAAGCGTGCCCGCGCCGTCGTGGGTTGAGCGGTATCGGAGCAGATTTGATGGAAACGCGGGCGAATTTCGTCCTGATCGGATCGTTCACGCTTGCAGTGATCGCGGCTGCCTTCGGTTTCGTTCTCTGGTTCCAGAACCTCCATTCCAGCAAGGCGCGCAGTCCGCTTCGTATCGTGTTTGAGGGCTCGGCTTCGGGCCTGCGCAACGGTGGCAGCGTGAATTTCAACGGCATCCGTGTCGGCGAGGTGGTGTCGGTCAAGCTTGACGATCCACGCCGCGTTGTTGCGCTGACGATGGTCGAAAACGCTGCTCCGATCCGGAAGGACACCCGGGTCGGGCTCGAATTCCAGGGATTGACCGGCGTTGCTGCGATTTCGCTGAAAGGCGGCGAGGTTGCGGCGTCGCCCGTGCCCCTCGATGGGGACGGTGTTCCGACTCTTACCGCCGATCCGGCCGGCTTGCGGGACGTGACCGAGTCGATCCGCGCGACATTGCAAAACGTCAATCGCGTCGTCGCCGAGAACGAGACCGCCGTGAAGAACACGTTGCGGAACGTCGAGACGTTTACGGCCTCGCTCGCCCACAACGCGGGGAAAATCGACGACCTGGTGCAAAAGTTCAACGAGGTGATGAGCAAGGCTGACGGCGTCATGACCAAGACGGATGAGCTGATGCTCGGCCTCAACGCCATCGCCGGCGGCAAGGACGGCGGCGAATTGCTTAAGACGGTGAAGTCGGTCCGCGAGTTCGCCGATGATTTCAACAAACGCTCAGGCGCGCTGATGGTCGACGGACGCCGCACTCTTGGCGACATCAGCCGGGCGGTCAATAATCTGGATCGTAATCCCACCCGTCTGCTGTTTGGCCCAAGCCTCGGCAGCAATACGCCGGCTCCGGCGACACCGGTGCGCCCTCCGAGGAGGCGATAAGAGCGCTGCGTGGCACGATCTTTGCGCCTGCCGCTCATCCCCGGGTGCCGGGCGCGCGATATCCGGGTGCGATCCGGTCTCTCGCTCGCCGTTAGAGCATAATCCCGAAAGGTGGAGACCGGTTTTCGGACAACATCATGCTCAATCAAATAAGGCTTAGAGTTTGATTCAAAGCAGTTGAATCAAACTCGAGAGCGCTTTCCGTTCTGATGGAATCAAAGCCGGGCTCCAGCTTTTTGTTTTGACGCGTTTTCTTGACGCGAGCCCGGTACCCATCCTCGGGTCAAGCCCGAGGACCTGCTTCGCTCCAAAACGCTCTAGCCAACAAAAACGGAGGCTTGCGCCTCCGTTCTTCGTAGCCGAATGAGGCGAGCGCTTATCCGAGCCGGCCCGCCGCATGCGCGAGCAAGGTATAGACCAGCCCGGTCTCCGACATCAGATGGTCGCGTATCACTGAGGGCTCCTGCTGCTCATCGCGCGCAACTTCGTCCAGCAGCCGCTCGAATTCGGCGATGTAGCGATCCGCCGTCTGCTTGAAAGCGCGGTCGGCACGGTATTTGCGGGCGACCTCGTCAAAGGCCTTCTGGCCGGCGGGCGTATAGAGACGCTTGCTGAACGCCTTACGTTCGCCGCGCTGATAGCGGTCCCACATCTCGCCGGCAAGGTTGCGGTCCATCAGACGGCTGATATCGAGCGACAGCGAGTCCAGCGGATTTGCGGCCGCAGCCTGGGGTGCCGGTCGTCCGCGCGGGATGTGGTCGTTGCCGTTGGTATCGGCACGGTTCAGCAAATCCGAGAGCCAGCCGTCGCCTCCATCGTCCCCACTTGCCGGGTTGACCGGCGGAGCCTCCGTGCGGCGGGATGACGGAATGCCGAGATCCGGCTGCGGCAGGTTCGACGCAGTGCCGCTGTCACGCGTACGCGACGCGGAGCGTGTCGTCGTCGCGCCGCGGCCACCGGCGGCGGCCATCATCGGCTCTTCCTCGCGCTGCGCGCCGGCCCGCCCGCTGCTGACGACGTCGAACCCGTGACCATGGCGTGCGACGATCCGGTTGAGTTCGGCAAGCGCTTCGATCTGATCGACGATCACCTTACGCATCTGGGCGGTACTCTCGGCCGCCTCCTGCGGCATCTCAAGTACGCCGCGACGAAGATCGTTGCGCGTCGCCTCCAGTTCCGTGTGCATTTCCGCAGACATCTGCTTCATGCCCTGAACCAGGGCCGCAAACTTGTCGGCGGACTGCTTGAGCATCGAGCCGGCTTCTTCAGTCGCACGCTGGCAAATTTCGCTCATGGATTCCGATGTCAGGCGGCGTTCTTCCTCGGTCGTCGCGCGAACGGCCTCGAACTGACGGCTGATCGCAGCCGATCCGGCGCCGGCGGTCTCGGCCACCACCCGCGCGATATCGCGTGCGCGCTCTTCGGCGGCAGCAAGCGATTCATCGAGCAGGCTCGTAAACCGTGTCAGTCGCTGATCGAAGTCGGTCGTCCGCAAGTCGATCGTCGTCACGAGCGAATCAAGCATGGACTTGCGTTCCTCGACCGACGATGTGGCGCTTTGGTTGCTTTGTTCGACCCGCGCTGCAGCCTCGATCAAAGTGTTTCCGTGAGCCTCAAACTGGCCGGACAGCGCATCCAGATCATCAAGAGCCTTGGAAGCCTTGGTGTTGAACACCGTCAATTGATCCTCGAGCGTCTGCGTCGCGAGGCCGTTTTGCGACGTGACATCCTTCATGGTCGATACGAAGTCGGCGACGCGCGTGACGAGCGCGCGCTCCAGCGAATTGAGATTTTCATGCGCGCCGGTGAGGACCTCCTGGAGAAGGATGTTGCCCTCGCGCAGCCGCTCGAACAGCGCGACCGTATCCGTGCGGAGGATCTTGCTGGTTTCCTGCATCTCGGTGACGGCAGAGATGGACGCCTGCCGAGACTGCTCGATGGCGGCGCGCGATGCCTGATCGAGATCCTTCAATGACTTGCTGATCGCGCCGGTCGCCAGTTCGCCCGCGTTGGTGATGGTGCGGACGACGTTGGAGCCATTCGAAACGATCGACTGCGAGAATGCCTGGCCTCTGACCTCGATCGACTTGAGGGCGTCGGTGGTAACGCGATCGATATCGGAGCTGAGCTGATCGGCCTTGCTGCCGAGAGCATCGACCAGAGCTCCGCGCTTGCTGTCGATCATCTGCGTGAGACGATCCGTCTGCTGCTGGACGTAATTGACGATTTCGTCCGTTTTACCGGTGATCACGGTGCCGAAGCTGCCGCTGGCGGCAAAGATCAAGCGCTCGGCGTCGGTCGACGCCGACTTGACCTTGGTGCTGACTTCGTTCGACGCGGAGACGAGGGAGGTCTGCGCGCTCTGCGCGCTCGCCTGAATGATCTCCGTGGTATTCGCTGCAGCCACGTGGAGGGAGCGCTCGATGTCCGAAGAGATCGCCTTGATCTGGCTGGCGGAATCAGCGGAGGCGGTGGTGAGCGTGCTCTGGGCCTCGCGTGCGCTGCCTATAATGGCGGCGGCGGTGTCGGCGCCCACCGCGATCAATGTTCGCTCGATGTCGCTGGCAAGCGATTTGACCTGACCTGCGGTCTCGGCCGAGGCGGTGGTGAGCGTGCTTTGGGCCTCGCGTGCACTGCCTATAATGGCGGCGGCGGTGTCGGCGCCCACCGCGATCAATGTTCGCTCGACGTCGTTTGCAAACGATTTGACCTGACTTGTGGCATCGGCCGAGGCGGTGGTGAGCGTACTTTGGGCTTCGCGTGCGCTGCCGAGAATGGCGGTGGCGGTGCTGGCGCTCGCCGCCGTCAATGTCTGCTCGATGTCGCTCGCAAGCGATTTGACGTGACCTGCGGCATCGGCCGAGGCGGTGGTGAGCGTACTTTGGGCTTCGCGTGCGCTGCCGAGAATGGCGGTGGCGGTGCTGGCGCTCGCCGCCGTCAATGTCTGCTCGATGTCGCTCGCAAGCGATTTGACGTGATCTGCGGCATTGGCCGAGGCGGTGGTGAGCGTGCTCTGGGCCTCGCGTGCGCTGTCGAGAATGGCGGCGGCGGTGTCGGCGCCCACCGTCGTCAATGTCCGCTCGATGTCGCCGGCAAGCGATTTGACCTGACTTGCGGTATCGGCCGAGGTGTTGACGAGCGTGGTCTGGGCCGTCCTCGCGCTCGACAGGACGGCGTCCGCGGTCGACGTGCCGACTGCGGACAGCATGCGTTCGACGTCGGACCCGACGGTCATGAGAGTCCGCTCGATGTCGCTCGCGAGCGATTTGACATGCGTCGCGGCATCCGAGGATGCGGCGACCAGCGTGGTCTGCGCTGCGCGCGCTCCGGCGAGAACTGAATCCGCCGTGTTGGCGCCGGCGGTGGACAGCGTCAGCTCGATATCCGCTGATAGGGATTTGACCTGGCTCGCGGTTTCGGCGGATGAGTTGACCAGCGTCGTCTGCGCATCGCGTGCGCTGTTGAGGATGGAGTTGGCGGCAGCGGTGCCGGCGGTGGTCAATGCGCGCTCGACCTCCGTTGACGTCAGTTGCAACTGGGCGCCCACTTCGGTCGAAACCGAAAGCAGGGACTGCTGGGCGGTACGCGCGCCGGTCTGAATGGTTTCGCTGGTATTGACCACCAGATTGATCAGCGAGCGTTCCGCGTCATCGACATGAGACTTGATGCCGAGCGAGAGCTCTTCGGCGCGCGCCAACAGTGTATCGCTGGCCTGCCGTCCGCTCGATTCAAAGCGGCCGGCCACGGCTTCGATCCGCGATCCGAGCAGATCCTCGAACTGGGCGACACGCGTTTCGATCGCGGTCGCGACAAAGCCGACGCGCTCGTCGAGGCCTTGATGGATCTCCTGGAATCGCGCCGTGATCGCATCCGCGAGGTAAGCGCTGCGACCGTCGATGGTTTCGGTCATCCCCGAGATGCGTCCGTCGATCGCCGCGACGGCCTGCGTTGCGCCTTCGGTCAGCGACGTTGCGAGGTGAGTGAGGCGGCTCTCGATCGAGCCGATCGCATGAGCGGCGCCATCGGACAGCGACGAGGTGAGCGTGCCGAGCCGGCTGTCGATGGTTTCCGCGACCGACTTTGCGCGCGAATCGAAGGTTTGCTCGAGTATTCTCAGGCGGCCATCGACGGACTCGTCAAACGACTTGATCTTGGCGTCAAACGAAGCGTCGAGATTGGTGACGCTCGACTGGAGCGAGGTTTCGAACTGCGCCAGACGCTGATCCAGCGCGGCGCTGATCTCGCCGCCGTTGGAGGTCAGCCGCGTATCGAAGGTATCGACATAGGTCTTCATGGTCTCGGCGATATCTTCGGTGCGCTGGCCGAGGCGATCGACGATCTCGCCGCCGAAAGTCTTCACCGTGCGATCGAACTCCGAGATGTGGCGGGTAATGAGCGTGCCGAGCGTGCCGCTGTCGCGTGCGAACTTCTCCGCAAGCTCGGCGCCCTGGTCCTTCACAAGTTGATCGAATGCGCTCATCTGGAGGCTGAGCGTATCGTGCGCGGTTTCGGTTCGAGTGACAACGTTGGCCACCAGCGTATTGACCGTGACGTCGAGCGCTTCGCTTGCTTTGTCGCCGCATGACAGAATCCGGGTTGCCAGCCGGTTGCCGGCCTCGTCGATCTTGTTGGCCAGGTCGCCGCCGCGGAGCTCGAGTTCCACCAGCAGGGAGTCGCTGGAATTTTTCAGGGAATCATGGACCTGTTCGGTGCGGTCGGAAATGCCGTCGACGATGGACGCCGACTTCTGCTCGAATTCGCCGGTAATTCGGTCGATCCGCTCGTTCAGCATGTCATGGACGCGGTCGGCCAACTCGACGAACTCGTCGTGGACGTGACCGGTCTTGAAATTGAGGCTGCTGTTCAGGCGCTCGCTGGCATCGAGCACGGCGCGCGTGGTCTCGGCGCTGGCTTCCTCAAGCCGGTCGAGCAAGTCGCCGCCCCGTTCGCCGAGCGCAAGGATCATGGTGTCGCCGGCATTGCTGAGTGCCGTTGTGATGTGCTCGCCGCGCTCTTCCAGCGCACCGGTGATGCCTTTTGCGACCTCGTCGACGCGCGAGGCGATGGCATCGCTGATCAGAGCAATGTCGTGTCGCAGGTCGATCTGGACACCCGAGATGGCGCTGCGGACCTGCTCGGCCTGGCCGACGAGGTTGTCGCGCTGAAGCGCGATATCCTGGAGCAATGCGCGGATCCGCACCTCGTTGTCGGAATAGGCACGTTCCAGCGCGGCGACCTCGTTGGCGACCAGGGTTTCCAACTCGCCGGCGCGAGCGATGGCGCGCTCGACGCCGTCGCCCATCGCGGCGACTTCGCGGCGGATCGCCTGTCCGACGGTCACCACCGAATCACTGGCCAGGCCCTCCGGCTCGGAGAACCGGATCGCCACCTGGGCCATCGACTGGGCGATCATGCGCAATTCCTGGCCGCGCCATGCCAGACTGGCCAAAAAGTAGAACAGCAGCACGGGAGCGAAAAACAGGGCAATCAGGCCGGCGAGGGCGAGCGTGCCGCCGCTGCCTTGACCCATCGCAGCTTGCAGCGAGGGCAGAAAGCTGATCGTCAGAAGGCCGGCACCGAGAATCCAGATGCCGGCGAAAAGCGAGGCGAGCGTATAGATATTGCGGGCGGGGCGGCCGTTCTGGATGGCCTGAAGGATTTGACCGATCGTTTCACGATCGTCGTTGGCAGGGCGCCGCGTAAAGCGCGGTCCTTCAGCGGCATCGAAGGCCGGCCGGTCTGCGGTGGAGCGGGCGTCAAATCCGTCCTCGCCATGGCTCGCAGCAGGCGGGACCGGCGGGGCGATGTCGTAACGAGCCGAAGTTTGGTCTGGATCTCCCGCAGACGCCTCGCCGACGTTCAGCGCCTCCTGGATGGCAGAAAGAGCGACCTCTGTCGGATCTTTAACCTTCTTGGGATTGTTCGCCATGTCAGTCCACGCCCTCGTGTTACGCAACCCGCAAGTTCGCGTCACCGCTGCAAGTCCGGTCGCCGACCCGAGCCCCAAGCCGGTTCCGGGCGTGGCCGCCGCCACCAGCCCGTCTTGTCGGTCACTTCCCCCAACATCTTATTGGCTTGGCGTCTCGAATGAAACGGTCGTGATTAATACAATCTTAATCATCGTTAACGGCCGACGGCACTAACCGCTTCGAGTTGTTTGAAATTATTGAGCGGACAGTCTGATTCGGCCGGAAAGCCGACGGAACCCGGGGTTCGTACGTGAAACGTTCTGTTAACCAGTTCCGTGATTGGCTCGGCGGGTTTCCGCTCGGCAGCCTCACCTCTGAAGCGGACTTTGGATCGCAGCAATGCCATATTCTCTTGAGCAGGTCGCCTGGATGCCGTCGCCACCGCTGATTCCGGACGATGGCCCGATCGATTTCGATCATCTCCGCCGCATGACGCTCGGCGATAACAGTCTCGAGCGCGAGGTTTTGGCGATGTTCGCGGGCCAGGCGGCCGAACTCGCCGCCGCGTTGGCGCAACTCTCGCCGGATGCCGCAACCCTGGCACACAAGCTAAAGGGCTCGGCGCGGGCGATCGGCGCGGTTCACGTCGCGGCCGCCGCCGCCGATCTGGAGACCGCGCTCCGCAACGGCGCCGATCCGACGGAGCCGCGGGAAGCGCTGAATCACACCATCAGCCGGGCCTGCAAGGCGATCGACGCGATCCTGCGCCGCTCCTGACATGCGCCCGGCGATCCCGGAAGGCTAGCCCGCCTTTTTGCGCCGACCGCTGGCGCTGGCCGGATCGTTTCGTTATAGGACAGCCGAACCTTCCTAATTATCAATTATCTGTTCGGCAGCACGGCACCCATGACCAAGATCAACTTTGTCGACCATTCCGGCGAAACCCGCACTGTTGACGTCGAGAACGGCGCGACCGTCATGGAAGCGGCGATCCGCAACGCCGTTCCGGGCATTGAGGCCGAATGCGGCGGCGCCTGCGCCTGCGCCACCTGTCACGTCTATATCGACGAAGCCTGGAGCGACAAGGTCGGCAAGCCGACGCCGATGGAAGAGGATATGCTCGACTTCGGCTACGACGTGCGGCCGAATTCACGGCTGTCGTGCCAGATCAAGGTGAGCGACGAACTCGACGGCCTTGTGGTCTCGACGCCGGAGCGGCAGGCTTAAATACCTAATCGTTTCGAACCGCGCGGCGCGCCATGATGCCGCATCTCGCGTGGCGCCGGGCGGAGACCGGGCGCATGCGGCATGGCAGGCAGATTATGGCTTTCCTCCAACCGCCCGGTTGGCTATAGCGTTTTCAAACGAAGCATGTCCTCGGGCTTGACCCGAGGATGGATGCCGGGTTCGCGTGAAGAAAACGCATCAAGAATATCCACGCAGCAGGGCACGGCCGACATTGCCTGGCCCAGCTTGAAGATTTCAACGGATTAAAGAAGCTGACATGAGCGAAGCGATCAAGACGGATGTGCTGATTATCGGTGCGGGCCCTTGCGGACTGTTCGCCGTGTTCGAACTGGGTCTGCTCGATATGAAGGTGCATCTCGTCGACATCCTCGACAAGATCGGCGGGCAGTGTGCCGAGCTTTATCCGGAAAAGCCGATCTACGACATTCCTGGCATTCCCTTCGTTACCGGTCAGGGCCTCACGGAGGCGCTGCTGGAGCAGATTAAGCCGTTCAATCCAAACTTCCATCTCAACGAGATGGTGGAAAGCATCGAGAAGATCGGCGATCCCGGATTCCGCGTTACCACCGACGCCGGAAAGGTTTTCGAATGCAAGATCGTTGTGGTCTCTGCCGGGGGCGGCTCGTTCCAGCCGAAGCGTCCGCCGGTGCCGGGCATCGAAGCTTATGAAAACACCTCGGTGTTCTACGCGGTGCGCAAGATGGAGCAGTTCCGCGACAGGGAGATTCTGATCGTCGGCGGCGGCGACTCGGCGCTCGACTGGACGCTCAACCTGCATCCGCTCGCGAAGCGCATCACGCTTCTGCACAGGCGCGACGATTTCCGTGCGGCGCCTCATAGCGTGGAGCAGATGCGCAAGTTGGTCGCCGACGGCAAGATGGATCTGAAGATCGGTCAGGTCACGGCGCTGGAGGGCGCGGACGGACAACTCTCCGGCGCGCAGGTGAAGGGCAGCGACAACGCGATGTCGACGGTCAGTTGCGATACCATGCTGCCATTCTTCGGGCTGACGATGAAGCTCGGACCCGTCGCGAACTGGGGTCTGCAACTCGAGAACAATCTTGTTCCGGTGGAGACCGCGTCGTTCGAAACCAACGTGCCCGGCATCTTCGCGATCGGCGACATCAACACCTATCCCGGCAAGCTGAAGCTGATCCTCTCCGGCTTCCACGAAGGCGCGCTGATGGCGCAGAAGGCGCATCGTTACGTCTATCCGGACAAGCGGCTGGTGTTCCAGTACACCACCTCGTCGTCGAGCCTGCAGAAAAAGCTCGGGGTGAATTAAGAGTGCAGTTTGACGGCGCATCGCCATCGTCTTCGTGGTTCTCATGATGCGTTATCATCTGCCTGTCATCGCTGGACTTGATCCGGCGATCCATTTGCTTCGAAAAATTTTTGCCAGATTCGATGGATGGCCGGGTCAAGCCCGGCCATGACGGGTGAGTCGTTGTTTCGGAAGCCGCGCTCGGTACAGACGCCCCGCGCGTTGAGTTTCGCGAAACGTGGGGCGTGATCAATTCCGACCTCACCATCGGTGTCGACGTTACCAAAGCTCGAGCGCTTCGAGCGAACGAAGGAGTCTGCTCGCCGGGTGTGAAGGCTCCATGGCTCGGGATTCATCGTGACTTCCCAGGAGGCCGAGCATCTTAGCCTCGGCAAACGGCCGGGGCTTGAGATGCATATCCGTGATTATCGGAATGGGCGCGACCTTACGACTCGGTCACGCAACGCGATGGTGATTGATTTGTTCGGGCTGACTTCCGAAGACGTTCGGGTCAAATTTCCTGAAATCTATCAGCATGTGAAGCTGGAGGTGAAGGAGAAGATCGAGATCAACAAAAAAGGCGAGTAGGAATTCGTCGGTCGTGATTGGAATAACCGACAATCTTATAAGGACAACTGGTGGATATTTGGCGAACCGCGCGACGAACTCAGGCCCGCATTGAAGGACCTTCATCGCTACATCGCGACCGTTGAAACGACCAAGCACGCCGCGCTGGCGGCGGCAAGCGGCCCACTCGATGCGAAGGCCATCGCCGCGCAGTTCAGGAAAACAAAAACATCGGAGGGCAAGATCGCCGGCGTGCTGGCGTCGCTGGCGCGGCTCGGTCATGTCGCCACTGATGGCAAGACATTTACCCTGCGCCGGGTGGCGTGACGTCGCCGCTTCGTCAAACTTGAGCCAATCAACTGCGAGATGCAGCGCCTTCGGAACGCCTGTCCCGTTGCTATTACTGCGGCGCTGGCGGGATCGCGGCCGGCGGCATCATGGGTGCCGGCGCGGCGGCAGGTGCGAGCGGCGGCAGCGGCTCGCCCGTCACGTCGCTGCCATCGGCGCCGTTGAGGTGCAACTCGGCTTCGACCGCCGGCAGCGCCGCGTCCGCCATCGCGGCATGGCCTTCGGCGGTTGGGTGGATCGCGCCGCCATAGACGGCGGAGAGCAGGCCCCATGTCGCATCGTGAATGTCGGACGGTTGCATCGAGGACGGCAGCGCCTGCGGGTAGGTCATTGCCGTGAAGTAGCTGTCGTCGGCGTCGCGGATCCAGCGCGCGCGCGGCAGATAGGCGCGGAACGTGCTTGCCGGACGGCCGCAGGTCAGAGGCTGCTGCGGAGCTTCCACGATGTCGCTGACGAAGCTGTCGCCTTTGGCCGAGAAACAGGCGCGATCGAATTCGGGGTCGCTGCCGGAGCGCGCGCAAAATCCGTGATCGGCGAACGCGACCTGATGCGCCTCGACGAAGGTCATGCGGTCGCTGCCGGGATCGCGGCAGATCACGCCGGATTGACAGAGCGCGATCGCCTTCAGCCGCGGCAGGAATTCGTTCTGGACGTAGCCCGTGACCTCGGCGAGCCGCTTGGGGTCGGCATTGAACGACGGATGCACGTCGAAGCCGGCCTTGCCGCCGGCGCAGGGCGCGCCGCCGTTCGCCAGCGCCGGGTTGGCGTAGGAGACGAACACCACCCGCGACAGATCGTTGCCCACCAGCGGCCTCAATGCGGCGCGGAGCTTGCTGAAGGATTGCGGCAGGTCGCGCACGAGGCTCGACCGGGAATCCTCGACCGATTCGATCAGGCCGCCGCGCTTGAACAGCGCGCGCTCGGTCGGTGCGTCGACGATGACGTCGGAGACGAGGCCAGAGAAATTGATGTCGTTGGCGCCGATGGTCAGCAGCACGAGATCGAGCTTGCGGTCCGGCTGACGGCGCTTTGCGGTGGTGAGCGCCTCGCGCAGTTCGGCGATCTGGCCGTTGACAGTGCCCTGACACTTGGCCGAGGACTTCGCGGTCAGGCATTCGCGCGCGCGCTGCGACCCCAGCATCCCGTCGGGAATGGTCGCGCCGGTGCAGGCGAGCGGCAGGTAGGTCACGGCGATGTGCGAATACCGCACCGCGAGCGCGAGCGCGGTGCGGGTCTGGTAGCTGTAGAGCGAGCGATGGCAGGCCGCGTTCAGCCATAGCGCGCCGTAGTGCTGCCAGGTCTGGAGCGAGCCGGAGGTGCCGCAGGCGCGGCCGCCCTTGTATCCGGCGCGGCTCGGCCGGTAATATTCGCCCGCCGCGCCGCCGAGATAGGAGCGGAAGCAGAAGCCTTCGTCCGACAGCGCGATGGCGCGATCCGGGTTGCCTTCGCCCGAGGCGATGGAGTCGCCGAGGCCGGCGATGAGGATGTCGCGCACCTTGATCTGGGTGACGAGGCGCTGCGGCGCGCCGGCCCCGCTCGACACATCGACGGTGGCGACGGTGGCGCGGCCGTAGCGGGCGCGGAAGTCGATCGGCTCGGCGCAATCCTGCGTCGTAGTGCGCGGGCCGTCGCCGTCGTCGAACGACCAGGCGCAGATGGCGCCGACCGGGATCGCGCCCGTCAGGCGGACGGTGACGGGATGCTCCGTCGGCGTCAGATAGCTTTCCTTGACGTTGTCACGGGTGCAGGGCTCGCTGACGTGGCCGCCGAGGTCGATGCAAAGACGGTTCACGGCGTTGCGGGCCCAGCCGCGGCCGTCGCTTTGCAACTCCAGCGTCTGCTCCGCGGCGAGAATGCTCTGGTTGCGTTCGGCGGCGACGTGGATCTGGAAGTCGCGCTCCTCGCGAAACAGCCGGAAGCGGTTGCGGACTTCCCACGAAATCTCCATTCCGCCGGCAGCCTGATCCTGGATCGTTGTGGCTGAGCCCAACGGGGCAGGGCCGTCGGAAGCGGGCTGCGCGGCGGCTCGCTGCGCGGCGAGCGCGCCGAGCAATATCAGGGCAATGCGGACGAGGGAGGAGGCGTGAGCGCGGGCCATGAATGGTTTTGACGCGATAGTTTTGGCGGAAATAAGAGGGGCTTTCGGACTAGCGCGCATTCCGCAAAAATGGATACCGGTTTTGCGATCAGAATACGCGCAAATTATTTGATTGAGAGTATTTTCTTCACGCTAGCGGATTCCACTTAGCCGGAAAACTCTAGCGGCGGATGCGAATGTGACGGGCGAAAGATAGCTGGCCATCGACGGCGCGGAGCTGCGTCGCGGCGGCAGGATCGCGCATCCGCGCAGGCTCAGTCTCAGTCCTGTGAGACCCGCGTCTTGACCGCGCGCGGCGGCGGCGGAGTCGTCTCTGGAGCGCTGTGGCTATCGTTATCGCCGTCGTTATCGTTATTGCTGCCGTTGCCGTTGGTCAGGCGGCGGTGCTGCCAGGGCCGCACCACGTTGAGCCAGAGCTCGCGCGTGCCCATGATCGTGATGGCGACGGCGAAGGGAATCACGAAATAGAGCACGCGGTACACCAAGAGCGTCGCCAGCAACTCCTCCTTGCCGAACTGCGGCAACGCCACCAGCATCGCCGCGTCGAACACGCCAAGGCTCCCGGGGGCGTGGCTGGCAAAGCCGAGCAGGGTGGCCAGAATAAAGACCACCGACACCGAGACGAAGTCGATCGCCGGCGTCGCGGGCATCAGCAGGTACATCGCCGAAGCGCAGAAGCCCAGATCGACGACGCCGATCAGGATCTGCACGAAGGTCAGCGGCGCCGACGGCATCACGACCTTCCAGCCGTTCTGTCCGAGTTCGCGACGGTTGCGGCCGGTCATGATCCAGGCGAGATAGATTGCGATGCCGGCGAGGCAGCCGAACGCGATCAGGCGATTGATGGACGGCGGCAGCAGGTCCATCGCGCTCGCGGCCCACGGGTGCCAGGCCATGCCGAGGCCGAGCACGAACAGGTTGCCGAGCCAGAACGTCAGCCCGGAGATGAAGCAGACCTTGGCGACGTCGATGGCGTTGAGTCCGTGGTCCGAATAGATGCGGAAACGGATCGCGCCGCCGGTGAAGACGGTGGCGCCGACGTTGTGGCCGATGGTGTAGCTCGTGAAGGCGGCCAGCGCCGCGACGCGATAGGGAATGTGATCCTTGCCGATCGTCCGCACCGCGAAGAAGTCGTAGAAGGTCAGGGTGCAGAACGCGCCGACCACGCAAAGCGCGGCCATGGCGATCTCGTGCGGCGACTTCTCGGTCAGCGCAATCAGGATGACGCCGGTATCGACGCCCCTGAGGGTGTGGATGAGAGTCGTGATCGCGAAAGCGATGATGAGGAGGCTCGCGACGACGCCAAGCCGTTTCCAGCCGATCCGTTCCTTGAAGCCGCGCTGGAGCGCGGTCAGCAGCCGACGCATTCGTCCTCCCGGAGGGGTCACGAGACGTTTCGAGCCGGTTGGGGAGAGGGAAGGCAAGCGGCTGTTCCGTCACTCATACGCGAAAAATCCAAAGGACAAAACGGCGTGCAGGCCGGATTTTTGACAAGGGTGGCATTATGCGTCGAATGCGGTGTGCACCTTCACCGATCGAAAAACCATCAGAATCATAAAGAACTGCACCCGCTGCGGCGTTGATACCGCACGACGATCGTCGGGGTGCATATAGGCATAAAATATCCCGCGTTCCATGGTCGATTTGAGGCTCTTTGCCGCGAGTCTTCAAAGCCCGGACGACCTGTATATGCATTAGTTACATGACATTAGCTTATTACGCCGGGAAACAATTCGTGAAGGCGTCGCCGAAGGTCTGCTTCCGCACGATAAGCCCATGCCGAGGCCCGGCGAAGCCGGACCGGGAGGGCCGGGGGGTATGACGGGAGTCGTCAGGTCTTGTGGAGTGCGAAGTGCGCGCCGCAAAATGCCATCGCCGCGCCGAGGCCGAGCACGGCGAGCCCGTCCACGAGGCCTGCGACCGTGGGCACGGCGCTCGGCGCTGAGGCGGCCTGTCCTGCGCCCGCCAGAAACAGCACGGCGACGGCGATCAGGAACTGCCGCAGTCGCTGCTGAATACGGCCGGACGCCGCGCTGTGCATCAGCGTCGCGACAAAATAGCTGCCGGAGAAGCCGGCCGTTGCGACCAGCCACCATGCGATCGCGGCGCCCGCCGGCATGAAATCTTTGGAGTCGGCACGCCAGAGGCCGCCGAGATCGAGCCCGATCTGCGCGCCCAGCATGTGCACGGCAAGCGCGAGCAATATGCCGGACACCATCGCACCGCCGAGAATCAAGTGGCGCGGAAAATAAGCCGCTTCAGCCATAAAGGATTTGTAGGATAGAACCCGCACCGTGAGCAAGAGAACGCCGTTGTGCGAAGGATGCCGATCGTGTCGCCGCCGCCCGAGATGCCGCCGCCAGGTCCCGGCTACGCCTACAGGGCGTCGCTGATCGGATCGGCGCATCGGTTCATGCTGGAGGATGACGGGATATCCTGGCAGGCCGGCCGCAGGTCTGGGAAATGGCGTTACGCGGATATCGCCGGGTTGCGGATGTCGTACCGGCCGATGTCGATGCAATCGCGGCGATTTCGCACCGAGATCGACCGTCGCGGCGGCGGCCGCATCGTCGTGATGTCCACCACCTGGCAGACGCTGGCGCTGATGGCCGCGCAGGACAAGGATTACCGCGCCTTCGTTGTCGAACTGCACCGGCGACTCGCTGAGCATGGCGCGCGCGCTTCGCTCGTTGGCGGCCTGAACCCCGCGCTTTATTTTGCCGGCGCGGGCGTGCTGGCGTTGCTGTCGGTGGCGATGGCCGCTCTGCTGGTGCGGGCGCTGGTCACCGGCGAATGGGCGGGCGCGCTGTTCATCGTCGGACTGTCGGTGCTATTCGGCTGGCAGATCGGTGGTTTCATGCGTCGCAACAGGCCGCACGCCTACACCTTCGACGCGCTGCCGCAGGAGTTGCTGCCGTAGATCGTCGCTTTCGCTGCGTGCTCAATGCCGCACCACCAGCACCGAACACTTGGCGTAGCGCACCACATGACCGGCGTTGGAGCCGAGAAAGTAGGTCTTCATCGCCGGACGATGCGAGGCCATCACGATCAGGTCGGCTTTGATCGCCTGCGCTTCCTCCAAAATCTCGTGATAGATGCTGCCTTGCCGCACAACGCTGGACATGCGCGACGGCTCGATCCCGACCTCGCTTGCGACGATCGCCAGCGCTTCCTCCGACGACTGGCGCTGCTGCGCGCCGAAATCCGCCGGCAGGTATTCCGCGAGCATCACCGGCGTCATCTGCAGCACGTTCAGCAGCCTGATGGTCCCGTTCGAGGCTTGCGACAATGATACAGCGGTTGCGATCGCGGGTTTGGCGAGATCGGTGTCGGACAGATCGATCGGCACGAGAATGGATTTGAACATCGGCGCCCTCCATCATGCTCCGGCCCCCGCGCCGCATCATGTCTTCTGCAGGCTTTTTGACCGAGGACCGCTTGCAAGCGTTGCACACGGAGCAAGTCTATCATGAAAAGCGACAGGGCATCGGGGAACGGCCGAGTTGTCACGCCTCCTTCAGCAGTTTCGGACTGACGAACTGCGTGAGCTGCCCGCCTCCGAACGCGACGCCTTCCCAGCTCTCGACGGCAAAGTCGATCACTGCAAATCCCGACGTCGGCAGGTTGCCGGCGAGTGCCGCGCGCCCGGCTGCGCCGCCGCCGCCGATCAGGCCGAGCGCGAGTTCGTGCAGGCCGGGATTGTGTCCGACGATCATCAGGCGTTCGGGATCCTCGGCCGCGACGGAATGAATGATCGCCAATAGTTGCGCCGGCTCGGCGCCGTAAAGATCAGGCAGATGCGCGGCAGGCCCCTGTTGAGGCACCTCGTCTGAAATCTGTTGCTGGACGATATCCCAGGTCTCGCGCGCCCGCACCGCGGTCGAGATCAACGCCAGATCGGGCAGAAGAGATCGTTGTCCGGCAAGCCAGGCACCGAGTTCGGCTGCATCCTTACGGCCGCGCGCGGCGAGCGGGCGATCCCGATCGCGGCCGCTGGGTGCGTCGCGCTCGGTCTTGGCGTGTCGAAGCAGCAGCAGGCGGCGCATGACGCAGTCTCGATTCGGCGTTAGCAGGACGTTGAGAGTCCCTTTCGCGTTATTCACCGATGCGCAATTGCGCATCTGAGGGCGTTGCCAACGGGTCCGCGCGAAGCGCACCCCGATGACAGGCTCCGCGACGAACCCGCAATCCAGTATTCGCAGATACTCTTCGTGTTACTGGCTTCCCGACAACCGCTGATGCGGCTTCGGGACTGACGGCAAGAGCTTTTCAACATCCTATTAAAGCATGGACACGGAACGGGGGGCACAGGTATTGACGCTGCGGCTTAATCGACAACCTCGCGCGAGACAAGGTAACAAGGGTGGTGTGGATTTGACATTCGCTATCCACTTAACCGAACTTCTGAACCACCACATTAGAGCGTTTTCGAGCGAAGTGGATACCGGTTTGCGTGAAGAAAACGCGTCAAATCAAAATCATAGAGCCCCGCTTCTGATTCCATCAGAAGCGAAAAGGCTCTAGCGCAGATCCGTAAGGAAACGCGATGACTTCGGAGAGCATGGCTGCGGCTGCTGGTTCCGGCGACACGGCGTTCGCCGTCGCACCGCCGCAACGCGCGCGACTGACCGTCGATCTCGATGTCGATATTTGTGTGGTGGGCGCCGGCCTGGCCGGCCTCACCGTGGCGCTGGAGGCCGCGCGGACCGGCGCGAGCGTCGTCGTCCTCGAGGGGCGCCATGTCGGCTGGAATGCATCCGGTCATCATCTCGGCACGGTGATGCCGGGCTACGCGCTGCCGCTTCCCGACCTGATTGCGCGGGTCGGTTTCGATGACGCGTGGGAACTCTGGTCGCTGTCGCAACAGGGCGCGGACTATGTTCGCGCCCATGCGGCCGAAAATGTCATTCCCGGTCTTGCGCTGAGCGAAGGCGCGCTCGAGGTCTCCAACGTCGATGCGGGCGACCGGCTGATCGGCCATCTGCAGATGCTCAGTGAGGATTTTGCGACCGAGGTGGAGGGCTGGCAGATTGATCGCGTCCGCGACACCTTACGCACCGGCCGGTATTTTCACGCGGTGCATTATCCGCGAGCGTTCCAGATCGACGGGCGCAGATACGTTCACGGCCTCGCGGAGCTTGCCGGCAACGCCGGCGCGCGCATCTTCGAGGAAACGCCCGTGGTCAGCATCGACCCGTTCGGGATTCGAAAGCGCATCGTGACACCGCAGGCGCGGCTGCGGGCATCCCACGTCGTGCTTGCTGGCAATGTCCATCTTGGCGGAGCGTTGCGGCGATTGTCCGATACGTTGCTGCCGGTCTGGCGCCATGCTGCTGTCACTGCACCGCTGGGCGCGCGGCTCGCGGAGGTGATGACATTTCAGGGCTCCGTCATCGACACAGACGGCATCGATCATTTCCGGATCGTCGATGGTGACAGGCTGATGTGGGCTGGTCCGGAAACCACCTGGGAGGCGCGGCCGGAGCGCCATGTCGGGGCGATCCGCAGGCGCATCCGTACCATCTTCCCGCAACTCGGCACGGTCGAGATCGCGAAGGTCTTCTCCGGCGCCATCGGGCAGACTGTGCACGGTATGCCTCAGATCGGCCGGTTGCTGCCCGGACTGTGGGTCGCGAGTGGCTTCGGCCGGCAGGGATTGAACACCTCGGCGATGGCGGGGCAACTGATTGCCAGCGGCATGGTGGAGGGCGACGACCGCTGGCGGCTGTTTTCGCCGTTCGAACTGGTATGGGCCGGCGGCACCCCCGGGCGCGCCGCTGGCTACGCCATCGGCATGGCCGCGCGGGCGCGCTCCGCCGCCGCCGGCACGCTGGCGCGTTATCGCGAGCAAGCGCGCATCAGGGCACGAGCGCGCGAGGTCAGGCTGGCCGAGGCCAATCGTCAGGCGGGGAGGGAGTAGAAGCGCTTCCGGGAACCGCCGATATCGCAGCAATGTGAGCATATTCCGCCAGATCGGTGTAACTTCCGGGCCGGTTGCTGCGTATCTTTGCTGGAAACCCGCCTTGATTGCCAAGGAGACAGCTATGATCGATCGCCGTATCCTGCTCGCATCCGCCGCCGGTCTTGCAGGCTTGTCCGGCTTCCACTGGCTGCGCGGAGAGCCTGCTCGGGCGACCGGGACGAAGCCCGCGCGAAAGTTCGAGATCGAAAAGACCGATGCCGAATGGCGGGCTCAGTTGACGCCCGCACAATATAATATCCTGCGTAAGGAAGGCACCGAGCCGCCTTTCACCAGCCCACTGCTCAAGGAGCATCGCAAGGGCACATTCGCCTGCGCAGGCTGCGACCTGCCGCTCTATTCGTCCGAAACGAAATTCGAAAGCGGCACCGGCTGGCCGAGCTTCTGGAAGCCGCTTCCCAACGCGGTCGGCGAAACCAGGGATACGACCTTCGGCATGGCCCGCACCGAAATCCACTGCCGTCGCTGCGGCGGCCATCTCGGCCATGTCTTCGACGACGGCCCGAAGCCGACGGGCCTGCGCTACTGCATGGACGGACTGGCGCTTGTCTTCCATCCGTCGGCGCCGTCGGCGACGTAGGGACTTCGCTGCGCGAAGTTTCCAGATCGTCTTACGTCTGGATGGAAACATCTCGATCCATCGTCATTGCCGGGCTTGACCCGGCAATCCATCATTTTTCGAAGGAGATGGATGCGCGGGTCATAGGCGAGCGAAAGCGACGCCGTTCTTCGAACGGTTATGCCCGCGCATGACGCCAGAGCTCGGGCTGATTCCGGATAATCGCGAACGGCTCTGGCCGATAGACGTCTTCGCGAACCGGTGCCCGGCTCGCTCGAAAACGCTGCGATCTTCCCGGCAAGAGTTGCCCCGTCCGGCAAGAATGCCCCGGCTCTCGCGCCGTGGCCTTATCATAACATACTGAAATAACTAGCTTTTGCCGTTGGCATGGGGCTTGCGATGTCGTTTTTCGACCGCGGCTGTGGTTTTGGTTGATCTCCGGCAGGCCGCCCGGATCGAGTTGGAGACGATGTTATGGGTATTTTCGACGCCTTGAATACGTCGGTCGGCGGTTTGCAGGCGCAGTCCTTCGCGCTGCAAAACATCTCCGGCAACATCGCCAATGCCCAGACCACAGGCTACAAGGGCATTACCACCGCCTTCAGCGATCTGATCCCCGACTCGACCGCCCCGAATCGTCAGGTCGCCGGCGGCGTGACGGCCTATGCGACGGCAACTATTTCCAGCCAGGGAACGGTGTCGGCCTCGACGGTCGGCACTTACATGGCGATCACCGGCGACGGCTTCTTCAACGTGCAGGCACCGACGGGGAGGGTGGACAACCAGCCGCAGTTTTCCGGCGTCACCTATTACACGCGGCGCGGCGATTTCCAGGTCAACGCCAACGGCAACCTCGTCAACAGCGCCGGCTACTACCTGATGGGCGTGCCGGTCGATCCCAAGACCGGCAATCCGCTCGGCAATGTGCCGCAGGTGCTGCAGTTCCAGAACAACTTCGTTCCCGCGCAGGCCACCAGCACGCTGCAATACGCCGCCAACCTGCCGGCCGTGCCGACAACGCTGTCGAGCCCGACCGCGACCGCCGGCACCATCACCGCGGCCGGCGGGTTGAATCCGTCCGACTTCACCAACAACTTTAACCCGCTGGTGGTCGGCACGCCTGCGCCGCCCCGTACCGACAATACCACCTCCGGTTCGCCGGCGATGAACCAGCAGACGCCGCCGGTCGCGATCACCAGCGCGACAAAGCTGTCCGGCACCGCGCCGAGCAACTCGTTGCCGACTGGTTTCGCGGCGGGCGATACTATCACCGTCAACACCCAGACGATTGAGTTCTACGACTCCGGCGCTGGCGGCTCCGCCGGCTCGACGCCCAATACCACCTATCTCGACCTCGCGACTTCAACGGTTGGTAACCTCCTGAGTTCGATCGGCACGATCACCGGGCAGGCTCCGACAATCGATGCGAGCACCGGCGCGATCACGCTGCACACCGGCACGGCTAATGATCTCACCATTTCGAGCGCCTCCTCCGGCTGGACGTCGATGGGCTTTGGTGCGACCACCAACATCGCGCGCGGCGGCGGCGGCACGCCCGGTGCCGGCGTCGTGATCGCCAACGACCAGACCATCTTCCAGCAGGAATCGATCAGCGGCGGCGCGGTTACGGTCTACGACGCGACCGGCACGGCAGTGAACTTGCAACTGCGCTGGGCCAAGACCGACAGCGCTTCGCTTGGCGCCGGTCACGCCGACACCTGGAACATGTTCTATCAGGCCAATCCGAACGCCACCGGCACGCAGGCTGCGTGGATCAACGTCGGCACCAATTTCACCTTCGGCACCAACGGCCAGCTCTCGAGCCCGGTCGGGTCGTCCATCACCATTCCCAGCGTCAGTGTCGGGACCCAGTCGCTCGGCAACCTCACGCTGAATCTCGGCACCGGCGGCCTGACCCAGTATGCCAGCAGCGGCGGCAACGCCACCGTCAACGCGATCAACCAGAACGGCTATGCCGCCGGCCAGTTGCAGTCGGTCGCCGTCAACAACGACGGCATCGTGGTCGGCACCTTCTCGAACGGGCAGAACCTCTCGCTCGCGAAGGTGTCGCTGTCGCACTTCAACGGCACCAACTACCTCAAGGCGCTCGACGGCGGGGCCTATGCGGTGACCGATGAGTCGGGACCTGCGATCGCCGGCGCAGCAGGACACATCAACGGCTCGTCGCTCGAAGGCTCCAACACCGATATCGCCGACGAGTTCACCAAGCTGATCGTGACGCAGCAGGCTTATTCGGCGAACACCAAGGTCATCACCACCGCGAACAGCATGGTTCAGGATCTCTTGAACGTGCTGCGCTAGAGCATGATCCCGAAAAGAAGATCATGCTCATTCGAAAGAATAAAGCAGAGTTTGATTCAACGCGGTTGAACCGGACTCTGGTCGCGGCGCGGATCGATCCGGTCTCGAGGCGGACAAAAAGATGAGTTTGAGTTCGGCCCTCTCTATCGCGATGTCCGGCCTGCGCGCCAACCAGGCGGCGCTGTCGATCGTCTCCGGCAATGTCGCTAACGCGAACACGCCGGGCTACGTCGCGCAGACGCTGGTGCAGGACCAGATCGTGACCGGCAGCACCGGCTCCGGCGTCCGCGTCATCGGCGTTAACCGTACGCTCGATACCTATGTGCAGTCGCAGTTGCGGACCGAAAACGCCGGCGGCGCTTATGCCGATCAGATCGCCAACGTGCTCGGCCAGTTGCAGAACGTCTATGGCACGCCGGGCAACGACGGCACGCTGGAAAACGCGCTCAACAATTTCACCTCGGCGTTGCAGGCGCTGTCGGCAAGCTCGGGCAACACGGCGGCGCAGTCCTCGGTGCTGAACGCCGCGCAGGCGCTGGCGCAACAGCTCAACGCCACCACCAGCGGCATCCAGACGTTGCGCTCCAACGCCGAACAGGATCTCTCGGTATCGGTCTCGCAGGCCAACGCGGCGATGGCCCAGATCGCCCAGATCAATCAGAAGCTGCAGGGCATGAGCGCCCAGGACCCGGCCGCCGCGACGTTGATGGATCAGCGCGACAGTGCGGTCGACCAACTCTCAAGGCTGATGGATGTCCGCGCGGTCACCGACGGCGCCAATCAGACGTCGGTGTTCACCACGTCGGGCATTCAGCTCGTCGGTGGGGTGCAGGCGTCCACGCTGTCGTTCAACGCGCAGTCCTCGCTCACCGCGAACTCGCAGTGGAACGCCGATCCGAGCAAATCGAGCGTCGGCACCATCATCTGCCAGCTTCCGAATGGCGCCAAAATCGACATGATCGCGACGCAGTCGATCAACTCCGGGCAGATCGCAGCCGACGTCCAGTTGCGCGACAAGACGCTGGTGCAGGCGCAGAACCAGGTCGACCAGATGGCGGCGACGCTGGCCAGCGCGCTGTCCGATGTCACGACCTCGGGCACGAAGACAGCCGGGCCACCGGTGAGCTATGCGACCGATCTGACCAACGTGTTGCCGGGTAATTCGTTCAATGTCACCTATACCGATTCGAGCAACGTCCAGCACAACGTCACCGTCGTGCGCGTGGATGATCCAACCGCGCGGCCGATTCCGAACACGGCGTCGAACCCGAATGACAAGGTCATCGGCGTCGATTTTTCCGGCGACGCGGCGTCGGTCGCAGCACAGCTTAGCGCCGCGCTCGGTTCGTCCAACCTGAATTTCTCCGGCGTTGGCATGTCGCTTCAGGTGACGAGTACCGCAGCGTCCACCGTCAACGCGGCATCGACCACGACGACGGTGCAGTCGCTGGCCTCGGGCAATCCGCAACTGCCGTTTTTCACGGACCGCGCCTCGCTCTATACCGGCGCGATCACAGGCACCGCGTCGCAAATCACGGGGCTGGCAGGGCGCATCCAGGTCAATGCGAAGCTGCTCGCCGATCCCTCGAAGCTCACGATCTACAATACCTCGCCGGTGACGCCCGCGGGCGACACCACGCGCTCCGACTTCATTTTCGACCAGTTGACGTCGGCGACTTACACCTATTCGCCGAACACCGGCCTCGGCGCGGCGGCCGCGCCGTTCAAGGGCACGCTGCCGTCGTTCCTGCAACAGTTCGTCAGCGTGCAGAGCAGCGCGGCGACCACGGCGAAGCAGGTGGCGCAGGGCCAGGACGTCGTCGTCAACACGTTGCAGGAGAAGTTCAATGCCAAGGCGGGCGTGAATATCGACACCGAAATGACCAACCTGATCGCGCTGCAAAATTCCTACGCGGCGAACGCGCATGTGATGTCGGTGGTGCAGAGCATGATGCAGACGCTGCTGCAGGCGCAAATATAAGCGCAGATATAAGATTAAGTGTAAGACGAGTATAAGGCGGTTCGCATGGCGATCAACGGCATCAGCTTCGGCAATACCATCCTCGGTGGTTCGATCCAGAGCCTCAAGGTGCAGATGGCCGATTTGCAGAGCCAGCTCACCAGCGGCAAGAAGTCGACGACCTATTCGGGCATGGGCGCGAACGAAGGTTTCGCCATCGCTGCGCGCGCGCAACTGTCGAACATCGCCGCGTACACCGACACCATGACCAAGATCAACACCAACATCCAGGTCGCCAACACCGCGTTGCAGGCGCTGGCCGACATCGGCTCGCAGTTGCAGACCGCCGCAAACAGCGGATCGCAGGCGCTGAACAGCGCCGGACAGACCGCGGGCCAGCAGACCGCGGTGGCCGAATTCTCGTCGATGGTCGGCATTTTGAATACGCAGGCCGGCGACCGCTACATCTTTTCCGGCAGCACGATCTACACGCAGCCGGTGGCGTCGTCGGACCTGATCCTGAACGGCAACGGGGCCGGGCAGGCCGGACTGAAGCAGGTTATCTCCGAGCGCAACCAGGCCGATCTCGGCACGGGAGGCTTTGGCCGCGTCACGATCTCCTCGCCGACCACGACGTCGGTGTCGGTCGCCGAGGACGCGTCGCCTTCGGTCTATGGCCTCAAGCTCAGCAAGGTCACATCGACGCTGACCGGCGCGACCGTTACCAACACACCGGCGACGGTCAACCTCGCGAGCATTCCGAATGACGGCGACACCTTCAACTTCACCTTCCTGCAGGCGGACGGCACCAGCGCGACCGTTCAACTGACGGCCACGACCACGGTGCCGGCGCCCGCGGGATCGTTCGAGATCGGTGCGACCGCTGCGGCGAGCGCCACCAACCTGAACGCGGCGCTGACTGACGCCGAGGCCACCACATCGCCCTATGGCGCGCAACTGACCGGTGTCAGTTCGAGCGTAGCGGGCGTGACGGTGACGCCGGCGCAAGCCTCGATCGACCTTGGCGCCGCCACCCCGGCGGCCGGCGACACCGTGAGCTTCACCTTCAACCTGCCGGACGGCAGCAGCGAAACCGTGCAACTGACGGCCTCCAGCGAAGTGCCGACGCCGGGCGGCTGTTTTGCCATCGGGACCACGCCGGACGAAACCACCGCCAATCTCAACGGCGCGCTGACGAAATCGATCGGCACGCTGGCCAAGACCTCGCTGGTTGCGGCCTCCGCCATCCGGGCGACGCATGATTTCTTCGATTCGCCGCCGCAACGCGTCGACGTTACCCCACCGGCGACGCTGGCCACCGCGACCGGCGCAGTGAACGGCACGGCGGCGAATACCGTGCAGTGGTACACCGGCGATGCCGGCACCGGATCGGCGCGCGCGACCTCGAGCGTGCGGGTGGATCCGTCGGTGACGGTGCAATACGGCATCCGCGCCAACGAGGACGCCATCCGCTCGCTGATGGAGTCGGTTGCGGTTCTCGCGGCGGTGACGACGTCGCCGACCGATCCGAACGGCGCCAACCAGATCTCGGCGCTCAACGCGCGCATTGCGCAAAACCTGACGGTCACGCCCGGCAAGCAGAACATCCAGGACATACAGTCCGATCTCGCCAACGCGCAGACGGTGATGAAGGACGCGACCGCACGGCAGAAACTGACGCAGGCGACGATGCAGAACATCGTCGATCAGGCCGAGACCGTCTCCACCGACCAGGTCGCGAGCCAGTTGCTGGCGTTGCAGACCAGTCTGCAGGCCTCGTACCAGACCACCGCCATGCTCTCGCAGCTCAGCCTGGTGAAATTCCTCTGACGGGTATATCAGGCCCGTCATCCCGCGCCTGTCGCGACGGCAACAACCTTCAAAAAAAGCCGTTGATCAAAAATTAGGTCTTCGTTAACCATGGCAATTAGCGATTTGGTAACGAATTCGGGCCGCGCCGCCTTGAGTTGAACTGTCTTTTGTTGATCTGTCTGGAGTTGAGTAGTCCTGGGTTGAGCCGGGGTCGGGAAAGCCGGCGACGGATCATCGACCGCTCGGGACCACAGACGACAGCGAATGTTGCGCGCGGCGAGAAAGAACACTTCATGCGCAGCTTTGATACTGGTTTCGCGCTTCGTCCTTGCGATGCGCTGTGCGCGGTCGCCGCGTGCGGCGGCCGGGAGCGCACGGCATGACGTTCGCACCGCGCGAGCCGCGGGCTGACGCCGACGAGACACTCGATCCGGACGACTGGGACGCACTGCGCGCGCAGGGGCACCGGATGCTCGACGATATGGTCGATTATATCGCCGGCATTCGCACGCGCCCGGTGTGGCAGCCAATTCCAGCGGAAACGCGTGCACGCTTCCGCGCCGGGCTGCCGCGGGCGAGCGCCGATCTCGACGGGATCTATCGGGAGTTTGCCGACCACATCGCGCCTTACACCGCCGGCAACGTTCATCCCGGCTTCATGGGGTGGGTCAACGGGGGCGGCACCGCCGTCGGAATGCTGGCCGAGATGCTGGCGGCCGGGCTGAACGCCAATCTCGGCGGCCGCGATCACGTTCCGATCGAGGTCGAGCGCCAGATCGCTCTGTGGGTGCGGCAGATGTTCGGCTTTCCCGATACCGCGAGCGGCATCTTCGTCACGGGGACATCGATGGCGAACCTGATGGGGGTGCTGGTGGCGCGCGCGGCGCGGCTCGGCCCGTCGGTGCGCGAGCGGGGTCTGTCGGATCGCGGCGCCGGTCTCACCGCCTATACGTCGGCGGCGACGCACGGTTGCATCGCGCAGGCCATGGACCTCGCCGGCTTCGGCACCGACGCGCTGCGGCGGATTCCGGTCGATCGCTGCCATCGCATCGGTGTCGATGCGTTGCGTGCGCAGGTCGCAGTCGATCGCGCTGCCGGTCTTGAACCGTTTCTGGTGATCGGCTCGGCCGGGACCGTCGACATCGGGGCGATCGACGATCTGGCGGCGTTGCATGCGCTGTGCCGTGATGAGAACCTGTGGCTGCACATCGACGGTGCGTACGGCGCGCTCGGTATCCTGTCGCCGGAGATCGCACCGCGCCTTGCCGGCATCGAGAGCGCCGACTCCATTGCTTTCGATTTCCACAAATGGGGACAGGTGCCCTATGATGCGGGTTTCCTTCTCGTCCGCGACGGCGAGCAGCACCGGCGGACGTTTGCGGCGCCGGCGGCGTATCTGCGTCGGGAAACGCGCGGGCTCGCGGCGGGCTCGCCGTGGCCGTGCGACTACGGGCCGGATATGTCGCGCGGATTCCGCGCGCTGAAGACGTGGTTCACGTTGAAAGCCTACGGCACCGACAAGCTCGGCGCGATGATCGCCCGGACCTGCGCGCTCGCGCGCTGCCTCGAAGCGAAGGTCGCCGCCGAGCCGAAGCTCGAACTGCTGGCGCCGGTGCAACTCAACATCGTGTGCTTCCGCTATCGGTCCGACGATACCGACAGGGTCAATGCCGGGATCGTCGCATCGCTGCACGAGTCGGGTATAGCGGCGCCGTCCACGACCACGCTCGACGGCCGGCTGGCGATCCGCGCGGCGATCGTCAATCATCGCACCGGGGTGCGCGACATCGAAGCGCTGGTGTCGGCGGTGCTGGAATTCGGCGCGCGTGAATCCGAAGTTCGCCAATTTGAAGCCCGCGAAGCCGGACGCTGAGACGAATCGCGCTCGCGCTCCGCGTGATATCAGGCGGAGCGCTGCACCCTGGCGTCGGGGCGGTCGGTGGTGCTGTCGCCCGTGTCCGCCAGCTTCTTCTCGTAGGCGATCAGTTTCTTGACCTCCTTGAGCGCCTTGTAGAGGTCGCCGTTGAGGATGTCGTTGTTGATGCCCTCGATGATCGGCCAGGCGTCGGGCATGGTCGTGATGATATCGCGCAACAGGCTGAAATAGGTGCCATGATTGATCTGCGGCTCCGGCGCGAGATACATCAGCTGCACCGCGAGATAGATCAGCTTGGCCGGCGTATCCGCCGTCTCGGGCGTCAGGATATCCTTTTCGCGCAGGATCGGAGTGCGGCCGCCTTCGATCAGCAGCTTGGCGCGCTGATCGGTGTTGGTGATGACGCACGCGCCGATGATGATCCGCTCATGCGGGCGAAGTTCAACCTTCAGCGCCATGGTAGCCCTCCTGTGGTGTTTCGGGATCCGATGACGCCGGGATGTGCGTCGCCGCAAGCAGCCCCGAATAACGCCCATATTCATACCGTCGCCGCGATCCTTTCCGATGATGGTTAACGAAGGGTTAACGGGAGCGCCGAGGCGCCGTCGATGGCCGCAGGAAACTGCAATGTTCGCAAGGGCATCATGACGGCGATTGGCCCGACGGACCGTGGCGAAGCGCCGAAAGCGCATCGACGTTCATTCGAACTGTACCGCGCAAGTTCATGTTTTTTTTAGAGTCCTGGCTCCAGTGTCGCGTTGTCGTCCGATGGAAATGATCGGCGCAACGTACACGAATGTTCACACCAGAAAGGTATGACAATGTCAGGTATCGTTCTCTCGGCGTCCGTGCGCCAGAACCTCCTCTCCCTCCAGTCCACCGCCGATCTGCTCTCCACCACGCAAAACCGTCTTGCCACCGGCAACAAGGTCAACTCGGCGCTCGACAACCCGACCAACTTCTTCACCGCGCAGGGCCTCGACAACCGCGCCGGCGACATCAACAACCTGCTCGACTCGATCGGCAACGGCGTGCAGGTGCTGCAGGCTGCCAACACCGGTATCACCTCGCTGCAGAAGCTGGTCGATACCGCGAAGTCGATCGCCAACCAGGCGCTGCAGACCCCGTCGGGCTATTCGCAGAAGTCGTCGGTGACGACCGCGGCGATTACCGGTGCAACCGCCGACGACCTGCGTGGCACTCCTGTCGGCGGCAGCGCGGCGACCTCGGGCTCCCTGACTGCGGGTGCGTTTACGGCGGTCGACGTCTCTGCCACCAAGTCGATGGCCTTCACCGTTACGGTTGATGGCGGTACGGCTCAGAACGTCACGCTGGATGCTGCGGCCGTTACGGCCTACAACACGGCGCATTCCGCTTCGCTCAACGCTGCCAGCCTGAGTGCGACGGACGTTGCCAACCTCGTGAACGATCAGATTACTGGCGCTGTTGTTTCCGTTGTCGGCGGCAACCTGACCTTCACGTCCAGTTCAACCGGAATCTCGTCCAACGTTGCGACGTCCGCGGTGACTGCGACGAATACCCCGGGCGGTTCGACCGGTATTACAGCTGCGACTGGCACCGCCGGTGCGGCCGCTGTCGCTGGCGTCTCGCCGCTCGATACGCTGACCCTCACGGTCGGCGCGACCGGCGGCGGAACGGCGACCAACATCACCTTCGGCGACGGCACGGCCGGTACTGTCAAGTCGTTGAACCAGTTGAACGACAAGCTTGCTGCAAACAACTTGATGGCAACGTTGAGTTCCGACGGCAAGCTTACCATCAGCACCACCAACGACGCGGCCTCGGCAACGATGGGCACGATCGGCGGTTCCGCCGCGGGTGCTGGCAAGGCGTTCAACGGGCTTGCTGGCGGCGCACCGACCCAGGACCAGAACTCGCTGACGGCTCGTGCAAGTCTCGTCGCTCAGTACAACACCATCATCGACCAGATCAAAACCACGGCGCAGGACTCTTCGTTCAACGGCGTCAACCTGCTGAACGGCGACCAGCTCAAGCTGGTGTTCAACGAAACCGGAAAGTCGACGCTGAACATCCAGGGCGTGACCTTCGACCCGGCCGGTCTCGGCCTGTCGAAGCTGACCTCCGGCACCGACTTCCTCGACAACGCCTCGACCAACAAGGTGCTCGACACGTTGAGCAACGCCTCCAGCTCGCTTCGCTCGCAGGCGTCGGCCTTCGGTTCGAATCTGTCGGTGGTGCAGATCCGTCAGGACTTCAACAAGAACCTGATCAACGTGCTGCAGACCGGCTCGTCGAACCTGACGCTGGCCGACACCAACGAGGAAGCGGCCAATAGCCAGGCGCTGTCGACCCGCCAGTCGATTGCGGTCTCCGCCCTGGCGCTGGCCAACCAGTCGAACCAGAGCGTGCTGCAGTTGCTGCGCTAATCGTAAACGACTTATCAGACAACGAAAACGGCGGGGGAAACCCCGCCGTTTTTGCGTTTGCCGGCCCCGCAACCTCATTCTGAGCCGGATCGCCAGCAGCAGCTCACAACCTCCTGACGAAACAAGATAGAATCGTCGCGAGACACCGGTTCGAACTTCTGGATACTTTGTTGAGCACAGCGCGCCAAAGCCCTTGGCTACCTTGCGTTTCAAGCCTCGAATTCAGAAAGCGCTTCAGATATCACGAATGGGGGACGGGAGGCCGCAGCGGCGTCGATGGCGGGCATTAATCTGCTGTTAACCATAAATTAAAACGTCTCGTTCACCTTTCCGACCAGGAACCGGCTCTGATGGCGAGCCGGCGTCCGCTCAGGTCAGGGAAGGGCCAGACATGTCCGACATCGTTCTCTCGACATCCGTTCGCCAGAATCTGCTCTCGTTGCAGTCAACAGCCGACCTGCTGGCGACGACGCAGAATCGTCTCGCCACCGGCAAGAAGGTGAACACGGCCCTCGACAACCCGACCAACTATTTCACCGCCGCCGCGCTCGACAACCGCGCCCACGACATCAACAGTCTGCTCGACGGCATCGGCAACGGCGTACAGGTGCTGCAGGCGGCCAACACCGGCCTGACCTCGCTGCAGAAGCTGGTCGACACCGCGAAGTCGGTCGCCAATCAGGTTCTGCAATCCCAGGCCGGCTATTCGCAGAAGTCGTCGGTAGCGAGCCTGCCCGTGACGGGCGCGACCGCGCTCGATCTCAGAGGCACGACACCGTTTACGAACGCAGCCGCGACGCCCGGCACCGCCCTGAAGACCGGCACCTCCAACGCTGCCGCAACCGGCACCACCTTTATCAATACGCTGACCAACGGCGCTACCGCGACGCTGACCGGCCCCGTCGCCGGCGACAGCTTTTCCGTCAACGGCAAGACCGTCACGTTCTCCGCGTCCGGCGCGGCCACCACCGACGCCTCTGGAAACGTCACGATCGGCATCGACCAGACGCTGAGCGCGCTGACCGGCGTGATCGATACGCTGGACGGCAACACCGTGCCCGCGACGGCATCGGCCGTGAGCGGAACCGGTCAGATCGCGCTCAACACCGGTATCGCTCATGACCTGACGCTGGCGGACTCCACGCCGGGCGTGCTCGCAAAGCTCGGCCTGACCACGGGAACGACAGCGCGCGGCGGCGGCGCGGGAAACCTCGACGGCAAGACGCTGACGATCGGGGCAACGGGCGGTGGCGTCGCGACCAGCATCACTTTCGGCGACGGCACCAACGGCACCGTCAAAAGCCTCAACGGCCTGAACGCGCAGCTCGCCTCCAACAATCTTCAGGCCTCGATCGACGCGACGGGCGCGATCACGATCTCGACCTCCAACGAGGCCGCCGCCGCGACCATCGGCACGATCGGCGGGACCGCGGCCGGCGCTGGCTATGCGTTCAACGGCCTGGTCGCCGGCGCGCCTGTTGAAGACGCTTCGGTTCAGGCGTCCCGCGCTGGCCTCGTCAATCAGTACAACAACATCATTCAGCAGATCAACACGACGACGGCGGACGCATCGTTCAACGGCATCAATCTGCTCAATGGCGACACGCTGAAGCTCATCTTCAACGAGACCGGAAAGTCCGTGCTCACCATCAACGGCACCAGTACCAATGCAGCCGGCCTCGGACTGTCGACCCTGACGGCGGGCACCGACTTCCTGGACAACGGCTCTGCCAACAGCGTGATCGCGAACCTCGACAAGGCGTCGAGCACGCTGCGCGCGCAGGCTTCGACGCTCGGCGCAAACCTGTCGATCGTGCAGATCCGTCAGGACTTCTCGAAGAACCTGATCAACGTGTTGCAGACCGGCTCAAGCAACCTGACGCTCGCTGACACCAACGAGGAAGCGGCGAACAGCCAGGCGCTGGCCACCCGCCAGTCGATCGCGGTGTCGGCGCTGGCGCTGGCCAACCAGTCGCAGCAGAGCGTGCTGCAACTGCTGCGCTGACGACGCAAGGCGCGACGCCGCGGCGGTCGCAAGTGTTCCGCCTGCCATTTTTTAGGCGCATGTGGAAACACCGGGTAACCTATTTTAAAGGCGGCTCTGGTAGACATACCAGCAGCGCCGAAGCGCGCGCCCGCTGTTTTCCCCGAGGTCTTGAATGTCGAACGCTGCTCAAGCCTATGCCCGGACGGCTCAAACCTCGTCATCTCCCCGTGAAATCGAGGCTCAGGCTTTGCTGAAGGCGGCGCGGCAGCTTCAGGAGATCCAGAACAACTGGACGGGTCCGGACAAGAACATGCACAACGCGCTGCTGTTCAACCGCCGTCTGTGGTCGATCTTCATGAGCGCAGCGGACAGCGATGACAACCAGCAGCCGCTGGAGGTCCGCCAGAATATCGCCAACATCGGCGTCTTCGTGATGAAGCAGACGATCGACATGCAGATGAATCCCGACCCCGCGAAGCTGAAGTCGCTGATCGACATCAACTGCAATCTCGCGGCGGGTTTGTCCGGGCGGGCGTAACGCCTGACTTCATCGACGGAGCCGGATCATGGCCGACGTCCTGAGCATCCTGGCGGCGAACTACACGACGGTCGGGCAGAACGTCAATCTCAGCACCGGCAAGTACGTCGACGTCGATCCCAAGGCCTTCGAGGGCACCTGGAGCGGCAAGTACGCCAACCAGAAGCCGTTTTCGGTGACGATTTCGAACGTCAATGGTTTTCGCGCCAAGGCCAAGTATCAGTACGGCAGCACGATCAAGTATCAGGACGTCCTGATCAAGAACAACGCGTTCCGCGTCGGCGATTCAAAATTCGTGCTGACAAAGGCCGGCACCGCGCAGGTCAGCACGGTCATGAGCAATCCTGCGACGGGCGCGAGCACGCTCGAGACGGCTTACGTCCAACAGGGCTGATCGGTCGCGCAGCGTGCTTTCCGGTTCGGCCATCGCGAGCCAAGCGGTTACGCCTGTCGGTCGGTCGCCGGGTCCTGCGCACGCTCGGCCTTCACCAGATCGAGCGCGCGGAAATAGGCGCGCCGTCGCAGCATCGCCTCTTCGGGGAACTGCTTCACGACCAGGCTCGTCCGGTTGTCGACGACCTGATAGACCATCGAGGCGGCATCGCGATCGACGATCACCTGACGCGACAGCGTATCGCCCGATGTCCGCGGATCGTTACGGACGCGCGCACTCACGTCCGCCGCGGTGACGCTCTGGCTCGGGGGAAGTTGAGTCGCGACAGCATCGTCCGCGGCGCTGCTCGCCGGCTGAACGACTGCCGTTGCGACCGGTGCCCCGACCGGCTTGATGCTGAAATCCGTACCCATGGTCGCCTCCAGGCTCCCTTCGAGTCAAATCCCAACCCCCTTTAGGCCGCAAGCTTAACGCCCGTCTCTGAACGCCACGTTAGAAAACGTGTTCAACACCGTGCTGCCGGCAACGCGGCAATTTGAATCGAATTGGATTCGAAAGCGCGCGGGCAGGGCGCAGCGCGCCTTCGTTCGCGAGGTTTTGAACGCGGAAGCGGGCCCTACCAGTTGAACCGGACCCCGACGACGCCCTGGACCGAGGCGTACCGCTCGGCGCCGTCCACCGACCAGCGACGGTCGACATGGCCATAGAGGCTGGTGGTCTGCGTGATCCGGGCCGTGAATCCCGCGCCCAGTTCCAGCGAGGTGTTGCCGAACCGGTTCTCGATCGCCGGCGAATCCCCGAAGCTGATCCGGTCGACGCCGCCGAAGCCGTGCCAGAGGTTGGCCTTGAGGTAGGGCTGCCACAGCGTTTGCCCATCTTGGGTCGTGTATTGCAGCCGCCCGCCGAAACGTCCGGTCACCGCGTTATTTGCATCCCACCCGACCGTCGAAAAAGCGTCCCGGCTGCGGTTCACCGACATGGTCTGGTAAATGATCTGCGCCTGCGGCTCGATCTGCCAATGCCGGCTCAGGCGGATCGGATAGCCCCCCTCCAGCGAGGCGGTGAAGCCCGTGCCGCTGGTGCTCATCCCCGATTGGTAGAGCGACGTCGCCCTCGCATCGAACCAGTTCTCCTGGACCACCGCGTCCAGGTACCAGCCCGAAGGGCCGAAATGGGTCCAATAGCCGCCCGCCGCCGGCCCTTGCAGGGCCAGTTGGCCGACCTGCAAGTTCTGCTGGCCCAATGCGAAGCCGCTGATGGAGGAGCGGTAGCTGGTCTCGGCGATATAGAGGCCGACATGGTCGCGATGGCCATTGTCGTGCAGGCTTCGATAGATATCGAAGCCCGCCTGGATGCCAACAAGACTGGCGTTGCGGGCGCGGGCATCGACGGTGCCGGACCAACTGCTGTTGCCACTCTCGCCAATGAGCCGTGCCCAGGTGCCGTTCCCGAATTTCCCGGAAGCTGTCTGGTTCGGGATATTCATCTCCTCGCCCACCCGCTCATGCAGCGTGCCGAGGGTTGCCAGGCCCATGTCGCGGCCGATGGCCGGGATGGGGGTGTAGAGGGGAACCTCCGGTCGATAGAGCGGAATGACCGGCTCTGGCGCCGGTGGCGTCGGGCTGGGCGGATCCGGGATCGCGTTCAGGGTGGAGCGCAGGAACCAGTCCTGCGCGCCCGAGCTGCCGCCCCGGAACAGGAGATACTCAAAGGAGCCGGCGGCGACGCGCCCGGCGAGAGCGAACGCGCCCGGCTGGGTAGCGCCGCCGTTGACCGCCTGCACGAGGCGGATGCCGTCGCCCACGGTCAGTGCGCCGGACCCGCCGGCATTGGTGACCGACAGCGCGGTCGTGCCGCTCGCCGTCCCGCCATTGATCACCAACAAATTCGTGGGGGAGTTGTCGGCGCCGAGATAGGTGTTGAAGGCGATCCGGCCGCCCTGGCCGACATAGCTGCCCGTGGTCAGCGTCGAGAACCCGCTGGACAGCGGCACGAACTGGATCAGCCCGGCATTGGTGATCGTGCCGGTGGCGTTGGACGTGCCGGTGATGGTCCAGGCGCTGGACCCGTCAATGCCGATATCGGCCGCGTTGGCCGCCTGACCGGTCCACCGGCTCGCGGCCAGTGAGGTATTCGGAGTGTTGCCGGTGTCGGCGATGAGATCGCCGGTCCAGTTGGTCGCGTTGAAGGTGGTGTTGACCACGTTACCCGTACCCGTCACCCGCAAGGCGCCGGCGACCCCGCCCAGTCCGTTCAAATTGAGGGTGAGGTTGCTGGGCGTCACGCCCCCGGATCCCGCGGTCACCGTGGCGAGGGCGGCCTGGCCCCCGACGATGCCCGAGGTGGTCGCGATCGGCCCGTTCAGGGAGATGGCGCCGATGCCGCCCTCGGACAGGATGAGGGGCCCCAGGCTGGAGGCCAGGCTGCCGCCGGTGACGGTCACCACGCTCGGATCGACCGCCGTGCCGCCCACGATCTGGATCGCGGCGGCGCCGGCTCCCGTCACCGCCACGGCCGTATTCGTGGCGGTGAGCGTGCCGCCATCCTGCGCGCTCAGGCCATTCGCGAGCGCCCCCGACGTGGTGAAGGTTCCGCCGGTGAGGGCGACGGTGGCGTCGGGGAACTCGGCCCTGGCACCGTCCGCGTCGTTGCCGGCGGTGGTGACCGAGACGTTATCCGCAACGATGGTGCCATCGCTATAGGCGTAGAGGCCGTGCCCGCCCACGCCGGAGGTGGTGATGCGGCCGCCCGTCAGCGTCACCGTGCCCCGGTCTTGGGCGAATGCGCCGTTGCTGTTGTCGCCGCGAACGTCGATCTGGACATTCGTGGCCGTCAACCGGGAGCCCACAGAAGCGATTAAGGCCGCAGAGTAAGTTCCCTTGACCAGGATGGAGCCGCCGGTCAGGTGGACCTCACCACCATTATAGGCGATGGCGCCGTCGGCCGTGTCGCCCTCGATGACGATGTGAAGGTCGGTCCCGGTGATGCGGCTGGGGCCGTAGGCGTACAATCCCTCGGACGAGGCTCCTGTCGTGGTGATTGTCGCCCGCGTGAGATCGATCGTGCCGTTCGTTTCCGTCAGAACGCCGTGGGCCTGCCCGTCGGTGCCCGCGGTCTTGATCGTCAGGTCGTTGCCGACGATGGCCCCGCCGTTGGCCTTCAAGCCGAAGGAAGTGTCTCCATGGACCGACACGCTGGTGTTGCTCAAATTGGCTGACGCGCCCGCGCCCAGGACGGAGACGCCCGTTGCGCCCTTGGCGAATGTCTCGATGGTCAGGCCGTCTTGCGTGGTGAGCGTTCCGCCGCTTTCGACCAGAATACCTGTGGAGTCAGTCCCGCTCGTCGTTAGCGTACCGCCCGAGAGGACGATGTGCCCTAGTCCCGAGACCTCGGCCCCGAAAGCGCTGCCAGCAGTGGTCGCGATGATGACGCCATTGCCAGTGTATGATCCGTCCCCTGACACACCGATCGCTGGCGTATTGACCGTGCTGCTCGTTCGACTGACGCCATCGTCCGTGCAGGCCCCGGTGGTCAAATTGACAGACCCCGGTGGGAGTGGGGAGCATTGCCCATAGGCCTCGCCAGAGAAGACCAGCGTCGCGCCGAGAGCGATGACTGAATAAGAGAGTGAGAAGCCGGACCTGAATTTTGGCGCGTGCAATTGGCTTATGGGCGACCGGTAATTGCGCTCTGAGTCAGTCGTTGCCTTGCCCTCCGGGCTTGTTCGAACTCTGTACATGGCTTCCCCCTCAGCTCGCGATGGACCATGCTTCTCTGTTTCTCTGTTCTTCCCTCAGCGTTTCTATGTTCTTAGGCGAGACAGCGTATTATGATTCTCTCTCTCTCTCAGCCGAGGCCGCATCATCGCAAGTTTGATTGAGAGCATTTTCTTCACGTGAACCGGATTCCACCTGGCCGGAAAATACTCTACAGCGACCGGCTCACCGCGATCGGGATCGTGTGCTGGCGCGGCGGCGCGCTGCGCTGGCCGTTTGCTGTGTAGGTCTGCGGCATGGCGCGGCGCTGCGCCTCTGCGCTGACGCCGCGCACGATGCCTTCGGAGACCGCGTGCGCGGTCGCGAGCACCGTCAGATTCACCTGAAGTATCGCGCGGAAGGTGTCGTGGTGGCGTTGCAGGGCGGTGAGCAGCTCGGGCGTGGACTGCGTCATGTAGGCCTGACTTCTCTTGAAATGGCTGATGGCGCCGGCGTAGCGGCGCGACAGCTCGCTCTTCTGTTTCCCGAGCGCCATGCCCTCGCGAATCTTGCCGGCGCGCACCAGTTCGGTTTCGCGCTCGATGACGGCGAGCAGCGCATTCATGGTGTCGAGCATGCCGTCGGCGAGTTTGCGTGCGTCCGCTGGTGTCGCGACGGGCGGCAAAACGGGGGACGCCTGTTGCGCCTGTGGGGTCGCCGTCATGGAGTCTCCTTCGCAGCAGGCTGGGTCTGGTTCGCCTGTTGCATGATGAGGGTGCGGAACACCGCGTCGGACACGCCGACGCCGCCGGCTTGGGCGAACGATTTGGAATACTGCTCGGTCAGCATCGAGCGCCATACCCCGGTGCCCGGCGTGTCGCCAAACGGGCCTTCACCCTTCAGGCCCGTGGTCATCTGCGAGAACATCGAATTGAGGAACATCGCCTCGAAATCCTGCGAGGTCGTCCTGGCTTTCTGAACCGCCTGCGGAGAAACTTTCTCCAGCGCTTGCTGGAGCTGCGGGTCGGGGCGGCCGTTCGGCATCGGCATCATCGCCTTGCGCGGGATGCTGCGATAGGCGCTCGCGATCAGGCTGCCGTCGATCCGGGATTGCATCACATCACCTCGATGTCGGCTTCGATCGCGCCGGCCGCCTTGATCGCCTGCAGAATGCCGATCAGGTCGCGCGGCCCGATGCCAAGGCCGTTGAGGCCGTCGACCAGCTCCTGAAGCGAGACGCCGTTCTTGACCAGCGCGAGCTTCTTGCCGTCCTCGGTCACGCCGACGGCGGTGCGCGGCGTCACCACCGTGCGTCCGCGCGACAGCGGATTGGGCTGGCTGACCTGCGGACTCTCGGAGATGGATACGGTAAGGTTGCCTTGCGCTACCGCGACGGTGGCGACGCGGACGTCGCGTCCCATCACGATGATGCCGGAGCGCTCGTCGATGATGATTTTCGCCGCAGTATCCGGCTCGACCTGCAACTGTTCGATCTCGGTCAGAAGCGCAACGACGTTGCCCTTGAATTCCGCCGGGATGGAGAGTTGCACCGTGGACGGATCGATCGGCTCGGCGGTCTTGGTGCCGAGGAAATCGTTCACTGCGGCGGCGATGCGCTTGGCGGTGGTGAAATCGCCGTTGCGCAGCGCCAGCCGAACGTTCGGCATCTTGTTCAGCGCGAACTCGATCTCGCGTTCGACGATGGCGCCGTTGGCGATGCGCCCGTTGGTCGGCACCCCCTTGGTGACGCTGGCGGCGGCGCCTTCCGCGGCGAAGCCGCCGATCGCGAGCGAGCCCTGTGCCACCGCATAGACATTGCCGTCGGCGCCGAGCAGCGGCGTGACCAGCAGGGTGCCGCCGTGCAGGCTTTTGGCGTCGCCCATCGCCGACACCGTGACGTCCATGCGGGTGCCCTGGGTGGCGAAGGCCGGCAGGTTGCCGGTCACCATGACGGCCGCGACGTTGCCGGTGCGGATGGTGGCGCCGCGGATGTTGACGCCCATGCGTTCCAGCATCGCCTGCAGCGACTGCTTGGTGAAGGGGATATTGTTGAGGGTGTCGCCGGTGCCGTTGAGGCCGACCACGAGGCCGTAGCCGATCAACTGGTTTTGCCGCACACCTTCGATGTTCGCGAGATCCTTGATCCGCGAGGTCGCGTGCGCAGGCGTCATCAGCGGCGCCAGCGCGACAAGCGCCGCGACGGCGATCCGGACGATCCTTGAAATACCAACGCCAGGCATCCTCTGCTCCCCGCTGAGGGTTCGGTCCGGCTGGCCGCCACTCCCATGACGGTCATCCGCCGTTAACCATGCGAGGGCCGTGCCATTGCGGCCTTTCGCCTATAATATTGATATCGTTGTTGTATTTGTGCGGCGGGCCGATCCCTGCCGGCGGGAGGCGGCGGCGAAGTTGCCGTCATCGGCAGTTTTTGCCGGGCGTTCACGCTTCGTTAACCATAACGGTTCACGGTTCCCGTGCCGATCATCCGGCGCGGCATTCCTCCGGCGGCGGGCGGCGAGGCTTCCGAACCGGCGTGGCGTGGTTCGTGACCCCATCACAAATCGGTGAGAGGCGGCGATGCGAATTTATGGAGCGAACGGCACGACGCAGGCGACACAGGCCACCCCCGCGCGGCGGAGAGGTGGAAGCGAATTTTCCCTGCCGGACCTGACCGCGACGGCGGAGAGCCGGGCCGCCGCCGCGCCGAAGGCAACAGCGACCATCGATGCGCTGCTGGCGTTGCAGGGCGTCGAGGAGGATCCAGTGGAGCGGCGCAGGCGCTCGGTGCAGCGCGGCAGGGGCGCGCTCGACGTGCTCGACGATCTCAAGATAGGCCTGCTGTCCGGCAACTTCGACGCCTCCACGGTGGCGCGGCTGCGTACCGCCGCCGCCGATCTGAAATCGTCTTCTGGCGATGCCGGTCTCGATGCGGTGCTGTCGGAGATCGAATTGCGGGTCGAGGTCGAACTCGCCAAAGCCGGACAATACTGAGAGCCGCAAGGCGTGCCGGCGAGGCCGGGGCTGGAGGGCTGTGTTGATCTGATCCGGCGGTATGAACCGACCTGGAGGTTCCCTCGGGCGTCCGCCCAGAGCCGTTAAGGGGCCGCGTCTTTCGTCGCTGCGATGTTGTTTGTCACAGAGTGCCGCTATATAAGCTCCGCCGCAGCCGGACAGTCCGGCGCCTTGCACGGACTATGGAATGCATTTGGAAAAACTGAAGAATTACAGGCCCTCCGACAAAGAGCCGTTCATGAACGAGCACCAGCGCGAATATTTCCGCGCCAAGTTGCTGGCCTGGAAGGACGAAATCCTCCGCGAATCGAAGCTCACGCTGCAGACGCTTCAGGAAGAGAACGTCAATCATCCCGATCTCGCGGATCGCGCGTCCTCGGAAACCGACCGTGCCATCGAACTGCGGGCCCGCGACCGGCAGCGCAAGCTGATTTCCAAGATCGACGCCGCCTTGCAACGGATTGAAGACAACACCTACGGCTATTGCGAGGAAACCGGCGAGCCGATCTCGCTGAAGCGGCTCGAGGCCCGTCCGATCGCGACGCTCTCGGTCGAGGCCCAGGAGCGCCACGAGAAGCGCGAAAAGATCTATCGGGACGAGTGACGGGTAGGATCCGCGGGAAGCCGACCGGATTTCGTATGCCGACACACTCAGACCGAGTCGATGACGGTCTAAGAGTGAGTCGGTTGGTGTTTCAATTTGTACTCAACCTATGCGTCCTAACTAAAGACGCGTTCTCAGCCCGTCTACGTCCAGCGACTAAAGGCCGTATGATGACGGTCTAGGCATTAGTTGGTGGGTTCCTGATCGATTGATTGCTCGCATCCGTGATCCGGCCGAGCTCTGTCGGTCATAGGGCTCGCGAGTGCATCCCTGAGAATGACATTTACTTTACAGCATCGGGTCCTCGGGCACTTCACCGAATTTCCGTTGCACCTTGCAAGAGCTGTAGCCGCCAGTGGCCAAATCCGCTTTCGCGCTGAACACCACGGCTCCGCCGTATGTACGGCACAAGCCTTCAGCGCTTTCGACAGCCGACGTCAAAGTGGGGCGCTCCACCAATACCCAAGGCTCGAAGTCGCCACGATCGAGCCTTTCATAGGGCTGGACCAAGTATACATCGATAAGCTTGGACATCGTCTTCGTCTCTGCGCCGCGAGCCAAAACCGACATGTCCGTAGCAGAAGGGGGTTAAGAAGAAACGACATGAGAGCCGGTGGCTGCGATTGCGATTACGGAGGTCTTTTCTCTTTCCGGAGCACCTACGCCCCGCTGCGGAAGCCCCGGAAAGCCGGGGAAAAGCCGACTGTCGTCGATTGACCGGGTGCGGCCTCTCTGAATCAATCATTCCGATTAGAGCTAACTTATAACAACCTCGGGGGCGAGGATGGATTCGATCCTTCGTGTTCTGATGCCCTTCTTTGGGCCGAAGAACTATTCGGAGATGCTTTGGAAGATCGCTTTGGCCGACTTCTGGTTGACCTTGGCGTGTACATTCCTGGCTCGACAAGATCCTTGGGTGGAAAGTCTCTTTTCGCAGATCGAGCATCTGCCCGGCTTCAAAGAGTTCGCCACGGCGGTAAAGGCCCCTGAGATCAATGTCGGCGGGTTCGCGATCGCATTGGCGGTACTCATCTTCAGCAGAGTCACCCATTTTCACGACCGGATTTCCGATTTTTTCAAGATCAGGGCCCGGTTCGACCGCGCAAATATCCTTCTCCCGCTCGCGGTGATGTCGGGTGTGCAAATGACTGCCCGGCAGATCCAGAATCTCGAGCGAGATCGCCATCCGCTCATGAGAGGGACTTTCTACAAATATGCATCCAGCAGAAGCGAAAAGCCGCTGGTGGACAAGCACGACATCGAAAGCGCGCTCGAAGCATGGCACATGTATTGGGTCGCCTTGGAGTGGTTCTTCATACTGACCGGCTTCGCGATTTTGTCGGCAATTGCACGATCATCCTGGTTACTCGTCGTCTTTTGGGTCGCTTCAATGGGCGCACTCCTGTTCATGAACCTTCGGTACGGACTGCTGGAGCGGAGAGCCGATCCGCAAATACAGCAGATCGCTGAGAACGACGAGGCGAATACCGCTAACCGCAAGGCGTTTGCGGAGTCGGCCAGCTGATGCGGTACAAGATCGGCAAGGATATCGTCATCAGGAGCGAGAACGCCGCCAAGCCGGAGGCCCAGAGCTCAGCCTATCTCAACAGGCTGATTTCGCGGCTGGAACCGGTTCGCTCTAGTTTCGACTTCGGGTGTGGCAAGCTCCGGTATGAGCGGGTTATTGCGAAGACTACCGACATTCTTGGGCTGGTGGATTCCGAAGTGCAGTTCTCAAGAACGCAAATGATCCGCGGGCGGTTGACGACGATCCGCGATCACGTCCGAAGGTCTAACCACGTCGAGGCCTATACCGTAGGACAGTTCGCTTCCCAGGCGCACAGGTACGATCGGGGCTTCTGCATTAACGTTCTTTCGGTCATCCCTTCGGCAAGCGTTAGACTGGGCATCGTTCAGTTGATCAGAGCCAAGCTCAAGCCGGGCGCCACCTGCTTGTTCGTCGTCCTCTACCGGAATTCGGATTTTACCAGGATGCAGCGCCTTCCGAACTGCCAGCCTTACGGCAACGGATTTCTTATGGATTCACTCCGCGGCCACTCTTTTTACGGCCTGATACCGCCGGACGAGCTCGCCAGCCTGGTTAACCGCGCGGGCTTCGTGGTCGAATCCACCGTGTTGGACGAGGGCACTGCCTACCTTTGGGCAAAGGTGCCTGAAGACGTGCGAGGCCCTGTCCACTTCTCGATCCGGGAGACGCCTGAGAACTTCCAAATACGTGCGGCCCCGTAAGCCGATCCGAGCCGTGCTATTGAATGACGCGCAGATGTTTCGGGCGGCCCTTGTCGTCACCTGGCAGGTCGATCGAATAGGTCAGAGCGATTTCGTTTTGATGCATGCTCAGCATCGCCGACAGGTCATAGAGCGAATAGTTCAAATCTTGCATGTGCAGCGACACCAGTTCGCTGATGGTGCGCGGTGTTTCCGGAGTGAAGTCCAGTTCGGGCGGCTCGCGCAGCTTGATCTTGTGGATGTTGAACTGTTTCCAGATGTACTGCGCCTGGCCCTCGTTGAGGGCGCCGGCGCGCTTTGCGGCGAACACCAGCGACGCCATCGAAACGCGCCACTCGGGCTTCAAGGCCGCGAGCAGTGGCAGGTCGACCTTGCGGCCTACGAAATACGGCTTCACGTCTTCCGTCGGAAGCAGCAAGTTCGACGCGAACTGGTTGGCTTCGTCTTCCATTTCTGGCGTCGGGAATTTGTGCATTACGATGTGGCCGAGCTCGTGTGCCAGCGTGAAGCGCATTCGATCGGCGGGCTGACTGGAATTGAGGACGACGAGTGGAGGCATGCCCGCGATCGAGAAGGTCACGCCGCTGATCGACGAGCCGCCGAAATCCGAATGCGCCACAATGATGCCGGCGTCCTCAACCAGCGCAGTGAGGTCCTCGATCGGACCCTCCGGCACCTGCCAGAAGCGCCGCACCAGGTCGGCGATGGCCGCGGGGTCGTTGCCGTAGGAATCCGAGTCGAACCGCGGCAGCTTGCGCACGGGATCCAAGTCTGTGGCGTCGAGCAAGCGCCGCAGGTGCATGATCCGGATGTTGAGTTCGGCAATGATCCGATGGACTTCCGGCGCCGGCACGTCGGTCTTCTTACGCCACATCGGATGCACGCTGACCGGGGCGCCGTAGACCGTGTCGGTCTGCTTGAAGAAGGCGGCCGGCAGCGTGAACAATTTGGAGGCGGATTCGAGAAGGGCCTCAGTCGGCTCCTTGAGGCCGGTTTCGACGCGGGACAGTTCGACAGGCGGCACACCGAGTCCCGCAGCGGCCTCGCCCTGCTGCAATCCTCGAAGTTGCCGCGCGAGGCGCAGCATGTTTCCGGTCGTTCCCATAAAAGCTCCCATACGCATACGCCGACGATTCGGTTTAACAACTGATAACCGGGCAATCCGCTCGGTCACGAAGCGTCGCGGGACTTCTTTTTGGCATCCTCAGACTTGAGCTTGGCGCGCCGCCGGCCGGTGGCCGGCATGGGTGCCGGTTTGCTCGGGAAGCGGATGGTCTCTTGGACGCCGCCGAGCAATTCATACGACCACAGCACTCCAGCGCCGTTGCGGGATGTGACGTGCAGGCTGTCGTACCCCGTCCGCATCGCGTTCAGCTTCCAGCAAATCTCGACTTTCATGGCTTCCGGCGCGTCCGGGAAGGCCAGCGTCGGGTTCAAGAATCTATCGTTTGCGCCGGTCCGAACATTCTGTCCCGCGCCGCTGCGGTCGGCCTTCTTGAAGCGGACGAGCACGGTGTTGGCGAAGAGGAAACGGGCGGTCGCCTTGCCCTTGAAGACCTTCACGCCTGGCTTGTCATCGAATTCGACGATAGCGGCTTGGACAACGCAGTCGAAAATCTCGGCGGCGTCTGTCCGCTTGTACAGATTGCCAGCGCCGCGTCGCGAGAGATAGGCCTTGAAGCCAATGTCCACTACCCGGCGGACGCGTTTATCGAATGGTGCGAGGGCAGTGCGGACCAAGGGTTCGACAGGCATGGGCATCGGCAGAATCTCGCGCTGTGACTACGGCGATCATGCCCATCTCAACGCCAAAAACAAGGAATTTATTTCAAATTTATTTCTATAAACTCGATATTTTCGGTAAGACACTGTTTTATCTAAGTGATAATCTTGTGAACAATTGGATTCATGGATCTATCAGTCACGCTGCGGCTTGCGCTCGGAGGCGAGAGGCGGCGACGGCACTCCACGTTCGGAGCGACCCAAGTGGATCCTTTCTTGAACCATTTGGAATCCCTGGGGGCCAATGGTCGTGCTTCCGCCGGGAAAATGTCCCTTGCGACTCATTATGCAGTCCAGTTTTTATGCTGGCACCGATTGATCGGCACGATCCCGTTCGCCCCAGCCCCGCGATAGCCGCTTCTTGACGTCGTTCCGGGCTAGAACCTTCTCGCAGAGCTCCCAGCGCTCATCCTTTGGCACGACGTCGCCGGCGTACCGCAGATCGAACGCGTTGGCCCGCGCGCGGCGGTTTGTGTAGTTCTTCAATTCGGCCTCGAGTCTCTCCTCATCGTCGATCCAGTCGTCGTCGATGACGTCGGGCAACGTCCCGAAAATGTCGAACCGATCCTTCATGCGGGAGGACAGCTTTGCGTAGACCTTCTCGTCCACCGTGGGTTGAGCAGAGCCATGGTAGAGGAGATTGAGCATGTCCACGCGATCGCGGCGTTGGCCGAACCGTTTGATGCGACCGATGCGCTGCTCGAGCCGGGAAGGATTCCAGGGAAGATCAACGTTGATCAGGGTCCCCAGCGTCTGGAGGTTCAGACCCTCGCAGGCGGCGTCGGTGGCCACAATTAGCCTGATCGTCCGCTCCTTGACCGCCCTCTTGATTTGCTCGCGTTCGACGCTCTTCCACTCACCGTTGATGTAGATTCCCGATTTCCCGGCGCCGGCGTAGACCGCCACCGGCTCCCGCGGAAGCCGCCCAGTCAGCCCCTCGGCCACCCACTTGGTCGTGTCGAAATACTGGCTGAAAACGATGCAGCCGAGCTCCAGCCATCGCCTTTCTTCCAAGAAATATAGGACCGCGTCGAACTTCGGGTCCGTCGGATGGGGCGACAGGACGTCGATGATGGTCTGGAGGTGCCGCCGCTCCTCGTCGATCAAGGTCAGCCCCTCATCGCCGAGCTCAAGTTCGAGCTCCTCGTCGTCCAAGGACCGCCCGGCGAGCAGCTTTTCAGCGGTGGCCAGGCCGCTTGCGTAGCTCGAACACAGGCGCTGCAGCATCAGGCTGCGCATGAAACCGGCCGATTTCTTCCGTTTGCGTAGAACCTTCGTGAACTTGTCAGCCGCCTCATATGCCATATCGAACGCGTGCGATGTCCCAAGACCCAAGCCGTTGAACATCGGCGGCATGTGCGAGCCAGGCAACGGATGGATGTCGACCGGGATCCTGGGGATCAGGCCCATGCGCTCCAGCGTTGACCGCTTCCGCAGCACCACGTGCCGCACCACCGGGTTGTTGCGCTGGAAGAAGCCGAGATCGTCCTTCGGCGTCAGCACGTCGTCGACGAACTGATCGCGACAGAAGGCGTCGTTGATGTCACTGAAGCTGACTTGGGTGACAAAGCGATCGGGCCGAAGCTGGATCGCGTCCCGGACGAACCCGAAAATCACATCATTCTCGGCCGCAGCGGGAAGCGGGTTGCGGAATAGCGGCCAAGCTTCGCGTTCGGACGTCACCTTGTTCTTGCCAGTGATAATCGGGACGGCCTTCTCGGTGGACCGCCAGTCGCTCCAGGCGTCCCCGATTACGTGCTCGGCCCCCATCCCGAGGATCTTGAGAAGGTCCCACATGTCCTCGACGTCCGTCTGAATCGGCGTCGCGGTACCCAGGAGGACATGCCGTGCCCGCTTGGCGATCTCGAACATAAAGGACAGGAGGTTGTTTGCGGTTCGCTCCTTCTCCTCCGGATCCTCCTTCCCGCGGGCCCGGTGCGCCTCGTCCAGGATGACCATGCCGAACGACCGTGACATCAGATGCTTCCGTTCTTCCGTGTTATGGAAGATGAGACCGGTCGAGACGATCGCGATCTGGCGCGGACATTTGACGACGCCCGCAGCGCCGATCGACGGCATCGGAATCTCGTCGGGGTCCAGCCGCCATGCCTTTTCAGTCGAAAGCCAAACGGCTGAAGGAATATTGAGGCGGTCCTTGAGTTCGATCTGCCACTGGGTGGTGAGCGTCGCCGGGCAGAGGATAAGGACGGGGCCATCGCCCAGCAAGGCCGAGACCAGGGCGGCGCCGGCGAGCGACAGGGTCTTGCCGACCCCGACCTCGTCGGCGAGCAACAGGCGGACGCTTCCGTAAGTTTCGCGGTGCTCCAGAAACAGCGACACAAATGCCCGCTGCCAAGGCATCAGCTCCTCGCCCTTGCGATAGATGTCGGCTTCCACCAAGGCGGCCGGCGCCACTTCCGACGGCTTCAGGTCCGCGAGCTGAACTTCGATCCGGCGGGCGCTGCGGCCGATTTCCTCGATGATCGCGTCCGGAAGCGGCTTGCCGAGCTCCCACAGATATTCGAATTCGTCTTCGACCCAGGCTACCCCGTCGGCTGACGTGTCTTCCCAGACGAATTCGTAATTGGCCGACCAGCCCTCGCGGGTCTCGTTAAGGCTGCCCATGAAGGCGGACGATGTCCCGTCCGGACGGTAGATGACCCCGGCCTTGCCATGCACGAAGGGCGCCTGCTTCCGGGAAACCACTCGGATTTCGACGTTCCCGCGGGTGAGAATCTCATAAAGCCGCTGGTATCGCGGCCGGCGAAAAAAGCTCTCGACGGCGTCGTCGACGTCGTTCCACTTTTCCTTGAGAAGCTGCTCGCGGGCCTTTTGCGCCGCGTCGATGTCCAACTGATCGAGATCGGAATTGCAGACGATCCGGACTTTGCCGATCCCTTCGATCTCCTCGTTGATCAGGTCGAAAATCGAGGACCGGAAATAGCCGGCGATCCGCCGATACTCCGAAGCGCCCTTGAGCTGGTCCTTCAAGTAGACGTGTGATAGCCGGCCGAGCCTGGACGAAAACCGCTGAAGATTGCCGCCTCCGACGAGACTGGTGGAGCGGCCCAGCGGATTGACGTCCATTTCTTGCTATCCCAAGCGTTCGTTCCGGATCAGACCGTGGAGAATACGCGCCGCACGCGATTCTGTCTCGTCCACGGCCTCCCGCTTTCGGGCAATGTACTCCGCGATCGCAGCCAGGTCGTCGCGCTTGTTGTGGTAGCTGGGCAGCAGATCCTTGAGGTGGGACAGCACGTCGTCCCCCTCCACCTCGTTTTCCAGTTCGAAAATGGCGTATAGGGCCGCTCGGGTCACCGACGGGCCGAACTCGGGCACCTCGAAGCTGTTCTTCTTGAACTCTTTCGCTGTCCGCAACCGAGCCTTGTTCGGCTCCACGCTCCCCATTAGGGCCCCGTAGTCGCCTACGCGGAATGCCTTCGCGAAATTCTGGTAGTTGTCGAGCTTTCGTAGCGACGTGGTCTCGATGTCCATCATCTTGAAATAGAAGCGCTCCGCACCCGTCAGGCTCTCCCAGAGCTTCGGAGACATATTCTCGGGCACCATGTGCTCATTCGCAACCTGAACTGCAAAATCGATGATCTCGCCGACCAAGTTCTTCTCGCCCGTCCTGCGGGGGCGCAGGGCCTCTTTCGTCATATCCGTGCCGTCGATCTTCTCGTACTTCGTGAGCACGCGTAGCGCGGCCGCATAGCCCGCCATCTGAAGGTCGGCATCCTCGAAGAGGTTCTCGATACGGCCATGGCCTTTCATGTGTTGATTCAGGCCTGCCATGGTATCGATCTGATCGGCAACCTCGGCCCGCACCTCCTGCACGATCTCGTCCTTGTATCCGGCCTCGCTCCCTCCGCGCTTGCGAGCGACTAGAATCACCGTGCCCTGGACGTATCCGCCCTTCTTGAGTTCGGATGTCGTCTCGGTCGCGATGTACCAGGCCGCCATGACCTGCAAGCCCGCACCCCAGAATATCTGAGCCATGTCGGCCCAAACTGCAGAAGACTGATGTGTGAACATCAGGATTTGCAATCCGGAAGACGGCATGTGTTCCGTCATAGTTCGGTACGCACCGACCATGTTGTGCCTAAAATCTTCGCCGTCGCCTTTGATTGCAACGGGCCGACGCGAGTCCCACGTCCAGTCCGGGAACACCTTGCGGCCACTGCCCCGTATCCACGAGATGAAGAACTCGGTGATCTCGTGATAGTTGACCGCGTCCGCATAGGGCGGGTCCGTGATATACACGTGATTGGTGGTTTTGAGGTCAGATACGGCATGTGACGCGACCGTACGGTTGCTCACCAGCGGGAACGACTGAACTTCGGACGTCAGGAACAAATCCTTGATGAGGAAGATGGAAGCCCGACTTGAGTAGTTCCAAAATGTGTTGAGCGCTTGATTGTAGAAGACGTGGTTCGGAAGCTCGCGGGGCCCGCCCAACTGCTTACCGCGAGCGTCCTTCCTGGCGGCCGAAGTGATCCACTGACACATCTTGCTTGCATGGTTCAGAACCGACGGAACGGCAACCAAAAGCGATGGATCATCGATGCTCTTCAAAATGGTGGAGAGGACGACGTAGTCACGGGGCGTGAACAGGTGGTGCCAATAGGTCCACCCGCGCTCCCTGATCGGTTGGTCGGTGTTATCGCCGGCCTCGATCTTCATATCGGGGACAAGTCCAGCCGATTGCCACGACGATAGGTTCTTCGAGACGATACCTTCGATCTTTTTCTCGTTTTTCAGGTCGCGCTCGGTAGGGGCTGCGAAGAACGTCTCCTGTCGGGTCTTGTCTAGTGAGTCCTTCGCGATCCATTGGATGCAATAGAGCCGTTCCTGGAAGACGTCAGTCGGCGCCGGCTTGAAATCTTCCTTGGTCCACAGGCGAAGACCACTCGTATTTGTTCCGTCGGCAGTGCGACGATCTCCTCTGATTGTCTTGATAGGTGTCGAATAGATTTCACCGTCAAGTTCGTACACCAGGCTGTTGTCCCGAACCGTACCGAGATCGGCTTTCGCCAATTCCTCGTCGGATACTCCTGCAACGACCTCGATATTGAACCGCTTGTTGGCATGATCGGGGACAAGACGGCCGATTACGTTCCGTGACTTCGAGATCGCCCAAGTCGTGGACATCGGAACCATCCACTGCGTCTGCGGACATCTCGTCTCGAGACAGTAGAGGTACGCCTTGGCGCGGTCGCCGGCAGCGTTGAACTCGATCCCCAACGAGGCCAACTCTTTGTTCACCTTGATGGCCAGCTTCTTCTCGGCTTTAGCGATTTCGCTGCGACGCTCCTCGTCGGCTCCGATGACGTTGAGGGCACCCCACGTGAGCGTGCATGCGATGGGGTTGAGATCGGAGGCGTAAACGTCGAGGCCCAATCGAGCGGCCTCGAACGGAATCGAGCCGCCGCCGCAGAACGTGTCCGCAATGCTGATCCTTTCGCCAAACCGCTGTTCGCCGATCTCGTTGAGAAGGTCGGCGAGATTCGTCGCCTTCGTGCCTAACCTTGCGTTGATTTCTTTGAGATACGGCCCGGTGAGTTCTTCTTCCTTCACTTCCTCTGGACGCAAGAGCTTGGCGACTCTGGCCGCGTACGGCATTCGCGGTAGGATCGCCGTCATCAGAGCTAGGCGGTCGCCCCGAGGCATCGGTGCGAGCCGTTTTTCCGACTTCCCGTCGAGTTCGATCGTCTCTACAAGTGCGGCGATCTCCGCAGGAGTGCCGTAACTTTCGATTTCTTCGATAGAGAGCGGAGTTTTGAACCGCTGAGAAATTTGTTTGTCGCTCATCCCCATCAGGATTTCGAAGATCTCCAGATCCGCGATATCGTCGCCGGTGGACGGGAGGAGCGAAGCGAGAACGCAGGCTCGCACCAGGACAAGAGGCTTTCGTCCCTTCCAATAGGAGCCAAGCCCGGTCAGAGTCTGACCGAGATTTGCTTTGCGCTCCTTTTGCGCCTCGACAGAAATCTTCTGCGCTGGCCACACGCGCTCGATCAAGGACGGGGTATTCTTGAACGAAAACGGCACCACCTTGGACTTCACGACTTTAGCGTCCATGATCACACTCTTCACTTCATGCGCTCGAACAAAGGAAGCTGGGGTCGCTCCTCCGTGCTTTTCGGCCGTTTGGCCCGAATGGCCACGACCTCCTCACCGGTCGGATTCTCCGTCAGCGCTACCCGCAGCGCCTTGCGCCAGCCGACGTCGACGTCCTGCGATGTCCCTGTCATCGAGGCCGCCATGGCGAACAACCACCAGCGCTCTTCCGGCTTCAACCCGCTCCAGTTGCGGATGGCGTTCGGAATCGTCTCCTTCGGCGCAGCCTCGATCGCCCACAGCAAGACGCAGAGTTCGCGGCCAAGAAGACGCTCAACCTGGTTCTTGCCGCTCTTCCATCGGCTGGTCGTAAGCTTTTTCTCCTTGAGACGATCATTCAGCACACGCTCGAGTTCCTTGCGGACGCCGTTCCAGGCGTCCTGACCGATTCGGCAGCGCTCAATCGAATCCGGGATGCCGTTGGAGCCGCCGGTCAGGCCAAATTGCTCAGTGATGACGACGGGATTGGCGCGCGCCGCCGGGATCTCGACCACGAAGTGATGGGGATCGATATCGTTCGGGACGCCGAAACCTGTCGTCTTACGCTCACTCACGATTGCTCAACCTCATCCGGACTGACGGCCCATCCGACGGTCGCCACGAACTCTTCCATCTCGCGGCCCGTCTCGAAGTGGACCTCCGCAAAACCGATCTCGGTCTCCGCCGTGTCGCTACCGAGCGCGCTGCGGCCCGCACCAAGGAATGCCTCCAAGGCCTCCGGCCCGAGAACGGTCTGGGGTCCGAAGCGGGTCGTGGCGTTGACGTCGCCCTGACCCACGGTGACCGCCAGGCTGCCTTTCAGTTTTGCATGGGCGATTTTGAGCGCCTTGAGCGTCGAAAATACGTCCGCCGTCGAGGCAATCTTCTGGCGCTTCCTGATGACCACGGGCCTATCCGGATCCAGTTGGATCGCGCCTGCAGCCACCGGCCTGATGGTGAAGATCTTCGACGTTTCGACGCCGGCGTCCTCGGCGTACGCATACACCTTGACCTCGCCGTCTCCTTCGATCGGGATCGGTCCGGTGTAAGGCTTGCCCTCGCGCGCGTTGGTGCCGTCGGTATTCCAGCGGATGGTGCCGCGCGGCATCACGGTCAACGCCACCGTGCGTTTTCCCATCACTTCCTTCGGCTCAAAGGTCAACGTCAGCGTGTTCGTCCACTTCACCGGCTCGCCGGTGTCGTGCTTGCCGTCGGGATCGACAGCCAGGAACCAAAGGACCGTTTCGTCGCGTTCGATGATGAGATCGGGGACAACAGGGGATTTCGCTGAGACGTCGCCAGTCGGAGCCCAATGGATGCGGCCATTCGGTCCAGTGTCGGTCGGCGTCAGTTCGATCGTCGAGGTGCCGGTCTGCTCGTCGTAGCCGCGGACCACCACCTTGACCGAGGTCTTGGCCGCCGGAAACGGTCCCTTTTCGATGTAGCCGTCGCCGCTGTCACGCCATTGGGCGGTGCCGAGCGCAGCGCGCTTCACATCCTCGAGCCCACGCGGTGGCAGCCATGGCCAGCGGACGTTGCAGATCGCCCGCTCCTCGACGTCCTTCCAGCGCGTCTTTCGTTCGGTCGTTCCCCACAGAAGATCCTCGGCTCGGGACCGCAAGCTGGTCGTGACACCATCCTCGGCCAGATCGACGATCAGCTTCGAGGCGCCGGTGGCGCTGAGGGCCTCCTCGACCGCCATCTCGCCATCGATGGTCGTCGGGCCACCTTCCTTGCTGCGGCGCTCGACCAGCTTCAGGGCGGCGTAGGCCAACCCTTCCCCGCCCTTCGGCAGCCGCGCCGGATAGTAGACGCGGTTGAACAGATTGATCAGCGTCGAGTTGAACTCGAACTCGGCAGTTTCGGTCTCTTCTTCGAGCTCAGCCAGGTTCGGCGAGCGCTCCCCGCCATCCTCCTGCAGCACCTTGGCCGTGGCCCAGATGCGGCGGACCTTGTCCTCCAGCTTCGCCAGATCGGTCCCGTCCCCGGTGACGACGCAGAAGTTGTTCTTCTCCACGATGGCATTGAACAGCCGCTCCGCCTCTTCCGGCGGCACCCGCTTGTCGGGGCTCAGCACCAGCAGAAGACGGTCACCGTTGGTCTTGATGTCCTCGATCTTCGGTAGTGCCAGCGCCTGCGCATACGCATTCTTGCGCTTCGGTTCGAAAACCAGCGCAAGCCTCCGCTCCATCTCGGCATCGATCTTGGGCTGCGCGGCTGTAGTGGCGTACTTCTCGATCTTCTTCTTGAGGTTCTCGTTCTTCGAGAAGTACCACGCATCGTTTTCCTTGCGATGCAGGTACCAGCACTCGATGCGCAGCTTCTCGAACGCCTCGTCGAACTCCAAGGGCGAGCGCAGCGGGGCCACCAGATTCTCGACGACCTGCGACTTGCTCAATCCCTTGACGGCATCGCTCGCCTCCGACAGCGACGACAGCAGCAGGATCCGGGCAACCTGGCTGGCAGCGTCGCCGTCGGTCTGGTCGTCGATGGTCTGGGCGTGCGCCCTCTCGGTACCTGTCCCTGCGATGTCGTGAGCGATCGCTCCGGAGAGATCGTAAACGTTGATGATCACATCGCGGACGTCGGGCTGCGACAGATCGATGTGCTGGCAGCCGACCAGGAAAACGTCGTTAGACGGCCGGTCGAGGGCGGACTTCACCATCAAGGCCGCCATGGTCATCAGACCGCGGGTCTGGCGGAAGCGTTCGTTTTCCTTGAACAGCGCGAGGATGTGCTTGAATGAAGGGTGGAAGGGATAGCTCGCGGCGATCTCGTCGGCGATCTGGGTCGCCGACTTGGCGACGGTCTTCGACTTGACGGCGTCGGAAATCGCGTCGGAGAACGCGGTCGCGACGGAATCGACCACCTTGGAATTCGGCTCGGCCGTCAGAAGGCGGGTACGCAGGATGTTGTAGATTTCATCCGATCCGAGTTCGACCGGCGTGATGCCCTTGGCTTGGCGACCGGTCTCGTTCTGCAGATCCCGGGTGGCCTTTGCCACCATCGCGGTGATTTCCTTGGTGGTGTTTTCGTATGCGCCGGACAGGTTCGAAATCACGATGCAGAGGCGGGGCAGCTTGAGCGCCGCCGACAACAGGTTCGAGACCGCGTAGGTCGTGACGTCGGCCAAAGTGCCACCGCCAACGTTCTGCGTGATGGCGTTCCGGAAGTACGGCGGCAACTCGTCGAGCAGAATCAGGGTGGGGGCGTCACCAATCAGCCCGATCCAATCCTTCTCGTTCGGCGCCACCGGCGCGCCCTTGTAGAATTCGAGGAATTTGTCTGCCTTGCCCAGTTGGGCGGCGATGTCGCCCCAAAGGTGCCTGTCTCGCGAAATCGAACGTCCGGAGATCGCCACGACCTGGGCCGGCTCTGTCTTGATGCCCTGCGTGATGTCCTTGGCGACCAGGTCGAACAGCTTCGGATTCGCCGCCAGATACCCCAACGCCAGCATGGAGTGGGTCTTGCCGCCGCCCATCGCCTGCTTGAGTTCGAAGACGGCCTGTCCGGATGTGCCGGAGAGCCGCTGCAGGCCCTGCCGCAGCAGGGTCTTCATGCCACCCGTGACGTAGGTCTTGGCAAAGAAGGCTTCGGCTGCCTTCGAGTCGTGCCCGACGAGATCGTCGAGATTTTCGATCTGATCGCTCAGGGCGTAGTCGATCGCTTTGGGATCGAACTTGCAGGCGTCCTTGATTGTCTGAAGCATCTTTCCCCGCTCGCCCCTTACTTCTTGCCTGCGCGATGCCGCTCGAGCCATTGCTTGGCGGCTTCCTCCATGACGTCCGAAGCGGTCCGGTCCAGGTCGAGCGCCTTCTGCTTGATCGCCCGTATGACGTCCGGATCCATGGTCGTCAGGAATTGTCTTTTGTCGCCCTGAGGGGGTTTTCGACCCCTTCGAGGAGACGGTTTTGCGTCCGCCATCGCCCTGCCTGTGCGTTGTGCAATCCGGAAAACCGTCCCATGGGTTGCGGGCTGCGGCAAGGGACGCCGGCGAAAGCTTTTTTCGTTTCCCCGACAATCTTCGGCTCCCTGCCCAGTCATCCCATTGCCAAAGCGGCGGAATCCGCCGCAGTCGGTCTGGTACCTTATAGAAATATAGATATAGGTCTATAGAAACCTATTGACTCAGGTTAATGTTCATGTTTTGTTCTGTATAGTGACTTTGCGTGAGGCGTAGCAAATGACTGGACAGGCGAGGAATTGGCGGGCGGCTTTGATTGAGGCCTATCCGGGCCTGTTCCACCCCTCAGCGGGCAGCCCGGCCCTGCCGGAATGTGGCGAGGGATGGCAGGACCTGCTGCAGCGCGCCTGCGCGCGGATCCGGACCGCGGTGGCGGTCGACGGCGGCTGGTTCAGGGCCACGCAGATCAAGGAAAAGTACGGGACGCTGCGCTTCTATTGGGATGGCAACTTGTCGGCCGAAGCCGACACCCGGGTCGAAGACGCCATCGACCTGGCCGAGGCCCGCAGCGCCTGCACCTGCGAAACCTGTGGCGAGGAAGGCCGGCTGTACCGCAAGGGCGGATGGTTGATGACGCGCTGCGCGCTGCATGCGGAGGGGCATCCCGTCGAAAGCGAGCCGCGCTTCGAAAACGTCCAGGTCATGGAGCGGATCGTCGGCAAGGGGCGCCGGGTTTTGGCTCGTCGCTACAACCGCGTCACCGACAGCTTCGTCGACGTCGATCCGCAATCTCTTGGCATCGAGGAGTAACTGGCCATGGCACACACTGTGCGGGACTGGCGGATCGAGTTGATCGAGGCTCATCCCAATCTGTTTCATCCCCAGGAGGCGCATCCAGAGCAGGCGAATGGCTATCCCACCTGCGGCGACGGGTGGCGGGATCTGCTGGAACGCGCATGCGTCAGGATCGAAAGAGCGCTCGCCGACGGCGGCGGGGCGTTCAGGGCATCGCAGATCAAGGAAAAGTTTGGCGGCCTTCGCTTCTACTGGCATGGCGAGGTCTCGTCCGAGACCAGATCCAGGATCAATGAGGCGATCGCGCTGGCGGAAGCGCGCTCCGCTTGCACGTGCGAGACGTGCGGAGAGGAGGGCCAGCTTTACCGCCATGGCGGGATCTACATGACCCGATGCGCGGCGCACGCGAAGGGCCAGCCCGTGCCGACGGAGCCGGGGCAGGAAAACGTTCAGGTCGTCCGCCGTGCGACACCGGGCGGGTTTCGCATCGCTCCCCGCCGTTACGACCGCGCAAGCGACACATTCGTCGATGTGGACCCAAAATCTCTTGGCATCGAGGAGCAATAGAACATGGCCCGTTTCCGCTGCCGCGCCTGTGCCGAAGAAGGATCGTTTGTTTACGACGGACGGCATGCCTGTCCACGCTGCGGCTCCGTCGATGTTCAGTTCGCGCTCTCGGTCGAGGAACTCGCCGATGACGATCCGTTGATCGCCGCCATGACGGCGCTTGCCGAAAGTGACCCCACCGAGCCCACCGATTGAGACCCGACCATGCGTCTGTGGATTCTGTCCGACCTGCATCTCGAACTGACCCGCGGCTGGGACCTGCCGGCGGGCGAGGCGCGTCCGGATTTCGACGTTCTCGTCGCGGCGGGCGATATCATCCCGCGCATGGAGCGCGGGGTAGGCTGGCTGCGCGAGCGCGTGCCGGACCGGGACGTCATCTACGTCGCCGGTAACCATGAGGGATACGGCTGCGACATCGACCGCACCGTTGAGAAGGCGCGCGCCGCCGCTGAGGGCTCTCGAGTCCACGTCCTGCAGAACGATGCCGTGACGATCCAGGGCGTCACCTTTATAGGCGCAACGCTTTGGACCGACTTCGATCTGTTCGGCGATCCGGATTATGCAATGGCCGTCGCCGGCGAGACGATGAACGACTATCGGAAGATCCGCACGCGCGACTACCAACTCCGTTTGCGGCCCGCGCATACGCTGAAGCGCCATATGGAAACGCGGGATTTCATCGCGCGCGAACTGCGCAAGCCCGGGCGGCACGTCGTCGTCACGCATCATGGACCGGTGACGGAAGCCGCGCATCGGGGCTTCGAGAACGACATCGTTTCGGCCGCCTATTCCAGCGATCTTCGACCCTTGATCGAGGAGGGCGCTCCCGAACTCTGGATCTATGGGCACACCCATGAAAGCAGGGATTTCATGGTGGGGCGCACGCGCGTCGTCAGCAATGCCAAGGGCTACGGCCCGTGGCTGCCGCGCGAAACCACGTGGGACAACGCGGCATTCAATCCGAATCTGATCATCGAAATCTAACGGCAGGAGGCACGCATGACCGATACCGACGACAAACGCTCGCTGCAGACAGAGTTCGCCACCCTTCATTCTGTTCAGATTCCGAGTACGGTCACATGCTCCAGAGCCGCGAGTCCATCCGACCTCACCTGTTCGTTTCCGCCAAAACGTCGACGGCGATCCCGGCGCGACATCCGCTCGTCCGGGACGCATTGGTCCAGGCGTCTCTCGATCCGCAAGTGCGCTCGCTGGAGTTCGTTCCGTCGGCGGCCGTCGGCGCGACACAGGTAGCGCTGAACGCGATCGCCGTCGTACGCGACGATGGTCGCTTCCACCTCGACGTGGTCGAGGCTCGGCCGGTACGCGACGTCGAATCCGAGGGTCTTGCGCTGATCGCCCTCGACCGGATCGGACTCGCGCCCCTGACCCTGACTGCCGCCGATATCCGGCGCGAGCCGCGCTTCGCCAACTCGAAGGCCGTCTGGGCCTACCGGCTGCATCCGGTCGGCATCGAGATGCGCATGCGCGTGCTGACGGTCTTGCAGGAGGAAGGCCCGCTGCGGCTCGCCTGCCTCCTCAAGCGCATCCGCGCAACCCGCGATCCGGCACCCGCCGTGATGGCGCTCGCATGCTCGGATCTGATCGAGATCGACCTGATTTCGCAGCCGCTCGGCCCAACCACCATCGTCGGGAGCCGTTCATGACAGCCAAGAAACTTGCGAAAGCGCAGCGTTCCCGCGTCGCGAAAGAAAAGACGTCCGTAGCGAAGAAGACCACCAGGCGAAAGGTCGCGTCGCGCGAGAAGGCGGGCGGCGTGAGCCGCAAGCAGCGCAAATCCGTGGACGGACCTCATGCGCGGATGTTGCCGCCGCCCGTTGCGCGGGAGGCGCCTGACGAAATAATTCGAGCCGACGATCCGCCGCCGCCTCCCAAGCGGGCAAAAAGAACCCTCTCCGCGCGATGCTCGATCGTTGCTGCCGCGTTTCATGGAACGATCGGAGGCGAAATCCGGCAACGATTGAAGAGCGAGACCGGTCTTGCCCTCGTCATCCTTGTGCCGGGACCGAGTTGGGTCGCGCCGGTCAAGTGGCATTTCCTGGAGCGTTTCGGCAAATGTTGGGAAACCTTCGAGGTCGACACGACGAAAACGACCCCGCAGCAGAAGGCGGAACGCAATGGACAGGTCGCGACCAGCCTGTCGCGCGGACATTCGGTGGTCGGCATTGCCGTGGACCGCAACGCGCTTCCGACGGCGTTGACGATGGCGATCGATCTGACGATCCGGCTCGATGCCCCCGGTGCCCGCACCATCGCGCGCGCGATCCGGATGTTCACCGGCAAGCCGGTACCCGCCGGGCTCGACGACAAGATCTGCGCTGGCCTCGAATTCCACGATCTCGTCGCCGCCTTTCGCGCCAATTCATCCCCGGCGGAAATCGTGGAACGTCTCCGCCACGCGGCCGCAAGCTCAGGCAGCGTCGGAGCGGCTGAGCGTCTGCCGCGACTGGACGACGCGGTCGAATACGGCGCGGCGCGCACCTGGGGAATGACTCTGGCGCGGGATCTCGCCGACTACCGCGCCGGCCGTCTCGACTGGCAGGAAGTCGATCGTGGTGCCGTACTGTTTTCCGAGCCCGGACTCGGCAAATCCCTGTTCGCGCGAATTCTGGCGCAGGCGTGCGGTGTTCCGCTGGTGGCATTCTCGATTGCGGATCTCTTCGCGGGCTCGGCCGGCTATCTCGATTCGGTCATCAAGGCATCGCGAGCGATGTTCGAACGCGCGGCAGCCGTCGCGCCGTGCATTCTTTTTCTCGATGAGATCGATGCGCTGCCTAACAGGGCCACGATGACTCCGAGAGCGGCGGAATGGTGGACCAGCGTTTTGACCGACTTCATGCTTAGCCTCGACAACGCGGTCGCGGGGAAGCGCGCCGGAATCGTGGTGATCGGCGCGACGAATAACATCAAGGGAGTCGACGCGGCCATATTGCGCCCCGGGAGGCTCGAGCGGGCGATCGAGGTCAAGCGCCCCGACCGCGCCGGCGCCGCGAATATTCTCCGCCATCACCTCAATGGAGAAATCCCGGACGCCGACATCGACGACATTGCCGAATTACTGGATGGATCGACCGGAGCCGAGATCATGATGACCGTCCGCGACGCGCGCCGGATCGCACGCTACGCGGGTCGCCAGCTGAGGCGCGACGATGTCCTGGAGGCGATGGCGCCGGCCGAAGAAGTCGCTCCGGACGCCCTCAGGCGCATCTGCATCCACGAAGCCGCGCACGCGGTGGGATCGATCGTCGTTCCGTCCGGCATTCTGAAGCGCTGCATCGTCCGCAGCACCGAAGGGGCCGCCGGCCAGACCCTGGTGGAGACCGATAAGGACGACCTGCTCACTCGCGATTCGGTCGAACGGCGCGCCATCGTCCTGTTGGCTGGACGCACCGCGGAGCAAATTCTGATCGGCAATGCCGGACTGGGCAGCGGCGGGGACGATGCGTCCGACCTCGCCCAGGTCACGCAGTACGTCGCCTCGCTGCACGCGTCCACGGGACTTGGCGAAACGCTGGCCTATCTCAGTTCGCACCGCGACTCACTGGAGGCCGTCCGCCTCGATCCCGGTCTTCGCGCCACGGTCGAGAGGCACGTCAGGACCCTGCAGACCCGCACCGAAGAAGTCGTTCACCGTTACCGCGATGCGATCATCGCCGTAGCCGACCAGCTCCGAACACGCCGCCAGCTTTCGGGGGAAGAAGTGCGCCGGATCGTCGGAGCGACGGCTGCGAAAGATCAGATCGAATCCGCTCAATAACTATCATGAAGGAGTCCGCGAATGCTCGCCATCACGATCGACCTCGTCCCCGGCGGATATGAATCTCACCGTCGCACGATCGGCTCCATGCGGATCGCCAACCGGTCCGACCTGGCCGACGTTTCCGACTACTCGGTCGAGATCATGGAGGCCGCGAACGCACTTACCGGTGGCGGGCCCCGCAACGCCGCCTGTATCGTCGAACGCCACGACCGCCGCCAGAGTGTGTGGGCACTTCTGGAGAAGGCCTGCGCCGAGATTTTGAAGGCCGAATTCGTCGAACTTTAGCGATCCGGTGAATGGTTTGGCGATCGCTCCGTGGTACATGGCGATCATGACCAAACCGACCACCATCCTTTTCGCGCGCCCGAGGGCGATGCGCTTCGTACGCCAGGCCTAAGCCAGCGATCCGATGAGGATCCGCCGGCTGTGCCCGGCGGATGAGGTCGTCTCCTTCAGACGTTTTAAGCTTTCCAATCTGCGCTGGCGCTCTGCCGGCTATGAGGAGACGCGTCATGAAGATATCCGTCGATTCCGAATCGGATGACTGCGGGCTGGTCCGGTAGCACTCGCCTCCCGGACCCGCGCGATGCGGTTCGGCGCGAGCCGCCGAATTCCCGAAGCTGACGAAGCCCGTCGCTTGAGCGGCGGTCTCGGGAGGATCGTCAAAGACAATTGAAAATTCCGGGCCGCCTCGCGCGGCAGCGGACTGCCGTGGGCGTCGCTGAAAAGCGAAGCGCTCCTCGCGTCGATCGGCCGGGTTGCCTTGCCCGGTACTGACGATGGGGATCGTTGTCTTCGGCATCCGGACGAACCCGATGAAGGGCCGTTGGCGCCGCGCCTGAACAACGCAGTCCATAGCCCGACGTCGATCCCAAGGCAAACCCGCAAACGCACCGTTTGCGGGAACGGCGGAGCTTTGCTCGGAGATGGTGAACGAAGTCCGACTGCGTCGGCAGTTCTTCCGCTCCGTCAGACTCCGATGGGAGTCGGCCATGAACGAGAAAAACACGACTGCGATTGCGCAGCCGCAATCAGATCGCACGAGGTGCGAACGACCTGCGGTGTCCGAAGTCGACGCCTGCGCCACGCACTTAAGAAGGTTTCAACCATGAGTAATGGCGAAAATCTTCAGACTCGCGCGGCAATGATCGCGACATCGAAGGCGACGATCGTAAGAGCGCCGGGGTGGCAACCTATCCGGACTTTCGTGCAATACGCACAACGAAAACCCGTAGGGACGTTCGTCTCACGCAAATCGAACCGCGTCTTCCCGTGGGAAGGATACGGCGAGCGGCATCTGATGTGGATCTCCGAAGCGGATACCACCGTCGAGCGCTTTCTTGCGCAACCGCACAGGCTCGAGATCAGGGTCGAGGGGAATGAGAAGCCTCTCTACTACTTCCCGGACCTGTTGCGGCGGCTCGAGGACGGCACGACAGAGATCATCGAGGTCAAGCAGAGGGACGACGAAATCGAGAAAGACCCCGACTACGCCTTCAAGCTCAAGAAAGCGAAGAGGATCTACGCGGCGTTGGAATGGAAATTCCGCATCGTCGTAGCCGAGGACGAACTCGAGATCGACCCGATCCTCTCGAACGCCGACATGATCTGCGCCGACAACTTCTCCCTGATCCGGACGCGAGAGCGTCTGGCGATGGAGGAGGCGTTCCAGGTCGATGGGGCGATTCCCTACGGCAAAGCGGTCGAAACGATCGCTGACGCCAGCGGGATCAGCCAGACGCGCGCGACCGCCGTGCTCCACGCCATGGTCTGCACTCGGACGGCCGCGATCGACGTCAACAAACGCATCACGCGCGACAGCGCCGTGATCAAACCGAACAAAACACGTGGGCGGCGGTGACGTCGCCCACGGAGGGGCAATCATGACTACGCTTGACCTCGAACAAGGCGACATCTTCGAATTGCCGCACGGCCGGTACCGCTTCCATGAGGAGTGGGACGACGAGACCCTGTGGTTCCTGAAGGAAAAGACCGGGCATCGCCTTCCACTGTCGGAGTCCAAGCTCGTCGAAATGCTCGGCGCGGGTCAGGCGAGGCGCATCGACGTCTTCCGCTGTGCGAACGGCAGTGTCAAATCCAGCAGCGAGCGCGGCGAGTTCGGACCCGACGAGGAAGACTCGGAAGATCTGAAACGGGCGCGGGCGCTGCAATTCTTCGCTCGCCGGTGGGACGATACGCTAGGCGCGAGCCTCGGCCGCGCCGGTCTCCGCGAATTCATCAAGGAGCACAAACACCAGGCCTACAGCAACAAGCATACGCATGAAGTGTCGCCCGAGGCACTGTACTACGCGCTTGTCAATTGTGGCGAGCCTGGCAACAGGCCGTTGCGCGCGTTCCGCTCCGGTCGCGGCCGTACCTTACGAAAGCACTTCGACAAAGAAATCGAGGCGGCGCTGAACAAGGCAGTGGAGTTTTTTTGGGAACTGAGATCGCGGGGCTACACCGAGGCCTACGCGTACTTCCGCAGCATCGTCGCGAAGATCAATAGGGAGCGCGATGCCGCCAAGCTTGACCCGCTAAAATTCCCGAAACGGATGGAAACCCTCCGGCGCCGCATCAATCAAACGATCAATAGCGACAACTGGGAAACAAAGTACGGCTCACGCGAAGCGCACCTCAAGTTCGAGGGAATCGAGGAGGGCCTCAGCGCCACTCGACCGCTCGAGCTCGTCATTATGGACCACACTGTCGTGGATACTTGGGTTGTGTTCGATACCGAGCAGTTCCTGCCGTTGGGACGTCCGACACTGACGGTGGCCATCGATGTCGCGACCCGCTGCGTGCTCGGCTATCTGATCTCGTTTGAGCCCGCGAGCCTTCATTCCGTGCTGACAACGCTCAAGCGCGTCAACCGCAACAAGAACTACATGAAGTGGACGTTCCCCGACGTGCCGGGCACCTGGGACGCCTGGGGCAAACCCGAAAATTTGCTCGTCGATTCCGGGTGGGAGTTCAAGAGCCCGTCGTTGCAGGACGCGTTGCGCGACATCGGCACCAGAATCATCTGGTCGCCCGTCCGCACGCCCCAGTACAAGGCCATCGGGGAGAGATTCTTCCGCACTCTTAACCAGCGCATCTTCCACAAGCTTCCCGGTGCCGTACCAGCCGGCCCGACGGAGATGAGACTGATCGACGTCAATCCGAGAGCGGACTCGGTCATTAGCCTCGGAGGCCTCGACGAACTTATGCACGACGCCATTGTCGGCTACCACAACGATCGTCACTCGACGCTGTGCGATCTTCCGGCAGAAGTATGGAAGCGCACGCTGAAGAGGCGCCACGTCATCGACGACATCACGGCGCTCGACCACATCCTCGGACAGACGACGGCGGTCCGGTTAACGCGACGCGGCGTCCGCTTCAAGAACATGACTTTCCACGACAAGAGGATTGTCTCCCGGATGCTCGGGCCGGTGTCGGCCAAGCGGAAACGCCGGGACCAGCCGAAATCACCGATTGGCAGCGCGCGAGCGTGGGTGAAGATCAAGTACGACCCGATCGATGCTTCGTGCATCCAGGTGTGGAACGACGCCGCCAAGCCGCCGCGCTACGAAACCTTGCCCAATCGCGACAGAAAGTTTGTCTATGGGCCGACCAAAAAGACCCCGGGGCGCGACCCCGCCAAGGAATTCGCCAGACCGATCTCGTTCTGGCACGCCGAGAAGGTCAAGATCTTCGCGAAGGCCAACGATCTGCCGTTCGAAACCGACGAGCAGCGTTGGGCCGCCCGCAACCGTTTGCGGGAGAAGTGGGAGAAGGTCGCAGGCCTCCTTCCGAAGCGCAATACCAAGGAGGCTATCCGCGGTTTGGCCCAGTCGCAGAGCATGTTCGACCGCCCTTCCACCGCGCGAAGCGACGAAAAAGTGGGTGCTTCGGATGTGGTGTTCGCCACCGCCGAGCCTTCGCCAAACGGAATGGCCGCAGCCACTCTCGTTCCCGATCAGGTCGCCGCATTCGAAAGGGACGACGAGGAGCGATACGCCCAGAAGGGCCGCTCGCAGAGCGCCAAATCGAAGGCGAAAGCCAAGCGCACCCGCAGGCAAAAGGCAGAAGATGAAGCGGAGAGCAAGGGCAGGAAGGCGACAGAAGCAGTCAAGGAGCGCATCACGCGACATGCCAAGGCCGCCGCGCGGAAATCGAAGAAGACCGAAAAGCCCAGCAAGCCGACCGCATCGCGAGAAAACATCAAAAAGTGGCTGGATGAAGATTGAATGGAGCAGCAGGGACCATGACCGAAACAATACTGAACAATGCGCACAGCAGCGGCGCCGCGCTCCGCGCGAAGCTCAGAACGCTGGTGGTCAGGAACAGCCGGCTCGACATGATCGAATCCCTGACGCTCGACCTGCTCGACGAAACTCAGGAGCTCGTCGATGGCGACGTCGAGAACCAGAAGGAGGCCGAGGCGGGGGGACAATCAATCACCTACACCGAACTTTCCGTCATGCCGATCATCGGCCCGTCTGGGTCCACGAAGACCACGTCGATGGTGACGATCGCGGAAAAATTAAAGAAGAAGCACCCCGGAAAGACGCCCATCCTGGTGGTCAAGCTGCGATCTTCCACCACCAGACTCCGGCAGCTTCAGGTCCAGATCCTCGAGGCGTTCAACGATCCCCAAGCGCACGTAGTCCGCAAGCAGATTGCCGACTATTCGGAGAACGTCGCAGCCGACGCAATCCGAAACGTGGCGCGCGCCGCCGGCACCTACATCGTGGTGCTCGACGAGGCGCATAGCGTACTGGGCACCCGCGAACCAGCGGAGAGGGCTCAGGCCTTCGCACCCCACATCAAGAGCCTCATCAACGACGGTCTCTTCGCCGTCATTGTCATGGGAACAGACAACGTTAATCTCTTCTTCGAGACTTCGACCGAACTGAACAACCGGAAGTTCGACTCAATCTCGCTCGACCCCGTCGATCTAAGTGATCCGCACGACTTCACCTATTTCTACAAGTTCATCGGACGCATCGATCGCGAATTGGTCGCCCAGGGCATCCTCGACGAGCCAATCGGCCTGATCGACGACCTGAAGAGCCGCGCCTTCCTCTACGACATGTCCGACGGCGTCGTGGGAGTCGTGAGCCGGATCATCATGATCGCTCTGCGTATAGTGCAGCGGATGGAGCGGCGCACCATCAATTGGGACGACATCAAGCACGCGTTTTGGGCATGGAAGGCCGAGCAAAAGGACCAGGATGGTGAGACGATCGAGATCTACGATCCCTTCGTTTCGAAGCCCCGCCCCACGACGACGGAAGCCGTCACCAATATGTCCAAGGCGCTCAAGATCTGAACCATGTCGACAGAACAACGCACCTTGAAGGCCCGTTCATTCGTGGCGGAGATGCCGGCACCGCTTCCCGACGAAAGTCTGCTCGGATACGTCAACCGCGCTCTGCAGCGGACCTTGGTGCGGAATCTGCGGCAGGGACTGAGGCTGGCCGGAGTCGAGCTTCCGCAGGGATTTCCGCCGAACGCCTCGAAGCTCGACGACTCCGCCGTCGCCGGCATCGCCGAGCTGTTTAAGCTGGATCCCGCCGAGGTGGCGACGCGGCGCTACAGGCGGAAGCACAGCAGCTCCGCGACGATCGACTATTTCGGCATCGAACTGCGAACGCAGTATTGGGAGCCCAGCATACGTCGCGTTTCGCCGCGCGCGCTCGCAAAAGCGCCATACCATCGCGCTATCTGGGAGCTACGTCCGTTCTGCTTCGATCCGGGGACGCGCGAAAGACTGTTGGACAAATGCCCCGTCTGCGGTCACAGACTAGGTTGGTCCTCTTTGCGAGGTCCCGCCAATTGCGACGTCTGCATCGATGAAAAAGGCTACGCCACCACGGATCTGCGTGATCATCCGCAGCCGCTCGTCGACATCCACGACGACGAGGCCATCGATTTCGTCGTCGGTCTCGTTCATCCAGATCCCAACCGCAGGAACGCCGCGCAGCGGCTCGTTCCGGAAGGCATTCGCCAGACGGGCCGCACCGCCCTCTTCGAGGCGGTCATGTACCTCGCATGCTGCCAACGTCCGGAATACGTGCTCAAGGCCACCGATATCGCGAGACCGCAGCGCGCCGCTGACTTCGTCGATCTCAGTCCCGCCATGCTTGAACGTGCCGGCCGGGCGATCATCGGAGGCGAGGAAGGTTTCGGCGCCCTCTGCGACGAGATGCGGCGCTTCGCGGATCGACGCCCGCATACGCATGGGATCTATCATGAACTCGGCCCGCTCGCCGCCGCGAGCCTCGATCCCAGACTCTCCACGCGGATACAGGTATTCTTTAACGATGCGATCGCGCGGGACCTCGCGCGGACCAACGACACAGGTACGGTCCGGAGGCGAGTCGGGCGGCTCGATACCTGCGACAATGACAGGATCTGGAGGAACATCGACGAAATCACGAAGGAGCTCGCCATATCCAAGCACGCGCTGACGAGGTTGGCCAACAGCGGCGCGGTCGAGACGCGACGAGCCGACGCGAAAATATCACCGGTGATGATGCGCGTCGACGACGTCAAGCCGCTGGCCGCGATCTACAAGGACGTCGTCAACGTGAGAGGTGCGACGGCCATCCTGCGCGTGCAGCCGCCGGTGCTCGAACAACTCGCGATCCGCGAACTCATCATGGGCATCGATGGTGCGGTCGCCGACATGTTCGACGACCGCGGGTATCGCCTTTCGACCGTCAATGCGCTGCACATTGCCATCAAGCAGCGCGCGCGGCCCGGCCCTCCGCCCCGCAGCGCGGTCAAACTCATGGAAGCGGTGCGTGCGCTGCGGACCGACGTGCCGTGGGCGGCAATCATCGACGGCATCGTATGCGGCGCCATCCCCGCGTACGCAATCTCGAAATTCGGCCGCGATTGGCGCCGTGCCGTTGCCGTGGAGCTCAACTCCCTTCCCGAAGCGGCGGACCACCGTCGGCAAACCCACGCGAATCGTTGGCTGACCCGCGACGAGGCCGCTCAGATCCTCGGAACGGACGAGACGACAGTCTGGGCCTTGGCAAAGAACGGCCTCCTTCCCAAGCGGACGGGCGACGGTACGGCCATGTTCGCGCGTCTCGACGTGGAGGCCGCCGCGAACCGTTACGTCTTTGGCTCGGAAATGCGCCAACGCAGCGTCTTCCGGATAGGGCACGAACTGAACCGATGGCTCAAGACGCAGGACGTCCACCCCGAATTCACGCTGCGTGATGGACGGATGCCTGTCTACTTGCGCGAAAAATTCGAAGCCGCTCTCCCGCTGCAACCGAAGTCTTTCGCGGAAATTGTCGTCCCACAAAGGGAACAGAGACGCGTCGACTCTTCTGAAAAGAAGCACGCGGTCAAAGCTGTCATCAGCGGCCTGACACCACACCACGTTGCCGTGCGCATGGGCGTCCATCACAAGACGGTGGCGAGATGGGTGAAACACTATGAAGAGACAGGGGAAATAGCGACCGCGGGGAAGCTCGATCCCTTCGCGGATGAGATCGTCGCGCTGGTCGCGGAAGATTCAAGCCGCTCGACGAACGATATCTGGAAGCGCTTCAACTCATCGCAGCAAATGTCGGTGGCATACAAGACGTTTTCTGCATTTCTCACCCAACTTGGCATCAGCAGAGACAAGGCCACGAACAGGTTACATCGATCGCGTTGACCCTTGCAGCAACCTCTTCGGTCGCGCTTGGATTACCCGAGGACCGTCTGCATCTGATGATTGAGGCCTGTCAGTTCGCTAAAGAACGAGCCCGACAGCGGGTTCAACTGCGAAATCTCGACGAGTGTCGCCACCTTCAACGGCATCATGGTCGGCCGTCCAGTGAGCGGGTTGATGGCGACGGTCGGACAGAAGCCAAGGCAGAGGACCACGCCCGCCACCTTCGTTCCGCGGAAAATGTCATCGATCTTCGCCATCCCATTGTCAGTTACGACCTCGGTCAGCATCGCATGGCACGCGGACGCCACTGCGATGGCGGGTTGTCCCCAATGAAGGAAAGAGCCTCCCGCGGGCCAAATGTCGGCCGATTGCAGCCTTGGTGTCAGGTGAAGCGCAACGATACTCTCGGAACAATTTGAACGCTGTATCTGATCCACCCCTTTTTCGAGGTGGGTCAGGATGCTTTGAGCATAGGGCGAGCGGATTGTCTTGAACGCATAGCCGTGGCGGGAAGGGCGCGTTGAAGCCGAAGTAATGACGTCGGGATTTCGTCCGGTCGAATCCGTTGGATGATCAAGATCGATCGTAAGCCCAGCCGACAGAGCGAGGCAGGCCCAGTACACTTCGATCAGCTTGTTGTAGCCGTCCGGATAGGCAGGTGGAGGTTCGGTCAAATGTATCGCGCCCTTCGCCAGGATCTCTAGATGGGGTAGGAGGTCGCGAAACCGGGGATGATCCTTCACCTGCAGCACCTTTGCTGCCAAATCGTGGACCGCGATCGCCGCTGTGTAGTCCGTTCGCAAGTCGTCGGGAGTACCGGAGAACCCGGCCTTCAATCGATCTAGGATCGATCGGAACGGGAGCATGTCGGCCCCAGTCTCGGCGTGTCGCGGTACGCTGATCGAGTGCTTCGCCAGCAACTCTTCAAATCGGTCGACCAAGTCGGATGCAGCGCCGGCGGCTACCTGCATTTCGGGACCCTCGCGTGTCCTTTGAAAATAAATAACTTATGACAATCGGTCATTCTGACCAATTGACTCATTTCGCGTCGAAAGCTTTGCTTACTGGCTGACGCACCAGCGTCTCACCGCTCTGCCCAGACGATCCGACCCTGCTTCACCCAGAAGTGAGACCTGCACTCGCCTTCAAGCCATATCGACGGAACTAGCGTTGGTCGTCGGCGGGAATCGATCGTGAGGGACCAGCGGGGACGTGCCTCGGCCAGGAGCAACAACTCGATTCTCCTACCGCACCCGCAGGGGCATTTCATTCCGACGCTCCAGTCCTCCCCGTCGTCACGCGCAAGAATGAGGTCGCGGTCGGGAAGCTTGTCGGGTAAGCTGTCGCTTTCGACAATGCTAATCCGACGGGCCGGGCCGTAAACGTCTCGGAAGCTTCGAACGGCGCTGCGGCACGACGCCCAAAGTTTCGTCGTCAATCTGACGATCGATTTCACGGTTGCCCCCGGCGGGCGCTTAAGGCGGGCAGACCGAGCAGGGGTTCTTCGGCTCCCCTAGCCAACGGAATGGCGCCGGACGCTGTGAATGCTTCTTCAGCGAAGTATTCCTCCTCGCAGGCCGCCAGGCTGAACGTGGTGCGGGCGTATCGCCGATTGGCCTCGTGCCGAAACGGGTAAAGCCTGGCCAGAAGTTCGCCGACCGCCATCGCAGCGACCCGCATGTTCAGCGTGATCACCGATGGCGCCTCTTCGGCAATACCCTTAATGTAGCCGTCCCGCACCTCGAACCGGTGAGCATCGGGGGCGTGCGTCCTCAGATACTCTTCTCTCAGTCGCTCCGGATCGTAGACGCCCCTGTCTTCGAGCGTCGCCCCTCCCGGGTACACGTAGTCGATTCGGCCGTAGACGTCGGCAATGCGCACGTCCCCGCCATGCCGCCGAACCGGGATCACGACGCCCATGTCGACCAAGGGCATCAGGAACATGGCCGAGATCAGATCTGCCACCAGTCGGGCTTCGAGCGTATCGACGCAGCAAAAGACGAAGTCGCAATCCGAGGCAGCGATCACCGCCTCTCGGTCCAGAATCGAAGTCGGCATCGGAATAACCGTTCCGTTTCCCCGATGGGAGGCGGCCGCGTTAGCCATCACTTCGACTTTGAAACGACCGACGTCGGCGCAACTTGTATTGAGGATGCGATTGAGGTTCTTGCCCTCGATTTTGTCGAAGTCGATGACGACGATGCGACCGAATCCGAGCCGCGCAACCTGCTCGATGATGATTGATCCTGTCCCCGAGGCTCCGATGACGGCGACCGACAAGTGTTGGTTGGCAGCGGTCATTTCGGACGTGAACGCCATGGGCGGGCCGCCCTGGTGGTCGCTCCACCAGATCTTGATGTCGTCGCCCGGCACCATTACTAGGTCGACGACTGTTGGCTGAAGGTCGTGATCGTAGAACCGTACCTTCATCCTGCCGTCGGGCGTCATGATCGCGGTCCCATGTCGGGCATCATAGGCAGCGAAAAGTCCGGGGACCACCACGCTATCGCTCGCATCGTCGGCTGCGGAAAACTCAAAGAGCCCGCCCGGATGGGAATGGACGAGTACGATATGTAGACCCTCTTTCTCGCCCCGGTCGATGGCCTCTTCGATCCACCTCCCGGGCCAGGTGATCCGGTCGGGTTTGCGAACGGAGCAAGCCTCATGTGGAACGGGGATCAACTCGCGTGCCAGCAACTTGAGCCTGCGGCCCGGCCCGGCCGCGCAGAGCAAGATCGCCGCAGACTCATTGCCGTCGCCGGGAAAAAGGTGCGCGCGCAGCGCCGTGTGGACGCCGACCGGGAGGAGCAACCTGCTCTCGGCGCTCACTGGTTCACCTCCTTCGCGAGGGCGCCATCGACCAAGGTGAGATGGGTCATCACGTTGTCGAGGCGCGAGCTCCACGGCGAATTGGGGCCGCGGTGGCGCGACCAACGCTGAAAGATACGACCGAGGACGGTCTCAGTGGCCTGGGTCGCCGGGATCTCCTCGCCGACGAGCCTGCGAAGCGCCGGATGGACGTAGAACATATCAATCTGCGCTCCCGGATAGGGACCCGGAATCTCCAGCGCCAACGTCACAACAGCCGCATTGTATCCCTCGGGTACGGGATAGCCTTCGATGAGAAGCCAGCGCCGCCCGCCATCGACAACGGTTTCCCACTTCAGCCCCATGGTATCGAGGTGGCGCTCGTCAACCGGGAGGAGCGCAAAAGCCTGGCGAGGCGCGCATGCCTCGCCGTTGTTCACGTCCTTTGGGATCAGCCGGAGCTTCTCAATGCCCGGTGTGCGGAGATCCAGAACGTAATTCGCGGCAACCTCGCGCTTCGTCTGGTCCTGGACCTTGAGGAAGATGTGCCACGGCTGGGCCGGATCGAATCCGGCCTGACGCATTGCGTCGGCGACCACCACGGTCGGCGTCGCGATCTCTATGAGGACGTTCTGGACCATTAACTTCCACGTCTGCTTTCGGGCATGGAAATGCTCGACCCCCTTATCGCCCAGGTTCACGATGTCCTGATTGCCGATGAGACGGTCCGGCTCGTCTTGGCGTTCGAGATAGACCAGGAATTCAGCCGGCACGCGCGCCAGCTTCCGGACCGTAGCGCCCGTTACCATCCTCGCGGGCCAATCGTACTGCTCGCCATCCACCGTGAGACGATAGGACCGGTCGGCGGACGTCACGATGAAGCGGCGACGGCCTTCGTCGAGATCGACCGTCTCGGACGCCAGAATTTCGACTAGCTCACCATCGGGAAGGAAGCTCAGCACATACGGATCTTGCGCTGGCGTCAGTCCCGCAGCGGCCGCGATCTGCGCACCGGTGGGAGTCCGGTCGCGGATGATCACCGGGCCGAAGGCGAGATCGGTGCCGGCGACCTCGATGGTAATGGCATTTTCCGCGGGCTGCGAACCCGCGGTTTGGTTGATAGACATGGTAGTAGCCTTTCGGATTCGAGTTGTGTTCAGTGAGTAGTGCGCGCTGGTGGTATCGACTCGGACATGAGATGATCGTGTCCGAACCGACTCCTCTGGTGCGCACTGTGTTCTAGGGAGGGATGGGGGGCCGGAGATGGATGCAGCGGCGTCGGGCAGCCTGACTGTCGACGAATTCATGTCAGCGCTTTACGGGCTGACGGAGCCGGAGTGGACACGCGTCGGCGAAGCGGCGCGGTGGTGCGGACTATTGTGCTCGACCGACGGCGACGAGCTTCTGAACGAAGCCATAATGAGGACGGCGGATGGCCGGCGTCATTATCCGAACGACGTCCAACCGGTCGCATTCCTGATTATGACGATGCGCAGCATCGCCCACGAGATGTACGAGAACCGTCGCGGCCGGATCGGTCTCGACAACGCGACGACGACGAACATCCGCGGAAACGTCGTTCCCTTCCAGCCGACTGACCAACGGCCCGACCCGGAGATTAGTCTTGCGCAGGCAGAGTTCGAGAAGAAGTTCCGGTCCGACGTCCTTGGACTCTTCGAGGACGACACTATCGCTAGGGATCTGGCCGATGGCGTGATGGAAGGGATGGAGGGCGAGGAATTGATGACGGTGCTCGATCTCGACAAGACCGCGTTCGCATCAAAGCGGCGGCTGGTCAGGCGTCGAATCGAGCAAGCATTTCCAGATGGATACAAACCATGAAGACCTCCAAGTTCGGCATCGATGCGTACGCACGGCTGGTCGACGGCCTCGCCGAAGATCTTCTCTCGAAGAGCGATGACCAACTCGCGGCCGAAATATGTGAACGTGGCGACGACCCGGCAGCAGTCAGCGCGCGAGCGCGCGCGGTTTTTGAAAAGGCGGTACGCGACCACGGCAAGCGCAGGCTGGCTGCTGCCCGCACGGCAGTCGAGGCCGATGTCAAATCCCCACGCAAGGAGATCCGTCTCGATCCGACGGAGGCCCGCGCTCGTCTCGAAAGAATACTTCGCCGGCACCCAGAGACTGCAAACAAACTCACCTTGGCCGCTCGGAAAGGCGAAGGTCTTTCCGACACAGATGCACTTGGACTTCTGGCCGACCTGGAGGAACTTGGGATCAAGGATGAGGATCAGCCGTGACCTCGCTTTCCACGGCCGAACGTCTTCTTCTCAGCCTTGGGGTGGAGACGCCGGAGGAAATCGATCTGGAGGCGATCGCATGGACGCTCGGCGTCAAGGTCCGATACGCACGGTTGGACAAGTGCGAGGCGCGGATCGCCGGCAGCGCTTCCAGTGCCATCGTGACAATAAGAAGCGATGCCTCTCCCGGACGAAAGCGCTTTTCGCTGGGCCATGAACTTGGGCACTGGCATCGCGACCGCGGCAAGACGCTGGTGTGTCGACAGGTTGACATCGGCAACCGTTCGCTCAGGGCGCTTGATCCGGAAAGGATCGCTGACGATTTCGCCGCCGATCTCCTGATGCCCTCATACATGTTCGAACCGGAGGTCCGAAAACTTCCGAAGCTCAACTTCGCTGGCATCCGCAAGCTCGCGGAACGCTATAACGTCAGCCTCACTGCCGCCGCGATCCGCGCGGTTGAGAAGGCCCGCCTTCCGACCTTGCTCGTCTGCCATCGAGAGGACGGACGTGCTTGGTTCACCCGGTCTTCCGAAGTGCCCGAAAGATGGTTTCCGCAGCGGCAGATCGATCGTGAAAGCCCTGCTTTCGATGTGCTTTCCGGCAAAATGGACGAGACGCCCCTCCTTCAGAAAATCAACGCCGATGCATGGTTCGATACCCAAGGCGCCAGCTGGTATGAGATTCGCGAACAGTCCGTTCGCATCTCCTCATCTGAGATACTCACACTATTAGTTATCGAAGAAGAACGGATGCTGCGGGAAGACGGTGGAAGTCGATCGAGCTCGAGGGAGCGCCGATGGTGAGTCGTTCCCCTCCGCTATCAAAAGGTGACGTACGTCACCAAGAAGCTCCGACCCTAAATCGGTTTAATATCAATGGCTTGTGCAATCCAACCGTTCTTAAAGTCAAAAACGACCAAATGACTCGGTCTTAAATTCAAAAACAGACTCACTCTTAGCCGACACCACCCTATGTTTTCAGTGGGTTAGCTGACTCGATCTTAGTGTGTCGGCATATTTCGCCTCGCTATTGGAACATCTCCCGCTGCTCGTCGGTCAGACCGGCCAGCACCTGCCTTGCCTGGCTGTAGCCGGCGGCGACCACTTCCTCGAAACGGCTCCAGTCCAGCAGGCGACCTTCGGCGATGCGCGGCCGGAACAACAGGTCGGTGAACTGCCCCATCGCTTTCTGCTTCGAGAGCGAGGTGATGAAGGACGACCGCAGCAGCGTCTCCGGCACGCTCGGCAGAGGGTAGCGTCGCTTCGCGCGCGGCCTGAGCTTGTCGCGCAGCAAGGCGAGCATTCCCGGCACGCGGTCTATGTCGAACACCTGCTCTCGGTTGACCGAGAGGTCGACGCCGATGATGCGGCCGGCACCGAGCTGCGCCATCACATCGACCGGAAAATTATTGAACGTGCCGCCGTCATACATCATGTGGCCGTCGACGAACACCGGCGGCAGTGCTCCGGGGATTGCGTAGCTCGCGCCGACGTTGCGGACGAGGTCGCCGCGCAGCAGCACGGCTTCGCGGCCGGTCGAGAAGTCTGATGCCATCGTGAAGAAGGTGGTCCAGCAATCCTCGCTGTCGACCGCATCCTGGCCGGTGGCGTCGCGCACGGCTTGCGCCGTCGCGCCGCGCGAGCGTGCACCCTTGATCAGCGACACCAGCGGGATGAAGTTGTAGTCGCCGGTCACGTTGCCCGTCGGATGCAGGGGAAATGCCTTGCGGACGGCGGCCGCGACCTCGTCCGCGCTGCGTCCGAGCGCCAGCACCATGCCCATGACAGCGCCGATCGAACTGCCGCCGAGCATGTCGACGGGAATGCCGGCTTCTTCCAGCGCCTTGATGACCCCGATATGGGCGAAGCCGCGCGCGCCGCCGCCCGACAGCACGAGCCCGATGCCGCGTCCGGAGACGATGCGAGCGATGCGACGCATGTCGCTCGGCAACTGCGGACGAATGTGAAAGTGCCGCGCAGCCGGCCGCGCATCCAGCCATCGCGCCGTGCCGGTTGGAATGGTCGTATCGGCCTTGTGCAGCAGGACCAGCGTCTGCCGCGCGATCGAGATGGAGCCTACCGGCGACAGGCAGGCCCGCTCGACCATGGACCGGCCGGGATCGCGATCGGCGTCGGCAAGCAGCAGAATCTCGTCGGCATGACGCAGGCAGAAACGGGTCCATGCGGTGTCGTGGCCGTCGGCGGCGAGATAGACTGCGCGGCTCCGGGCCTCGATCTCGTCGATATAGCCGGCAAGCGCATCGTGGCGCCGTCCGGCCGGGTGGACCGGGGTGGTGCCGAAACGCTCGGCGATGTCATCGGCGGTGACCACTGTCACCGGCCTTGCCTCTGCGGCTTGCGCGTCGCGCAGGCTCTGCGCGAAATCGGCGGCATCCAGCCCGGACGTGACCGGCAGGATGCAGACGTTGACCGGTACCAGGGGCGCCTCGCGCTCGCGCTCGCCGTGGCGGAATCGCCGGATCACGGTCCGCATCATCGACATTTCGATTTTTGGATCCTGCATGATCGCGCGCTCGATCGTCGCGCGCGTCACTTTGACCAGCAAGGTATCGCGCACCGCCACCACCGTCGCCGGGCGCGGCTCGCCGGTGAGCAGCGCGAGCTCACCGACGGTCTCGCTGCGCCCGATCTCGCCCAGAATTTTCCGTACGCCGGATTCAGTTTCGGAAAAGGCTTGCAGCCGCCCGGACACGACGAGGTACACGTCGTCGCTGAGGTCGCCCTGGCGCAGCAGGGTCGCGCCGGAGGCGAGGTGGACATATTCGGCCTCGGACTGGATGGTGCGCAGGATCCCGGCGTTGGCGGACGCAAAATAGCCGCGAAGGACGGTCTGGAGCAGCGCGTCGCGTTGCTGAAGATCGGGATCGGTTTCCGGCGTCAAAACCGCAACTCCTTGTCTGCACGCGCCGTCGCGAGTTCAATCGGGTCAAGCATAGTTCAGAACGCCGGTCGATGAACGGAATTCTTGCCGCAGCGCATCGTCATTGCCGGGCTTGACCCGGCAATCCATCAAGCGGAAGCGACGCCGTTCTTCGAACGGCTATGCGGCGAGTAGAAGCAGCGCCGTTCTGTGCACGGCGAAGGCCGCGCATGACGCCGAGGTCATCGGGTTGGTTCAGGAGCAGTCGAGCACCGCTTCAGTCGCGGCCGACCTTGCCGGGAAATCCGGGCGAGGTGGGGCTGTCGCCATTCAGGCCGCTCGGCACCGCGCCGGTTCCGATGGTGCCGGGCCGCGATGTGTTCGGCACGCCCGGCTGGTTCGTCACGCTGGTGTTGAGGCCTGTCGAGGGGGCCGGCGTCACGACGGGCGCCAAAGGCATCGGCGCGAAGACATGGCGATGAGGGTGGCGCGCCTGTGCCGCTTCCGAAATCACGCTCAAGAAAACGACAAGGACGATCAGGATGCGGATGGTGAGGGTCATTGGACGCTCCGGCAGTCTTCAGTGCGGATTGTCACGCATATATAGCCGTCAAAGTCGCAGCGGGCAGGCCGGTTTCATTAAATTTCGGTGATTGTCCGTTTGAACGAACGATGCCTGATCTGCTTTCCGCAAATAGACACGGCCTCCGGCAGGGGAGCCGCCGGAGGCCGCAACACCGGACGACGCGTGGCGTCGCCGGGTCGTCACCGTCTCGCGCTTGGGGTTCGCGAGGCGGCGGGGAGCTGATAAAGAGCTAGCAGGCTGTTGAAGAAGTCTCTGGCGCAGCGGTTCTGGGCATGATTCTCTTGATGCGGATGCGTCGAGGGGGGAGCGATGCGGGGAAGCGACGAACGGTCAGGCTCGCTGTTCAGCTATGTGGACTTGGAGGCTCGGATTCGCTCCGACCATCCGCTGCGAACGATCCGACAGATCGCGAACGCGGCGTTGAATGATCTGTCGAGGGACTTTGACAAGCTCTACACGGCGTTCGGCCGTCCCTCGATCGCACCGGAGAAGCTGCTTCGGGCAATGCTGCTGCAGGCATTCTACGGGATCCGCTCGGAACGGCAGTTGATGGAGCGGCTGGAGTTCGACCTGCTGTTGCGCTGGTTCGTGGGCTTGGGCGTGGACGACCCGGTGTGGGACCACTCGACCTTCTCGAAGAACCGCGACCGATTGCTTGAAGGTGAGATCGCCGCGAAGTTCTTGAACGCGCTGATGGGGCAGCACCAGGTCAAGCGGCTGTTATCAAGCGAGCATTTTTCGGTCGACGGCACGCTGATCGAGGCGTGGGCATCGATCAAGAGCTTCCGGCGCAAGGACGGCGGTGACCAGGACAGTGATGGACCGGGACGCAACGCCGAGCGCAGTTTCCACAACGAGAAGCGCTGCAACGAGACGCATCAGAGCACGACCGATCCCGAGGCACGGCTCTATAAGAAGGGCGGCGGCCAGCCGGCGAAGCTTTGCTACATCGGCCATGCCCTGATGGAGAACCGCAACGGACTGGCGGTGCTGGGTGGCGTGAGCCGGGCGACCGGAACGGCGGAGCGGGATCAGGCGTTGGCGCTGATCGACTGGGGACTGTCAGGAATTTCGTGTGCGGGCGAGCGGTTGAACATTACGCCGCCATGGCTTTGATGAAGCGCTCGCCGAAGATGACGGCGAACTGGGCCTTGGCCATGGTCCACTCACGAGGCGGCATTTTCCACTCTTTCTCCGATCGGTTCAAGATCAGATAGAGCAGCTTGGTTGCCGCGTCGTCGCTGGGGAAGTGGCCTCTGGCCCTGACAGCCCGCCGGAGTTTCGAGTTCAGCGCTTCTATTGAGTTTGTAACCGGTATGAGATTCTTGGTGCCGATGTCCGGCTGCGGTTTCGTGATCGCGGCGTATGGTGCGACCATCCGGGACAGAGGCACCGGGAGCACGAAGTGCGGGCAGGCCGATCTTGCACGTTGAGCTGCGAGCTCGTGTTAGTAGATGGCCGCCTCTGCGACTCGCCCGGTTGCGCTGAGAGCGCGGATCCGTAGTTGTCGTGTCGCCCGCCGCTCCCCTCTGATTATCGAGAGGAGACAGGAATGCGACGTGTAATCGGAATTGATACCCACCGTACCTTTGGGGAAGTAGTAATCTGGGAAGATGGTCGACTGCGACACATGGGTCGGGTCGATATGACGCGAACTGCGCTGGAAGGCTTCGGCAAAACGCTTCTGACCACCGACGAGGTGGTCATCGAGGCTACCGGTAACTGCATGGCGGTCTCTCGGGTGCTGTCACCGTTCGTGAAGCGGGTAGTGATCGCCAATCCACTGCAGGTGAAGGCGATCGCGCACGCCCATGTGAAAACCGACAAGATCGACGCCGGCACGCTGGCCAACTTGTATGCAGCCGGCTACCTGCCGGAGATCTGGACACCCGATGCTGTCACGGAGCGGATGCGCCGCCTGGTGGCGCGACGCTACCAGGTTGTCCGGCATCGGACCCGAATCAAGAACGAGGTGCACTCGATCCTCTATGCTCACCTGATTCCGCAGTGCCCTCATGCCGACCTGTTCGGGCGGCTCGGTCGTGCCTGGCTCATCCGACAGCAGGTGCCGGATGACGAGCGCGCCGCGATCGAGCGTCATATCCGGGAACTGGATCGGTTGGGAGAGGATCTCGGCGTGCTTGACCGGGAGATCGCTGAGGGCGCCCTCAGCGATACGGCGATCGAACGGCTGCTCACAATCACTGGCGTCAATCTCACGGTGGCCGCCGGGCTAGTGGCGGCGATCGGCGATATAGGCCGCTTTTCCAACCCCCAAAAGCTGGTGAGTTACTTCGGCCTGAACCCACGCGTGCGCCAGTCGGGGCTTGGGGCAGCCCATCACGGGCGGATCAGCAAGGTCGGACGCAGTCATGCCCGCGCGATGCTGGTGGAAGCCGCCTGGGCAGCCGCCAAGACGCCAGGCCCACTCCATGCCTTCTTCGTCCGCGTCCGGGCCAGGCGGGGCCATCAGGTCGCTGCCGTTGCAGTGGCGCGCAAGCTGACCGTCCTGTGCTGGCATATGCTGACGAAAGAAACGAACTACCTCTGGGCACGCCCCAGTCTCGTTGCCCACAAAATGCGCGGCATGGAGTTGCAAGCCGGCCGACCGCAGAAGAAAGGCAACACGCGCGGCCCCGCCTACGCCTACAACGTCAAGAAACTCCGGAACCAGGAAATGCGCGTCGCCGAACAGGCACAGAAGGGCTACGAGCACTTTGTCGAAGCCTGGCGCCCGCGCCCGCCAAAAAAGGCGCGCGGGCGCCTCAATCCGGCAAGGCTCGAATAAGGCTGCCCGGCAGCGCTTTCAGCCGATGCACCGCGCTCCGCCACGAGGTCGCCCACGCAGCAAAATAATATCACGACCGGAAAGAAACTGCTTGTCGATCTCATCCGTTGTGTAGACGATCCGACGCACCTCGTCAGGGAAGGCAAAGAACGGGATGACCTCGCCCCAGGCGCGCCGCCAGCTCTGGCCGATGGCGGGGTAGCGCTGGCCCCAGGGGCCGGCCTCGAACGCCGCCAGCGCCTTTTCGGCAGCATCGGCATCGACGGCGCGGTAGATGTCCTTGAGCGCTGTCGCCAGCCCCTTGCGGTCTTTCCAGGACACGAAGTCCATGGAGTTGCGCAGCAGGTGGACGATGCACGTCTGGACGACCGCCTCCGGGAACACAGCGGTGATCGCATCGGGGAAGCCCTTCAGGCCATCAACGACGGCCAGCAGGATATCATCGACGCCGCGGTTCTTGAGCTCGTTCATCACCCGCAGCCAGAATTTGGCGCCTTCGTTCTGCTCGAGCCACAGGCCGAGCACCTCCTTGGCGCCGTCGGCGCGGACCCCCAGCGCGATGTGGATGGCCTTGTTGCGGACCATCCCTTCGTCGCGGATCTTGACCCGGATCGCATCGAAGAAGATCAGCGGATAAACCGGATCGAGTGGTCTTTGCTGCCAGGTGGCGACTTCGTCGAGAACGGCGTCCGTCACCGTTGAGATCAGGTCCGGCGACACCTCGATACCGTACAGATCGCGCAGGTGCCCGGTGATCTCCCGGGTGCTCATGCCGCGCGCATACATGGACACGATCTTGTCGTCGAAGCCGGGAAAACGGCGCTGATACTTGGCAATCAACTGCGGATCGAAACTCGACTGGCGATCGCGCGGTATGTCGATCTCCAGCTTGCCGGTCTCCGTCGTCACGGTCTTGCGGCCGTAGCCGTTACGCGTATTGCCAGCGTCTTCGCCGCTCGCCAGATGATGGTCCATCTCCGCGTTTAGCGCGCGCTCGGTCAGAGCCTTCTTGAGCGAATCCAGCAGGCCGCCCTGTTCGAAGGCTGCACTGGCTGCGCCTCCCGCCAGAAGCTGGTCGAGAAGATCATTTGGTATCGCAGGGTCTTTGCGTCGGGCCATAGTGGGAATCCTTTTTACCCATTATGCACGCCCGCACACGAAATTCCTGACAGTGTCATCGACTGCCACCGCGGCCAAAGCGAGCGGCGGATCACGCTGGGCGCCGACAAGGCCTATGACGTCACCGCATTCGTCGAGGACTTAAGACGGCGTTCGGTCACGCCGCACATCGCCATCGACGGGCATTTGAGCAAGACCGGAAAGCCGCGCAAGACCGCGATCGACCAGAGGACTCTCCGTCATGCCGGATATGCCGTCAGCCAACGCTGTCGCAAGCGCATCGAGGAGGTGTTCGGCTGGATCAAGGCCTCCGCCGGACTTGCCAAGATCAAGCTGCGAGGCCGCGACCGCGTCAACGCCACCTTCACCCTGGCGCTGGCGGCCTACAACCTGATCCGCTTGCCCAAACTCCTGGCAGCCGCCGCGTGAAACACAAGTCGTGCACCGTCAAGATGCTCGATCAGGACCCTGATGGTGGCGCCGCCCGCAGATCACGCTGACTCCATTCCATATCCGTCTCCGTGGGAAACTTCTTCAACAGCCTGCTAGAACGGCAGCAGCACGTCCATGACCTGTTGACCGTAGCGCGGCTGCTGGACGTCGCTGATCTGGCCGCGGCCGCCGTAGGAGATGCGGGCCTGCGCGATCTTGCTGGAGTCGATGGTGTTGTCGCTCTGGATATCCTCGGGACGAACGATACCGGCGACGATCAGTTCGCGGATTTCCAGATTGACGCGAATTTCCTGCTTACCTTCGACCACGAGGTTGCCGTTCGGCAGCACCTGGGTGACGACGGCGGCGACGCTGGTCTGCAGGTTTTCCTGGCGCTGCACCGATCCCTTGCCGTCGCTCGAGGCGGTGGAGTCGGCGGTCAGAATGCGGCCCGGCAGTACCGCGGTTGCTGGATTTTTGATGACCTTGCTGCCGATGAAATCCGTGATGCCGGAGTCTTCCTTGTTGGTGCGGCTGCGCTGGGTTTCGTTGGCGATGTTGGCCTTGTCGGTGAAGTTCACGGTCACGGTCAGGAGGTCGCCGACCCGCGCGGCGCGCTGATCCTTGAAGAACGCGCGCGAGCCGTTCCGCCACAGCGAGTTGGCGTTATAGGACGCCAGTTCCGGCTTCGGCATCGGCATCTGCACGGGCTTGTAGCCGGGTTGCGTCGTCGGATTGTCGATCGCGGTCAGTTTTGGCCGCTCGCCGATTTGCGAGAGACGATCGATGGACGAGCAACCGCTGGCGAGGCCGGCGGCCGCCAGCAACGTGCCGGTCAGAACGATGCGGTTGATGTTCGCGGACTTCAACATGAACGTTACTCAGGTTTTGGAGATACAGGCGCGCTGTTGCCGACGGAGACCGGAGCGGATGCGGCGGCCATTGCCGGGGCTTCGGTAGCCGGCGCGGCGCTCGCCAGCCTACGCGGGACGATCGGCGCGACCGGAGAAACCGACACCTGGCCGCGCCCGACCACCACGCCGGATACGGTGCGCTTCGATTGCAGGTTGAGGGCGCTGACGACGTCGCCCTCGGTACCCGACTCGGTCGCCTTGCCGCGCACGGTGAGATAGATTCCCGCGGCCTGGTAGATCAGGGTCACGGCCTGGTCGCGTTGCACCAGGTCCGGCTTGGTCAGGTCGGCGCGGCGCAGCGCCTGACCGGCGCGCATCTGCCGCCGCGCCTGCATTCCGATGACATGGTCGCGGTTCGCGGCATCGTTGCCGACCTCGGCTTTGGGCCGGCGCTCCATCACGACATCGGAGAATTTCAGCAGCGAGTTGCGGTCGACGTCGCGAGCCAGCACCGCGGCCTCGACGGTCTCGACGGCGGTGCCGGTGAAGCGGAGGCGGGCCGGCGCGCCGCCGGAGTCGTTGCCGACCTCGAGCGTGACGTCGAAGCGTCCGTTACGCGGGTCGAACCGGGTCACGACCGCGTTGATGGCGCCACTGTTCGTCGCATCGAGCCGCATCGTCCGAAGGTCTTTGTCGAAGGTCAGCGACAGGTCCCTGGCGTCGCCGAGCCCGTGGCGGTGCTCGAGCGCGACGGCGATCTGCAATTCGATGGCGTCGGCATCGATCGTGCGCGCGAGGCGCGTCACCACGACGTTGCGGATGCCGTGAGTATCGACGCCGATCACCTGATGGGCGCGCAAGGCGTCGATCACCTGGGCGGCCGGCAGGGTGCCGGTGGTGCCGGGATCGGGCGCGCGGTAGATCGCGATCTGTGCAGCGACGCCGGCGTTGTCTATGACGTCGCCGATCCGCACCACTTCGCTTGTGACCTTGACGTCGGCGCGCAGCACGGGGACCGGAATGGCGGCCGCGGTCTGGATTGCGCTCGCCACGACGACGCGGGGCGGGACCGCCTCGTTCGCGGCCAGCGCCGGAACGGACACCGCCAGCAGCGCGGCGGCGACGGAAAGCGAACGGACGGCCATGGTCAGCCTCCCTGGAGCATGATCCCGAAAAGTGGAAACCGGTTTTCGGAGAGGATCATGCTCAATTAAAAAGATCAGAGTCTGGTTCAACGCAGTTGAATCAGACTCTAGCGGAACAGCGCGGATGCGGATTGCAGCATCTGATCGGCGGCGCTGATGACCTTGGCGTTCATCTCGTAGGCGCGCTGCGCGGCGATCAGATCGGAGATTTCGGAGACCACCTCGACGTTGGCCTGCTCAAGGCTCGACTGCTGCATGTCGCCGTAGCCGTCGATGTTGGCGATGCCGTCCTGGGGAGGACCGGAGGCGGGCGTCTCGGTGAAGTTGTTGTCGCCGACCGGCTGCAGGCCGGCCTTGTTGACGAAGCGGGTCAGGCCGATCTGGCCAAGCACGGTCGGGGTGGTCTGCCCCGGCAGCGTCACCGAGACCTGGCCCTGCGCGTTGATGGTGATGCCCGCGGAATTTTGCGGGATCGTGATCGTCGGCTGCACCGGATTGCCCTGCGCGTTGACGATGCGACCCTGGTTGTCCATCTGGAACGTGCCGTCGCGGGTGTACTGATAGGTGCCATCCGGCATCTGGATCTTGAAGAAGCCTTCGCCGCGGATGGCGATGTCGAGATCGTTGCCGGTCTGCGAGAGCGTGCCCTGACTCATCAGCCGCGGCGTGCCGACGGTCTTGACGCCGCCGCCGAGATCGATGCCCACGGGCAGGATGGTGCCCTGATCCGAGGCCTGCGCGCCGACGCGGCGGACGTGGTCGTAGATCAGGTCCTGAAACGCGGCCCGCTGCTTCTTGTAACCGGTGGTGCGCAGGTTCGCGATGTTGTTGGAGATGACCTGGACGTTCAGCTCCTGGGCCGCCATTCCGGTCGCCGCGGTATAAAGAGCGCGCATGGTCTGGTTTCCTTATGCCGGAACGTCGGCGAGTTTTTCGATGGCCGATCTTTGCAGGTCGCTTTGCTGTTGCAGCAGCGTCGCCATCTGCGTGTAGGCGCGCGACACCTCGACCATGCGGCTCATCTCGGTCACCGCATTGACGTTGGATTTTTCGATGAACCCCTGATGGACTCGCGCGCTGGTGTCGGGCCGGGCGGAGTTGCCTGCGCCGGCGGAGTAGAGGTTGGAGCCTTCCTTGAGCAGCTTCTGCGCCTGCGCGAAGGAGACCAGCCGCAGCTTGCCGCGGATCGAGTCGGCGGCGTTATTGACGCCTTCGAGCACGGTCACGGTGCCGTCGTTGGAAATCGTGATGTCGTGGTCGGTCTGCTGGAACGTGATCGGGCCGTTGGAGCCGAGCACCGGATTGCCCGATGCCGTCACCAGTTGTCCCTGCGCATTGATCTGCAGCCCGCCGTCGCGGGTGTAGCGTTCGCCGGCCGGCGTCTGCACCACCAGGAACGCCTTGCCGTCGATGGCGACATCGAGCGGGTTCTTGGTTTGCTCGGTCGGGCCGCCGGCGAAGTCGTGAAAGGTGGCGCGGTCCTGGACGAAACTGAGGCGGCGGTCGCGGCCGACGAAGTTGTCTTCGTGCGCGCCCGGCATCAGGTATTCCTCGAACAGCGAGCGGTCGGCCTTGTAACCGTTGGTGGTGACGTTCGCGACGTTGTTCGCAACGACATCCATCTGCCGTTCGAGCATCATCTGCCGCGACAGTCCGATGAGGAGCGTATTCTCCATCGGTGGTTCTCCCCTTGAGGACCCGCGTGAAGGCCCTCCCAGGCCGCCGCCGGATCGTTTTCGAACCCCACGGCTCTCCCAAGCCTGCGGTTCGCCAGGGGAGTAGCGAAAGCCGTGCCAAGTCTGAAAGATATGTATTTTCAGCGTATTATGGAAATCAGCCGGCCGGAACAGGCGGCAATTAAGGTCCTGTTGACCATACCGGCCCGGCAAAATCTTCCTAGTGTATGGTTAAAAGAAAGGTTCCATTAACCATTGCGAACCTAGTGTTAACGCCAACAGGGCGCGTGTGCGCCGGGGGCATCTGTTTCGCGTATCCGGCCTGCTCGGCGGCATCGGACCGACCCTGTTAGCGGGCGAACTGACGATGGCAGAGAAAGATCAGGCCGGAAAAGCGGCAGCCGAGGGCGACGCGCCGCCCGCTCCCAGGAGCAGGCTCAAGCTGATCGTCGCGGCCGTCGCGGTGCTTTGCCTGGTCGGCGGCGCCGGCACCTGGTTCTTTTTCTTCCGCCATCACGGCGACGAAAGCCACGCGGAAGCCCCGCCGCCGAAGCCGCCGGCCTTTGTCGATGTCCCGGAGATGCTGGTCAATCTGGTCGGGGCGCCCGGCGAGCGGGTGCAATACCTGAAAGTGAAGGTCGTTCTCGAGGTCAAGGACGAGCCGCAGGTCGAGACAATCAAGCCGGCGCTGCCGCGGGTCACCGATCTCTTTCAGACCTATATGCGCGAACTGCGCCCCAGCGATCTCAACGGTTCAGCCGGGCTGTTTCGTCTGAAGGAAGAACTGACCAAGCGGGTCAACACCGCGATCTCGCCCGGCCATGTCAATGCCGTGCTGTTCAAGGAAGTCGTCATCCAGTGAGAGGGTGGGATCATGGCGGACGATAACGATCAGCTCGACCAGGATGCAATCGCAGCCCAGTGGGAAGCCTCGCTCGACTCGGAGGATCCCGCCGAGGCCGCGAAGTCGGCCGCCGCCAATGAACTTACGGAGGCGATGGCGGAACAGTGGGCCGCCATGGTCGACGACGGCGGCCGCAATTTCGGCAGCGGCAAGAACGGCGGCGAACGGGTGCTGTCGCAGGAGGAAATCGACAGCCTGCTTGGCTTCAGCGTCGGCGAGATCAACGTCGACGACAATTCCGGCATCCGGGCGATCATCGACTCGGCGATGGTGTCGTATGAGCGCCTGCCGATGCTGGAGATCGTGTTCGACCGCCTGGTGCGGCTGATGACGACCTCCTTGCGCAATTTCACCTCCGACAACGTCGAGGTCTCGCTCGACCGCATCACCTCGGTCCGCTTCGGCGACTACATGAACTCGATTCCCTTGCCCGCGGTGCTCAGCGTGTTCAAGGCCGAGGAGTGGGAGAACTTCGGGCTGGCGATGGTCGATTCCAGCCTGATCTACTCCATGATCGACGTGCTGCTCGGCGGCCGTCGCGGCCAGACTTCGCTCCGGATCGAAGGCCGGCCCTACACCACGATCGAAACCAATCTGGTGAAGCGGCTGGTCGAGGTCGTGCTGGCCGATGCCGAGCAGGCGTTCCGGCCGCTGTCGCCGGTGACGTTCTCGATCGACCGGCTTGAGACCAATCCGCGTTTCGCGGCGATCACCCGCCCGGCCAACGCGGCGATCCTGGTCCGTCTACGGATCGACATGGAAGACCGCGGCGGCACCATCGAACTGCTGCTTCCCTACGCCACCATCGAGCCGATCCGCAACGTGCTGTTGCAGATGTTCATGGGCGAAAAGTTCGGCCGCGATCCGATCTGGGAGAGCCACCTCGCCACCGAGATCGCGCAGGCGCAGATCGCCGTCGACGCGGTGCTGTACGAGGCCGAAATCCCGCTCAAGCAGCTCATGGCCCTGAAGGTCGGCGACACGCTGCCGCTGGACATGCGCCCCGATGCGTCGGTGGCGGTGCGCTGCGGCAGCGTCACGCTGACCGAAGGCCGCATGGGGCGCGTCGGCGACCGCGTCGCCATTCGCGTGTCGAGGCATTTGCGCAAACCGAACACGACCTTCGCCATGTTCGAGAGGGCGGACGAACAGACCAAGATGATGGAGGCCCAATGAACCACTCTTTCGGACTAGCGATCGAGAGCCTTGTCGCGGTTCTTCTCGTTCTGACGCTGGGTTACTGCATGCTGCTGAACAAGCGGCTGAAGCGGCTGAGGGCGGACGAACAGTCGCTGAAGGCGACCATCGGCGAACTCATCACGGCGACGGAGATCGCCGAGCGCGCCATCGGCGGGCTGAAGCACACCGTGCGTGACGTCAACGACAATCTCGGCAACCAGATTGAGTCGGCCACCGAGTTGTCGCGGCAGCTGGCGAAGCAACTGGCGGAGGGCGATGCAGTGATGCGACGGCTGACCAGGATCGCGCTCGCGGCGCGGCCGGCAACGGCTCCGGAACCGGAGGCCGTGGCCAGTGATGCCCGCTCGGTCGCCGCGGCGGCGCGGGCATTTTCCGAACGCAAAAGGGCCAGCGGCCTCGCTGCATGAACGCCTTCAGGGACATCCGGGTCATTCCGGTCGTGGCGGTCGCGATCTTCGGCCTCGCGGTGCTCAAGGTCGCGGGGCTCGTGGTCGATGGCGGCTACGTCTTCGATGATCGGCCGAATTCGACCGGACTGTCATGGGCCCAGGAAAACCTGAATTTTCCGGGCGGAACTCGCGATGCCGGCGACATCACCGGATCGGTCGAGGCGAAGAAAGACGAATCGAAGAAGGATACTGCCGGCAAGGATGAGGCGAAGAAGGAAGAGTCCAAACCGGGCGCTCCCGAAGTAGCGAAGGCGGGCGCGATCACCATCCCCGAGCCGGGGCAGTCGGTGTCGCCTTCCGAACGCGCGATCCTCGAACGGCTTCAGAGCCGGCGGCAGGAACTCGAAGCGCGCGCTCGGGAAATCGACATTCGCGAGAGCCTTTTGAAATCCGCCGAAAAGCGCCTCGAGGGCCGCGTCGAGGAGATGAAGGGCATCGAGGCACGGATCGCGACCGCGACCGGGCAGAAGAACGAAGCAGAGGCCGCCCGCTTCAAGGATATCGTGACAACGTACGAGAACATGAAGCCGAAGGACGCAGCCAAGGTGTTCGACCGCCTGGAAATGTCCGTGCTGTTCGAGATCGCCTCGAAGATTGCGCCGCGCAAGATGGCGGACATTCTCGGTCAGATGTCGCCCGAGGCGGCCGAACGGCTGACGGTCGAACTGGCGCGCCGTGCCAGCGGCGACACCACCACCGCGGCCGCCGATCTTCCGAAGATCGAGGGCAAGCCGACGCCGCAAGCTCGCAACTGATAATCGTTGTTTAAAAGTCCTTAATTTCGCAATTCTAGAGTGGAATCCGACCGGCGCCCGCGCGTCCGGTCGCCGGGTCGGGTCGAGAGACGGTCGGAATGGTGTGGACGACTGCCGCTGGAAGTTGGTCGCAAGCGCGTGCCTGCGCGCGCCGGCTTTGGCGCGGCCGTATTCCGGCGCTCGGCGTTGCGTTGTTGGTGCTCGCTGTGGCGTTTCCCGATACCAGCCGCGCGCAGGCCGTCAAGGGCGAGGCGAGCTTTGCGGCGGCGAACGGTTTTGCCCGTCTCGTCCTCAAGCTCGACGACGACGTCGATTCCGAGGTGACGGTCGCGGGCACCATCCTTGTGATCCACTTCAAGCGGCCGGTCGATATTCCCGTCGACAAGCTGTCGGACGCGGTGCCGGACTATGTCGGCTCGGCGCGCCGCGATCCCGACGGTTCGGCCATTCGTCTGGCGCTGGCGCGCAAGGTCAGCGTCAACACGATGACGGCCGGCGAGCGCGTGTTCATCGATCTGATGCCCGATGGCTGGAAGGGGCCGCCGCCGGGATTGCCGCAGGAGGTGGTTCGCGAACTGGCGGAGCGCGCCCGCGCCGCGGAGCGCGCCTTGCGCGAACAGCGTACCCTGGAAGCGGCGAAGAAGCGTCCGCCGGTTCGCGTGCGCGCTTCGGTGCAGCCGACCTTCGTGCGTTACGTTTTCGAACTGCCCGACGGCGCCGGCGTGTCTTCCGTCCTCAACGAGCAGAAGCTCGCGTTGTTGTTCAAGCCGGCGCTGACGTTCGACCTCGCCGACGCGAAGCTGGTGGCGCCGGCCAACGTCGCCTCGATCGCACAGAAGGTCGAGGGTGACGGCTCGCGGATCGACGTCAAGCTGATCGGCGATGTCGATGTGCATTCGTTCCGCGAGGAGAAGAACTACATCGTCGATATCGGTTTCCGGCAGGCCGACAACCAGCCGGTGTTGCCGGTGCCGCTTGCATCGTCCGAAGCGCAACCGGCGGAATCGGGGGCGAGGAAGCAGGCCAGCGCCGCTGCCGCGCCCGGCAAGTCCGCCGGGATTCCGCCGCCGACCTCGCAGACGATTGCCGAGCAGGCCGGGTTGACGGTCAAGCCCGCCGCATCCCAGGTCAAATCCCCTGACGTCAAATCTCCTGACGGCAAATCGGCGTCGGCGGCGACAACATCCGAACCGGCGCCGGCCGTCGCCGCACCCGTTGCGGCGGTTCAGCCTCCGGCCGAAAAGCCTGCTGCTGCCGCCGCCGAAGCGCCGCCCGCGCCCATGCCGCCCGCGCCAATGCCGAAGGTCGCCGCTTCGGAGGCGGTACCGGCAAAGGATACACCGGCCAGGGATAGTCCCGTCAAGCCGGACCCCGCAAAGGTCGCGGCGTCAAAACCTGCGGCGTCGCCGGCGCCATCGGCGGACGGGATCGCCAATGACGCCGTGACCCTCAACGCGGTCAGGCGCAGCGACGGCCTGCGCCTGACGTTCGGCTTCAGCCAGCCGACGCCGGCGGCGCTGTTTCGCCGGGCCGATACGGTGTGGCTGGTGTTCGACTCGGACAAGCCGATCGACATCAGTGCGATCCGGAAGGAGGGTGGATCGCTCATCACCGACGTCGACCGCCGCCCCGTGGACAACGGACAGGCGATCCGCATCCGCCTGACCCGTCCGCAACTGGCCTCGCTCTCGGCCGGCGATCCCGACGGCTCGGCACCCGTCGCGCCGGGCCGGCGCTGGGAGGTGAGGTTCGCCGATGCCGTGCAGAAGCCGTTGCGCGCGCTGACCGCGCAGCGGAATGTCGTCGATCGCATCCATGCGAGCGTCACCATACCGCTCGCGGGCACCGGCAGGCTGCACCGGATCGTCGATCCCGACTCCGGCGGCGCCCTGATGGTCGTCACCGCGCTACCGCCGGCGCAGGGTTTTGTCAGGCACCAGGAGTTCGTCGAGTTCTCGCTGCGCGAGTCGACCCATGGCGTGGTGATCGGGCCGAAGGCCGACGATATCGCCGTCGAGATAGCACCCGACAAGGTCACGGTGACCCGGCCCGGCGGTCTCACCTTGTCGGCGGCCAATGCCGGGCCCGAGCGCGGCGCGACCGCGGCACGGCCGATCTTCGATGTCGAGGAGTGGCGGAAGGACAGCGAGGCAAATTTCTTCCAGCGGCTCGACAAGCTGGTCGACGTGGCGTCGACGGCGGGTGACGACGACGCACGGACCGCGGCGCGGATCGATCTCGCCCGGTTCTACATGGCGCGCGGCTTCTATCACGAAGCCAAGGCGGTTCTCGACCTCGCGCTGTCCGAACAGAACCCCGGACAGGAAGATCCGGTTCTGCTGATCGTTCACTCGGTAGCGAGTTCGCTGACGAATTATACGGCGGCGGCGAGGCGGGATCTCGCCAATCCGGTGATTGGCGCCAACTACGATTCCCAGCTCTGGAAGGCGCTTGCGCTGGCGCGGCAGCACAAGTGGGCCGAGGCGCGGGAGAAGTTCAAGAACGCCCAGTTCGCGATCTCCGCGTTGCCGATCGATTTGCAGCGCCTGATCGTCGCCGATGCGATGCGGGCGTCGCTTGAGGTCGGGGACTATTCCGGCACAGCGGCGCGCAGCGGCGATCTCGACGTCATCGGCGTTCCCGACGAGATGAAGCCCGCCATTACGGTCATGCGCGGACGGCTGTCGGAAGCGCTCGGGCGCGACAAGGACGCGCTTGCCCAATACAAGGAGGCGATGGCCTCGCCGGACCGTGAAGCCGCGGCTGAGGCGCAGATTCACGACATCGCGTTGCGACAGAAGCGCAACGAGATCAAGCCGGAGGAGGCGCTGCGCGATCTCGAAACGCTGTCGGTGATGTGGCGCGGCGACCGGCTGGAGGTGCAGACGCTGAAAATGCTGATGGCGCTCTACACCGACGCCGGCCGCTATGCCGAGGCGCTGGCGGTCTCAAGGACCGCCACCAAACTGGAACCGGACTCCGCGGTGTCGCGCCAAATTCAGGACGACGCGTCGGCGCTGTTCTCCCAGCTCTTCCTCAGTTCCAGAGGTGACAATCTTCCGCCGGTCGATGCGCTCGCGATGTTCTATGACTATCGCGATCTGACGCCGATCGGTCGCCGTGGCGACGAAATGATCCGCCGGCTCGCTGATCGCCTGGTCGGCGTCGATCTGCTCGATCAGGCGGGCGACCTCCTGCAATACCAGGTCGATCATCGGCTGGAGGGCGCGGCGCGGGCGCAGGTCGCCGCGCGGCTTGCGATGGTCTATCTGATGAACCGTAAGCCGGACCGGGCGATAGCTGCACTTCGCACCACGCGGATCGCCGACCTCGCCGGCGAATTACGCCAGCAACGTTTGCTGCTCGAAGCGCGCGCGGAGAGCGACATCGGCCGCCGCGATCTCGCCCTCGACATCATCTCCAATCTCACCGGGCGCGAGGCGATCCGCCTGCGCTCGGATATCTACTGGGCGTCGCGGCGCTGGCGCGAGGCGTCCGAACAGATCGAGCTCTATTACGGCGAGCGCTGGCGCGACTTCAAACCGCTCACCTCGAATGAGAAGGGTGACATCATCCGCGCCGTGATCGGCTATGCGCTCGCCGACGATGCGCTGGGGCTTGGGCGCTTCCGCGAAAAATATGCGCCGCTGATGAGCGGCACCGCCGACAAGCTCGCCTTCGATACCGCGAGCAAGCCCGCCTCGGATAACAGCGCCGAGTTCGAGCAGATCGCCAGGATGGCGGCGAAGGTCGATACGCTCGACGGTTTCCTGCGCGAGATGAAATCGCGCTTTCCCGACATGACGGCGAGGGCGCCGCTGCCGCCGGAAGTGGCGAAGGCGGATTCCGCTCCCACGGGCGCGCTGCCGCAGATCGTGGGACTAAAGCAGGTCGAGGCATCGCGCTGACGGATGCGGCCTCGGCCCGCGCCGCGGTCGCCGGCTCAACTCCCATAGCTCTGCACCAGGCTGCCTGCCACCAGCGACCAGCCGTCCACCAGCACGAAGAAGATCAGCTTGAACGGCAGCGACACCACGACCGGCGGCAGCATCATCATGCCCATCGACATCAAAACCGATGCCACCACGAGGTCGATGATAAGGAACGGCAGGAACAGCAGGAATCCGATCTCGAAGGCGCGCTTCAGTTCCGAGATCATGAAGGCCGGCATCAGGATGCGCAGCGACAGGTCGGCGGGCGTCGCCGGCGGCGGCTCGCCGGACAGATCGATGAACAGCTTGAGGTCCTGTTCGCGCACGTTCTTCTGCATGAAACCGCGCAGCGGAACCGAAGCGCGCTGCAGCGCTTCCTCGACGGTGATCTGGTTGGCGACCAGCGGCTTGATGCCGTCGTCATAGGATTTCTGCAGCGTCGGTCCCATCACGAAGGCGGTGAGGAACATCGCGAGCGCGATGATGACGGAGTTAGGTGGCGCGGTTGCGGTGCCGAGCGCGGTGCGCAGCAGCGACAGCACCACCACGATGCGCGTGAACGACGTCATCATGATCAGGATCGACGGTGCGATCGACAACACCGTCAGCAGCGCAATCAACTGAATCGCGCGTTCGGTCACGCCGCCGTTGCCGGCGCCGCCGAGGTTGATGCTGATATCCTGCGCAAACGCCGGGTCGGCGAGCGACCCGGCGGCTATCAGAACGAGAACGAATAAAACTCTACGCGGGTGGGCCGCCGGCCTCACGAAGGCGACTTAGAGCGTCCGAGCAGAGACGCCATCTCGTCTTCAAGGTGCTCGAACCCGGATTTCGGACCGGGCGGCGCGACCGGCGGCTCGCTGCGCGGTGCGGTGGCGGCCGACGTTTCCTCGCTCCGCGGGCGGGACGGCGGTTCGAGGGAGACCGGCGGCGCGGCAGCGGCCTTGCCGTCGCCGGTCGGACGACGGAGTGCGGCCTCGAGGCGTTGCGCCATCTCGGCGAGATTTTGATCCGCGTTGGGCGCAGGCGGAGGTGGTGCGGCGGGCGTCGACACCGGCGGGGGCGTCGGCCGTTCGGCCGCACGCGGAGGCGATGCGAGCGTCGGTTCGACCGGACGAACGGGTGGCCGCGTCGGCATCACCGGCTCGCTGCGCGCCGGACGGGTGCCGCGAATATCGGTCCGGCTCATTGGTTCGGGCGTGAAGCCGGCCAAGGGATCGCTGCGGCGCTCGGCAGCGGCCGGACGGCGCACGGCATCGGCGAAGGGAGGCGGGCGGACCGGTCGCGGCGGCTCCGGCATCTGAGGTTCGGGATGATCGAGCGGATCGGAGTGGGGGCTGTCGGACTCGGTCCAGCCGGTTTCGGCCAGCGGCGGCAGGCGCGACGGCGACAACTCGCTGCCGGACGACGGACGTTGCGGCAATTGATCGCGTCCGGGCGTGGCGCGGACGATGTTGGGCTCCACGACGATGTCGGATGGGCCGCCGATCATCAGCAGGTGCTCGACGTTGTCGCGGCGCACCAGGACCAGCCGCCGGCGTCCGTCGATTGCGGCGGCGTCGATCACCGCCAGACGGGGCATTCGTCCCCGATTGGCGTTGGTGCCGAGACGGTTTCCCGCGAATCGCCGCACCAGCCAGGCGGACCCGGCGATTAGCGCCAGGACCACAATAAATGCGATGACGAATGTGACTGCCTGCATGCTGTGTCCCTGACAGAAAGTGCCTTTATTTCAGCTTCGGATCGTCGAATGCTTTTCGGCATCCTCCCACGACGACCGAGCCTTGGCCCTATCTGTTAACCCCGTCCGGCAAAAGCTGCCGCTGTTAGCCTTAATAACCTATGAATCGACCAGACCAAAACAACTTCTGAGCATCGGAGGTTCCGGTTAATGCGGGTGGTTAACGCAGCATTCGTCGCAAAAATGCCTTGGCTCGCGAGGCACCGGCTCCGTCCGGATCGCACAGCCTTGCGGTTCTTAACCTGCTGTTAACCATAAGGCCGGCAAATTCTGCCTAGCTCGGCGGCGCATCGCCCCGAGGCCGGAGCGGAGACCCGCTGTGCCCATCCACGATATTTCCGCGCTCGCCGCGCTCCGCACCCGGATGCAGTGGCATCAGGAGCGCCAGCGCGTTCTCGCCGAAAACATCGCCAACTCCGACACGCCGAACTTCAAGCCGCGCGATCTCGTCGAGCCGAAGTTCGACGCGCAGGGCGGCAATGCCTCGGGCGGTGCGACGCTGGCGATGATGCGCACCACGTCGGGCCAGACCATCGCCGGCTCCGGCCCGGCCTCGAACTTCGACCAGAATCGTCATGCCGGTTTTCAGACCCGTCCGGCAGGGAACGCTGTCAACCTCGAGGATCAGATGCTCAAGGTATCGGCCAACCAGATGGACTACGCCGCCGCAACCTCGCTCTACAGCCGCAGCCTGCGACTGTTGAAAATGGCTGTCGGCAAGGCGTGACGCAGGGCTGAACGGAGGGAGACCGCATCATGGCAGACAACGGCGCCGACTTCATGCGATCGATGAGCATCGCGACCTCCGGTCTGCGGGCGCAGGCCGGGCGGATGCGGGTGATCTCGGAAAACATCGCCAACGCCGATTCCACCGCGCAAGTACCGGGCGGCGATCCCTACCGCCGCAAGGTGCCGACCTTTTCATCGGCTCTCGATCGCGCGCTCGATGCGAAAGTGGTGTCGCTCGGCCGGGTGAAGCCCGACATGTCGACGTTCCGCATCAAGCACGAGCCGAGCAATCCGGCCGCCGACGCCAGCGGCAACGTCAAATATCCCAACGTCAATTCGCTGGTCGAAATGACCGACATGCGTGACGCGCAGCGGTCCTACGAGGCCAACCTCAACATCATCAGCGCAACGCGCCGGATGATCCAGCGCACGCTCGATATCCTCAAGTCCTGATCGGAGACCTGACCATGGCATCGCCCACCGTCGCAGCAAACGCCTATGCGAGCCTCGCGAAGATGATGGATTCCGGCACCGCCGCCGGCAAGGCGTCGGAGGGCGGCGGCCCGTCGTTCAGTTCGGTGTTGAAGGATGCGCTCGGCAGCGTGATGGAAGCCGGGCGGAAGTCCGATGCGCAGACCGTGGCGATGGCGTCGGGCAAGGCCAATGTGATGGATGTGGTGACGGCGGTGGCGGATACCGACGTCGCGGTGTCGACGCTGGTGTCGGTGCGCGACCGCGTCATCCAGTCCTACGAAGACATCATGAGGATGCCGATCTGATCGATCATGTCGTCATGGCGAGCGAAGCGAAGCCATCCAGAGACCACCTGAACAAACTGGATTTGCTTCGTCGCTTCACGCCTCGCGATGACGGTCAATGAGACAGGCTGCCAAGATAAGATAAGATAAGATAAGGATAGGAACATGACCGGCGCTGAAACACTGGATGTCGCGCGTGACGCGATCTGGACTATCGTTCTGGTCTCAGGACCGCTGCTGGGCGTCGGCCTGATCGTCGGCGTCGTCATTTCGCTGGTGCAGGCCTTGACGCAGATCCAGGAGCAGACGCTGGTGTTTGTGCCGAAGATTCTTGCGATCTTCGTGACGCTGGTGCTGGCGCTGCCGTTCATGGCCGATGCGCTGCACGCCGAAATGATGCGGATTTCATCGCGAATCATCGGCGGCTGATGCACAAGGCCGGTGGAGTGAATGCGATATTCGCGATCCGTTTGGCTGCAAGCTGCGGACGCGAATGTCAGGATCGGGCCATTGAGCATGATCCCGAAAAGTAGGAACCAGTTTTCGGATAAGATCATGCTCAATTCAAAAGGATAAGGCGAGGGTCTGATTCAACGAAGTTGGATCAGACCCTCGGGCATCATGCACATCGATATCTCGCTTCTGCCCGCCCTTGGCGCCGCTTTCATGCTGGTGTTTGCCCGCATCGGCGCGATGGTGATGTTGTTGCCGGGGTTTGGCGAGGTCTTCATTCCGGTGCGGGTCAAGCTCGCTATCGCGCTGCTTCTGACCCTCATCATCCTGCCGCTGCATCGTTCGGCCTATCACGTCGACATGCAGTCGGTCGCACCGCTGGCGGTGTTGATGGTGCATGAGATCATCATCGGCGTGGTGCTCGGCGCCACCGCGCGCGTCACGCTCGCGGCCTTGAGTGTGGCAGGCTCGGTCATCGCACAGCAACTCGGACTCGGATTCGTCACATCGATCGATCCGACCCAGGGCCAGCAAGGCGCGCTGATGGGCAACTTCCTGACCCTTCTTGGCATCGCGCTGCTGTTCGCGACCGATACGCACTATCTGGTCATCGCCGCGCTGAACGACAGCTACAAGATTTTCTCGCCGGGCGAACTGATGCCGAGCGGCGACGTGGCGGCGCTGGCGACGCGCGCCTTCGCCGCCGCTTTCAAGATCGGCCTGCAACTGTCGGCGCCGTTTCTGGTATTCGGGCTGGTCTTCAATATCGGGCTTGGCGTGCTGGCGCGGCTGATGCCGCAGATGCAGGTCTATTTCGTCGGCGTGCCGCTCTCGATATTCATAGGCTTCGTGATCCTAGCCGCCGTGCTGGCATCCATGATGGGAACCTACATGGATTACTTTATCGGCGTGATGCACGACCTGACGCCGCTGAACTGAGGACGCCGCGACGATGGCCGACGAGAGCGACGATACCGAGAAGACAGAAGATCCGACTCAAAAACGCCTCGACGATGCGCTCGAGCGTGGCGACGTCGCCAAGAGCCAGGAGGTCAACACCTGGTTCGTGATTGCCGGTGCGACGCTGGTGCTGGCGACGTTTGGAGGCTCGGTCGGCGGCGGCGTCGAGATGCCGCTGCGCAACCTGATCGCCAATTCCTGGCAGATCCGGACCGACGGCCCCGGCCTTTTGGCGCTGGCCCAGCAGCTCGAATACATCCTCGCCGCCGCGCTCGGCCTGCCGCTGCTGATGCTGATGCTGGCCGCCATTGCCGGCAACGTCGTCCAGCACCGCTTCGTCTGGTCGGGGGAAACGCTCAAGCCGAAGCTCAGCAAGATTTCAGTGGTGTCCGGCGCCAAGCGGATTTTCGGCAAGCAGGCCGCCGCAAACTTCGCCAAGGGACTTTTCAAGGTGCTGGCGCTCGGCGCGGTCATGACAGCGGTGCTCTGGCCGGAGCGATCGCGGCTCGATGCCTTGGTACGGCTCGACCCGAACGCCATCCTCCCCACCACCACGACCCTGACGTTGCAATTGCTCGGTGCGGTTGTTGCGATGCTCGCGCTGGTCGCGATCGCAGACTACCTGTTCCAGTACCGGCAGTGGTTCGAGCGGCAGAAGATGTCGCTGCGGGAGATGAAGGAGGAGTTCAAGCAGTCGGAAGGCGATCCGCACATCAAGGCCCGGATCAGGCAATTGCGCCATGCCCGCATGAAGAAGCGCATGATGGCCGCGGTGCCCAAGGCTTCGGTCATCATCACCAATCCGACGCACTATTCGGTCGCCTTGTCCTACGAGCGCGGTATGTCGGCGCCGGTCTGCGTCGCCAAGGGCATGGACAACATCGCGCTCAAGATCAGGGAGATCGCCCGCGAGCACGACATTCCGATTGTCGAAAACGTACCGCTGGCCCGCGCGCTGTATGCCACCGTCAAGATCGACGACGAGATTCCGGTCGAGCACTATCACGCGGTCGCCGAAATCATCGGCTACGTCATGGGCCTGAAGCACGGCTTTTCGAGACGCCGTGCCTGACGCCGGACCGCGGTATCGTGGGGAAGAGTATCCGGATCGGGGAAAATGGCGGAAATTGAGCCCATGAGGTGCTTGCGCTGCCGGGTCCGATTCAGGCACTCAGGAGCCGGCGCAGGCGCATTCCGCGCCCGCTGCGACAGGTCCCGCCGGATTCCATGACGTCCGATCCCGACATCGATTCGCCGCAGGTGACGCAGGAGCCGGCGCGGCGGAGCGGCAGCATCCTGCTGGTGCTGCTGGTCGCGGGCGCTATCGTCGCGGCCGCCGTGGCGTTCATGACGCTCGGGCGTGCCAACGCCCAGCCTTATATTCTGGCGCTGCTGGCCCTGCTGGCGATGGTCGGGCTGTTCACGCTGTTCGCATTCGCGGCCGGGATCGTCCGCTTCGCCGACCGCACCGCCGATGATCCGCTGATGCGCCCGATCGCCGATCACGCGTTCGACGGCATCGCCGTCACCGATTCCGGCGGGCACATCGTTTATGCCAACGCCGCTTATCTCACCCTGACCGGCGCCACATCGATGCAGGACGTACGGCCGGTGGAGCGCGTGTTCATCGGCAACCCCGACGTCTCCGAGGCGGTATTCCGCCTGCTGAAGGCCGCGCGCGAAGGCAAGCGCCAGCAGGAAGAGGTGCGCGTCGCCGCTGCCGACGGCGCGCACGGCCGCTGGCTGCGGATGCGGGTCCGCCCGCTCGGCCAGACGAAGCGGCACTCCAGATACGCCGTGTGGTCGATCGCCGACATCACCCGCGACCGCGACCGGCAGGAAGACGTGTTCCAGGAATTGCGCCATGCGATCGAATATCTCGATCATGCGCCGTGCGGCTTCTTCTCGGTCAACAAGGCGGGCGATCTCGCCTACGTCAACGCCACGCTCGCCAACTGGCTGGATCACGATCTCGCGGAGATCGGCTCGGGCGGCTTGAAGCTCACCGACGTCGTCTCCGGCGACGGCGCGGCTTTGCTGACGTCGATCATTGCTGCGCCCGGCGAAGTCCGGACCGAGGTCTTCGACATCGACCTGCGGATGCGCAACGGCAAGACAATGCCGGCGCGGCTGTATCACAAGCTGGCATTCGGCGCCGACGGTGTGCCCGGTCCCTCGCGGACGCTGGTGATCAGCCGCGCCCGCGACGAGCGCGTCGATCCGCAGCGCGCCGCCGAAGTCCGCTTCATGCGCTTCTTCGACCACACGCCGATGGCGATCGCCACCGTCGACAAATCCGGTGTCGTCCATCGCGCCAACGCGCGGTTCGCGAAACTCGCGCAGAGCCTCAGTCCGGATGGCGCAGCGTCCAGGTCGATTCTCGCGGCGGTCAACGAACGCGATCGTGGCCAGTTGAGCGCGGCCATCCATGCCGCGGCGGAGGGGCAGGGCGATATTCCGCCGGTCGATGCGATGTTGAGCGGCGCGCGCGAGCGCTGGGGACAGTTTTTCGTCACCGCGGTGGTGGGGGAGGACGATCGCGACGCGGAAGCCGCGATCGTGTACATGCTGGAGACGACTGAGCGGCGTACGCTCGAAAACCAGATCAATCAGTCGCAGAAGATGGAGTCGGTCGGCCAGCTCGCCGGCGGCATCGCGCACGATTTCAACAACGTGCTGTCCGCCATCATGATGGCGAACGACTTCCTGCTGAACGCGCACAAGCCGACCGATCCGTCGTTCCAGGACATCATGCAGATCAAGCAGAACGCCAACCGCGCCGCCGCGCTGGTGCGGCAACTGCTGGCGTTCTCGCGGCGGCAGACCCTGCAGCCGAAGGTGCTCGATCTCGGCGACACCCTGAGCGATATCGGTATGCTGCTGAAGCGCCTGATCGGCGAGAAGGTCACCTTCCCCGGCGTCGTGCACGGGCGCGACCTGTGGCCGGTCAAGGCCGACGTCTCGCAGTTCGAGCAGGTGATCGTCAACCTCGTGGTCAATGCGCGCGACGCCATGCCGAACGGCGGCAGGCTCGCGATCCGCACCGCCAACGTTGCGGCGGCGGAGGTCGCGACGTTCGGCTACAAGGGAATACCGGCCGCTGACTACGTGCTGGTCGATGTCAGCGACACCGGCTCGGGCATTCCACCCGACATCGTCGACAAGATCTTCGAGCCGTTCTTTTCGACCAAGGAGGTCGGCAAGGGGACCGGGCTCGGCCTGTCCACGGTCTACGGCATCGTCAAGCAGACCGGCGGCTTCATCTACGTCGATTCCAAAGCGGGCGAGGGTACGACGTTCCGCATTTTCCTGCCGCGCCATTATCCAGAGGTCGAGGCGCAGCCGGCACCCGCCAACGGCGCGGGCAAGGGGCAGGAGCCGGCGGGTGCTCCCAAGCCGGCGAGCACAGACCTCACAGGGCACGGCACCATCCTGCTGGTGGAGGACGAGGAGGGACTGCGTTCGCTCAACGCGCGCGGGCTTCGCTCGCGCGGCTACAGCGTGATCGAGGCCTCCAACGGCATCGAGGCGCTGGAAGCGCTCGACCAGAAGAACGGCGCGGTCGATCTCGTCGTCTCCGATGTCGTGATGCCGGAAATGGACGGGCCGACCCTGTTGCGGAAAATGCGCGTGCGCAATCCCGATCTCAAGATCATCTTCGTGTCGGGTTATGCCGAAGAAGCGTTCGACAAGAGCCTGCCGGAGAACGAACAGTTCGCCTTCCTTGCGAAGCCGTTCGCGCTCAGCGCGCTGATCGCCAAGGTCAAGGAGACGATGGCGCTGTCATAGCTGGACTCTAGAGCCTTTTCGCTTCTGATGGAATCAGAAGCGGGCTCTATGATTTTGATTTGACGCGTTTTCTTCCCGAGAACCGGTACCGCTCTAGCTAACCGTCCGATCCATCGCGGCCGGTGCCACGCCGAAAAGCCGCCGCGCCGGGCTGGGCAACGCCGGGACGGGTGTGCGCCGGTGCCGTTCGGACGCGATGGCGTTCGTCGTCATAAAGGGTAGGACGATATTTGGCCCGCGCCTCCGTCATCGTTGCGCCGCGCCAGGCCGCCAGCATGATCCGGGCGGAGCGTTCGTTCAGCTGGTCGTAGAGCCGCGACAGCCGGTATACCGCGACAACGGATGTGCCGATGGCCGGATCGAGAAACAGCAGAACCTGCTGAAAGATTCTCGAAGACATGCCGACGGCCTTGGCGGCACAGGCAAGTGGCTCGCCGCCCGGATCCTTCACCACCCGCTCGGCGACGCGAGCGGGCAGGATCAGCGTCTCGCCGAGTTCGGTCGTGAAATTATCGACGTCGGCCGCGAACGCTGCCATGTGAAGGGTCTCGATCGCGCGCGCGGCCCGGGACGGATGGATGTGCGGCGAAGGCCGCAGCGGCGCTGTCGCCAGATTGTGCAGGATCAAGGCGCGATCCCTGGCGTTTGCGCTGAAGAACATTTCGCTGATTTCGGCGGCGTCGCGCGGCTCCATCGCCAGCGTCGCGATCGTGCGGGGCTTTGCCTCTGCGGCCGGCGGTGCGTGCGGCGATGGCGGCGCGATGGGCGCGCGCGGGTGGGCGGCGGCCGGGTGAAGCCGCAGCTTGCTCATGATCGCCGCCGGGGTGCGTGGATAGATCGATAGGCGGGCGCGCACCGCGGCGCGGGTGGCATCGTCGACCTGATCGATCAGGCGCGTCGTGAGTTCGACGAAGTGTTGCTCCTCCTCAGCGGAGTGCGTGCTGGTCTGCACGTAAAGGTCGGTCAGTACCCGCAACAGGGTCGGACGGATGTCCACGCCGTCCCGGCGGGACAGCGTCAACAACCCGTCGAAGCCGGGAAACATCGGAGGTGCGATCATGTCGGCATACGCTTGCGGAGAACTGCTCGTCCTCAACCTAGCGAGCCCGCTTTAACGGGTGGTTAACCATGCCGGGTTCTAAATCCCGGCGCGTCGTCGCCGAATTCGGGACGGCACCGGGGGCGGGGAGAGACTGGGTATGGGCACCGTTATTGCGTTTCCGGCAGATGCGGCTTCGCGGCCGGGATCGGCGATGGATCGCTCTCCGGACCACGGGATCGGAACGGTCGTGATCCTGCCGGTCATCCGCATCGACCGCGAGACCGGCGAAAGTAGCGGTGGAAGCGGTCCCGAGGAGGGCACGGCCCCTGGCCGCCGTCGCCGTCGCCGCGCCCGCTCCTGATTTTTCGGATACATTTCGATGCTGGAAAATCCGCTGGAGCGTTTTCGAGCGAAGTGGGTACCGGTTCGCGTCAAGAATACGCGTCAAAACAAAAAGCTGGAGCCCGGCTTTGATTCTATCAAAGCTGGAATGGCTCCAGCGACGCCAGCAGGGCCGGGATGTCCGCGCCTCTCTTCGCTTGTTTCCGTGATCCTTCTTAGCGCCACGGTTGCCGCATGCAGCGGCGGCGACTTCGGCCGCGTCCGTCAGGATGCCCGCAACGACGACATGCACCGCTGGATGGGCACTGAGGCCACCGGCAGCATCGGCCTGCAGTCGTCGCGATTCCAGTTGACCGACAACGAGCGGCTGTTGCGCGATCTCGCCTATCCGCTGATCGAGCCGCCGCATTCGCGGCCGACCTGGAAGAGCGTGTTCGGCGACTACAAGCCGTTTTCCCCGCCGTGGCGGCAGAAGCCTGCGTTCGATCGATCGGCTTACGGCCGCCAGCTCATCGACGAGCCGCACCGCTCCGACGCCTCGCGCTATGCGCAACTGATAGACGACGTTCGCGACGACCTCACCCGGTTCGATCCGTTTTTCAACACCGCCAGGCAGGTCTTCGATCTCGACAGCAAGCGCAATGCCAGCCTGAAGTTCGTCTCCGACCTGTCGCCGCGCGAGCGCGCCGACGCCGTCGCGCGGATGGAAGAGAACGCCTTGGTCGTGCAGTGGGTGCAGCAGTGCCTCGAGCAGCGGATCGCGTCGTATCGCTGGGCGCTCGAGCATCTGGTGGTTCAGGCGCCGGATAACATGGCGGCCGATGCCGACCGTCTGATCGGGCAGCTTGCGGTGCTGACCGCAAATCCCCCGGTCGCTGCAGCGCCGGTGATCGGCCGCGCCTTGCGCACGCGCGGGTAGGGTCGTTCCCAATTACGCGGAAGCAGTCCGATTTCCGGCGTCGTGCGCGGGCTTGACCCGCGCATCCATCTTCTTTCGGAAATGATGGATTGCCGGGTCAAGCCCGGCAATGACGATGATCGAGATGTTTCCGCCTAAGCGTGAAGCGAGCTAAACGAGCGCCATCGCCTATCGCTTCGCCTCGGGCTTCACCATGGGAGGCTCGGTCTGTAGTCGGCACTTTGCCGCGGCGAGCGAGGCTTTCGCCTGCTCCATCATGCCCGGCTCCGGCGCCAGCGCCTTCAGAACGATCAGCCCCGTCGTCGAGGGAGAGTCGATGATGAGCCGGTCCGCCGCCGTCACGTCCTCTTCTTCGGGCAGTTCCGCGTGCTGCGCTTCGGTCATCAGGTTGAGCTCAATCACCTTGCGTCCGGCGGAACGGTCGTTGATGGCGTAATAGGCGACGTCGCTGCGGGTATAGAACGACACCGACGTGTAGGCCTGGCTCACCGGCACCGTCAGCTTGATCGATCCGCCCGACAGGTCGTAGCGGCAGACCGCGACGGCAAATGCGGGATCCATGAACGGCATCGGCGAGTGGCCGGGATCGGCCAGCGGCAGCTGCGTCACCGCGTTCGGCGTGGTGATCGTCGTCAGCCGCGAATAGGCGTCCTGCGAGGCGATTCGCGGCAGCGCCAGCACGCTGACGAGATGGACAATCCCGCCGAGCAGGATGCCGCCGACGATCGCAAACAGCACGCGGATCATGAGCACCCTCCAGTCGCGATGGAGGGCATCGGCGCGTCGCGCTGGGTTCGCGTCGCGACCCCGACAGGGGTGTCATAGAGCCGAAGCATCAGCACATAGCGCTCGATGCCGCCGGTCGGCAGCCAGTTGCCGGCGCGCGCGCGCGATGCCACGTGCACCGCGAACGAGCCGTCGGAATTCCGTACGATCTCCTCGCTGGTAAAGCCGTAGCGTTGCAGCGAGTTCGCCACCAGCTGGCCCTTGCGGTCGTAGAGCGTCAGTGTCCAGAATCGCGCCGCTGGCGTAACGCCGCTGACGATGACGTCGCAGCGGCCATCGAGCGGTCGCTTGCCGTCGTCGGCGGTGGCGAGAAATGCGATGCCGTCGCCGGCTCCGATCGGCAGTTCGCCGCTGCGCGCAATCGTGGCGCGTGAATAGGGGTCGATGTCGGCGGATCCGGTCCTTGGCCGTGCTGTCCACGCGCCGATGGTCAGCGTGCCGAAATCGGTGCCGCGCGTCGCGGTGAACCAGGTGGCTCCGAGGCCGACCGCGGTGGCGAGACCGAACCCCAGCAAGATGATGAAAATCAGCCGCACGGGTCGGCGCTCCGGTTTTGAAGTTTGCAAACGATCACGGCACTCCTCTGGCGCGAACTCGCGACAGACGCTGTATGACCTAGAGCCCTTTCAGTTCTGATGGAATCAGAACCGGGGCTCTAGGGTTTTGATGCTTCACGCGAACCGGTATCCACCTCGCTCGAAAACGCTATAGTGGCGTGGATTCATTCGACATTCGATATTAGCCATTCGGCTCGCCACGCATCTGTAATGCGAATGTCGGGATCGGACCACTAGTTCTTGGGAGGCGACAGCGTCGCTCGGTCGCCGGACGTTGCGGCCGCGAGGTTGTCGGCGCCGGTCGAAACGGGGCGAGGCGCGCCGGAGGGAGCTGGATTGACCGGTTCGGCGGCCGAGGTTTTTCCGATTGTCTTGCCTGCTTGATCCAGCATCTTTTCCACGCGCACCAGGATCTCGGCGCCGCGCTTGGTCAGGATGGGCGGCGGCGCGGGATTTGCATTGTCTTCGCTGCCTGCGGTTTTGGCGGCGGCAGCGGTCGGTTTCGCCGGCGCCGCAACACCGGCAATGTCCTTGATTTCGACGCCGCGATGCGCGGCCGTCATGATGTCATGCCATGTCTGGGCAGGCAGCGCACCACCGGTCAGGCGGTTGGTCGGCGAGTAGTCGTCGTTGCCGTACCAGACTCCGCACACGAAGTTGCCAGTGTAGCCGACGAACCAGGCGTCGCGGTAGGCGTTGGTGGTGCCGGTCTTGCCCGCCGCCGGAATGCCGTCGAGGATGGCGCGCCGCGCGGTGCCTTCACTGACCACGTGGCTCATCATCATCGCCATATCGGCGGCGACCGAGGGTGGAATGATCTGGCGCGGCTTGGGGCCATCGCGGTCGTAGCGCCAGACCAGATCGCCGGCGCCGGTGCGGACTTCCAGAACCGCGTGCGGCGTGACCGCCTTGCCCTTGTTCGGGAACGTGGCATAGGCGACGGCGTGTTCGAGCACGTTGACCTCGTCGGCGCCGATCGGCAGCGAGGGCGTATCGGGCAGCGGCGTGACGATGCCGAACTTGTGCGCCGTCTCGACGATCATTTGCCGGCCCTTCTTGGCGCTGGCCCAGACGTTGCGTGGGTTGCCGCCGAGCGCGATCGACAGCTTCACCGGGATGACATTGATCGAGCGGGTCAGCGCCTGGGTCAATGTCACCTTGCCGGAGTAGGAATGACCGTAGTTCTGCGGGCACCAGTTGCCGAGGCAGACGGGGCCGTCGACGATCGTGGAGGTCGGCTTGAAGCCGTTGAGCAGCGCGGTGGTGTAGACATACGGCTTGAACGACGATCCGGGCTGGCGCATGGCGTCGGTCGCGCGATTGAACTGGCTGGCGCCGTAATCGCGACCGCCGACCATCGCGCGCACGCCGCCGTCGAGATCCGCGACCACGGTGGCGGCCTGGGTCGCGTGATAGTCGCGGCCGAACTGGCGCAACTGGTTCTCGATCGCCTCTTCTGCTGCGTGCTGCACATTCATGTCGATGGCGGTGCGCACCACGAACACGCGCTCGGTATAGGAGCGCGGAAACGTATCGACCAGCTTGCGCATCTCGTCGAAGGCCCAGTCGAGATAGTAGTTCGGCGAGTTCTCGTCGCGGCGGTCGACTGCGGTGGCGGGGTTGCGCCGCGCACCGAACACCTGGCCCTCGGTCATGAAGCCCGCATCGACCATGTTGTCGAGCACCTGGTTGGCGCGGGCACGGGCGGCGGGCAGGTTGATGTGCGGCGCGTATTTGGTCGGCGCCTTGAACAGGCCGGCGAGCATCGCGGCTTCGGCGAGATTGACGTCGCGCACCGACTTGTTGAAGTAGAAATGCGCCGCGCCGTCGACGCCGAAGGTGCCGCCGCCCATGTAGGCGCGGTCGAGATACAGCTTCAGGATTTCGTTCTTGGTCAGTCGGGTTTCCAGCCAGATCGCGAGGAAGGCCTCGTTGATCTTGCGCTCGATGGTGCGCTCGTTGGAGAGGAACAGGTTTTTCGCGAGTTGCTGGGTGATCGAGGAACCGCCTTGCCGCACGCCGCCGGCCTGCGCGTTGGTCACCAGCGCGCGGAAGGTGCCGCCGACGTCGATGCCGAAGTGATCGTAGAAGCGGCGGTCTTCGGTCGCGAGCGTCGCCTTGATCAGGTTGTCGGGAAAATCTTCCAGCGGTATCGCATCGTTGTGCTTGATGCCGCGGCTGCCGATCGGGTTGCCGTAGCGGTCGAGGAACGTGACCGCGAGATCGGATTTCTTCAGCCAGTCCTCGTCCGCGGTTTCGCGGAACGCCGGCTGCGCCAGCGCCAGCAGGACGATGAGACCGCCGAGGCCGAGCGTTGCGGCTTCCGACAACGGCTCGACGAACACCCAGCGTTTCCAGCGGCCGACATAGAAGCGGTCCATGAAGGTGGAGAAGCGCTCGTAAAGTTCGCGCGCGCCCACCGCCGAGGAGAACAGCGTCGAATCGATGCGCGCATCGAAGTCCAGCAGGACATGCCGGATTCGCTTTTTCCAATCGGAGGGCAGGATGTTGCGCACCGGAGGGCCTGTGACCGATCTGCGGGGTGGCAGCGCCCCCGTCCGGGCGCCGTCGGCACGTCATGCAAGAGTGTTGCGGCAAACCCAAGGCACATCAAAACCGACGCTGGAACATCGTCCGCCATCCTCAGGAAAGCCGGTTTCCTTCTATCCGAGCGAGGGTGATAAACCAATGGCCGGTCGCGATTTCAGCCCGGCACGGCCGCTTGCCAGCGGCCGGACCGTGAATGGTGGGTTTGGAACGGCTTGCGCGAGGTGCGGCCAAAGCCCATAGACAGGGACACTTTAGAACACCCAAGACGCAACCCAAGACGCACCCCATGACGCAACGACCCGAGCGCCCGTCGGAACAGGACGGATTCTTCTGGAAGACCAAGACTTTGGAGCAGATGTCCAGCTCCGAATGGGAGAGCCTGTGCGATGGCTGCGCGCGCTGCTGCCTGGAGAAGCTCGAGGACGAGGACACCGGCGACATTTATTTCACGCATGTCTCCTGCCGGCTCCTGGATGCCGGGCTTTGCGCCTGCAAGGATTATGCGAACCGCTCCGAACAGGTTTCCGACTGCGTCCGCCTGACGCCGGACAATGTCCGTACCTTGAACTGGCTGCCGCCGAGCTGTGGCTACCGGCTGGTCGCGGAGGGACGCGATCTCTACTGGTGGCATCCGCTGATTTCCGGCGACCCCAACACCGTGCACGAGGCGGGGGTCTCGGTGCGGGGCAGGGTGCGCGGCACCGAGGACGAAATTCCCGATTCCGAGCTCGAGGATCACATCGCGCAGTGGCCGGTTCGGCTGCCCAAGCGCGCCCAGCTCAAGAAGCCGCCGCGGAGCTGACTGGAGCCTTTTCCCTTCTGATGGAATCAAAAGCGGGCTCTATGATTTTGATTTGACGCGTTTTCTTCCCGCGAACCGGTACCCATCCTCGGTCAAGCCCGAGGACATGCTTCGCTCGAAAACGTTCAAGTTTCATCACATGTTTGCGATTTGGCGTCGGCGGGATGTTTACATGCGTCCGCCCGCTGTCCGAACGCGCGGGCACACGTTATAGTGGAGGCGATGCAGCGATCCAGCGGTCGCCACCGCGCGTTTTCAGCCGAAGCCTTTCATCCGATCCGCATATGAACACAGTCGAGCGCCCCGGTCGGGGGCCGTCCGCCCCCCCGATTCGGTCTGGCAACATCTCCCGCGAAGTCGCCGCGCGTCACGGCCCGGCCGCTGGCGACGCCGATGCGTCGACGGTCGCGCCGCCCGTGCCGCTGAGCCAGAGCGAAGTCCGCACCATCCTGGCCAGCCTGATGCTGACGATGTTCCTGGCCGCGCTCGACCAGACCATTGTCGCAACCGCGCTGCCGACCATCGGCCGCCAGTTCCACGACGTCACCACCCTGTCGTGGATCATCACGGCGTATCTGCTGGCGTCGACCGCGGTCGCGCCGCTGTTCGGCACGCTGAGCGACATCTACGGCCGCCGCGCCATGATCGTCACCGCACTCGGTCTGTTCGTCGCGGGCTCGGTCTTGTGCGCGCTGGCGCCGAACATGACGACGCTGATCGTCGCGCGCGGGGTGCAGGGCCTCGGCGGCGGCGGCATCCTGCCGGTGGTGCAGACGGTGATCTCCGATGTGGTGACGCCGCGCGAGCGCGGCCAGTATCAGGCCTATTTCAGCGGCGTGTGGACCGCGGCCGGCATCGCCGGACCGGTGCTGGGCGGTGTGTTCGCCGAGCACCTGCATTGGTCGATGATCTTCTGGATCAATGTGCCGCTCGGCGTCGTCTCGCTGGCGATGCTGCTGCCGAAGATGGGAAAGCTCCCGGTGTTCCACCGTCGCCGCAAGGTGGACTGGGCCGGCGGCCTGCTGCTGATGGCGTCCGCCGTGGTGTTCATGCTGGTGCTGACATGGGGCGGCAACCGCTTCGCCTGGCTGTCGCCGGCAATCGCCGCCATGCTCGGCGGCTCGCTGGTGCTTGCCGCCGTCTTCGTCTGGCACGCGCGGACGACGCCCGAGCCGTTCCTGCCGCTGTCGCTGATAGGCGGCCCGGTTGTCCCCTACGCGATCGCGGCCGGCGCCTTCGCGCTCGGCTCCATCATCGGGATCACCGTGCATCTGCCGCTGTATTATCAGGTGGTCCATCATCTCAGCGCCAGCGAATCGGGGCTGGCGTTGATTCCGATCGCCGCGATCTCGACCGGCGGCGCGGCGCTTGCCGGCCGCACCATGGTGCGGGCGGTTCACTACAAGCGGGTCGCGATCGTCGGGAACGCATTCGCCGCCGTCATCGCCGCGATCCTGGCGATTGTCGTGATGCCGTTGTGGCCGCTGCTGGCGCTGCTCTCGCTGTTCGCCTTCGGTCTCGGCACCACGTTTCCCGTCAGCGTGGTGTCGCTGCAGAACGCGGTGGCGCGGCCGCAGGTCGGCACCGTCACCGGCGCGATGAATTTCTTCCGCGCGCTGGCCGCGTCGTTCACCGTCGCCGCATTCTCCGCCATCCTGTTGATGGCGCTGGGTGCGGATGTCTCGATCGGCAATGACGGCGGCGGTCAGGTCGATGCGATCTCCGCGGCCGATCTGACGGCGGCATTCCGCTACGTGTTCGCCGCCGCCGCAGCGATGCTGGCGGGCGCGGCGCTACTGCTGACGCTGATGGAGGAGCGGCCGCTCGCCGGCCCCGCGGTGTGATCCGTGCGCGCAGAATTTTCGTCATCGGCCTTAAGCATTCGTTGAGGGTGTCGCTTAGGGTCTGCGCAATCATTCGTCTCTAGGTTTTCTATTTCGAGTCACGCGCGAGAATCCGCGCATCCATCTGACCGGAGTTCGCGGTGCGTCTAATGGCAAAGCTCACGTCGGATTTTTTGCGCGATGAGTCGGGGGCGACCGCGATCGAATATGCGCTGATCGCCACCGGCATCAGCATCCTCATCGTGGTCGCGGTCACCGGCATCGGCAGTTCCGTCAACGGTCGTTTCACCGCGGTGGGCGATTTGCTGAAGTAGGGCGGAAAGCGGCGCCAGATGTCAGGCAAATTTTCCTAGGAAAATATACCTTGACAGCGTGACGCTGCCGCAGTAGGTTTACGCCATGCTCCACAGTTGCGCTTAAGAGAGACGACTGCGCTGCTTCATGGGTTCAGCGCGCTTCTGGTCTTGCGCAGGTCGCCGGGAACGCCGTTCACCGAAAAATCGGATAAAACACGAAACATCGCTACAGATTGTAAGTCTTTATGCTTCGAGCTATCGGCGCCGGTCTCGCCGCCGATCCTTGGCGCAGTCTGGTCATAATCCGGCGGCATCAGTTCCGCTTCGAGGGAGCTTTCCGGCATCAAAATGGGTGTGACGCGAACCGCCAGACCGGCACGGAAGCCGGCGGCGGCGCCGGTTGCGTCGCGCACGAAGCTGACGACGAAGCCGAAGTCTTCGCCGACGATAGCAAAATCGGGTGCGCGCAAGACGGCCGCAAAGCCGATGGGTGCAAAAAAGACATCTCTGGAAAAAAAGACAACACGACCCGTCAGAACGCCACCTGAAAAACTCGGGCCGCGGCTGTCGCGCGCAAGGCCACAATGGCGAAGACCTTGCGGCGCGCCGATGAAACGCCTGTTGTTATCGATGAGCACGACGGCGCGGCAAAGGCCGGATTGAGCAGACAGCGCGCACAGCGGGCCGCCGTTCGGCGCAAGGACGAACCGAGCCCGCGCGTCAAGCGCACCGCGGTGGAGCGGATCGACGATCCGCCGCCCGCGACAGGATTGCTTTTGATCGAGCGGGTGACGCGCGCGATTGAACGCGAGCTGTCGCTGATCGAGATCATTGTCGGCGGAAATCATCTGAAGCCGCAGCAACGCACCGAGGCGGAACGCCGCGCCCGGACGCTGGCCAGTCTCGCACGCACGCTCGGTGAGGTGACGCGGTTGCGCGCCAGTGAGCAGAAGGTGAAGCCCGCCGATGACGACGCCGTGCCCCGCGATCTCGACGAGTTCCGGCGCGCGCTTTCGCGCCGACTGGAACAACTGGTCGCCGCACCAGCGCCGGTTCCTGCTGGAGAGCATGAATGAGGACGAACTCGGATTTCTCGCCCGGCAATGGGATATTTTCGCGCACCCGCATCAGCGTCCGCCGGAACTCGCGCCGAATGGTGCGCCGTGGCTGATCTGGCTGATGGTCGGCGGCCGCGGCGCCGGCAAGACCCGCGCCGGGGCCGAATGGATTCGCGCGCAGGCGCTGGGTCTTGCGCCGTTCGCCGTTGAGGCGGTGTCGCGCATCGCGCTGGTCGGCGAAACCGAACATGATGCGCGCGAGGTGATGATCGAAGGCGTCTCCGGTCTGCTCGCGGTTCATGCCGCCCACGAGCGGCCGGCGTGGTCGCCGTCGCGCAAGCGGCTGGAATGGAGCAACGGTGCGGTGGCGCAGGCGTTTTCCGCCGACGATCCCGAAAGTTTGCGCGGGCCGCAGTTCGGCTGCGCCTGGTCCGACGAGATGGCGAAGTGGCGCTACGCGGAGGCCGCGTTCGACATGCTGCAGTTCGGTTTGCGGTTGGGGTCGCAGCCGCGCCAGCTCATTACCACAACGCCGCGGCCGACCGCGCTTTTGAAACGCCTGATGGCCGATCCGGCGAGCGTGGTCTCGCGCGCGCCGACGCAAGCCAACGCCTTCAACCTTGCGCCGACCTTTCTGCAAGGCGTGATGGCGCGCTACGCCGGAACGCGGCTCGGGCGTCAGGAGCTTGACGGCGAGATCATCGAGGACCGGCCGGATGCGCTGTGGTCGCGCGCGCTGCTGGAGCGATGTCGCGTACACGAGGCGCCGCCGTTGCAGCGCATCGTGGTCGCGGTCGATCCGCCGGCGACGTCGAGTAAACGTGCAGACGCCTGCGGCATCGTCGCCGCGGGTCTGGCGGAGGGCGGCATGGTTTATGTGATCGCCGACGAGACGGTGGCGGGCGTCACGCCGGCGCTGTGGGCGGCGAAGGCGATCGCGCTGTGGCGTCGGTGCGAGGCCGATGCGCTGGTCGCGGAAGTCAACCAGGGCGGCGACATGGTGAAAGCCGTGATCGCCGAGGTCGACGCCGCGGTGCCGGTGATCCCGGTGCGCGCGACACGCGGCAAATGGCTGCGCGCCGAGCCGGTGGCGACGCTTTATGAGCAGGGCCGCGTCAGGCACGCCGGCAGCTTCGCCGCGCTGGAAGACGAGATGTGCGACTTCGCCCTGTCGGGCCTGTCGTCCGGGCGTTCGCCCGACCGGCTCGATGCGCTGGTGTGGGCGGTGACGTCGCTGGCGCTGGCGCCGCGCGCCCAGCCGCGGGTGAGGGGATTGTAGAACCGATATCGCAATCGGAGCGTCATTGCCGGGCATAGCCGTTCGAAGAACGGCGTCGCTTCGCTCGCCTATGACCCGCATACTCAGCGTCACCCGCGGGCTTGACCCGCGGGTCCATCTTTTCAGGAAGGATGGATGGCCGGGTCAAGCCCGGCTATGACGCTTTAACATTCTATCGGACGATATCTTCGTAAAGATCACTCCAGGTCGGATTGTCGCGAACAATCAGATCGATCTTCCATTCGCGCGACCAGTGCTTGATGTTTTTCTCGCGCTGGATTGCCGACATAACAGTGTCGTGCGCTTCAAAATAGACCAATCGTTTCACGTTGTATTTGTGTGTGAAGCCGTCGGCTAAGTCCTCGCGGTGTTCATAAATCCGACGAACGAGGTTGTTCGTCACGCCGACATACAGCGTTCCTCCCGGCGCGCTTGTAAGAATATAGATCCAGTAGCTCATGCATGAATGATGGATTGCCGGGTCGAGCCCGGCAATGACAATCTTTTTGTTGCATCGCGCCTTGACGATGAAGGACGGTTCTGATGCGCTTGCGCCTGAAAAATCTTTTCACCCCACCCGAGACCAAAGCCAGCCGCACCGCAAAGCTGCTTGCGTTCGAGAGCGGCCGCCGCGCGCGGTGGACGCCGCGCGACTATGCGGCGCTGGCGCGCGAGGGCTATCTTAATAACGCCATCGTGCATCGCGCGGTCCGGTTGATCGCGGAGAACGTGGCGTCGTGCAGCTACCTCGTGTTCGAGGGGGCGCAGGAGCACGAGGCGCATCCGCTCTCGCTCCTGCTGTCGCGGCCGAACGCGCGGCAGGACGGCGGTGCATTCCTCGAGATGCTGGTGTCGCATCTGCTGTTGGCCGGCAACGCTTATGTCGAGGTGGTCGCGCTCGACGGCGCGGTGCGCGAGCTTTACGCGCTACGGCCCGATCGCATGAAGGTGGTGCCCGGTCCCGACGGCTGGGCGGAGGCATATGAATATAGCGTCGGCGGGCGCAGCGTGCGCTTCGATCAGGCGTCATCCGCCGTGCCGCCGATCCTGCACCTGACATTCTTTCATCCGCTCGACGATCACTATGGTCTCGCGCCGATCGAACCGGCGGCGGTCGCCATCGACACCCATAACGCCGGATCGACGTGGAACAAGGCGTTGCTTGATAACGCGGCGCGGCCCTCGGGCGCGCTGGTCTATTCCGGGCCGGAAGGAGCGGTGTTGTCGGATTCGCAGTTCGACCGGCTCAAGCGCGAAATGACCGATACCTATCAGGGCGCGGTGAACGCGGGCCGGCCGCTGCTGCTCGAAGGCGGGCTCGACTGGAAGGCGATGTCGCTGACGCCGAAGGACATGGATTTCCTCGAGGCCAAGCACACCGCCGCGCGCGAGATCGCGCTCGCCTTCGGCGTGCCGCCGATGGTGCTCGGTATTCCCGGCGACAACACCTATGCGAATTTCCAGGAGGCCAACCGCTGCTTCTTCCGCCAGACCGTGCTGCCGTTGGCGTCGCGGATCGGCAATTCGTTCGCGCAGTGGCTGTCGCCTCAGTTCGGCGACGCCATCCGCATCGTCGTGGATCCCGACAGGATCGACGCGCTCGCCACCGACCGCGCCGCGCTGTGGCAGCGCGTCAGCAACGCGGCGTATCTCACGCTCAACGAAAAGCGCGAGGCGGTCGGCTACGCGCCGATCGAGGGCGGCGACCGGCTGGAGTGATGTTTTCCCCTTCGTGAGGTGGATGGCCGGATCACGTCCGGCCATGACAGCCGTCATGGGTTCATCCGATGTCCGATCTCATCCGCATCTTCAGCGAGCGCGGCGATCTCGCGCATCTCGCGCTGTTTCTGTGGGCGAGCGCCGCCAGCGCCGGCCTGCTGTTCGCACTGCGCGAACTGTCGGCCGCCTCGCGCCGCTTCGACGATTTCGTTCGCGAACTGCAGCGCTTCAATCGCAAGGCGCATCGCCGCACTGACACCCTCAACAAGGATCGGGACTGATGGATACACTTCACAGCGTGCTGCGCTCGTTCGGCGCCGAGACCAAATCTGCGCCGGATCATCTCACGGTGTTTCGTGAATTCCTCGCACATCTCGACCAGATCCAGCGCAAGGCGCCGGTCGTGAAATCGCCGCGCCAAAAGCCGCCGGCGCGGCGCAAGCCAGCAAAGCGAAGCCGCAAGGGCTGACGTCGGTCGCCTCCCCACAAGGGCGGAGGGACACGCTCCCCATCACATCTTCAGTCAATTCATTCACCCCGCCATTTGCGAGGCCGATCATGCACGCCCCGTTGTCATCCGTGTCGCGTCTGTCGTTCTCCGGCGACGGTACGGTGGAAGGTTATGCCAGCCTGTTCGGCGAGATCGACCAGGCGCGCGACATGGTGATGCCTGGCGCGTTCGCGCAAACGCTGAAGGTGCGGGGGTTGCGCAAAGTTCCGATGCTGTTCCAGCACGATCCATCGGAGCCGGTCGGCATCTGGCTCGAACTGCGCGAGGATTTTCGCGGGCTGTGGGCACGTGGCCGGCTGATCCCCGACGTGATGCGCGCGCGCGAATTGCTGGCGCTGGTCGAGGCCGGCGCGGTGGACGGACTGTCGATCGGCTACCGCACCGTGCGCGGCCAAATCGAGCCGCGCACCCGCGTGCGAAAGCTCTATCAGGTCGACTTGTGGGAAATTTCCATCGTTACGTTCCCGCTGCTGGCGGGAGCGCGTGTCCGCGCGGTGAAGCAGGCGGCGCTGCCGCCGCGTTCGCTTGTGCGGACACAGGCCGAGCGCGAATGGCGGAGCATGACGGAGGCCGCGGATGAACCGGCGCCGCGGCTCCGCCCGCGCCCGGCGGTGGTTTCGGCGTCGCTGCGTAGCCGCGAGGGGCGGCGCAGCGCATTGGGCACTGTATCGCACCGATATTCGATGCTGCGATGACGACGCGGCGAGGATTATCTTTGAGGCATCTGGACGTGCCGCTCACCGCTTGAACGCCAGCGCCAGCGCGAGACCCGCGATAGCGCCGGCGCAGATCGCCGCGCCGCCGGCCGCCATGCCCCAGTTCAGGAAATACAGCGCTATCGACAGCAACGTTTTCTCGGTGCTGCCGCCGAGCATCACGAAGGATACCGCGAAAGCCACCAGCAGGACGGCGCAGACGGTGATCCAGAACTTTGCCGTTCCGCGCCGCGACGGCTGCATCGCGAACCACGCACTGACGGCGGCGGCGACGGCAAGGGTGATCCAGACAAAGATCAGAAAGCGCATGGTGTCGCCTCGACGGTGCTGCCGTTGCGGGCAGACATTGTAGCGCAGCGGCGCGTGCAAGTCTCGCAGCAAAGCCTTGGACGACAAGACCATGGAACCATTATCACTGAGGAGAATGCGAATGGACTTCGATATCACTGACACCGCGCCGGAGCACAAGTCCGGCATCGCCGCGCGCGGCGACTACGACGACTTCCGCACGACCTTCGAGGAGTTCAAATCCGCTAACGACGAACGTCTGGCGCGGCTGGAGAAAAAGCGCGGCGACGTGCTGCTGGAGGAAAAGGTCGACCGCATCAATGCCGCGCTCGACGCCCAGCACAAGCGCATGGATGAGCTGGCTCTGAAGCACGCGCGCCCGGCGCTCGAAGGCCGCAGCCGCATAGCCAGCGACGCGGCGTCCCGCGAGCACAAGAGCGCGTTCGAGGCTTATGTGCGCGGTGGCGAGGCGGGTGCCTTGCGCGACCTGGAGACCAAGGCGATGTCGGCCGGCTCCAATGCGGATGGCGGCTATCTCGTTCCGGTCGAACTCGAACACGAGATCGGCGAGCGACTGGCGGCAATCTCGCCGATCCGCGCGCTCGCGTCGGTGCGCACCATCTCGGGCAATGTCTACAAGAAGCCGTTCATGACCGCAGGGCCGGCCACCGGCTGGGTCGGCGAGACGGACTCGCGGACGCAGACCACCTCGCCGACGCTGGACGCGCTGAGCTTCCCGGCGATGGAGCTTTACGCCATGCCAGCGGCGACCGCGACGCTGCTCGACGATAGCGCCGTCAACATCGACGAGTGGATCGCGCAGGAGGTGGAGCTGACGTTTGCGGTGCAGGAAGGCGCGGCCTTCGTCAACGGCGACGGCACCAACCAGCCGAAGGGTTTTCTGCAATCGGATACGGTGGCGAACGGCTCGTGGGTGTGGGGCAAGCTCGGCACTATCGCCAGCGGCGGCGCGAGCGGTTTCGCGGCGTCGAATCCGTCCGATGCGCTGGTGGACCTGATCTACGCGCTGAAGGCCGGCTATCGCCAGAACGCCACCTTCGTGATGAACCGCAAGACGCAAGCCGCGATCCGTAAGTTCAAGGACACCGGCGGGGCGTATCTGTGGCAGCCGCCGGCGCAGGCGGGCGGGCGCGCCTCGCTGATGACGTTCCCGCTGGTCGAGGCCGAGGACATGCCGGACGTCGCGGCGAATTCGCTGTCGATTGCGTTCGGCGATTTCCGCCGCGGTTACCTCGTGGTGGATCGCGCCGGCGTGCGCGTGCTGCGCGATCCGTACTCGGCCAAGCCTTACGTGCTGTTCTACACGACGAAGCGCGTCGGCGGCGGCGTGCAGGACTTCGACGCCATCAAGTTGATGAAGTTCGCAGCGAGTTGATCTTTCGAGTGACGCACGGCTTCGATGCGGTGCGTCTTTCCCTCCCTCTCCCCGTTCTAACGGGGAGAGGTGAAGAAACAAACGGCGCGCTCCTGGTGAGCCGTTCTCGTTTCCAGACACCTGAATAGCGAATTGAAGTTTCCTGGATTGAAGCGGGCGTGAAACCAGCACCTTTCTCTAAATCCCCGCGCCCCAACTCCTTGCTGTTTTCAAAATCCAGTCGCGATAGAGCGCGAGCGGCGTGACGCCGGTGAGGCCACCGCAGCCCGCGGCGTTGTTCGCACCTGTCGACCAGCTCACGACGCCGGCGATGACGGGGCCGCCGCTGGAATCGAGAAACGCCGGTGCGCCGGAATCGCCGGTACAGGCGCCGAGGCCCGCGCGCGCATTGTTGGTTGAGGGATCGACCAGGCGGATCTGCAAGGTGCCGGGCCGTCCGGTCACGGAAAGGCTCGCGGCGCGGGCCACGCCGCCGCTACGGCCGTCGCCGGCGATCGCGACGCCCATGCCGACAACAGTAAGACGCTGACCTGCGGTGATAGGCATCAGCGCGCCGCCGAGCGTTGCCGGAGAGGCGGAGAGCGGCGACGCAAGCTGCAACAGCGCGACATCAGCGGTGGCGCGATGCGCCAGCAGGCTCTGCATGTTGAACTGCGTATGAGTGGCGGTGCGCCGGATATCGAGCAGGCGCGGCGGTTGACTCTTGTAATCCACCAACTTGGTGGTGACGCCGGGCGCGATGCAGTGCGCGGCGGTGAGAACGATGTCGCGCGCGATCAGCGTGCCGGTGCAGGACGATCCGCGCGAGCCGACGATGGTGACGACCGCGTTCGCCACCGCGGGCGAGGGCGCGCCGCCGCCGCCGACCATGGCGAAGACGGGCTGCGTCAGCGTCAGGACCGTCACGGCCGCGAGCGTACGAATGAATTGCTGAATCATGCGGCGATGTGAGCCATCGGGCGAGCCGCCTGTCAATATTTGCACTGTCACAACGAGGACATCCGATGCCGTCGATACTTCTGACCGGACCTGCGATCGAACCATGGTCGGTCGCGGAGGCCAAGAGCTTCCTGCGCGCCGAGAACGATGACGACGACACCGTGATCGCCTCGCTGATCGCGGCGGCGCGCAGCCATGTCGAAGCGATGACGCGTTGCGGCCTGATCGCGCAGACCTGGCGCTTCGTGCTGGATCAGTGGCCGAAGGACGGCCGCGTCAGGTTAGGCCGCGGCCCGCTGCGGTCGCTTGTCGCGGCGCGGGTTTACGATTCCACCGGCAATGCCGCCAGCATCGACGTCGCCACGTTCGTCATCGACAAGGCGGGTGGCGTGATCGGCTCGTCGTGTTGGACGCTGCCGATGCCGGCGCGCGCGTCCGCCGGCATCGAGCTCGACGTGGAGATCGGCTTCGGCACCGCCGCGACCGACGTGCCGGACGTGCTGCGCCATGCGGTGCGGACGCTGGTGGCGCACTGGTACGAGAATCGCGGGTTGATCGCGATCGGCCAGAGCGTGGCGATGATGCCGGCCAGCGTCAGCGCCATGATCGCGTCTTATCGCGTGCACTCGCTTTGATCGCCATTCTCGAAAGGACATCACCATGACGAGCGCCAACGCCGCGCTTCGCGCCGCCGTTCACGATGCGCTTGCCGCCGACAGCGGTCTTCATGCCGCGCTCGGCGGTGCGCGGGTCTATGACGAGCCGCCGCGCGGCGCGCTGCTGCCATATGTTGCGATCGGCGAGGCGCGCATGTCAGACGCGTCGGTCGACGACGGGCCGACCCAGGAACACCAGATCACGCTGCATGCGCGCTCGCGTCAGGGCGGGCAAGGCGAGGCCCACGCCATCGCCGGCGCGGTGTTGCAGGCGCTCGACGACGCGCCGCTGTCGCTCACGGGCCATCGGCTCGTCAACTTCCGTTTCGCGGTCGCGGACATCCGCCGCGAGTCCGACGGCCGCACTTATCACGCACAGGTGCGCTTCCGCGCCGTGACCGAACCGACAACTTAAATCAAGGAGGCGTCATGGGCGCACAAAAGGGCAAGGACCTGCTGCTGAAGATGAGCGACGGCGCGAGTTTCGTCACCGTCGCGGGATTGCGCAGCCGCAGGATCGCCTTCAACGCCGAGATCGTCGATATCACCAACGCGGAATCGACCGACCGCTGGCGCGAACTTCTGGCGGGCGCGGGCGTCAAGCGCGCCTCGCTGTCGGGCCGTGGCCTGTTCAAGGACGCGGCGTCCGACGCGCTGGTGCGGCAGGCGTTCTTCGACGGCATCATCAACGATTGCCAGGTGGTGGTGCCCGACTTCGGCACCATCGAAGGCCCGTTCCAGATCGCAAGCCTCGAATTCGCGGGCGAGCACAATGGCGAGGTGACGTTCGACCTCGCGCTGGAGTCCGCCGGCGCGCTGACCTTTACGGCGATGTGAGGCGGTCGCGGTAGCTCGTGTTTTCGCGCTGTCATCGTCCGCGAAAGCGGACGATCCAGTATTCCGAGAGATCGCGATCAGGTTTGCAGCGCAGAGAATACTGGATACCCGCCTTCGCGGGTATGACGCTGTTTTCAGGAGACTCCATGCCAAACAAACATCGCGGCGAGATCGCCGCTGAGCTTGGCGGGCGGCAGCGCACGCTGGTGCTGACGCTCGGTGCGCTGGCGGAGCTCGAATCCGCATTGGGTGCCGACGATCTGGTGGCGCTCGCGGAGCGTTTCGGCTCGGGGCGGCTGTCGGCGCGCGATCTGACCCGCATCATCGGCGCGGGCCTGCGCGGCGCCGGCGAAGCGGTGAGCGACGACGAGGTGGCCGCGATGACGACTGAGGGCGGCGCGGCTGGCTTTGTCAAAATCGCGGCAGAACTGATTGCCGCGACCTTCGATGACGGCGCCGCGCGATGAAGCCGTTTCCATGGGCGGAGGCGATGGGGTTCGGCTTCGGCGTGTTGCGGCTTGCGCCGGACGCCTTCTGGCGGATGACGCCGCGCGAACTGGCGCAGGCGATCCACGCGGTGCGTGGGCCTTCTGTCCGGCCGTTGGTGCGGACCGACCTCGACGATCTGTTGGCGCGGTTTCCGGATGCGCCGCGCAAGGGAGGACGCAATGACTGACGACACGAGCCTGCAGGACGCATCGAGCACGCTCGACAGTATCACCGCAAAAACTCAGGCGCTGACGATCAGCGCGGGCGGCTTTGCGCGGGCGATGACGCAGGCGTTTTCCTCGTCGATCAACGGCGGCAAGCAATTCGACGACGTGCTGAAAACGCTGGCGCTGCGGGTCTCGAGCCTCGCGGTGACCGCCGCGTTCAAGCCGCTGACGGCGAGCCTGACCAGCGGCATCTCCAGCCTGTTCTCGGGTCTCACCGGAAGCGCGGGCGCGGCCGCGGGCGTGCAGGCCAACGCGCTCGGCGCCATCAAGCCGTTCGCATCGGGCGGCGTGATCGGCACGCCCAGCTATTTTCCGATGATGGACGGCGGCGTCGGCCTCGCCGGCGAGGCAGGTCCGGAGGCGATCATGCCGCTGGTGCGCGGTGCCGACGGCCGGCTCGGCGTCTCCGGCAATGGCGGCGGCAACAGCATCACGGTGCAGATCGCGACCCCCGATCTCGACAGTTTCCGTCGCTCGGAGAGCTACGTCACCGGTCAGATCGCGCGCGCGGTGGCGCGGGGGCAGCGGAGTCTCTAGTCCAAATTCTTCCGACTCGTCATTGCGAGGAGCTTCAGGGCGACGCGTGGCGTCGTCCCGTCAGCGACGAAGCAATCCAGCTCTCTTATTGTTTTTTTGGATTGCTTCGCTGCGCTCGCAATGACGTGAGAGGTTCACAATGACCAGCTTCCACGAAATCCTGTTTCCGCTCGATGTCGCGCTCAAAAGCGCGGGCGGGGCGGAGCGGCGCACCGACATCGTCAGCTTCGGCTCGGGTCGCGAGGCGCGTAATGCGCGCTGGGCGCAGTCGCGGCGGCGCTACGACGCTGGCTACGGTGTCAAGACGCTCGATGCCTTGCAGGCCGTCATCGCCTTCTTCGAGGAACGGCGCGGCCGGCTCTACGGCTTTCGCTGGCGCGACCGGCTGGATTGCTGCTCGGCGGCGACCGGCATCGCGATCTCGCCGCTCGATCAGGTCATCGGCGTCGGCGACGGCACGACATCAGTGTTTCAATTGGTGAAGACCTATGGAGGTGCGTTCGCGCCTTATGCGCGCGCGATCGCCAAGCCGGTGAACGGCAGCGTGCGCGTTGCTGTTGCCGATAGCGAGGTCGCGGCCGGATCGGCCTTCACCTGCGATGCCACCACCGGCGTCGTGACCTTTCTCGCCGGGCATATCCCGCCGGCGGGAGCGGCGGTCACGGCGGGATTCAATTTCGACGTGCCGGTGCGGTTCGACACCGACTACCTCGAGGTCGATCTGGCGACCTTCGCCGCCGGCGCCATTCCGAAGATCCCGCTGGTGGAGATCCGCCCGTGAGAAACATCCCCTCCGCGCTTCAGACGAAACTCGACTCCGGCGCGACCACGCTGGCGCGCTGCTGGATCGTGACGAGGCGCGACGGTGTCGTGCTGGGCTTCACCGACCACGACCGCGATCTGGCGATCGGTGGCGTCACCTGTCGCGCAGGCACCGGTTTCACCGGGTCGGAAGCCACCAGCCGCTTCGATCTGGCGGTCGACGGCCTGGAAATTTCAGGCGCGTTTTCCGACGATGTCCTGACCGAGGCCGATCTCGCCGCCGGACGTTACGATGCCGCCGAGGTTACAACCTGGCTGGTCGACTGGAGCGATGTGTCGCTGAAAATCCTGATCGCGCGCGGCACCATGGGGGAGGTCCGGCGCGAGGGGGCAGCGTTCACCGCGGAGTTGCGCGGACTCGCCGATGCGCTGGCGCAGGACAGCGGGCGTCTCTTTACGGCGCGTTGCGGCGTCGATCTCGGCGACGCCAGATGCCGGGTCGATCTGACCAGTTCGACCTTTTGCCACAGCGGCGCGGTAACGGCCATCGAGGGAACGTCGATCGTCGCGGTCTCAAACCTCGGTGGTTTTGCCGACGGCTGGTTCAGCGGTGGGCGCGTGGTGTGGGCCAGCGGGGCCAATGCCGGTGTTGCGATCGAAGTGAAACAGCACCGCGTTGTCGCGGGTGAGGTGCAGCTGTCGCTGTGGCAGGCGATGACCGAGCCGATCGGGGTCGGCGACGGATTCACCATCACCGCCGGCTGCGACAAGCGTTTCGCGACCTGCCGCGACCGCTTTGCCAACACCGGCAATTTCCGCGGCTTTCCGCAGATCCCCGGCAACGATTTCGTCGTCAGCTATCCGCTACCCGGTTCGCCGGACAACGGCAACGGCACCAAGGCCTTGTTTTGAAGGAGTGCCCCTCGTGACATTCCCACATACGACCCGCGCGGCCGTCGTCGCGGAAGCCCGCGCGTGGATCGGCACGCCCTATCGCCATCAGGCTTCGCTCAAGGGTATCGGCTGCGACTGTCTCGGCCTCGTGCGCGGCGTCTGGCGCAACTGCATCGGGGACGAGCCGGAAGCGCCGCCGCCCTATGCGCCGGACTGGGCCGAAGCAAAAGGCGACGAGACGCTGGCGGCGGCGGCGCTGCGCCATCTCATTCCCGTCGCGCGCGACGACCTCAAGCCGGGCGACGTGCTGCTGTTCCGCTGGCGCGATGGTTTCGTCGCCAAGCATGTCGCGATCGCATCGAGCGAACGCACCATGATTCATGCGCACGACGGCGCGGCTGTTTGCGAGATCGCGCTGGCGCCGTGGTGGCGGCGACGGCTGGCTTACGCATTTCGTTTTCCGGGAGTTTTGGCCTGATGGCAGCGCTGGTTCTTTCCGTCGCGGGCGGCGCGGCTGGTGCGTTGTTCGGTCCGGCCGGCGCGATCGCAGGCCGCATCGCCGGCGCGCTGGTCGGCAACGTCGTCGACCGCAAGCTGTTCGGACCCGGCAATCAGAATGTGGTCGGGCCTCGGCTCGCCGATCTCGACGTGATGGCTTCGACCGAAGGCGCGCCGATTCCGCGTGTCTACGGCCGCGCGCGGCTGTCCGGTCAGGTGATCTGGGCGACGCAGCTCGAAGAGGTCGTCAGCAGCGAAACCTCGTCGTCCGGCGGCAAGGGCGGCCTGTCCAGCGGACCGAGCACGACGACCACCACCTACAGTTATTTCGCCAACTTCGCGGTCGGCCTTTGCGAAGGCGTGATCGGACGGGTGGGGCGGATCTGGGCCGACGGCAGTCCGCTGGATCTCTCCGGCCTGACGCTTCGCGTTCATCGCGGCACCGAGGATCAGGCCCCGGACGATCTGATCGTCGCAAAAGAAGGCGCCGGCAACGCGCCGGCCTATCGCGGACTTGCCTACATCGTGTTCGAGCGGCTGCCGCTGGCGAAGTTCGGCAATCGTATTCCGCAGCTTTCGTTCGAGATCATCCGCCCCATAGGGAAGCTCGAACGGATGGTGCGCGCGGTGACGCTGATCCCCGGCACCACCGAATTCGGCTACGAGCCATCCGCTGTCGTGCAGTCGCTCGGCCCCGGTCAGTCGGCGCCGGAAAACCGTCACGTGCCGAACGCCGAATCTGACGTGATCGCGGCGCTCGATGATCTTCAGGGCGTGTGTCCGAATCTTGAGCGCGTGGCTGTGGTCGTTGCGTGGTTCGGCTCCGATCTGCGCGCCGGAAGCTGTCTCGTTCGTCCCGGCGCCGACAGCGCCAGCAAGGTCACGCGCGGCAGCAACTGGTCGGTGGCCGGCGTGACGCGGGGGAGCGCCTATGTGGTGTCGCAGGTCGACGGCCGACCGGCCTTCGGCGGCACGCCGTCCGACGACAGCGTGAGGCACCTGATTGCGGAGCTGAAGGCGCGCGGTCTCAAGGTCACGTTCTATCCCTTCATCATGATGGATATTCCAGCCGGAAACGGCCTGAGCGATCCGTGGAGCGGGGCATCGTCGCAGCCGCCATATCCATGGCGCGGCCGCATCACCTGCGATCCCGCGCCGGGGCGGGCGGGCTCGCCGCAAGGCACGGCGGCGGCGGCGACGCAGGTTGGCAGCTTTTTCTCCGGCGGAAGCTGGAACTATCGCGGCATGATCCTGCACTATGCGAGCTTGGTCGCCTCGGCCGGGGGCGTCGATGCCTTCATGATCGGATCGGAGTTGCGGTCGCTGACGCGCGTGCGCTCCGGCTCCGGCGTCTATCCTGCCGTCGATGCGCTGGTGACGCTCGCGGCTGAAGTGAAAGCCATCGTCGGCTCCTCGACGATCGTGACCTATGGCGCGGACTGGACCGAGTACGGCGCCGATGTCGTCGATGCCGGCGCTTCAGAAGTGCGCTTTCCGCTCGATCCGCTGTGGGCGTCCGGCGCGATCGATGCCGTCGGCATCGACTACTATGCGCCGCTCGCGGACTGGCGCGACGAGGCCGGACATCTCGATGCGAGCATTGCGGCTTCGACCTATGACGTCGGCTATCTCGCGGATAACATTTACGGCGGCGAGGGGTTCGACTGGTACTACACCGATGACGCCGCGCGCGCCGCGCAAAACCGCACGCCGATCACCGACGGCCTCGGCAAGCCGTGGACCTTCCGCGTCAAGGACATCAAGGCGTGGTGGTCGTCGGCGCATTACGAGCGCGTCGGTGGCGTCGAACTCGCAAGCCCGACCGCGTGGGTGCCGCAAGGCAAGCCAGTGTGGCTGACCGAGGTCGGCTGTCCGGCGGTGGACAAGGGCGCCAACCAGCCGAGCGTGTTTCCCGATCCGAAATCGTCGGAGAACCACTTGCCGTATTTCTCCAGCGGCAGCCGCGACGACCTGATACAGCGCCGCTATCTGCAAGCCTTTCTCGGCAAACTGGATCCCTCGTTCGGCGCGGCGGATGCCGATAATCCCGTCTCGCCAGTCTATGGCCGGCGCATGATCGAGCCGTCCGCGATCCATCTGTGGACCTGGGACGCGCGGCCCTATCCGGCGTTTCCCGCCGCGACCGATGTCTGGAGCGACGGGCCGAACTGGCGGACCGGGCACTGGCTCACCGGCCGTCTCGGCACTGCGCCGATGGACGCGCTGGTGCAGGCGCTGCTCGCCGATTGCGGCGTCACCGGTGCCGACACCTCGGCGCTGCGCGAGAGCTGCGACGGCTACGTGATCGACCGGCCGATGTCGCCGCGCGCCATGATAGAACCGCTCGCCGGCGCCTACGCCTTCGATGCGACCGCCGCCGACGGAACGCTGCGCTTCGTTTCGCGCGGCGGCGTGCCGGTCGCCGAATTCGCCGAGGACGACCTGGTGCTGCCGGACGATGGCGCGCCGGCGCGGCTGACGCGCGCGCAGGAAACCGAACTGCCGCGCGAAGCCGGTTTCGGCTTTACCGACGGCACGGTGGATTACCGACGCTCTGCGGTGACGTCGCGCCGGCTGGCGGGTGGATCGAACCGGAGCGTTCACTCCGCTCTCGCGGTCGTCAGCGACGACGCCGCGATGTCGCGGCGGGCCGAGGTCTGGCTGCAGGACCTGTGGGCGGGCCGCGAAAGCGCCGCGTTTTCGCTCGGGCCGCAATGCCTGTCGCTGACGCCGGGCGACGTGATCGCGGTGACGATCAACGGGCGGCGGCGGCTGTTCGAGATCGACGCCACGGTCGATGCCGAAGCGCGGCAGGTGACGGCGCGCAGCATCGATCCCGAGGTGTTTTCGGTGCCGCTGTCGACGCCACGGCAAACGCGGCCGGCGATACCGGCGGCGCTCGGGCCGGTTCAGGCGGCGGTGCTCGATTTGCCGACCATCGACTCTTCGCAGCCGCCGATCCTGACCCGGCTCGCTGTCTTCGCCAGTCCGTGGCCGATATCGGTGACGGTCTGGACTTCGCCGGACGGCGCGAGTTTTCAGCCGGCCGCGATCGCCCCAGTGCCCGCGACATCAGGCGAAACGCTCGACCCGCTGCCGGCGGGTCCGGCCGGGCGATGGGATCGCGGCAACACCGTCCGCGTCCGCCTCTACGGCGGCGCGCTGACGTCGGTATGCGATGCCCGCGTGCTCGGGGGCGCCAACGCGGCGGCGGTGCGGACCACTGACGGGGAGTGGGAAATCCTGCAGTTTGCCAATGCGGAGCTGGTGGACGGCGGCACCTATAGGCTATCGCGCCTGTTGCGCGGGCAGGCCGGCAGCGAATACGCGATCGCCGATGTGTTGCCGGCGGGCGCGCCGTTCGTGCTGCTCGATACGCATCTTGTGCCGCTGTCGCGCGGACTGAATGCGCTGGGTCGTCCGATCCTGGTGCGGCTTGCCGCCGCCGGACGAAACCATGACGATCCGACCGCCGTTGCGCTGACGGTGACGCCGCGTCCGACCGCGCTGCTGCCGCTGTCGCCGGTGCACGTCAAGGCGTTGCGCGAGAGCGGCGGCGTTCGCATCTCGTGGATTCGCCGGACCCGCATCGACGGCGACGGCTGGGGCGTCGAGGTGCCTCTCGGTGAAGATAGCGAGGCCTACACGCTCGACGTCTTCTCCGGTGGCACGATCGTGCGCAGCATCGCGTGCAGCACACCGGAAGCGTTCTACGCCGATGCCGACGAACTGGCGGATTTCGGCACGCCGCAGGGCAGCCTGCACCTTCGCGTCGCGCAGGTCTCCGCAACCGTCGGCGCCGGTCATCCCACTGAGCTTACTCTTACCCTCTGAGTTGCCATGACAGATACAGCGAATCTCGGGCTGCCGTACATCGACGGCAGCCAGGCCCAGAAGCACGTCACTCATAACGAGGCGCTGCGCATTCTCGACGCGGCGATCCAGATCGGCGTGCTCGATCTGACGCTCTCCGCGCCGCCATCCACTCCGGCGGGCGGCGAACGGCATGTTGTCGCAAGCGGCGCGACCGGCGCGTGGGCCGGGCGGGATAATACAATCGCGACCTGGCAGGACGGCGCCTGGGCGTTCCTCGCGCCGAAGACGGGATGGTGCATCTGGTCGGCGGCCGACAGCAGTCTGTTCGTGTTCGACGGCGCAGCCTGGCAGAGCGTGGGCGGCACGGCGCCGTTCGATAATGTGGCGCATTTCGGCGTCAATACCGCTGCCAGCAGTCCCAATCTCCTCAGCGTCACATCCAATGCCGCGCTGTTTGCCGCCATCGACGCCGCCGACGGCGGCACCGGCGACATGCGGCTTCAGGTCTCGAAGGAAAGCCCCGCCAATACGGCTTCGATATTCTTCTCGGACAATTTTTCGGGCCGCGCGGAATTCGGCCTGGTCGGCGCCGACGCATTCAAGCTCAAGGTGTCCGCGGACGGATCGAACTGGCTCGAGGCCATGGTGTTCGATGCGGCCAGCGGGCGGGTGTCGTTTCCCGTCAATGGCGGCCCGCGCGACGTGCTGGCGGCAAACCGCATTTATTACGTCCGTACCGACGGCAGCGACGGCAATGACGGGCTGTCGAACAGCTCCGGGCGCGCGTTTCTGACCATCCAGAAGGCGATCGATGCCGCCGCGGCGATCGATCTGTCGATCCACGACGTGACGGTTCAGCTTGCGGACGGCACCTACACCGGCGCGGTGGTCTTCAAAACCCTGACCGGCGCGGGTCGTGTCATCATCAAAGGCAACGCGACGACGCCATCCAATACGTTCATCAGCGTGACCGGCGCCGATGCCTTCAGTGGCGTCGGCTTCGCCGGGTCCTATCAATTGAACAGCCTGAAGATCCAGACCGCGACATCAGGCAACGCGCTCAACGTTCAGGGCAAGGGCGCCTATGTGGAACTTGCGAACGTGGACTTCGGCGCGGCGGCCGGTGTTCATATCCGCGCCGCGCTCGGTGCCACCGTCAACGTGGTCGGCAACTATGCGATATCCGGCGGCGCGGGACGGCACTGGAACGTCTCGTACCAGGGGCTGATCTATTCCCCGAGCGTGACCATCACCCTGACCGGCACGCCGGCGTTCAGTTCGCAATTCGCCATCGCCACCAGCGCGGGCGTGATCGAATGCGGCAGCGTGACCTATAGCGGCGCGGCCACGGGCACGCGCTATTCGGCGATCTCGAACGGCGTCATCAGTTCATCGGGCGGCACGCTGCCGGGCAACGCGGCGGGCTCGACCGCGAGCGGCGGGCAGTTTGTGTGAAATGCGTGAGATGCGCAACGTGCGTGGTGTCGCGCTTCGAGGCCCTGGTGACGTTGATATTTCCGCACGAACGCACGGGACATTATCTGACAGTCCGGTAGCTATGGCTCGATCTCAAGCTGAAAGTTAGAGGCCGCCATGTGTTTGCGTAGCTGCAAGGGATTTGCGAACGTGACAACGTTGCCGACATCGATTTTGAAATCAGATTGATCGGTCATGTTGCCGGTGTCCGTATATAGCCAGACATCGATGCGCTTGATCTTGTTGTGAAGCTTTTCATGGCCGGGAAAACCGATCTTCGAAAGCAGCACCAGCGTCTTCTGCTCAGCGCGCAGGGCCGGATAGTAACGGAAGGACTCGTTGCCTTTCTCATCGACAAGGGTCACTCCAATGGAGGACCGTCGCTCGGACCCAAGCTCGATGCCGAACAGGCCTGAATTGGTGATGGGAAAATCTCCCACAAGAGAGATCTTTGCTGAATTGCTGCGATAATTGTCGGGATTGGCGGGGTCGCTCTTGCTCGGAGAGACTGTAACGGTTCTCCCGGATTTGTCCGACGCGTCGTAGTCGGTATCAATGCTGGTCTCAATGGCTTGCGGATGCCCGGCCGCGGGCTGAACGGAGCTGTTCTCGTACAGGACAACGTCGATTCCCACTCCAGTGAGCGCGGCCAATGAACAGTGCCTTGGTTGTGCCGGCGGTTTCTCCGTAATGAAGCCTCGCTTGATGGGCGCTTCATCGGAAACGGACGTGGCGCTCCATTCCGATCCGTTCTCCAGTGTGCATGTGAGTCTGTTTCGATAAATGTCGATCTGATAAGGGTGAGGAGCGCCGATGCGCGACAATATGATGGTCCCGTCCTCTGTGATGAATGGTGCGTAGTGCTTGTTCAGAACCCGTTGCCTTCGAATCATCTCGTCTGAGAAGAATGAAATGCCCGTCAGTTGCGAGAGGGCGCGATATTGCGAGGTTTCGAAGATCACGTAGTGAGGTGGGTCGATCGTCGGCTTGTTGAGCATGTAGAGCGACCAGTCGGGCGTCACGAAGCGGTCCGCTCGGGCCATCGTACCCTTGAGGCCGCATTGAAAGGCCTCCTCATATCTTTCGTCTTTGAACGCAATGGCAGCCAGCTTTAATGCTTCGAGGCCATAGAGATGACCGTTCAAGACATAAAACTCGTCGCTCTCATTCATTCCCTGCCATGAATACTCGGATATCCAGCATCCATCCGCAGAATGCCACATCGAGCCGCCCTCGGTCGGCGACAACAAGGCCGACTCCAGGGATTTCCGCGCAAGATCAACATACTTCGCATCCTCGAACGTCTCAAACGCGGCCAGAAAAACAACTGGCATGAGAAAGCCGTCCATTCCTGACCACCAGCCGGGCGCATGGGATTCGTATGTCTGATTATAGTTCCAGCGAAAAAGCTTTCCCTCGCGGGTCACGCTGGGCCAGCGATTAAGCAAGATATCGAGTCCCTCAGCCACGTCCGATCGGATATGCGGATCGCGTGAAGCGTGAAATGCGTACATGAGAGCAAGCAGCCGGGTGGAGAAGGTGAGCGGACTACCTTTCGTAATCAGAGCCTGCCAATCGGTTTTAACCGTATCACGCGGGCGGAAGATGAGAGGCCCAATCACGTCCGGAGCATGGTTCAGGACCGAAGCCGGAATTTCAGATCGGTGAGATGCTTGAGCGTGAGCATCGTTGGTGCAAAACATCAACGATATCGTCGCAAATGTCGCGGCAATCATTCTGAACAAGTAAAAACCCCCGAAATTGAAATTTTTTTTTGAACAGTAGTTGGTGTCCGGTTCTAATGCAACGCGCCCGCCCAGCGCTTGGGTCCAATGATTGATGGTCGGGTAGTCGCTGCAATGGAGTGATGTCCGCTGCGTGCGTCCCATCGCGACAGGCCGCCTCGATTAGCCCCGAGTTCAAGAAATCGTTTCGGGCTTGCTGCCCCCCATTATGGGCCGCAACGCGATTGATCAGATCGCGCTGCTGCAAGCGGTTATTCGTGAGGCGACCCGGTCGCGAACCTAGACTCTCGGCATCCTGTCGTAAACATCCCAAAAGGACCAATCCAATGCCCAACGTAGCCCCGGCCGCGCGCGCTCCCGCTATGCCTGATTTCCAGGCGGTGCTGCGGCGGCTCTGGCCGCGCGGCGACAGCAGGATCGCCGGGCTGATCGAGGGCATGGCGGCGACGGCGCCCGCCGTGTTCGACAAATATGGAATCGCCACGCCGCTGTTGATTGCGCACGTCATGGCCCAGATCAGCCACGAATGCGGGGCCGGGACCGCTGTGATCGAGAACCTGAACTATTCGGCGGCCCGCATGACGCAGGTGTGGCCGTCGCGCTTTTCGACCACCGCCAGCGCCACTCCTTACGCGCACAATCCGCGCGCGCTCGCCAACAAGGTCTACAACGGCCGCATGGGCAATCGCCCCGGCTCCGACGACGGCTGGAATTTCCGCGGCCGCGGCGCCGTTCAAACGACGGGACGCGACGGTTATCGGCGGCTGGCAGCGGCAACCGGCCTCGATGTCGTCGCCTATCCGGATCTCGTCAACGATCCCCGTCATTTTCTCGAATGCGGCGTGGCCGATTTCGTCAACTGCGGATGCCTTCCGTTCGCTCGGAAAGACGACGTGCGCGGCGTCACGAAGCGGCTGAACGGCGGGTTCGTCGGGCTGCCGCAACGCAAGTCGTGGCTTTCGAAATGGAAAGCCGCGCTGACGATCTGACCGCCGCGCGACGGTCTCGCGCAATCAACACGCATAGTTGGAGATACAACATGACATCGGATTCGGTGTGGCAGGTCGTGCGCTACCTGCTGATCGCGGCCGGCAGCTTCGCCACCGGCAAGGGATGGGTCACCTCCGATCAGGTGACCGGCATCATCGGTGCGATCGGCACGCTCTTTACCGTGGCGTGGGGCCTCTACGTCAAGGCCAACACCAGGGCGGTCCCCTCGGTCACGGCCGCGCGTCCCGACGTGCCGACCGTCAGCGCCGCGACCGGCGCGGTCAAGTAACTCACGAACAACAGGGAGTTCTCATGCGAAAGCTTGTCGCCGCGATAGCGGTCGTCTCCGGTCTGGCGCTGGCAGCTTGCCAGACCGCCGCGCCGCCGTCGCTGAATCTGAACACGTCGGTTGCGCTCAATACGATCTACGGCATCGAGAACGCCTACGGCGTCGCGGTGAACGCCGCCAATGCCTACAAGGCGCTGCCGCTTTGCCGGACCGGCACCGAGCCGGGCGCGGCCAACATCTGCGCCAGGCGGTCGGTGATCGAAAGGGTGCAGGCGGCGATGCGCAAGGCGCGCCTCGCCGTCAACAATCTGGTCGCGCTGCAGAAGGCCTATCCATCCGTCGATATCACCAACGCGCTCTCGGCGGCGCGGTCGGCGCTGATCGGCGTCCAGCAAGTCCTCATATCGGGAGCGCAGTAATATGGTCACCGCAGCAGAAATCGCGGCCGGCCTCGCGGCCGCCGAAGCCATCGTCAGCGCTATTGTCAAGGTCGCGCCCGCGATCGAGCAGGGCGTGGTCTCGTCGATCCCCTACGTCCAGGCCATCGCCGGTCTGATCGGCGGCAACAACGCCACGCCCGAGCAGATCGACGCGGTGCTGGCCCGGATCAACGCGGCGAGCGACGAGTTTTTGAGCCCGCTGCCGCCGGACGACGGCTCGACCACGACCTGACGCCGCGAGGGGCAGGCCCAGGCCCGGAGGTCCACCCCGAGGCGGTGCGTCCGCAGCATAAAATATGACATAAGCGGGCTCTGGCGTTCATTTGCCATTCACACGATGACGGTTCATCTTGGCGAATAAAGCTGGAATCAGCGGAGCCCGCCTTGCGCCTTCTCGTCGTCGAAGACGATCCCGACCTTAATCGTCAGCTCACGACGGCGCTGACCGACGCCGGCTATGTGGTCGACCGTGCGTTCGACGGCGAGGAGGGACATTTCCTCGGCGACAGCGAGCCGTATGACGCCGTCGTGCTGGATATCGGCCTGCCGAAGATGGACGGTATTTCGGTGCTGGAGGCCTGGCGGCGCAATGACCGCACCATGCCGGTGCTGATCCTCACAGCGCGCGATCGCTGGAGCGACAAGGTGCAGGGGTTCGACGCCGGCGCCGACGATTATGTCGCAAAACCCTTCCATCTCGAGGAGATCCTGGCGCGGATTCGCGCGCTGCTGCGGCGGAGCACCGGACATGCGCAATCTGAGTTGTCCTGCGGGCCGGTGACGCTGGATACCCGCACCGGGCGCGTCAGCGTCAGCGGCAATCCGGTCAAGATGACATCGCATGAATACCGGCTGCTGGCCTATCTCATGCATCATACCGGGAGGGTGGTGTCGCGCACCGAACTGGTCGAACATCTCTACGATCAGGATTTCGATCGCGACTCCAACACCATTGAGGTCTTTGTCGGCCGCATCCGCAAGAAGCTGGACGTCGATATCATCCAGACGGTCCGCGGGCTCGGCTACCTGCTGACGCCGCCGACAGATGCGCGCTAGGCGGTTTCGGGGCGGCCGCTCGAACTCGCTCGCAACGCGGCTGTTTCTGTCCGCGACCGCCTGGGTGGTGGTTATTCTGCTCATCACCGGCGTGGTGCTGTCGTCGGTCTATCGCTCGGCGTCCGAGCGCGCCTTCGACCGCCGCCTTAATCTCTATCTCCGCACCCTGATCGCCGAAGTGGCGACGCCGGACGAGCCGCTCGATCGCCAGTTCCAGTCGCTCGGCGAGCCGCTGTTCGATCTGCCGCTGTCGGGTTGGTACTGGGAGATCGTCCGCACCGATCCGGAGAAGAAAGAGATTCGCGCGTCCCGCTCGCTGTGGGACAAGAAGCTGCCGAAGCTGGAGGATCAGGGCATCGAGCTCTCCTCGTCGGGGGTCCGTGTCGGCTATGTCGACGGGCCCGAAGGGCAGACCCTGCGCATGGTGGAGCGGCCGGTCGATCTCGGCACCGACGGCAAGTTCCGCGTCACCGTGGCCGGAGACGCCACCGAGATTTTCGATGAAACGCGGACCTTCGACTATTACCTTGGCGGCACGTTTGCCGCGCTCACGATCGTGCTGGTGCTGACCACGATCTTTCAGGTGCGATTCGGTCTCGCTCCGCTGAAACGCATTTCAGACGCCATCGCCGACATCCGGTCCGGCCGCGCCGAACGGCTGGAGGGCGAGTTTCCGGTCGAGATCGCGCCGCTCGCCCGCGAGACCAATGCGCTGATCGACGCCAACCGCGAGATCGTCGAGCGCGCCCGCACCCATGTCGGCAACCTCGCGCACGCGGTCAAGACGCCGCTCTCGGTCATCATCAACGAAGCCAACGCGCGCGAGCGCGATCCCTTCGCCGCGAAGGTGCTCGAACAGGCCGAGGTGATGCGCAATCAGGTGGTCCATCATCTGGAGCGCGCCCGCATCGCCGCGCGGCTCACCGTGGTTGCAACGGTGACCGATGTCGCGCCCGTCATCGAGGCGCTGCGTCGGACCATGGAGAAGATTCACCGCGACCGCGCCATCGCCATCGCTGTCGATGCCAGCACTGCTGCGAAATTTCGCGGCGAACGCCAGGATCTCGAGGAAATGGCCGGTAACCTCGTCGACAACGCCTGCAAGTGGGCGCGGTCGCGGGTGCTCATCAAGGTATCCGTGCCTCCGGTTGCTGGAGCCGGGCCGGCGATGCTGCACATCGTCGTCGACGACGACGGCAGCGGACTGTCGGACGCCGAGCGGATGCAGGCCTCGCAGCGCGGCCGCCGCCTCGACGAGACCAAGCCGGGATCGGGACTGGGGCTGTCGATCGTCACCGATCTCGCCGCCCTTTATGACGGCAGCCTGACGCTCGGCTCGGCGCCGATCGGCGGCCTGCGGGCCGAACTGGTGCTGCCGGCGGCATGAAGCGTTGGCCCCCAGCTTGCTGGCTGCACCGCCGCAGTCCCGCCCGAATTGCCCGCTCCTGTGCGACCGGATGCAGAATCGTCCCGGCGGGAGGGCGCCGGAGGGGGTCATGAGCAAGACGAATATGCTGTTGGTTGTCGCGGTGGCGCTCGCTCTCGGCGGCTGTGACATGACGAGTTCCGGCGGCCCAGACGGTCCGGGCCTGCTGACCGATCCCGCGCGCGGGTATGCGGCGGCCACGACCGCGGCGGCGCTCGGCGGACTGATCGGACCGAAACTCGGTTCGGCTCTGGATGATAACGACCGCCGTCTGGCCTATCAGGCCCAGATCGATGCCCTCGAGCGTGGCGCGCCCGGCGCGCCGATTGCCTGGCGCAATCCGGATACCGGCCGCCGTGGCAATATCGTCGCCGGCCCGGAATATGAGCTGAAGGGCGCGACATGCCGTGGCTACTCTCACACCGTCACGATCGGCAGCCAGCTCGAAACCGTGCGCAAAACCGCCTGCCGGAACGCCGATGGGAGCTGGACCGCGGTGGGTTGATCCGCCGTCGGCGAGGCAAAACCGCGCCTGTCCTTGTGTTCGAGCGCTCTTCTTGATCTTGCGAAAAACACCGCTTTGGCGGCGCCAGAGCCTCGCTTCTGATGGAATCAGAAGCGAGGCTCTATGGTTTTGATTTGACGCGTTTTCTTCACGCGAACCGGTATCCACTTCGCTCGAAACCCTCAACCCATCCTTAAGACCGCTCCTGCTATGACATGGCACCGGTCCTCCGGTGTCCGCGCGATCGTTCGCGTCAAGATTGGTATGCATGGACCAGGCCTCGATCGAACGGCTGAGGAACTATCTCGCGCAGCTCCCGCCGAAGTCGCAGGCGCTGCTGATGCGGGAGTTCGAGCGCGCCGTGGAGCGCGGCGAAGACGCTGCGGTCGCCACCTTCGTGCTCGAGGAGCTGCGCAGGATCGCCCGTAGGTCGGATGACAGCGAGCGGGCGCGGAGCGACGATCCGGCCCGGCATCTGTTCCGCCCGCTGGAACCGTTTCTCGTCGAAGGCGGCTCGGCGATGCGCCCCGGGCAGATTCGGCGGACGTCGCTCATGCCGGTCTGGCAGTGGCTGGGGCAGGACGGTGCGCCGGATGCCGTGCGAGTGTTCGAGGCCGTGCTCGCGACCCAGGCCGGATCGGCGTCCGGGATCGAGGCGGCAGCGCGGACTTTCCAGGCGGCCGCCGCAGCCGCCATTCAGCGGATCTTTGCGGATGGAGTCGACCCTGACCGCCAGCGGGCGCTGGGCCGCATCGGCGGCCCTGGCGTTGTTGAAGATCTGGCCGCAATCGGAGCGGTTCTGAACGCCCGCGAGGCCCTCGATACCCTCAATGGCCGGCTGCCGGGTTTTCTACGCATCTTCGGGGAGGCGCAGATCGCCGCTCTGATGACCGCGCTCAATGTTCCTTCCCTGCAAACCCCGCTGGCCCTGCCGTTCGCGCTGTCGCTGGTGATGCAGCGGTTGTCTGCATCGTGGCAGATTATCCGCCTGGCGATCAGGATCGCGGGTTCGGACGACGAGATCCGGGTGGCGGCGACGCCTTATGGCGTGGCCGTTACGCTCGCGCTCGACGATTTGTCGCGGACTTCGGCCGGTCTGCGTGCCGACATCCGGCGCGGACGTTTCGAAAACGTCTCCGAACATCTGAAGATCGTGCACGATGGCGTCCGGGGGCTGCGGACAGAACTCGATATCCGCGCCGATTCAAGCTGGGGCCGCCAGCTCGCCGCTATCAGGGTCGATATTTCCAATGGCCTGCAATCGGAAATCGACGGCGTCTCCGGCCGGGTACGGCGTCTGCTCCGCCAGCGGCCCGACAAGGACATTCCGCCCGGCGCGCGGCTCGACCCGATCGAGGTCGAGGAAACCGCCGCATTGATCGATTTCGTCGCGGTGTGCCGGACCTATGCCAGCGAACTGGCCATCAACGAAGTCACGATGCGCACCTATTCGGATTTGCAGCATTACGTCGAGCGGACCGCCGAAACCCTGGTGGAATCGCTCCGCAACGGCGATGAGCGCGTGCGCGCGTTCCGGCAGCAGCAGGTCAAGGCGGCGATCCGCTTCTGCGAGGTTCTGTTCGGCCAGGATTATTCGTCGCTGATGAGCCGGGCGGCCGACAACGCGCTCACGGCCGAGCGCAAGTCGTCGCGGGCCGGTTAAGTCCGTCCACCGCGCTTCTGAACCCAAACTATATTAAAATCATAGGGTTGCCGATACGCGCCGCCAATTGTGCCGCAATTGTCAATTGCTTCCCCCTTCCAGTCGTGATGTAACCCCGCTATCGAACCGGCCGTTTCCGGCGCCGGTCCACCGGAACCCTGATGAAATGACGCTGTGGTTTGTGTTCGCGCTGATGACCGCTGGAGCGGCCTTTGCGGTGCTGTGGCCACTCGGTCGGTCGGCCAGGCCGCGGACCCCGGGAGGCAGCGAGACCACCGTCTACCGGGATCAACTTGCCGAGGTCGGGCGCGATGTCGACTCCGGCCTGATCGGCGCGCCGGAGGCAGCCGCGGCGCGAGTCGAGATCGGGCGGCGGCTTCTGGAGGCGGCCGATGCGGAAAGCCATCAGCCGCAAGCGTCTAAACTCTGGCTGCGACGTGCGGTGGCGGTCGTCGCGCTGGCCGGCATTCCGCTGTTGGCGCTCGCGATCTACCTGCCGCTCGGATCGCCGCGGCTGCCCGATTTCCCGCTGGCGGAGCGCGTTCAATCAGCCGATGCATCGCAACCGCTCGAAAACCTGGTGGCGCAGGTCGAATCGCACCTGGAAAAGAATCCCGCCGACGGTCGCGGCTGGACCGTGCTGGCGCCGGTGCTGGCAAAACTCGGGCGCTTCGACGACGCTGCGCGCGCCTATCGCAACGTGATCGCCTACGTGGGTGAAACCGGCGATCGCCGTGCCGATCTCGGTGCGGCGATCGCGGGGGCCGCCAATGGCATTGTCACCGCCGACGCGAAAAAGGAGTTCGAGCGGGCGGTCGCCCTGAATCCCCAGGAGGCGAAGGCGCGCTTTTTCCTCGGAATGGCCGCGGAGCAGGACGGCCGTAGCGCCGATGCAGCAAAGATCTGGCAGGCCCTGCTGGCCGATGCGCCTGCGGACGCGCAGTGGCGTGACACGGTGCAGCAGGCGCTGGCGCAGGTCGGCGGTGGCGCGCCGGGGCCGACGCAGAGCGCGGTGATCGCGGCGAGCGGCATGAGCGAAGCGGATAGTTCCGCGATGATCCACAAAATGGTCGACCGGCTTGCGACGCGTCTGAAGCAGAACGGCAACGACGTCGAAGGATGGCTGCGCCTGGCCCGCGCCTATAAGGTGCTCAACGAGCCGGAGAAGTCGCGCGCCGTGCGCGACGACGCCCGCCGCGCGCTCGAACAGAATGAAGCAGGTTTGCGCCAGCTCAACGAAGGGCTCAAGGCGCTCGGGGTAGATGGATGATCCAGGTGTTCACTTTGCGCGCAGGTGAAACGGCATGACTCGCAAGCAGCGGCGTTTGACGATGATCGGCGGATCGCTCGTGGTGCTCGCAATCGCAGCCGCGCTGGTGCTGAACGCATTGCGCGACTCCATCGTGTTTTTCTCGACGCCGGTGATGGTGTCGGAACATCACATTCAACCGGGCCAGCGCTTCCGGCTGGGCGGGCTGGTGCAGAATGGCTCGTTGGTCCGCGGCGACAATCTCGTGGTCACATTCAAAGTGTCCGACGGAAGTGCGACGCTCCCGGTTACCTACAAGGGCATCCTGCCGGATCTGTTCCGCGAGGGGCAGGGCGTGGTCGCCGAGGGCGCGCTCGACAGTTCGGGCGTGTTCCGGGCCGACACCGTGCTGGCCAAGCATGACGAGACCTACATGCCGAAGGAGGTCGCGGATGCCCTGAAGAAACAGGGCCACTGGAAGGATGACTACGGACCGCAAGCCGGGGCTGTCGAAGCGTCGGGCAAGCAGGGGGTGTCGCAATGATTGCCGAGGTCGGACATTATGCGCTGGTGCTGGCGCTTGGTCTTGCGTTGATCCAGTCCACGGTGCCGATCATCGGCGCGAGACTGCACGACGGCGCGCTGATGAACGTGGCGCGCTCGACCGCGCTTGCGCAATTGCTGTTCGTCGGCGTTTCGTTCCTCGCGCTGGTGACGCTGCACGTCATTTCCGACTTCTCGGTCGTCAACGTGTTCGAGAATTCCCATTCGCTGAAGCCGATGCTCTACAAGATCACCGGCGTCTGGGGCAATCACGAAGGCTCCATGCTGTTGTGGGTGACGATCCTCGCGCTGTTCGGCGGGCTGGTCGCCGCGTTCGGCAGTAACCTTCCGCTGTCGCTGCGCGCCCATGTGCTGGCGGTGCAGGGCTGGATCGCGACCGCGTTCTATCTGTTCATCCTGCTGACGTCGAATCCGTTCATGCGGCTCGTCAGCCCGCCGCTGGAAGGCCGCGACCTCAATCCGGTGCTGCAGGATATCGGGCTCGCGGTGCATCCGCCGATGCTCTATCTCGGCTATGTCGGATTCTCGATCTCGTTCTCCTTCGCCGTCGCCGCTCTAATCGAAGGCCGCATCGATGCCGCCTGGGCGCGCTGGGTGCGGCCGTGGACGCTGATGGCGTGGATTTTCCTGACGCTTGGAATCGCGATGGGGTCGTACTGGGCCTATTACGAACTCGGCTGGGGCGGCTGGTGGTTCTGGGATCCGGTCGAGAACGCATCGCTGATGCCGTGGCTGGCCGGAACGGCGCTGCTGCATTCCTCGGTGGTGATGGAAAAGCGCAACGCGTTGCGGGTATGGACCATCCTGCTTGCGATCCTGACCTTCTCGCTGTCGCTGCTCGGCACCTTCCTGGTGCGCTCAGGCGTGCTGACATCGGTCCATGCCTTCGCCACCGATCCGACGCGCGGCGTCTTCATTCTGCTGATCCTGTGCACCTTCATCGGTGGCAGCCTGTCCTTGTATATCTGGCGTGCCTCCGCTCTGAAGCAGGGCGGGTTGTTCGCGCCGATCTCGCGCGAGGGCGCGCTCGTGCTCAACAACCTGTTCCTGACCACGGCCTGCGCCACCGTCTTCATCGGGACGCTGTATCCGCTGGCGCTCGAGGTCATCACCGGCACAAGGATTTCGGTCGGCGCGCCGTTCTTCAACCTGACATTCGCTCCCTTGTTCGTCCCGCTGCTGATCGCGGTGCCGTTCGGCCCGCTGCTGGCGTGGAAGCGCGGCGATCTGGCCGGCGCCTCGCAACGGTTGATGGCCGCCGGGATCGGCGGCATCATCGCGGTGGCCGTGCTGTGGGCATGGACGCGCGGCGGCAGCACCTTCGCGCCGCTGGCGATCGGACTCGCCGTGTTCGTGATTCTCGGCGCGCTGAGCGATCTCGCCGGGCGCATCAACCTGTTTCATGCGTCGCTTCCGGTGTCGTTCCGCCGCGCTAAGGGGCTGCCGCGTTCGGCCTGGGGCACCGTTTTCGCCCATGCCGGCCTCGGCGTGGCCCTGATCGGCATCGTCTGCGAAACCACCTGGAACACAGAATACATCGCCTCCATGAAGCAGAACGACGTGGCGCAGGTCGGCGGTTACAGCCTGACCTTCGACGGCACGACGCAGCGGGAGCGATCCAACTTCCGGGAACAGATTGCACGCTTCACCGTGAGCAAGGACGGGCAGCCGATCGCGGTGATGACGCCGTCGAAGCGCAACTTCACCACGCGCGCGGCATCGACCACGGAAGCCGCGCTGCTGACGCGAGGTGCGAGCCAGCTCTATATCTCGCTCGGCGATACCGCCGCCGATGGGGCGGTCGCGGTGCGCATCTACCACAAGCCGATGGTGCTGTTGATCTGGTTCGGGCCGGTTCTGATGGCCTTTGGCGGCGTGCTGTCGCTGTCCGACCGTCGTCTGCGGGTTGGCGCGCCGAAACCGGCGAAGGCCAGCCACATACTCCAGCCGGCGGAGTGAGACCGCCATGCATGGACTCATGCAAGGATTGTCGTCCGCGCCGGACCCGGTCATCGGGTCGCGCTTTGCGCCGACCCGTTGGCAGAGACGGCTCGGTGCGTGGGGCAGGCTCCTGCCTGTTTTCGGCACCCTCCTTTGCCTTGCACTCGCGATGGCGTCTCCCGCTCATGCGGTGCAGCCCGACGAGATCATGTCCAACCCCGCGCAGGAAGCGCGCGCGCGCAACCTGTCGCGCGAATTGCGCTGCATGGTGTGCCAGAACCAGTCGATCGACGATTCTTCGGCGCCGCTGGCGCGCGATCTCCGCCTGCTGGTGCGCGAGCGCATCGCGGCGGGCGACAGCGATCAGCAGGTGCTGGATTTTCTGGTCGCCCGTTACGGCGACTTCGTGCTGCTGAAGCCGCCCTTCGAGAAGAGCACGTTGCCGCTCTGGCTGCTAACCCCGCTGCTTCTGGTCGGCGGCGGACTTGGGCTTTGGGGATTCAGCCGGCGGCGTTCGAAAGCGATGCAGGCGGCCGCGGATGCGCCGCCGCGACTGAGCGAGGAAGAAGAGGCGCGGCTCGCGAAGCTGGTGGCGACGGAATCGTCTGCCGGCGAACCGGTATAGCGGTTCGATTCTAACATAATCCCGTTTCAGCGGGCCTTCTTCGCGCCCGGGACGCGCGGCGAGACTATAGCGTTCACGCTTGGACGGAAACCTCTCGGTTATCTGTCATTGCCGGGCTGATCCGGCAATCCATCATCTCCGAAAGAAGATGGATGCGCGGATCATAGGCGAGCGGAGGCAACGCCGTTCTTCGAACGGCTATGTCCGCGCATGACGATCATTGATTCCGTCAAAAGCAGAAAGACTCTGGCGTGCGCCAAACAACTGCACACGAAGCGCTCGCTATTGTTACGAAACATTAATTTCCCGGCCAGCCCGCTGTAAGGCGCAAATCCCCATCCTCAGACCATGAAGTGCTGCCTTCGGCACTTACAATCTGGTTCTGGAGACCCCGCATGACCGACAGGCCCACTGATCTCTCGCCGCCTTCTCCGCCCAAGCCCGCCCGCCGTTCCGGGCTCACCGCGCGCAAGTTCGCGCTGATGGCGTCGGTCGCCGCCGGCCTCGGCCTGGCCGCATACGGGTTCAGTCCCCCGACGGACAAAGCCGATCTCTTCACCACCCCGGCCCATGCGCAGGTTAATAACGACGTCAGCAAGGTCGCGCAGCCGATCGGCTTTGCCGATATCGTCGAGCGTGTGAAGCCGTCGGTGATTTCGGTCAAGGTCCGTATGAAGGACAAGGTGGTCGCCGGCGACGACGATTCGCCGTTCCAGCCGGGTTCGCCGATGGAACGCTTCTTCCGTCGCTTTGGCGGACCGGATGGTCTGCCGCCGGGAATGCATGGCCGGCGTGGCCATGGCATCGTGACGGGACAGGGCTCCGGCTTCTTCATTTCGGCCGATGGCTACGCCGTAACCAACAACCACGTCGTCGACGACGCCGACAAGGTCGAAGTCACGACCGATGGCGGCAAGACCTACACCGCCAAGGTGATCGGAACCGATCCGCGCACCGACATTGCCCTGATCAAGGTCGAGGGCGGCTCGAATTTCCCGTTTGCGAAGCTATCGGACGACAAGGCGCGGATCGGCGACTGGGTGCTCGCGGTCGGCAACCCGTTCGGCCTCGGCGGCACCGTGACCTCCGGCATCGTGTCGGCCATCGGCCGCGACATCGGCAACGGTCCCTATGACGATTTCATCCAGATCGACGCGCCCGTCAACAAGGGTAACTCCGGCGGTCCGGCCTTCAACATGAAGGGCGACGTGATCGGCGTGAACACCGCGATCTATTCGCCGTCCGGCGGCAGCGTCGGCATCGCATTTTCGATTCCCGCCAACACCGTGAAGAACGTCGTCGCGCAACTCAAGGACAAGGGGTCGGTGAGCCGCGGATGGATCGGCGTCCAGATCCAGCCGGTCACCGCTGACATCGCCGATAGCCTCGGCCTCAAGAAAACCGAAGGCGCGCTGGTGGCCGAGCCGCAGGCCGACAGCCCGGCGGCCAAGGCCGGCATCCAGTCCGGCGACGTGATCACGCAAGTCAACGGTGCTACCGTCAAGGATGCGCGCGAACTGGCGCGGACCATCGGTGGCCTTGCGCCGGGGACCTCGATCAAGCTGAACGTCCTGCACAAGGGGACGGACAAGGTCATCAACCTGACGCTCGGCATCCTGCCGAACACCGCGGAAGCAAAGGCCGATCTATACGGCGATGATCACGGGCCGTCGCATGGCGACGACGTTCCCAGGCTTGGCATGACGGTTGCTCCGGCGGGGTCGGTTGCCGGCGCCGGCACGGAGGGCGTGGTCGTCGTCGATGTCGATCCGAAGAGCGCGGCCGCGGATCGCGGCTTCAAGGAAGGCGACGTGATCCTCGAGGTCGGAGGAAAGGACGTCTCCAATTCGGCCGACGTGCGCGAGGCGATCAAAGCGGCGCGCGCGGACCACAAGAACAGTATTTTGATGCGGGTTCGCACCGGCGGCACGGCGCGTTTCGTCGCGGTTCCGATCGCGAAGGGCTAGAGCATGATCCCGACCCGAAGGGCCGCGCCAGCGCAACTCGATCAAAAACAGGTGCGAGTCTTGCACGAGATGGGAAGCGTCGCCGGCATCAGTCGCCCCCGCTGACGGCACTTTCCGGGGGACGGGCCAAAAGCCCGCCCCCTTGAGTTGCCTTCCGATGGAAACAGCCCCCCTTCGTCGGAAGGATTAGGGCGGTGGAGTCGCCCCAAGCTCCACCGCCCGCTTTTTTGCCGATTGCGGGGGGGGGGGGCTGTCTCGCAGCCTTGCGCGCGGGCGATGAGCGCGCCATGGTGATGGAAAGATAAATACCTTGGGCAATTCCAGCGACCAGATGCGCCTGCTGATCATCGAAGACGATCGCGAGTCCGCGGACTATCTCGTGAAGGCGTTTCGCGAGGTCGGTCATGTCGCGGAGCTCGCCAGCGACGGCGAGGAGGGACTCTCGCTTGCCGACGGGGGGGACTACGACGTGCTGGTGATCGACCGGATGCTGCCGAAACGCGACGGGCTCTCCGTCATCGGCTCCCTGCGCGACAAGGGCAATCGGACGCCGGTGCTCATCCTCTCCGCGCTCGGCCAGGTTGACGATCGCATCAAGGGCTTGCGTGCAGGCGGCGACGACTATCTGCCGAAACCCTATGCATTCGCCGAATTGCTGGCGCGGGTGGAAGTGCTGTCGCGCCGCCGCGGTGGTCCGGCCGAGGAGACCGTCTATCGCGTCGGCGATCTCGAACTCGACCGGCTGTCGCATCGCGTCGTGCGGGGCGAGGAGGAACTGACGCTGCAGCCGCGCGAGTTTCGCTTGCTGGAATACCTCATGAAACATGCGGGGCAGGTCGTGACCCGGACCATGCTGCTCGAGAACGTCTGGGATTACCACTTCGACCCGCAGACCAACGTCATCGATGTGCATATTTCGCGGCTGCGCTCCAAGATCGACAAGGGCTTCGAGCGCCCCCTGCTGCACACGATCAGGGGCGCCGGATACATGATCCGTGACGGCATGCACCCATCAAGAACTTGAAATTCTCAAACTTCCCAGAGCGGTTACATCTACGCCGCGACGTGCCCGTGATATGACAAAGCTGGCGGCATCGACTGTGAAAGCGATTCAGGAACTGAGGGCCAACAACGGCAGCCGCTTTCAGCGGAGTCCTAAGAGAGAGCCCGACAGGGCGCACCTCTGATGAAGGCTACGCCCGTCACGCCGGGTTACGTAGGGCTCAAATTGGCGGTTCTGGATTTTCAAATCCGACGGCCGCGAGGATTTCCCTATTGCGGCAGCGGCACCGGGCTCTTCGAGAGCGTATTGAGATAGGCAATCACGGCAGCGCGCTTGCTCTCGCTCTTCAGGCCGGCGAAGGTCATGTGCGTACCCTTAACGTCGGCGCGCGGATCGGTCAGCCATTTGTCGAGCTCGGCGAAGGTCCATTTGCCGCCCTTGGCCTTCAAGGCGGCGCTGTAGTTAAAGCCCGGCATCGAAGCGATCGGCCGATTGACGACGCCGTAGAGATCGGGGCCGACCTTGGGACCTTTGCCTTCCACAACGTTGTGGCAAATCTCGCACTGCTTGGCGATCCGCGCACCGCGTTCGACCGAGGCGCTCGCAAGCGCCTTATTGAACGACTGCGCGTCAGCAGCGGTGGGTGCAGTGTTTTGGGCCATCGCCATGGGCGACGCGAGGGTGGTGCAGGCCAGAAGTACTGCCGGGATCAATCGCATTGAAATCTCCTTGGTTGATGGTCACCATCAACCAGAGTGCAGTGCAATAGTTCCTGCCAAAACCGCGGTTCGTGCATTGAGCCCGCATAGGAGAACACAATGGCGCGAGCAGCTTGGAAAAGACCCTGATGATGTCCCTAAGATGTGTTCCTTCTCGCCGCCATTCTCACGACTGGCGTGGCGCCAGGCAGACACGGGACACACTCGCCGAGGCTTCGTTACGCTCTGCACCCCATCCGCTAATCATCCAGGTCTATCTTCGGCGCCACATGCGAAACCCTGCTGTTCAGAAGTCCAAACCGGATAAGGCCATGACCGATACCGAATGGGCGTCGTGATCGGGCGGCAATGAGCGTGAAGATCAGGCTTTCGGAAATTGATGGACGCGAAGACCGCCAGGAGGTACTATGTAAACTGGTTGACATTGATGACTGCTGAGAGCCGCTTACGAAGTGTCGCCGGGAGCATTGCTTGCCCGTCACGACGCGCAGGCGGAAGCAGAGCGTAATGTATTGGTGCAAGCGCAATCTCTTTCACGCAATCTCTTTGAGTTGGGAGCAGTCGTCGTGGAAAATCCGGTTATCGGAGCTCGTGAGGCCGAGCCACAGGGCAACACGAGGGTTTTGTTTATATCGACCGTGGCGTTTTCGCTCGGTTTCGCGATTTGGGGCATGTTTTCAGCGCTCGCCCCCTTTCTGATCGAATGGTACAATTTCACGAGCACCCAGGTGCTCGTTCTGGCTGCGATGGAGCCGCTTTTCGCGGCCGCCATCAGCATCCCGCTCGGCATCTGGACGGACAAATTCGGCGGCCGGACGGTTTTCACGCTTTTGCTTCTTTGCCTCTCGGTTGCCCTGCTTTTCGGGACCTTCGCCGAGGGCTATTACTCATTTCTGGTTCTGGGAATGATGCTCGGACTCGGAGGTGCGACCTTCGTGGTCGGCAACGCTCATGTATCGTCCTGGTATCCCAAATCGAAGCAGGGGACAGCTCTTGGCCTCTTTGCTTTAGGCAATATCGGAATCACCGTCGGTATGATGGCGGTTACTTTCCTGATTACCCGCGTGCTGGACCTGAGTGACCCGGACGGCTGGCGCCTGATATTTCCCATCTTCGCCATCCCCACGCTCTTGATGGCGGTGGTCTACATGTTTTTTACATCCGACGCGCCGAACACGAATCTCAAAAACACGTCGACGAAAGAGATCTTTGCCGTATACCGGTCGGGCGTCATCGTATGGCTGGTGCCTGCACTTTACTGGGTGGCTTTCGGCACGCTGGTTTTCTTTGCGTCGACGATGCCGACTTATCTGGTCGACCATTGGCATGTGGAGCCCACCAGCGCGTCCGCGTTTTACACCCCGCTGCTGGTCGTCTGCGTCGCGATCACCCGGCCGCTGGGCGGCTGGCTCGCTGATCGGTATGATGTTCTGGGCATTCTGAGCTGGTTGTTCGGGTTGATGTCCGCGCTGGCAGTGCTCCTGGCCTTGCAGATTTCACTGAGCCTCGAACTGGTCGCCATTTATGGGCTTGCGTTGCTGTCCGGCGCCGCGGCGGCGGCGGTCATCAAGCTGATCCCGATGTACTTCGTGCACGTCGGCGCGGTCAGCGGACTGGCCAAGGCCGCCGGCGCGGCCTGCGGCTTCACGATGACATCCGTGCTGGCCGCCGGCAATTTTTTACTCGGTGGCTACACCTTGGGCTTTGTCGTCTGGGCGCTCATGAACATCGCTGCGTTCTACGTCTCGTTTTCGCGAGTCGGCTTCAGGAATGCGAAACTGGTCCATGGAGCGATTGCGGCTGCTCCCGCACATTGAAGCCGTCATTGGACGGCTCTGATCTGATCGGCCTATTCAAACGTCGCTATCATCCCGACGCGACCTGGAGCCTTTCCGCTTCTGATGGAATCAGAAGCGGGGCTCTGTGATGTTGATCTGACGCGTTTTCTTCACGCGAACCGGTACCCACTTCGCTCGAAAACGCTCTAATTCGGACACCCGTTCCGGAAAATTGGGACAGCCCCGCTCGATTAAGCGTTTGAAATTTAGATTTGGCTAACCCTGGACTCGACGAGTTCAGGGGAAACGACGCGTGCCAGCTTGATGAGGGTCGAATTTTAACGCTAGCCCTAATCGCAACAGAAAACAGAAAGTCGCATTGGATCATGCATTGCGATCTTCCACGAAACTGGAGGAGGTACCTGTTTTGGGCGCTTACAAAATCAGCATCGACTCGATTACATGCCTATCGCAGAAAGACGCAAAAGGCGTCGCTGAAGTCTGGCTTCTCGCGCAATCCGACGGCGGCCCGCCGGTCCGATACCCGCACGCCCCCTTGTCTGCACAGAACATGGACGAGGGCGACACATGGTCGATCGACGGCGATCTTGTTCTTGAATTCGACGGTTGCTGCAACCTGACCATCTATGAGCAGGATTTCAATATCGATATCAATGCGACCGACTTCCTCGGCTGTGCCAGCTTCACCTCTGGCGCAAACGATGCGAATGACAAGATCGCGACGAATGGAAGTGATAGCGGCGACAGCGACTACAGCAAGTTCGCCATCAGTTTTTCCTGGGTAAACTGAACCTGCCTTCGTCGGAGAATTGCAATCATGACACTGACCTTGAAAGATCTCATCCGGCGTCGGTTGGACGAGTCCGACTTTCCCGAAGCCTTGCCGCCCGCGGAGGAATTCGCGAAGCTTCAAAAAGTGGAGGTCCAGTCCAAATTTCCGCAACTGAACGACGCCGTTCTGGCCGCGCTGGAAACAGCGACACGCGCCCTGCGAGACAGTGACGTCGGCAAGAAACTTGCCGAGCGAGCGCTGGACATGAAGCCGCAAGAGGTGCTGGACCTTGCCGGTGAAGTGGCCAGGATGCCCGAGATGCAGCGGGTAGCCACTTTGGCCAGGCAATCTGATGTCTTTGCGTCCGACACGCTGGGCGACGGCACCATCATCAAAGAGATCATCGCCAAATACGCGCCGCAGAGCCTGATAGTGAATTTTTCCGGCATGGCCGACGTCGGTTTTGGGGGGACCGTCTATATCGGATTCGCCTTCGATCTGGACGAATTCGACAGGGTCGCCATCTTCATCGGCGGGTCGGTCGGGGTGGGCGTCGATGCCATCTTCGCAATCGGTCAAGGCGTTGGTCTAAGCGCGAACGCCTATTCCGACATGACCGGCGCCTGCTTGGGCGCGGATATCGGGGCGGCCTTTCTCGGTGGCGCCCTGCTTGACGGATCGCTCGGACTTAGCGTTCCGTTTGTTCCCATACGGACCCACCTGAAGCTCAGTCAGTGGACCGGCCTCGTGTATGTTATCGAAGGCATCGGTGCCGGTTTCGAGGTCTATGGCAGGTTCACGTTACAAATTATCAACAGGTCATTGCCCGATATCGTGCAGCCATCGGCTGCGCATAGCACGACGGTATCTTCGATCACCTGCTACAACACCCAGGACTCGACCGGAAACGACGAACTCTATTTTGAAGTCACCATCGACGATAAGCCCGGAAAGATCTACCGCTATCCTTTGTGGGATTACTTCTCGATCGATGAGGGGGGGGGGGACCTGGAATATCGGTTTTACAATTAACTTCGATTCGAGTTTCAAACTGACGCTCTTTAACAGCGAAACAGCGGGTGCGAACACGATTCACACCTTCAATGTTACGTCCAGCAACATCCCATCCAAGGGAGGCTCTACCACGCTTGTCCACGACAATGGCTCGGGCGGAGTCTTTCACAACCGCGTTCACTACGACGTCGCTCTATATACCCCACCTTCGGTATAGCCGGATGGATTGAAGCGTCCGGGGCCATTGGGACGTCGCCGTCTTGCGGAGGGAGAGGGGCATCGCCCGCCCTATGGCATTTTGGTGTCTGCTTTGGTGGTCCCGTTAAGATAGTCCGCCATGGCTACCAGGTCGAACCGACCGTCGAGCGCGACAATTCCGTCCTTCCCCAAGGTGCTACCGTATGCGTCCAGGTCTGCGGCCGCCTCCCGCAGCGCATCGTATAAGTCTTGCGGCGTTATCGGTTCCATTGCAGCCATTCCCTTCGCAGCCGTCGAAAGAAATAACATAATCACGATGGCCGACATTGCGCGGCTGGAGGATGGATTTGTGAGAGCGGCGTATGCCCGCGCCGAGGTGAACGTGAACCTCCGGTAGCTGGCGCCTTCGCGGGGCCGGGCTTTTTGCCGTTTCCGGGCCTATTCGGTCACTCCGTTCCATCCGGCCAAGCCGATCTCGCAGGTATCGCGTCGGCTAAAGACTCATTACTTGGCGTTCATTACAAACCCCTCATGAAACTGGCCTATTGGCCGCTCATTGTGTCTGTTAGACTTCCGAATAACCAACGGATGGCAGTGTTTTCAATGGTCTTGGAGTGGTGATCCGTGACGGCGTTCGGTAAGCTGTTCCGCACCACGGCGTTTCGGTTGACGCTGGTCTATCTGCTGCTGTTCGCGCTGTTTGCGGCCTCTCTCCTCGGATATTTCGCGTGGAATACCCGCCGCCTGATCACCGATCAGATCGCGGCGACAGTGAGCGAGGAAATCGGCCTGCTCACGGGCGTCTTCAACCGCCGCGGCTTGCGCGGCCTTGTCGGCGCCATCGAAAATCGCGCGCTGCGGCCTGGCTCCAATCTTTATCTGGTGACGACGCCGGCCGGATTGGCGGTCGCGGGCAATGTCGGGTCGCTTCAGCCCGGTGTGATGGAGACCACCGACTGGACCGAGACCGCCTACCGTCGGCTCGACGAGCAGGACCAGGCTCGTCACCACGCGCTGGTGCGCGTGACCGAGTTGTCGAACGGTTTCCGATTGCTGATCGGCCGCGATCTGGAAGAACGTCATCGTATTGTCGGCGTGGTCGCTTCTGCCGCGCAGTGGTCGTTGCTGATCGTCGTGGTTCTCGGCCTTGGCGGCGGCATCTTCGTGGCGCGGCGCGTGCTGCACCGGATCGACGCGATGACCGGGACCACGCAGCGCATCATGGCCGGCGACCTGAGCGGCCGGCTTCCGGTCGGCCGCAGCGGCGACGAACTCGATCGGCTGGCCGGAAATCTCAATGCGATGCTCGAGCGCATCGAAGCGCTGATGAACGGGCTGAAGGAGGTCTCCGACAACATCGCCCATGATTTGAAGACGCCGCTGACGCGGCTGCGTAATCGCGCCGAGCAAGCGCTCGCCAAATCCGGCAATGAAAGCGACTATCGCGCCGCGTTGGAACAGACCATCGAGGAGTCCGACGGCCTGATCCGCACTTTCAACGCGCTCTTGATGATCGCGCGGGCGGAATCGGGACAGGCGCGCGACAACATGACGGATTTCGACGCCGCGGACGTCGCGCAGGGCATTCACGAACTCTACGAGCCGCTGGCCGAAGACAACGGGCTGGCGCTCCGGGTTCAGACGGAGTCCGCGCCGCTGCATGGCAATCGCGAACTGATAAGTCAGGCGCTCGCAAACCTCGTCGAAAACGCCATCAAGTACGGCCAGCCGCAGCCGGCCGCGCAGCCGCTCGGTGCGGATGTGGCCGCAGCCGACAGAGCGATCCTGATCGAAGCCCGCCGCGATGGCGACCGCATCATTCTCGCCGTGACCGATCATGGCCTCGGGATTCCCGAAGCAGACCGCAAACATGCCGTCGAGCGGTTCGTGCGGCTTGAGACCAGCCGGACCCTGGCGGGATCCGGGCTTGGCCTGAGCCTCGCGTCGGCGGTGGCCACGCTGCACGGCGGCGACCTCACGCTCGACGATGCGCGTCCGGGCTTGCGTGCGACGCTGTCGATCCCCGCGCGAAGCGGCGAGGGGCTTGCGGCGCCGACGCCGGACGTGCAACAGATCGGTGCATGATTTCATCGGCGAAGGGCGACGCAGACCGGGCCAGTCTGGCGGCGCGTCTTGCGGACGGACCAAAGGTGTTCGCGCCCGCTGAATCCGAACGCCGTCTCAACGATTGGCTGTCCGACCTGACGCCGGAGCAGTCCGGCGCGATCGGGACTCTGATCGCCGAGTTTCCGCCGGTTCGGGCCATCCTGCTCGGTATCGCGGAGGCGTCTCCCTATCTCTTCGACCTGATGCGCTCAGATCCCGACCGGATGTTACGCCTGTTTCGCGGCGAACCCGAAGGCCGTCTTGCGCGGCTGATCGCGGAGATATCGGAAGCGGCGGAGGCCGGCGATGAAGCCGAGGCCATGCGGCAACTGCGCGCCGCCAAGGCGGAGGCTGCGCTGCTGATCGCGTTGTGCGACATCGGCGGGTTGTGGCCGGTGATGCAGATCACGGCGGGATTGACCGACATTGCCGTTGCTGCGGTCCGGAGCGCGTTGCGATTCCTGTCGCGGCAGGAGACGGAGCGTGGCCGGCTGCAACCTCCCGACATCGACCGGCCCGAGGATGGCAGCGGCCTCGTCGTGCTCGCAATGGGGAAGATGGGTGCGGGCGAACTCAACTATTCCAGCGACATCGACCTGATCGTGTTCTTCGATCTCGCGGCGCCGACGCTCGCGCCCGGGATCGAGCCGCAGCCGTTCTTCGTGCGTCTCACGCAGTCGCTTGCGCGCATGCTGCAACAAAGGACCGGCGACGGTTACGTCTTTCGGGTCGATCTGCGCTTGCGGCCGGATCCCGCGTCGACGCAGGTCGCCGTCTCGACCGCAGCCGCGCTCGACTACTACGAGCGGGAAGGGCGGACCTGGGAACGCGCCGCTATGATCAAGGCGCGGCCCTGCGCCGGCGACCGGACGGCGGGCGAGACCATGATCGCGGAGATTTCGCCCTTCGTCTGGCGCAAGCATCTCGATTTCGCAGCCCTTGCCGACGTTCACGACATGAAGCGGCAGATGCAGACCTTTCGCGGACAAAGCGGGATCGCGGTTGAAGGCCACAACGTCAAGATCGGGCGCGGCGGCATCCGCGAGATCGAGTTCTTCGCACAGACCCAGCAGTTGATCGCCGGCGGACGGCATCCCGAATTGCGGGTGCGGCCGACGCTGGACGCGTTGAATATTCTCGCCTCGAGCAACTGGATCACGCATCAGGCGCGCGACGAACTGACCGCGGCATATTTGTTTCTGCGAAAGGTCGAGCACCGCATCCAGATGGTCGCCGACGAGCAGAGCCATGTTCTGCCCGCCGAGACCGAGGCGATGGAGCGGTTCGCGCGCTTCCTCGGGTTCGACGATCGGGCGAGTTTTGCCGCCGAGTTGCTGGCGCACCTGGATTGCGTGCAGGGGCACTATAGCCGGCTGTTCGAGGGCGACCCGGCCGGCACCGCCAATCTGCCGGCGGTGGATTATAGTGCCGGCCCCGATGACGTGCCGGTTCTCGATCATCTGGTGAAGCTCGGATTCGAGCAGCCACGAATGGTCGCCGCCACCATCCGGCATTGGATAGCCGGCGGATATCGAGCCCTCAAGGTCGAGGCGACACGCACCGCGTTCGAGGCGTTCGTGCCGGCGCTGATCGACGGTCTGGCGCGTGCCGAGGAGCCGGATAGCGCGGTGATGGCGTTCGATCGCTTCCTGCAGGCGTTGCAGCGCGGCGGACGGTTGATCTCGCTGCTCGGCCAGAACAGGGATCTGGTCGCGCTGGTCGCGCTCGTGCTCGGCGCGGCGCCCCGGCTCGCCGACATGCTGGCGCGCCGTCCGCAGATCATGGACGGGCTGATCGATCCGCGCTTCTTCGGCGCCATGCCGGATCGGCAGGAATTGTCGGCGCGGCTGGCGGCAACGCTCGAGGAGGCGAATTCCTACGAGGAATTTCTCGATCGGCTTCGGCTGTTCGGTCAGGAAAGCCTGTTCCTGATCGGCACGCGCATCCTGTCCGGCACCGTGTCGGCGCGGCAGGCGGGGCACGTATTCGCCGACGTGGCCGAGGGCATCGTCGATACCGTGCATGGCTTGGTGAAGGATCAGTTCGCCGACCAGTACGGCCGCATCGCTGGGCAGGAGACCGCGATCCTTGCGATGGGCAAGCTCGGCAGCCGGGAGATGACCGCATCGTCCGATCTCGATCTGATCCTGCTGTATGATTTCGATTCCGAGCATCCGGACTCCGACGGAGCGCGGCCGTTGCAGGGCGCGCAATACTTTGCGCGCTTCACCCAGCGCCTCATCAGCGCATTCACTACGCGAACCAACTACGGCGTTCTCTACGAGGTCGATATGCGGCTGCGGCCTTCCGGCCGCGCCGGCCCCGTCGCGTCGCATATCGACTCTTTCGCCGACTATCAGGATCATGAGGCATGGACCTGGGAGCACATGGCGCTCACGCGCGCGCGGGTGATCTCGTCGTCACCGGAGTTTCGCACCCGGATCGAACGCGTCATCCGGAACGTTCTGACGCGGCGGCGCGATGCCGGCCTCATCGCCAGCGATGTCGCGGAAATGCGCCGCGCGATCGCGTTGGAAAAAGGCGAGCAGGACATCTGGGACCTGAAACACGCCGCCGGCGGCATGGTCGATATCGATTTCATCGCGCAGTATCTTCAACTCGTCCACGCGGCGGACAAGCCGGACATTCTCAGCGTCAATACCCAGCAGGCGCTCGATAACGCGCAGCGGCTGGGCGTCCTGTCGCTGCCGGATGGGGAAGTTCTGCGGTCCGCGGCACGGCTTTATCACGACCTGACCCAGATCCTGCGGCTCTGCGTCAGCGACAAATTCAAGTCGGAAACGGCGGGCGACGATCTGCTGCCGGTGATGGCGCGGGCGGGGGATGCCCCGGACTTTTCGGCGCTCGAGGCGCGCGTCCGCGATACCCAGGAAGATGTGCGCGGCGTATTTCTCAGGCTGATGGAAGGCCGGTCCTAAAGCCAAGTTGGGTCGATCTATCGTCATTGCGAGCGAAGCGAAGCAATCCAGACGCCACAAAGCACAAAAGAAAGCTGGATTGCTTCGTCGGCTATGCCTCCTCGCAATGACGCCGGCTCAACTCTGAGCGCATTTTGCTCTAAGCGGCGGCGCTGGCGGCGGGATTGTCCAGGCGGCCGTGACGGGGCAGGGTGACGCGGACGACGGTTCCCGTTCCGGGCTTCGAGCGAAGCCGCATCGACCCGCCGTGCAGGTTGACCAGCGATTTGGCGATCGCCAGCCCGAGCCCCGATCCCGCATAGGTTTTGGTCAACTGGCTTTCGACCTGTTCGAACGGTTTGCCCAGTTTTCGCAGCGAATGCGGCGCGATGCCGATGCCGGTGTCGGCAATCGTCAGGGCAACGGAATTCGCAAACACCTGGCTTCGCGCCATGACTCGTCCGCCATCGGGCGTGAACTTCACGGCATTGGACAGCAGATTGACGATGATCTGCTTGACCGCGCGATGGTCGGCAGTGATGGCAATGTCATCGTCGATCCGGACGTCGAAAGTCAGCTTCTTGTCGCTGGTGCGGCCTGTGACGACCCGCAGCGATTCCGCCAGCGTCCTGGAGAGATCGAGCGGCTCCATGTCGAGTTTCATGCGGCCGGCTTCGATCTTGGACATATCCAGGACGTCGTTGATGACCTCGAGCAGATATTGGCCGCTGGTCAGGATGTCGTGGCAATATTCGCTGTACTTCTCCGAGCCGAGGGTGCCGAACATGCCGTTGCTCATGATCTCGGAGAATCCGATGATGGCATTGAGCGGCGTTCGCAGTTCGTGACTCATGTTGGCGAGGAATTTTGATTTCGCTCGATTGGCGTCCTCGGCGCGATCTTTCTCCTTCGCGTATTTCTGCGCAAGGTCCGCAAGCTCGATCGCCTGTTGTTCGAGCGTCGCCTGCGTCCGTTTCAGATCGATGACGGTCGCCCGCAGCCGGAGGTCGTTGTCGACGAGCTTTTGTTCGTGCTCCTTGATCCGGGTGATGTCGGTTCCGACCGACACATAACCGCCGTCCTTGGTGCGGCGTTCGCTGATGTTAAGCCAGCAGCCGTTATCGAGCTGCGCTTCGAAGGTCCGCGCGCCCGGAGCGGTTGTGCCGGTTTCGGGTGGCCGTGCGCAAATTTCGTGCATGCGGCCGACCTCGATCACGGTCTCGTAGGAGGTGCCGGCCGCGACCGCGCTCTCGGGCAGCTTGTGCAGGCGCTGGAAGTGAGAGTTGCAAAGGACCAGACGGTCGTCGGCATCCCACAGCACAAAGGCCTCGGGGATGGTTTCGATCGCGTCCCGCAGCCGAAGATCGGCTTCGACGGTTTTCTCGGCGAGGCTCTTTTGTTCGGTGATGTCGACGGCAATCCCGATCAGATGAGCGGCACCGTCGCCCGCACCCTGACTGAGTTCGCAACGGACGCGCAACCAGATCCAGTGACCGCCGCTGTGCCGCATCCGGAAACTCTGGTCGATATGATGGATTTTCCCAGAGATGAGCTGATCCCCGATTGCGAACAGGTCGATGTCGTCGGGATTGGCCAGCGCGCTGATCTCCCCGAAGGTGAGCAGGTCGCTGCGGCTTTCCAGCCCGAGCATGGTGAACATCGATTGCGACCAGAATATCCGCCCGCGCGACAGATCCCAGTCCCAAAGACCGCATCGACCGCGGTTGAGCGCGGTATCGATGCGACCGCGGACCGCGTCATTGATGACATCGCCCTCGCGCGCGCGGGTGGATTGCCAGTGAAATGCAAAGCCCAGGATCAGGACCACGAATCCGGTGGTGGCCGACAGCGTGATCGACAGCGCAGTGTCCGGGCGCCACACTGAATCGGTCTTTTCCTGGATAACGGTGACATGGCCCAGCAATGATCTGACCACACGCTGGGTCGCGAGCGCGCCGCTGCCGTCGAGCAGGATGATGTCGGCGACGCTGGCGGACGACATGCCACGCAGGGCCGGCGATTGCGCGGTGCTGATGAGCTCCAGAATCCGGCTGCTCTCGCCGGGCGCCGCCTCGATCGGCACCCGCGCGAGAACGCGCTGATCGGCGCCGGTGACGATGACATGGCGGCCGGCGGCGATACCCCAGGATGGAATGAGGCTTGGCAACAGGTTCTGGAGACGTTCGATGGAGGCGGGGCGATCCTGATGGATGACGCCAACATGCTCAAGCCGCTCGGCAAGCAGATCGGCGAGCGCCAGCAGATCGTGTTTCGTCATTGCCTGTTTTTGCCGGGTCTGGTCGATGACCTGCACCAGGGCGCCGACACAAATCGTTAACAGGAAAGCGATGATCAGGGCAGGGACGGCGCGGCGAAGCACAGGCTCGGCGATCAGCAGCCTGCGGTAGGCAGGTTTTGCGATCGATTGCGCCAATCCCTTGATCGAATCGGATTGAGCGCACGGGCTCGCCGCCTGAGCGCGCGCCATGCCTTGGACCCCCGCGAGAAATTTCGGTACACTCGATCGGAAGGACGCCCCGGTCTTTCCGAATCGCAGCGATTTGAATCCACTTTTTCGGGACTGTCGAGAGTCAACGATTCGTTAACACGAAATAAATTTTGTCCAACGGAGAATCCCGGCACTCCGCGGTCGGTGTCGGTGAGTCCGAAACGGGAACATGCGTCAGCGTGGTGGTTCAGAAGTTCGCTTCATTGTCCCGGCGGGTCCGTCAAGCGGACTTCGGAATCGGGACACCAGGGCGACGGCCTTCAACTTCCGCGCGCCGGCTCCGCGTGGCTGATGACGCGCTTGACGCTCGGGAAGGCGCGGCGTAGCGCGCGTTCGATCTCGTCGACCTGTTCATGCACCCTGGCGACGCTCATCGACGGCGCGGCGCGGCAATGGAAGTTGACGATCTCGCCCGCGTCGGTGTCTCTGACGCGCACGTTGTGAATGTCATGGATCGCCCCGCCGGCGGTGAAACCCGACAGGGTCGTCCGGATGGCGTCGATCCGTGCGGGGACGGCATCCGTCCCCAGCGGAAGCTCCGGCTCCAGCGGCTCGATGTGCGTGTCCACCTCGACGTCCGCGCCGAATTCGTTGCGAATGTCGTGCTCCAGCCGATGCGCGATCGCATGGGCATCCACCAGCGCCATTTCGCCGTCGACCTCGAGGTCGATGCTGACAGTCAGCTTTTCTCCGAGATCGTGCACGGTGACGTGATGAATGGCGAGGCCCGAATTGCGAGCGATCACCATGATGCGCTCGCGGATGCTTTCGTTGTCGCGCGCGACCGGTATCGCAGTGAATGTCAAATCGGCATCGCCGAGAGCGGCGGACACGGCGTTCTGCGCCTGCTGCTTGATGGCGTCGATGCGGTCGATCGGATAGGTTCGCGGGACTTCGGCGATCACGTCGACGAAATGCCGGGGACCGACCATCCGTACCCGCAACCGCTCGATATCGACGATACCCGGCAGCGCCCTGATCGCGGCTTTGGCCCTTTCCGCGGCGCCTTCCGGCGCGCGATCCAGCAGCGTTTCGATCGTGGCGCGCCCGAGCCGCAAACCCAGCACGGAGATCAGGATCGCGACGCCGATTGCGGCGCCGGCATCGCCCCACGCGTAGCCCAGTCCCGACAGGGTCAGCCCGATTATGACGGCGATCGATCCAAGGACATCGGAAGCAAAGTGCAGCGCGTCGGCCTCCAGCGCCTGACTGCGGGTGTCGAGCGCGGTCCGGTGCAGCGCGCGGGCACGCCAGAAATTGACGGCGATGTCGACAACCAGCACGACAAACGGAATGGCGGAGAGGGTCGGGACCGGAGCGCCTTCGCGCAAGTGGGCGTAGGCCTGGACCACGATGCCGCCCGCGAGGACGTACAGCATCGCAATGACGCCAAGGGCCGATAGGCTTTCGATCTTGCCGTGACCGTAGTGATGTTCGTCGTCGGCGGGACGGTCAGAAAACCGCACCACGAACCAGGTGACGATCGTGGCGACCAGATCGACCGAACTGTGCAGCGCCTCGGAAATCAGCGCGAGACTCCCGATCGCCACGCCGACCACGAATTTGATCGCCGCCATGCTGGCGCTGGCGATCATCGAGACGGCGGCGACTCTTGTTTTCGAACTGGAGGCGAGGCGTGGCATCTGCGGGGGTTTAGCAGTCCGCCACCCAGGATAAAAGCGTGCGCGATTGCGCAATCGCCACTCATTCGCGGCTTGGTTTGTTTGTTGCGAATTGTTCCGATTTCAGGATGTTGCCGATACGCGCTCAACCTGAGCCCGCCCGCCGAGACTCATCGGGATCTTGATCCGCGCCATCGCGCGGCAACCCAGCCGATCGCGGCAGCGACGGCGAGGCCGATACACGCCGTCGCGGCATCGACCAGAAAGTCCTCCAGCCGCGCATGGCGGCCGGGCGCCCACAGTTGCATGATCTCGAGCAGGCCGATCAGGACGACGGATACCGCCGCGACAAGCAGGCGTCGCTGCGGAAACGCGAGACCGACGGCGAGACCAACCAGAACGAAGGCGAGGGCGTGTTCGCCATTTTGTCCGAGCGGGGAGTGCGGGCGATAGCGCGGCGGCCCGAGCGTCGCGAACACGACCGCCGCGATCAGGATGATCGCGCCCATGCGGAGGAGAATTGTCATCACCCGCGCATAGCACGATTTGCCGCCACGCAAAGGCTTCAGGCAAATTCCGGGGTGTCGGCGGCAAGATCGCGGTGGATCCGCGCCGGTCGGACGCTGCCAGGGTGCTCGAAGTAAGCTGTTATAAATCCCATAAGATGTGTTTTTTTGGCTGGATTTCGAAATATTGTTTTTCCGGGCCGAATCAACAGACAGGATCGATGATGGCAACCCAGATGACGAAATCGCAGCTCGTTGAGAAGATCTCGGCTCAGGCCGGATTGTCGAAAAAGGATGTAAAAGGCGTTCTCGAGGCGCTTGCGACGACAGGTTACAAGGAGCTCAAGAAGACCGGTGCCTTTCTGCTTCCGGGTTTTGCGAAGTTCGTGGTTATCAAGAAGCCGGCGACCAAAGCGCGCAAGGGTACCAACCCCTTCACCGGCGAGCCGATGACGTTCAAGGCGAAGCCCGCCCGAAAGATCGTCAGGGCGCGGCCGGTCAAGGCCGCGAAAGACGCGGTATGATGCAGGGGCCCTTCGGGGCCCTTGTGTTTTTGACCTGCCCTGTTTCAGGTTGGATGCGTGCCGCCAGCCGGTTCGGTCGGTGGCCGACCGGCGCGGCGGTTTTATTGCCGGTCGGGATGCCTCTCGGCCGCCGGGCCATCACATTCCCGTGCAGGGCGCGCGCGCCCCGCACGCGTGACAGGGCAATCGGGCATTGAGTCGAATCGCATACGACGAAAATTGAGAGTTACAAAATTCCCCGGCCGTGGTTCAATTTGACCAATGAAAACCGTCCGGGAGGAGCCTGTGTCCACGATCAGGTTGACCGTCAATGGCAAGCCGGTTTCAGCTGACGTTGAAGACCGGACGCTTCTCGTTCATCTGCTGCGCGACCATCTGGGACTGACCGGTACGCACATCGGCTGCGATACCAGCCAGTGCGGCGCGTGTACCGTTCACATCGACGGTTGTGCGGTCAAATCCTGCACGGTGCTGGTCGGGCAGGCCAACGGCTCGAACATCACCACCATCGAAGGCATCGCCAACGGCGACGAGCTGCATCCGATGCAGGCGGCGTTTCGCGACAATCACGGACTTCAGTGCGGCTTCTGCACGCCCGGCATGATCATGGCTTCGATCGACATCGTACACCGGCATGGCAGCGCCTTGACCGAAGACATCCTGCGTCAGGAGCTGGAAGGCAATATCTGCCGCTGCACCGGCTACCACAACATCGTCAAATCGGTGCTCAACGCCGCCGGCCGGATGACGGCGGCGCAGGCTGCGGAATAGCCGCCGAGGAGTTCACGCAGGAAACTCATGTCTGTCGTATTCGACGGAAGCGGCGCGACAACGCTCCGGTAGGGAGAGTGGATCATGGGAATCGAGGGAATCGGCACCCGCGCACTGCGCAAGGAAGACAAGCGTTTCATCACCGGCAAGGGCCGTTACGTCGACGATATCCGCCTTCACGGCATGACCTATGCGGCGTTCGTTCGCAGCCCCTACGCCCACGCCAAGGTGACTGCGATCGATACCGCGCCCGCGCTGGAGATGCCCGGGGTGGTTGCCGTTCTCACTGGCAAGGAGCTGGTCGACGACAAGATCGGCAATCTGATCTGCGGCTGGATGATCCACTCCAGGGACGGATCGCCGATGAAGATGGGGGCATGGCCCGCGATGGCGCCGGAGATCGTGCGCTTCGTCGGTCAGGCCGTCGCCGTCGTCATCGCCGAAACGCGCAATCAGGCGCGCGATGCGGCCGAGGCCGTTGTCGTGACTTACGAGGAGCTTCCCGCCGTCGTCGACATGCGCGAGGCGGTCGCGAGTGGCGCGCCGCAGCTTCATCCGGAGGCGCCGGGCAATGTGATCTTCGATTGGACCCTGGGCGATGAAGTCGCCACCGATGCGGCTTTCAAGGCCGCCGCGAATGTGGTCTCGCTCGACATCACCAACAATCGTCTGGCACCTAACGCGATCGAACCGCGCGCTGCGATCGCCGAATACGATCCGGCGGAAGAACACTTCACGCTCTATACCACGTCGCAAAACCCGCATGTGGCGCGGCTGGTGCTCTCGGCGTTCTACAATATCGCGCAGGAGCACAAGCTGCGCGTGATCGCGCCCGATGTCGGCGGCGGGTTCGGTTCGAAAATCTTCATCTATCCCGAAGAGATGGTGGCGCTGTGGGCGTCGAAGAAGACCGGCCGCCCGGTGAAATGGACCGCGGACCGGACCGAGGCCTTCCTGACCGACGCACACGGCCGCGATCATTTGAGCAAGGCCGAGATGGCGTTCGACAAGGACAACAGGATCACCGGACTGCGCGTCAAGACCTATGCCAATCTCGGCGCCTACATGTCGCTGTTCTCGTCGTCGGTGCCGACCTATCTCTACGCCACGCTGCTGTCGGGCCAGTACAACATCCCCGCCATCTTCGCCGAGGTGATCAGCGTCTATACCAACACCGCGCCGGTGGATGCCTATCGCGGCGCGGGTCGGCCAGAGGCGAGTTATCTCGTGGAGCGGCTGATGGAAACCGCGGCGCGCCAGCTCAAGGTTGATCCCACTGAACTAAGGCGCAAGAACTTCATCACCCAGTTCCCGCACCAGACGCCGGTTATCATGGCTTCTGACATCGGCGATTTTAACGCGTCGCTCGATGCCGCCATGAAGGCAATCGACTATGCCGGCTTCCCGGCACGCAAGGCCAAGGCAGAAAGCGAGGGCAAGCTGCGCGGGATCGGTGTGTCCTGCTATATCGAAGCCTGCGGCATCGCACCGTCGAAGGCCGTCGGTAGCCTGGGAGCCGGGGTCGGACTGTGGGAATCCGCGGAGGTGCGGGTCAATCCGGTCGGCACCATCGAGGTTCTGACCGGATCGCACAGTCACGGTCAGGGTCACGAGACGTCGTTCGCGCAAGTGGTTGCCGGCCGACTCGGAATCTCGATCGATCAGGTGCAGATCGTCCACGGCGATACCGACAAGGTGCAGTTCGGCATGGGCACCTACGGCTCGCGCTCGGCCGCTGTCGGTCTGTCGGCCATCGTCAAGGCGATGGAGAAAGTGGAAGCCAAGGCCAAGAAGATCGTGGCGCATCAGCTCGAGGCGTCGGAGAACGACATCGTCATCGAGGAAGGCCAGTTCAAGGTGGCCGGGACCGACAAGGCGATTGCATTTCCGATGGTGGCGCTGGCCGCCTACACCGCACACAACCTGCCCGACGGCATGGAGCCGGGCCTGAAGGAGAGCGCGTTCTACGATCCGTCCAATTTCACGTTCCCCGCCGGATCCTACATCTGCGAGGTCGAGGTCGACGCCGGCACCGGTAAGACGACGTTTATCAACTTTGTCGCTGCGGACGATTTCGGCCGCCTCATCAACCCGATGATCGTCGAAGGGCAGGTCCATGGCGGTCTCGCGCAGGGCATCGGTCAGGCACTGCTGGAGCACGCGGTCTATGACGAGAACGGTCAGCTGCTCACCGCGTCGTTCATGGACTATGCGATGCCGCGCGCGGAGGATCTGCCGTCCTTCAAGATTCAGCACACCATGACGGAGTGTCCGGGCAATCCGCTCGGCGTGAAGGGTTGCGGCGAGGCCGGCGCGATCGGCGCATCGGCGGCCGTCATCAACGCCATCACCGACGCCATCGGCAACAACGATCTCGCGATGCCGGCATCGCCCGACCGCGTCTGGCACGCGATCCACGGCTGAACGCGGCAGGGAGACACGATCATGTATCAGACCACCTATCATCGCCCCGCCAGCATCGACGAAGCCGTTTCGCTGTTCGCCAAGGGTTCCGATGCGACTTATCTCGCCGGCGGCCATACGTTGCTGCCGGTGATGAAGCAGCGGCTTGCGGCTCCCTCCGACGTGATCGATCTTGCGCGGATCAAGGAATTGGTCGGCATTGAGGTGTCCGGCGACACGCTCACGATCAGGGCGGCGACGACCTATTACGACACCATGACCAATGCCGATGTGAAGAAAGCGATACCGGCGCTGGTGCATCTGACGTCGATGCTCGGCGATCCGGCGGTCCGTTACCGCGGCACCATCGGCGGATCGATCGCCAACAACGATCCGGCCGCCGACTATCCGGCCGCTGTTCTGGCTCTCGACGCGACCGTGAAGACCAACAAGCGATCGATCGAAGCCGACGATTTTTTCAAGGGACTGTTCACGACGGCGCTGCAGGATGGCGAGATCATCACCCAGGTCGCTTTCCCGATTCCGGCCAAGGCCGGCTATGCCAAGATGCGTCATCCCGCGTCGCGCTTCGCGCTGACGGGCGTATTCGTGGCGAAGACAAGGGCGGGCGACGTGCGGGTGGCCGCGACGGGCGCTTCGCAAAACGGTGTCATGCGGGTCGGTGCGATCGAGGCGGCGCTCGAGGCCGACTGGTCGGCGTCGGCGCTGGACGCGATCAGGATTCCGGATGCGGGCATGATCGCCGACATTCACGGGTCGGCGGCTTATCGCGCCAATCTCGTCAGGGTGATGGCCCAGCGCGCCGTCCAGCAGGCTGGTTGATCCGGGCGATCGAACCCCACGCATTATTTGGTCCGCGTTGATAGCGCGCCCTTGCGGCGCGCTGTTTTCGTTTTGCGACGATGCTATGCGTAAAAGATATATTGACAGTGTATCTTTATGGGGCGAGTATTCCTTCAAGTAAGGTCTTCTTACGCCGTCGGTTCTTAAGGACCGGCCGGACGCGGAGTTCATTCCGACGAAGCCATCAAGGGGCGACGACAGGAGCGGCCATGTGTCAGACAAGTGAAGAGACGGATGTCACCGAGATTGACGTGCGCAGCCTGGTTCCGGCGCAGCGCCACGCCAGGTTTTTTCAGATCGTCGGCGACCTGAGGGCGGGCGACTCGTTCGTTCTGGTGAACGACCACGATCCCAAGCCGCTCTACTATCAACTTCAGGCCGAGCACCCCGACGCGTTCTCCTGGACTTACCTGGAGCAGGGGCCCTCGGTCTGGAAGGTTGAAATCGCCAAACAGTTCAAGGTCGCTTGATTCGCACGCGGTTAGCTCACGAACCGCGTGCCTTTGTCGACAAGGCCGATCTTCCGCAGAGATCGCTTGTCGACCGCGCCGGCGGCCTCACCCCGCCGGCGCTTCCCTTCGAAAGGAGTGCCGCCGTGGTCGGCGTAGCGCTATCCCGCTGGACGATGTCCTATTTCGCGACGGCCGTGATCGCGCTGCTTGCCGCCGAGGGACTGATGCTGGCGGGAATTGGCTATCCGCAGGCGCCGATCGGCGCGCCGGCCTCCCTGTTGCTGGTGCATCTGATTGCGATCGGCTGGCTCAGCCTGCTGATGTGCGGGGCCCTGTTTCAGTTTGCGCCGGTGCTGGTGGCCAAACCGCTCTACAACAACGCGCTGCCGCTGCCGACGCTCGGCCTGCTGATCGCAGGTCTGGCGGCGCTGTTGCTCGCCTTTCTTCAACTCGGCGGCACGATCCACGCGCCGTTCGGATTGTTTCCGGCGGCTGCGGTCCTGCTCGGCGCGGGGTTCGGCCTGGTGCTGTGGAATCTCGGCCGTACGTTGTGGGCCGCGCGGCCGCTGCCGTTGCCGGCGCGCTTCGTCGTGGTCGGGCTGTGCTGCCTGGCGGCGACGGTGTTGTTCGGCATCGTCTTCGCGCTGGTGCGAGGCGGCGTCACCGCGCAATCGCAATTAGTCGATGTCGCCGCGCTGGGCCTGCCGATCCATGTAATCGCGGGCCTCGGCGGCTGGCTCACCTTCACGGCCGTCGGCGTCAGCTACCGTCTGCTGGCGATGTTCATGCTGGCGCCCGAGCCTGAAGGCCGCACCACGCGCGGCGCGCTCTATTTCGGCACCGCGGCGCTCGCCGCCATCATCCTCGGCGGCGTCGCGGCGATCTGCACGGCCACCAACCTGATGTGGGCGGTTTGGGCCGCCGGTGTGCTCGGCATCATTGGCCTCGCGCTCTACGGCGGCGATATCCTGCATCTTTATCGCACGCGCAAGCGGCGTGTCATCGAACTCAACAGCCGCATGGCCGGCGTGGCGCTGGCGAATCTGGCGGCCACCGTGGCTCTCGGTCTCGGCCTGCTGCTGGCCGGACGTTTCACCGATCATGTCGGCGTCATCGTCTTTCTGGTCGCCTTTGCGTGGCTGACCGGCTTCGGCCTCGCCAAGCTCTACAAGATCGTGGCCTTCCTGACCTGGCTCGAATGCTACGGCCCGGTGCTTGGCAAGACCGCGACGCCGCGCGTGCAGGATCTCGTCACCGAGCCGCGCGCAAAAAAATGGTTCGCACTGTATTTCGTCGCGGTGTGGGTCGCCGCAGCCGCCTTGCTGTTCACGCTGCCATGGCTTTTCCGACTCGGTGCCGGCGCGATGCTGGCGGCGACCATCGGCATCGGCTTCCAGTTGCTGCGCACCCGCCGCCTCGCCAACGTCGCGCCGGCGTTGCGGCTGCCCAAGGGCGCGCGGCCGCCACACCTGTTGCATTCATCGGTCCAGCCAAGCTGAAGGAGAGACGCATGACAACTCAATTCATGGACGTCGACGTTCGCCCAACCCTGCGTGCCGGCGGCGAGCCGTTCGGCGAGATCATGGCGGCGGTGGCGAAACTGCCGCCTGGTCAGGGCCTGCGGCTGCTCGCGACCTTCAAGCCGACGCCGCTGCTCCAGGTGCTTGGCTCGAAGGGTTTCAGCCACGAGGCGCGGGAAATCGGGGGCGGTGACTGGGAGGTGCTGTTCACGCCGGGCGCGGCGGCCGGCACCGCTCCGGCACGGACGGCGACCGCGACCGACGACAGCGCGTGGCCGGAGCCCGTGCAGCACATGGATAACCGCGATCTCGATCCGCCCGAGCCGCTGGTGCGCATTCTGGCCGCGACCGAAACGATGGCGCAGGGCGAGGTGCTGTCGGCGCTGCTCTGCCGCGAGCCGGCGTTCCTGCTGCCGGAACTGGCGAAGCGCGGTCACGCCTGGCACGGCGGCTTCGAGCCGGACGGCAAGACCTACAAGATCCTGATTCGCGTCGGCGCCGCCAAACAGGCCGCGTGAGGGGAGGCGGCATGACGCCCGAAGCGAGCGAAGCCCTCGCCGGCGAGGTCAAGGAGGCGTTGCGCCTCGTGATCGACCCAGAGCTGGGCTACAACATCGTCGATCTCGGACTTGTCTACGACGTCGCCGTGGAGGACGGTGGCGTGGTTCGTGTCGCCATGACCACGACGACACGCGGCTGCCCGGCCACCGACTACCTCACGAACGGCGCGCGCGACGCGGCGTCGAGCGTGCCCTCTGCGGGTGCCGTCGATGTCGTGCTTACCTACAATCCGCCGTGGACGCCGGATATGATGACGCCGGACGCCAAGAGCCATCTCGGCATCGCCTGATGGCGGGCCGAGTCATGGTCAGGACGCGGCCGTCGCCGCTGGCATCGACCGGCATCAGGTCAGGGGAATATTCCAGATGTCCTCGGCGTATTCGCGGATGGTGCGGTCGGACGAGAACCACGCCATGCGCGCGACGTTGAGAATGCTTGAACGCGCCCACTCCGGACTATGCCACTTCATGTCGACGGCGCGTTGCGCGCGGTAATAATCCTCGAAATCGGCCGATACCAGATAGTGATCGAGAAAACGCAGCGCGTGGGCGATGGGTGCGAAACGCGAAGGGTCGTCGGGCGAGAACACGCCGCGTTCGATGGCCTCGATCACACCAGTCAGCATCGGCGATGACGAGATGATGCCGGTGGCATCCAGTCCCATGGCGCGGCGCTGGACAACCTCATCCGCTTTCATGCCGAAGATGAAGATATTTTCCTCGCCGACATGCTCGAGAATTTCGATGTTGGCGCCATCGAGCGTTCCGATCGTGATTGCGCCGTTCAGCGCGAGCTTCATGTTGCCGGTTCCTGAGGCTTCCATGCCGGCGGTGGAAATCTGTTCGGACAGGTCGCTCGCCGGGACGATGATTTCAGCGGCGCTGACATTATAGTTCGGAATGAAAACGACCTTGAGGAGGTCCCTGATCGCGGGATCGTTGTTGATCACGTTGCCGATGTCGTTGATGAACTTGATGATGAGCTTGGCCTGCCGGTAGCTCGCCGCGGCTTTTCCGGCGAAAATCTTGATGCGCGGTGTCCAGTTGCCTTCCGGATTCGCAAGGATGGCCTGATAGAGCGCAACCGCCTCGATCGCGTTGAGAAGCTGGCGCTTGTATTCATGGATGCGCTTGATCTGGACATCGAACAGTGCCGATGGGTCGACGACAATGCCGAGCTGGCTGGCTATGGTCTGTGCGAGCGCAATCTTGTTTGCCCGCTTGACCGCCTGGAAGCGCTGCTGGAACGCGCGATCATCCGACAATGGCTCCAGCATCCGCAACCGCTCGGGCTCGTCGAGAACCGCAGCGCCACATGCATCCTGCAGCAGTGAGGTGAGTTCCGGATTGCATTGATGTAGCCAGCGCCGGAAGGTAATGCCGTTGGTCTTGTTGGTGATGCGGCCCGGATAAAGGCTGTTCAGATCGGCGAACACGGTTTCGCGCATCAGCTCGCTATGCATGGCGGAGACACCATTAATGCGGTGGGAACCAACGAAGGCGAGATGCCCCATGCGGACGCGGCGGCCGCCTGTTTCGTCGATCAGCGACACCGATGCCCGCGAACGGGCGTCCGCTCCAAAATGTTTTTCCGCCGCGGCAAGATGGTCGACGTTGATCCGGTAAATGATGTCGAGATGGCGCGGCAGCATCCGCTCGAACAGTTCGACCTGCCAGGTCTCGAGTGCCTCCGGCAACAGCGTGTGATTGGTATAGGAGATTGTCCTGGTGGTGATGTCCCAGGCATCGTCCCAGCCGATCTGATATTTATCCACCAGCAGCCGCATCAGTTCGGGAACGGCAAGGCTGGGGTGGGTATCGTTGAGCTGGATCGCGGCATGGGACGGCAGCGATCTGATGTCGCCGTCGCTGTGCAGATGGCGATCGAGGATGTCCTGCAACGAGGCGGAGACGAAAAAGTACTCCTGACGCAGGCGCAATGCGCGGCCGGCCGGCGTTTCGTCGCTTGGATAGAGAAATTTCGAAATCGCTTCCGCCCGCGCCATCTCCGACATCGCGCCGAGGTGATCGCCGTTGTTGAAGGTGTCGAGGCGCATCGGATCGACCGCGCGTGCGGACCACAGCCGCAGCGCGTTGACGTGATGGCCGCGCCAGCCGACGATCGGCGTGTCGTAGGCAACCGCTTGAATGGTCTCATCCGGTATCCAGAGCGTCCGGGATGGTTTATCGGTCTGCTCGATGCGGTCGAGATGTCCACCATACTGGATATCGAACACCACGTCGCCGCGTTCGAATTCCCAGGGGTTACCGGAGAGCAGCCACTGTTCGGGAAACTCTTCCTGCCATCCGTCGGAAACGATCTGACGAAACAGTCCGTGTTCATAGCGAATGCCATAGCCTCGCGCCGGAATCGCCAGCGTCGCCATGCTTTCCATGAAACACGCGGCGAGCCGGCCCAGGCCTCCGTTGCCGAGCGCGGCATCCGGTTCGGCGTCGCGCAACGCGTCGAAATCAATTCCGAGATCCTCGACCGCCGTGCGGAACGGCCCCATCAGCGACATGTTGGTGAGGGCGTCGGTCAGCAGACGTCCGATCAGGAATTCAAGGGACAGATAATAGACGCGCTTGTCGCCACGCCTCTGAGCGGCACGATCGGATTGAAGCCATTGATAGACGATGCGGTCGCGCAGCGTCAGCGCCGCCGCGATATACCAGTCGTGGATATTGGCGCGCTTGACATCCTTTCCTGCCGCCAGAACGATTTTGGACAGTATCGCGCTCTTGATCTCCGCGACGATGTCGTCGTCTCCGGATTCGGGCCGGATCGGTGCGTCATCTTCAAGGATGCGATCCTGCTTGGGAGGAGATTCAAAGACCATCCTGAAATTCCGATCTGTTTCCGCCCATGTCGGCGGCGGGTCGCGAACTCGCCCGACTTTAGAATTTGTGATGCCTTACGCAGTCCGCGATCAATGGGCGGTTTTGCCGAAATGGCCCTTGCCCTGGAGCGTATCGCGCTCGCGCTGTTTTTGGAACTCTTGTTCCAGCCGCCGGCCGCGAGCGATCTCGGACCTTGTAGAAACTCGCGCCGACAGCACAGCCGCCGGCAGCCGGTCAAACAGTCGCTTCAGGTCGAGTTTCCGTTCCGTCACCGCCGGATGGATGAGAGCCAGATTGCCGAGATCGACGCGGGCATCAAGCCGGTCAAACGCCGGCCAGGTCATGCCGGCGTCCGTGAATGGCGCAAAATGCCGTAGGACAGCGACAACGACGGCCTCGCTGCGGTGGGTGCGGACAAATGCGATGACGTGGCGGCGATCCGCGCCTTCGACGGTGAGCGGCCTGTAATCCCCATCGGTGAAGACTTTCGCATGGCGCGCCCGCATGTCCAGAAGGTGATGCGTCCATGCGAGCTTGAGCCGACCGTCGCTCCAGCTCTCAGCGAGCGCTGCCATATCAGCGGGTGCGGCGTCGAGAATGGCTTCGCGCGCCATAAAATCCACCGGCCGCCGGTTATCCGGATCGACCAGCGAGAAATCCCACAGTTCCGTGCCTTGGTAGAAATCCGGAACGCCGGGTATCGTCGCTTTCAGCGTGATCTGGCTCAGCGAGTTCAATGCACCGATCAGCGAGGTGCGACGTGCGAAGCTTTGCAGGGATTGAAGAAATTCGAGCGACCGGCGTTCGTCTATGATGCCGGCCAGAAATTGCCTGACGCCGGCCTCGTAAGCCGCGTCCGGATTGAGCCAGCTTGTTTGCAGCTTGGCCTCGCGGCAGGCTTTTTCGGCGTAGGCCTGCATTCGCGCTACAAATTCAGGTGCGATATCATCGAAGGGCAGGGCGCCGATCAGCGCCTGATACAGCATGTATTCGTCCGCCACGGACGGGCTGCGGACGCCGTTGTTTGTAGAAACCAATCCCGCATTAAACATTTTCCATCGCCCGACCATGCTCGCCCACTGGTCCGACAATTCGGTCAGTGCGAGAATCCGCGTCCGCGCGTCCTCTCCGCGTTTGGTGTCATGGGTTGCCGTGGCTGTCAGTCCGTGCGGCCGGCGGCCGGCGCGCTCGAGCATCTTGCGGTGAAAACCGGCGACATCGAGAGCCGGCGCGGCCGGGTCTCCGCCGACCTCGTTGAAAGCGAGAAGGCGGTGATAACGATAAAAGGCGGTGTCTTCGAGAGACTTGGCCATCATCGGTCCGGTGAACTGCTGGACCTTGAGCGCAAATCGGCGGACCCGCTCACGGCTATGCGTCAGCCTTCCGGGGGCCAGCAGATCGAGCGTCAGCGTATCCTGCAGGAAGTCAAAAATCCCGTCATCGGCGGCAAACCACTCCTGCCGCGCTTTCGCGATCGTCTCAGCGATGAGTTTTCGTTCGCCCTCGGCCGGTCCCGCCTGCGTGATGTAGGTGCGGTAAACCGGAAAATGCAGGACGAACAGTTCGAGTGCCTGGCGAAGGCTGTCCGCGGAATAGTCGCGCGTGGAATAATGCCCCGCCGCGATGCGGGCCAGCAACCGGGTGAGAACGGTGAATTCGCTTGCGAGCAAGGTCTCGATCACTCGCCGTTTGGCAGCGCGCAATACGGGATCGAAGGCGGGCGCGACATCACCGGCCTGACGCCAGACCTCGTCGAGGGTCTTGAGACCGTCCTCGTCGGCGAGGACATGGGTGATGGCGTTCAGCCACTCATAGCCCGTCGTACCGTCAATGCCGGCGAATTGCGGTGGCGCTTCGTGATCTCCGAGAATTTTTTCGATCAGCAGATAGAAAGGACGGCGATCCGCGCCCTGGGCTTCGCGGATCAGGCGCCGCAGACGCCTGCAATACTGTGCGGGATCGTACAGCCCGTCGATGTGATCGAGCCGCAAGCCCTGAATCCTGTTTTCGGCGATCAAGCGGCGGACGAGCCCATGAATGCGGTCGAACGTATCGCGACCCTCGACACGAAGCCCCGCCAGCGAGTTCACGTCGAAAAATCGTCGATAGTTGATTTCGCTGGTTGCAAGCTTCCAGTGCGCAAGCCTGTAATGCTGTCGTTCCAGCAATTGATGAAGAACCTTGGCCTGCGCGGGTCTGTCAGGGCCGGACCGGTAGGCCTCAAGGCCTTGATCGATCGCAGCAGCGCCGCCGGCGATAGCCGCAATGTCGCGCTTGAGGGCGGATGCATGATCGCGCCCGGGATTATCCCGACCGGCGTAGCGTTCGGCGATCGCCAGCAGATCGTTCCGGGCGGACGTTGGCGGAAGCTGGCTCGCGATTGTCTTGACGATGTCGCTATAGCGTTCCGGTGCGATCGGCAGCCGGTGCTCGAAATACCACGCTGAAAAACTTCCGTCCCGCGGATCATACTTTAACTCGATGTCGCCTCGCGTGAGCGACACGCCGTAGGCCGATCCCAAAATCGGAAGCAACAGTCCCGGCTTGTTGCGAAACGGAAGTATGTCCCATTCGATATCGAAGGAATCGGCGAACCCCGACTTCGGCCCCCATTCGAGCACGTCCAGCCACCAGGCGTTGTCGGCATGGTGCACGCCCATATGGTTTGGAACGAAATCAAGAACTAGGCCGATCCCGTGAGAGGTCAAAGCTGTACTCAGCCGATTAAAGCCGTCTTCGCCGCCGAGTTCAGGGTTGATGACATTGTGATCGACGATGTCGTAGCCGTGGGTGCTGCCCCGGCGCGCCTTCATGAATGGCGATGCATAGAGATGTGTGATGCCCAGCTTCTTGAGATACGGAACGATCGCCACGGCATCGTCAAAAGTGAAACCGGACGTGAATTGCAGGCGATAGGTTGCACGCGGAATGCCGCTGTCCATCAGATCGCTCCCATGGACCAGAAGACCGACCACGCCGGCAAGCGCGCCGGCGGCTCTCCGCCCCAGATCGGGCGGCCTGGCAGCGAAGCTGCATCGTTGGTGACGTTGTGATCCGAGATGTTGGCGCGAAGATGCAACAGTGCGCTGTTGCCAAGGCGCCAGTAAGCGATCAGCAGGCGATCGTTTTGACGCAGCTCGGCCGAGGCGAACGCGGCGTTGCCAAGATGCGGCGTGAGTTCGTCCCGGCGGATACGCAACAGTTCCTTGACGAGCGCATGGCGCGGCAGGTTTTGACCCTCCTCGGGCCACGCGAGAGCCGCCGACTCGAATGTCGACTGCGCAAGGGGATCGGGCACATCGTCCCCGTACGCCTCATAGGCCGCGGCGTATTCCCTGCGCCGACCGGCTCGCACCGCATCGGCGAGGTCGCGTTTGAAGTCGCAGAAAAATGGAAAGGGCGTGGTCGCTCCCCATTCCTCGCCCATGAACATCAAGGGCGGCATCGGTGCGAGCAGGGTGATTGCGAGTGCGGCCTCGATAGCCCGCGCGTCGGCGGTCCATTCGAGGCGATCGCCCAGCGCGCGGTTGCCGATCTGGTCGTGATTCTGAAGGAAGTTCACGAAGGCGGCGGGCGGGAGTGCGCCGATCGGTTCCCCGCGAGCGCGCCCGCCGCGATAGGCCGAGGGTTCGCCCTGATAGGCAAAGCCATCGCGCAGCGTTCGCACGAGCAGACGACGCGGCTGCGTGGCGTAGTCGCCGTAGTAGCCGTGGGTCTCCTGGGTGAGGATGACATGCCAGACGTGATGGTAGTCGTCATTCCACTGGGCGCGATACTTTCCGTCGGGAATGTCGGAAGACGGATCCAGCAACACCGCGCGGTTGTCGTCGTTCTCCAGCACAAGGTGGATATGCCGTCCGCTTTGCCGCGCCAGAACCCCGACGGCGTGGCTGATATCGTTCAGGATCGACGGCTCGCCAACCTCGGCGAGGGCATGCACCGCGTCGAGGCGAAGGCCGTCGAAGCGATAGTTACCGAGCCAGTGCAGTGCATTGTCGACTGCGAAGGCGCGGACTTCCGGAATGCGATAGTCGATCGCTGCTCCCCATGGGGTCTGCGCATCGCAGAAAAACTGCGGTGCGTAGCGCCCGAGATAATTTCCCTCCGGCCCGAAGTGGTTATAGACGACATCGAGAAAGACCATCAGTCCGCGCAGATGGGCTTGATCGATCAACTCCCTGAGATCGTCCGGCGTGCCGTAAACGTGATCGGGCGCGTACCACAACGCGCCGTCATAACCCCAATTCCGCGTCCCCGCGAAGTCGGCGAGCGGCATCAATTCGAGAGCGGTGATTCCGGTCGAAATCAGATGATCGAGCTTGCCGATCATGGCCCGATAGGTGCCTTCCGGCGTAAACGTGCCGACATGACATTCGAGGATGACCGTCTCGTGCCACGGCCGCCCGCGCCAGTCGATCGCCTTCCACCGGAATTGATTGTGGTCGACAAGTTCGCTTGGACCGGACACGTCGTCGGGTTGATAGGACGACGCCGGATCCGGTACGTCCAGTTCGTCGTCGATCCGATAGTGATAGCGTGAACCGGGCCGGGTCGCGGCCACCTCGGCAATGAACCAGCCGCCGCTGCCTTTTTCCATCGTGTGCGCGGTGTCGGTGATGACGGAAACCTCGCGCGCGCCGGGCGCCCAAAGCCGGAACGTTACGCCGTCCGGCCTGAGAAGGGGGCCGAAGCGGCCGGCGCTCATGGCTGGCCTGCGAACGCGATCACGCTGCGAGGCGGCGCCTGCATCGTTGCGTTGGGGCCGTGCACGCTGCCTTCGGCATCATCGTCCGTGGTATGAAGCACGATCGACCATGTCTTGTACTCTTCCATGCCTGGAAGCCTGAATTCGACCGGCTCCGGCACCGCGTTGAGGACGACGTAGAGCGCCTGCCGGCCGTGCTCCATCGGGCCGAGCACGTAGGAGAGAAACCGTCCTTCCGGAAAATTCCAGTCGGCCTCGGTCATTTCGTTGCCGTGCGGCGTCAGCCACAGCACGCCATAGGAGCCGTCTGTCTTCTTGCCGACCACCCATTGTCGCGCCCTGATCTGCGCAAAGCGTCTTCGGATGGCGGTAAGGCGTCCGACAAAGCCGGTCATGTCGTCGCCCTCATGGCCAAGGCCGCTCCAGTCGATCCACCCGATCTCGTTGTCCTGGCAATAGGCGTTGTTGTTTCCATGCTGGCTGTTGCCGACTTCATCGCCCGCAAGGAGAAGCGGAACCCCTTGGGCGAGCATCAGGCAGGCGAGTTGATTTTTGCGAAGCTGGCGGCGAAGCGCAACGATCGCAGGGTCGTCCGTCGGTCCTTCGTGGCCGCAATTATTGCTGAGATTGTCATTGGAGCCGTCGCGATTGTCCTCGCCATTGGCCTCGTTGTGTTTCTCGTTGTAGGAAAACAGATCGGCCAGCGTAAAGCCGTCGTGGACGGTGACGTGATTGATGCCGGCGCGCGGCGCGCGGTCGTCACGGTTGAAGAGATCGGACGATCCGGTCATGCGGCCGCCGACATCGCCGATCAGATGTCCTTCGCCGGCCCAGTAGCGGCGCAGCGTGCTGCGATATCGGTCGTTCCACTCCGACCATTGCGAAGGAAAGCCGCCGACCTGATAGCCGCCGGGGCCGACATCCCAGGGCTCGGCGACAAGCTTGACGGCGGCGAGGGCGGGATCCTGCCGGATTGCATTGAAAAAAGAGCTGTTGCGGTCGAATCCATGAGGGCCGCGCGCCAGCGTGCTGGCGAGGTCGAAGCGGAAGCCGTCGATGTGGCAGACTTCGACCCAATAGCGTAGCGAGTCCATGACCATTTGCAGCACGCGGGGGTGAGTCAGGTTCAGCGAGTTGCCGGTACCTGTGAAGTCGTCGTAGAAGCGTGGGTCATCCGGCATCAACCAATAGTAGGATGCGTTGTCGATGCCGCGGAACGACAGCGTCGGCCCGAGGTGATTGCCTTCGGCGGTGTGATTGTAAACGACGTCGAGTATGACCTCGAAGCCGGCGTCGTGAAGGCGGGCAACCGACGTACGGAATTCGTCCAGCGCGGCATCCTTGGCGTAGCGCTGCTCCGGTGCGAAAAACGAGATTGAATTGTATCCCCAATAGTTGCTCAGCTTGCGCTCGACCAGTTGACGATCGTCGATGAAGCCATGAATCGGTAGAAGCTCGATGGTGGTGACGCCGAGCCGTCGCAGGTGATCGATCATGGCGGGCGCCGCGAGCGCGCGGTAGGTCCCGCGCAGTTCAGGAGAAATATCCCGACGCGTCTTGCTCAGGCCTTTGACGTGAGCTTCATAGATGATCGTATCTTCCCAGGGAATGCTGGGCCGCGGTTCGCGACGGCCCCAGTTGAACGTTTCGTCGATGACGGTGGCTTTCGGCATGGCGCGGGCGTTGTCGCGCCGGTCGAAGGACAGATCCTCGCGCGGGCTTCCGGCGCGGTAAGCGAAATGCGCATCGCTCCAGACCAGCCGTCCGCTGATTTTCTTCGCGTAAGGGTCGAGCAGCAGCTTGTGGGGGTTGAACCGGTGACCGTGCTGCGGATCGTAGGGGCCATAGACGCGATAGCCGTAGAGTTGACCGGGCGAAACGTCGTTGAGATAGCCGTGCCAGACGTCTTCATTGTGTTCTGGCAGCGCGACGCGTTCGATTTCCCGTCGCCCCTGACTGTCGAACAGGCAGAGCTCGACCTTTTCCGCATGGGCTGAAAAAAGCGCAAAATTCGTTCCGCGCCCATCCCAGTTCGAACCGAGGCGGACACCTGTGCCTTCCGAGATCCTCATCATGCGCGTTCCGGTACCAGAAAGATCACCGCGAGCGGCGGAAGCGTCAGACTAAGCTCGGGGATGACACCGTCCAGCGTCTCGACCACTCCGTTGTTCCCGACATTGCTTCCGCCATAATGCGCGGAGTCGGTATTGAGCGCCTCGCGCCACTTGCCGGCGAAGGGTACGCGCACGCGGTAGCTGCGATGGACGGTCGGCGTGAAATTGGCGATCACCAGACAGCGCGCCCGTCCGCTTTCGCCTTTGCGCATCCAGGCGAAGACGCTGCGATCGGCATCGTTGGCCATGATCCATTCGAATCCGGCCGGATCGCAATCCAGTTCGTGCAGTGCCGGAACGTCACGATAGAGCGCGTTGAGATCGCGAACGACGGCCTGGACTCCCTGGTGTCGTGCCTGATCGAGAAGATGCCAGTCAAGTGCGTGGTCGTGGTTCCATTCGCGCTCCTGGCCGAACTCCGCACCCATGAACATCAGCTTCTTGCCGGGATGGCCGAACATGAACGCGTAGTAGGCGCGCAGGTTTGCGAACCGCTGCCAGTCATCGCCCGGCATACGGCCGAGGATCGAGCGCTTCTCGTGCACCACCTCGTCATGCGATAGCGGCAGGATGAAATTTTCCGAGAATGCATAGTGCAGCCCGAACAGGATCTGGCCGTGGTGATGCTTGCGGTAGATCGGATCCTTGCCGATATAGTCCAGCGTATCGTGCATCCAGCCCATATTCCATTTGTAGCCGAATCCGAGGCCGCCGAACTCAATCGGACGCGAGACCTGCGGCCATGCCGTCGATTCCTCCGCTATCGTGGTGGCGTGCGGGAATTTGGCGAACACCTCCCTGTTGAATCGGCGCAGAAATGCGATGGCTTCAAGATTTTCCCGGCCGCCGTGTTTGTTGGGAATCCAGCCGCCTTCGGCACGGCTGTAATCGAGATAGAGCATGGACGCGACAGCATCGACGCGAAGGCCGTCCAGGCCGTAGCGATCGAGCCAGAACAGCGCGTTGGCGACGAGGAAATTGACCACTTCGGTGCGGCCGTAGTTGTAGATCAGGGTGTCCCAGTCAAGGTGGCGGCCCTGCAACGGGTTGGCGTGTTCGTAAAACGCGGTGCCGTCGAAATGGCCGAGTCCGTGAGGATCGTCGGGAAAGTGGCCGGGCACCCAATCGAGCAGGACGCCGAGTCCTTCGCGATGGCAGGCATCGACCAGATGCGCGAAATCGTCGGGCGAACCAAAGCGGCTCGTCGGTGCGTAAAGGCCGGTGGGCTGATAGCCCCACGAACCGTCGAACGGATGCTCGTTCACCGGCATCAGCTCGATATGGGTGAAGCCAAGGCTGCTGGCATAGCGCGGCAGGGTGTCCGCGAGTTCGCGATAGGACAGCCAGCGGTTGTCGTCGCCGCGCCGCCACGATCCGAGATGGACCTCGTAGATGGAGATCGGCGCACGGCGTGCATTGATCGTGGCGGCCGCTGGTGTGGGGCACGGCAGCGCTGCTTCATCGACTACGATCGACGCCGTGTTCGGTCGAACTTCCGCCGCGAACGCCATCGGATCGGACTTCAGCGGCAACAAACTACCGCTCTTATCTGTGATCGCGAATTTGTAGCGGTCGCCCGTTTGCGCGCCGGGAATGAACAATTCCCAATATCCGTTGCCTCGCACGCGCATCGGATGACGGCGGCGATCCCAGCAATTGAAATCGCCGACGACAGCGACGGCCCGTGCGTTGGGCGCAAGCACGACGAAGCCGGTGCCGCCCACGCCATCCATCGTTATCGGGTGAGCGCCGAGCTTGTCATAGAGCCGTTGATCCGTGCCTTCACCGAGCAGATAGAGATCGAAATCGCTGAGGATCGGCGGAAAGCGGTAAGGGTCCTCAAGCTCGACCGTGTCGGCGCCAAAGCGAGCGCGAAGGCGGTAGCGCTTGGCGCCGTTCGGCAGGTCGCCGAGGAAAAGCCCGGCGTCATGAATGCGTGTCAGCGTCGTCTCTCCACCGTGCTCATCGACGACGCGCACATCGGATGCCTCGGGCAGATAGGCGCGAACCACCTGACGGTCATTCTCGCGATGACGGCCGAGATAGTGAAAGGGGTCTGAATGCCGCCCTTCGACGATGGCGCGGGCTTCGGAGGACAGTTCGATCATACGCGATCTCGCTTCCTATTTGCGCAGCACGCGAAGTGCGCCGCCCAATGCGACACGAAGCCAGTCCGGGCGATGCGCGAGCTCGTAGTCGATTTCATAGAACGCCTTTTCGAGCAGGAAGAACCGCAGCGTCCTGTCGGCGTGGTCGTTATCCTGCGGCCATAGCCGGGGATCGGACATCGCTTCGCGGTAGGCGGTCAGGAAGGTTTGCGTCGCCTCGTTGCGCCATGCCGACAAAGCCTCGGCCAGTCGTCCGTCGTCGTCCGTTCCGGTCTTGAGGACGCGCTCTTGCGCTGTGGTGACGGAATAGTCGATGGACCGGATCAGCCCGGCGACATCGCGGGCCGCCGGCGCTTTCAATCGCCGCTCGGGGAGGCTTCGGCGGGGTTCGCCTTCAAAGTCGATGATAAAGACATCGTCGCGGACGACGAGGATCTGCCCGAGATGAAAGTCACCGTGATGTCGAATGTTGTACATTTGAATCGAGGGCGGCAGCAGCTCGGTGAGCCGGCCATGCAACGTTGGACGGATGCTCAGAATTTCATCGGCAAGAAGCCGATCCGAATCGGCAAGCTTGACTTGAGCGAGGCGGTCGAACGTTTGCCCGGCGCGCATCATCAAACGATCGATGAGGTGCGCGAGGTCCGAAGGCGTTACAGGTTCGGGACGGAAATTCGCGATGTCGTTGCGGCTGGCCAGCGCGACGTGCATTTCCGCGACGCGCTTGCCGATCTGCTTCATCGAGCGCTGATACGCCGCCTTCTCTTCAAGCGCCGGAGCCGAATCGCTAGCGCCGACCAGCCGCTGCTCGTCGATAAAGCGATCCAGTGCAGCGTTGCTGACGGTCCATGCGTCACCCTGGTTGCCGACAAAGGCATGGACAATGGCAACGGCGGCCTGGACATCGGGGCCGGTCAGTTCGGCGCTGCCGAGCAGGGCGGGCGTATTGGCGAATCCGGCGACGTCCGTCAGGAAGCGCCCGACTTCCACTTCCGGATTGATACCGTTTTCAAGCTTGCGATAGATTTTGACGACGAACCTCTGGTCTACCAGCGCGGTGCTGTTCGATTGTTCGGTCTGCACCGCGCGCACGTTGCCAATCGGCTCCTCTGCAATCGAGGCCAGCCGTTCCGTGGGATGGTAGGCAAGCCGCAATTCGCCTTCCTCAAAGGTCGTCCGGTGGCGCAGACCGTCGATGATGCCGGCGATCAGGTCGTTCTCATAGGCGGCGTCGATCAGCGTTCCCTCGCGCGACCCCTGCCGCACGGCGGCGATGTTTTTGGCGTCATAGTTGCGGCGGTCGAGCCGATCCCATCGGATTCGGATCGGCATCGCGTATCGCCCCGACTGCCCGCGATGGGTGACGTCGAAGATCACCAGCCATGGCCGTGAAACCTGGTCTTTCATGAGCGGTATCGCTGCCGGGACACGCGCGGCGATGGCGCTGGCCGACCGCTCGGGGAACCAGCGCGAGCGGGCGAGATGCGAAGGCAGGACATCGCGCTCGAAGATCGAGCGGGTCCGCGCCAGTGACATCCAGGTCGCGCCCAGCGGCACCACGAGGGTCTCATAGTCGGGAACGATCACCGCCGCAACGTTCGGCGACGGCGGCTTTTCGGTCAGGCGGAACCAGTAGAAACCGTAAGGCGCGAGCGTGATCAGATAAGGCAGTTCGCCGATATCGGGAAACGTCGTTCGTCCCAGCATTTCGATCGGCGAGCGGCCTTTCCAGTGCGACAGATCGAGTTCGGAAGCCTGTGCCGATCGCGACAGGTTGGCGACGCAGAGCACGACCTCGTCGTTATTTTTCCGCACGTAAGCGAGAACGCTGCGATTCGAGGAGCGCACGAAGGACATGGTGCCACGGCCGAAGACGTGGCTCGATTTGCGAACCGAGATCAGCTTTTTCATCCAGTTCAACAGCGAGAACAGGCTTCGCGACTGTGCTTCGACATTGACGGACTCGTAGCCGTAGACGGCGTCCATGACCGGAGGTGCATAGAGCCGCGCGGGATCGCATCGCGAAAAGCCGCCGTTGCGGTCCGGCGTCCATTGCATCGGGGTACGGACGCCGTTGCGGTCGCCGAGATAGATGTTGTCGCCCATCCCGATTTCGTCGCCGTAATAGATGATAGGGGTGCCGGGAAAGGACATCAGCAACGAATTCATCAGCTCGATTTTCCGCCGGTCATTGTCCATCAAAGGCGCGAGGCGGCGGCGAATGCCGAGATTGATGCGTGCGCGTGGATCGGCGGCATAGATCGACCAGAGATAATCGCGCTCGATGTCCGTCACCATTTCGAGTGTCAGCTCGTCATGGTTGCGCAGGAACATCGCCCATTGGCAATTGGGCGGGATATCGGGCGTCTGCCGCAAGATGTCGGTGATCGGAAAGCGATCCTCCTGCGCGATCGCCATATAGATGCGCGGCATCAGCGGGAAATGATAGGCCATATGGCACTCGTCGCCATCGCCGAAATAGGACTGGACATCCTCCGGCCATTGATTGGCTTCGGCCAGAAGCACCTTGCCCTTGGCGTAGGCGTCGAGCTCCGCACGAATGTGCTTGATCACCGCATGGGTTTCGGGAAGATTTTCGTTGTTGGTGCCGTCGCGCTCGCAGAGGTAGGGAATGGCATCCAGCCGAAAGCCGTCGACGCCTGCGTCGAGCCATCGCTTCATCACCTGAATGACCGCCCTGACCACGCGCGGATTGTCGAAATTGAGGTCCGGCTGATGCGTGAAGAAACGATGCCAGTAGTAAGCCTTGGCCTCGGCATCCCAGGCCCAGTTCGATTTTTCCGTGTCGGTGAAAATGATCCGCGTGTCCTGGTATTTTTTGTCGGTGTCGCTCCAGACATACCAGTTGCGTGCGCTCGATCCGGGCGGGCTGCGCTGAGCGCGTTTGAACCATCTGTGCTGGTCGGAGGTGTGATTGATGACGAGTTCCGTGATCACCCGAAGGCCGCGCCGCCGCGCCTCGGAGATGAAGCGACGGAAATCCTTCATCGTGCCGAAGTCGGGGTTGACCGAACCGTAATCGGCGATGTCGTATCCATCGTCGCGTCCCGGGGACGGATAGAACGGCAGCAGCCACAGCGTCGTAACGCCCAGTTCCTGAAGGTAGTCAAGCTTGTTGGTCAGCCCGGCGAAGTCGCCGATGCCATCGTTGTTGCTGTCGGCGAAGGCCTTGACATGAAGCTGATAGATGATGGCGTCCTTGTACCAGAGATCGTCGGTCTGGACATATCGGTCAGCATCGATTTTGGTCATCTCGTTCATGACGGGCCTCACGCCAGACAGCAAAACAAAAGCGCGGGATCGCGGAGCGGATCGATCCTCAAGCGCACGCCCCCCCATTCGATGGCGTGACGCTCGCCGGTCATGAGGTTTTCCAGCGCGACCGGAGGCATCGAGTCGTTGGCGGCGCGGATCTGGATTGAATCCAGCGGCAGCCAGAATTCACAGGCGTCGCGCGACAGCGCGATGGCGCCGACGATCGTGTTGCCCGCGTCCGTGGTTTGCTTGGTGAAGGCGACGATCTGGTCGTTGTCGACCGGGAGAAACCTCAGATTGCGGGTTTGCAAAAGCGCCGGATTGGCACGACGCGCCTGATTGAGCGCGGCGATGTACGCCCTGATGTTGCCGGGTGCATTCCAGTCGCGAACCTTGATCTCGTACTTTTCGGAGTTGAGGTATTCCTCGCGTCCTGGAATAGCGTCGTGCTCCAGCAGCTCGAAGCCGTTGTAGATTCCGTAAGTACTCGACAGCGTCGCCGCCAGCGCCACGCGCGACTTGAACATCCAGGATTCGCCGCTTTGCAGGTGGTAGGGCAGGATGTCCGGCGTGTTGACGAAAAAATTCGGCCGATAGTAGTCGCGCTCGGGATATCCCGTCAGCTCGTTGAGATAGGACTCGATCTCCCATTTCCGGGTGCGCCAGGTGAAGTACGTATAGGACTGCGTGAAACCGAGCTTCGCCAGGCCCTTCATGACTTTCGGCCGGGTGAAGGCCTCGGCGAGGAAGATGACGCCGGGGTCTTTCGTCTGGACCTCGCGGATCAGCCATTCCCAGAAATTGAACGGCTTGGTGTGCGGATTGTCGATACGAAAGATGCGCACGCCCTGATTGACCCAGAACAGGATCACGTCGCGCAGCGCGTTCCATAGCGAGCCTGCATCGTCGCAACCGAAATCGGGATTGACGATGTCCTCGTATTTCTTCGGAGGGTTTTCCGCATAGCGCATCGAGCCGTCGGGGCGCCGCTTGAACCAGTCGGGATGCTGCGTCAGCCAGGGATGATCGGGCGAACACTGCACCGCGATGTCGAGGGCGATCTCCATGCCGTGGGTCTTGCAGGCGGCGATCAGGTCGCGGAAGTCGTCGAAGGTGCCGAGGTCCGGATGGATCGCATCGTGCCCGCCTTCCTCGGCGCCGATGGCGTAGAGACTGCCGGGGTCGCCTTCGGCGGCGGTCAACGCATTATTGCGCCCCTTGCGATTGATCCTGCCGATCGGATGAATCGGCGTAAAATAAAGAACATCGAATCCCATGGCGGCGATATCGGGGAGGCGGGCGATGCAGTCACGAAACGTGCCGTGCTGGCCGGCGACCGCGCCCTGGCTCCGGGGCACCATTTCGTACCATGCTCCCGCCGCGGCGAGGCTGCGGTCGATCGTCAGCGGGTAAAGCTGCGACCGCGTGAGATCGCCGCGTTCCCGGCTTTCGGTCATGGCGCTGGCCAGTTCCGGCACAAGCAGGCTCGCGGGATCGCCGCCTTTCAGGTAGTCCTCGCACTGACGAACGATGATCGTCGTGGCTTCCTTGCCGCCATACTGCGCGCGCGTCAGTAGCGCGGCGCCCTCCAGCGCATCGAGAGTGACGTCCTGACCGGCTTTCTGCTTCAGTTCGAAGCCATGCTTCCATGTGGCGAATTCATCGGTCCAGGCTTCGATGGCATAGACATAGCGACCGGGTTCGCCGGGCGCGAAGCTGCCGAACCAGCGATCGTTGTCGTGCAGCGTCATCGGCAACTTGTGCCAGTCGCGATCCTCCTCGCGACGCCAGATCAATTGCGCGGCAATGATGTCATGACCGCTGCGGAATATATCTGCCCAGACCTCGATGGTATCGCCTGCGAGCCGCTTGACCGGAAATCGTCCGGCATCGACGCAGGGATATACGTCCTCAATGTGGAAGCTGCCCGCCGCCGCACCTCGTTCGCCCGCCCGTAATGGCATGTTTTTTTGCGTCGATACGGACATCACGCGCCGCCAACCTGTTTGTGAATGAAGGGCCCGCCTGTTTAACCCGCATGTCGCTGTAAAGTTCCCGATGGAACCGCGATCTTGTCATGGCGTTGCCTCCCTGTGCGAGACTTCGTGTCCGGACGAAATCTCGGACAATCGAGTCGGGGTTTGAGGCGTGGGGATGGATGTTTATTCAAAAGCGCGCGACCTTGGCATCGATCTGGAATTTGTGGACGGGCAGGGCCTCCGCCATGTGGTGAACGGCGAGCGGCTGCGTGCCATTCTCGATGGTTTGCCATCCCCTTCGCGACATCCCTATCTGAAGCAACCCGTTGTTATCGTCGCCGACGGCGGCGATTGTCGTGTGCCGGTGGACGCCGAAGCAAACGGAATCGGTTGGCGGCTCGTTGAACGAAACGCGGTGCTTGCGCGAGGACGTGTGGCCGGGGAGGCGATCGACTTGCCGCGTTCGGCGGCAATCGGCACCTATCGGCTGGAGCTTGTGAGCGATAACGGGGATACGATCGATTCGATCCCGTTGCTGGTGACGCCGGCGGCCGCCTATCAGGGCTCGTTCGACCGGGTCTGGGTGCTGTCGGTTCAACTCTACGGGGTATCGTCGTCGGGCAATTGGGGAATTGGCGATTTCACGGACCTCGCCGCGCTGATCGAATTGACCGCGGATTGGGGCTGCGCGGGAATCGGACTCAATCCGCTTCATGCGTTGTTCGATGACCGGCCTCTCGAATGCAGCCCCTATGCGCCGAACAGCCGGTTGTTCCTCAATCCGCTTTACATCGATCCCGAGCGGTTGCCGGATTTTCCGGGTGCTTGGCTGGCGCAGCATCGTGAGCAACTTGGTCAGGCCCGCCACGGCGAACTGATCGACTACGCGGCCGTCGCGGAATTGAAATTCGCCGCGCTCCGGCACGCGTTTTCGATCTTCCGGCGCGGACGCTCACAGTCCGAATTCGAAATCTTCAGGCAGGAGCGCGGCGAACTGCTGCAACGCTTTGCCTGCTTCGAAGTGCTGCGGCGGCAATTCGGTCCATTGCCGTGGTGGCAATGGCCGGAGGAATGGCGTCGCCCCGACGACGCGCGGATTCAGGCCTTTCGAAACGGTTTGCTGCGTGCCGAGGTTGAATTCGTCGAGTTCGTGCAATGGTGCGCGGCGGCGCAGTTGCAGTCATGCGCCGATCTTGCCGCTGAACGCGGAATGGCGGTCGGCCTTTATCTCGATGTTGCCGTCGGGGTTCAGGCCGGCGGGTTCGACGCCTGGAACGAGCAGGGTGCCATCTCGCGCGGGCTTTCGGTTGGTGCGCCGCCCGATCAGCTCAACACGACCGGACAAGACTGGGGACTGGCGGGGTTTAATACCGCTGGACTCGAGGCGAGCGGCTTCGCACCGTTTCGGGAGATGCTGCGCGCCTCGATGCGTTTCGCGGGCGCGATACGACTGGATCACGTCCTCGGCCTCAACCGGCTTTATCTGATACCGTCCGGTGCGTCGCCGCGGGATGGCGTGTATGTGGAGATGCCGTTGGAGGCGCTGCTCGGCGTCATCGCGCAGGAGAGCGTCGGCCAGCGCTGCATCACGATCGGGGAGGATCTGGGAACGGTGCCGGACGGCTTTCGCGACATTCTCGCGGCTTGGGGCGTGTGGTCCTACAAGGTGATGATGTTCGAGCGCGGTCATGACGGCGCTTTTATCGGGCCGTCGGGTTATGCCGCGAACGCCCTTGTCACTTTCAACACGCATGATCTTGCATCGTTTGCAGGCTGGCAATCGCACTCCGATCTCAGGGTCAAGCGAGAGCTTGGTCTCGATCCCGGCGAGACGGACGCGATGCGGGCGGATGCGCTCCGTGCGTTCGAATGGAAGCTCCGCGAAGACCATATCGCGTCGAAGAATTTTTTCGGAGCCGTCGAATTTCTAGCGCACACGCCGTCGCGCATTCTTGCGGTCGCGCTCGACGATCTGATCGGATTGAAGGATCAGCCGAACATTCCAGGAACGGTGAATGAGCACCCCAACTGGCGGCGGCGGCTTCCGGTTGATCTGAACGATCTCGGCCGCTGCATCGATCTCGACGCACTTCGGCACGCGCTCCGCGACCGCTGAACGCCTCGCGGTTCGAAACGAGGCGCAGGCGACCGCCCCGCGCTATCACAAGGTGATTCGAGAGTTGCTCAAGGATAACCGTGCAGCATCAATCGATCTGGACGGACTTCCCAGCTCTCGAGCCGATTGAGGAAACTCATCCCCAGCAGGTTGGTTTTCATCTGGCCGCGCGGGACCACGAGCGCGGGCACGGATCGCTCGACGAGCTTGCCGACCGCAAGCCGGTCGAGCGTCAGCCGCGCCGCGCGCGCACGCCCGCCGGCGGTCTCGACATCGACGTCGTAATTCAGCAATTCCAGCGGCAACCCTGCCGCTTTCGCGGTTTCGTAGGTGAGGACGACGGAGGTTGCGCCGGTGTCGATGATCATCGATGTTTTCACGCCGTTGATCTTGGCGTGCAAACTGAAATCGCCACTCTGGGCGCGGGGAATCTGGACGCTACGTGGCGGCCCCGCACCGGCCTCGCGCAGCATGGTGGAGACCAGGCTTCCCGCAGCCGATATTCGCGCGGGATCGCCATAGGCGACCACGGCTCCCGCCGTCGCCGCCAGCATTCCGATCACGAGCAGCATACGGATCACGACGCACCTGCCAGGTTTTCGGCTACGCGCATGATCTTATCCGAAAGCCGGTTTCCACTTTTCGGGATCATGCTCTAAGACCCGTGCCGGCATTCATGATCGGCTTGTTCCGCAGGCGGCGTCTCGCATCCGCTGCCGGGTCGGCCGTTTCAGCGGGTTGAATCGGCGGAGCTTCCTCGGCCATCGGCGCGAGAGCGGACATCACGCGCTCCGGTGGAAAGGTGACGATGACCTCGGTGCCGACCCGGAGCTTGGACCGCAGGGTGAACGTACCGCCGTGCATGTCGATCAGGCTCTTTGCGATCGGCAATCCGAGACCCGCGCCTTGCTCTGCGGATTTGATCGAATTCGTCCCTTGCCCGAACGACGCTAGCACGATCGGAATTTCGTCTTCCGCGATCCCGGAACCGCTGTCCTTGACGCTGAGGTATTGCCCGCCTGAAGCGGTCCATCCGACCTTCAGCCAGATCTCCCCGCCCTGTGGAGTGAATTTGATCGAATTCGACAACAGATTGAGCACGATCTGGCGCGTGGCGCGCTCGTCGCCCCAGATGCGCGGCATACCGTGTTCGAATACCTCATGAATGGTGATGCCGCGGCTGGAGGCTCGCAGCTTCAGCAAGTGGTGACAGTCCGCCACGACATGGACCAGAGACACTGCTTCTTCGTTGAGTTCGTAACGGCCGGCCTCGATCCGCGACAGGTCGAGGATCTCGTTGATCAGATTCAGCAGGTGAACGCCGGAATTATGAATGTCGGCCGAATAGCTCTTGTAGACCGCGACCGCGTGCTCGCCGAAAATCTCGCTCTTCATCACTTCGGAGAATCCGAGAATGGCGTTCAGCGGCGTCCGCAGTTCGTGACTCATTTGCGCGAGAAATCGTGATTTTGCGACGTTGGCTGATTCCGCGCGATGTCGCGCTTCATCCGAAATGGCCTTGGCCTGCTCGAGTTCACCGATCAGGGCGTCCTTTTCCGCGCGCGCCTCGAGTGTCGCCAGCGTCGTGGAATGCAGGCGATGCGCGAGCAACGCGAAGTAACCCTCCGCGGCCAACGCGAGAACGGCGAGAATGTAGTTGTTGAAGCTGCCGCCGATCACAAACTTCAGCGCGATCGCCGAGGTCACCGGGGCGGTTGCGGCAAAGGCGGCAATAGGCAGGCTGGCGGCGAGCATGCTCGATACCGCCACGACCAGCAGCATCAGAAACATCATCAGGGTATTGGTGACCGGGTCAAAACCGGCGGGATGAACCAGGATCGTCGTCCAGCACAGGCCGTACAAAAGATCGAGCAGGATGAAACGCGCGCGCCATTTGCGCGTGCTGTTGGGGGACGATGGCTCCTTGAGGTAATTGTTGCAGTTGTAGATGGTTACGGCGTGGATGCAGAGCATCCCGAACGTCCATACCGCCGCCGAGGCGGGCTCCATCCAGAAGCCGAACAGCACGCCGGTCGCGACCACAAGCAGCATCACGACGAGCGATGCTGACAGCCGTGTTTGCGCGTATTGCCGAAGCAGTTCGTGATCGAATGCCGGGCGGGTTCCGCTGGTCGAGGTCAACCGGTCCCGTGCCTCACGGACCCGTTGCGTCGCGGCGCGGCGATTGCGTGCGGACGGTACAATCGCGGGGGCGACCGGAAGCTGGACGACTTCAGGTTTATCTGCGGGGGTACTCATCAACCAAATACAAATCCTGCACGCGGCCGCGCGAGCCTTTACCCGTTTAATTCTGGCGCAAAATCATTAAGGGCTGCCTTAAAGAGCAGGATATTCCGGTTAACTGGAGGTTAATTCTCCTGCGGATGCGGCAATCGGCCCAGGCCGCGGCCATCGTGAATCCGGCAGCCGTTAACGCTCGAGCCGCGCCAGAAGACTCGACGTGTCCCAGCGGTGGCCACCCATTGTCTCGACTTCCGCGTAAAAGGCGTCCACCAGGCTCGTGACCGGAAGGCTGGCGCCGTTGCGGCGGGCCTCGGTGATGCAGATCGAAAGGTCCTTGCGCATCCATTCGACGGCGAAGCCGAGATCGAATTTGCCTTCGTTCATCGTCTTGTAGCGGTTTTCCATCTGCCACGATTGGGCAGCGCCCTTCGAGATCACCTCAATCACCGAATTGACGTCGAGTCCCGCCTTCCTGGCGAAGTGGATGCCCTCGGACAGCCCCTCCACGAGGCCGGCAATGCAGATCTGATTGACCATTTTGGTCAACTGACCCGCGCCCGCCGGGCCAAGCCGTTTGCACATCCTGGCATAGGCCGCGATGATCGGTTCGGCGCCGGCGTAAGCATTCTCCGTTCCGCCGCACATCACGGTGAGAACGCCGTTTTCGGCGCCGGCCTGCCCCCCGGAGACCGGGGCGTCGACAAAGCCGAAGCCGCGCCTGGTCGCCTCGGCATCGAGTTCGCGCGCGACCTGGGCGGAAGCTGTCGTATGATCGACAAAGGTTGCCCCACGCTTCATTCCGGCAAAGGCGCCGGCGGCGCCGATCGTGATTGCGCGCAAGTCGTTGTCGTTGCCGACGCACGCCATCACGAAATCCTGACCGTCGGCGGCCGCTTCCGGCGTCGGCGCGGTTTTGCCGCCGAATGTCTCGGCCCACACCTTGGCTTTGGCCGCTGTTCGATTGAACACGGTCACCTCGTGGCCGCCCTTTGCGACGAGATGTCCTGCCATGGGGAATCCCATGACGCCGAGACCGAGAAATGCGACTTTAGCCATGTCCGAACCTTGTTCACTGGGTTTTCGCCGTCATCGCGGCTGAGCCTGCTGAGCGGCTCTTTTGCGGATAAGAGCGGGATGGGGGGCAGATCAGCAGGTTACAAAAATCTCGCCAACTGTGCTGCCACCCAGCATAACCCTTGGGGTTGCAGCGGCAAAGACAGGAAAATCCTGAAACAGCGCGGACGCGGCGGCAATTGCGGTCGGACAGCAGAGGGTTGTCGCCGGCAGAATTCCGGGACGTTTCAAAACGCGTTAAAGTTGAATGGGCAATCGGTTTGCCAGTCGGACAAAGGAGCGCGCGACATGAGCGTGGGCATGCTCGATCATTTCAATATCCGGACCCGCAAGCTTGCGGAGACGGTACGCTTCTACGAGGAGATTCTCGGTCTGACCAAGGGCGATCGGCCAGAGTTCACGTTTCCAGGCGCATGGCTCTATAGCGACGGCAAGCCGGTGGTTCACCTCGTCGATATCTCACCGACGTCCGAGCCGCAAAAGCCGGATTCCGGCGTTATCCATCACATCGCCTTCGCGAGCCGCGATTTCAGCGGCATGAAACAGCGCCTCGAGTCAAAAGGGTTCGCTTTCAGAGCTCGCGAGGTCCCCGGCGGAGCCCTCTGGCAGATTTTCGTCTGCGACCCGAACGGCGTGATGATCGAGCTCAACTATGATGCGGCGGCCGAACAGGGTTGATCTCTCTCGCGGCTTTGCCGGTTCGCCAAAAGCCAGCCATTAGATTAGTTAAAGCATGGACGTTGACCGGGGTCAGGCGGGTAGCCATGTTGAATCTGTTTCGAAGCAAAGTGCGCCGAGCACGGAGAGACGACTTGAACGTAACACCGCAAAAAGTTCTCGATCGACTGGCCGACGTCCTCTCTCCCCGCGGTGTGGCGCTGACCGGCGCCGACGTTCTGTCGGAGATCGTTGTCAACGGCGACAAGGTGTTTTTCTCCATCAACGTCGAGGCGTCGGAGATCCGGGCATGGGAGGAGGTTCGCACCCACGCCGAAGCGGCCGTGCGCGCGATCCCGGGAGTGTCGGTTGCGATGGTCGCTTTGACCGCCGAACGCAAGCCGGGCAGCACAGCCGCGAGTTCGCCGCCACGCTCGGCACAGGGGATTCCGCATGTATCGACCCATCGCACGCCGCAAAATCCGGCGTCGGGTTCGCCGATGGCGCGGCGGGCGGATATTCCCGGAATTGCCGCCGTCATTGCCGTTGCATCCGGCAAGGGCGGCGTCGGCAAGTCGACCACCGCGCTCAATCTCGCGCTGGGCCTGCGCGATCTCGACCTGCGCGTCGGTCTGCTCGATGCCGATATCTATGGGCCCTCGATACCCAGACTGACCGGTATTCGGGAAAAGCCGCATTTGAACGACGAGAAGAAGATGGTCCCGATCGGGCGTTTTGGCCTCGCGATCATGTCGGTCGGCTTTCTGGTCGAGGAAGAAAGCGCGATGATCTGGCGCGGCCCGATGGTGACGTCCGCGATCAAGCAGATGTTGCGGGATGTCGCCTGGGGCGAGCTCGATGTTCTGGTCGTGGACATGCCGCCGGGGACCGGCGATGCGCAATTGACGCTGGCTCAGACCGTGCCGCTCAAGGGCGCCGTCATCGTTTCGACGCCGCAGGATTTGTCGCTGATCGACGCGCGGCGCGGGCTTGCGATGTTCAGAAAAGTCGACGTGCCGGTTCTCGGCATTGTCGAAAACATGAGTTTTTTTCAATGCCCGCATTGCGGGACACGAAGCGATATTTTTGGTCACGGCGGCGCGCGCCAGGAGGCGGAACGGCTGGGGGTGCCGTTTCTGGGCGAAATCCCGCTTCACATGTCGATTCGCGAGACCTCCGATTCGGGTCATCCGGTGGTGGAGAGCGAACCTGACGGTCCGCATGCAGCGATTTATCGCGCCATTGCCGGGCGTATACGTGACCAGCTCCAGGCTGCGACCGCCGCAGCCTAGTCGTGTTAATTTGACATTCGCGACCCACCTGGAGCCTTTTCGCTCCTGATTCCATCAGAAGCGAAAAGCTTTAGCAGGCTGTTGAAGAAGTCTCTGGCGCAGCGGTTCTGGGCATGATTCTCTTGATGCGGATGCGTCGAGGGGGGAGCGATGCGGGGAAGCGACGAACGGTCAGGCTCGCTGTTCAGCTATGTGGACTTGGAGGCTCGGATTCGCTCCGACCATCCGCTGCGAACGATCCGACAGATCGCGAACGCGGCGTTGAATGATCTGTCGAGGGACTTTGACAAGCTCTACACGGCGTTCGGCCGTCCCTCGATCGCACCGGAGAAGCTGCTTCGGGCAATGCTGCTGCAGGCATTCTACGGGATCCGCTCGGAACGGCAGTTGATGGAGCGGCTGGAGTTCGACCTGCTGTTGCGCTGGTTCGTGGGCTTGGGCGTGGACGACCCGGTGTGGGACCACTCGACCTTCTCGAAGAACCGCGACCGATTGCTTGAAGGTGAGATCGCCGCGAAGTTCTTGAACGCGCTGATGGGGCAGCACCAGGTCAAGCGGCTGTTATCAAGCGAGCATTTTTCGGTCGACGGCACGCTGATCGAGGCGTGGGCATCGATCAAGAGCTTCCGGCGCAAGGACGGCGGTGACCAGGACAGTGATGGACCGGGACGCAACGCCGAGCGCAGTTTCCACAACGAGAAGCGCTGCAACGAGACGCATCAGAGCACGACCGATCCCGAGGCACGGCTCTATAAGAAGGGCGGCGGCCAGCCGGCGAAGCTTTGCTACATCGGCCATGCCCTGATGGAGAACCGCAACGGACTGGCGGTGCTGGGTGGCGTGAGCCGGGCGACCGGAACGGCGGAGCGGGATCAGGCGTTGGCGCTGATCGACTGCCACCGCGGCCAAAGCGAGCGGCGGATCACGCTGGGCGCCGACAAGGCCTATGACGTCACCGCATTCGTCGAGGACTTAAGACGGCGTTCGGTCACGCCGCACATCGCCATCGACGGGCATTTGAGCAAGACCGGAAAGCCGCGCAAGACCGCGATCGACCAGAGGACTCTCCGTCATGCCGGATATGCCGTCAGCCAACGCTGTCGCAAGCGCATCGAGGAGGTGTTCGGCTGGATCAAGGCCTCCGCCGGACTTGCCAAGATCAAGCTGCGAGGCCGCGACCGCGTCAACGCCACCTTCACCCTGGCGCTGGCGGCCTACAACCTGATCCGCTTGCCCAAACTCCTGGCAGCCGCCGCGTGAAACACAAGTCGTGCACCGTCAAGATGCTCGATCAGGACCCTGATGGTGGCGCCGCCCGCAGATCACGCTGACTCCATTCCATATCCGTCTCCGTGGGAAACTTCTTCAACAGCCTGTTAGAGCCGCGTTTCATAGGCCGTTCCTGATTTGGATTTATAGACCCTCAGCAGGGATGCCGTGCGTTTTCAGCGACCGAACTCCATGTTAGAGACCGCGATGTTAGAGACCGCGCCAGAGTCGACGACGATGGTGCTGAAGCCGGGCACGACCGCACGCTGGAATTCAAAAGAAACATCCTCATCAGGAGTGTCTGTATGAAACGTCGTGATTTTTTGAAAGCTTCAGCAACCGGCGCCGCTGTCGCGGCCGTAGCCTCGCCGGCCATTGCACAATCGGCGCCCGAGATCAAATGGCGCATGACCTCGAGCTTTCCGAAGTCGCTTGATACGATCTATGGCGGCGCCGATTATTTCGCAAAGCAAGTTGCGGAAATGACCGACAACAAGTTTCAAATTCAGCTCTTTGCTGCCGGAGAGATCGTCCCCGGATTGCAGGCGTTCGATGCAACGGCCAACAATACGGTCGAGATGAGCCACACGGTGTCCTATTATTATGTCGGGAAGGACCCGACGTTCGCGATCTTCGCATCTGTCCCGTTCGGCCTCAACGCGCGTCAGCAGAATTCCTGGCTGTATCAGGGCGGCGGCAATGAACTCGCCAATGAGTTCTTCAAGAAGTTCGGTGTCATCGGTTTTCCCTGCGGCAACACCGGGACCCAGATGGGTGGCTGGTTCCGCAAGGAGATCAAGACGGTCGCCGACTTGTCGGGCCTGAAGATGCGAATTGGCGGCATTGCCGGGCAGGTGCTGCAGAAGGTTGGCGTCGTACCGCAGCAGCTTGCCGGCGGTGACATTTATCCTTCGCTTGAAAAGGGCACGATCGATGCGGCCGAGTGGGTCGGTCCATACGACGATGAAAAGTTGGGTTTCCAGAAAGTCGCGAAGTACTACTACTATCCCGGCTTCTGGGAAGGCGGCCCGACGGTTCACGCGTTCTGCAATCTCGAGAAGTGGAATACGCTGCCGAAGACCTATCAGGCGATCCTGACGAATGCTGCGGCCAACGCCAACACCTGGATGGCGGCTCGCTACGACATGCAGAATCCCGTAGCCCTCAAGCGGCTGGTCGCGGGTGGCACGCAATTGCGGCCGTTCAGCAATGAAATTCTTGATGCCTGCCTGAAAGCCACGAATGAGTTGTGGGGCGAGATTTCCGCGACGAATCCCGACTTCAAGAAGACCATCGAAACCATGCAGGCCTATCGCTCGGACGAGTACCTGTGGTGGCAGGTGGCCGAATATACCTACGACAGCTTCATGATCCGGTCGCGTACGCGCGGCTGATCGCGCCATCATGTGGTAAACTGTCAGCACCGGCTGCCCGACTTTCGCAAAAAAACCGGGCGTTTTTGTGTTCCGTCACGCCCGCGCGTCGCGAATCGTTCTGTTCGGAACCCTTTCGACTCGCATGAAAGATGGAGCTATTGCCGTGTTTTCGGCGGTGGACCGAAATCGAGCGGTGCCATCTCGATATCGGGGACCTCGATCTTGATCTTGTTCAGATCGACGTTTGTCGGTTTGCTGAGCAGGCTCGTCACCGTCGTGGGGAACGCGATCACAAGAACGACCATGATGACCTGCAATCCGATCCAGGGCACAGCGCCCCAGTAGATGTCGGAGCTCTTGACCTCGCGCGGCGCGACGCCGCGCAGGTAGAACAATGCGAAGCCGAATGGAGGGTGGAGGAACGAGGTCTGCATGTTGACGCAGATCATGACGCCGAACCAGATCAAGGCGGCGTCCGCGCCGACGATCGGAGCGAGAAGCTTCTGGGCCACCGGCGCGATCATCGGCAGGATGATGAAGGCGATCTCGAAGAAATCGAGGAAAAACGCCAGGAAGAAGATGAAGACGTTGATGAAGACGAGAAAGCCCCACGCGCCGCCTGGCAGCGATGTCAGCAGGTGTTCGAGCCACTCGCCGCCGGATACGCCGAGAAACACCACTGAGAAACAGGTCGAGCCGATCAGGATGAACGTCACCATGGTGGTGAGGCGCATCGTCGATTGATAGGCCTGCTTGATGAGGTCGCGAAGCTCGGGAATGCGGACGGCTTCCAGACAGATCCACACGACCGCGAGATAGGTGACGGCGAACGCGATCTTGAAGACCGGTCCCTCGGTCACGAAGATCCCGACGAGCGTGCCGATGCCGCCGGCGATCGCGCCGATGATCAGGAATTTTCGGCCGGTGCTGCTGAAATCCTTGTGGTGAATGGACGCCAGCACGATCGCGCCGACGGCGCCCATTGCTCCTGCTTCCGTCGGCGTCGCAAGCCCCATCATCATGGTGCCGAGCACGACGAAGATCAGGACGGCGGAGGGAATGATGCCCATCAAGCATTTGCGCCAAAGCGGCCAGCCGGCGAGCGTGCGGAATTCCTTCGGCACCGGGGGGACATGATCGGGTTTGATAAGGCCGAGCACGAACGTGTAGCCGACGAACAGCACGATCTGGAACAGCGAAGGCCCCCAGGCACCGAGATACATATCGCCGACCGACTTTCCGAGCTGGTCGGCGAGCACGATCAGCACCAGCGAGGGCGGGACGAGCTGGGTGATGGTGCCGGATGCCGCCAGCACGCCCGTGATGTAGCGCATGTTGTAGCCGTACCGCATCATCACGGGCATCGAGATGAGCGCCATGGCGATCACCTGAGCGGCGACCGTGCCGGTGATGGCGCCGAGGATGAATCCGACAAGAATGACCGAATATCCCAGGCCGCCGCGGATTGGCCCGAACAGTTGGCCCATCGAGTCGAGCATGTCCTCCGCGAGACCACAGCGCTCAAGCACCGATCCCATGAACGTGAAAAACGGAATCGCGAGCAACAATTCGTTGGACAGCACGCTGCCGAACACGCGCCCCGGAATGGCCTGAAGGAAATTCAGGTCGAAGAAGCCAAGATGGATGGCGAGGAATCCGAATGAGAGCCCGACCGCAGCCAGCGTGAAGGCCACCGGAAAGCCGATCAACATCGCCAGAACCAGGCCGCCGAACATCATCGGCGGCATCATCTGGAGCGTAATCATTGGGTCGGTCTCTCGTACCTGGCATCGATCGTGACAACGCCCAGCAGCGCAGCGACGCGCTTGATCACTTCCGAGACGCCTTGAAGCGCGAGCATGGCGAATCCGAACGGGATGACAAGTTTGATTGGCCAACGGACCAGGCCGCCGGCATTGCCCGACATTTCGCCGACCGCGTAGGACTGCATGAAGAACGGCCACGACAGGTAGCTCAGCAACAGGCAGGCCGGAATGAGAAGGAAGAGGGTGCCGATGAGGTCGAGCCAGAGCTTGCCGCGCTCGGACAGATACAAATAGAAGATTTCGACGCGGACATGTTCGTTGCGTTTGAAGGTGTACGAGGCACCGAACATCACGAGGATGGCGAACATGTACCACTGCAATTCGAGCCAGCCATTCGAGCTGTAGTCGAAGGCATATCGGATCATCGCATTACCGGCGCTCACCAGAACGGCGAGCAGCACAAGGATATTGCAGACATACCCGATCTTTTTATTGAGCTGGTCGATGGCCGTGCTGAGGGCCAGTAACGGGCGCATCACACTCCTCCTCGCGGCAGCCGACCGCGATTAAGGAGGCGGGGCTCCAGAACCTGCATCGCGCGCGAAAGCCGCAATAGCGATACTGCGGGCTTCGCCGCAGCGGACCTTCGGCAGCTACTATGAAGCGCACCATTCCAGCGCGACATTGCCGCCGTCAATCGGACGTTTGGTAATATTTTTTAAGGGGGGCCGAGCGGCCGGGCCGTCACGAAAACAGGCTCTGCGGCCTTATCCGCCGGTTACGCTCATGTGCCGGCTTACGCTCGGGCGGTTGTGACGGTCGATGATGAAGTCGTGACCTTTCGGCTTGAGGCCGATGGCGCGGTCGATCGTCTCATACAGCAGTTCGTCGCCGGCGGATGCGCGGAGCGGCCGCCGCAGGTCCGAGGCGTCTTCATGGCCGAGGCAGGTATGCAGGGTGCCCGTGCAGGTGATGCGGACGCGGTTGCAAGATTCGCAGAAATTGTGGGTCATCGGTGTGATGAAGCCAAGCTTCCCGCCGGTTTCGTTGACCTTGACGTAGCGGGCGGGGCCGCCTGTACTGTCATCGACGTCGGTGAGGGTGTACTGGCCGGCGAGTCGCGCGCGCAACATGGACAGCGGCAGGTACTGGTCGGCGCGGGACTGGCCGATATCGCCCATCGGCATGACCTCGATGAGGGTCAGTGCCATGTCTCGGCCGTGCGCCCACTCCATCAGAGATGGAATTTCGTGGTCGTTCAGGTTTTTGAGCGCGACAGCGTTGATCTTGACGGCGAGGCCAGCGGCTTGCGCGGCGTCGATGCCGGCCATGACCTTCTGGATGTCTCCCCAGCGCGTGATCTCACGAAACTTGGCCGGGTCGAGCGTATCGAGCGACACGTTGATCCGCCGCACGCCGCAATCCTTCAGCTCGGCTGCAAAACGGGCCAGTTGCGATCCGTTCGTCGTGAGCGTCAGTTCGTTGAGCGCCCCGGTCCCGAGGTGGCGGGACAAGGAGCGTATCAGCGACATCACGTTGCGGCGAACCAGCGGCTCGCCGCCGGTCAGCCGCAGCTTGCGCACGCCCTTGGCGATGAATGCCGAGCACAGACGATCGAGCTCTTCCAGCGTGAGCAGATCAGCCTTCGGCAAAAACGTCATGTCCTCGGACATGCAATAGAAGCAGCGAAGATCGCAGCGATCCGTGACCGACACGCGCAAATAGCTGATGGTCCGGCCATACGGGTCGACCATTTTCCGGGAGTCCGAAGCCTCGGTGAGGGTAGAAAGACCGGTCATTCAATTTGCCTTGTCGCAACGGCGTAAGTGATACCTGTCCCGCAATGTAGGCGCGTTGTAGCTCGCATACAATGCGCAATGCGCCGGGGTTTGGATTGCTGCAGCGCGCAAGAGGTTAACGCTCCGGGGCAGGCGCAGGAGCGGCGGCTGGGTCAGGGAAAGGCGAGGCCGCCGTGGGCGAGGCGGCCGCCGGAGCAGCCTTTGGTGCGCGCGGTTTGCGCGGCCTTTTCCGCACCGGCTTTGGCGGCGTCACTGGCTGCAGTTCACCGACCACCGGGTTGGGATCGACCGTCGTGGTTGCGGCGGATGTCAAATCGCCGGGCTGATGCGTCACCTGCACCGGCACTGTCAAAGGCTGATAATTGGCCAGCGTATAGGAGACGCTGAAGCCTTCGGCGGCGGGAACCTCCACTGAACAGGGGGTTTTGCAGGACTGCCCCTGCGAAGTCCGGGCGTCTGCGCCCGATGGAACCGAGTCCAACTGGACCGTTACCGTTCGCGGTGCGGGTTTGAAAGCATCGAGCGAAGATGAAGAACAGCCGGCCAGGCTAACGCTTGCTGCGGCAATCACGATAAACCGGCGCATGATCGATCAATCCGTCGCTTGAATGCGGCGAACCGCCGCATTCCCCGCGCGGGACCATAGAAGTGTGCCGAGACCGCCGCAATGGCGGTGATCGCAATTGTTAACGGACGGTTAATAACCGTGAGGACGAGCGGATTCTGGAGGCTAATCAGCCGGTTACGTTCAGCGCCGCGGCCTGCAGCGCGGCGACGGCGTCCGGCAACTCCCTCATGTGGCCGATGAGGCGATCGGGTTTGAGTTCCGCGATCGGGACCTCGGTATAGCCGAACGTGACCCCGATGACCGGAATCCCGGCTCGGCGCGCCACCCCTATGTCGGGGCCTGCATCGCCCACCATGACGGCGGCCTTCATGCTTCCGCCCGCGTGCGCGATCGTTTGCTGTAGGATCGCCGGATCCGGTTTGGATACGCCAAAGGTGTCGCCTCCGCAGATCGCAGAAAACCGCGGACTCAATTCCAACTGGTCAAGCAGCAGCTTGGCAAGCGATTCCAGTTTGTTGGTGCAGACCGCGAAACGGTATCCTCGCGCCGACAGGTCGTCGAGCGCCTCGATGAGTCCCTCAAACGGACGCGATGCGTCGGCGATATGCGCCGTATAGTAGTCGACGAAGTCGCCCATCATCCGCGTGACGTCATCCGGCGTCGCGGCGCGATCCTCATGTTCAAGGCCGCGTTCGATCATGCGGCGAACCCCCGCGCCGATCATCGAGCGGGCGGTTGGCAACGACACCGTGCGCAGGCCTTCGCGGTCCAAAACGAAGTTGAGCGCGGCGGCGAGATCGGGCGCGGTATCGACTAGCGTCCCGTCGAGGTCGAACACGACTAGGGGAGGGGGAGAAGACATCATGATGGCGGATGGGTACCCGCCTCCCGTCGGGCATGCAAGGGCGAAGTGCGGACCTGGTCGGATGCCGACATTCGGGCGCCGACATGGAGGCGGTCGGAAAACGGCCGATTGCCCTGTACGGCCAAACAACGCTAGTGTCCCGGCCGACATGTCTTTGCGGCAACCCTTGACGCGAACATCGGAATCAAAGGGGCCGCCAGCAACCCCATAACCCCATAATTATGATGCAGGTCCGGGACTTCGCTTCACCGAACTTCCGAACCCCCATGGAGATGCTTCGCCGGACAAGGCGAGGCTGCGCAAGATCGAGGCCCTCATGACATTGGATGCATTGAAAAGACAGGCTGCGGCGCGTGCCCTTGAATATGTCGAGGACGGCATGAGGCTGGGTCTTGGAACGGGATCCACCGCCAAGCACTTTGTCGAGCTTTTGGGTGAGCGGGTTCGGGACGGGCTAAAGGTTGTTGGCGTGCCGACATCCGAAGCAACGCGAGCCGACGCGGAGCGGTGCGGCATTCCTCTGACCACGCTGGACGACCTCGACCGGCTCGATCTGACGGTCGATGGCGCCGACGAAATCGATCCCGATCTGAATCTGATCAAGGGTGGAGGCGGCGCGCTTCTGCGCGAGAAGATCGTGGCTGCGGCGTCGGAGCGCATGATCGTGATCGCGGACGAGACAAAGTGGGTGGCGGGGCTCGGCCGCTTTCCCCTGCCGATCGAAGTCATCCCCTTCGGGCTCGCGGCGACGCGACGCGCCATTGCCGAGGCGTTTACGAAAGCCGGCGCTTCCGGTCAGATGGTCGTCAGAAAGGGGCCGGACGGCCTTGCTTTCGTCACCGATGGCGGCCACTGGATTTTCGATGCCCACCTCGGGCAAATACCCGATGCATCCCATCTGGCCGGGCTGTTGAATCCGATACCTGGCGTCGTCGAGCACGGCCTGTTCATTGGCCTCGCGCGTGTGGCGATGTTGGCGGGCGCACAGGGAATTCGCGTTGTTGAGCGGCGGTAGCGCCGCAACCAGGAGAATTGAGATGAAGGGTCTTTCAAGGTTTCTGCCGGCGGCTTGCCTTGCCCTGGCGCTGGTGTTCTCAGGCAGCGTCCATGCGCAGCAGTCCGCGCAACCGACAGCCGCCGCAATCGCATCGGCCAGGGAACTTCTGACGCTGAAGCACGCGGACGCGATGTACGCGAACGCCGTCCCGGGAATGGTCGAGCGGACCAAGACCACGCTGCTTCAATCCAACTTGAACTATCAAAAGGATCTCAATGAGGTTGCCCTGATCGTTGCCAAGTCGCTGGCGGGTCGCGAAAAGGAGATCGGTGACGGCATGGCGAAGATTTATGCCGGCCACTTCACCGAGCAGGAGTTGAAGGACCTGGTCACGTTTTACAAGTCTCCGCTGGGACAGAAGTTGATCGCGCAGGAGCCCAAGGCGATCGAGGCGAGCATGGGATTCATGAACCAGTGGGCGCATCAGTTCGCGGACGTGGTGAACGGAGCGTTTCGCGCGGAAATGCGCAAGCGCGGCAAGGAAATCTGAGTCCGACCGAGTCCGGGCATGGCTGATTTCGACGTCGATTTGTTCGTCATAGGTGGTGGGTCGGGCGGCGTTCGCGCCGCGCGCATCGCCGCCGGACATGGCGCGCGCGTCATGATTGCCGAAGAGTACCGGATGGGCGGCACCTGCGTCATCCGGGGGTGCGTGCCGAAGAAACTGCTGGTCTATGGATCTCACATCCGCCACGACATCGAAGATGCCGCCGGCTTCGGCTGGTCGATCCCGTCCGCGAGGTTCGACTGGCCGACGCTGATCGCCAACAAGGACAAGGAGATCGCCCGGTTAGAGGCGGCCTATACCTCCAATGTCGAGAAGGCGGGAGCGCGCGTCGTTAAGACGAGGGCGGTGTTCGAGGATCCGCACACGCTGCGGCTGGCGACGGGCGAAACCATCCGCTCGAAGCATGTGCTGATCGCAACGGGCGGCGCGCCCAATCACGGGCGGGCCATTCCCGGCATCGAGCACGTGATATCCTCCAACGAGGTGTTTCACCTTGCGGAGTTGCCGAAGCGGATTGCGATCCAGGGCGGCGGATATATTGCGCTCGAGTTCGCCTGCATCTTTGCCGGATTCGGCAGCGATGTGACGCTGATCTATCGCGGCGATAATATCCTGCGCGGTTTCGACGACGATGTTCGCGCCCACGTTCGCGCGGAGATGGAAAAAGACGGCATCACGATCCTGACGGGCTGCACCGTCGACAGGATCGATAGGCATGGCGACGAATTCACCTCTCATTTATCGAACGGGTCGAGCGTTGCCTCCGATCAGGTGCTGTTCGCGATCGGCCGGCATCCGAGCGTTGCAAATCTCGGCCTCGAGAACGCGGGCGTCGCCATCAATCCGAACAACGGCGGCATCGCCGTTGACGGCTTTTCGCAAACGAACGTGCCGCACATCTATGCGGTCGGCGATGTCACGCATCGTTTCAACCTGACGCCGGTTGCCATCCGTGAGGGCCACGCGTTTGCGGATACGGTGTTCGGTAACAAGCCTACGCGCGTGGACCATGCGGACATTCCGACCGCTGTCTTCTCGCAACCCGAGGTCGGCACGGTGGGCCTGACCGAGGCGCAGGCGCGCGTGCAGTTCACCAACGTCGATATCTACAAGACGACCTTCCGGCCGATGAAGGCGACAATGTCCGGTCGCGATACCCGCATCCTGATGAAGCTTGTCGTGGATGCGACGACGGATCGCGTGCTGGGTTGCCACATCGTCGGCGATGGCGCCGCTGAGATGGTGCAGGTTCTCGGCATTGCGATCAGGATGAAAGCGACCAAGGCCGACTTCGATGCGACGATGGCATTGCACCCCACGGCGGCCGAAGAACTGGTGACGATGCGGACGCCGACCGCGCGCTACGTGCGCGAAGCGGCGGAGTGAAGGCTTCTCCTGCAGGCTTTCCTAAGTGACCGATCCGGCCGCCGCCGTAGTTCCGAAGGCGCTCCCGGCAATCCGGCAAATGCGAATTCTGCTTTTGCCGCAAGCTCTTGTACGGTAAGACTTAACTCCAACTGGCGCGGCTCGGCCAGCCTGTATATATACCGGCCCTTCACGACCGGTTGGAGTCTGATTCAACTGTGTTGAATCAGACTCCAACCGTATCCTTTTGATTGAGCATGATCTTATCCGAAAACCGGTTTCCACTTTTCGGGATCGTGCTCTAAGCGACTGTTTTTGCTCAGGAGTTGATCTCATGTCCGAGCGGTGGACACCCGATAGCTGGCGCACCAAGCCGGTGCAGCAGATTCCGGTTTATCCGGACGCGAAGGCATTGGGTGAAGTCGAGGCGCAGCTTGCCGCGTTTCCGCCGCTGGTTTTTGCCGGTGAGGCGCGCAATCTGAAGAAAGTCCTGGCCCGAGTCGCAAACGGCGAGGCTTTTTTGCTGCAGGGTGGCGACTGCGCCGAGAGCTTCGCCGAACACGGCGCCAACAACATCCGCGACTTCTTCCGCGTGCTGCTGCAGATGGCGGTGGTTCTGACCTATGCCGGCGCGCTGCCGGTGGTGAAGGTTGGCCGCATTGCCGGTCAGTTCGCCAAGCCGCGCTCCTCGCCGGTCGAAAAGGTCGATGGCGTCGAATTGCCGAGCTATCGCGGCGACATCGTCAACGACATCGCGTTCAGTGCGCAGTCGCGAACGCCGGATCCGCACCGTCAGCTCATGGCCTATCGGCAATCGGCGGCGACGCTGAACCTGCTGCGCGCCTTCGCGACCGGAGGCTTCGCCAATCTCGGCAGCGTGCATCAGTGGATGCTTGGTTTCCTGAAGGATTCCCAGCAGTCGCGGCGGTACAAGGAACTGGCCGATCGTATCTCCGACGCGCTCAATTTCATGCGCGCCTGCGGGCTCAACCTCGAAAGCCATCCGGAACTGCGGGCGACCGATATCTATACCAGCCACGAGGCGCTGCTGCTCGGCTACGAGGAGGCCCTGACGCGGATCGATTCCACGACCGGCGACTGGTACGCGACATCGGGCCATTTCATCTGGGTCGGTGATCGCACCCGTCAGCTCGACCATGGCCACATCGAATATTTCCGCGGCATCAAGAATCCGATCGGCCTGAAGTGCGGCCCGTCGCTCAAGCCGGATGAACTGTTGAAGCTGATCGACGTGCTCAATCCGGACAACGAGCCGGGGCGTCTGACCCTCATCAGCCGCTTCGGCTCGGACAAGATCGGCGATTACCTGCCGCAACTGATCCGCGCGGTGCAGCGCGAGGGCCGCGTTGTGGTGTGGTCGTGCGACCCGATGCACGGCAATACCATCACCGCGACCAGCGGTTACAAGACCCGCCCGTTCGACCGCATCCTGTCGGAGGTCAAGTCGTTCTTCAGCATTCATGCCGCGGAAGGCACGCACGCCGGCGGCGTTCATCTGGAGATGACCGGGCAGAACGTCACCGAGTGCATCGGCGGCGCGCGCGCGATTACGGACGAAGACCTCAACGACCGCTATCACACCGTCTGCGATCCGCGCCTGAACGCCGAGCAGTCGATCGACATGGCATTCCTGATCGCCGAACTGCTCAGGCACGATCGGGAAGGCAAGGTCAAGCCGATCCCCGCGGTCGCAGGTTTCTGAGGTGTTGCGCTTCTGGCGCGCCACCATCAATAGCTGGAATGGATTGATCTTTGCCATTCGTTCCGAACAGGCCATCCGGCAGGAATTGTTCGCGCTTCTGCTGGCGCTGCCGCTGGCGTGGCTTGTCGGAGCAACAGCGGTCCGCCGCGTCGAACTCGTGGTGGTGGTCCTGCTGCTTCTGGCGGTTGAGCTTTTGAATACTGCGGTCGAAAAACTGTCGGACCGATTGACGACCGATCACGATCCGCAGATCGGGCACATCAAGGATATGGGCTCGGCTGCGGTCGGCGTGGTGCTACTCATCGCCGGTCTGGTTTGGGGCAGTGCCATCGCTGAACGCATGGGCCTCCTTTAGGTTTTGATTGGATGTGTTTTCTTGCGCCGAACCGGTGCCCACTTCGCGCGAAACCGCTATAAGCGTGACAATTGCAGAAAGGCGAGGCCTGAGGGCACATGCGTTCATGACCGAAACCACCTTCAAGATCACGCTCGGCCAGTTGAATCCGACGGTCGGAGACATTGCCGGCAATGCGGCCAAAGCTCGCGTCGCGCGCGCCCAGGCCAAGGCCGACGGCGCTGCGCTGGTGGCGCTTCCGGAATTGTTCATCGCCGGCTATCCGCCCGAGGATCTGGTCCTGAAGCCTGCGTTCCAGGCGGCGTGCCGCGAGGCGGTCGAGACTCTCGCGCGCGAGACCTCCGACGGCGGACCGGCGGTGCTGATCGGCACCCCATGGGTGGACGACGGCAAACTCTATAATGCGTATGCGTTGCTGGATGGCGGGCGGGTCGCTGCGATCCGCTTCAAGGTCAATTTGCCGAATTACGGCGTATTCGACGAGAAACGCGTGTTCGCGAGAGGACCGGTCGGGGGACCCTTGAAAATTCGCGGCGTGCGGATCGGCGTGCCGATCTGCGAGGACACCTGGGTCGAAGAATCCGCCGAGTACGAGAACGTCGTCGAGTGTCTGGCGGAAACCGGCGCGGAAATTCTCCTCGTTCCCAACGGCTCGCCCTATGCGAAAGGCAAGAGCGACATCAGGCTGTCGATCTCGGTGGCGCGCGTGACCGAGAGCGATTTGCCGCTGGTCTATCTCAATCAGGTCGGCGGTCAGGACGAGCTGGTGTTCGACGGCGCGTCTTTTGTGCTGAATGCTGATCGCTCGCTGGCCGCCCAGCTTCCGGCCTTCAGGGAAAGTCTCGTCACGCTGCAATGGACCAAGTCCGCGGCGGGATGGCGGTGCGCGGGGCCGGTGGCGCCCCAGATCGACGGCGACAAGGCCGACTATGCCGCGTGCGTGCTGGGCTTGCGCGACTACGTCCACAAGAACGGATTTCCGGGCGTCCTGCTCGGCGTGTCCGGCGGTATCGACTCGGCCTTGTGCGCGGCCATCGCCGTCGATGCCCTCGGGGCGGAGCGCGTCCGCGGCGTCATGCTGCCGTTCCGCTTCACGGCGCAGGTCTCGCTCGACGACGCGGCGACGCTCGCAAAGGCACTCGGCATTCGCTACGAGGTACTGCCGATCGCGCCTGCGGTGAACGGTTTCGAGGAGGTTCTCTCGGGCACCTTCGCAGGGCTCCCGCGCGATATCACCGAAGAAAATTTGCAGGCGCGTGCCCGCGGCACGCTGTTGATGGCGATCTCCAACAAGCTAGGCGCGATGGTGGTGACCACCGGCAACAAGTCGGAAATGTCGGTGGGCTACGCGACGCTGTACGGCGACATGAACGGCGGCTTCAATCCGATCAAGGATATCTACAAGACCGAGGTATTCCGGCTGTCCAACCTGCGCAACGCATGGAAGCCGGACGGTGCGCTCGGCCCGTCGGGAGAGGTGATCCCGGTCAACATCATCACCCGGCCGCCGACGGCGGAACTGCGGGAGAATCAGACCGACCAGGATTCGCTGCCGCCCTACGATGTGCTCGACGCGATTCTCGAGCGGCTGATCGAGCGGGAGGAGCCGCTGGCGTCGATCGTCGCCGAGGGATTCGACCGCGACATGGTCGCTCGAATCGATCGCTTGCTGAACGTCGCCGAATACAAGCGCCGGCAGGCGGCGCCGGGCGTCAAGGTCACACGCAGGAATTTCGGCCGCGACCGCCGCTATCCGATCACCAACCGGTTTCGCGATTCCGGCAAACCGTTGCCGAAGCCGGATGAAGACCTCGTCTCGCGGTCGGGGACGGTTTCGGCGGAAGCCTTTGAGGGATGACGGCGTAGAAGACGCCAGAGTCTGATTCAACTGCGTTGAATCAGACTCTGGTTTTATCCTTTTGATTGAGCATGATCTTATCCGAAAACCGGTTTCCACTTTTCGGGATCATGCTCTATTGCGCCGGTATGAACGTTGGTCCGACCGAACGGATCGGCCTGTTCGGTGGTGTCGTATCGGTCGGCGCTGCACCGGCGGGGGTGGCCTTGGGCCCAGGGGAGGTCGTCGCGGTTGTGTCCTTCTTTTGCGAACCTTTGCCGCTGGCCGGCTGAGACATCTTCCTGGCACCGTCTTCCGTGACGATGATGTCACCCTGCTGCGCCGCCGCCGCCTTGTCGTCGAGTCCTTTCAGCGCCTCCGCCCAGGTCTCGCCCGCCGGTTTGCACGAGCACGACGGATTGAACTCCTGACGGTATTTGAATGCGTTCGGCGACGACGAATAAGGCTGTCCGTTGATCGAGACGGCCTGATGCATGTCTTCGCCGGGATTACGATAGGCATAGAGGGTGGCGTCCGCCGCCGGGCAAAGGTTCTTGCAGGTCCGCTCGTCGTCGGGAAACCGGCTCGGAACGGTGGCGAACGAGATCGGAAAGTAAAAACCGTCGCACGAACGGACGCAGACGGTCCGGTACGTCCCGGATTGCACGCCCCCCGAATCGACCGGCGGTGGGATCGCCTGAACGTCGGAGTGGTTGCCGAACAGGTCGTCGAAGAAGGAGCCCGAGTTCCGCGCGGCTGCGGCATATTGCGGGCCGCAATCGTTCTGTGCCAGCGCCAGCAGCACGGAGCGGCGCTGATTGTCGCGGTCGGGGTTGCCGGCGCCGCTGCCGGCTCGCAGCCGCTCCAGGCTGGTGGTGAGCTGCTCGAGATTGGCCCGCATTTGCTGGATCTGGTGGCTGACCGGTCCGCACTGCGCCGACTGGCCGTTGAACAGTTGGAAGAACCCCGAACTGTCGCAGCCCATGCGCCTGGCTTGCGCGGTTACGCGTTCGAGTTCGGCCTGTTGCCGGCGTGCGGAATCCTCATAGCGGCGAATCTGGCCGGCTCGCGCTGGATCGACGCCGGCACGGTCGATGCTTGCGAGTTGCGCCTCGAGCCGCGGGCACATCGGATTGACGCCTGGCGGAGCGCCCTGCGCCAGCGCGTCGGCGGCAGGGGCCGCGACGCCGAGGGCGGCGGCGCAGGCCAAAATCCGCATCGTGCGGCGAGCAAACAAAAGGTCAGGCATGATCCGCCATCAGAGCGATCCCGGGGCGATGCTGCAAACTGCTCTACGAAGAGGGGTTGTCTTCCGAACGCAGGCCCGCCCATCGCGGTGACATTTTACGCAATCCGGGCGAGCCTGATTGCGTCGCAAGACGCTGATGGCACAGGCCGAATGCATTACTGTGGCGGCCGTTCGACAGCGTGGCCATGTCATATCCGCTTCTCGCGGCAGCGTCACGTCGTTTCCGGGGCGCGAGTGTGGCGTCTCAGAGCGATACCGGCTTTCCCATGCGGATCGGGTCAGCGCTGACAGGTGATCGCGACGTATTCGTTGCAGCCGCTGTGCCGACAGGAGCCTGTGGACCCCGGAATCGAATCGGTCATCTCCTCGGGCTTGACGCGCCTGTAAGCGGTGGCCTGCGCAAAATCGCGTGACCGGCAATAGGAGTGCGCGGCGTGGGCGCCGCACTTCTCGCCCTGGGCGAGGCACTGGTCGATACCGTACCCGTCGGCCTGGTTGGCGATGACGAAAACGCGACTGTCGGCCCATGCGCCGGCTCCCGCGAAGAGAGCCATGCCTGTGAGAAACATGCCTGCCAGAATTACGGCGATAATACGCATCGTGTACCGGAAAATGGAGAACGTCGTGGTTGTGAGCCGCGGGAGCCACGACGAGCCGGGGCGATTTCGCGGCGAAATGAGGCGTTTGTGGGGCGTGGCCTTGACGCCGCACCCCAGGCTGTTTCATGGTATCGGAATGAACGGTCTCCTCGCCATTTGTGGCATTTGTCGCGAGATTATGCGCTAGCGATTCGCTGGCTGAGGCCGTCTTTTCTCACAAGAGATCACTGGACGCCCGGCTGTTTGGAGCGGGATTCCATGGAACTGCGTCTTTACGATACCCTGACCAAGGAGAAGCGGGCTTTCATCCCGATCGATCCATCGAACGTGCGGATGTATGTCTGCGGTCCGACGGTCTACGACTTCGCCCATATCGGCAATGCACGGCCGGTCATCGTGTTCGACGTGCTGTTCCGGCTGCTGCAGCACATCTACGGCACCGACCACGTCACCTACGTCCGCAACATCACCGACGTCGACGACAAGATCAACGACCGCGCGGCGCGGGACTTTCCGGGCCTGCCGCTGAACGAGGCGATCCGCAAGGTCACGGAAAAGACCGCCGAGCAGTTTCAGGCCGATGTCGCCGCGCTCGGCTGCCTGCCGCCGACCCATCAGCCGCGCGCCACCGAATTCGTGTTGCCGCGCGATGACGGCCGGGCCGACATGGTGACGCTGATCAAGCAACTGATCGCACGTGGCCACGCCTATGAGGCCGGTGGCGAAGTGCTTTTCGATGTGCAGTCGATGCCGGACTACGGCGCGCTGTCGGGCCGCAGGCTGGAGGAGCAGAAGGCGGGCGCGCGGGTTGCGGTGGACGCGCACAAGAGGAATCCGGCCGACTTCGTGCTGTGGAAATTGTCGTCCGAGAACGAGCCGGGCTGGGACAGCCCGTGGGGCAGGGGACGGCCGGGCTGGCACATCGAATGCTCCGCGATGAGCGCGGCCTATCTCGGCGACGTCTTCGACATCCACGGCGGCGGCCTCGACCTGATCTTTCCGCACCACGAAAACGAGATCGCACAATCGCGCTGCGCCCACGGCACGCACACGATGGCCAACTATTGGATGCACAACGGCTTCCTGCAGGTCGAAGGCGAGAAGATGTCGAAGAGTTTGGGCAACTTCTTCACCATCAACGAGTTGCTGACAACGGAGAAATTTGGCGGGCGGAAGTGGCCGGGTGAAGTATTGCGGCTCGCGATGCTAAAGACTCACTACAGATCGCCGATCGACTGGACTGTCGATGCTCTCGAGGAAAGCAAAAGAATTCTCGATTCTTGGTACGATATTGTTGGTGACGATACTGAGGCGATTGGTGAAGTGGACAGAGAGGTCAGTGCATTTCTGGGAGACGACCTCAACACATCGGCTGCGGTTACGCGACTCCATGCAATTGCCGCCAGCAGAATAGGAAAATCCGGACAATTGCAAATTGATGCTAAGCGTAAGCTCAAGGTGTCCGCGGTGATGTTGGGTTTGCTCGGTAGAACCAAGCGAGAATACTTGGAGACCGATCCCCAAGTGATTTTGGTCGATTCGAATCTGGTTGCCCATTTGCTGTCAGATCGCGCCGCCGCCCGCGCGCGAAAAGACTTCAAGGAATCCGATCGCATCCGCGACGAACTCGCCGCCATGGGCGTCGTGCTGAAGGACGGCAAGGACGCCGACGGCAAGCCGGAGACGACATGGGAGATCGCGCGATGAATTTCCACTTGTCATTGCCGGGCTCGACCCGGCAATCCATCAGAAACGATGATGATCTTTCGGTTTTTATGGGATGGATGCGCGGGTCAAGCCCGCGCATGACGGGTCCTTTCCGAAGGATCGCAAACCTGCGCTCGCCGCCACTCTCTCCCCTTCAGGGAGAGGAAAACGGGGAGATCGCGCGGTGACGAAGCCCGACACGCCTTTTCCGAAGCACTGGCGCTATTACATGTTCATCAAGTGGGCGGTGATCGTCGCGGCAGTCGCGCCGGCCGCCCGTCTGTTCGGAGTGTTTTGACGCGATGGGACAGGCGCTTCCTGCACCTGCGCTGCGGCCGATGCTGCCCGCCGACGTCCCCGTGCTGGCCGAGATTTTTGTCGCGAGCATCGAGGAACTGACCGGCGACGACTACAGCGAGGCGCAGCAGATCGCATGGGCCAGCGCCGCCGATGACGAGGACAAATTCGGCGCGCGGCTCGCGAACGAACTGACGCTGGTAGCGACGTTGCGGGGCTCGCCGGTCGGCTTCGCTTCACTGAAGGGTACGGATCGCATCGGCATGCTCTATGTGCATCCGGGCGCGGCGAGGCACGGGGTCGCGACCACGCTGTGCGATGCGCTCGAAAAGCTTGCCGGCGCCCGCGGCGCTACGGCGCTGACCGTCGAGGCCAGCGATACGGCGGAGCGATTTTTCGCCAGGCGCGGCTACGTCGCGATGCAACGCAATTCGGTGACGATCGGCGACGAGTGGCTGGCCAATACCACGATGAAGAAGATGCTGACCGCGGGAGGTGCGGCATGAGTCGCGAACGTCTCTATCTGTTCGACACCACGCTGCGCGACGGCGCTCAGACCAACGGCGTCGACTTCACGTTGCAGGACAAGCAGGCGATTGCGAAGATGCTGGACGATCTCGGCATCGACTATGTCGAGGGCGGCTACCCCGGCGCCAATCCGACCGATACCGAGCTGTTTTTGCAAAAGCCCGCGCTTCGCCATGCGCGGTTCACCGCCTTCGGCATGACGCGGCGGCCGGGGCGATCCGCCGCCAACGATCCGGGGTTGGCCGCACTGATCGAGGCCAAGGCGGATGCGATCTGCTTGGTCGCAAAGTCCTCGGCCTATCAGGTCAGGGTCGCGCTTGAGACCACGAACGATGAAAACCTGGCGTCGATCCGCGACAGCGTGAAGGCCGTCGCGGCTGTGGGCCGCGAGGTCATGGTGGACTGCGAACATTTCTTCGACGGCTACAGGGAGGACCCCGCGTTCGCGCTGGCCTGCGCCAGGGCGGCTTACGACTCCGGTGCGCGGTGGGTCGTGCTGTGCGACACCAATGGCGGCACCATGCCGAACGAGATCGAGGCGACGGTTCGCGAGGTCGCGAAACACGTCCCCGGCGACCATCTCGGCATCCACGCCCATAACGACACCGAGCAGGCGGTCGCCAACTCGCTGGCCGCGGTGCGTGCGGGCGCGCGGCAAATCCAGGGCACGTTGAACGGCCTCGGCGAGCGCTGCGGCAATGCCAATCTGTGCTCGCTGATCCCGACGCTGAAACTGAAGAAGGAATTCGCCGATGCCTTCGAGATCGGCGTGTCCGAGGATCGCCTTGCGACCCTGATGCAGGCGTCGCGCACGCTCGACAATATGTTGAACCGCGCGCCGAACCGGCGCGCTCCTTACGTCGGCGAAAGCGCGTTCGTCACCAAGACCGGCATTCATGCGTCGGCGATCATCAAGGACCCCGCGACCTACGAGCACGTCGCGCCGGAATCGGTCGGCAATCGCCGCAAGGTGCTGGTGTCGGATCAGGCCGGCCGCTCCAACGTGCTCGCCGAGCTGGAGCGGGCGCACATTGCGTTTGACAGGAACGATCCGAAGCTCGGACGGCTGGTCGAGGAGATGAAGGAGCGCGAGGCGGCGGGCTACGCCTACGAATCGGCCGCCGCATCGTTCGATCTGCTGGCGCGGCGCACGCTTGGCCGCGTGCCGGAGTATTTCGACGTCGAGCAGTTCGACGTCAATGTCGAACAACGCTACAACTCCCACGGCCAGCGCGTCACCGTCGCGATGGCGGTCGTGAAGGTCAGGGTCGACGGCGAGATTCGGATTTCAGCCGCCGAAGGCAACGGTCCCGTCAATGCGCTCGATGTCGCCTTGCGCAAGGACCTCGGCAAATACCAGAAGTACATCGAGGGACTGACGCTGATCGATTATCGCGTGCGGATCCTCAATGGAGGCACCGGGGCGGTGACACGGGTGCTGATCGAGAGCGAGGACGAGGAGGGCGAGCGCTGGACCACGATCGGCGTGTCGTCCAATATCATCGATGCGTCGTTCCAGGCCCTGATGGATTCAATATTCTACAAGCTGGTGAAGTCCGGCGCGACGGCGTAAGGGTCCGCCGCGGTTATAGGCGGCCGGCGACGTCGGCCGGCATCTGCTTCGAGTTCAGCGCGTCGCTCGCGGCGGCGCGCAATTTCGGCAGGATGTCCTCCACGCGATCGGCCTGCAGGATATTGACGGCAAGCGTCGGCCGGATGAAGGCGGTGGCCCGCATGTGAGCGAGCAGAGCCAGCAGCGGTTCCCAGAAGCCGTCGACATTCGCCAGCATGATCGGCTTGCTGTGCCGCCCGAGCTGCTGCCAGGTGAGCTGCTCGACCAGTTCCTCCAGCGTGCCGACGCCGCCGGGCAGGGCGACGAAGGCGTCCGACCGCTCGAACATCAGGCGCTTGCGCTCGTGCATATCGCGGGTGACGATCATCTCCTGCACGCGCGACAGCGCGTGTTCGCGCGCGGTCAGGAAATCCGGAATGATGCCGGTGACGGTGCCGCCGTGATCGAGGGTCGAGGTCGCGATGGCGCCCATCAGGCCGACCGACCCGCCGCCATAGACCAGCCCGACGTTGTTCCGGGCGAGCGCTTTACCAAAAGCGACGGCGGCTTCGACGAATTGGGGATTTGTACCGGGGCCTGAGCCGCAATAGACGCAGACCGTTTTGATGGTGTTCATGGAATCGATGTGGCCCAGAACAATTACAGCGTCAAGGCTCGGCTATTGCCGGCACGGGGTCAAGTGCCTGCGGGGCCGCCCTCCGCAGCGAAAAGAATCGCCGGGAATAGGGTGTACGCAGCACCCAAACGCTCTATATGACGTCGATATATGACCTCGATCAGACGATATTCGCGGCGGCGGACGCCATTTTCGGGTTCAGGCCTGAGCGATGGCTGACGCGGCTCCGCATCCGGCGAGCGCCCCGGCAAATCCGTCCCATGATCCGACCCGGAGCGCGACGCTCGGAAGGGCGCTCGTGCATCTGTGGCCCTACATGTGGCCCGGCGATCGCGCCGACCTGAAGATGCGCGTCGTCTGGGCGATGCTGCTGTTGCTTGTGGCCAAGGTCGCCACCCTGATCGTTCCGTTCACGTTCAAATGGGCGGTCGATGCGCTGAACGGCGCAGGCAGCGCGCCCGTGCAGCCCGACAACTGGGCGATGTGGTTGATCCTGTCGCCGCTCGCAATGACGGTGGCCTACGGCTCGGTCCGCGTGCTGATGGCGCTGCTCACCCAATGGCGCGACGGCATCTTCGCCAAGGTCGCGATGCACGCGGTGCGCAGGCTGGCTTACCGGACGTTCGTCCACATGCACGAACTGTCGCTGCGGTTTCACCTCGAGCGCAAGACCGGCGGCTTGACGCGCGTGCTGGAACGGGGCCGCAACGGCATCGAAGAGATGGTCCGGCTCGTCATCCTCCAGCTCATTCCGACTGCGGTCGAGGTCGGACTGCTCACCGCCGTGCTGCTGTGGCAATTCGACTGGCGCTACGTGCTGGTGACGCTCATGACCGTCGTGGTCTATATGGCCTTCACCTACAGAGCGACGCAGTGGCGCATCGAAATCCGCCGCCGGATGAACGAATCCGATTCCGACGCCAATGCCAAGGCGATCGACTCGCTATTGAACTACGAAACGGTGAAATATTTTGGCGCCGAGTTGCGGGAAGCGAAACGCTATGACCGCTCGATGGAGCGGTTTGAGGCCGCAAGCGTCTCGACTTACACCTCGCTGGCCGTTCTCAACGGGGGGCAGGCGGTCATCTACACGGCCGGTCTGACGACGATCATGATCATGTGCGCGATCGGCGTGCGCAACGGCACTCATACGGTCGGCGATTTCGTCATGGTCAACGCCATGATGATCCAGCTCTACCAGCCGCTCAACCTGATGGGTATGGTCTATCGCCAGATAAAGCAGGCGATCATCGATATCGAAAAGATGTTCGGCGTGCTGACCCGCAATCCGGAGGTGAAGGATCGCGCCGGCGCGCAGCCGCTGCATGTCGGGCACGGTTCGGTGCGGTTCGAGGATGTGCGGTTTTCCTACGACTCGAATCGTCCGATCCTCAAGGGCGTGACGTTCGACGTGCCTGCGGGAAAGACGGTGGCGATCGTCGGGCCGTCGGGGGCGGGGAAATCGACGATCTCGCGCCTTTTATTCCGCCTTTACGATGTGTCGAGCGGCCGTATCCTGATCGACGGCCGGGATATCCGCGATGTCACGCAGGTCTCGCTGCGCGCGGCGATCGGGATGGTGCCGCAGGACACCGTGCTGTTCAACGACACCATCCGCTACAACATCCGCTACGGCCGCTGGAACGCGACCGACGAAGAGGTCGAGGCCGCCGCCCGGACGGCGCAGATCGACGGCTTCATCAGGATGTCGCCGAAGGGCTACGAGACCGAGGTCGGCGAACGCGGGTTAAAACTGTCCGGCGGCGAGAAACAGCGTGTGGCGATTGCGCGCACCGTGCTGAAGGCACCGCCGATCCTCGTGCTGGACGAGGCGACGTCGGCGCTCGACAGCCACACCGAGCATGAAATCCAGGAGGCCCTCGAAGGGGTCTCGCGCAACCGCACTTCGCTGGTGATCGCGCACCGGTTGTCGACTATCGTGGGCGCCGACGAGATTATCGTGCTCGATCAAGGCCGAATTGCCGAGCGGGGAACCCATGCCGGGCTTTTGGCGGCCGACGGTCTTTACGCCAGCATGTGGAACAGGCAACGCGAGGCGCAGGAGGCTAGAGAGAAACTGGCGCTGATCGGCGATGACGACGACGCGCCCAACCGTGCCCCTCCGCCCGTGGACGATCCGCTGGTGGCGCCGGCCGCCGCGGCAGAGTAGAATAGGCGCAAGGCAAGCTCCCCGAATCAGGCATCGTATTTTAATACGGATGCTGATCGAGGGGTCGTGACGCGTTCCCATAATGCCACCTTCACCTCAGATTCATTCGCAGATCATCAGGTGCTCATGTCCATAGATCGACAGACTCTCCTATCCGTCGCGAAGTCCATTCGCTCTGGCGCAAAATCTATCCGCGCCCAGATTTCGCCCATTCATCCGAAGGGTTATCCCTTCGTCGGCGGCTTCGCGCTCGCCAGCATCATCCTGTTCTGGATCTGGACCCCGCTCGGCTGGATCGGAACGCTCTTGACGATATGGTGCGCACTGTTTTTCCGCAATCCGGCCCGTGTGACGCCGGTTCGCGAGGGCCTCGTCGTCTCACCGGCGGACGGCCGCATCTCGATGATCGCGCCGGTGGTGCCGCCTGCCGAACTCGAGCTTGGCGAGCAGCCGATGGTGCGTATTTCGATCTTCATGAGCGTGTTCAATTGCCACGTCAATCGCAGCCCGGTCGCGGGAAAGATCGAACGGATCGTCTATCGTCCCGGCAAATTCATCAATGCCGAACTCGACAAGGCGAGCGAGGACAACGAGCGCAACTCGCTGGTGATATCGACGCCGAACAACGGTTTGGTCGGAGTGGTTCAGATCGCCGGACTGGTCGCGCGCCGTATCGTGACGTTCGTGCATGACGGGCAGACGCTCGAAACCGGCGAACGCTTCGGGTTGATCCGGTTCGGCTCGCGGCTCGACGTCTTCCTGCCGGAGGGGACGCAACTACTGGTGTCCGAAGGCCAGACCGCGATCGCCGGCGAAACGGTGCTGGCCGATTTTCAGCAGGCTGACGGCGGACGGACCTATCGCAGCAATTAACCGCTCGGGCGGCTTGCCGGGGGTGTCTGGCCGATGGCAGACCCGGCAAAGCCCTGCTATATAAAGGCCCTGCTGTACAGGAGAGGCGCAGACGCCATACGATCCGAAATCATCCGAGATGCGCCGTCGCCGGTTTCGCCCGATTCCGGTGCGGATGCTGGTGCCCAATTTCATCACGCTGCTGGCGATTTGCGCGGGACTGACGGCGATCCGGCTTTCGACCGAGGGACGGATGGAGCTTGCGGTGGCCGCGATCGTGTTCGCGGCCGTGCTCGACGGGCTCGACGGGCGGGTGGCCCGGATGATCAAGGGGCAGTCGAAGTTCGGTGCCGAGCTCGACAGCCTCGCCGACTTCGTCAACTTCGGTGTCGCGCCCGGCCTGATCCTCTATTTCTGGCAGTTGCACGACCTCCACAATGTGGGCTGGATCGCGGCGATGATATTTGCGATCAGCGGCGGCCTGCGGCTTGCCCGCTTCAATGCAACGATGAACGACACCAACAAGCCGGCTTTTGCTGCGAACTTCTTTACCGGCGTGCCTGCGCCGGCGGGTGCGATCGCGGTGCTTCTGCCGATCTATCTGTCGTTTCTGGGCGCTCCCCAGCCGCCCGCGGTGCTGACGGCGTTTTATACGCTGTTGATCGCGATCCTGATGGTGTCGCGGCTGCCGGTCTTCTCCGGCAAGATGGTTGGCATGCGCGTGCCGCCGGAGTTGGTGCTGCCGGTCTTCGTGGCGGTGGTGTTCTTCATCGCACTCCTGATCAGTTATCCGTGGGTCGTCCTCTCCTTCGGTTCGATCGTTTTTCTGTTGAGCCTTCCGATCGGTTGGAAATCCTATCGCGACCAGGACCTCAAGGCGGCTGTGGAGCAGACGTTTCCGGCCGAGCCGTCATCCGCCGACGCCGCGTTGCCGGTTGCGCTACCCCCCGAGGCCAAGTCGCCAACCATTCCGATCAGGCCACGGAAGCCGGACAACCGGTCTCCCCGCCCGAATTGAGAAACCCCGCACACGTGCAGCCGTCTGGCGTCCGGTGCGTTGCACGCTTGAACGGCAACATGTCGATGACTCGTCATTGCCGGGCATGGCCGTTAAAAAAAGCGGTTGTGCCCGTGCATGACGCCGCAGCGCGGATCGATTCCGTGTCATCGAGAGCCGCTTTGGTTCGACATTAACGCATTGGCAACGATTACCTTTCCGGTAACGGGTCTTTAATGGCGCCAAAGCTAGGGTGTTGACGCGTGTCTCAGAACGGGCCGCGCCGCCGTCCAGGATGGTCGGTCGAGTGTGCGTGGAGTTCTCATGGATATCATGACGGGTGCCGGACTTGCTTTCGGCATGATCGTAGTCGCCGTGATGGTCTTTATGGGCGGCGATCTCCACATGTTCGTCAGCGAACATGCCATGATCATCATCTTCGGTGGTGCGACCGCCGCCACGATGATCCGCTTCCCGCTCGGCGCGATTCTGCACGGCTTGCCGCTCGGCGCCAAGTTTGCCTTCACCATGAGCCGGCTGACGGCGCGCGACCTTGTCGACGAGCTGGCGCGGATCGCCGAGATCGCCCGCAAGCAGGGGCCGGTGGGTCTCGAGAAAGTCGAAACCAACGAGCCGTTTCTCGCCAAGGGAATCCGGTTTGTGGCGGATGGCTACGATCTCGAATTCATCCGCGACAATCTCGAGCGCGACCGCGACAATTTTCTCATGCACCTCGATGAGGGAAGCAAGATCTACCGCGCCATCGGCGATTGCGCTCCGGCGTTCGGCATGATCGGCACCCTGATCGGCATGGTGCAGATGTTCGCCAACATGACCGATCCGTCCAAGCTCGGCCCGTTCATGGCGACCGCGCTGCTCGCGACGCTCTACGGCGCGCTCGTCGCCAACCTGTTCTGCCTGCCGATCGCCGACAAGCTGCACGGCAAGCTGCTGGACGAGGAAACCAATCGTACCCTGATCATCGACGGCATCCTGATGATCCGGGATTCCAAGAGCCCGGCGCTGGTGCGCGAAATGCTGCTCGCCTACCTGCCGGAGAAGCATCGCCAGGAGGAAGGCGAGCCGGTTCCGGCGTGATCTGACGGTCGAGCATTTTCCGGCTAAGTGGAATCCGGTTCACGTTGAGAAATGCTCTCAATTAATAGCTTGCGCGTATTCTGATCGCATAACCGGTATTCACTTTTGCGGAATACGCGCTAGTCGGGAAACCAGCAATGGCCAAGAAAAAACGCGGCGATGCGCATGGCGGAGGGCACGGCTGGTTCGTCACGTTCGCCGATCTGATGGGCCTGATGATGAGCTTCTTCGTGATGCTCGTCGCCTTTTCCACCATGGACAACAACAAGCTCAAGATCGTCGCGGGCTCGATGCGTGACGCCTTCGGCGTTCAGACCGAGGTGCGATATTCCGGTATCATCGAATCGGATGGCCTGCCGACGCGGCCGAAACTGAAGAACTCCGCGCACGTCCCTCCGGAGGAAACCTCCGCCACGCCGACTCCCAACGAGCAGGAGCGTTTCAAGACCGCGGGCGCGCGCCTCAAGACGGATCGCGAGTTCGCGCTCGCTTCCGCGTCGCTGCGGCAGGCGTTGCAGGACATGCCGGAGCTGACCGAACTGTCCAAGCACATCATGTTCGAGGAGACCAAGGAAGGTCTCAACCTGGAGATCGTCGACCAGGACGGCCGATCGATGTTCGCGGACGGATCCAGGGAGCCTTACGAGCGGACGCGGATGCTGATCCGGAAGCTCGCGGCTCCGCTCAAGGCGACGCCTTTGCGGATTTCGATCACCGGCCACACCGCCTCGAACTTCATCCCGACGCGCAGTGATTATGACGGCTTCGATCTGTCGGCCGACCGCGCCAACGCCGTTCGCCAGATTCTCGAGCGGGAGGGGTTGCCGCCGAGCCATATCTTCGCGGTAGCGGGCAAGTCGGACAGTATGCCGCTGTTTCCGGACGACCCCTCGCTGGCGGCAAACCGGCGCGTCACCATCACCCTGATGCGCGAGGCGCCTCCGTTGCCTCCGAATTTGAAGCCCTGATTGTCCACAATACTATTTTACCGGACGCAGGCGCCTGCAAGGCAGATCAATGCAGGCTGTCAACATCATTCGATGGATTGACGGGCCTGTGCTTGTGGGCGATAGCCCCGGATCAAAACCACCATCAGAGCGTTTGCAAGACACCATGGCCGTCAGCGATCCACCCGTCGAAGCCGCAGGCGAGGCTTCGGCAACGAGGAGCGGCTTTTGGGCGTTAACGCTCGGAAGCATCGGCGTGGTCTTTGGCGATATCGGGACATCGCCCCTGTATGCGTTCCGCGAGGCGGTCAGTCATGCCGCGCAACAGGGGACGGTGACGCCGGTGATCGTGCTCGGCGTGCTGTCGCTGATCCTGTGGTCGCTGTTCATTGTCGTCACTGCCAAGTACGTTCTCCTGCTGCTGCGGGCCGACAACAACGGGGAGGGCGGTACCCTGTCGCTGATGGCGCTCGGCCAGCGGGCGCTGGGGCGGCAAAGCCTGCTTCTGCTGGCGCTCGGCGTGGTCGGCGCTTCGATGTTCATCGGCGATTCCATGATCACGCCGGCGATCTCGGTGCTGTCCGCAGTCGAAGGATTGAAGCTCGCGGCGCCGGAGTTCGGCAACTACGTCGTCCCGCTGACGTTGCTGATCCTGGTCATGCTGTTCGCGGTGCAGAGCCGCGGCACGGCAAGCGTGGCTTCGGCGTTCGCCCCGGTGATGGCACTGTGGTTCGTGGCCATCGCTGTCCTCGGCGCTTTGCACATCCACGAGGACCCGAGCGTACTGTTAGCGGTCAATCCCTGGTACGCTATTCACTTCCTGCTCAATCATGGCCTGATCGGCCTCGTCATCATGGGGCTGGTCTTTCTGTCGGTCACCGGAGGCGAGGCGCTATATGCCGATCTCGGCCACTTCGGCCGTAAACCAATTCAGGCGGCGTGGTTCTGTCTGGTACTGCCGGCGCTGCTGCTGAATTATTTCGGACAGGGGGCGCTGATCCTCGCCCATCCCGACGCCATCGAGAACCCCTTCTACCGTCTGGCGCCGGCGCCGATGATCCTGCCGCTGGTCATTCTGGCAACCGCCGCCACGGTGATCGCCAGCCAGGCCGTCATTACCGGCGCCTATTCGCTCATTCGTCAGGCCGTGCAACTCGGCCTGTTGCCGCGTTTCGAGGTGCGCTACACCTCCGAGACCCATGCCGGCCAGATCTACCTGCCGCGCGTCAACATCCTGTTGCTGATCGGCGTGCTGCTTTTGGTGTTGTTGTTCCGCACCTCTAGCGGGCTCGCCTCGGCCTACGGGATCGCGGTGTCCACCACGATGGTCGCCGACGGCATCATGGGCTTTGTCGTTGTCTGGAAGCTGTGGAACTGGCGGGCGGCGACGGCCGCCGCGTTGGTCGTCCCGCTTGTCGTCGTCGACATCATGTTTTTCAGCGCCAATCTCCTCAAGCTGCTTGATGGCGCATGGGTGCCGCTACTGTTCGGGCTCATTATGGTGGTGCTGATATGGACGTGGCGCCGCGGCGCGGCCATCCTCATCAAAAAGACCCGGCGCACCGAGGTGCCGCTTCTGGATCTCATCAAGAGTCTTGAAAAGCGGCCACCGCATATCGTCAAGGGCACAGCGGTGTTTCTGACCAGCGATCCCAATTTCGTGCCTACCGCGCTGCTGCACAATCTCAAGCACAACAAGGTTCTTCACGAACATAACGTCATCCTGACGATCGAAACCGCGCAAACCCCCCGCGTCGATCCCAGCGAGCGGGTTCGCATGGAAAATATCAGCGAGAAGTTCTCGACCGTCAGCCTCCGCTTCGGTTTCATGGAGTCGCCGAATGTCCCGAAGGCTCTGGTGATCGCGCGCAAGCTCGGCTGGCAGTTCGACATCATGGCGACGTCGTTTTTCGTCTCGCGGCGGTCGCTGAAGGCGTCCGCGCAGTCAGGAATGCCGGTTTGGCAGGATCGCCTGTTCATCGCGATGAGCCGGTCGGCCAACGATGCGATTAATTATTTCCAGATTCCGACCGGGCGAGTTGTTGAGGTGGGAACGCAAGTCATCATTTAGCAGGCTGTTGAAGAAGTCTCTGGCGCAGCGGTTCTGGGCATGATTCTCTTGATGCGGATGCGTCGAGGGGGGAGCGATGCGGGGAAGCGACGAACGGTCAGGCTCGCTGTTCAGCTATGTGGACTTGGAGGCTCGGATTCGCTCCGACCATCCGCTGCGAACGATCCGACAGATCGCGAACGCGGCGTTGAATGATCTGTCGAGGGACTTTGACAAGCTCTACACGGCGTTCGGCCGTCCCTCGATCGCACCGGAGAAGCTGCTTCGGGCAATGCTGCTGCAGGCATTCTACGGGATCCGCTCGGAACGGCAGTTGATGGAGCGGCTGGAGTTCGACCTGCTGTTGCGCTGGTTCGTGGGCTTGGGCGTGGACGACCCGGTGTGGGACCACTCGACCTTCTCGAAGAACCGCGACCGATTGCTTGAAGGTGAGATCGCCGCGAAGTTCTTGAACGCGCTGATGGGGCAGCACCAGGTCAAGCGGCTGTTATCAAGCGAGCATTTTTCGGTCGACGGCACGCTGATCGAGGCGTGGGCATCGATCAAGAGCTTCCGGCGCAAGGACGGCGGTGACCAGGACAGTGATGGACCGGGACGCAACGCCGAGCGCAGTTTCCACAACGAGAAGCGCTGCAACGAGACGCATCAGAGCACGACCGATCCCGAGGCACGGCTCTATAAGAAGGGCGGCGGCCAGCCGGCGAAGCTTTGCTACATCGGCCATGCCCTGATGGAGAACCGCAACGGACTGGCGGTGCTGGGTGGCGTGAGCCGGGCGACCGGAACGGCGGAGCGGGATCAGGCGTTGGCGCTGATCGACTGCCACCGCGGCCAAAGCGAGCGGCGGATCACGCTGGGCGCCGACAAGGCCTATGACGTCACCGCATTCGTCGAGGACTTAAGACGGCGTTCGGTCACGCCGCACATCGCCATCGACGGGCATTTGAGCAAGACCGGAAAGCCGCGCAAGACCGCGATCGACCAGAGGACTCTCCGTCATGCCGGATATGCCGTCAGCCAACGCTGTCGCAAGCGCATCGAGGAGGTGTTCGGCTGGATCAAGGCCTCCGCCGGACTTGCCAAGATCAAGCTGCGAGGCCGCGACCGCGTCAACGCCACCTTCACCCTGGCGCTGGCGGCCTACAACCTGATCCGCTTGCCCAAACTCCTGGCAGCCGCCGCGTGAAACACAAGTCGTGCACCGTCAAGATGCTCGATCAGGACCCTGATGGTGGCGCCGCCCGCAGATCACGCTGACTCCATTCCATATCCGTCTCCGTGGGAAACTTCTTCAACAGCCTGTTAGAGCGTTTTCGAGCGAAGCATGTCTTCGGGCTTGACCCGAGGATGGGTACCGGTTCGCGGGAAGAAAACGCGTCAAATCAAAATCATAGAGCCCGCTTCTGATTCCATCAGAAACGAAAAGGCTCCAGGCAAGCTATCATTTAGAATTGTGGCGGCGCTTGATTTTGTCGGCGCAAGGCGCGACGTTGCGCGGCTGGAGAGCGGGCGAAACCGGCTTTGAACCGGTGCGCCTGAATGCGGGGACGAGGAGGTTGCGTTGGCAGATCAGAATTTTGTCGTTCACGACTTGACGCCGGAAGAGGTCTCGAAGGGCATTGCCGACGGGCGCTATCTGCTGGTTGATGTCCGCGAGCCGAACGAGGTCGCGGCGGAGTCCTTTCCGGACGCGGTCGTTGTTGCGCTGTCGAGCTTCGACCCCAAGGCGATACCCGACCCGCAAGGCAAGCAGGTGGTGTTTGCCTGCCGCTCGGGCAAGCGCTCGGTGACCGCATCGCTGGTGGCGCAGGCCGGCGGTCTTGCCTACGACAAGCATCTTGCCGGCGGAATTCTGGGGTGGAAAGCGGTGGGGCTGCCGACCCGACCCGGCGGCTGAGATTTGACGCTCTCGATGAACAAGGTCTTCGCCGACCTTCCGGTCACGATCTTCGAGACGATGTCGCAGCTCGCCCGCGATAACGATGCCATCAACCTCGGGCAGGGTTTTCCCGACGATCCGGGTCCGGAGGATATCCGGCGCGCGGCGGCGGACGCCGTTCTCGACGGCTACAATCAATATCCATCGATGATGGGAATTCCGGAGTTGCGGCGGGCGATTGCCGCGCATTACGGGCACTGGCACGGCCTGTCGCTCGATCCGATGACGGAGGTCATGGTTACCTCGGGCGGCACGGAGGCGTTGACCGGCGCCATACTCGCCATGGTCGAGCCGGGTGACGAGGTCATCGTCTTCCAGCCGGTCTACGACTCCTATCTTCCGATCATCAGGCAGGCCGGCGGCGTTCCGCGCCTGGTCCGCCTCGAGCCGCCGCACTGGCGGCTGACGGAAGATGCGCTCCGCGGCGCCTTCACCCGCAAGACCAAGGCGGTGCTCTTCAACAATCCGCTCAATCCGGCCGCGGTGGTCTATCCGCGCGAGGATCTGGAATTGCTGGCGCGGTTCTGCCAGGAGTTCGATGCGGTCGCGATCTGCGACGAGGTCTGGGAGCATGTCGTCTTCGACGGCCGCGAGCATATTCCGCTGATCACCATTGCCGGTATGCGCGACCGCACCATCAAGATCGGCTCGGCCGGGAAGATATTTTCGCTGACCGGCTGGAAGGTCGGCTTTGTCTGCGCCGCGCCGCCGCTGCTGCGGGCGACCGCGAAGGTGCATCAGTTTCTGACGTTCACGACGCCCCCCAATCTTCAGGCCGCGGTCGCCTATGGCCTCGCCAAGCCGGACGAGTTCTTTTTTGCAATGCGCCGCGATCTCGCGCGACGCCGCGACCGTCTGACCCGCGGCTTTGAAGACATCGGGTTTCCCGTGCTGCAATCACAGGGAACCTATTTCCTGACGGTCGATCTTGCGCCGCTCGGCCTCAATGAAACCGACGAGGCGTTTTGCAGGCGCATCGTGACGGACCACAAGGTCGCGGCGATCCCGGTTTCCGCGTTCTACGAACAGGATGCGGTTACTTCGGTCGTGCGATTCTGTTTCGCCAAGAAGGATGCCACGCTCGACAGCGCGCTGGAGCGTTTGTCCGATGCCATGCTTGTTGTTTAGGGATGGTGCAAGCGATGATTCCGAATCGATACACATGGATCTGGGTTGCCGCCGCGTTCGCGCTTGGCTTCAGTGGAGCATCATCACGGCCGGCCCATGCGGCCGAGCGGACCGTCAATTTCTACAACTGGTCGAACTATATCGCGCCGGGCGTGCTCGATGCCTTCACCAAGGAGACCGGCATCAAGGTGGTCTATGACACCTTCGATGCCAACGAGACGCTGGAAACCCGGCTTCTCGCCGGCAAGTCGGGCTACGACGTGGTGGTGCCCACGGCATATTTCCTGCAGCGCCAGATCCACGCGAATATCTTCCAGAAGCTCGACAAGGCGAAGCTGCCGAATCTTGCCAACGCCTGGCCGGAGGTGACGGCGAAGCTCGCAGTCTACGATCCCGGCAACCGCTATGCCGCGAGCTACATGTGGGGCACGACCGGCATCGGTTACAACGTCAAGGCGGCGCAGCGCATTCTTGGATCCGACGGCAAGATCGATAGTTGGGATATCATCTTCGATCCGGACAAGCTGGCAAAGTTCAAGGACTGCGGCGTCCAGATGCTCGATTCCGCCGACGATATCTTGCCGGCGGCATTGAACTATCTGGGTCTCGATCCGAATTCGACAGCAAAGGCCGATCTCGAACAGGCGGCGGCCCTTGTCAGCAAGGTCAGGCCTTCCGTTCGGAAATTTCATTCCTCGGAATATCTGAACGGGCTCGCCACCGGCGAGATCTGTCTTGTCGTCGGCTGGTCGGGCGATATCAAGCAGGCGCAGCGCCGCGCGGCCGAGACCCATAACGGCGTCGAGATCGGCTATGCGATTCCGAAAGAGGGCGCGCAGATGTTTTTCGACAATCTCGCCATTCCGGCGGATGCGAAGAATGTCGCGGAAGCTTATGAACTGATCAATTATCTCTATCGGCCCGACGTGGCGGCGAAGAATTCGGATTTCCTGTCCTACGCCAACGGCAATCTGGCCAGCCAGAAGCTGATCGATCCGAAAATCTTCAACGACAAAACGATCTATCCGGACGCGGCCACGATGAAGCGGCTGTTCGTCATCACCGCGCGCGACCCGAAGACCCAGCGTGCGGTCAACCGGCTCTGGACCCGCGTGAAAACCGGGCGGTGACGGGCAGTAGCGTTTTCGAGCGAAGTGGAAACCGGTTCGCGTGAAGAAAACGCGTTAAATCAAAGAGAGCCTACCGCCAGCGGCGGTGCAGCCACAGCCATTGATCCGGGTATTCGCGGATCCAGCCTTCGATCACCGAGGTGATGGTCTGCATCGTACCCTGCACGTCGATCTGCCCGTTCGCATCCCGCACCGGTGCGACCTCTTCGGACAGTTCGGCGCGGAAGCGATGGCCGGGCAGGCGGATGATCCGCACGCCGTGGATCGGGCACTCGATCTGCCGTAGCAGACGCGCCAGCATCGGATTGGCCCTGGTCTTGCGGCCGAAGAACGTAACCTCGACGCCGTTGGTCAAATACTGGTCGACCAGCATGGCGACGTGTCGGCCGCTTTGCAGCGCTTGCGCCAGTTTGAACGGCGCGGCAGGACCGGCCGGGATCAGCGTGCCCATGTTGACGGAACGTAATTGCTCGATCGCGCGATCGGCCGCTGCGATATTCGGCCTGCGAAACAGCACCGCCGCATCGAGCCCATGCGCGACGGCGGCGACGGCGGGGAGTTCCCAGTTGCCGAGATGGCTTGCGAAAATCAGCGCCGGCTTGCCGTCGAGCCGCAGCTTGTGGAACAGCTCGCGGGTGCGCGGCCCGATTTCGATGCGGCTGTCCTCGGGATGATCCGGATCGTGTTTCCAGATGTGATCGAGATGGGCAAACTCCGCACCGATGCGTCCGAGATTGTCCCACACTCCCGCCAGGATCGTCTCGATCTCGTCCGGCGACTTTTCGGGAAACGCGGCCGTCAGGTTGGCGCGCCCGATCTTCTGCTCGCGCAGCATCGGCCCGATCTTTTGCGTGATCTTGCCGAACAGGTTTGCCGTCCCGATCGGATCGAAATAGCGCGTCGTGCGCAACAACCCGATCGTCAACCCGCCGATGGCGGCGGCGCCCACGGGTTTGACCGCGTCGCGCAGTCTGGCTCGAGTTCGCAGGAGGAGACGCTGCACTATCGCCGTCAGACCGGTTCGCGCGTCAGGATCAGCGACGCGTTCTGTCCGCCGAATCCGAACGAGTTCGACATCACCGTGGTGACGCGCGCATCGCGGGCTGCGTTGGGAACGACGTCGAATGGGATCGCGGGGTCCGGCACGTCATAGTTGATAGTCGGCGGAATGCGCTGGTGCTCGAGCGTCAATAGCGAGAACACCGCCTCGACAGCTCCCGCCGCCGAGAGGGTGTGGCCGACCATGGATTTGTTTGACGATACCGGGATCTGCCTGGTGCGCTCGCCAAACACGGTCGAGATGCCGAGATATTCCATCTTGTCGTTTTCCGGGGTGCCGGTGCCGTGCGCGTTGATGTAATCGATCTGCTCGACGGTCACGCCGGCGTCCGCGAGAGCGTTGCGGACGCATCCGATGATGGGCTTGCCGTCGGGGCTTGAGCGCGTGCGGTGGAAGGAGTCCGCCAGTTCGCCGCATCCCGCCACGATGCCCAGTATTTTCGCGCCGCGCGCGGCTGCGGCCTCATAGCTTTCGAGAACCAGCGCGCCCGCGCCCTCGGCCATCACGAAGCCGTCGCGGTTCTTGGAAAACGGTCGTACCGCGGCCTGCGGGGGGTCGTTCTGGGTCGACAGCGCCGACAGCAGCGAGAACCGGATCAGCGCTTCGGGATTGACCGAGCCGTCAGTTGCGACGCACAGCGCGGCATCGGCCTCGCCACGGCGGATCGCTTCGACGCCGAGTTGAATTGCGGTGGCTCCCGATGCGCAGGCCGTCGAGAGCGAGATCGGCGAGCCCTTGGTGCCGAAGGTTTCGGCGAGATGATCCGCAACGGAGCCGAACAGGAAGCGGCGATGATATTGCTTGAACCCGCCGCCGCCGCTGACCCGCAACATCTGATCATAGTCGATATCGGTATCCGCACCGATACCGCGGCCGAGTTCCTGACGCTGCGGCCACTCAAGCTCGACCGGGGCGACCGCGAGAAACAGCGGGCCTGGAAAATCACCGGAGCTGCCGATCCTCGCCTGCGCGACAGCCTCCTCGGTCGCGATGTCGGCGAGTCGCTCCGAAAGATCGGTCGACGAGAACGGCTCGACCGGGACGAAATCGATCGTGCCCGCCATCGTGGTTCTCAGGCCGTCGGTCGGGAACCGCGTGATCGTCCTGATGCCGGACTCACCCGCGCAAAGTCTGGCCCAGTTGTCGGTCTTGCCGGAGCCGAGAGAGGTCACGACGCCCATGCCCGTGACGACGACGACAGGCCTGCCGGATTTGTCGCGCATAGCGGTCATGGTTCCCCCATCGAATCCTGGTTTTCAGCCGATCGCTTCAACCAGCGCCATGCCTTCGCCGCGCCAGTGTCCGGCTCCGATCACGACAATCTGGGCCGGAGGCTTGGACATATCAATCTCCTGGCCCGATGAATCGGCAGGCGCGAACAGCGATCCGCGCGACAGCGACAACGCGGCGACGGCCAGTCCAAGCGGAAACTGCGCCTCCATGATGTGACCGAACATTGTTCCGGTCGCGCGGACCGGGATGTCCGGATGGGCGCGAAGGAACGCGCGTTCTTCCGACGTGACCGGCTCGGCGCCGGTGGCGCCCGTGACGATCGCTGCGGCATCCGCGCGGCTGCCGAGCCTGGACCACAACGATTCCAGCGTCGATGTGGTGTCGCCGGAGCGTTTGCGCCGTGCATGATCGGCGACGACGTTGACCAGGCGCGCAAACGGCTTCGCGCCACGAGCCTCCGCGTGGGCTCGGGATTCAATCACCAGAAAAGCACCGCCGGATCCGAGCGCGAAGCCGCTGTGGTGCTCACGCGTCCAGACCGGCGCGTGTTTTTCTTTCAGGTTGAAGTCGCCGAATTCGTAGAGGAGGAGCAAATCCTTCCGCTCGCCATTATGGGCGGCGCCGACCAGCGCGATGTCGCTTTGACCGGCGGCGATCCGCGCGAGCGCGATGCGCACCGCGTCGACGCCGGCGGCCTCTTCGCCCATGAAGGTGCGCGACGAACCGGTAACGCCGTGAACGATGGCAATGTTGCCGGCGAGAAGGTTGGACAACTGCGCCAGGAAGAGTGTCGGCCGCAGGTCGTTCATCAGCCGTTCGTTGAGAAAGCCGGGCGCGGAGTTGCCCTTTGCCTCGGCGTTCAGAATTCCGGCGTCGACGACAAGGTCGCGTTCGCCTCCACCTGCGGCGACGATCATGTCCATCCGCGCCAGTATATCCTTGTTGCCTTTGACACCGGCTGAATCGAGCGCCAGCCCCGCGGCGTAGGTCCCGATGCGCTGCCAGGCTTCCATCTGGCGCTGGTCGCCCTTTTTCGGAATCTGTGCGTCGAAGTTAACGGGCGCCAGCGGATGAACGACGTACGGCGCGAAGCTGTTCTCGTCGGCATTGATACGCCGCTGGTTCAGTGCATCCCAATGCGCATCAAGACCCTCGCCGAGCGAGGTGGCGAGCCCGATCCCGGTGATCCAGGCTTCGATCGGTGCTGAACGCGATGGTATCTCAGTCATGGGCAATCATTTGTTGCGGAAACCCGATGCGCCTGGCCATGGCCTCCATGTGTCCGCGCATATCCGCATTTGGGAAGGGGGCGATGCCAAACGTGATCGTCGCATTGCACCGCCGTTTGCCGCCGACACGGACGTTGGCTTGGGTGATGGCGTAGCCGGAGCCTTCGTGAACGATACTTGCTTCGATGCTCAGGAGTTCGCCGGGAGTCACAAAAGTTCGCATCTTGGCTTCCTTGACCGCGGCGAGAAACGGCATGCGCTCAAACTTCATCGACGCGATCAGCAACCAGCCCGACGCCTGCGCCATCGACTCGATCAACAGAACGCCCGGCATCAGCGGATATCCGGGGAAGTGCCCCTCGAAGATCGTGTTTTGCTGAGGCACCTGAGCCTCAACCGCGATCGTTTTCTCGCCGATATTGAGGTCGGTAATGCGATCGATCAGGTGAAAGTATGCGAGATCCATGGCCGCGTGATTACGCGCCCTTGGCGGCGACCAACTCGTCGATGCGCGCGCTGAGGTTTTTCAGGACGAAGTATTGCTCGGTGGTCGCCTTGCCGTCGTTGACCTCCTGAGTCCACTTCTCCAGCGGCAGCTTGATCCCGAACGCCTTGTCGATTGCAAAAGCGATGTCGAGGAAATCCAGGCTGTCTATCCCCAAATCATCAATGGCATGGCTCTCGGGTGTGATCGTATCGCGTGGGATGTCGCAGGTTTCCGCGATAATGGTGGCGACCCGATCGAATGTGGAGGACATCTTTAAGCCTTTGATATATTGAAGATAAATGTCGTATCGGCGTTCGACGGCGGCGCCGCCTCCGCAACGGCCGGCCCATCGTGCGGAGTCGAGTGCCCGTATATCGGAGCGCTGTCCCGAGTTCAATGGCACCGGGCGCTCCGCAAAGCCGTATTCCGCAGCCGAATCAGCGCGCTTGCTATCTTTTGCAGCCCTATCTTGGGGGCGTTGCGCTATGTGTGCAATCCTGAAGCCCCCGTCAGGGCGTGCGTAAATCGGCGATGCTCATGGCCAGCCACAGCCCGACGGCGATCAATGCGATCGTGAAGGCGAATGCGGCCGCATTTGCGAGCATCCGGTGGAGGAAGTCGTCCTGGTCGCGGGCAGGTCGGTGACGCGATGGATGGTCGGCTTGGTCCGGGGAGCCGGCGTTAGCGGCATTTGCCGAGGGCCGTTGTTCGGGCGTTCTTGCAGGCCGGCGCGGCCGGAACTGGAGCACGACGTGCTCTTCCTCCGAGGTTTTGGGTCGCTGTATTCCCATGGGTGCAGGTCCGCGGGTATCAGGTCTGCAAGCTCCGGCGTGGATTTTATCACGCTGCGCGCGATCCTCACACAGAAAGTCGTCATGACGGCGTACAAAAATTCAGGGCACCGCCGGCCTCGCCGTCCGGCGGTGCCCTGTTCGATCCACATGCGGGTCATAAAGGAAGCCGGTTGGCCTGAAAGCAGAAGCTAGCGCAACGGCTTCTTCAGAAGCGAGAAACGGTCGGGATCGAGGCCCAGCGACGGCTGCAGCATCGGCGCGTTCAATGTGTGTACAACCGGCCTTTCCATGAAGCCGGGGTCGTTGGGCGCGTCGCGATGCGAGGTCGCCCCGCGCCAGCGCTCGAGAACGGCGTCGACGAACTGCATGTCGTGGCCGCGGCTGGCGGACGGTGCCGTCGAGATCGTGGCTTCGCTGCGCGGCAACTGGTGGGCCGGGACTTCCTTGAAGCGCAGCCGGGTGGGAAGCGCGACGCCTTCGCCGAAGGCCAGCACCTCGCGGGTTCCGAGCGAAGGCACGAACGAGAGCAGGTTCGCTGCCGCATCCGAGACCGCCGAGCGGAGCAACGCCTGGTCGCGGTCGTTGGCGAGGCGCATCGTGAACAGCGTGTTGCATTGGGAAATGATGGTGGCGTCGAGTTCGGCCGGGCGCTGCGTCACGAGGCCAAGATAGACTCCGTACTTGCGGCCTTCCTTGGCGATGCGGGAAATCGCCTTGCGGGTCGGGCCGAAGCCGATATTGCGGTCGGCGGACGCATAGCGGTGGGCTTCCTCGCAGACGAACAGCAGCGGCGAGACGCCGTCGCTCCACAGCCCGAAGTCGAACGCCATGCGGCAGAGAACCGACACCACGGAATCGACGACCTCCGCGGGAAATCCCGCAAGCTGCATGATGGTCATCGGCCTGCCGTTGGCGGGCAGGCGAAACAACAGGCTGACGACTTCGGCCATGGTATCGCCGCCGACGTTCGCATTGTCGAACATGAAGGCGTAGCGGGGATCGTTCCGTACGGTTTCGATGCGCGAGATCAGCTTGTGGTAGACGATGCGCGAGGAGCGGTTTTCCAGCCTGCCCATGCGCTCGTCGATCAGCGAGATCATGTCGACCAGGCGATAGGGCACCGGCGTGTCGGCGGTGAAGCCGACTCTCTTGGGATCGATGCGCTTGAGGCCGACACGGTCGGCGTGCTGATATTGCGTATAGACACCCTTCGCAATCGGGATCACCTCGGCGAGGATGTCGAGCTCCTCCGGCACGCCGGGCCGCCCTGCGAACAGAACGTCGACGATTTCCTCGAAGTTGAACAGCCAGAACGGCAGTTTCAGGTTGCGGGGGTTGAGCACGAGGGCGCGCTCGCCGAAACACCGGCCGTACTCGTTGTGCACGTCGAGCAGGAAGATGCGGAGATTGGGCCGCGATTTCAGGATTTCGTTGATGAGCAGCGAAACGCCGCTCGACTTGCCGACGCCGGTTGAGCCGAGCACGGCGAAGTGCTTGCTGAGCATTTCCTCGATGTCGACATAGGCTGTGACGGACTGATCCTGCTGCAGCGTGCCGACATCGATCTGATCCGATCCGCTGGGTGCGTAGATGGTGCGGAGTTCCTGGTTGGTGACCAGCTCCGCCGGGTCGTCGATCGCCGGATAGTTGGTGACGCCGCGCTGGAAACGGAGGCGGGGACCGGAGCTGTCGAGGATTTCGCCAAGCAGATCGACCGAGGCGCTCGCCATGAACTCATCCGAGGATGGCAGATGTTCACAGGAGACCTCCGTGATCATCGCGACGATCGTGGAGGCCACGCTGCGCAGGCTGACGAACCGGCCGACGGTGGCGCGCGCGGCCGCCGACGACATGCAGCCGGTCTTCAGAATGCCGACCCGTGCCTGCGATCCGCGTACGGAGATCACGCGTCCGAAGGAATTGGCGGAAATCGAATGAAGCATTTTGCTGATCACATTTCTTGTGCAGTTCTGCTGCCCGACTATCGCATGTGGTTATTGCAAAAACTGTTAAGCCAGACGGTATCAGGATCGTGGCACGACAGGTCTGCCATGCGCGGTGCGCGGCTGCATTGCTGCCGCCTCCATGTCTCGCGTTGTTTTTATGGAAGAATGCTGGAGGGCGCGGAGCTGGCTGGCCGCCACCCCGCCACCGGGTTTAAAGGTTTCATTTACCTTAACGGTAGCGTCGAAAAAGCCAGGGGACCGGAGCCGCCGTGATGCCGCGGCCGGGATCGCCGGCGACCGCATCGGCCGTCGCAATCCTGATATATCGATTTGTAAGTAGAACTGGCTGGGGAACTAGGATTCGAACCTAGACAAACAGAGTCAGAGTCTGTTGTGCTACCGTTACACCATTCCCCAAGTTTAATTCAGCTTTTGCAATACGTTATGGAACGCTGGCTGAGTTGCGACGGCATCGCCGGCAAACGTGGGTTCTTCTACTCGTTCGCTCCCTGTTTTGGCAAGCGCGCGGGCGAGGCGGGGGTGAATTTCGTTCGGGCCGGATCCGGGGGGACGGAGGCCTTGGCTTGCGGTATCAAGCGCGCGCTATTCGGCCGCTTCCTTGACCGAGGCGTTGCCTGACAGGTCGCGATCGCCGCCGGCGTTGCCCGCGCGCCCCAAGCCGGACAGCCAGTTGGAGAACTGGTCGAGGTAGAGATAGACCACCGGCGTGGTGAACAGCGTCAGCGCCTGACTGACCAGCAGTCCGCCGACCATGGCGTAGCCGAGCGGCTGGCGGATTTCCGCGCCGGTGCCGGTGCCCAGCATCAGCGGCACCCCGCCGAGCATCGCGGCCATGGTCGTCATCATGATCGGCCGGAAGCGGAGCAGGGCGGCCTTGCGGATGGATTCCTCCGGCGACAGATGCTCCTCGCGCTCGGCCGCGATCGCGAAGTCGACCATCATGATGCCGTTCTTCTTGACGATACCGATCAGCAGGATGATGCCGATCAGCGCGATCAGGCTGAAGTCGTAGCCGAACAGCATCAGTGTCGCGAGAGCGCCGACACCGGCCGACGGCAGCGTCGACAGGATCGTGATCGGGTGGATGTAGCTCTCGTAGAGGATGCCGAGGATCAGGTACACCACGACCAGCGCGGCCAGGATCAACAGCGGCACGGTGCCGAGCGACTGCTGGAACGCCTGCGCGGTGCCCTGGAAGCTGCCATTGAGCGTGGCCGGCGTGCCGAGCTCTCGCATGGCGCTCTGTATGGCGTCGGTGGCTTGTCCCAGCGCCACGTTTTGCGCGAGGTTGAAACTGATGGTGATGGCGGGAAACTGGCCCTGATGGCTGATCGACAGCGGCCTCACCGGCACCGTCGTCCACTTGGCGAAGACTGAAAGCGGGACCTGTTCGCCGGTAAGCGGCGACTTGACGTAGATATTGTCCAGCGTGTCGACCTTGCCCTGCAACTCGGGAAGAATTTCCAGGATCACGTGATAGCTGTTGAGCTGCGTGAAGTACTGCGCGACCTGGCGTTGGCCGAAGGCGTCGTAAAGCGTGTCGTCGATGAGCTGCGGCGCGATGCCGTAACGGGATGCGGCGTCGCGGTCGATCGTCAGCGTCAGCGTGGTGCCGCGGGTCTGCTGGTCGGTGGCGACGTCGCGCAACTGGGGCAGCGTGGTCAGCTTTTCCAGGACTTTCGGTGCCCAGCTATTCAATTCGTCGAGATTGGCATCCTGAAGCGTATATTCGAACTGCGTGCGGGTGGCGCGGCCGCCGAGTCGGACGTCCTGCGACGCCTGAAGAAACTGCCGCGCGCCTTCGACCTTGTCGAGCCTGGGTCGCAGCCGCGCGATGATCTGCTGCGCCGATGCGTCGCGCTCCTCGCGTGGTTTCAGCGTGACATACATGCGGCCGTTGTTGAGAGCGCTGCCGCCGCCGCCGATGAACATGGCGATGCTGGCGACGCCGGGATCGGCCATCACGATTTGCCCCAGCTCCTCCTGCTTCTTCTTCATCTCGTCGAAGGAGATGTCCTGCGCCGCCTCGGAGGTGCCGAGGATCATGCCGTTGTCCTGCTGCGGGAAGAATCCCTTCGGGATGATGACGAACAGATAGACCGACAGGCCGAGGGTCAGGAAAAACACCAGAAGCGTGGTCCGCCGCCAGCGCAGGACCAGATCGAGTCCGCGGCGATAGGCGTCGAGCATGGCATTGAAGCCGCGTTCGCTGACCTGATAGAGCTTACCATGCCGGACGTTGTGTTGATTTCGCAGGAAACGCGACGCCATCATCGGAGTCAGTGTCAGGGACACGACGAGCGACACGAAGATCGCCATCGCCAGCGTGACCGCGAATTCGCGGAACAGGCGTCCGATGATGCCGCCCATCAGCAGCAGCGGGATCAGCACCGCGACCAGCGAAATGCTGATCGACATGATGGTGAAGCCGATCTCGCTCGCGCCTTTCAGCGCCGCCGCCATCGGCGTTTCCCCCTGTTCGATGTAGCGGCTGATGTTTTCCAGCATGACGATGGCGTCGTCGACGACAAAGCCGACCGAAATCGTCAGCGCCATCAGCGAGAGATTGTCGAGCGAATAGCCGAACGGCCACATCAGGGCGCAGGCGCCGAGCAGCGCCAGCGGAACGGTGACGCTCGGGATGATGGTCGCCCAGAAGCTGCGCAAGAACAGAAAGATCACCATCACGACGAGGACAATGGTGATGAGCAGGGTGAACTGAACGTCATCGACCGCGGCGCGAATGGTGGTGGTGCGGTCGCTGATGATCTTGATCTTGATCGCGGGCGGGATCGCCGCGATCAATTTTGGCAGCTCTGCCTTGATCCGATCGACCGTGTCGATGACGTTGGCGCCGGGTTGCTTGAAAATGACGAGGAACACGCCGCGCTCGCCGTTCGCCCAGGCCGCCCGCTTGTTGTCCTCGGGGCCTGATACGGCCCGGCCGATGTCGCGGATGCGCAACGGCCCGCCGTTGCGATAGGCGATGACGACGTCGTTCCAGTCTTTCGACGCGGTCAACTGGTCGTTGGCATAGATGGTGTAGCTGCGCGTTCCCCCGTCGATGCTGCCTTTCGGGTTATTGACCGTCGTCAGGGTGATCTGGCTGCGGATGTCCTCCAGCGACAATCTCTTGGCCACGAGCTTGGCCGGATCGATCTGGATGCGGATAGCGGGCTTCTGCTGGCCGCCGACGAAGACCTGGGCGACGCCGGCAATCTGGCTGATCTGCTGCGCCATCTGGGCGTCGGTATCGTCGCTCACCGTCGTCAAGGGCAGGGTATCGGACGTTGCGGACAGCAGCATGATCGGCGAGTCGGCCGGATTGACCTTACGATAGGTCGGCGGACTCGGAAGGTTCTTCGGCAACTGGCCGCCCGCGGCGTTGATCGCGCCCTGAATGTCGTTGGCCGCGCCGTCGATGTTGCGGTTGAGGTCGAACTGGATCGTGATCGCGGTCGATCCGATCGAACTGGTCGACGTCATCTGCGCGATGCCGGGGATCTGCGCCATTTGCCGCTCAAGCGGCTGCGCTACCGACGACGCCATGGTTTCGGGGCTTGCGCCGGGCAGGGTAGCGGAGACCTGAATGGTCGGAAAATCGACCTGCGGCAGCGGCGCGACCGGGAGCAGCGGAAATGCCACCAGGCCGACAAACAGAATGCCCGCCATCAGCAACGAGGTTGCGATGGGATAGCGAATAAACGGCGCAGAAATGCTCTCGTTCATCCTAGTGGGCCTTGCCAGCAGCCTTGCCCTCAGAGGGCTCGGAGTCCGCGACTGTGGTGGTCACGACCGACCCCGGCTGAACCCGGTATTGTCCAGCGACTATAACATGGTCTCCGGGGGTCAGCCCGTCCTCGATGACGGTTTGGCCATCGATCGACGGCCCGACCCTGATGTTGCGAAGCTCGGCCTTGTTGTCCTGATTGACGGCGTAGGCATAGAGTCCGTCGGTTCCGTGCTTGACGGCGTCGTCGGGGGCCACGACGGCATTCCTCCGGGTGGACACCAGCAACCGCGTCGCGACCGACTGCCCGGGCCACAGGACGTGATCCTTGTTCTCGAAGATCGCCTTGAGGCGGATGGTGCCGCTCGTGGTGTCGACCTGATTGTTGATCAGCGCCAGCGTTCCCTCGGACAGGATCCGCTTGCCGTCGGTGGAGTACGCGATCGTCTTTGGCGGCCCGGCGGCGAGGGCGTCCTTGATCTGCGGCAGTTGCTCTTCCGGCGCGGTGAAAATCACCGCGATCGGTTCGATCTGCGCGATGGTGACGATGCCGGTCTGCGTCGAGGCGTTGACGATGTTGCCCTGATCGACCTGACGGAAGCCGGTGACGCCCGCGATAGGCGCGCGGATGTTGGTGTAGTCGAGCTGGGTTTGCGCGTTGGAAATCGTGGCTTCGTCCGCCGCGATCTGCGCGGTGAGTTGCTGCACCGTGGATCGCTGGGTGTCGGTCTGCTGCCGCGTCGCGAATTCGCCGAGCTGGGTATAGCGCCGCAAGTCGAGGTTGGCATTGGCCAGATTGGCTTCATCCTGCGCCTTTTTGGCCTTGGCCTGATCGAGCGCCGCCTGGAATGGCCGCGGATCGATATGGGCGAGCAGGTCGCCGCTCTGGACCAGTTGGCCCTCCTTGAAGACGATCCGGTCGATCTGGCCATCGACACGGGTCCGCACCACGACGGTGTTGAAACCCTGAACTGTCCCGAGTCCGGTCAGATAGATCGGGAAATTGCTCTTCTTCACGGTTGCGATCTGGACCGGGACCGGGCTGTCCGTTGCGGCGTCGGCTCGATCCGCGCCGTTATGCTCTTTCGCGCTGTGCTGCCAAAGCGCGTAACCGCCCGCAAGGGCGATCACCGCGACGAGGGATGCCCAACCGAGAGTTCGCAACCGGGACATGGTGGCTCGAAGCATTGAAAAATCGGGACTTCAAAATTGTCCGGGTAGCCGTAGATATATGCGTGCATATTATGTGTAAACACACTATCTTTTGAGAATCCTAAACAATCGGAAAGTTTTGGGACCGATGTCTCTCGATCTCAAACGCCAGTTCGTCGCGCAATTGGTCGAAAGCTCGCGTCTGCTCCGCAACTATATCGACCAGCGCGCCAAGGGACGCGGGACCACGCGGGCCCAGTGGATTGTCCTGTTCCGGCTCCGTCAGCAGGAAGGTTTATCGCAGGTCGATCTGGCTGAAGTCCTGGAGTTGCAGCCGATTTCGCTGGTGCGGCTGCTCGACCGGCTCGTCGACCAGGGCCTTCTGGAACGGCACCCCGATCCGCGGGACCGCCGGGCCAATCGTTTGTTTCTGACCGAGGCGGGTCGTCGGTTCGTCGACGATCTGGACAGCCTGCGCGACTCCATTGCCGCGGATGTCTTGCAGGGAATGCCGGCGAGCACGGTCGAAACGAGTCTTGAGGCTCTCCACGACATCAAGCGTCATATCAAGAGCGCCTCCGAAAACAGGAGCGCCTCCGACAATCCGGACGATGTTGCGATCAAATAGCGGTTGCTCGCGATACGTCGCGCGCTCACGCGTCGCTCCCAAAAATCAGATTGTCACCGGAGATTGCTTCTTCCATATCACCTTCAGCGCAAAATGTTGCGTGCAGTGCGCGCAAAAGGGAGCCAACGATGGACGAGCTGAACGGCCGGATGATGGCCTGTCAGATCATGATTACGGGTTTGATCGCACGCGTGGCCAACAGCTCTCCGGACCCGCTTCGGTTTCTCACCGATTTCCGTGACGAGATCAAAGCCGTGGTGCGGCAGGTGAATATCGCCGGGACGGACGACACGGATCGCATACGAAGCGTCGCACAAAAGACGGTCGACGAAATGCTTTCGCTGATGAAACCACCGAGCGCCGATTGATGCTTTGCCGCGCAGTAATTTAGAATCGTTTTAAAAACAGGGCCGCGAACGGATTGACCGCAAGCTCTTCAAAACCTGATCCGGTCCAGGTGATTTTAAGAATGCTCATGATTTAGATAGATTCAAAAAAGGTGACATCACAGTTTCGCCTAAACACATTGACCCTCAAAATCTTGATCGGTACTGCTCCCCACGTGGCAAATAGGCGCAGCGTCAATTGCGCATATTGATCTATTTCTTGATTGGGGATTGGGGACGCTTCATGAGCAATGCAAGGATGCCGCGGTCGTTGCGGACGATCGCGGTGGCCGATTCGATCGGCAAGCCGTCGTTGGAAATCAGCTCCGTCGGCAAAGTCTCCACCGTTGCAGGGCTCATCGCGGTTGCCTCTTTCTCCGCCGCCGAAGCGCAGCAATCCAACCTCCCGCCGGTAACGATCGATGCCCCGGTCGTTCGCCCGCATCATGCCAGGTCGAAGCCCACGGCGGATCATGTCCGGGCGCGCACGGCATTGCGCCGCGCCGCGCGCCGCGCTCAGCCGGCGCAGGTCGCGCCGGTGCCGTTTCCCAATGCCGGCAACCTCGCGGCGGATCGCAACCCATACGCGGACGCCGCCGCGCCCTACAAGGTCGATCACTTGCAGGCGTCCGGCAAGTTTCCGGAGCCGCTGCTGAACACGCCGAAGACGGTCACGGTGCTCAGCAAGGACGTGCTCGCGGACAAGGGCGCCACCTTGCTCAAGGATGTGGCGCGCACCACGGCTGGCGTCACCCTCGGCACCGGCGAGGGGGGCAACGCCTTCGGCGATCGCTTCTTCATTCGCGGCTTCGATGCGCGCAACGACGTTTTCATCGACGGTGTTCGCGACCCCGGCGTCAGTGTCCGCGAGAACTTCTTTACCGAGCAGGTGGAAATCCTGCGTGGGCCGGGCTCGTCGTTCGCTGGCCGCGGTACCACCGGTGGCGCGATCAATATCGTGACCAAGCAGGCCACCACCGAAGGCAATTTTTACAACATGGATACGATGTTCGGCACCGACCAGACCAAGCGGGTGGTGCTCGACGTCAATCAGGTCATCAGTCCGACATTGGCCGTTCGCGCCGGCGGCCTGTTTCAGGACGCCAACGTCGCAGGCCGGAACTACATCACCGACGACCGCGGCGGCGGTTTCCTGGCCGTGACCTGGAAGCCGGTCGATGCCATCAAGGTGCAGGCCAACTATATCCACACCGACCTGCATGGCCTTCCCGACTTTGGCGTGCCGTATTTCCGGCCGAATAGTGCACTTGTGGGAGGGTTCTACAATTCAACCGCCGGCGGTCCGTTCCCGCAATTCGGCCTCAATCGCAACACCTGGTATGGCTTCCTCAATCGCGACTTCCAGTCCTACAGACAGGACATCGGCACGCTGAACCTGGAAGCGCACATCACGCCCGACCTCATGGTCACCAACAAGACCCGCGTGCAGCATTCCATTCTAAGTTATATCGGAACGCTGCCGGAACGCCCGGTCGTGACCGATCCGAACCCTGCTAACTGGACGCTCAGCGCCAATCCGCAGAGCCGCTTTCAGCCGACCAACGTCTTCGCCAACCAGACCGAGGCGACCTACAAATTCGGCACCGGCCCGTGGCGCCACACCGCACTCGCGGGCGTGGAAATCTCGGCCGAGAGATCCAGTATCGACAAGTATTCGGGGTTGAGTTCCGAACAATTGCCCGGCGGCTTGAGCGGTACCGGCTCGGTTCCAGGCGTCAACATTTTCAACCCGCAATTCACCAACGCGTCGTTCCCGGAGCCGTCGCTCGCTGGGCTGCCGACCAAAATCAATATCGACACCAAGAGCGTCTACCTGCTCGATACCGCCAACTACAACGACTTCATCATCCTCAACGGTGGCATCCGCTACGACGACTACCACGTCAACACCAGCGGCTACGGCACGGTGAATGGTGTGTCGAACGTGTTCGGCACCCAGTCGCTGGATTCAGGTCTGACCAACTACAATCTCGGTGCGGTGGTAAAACCGCTGCCTAATGTCAGCCTCTATGCTGCCTATGCGACGTCGTCCAATCCGGTCGGCGCCGAATTCGACGGCACCAGCGCTCAATACGGCGGGCTCGCGCCGATCCTCAACGGCAACTCCAGTCAGATATTCGGGCCGGAAAAGAACCGCGCTGCCGAAGTCGGCACCAAGTGGGAACTGTTCGATCGTCATCTTCTGCTCCAGGCGTCGCTGTTCCAGACCTGGAAGGACAACGCGCGCGAATCGCAGAACATCGCAAATGGGGGGGCGGCGACGCCAACCTGTCCCTATCCCGCCGGATCCAGCGGTACGGTGTCCTGCATCACCGCGGGCGCAGCCTATTGGATTCGCGGTATCGACATTGAGGCTGCCGGCAAGATCACCGACAAGTGGAGCGTGTTTGGCGGCATCGTCCTGATGCAGTCGGAAGTAACGAAGTCGCTGGTCCCGTCGGCGCAGCCGCTGCTTTATGCGAGCAATGTCGGCCTGCCGCTTGCCAATATCGCGCATCAGTCCTTCAACGTACTCACCAAGTACCAGCTTACCGATGTCTGGGAAATCGGCGGGCAGGCGACCTACCGCTCGCAGATCTACGGCGGCACCTTCCTTGCCGCCAACCAGGGCACTTCGCTGCCTGACTACTGGCGTTTCGATGCGTTCGTCGAAGCCAAGGTCAACAAGAACTGGCAGGTGAAGCTCGCGGTGAACAACATCACCAATAAGCTCTACTACGACGCCTTGTATCAGAGTGCGACGCCGTTCGTGTTCGTCGCGCCGGGCCGCGTCGCTTACTTGACGCTGTCCGCTCGTTACTGATCGCGATCCATGTTCGGGGATGCGGATACATGCTGACTTGCGTCCCCGGCGTATTGGAAAAGGATGACGTGGCGGATTTCCGCCGCATCATGGACGCGGCCGAATGGGAGGATGGCCGCTCCACGGCCGGCGCCCAGTCGGCGCTGGTCAAGAGGAATGAGCAGCTGCCGCCGGACGGCGACCTGGCGCGAACGCTCGGCAACCGGATCATTTCGGCGCTGACGGCGAATCCGCGGTTCATCTCGGCTGCGATCCCGCTGCAGATTTTTCCGCCGCTGTTCAATCGTTACGTCGCGTCCGACGGGCATCATTTCGGCGTTCACGTCGATAATGCCGTGCGCGGCGATCGCATGACCGGACTGCGAATCCGCACCGATCTGTCGGTAACGTTGTTTTTATCGGAGCCGGACGATTATGACGGCGGCGATCTGGTAGTTGAAGACAACTACGGCTCGCATGAGGTCAAGCTGCCGGCCGGAGACCTTGTTCTTTATCCTGCGTCCAGTTTGCATCTGGTAACGCCGGTGACGCGCGGCACCCGCGTAGCATCTTTTTTCTGGCTCCAGAGCATGGTACGGGATGACCACGCGCGCAGCATGATTTTCGATCTCGATACGGCGATTCAGAGCCTTGTCGAACGTCTTGGGCGCGATGACCCTGAAACGGTCAAATTGACAGGCATCTATCACAATCTCATTCGTTATTGGGCCGAGGTATGAGCGCGGCGATGTTTAGAACGCTTCTAATAAGTATGCCGATGGCCGTCGCGTTGGCGCTGGCGTCGCTCGCAGGGCCTGTAGCTGCACAGCAGAGCAGGACCACCGCACCGCCGCCGTCCGCCGCACAGCAGTTGCCGTCGCCGTCAGCGCCGGCCGTCTCACCGGCTCAGGCATCCACATCAGCCCCCCCCGCGATATCGCAACAGCAGCCTGCCGCCGATTCCGCGCCCGCTTCCCCCGGCGCATTGCAACAGCCTGCCGCCGCCGCACCTGTTTCGAGCGCCGACGCCACCAATCTGCTGAAACCGGAGCCGACGACGCTTCACGACTTGTCGCCGTGGTCGATGTTTCTGACAGCAGATATCCTGGTCAAGTTTGTGATGATCGGTCTCGCGTTTGCCTCGCTGGTGACCTGGACCATCTGTATCGCGAAAATGATCGAGCTGTCGCTCGCGCAACGCGCGCTGCGGGCGGCGCTGACGACAATCAGCGAGTCGCGCTCGCTCGCGGAAGCGCAGATGGCGCTCGGCGCCAAGGACGGCGTGCTGGCATCGTTGCTGGCGGCGGCGATGCGCGAGGCGCGGTTGTCGGCCGGAATCTCCAGCGACGCCGGCATCAAGGAGCGAGCCGCGTCGAACTTTGCCGAAATCGTCCGCGCGGAATCGCGTCGCATTCGGCTCGGCATGGGTCTGCTTGCGACCATCGGCGCGACGTCCCCTTTCGTCGGCCTGTTCGGCACGGTCTGGGGCATCATGAACAGCTTTATCGGGATTTCGAAGGCGCAGACCACCAATCTCGCGGTGGTGGCGCCCGGCATCGCCGAAGCCTTGCTCGCGACCGCGCTTGGCCTCGTCGCGGCGATCCCGGCGGTCATCATCTACAATCACTTCGCCCGCGTGACGAAGGGCTACACTGAATTGGTCGGCCGCGCGTCCGGGGCGGCAGGCCGACTGCTGTCGCGCGATCTTGATCGCACTCATGTCAGTTCCATTGGCGAAGCGCGTTCGCGCGCGGCGGAGTAGACGATGGGCGCGTCGATTGCAGAAGGCGGTTTTGACGACGACGAGGAATACGCCGAAGCGCATGAAATCAACGTCACGCCGTTCATTGACGTTATTCTTGTCCTCCTGATCATCTTCATGGTGGCAGCGCCGCTGTCGACCGTCGATCTGCCGGTCAATCTGCCGACGTCGAGTGCGACGCCGCAAAAGAAGCCGGACAAGCCGACCTATGTCAGCATCAAGGCCGATCTTGCGATTGCGATCGGCGAAAACCTGGTCAAGCGCGTCGATCTGGTCCGGACGCTCGACACCACGCCGAACATGACCAAGGACAGCTTCATCTTTCTACGCGCGGATCGCGCTGTGCCTTACGGCGACCTGATGGACGTGCTGGAGATCCTGCACGCAGGCGGCTACGCGAAAATCAAGCTGGTGGCGCTCGAGGGCGTTCCGGACGCCCAGTCCGTTCCCGCCACAGACAACGCAAGGCTTTGAACCATGTCTGAGACCATCGCCGAGTCACTGCCGTCCCGTCGGCTCTGGGGTTTCGCGGCGGCCGCGGCGATCGCGATCCATCTCGGTTGCGTGGCGCTGGCGATGGCTCACATGCAGAGCGACGAGTCGGATGAGGATCTCGGCGCACCGGCAATCGAGGTCGGACTCGATCTGTCCTCGCCGCATCGCGAGGCGACCGACCTGCCGCCCGGACCGGACACCGACGCCTCAGTCGCCTCGCCGGCGCTTGCCGAGCAGAAGGCGGTCGTAAAGGAAACCGATCTGCCCAAGGATACGCCGACCGAGACCGAGGATCCGGATCGGATCGTCACCGAGAACGAGTCGAAGAAGCCGGTGGATGACGATCCCGAGAAGGCGGCCGTGCAGACATCGGCGTCGCAGGAATCGGTGGCTGCCGAGGCGACCGCGATGCCGAGCGTCGAACATGCACCGGAATCGGAGCGTTCGGTCGCGCCGCAGCAGGGCACCGGCGCGAGCGCCCGCCGCATCCGCGCGACCTGGCAGAAGGAATTGGTCGCGCATCTCGACAAGCACAAGCGCTATCCGTCCGAACGTTCGCTCAAGAGCGCGGAGATTCTCGTTAATTTCGTGCTCGACCGCCTCGGCCATGTCGTTTCGGCCACCGTCGTGAAGGGATCGGGAGATCCGATCTTCGACAAGGCCGCACTCGCCATGGTGCACCGGTCCGATCCGGTGCCGCCGCCGCCGCCGCTGGTAGCGGACGAGGGATTGAGCTTTACCCTGCCGGTAGTCTTCCGGGTGAAGGGCAAGGGCTGACGTCGTCGTCGCGCACGCCGTTGTCCCGGCTGGCCGGACGGCGATGCACCGCCGCCGTCATTGCAGAAGAAAATAGCGGATACCGACGTAAATCATGGTGAGGCAGATGAAGATCAACGCGACCGGCAGGCGCGGCCTCGCAGTCGTCCCGGAATTTACGGCCTGCGGCGGTTGCGGTTCGGGGCGTCTGAAGGCGGTGACATTATCGAGTTCTACGATCGGGTCTTTCGGCATCGACCTGATGTCCGGCGGCGTTCCGGTGCCACCCATCTCCGCATAGTAATCCTTGTATATCAGACCGATCGCGGCCTCGCTCGCCTCGGTCTCCGGCATCGTTTCGAGAAAGCCCCTGTACCTCGAAAGGAAAGTCAGGGCTTCGTCGGGTAGCGACGATGCGCCATTCAGCTTCGCCATCATCTTCCAGGTCGCGAAGTCGGCGCGTGCCTTGGTGTCGGCACGCCTTGCAATCATTTTGTCCTGTGCTTTGATCAACTGACTACGCCCCTTGCAACGTCTTTATCATACGTTTTTATCATAGATTGCCGGTGACCAGCAGCAGAAGCTGTATCACAAAACCGGTGACTGTTCTCACGATGGTGGAGATCACGTCAAGATTGAGACCGAGCTGGCTGCCGAGCATCGGTAGCAGCAGGAGGACGCCGACGAGGATCAGCAGTCCGTAGGGTTCCAGACGGGAGAGCGGGACCGCCAGACCATTCGGCAGCAGGCCGACCGCGACCCGTCCGCCGTCCAATGGCGGGATCGGCAGCATGTTGAACACCGCAAGAATGACATTGATGATCAGCGCGTTCTTCAGGTTGTCGGCGACCCATTGCACGCTGTTGTCCGGGATCAGGCCGAGCCCGTGAAATGCCAGTGCCGCGAGCAGTGCCAGCAAAATATTGGTGACGGGTCCGGCGAGCGCCACCCAGACCATGTCGATGCGGGGATGGCTCAAATTTCGGAAGTTCACCGGCACAGGTTTTGCGTAGCCGAACAGGAACGGCGCGTGCGTCAGCAGCAGAATCCCCGGCAATATCACCGTGCCGAAGGGATCGATATGCTTGAGCGGATTGAAGCTGACGCGGCCGAGTTGCCAGGCGGTGTTGTCGCCCAGCCGATGCGCGACGAATCCGTGCGCGGCTTCATGAAAGGTGATCGCGATGACGAGCGGCAGCACCCAGACCGACAGCGTGTAGAGTGAAATGCCCGACAATCGGCGGCCTCGTGCTTTCAACGGATACGAGACCCTTACCACAGGTCGCCGCGGCGATGACAGAGGGGCAGGGGCGGTCGGCCTGCCCGGAATGGCCATTTCGACGGTCAGAATCGGACCCGCCAGCGCCGCCCGGCCGGCCGGCTAGGCGTCTTTCAGATAATAGTTCGCCCGCTTGCCGAGTGCGATGCGACGCAGGATTCGCCGCATCGTCATTGAGCCGCGCAACGGCCGGAGCGCCGTCGTCACCGTACGATAGAACGCCAGCTTGAGCGCATCGAACGCGGGCTGCGCGCCCGGCGGCTTCTGCGGCCAGCCGAGGCGGCGCAGCATGGAATTGAAGAAGTGCAGATCGTTGACGCGGCGAACCTCCCGCGTCTTCCAGGTGATGGCCAACGAGATCGAGTGCGACCCGGCGGTACGCACCCAATGCGGCCACTGGTAAGGCACAAAGCAGCCGTCGCCGCCGAACATGTGGAATTCGGTGCCGCGGCCCGCGAAACTATCGTCGAATTTCAGATTGCGATGTTTTGTCATTGCACGCTCGATCGCGTCATCGGATACGAGACTGCGATCACTGTTGTCGTAAACCGTGAAGAATTTTTCGCCGTGGATCTGGACGAAGAAGTTGTCCTCGCTGTCGAGATGGAACGGCGTGGTGGAATTCGGCGAGGACACGAACAGAAAGCCCTCGATCTGCTCGAAGCCAGCGTCGCGCAGGTTAGTGAAGCCGCGGGCGCGCGCGACCGAAAGCAGCGCATCCTCCATCAGGCGGCGATACTCCGGCGAGTTCTCCACGTGTTTCAGTACCATCCAGGCGCCGGCGGTCTCGATCCGCTCCACCACCTCGACCGGATCGAGGTCGACCGTCGGGATCGCATCGGGGTCCTGGCTGATTGCGACCTTGCCGGAATTGTACTCGATCAGGTCGCGCGGCAACTCGGCAGCCAACTGCGCGATGCGCGGCAGTGTCAGCAGCGGATGCCCCGCAAGCTTGTGCTGGATCGCGAACGGCTTGAGCGGGAAGTCTCGCCGAAGCACATCGTTGGCCGCGGCGATGACCGGCGCCGGTTCAGAGGCGTTCATGCATTTCTCTCCCGGCGTTTGCGGATAACATGAACGGCGCGGTGCACGGCTACGCGCGCTAGCCGGCGCAGCGCGACCGCCGCCCTTGCAAGTGGAATGGCAGGGTCGCGGCGTCGAAGCGGGATCAGCACATCGCCGATCGCAAGCCGACCGCGCCAGATCGGGTCGATCATCGGATGACCCGGGTTTGCCGTGGAATCCGCCAGTGTAATCGCCGGGTCGGCGCAGAGGTGCCGCGTGAGATCGAGCGTCAACTGCACACCGGGTGAAAACTTCGCGAAATTTTCGTCGACGCCGAGCTTGAAATAGAACGCGCGGTCTTGATGACGCAACACGATAGCCGCCGCCACCGGGGTCGGGCCTGCGCGCAGGGTTACGATTTCGCACTGATCTCGTTCGGCAAGCGCCGGCGCCGCGCGGCGGATGAAGGCTGCATCGCCGCCATGCTGGAGCAATGCGGTCCCACACCGCGCCTTCCAGCCACTGGCTTCCAGCGCAAGGAAGGTTTCGAGCGCTTGTGCAACATCGCCGGGAGCACGCGCGACCTGAAACGAAACCTCGCCATGGTCCGCAAGCCGATTGCGCTGGCGGCGCAACTCCTTGAGCTTCTTGACGCCGAGCGCATCCCGCAGCAGTTCATCCGGCTCGCGTGTTGCGTCGAGGCAGGCCCGCACATGGCCATGCAGCGTATGCGGCCTGATGCCGTCATGTTCAAGCGCTGCTGTGAGGGCCTTCATGGCCGCGCCGTCGAGCGCGACGTTGCGCAGGATCAGCGCGCGTTGGCCGATGGCGCGTGCCTCGCGCAGCAGCGTCGTCGCGGCTTCATTGGCGAGGCCGCGGTCGAGCAGCGGAGTGCAGAGGGTTCCATAGGGATCGGCGCTGACCAGAACGGGCAACGGAAGTCGGTAGGCTCTCCAGGCGGAGATCACGGGGATGAGGCCGATGAGAGCGCCGGCACCGGACGCCGCGGATGAGCCGTCATGCGCCGTCAGCGCGGATGCATCGGTCCGGTCGCGCGCCGATGCGTCGAGCGGAAGCTGCCAGTCGGCGAGGTGGTAGGCGTTCGGCTCGACAGCGCGGTCGGCAAGCGTTCGCCATTGGTCGATGTCGATTGAGGCGAGTGCCGCGGCCCCGCGGCGTGTTGCGCTCCGGGGCGGGCGCGCCGCGAACTCGCTCATCGATGGACGACGAACCGGAGCCCAATTGACCATATCGACCATGTCCCCAATCCCCATTTGCGACGGATTACGAGGTCACAGGCGCGCAGTCACGCGCTGCCGCCACGTTGCTCGCGGCAGACGCTATTTGCAACATTCGAAGATAACGTTGGTTCCGACACCAAATATACGCATCGGCATTAACCGCGCGTTCACCGTAGCGAGCGAGCCGGACTGACTGTTCAGCCGCGCCGCCGGGCCGGTAGCCGAGCAGTTCGGTTTTCATGCTTGATCAAAAGGTTAAGGCCAGAGTCTGATTCAACGCAGTTGAATCAGACTCTGGAGCCTTTTCGCTTCTGATGGAATCAGAAGCGCGCTCCATGATTTTGATCTGACGCGTTTTCTTCACGCGAACCGGTATCCATCCCCGGGTCAGCCCCGAGGACATGCTTCGCTCGAAAACGTTCTGGTGGAGTGAATTTGACATTCGCTACCCACTTCGCAGCAAACCCGTCAAGCGAATGTCAAACTCAAAACTCCACTAGAAACCTATAGTTGGTAGTGGTCCTTTGATTCTAACATTTGCAGGGCTCCGGTCGCATCGGCGATCGGGACGACTTGATGCAATCGTCAAAATCCTGCAAGCCGGATCATCTTCGTAAATCGGTTGCCGGCCGGACGATGTTTCGACCCTCAACCATCGAGCGGCCCGGTGCCGGCAGGGAGGAGTTTTGATGAAGGTTCTACGCCCGGCCATGCTGATAGCGGCCCTGTTGTCGGGGCCGGCCTTTGCTCAGTCGCCGCATATCAATCTGCTTACCGACGGACCTGGCAAGACGCAGGAAGAGGTCGAGAAACAGCAGGCGATCGAAAAGGCCTACAAGGACACGCTGCGGAAGATTCCCGACGCTGCGGTAGCCAACGATCCCTGGGGCAGCGTGCGAAACGAGGACCAGCCCAGGGCCAGCGCCAAACACAAAACAAAGTCCAGGGTGGGGGCCGCAGGCGGCGCGGCAAATTAGAGCGTTTTCGAGCGAAGCATGCCCCAGGGCTTGACCCGGGGATGGATACCGGTTCGCGTGAAGAAAACGCGTCAAATCAAAATCATGGAGCCCGCTTCTGATTCATCAGAAGCGGAAAGGCTCAGGGATGGATTTGACCCGCGACCAACCCGGCCGCGAGTTCGCGATGCGAATGTCAGATCCAAAACTCATGCAAGCTTAGCGAAACCTGACACCGATCCGCTTTTCCTTGCGCCAGATCACGCGACATTGGTGTCGTTTATGGTCGGCCGGCATGAGAAGCGTGAACTCGTCCGGGATGCCGACCGGACTGGCAACGTCCAGCGCCGCGCCGTCCTGCGACAGGTTACGGACGGTACAGTCGATCGCGCCGCCGTGGACCTCAATGGTCCCGGCCTTCAGAACACGGCTCCGCGCCGTCATCCGTTTTTCAGTCATCCGAGTATGCCGCGTTCGACCGTGACGACCCTCGAAACAACAACGTCACCCGAGCGGAATATGATCGCCGGGTGACGTTGTGCATAGACTGGGCAGTGCAATCCCCCAGCTCATTCTCTGTCGTCGCAATGCGCGAAAGGTTCAAACTGTATTTTTGACGGAAACAGGTGAAACCTTCTTCATTCTGACTAGAGTACGGGTGAAACCTACTACCAGGTGATCCAGATCGCGTAGGGGATTGCCCGGCAGGCCCGCCGCCCCGGAGTGATCGCGGGACACAGGACCATGGCGCAATGTCGCCTGCCACCGGCCGGCTGATCCGATAGCCGGGGCGGGAAAGCCCGTCCGAAAGTTTTGATTAAGATTCAGCGCTCATTCTCCGCAAAGTTGTTTTGCGTATCGGGAGAAATGTCATGCTGACCACCGAACCTGGTTTAGCCCGGAATTTCCTCAATATTGCGTTCGCTGGCTTTGGCGTGCTCGTCGCGGTGCTGATTGGGGTGGCGCTGGCCTGAAACACCTGCAAGATACTCACGGCCAGCCAAGGGCAGGAAACATTTGTCCGGGACGCCGCAGCTCAATCGACTGGAGCGACCGACGTGGGTAACAGCAGCGGCTTGGATAAGGGATTGTTGGCCCTGATCCAGAACGTTTTGGGGACGCGCCATAACGCGCCGCCTCAGCCCGAACTGCCGCAAGGCGGCGATCCGTCCGCTCCATTGGAATCGCTCGGGGCCGAAACCAGGCCAACGCCGGATGGGGGCGATGGTGTGGCTGAAGAAGCCGTCGCCGCGACGCTGCCGGATCAACCGGCGGAGAGCTATGATCGCCGCAAAACAGCGGACGAACTGGCGGGCATCATCCTGAAAGCACTGCAAACGCTCGACGGCGCGCCGGTCCGTGGATTCGTGGTGACCGTCTACGGCGGAAATCCATGGAACGCGATGCTGACGATCAAGCCGGAGGCCGGGCCAATCGCCGATCCAGACTTGTGGCGCTCGCGCGTCCGGGACATGGCTGCGCGGTTACGTCAGGATTTCGACCTAGTGGAGACGTGACGGCCGTCCGGTTAAGGCCGCGACCAATAGCCGTCAATCGCGTGGGCCAGGAAAATGCCGGCGCTCATAATTCCAAAAACGGCGGTGATTGTTTCCAGCATCGTACTCATTCCTGCTACCCAGCGCCTGCCAGCAAAGGCAAATCGCCTTGCACAGTCAAAAGGATTCTGGCCGCGCGTCCGACTCCGCCCCGCGCTGATGATTTCTGGCAACACCGCAGTTGACTGGTTTGGGACCGACCCGACTCGTCGTCCTGCCGCGCCGGTGATCATGTTCTTCACGTACGCTGGAGAACTCGGATCCGAAGCACGCCCGTCACCGTCGTCTCCTGCGTCGGACGGATGCCGAGGACCGCCTTCATCAAATCCAGCACCGCGTCATGGCCGAGCTTTGCCAGCATCATCGAATGATCGAAGCGGAGCGCCGTTAGGGCCCGGCGGCATTTAAGAATCAGAAGTGTGAAACGTCGCACTTGTGGTCGGAGCAGGAGTTGTTGCCAGCATCATTGAATAAGGGCCGGGAATTGCGAATACCCAGTGGCGGATAGAGGACCTTTCGCTATTTGCTACTCACTACTCGCTTTTCAGAAGCTGTTTCGACGCATTTTAGGGCTGACGTGACGCTTTGCGTTCGCTATAGAGGCACCCGCTAGGAGTGTAGCTCAATTGGTAGAGCACCGGTCTCCAAAACCGGGGGTCGCAGGTTCGAGCCCTGCCACTCCTGCCAGTTAATCCGTTGAAATACCCGTGCTTTGCGACCGTTATCCCAAGCGCGCCGCGAGCCATACCCTTGACCTTTCCGGCTGCCGGCAGTAGATAACCGCACCTGCTGTCGGCCCGCTTTGACGGACATCCGACGCGGCCTTGAATTTCCCGGACAATTGAGCCCGCTTGGCGGCTCTGCCCTCGAACAGAGGGTTGGGCGCTCGAGAGGGGTGTCCGGATCTCCGAAATCAGACCGGCACAAGACGAACGCGGATTATCAACGATGGCTTTCAGCCCGTTCAAATTCTTGCAGGAAGTGCGCACGGAGACCGCCAAGGTCACCTGGCCGTCCCGTCGCGAGACCACGGTCACGACGATCATGGTGTTCGTGATGGTGGCGCTGGCGTCGCTCTTCTTCTTCTTCACGGATCAGATTATCCGCATTTTCATCACGTTCGTGCTCGGCCTTCATTAACGACACGAACGACACGCGCACGGAACTGAACAATGAGCATGCGCTGGTACATCGTCCACGCCTATTCGAACTTCGAAAAGAAGGTGCTGGAATCGATCCGCGAGCAGGCCAAGCAGCGGGGGCTCGAGGATCTCTTCGAGCAGGTGCTGGTGCCGACCGAGAAAGTCACCGAAATCAGGCGCGGCCGCAAGGTCGATGCCGAGCGCAAGTTTTTCCCGGGTTACGTTCTGGTGAAGATGAACCTCACCGACGAGGCGTTCCATCTCATCAAGAACACTCCGAAAGTCACGGGCTTCCTCGGCGCCGAGAACAAGCCGATGCCGATTTCGGAAGCCGAGGCCATGCGCATCCTGCACCAGGTGCAGGAAGGTGTGGAGCGGCCCAAGGCGTCGGTGTCGTTCGAGATCGGCGAGAACGTCCGTGTGGCCGACGGCCCGTTCGCGTCGTTCTCCGGCGTGGTGGAAGAAATCGACGAGGCGCGCTCGCGCGTGAAGGTCGCGGTGTCGATCTTCGGCCGTGCAACGCCGGTCGAACTGGAGTTCGGTCAGGTCGAGAAGGTGTAAGCTCGTCATGCCCGGCTTGACCCGGGCATCCACGACTTCCTTAATCTATTGACCAGACAAGACGTGGATGGCCGGGACCAGCCCGGCCATGACGTGTGGAGAGAAATCTCCGAAGACCCGTGGGAGGAGACGGTCGGTCGCCAGCCGCCTGTCGAACCGCACCACGGTCCCTGAAGGTCCGGATGGTCCGGCCATTGAAGGAGTAACGCATGGCAAAGAAAGTGACCGGATACCTGAAATTGCAGGTGCCGGCCGGTGCGGCGAACCCGTCGCCACCGATCGGTCCCGCGCTCGGTCAGCGCGGTCTCAACATTATGGAATTCTGCAAGGCGTTCAATGCCCAGACGCAGAAGGAAGAAAAGAACACCCCTATCCCGGTGGTGATCACGATCTATGCCGATCGATCCTTCACCTTCGAGATGAAGACCCCGCCGATGGCCTACTTCCTCAAGCAGGCGGCGAAGATCCAGTCCGGATCGAAGGCGCCGGGCCGTGATTCCGCTGGCCAGGTGACCAAGGCGCAGGTGCGCGAGATCGCCGAGAAGAAGATGAAGGACCTCAATTGCGACACCGTCGAAGCGGCCATGAGCATGGTCGAGGGGTCTGCCCGCTCGATGGGCCTTCAGGTGGCGGAGTAACGAGCAATGGCAATCGGAAAACGTTTGAAGAAAGCCCGCGAAGGCATTGATCGGGAAAAACTTTACCCTATCGCTGAAGCGATCAAACTGATCAAGGACCGCGCCACGTCGAAATTCGACGAGACCATCGAGATCGCGATGAATCTCGGCGTCGATCCGCGTCATGCCGACCAGATGGTGCGCGGCGTTGTCACCCTGCCGAACGGCACCGGCCGCACACTGCGCGTCGGCGTGTTCGCGCGCGGCGCCAAGGCCGAGGAAGCCAAGGCTGCGGGCGCCGACGTCGTCGGCGCGGAAGATCTGGTCGAGACGGTGCAGGGCGGCACGATCGCTTTCGATCGCTGTATCGCCACGCCGGACATGATGCCGCTGGTCGGCCGTTTGGGTAAGGTGCTCGGTCCGCGCGGTATGATGCCGAACCCGAAAATCGGCACGGTGACCATGGATGTCGCCGGTGCCGTGAAGGGCGCCAAGGGCGGGTCGGTCGAATTCCGCGTCGAGAAGGCCGGCATCGTGCAGGCCGGTATCGGCAAGGCCTCGTTCTCGGAAGAGAAACTCGTCGAGAACGTCAAGGCGTTGGCGGACGCGGTGGCGAAGGCGAAGCCCGCCGGCGCGAAGGGCACCTACATCCAGCGCATTGCGGTGTCCTCGAGCATGGGACCGGGCGTCAAGGTCGAGCCGGGAACCGTGCTCGGCTGAGGCCGGAAATCACTGCGACAAACGAAGATGGCGGGATCGGGATGTCCGATCCCGCCTTTTTTAGTTGTCCGGAGGCGAGGCTCGCGAGACGTGCATTTCGCTTCGGAGTTTTCGGCGCGTGCCCCTCACTCTCCGGTATCGATCAGACGCGCGGCCCAATGCTGGCCGGAAATTTGCATAATTTAGGTCTTGGCAACGTACCAAAGACTCGCTAAACACCGGGCTCCAGATGTGCTGGCGGTTGCTGGCACGTCTGTGTTCGCATTCCTGAACCCCGCTTTGCTAGGAGGCCATTCCTTTCCTGTCATCCGCATGGATTGCTCGAAAGGAAGGCCGCCGACGTTTGCCGGGTGGGTGCGGACAGGGATCCCGACGGACCATTGAAGGTTTGCCGGCGATTTCGATCCTGTCCGAGACTGCAGGCGCCCGCGGCGAACGCAAGTTTGTCCAACGGCTTAATCGCATGGCCTGCATAGACGGGTGAAGACCGGATTTTGCTTTATCGCCGCCGCGAGCGGTGGTGGCGAATTGGTTCGAACCTCGACACCCCGTGCTATCCGGCCGCCAGGCCGTCAGGCTCGGGAGGGCAGGCTACTGAATTGTCGTCGCGCCCGGCGTGTCTTGAGGCAGGTGTCTTGGGATCAGGTTTTGGGCGGGACGATGGGTGTAACCCGGCGGTCCTTGCCTCGCGCACAGACCGCCAACCGGAGAGAGCTTGCTGTGGAACGAGCGGCAAAAAAAGAGGCGGTCGAGGCGCTGAACGAGGTCTTCAAGACCACGGGCGTTGCGGTCGTTGCTCATTATTCCGGCCTCACCGTGGCCCAGATGCAGAAGCTGCGCATGCAGATGAAGCAGGCGGGCGCGTCGGTGAAGGTCTCGAAGAACCGTCTCGCCAAAATTGCTCTTGAAGGCACAGACGTCGTTGCCATCGGCTCCCTGCTGAAGGGGCCGACCGTGATCGCGACTTCCAACGATCCGGTGGCGGCGCCGAAGGTTGCCGTCGAATTCGCCAAGACGAACGAAAGCTTCGTCATTCTCGGCGGCTCGATGGGTAAAACCGTCCTGAACGTCGACAGCGTCAAGGCACTCGCCTCGTTGCCGTCACTCGATGAACTGCGCGGCAAGCTCGTCGGCCTCCTTGTGGCGCCGGCGACCAAGATCGCTCAGCTCTCGACCGCGCCTGCGGCCAAGCTCGCACGCGTCGTTCAGGCCTATGCCTCAAAGAGCGAAGCGGCGTGAGGCCCTTCGCGCATCAAACCTGGTTCGAACCAAAGCGTTTAAGGAAACAGATCAATGGCTGACTTGCAGAAAATCGTCGACGACCTTTCCGCCCTGACCGTGCTTGAGGCGGCCGAGCTTGCCAAGCTGCTTGAAGAGAAGTGGGGCGTGTCGGCTGCGGCGGCGGTTGCCGTGGCGGCGGCGCCGGGCGCTGGTGCGGCCGCGGCGGCCGAAGAGCAGACCGAGTTCACCGTCGTTCTGGCTGCTGCCGGCGACAAGAAGATCGAGGTTATCAAGGAAGTCCGTGCGATCACGGGCCTCGGCCTCAAGGAAGCCAAGGATCTCGTCGAGGGCGCGCCCAAGCCTGTCAAGGAAGGCGTGAACAAGGACGAGGCCGAGAAGCTCAAGGCTCAGCTCGAGAAGGCTGGCGCCAAGGTTGAGCTCAAGTAACCGCAGGTGACGTGAGCGAAATCCGGGTTTTCTTCGTCAGGTTTGGCGAACGCAAGCCGAAACCCGGAGGTCACCTCACCGAAGACGTCATGGCCGGGTCGAGCCCGGCCATGACGGAGATGATGAGGGTGAATGGGATTTCCCGGATGGCGCGGGGCACAACCGTCGGGCTGGGGTCGGGTCGGGTTGTACACAGAAAAGTGTGGGGATTCACGGGAACAGCCCCTCGAATCGCCACGATGCCATCCCATATCGGGGCGGCAGCACGAAAGCACAGCGGATGGCGGGAACGGCGGCATTCCCTCACGAGCTGTTGGGAGAGCAGCGATTTCGGGCTTTTTCGGTCCGCTTGGAGATGATTTTGACGGGCTGGGCGCATTCATGCACCCCGCGCGTTGTTTTGCGTTCTGCGAGCCTGGCGTTCCAATTCAGGATTGAAATCCTGACATTTGCGTTCCGCTCTTGAGAGCGTTCCGAGATTCACCCCGGAGGCGATGCCAATCGCGCTTTGGAAGGTTCGCCCCTCACGGGCGACGACATGAGAGGCCACGATGGTGCAGCAGACGTTCACCGGTCGCAAGCGGGTTCGCAAGTTTTTCGGGCATATTCGGGAAGTCGCCGAGATGCCGAACCTGATCGAGGTTCAGAAGGCGTCCTACGACCAGTTCCTGATGGTCGACGAACCGGAGGGTGGCCGGCTCGACGAGGGACTGCAGGCGGTTTTCAAGTCGGTGTTTCCGATCAACGACTTCTCGGGCACCTCGCAGCTCGAATTCGTGCGCTACGAGTTCGAGGCGCCGAAGTACGACGTCGACGAGTGCCGCCAGCGCGGCATGACCTATGCCGCCCCGCTGAAGGTGACGCTGCGCCTCATCGTGTTCGATATCGACGAGGAAACCGCCGCGAAGTCGGTGAAGGACATCAAGGAGCAGGACGTCTACATGGGCGACATTCCGCTCATGACCATGAACGGCACCTTCGTCGTCAACGGCACCGAGCGCGTCATCGTCTCGCAGATGCATCGTTCGCCCGGCGTGTTCTTCGATCACGACAAGGGCAAGACCCATTCGTCCGGCAAGCTGCTGTTCGCCGCGCGCGTGATTCCCTATCGCGGCTCATGGCTCGACATCGAGTTCGATGCCAAGGATATCGTGTTCGCGCGCATCGACCGCCGCCGCAAGATTCCGGTGACCTCGCTGATGTTCGCCCTCGGCCTCGACGGCGAGGAGATCCTGAGCACGTTCTACAAGAAGATCATATACAAGCGCGCCAAGTCCGGAAGCAATGCGGACGGCTGGCGCGTACCCTATGACCCGGTCCGCTTCCGCGGCTACTCCACGTTGAATGACCTGATCGATGCCGACTCCGGCAAGGTCGTGCTCGAGGCCGGCAAGAAGCTCACGGTCCGCGCCGCCCGCCAGCTCCAGGAGAAGGGGCTGAAGGCGCTGCGCATGAGCGACGAGGAGCTGGTCGGCATGTATCTCGCCGAGGATCTCGTCAATCCGAAGACCGGCGAAATCTATGCCGAAGCCGGCGAGGAAATCACCGAGAAGTCGCTGAAGGCGCTGAACGAGCACGGCTACAAGGAGCTGCCGCTGCTCGACATCGACCACGTCAATGTCGGCCCCTACATCCGCAACACGCTCTCCGCCGACAAGAACCTGACGCGCGAGGATGCGCTGTTCGACATCTACCGGGTGATGCGCCCGGGCGAGCCGCCGACGCTGGAGTCGGCGCAGAACATGTTCCAGTCGCTGTTCTTCGACAGTGAGCGCTACGACCTGTCCGCGGTCGGCCGCGTCAAGATGAATATGCGCCTCGACCTCGATGCGCCGGACACCTATCGCACGCTGCGCAAGGAAGACATCCTGGCCGTCATCAAGACACTGGTCGACCTGCGCGACGGCAAGGGCGAGATCGACGATATCGACCATCTCGGCAACCGCCGCGTGCGCTCGGTCGGCGAACTGATGGAAAATCAGTACCGCGTCGGCCTCCTGCGCATGGAGCGCGCCATCAAGGAGCGCATGTCCTCGGTCGATATCGACACCGTGATGCCGCAGGACCTGATCAACGCCAAGCCCGCGGCTGCCGCGGTGCGCGAGTTCTTCGGCTCCTCGCAGCTCTCGCAGTTCATGGACCAGACCAATCCGCTGTCGGAGATCACCCACAAGCGCCGCCTCTCGGCGCTCGGTCCGGGCGGTCTGACCCGCGAACGCGCCGGCTTCGAGGTGCGCGACGTGCACCCGACGCACTACGGCCGCATCTGCCCGATCGAGACGCCGGAAGGTCCCAACATCGGCCTCATCAACTCGCTCGCGACCTTCGCGCGCGTCAACAAATACGGCTTCGTCGAGACGCCGTATCGCAAGGTGAAGGACGGCCGCGTCACCGACGAGGTGGTCTATCTCTCGGCGATGGAGGAGGGCCGCTATCACGTCGCGCAGGCCAACCTGCCGCTCGACAACCGCGGCCGTTTCACCGAAGACCTCGTGGTCTGCCGTCATGCCGGCGAAGTGCTGCCGGTGACGTCGGACAAGGTCGACTTCATGGACGTGTCGCCCAAGCAGCTCGTCTCGGTCGCCGCGGCGCTGATCCCGTTCCTCGAGAACGACGACGCCAACCGCGCGCTGATGGGCTCGAACATGCAGCGTCAGGCGGTGCCGCTGGTGCGCGCCGAGGCGCCGTTCGTCGGTACCGGCATGGAAGGCGTGGTCGCCCGCGATTCGGGTGCTGCGATCGCCGCGCGCCGCTCGGGTATCATCGACCAGATCGACGCCACCCGCGTCGTCATCCGCGCCACCGAGGATCTCGACCCGACCAAGTCGGGCGTCGATATCTATCGTCTCATGAAGTACCAGCGCTCGAACCAGTCGACCTGCATCAACCAGCGTCCGCTGGTGAAGGTCGGCGACGTCGTCAAGAAAGGCGATATCATCGCGGACGGTCCGTCGACCGATCTCGGCGAACTCGCGCTCGGCCGCAACGTGCTGGTCGCGTTCATGCCGTGGAACGGTTACAACTTCGAGGATTCGATCCTGCTCTCCGAGCGGATCGTCAAGGAAGACGTCTTCACCTCGATCCATATCGAGGAATTCGAGGTGATGGCCCGCGACACCAAGCTGGGCCCTGAGGAAATCACCCGCGACATTCCGAACGTGTCGGAAGAGGCGCTGAAGAACCTCGACGAAGCCGGCATCGTCTACATCGGTGCCGAGGTGCGCGCGGGCGACATCCTGGTCGGCAAGATCACGCCGAAGGGCGAAAGCCCGATGACGCCGGAAGAGAAGCTGTTGCGCGCCATCTTCGGCGAGAAGGCCTCCGACGTCCGCGACACCAGCTTGCGGGTGCCGCCGGGCGTGCAGGGCACGATCGTCGAGGTCCGTGTCTTCAACCGTCACGGCGTCGACAAGGACGAGCGCGCGCTGGCGATCGAGCGGGAAGAAATCGAGCGCCTCGCCAAGGACCGCGACGACGAGCAGGCGATTCTCGACCGCAACGTGTACGGCCGCCTCGCCGATCTGCTCGAAAACCGTCAGGGCATTGCCGGTCCGAAGGGCTTCAAGAAGGACACCAAGATCACCCGCTCGGTGATCGAGGAATATCCGAAGTCGCAGTGGTGGCTGTTCGCGTCGCCGAACGACAAGCTGATGGCCGAGATCGAGGCCATGCGGAAGCAGTACGACGAGTCGAAGAAGGGTCTCGAACAGCGGTTCCTCGACAAGGTCGAGAAGCTGCAGCGTGGCGACGAATTGCCGCCCGGCGTGATGAAGATGGTCAAGGTCTTCGTCGCGGTGAAGCGCAAGATTCAGCCCGGCGACAAGATGGCCGGCCGCCACGGCAACAAGGGCGTGGTGTCGAAGATCGTTCCGATCGAGGACATGCCGTTCCTCGAGGACGGCACCCACGCCGACATCGTGCTCAATCCCCTCGGCGTGCCCTCGCGCATGAACGTCGGCCAGATTCTCGAAACGCATCTCGGCTGGGCCTGCGCCGGCCTCGGCAGGCGGATCGGGCAGGCCGTCGATGCCTATCTCGCGAGCGCGAAGCAGGAAACCAAGCCGCTCAAGGAGACGCTCAAGAAGGTCTACGGCGACAACGAGACCATCAAGTCGCTCAACGATCATGAACTCGTCGAACTCGGCCGCAATCTCAGTCGCGGCGTGCCGATCGCGACGCCTGTGTTCGACGGCGCCAAGGAAGCCGACATCGAGCAGATGCTCGAGCTGGCGGGCATGGACAAGTCGGGTCAGTCGACCGTCTACGACGGGCGGACCGGCGACACGTTCGATCGCAAGGTCACGGTGGGCTATATCTACATGCTCAAGCTGCACCACCTTGTGGACGACAAGATCCACGCGCGCTCGATCGGACCTTACTCGCTTGTCACCCAGCAGCCGCTGGGCGGCAAGGCGCAGTTCGGCGGCCAGCGTTTCGGCGAAATGGAGGTGTGGGCGCTCGAGGCTTACGGCGCGGCGTACACGCTTCAGGAAATGCTGACCGTGAAGTCGGACGACGTCGCCGGCCGTACCAAGGTCTACGAGGCCATCGTGCGCGGCGACGACACCTTCGAGGCGGGCATTCCGGAGTCGTTCAACGTGCTGGTCAAGGAAATGCGTTCGCTGGGCCTGAATGTCGATCTGCACAATTCCAAGATCGGCAGCGCGACGCCGACGTCCGAGGCGGCCGAATGATGCGCGGCCTCCGGCTGCGCATCGGCGAATAGGGAATAGCGAGTAGCAACAGGCGAATAATGACGGACGGCAAGTCAAGCGGACTATTCGCCATTCGCTATTCGCTTTCTCCCCAGGAGAAGACCATGAACCAAGAAGTGATGAACTTATTCAATCCGACGACACCGGCTCAGGTCTTCGACCAGATCCGGATTTCGATCGCGTCGCCGGAGAAAATTCTGTCGTGGTCCTACGGCGAGATCAAAAAGCCGGAGACCATCAACTACCGCACGTTCAAACCGGAGCGCGACGGCCTGTTCTGCGCCCGCATCTTCGGGCCGATCAAGGATTACGAGTGCTTGTGCGGCAAGTACAAGCGCATGAAGTACAAGGGCATCATCTGCGAGAAGTGCTCGGTCGAGGTGACGCTGTCGCGCGTGCGCCGCGAGCGCATGGGCCATATCGAACTGGCCGCGCCGGTTGCCCATATCTGGTTTTTGAAGTCGCTGCCGTCCCGTATCGGCCTTTTGCTCGACATGACGCTGAAGGATCTCGAGCGGATTCTCTATTTCGAATACTACGTCGTTCTCGAGCCGGGTCTCACCGCGCTCAAGGACCGGCAGTTGCTGTCGGAAGAGGAATACCTTCGCGCGCAGGACGAGTACGGCCAGGACAGCTTTACCGCCATGATCGGCGCCGAAGCGATCCGCGAACTGCTGAAGGGGCTTGAACTCGAGAGGCTCGAGGCGGAACTGCGCGCCGAGATGCAGGCGACCGAGTCCGACATCAAGCACAAGAAGCTCGCCAAGCGCCTGAAGATCGTCGAGGCCTTCCGCTTCTCCGGCAACAAGCCGGAGTGGATGATCCTCACCGTGGTGCCGGTGATTCCGCCGGATCTGCGTCCGCTGGTGCCGCTCGATGGCGGTCGCTTCGCAACCTCCGACCTCAACGACCTATATCGCCGCGTCATCAACCGCAACAACCGCCTGAAGCGGCTGATGGAGCTGCGCGCGCCCGACATCATCATCCGCAACGAGAAGCGCATGCTTCAGGAAGCGGTCGATGCGCTGTTCGACAACGGCCGCCGCGGCCGCGTCATCACCGGCGCCAACAAGCGCCCGCTGAAGTCGCTCGCCGATATGCTGAAGGGTAAGCAGGGACGGTTCCGGCAGAACCTGCTCGGCAAGCGTGTCGACTATTCCGGCCGCTCGGTCATCGTCGTCGGTCCCGAACTGAAGCTGCACCAGTGCGGCCTGCCGAAGAAGATGGCGCTGGAGCTGTTCAAGCCGTTCATCTATTCGCGGCTCGATGCCAAGGGACTGTCCACGACGGTGAAGCAGGCGAAGAAGCTCGTTGAAAAGGAGCGTCCCGAGGTCTGGGATATTCTCGACGAGGTCATTCGCGAGCATCCGGTGCTGCTGAACCGCGCGCCGACCTTGCATCGCCTCGGCATCCAGGCGTTCGAGCCGGTGCTGATCGAGGGCAAGGCGATCCAGCTTCACCCGCTGGTCTGCGCCGCCTTCAACGCCGACTTCGACGGCGACCAGATGGCCGTGCACGTTCCGCTGTCGCTCGAGGCACAGCTCGAAGCGCGCGTGCTGATGATGTCGACCAACAACATCCTGCACCCGGCGAACGGCCAGCCGATCATCGTGCCCAGCCAGGACATCGTGCTCGGTCTCTACTACCTCTCGATCATGCGCGAGGGTCTGCCCGGCGAGGGCAAGGTGTTCGGCGACATGGCTGAGCTGGAGCATGCGCTTCACGCCAAGGTCATCCACCTCCACACCAAGATCAAGTATCGCTGGGATCACATCGGCGAGGATGGCAAGCCGGTCAAGCGCCTGATCGACACCACCGCCGGCCGCGTCATGCTCGGTCAAGTGCTGCCGAAGTCGCCGAAGATCTCGTTTGACGCCATCAATAAGCTGATGACCAAGCGCGAAATCTCCGGCGTGATCGATCAGGTCTATCGCCACTGCGGTCAGAAGGAGACCGTGATCTTCTGCGACCGGATCATGGCGCTCGGCTTCTACAACGCGTTCAAGGCTGGCATCTCGTTCGGCAAGGACGACATGGTGGTGCCGCACTCGAAGTGGAAGATCGTCGATGCCACGCGCTCGATGGCCAAGGATTTCGAGCAGCAGTACAACGACGGCTTGATCACCCACGGCGAGAAGTACAATAAGGTCGTCGACGCCTGGTCGAAGGCGACCGAGGAAATCGCCAAGGAGATGATGAAGGAAATCTCCGCCGTTAAGAAGAATCCGAAAGGCGGCGAGGCACAGATCAACTCGATCTACATGATGGCTCACTCCGGTGCGCGTGGTTCGCCGGCGCAGATGCGTCAGCTTGCCGGTATGCGCGGCCTGATGGCGAAGCCGTCGGGTGAAATCATCGAGACGCCGATCATCTCCAACTTCAAGGAAGGGCTGTCGGTTCTCGAATACTTCAACTCAACTCACGGCGCCCGCAAGGGTCTCGCGGACACCGCGTTGAAGACCGCAAACTCGGGCTACCTGACCCGCCGTCTGGTCGATGTCGCTCAGGACTGCATCATCACGCAGGATGACTGCGGCACCAAGCTCGGCATCAAGATGCGCGCCATCGTTGATTCCGGCACGGTCGTTGCGTCGCTGGGCTCGCGCATCCTTGGCCGCACCGCATGTGAGGACATCCGCGAGGCTGCGACCAACAAGGTGCTGATCAAGCGCAACACCTTGATGGAAGAAAGCCATGTCGATCAGATTTCACGGGCCGGCATCCAGGAGGTCAAGATCCGCTCGGCGCTGACCTGCGAGCTGGTCAACGGCATCTGCGGCAAGTGCTATGGCCGCGATCTGGCCCGCGGTACACCGGTCAATCACGGTGAGGCGGTCGGCGTCATCGCGGCGCAGTCGATCGGCGAGCCCGGCACGCAGCTTACGATGCGTACGTTCCACATCGGCGGCGCGGCGCAGCTCAACGAGCAGTCGGTGATCGAGTCGAACTTCGACGGCAAGATCACGATCAGGAACAAGGCGATCGCGAGAAACGGCGAAGGTCATCTGGTTGCGATGGTACGCAACATGGTGGTCGCGGTTGCCGACGCGGATGGCACCGAGCGTGCGACGCACCGCATCCAGTACGGCGCGCGCATGCACGTCGACGAAGGCGATTTGGTCAAGCGCGGCCAGCGCATCGCTGAGTGGGATCCGTACTCCCGGCCGATCCTGACCGAGGTGGAGGGCACCATCGGATTCGAAGACCTGGTCGAAGGTCAGTCGATCTCCGAAACGCTCGACGAATCCACCGGTATCGCCAAGCGCATCGTCATCGACTGGCGCTCGACGCGCGGTGGTGCGGATCTGCGCCCGGCCATCGTGATCAAGGGCAAGGACGGCAAGGTGCTGAAGCTGCCTCGTGGCGGCGACGCTCGCTACATGTTGTCGGTCGACGCCATTCTGTCGGTCGACGTCGGCGCCAAGGTGACGCCCGGCGATATCCTGGCGCGTATCTCGACCGAGAGCGCCAAGACCCGCGACATCACCGGCGGTCTGCCGCGGGTGGCCGAACTGTTCGAGGCCCGCAGGCCGAAGGACGCTGCCATCATCGCGGAAATCGCCGGCACCATCCGGTTCGGCCGCGACTACAAGAACAAGCGCCGCATCTCGATCGAGCCGGTCGACAAGGATGAGGAGGCCCGCGAGTACCTCATTCCGAAGGGCAAGCACATCCATCTGCAGGATGGCGACATCGTCGAGAAGGGTGACTTCATCGTCGAGGGCAATCCGGCGCCGCACGACATTCTGGCGATCAAGGGTATCGAGGAACTCGCTGCCTATCTGGTCAACGAAATCCAGGAAGTCTACCGGTTGCAGGGCGTGCTCATCAACGACAAGCACATTGAGGTGATTGTCCGTCAGATGCTTCAGAAGGTCGAGGTTACCGATCAGGGCGAGACCGACATGATCTCGGGCGAGCAGATCGACAAGATCGAGTTCGACCGGCTCAACGTCAAGGCCAAGGAGGAGGGCAAGAAGATCGCGACCGGAACGCCGGTCCTGCTCGGCATCACCAAGGCGAGCTTGCAGACCCGTTCGTTCTTCTCGGCGGCCTCGTTCCAGGAGACCACGCGCGTACTCACCGAAGCCGCCGTCAACGGCAAGGTGGACCCGCTCGAAGGTCTCAAGGAAAACGTCATCGTCGGCCGGTTGATCCCGGCAGGCACCGGCGCGTCGATGGCCAAGATCCGCGAAGTCGCGGTCAAGCGCGACAAGCTGATTCTCGACGAGCGCGAGAAGCAGGCGGCGATCGTGCCGTCGGCTCCGGAGGCCGAACCGCTGGCGCTTCCGCCGGCGGAGTAGGAATCGTCTGATTTTACGAGAAAAGGGCCGGTGCAAGCCGGCCCTTTTCGCGTTGCGCGGCGCCCGGCGGGCTTTTTTCGGCGAGGTCCGGTTTGTTCATCTTCCCTTCAGGTAGAAAGCGCTTTTCCTAAGGAGCCTGCACTCGAGAACAGCACGCGGTGGCAGGCCAAAAAATTAAACCATGGAGCAAGCTGACGCCTCCTCCATGGAGTAGACTTCGCTGGGGTCTGGTGCGCCAGATTTGGGGAAAGGCCGTGTCCGGGCTGCGAAAGCGCCAGGCGCGGATGTCGAAAGAAAGATATGCTTGATCTAGCAATTGTTGGCGGTGGCCCTGGCGGGCTGATGAGCGCATGGCACCTCAGGAAAAAACTCGGAGAACTGTGTCGCGTTACCATCTTTGAAGCTTCCGACCGCCTCGGCGGCAAGCTGCTGACCCACAAGTTCGAGACCGCACCGGCGATGTACGAGGCGGGAGTTGCGGAAATCTACGACTACTCGGCGACAGGGCCGGATCCGCTCCGCGAACTGATCCAGCATTTCGGATTGCAGACGATTCCGATGGACGCCGGGCAGGTGCAGCTCGACGGCGAGCTGCTCGACGACGTTTCCGGCATGCGTCGCAAATACGGCGCGGGGACCGCCGATGCCATCGTAGCCTTCCGCAAGCGCTGCACCGAGATGATATCGCCGATCGAGTATTACGAAGGCGCGCGCGGCAACGAGCACCCATGGGCGTTCATGACGGCGGAGGAGCTGCTCGACAAGGAGGTCGCGGACCCGGTCGCCAGGCGCTTCTTCAAGGTGATGGCGCGCTCCGATATTGCCACCGAGAGCCACAACACCAACGGGCTGAACGCGCTCAAGAACTTCGTGATGGATGTGGACGGTTATATCGGCCTGTATTCGATCCAGAACGGCAACGAACAGTTGATCGACTGCCTGAGGGCCGAGGTCGATGCCGACATCCAGCTCAATCACCGCGTTCTCAAGGTCGGCAAGACACCGGCCGGCCGTTACCAACTCGACATGATGAACGGCAAGGGACCGGAGACCCGCGACTTCGATCTCGTCATCATGTGTCTGCCCCATAGCTGGCTTGCGACCATGGGATGGGATGGCGAGCAATTGCGCAAGTCGATGGTCAAGCATGTCGCTTACTTCGACCGGCCGGCGCATTACCTTCGCGTTTCGATCCTGTTCGACGAGCCGTTCTGGGGCGAGAAGATTTCGGGCGCATGGTTCATGTCCGAAGCCTTCGGCGGCTGCTGCGTCTACAACGAGGGCGCGCGGCACGACGTCGGCCGCCACGGCGTGCTGAACTGGCTGATCGCCGGCTCCGACGCGCTGGCGTTCGCCAACCTCAGCGACAAGGAGTTGATCGATGCGGCGCTGAAGTCGCTGCCGGCGTCGCTCGGCAATGCGCGCGCGCATGTCCTCGAAGGCAAGATCCATCGCTGGATGTCGGCGGTCAACGCGATACCCGGAGGCCTTCCGGCGCGCGACGTCATGACCAACCACCGGCCCGAGCCGAAGGCGCATCCGGGCCTGGTCGTTGTCGGCGACTATCTGTTTGATTCAACCCTCAATGGGCTGCTGGATTCGTCGGATGCGGCGACCGACATCATTGTCACCGAGATGATGAAGCTGCGCCGTGCGCGTGACGAGAGTCGCGCAATCGCCTTCAGCCCGATCGACCGCGATTACTTCGAGAACTATCGCGGCCTCGGTCCATATCGCGAGGTCTGGCAGCAGTTCAGCGATCCGGACTTTCTGATGAATCTGATCGGGATCGCGTGGAACAGGACGACGAACTACAAGCTGCTGGTAGCGGGATCCGCAAGCGGCGAACTGGTCGGCGCGCTGCGCGCCCGTGGCATCGACGCCTGGGGCATCGAGAACAACCGCGCCATTCATGCGATGACGCCGCCGGCGCTGCAGGCGTTCAACCGTTTCGGCTCGATCGTCGATATGCCGTTCGAGGACGGGCAGTTCGATTTCGTCTATGAAACCAGTCTCTGCCATGTCTCGGAATCCCGGACGCGGCGTGCGGTTCGCGAGTTGAACCGCGTCGTCAAGACCGGACTGATCTTCGGATCCGTCACCAGCGACATGAAGCCGGCGTTGATCGACCTTTACGATTTGCAGCGCGGCGTGAAGAAGCTCGGCACCTGGTGGGAGTGGTCGGAAATCTTTTTCAATAACGGTTTCGACCTCGCCATGAACCGCAACGACCGTACCGACGAATTGTGGGCGGCGGCCATCGCAGCCAACAAGGGACCGGATCGGTGGTACGCGGATGCCGAGAGCCTGCGTTACTCGCTGTTCGACAAGGTCGAGGGCAGTGACTGAGTCATCGTCAGGCGAAACCGGAACATGCACCTGCCTCGATCCGCGGGGTGCCTCCGGTCGATCCGGCTCGCCATGAAAGACTTTCGTGTTTCACCCCGCGGCCGGTCCGGCCGTTTCGCAACTGTAAGACCCAGTCGTGCTCAAGGTGCCGCCGCTCGACCATTCACTCGTTCCCGATGATGCGGTAACGATTCCGCCGGAGAACCCGCCTGCCGAGACCGGGCCGACGTCCGCGTCGCCAGCGCCGCGCAGACCTGATGCAGAGCCCCGTGCGCCGGTCGGCCATGAGGAGGACGACGATGGGGACGAGGGCGAGGACGGCGAACCCGTCCTCGACGATGACGACGAGGAACTCGTCGTCTATACGGCGCGCGAGGCCGCCGGAGCGGCCGCGACGGTCTATGCGTTCATCCGGCCCTTGCTTCGAAATCACCGCAAGGCGCTGACCTTCGTCGGCTTCGGCCTGCTGGTCGAGACGCTGTTCAACGTCGTCATGCCGCTTAGCCTCAAGTTCCTGATCGACGATGCGCTTGGCGAGGAGGATTTCGGCGTTCTGGTTCGAATCCTGTCGGTGCTTGCGGTCGCCGGCATTGTCACCTCGCTGATCTCGATCTGGTACGAACGCTGGGACGCCTGGCTGTCGTCATCGATCGTCTCGGAGGTGCGGCAGCGGCTGTTCAATCACGTGCAGGATCTGCCGTCGGCATTTTTTGCGCGCACCAGGCGGGGGGAAATCCTGTCGCGCTTCTCCGTCGATCTCTCGGCGTTCGAAGGCGCGATGAAGGCGCTCGTAAGTACGGCGCTGCTTCCGGCGATGGAGCTGGTCGCAGGCATCGTTCTGATGCTGTTTTTAAGCTGGCCGTTGGCGGTGGTCGCGTTGCTGATCTTTCCGATCACCTTGATCGGGCCGCGTATCCTGACCCCGAAGGCGGTGCAGGCAAACTACGAGCAGAAGGTCAACGAGTCGGCGATCCTCGGCGTGGTCCAGGAAAACATCGCCGCGCAAGCTCTGGTCAAGGCCTTCAGCCTGCAGCGTCGCGCCCGCGGCTGGTTCACCGTCCGCAATGAAGAGACCAGAAAGAAGATCGCATCCTCCACGTTTCTGTCGAGCATGGTCGAGCGCTCGGTCACGGTGGCCGTGCTGCTGCTGCACCTCGTCGTTCTCGGCATCGGTGCCTATCTCGCGACCAGCGGGCAGATCACAATCGGAACGTTCGTGACGTTTGAAAGCGCGTTCTGGGAAATCTCATACAATATCGCGCATCTGATGTCTTATGTGCCGGTCTCGATTCAGGCCGCGGCCGCCGTGCGCCACATGGAGGAACTGATCGACGAGCCGACGCGCGGCGCCGACCGCCGCGGCGCGCCGGACCTGCCGCGCATCAGCCGCGACATCACCTTCGATCGTGTGACGTTTCGATATGAGGACGCCGAGACACCCGTCCTCAACAATCTCAGTCTGAAGCTCGATGCCGGAAAGCGTATCGCGATTGTCGGGCCGAGCGGCTCCGGCAAGAGCACGCTGCTCAATCTGATTCTGCGCCTCTATGTTCCGAACCACGGGCGCGTCACCATCGACGGCGTCGATACCCGCAAGGTGACGCGCGAGTCGCTTCGATCCGGCATGGCCGTGGTGTTCCAGGAGAACATGCTTTTCAACATGTCGATCCGGGAAAACATCCGTCTCGGCAAGGAAGACGCCAGCGACGAGGAGGTCGAGGCCGCGGCGAAAAAGGCCGAGATCCATCGCTTTATCATGAGCCTGCCGCGGCGCTACGACACCGTCGTCGGTGAGCGCGGAGATACGCTGTCCGGCGGCCAGCGCCAGCGCGTGGCGATTGCGCGCGCGATCGTTCGCGACCCGTCGATTCTGCTGCTCGACGAGGCGACGTCCGCGCTCGACCAGACCACCGAAGCCGCGATCAATCGCACGCTACTGAAGGTAGCCAGGGGCCGGACCATGATATTTTCGACCCATCGCCTGACCTCGGTGGTCGACATGGACGAGATCATCGTCATCAGCGGTGGTCGGGCGGTCGAACGGGGCTCCCACGCAGTACTGATGAAGGCCAACGGCGTCTACCGCAAGCTCTGGGACGACCAGAGTCACGGGCATCACGATAGCGATGGTGAAGGCGAGTAGGCGCTCCCAAATCTGCGCGCGGCTATAGCGTTTTCGAACGAACCGGTACCAGCCTCGGGTCAAACCCGAGGACATGCTTCGCTTGAAAAACGCTATCAATAACTTGCGCGTATTCTTCCCGCGAACCGGTACTTACTTCGCTCGAAAACACTCTAAGCAAGCCTGCCCTCGTGCGATTCCGGGCGCGGCGGCGATGAGGATGGCCGGGTGCCGGATCTGTTCGTCGGTTGTGTCAGGCCCTGCGCCAGCCGTCCGATGAAGCGTGCCCATCGGCGTGCGCGCCATGTGAGGCCGTTGTCGATCGACAGCGAGCGAAGATGCCAGGCTTTCGCGGCCGACCATGCATCACATGCTGTCTTGACCGGATCGTCGTAGAACATGTCGATCTTGGCGCGACCCATGCCTTCGGTCGCAAGCCAGCTCGGGATGTGGACGTTGCAAAGCCGCTCGACGTCGGTGAACACCTTGTCGGTGCCGGTGCCCGCTGCCGGGCACGAGGTCGCGAAAGCGTCGCCGATAAGAACGACGCCGGCTTGCCGATGATTGTCCGTGACGTACAAATCCGCCGGCCGGATCTTGATCGGCCCGCTCACCTTGAAGCCGCCGGTCATGCGGTCGAGGCCGGGCATCACGGCGCGCATCGTCGCTTCGGGGTTTTCACGAAATTCGCGAAACCAGATGTCGTCCATCGACCGATAGACCATCATGTTGGCGCGCATGGTATTGCCGATCGGAAATATCGAGAGATAGGCCATGCGCGCGTCGGAGCGTTTCGGCCAGTAGGTCAGGGCCGGGAAGGGGAATGCCGGTCGATCGACCGGAGCGACATCGAAACCGAGCGTCACCGAATGACATTCGCTGATGATGCGCCGACCGAGGCCGAGCAGGTGGCGCAGGCTGATGCTGAGGCCGTTCGCGAGCACGATCAGGCGCGCGGAGATCGTCCCGCCATCCGCCAGCACCAGGCGCTGGCGTTCACTGCTGGTGGCGACCTCGACGACCTTGGTGTAAAGTGTCTCCACACTGGACGAGATTTGCGCGCGCATGGTGTTGACGAGAGTGTCGTACATCACGCCGTGCTGGTCGCTGGGTTTTTTGGCCACCACGAAACCGAACCGCGCTTCCCAGACTTCGCCGTCCACGGTCGTCGCGCGCAGTATCTCTTCGTCGAACCCTGTCTTGCGCAATCTCGGAGTTTGAGTGCCGCCGAGCTTTTCGCAGCGCAGGTCGGGAGGATACGTCGTGTGCGGATCGATCATGATCGCAGCAATACCCGCGCGGCTCAGCATCGCGGCTGTGGTCGAGCCGGCCAGTCCGCCGCCAACGATCGCAATGTCGGTATAGCGCATGGATCGGCCCTTGCCCCGCAGGGCTATCATTGCGCCGCAAAAAGCAAATAAACCTTGAAAGACATCGAGTGATCGAGCCTGGACCGGGTCGATGCGGCTTAACTGAAAAGCAATACCGAAGGAACAATATCGCCGCCTTTAGCGGATCGCCCCAAGGATGATCCAAGGCGTCTAATGATCTCGGTAAACATTTGTTCACCAACACCGGACATGGCGGCGCCGTGGGACGATCTCGTCCGGCGGGCCTCTTCCAACGTGTTCATGAATCCGGTTGCCCTGACCGTCGCGAACGAGACCGGTTTCGCGCGCGTCCAGGTTCTGCTGGCGTGGGACAGCGCCGGACCCGGGAGGCTGGTCGGCATCTGGGCCTTTCAGGTCCGCAGAATTTCGCCGCTGTGGCCCGCGCTGCTTGAGGCACTGCCTTACAACTACGCCTTTCTCTCAAACCCGGTCGTCGATCCCGCCTATGTCGGCGAGGTCATTCCGGCCTTCCTGTCGGCGATCCGCGACAGTTCCTTGTTACCCAAGGTGATCAGTCTGAAGTCGCTCGATGCCGAGGCTCCGAGCTTCGAGATGCTTGTGAACGCGCTGAAGGAGCAGGGAAGCACGCGGCTTAGGTTGACCGAGAGCACACGGCCTTTCGCGACCCCGGACGTTGGCGTGAAACGGTCCGGCTCGACCCGGAAGAAGTTGCGGCAGGACTGGAACCGGCTCTCCGGCGCGGGCGCGGTCGATATCGTCAACAACCGCGCGCCGGATACGCGAGAGGCGTTCGAGACGTTCCTGAAGCTGGAAGCCGCAAGCTGGAAAGGAGCGCGTGGCACGGCCTTGCTGTGCAATGCCGCGGACGCGACCTTCGCCAGACAGATGGTCGCGGCGCTCGCCGAACGTGGCAATGCCTCGGTGGCATTGCTGCGCGTCGATGGCCGCGCTATTGCCGCGCAGGTGCTGATGTATTGCGGCACCACGGCCTACACCTGGAAAACGGCATTCAGCTCGGACTACGCAAAATACTCGCCGGGCGCGCTGCTGATCGATAGGATCACGGACGACCTGTTTTCCTCCGCCGGGGTCGCGGAGATCGATTCCTGTTCGTACGAGGGAAGCTTTATGGCTCAGCTCTGGGCCGGCCGCCGGAAGATGGCCGATCTGCTCATCGATGTCGGGCCGGGTAAATCGCTGGCGTTTTCGCTGGAGGCGATCCGCCAGCGGGGCTACGACCAGCTCCGCCGGCTTCGCGACCGGATTCGAACCGGGGCGGTACCGGCCGTACCCAAAAGCAAGAAGGTGAGTTTTGCCGCGCATCGCTAGCCGGGCGGGCAGATGCGGTCTGTCGGGTGCCGTCAATCCGGCGCCGCTTGCCCTCGGCCTCCCAAATACCCAGACTGCGGCTGCCGCTTTGAGCCTGCGGCAAGAACCGGTGTTCGTAGAACAATGGTGAACAGACCAAAAAACGGCCTGTTGGCGAGCATACCGGACTCGGAATGGCTCGACGTTCAGAGCCTGTGCGAGTCGATCAAACTGTCACTGGGCCGCGTGCTGTACGAACCACGCGGCCCATTCGATTACGTGTACTTTCCGGAAACGGCGATTATCTCCAACGTCGCCCCGCTAAAGGCCGACAAGACGGCAGAAACCTCGACCACCGGACGGGAGGGGATGGTTAACGTCGGAGCTATCATGGGCGACGACCAATCGATGCACCGCGCCGTCGTCCAGGTGTCCGGTGACGCCATCCGTATTTCCTTTCGCGAGTTTCAGGAGCTGCAGGCACGTTTGCCGGTATTCCGGCGCAAGCTCAACGCCTACTCACGTGCATTCCTCGGGCAAGTAATGCAGTCCGTTGCATGCAACGCCAGCCATACGCTCCTTCAGCGCTGCGCACGATGGCTGTTGAAGTCTCACGATCGCGTCGAAGGTGACGAGCTTCGATTAACGCAGCAGTTCCTGGCCGAGATGCTGGTCGTCAGCCGTGTGGCGGTTAACGCAGAGCTGAAAAAATTTCAGCAACAGCAGGCTCTCACATACAACCGCGGCATCATCACGATATTGGACCGCAAGCTATTGGAGCGCACATCCTGCGAGTGCTATCGCGCGGTTCGGCGCGAATACGACAGGCTGCTGCCCGGCTCGTTCACAAAATAAAAATAAATGTCGGCTATGTAAACTAGTTGGCTATACGGGTCGCTGTTTCCATCGGTACATAGAGCAATCCAACAATGGAGGAGTGCACCGATGCCGAGACACGTCTCTTTCTATGATGAATCCCTGGGAAGGCAGATCGAAGGTTCATACGTAACGGACGGCAAGGTGATCCATGCCGGTTCGGGAACGCTGGGCGCGAAGAGTGCCCGCTTCGGTCATTTTGGCAGGTTCCGCTTCGATCAAACGGGGCAGGACTTGATTGCGCAGGATCTGTTGAGCGAGTTGGCTCATCGTGAAGCACAGAACGGCCACGGTCACGGCCATTAAGCTGAGTTAAAGAGACGGTGAGAGCCGCCATGGTGGCTCAGATATCGTCATCGCTTTCTGCCGCGGAGGCTCGTTAGTTGGCCTCCGCTGCAGGCGGGTGTTGGTTCAAGCGATCTGCCTCATCTTTCTTGCCTTCACGCGTTCCAGTCCTGTGCCTTCCGATTTCCGAAATGCGTTGACCATCCCAAGCGACGTGAGTCGAATCGTTTGGACACGATGCGTCCGCAGTCGGACTTTCTCGCTCTCTATAACGCTGCTCGCCGCCACCGACGAACCGATCCAATAGCAGCGCTGCGCGGCGACTGCCCGAGCGTGATATCGCGCTATCTCATTACGACGCGGAAATTCGGCTGCGATTGGCGCGTGGCTGGGGCCTGAGGCGCGAGCAATTATTGCGGCCCGCGGCGGCTCTCGATTAGCCAGAATCAATCTTTGATCCGGCGCCATGCGCACGGCATAGCTGTCCGAGGTTGGCTGCCGCTTTCGCCCGTCTGTGACCCGCGGCATCCATCGCCGCCGCCTCCCGCCATGACGGATAATCGAGATGTTTCCCTCCAAGCGCGAAACACTCCAGCGTCCGGCCCGGACCGTCCCATACCCTTCATGCATCGGGAGGAGCCTTCGCCAGACTGGAGCCCCGCTTCTGATCGAATCAAAGCCGGGCTCCAGCTTTTTGTTTTGACGCGTTTTCTTGACGCGGACCGGTATCCATCCCCGAGGACGTGCTTCGCTCGAAAACGCCATAGGGCGCGGATACCGATTCGGCGCCCAGCGGCGGAGGCGGTCCGGGGCATACATCAAGAGCCGGAACTCCGTGGTCCAACGGTCCGCTTGATCTTGCGGTCGCCGCCGTTGCCGGGCGGGGCGGGCGCAGCGAGTGAGCGTGGCCGGTATCGCAAAAAGACCATTGTTTTGAGGGATATCTGGTGTCCGGCGAACCCGCTGTGCGAGCAATTCTCAGCGGGACGGAATTCGCGCGTATGCCGGATATCGACGCCCGGAAGTGCTTCTGTGACGGCGGTTTAGCCTTGACTTGACGACTCGCGGTGGATAAAACCCGCCCACTTAACGGCAGGCGGTGAGCTACGCCAACGTCGGAACGGACCACCCTTTCTATCTGTTTTAATTGATAGAGACGGGCACCAACCTCGACGAATGCTGCTCAGACGCTGCTGATCATAGCTAGGCAATGCCAGGACGATAGTCGTTCTCTTGAGCGAGATCTCTCGAGATCGATTTCGGGTGCATGACCTCGGTGGAAGTCGGCCGGTTCATTATCGGTTGGCGTTAATCGCGGTCCTCTGTGGCGTCGAAGCGCTTCCCGCTCAGCAATGAACGGTTGGCGCGATTTCGTTTTGCGTGGATCGCTTCATGCATCGCGAGCGGGTGGGCGGTAGCCTCGAACGAAGTTGCGAAACCGATCGGGGTTTCGCGTAAATTTAAGGGTGAAGGCGAACGATGCCGACGATCAACCAACTGATCGCAAGTCCGCGCGTCATACAGAAGTCGCGCAAAAAGGTGCCTGCGTTGCAGCAGTCGCCGCAAAAGCGCGGCGTGTGCACACGTGTTTACACCACGACTCCGAAGAAGCCGAACTCGGCGCTGCGTAAGGTCGCAAAGGTGCGTCTTACCAATGGCTTCGAGGTCATCGGTTACATTCCGGGTGAGGGGCATAACCTTCAGGAACATTCCGTGGTCATGATCCGCGGCGGTCGCGTCAAGGATTTGCCCGGCGTGCGCTATCACATCCTCCGCGGCGTCCTCGACACCCAGGGCGTCAAGAACCGCAAGCAGCGTCGTTCGAAATACGGCGCGAAACGTCCGAAATAAGCGGGAACAGATACGATGTCGCGTCGCCATTCTGCCGAAAAGCGTGAAGTGCTCCCCGACCCGAAGTTCGGAAACGTCGTCATTACGAAGTTCATGAACTCGGTGATGTATGCCGGAAAGAAGTCGGTCGCCGAAGGCATCGTCTACGGAGCGCTCGACCTGATCGAGGCCAAGACCAGGCAGGGCCCGTTGACCGTGTTCGAGCAGGCGCTCGAAAACGTCATGCCGACCATCGAAGTGCGGTCGCGTCGCGTCGGCGGCGCCACCTATCAGGTGCCGGTCGAGGTTCGCTCGACCCGCCGTCAGGCGCTCGGCATTCGCTGGCTGATCGCGGCTGCGCGGGGGCGCAATGAAAAGACGATGACGGAGCGGCTCTCGGCCGAATTGCTCGACGCGTCGAACAACCGGGGCAGCGCGGTCAAGAAGCGGGAAGACGTGCACAAGATGGCGGAAGCCAACCGTGCGTTCTCGCACTATCGCTGGTAACGGCGACACAACAGGAATTTAAGGACAGCTCCATGCCCCGCCAACATGCCATAGAGGATTACCGTAATTTCGGTATCATGGCGCATATCGATGCCGGCAAGACCACCACGACCGAGCGCATCCTTTATTACACCGGCAAGAGCCACAAGATCGGCGAGACCCACGAGGGCGCCGCGACGATGGACTGGATGGCGCAGGAGCAGGAGCGCGGCATTACCATTACCTCGGCCGCGACCACTGCGTTCTGGAATGGCAAGCGTCTGAACATCATCGACACCCCCGGTCACGTCGACTTCACCATCGAGGTCGAGCGGAGCCTGCGCGTGCTCGATGGTGCCGTGTGTGTGCTCGACTCCAACCAGGGCGTTGAGCCGCAGACCGAGACTGTGTGGCGTCAGGGCGACAAATACAAGGTGCCGCGCATCGTCTTCTGCAACAAGATGGATAAGACCGGCGCCGACTTCTACAAGTGTCTCGCCGACATCGTCGATCGCCTCGGTGCGCGTCCGGTCGCGGTGCAACTGCCGATCGGTGCCGAGAGCGCGTTCAAGGGCATGGTCGATCTTGTCCGCATGAAGGCGCTGGTCTGGAATATCGATTCCGCCGGTGCGATGTACGATATCGAGGAAATTCCGGCCGACCTTGCCGACAAGGCCAGGGAATACCGCGAGAAGCTGGTGGAGGCTGCCGTCGAGCTCGACGACAATGCCATGGCTGCTTATCTCGACGGCACCGAGCCGGACGAGGCGACGCTGAAGAATCTGATCCGCAAGGGCGTGATTACCGGCGCGTTCTATCCGGTGCTGTGCGGGACCGCATTCAAGAACAAGGGTGTGCAGCCGCTGCTCGATGCGGTGGTGGACTTCCTGCCGTCGCCGCTCGACGTGCCCGCGATCAAGGGTACCGACGACAAGGGCAACGAAATCCTCCGTCACGCCGACGACAAGGAGCCGATGTCGCTGCTGGCGTTCAAGATCATGGACGACCCGTTCGTCGGCACCATCACGTTCTGCCGCATCTATTCCGGCATTCTTCAGAGCGGTACCGGCGTCGTCAATTCGACGCGCGAGAAGAAGGAGCGCATCGGCCGGATGCTGCTGATGCATGCGAACAACCGCGAAGACATCAAGGAAGCTTATGCCGGCGACATCGTCGCGCTGGCCGGCCTGAAGGAAGCGCGCACCGGCGACACGCTGTGCGATCCGGCCCATCCGGTGATCCTCGAAAAGATGGAATTCCCCGATCCGGTCATCGAGATCGCGATCGAACCGAAGTCCAAGGCCGATCAGGAAAAGCTCGGTGTTGCGCTGGCCAAACTCGCGGCGGAAGATCCGTCGTTCCGTGTTTCCACCGATCAGGAATCCGGCCAGACCATCCTCAAGGGCATGGGCGAGCTGCATCTCGACATCAAGGTCGATATTCTCAGGCGCACCTACAAGGTCGACGCCAATATCGGCGCGCCGCAGGTGGCGTTCCGCGAGCGCGTCACCAAGCGTGTCGAGCACAGCTACACCCACAAGAAACAGACCGGCGGCACCGGCCAGTTCGCGGCGGTGACGCTGATCGTCGAGCCGAGCGAACCGGGCAAGGGTTACGAGTTCGAGTCGAAGATCGTCGGCGGCGCTGTGCCGAAGGAATACATTCCCGGCGTTGAGAAGGGCATCGAGAGCGTGCTCGGCTCCGGCGTGGTCGCTGGGTTCCCCGTGGTCGATGTCAAGGTGCAACTCATCGACGGCAAGTTCCATGACGTCGACTCGTCGGCGCTGGCGTTCGAAATCGCGACCCGTGCCTGCTTCCGCGAGGCGCTGCAGAAGGGCAAGTCGGTGCTGCTCGAGCCGATCATGAAGGTCGAGGTGGTGACGCCGGAAGACTATACCGGATCGGTCATCGGCGATCTCAACTCGCGGCGCGGTCAGATCCAGGGTCAGGACATGCGCGGCAACGCCAACGTGATCAACGCGATGGTGCCGCTCATGAACATGTTCGGTTACGTGAACAACCTGCGCTCGATGAGCCAGGGGCGCGCGACCTTCACCATGCAGTTCGATCATTACGCGGAAGCGCCGGCGAACGTGTCGGCGGAAGTCCAGAAAAAGTTTGCCTGATTGTCGCTGGCGACAGTCAACGACTGAACGGAGAGTCAAATGGCCAAAGCGAAGTTTGAACGGAACAAGCCGCATTGCAACATCGGGACGATTGGTCACGTTGACCACGGCAAGACGTCTTTGACGGCTGCGATCACGAAGGTTCTGGCGGAAGCGGGCGGAGCGACGTTCACGGCCTACGACCAGATTGACAAGGCGCCGGAAGAGAAGGCGCGCGGCATCACGATTTCGACGTCGCATGTCGAGTACGAGACGCCGAACCGGCATTATGCGCACGTCGACTGCCCGGGCCACGCCGACTATGTGAAGAACATGATCACCGGTGCGGCGCAGATGGACGGCGCGATCCTGGTGGTGTCGGCGGCGGACGGCCCGATGCCGCAGACCCGCGAGCACATTCTTCTGGCGCGCCAGGTTGGCGTTCCGGCGATCGTTGTGTTCCTGAACAAGTGCGACATGGTCGACGATCCGGAGCTTTTGGAACTGGTGGAGATGGAAGTGCGCGAGCTTCTGTCGAAGTACGATTTCCCGGGCGATGACATTCCGATCATCAAGGGTTCGGCGTTGGCGGTGCTGGAGAACTCGGATCCGAAGCTCGGCCATGACGCGGTGCTGGAGCTGATGAAGGCGGTCGACGCCTACATTCCGCAGCCGGAGCGCCCGGTCGACCAACCGTTCCTGATGCCGGTCGAGGACGTGTTCTCGATCTCGGGTCGCGGCACGGTGGTGACGGGGCGCGTGGAGCGCGGCATCGTCAAGGTCGGCGAGGAAATCGAGATCGTCGGCATCCGTCCGACGCAGAAGACGACGGTGACGGGCGTGGAGATGTTCCGCAAGCTGCTGGACCAGGGCCAGGCCGGCGACAACATCGGCGCGCTGCTGCGCGGCACCAAGCGTGAGGACGTGGAGCGCGGTCAGGTTCTGTGCAAGCCGGGTTCGGTGAAGCCGCACACCAAGTTCAAGGCGGAAGCCTACATCCTGACCAAGGAGGAGGGCGGTCGTCACACGCCGTTTTTCACCAACTACCGTCCGCAGTTCTACTTCCGCACCACGGACGTGACCGGCGTGGTGCATCTTCCGGCCGGCACCGAGATGGTGATGCCGGGCGACAACGTGGCGATGGAAGTGCACCTGATCGTGCCGATCGCGATGGAGGAGAAGCTGCGCTTCGCCATCCGCGAGGGCGGACGCACCGTCGGAGCAGGCGTCGTTGCCAGCATCATTGAATGATGATCCGTCGGATGTCCGGCTGCAAAGACCGGACATCCGCAATCTTCTTTATCGGCGTGGATGACCGGATGACCGGTCGTGACGGGCAAGAAAGACAAAGGCAATGAACGGCCAAAATATTCGGATCCGTCTCAAGGCGTTCGATCATCGGATTCTCGATACGTCGACCCGCGAGATCGTGAACACCGCGAAACGTACCGGCGCGCAGGTCCGCGGACCGATCCCGCTGCCGACGCGGATCGAGAAGTTTACGGTCAACCGTTCGCCGCACGTCGACAAGAAGAGCCGTGAGCAGTTCGAGATGCGCACGCACAAGCGCCTTCTCGATATCGTCGATCCGACTCCGCAGACAGTCGATGCCTTGATGAAGCTCGATCTGGCCGCGGGTGTCGACGTCGAGATCAAGCTCTGACGCGGCAGCCCGTCGGTTTGCGGATCGGGGCACGCGGAAGTCGAAACCAAGTTTGGGAACAGTCCGAACGTTAGCGGACAGAAAGAACAGGAAGCACGACGATGCGCTCCGGAGTGATCGCACAAAAGGTCGGGATGACGCGGGTCTTCACAGACGCCGGCGAGCATATCCCTGTGACCGTGCTGAGGCTGAGCAATTGTCAGGTGTTGGGTCACCGGACCAGTGAGAAGAACGGCTACGTCGCGTTGCAGCTCGGCTCGGGTGCGCGCAAGACGGTCTACCTGCCGAAGGCGGAGCGCGGACAGTTCGCGGTCGCCAAAGTCGAGCCGAAGCGCAAGGTCGCTGAATTCCGCGTCTCCGAAGATTCGCTGATTCCGGTCGGCGCGGAAATTCAGGCCGACCATTTCGTGGTCGGCCAGTTCGTCGATGTCACCGGCACTTCGGTCGGTAAAGGGTTCGCCGGCGGCATGAAGCGCTGGAACTTCGGCGGTCTGCGCGCCACGCACGGTGTCTCGGTCTCGCATCGTTCGATCGGTTCGACCGGCGGACGTCAGGATCCGGGCAAGACCTTCAAGAACAAGAAGATGCCCGGTCATATGGGCGTCGATCGCGTCACCACGCTCAACCTGCGCGTCGTGCAGACCGACGTCGAGCGCGGCCTGATCCTGGTCGAAGGTGCCGTTCCCGGCTCCAAGGGCGGCTGGATCGCGGTGCGCGACGCGGTGAAGAAGCCGTTGCCGAAGGACGCGCCGAAGCCCGGCAAGTTCAAGGTTGCGGGCGATGACAAGGTCACGGCGGATGCCCCGACCGAGAAGGAGGGTGCATAACATGGAACTGAACGTCACCACCCTCGAAGGCAACGCCGCGGGCTCGGTCCAACTCTCGGACGGGATTTTCGGCCTGGAGCCGCGCAAGGATCTGATCCAGCGCTGCGTCAACTGGCAGCTCGCCAAGCGTCAGGCCGGCACCCACAAGACCAAGGGCCGCGCGGAAATCTGGCGCACCGGCAAGAAGATGTTCAAGCAGAAGGGCACCGGCAATGCCCGTCACGGCTCGGCCCGCGTGCCGCAGTTCCGTGGCGGTGGCCGCGCGTTCGGCCCGGTCGTTCGCAGCCATGCCCACGATCTGCCGAAGAAGGTGCGCGCGCTGGCGCTGCGCCACGCACTGTCGGCGAAGGCCAAGGACGGCGGTCTAATCGTCATCGACAGCGCTGAACTGAATGAGGCCAAGACCAAGGCCTTGGTGGGCCACTTTTCCGGCCTCGGCCTGACCAACGCGCTGATCGTGGACGGCGCCGCGGTCCATGCCGGGTTCGCGACCGCCGCGCGCAACATTCCGAACATCGACGTGCTGCCGATCCAGGGCATCAACGTTTACGACATCCTGCGCCGTCGGAAACTGGTGCTGACCAAGGCGGCGGTTGATGCGTTGGAGGCGCGCTTCAAATGACAATCGATGCGAAGCATTACGACGTGATCGTCGCTCCGGTCATTACCGAAAAGGCGACGATGGCCTCCGAATACAACAAGGTTGTGTTCAAGGTGACGCGCAAGGCGACCAAGCCGCAGATCAAGGAAGCGGTCGAGAAGCTGTTCGACGTCAAGGTCAAGAGTGTGAACACGCTGGTCCGCAAGGGCAAGGCGAAGGTGTTCCGCGGCAGCTTCGGGTCGCAATCGGACTCCAAGCGCGCGGTCGTGACCCTCGAAGAGGGCCACCGCATCGACGTCACCACCGGGCTCTGAGGCGGAAACGGCTTTAAGGCGATAGATTATGGCACTTAAGACATTCAATCCAACGACGCCGGGCCAGCGCCAGCTGGTGATGGTCGATCGCTCCGCCCTCTACAAGGGCAAGCCGGTCAAGGCGCTTACCGAGGGAAAGCGCGGCAAGGGCGGCCGCAACAACACCGGGCGCATCACCGTGCGGTTTCGCGGCGGCGGCCACAAGCAGGCCTACCGCAACGTCGATTTCAAGCGCGGCAAGGAGGATGTGCCGGCGATTGTCGAGCGGCTCGAATACGACCCGAACCGCACCGCGTTCATCGCGCTGATCAAGTATCAGGACGGCGAGCAGGCCTATATTCTCGCGCCGCAGCGTCTGGCCGTCGGCGACACCGTCGTTGCCGGCAACTATGTCGACGTCAAGCCGGGCAATGTCATGCCGCTCGGCAACATGCCCGTGGGTACCATCGTCCATAATGTCGAGATGAAGATCGGCAAGGGTGGTCAGCTCGCGCGGTCCGCCGGCACCTATGCCCAGATCGTCGGTCGCGACCACGACTACGTCATCCTGCGCCTGAATTCGGGCGAGCAGCGCCTGGTGCACGGCCGTTGCCGCGGCGCCATCGGCGCGGTGTCGAATCCGGATCACATGAATACCTCGATCGGCAAGGCGGGCCGCACCCGCTGGATGGGCCGCCGCCCGCACAACCGCGGCGTGGTCATGAACCCGATCGACCATCCGCATGGCGGTGGCGAAGGCCGCACCTCGGGCGGCCGTCATCCGGTGACGCCGTGGGGCAAGCCGACCAAGGGTAAGAAGACTCGTTCCAACAAGTCGACCAACAAGTTCATTCTCATCAGCCGCCACAAGCGGAAGAAGTAGTAAGGAAAGCCGGACATGGTTCGTTCAGTCTGGAAAGGCCCGTTCGTCGAAGGCTCGCTGCTCAAGAAGGCAGATGCCGCGCGGGCAAGCGGCCGTCATGACGTCATCAAGATCTGGAGCCGCCGCTCAACCATTCTGCCGCAGTTTGTCGGCTTGGTGTTCGGCGTCTACAACGGCCATAAGCACGTGCCGGTGTCTGTCAACGAGGAGATGGTTGGTCACAAGTTCGGTGAGTTTTCGCCGACCCGGACCTTCCATGGCCATTCGGGCGACAAGAAAGCCAAGAGGGCTTGAGGTTTAAGTCATGAGCAAACCAAAGCGCGAACGGAGCCTCCCGGAAAACGAGGCCAAGGCGATCGCCCGGATGCTTCGGGTGAGCCCGCAGAAGCTCAATCTGGTTGCGCAACTGATCCGCGGCCGCAAGGCATCGGCGGCGCTCGCCGACCTGCAGTTTTCGCGCAAGCGGATCGCGGGCGACGTGAAGAAGTGCCTGGAATCGGCGATCGCCAACGCCGAGAACAACCACGACCTCGACGTCGACGAGCTGGTTGTGGCGCAAGCGTTTGTCGGCAACGGCATGGTGATGAAGCGTTTCGCACCGCGCGGCCGTGGCCGCTCGGGCCGTATCTATAAACCGTTCTCGCAGCTGACGATCGTGGTGCGTCAGGTCGAGGCCGAGGCGAGCGCTTAAACAGGCGCAGGAGAAAACGATGGGTCAAAAGATCAATCCAATCGGGCTGCGTCTGGGCATTAACCGGACCTGGGACTCCCGTTGGTATGCCGGCAAGAACGAGTACGGCAGGCTGCTGCACGAGGACGTCAGGATCCGCGAGCTCCTGCACAAGGAGCTCAAGCAGGCGGCCGTCGCGCGCATCGTGATCGAGCGCCCGCATAAGAAGTGCCGCGTCACGATTCATTCGGCGCGTCCCGGCGTCGTCATCGGCAAGAAGGGCGCCGATATCGACAAGCTTCGCAAGAGGGTTGCCGACATCACTTCGTCCGACGTCGTCATCAACATCGTCGAGATTCGCAAGCCGGAGCTTGATGCCACGTTGGTCGCCGAATCGATCGCGCAGCAGCTTGAGCGCCGCGTCGCGTTCCGCCGCGCGATGAAACGCGCCGTACAGTCGGCGATGCGTCTCGGCGCCGAGGGCATTCGTATCAACTGCTCGGGCCGTCTCGGCGGTGCCGAAATCGCTCGCATGGAGTGGTATCGCGAAGGCCGCGTACCGCTGCACACGCTGCGCGCCGACGTTGATTACGGCGTCGCCACCGCGTTCACGACGTTCGGCACCTGCGGCGTCAAGGTCTGGATCTTCAAGGGCGAAATCCTCGAGCACGATCCGATGGCCCAGGACAAGCGCCTGGCTGGTGACGACAACCGTCCGCGCCGCGACGCGGCTTGAACGAGAGAAGGCTTGAGGGCGTAAGCCATGATGCAACCGAAGAAGACCAAGTTCCGGAAGGCGCACAAGGGCCGCATCCACGGCACCGCGTCGTCGGGCGCGACGCTGGCGTTCGGCCAGTTCGGCCTGAAGGCGATGGCGCCCGAGCGCATCTCGGCGCGCCAGATCGAAGCCGCGCGGCGCGCGCTGACGCGCCACATGAAGCGCGCCGGTCGCGTCTGGATCCGTGTGTTCCCGGATGTGCCTGTATCGAAGAAGCCGGCCGAGGTTCGCATGGGCTCGGGCAAGGGAGCGCCGGAATTGTGGGTGGTGCGGGTCAAGCCGGGTCGGGTGCTTTTCGAGATCGACGGCGTGGGCGCGCAGACCGCGAAGGAAGCGCTGACGCTCGCCGCCGCCAAGCTTCCGATCAAGACGCGCTTCGTCGCGCGCATCGCGGAGTAACCGACATGGCTGCAATGAAGACCTCCGACATTCGCGCGATGAGCCCCGACCAGATGGACGACGCCGTCGCCAATCTGAAGAAGGAGCGGTTCAATCTGCGCTTCCAGCGCGCCACCGGGCAGCTCGAGAACACCTCGCGGATGCGTGAAGCACGCCGCGATATCGCACGGATCAAGACCATCGCCGCGCAGAAGCGCGACGCGAAGAAGTAAGGGGCCCGAGATGCCGAAACGTACGCTTCAGGGCGTGGTCGTCAGCGACAAGCAAGCCAAGACGGTTGTAGTGCGGGTCGATCGCCGCTTTACCCATCCGCTATACAAGAAGACCATTCGCCGCTCGAAAAACTATCACGCGCACGACGAGAACAACGAGTTCAAGCCGGGCGACATGGTGTGGATCGAGGAAAGCAAGCCGATCTCGAAGTTGAAGCGCTGGACCGTGGTCCGGGGCGAACAGAAGAAAACCGCTTAAGCGCGATTTTGCGCATCAGAAAGAGGACAAGGTGCATCAATGATTCAGATGCAGACCAACCTCGACGTCGCCGATAATTCAGGCGCACGCCGTGTCATGTGCATCAAGGTGCTTGGAGGCTCCAAGCGCCGCTATGCAACGGTGGGCGACATCATCGTCGTGTCGATCAAGGAAGCTATCCCGCGCGGGAAGGTGAAGAAGGGCGACGTCATGAAGGCCGTCGTGGTGCGGGTGGCCAAGGATATCCGCCGCGCCGACGGCTCCGTCATCCGCTTCGACCGCAATGCGGCCGTGCTGATCAACAATCAGTCCGAGCCGGTCGGCACCCGTATTTTCGGACCGGTGCCGCGCGAGTTGCGCGCCAAGAACCACATGAAGATCATATCTCTGGCGCCGGAGGTGCTGTGATGGCTGCCAAGATCCGGAAGGGCGACAAGGTTATCGTTTTGTCGGGCCGCGACAAGGGTCGCACCGGCGAAGTGTTTGAGGTGCGTCCCGCGGAAAGCAGGGCGCTGGTGCGCGGCGTCAACATGGTGAAGCGCCACCAGAAGCAGAGCCAGAGCCAGGAGGGCGGCATTATCTCGAAGGAGTCGCCGGTGCACCTGTCCAAAATCGCGATCGTCGGCAAGGACGGCAAGCCGACCCGCGTCGGTTTCAAAATTCAGGCTGACGGCACCAAGGTGCGTGTCGCCAAGCGTTCGGGAGCGGAGATCGATGGCTGAGACTGCTTATGTGCCGCGCCTGCGCGTGGAGTACGACAAGAGCATTCGCACCAAGCTGACCGAGCAGTTCGGCTACGTCAATGTCATGGAGGTGCCGCGCCTCGACAAGGTGGTTCTCAACATGGGAATCGGCGAAGCCGTGAACGACCGCAAAAAGGCCGAGACGGCGGCTGGGGATCTGTCGCTGATTGCTGGCCAGAAGGCGCTCGTGACCTATTCGCGTGTTGCGATTTCGACCTTCAAGCTGCGCGAAAACCAGCCGATCGGCTGCAAGGTGACGCTGCGCAAGGCGAAAATGTACGAGTTTATAGATCGCCTGATAAACGTTGCGCTGCCGCGCGTGCGCGACTTCCGCGGTCTCAATCCGAAGAGCTTCGACGGTGGCGGCAATTACTCGCTCGGCATCAAGGAACACATCATTTTCCCCGAAATCGACTTCGACAAGGCCGGGGAGAGCTGGGGCATGGACGTCACGGTCTGCACGACCGCGCAGACCGACGACGAAGCCCGGGCGCTGCTGACTGCATTCAATTTTCCGTTCCGGCAGTGAGACGCTGAGAAGCGCTCAGACGCGGAAAGGCAAGGAGCCAAGCATGGCAAAGAAGAGTTCGATCGAGAAGAACAACCGGCGCAAGCGGATGACCGGCAACGCCGCTGCGAAGCGCGCGCGGCTGAAGACCATCATCGCCGACAAGACCAAGCCGATGGAGGAACGGTTCGCCGCCACCCTGAAGCTTGCCGAGATGCCGCGTAACTCGTCGGCGACGCGTATTCGCAACCGCTGCGAGCTGACCGGACGTCCGCGTTCGAATTACCGCAAGACCAAGCTGAGCCGCATCGCGCTGCGCGATCTCGGTTCCAGGGGCCTGGTTCCCGGCCTCGTGAAGTCGAGCTGGTAGGGAGGGTCGCCACATGTCCACGCACGATCCGATCAGCGACCTCATCACCCGCATCCGTAATGCGCAGATGCGCAACAAGTCCAAGGTTTCGACCCCAGGCTCGAGGATGCGCGCCAATGTGCTGGAAGTCCTCAAGAGCGAGGGCTATATCCGCGGCTACGCCAGCGTCGAGCATTCCTCGGGCCGCAGCGAGCTTGAAATCGAGCTGAAGTATTTCGATGGCGAGCCGGTGATTCGGGAGATCGAGCGCATCTCCAGGCCGGGGCGGCGCGTTTACGCCTCGGTTAAGAATCTGCCGCGCGTCAAGAACGGGCTAGGAATTTCGGTGCTGTCGACGCCGAAGGGGATCATGGCCGACCACGAGGCGCGCGACGCGAACGTGGGCGGCGAAGTTCTCTTCACGGTGTTCTAGTGTGCATTCCGCAAAAGTGGGAACCGGTTTTGCGACAAGACTGCGCACGGACCATTATTAAGGACGCGTTTTCTGCGGCGAACCGCTTTGCACTTCGCCGGAAAACGCTTTGGAAGGAATAAGCCATGTCACGCATTGGCAAGAGGCCAGTCACGGTGCCGTCCGGTGTGACCGCGACCGTCGAAGGGCAGACGGTCAGGATGAAGGGGCCGAAAGGCCAGCTTGAGTTCGTCGTCCATAACGATGTCGAGGTGAAGCTCGAGAACGGCGCGGTGAAGGTCGCGCCGCGATACGAGACCAACCGGGCGCAGGCGCTGTATGGCACCGCGCGGGCGCAGGTCGCAAACCTCGTCGCGGGCGTCACCAAGGGTTTCGAGAAGAAGCTTGAGATCGTCGGCGTCGGCTATCGCGCTGCGTTGCAGGGCAAGACCTTGCAGCTCGCGCTCGGCTACAGCCACGATGTCAGTTATGCGATCCCGGAGGGGATCACGATCGCCGTGCCGAAGCCGACCGAAATCACGATCGCGGGTAATGATGCGCAGCGCGTCGGTCAGGTCGCTGCCGAGATCCGCGGCTATCGTCCGCCGGAGCCCTACAAGGGCAAGGGCGTGAAGTACGCCGATGAATTCATCTTCCGCAAGGAAGGCAAGAAGAAGTAACGGAGCCGGTCATGTCGAAACTCAAGGTCACGAATGCCCGGCGCAAGCAACGCGTGAGGCTGTCGTTGCGCCGCACCGCCAACGGCCGCCCGCGTCTGTCGGTGTTCCGTTCGTCGAAGCACATCTATGCCCAGGTCATCGACGACCTGAAGGGCGAGACGCTGGCGTCGGCGTCGTCGCTCGAGAAAACGATGCGCGATGCAGGCAACACCGGCGCCAACATCGATGCGGCCAAGGCGGTCGGCAAGCTGCTGGCGGAGCGGGCGGTGAAGAACGGCGTCAAGGAAGTCGTCTTCGACCGCGGCAGCTATCTTTATCATGGCCGCGTCAAGGCGCTGGCCGATGCGGCCCGCGAAAGCGGCTTGAGCTTCTGAGAATTTGGAATTGAACAAGGACTGGGGCGAAAGCCTCTCAAGGCAAGTCTTTACAGGATCGGAAAAGCACCATGGCAGGTGAACGCGAACGCGGTGGCGGCCACAGGGGTGGTCGGGAAGAGCGCGATAGCGAATTCGTCGACAAGCTCGTCCACATCAATCGGGTGGCGAAGGTCGTCAAGGGCGGCAAGCGCTTCGGCTTTGCGGCGCTGGTCGTGATCGGCGATCAGAAGGGCCGGGTCGGGTTCGGTCACGGCAAGGCGCGCGAAGTTCCGGAAGCGATCCGCAAGGCGACGGAGTCGGCCAAGCGCAATCTGACGCGCGTGGCGCTGCGCGAGGGCCGGACGCTGCATCACGACATCGCGGGCCGTCACGGCGCCGGCCGGGTTTACCTGCGCGCCGCGCCGGCCGGCACCGGCATCATCGCCGGCGGCCCGATGCGCGCCGTGTTCGAGACGCTCGGCATCCAGGACGTGGTGGCGAAGTCGGTCGGCTCGTCCAATCCCTACAACATGATTCGCGCGACCTTCGACGCGCTGAAACATCAGGATTCACCGCGTTCGGTTTCCGCTCGCCGCAATATCAAGGTATCCACGCTGCAATCGCGCCGTGTCGGCGGCGACGCGGAAGCGGTTGCCGAATAAATTGGGCTGAGCCGGAGCGGCGGTTGCCGCCGGCCCTGTCGACCCGGTCGGACGAGACAGGACTTTTGGAGTGACGACGATGGCCAAGGCCGCAAAGACGATCAAGGTCGAGCAGACCCGCAGCGCAATCCGCCGCCAACACTCGCAGCGCTCGACGCTGGTCGGGCTCAAGCTCAACAAGATCGGTCGGGTCGCTGAGTTGCAGGATACGCCTGAAACTCGCGGCATGATCGCGAAGGTTCAACACCTCGTCCGGGTGATCGACGAGACGTAACGATTTGCCATCATGCCCGGCCAGGTGCCGGGGATCCACGCCTCCGCCGCCTTCGGCAAAAGACGTGGGTAGCCGGGACGATCCCGGTACGACGAACACGATGAGGACGCGACAATGAAACTCAGCGATATCGCCGACAACGCAGGCTCGCGCAAGAAGCGCATGCGGATCGGCCGGGGTATCGGCTCCGGCAAAGGCAAGACCGGCGGCCGTGGCGGCAAGGGCCAGACTGCACGCTCGGGCGTGCGCATCAAGGGCTTCGAGGGCGGCCAGATGCCGCTACACCGGCGTCTGCCGAAGCGCGGCTTTAACAACATCTTCCGGGTGGAGTTCGCCGAGATCAATCTCGACCGGCTCCAGGATGCGATCGACGCCGGGTCGATCGATGCCAAGAGCACGGTCAACGCCGAGTCGCTGGTGAAGTCCGGCGTGGTGCGGCGTGCCAAGGGCGGCGTTCGCTTGCTCGGGCGCGGCGAGATCAAGGCGAAGCTGACCATCGAGGTTCACGGTGCCTCGAAGTCCGCGATCGCGGCGGTCGAGAAGGCCGGCGGCACGGTGAAAATCCTTGCGCCGAAGAAGGACGAGGGTGAGGCAGCGTAACATCTGCGTCATCGCCCGCTTTGGCGCACGACAGTGGATTTGCGGATGGTAGATTTATCGAAAGCCGAGCTCCATAAGCGGTCCGGCGTCTGCCGAGTGCCCCGCGATGGCGGAGCATGACGGCAAGATTGGCGCGGGAGAAAGCTGAATATGGCCTCAGCAGCGGAACAATTGGCGGCGAACCTTAACTTCTCCGCGTTCGCGAAAGCCGACGAACTGAAGAAGCGCATCTGGTTCACGCTGGGCGCGTTGCTCGTCTATCGGCTCGGCACCTACATCCCGCTGCCGGGCATCGACCCCACGGTTTGGCAGAAGGTTTTCAACTCCCAGGCCGGCGGCATCCTCGGGATGTTCAACATGTTCTCCGGCGGTGGTATCGACCGCATGGCGATCTTCGCCTTGAACATCATGCCGTACATCTCGGCAGCGATCATCCTGCAACTGTTGACCTCCGTGTCGCCTAAGCTTGAGGCCCTCAAGAAGGAGGGTGAAGCCGGCCGCAAGGTGATCAATCAATACACGCGCTATCTCACCGTGGTGCTGGCGTTCTTCCAGTCCTACGGCATCGCCGTCGGCCTCCAGGGCGCCGGCAACGTCGTTACCAATCCCGGCATGTTCTTCCTGGTCTCGACCGCAATCACGCTGACCGGCGGCACCATGTTCCTGATGTGGCTTGGCGAGCAGATTACCTCGCGCGGCATCGGAAACGGCATTTCGCTCATCATCATGGCGGGCATCGTCGCCGAGTTGCCGTCGGCGCTCGCCAACATGCTGGAGCTCGGCCGTCAGGGTGCGCTGTCGACCGGGATCATCCTGATCGTTCTGATCATGGTCGTGGGCGTCATCGCCTTTATCGTGTTCATGGAGCGCGCCCAGCGCAGGTTGCTGATCCAGTATCCGAAGCGCCAGGTCGGCAACAAGATGTTCGAGGGGCAGTCCTCGCATCTGCCGCTGAAACTCAATACCTCGGGCGTGATTCCGCCGATCTTCGCGTCGTCGCTGCTGCTGCTGCCGACGACCGTCGCGAACTTCAACGCAGGCAAGGGACCGGAATGGTTCCAGTGGGTGAACACGCAACTCGGCCACGGCCGGCCGATGTTTCTGATCCTCTACATCGCGCTGATCGTGTTCTTCACCTTCTTCTACACCGCGATTGTTTTCAATCCGACCGAGACCGCCGACAATCTGAAAAAGCACGGCGGCTTCATTCCGGGCATCAGGCCGGGCGAGCGAACCGCCGAATATATCGACTACGTGCTCTCGCGTATCACCGTGCCGGGGGCGGCGTATCTCGCGGTTGTCTGCCTTATTCCTGAGATTCTGATTTCCTACGCGGCCGTGCCGTTCTATTTCGGCGGTACATCGCTGTTGATCGTCGTCAGCGTGACGATGGATACGGTGCAGCAGGTGCAGGGATATCTGCTGGCCCATCAGTATGAAGGACTGATCAAAAAGTCCAAGCTGAGGGGCCGCCGTCGATGACGCTATAGCATTTTCGAGCGAAGCATGTCCTCAGGCTCGACCGGGGATGGATACCGGTTCGCGTCAAGAAGACGCGTCAAAATAAAAAACTGGAGCCCGGCTTTGATTCCATCAAAGCCGGAATAGCTCTGGAGCGCCTACGGTTGTGATTGAATCGGAACGGGCGCTCCAGGTTGGTGAGTGATCGCATTTCCTGACGGTGAACCGGTTTCCACTTCACCGGGAAATGCTCGAGGGGTCGTACGACATTCGTCGGCGTGGCCTATCTGCCGCAGTGCTTCTTGTGTCCGAGGCATTGATTGCCTGCGCCAAGCTACCGTATTACTTGCCGGAGGCTCGGTGCTGGTTGTGGTTTGCGCCGTTCCCGATTTCGAAGCGCAGGTGCGCGGCCGCTCGCTCACCCGGCGATGGGGCAATTCTTCATGAGACTGATTCTTCTCGGGCCGCCGGGGGCGGGAAAAGGAACGCAGGCGCAACGTCTGGTCCATCACCATGGGATCGTCCAGCTCTCCACCGGCGAAATGCTGCGCGCGGCCGTCGCCGCGGGCACGCCGGTCGGTCTCAAGGCCAAGGACGTCATGGCGAGCGGGGGGCTGGTCCCCGACGACGTCGTGATCGGCATCATTTCCGACCGGCTGGACCAGTCGGACGCAAAGAACGGATTCATTCTCGACGGCTTTCCGCGCACCGTGCCGCAGGCCGAGGCGCTGGACCGCCTGCTCAAATCCAAGAACCTCAAGCTCGATGCCGTAGTCGAACTCTGTGTCAACGAGAGCGCGCTGCTACAGCGCGTGGAGAGCCGGGTCGCGGAAATGACGGCGCGCGGCGAGCAGGTGCGGGCCGACGATACGCCCGAGGTGCTCTCGAAGCGGTTGGCCAGCTATCGCGCGCTGACGGAGCCGCTTATTCACTACTATTCGGAGCGCGGCAAGCTGCTGACTGTCGACGGCATGATGCCCATCGAGCAGGTCACACGGGATATCTACCGCGTCCTGGAAGAGGCTATCGGTGCTTCCGATGTCCAAAGCCGTGGAAAAGGCGCCGGCTAGAAGAGCATCGGCGGGGAAGGCGGCCGGCGTGCGATCAAAAAGCCCGCCAGGGTCGAGCGTGCCCGGACGGGGGAACCGGCTAACGAAAGGGAACCGGAAAAGCCGCCAAAAAAGTCACGAAAAAGTGAGCTAAGGCCGCGAATCGGTTGACGAAACGACGTTGAATCCTTTAATAAGCGGGCATCCAGTCGGATGGTTTTCAGACGATGCCGGGCCCCAGATGACAGAGGGTCGGGCGTCGTGTTTGTGTTTGAGGATACCCGCCTGAAATATCGAAGGAATGGCCGGCCCGTCGAGGGCTGGCGGCAGGAGAAAAGTCTGTGGCCCGTATTGCCGGCGTGAATATCCCGACCAACAAGCGCGTCGTCATTGCGCTTCAGTACATCCATGGCATCGGTCAGAAGAATGCCGCGGAGATCATCGACAAGGTCAAGATTCCGGCGGATCGCCGGGTCTCGCAACTGTCCGATCAGGAAGTGCTTCAGATTCGCGAAGTCATTGATCGCGACTACCTCGTCGAAGGCGATCTTCGCCGCGAGGTCGGCATCAACATCAAGCGCCTGATGGATCTGGGCTGTTATCGCGGCCTGCGTCATCGCCGCGGATTGCCGGTACGCGGCCAGCGCACGCACACCAACGCGCGCACCCGCAAGGGGCCGGCCAAGTCGATCGCCGGCAAGAAAAAGTAAGAGAGCGAATACGGTATGGCGAATAGCGAATAGAACAACTCACTATTCGCCAGTTATCGCTCGCCATTCGCTCATCAGGTGGAGCCGCTGGCATTACGGCGGCGTTGAGATCACAGGAAAGGCTGACAATGGGTAAGGAAGCTGCGACACGCGTCCGACGTCGCGAACGCAAGAACATCGCGTCCGGCGTCGCGCATGTGAATTCGTCGTTCAACAACACCACCATCACCATCACCGACGCGCAGGGCAATACGATCGCCTGGTCGTCGGCCGGAACGATGGGCTTCAAGGGATCGCGCAAGTCGACGCCCTATGCGGCGCAGGTGGCGGCGGAAGACGTTTCCAAGAAGGCGCAGGAACACGGTATGCGCACCCTCGAGGTTGAGGTGGCGGGTCCGGGTTCGGGTCGCGAATCGGCGCTGCGCGCGTTGCAGGCCGCGGGCTTCACCGTCACCTCGATCCGCGACGTGACGGCGATACCGCATAACGGTTGCCGTCCGCGCAAGCGCCGGCGCGTTTGATATTTTGACCGCGGGCGGTTTGTTGTCCGCGCAGGTTCGAGACCTTTATCGCGCGGGTTGATCCGCGCACTCCAACGCCAGAGATATTGATGGCATGGGTGACACAGTGACGATCCAGAAAAATTGGCAAGAACTTATTCGGCCGAACAAGCTGCACGTCGTTCCCGGCAGTGATCCCTCGCGCTTCGCGACCCTGATCGCCGAGCCGCTCGAGCGCGGTTTCGGCCAGACGCTCGGTAATGCGCTGCGCCGCATCCTGCTGTCGTCGCTACAGGGTGCTGCGGTGCAGTCGGTGCACATCGACGGCGTGCTACACGAGTTCTCCTCGATCGCGGGCGTTCGCGAGGACGTCACCGACATCGTGCTGAACATCAAGGACATCTCGATCAAGATGCAGGGCGAAGGCCCGAAGCGCATGGTCGTGAAGAAGCAGGGCCCCGGCACCGTTACCGCAGGCGACATCCAGACGGTCGGCGATATCGTGGTGCTCAATCCCGACCTTCCGATCTGTACCCTCGACGACGGCGCCGAGATTCGCATGGAGTTCACCGTTGCCTCCGGCAAGGGCTACGTCGCCGCCGAGCGCAACCGGCCCGAGGACGCGCCGATCGGACTGATCCCTGTCGACAGCCTGTATTCGCCCGTGCGTAAGGTATCCTACAAGGTCGAGAACACCCGCGAGGGCCAGATTCTCGACTACGACAAGCTGACGATGATGATCGAGACCAACGGCGGCGTGACGCCGGAGGACGCCGTGGCCTTCGCCGCGCGCATCCTGCAGGATCAGCTCAACGTCTTCGTCAACTTCGAGGAGCCGCGCAAGGAAGTCGCCACCGAGATCATCCCGGATCTGGCGTTCAACCCGGGATTCCTCAAGAAAGTGGACGAACTGGAACTGTCGGTGCGCTCCGCAAACTGCCTGAAGAACGACAACATCGTCTACATCGGCGACCTGGTGCAGAAATCGGAAGCGGAGATGCTGCGCACGCCGAACTTCGGCCGCAAGTCGCTAAACGAAATCAAGGAAGTGCTGGCCCAGATGGGTCTGCATCTCGGCATGGAAGTGCCCGGCTGGCCGCCGGAGAATATCGACGAACTGGCCAAGCGCTTCGAGGATCATTACTGAGTTTCTGTCATTCCGGGGCGCGCCGACGGCTCGAACCCGGAAGCCAGAGGTTGAAATCGGGCCTTGTTGCTGGATTTCGGATCGCTGCTCTCGCAGCGTCCGGGATGACAGAAACCGGGTCCATCGGGGCGAACGCAGGCAGCCCACCTGAGCAGCGTGTCCGACAAGCGGTCGCGACCGAACAAGACAGGACTACACCATGCGTCACGGCAAGGTTCACCGGAAGCTCAACCGCACCGCGGAGCATCGCAAGGCGATGTTCGCCAACATGGCGGCGTCGCTCATCAAGCACGAGCAGATCGTCACCACGCTGCCGAAGGCGAAGGAACTGCGTCCGATCGTCGAAAAACTCGTGACGCTCGGCAAGAAGGGCGGTCTCGACAAGCGCCGTCAGGCGATCAGCGAGATGCGCGATATCGATCAGGTGAAGAAGCTGTTTGCCGTGCTGGCGCCCCGCTACAAGGACCGACAGGGCGGCTACACTCGCATCATCAAGGCCGGCTTCCGCTATGGCGACAACGCGCCGATGGCGGTGATCGAGTTCGTCGACCGCGACGTCGATGCCAAGGGCCAGGATTCCGGTCCGGTACAGGAGAAGGCCACCGAGGCCGCCTGAGACCTTGCGATATTCGGGACATTAGAAGCGGCGCTCTCCGAGTGCCGTTTTTTGTTGCACGTCTGTAGTGCGCTGCGGGCAATTGCGAAGCCGCCCGGTGGTGACGATATCTCCGTGATTGTAGCGTTTTCGAGCGAAGTGGGTACCGGTTCGCGTCAAGAAAACGCGTCAAAACAAAAAGCTAGGGCCCGGCTTTGATTCCGTCAGAACGGAAAGCGCTCTGGACAACGGAGACCATCATGAACATCGATCTTTCCGGCAAAACGGCACTCGTCACCGGGTCGACATCCGGTATTGGCCACGCCATCGCCAAGGGGTTTGCGGAGGCGGGGGCGGATGTTCTGGTCAACGGCCGAACCCAATCGAGGGTGGCGATGCCATCGCGAAACTGTCGTCAGCGGGCAAAGTGCGCGGTATTGCGGCGGACGTTTCGACGGTCGAGGGTTGCAAGGTGCTGCTGGCGGCGGTACCGGACGTCGACATTCTCGTCAACAACACCGGCATTTTCGAACCAAAGGATTTTTTTGATATTCCCGACGAGGATTGGACCCGGTTCTTCAACGTCAATGTCATGTCCGGAATCCGTCTGTCGCGCGGCTACATGCCCGGCATGCTCAAGCGTGACTGGGGCCGTATCGTCTTCATTGCCTCGGAATCGGCGTTGATGATTCCGAAGGAGATGATCCATTACGGCATGACCAAGACAGCGCAACTTGCGATCTCGCGAGGGCTCGCCGAATTGACGCGCGGGACCGCCGTTACGGTCAACGCCGTTATGCCGGGGCCGACCATGTCGGAGGGCGTCAAGACGTTTGTGCAGGACCTCGCCAAACAGAACGGCCAGTCGGTCGACACCGCCGCGGCGAATTTCATCAGGGAGCATCGGCCGACATCACTGATCCAGCGGTTCGCCAGCGTCGACGAGATCGCCAACATGGTCGTCTATGTCGCATCGAAGCAGGCGTCGGCAACGAACGGCGCCGCACTGCGCGCGGAGGGCGGTTTGGTTCCAACCATTGCGTAGCGCATTTCCGCCATTCTGCATGCTGCGTTGGAGTATCGTCTGCGGTTTTGCCGATCCGCGAGCTACCAGCCCTCCCATCTTGCCGCGCGATTTGTGGGATTCCATCAGCGCGTGCGCGCGTCGCCAAAGCACCGCAATCGGAGCAAACCACCTTCTATTGCGCCGCCGGACCGCTTATATTCCGCCAGTTTTCCGAGAGGCCTTGATGTCCCGAATCAGTGCTTTGCTTGCGGCGGCTCTGTGTGTCGTCGTCGTATCCGGCAGCGTCAACTCTGCAACGGCGCAGGATCGCCGGGTGCCGGCCTCCCAGGCCGAGCTTCGGTTGTCCTATGCGCCGATCGTGCAGCGGGTGGCGCCGGCCGTGGTCAACGTCTATGCCGCCAAGGTGATCCAGCACCGCAACCCGCTTCTCGACGACCCGATCTTTCGCCGCTTCTTCGGCGTTCCCGGCCAGCAGCCGGAACAGATGCAGCGTTCGCTCGGCTCGGGGGTGATGGTCGATCCGTCCGGGCTTGTCGTGACTAACAATCACGTGATCGAGGGCGCCGATCAGGTCAAGGTCGCCTTGTCGGACAAGCGCGAGTTCGAGGCCGAGATCGTGCTCAAGGACACGCGGACCGATCTCGCGGTCCTGCGGCTGAAGGGTGTGCATGAGAAGTTTCCGACGCTCGATTTTGCCAATTCGGATGAGTTGCAGGTCGGAGATGTCGTCATCGCGATCGGAAACCCGTTCGGCGTCGGGCAGACGGTGACGCACGGCATCATTTCGGCGCTGGCGCGCACACAGGTCGGTATCACCGACTATCAGTTCTTCATCCAGACCGATGCGGCGATCAATCCGGGCAACTCCGGCGGCGCGCTGGTCGATATGACGGGCCATCTTGCAGGCATCAACACGGCGATCTTCTCGCGCTCGGGAGGATCGCAGGGCATCGGCTTCGCGATTCCGGCCAACATGGTGCGGGTCGTCGTGGCGTCCGCCAAGAGCGGCGGCAAGGCCGTGAAGCGGCCCTGGCTCGGCGCGCGACTGCAGGCGGTGACGCCGGAAATTGCCGAAACCATCGGCCTCAAGGCGCCCGCCGGCGCGCTGGTCGCCAGCGTTGCGCCGGGAAGTCCGGCGGAGCGGGCCGGCCTCAAGCTCTCCGATTTGATCCTGTCGATCGACGGACAGCCTGTCGAGGACCCCAATGCGTTCGACTATCGCTTCGCGACGCGCCCGCTCGGTGGCACGTCGCAAGTGGAAGTTCAACGCAATGGCAGGCTGATGAAACTCGCTGTTCCGCTGGAGACGGCGCCGGATACAGGTCGAGACGAGATCGTGATTACCGCGCAATCGCCGTTCCAGGGCGCAAAGGTTGCGAACATTTCGCCGGCGCTTGCCGACGAGCTGCATCTCGATTCCAGCGCCGAAGGCGTCGTGGTGACTGCGCTGACCGATGATGGAATGGCCGCGAATGTCGGCTTCAGGAAAGGCGACATCATCCTGTCGGTCAACAACAAGAAGATCGTCAAGACGGCCGATCTCGAACGGGCCGTTAGCGAAGCCAGGCGGCTCTGGCGCATCACCCTGATGCGCGGCGGCCAGCAGATTCAAGTCATGCTCGGCGGATGAACCCGAAGCGCCGGCGTGAGTCCAAAAGTCTGTTTGCCGCGGCGGGTCTGGAGCGCGATGCGCCACATCCGCTGCCGGACAGGTTGCGGCCACGGGCGCTGTCCGACGTGGTCGGTCAGGATCACATTCTCGGACCGGACGGCGCGCTGACCCGGATGCTGGAAACCCGCACGTTCGGCTCGCTCGTCTTCTGGGGGCCGCCGGGGACCGGCAAGACCACTGTGGCGCGGTTGCTGGCGGATGCGACCGCGCTGCACTTCGAGCAACTGTCGGCGGTGTTCTCCGGCGTCGCCGACCTGAAGAAGGCGTTCGACGCCGCCCGCGCACGCCGCGAGTCGGGGACGGGAACGCTGCTGTTCGTCGACGAGGTGCATCGTTTCAACAAGGCGCAACAGGATTCGTTTCTGCCTGTCATGGAGGACGGCACCGTCGTTCTGGTCGGCGCGACCACCGAGAACCCGTCGTTCGAACTCAACGCGGCGCTGTTGTCGCGGGCGCGCGTGCTGGTGTTCCGTTCGCTCGACGCTGCGGCGATCGAAAAACTGTTCGTCCGCGCCGAACAGGTCGAGGGCAAGCCGCTGCCGCTCGATACCGAGGCGCGCTCTGTGCTGGTGCGGATGGCCGACGGCGACGGCCGCGCGGCGTTGACGCTGGTCGAGGAAGTCTGGCGGTCGGCGCGTGAGGGCGAGGTCTTCGACGCTGAACAGTTGCAGGGCGTGCTGCAGCGCCGCGCGCCGATCTACGACAAGTCCGCCGACGGCCACTACAACCTGATCTCCGCCTTGCACAAGTCGGTGCGCGGCTCCGATCCGGATGCGGCGCTGTATTATCTGGCGCGGATGTTCCAGGCCGGCGAGGACCCGCTGTTTCTGGCGCGCCGCGTGGTGCGGATGGCGGTGGAGGATATCGGGCTTGCCGATCCGCAGGCGCTGGCGATCTGCAACGCCGCCAAGGATGCCTACGATTTTCTCGGCTCGCCGGAGGGTGAATTGGCGATCGCGCAGGCGGTGATCTATCTCGCCACCGCGCCGAAATCCAACGCTGCTTACAAGGCCTTCGGTGCGGCGATGCGCACGGCGAAGGAGGCGGGGTCGCTCTTGCCGCCCAAACATATTCTCAACGCGCCGACCAAGCTGATGAAGTCGGAAGGCTACGGCGGAGGCTATCAGTACGATCACGATACGCCGGATGGCTTTTCCGGCCAGGACTACTTTCCGGAAGCGCTGGGACGGCGGACGTTCTATGATCCGCCGGATCGCGGCTTCGAGCGCGAGATCAGGAAGCGGCTGGACTACTGGGCCAAGCTGCGACGAGAGAAGGACGGCGGCAGGGAATGATCATGAAGTTCATCCGTATTTGGGTCATCGGCATCGTCGCTCTCGCGTGCGTGACGCCCTCGCATGCGGAGATGGTCGAGACCGCTCCCGGCGTCAAGGTGATGAAGAAGACATTCTCGGCACCGATTGACGAGCAGCCGTTCTTCGGATTTGCCGAGAAGACTCCCGAACAGCGCAAGGCCGATGCCGACTTTCTTGCGGCGGCGGATAAGCTTGGCTCGCGCGAGGCGGTTTTCGATGTAGCCATCGCGCGCGGTTGGACGCATATCGCTCGCGGCAACCTGTCGGAGGCGGCCAAGCGATTCAATCAGGCGTGGCTGCTCGCTCCGGAGCGCAGCGCGGTCTATCACAGTTTTGCGGTGATCGTCGCGGCGCGCTTCGGCGATCTCGAATACGCCGAAGAGCTGTTCAAGATTGCGCTTCGCCAGCCGAAGCCGCGGCAAACGCTGAAGGCTGATTATGGACGCCTGTTGCTGAAGACCAAGCGTCCGGCCGAGGCGAAAACCATGCTGGAGGCGGGCGTGCGTGATGCACCGGAATTCGCGGAAGGGTGGGCCAGTCTCGGGCTTGCGCGGTTGCAGACCGGCGACGCCGCAGGCGCATGTGCGGCCGCGAGCGAGGCCGACAAGCTCAAGCGCTCGCGCGATGTGATGATCGACCTCTTCATGCTAAAGAGGCAGGCGGCTTGCCAGTAGCGTTCGGGTGGCGGGCGAGCGACGTGATTTCACCGTGACGCTGCCCGGCTTCTGCGCTACCCACACGGTTTATTCGCGAGCTAGATGAGCATATGAGCCGCCGCGTCAAAAGACCTCTCGCGAAATCCCGCGGCCCGGGCAGCGCGCGCCCCAAGGGTGCGAGGGCCAAAGCTGCCCGGCCCAAAGGGACGCGGTCGGCTGGGCGTGGCGTGGCTGAGCGTTTTCAGGGCGAGCGGTGGCAGGGGGGGCGGCCTGACAAGCCGCCACGCGTAGCGGCGCCTCGCGATTCCGTGCCCGTCATCGAACCGCCGGCCAAACCCGAGCCGGCGCCGCTACCGACGAAAGTGCAGACCGTCGCCGTGACCGCCGACGAAGCCAACATGCGCGTCGATCGCTTTCTTGAAGCGCGCTTTCCCGGCCTGTCGTTTTCCCATATTCAGCGCGTCGTCCGCAAAGGCGAGTTGCGCGTGAACGGCAAGCGCGCCGACAGCAAGGATCGCCTGGGCGAAGGCGATAAGGTCCGCATCCCGCCGCTCAAGCTCGACACGCCGAAGGTCGCGGCGGGCCTGTCCGAGGCCGAGACAAAGATACGCGACGAACTGCAGAAGATGGTGCTGTTCGAGGATGCCGACGTCATGGTGCTGAACAAACCGGCCGGTCTTGCGGTGCAGGGCGGCTCCGGCCTGTCGCGGCACATAGACGGCATGCTTGAAGTGATGTGCGACGCGAAAGGTCAGCGCCCGCGCCTCGTGCATCGGCTGGATCGCGAGACGGCCGGCTGCCTGCTGGTGGCCAAGACGCGGTTTGCGGCGACCGCCCTGACAGGGTCGTTCCGCCATCGCTCGGCGCGCAAGATTTATTGGGCGCTGGTCGCGGGCGTGCCGAAGCCGAAGCAGGGTCGCATCTCGACCTATCTCGCCAAGGAAGAGAGCGAGGAGGATTCAATCATGCGGATCGCCGCGCATGGCGACGAAGGCGCGAGCCACGCGGTGACCTACTACGCGGTGGTGGAAACCTCGGCGCAGAAGCTCGCCTGGGTTTCGCTGAAGCCCGTCACGGGCCGGACCCATCAACTCCGCGCGCATATGGCGCATATCGATCACGCCATCGTCGGCGATCCAAAATACTTCAATAAGGAAAACTGGCAATTGCCGGGCGGTCTTCAGAAGCGGCTGCATCTCCTGGCGCGCCGCATCGTGATCCCGCATCCGCGCGGCGGCGTCATCGATGTCACCGCGCCGCTGCCGCCGCACATGCTGCAATCCTGGAATCTGCTCGGCCTCGAAGCGGACCGGTTTGACCCGATCGAGAACGCGCCGGAGGAGTAAGTCCACGCGGTTGTGCCGGGGCCGACGTCAGGCCCGATCGCTACCGGGCGAGATGAGAGTATGCCATGCGTGAACTGTTTGAGGATCCCGGCCCGTCGCCGCTGGATCCGGAAGAAGCGGTGCGAAGATCCGGGCGAACCGGGCAGCCGAAACGTTTCTATACCTCCGCGGGCGTGAGGGAGGTGCCTGAAGGGTTCGCCGTCCTGCTCGACGACAAGCCTGTGCGCACGCCGTCGCGCAACCTGTTGGCGGCGCCGGCCCGAGAGATCGCCGCAAGCATCGCCGCTGAATGGCAGGCGCAGCAGGACGTCATCAACCCCATGACTATGCCGATGACGCGGCTCGCCAACAGCGTCATCGATGGCGTGGCCGGTCGCGTCGATGCCGTGGTCGCGGATATTGTCAAATATTTTGGGTCGGACCTTTTATTTTACCGCGCCGGTCATCCTGATGCGCTGGTAACACGCGAAGCCGCGCATTGGGATCCCGTGCTGTTCTGGGCGGCCGAAACGCTGGGAGCGCATTTCATCCTGACTGAGGGCGTCGTCCATGTCCGCCAGCCGGATCAGGCGATCGCCGTCGCCCGCGCGGCGCTGCCGTCCGATCCCTGGGCGGTTGGAGCCCTGCATGTCGTCACGACATTGACCGGTTCGGCGTTGCTCGCGCTCGCCTTGATGCGCGAACGGCTGAATGCGGACGAGGTCTGGGCCGCCGCCCATGTCGATGAGGATTGGAACGGCGAGCAGTGGGGCGTCGATGAGGAAGTAACCGTCCGGCGGGCCGCCCGTCTGGCCGATTTCAGAGCGGCAGCGGCCGTCCTGGCAGCGCAGGCTCCTGCATTCGGTTAACGAGAGGTTTAGGACACGGGGTTAGCCTCGCCGGCCAAACGAGGCTTTCATGGCGATCTCGATCAACCCGATCTTTCCGGTCATCGCGGCGCAAGGCGCTGTGTCCGAAGCCGCGCTTCAGCCGGGCAGCGTGATCGACGCGCGGGTCCAGAAGATCCTTGCCAACGATCTCGTTCGCATCGCGATCGCCAACCTGACGATCGAGGTGCTGTCCGAAATTCCGCTTCAAGTCGGGCAGGTCTTGCAGCTTGTGGTGTCGCAGACCGCGCAAGGACTGAGGCTTGCGGTGGTTGGGCAGGGTGGGTCCCCCAATCTGGCGACCGCCGCCACGGCGGGTACCACGGAGTCGACAGATACCGTGGCGCTGACGGCGGGTGGCGCGGCCACCGTCGCTGCGGCCAAAGCCGATGCGCCGGCCTCGCCCTCAAAACCCGCGCTGACCGCGCTGGAAGCGCTATTCGTATCGGCCGCTGCGCAGTCCGCCGCGACGCGGCAAGGCAGCCTGTCGCCGCTTTATGCCAATCTGCTGGTGGCTGCCGGATCGGGCAAGTTGCCGCCGCAGGCGCAACAGATCGTGGATCGGTTGCTGGCTTTGCGTCCCGATCTCGGTCCGAACCTGGCCGGGGGCGACATCAAGATCGCGTTCCGGAATTCCGGGCTTTTTCTCGAGGCATCGTTGGCGGCCGGCTTAAAGGTTGCGCCACCGGCGTCCGCACAACTTCCCGATCTCAAGGCTGCGCTGCTTGTGCTTCGTGAGGCGCTTTCGATCACTGCCGGCGCGCCGGTAACGCAGAGCGCGTCGGGCGCACAGCCAGCGCCGCAGCAGGCGGCCGGGCCAGCGCCATCGATGACAGGAGCGCCGCCGTTGTCACCGGAGTTCGAGCCGCAGGAAGTCTATCTGCCGCAGGCGCGGCTGTCCGTCTCCGACGATCCCGACAATCCAGCGGCTATGAACCAGACATTGTTTTCCCGCGTTTCCGATGCAGGGGTTCGCGCCGCCGCCACCGGTGCTGCCTTGAATCGTTTGCAGGAGGTGCTTCAGAACGGAGGGAGCAGAACCGGCCTTGGTGTTGAACTCGGACTCGACGGCGAGGCCGCAACCGGCCCGTCGCCGCTCAGGGCCGCGCCGGCGAATGGATCCACTGAGAACAACGTCTTCATCGTGCGCACCAGCACGCCGTCGCCGCCCTTTCGCGACGCGCTGCCGAGCGCGCAACCCGTCGCGTTGCCGTTGCTATCGTCGGGCGCACCGGCGAGCGAGATCGCGCGGCATCTTCTTGACGATACTGATGCGGCGATCGCGCGCCAGACGTTGTTGCAGGTTGCCTCGCTGCCGGATCGTGTCGATAGCGCAGGCTTGAGGCCCGATCAGCTTGCGCCGCGCTGGAATTTCGAGATTCCGTTCGCGACGCCGATGGGGACCGCCGTCGCGCAGTTCGAGATTTCGCGCGATGCCGCCGGTCACGATGTCGAGACGGCGAAGCGGGTCTGGCGCGCGCGCTTTACGCTCGACGTCGAACCCACCGGGCCGGTTCACGCGCTGGTGTCGCTGACCGGCGACAGCACGTCGGTGCGGCTCTGGGCCGAGCGTCCTGCAACAGTGAGCCGGTTACGCGCCGGCGCCTCGCAGTTGAGTCAGGCATTGAGCCGCGCCGAATTGCAGCCCGGCGATATCGTCATCAGCGAGGGCGTGCCGCCGCAGCCGAAGCTTCCGCCAGCGGGCCATTTTCTGGATCGCGCGTTATGAGCCTGGAGACCAAGGATCAAGTCGCGGTCGCCCTTCACTATGACAAGGGCAGCGGCGCGCCGCGCGTGGTCGCCAAGGGCAGGGGATCGCTCGGCGCGAAGATCATCGAGGTGGCGAGAGAGCACGACATTCCGATCGAGGAAAACGAGGTGCTGGCCGGCGCGCTGTCGCATGTCGAGCTCGGTGACGAGATTCCGTCTGAGCTGTACAAAGCCGTCGCCGAGGTGCTGGTGTTCGTGCTGCGGCTGTCGGGGCGGGCGCCCTGAGAGCCGCACCGCCGGTTGATGACAGCTTCAAAAACGGCGTGCTAGAATCGGCTGAAACGATGTGGCGAACCCGGGGCGCGCGTTTTGCCGCAAAGGGGAGTCGGCGAACCCGGGCGGCAGGTCATGAAGGACATACTCGAAACCCTCGACGCGCGGCGCGCCGCCGCAAAACTCGGCGGTGGCGAGAAGCGCATCGAGACGCAGCACGCGCGAGGCAAGCTGACGGCGCGCGAACGCATCGAGCTTCTGCTCGACAAGGGCTCGTTCGAGGAGTTCGACAGGTTCGTCGAGCATCGTTCGACCGAGTTCGGCATGGAAAAATCGAAGGTGCCCGGTGATGGCGTCGTCACCGGCTGGGGCACCGTCAACGGCCGCAAGATTTTTATGTTCGCGAAGGACTTCACCGTGTTCGGCGGATCGCTGTCGGAAACGCACGCGCTGAAGATCACGAAAATCCAGGACATGGCGTTGAAGGCGCGGGCGCCGATCATCGGTCTCTATGACGCCGGCGGCGCGCGCATCCAGGAGGGCGTCGCCGCGCTCGCGGGCTACTCCTATGTGTTCCGCCGCAACGTGCAGGCCTCCGGCGTCATTCCGCAGATATCGGTCATCATGGGGCCGTGCGCGGGCGGCGATGTCTATTCGCCGGCGCTGACCGACTTCATCTTCATGGTGAAGAACACCAGCTATATGTTCGTCACCGGTCCCGACGTGGTGAAGACCGTCACTAACGAAGTGGTGACCGCGGAAGAACTCGGCGGTGCCAGCGTGCACGCGACCAAATCATCGATTGCCGACGGTGCGTTCGACAATGATGTCGAGACGCTGTTGCAGATGCGTCGCCTGATCGACTTTCTGCCGGGCAACAACACCGACGGCGTGCCGGAATGGCCGAGCTTTGACGACATCGAGCGTACCGACGACTCCCTGGACACGTTGATTCCCGACAATCCGAACAAGCCATACGACATCAAGGAACTGATCCTCAAGGTCGTGGACGAGGGCGATTTCTTTGAGATCGCGGAGACGTTCGCAAAAAACATCGTCACCGGCTTCGGTCGCATCGCCGGGCGTACCGTGGGCTTCGTTGCCAACCAGCCGATGGTGCTGGCGGGCGTGCTGGATTCTGACGCGTCACGCAAGGCCGCACGCTTTGTCCGTTTTTGTGATGCCTTCAACATTCCGATCGTGACCTTCGTCGATGTGCCGGGTTTTTTGCCGGGCACCGCGCAGGAATATGGCGGGCTGATCAAGCACGGCGCGAAACTGTTGTTCGCCTATTCGCAATGCACGGTGCCGCTCGTCACCGTCATCACGCGAAAGGCCTATGGCGGCGCGTTCGACGTGATGGCGTCCAAGGAAATCGGCGCCGACATGAACTACGCCTGGCCGACCGCGCAGATCGCGGTGATGGGCGCCAAGGGCGCGGTGGAAATCATCTTCCGCAGCGACATCGGCGACACCGATGCGATCGCCGCGCGCACAAAAGAATACGAGGATCGTTTCCTGTCGCCGTTCATTGCCGCCGAGCGCGGCTACATCGACGATGTGATTATGCCGCACTCGACCCGCAGGCGCATCGCCCGTGCGCTGGCGATGTTGAGGGACAAGCACGTTGACGCGCCCATGAAGAAGCACGACAATATTCCGTTGTGAGCGAACGCGACGGAAGATCAGCCTGGAATAATAATGAGAAGCCCGCAAAAGATCCCACGACTTCGATGTTAGCAAACTCGTAAACCCGGATAACCGAGGAGGCGACGATGATGTTCGACTGGAACGAATACAAGAAGCAGCTTTCGGGCAGGATTGGCGAAATTGGAAAGATCAGTCCTTCGATTACGCGGGGATACTCAGAGATCAGCGGTGCAAGCGCCCAGACAGGAAAGCTTGACGACAAGACCCGCGAACTGATCGCCCTGGCTGTCGCCGTGACCCGGCAGTGCGATGGCTGCATCGCCGTGCATACGGACGCGGCCATCAAGTATGGCGCAACACGCGAGGAAGTCGCGGAAGCGCTTGGGGTCGCCATCGCGATAAATGCGGGGGCTGCGTTGGTTTTTTCCGCAAGAGTGATGGACGCTTACGACGCCATCGCGAAGGCGTAGCAAAAGGCAGCGCCGCCGAGCGCGGCACCATCGACGACGTGCCACATGGACTACTTGCCGCACAATCGCCCGTGCCCAGCTCGCACACCCAGACCGAGCAAGAAAAATGATGTCGTGAGGAACGCAAGGGTGTTTCTGCCCGTTGCTGCATTGGGACGCTGATTGGCGCCCCAATGCAGCCCGCAGGCTGCCCAGTTTGGAACAGCGTCTCAGCACGCATTACCGGACTCCGCGCGGCATGGATTTTAACCGGAATATCGGTCCTCGCCGGCCTTTTTTCTTTGGCCCTGATCAGACTCAGTCGTCTGGCAGCCGTACGGTAAATCCGCCCCATATCGTCATTGTCGGCGCGGGCTTCGGTGGACTAGAGGCGGCGAAGGCACTCGCTCGTACACCGGCCGCAGTCACCATCATCGACCGTCAAAACCACCACTGCTTTCAGCCTCTCCTCTATCAGGTCGCGACTGCTGCACTGTCGCCTGCGGACATTGCCTGGCCAGTGCGATCCATCCTGTCGCGTCAATCCAATGCCCGAGTGGTCATGGCGGAGGTGAGCGGGATCGACCTTTCGGCCCGGCAGGTGATTACGAATTCGATGCCGCCGCTGCCCTACGACTTCCTTGTCCTCGCTACCGGCGCCATGCACTCTTATTTCGGTCACGACGAGTGGGCGCCTTTCGCGCCAGGACTGAAGCGTGTTGAGGATGCCACAGAAATTCGTCGTCGCCTGCTGATCGCGTTCGAAAAAGCTGAAGTCGCGATTGACGCTCGCGAGCGCCAGGATCTGCTCAGTTTCGTCATTGTAGGAGGCGGTCCCACGGGTATTGAACTGGCTGGAGCGGCGGCGGAGATAGCTCGCTATGCCCTTGTTCGTGATTTCCGATGCATTGACCCGCGCGCATCGCGAATCGTACTGGTTGAGGCCGGCCCGCGGATTCTTCCAGCGCTGCCCGAAGCCCTGAGCGCTTATGCCCAAAGTTCGTTGGAACGTATGGGAGTAACGGTACGGACGTCGACGATGGTCACAGCTTGCGACGAGAAGGGCGTTGTGGTCGCGACCGGAGAGCGCATTCCAGCATTGACGGTCATATGGGCCGCAGGCGTGAAAGCCTCACCTGCGGCGGCGTGGATCAAGGCTGATTGTGATCGTGCCGGTCACATCAAGGTGAACCCTGACTTATCAATTCCGGATCAACCGAACGTCTTTGCGATCGGGGACACGGCGACGGTTTTCTGGAACGAGCGCACAGTTCCCGGCATCGCGCCGGCTGCGAAGCAGATGGGCCGATACGTGGGCCAGCTTGTTGCAAGGAGAATAGCTGGCAGGGCTGAGCCTCGAGCGTTCAATTATCGGCACTATGGTGACTTGGCGACCATAGGACGAAAGTCGGCAGTGGTCTCGATAGGAAGACTTCGGCTCAAGGGATGGATCGCGTGGGTTTTCTGGAGCGTCGCACACATCTACTTCCTGATCGGGGCTCGTAACCGCCTGAGCGTCGCTTTTGATTGGTTGTGGGATTACCTTACGTTCCAGCGGGGCGCCCGCCTGATCATTCAAGCCCCGAACTCAACCGCTGCGGTGGAGCGGCGGGGAGGGGGCCATGTCATTGAAACTGCGTCCACCCCAGCGACTTCGCCGGTCGATCTCTCCCGCAAGAGAGAGGTGAAAAGCCGGCGAATTCCGCGGAAACGTGAACCGCTTTAGTTGAAGCTCAGCAGCTTAAACAGCGGCGAGAGATAGCTTATCTCTTGGCCCGAAGTCGGCGTGGTGCGGCTGATGAAGTCGAAGATCTTGCCGTCCTTCAGTCCGTAGTTGGCGAGCCGGATCACCTGGCGGTTCTGGTCGAAATAGATCGCGATCACGCGCTGATCGGTGACTTGCTGATGCATGAACGCAACCTTCCGCTCGGACCGTTGCGAAATGTAATAAAAGACTTCGCCGTTCAGCGTCGCGACCGTGGACGGAGTCCCCATCACGATCAGCACCTGATCCTGACTGGCCCCGATCTGGATTTGCTCGAGCGCGCCGGGAGGCAGGATGTAGCCCTTCTGGAATGTCTCACCGGTGCAGCCGGCCATGGCCGCACATACCAGCGCGGCTGCGAGCGTCGCGCGCAGGCGATGCCATCGCGGCGCCGCGCTTCCGCGTGCTGTCTTCGGGGCCGAAATCGTCAGGGCCGAAATCGTCATGTCGAGGCTGACCTCATCCTCTTGCATCGCGCGAGCGGTTGACGTACCCGGCAACGGTCTCCGATTGCAACAATCGGAAGTCCTGCGGGCTGTCTTTCGGAACCCACATGCTCTGGCCGTTCAGTCGCTTCAGAAAACAACCCCGCGCTCCGTCGCGCTGCACCATTGAAGCCATCTATGGCATGATCGTGGCGCAAGCGCGAGAGCCCTTGTTTTATCGGGCCTTAGGCGTGCCGGACACGGTCGATGGCCGCTTTGATATGGTTCTGCTGCACTTGTGGATGGTCCTTCGGCGACTGAAGCCGGGACACGGCGATGGACTTTGGCAAGCGCTGTTCGATCATTTCTGCAGCGACATGGACGCCAATCTGCGCGAAATGGGCGTCGGCGACCTGTCCGTTCCGAAGCGCATGCGGGCGTTCGGGGAAGCCTTCTACGGCCGCTCGACGGCCTACGATCGGGCTCTTGCCGAGGGACAGGAGCCGCTGGCGCAGGCGCTCGACAAGAATATCTATAATGGCCGGGACATCGAAAAAGCGCGGCGACTTGCCGCCTATACCGCGGACGCGATAGCCACGCTCGCTGGTAGCGACGAGGCGACCTTGAGCGCAGGGTTGCGTTTTCCCGACCCCGCGCAACGGAGATGAAAGAGCAGGGCATGACCGCCAAGGACAGGCCGGACACGATCGCAAATCCCTGGAGCGTGCGGGTCGTTGCGGCGCAGATACCGGAAACGGGCCTTCATCGCGACATCGAGGCCGACGACGCCGCGCGCGTGGCGCTGGCGAAGATCGCCGGTTTGCGCGCCATCGAATCGGCCCGCGCATCGTTCGATCTGACGCCCGGCCGCGATAACAGCGTGCATGTGCGGGGCAGGGTATCGGCGCGTGTCGGGCAGACCTGCGTGGTGTCCCTCGATCCGATCGAGAGCGACATCGTCGAGGACATCGACCTCGTCTTCGTACCGGAGAGTCAGGTCCGCGAACTCGCGGACACCGTCAATAACAATGATGACAACGATGCGGGCCGCGACATTCCGGATGCGCTTGAGCCCATCGTCAATGGTGTCATCGATCTCGGGCGGCTGGCGACCGACGCATTGTTTCTGGGGATCGACCCTTATCCGCGGAAACCCGATGCCGTTTTCGCCCCGCCCGCCAGCGTGGCAGACCCCGAGGATCATCCCTTCGCCGGCCTGAAAGCACTGAAAATCGATCCGAATTCTCCGCGCGGCAAGAAGCCTGTGCAGGATTGAGGTGCGAAGCGCCGGATGTTATCTTTCAGAAGTTTGATGGCAAATTATTGAAAATAAAGGAATTTCGTATGATTCTCGACGCTTGTTTTTGAGTTGCATGGCTGCGGGATTCCGCGGGGTCGGGAGGTTGTATCAAGGCCGGGACACGCTATTGTCGCGGCCGGGCCGATGAAGCGCCGCTCCGCCGTTCGCCACTGCCACTGGGGTGGCGATCCTTCCGTTTGCGGCCGGGCGCTTCAGGGCTGCACGAGATCAGGGTTTCCGGGACTTCCATGCCGCAAAAGGTTCGAATCGCGCTTGACGCCATGGGGGGCGACATCGGCGCATCGGTGGTCATTCCGGGCGCCGTGATTTCCCTGAACCGTCATCCCGACACCGAGTTTCTGCTTTACGGCGACCGCACCCTGATCGAAGCGCAACTCGCCGCTCACCCGGCGATGAAGGCGGTCTCTCGCGTTGTCCACACCGACGTCGCCGTCGCCATGCACGATAAACCCAGCCAGGCGCTGCGCCGCGGCCGCAAGACCTCCTCGATGTGGCTTGCGATCGATGCGGTGAAGAAAGGCGAGGCCGACGTTGCGGTGTCCGCCGGCAATACCGGCGCGCTGATGGCGATGGCGCGGTTCAACCTGCGGACGCTGCCCGGCATCGACCGCCCGGCGATCGCTGGGGTATGGCCGACCATGCGCGGCGATTCCGTGGTGCTCGACCTCGGCGCCACGATCGGCGGCGATGCGCACCATCTGATGGCGCTGGCGATCATGGGCAGCGCCATGGCGCGTGTTTTGTTCGGTCTAGAGCGGCCGACGGTCGGTCTCCTCAATATCGGCGTCGAGGAAATCAAGGGCGGGGAGGAAATCCGCGAAGCCGCGGAATTGCTGCGGGCGATGGATCTGCCGCAGCTCGAATTCATCGGTTTCGTTGAAGGCGACGGTATCGGCAAGGGGGCCGCCGACGTCATTGTCAGCGAGGGTTTCAGCGGCAATATCGCGCTGAAGGCGGCCGAGGGAACCGCGCGGCAATTCGCCCAATATCTACGCGGCGCGATGTCGCGCACCCTGCTATCGCGGATCGGCTATCTGTTTGCGCGGGGCGCCTTCAAGGCGCTGCGCGACAAGATGGACCCCCGCAAGTCCAATGGCGGCGTGTTCCTCGGACTTAACGGGATCGTGGTCAAGAGTCACGGTGGAACCGACGCCGAAGGCTTTGCTTACGCGGTCGATGTTGGCTATGAGATGGTCCGCTACGATCTCCTGACCAAGATCAACCAAACGCTCAACCGCCACGGCCACACCACCCTTGCTTCGGCGTCGGCAGTGCAGGAGGCCCTCTCTTGACTGCGATACGTTCGGTCGTGCTCGGCTGCGGCTCCTACCTGCCGCAAAGAATACTGACCAATGCCGAACTGGCCACCAAGGTCGATACCTCGGACGAGTGGATCGTCCAGCGCACCGGCATCCGTCAGCGTCATATTGCCGCCGAGGGAGAGTTCACGTCGCATCTCGCACTCCATGCGGCGAAGGCTGCGCTTGCTCATGCCGGCATCGACGCACAATCGATCGACCTGATCGTGCTGGCGACGTCGACGCCGGACAACACGTTTCCGGCGACGGCGGTCGCGGTTCAGGCCGGACTCGGCATCGATCACGGCGCGGCCTTCGATCTCCAGGCGGTCTGTTCCGGGTTCGTGTTTGCGCTGGCCACCGCCGACAATTTCCTGCGTACGGGCGCGTTCAAGCGCGCACTGGTGATCGGCGCTGAAACCTTCTCGCGCATCCTGGATTGGACCGATCGCGCGACCTGTGTGCTGTTCGGCGACGGGGCCGGCGCGGTCGTGCTGGAAGCTCAGGAGCAGCCCGGCGAGCCCTCGGATCGCGGGATTCTGACGACACATCTGCGCTCGGATGGCCGTCATCAATCGAAGCTTTATGTCGACGGTGGACCTTCCTCGACCCGGACCGTGGGTTATATCCGGATGGAAGGCCGCGAGGTGTTCAAGCACGCCGTCGGCATGATTACAGACGTCATCGTCGACGCATTCGATGCGTCGGGCACGAGTGCGGACGATATCGACTGGTTCGTTCCGCATCAGGCCAACAAGCGAATTATCGATGCGTCGGCCCACAAACTGCATATTGCGCCGGAGAAAGTCGTGCTGACGGTCGATCGCCACGGCAACACCTCCGCGGCATCGATTCCGTTGGCGTTGTCGGTCGCTGTCGCGGACGGACGCATCAAAAGAGGCGATCTGGTATTGCTGGAAGCGATGGGCGGAGGCTTCACCTGGGGCTCTGCGCTCCTGCGCTGGTAAGGGTTGAATCAAAATATCCACCGGAAATTGCCGCCATCTATTATGCGAAAGCATGATGTGATAGGTTGACCGGGGGGCGTTAAACTCTTAATTTCAGTTATGAATTGTTCGCCGGGAGCTTGGGGCAAGCGATGACCGGAAGCGGAAAAACAGTCACTCGTGTCGATCTCTGCGAAGCCGTCTACAAAAAGGTGGGACTGTCGCGGACCGAGTCGTCCGCGTTCGTGGAGCTCGTTCTCAAGGAGATCACCGACTGCCTGGAGAAGGGCGAGACGGTGAAGTTGTCGTCGTTCGGGTCGTTCATGGTGCGCAAGAAAGGCCAGCGTATCGGCCGCAATCCCAAGACCGGCACGGAGGTTCCGATCTCTCCGCGTCGCGTGATGGTATTCAAGCCGTCGGCTATTCTGAAGCAGCGGATCAACGGTAACAGCAACGGCAACGGCGCCGACACCAAGGCTGACTAGGCTAGAGCGTTTTCGAGCGAAGTGGGTACCGGTTCGCGTGAAGAAAACGCGTCAAATCGAATCATAGAGCCTCGCTTCTGATTCCGTCAGAAGCAAAAAGGCTCTAGTCCGGTGTTCGGTACACGACTGGCAGAGGAGCGAGCATTTGGACAAAGCACCGGATGCCTTCCGGACCATTAGCGAGGTCGCTGCCGATCTCGATGTTCCCCAGCATGTCCTGCGGTTCTGGGAAACCCGGTTTGCGCAGATCAAGCCGATGAAACGAAGCGGCGGGCGACGCTACTATCGCCCGGACGACGTCGATTTGCTGCGCGGCATCCGCCATCTGCTTTACAGCGAAGGTTATACGATCCGCGGCGTGCAACGGATTTTGAAAGAGCACGGCATCAAATCGGTGCAGGGCCTGACTGAGGGGTCGTCCGCCGCGGCCTTCGGCGCCATCGAGGACGACATCCGTAATACCCTCGGCGCGGTCGATGACGACGATGCACCCGGCTATGAGGCCGAGGACGCCGAGGACGATGAGGATGCCGGCGACAGCTTGCCCCGCGCGCGGGAGCCGGGCGAGCATAAACCGCTGCGGCACGATCTCGATGACGTGCTGTGGTCCGGTCCCGACAGCGCGGCGATCCCTGGCGTGGGCAACGCTGTCGACCTTGCGAAGCTCAAGGATGTATTGGCCGAGCTCGTCGCCTGTAGGCAACTGCTGGACAGCGCGCTCGCGGACGGCTGACGGGTTCCGGGGCTCGCGTTTCAGGGTCGTTCACGCGGCTGCCGCGGGGCTTCTTGCGCCGTCGCGTGAACGCGGCTAGAGCTACCTTCGGCTTTTTGTTTTGACGTGTTTTCTTTGGGCGACCGGTATCACTTCGCTTGAAAACGCTATAATGGAACGGGGCCGTAACGGCACGGAGCGTAGCGCAGCCCGGTTAGCGCACTAGTCTGGGAGACTAGGGGTCGGAGGTTCAAATCCTCTCGCTCCGACCAACAAAATCAATAGCTTAGATAGAATTTGCGTCACCGCTGCTAGACGTTTTCCGCGTCGAGGTGTGGTCTGGGGTGTAGGTATTCATCCGTTACCATCCGTTGCTATCCGTTATCATCCGTTGCCACCCGTTACAGGGAAGATGCTGTCGCCCCACCGGGAAATGCGGAATTGTTGGCCGCATAGAGAATCATGCGCGCGCGATTCGTGCGGGTCGAGGTATGATTGGACGGTCTAGCGGTGACGCTGCTTTAGCGCACCATTCGTCAGCATCTCAGTCGGCAGTCCCTTGCCGGACGCCTCGGCTCCGAAAGATCACCGGAAAAACCATGCGACGATCCGTCATCATGGCGCTGCTCGTTGGCTCTTCACCGCCCGGCGGCGTCCTTAACCGCGAACCGCTCGTATCAAGCCTAATTCCAAAGCCCCATCGCGGCTTCATCGGCTAAGGCTATCCGCCGCCTCGTAGAGATCGGGCTGAGGGCGAGGATCGGATTCAGCGCTACAGGAAACTCGCTTCCGATACCGGTTGGCCACTTGCACGGGGAAAGTCGCCGGTCAATCGTGGGCCGTCAAACCGCTGCGGGAGAGGACCATGAGCGCGCACGAAAGCATGGAACAAGCCGAGCAAACGCATCATGCGTCGGGCGAGAACAAGAAGATCGCGCTCCTGATAGCCGTCATCGCGCTCTGCCTCGCGCTGTCCGAGACGCTGGGCAAGGGCGCCCAGACAGAATCGATCAGCAAGAACGTGGAATCCTCCAACCTCTGGGCCTTTTTCCAGGCCAAGAGCATTCGCCGCACCACGGTCCAGACCCAGGCCGACCAGGCCAAGCTCAGCCTCCGGCTGGCTGCGGATGAGGCGACCAGGGCTGCGCTACAAAAGCAGATCGATGAGTGGCAGACGACCGCGGCGCACTATCGTTCCGAGCCGAGTACCGGCGAGGGACAGGATCAACTCGCCGAGCGCGCCAAACACGCCGAGGACGCGCGTGATCTCGCGATGGCGAAATACCATCATTTTGAGCTGGCATCCGCCGCGTTCCAGATCGCGATCGTGCTGGCGTCGGCCGCTATCATCACTGGCGTGATCGTGCTGGCGTGGATATCGGGACTGCTGGCGCTCGCCGGGGCCGGGGTGACAGCGATCGGGATGTTTGCGCCCCACGCATTGCACCTGCTGGGACACTGACGACCATATTTGCGCGCCTGTCGCGAACGCTTTTTCCGGACGCACTGGATCAGGCGCGCAGCTCACGGGCTTGCGCCACGCCTTGAGCGGAAAATGGTCATGCCACTCAGTGTAGCGCGAACTGTCTAACACAAACTCCGCTCCGGCGGGCGAGGGTTCCTATTTTGGCCGTAGGCGCGACTCGATCAATTCCCGCGCCGCTTCGCAGAGTCCGCGCTCCAGCCATCGGCGCTTCTCCGTATTTCAGCAAAAAAATGGACTGCCCCTATGAGGTGGTCCGCTTTGAGTCTTAATGCATGATGGGCTTTCGGCCATTGCTCGCGCTGCCGGCGAAAGCGATTCGGCTGGCTTTGAAGGCCAGGCGCCGGCGGCTTATATCCGAGCGATGAGTGTGGTCGCTCGGTGTTGTAGTAGCGCGCACCTCGCGCGGAACTGAGAAGACCACTGGCAATATCATCCGCCAAACTAGACGTTCCCAATCTCCTTTGGGCGGACCCTTAATGCTATGAGCAAGCAAGTTATCGAATAACAGAAATGCATCCACGCGAGCGCGAGCCAGATGACCGGATAAAGACTGCACTTCGATCCAATACAGATACCCGGTGAAAACCGGCGTCCGTAGATTAAGAGTGCAAAAATACAAAGATCAAAAATGCAGAGAGCGCAGTTGGACCAACCAAACCTGACAAAGCGCACTTTGGCTCCTGCATCAAAGATTCTCACAAACGATAACGTCGCAAGAACCGATACAAGGAGTGAAATTAAAGCGATCGATGCGATGATAGGAAAATGATCAGAAGGCGCCTCACGAATTTCGAAGGCTGAAACGTAAACGAGCGTCGCAGTCGGACTCAAAAATACGAGCAAAAATAGAACAAGCCTCTGCCCCTGATTCATAAGCAGATCACCAACTCGACATATTCGCACTCCTGCGAGCGGTAGCCCTCTTCCTCGCCGTCACCAATTTTTAAACTAACCCGGATCGCTGCCGTGCTGCGGCGGCTGGGGATTGTTTTCGGGATTCGTATCGTACTTGGATATTCGCGTAATGAGTCCGCTGGCGGCGAACGGTTGCAGATCGGCCTCCAACCCATCAGCAATCGTCTTCGCATAAACCTCTCGGCCGTCCACATAAAGCGTAAAGGATTTTAAATATTTTTCCTTCTTTGCCAAGTTCTGGATCGTTGCCTTGGTCCATTGGTAAAGCGGATAGCCTTCGACGCCGCGCTCTTCTGCTGTGGTGACATACTCTGAAAAAGCATCGAACTGAGATTCCGGCACAGCGCGATGTCTGGCGAGGATATCGAAAAGCTGTGCCAGCGCTGGTTCTTGCACTTTTCTTCGTATCGATTCCGCGATGGCCGGATCGTTTGCATCGAATCTAACCTGATACTGCCACTGAGGAGCCATGTTACTCTCGCTCTCTGATCGCGCCCCCCGCTGCAAAGCCTAATATTCGTTCATAACTGTGTCCAGTAAGGACACTCCCCGGCGGCGTCGCCTTCGCAAGACCCGTCTCGTATAGCAAGCCCTGGGCCGCCGCCGGCAAATCGCCGAGCATTGGCCAAGTGACAGATCGCCAACAAACGCACAGCGCGATGGGCGATGCCCTCAATAGGTAAGAGACCCGACGCCGTGAAAGCGTCGGGCAAGTTTGGAAGCGGGACGCGGCCCAGAGGCGGACCTAGCGTCCAGATAGTAGGTTACTGATGATTCGCTGCGGCCCGATTTCACGGGGCCAACTTAGTCGCTCCATCCACAAGCGGGGCGCGCCCCTTTTCATTTGGCATTCGCGTCATCCGAACACCCGCTAGGCCGGATCGACATTCCTGATGCAAGCTCGATAGGCCCAAGGCACGACATACGATCCGGCCCAAACACCACGGCTGGCGCGCTCCGCTTCTTTCTGAGCGTCTGTATACTTTCCCTTCGAGTACCTCGGCCAATCGAACGCGAGGCCAGTGCGCACAAGCCAGTCCGCAACGTCTTCGCCATCGATCGAGCATACCGCGACCGTGCGCCCATACTGATCCCGGCCGACGCCTTCGCAGCTTACCGCCTTGGCACCGCAGCGATATTGCAGGCTGTCGTCGCCACGGCAGAGTTGGGAAGATTCGGGCGCGTCGATACCAGACAAGCGAATGCGCTGCCCGTGAATTTCGAGCGTGTCGCCGTCGATGACGGATGCCTGCCCGGAGATTGTTTCTGCGAGTGCAGGCGATGAAACGAGCGCGACAAGCGCCGCGATCAAGAAACGTTTGAATCTTGGGGTCGAGATCGCCAGCATGAGGTCCTTATCCGATCTTCGCGCAGATGATGGCCTTCATTGGCATCAAGCACCTCTGGATAGGGTCAGCATAAACTCATGTCGCGAAGCATCCAACCTGAGCCCTCGCGCCGCGCCGAAGATGCGCGCGCCACCCCTGTACAAATGTCGCAGATCGGTCATACTTTGCGCGTGGCTTGAAGGGAGGCAGCGTGATGAGCGAACACGACCGCGCCAATCAGTTGATGATCTTGACCATGACCGTTGTCAGTTTGCTTGTCGCGGGCAGCGTGGGTTTGGTTTGGAGCAGCGGCAACCCGCTTCCGTCGAAACCGATAGCAGAAGTTCCGAAGGCGAAGGCGCAAGTCGCGCCCCCCCAAGCAGATGCGGTCGCCATGCTTGATAAGCGCTTGGTCCAGCTTGAATCCAAGATGAAGGTTCCCCCAACATTCGATACCTCTCATCTCGAAGCACAACTTAAGGGTCTGGAGTCCCAGGTCGCGGCAATACAAACGCAGTTGGGCACTTTCAGGGTTTCGGATTTCGACGCTCTCAAGACGAAGATAGACAGCGCCGGGAAGGAAAATTCTGAGTCCGTCAAAACGACGATAGACGCTCTTCAGACGGACGTAGGAACCCTGCACACACGCTTCGATCAGCTTTCGCAGCAGGTTACTGCTGCCACAGCGCCGGATGATGTCAAACACAGATCGCAGAAGTCGCAGCACTCAAAGTCGAAATAGAGAGACTACTGCGCAGACTGGCGAAGCCCGGCAGGCGAATTGCACGAGGCTGCTACTTCACCGCCGGTTGTCTTTCCGAAGGCGGCTCGCGAAGCCTCGGCAAGCCCTTTGGTCGATCCGGATAAATGAACTTTTCGCCGCGAAGCCATCGCCCGGCGAAGCGGTCCCAAAACTGAACCGCGTCTAGCTGTACTGCGAACTCGTAGACGCACCACGTCCCGTCGCGTTGAATGCGCTCGCCGTCCCGTCAAACGGGATGCTATGGTGCGGATTCCATGAGTCGAACATGGACCTGCGTCGCGAACCACGCCGCTTTGCCGCTGAGCTAAATCCGCATAAGACGAAGCCGCCGAGCGGAATATGATCGGTCGACGACTTCGTCAAGGTGGACCCGGACTTAGGCAATGTCCGGTGTTGGTAAGCTAGCTCGGACTCCGACGAGCGCAGCGAAACTCGCTCATTAAGCTTGATAGGCGCGTTCCAGGTTAATTCTGGAACCCTTCGTGGGTACAATCCATCAGCGGATTTGAGGTGAACGTGGTTGCTACCCGTCCGCCCCACATTATGCGCGGTGCGGGCCTAATCGTGGCTCGGCCACAAAGCGCTCACGGCAAACTTGGAAACGAAGATGCCAGCACCGACTCCTGCGAAAGCGCCTGCCAGTTTGATCGCGATATCATGCACAGTCCCATGTCTGTAATTCACGAAATGCTGGAGGTACTCAAAACCGCGAATAGCACCCGCTAGCAGAATTAAGACGACAAGGAGTCGATGCGGATAGGCCGGTGAGAAGGTAAACCCGAGTACCGCGAACGCCAGTAATCGCTCAGCATTTGGATGCCCGAACGTCGGACGCAGGCCAAGCGGACCATCCGTGAGAATGAAGATGGCGAGTAAGAGAATCCAGGCCGTTGCTTTAAGTGCTTGTGCCACTACTGCATACTGAGAGAAACACCGATGGTATGCTCTTTGGCTGCCGTTGCGCCTGGTGTTCGCTTCAACGTCTTTGCAATCTTCGCGACACCAGCCTTTTGCTTCGCGAGCGTCTTGAGAGTCCGAACGTCGTCCTTCGACCATTCGCGGTGAACCGCTGTTTTCTTCTTGGGAAAACCTTCGTTCCTTCAATCGTGAACGCGCGGTGTAGCAGATCGCGCGTTGTGCGCAAGCCAACGACGAATGTCTCGCGCGAGCCAGTTGGCTAATAAGGAGTTTGATAAAATGGAGCGATGGAGGTCGATCGTCGCAATTCCTCAAGCGCGATCTGGCAAGCCGTGCGCTTCGCCACCGGAAGTCTCAGTCGCCGTGTTGGTGAAGTTAGACGTTTGGCCAACGATCCCTTCTGCGAGTGCGGGCGATGATGGTGGTGTGGCTTCTTCACTGACCGTTAGGAATCGCGCCGGGTCGCATTTGGCGATGCTGATTCGTTCTTTGAGAACGAAATAGAGTCAGAGGGTGAACTAGGCTCAGGACTCATTGATCAGAGCCAGAAGATGATGGTTGCTGCGATGCAGATAGCGGACATGAATGTGTGAGCACACCGATCGTAGCGGGTATGGATACGTCGCCAGTCCTTGAGCCTTCCGAACATATTCTCGATTTTGTGCCGCTGGCGATAGAGCACCCGATCATATTCGATTTTCTCTTTGCGGTTTGACTTTGATGGGATGCATGCGGTGATGCTGCGCGCGGCGAGAGCCTGACGGAACCAGTCGGCGTCGTAACCCTTGTCGGCGAGCAACTGCCTGGCGGGCGGCAGCGCATCGATCATCAGGGCCGCGCCTTTGTAATCGCTCATCTGGCCCTCGCTGAGCAGCATGATGATGGGGCGGCCTTGACCGTCGCATACGGCGTGCAGTTTGGAGTTCAGGCCGCCCTTGGTGCGCCCAATACATCGGGAAACAGGCCCTTTTTTAAAAGGCTGGCGGCGGTACGGTGCGCCTTCAAATGCGTGGCGTCGATCATTAATCGCTTCGGAGCGCCGCCCTTACGAGCCAGTTCAGCAAATATCTTGTTGAAGACGCCAAGCCGGCTCCAGCGCACGAACCGGTTATAGATCGTCTTGTACGGACCATAGCCCGGCGGTGCATCGCGCCAGCGCAGACCATTCCTGATAACGAAGATGATGCCGCTGATCATCCGCCGATCGTCAACCCTCGCAATCCCGTGCGACAACGGAAAATACGGTTCGATCCGGCGCATCTGCGCCTCAGTGAGCAGAAACAAATCGGACATCGCGGCGTCTCCCAGCAACGCCAATGAATCAGTCCAAACACCTCTCCACAAGAAAATTAATGGGTCCTGAGCCTAGCTAGTGGCCGCGACACCCTCGCTGCCAGTTGGCGAACACGCCCTGCCAGGCCCATCCCGACTGGTGGACCAGCAGGGTCAGGACATGTGCCAGATTTTCGGGATCGGACGCTACATCATGCCCCGCTGCGATCTCGACGCGATCATCGGTGATGCGCAGCGCAACCTGCTGGCGGATCGTTTCGCGGGGCGGTGTCACGGTCAGGCTGGCCTCGTAGATCAGGTCGGCATCGGGGTGCGTGCCGTCGCGGGGACGGATGCTGCTGGTGATCCGCGCCTCGCTCGCGTCCATCGGTTTGTCGCCGCGGATCAACGATATCTCGCGGGCCAGCACGCAATGCCGCTCGGGCACGAAGGTGAGCCGCAGCCCGATCGTCCGCTTGCCGTCGCGAAAGTCGCGGGTGACGAATATCCGGTCTGGCTCGTCCGCCAGTTGCTCGATGCGGAGGTCCAGACCAGCATTCGCCAGTGACTGGACACGCTGCTTCAATCGATACTCGGCAACCGGCATGGCGCCGGGCGCCGGCAGCACCCAGGCCGTCCAGCCCGCCAGCCACAACGTGAATATGGGCAGCACTGCCAGATAAAATACGCCATAGCCGATCAGAAACCGCCACTGCGCGAACCAATTGCCGGAGCCGTATTGCAGCACATACCAGGCAGGTATGATCGCCGCGAACATGGTGATCGCCCAGGCGGTGATACCGATTTGCGAGCGGTCGTTCCCCCAGGCGAGTATTCCCGCCAGCAACAGGCCAAGGGGGAGCATGACGACGATGACCGCGTTGGGCGTGACCCGGCCATCGCGAAGCCAGAGCCAGCCGAGCGCGCCCGCGCCCGCGACCAGCAGCAAGAGCGCGGCGACGATTATCGGCGGGTTCAAAATCCGGTTCATTGCCGCTCCGCGCTTGTCACCTTGGCGATGATCGTGGCCGAGCCTGCCTCGATCGCGGTGGGAATGTCACCTGCTTGAACAGCGGCACGATCACTGTTTCCATGATCTCCTTGCTGGCGGCGTCGGGCAAGCGGGTTTCGAGGAGCCCGCGCCCGACAACGATCCGCGCTTGTCGTTCATTGGCAAGATCGGTGGCGTAACGCGCGATATCCTGTCCGCCGAGCGATGGCGTCGTCACGACGACGAATTGGTGCCCGGTCGTCATAGCGGCGCCCCGGCCGTGCTGCTCGTCGACATCGCCGTTAGCTTTTCGGATAGCGATCGCCACACGCCTTCATCACATCGGTTGGCGGCCCGAGGTGCACCGCCTGCGCCAGTCCGCGCATCGCGCGACCGGCGAGCTCGGCAGGGTTGATGTCGCCTTTCGCCTGCAATTCCGCCAGTGTCGATTGGTCGAGCTGGTTGTTGAGCTTGACATAGGCCTCGGCGCGCGGGTCAGGCGCGATCTTGCTTTGCGCGAATATCTGAAGCAGCGCGGTCGACAATGTGTAGCACATCATGCGCGTATCGGGATTGTCGGCCGGGAGCTCCTTGAACGTGCCCGCTTGTGTTTCGGGGAAGGCCTTGGCGCAAGGGGCCGTGTAGCCGGCGGCATTCTTCTCGGTCACGAATTTATGCTGGAGTTCCTTACCGCGCGCACCGATCTGGTTGACCTTGGTTGGCTCGCCAACGCCGTTCAATGAGGCGCCGAGCAGCACGAAATGGAGCGCATGACTGGCCTGATCGAGCGAAATGGCCTTGGTCCCCTCCTGTTCCTGTGCGAGGGCCAGCGTAGCGCCATAGCAAAGCGCGGCGCTCTCTTCCTTATCGGTGGGCAGCGTGACCTCCGGCGCACCGCCGCAGCCGCCGAGGATCAGGCTCGCACCGACGACAATGGCTAGTGCGCCGCTCCGCCGTGTTGCTTTTCGATATAGGTTGCTATGCATCCGACTCCCCCGGTAGTCGGCTGTCTGTCCTCCCCCCTGACAGGCCGAGTGGAATAGCGCCGCTTGCCAACGATATATGCAGGATCATTCCATGTCGTGGACTATGCGGAACCGATATCGGACTTTTCGGCACTGCTATTGCGCACGTGCGCAATCAGGCTACGAGCCGGATTGCCTCCAGCTTCTCTGCGCCTTCCGCAAGCAACCGCTCGATTTCGTCCGAGGTTCGTCGAACGGCGAGCTTCAGCGCTTCGTCGATGTGGATATAATCCTGCGTCACGTTCTGTGAGGCATGGCCGAGCATCGCCCGGATCGTTAGCTCTGAAAAACCAAGATCGCCGGCCACGCTGCCGAAGGTATAGCGTAGCGTGTGGGGCAATACCCTCACCTGCCGGTTTGGTAGTGCGCTGGAGACATGCGCTAGGCTCAGGACCTATTCATTTCTTGCGATGAGGCTTGCGGACTGATTCATTGGTGGCGTTAGGAGTGTCGCCATGGACGATTTGTTTCTACTCACCGAGGCGCGGATGCGCCGGATCGAACCTTATTTTCCGTTGTCGCACGGGATTGCGCGGGTTGATGATCGGCGGGTCATCAGCGGCATCATCTTCGTCATCAGAAACGGCCTGCGCTGGCGGGATGCGCCGCGTGAGTATGGTCCGCACAAGACCATCTACAATCGGTTCGTGCGCTGGAGCCGTCTTGGCGTGTTCAACAAGATTAAGCGCTCCGAATTGCTCTCGGTGTCGAGGCGGAAGAAAAGTTCCATCGTAAGGTCCTCTCGGTGAGTTATCGGCGCGAATCGATGGTCCACATGCGAGAGCGGCTCTGGTGAGAGTATGTCAATGCGGCCCATGCGTAGATTCTGCGCGGACGTGCATTGATCGACGCCCTTTCCCCCTCGTTCCGATACCCAACCAGCCGGTTGTTTCCTGCGCCGGCGGGTTTTCGTCAAAGCTCGCGACGAGCCCGTTTCTTGGTTCCACTGGCCTTACGCTTGCGCGGCTGTCTTTGCTCGCCGACCTCGGCGAACGGGTTTGGCAGCGCAATTTTCATATCGATCAGACGAGACGCGGAAACGTGAGTGCGGTCAGCCCACGATTGGCAGCGTCGCGCTGCCACCCGATCGGCTAAATCTTTTGGGGTGCGAGGCATCGCGATAACTCCACATGCGACACAGAAAATGTAATGCTCGCGCCGGCAATCGGGAGTCCAGTATTGAGCGTGATGGGTTGGCTCAATCACTCAGCAACCCCCGCTGCTCGGCTTCCAACTGCCGCAACAGTTCCCGAATCGAGAATCTATCTGCCGCGCTACGCCGCGCGGATCATCGGCGGCACTGTCTCGCGAACCGCCGCCCTCGGTGCGGCAGGAACGAGAGAGCGGGCAGGATGGTCCACCGGTAGCCCCATCAACGCGACTAGCCCTGACTAACGTCTGCTTGCCGAGATTGACCCGAAGCGGACAGGGCTTGCGGGGTGCGGCGTAAAGCATTTCGCCGTGAAAAACTTTTTGGAGGTTGGTTAACGAGAGGTTGTGGCACGGCAGTTGCTTCATCAACGATGGAAGCATCGTGCCGTGCCAAAAGGGGGCCTTAAGATGAAAGACCAACGTAGGAGCAACAGGCGTCGAACGTATCTTGCTGGCCGGATTGTATTCAACGGACGAGCCTCGACCATGGACTGCCTGGTGCGCAATCTGTCCCGGAATGGCGCGATGCTGGAGTTTTATGGGTCAGTGATTCCGCACCATGAGGTCGATCTTTGTATTCTCCGCAGGGGAGAGAGTCGGAGAGCGCGCCTTGTCTGGTGCGAAGGTGTGCACGCTGGCGTTTTCATTGAGCAACCAGATTCCGCTTCTGTCAGCACAATTGAAACGGCTCGCCTGATCAGAAAACTCAAAGCGGACCGGGAGACGTTGGCGAGGCGCGTTGCCCAGCTAACGGAGCCGGCCTGATGCTTAAGTCAGTAGCAATGACGCTATTGAGCCGTCTGGTTTTTCTAGCCGTCATCGCGACCGTCGTGAACGCGTACACGCGGACCAGCTGTTCCTCCGGGGATAGTCCTTTCAGTCAGATTGGAAAGGCCATATCGAGCCTCAACGAAATTGCAACGGCACTTCAGAAGCATAACCTCTGATCCTAGTCACTCAGCAATCCCCGCTGCTCAGCTTCAAGTTCGCGAAGGTATCGCTCCATCTCTGAGCGCATCTGGCCGGCAATCGCACGCGGATCATCGCCGCCCATGATGTTGATGGTCGGATTGAGGCTGTAGGTTCGGCTCGACGTGTTATTCGTCGAGCCAGCCACCGCCGCCGCCCCATCAGCGGTCAACCTCCGCAGCGTGTCGTTGGTCTCGATCCGGCCGGACATGCCCGGCACGAAAAGCTCAGGGCTGCGCTCACCGACAAGGTAGGGCTTGGCGCGCATGACCGGGCCACCGAGCGCGCGGGCGCCGGCAAGTGGAGCCGGCGTAGCCAGGGGCACTGCCGCCACACCACCACCACCACCACCACCACCACCACCACCACCACCGAACCCCAGCATGTTCTTGACCGCGCCACCGAGTCTCTCTCAGGTATCAGGAGGTCGCTCGGGGGTGTGGGTAAATAGGCGTTATGGCGTGTTTGACTGTGTTAATAACTAAACACATAAACAACTGAAATAATTACAATTTTTTATCCGTCGCTATCCGTCAAGAGTAACGGATGGTGAGGTATAGTTTTACTGTTTCTCTTGTCTGGGAGACTAGGGGTCGGAGGCTCAAATCCTCTCGCTCCGACCACAAGCACCAAATAATTCGAGGCCTTACCAAGACCACGAAATTCTGGAAACGGGGTACTTTCCAGACGGTTTACATTTTACGTTCGTGAAACGTTCAGCTTGTCCCGATGTAGTTCGAGCTTCTCGCCGAGGTGCTGGTCCAAATGCTGACAGCACCCCACGCTCGCGCCGGATATATACCCTATGAACATGTAGAACAGACCGTGATATAGAATGGGCATTCTCCTAGGAGGGAGAGTGCAAATGGCTCAAAAGCCGTCGAAAATTCGCGAGTTTCAGAAGCGGTTCCCCGATGAAGATGCTTGCCTCAAGCACCTGATGCGGACCCGGTTTGGCGAGCGCCTGACCTGCTTCAAGTGCCAGAAAGCGGCGACCTATTACCGAGTCAAATCGCGCCGCTCGTTCGAGTGCGAGCATTGCGGCTATCAGGTCTATCCGACCGCTGGCACGCCGTTCGAAAAGACCAGAACTAGCCTGCGGGATTGGTTTTACGTCATGTTTCTTTTCTGCGAGACGCGAAACGGCGTCGCCGCGAAGGAAGTGCAGCGCCAGTTAGGCGTGACCTACAAGACAGCTTGGCGCATGTGCCATCTGATCCGGCTCTATATGGGCTATGTGGACGGCGACGCCCCGATGGGCGGCCCCGGCAAGACGGTTGAGGCTGATGAGACATTCGTCGGCGGCAAAGATAAGGCCGGCAAAGATGACAAAGCGATTGTCATGGGCATCGTGGAGCGCGGTGGCGATGTCGTCACGCGCGTTGTGCAAGCCCGCACCAAGGCTCACATCCTGCCGCATCGTTCGATTTGTGAAAGAAGGTTCTCGCGTCCACACGGACGAAGCGTCAAACTTCAAGCTGCTCAAAGAAAAGTATGGCTATGATCACGAAGTGGTCGATCATTCAGCCAAGGAATACGTTCGCGGTGACGTTTACACTAACTCAATCGAGTCGTTTTGGTCTCAGGTAAAGCGTGAGATTAACGGGACTTACGTTTGGGTTTCGAAGAAGCACTTGCAGCTTTACCTTCGCGAGTTCGAGTATCGACATAACTTGAGGAAGCAACCCGGCCTGATGTTTGAGCTTCTTTTACAGGCCTTCCCGAAGGTACAGATTGAGTGACCATCGCCCGCAAGAGTTGGTCGAAGCGCGGTTTTGCCTTGGGTGTCATCATTCGCCCATAACCATCATATTGCCACCCATCGCCGCTTTTAGTTGATCTACACTCTCAGAAGTCATCGCTATCACAACGTTGTAGTACCGACACTGACGTAAATGGCAATTTGATAGATATGCTTTGCTAGGAATAGCGGGGCCGCCAGGACCGCGGAGTCTAATAAATTCAACGTTATTTCCGTTGAATCCTTCGAACCCACACCCCGACAGCACTATCAACTCCGGCCCATGGAATTCGCACTCTATGAATGCCTTATCTCTTATTGGCTCACCGACTGGATGAATCATTTCGTCGGCTTTTATCGTCTGTCTTACAAACTCCTTTTCTAAACGGTTGAAAGACGAAGGAGTTGCAGAAGTGGCCTCATAATAGTCGAGCTAACGCCTCACGACTGCGACCCCATTTCGCGATAGCGCGGAATATTGAAACTAGAATTAAGCCAGCAAAAAAGGCAAACCCCCAATAGAGAGGCTGGAGTGATTGGATATACGCTAGCGCGCTCATGAGAGCACCGCCGCCGATATAACCTGAGATTGTAGCCCAATTGGAAATAGCAGTTTGGACGAGACTAGCGAGCGATGTAACTCCTTCAAGCCGCGACAGAATACCTTTTCGATTTTGAGCCATAGCGATGCGCCCCAGATTCGGTTCCGCCGCATACTACTGCGGGTATCTGATGGGCAGGCAATACCACAATTCTTGTTGGCAGTGAATCAGCTAAATGGCGGCAGCCGGAGCTTTTTGGCGGTGGAAATGCGGGATTTTGCGGTTAGTGCCGGGATCAGGCGGGATCGCCGAGGCTCTTTCGGTGATGCCGGGAAAGAGCACTGATGCTCGGCGCGCCGCATATCAACCGACTCCCGCGCCCCGCGCCAGATTGCCGTTGCCGCGCGCGAGCGCTTTCCGGATGCTGGTCTGGGTCTGCGCATCGAACTGGCGGCTCCCGGCGAACTGCCTGATGCCGGCAGCGGTTGTCTGTTGGGACACGTTCTTGACGTAGGCTTGAAGATTGCCATTAGCGTCAACGCTCACGCCAACGCTGACATGAACCTGCGTCGAATCGCGGGCGTCTTGCGCTGCAAACGGCAGCCGCGTGACATTGCCAAGCGCGGATAGCGTGCCGCCTTCGGCGAAGCCGGGCAGATACGGCTTGCTGACCTCGTGCGGATAGACCGTGACGCCGCCGTTGAACACGCGGATGATCTCCGCGCCTTTCTCACCGACCACACCCCAGCCGGGACCGAAGGTGCCGCCGCCGGCGGCCGCGAAAGCCGGGAAGACCTGACTGCCGACCGTCATCGTGCCAGCGGCACCGCCGCCGCCGAACAGCCGGCCAACCAGTCCGCCGACTCCGCCGGAGCCGCCGCCGCCCAGGAACGAGCCGAACATATTGGAGACGAGGCTATCGAGCGCCTTGTCGGAGATCTTGTCGGCGACCCGCTGTACGGCATTGACGCCGGCCTTGCCGAATGCGTCCCACGCCGATGCACCGTTGGCGATCTCGGTGCGAAAATCGCGGAAGGTGCCCTGCGACAATTCAAGCGTCGTGCTCTTCAACTCGGTCATCGCCGCGTTGAAACGCAGCGTGCCGGTGATGCCGCTGTTCATCACCGCGTCGATGTTGTCGCCGTAAGCGCCGCGCAGAATGCCGGCGATGTTCTGTTCGCCGGCCGTGCGGCCGAGCTGCGAAAGGTCGAATGCGTTGTCCGATTGCAGCCTGGCGAGCGCAAGCTTCTGCGTCGCCTCGCCGGCGCGGGTCGCGATCTTCTCGATCTGGCTGGCATACCTTTCGGCAACACCGGCGCCGGCCTGGTGCGCGGCCTCGGTCAGGACAACCTGCGCCCGAAACTGTGCCATCGCGCCGGTCGAGCCGCCGAGCGCGGTTGCTCCTGCTTCCATCGAAGCCGACTGGCGATTGACCGATTTCAGGAAGCGTTCGAAGTTCGCGCCGGCGTCCTGCGTCGCCGTGGAAAACCCATACATCTTCTTCTTTGCATCGGAAGCCGTACCTCTGATGACATCAAGCCCGGTTTGGGTGGCTCCGAGCGCATCGGCTGTTTTCACAGCATCGCTTGTGAGCTTGATGAGCTCGCCGGCAGCTTGCCGGGTTGCAGGGCTAGCATTTCCGATCCGCGCGACTTCATCCATGAAGCCTCTGACGTCCGGCGTTCCTGCCTTGAATCCGGCATGCAGCTTGAAAATCGCATCCTCGAAAGGAGCGAATTCGGATTTGACTTGCTTGATTTGCTTGAGGAAGTCACCGATGTTGCCGAATGTGGTTGTGTTGGAGATGACCGCGCCGACTTGCTTATGCAGGGTATTCTGCAACGACATCGAATCGAGCGTCAGAAGCAGCTGACTGACGGCGGCCGATTGACGATAGAACTCACCGACCGAGCTCGCGGCGCCACTGAAGGCATCACGCACGGTGTCGACATGCTTGGCATTGTCCTCGAAAATCCTGGAGGCTGCCGCACCTTTCGACGACGCCAGGTCATAGAAGGCCGATACGGCCGTCGACGCGAGACCAATTGAACCAGAGATCAGGCCAAGCGAGCCGGCGGTACGAACTATAGCACCGAGACCGGCGGCGAAATTCACGGCGCCTGCGCTGGCCTTTACCAAAGCGCTCTCGCTGCCCAGCGTCTTTTGCCCCAGCTCTGCGACCTTTTGCGTCACGCCGGCGATGGCGCTGCCGAGATTGTCGTTTGCCGCGCCGGCCGCCTCGCTCATCCCCTTGATCTGGCCGGCCGCGCCTTGGGCCTTTTCGAATCCCTCGGCCATCTTCGCGCCAGCGTCGCCGCCATGCTTGGCGAGATCGTCGACCGCGCGCGAGGCATCGCTCGCGGCCTTTACGGCACCACTGGCGTCACCATCGATTTGTAATGAGACCCGCATTTGTTATTAATCGAGATAGGGCGTGACGATTAGCTTCGCGGTGCCCTTCCACTCGTTGCTTTCGCCGCCGGACGCGTATTCCGAGTTGAGCAACTTGAGCGCAGCACTTTCGTTGGTCGGCCCACAAACGAGCGTATCTGGCACGACGCCGAGCAGCTTTCCGGCGTCGTCCTTGAAAGCCATCATCGCCTTGCGGGCGGCCGAATAGTGGGCGGCATCAAGTGTCTGCTTCGATCCCCAGGCAAGTTGCCATAGGCCGAGGCCGACATTGCAACGTGCATCGGTGCCGTAGATGAATTCCTTGGTCATGAAGACGTTATCATCGGTTGGCTGGTCCTTGCGGGTCAACTGATAGGGCTTGCGCAACTGCCATATAAACGGCCGGATCGCCCGTGACGTGTCCAACAGAAACCATGCCGCGCTCGACCCGCTATCGGTGTTTGCCACGCTCGTTACGGGTGCATTCGCGTCGTCGCCGACAGGATGGTCAGTATCGAAAAAATTCTGACCGTCATAGCATTGCGTCGCGAAGGCGTTTTTGATCAGCGCGAACAGAAGTTCGTCAGGGTGCGTCTTCGCGCGCCGCCCCATTTCGGAAAACATCGGTCCGAATACGCCATATTGATCGTCGTCGATATCATCGCGCGGGACGCTGATCGTGCTTTCGAATGATGCGTTTTTGAGAATGTACGATTGAAGAGACAGATTCTGGACAACGCGCGGGCCAAGCCATTCCCGGAAGCCTGGCATGGCTCCCATCCATGCGTAATTCTCCTGCCGGGCAGAACTCGGCACTGTCATCGCAACCGAATCCACGTAGCTTTTTGCTCCGCCGAAAGCTTCATTGAAGCGCGTGTTGAAACCCTCAAACAGAGCGTTGAGATTGGCCTGATTGATGATCACCGTTGTGTCTCCTGCGCCGCAACGCGCGCTGTTTTGGATTTGAGGTAGGCCTCGCTTGTTAGGCCGAGGTTGGACGCAATTGCCATTTCGTCGTGCGACAGGTCGCCGATTATTAAGTCACGCTCAGGTGGAATCATGCTGGCGCGAGACGGCGTCAGGAGGCCATGCAGTCCACCCTTCGTCTTCGCGACGAACGTATCGAAGGCGGGCTTATTGACGCTGCACAGCGCAATGCCCCAGTCCTTCAAGAAGGGCAGAAGATTTGACATCTTGATCTGATCGGTGACGTGTTGAGTTGCGGCCTGTAGCGAAATGCCCTGGTTGAGCTTGTTGGTCTCAGCTACCACGCGCTCAAAATCGCCGATCGGGACAAATTTGGCTGGGTCGGGCACGGCGGCATGGCTCGCGGTGGTAAGTTCGGCTATCTTCGCGAGAATGTCGTCGATCGTGGCCTCATCGGATAGGCCGAGTGCAGTTCGCAGTTCGGGCAGGCGATCCATGTCGTTCGTCTCCATGCTGGCCAGCGCCGTGAGCTGGTCGAGATTCGGGTTGTTGGTGAGCGAAGCGCGCAACAGGCATCCGATCGTGCCATCGCTCGCGTGTTTGAAAACGGGCGAGAGATAACGGTACTCGCGATTGGCCAACTGCTCGGCTGCACGCGGCGTCCATTCGACGATGCCCCAGATGCCATCGGCGCGCGATTGCAGGCCCTTGATCCAGCCTGCGGCCGGAGCGGCACCGCCTTTTAGCGTCGCAAGGTCGATCGCATGATCATAGTCTATCGGCATCTGCCGCCGGCCGGCGTGCTGTCGGCTTGCCAGGATTACCGCATTGGGGTTTGTCAGCTTGTAGGGTCCGCGACCGTCGCGCCCATGGAACGTCCCGGCTGGGACAAGGTGAATGAACTGATCGTTGCTGGCGGCATCCACCTGCGACATCAGCGCGATGGCGACGGAATCAACGTTGGTTGAGGGGGCTGGCATCAAGCACCTTTCTTTGCCTTGCGGCGAAGTTGGCGGTGACGATATATGGTACGTTGCGTCACGCCGGCTTTGCGAGCAACTTCACGAGCTACTGTCTTGCCGTCATCAAGCTGTTGGATGGTTTGGCTCAATTTTAGATACGTGCCGGCGGTGTAGGCTGGAATTTCAATCGCCTCTCCGAAAAAATGCTCGCAAAGTGCGGTTGCGTTAGCTTGGCCAAGGGCAGTAACAAGCCAATGATCGGCGTTCGCGGCGGTTGGTATGTAAGGGCGCGTTCCACCGCACACTGCCACAAGCGCAAGCATACCTTCGTGCCCGATCACGGAGGCAATTTCGTCCAAAATTTCAGGCAGAGCGTGGGCCATGAAGGCGGTTGTAAAGCTGACAACTCTCAGGGGACAACCTGACAGGTGTCAGCCGGAGGCCTCAGCGTGGCAAAACGGGATTCTCGAAATTGTCGGGGTAATTTCCCGAGAAACGGCCGGGAAGAGAGTGCCCCTGACACCCTGAGCACCTGCGAGCCGCCTAGATCGGGCTGAGGTGCTTCAATTTCATCTTAAAAAGGCTTGATGTCTCAAACTACCGGGCCGCTACGCAAACGCACCAGCGGCCCGCTAATCGCGTTTTGGAGAGTTCGGGATTATAGAGCGGCTCGATACTCGCTGCCACAGGCCGTATCAATATCGATGTTATAGAGCAGCGAGGAGATTTCGCTGGAAAGGTAGCTGATGCGGCGGATCACGGGAGCAAGGTAGAAAGAGTGTTCATCCGTGGCCGGATTTTCGCCAGCCTTAAATGCTAAACGCCACGCTTCATTAGCAAGATATGAAAGCGCTTGAATTTCATCGTTAAAAACATCAACTCGCTTCAATACGTTTAGAACCGGGGTTGGGATTTCGGTGGATAGTTCCCTGGCTTCGTCGAGCTGATCTGGGGCTAGATCACGCTCGGCCATGTAGCCCTTTCTTTCGTGAATCGATCGAGTACGGATGTTTGGTTCGATATCTTTCATGCGTGTAGAGAATGTTTGGTTCATAATGCTCTCCTCATTGCACAGTGGGAAATTGGTTGTCGATCTGAAGCCCCGACAGCGTCAGGACTCCCATAAGCAGGCCGGCGCTTGCCTTCAGACTCTCGGTGAACTCACGCGTATATTCGTTGACGACTTCAATGTATTGCGCGTGCATCGTCTTGATATCGGCGGCGTCCTCCGTCGACTGTGTTCGCAGCGCCAGCTCGCGCGTGCACTGTTCGATAGCGTTGTTCATCACAACAAAATGTTCGGCAGCGAGCTGGTATGCTTCCGCAAACGCGCGGATGACGTTCAGGCGCTGGTCGGTATCAAGCATTCCAAAGTCGCAGTTGAGTTCGGTTTCGAGGCGAGATTTCATTTCAAGGCGCTCCGGTAGTGGGGGAATGGTTCGCATGCGCGGCGGATGTGTTCTGACTTGATGACTCTATTGCTGGCGAAACGCCGGGCTACTTCTAGGACGCTGACAACACCGTCCGTGTGGTGTGCGCGGCCGATCAGGCGCAACATTTTATAGGCGTCCAAGCCTTCAACGCCGAAGGTGTTCGACAGACGGTCTATGTCTTCATCAAGGATGCTGTTGACTTCGGCGCGGATGGGAACGCGCCGGCTGATTTGCGCAAAGACGCCTTTGTCGGTGTTGACGCGCTTCAGGACTTCGCTGTTTCCGCAAAAAATTAGGCTCATGTTTGTGAAGTCATGCAGGTGCAACAGCTCGCGGAACGCCTGAAGCTTCAGGTTCTGCGCTTCATCGATAATTAGTGCGCGCCCGGATAAATCGTACTGCATCATTTGCCTTTGCATATTGGCAAGGCTGCCATCGATGCTCATACTCATTGAGTTAGCCACTTCGCGGAAAAGGTCTCGCAAGGCATTCCCGGTGATGGCGGTGACTGTAAAAAATGATACAGGTCGATCGAAATGGATGCCTTCATTGGCTGCTTTCACATAAGCAGCGAGCGCAAAGGACTTGCCCACGCCCGGCCGTCCAACGATGGCTCCGTTTTTCTGCAACTCTCGCGCAAGGTCGATCGTGCGGAAAATGTCGCGTGACACCGATGTTTCGACAAACGTCATGATCATTTTCCCTTGAGCGCCTTCAGGGTGTTATCGAGGGCGATGCTTTGCCGGCGCTGAGCTTTGAGGTTCTTTTCGTGCTGGCGATCGGCACGGGCCGCCGGCGTTTCGCTTATGTGGCGCGCGATTACTGCGGCTTCGTCGGAAAGACCGATCCTTGCGATCGGCGTGGCGACCGTTGCATCTGTCATCTGCGCAGCAAGGCGAAGCCCTTCGGCGAGCGTGTCAACATCGGGTGTGCTGCGGTCTAGTTGTCGGATGGCCTTGCGGCGAGCCTTATCGACCTGCTTGGAGAGCATCGCGCCGCGCGGATCATCAAAAGCAAATGCCTCGACTGGGTCGGCGATACCGATGATCTCGCGTGTCTTGTAATCCAGCAGCGCCATCCGTTGTGGTGGCCAGTATTTCGGGATGCGTGCGATGATCTTAGATTTGAAGTAGCCTGACATTTCATCGCAGGCCCAACGCCGTCCGTTGACGTTGATGACGCCTTTCGCGATCGTGCAGACGCGGTCGTCAGCAAAGACGGTCAGTATTTCGCGATCGTCAACGGTGACGGGTTGCCAACCTTGCTCGATCGCAGCCTCATACGCTTGGCGAGGCGATCGGCCGGCGAGATGACCGCGCATCGGATACATTTCCATTTCGTGGATTCGACCTCGTATGACGTCACGAAGCATGTCGAACGTGCCGGGGAATGCCTTGGTTGGCCGGCCGACGCGTTCGGTCTTTTTGTTCATGCGATCGCCGCCGGTGTGGCCCGGCACGCCTTGAAGCATCTTTTCGACGATGGCGAACATGCCTTCGATTGGCTTGGCGGAGGCATTGTATGGTTGAGCGTGGACCACGCGCGTTGTGCGGCCGTCAGTGCCACGCAATTGCGAAACGAGTTGCAACGCATCGTTTATTTTTTCCGCGAACCGATACTCGCTGCCGTTGTCGATGTAGAGCGTTCGCGGCATACCCCACGTTGGATCGCAGAGCATGTGGCAGAAGCTCTGGATCAGGTCGGCATTGCGAATGCCCGTGCCGGCCTCGCATAGCACAAGGTCGAAGCGTAGGCGGTTCGTCGCGCCATCAAGCCAACCCAGCATCCGGGCATGTGCTGTTGAGCCGTCATCCCGTGTGCAAAGGATATCGATGGGGTGAACGTCGCCGATTACCCAATCCATCGGTTTCAAGAATGAGCGTGAGCGCTGAGTCCGGAACCGGTTATCTTCATAGGACTTGCGATCGTGGTACAGCGTGTGAACGTTCCGATAATGTCGCTCGGCAACGACGAATCGGCGCGGAACGAGCAGGGCGTTTTCGGGGATGGAATTGAAGTAGGAAAAGCCGGCGTCCGCGATCAGCTCACGGAATTTGATGTTGCTGCGACCCTCGATTAGCTTGAGAGTTTCGCCGGCCTTCCAATGGCCACGAATGTAGTTGCGCAGTTCGTCGGCGATGCGCTCCCAGGTCTCTGTGTCGAACGGAATGGCTTGTTCGGCCGCGAGTGAGATAACCACCTTGGATCGGCCTTTATCGGCGCGGGCGCGCGGCGCGAAGGCGAGGGGGCCATTCTCGCGATATTTTTGCAGGCGACGATAGATCGTGCGTGGGGTCAGCCGAATCGGCCGGCCGCGCCAGTTGGTGAGATCGCGCCGGTCGGCGAGCGCATCGACCGCAGATTTACGGTCTGGCCCATCTGTCATGGCCAGCAACGGTCCGAGGATTCGCAGCCACCAATCCCGCTCCGCGCCGCGTTGTTCGGTTAATCCCGCAATCCGGAGTACCGGCCTTGAGGTGACCTTCAAACGCTGTTGAAGGTCGGTTGGCAGGGAGTCGACGCGCACGAGGTAAGAATGCCCAGCAACGCCACCACGGCCGCCCGTAACCGGATCGACAACTAACTGAAACCCGCGCCAAGTTTTCCCTTCGAGGGCGCGCGCGATGGCACTCCGCGCCTTGCGCGCCGATATGTCGGCAAGCTCGGCAAACTCTGCCGTTGTCAGCCGAGCGGTCATTCGGCTGCATTTACCAGCGGGCGGAAAAGTAGTTTTTTCGGCTCAGCTTTGAGGCCCAGATCAACCGCGATCTGGTGCCCAATTCCCCTCTGGGACTTTCGGCGACCGCTAAGAACGGCGTACACGGTGCGAAGGTTGTAGCCCTTGGCCCGCGCCCATTCCGCCACCGATATTCCCTCGGCTTCGAACTTAGCCTTTACCTGGTTGGCGGTCATCATGGTAACCTCCCTGAATCAGTATAGTACCAATATGGTGTCATACAGTTACCAAAATGTCCACATACGCAAGCTCGAACGATCCCGCCGATGCCCGGTTTGGCGCGCGGGCAGTAATTGATCGCCTCAAGGAAGTGTTCGGGGTTTCGTCAGACGCGGCCCTTGCTGACGAGTTGCGCACGGCGAGGGCAAACATTTCCAAGTGGAAAGCGAGAAATTCCGTCCCCTATGCCGAGGCGGTCTACGCGTCGATCAGCAAGGGGATTTCGTTGGATTATCTTCTAGCTGGGAGCGGCAGCGTTGCGTCATCGCGGTTGCCATCAAACCTTGATCCCGAATTCATCAGGGCGGCACTTCAGTTGATTGTTCGCGCTGGGCTTCTCTCTATCGGTAAAGGCCACAAGCCTGCCGAGACTTTGGAGGCGGCTGCATCTTCCATCTCGGTTCAATACGAACGAGCCGAAAAAGCGATGTACGAACTGGTAGTTCACAGGGGACTAAGTGGCGTCGATGCGAGAAAAGCCGCTATCGTCGCAATTGAAATGCTGGATGCGGAGCTTGCCGCTCGGCAGCAGCGGTAGGGTCCGCAATGGGTCCGCAATATTCCGCGCAACTTCACTTGTCACAGGTGAAGGGTTCGCAACGCGAATAGCCTAAGCACTTGTTATTTATAAGAATCCCGATTTAGCCAACGATAATTGGCACCGCGATTTTGACACAATCTATCGTGGACCGATTGCGGACCCGCGCCCAGTTTTGAAATCAACGACTTAGATCGCTCTACCGCCAATTAGCTCTGGCGAGCGTCCGCCAAATAGCGTTTTCCGCTCCACTAAGGGTATATATCTGCTCGCGCCGGCAAAAGAACATATTGCGAACTAAGAACAAATGAGGTACGTTTGTTTTACCTGATGATCCACAGCCCATTCGTTGTCCCCTCCGCGAATCCCGTTCATAAGGAGCCCGGCCCATGTCTCAAGCTGCCCTGCGTATCGTCGAAGGATCCTCCATGGATAAGTCGAAGGCCCTGTCCGCCGCGCTGTCCCAGATCGAGCGTCAGTTCGGCAAGGGCTCGGTGATGAAGCTCGGCAAGAACGACAAGTCGATGGACATCGAGGTGATTTCCTCGGGCTCGCTCGGGCTCGACATCGCGCTTGGCGTCGGTGGCCTGCCGAAGGGGCGGGTGGTTGAGATTTACGGTCCGGAATCCTCCGGCAAGACCACGCTGGCGCTCCATACCGTGGCGGAAGCGCAGAAGAAGGGCGGTATCTGCGCCTTCATCGACGCCGAGCACGCGCTCGATCCGATCTATGCCCGCAAGCTTGGGGTCAAGGTCGACGACCTCCTGATATCGCAGCCCGATCACGGTGAGCAGGCGCTGGAAATCGCCGATACGCTGGTGCGCTCCGGCGCTGTGGATGTACTGATCATCGACTCGGTCGCGGCGCTGGTGCCGCGTGCCGAACTCGAGGGCGAGATGGGCGACGCGCTGCCCGGACTGCAGGCACGGCTGATGAGCCAGGCGCTGCGCAAGCTCACCGCCTCGATCAACAAGTCCAACACCATGGTGATCTTCATCAACCAGATCCGCATGAAGATCGGGGTGATGTACGGCTCGCCGGAAACCACGACCGGCGGCAATGCGCTGAAATTCTATGCCTCTGTGCGCCTCGACATCCGCCGCATCGGCGCGATCAAGGAGCGCGACGAGGTGGTCGGCAACCAGACCCGCGTCAAGGTGGTGAAGAACAAGCTGGCGCCGCCTTTCAAGCAGGTCGAGTTCGACATCATGTACGGCGAGGGCATCTCCAAGATGGGCGAAATCCTCGATCTCGGCGTCAAGGCCGGTATCGTCGAAAAATCCGGCGCCTGGTTCTCCCATGACAGCCAGCGCATGGGGCAGGGTCGCGAGAACGCGAAAGCGTTTTTGCGGGCTAATCCCGACATCACCGCGAAAATCGAGGTAGCGATCCGGCAGAATTCGGGTCTGCTCGCCGAGCAGATTCTGGTTGGCAGTCCTGAGCGCGATGCCGACGGCGAGGAGCCGGCGGAGGACTGACCCTTTCCGCTTCCGATGGAATCAGAAGCGGGAGTTCTCGAGCCCTTTCGCTTCTGATGGAATCAGAAGCGGGCTCTGATTTTGATTTGACGCGTTTTCTTCATGCGAACCGGTATCCATCCTCGGGTCAAGCTCAAGGACATGCCTCGTTCGAAAACGCTCTGAAGGTCGGCCGGCTGAGGTTTATTTCCGAGGCTCGGGCTTGTGCGGCTCGGGTTCGGTGCGACCCGCGAAGACGGGAATCCTTCGCGGAAGCGTATGTCGCGCCTTTCGGAAGCAGGCGGGCGCTGTGGATGTTGAGTTGCCGACATCCCCAGCGTCCGGTTTGTTTTTTGGCCACCTTCGAAGGACATCCTCCCCGCGTAACGGCTTTGCGGTCGCGTGCAATACGAAAGTCATCATGCTCCGCGAAAGCGGAGTATCCAGTCGTCATATTGCTCCCTGACTTCGGTCGCGCACGTTCGGTGACCGGATCGTCCGTTTTCGCGGACGATGACGCCTCATTTTCGGCCAGACCCTCCGGAGGGCGGCGATCTCGCTACTCCGCCGCCTGCGCGTAGTCTTCCATCGGCGGGCAGGAACAGACGAGGTTGCGATCGCCGTAGGCATTGTCGACTCGTCCGACCGGGCACCAGTATTTGTCCAACCGCGAGGTGCCAGCCGGAAAGCAGCCCTGGGCCCGGCTGTAGGGCCGAGACCAGGTATCGTCGGCGATGTCGTGCACCGTATGCGGCGCGTGGCGCAGCGGCGATGCCTCGACGCTCCAGCGTCCGGCCTCGATCTCCGCGATTTCTCGCCGGATCGCGATCATGGCGTCGCAGAATCGATCCAGTTCCGCCTTCGATTCGGATTCGGTCGGCTCGATCATCAACGTGCCCGGTACCGGAAAACTCATGGTCGGGGCATGGAAGCCGTAGTCGATCAGCCGCTTGGCGATATCGTCCACGGTGACGCCGGTTTCGGCCTTCAGCGCGCGGGGATCGATGATGCATTCATGCGCGACCCGGCCCTTCACGTTGCGGTACAGCACCGGAAAGTGCGGATCGAGCCGTTGTGCGACATAGTTGGCGTTGAGAATCGCGACTTCGGTGGCGCGCGTCAGGCCTTCGCCGCCCATCATCAGGACGTAGATGTAGGAAATGGTCAGGATCGAGGCCGAGCCGAACGGCGCCGCCGAGACCGCTCCGACCGCGGGCGGCGTGGCGCCGTCGGTCGCGGGGTGGCCGGGAAGGAAGGATGCGAGGTGCGCTTTCACGCCGATCGGGCCCATGCCCGGTCCGCCGCCGCCGTGCGGGATGCAAAAGGTCTTGTGCAGGTTGAGATGGCTGACGTCGGCGCCGTAATCGCCGGGCCGCGACAGGCCGACTTGCGCGTTCATGTTGGCGCCGTCGAGATAGACCTGTCCGCCGTGGCTATGCACGATGTCGCAGATCTCGCGGATGCGCTCCTCGAACACGCCGTGCGTCGAGGGATAGGTGATCATGATCGCGGCGAGCCGGTCGGCGTGCTGCGCCGCCTTGGCCCTGAGATCGTCGACGTCGACATCGCCGCGCGCATCGCAGGCCACCACCACGACCTCCATGCCGGCCATGTTGGCGGAGGCCGGATTGGTGCCGTGCGCCGAGGAGGGGATCAGGCACACCGTGCGGTGACTATCGCCGCGCGCTGCGTGATAGCCGCGGATCGCCAGCAGCCCGGCATATTCGCCCTGTGCGCCGGAGTTGGGCTGCAGCGAGATCGCATCGTAGCCGGTGATGTCGATCAGCCATTGTTCAAATTCTTCGAACAGCGCGTAATAACCCTCCGCCTGCTCGCACGGCGCGAACGGATGCAGGCCCGCGAATGCCGGCCACGTCAGCGGAATCATTTCGGTGGTGGCGTTGAGCTTCATCGTGCAGGAGCCGAGCGGGATCATCGCGCGGTCGAGTGCAAGGTCGCGGTCGCTGAGCTTTCGCATGTAGCGCAGCAGTTCGGTTTCCGAGCGGTGCGCGTGAAATACCGGATGGGTCAGATAGGCTGTTCTGCGGCCGAGATCGGCAGGCAGCAGGTCGGGGGCGTGCGCTTCGACGTCGGCGTAAGAGAACGCGGCGCCGAATGTGCGCCACACCGCTTCGACGATCTCCGGCGTGGTGAGTTCGTCGAGCGCGATGCCGAGCGTATGGTCGGCGTTGATCCGCAGGTTGATGCCCTGGCTGAGCGCGCGCCCGGCAATCTCGTTTTGCCGGTCGCCGACGCTCACGGTCAGCGTATCGAAAGCTGCATCGTTGAGCGGCGCGAAGCCGAGCCTCGTCAGTCCCGCCGCCAATGTCGCGGTGCGGCGATGCACGGTGCGCGCGATCTGCGCCAGTCCTTCGGGGCCATGATAGACTGCGTACATCGAGGAGATCACCGCCAGCAGCACCTGCGCGGTGCAGATGTTGGAGGTTGCTTTCTCGCGGCGGATATGTTGCTCGCGGGTCTGCAAAGCGAGGCGATAGGCCGGTGCCCCGCGGGAGTCCACGGAGAGGCCGACGATGCGGCCGGGCAGCAGCCGCTTCAGCGTGTCGCGCACCGCCATGTAGGCCGCGTGCGGGCCGCCATAGCCCATCGGCACGCCGAAGCGTTGCGCCGATCCAACTGCGATGTCGGCGCCGAGCACGCCGGGGGAGGCCAGCAGCGTCAGCGCCAGCAGGTCGGCGGCGACCACCGCAAGACCGCCCTTGGCCTTCAGTGTTGAGATCGCGGGGCGCAGGTCGCGCACCACGCCGGATGTGCCCGGATATTGCAGCACCGCGCCGAACACGTCCGCCTTGTCGAGATCGCGCAGCGGATCGCCGGTGACGAGCGTCCAGCCCAGCGGTTCGGCGCGGGTGCGCAGCACCGCCAGCGTCTGCGGATGCACCTCGTGATCGACGAAGAAGGCTTTTGTTTTCACCGATGATGCGCGCTCGGCGAGCGCCATCGCTTCGGCCACCGCGGTCGCTTCGTCGAGCAGCGAGGCGTTGGCGACATCGAGACCGGTGAGGTCGCAGATCATGGTCTGGAAATTGAACAGCGCTTCCAGCCGCCCCTGGCTGATTTCCGGCTGATAGGGCGTGTAGGCTGTGTACCACGCCGGGTTTTCCAGGATGTTGCGCTGGATCACCGCCGGCAGGATCGTGCCGGAATAGCCTTGCCCGATCAGCGAGGTGAACGCCTGGTTCTGCGCGGCGAGACTCTGCATGTGCGCCAGCGCTTCGGTTTCGCTTAAGCCTTCGCTTAAGCCTTGGCCGAGATCGAGCGGCGCCGCCTGCCGGATCGACGGCGGCAGCGCCTCGTTCATCAATGCCGCGAGGCTCTTCGCGCCGACGGTTTCCAGCATCGCGGCGATATCGCGTGACGACGGGCCGATATGGCGGCGCGCGAAGGTGGTGGCGGGCTCTTCACGGGCGGTCATCGAATTGCTCCTCGATGCATAAGTTAAGTTTAATGCGTCATGTCCCGTTTTGTGCCGGGCACGACAGGAATGCTCACGCCGTGTGCGCCTTGTAGGCGGCCTCATTCATCAGACCGCCGAGCTCGCTTTTGTCGGCGATTCTGAGCTTGAACAGCCACGCCTTGCCGTCGGCGTCGGAATTGACCAGCGCCGGCTCCGCGCTGAGCGCATCGTTGACTTCAAGGACTTCACCCGTAATCGGCGCATAAACGTCGGAGGCCGCCTTGACCGACTCGACCACCGCAGCAGTTTCGGCTTTCTTCAACTGGCGTCCGACTTTTGGCAGTTCGACGAACACGATGTCGCCGAGCTGCGACTGTGCGTGGTCGGTGATGCCGATGGTGGCGGTGTCGCCCTCGATACGGAGCCATTCGTGATCGGTGGTGTATAAAACGGTCATGACAAATCCTCAGCGCTTGTAATTATGGGGAACGAAAGGCATCTCGGACACGCGCAGCGGCAGCCGCTGTCCGCGCACGTCAGCAAAAACCGTGCCGCCGATGGCGGCGTGCAATGGCGGCAGATAGCCCATCGCGATCGGGGCATTGAGGCTCGGGCCGAAGCCGCCCGATGTCACGGTGCCGATCGGATCGGAGGAGCTTGCATCGGCGAACAGCGGCGCGCCTTCGCGCACCGGCGCACGGCCTTCCGGCCTCAGCCCGACGCGGCGGCGGGACGCGCCTTGCTCGAATTGGGGGAGAATTACGTTCGCGCCGGGGAAACCGCCGGCACGCGCGCCGCCGCTGCGCCGGCTTTTCTGCACCGACCATTCCAGCGCGGCCTCGACCGGCGTTGTCGTTGCGTCGATGTCATGACCGTAAAGGCAGAGGCCCGCCTCGAGCCGCAGGCTGTCGCGGGCGCCGAGGCCGACCGGCATCACGTCCGGATCGTCGAGCAGCCCGGACACCAGCGCTTCGGCCTGTGCAGCGGGAATAGAGATCTCGAAGCCGTCTTCGCCGGTGTAGCCGGAGCGCGAGACGAAGCAGGCGATGGCTCCCCCGGCGATTCGGACCTGGTGAGGCCCGGCATCCATGAAGCGCATCGCGGGCGCTTCAGGGCAGGCCTTCGCCAGCACCGACGCCGCCTTCGGGCCCTGCAGCGCGACCAGCGCGCGATCCGCGAGGACCTCGATCGTGCAGACATCGGAAAGGTGCTCGCGCAGATGCGCCTCGTCGGCGGCCTTGCAGGCCCCGTTGACCACCAGAAACAGGTGGTCGCCGAAATTGGCCACCATCAGGTCGTCGAGCAGGCCGCCGGCCGCATTGGTGAACAGGGCGTAGCGCTGCCGTCCCGGCGCGACCGCCACGATGTCCTGCGGCACCAGCCGTTCCAGTGCGAGCGCGGCGTCCCCGACCTTGCCGGATTTGGGCCGCAGCGCGATCTGGCCCATGTGCGAGACATCGAACAGGCCGGCGCCGGCACGGGTATGGAGATGTTCCTTCAGGACGCCGGATGCGTACTGAACCGGCATGTCGTGGCCCGCGAACGGCACCAGCCGGCCGCCGCGCGCCAAGTGCAGGGCGTGGAGGGGGGTTCGTTGCAGAACCGGAGCTTCGGAAACGTCCGTCGACATCAGGAGCCTCGCGGTTACAAAGGGACGATTCCCTGAAAACCCGTTAGAGACCCCATCTGTCGCTGTGCCTGAGAGTATTATCCCGTCGGCGGACCCTCCCGGGCTGTCGGCCCGCAGGGTCTCTTTCCAGATGTAACAAGTCGCGCGGTCCGTTTGCCTGAGAGTTTCCGGGGCGGTTGCTCCTTCGGCGCCGGCCTGTTTCCATTCAGAAACGGCCGATCTCTCCCGACGCGACTTAACAAGCAGATATGAGGAAAATACGGTTTCAGCAAGGCTGTCAACGCAGTGCAGCATCTTTCAACGGATGTTATTTGAATCGGCCAACCCCCTGATCCTCCTGCACACTTTCTGGACAGCCCGGCCGCCCCCGTCTAAAAGCGGTCGCTGGACAAAATGCGACTGCTAACTTGCGCGTATTCTGATCGCAAAACCGGTATCCACTTTTGCGGAATACGCGCTCAGGGCCGCGAGCCCTTTTGACGCGATGGAACACAATGAGCGGCGTTAACGACATCAGGTCGGCGTTTCTGAACTACTTCGCGGCCAACGGCCACGAGATCGTGCCCTCATCGCCGCTGGTTCCGCGCAACGATCCGACGCTGATGTTCACCAACGCGGGCATGGTGCAGTTCAAGAACGTCTTTACGGGCGTCGAGAAGCGGCCCTATCAGCGCGCCACCACCTCGCAGAAATGCGTGCGCGCCGGCGGCAAGCACAACGACCTCGACAATGTCGGCTATACCGCGCGGCACCACACCTTCTTCGAGATGCTCGGCAACTTCTCGTTCGGCGACTACTTCAAGGACCGCGCCATCGAACTGGCGTGGAAACTGGTGACTGAGGAATTCGGCCTGCCGAAGGACAAGCTCATCGCCACCGTCTACATCGACGACGATGAGGCGTTCGGACTCTGGAAGAAGATCGCAGGCCTGCCGGACTCGCGCATCATCCGCATCGCCGGCGCCGACAATTTCTGGCAGATGGGAGACACCGGCCCGTGCGGTCCGTGCTCGGAGATCTTCTACGATCACGGCGACAAAATTCCCGGCGGGCCTCCGGGATCGCCGGACGAGGATGGCGACCGTTTCGTCGAGATATGGAATCTCGTATTCATGCAATACGAGAAGCTGCCGGACGGCAGCCGCCTCAACCTGCCGAAGCCGTCGATCGACACCGGCGCCGGTCTTGAGCGCGTGGCCGCCGTGCTTCAGGGCAAGCACGACAACTACGACATCGACCTGTTCGTCGCGCTGATCCGCGCCGCGGCCGATCTGACCGGCGCGGACCCGCATGGCCCGATGAAGGCGTCGCTGCGCGTGATCGCAGATCACTTGCGCGCAACCTCGTTCCTGATCGCCGACGGCGTGCTGCCGTCGAACGAAGGCCGCGGCTACGTGCTGCGCCGGATCATGCGGCGCGCGATGCGTCACGCCCAATTGCTCGGCGCGAAGGAGCCGCTGATGTGGCGGCTGGTCGGTGTGCTGGTGCGCGAGATGGGGGAGGCCTTTCCCGAGTTGCAGCGCGCGCGGCCATTGATCGAGGAAACGCTGCGGCTCGAGGAGACGCGCTTCCGCAAGACGCTGGAGCGCGGGCTCTCTATTCTCGACGAGAAGAGCGCGTCGCTGAAGAAAGGCGACATGTTCGACGGCGAGACCGCGTTCACGCTGTACGACACCTACGGCTTCCCGCTCGATCTGACGCAGGACGCGTTGCGTGCGCGCGGCATCGGCGTGGATATCGCATCGTTCACCGATGCGATGGAACAGCAGAAGGCCAAGGCGAGGGCGTCGTGGTCGGGCTCGGGCGAGGCCGCCACTGAGACGATCTGGTTTCCTTTGCGCGAAAAACTCGGGGCCACGGAATTTCTCGGCTACGAGACCGAGATCGCGGAGGGCGCCGTCGCTGCGCTCGTGAAGGACGGCAAGGAAGCCGACAGCCTCAAGGCCGGCGAGAGCGGGGCCATCGTTTTGAACCAGACGCCGTTCTATGGCGAATCCGGCGGTCAGGTCGGCGACACCGGCATTCTGACCGGCGATGGCGTGCGCGTCCGCGTCACCGATACGCAGAAGAAGGCAGGCGATCTGTTCGTGCATCTCGGCACCGTCGAGCAGGGCACACTCACGCCCGGCATGGCGCTGGCGCTGGAGGTTGACCGCGCCCGGCGCGGCGCGATCCGCGCCAACCATTCCGCGACCCATTTGCTGCACGAGGCGCTGCGGCAGGTACTCGGCGATCACATCGCGCAGCGCGGCTCGCTGGTCGCGCCGGAGCGGCTGAGGTTCGATTTCGTCCACAACAAACCGATCAGCGCGGACGAGCTGCGCCGCATCGAGGACATCGCCAACGACGTCGTGTTGGAGAACGGCGAGGTGACGACCCGCCTGATGGCGGTGGACGATGCGCGCGAGGCCGGGGCACGGGCGCTGTTCGGCGAAAAGTACGGCGACGAGGTGCGCGTGGTGTCCATGGGCAGCACGGGGCGGCAGGGCGCGGCGAGCAACGCGCTTGGCTGGTCGGTCGAGCTCTGCGGCGGCACCCATGTGAAACGCACCGGCGATATCGGGCTGATCTCGGTGACCGGCGAAAGCGCGGTCGCCTCGGGCGTGCGCCGGATCGAGGCGCTGACCGGGCATCATGCGCGCCATCACGCCAACGACGCCATCCAGCTTGCGAAAACCGCCGCCGGCGAGTTGCGCACCACGCTCGACGATATGCCGCCGCGGATCACCTCGCTGATGGAGGAACGCAAGAAACTCGAGCGCGAACTGTCCGAAGCGCGCAAGAAACTCGCCATGGGCGGCGGGGCCGCGAGCGCATCGTCCGGCGCGGCGGGCGTGCGCGATGTCGGCGGCATCAAGCTGATGGCGCGTTCGGTCGAGGGCATCGAGATCAAGGATCTCAAGAACCTCGCCGATCAGGGCAAGAAGCAACTGGGTTCGGGCGTGGTTGCGCTGGTCGCGACCAGCGGCGACGGCAAGGCGAGCATCGTGGTCGGCGTGACGCCCGATCTCGTGACGCGCTTCTCGGCGGTCGATCTTGTGCGCAAGGCGTCGGAAGTGCTCGGCGGCAAGGGCGGCGGTGGCAAACCGGACATGGCGCAGGCCGGCGGTCCGGATGGCGCCAAAGCGGGCGCCGCGCTCGACGCCATCGCCGCGGCAATGGGCGGCTAAGCCATCCGATGCTCGCGGTTCGAGCGGCTGCTCATTGCACCACGCAAAACACACACAGCTTGTTGCCGGTCGGATCGCGCAGATACGCTGCGTAAAATCCGGATTTCGCATCCGGTGGGCGAAAGCCCGGCGCTCCTTCGTCAGTGCCGCCGTTCTTCATCCCACCGTCATACGCGGCTTTCACTGCCTCCGGCGAGGGCGCGGCATAAGCGACCATGATGCCATTTCCCGCCCGCGCGGCCTTGCCGTCGAACGGTGAGCAGATCGCGGTATCGCAATCCATCATGGTTTTGCCGGGACCCGTTTTGCCGTAACCGATCCAGCCGCCGCCCGCGAGTTTGCGTTCGCTGCCAATGGGATCAAAGAAGGCATCGTAAAAGTCGCCCGATTTATCGCCGTCAATTGCGCCGATGGTGACATAAGCGATCATAGCGTCCTCCGTTTCGGAGGAAGCTATGCTGTCGATTGGAACATATCAAGAACAAAAATGGATTGAGCGTTACACTACCGCCATCGCCTTGGTGAGATTGCCCGCCACCTTGTCGAGGAAGCCGGTGGTGGACAGCCAGCGTTGGTCGGCTCCGACGAGAAGCGCCAGGTCCTTGGTCATGAACCCGGCTTCGACGGTCTCGACGCAGACCTTTTCGAGCGTGGCCGTGAAATTCGCCAGTGCCTCATTGTCGTCGAGCTTGGCGCGATGCGACAGGCCGCGGGTCCAGGCGAAGATCGAGGCGATGGAGTTGGTGGAGGTTTCCTTGCCCTTCTGGTGCTCGCGATAGTGCCGGGTCACGGTGCCGTGGGCGGCTTCCGCCTCGACGGTCTGTCCGTCCGGGGTCAGCAGCACCGACGTCATCAGGCCGAGCGAGCCGTAGCCCTGCGCCACCGTATCCGACTGCACGTCGCCGTCGTAGTTCTTGCAGGCCCAGACATAGCCGCCGGACCATTTCAGCGCCGAGGCCACCATGTCGTCGATCAGGCGATGCTCGTAGGTCAGCTTGCGAGCCTCGAACTGTGTCTTGAACTCGCGGTCGTAGATGTCCTGGAAGATGTCCTTGAAGCGGCCGTCATAGACCTTGAGGATGGTGTTCTTGGTCGACAGATAGACCGGGTAGCCGCGCAGCAGGCCGTAATTGAGCGAGGCGCGCGCGAAGTCGATGATGGACGCGTCGAGATTATACATTTCCATCGCGACTCCGGGGCCGGGCGCCTTGAACACCTCGTGCTCGATCACCGTGCCGTCCTCGCCGACGAACTTCATGCTCAGGGTGCCCTTGCCCGGGAACTTGATTTCGGTGGCGCGATACTGGTCGCCGTAGGCATGGCGGCCGATGATGATCGGCTTGCTCCAGCCTGGGACAAGGCGGGGCACGTTCTTGCAGAGGATCGGCTCGCGGAAGATCACGCCGCCGAGGATGTTGCGGATGGTGCCGTTCGGCGACTTCCACATATGCTTGAGACCGAATTCCTTCACCCGCGCCTCGTCCGGCGTGATGGTGGCGCACTTCACGCCGACGCCCACCTTCTTGATGGCGTTAGCCGCGTCGATCGTGACCCGATCGTCGGTCTGGTCGCGGGACTCCATTCCCAGGTCGAAATACATCAGGTCGATATCCAGGAACGGATAAATCAGCTTGTCCTTGATGTATTGCCAGATGATCCGGGTCATCTCGTCGCCATCGAGTTCAACGACGGGATTGGTCACCTTGATTTTTGCCATGTGAGATCGGGCCTTTTCGGGATAACGCGCTTCGGGAGGGCAGCCTGGCCATTTCGGGCTATAGCATCGCGATGGTGCAGGCGGAAGCCGAACGCGCCGCCTTACAGCGCTGATTTTCCGGATGTTCTGACGCTTCGCGAGCGGGCCCCGGTCTGCATCTTGGCGGCAGGCGCTCACCTTCCGCCGGAGAGTCAGGGCTAATCCATAAGCTGATTATTTTACTTGAGAAAAACTCGTAAAGGCGCAATCGAAGACACGGCCTTTGCGCCGTTGAATCAGAATCTAAGACCCGAACGCAGAAAGTGAAGCGAGATGTCCGGCACCGACAGGACAAAAACCGGCATCGACGCGGTCGGCCCCACCGTGATTCTGGTCGAGCCGCAGCTCGGCGAGAACATCGGCATGGCGGCGCGCGCCATGGGCAATTTCGCCCTGACGCGGCTGCGCATCGTCAACCCGCGCGACGGCTGGCCCAATGTCGCGGCCCAGCGCGCGGCGGCGGGCGCCGACCATATCCTCAAGCACGTCGAGCTGTTCGACACCGTGGAGGCCGCGGTCGCCGACTGCACGCTGCTGTTAGCGACCACCGCGCGCGCCCACGATCAGGCCAAGCCGGTGGTGGCGCCGGAAGCGGCGGCCGCTGAGGCGACCGTGCAGATCGCGGCCGGCGGCCATGTCGGCATCCTGTTCGGCCGCGAGCGCGCCGGCCTGCTGAATGAAGAGGTGGCGATGGCCGACCGCATCATCACCTATCCCGTCAATCCGGGCTTTGCCTCGCTCAACCTGGCGCAGGCGGTGCTGCTGATGGGTTACGAATGGTTCAAACTGGTGACGCGGGCCGCGCTGCCGTTCGCCATGCCGGAACGCTCGGAGCGGGCCTCCCAGCACCAGATGCAGGCGTTCTTCGACAATCTCGTCAGCGAACTCGACAAGGTCGAATTCCTCCGCCCGGCCGAGAAGCGCGACACCATGCTGGTCAACCTGCGCAACATCTTCACCCGCATGGAGCCGACCAAGCAGGACATGCACACGCTGCACGGCGTGGTCATGGCCATCGCTGAGGGGCGCAAGGGACCGGCCAAGGGCGGGGTGCTCGACGGCGCGCAAGCGACGCGGCTGCGGGCATTGCTGGCCGAGCAGGGGCCGGGAGGGGCTTCCGCAGACAGCAGCAGCACGGTGCGCGGGCTGGCGCGGCTGCTCAGACGAAATCCGACCGACGCCGAGCGCATCCTGTGGCAATCGCTAACCCGCGACCGCCGCTTCGCCGGCCAGTTCAAGCGGCAGACACCGGTCGGCCGGCACATTCCGGATTTCGTGTCGTTCGTGCAACGCATCGCGATCGAACTGGTGAATCCGAACGAGAGCGACACCATCGCGCGCGACCGCGCAGGCCGTGGTGCCTGGCTGGCCGAGCGCGGCTATCGCGTCGTCGAGATCGAGGCGGCGGCGGTGGAGGCGGATTTGGCGCGCGTGCTGGACGGGTTGGCGGTGAGGATGGCGGCGGGGGAGGGCGAGGGGGCCGTAGGGCACGATGGGCAGCGATGAATCGCTGATCGAGCTTGTTGTTACTCGAATTCCGGAAGTGCCTGCTCTCAGGGATCATCCTATGTGGTCGGTGCCTGCGATGTAAATTGGCGAGAAACAGATGACACGGAGTCGCCTATAACTCACGCAGAGGTATTTACCCAATCGTTCATAGCTCCGAAAACGGTCCGCGAGACGCTCGCCGCCGTTGCGCACCTTTCCGAGGATGAGCCCGATCCAGATGACGAGAACTGGCGGTGAGTTGGGAATGCAATTGGCGCAAAGCTAACGATCAGGAGTGGCCGTATGTACGGTTTAGGTGGTCGCCCAGAGTATTCAATTTTTGCGAAGGTCGGAGACAAATTATGGGCATACGCCATCGATCCTGTGCTCAGATTTGTTATCGGCAATGACGACACTACGTCTTTAATTCGCATACGTGCCGGTATTCAGATCACGCTCTTGGTAGCGGTCGCGTTAATTCCTGTCTCCTTTTTCTGGAACACTGGTCATGTGCTCACTGCTTCAGGTCTCTTGTTCGATATTGCCGGAGCGGCGCGCCTGTTTCTCCTTGAGGAGATCACCCACTCACTCAGCGGGTTTAAACCAAATGAATACGACAATTATCCCTCTTCAGCGATGCGAGAGTTGATTATGCCAGAGGGTATAAACGAGGAGAAGATTAACGACCATCCGATCAGCTTCTTCTATTACAAGAAGCGCGGCGTACTGTTCCTTTTCTTAGGCTTTGTTTTGCAGATGCTTGGAGATTTTTTTTTGATCAGTGAATAACGCCGAGTCGCCTTTCGATGCGCGGTCGCCTCAGTTTAGCGTTAGCCCGTTGGGCACACAGCGAAGTCTCTTGCTCTGTTAATTTGTGCTACGAAATGCGGGTCACGCTTCGCTAATTCCCGCTCCATGAGCTATCTCTCATCAGGCTTCTTAGGTGATGGAAGTATTTCGAGAACTCCTAGCCCGTCTTATTCGTGAGAGTGCGCCTGAGAGGCTGGCGAGCGTGGTGTAAAGCGCTGATGCGGCGTAGGATTCGGTTGCGAAGCCAACCCCATGACCTTCAATCGCGAACGCCACGCCCGCCATGACCGATGATACGATTCTGCCATTCTCGTTTCCAGCCGTTCACGCCAAGAAAGTCACAGCTGCCTTCGATGGCGGTCGCTTGACATCGAACGGGGGCGTGATGCTTCTGGCGACGGCCGAGCGACGTCTCGGTTTGGCCGACAAGTTGGCCCGGGTGTTCCCGGACCGGCGCGACCCGACGCGGGTCGTGCACAGCCTTGTCGATATGTTTCGCGCTCGCATGTTCGCGATCTGCTGCGGCTACGAGGACGCCGACGACCTCGATCATCTGCGGTCCGATCCGGCATTCAAGCTGGCCTGCGGACGGCTGCCGGACAGCGGTCGCGATCTGTGTTCCCAACCGACGCTGTCGCGCCTGGAGAATGCTCCGCGCCTGCGCGACGTGATCCGGCTGACCTACACTTTGGTCGACGCATGGATGGATAGCTACCCGCGCGAGCCGGCATCCGTCACGCTCGACATCGATGATACCTGCGATGTCGTCCACGGTCATCAGCAGCTCTCGCTGTTCAACGCTCATTATGACGAACGCTGCTTCTTGCCGATCCACGTCTACGACACGGAGAAGAGCCGGCCCGTGGCGGTCGTGCTGCGGCCGGGCAAGACGCCGGGCGGCGTCGAGGTGCGCGCCCATCTGCGCCGCCTGGTACGGCACATCCGCACGCGATGGCACAACACGCGAATTACGGTCCGTGGCGACGGGCACTATGCCCGGCCGGAGGCGATGACGTGGTGCGAGAACAACGGCATCGACTACATCTTCGGCCTGTCCGGCACCAAGCCGCTCGCCAGAAAAGTCGACGAGGTCGCTGACGACATCCGCACCCGACGCGCCATCGAGAACCTGGCTGTTCTGCGCGGCTATACCGAGACGCGCCACAAGGCCAAGTCCTGGGATCGCGAACGGCGCACCGTCGCCCGTATTGAGGCGACGATGCTCGGCCTCGACATCCGCTTCGTCGTCACCAGCCTCGATGCCGGCTCGGCCGAGTGGATCTACGACAGCCTGTATTGCGCGCGCGGCCAGGCCGAGAACCTGATCAAGCTGCATAAGACGCAGCTCGCCTCCGATCGCACCAGTTGCCGTTCGGCGCTCGCCAACCAGGTCCGTCTCGTGCTCCATACCGCCGCTTATTGGCTGATGCTGACCGTGCGCGACGCCATTCCCAAAGCCCGCGAATTGGCCACTGCCGAGTTCGCGACGCTGCGTCTTCGTCTCTTGAAAATCGCAGCCAGGGTCGTCGAGACCGCGAGCCGCATTCGCCTCGCGTTCGCCGCGGCATGTCCCGAAGCCGACCTCTTCCGCAGCTTGCCGGGCTCGCTGCTGCCACACGGTCCTTGACCGCCGGGGCGTGCGCCCCCTTCGCCCAACCCATCCCTCAAACGCGTTGCAAAGTACCGGTCGTCAGGCGGTGAAAAGCCGAAGGCAATCCTATGCGCCTCGTCCGAGGAGATGTGCAGTCACATCAATCGAACCAAAAAACCGCACTCTCACGAATAGGACGGGCTAGTGGATCGCGTCTGACATTTGAATCCGGGATGGGATTCCCATCTGACTGGATGCATGCGAGTCTGGCGCATGCGAACCGGAATTTTCATCACCCTTAAGCCTGCCGACCGCCGCCATCTGAAGGCGCTGGCGCGGAATCGGAACACCCCACACAAGCATGTTTGGCGGGCCGAGATCGTACTGTTGAGCGCGGACGGTTTCGGCACCCATGAGATCATGCGCCGGACCGGCAAGTCGAAGACCTGTGTGTGGCGCTGGCAGGAACGCTTCATGGTGGCGGGTTATGACGGCCTCCTGCACGATAAGACACGCCCCTCGCGCATTCCGCCGCTGGGGTCGGGCATCGCTGAACGCGTCGTGGCGCTCACCCGGACCGAGCCGCCAGCAGAGGCGACCCACTGGACCTCGGCCATGATGGCGAAGGTCGTCGATATCAGCGCGAGTTCCGTTCAACGCATCTGGCGCGCCCATGGGCTGCAGCCGCACCGGGTGAAACAGTTCAAGCTCTCCACTGACCCGCGCTTCGTCGACAAATTGCGCGATGTCGTCGGCCTCTATGTCGATCCGCCCGCCCATGCCGTCGTTCTCTCGGTCGATGAAAAAAGCCAAATCCAGGCGCTCGACCGCACCCAGCCCGGCTTGCCAATAAAGAAGGGTCGCGCCGGGACGATGACCCACGACTACAAGCGTCATGGCACGACGACACTGTTTGCGGCCCTCAACGTCCTCGACGGCACCGTCATTGGCCGCAATATGCAGCGCCATCGGCACCAGGAGTTCATCCGCTTCCTCAACGCCGTCGAAGCGCAGGTGCCGCCGCGAAAGCAAATCCACGCTATCGTCGACAACTATGCAACCCACAAGCACCCGAAAGTGCGCCAGTGGTTGGCCCGGCATCCCCGCTGGGCCTTCCACTTCACGCCCACATCAGCATCCTGGCTCAACGCCGTCGAGGGCTTCTTCGCCAAACTCACAAAACGACGACTGAAACGCGGCATCTTCCGATCGGTCGTCGACCTGCAGGCTGCAATCAATCGCTTCGTAATCGAACATAACGCCGAACCGAAGCCCTTCACATGGACTGCCGATCCCAACAAAATTATCCGAGCCGTCAGACGCGGGCACCAAGTGTTAGATTCCATCCACTAGTGGATCGCGTCTGACATTTGAATCCGGGATGGGATTCCCATCTGACTGGATGCATGCGAGTCTGGCGCATGCGAACCGGAATTTTCATCACCCTTAAGCCTGCCGACCGCCGCCATCTGAAGGCGCTGGCGCGGAATCGCAACACCCCACACAAGCATGTTTGGCGGGCCGAGATCGTACTGTTGAGCGCGGACGGTTTCGGCACCCATGAGATCATGCGCCGGACCGGCAAGTCGAAGACCTGTGTGTGGCGCTGGCAGGAACGCTTCATGGTGGCGGGTTATGACGGCCTCCTGCACGATAAGACACGCCCCTCGCGCATTCCGCCGCTGGGGTCGGGCATCGCTGAACGCGTCGTGGCGCTCACCCGGACCGAGCCGCCAGCAGAGGCGACCCACTGGACCTCGGCCATGATGGCGAAGGTCGTCGATATCAGCGCGAGTTCCGTTCAACGCATCTGGCGCGCCCATGGGCTGCAGCCGCACCGGGTGAAACAGTTCAAGCTCTCCACTGACCCGCGCTTCGTCGACAAATTGCGCGATGTCGTCGGCCTCTATGTCGATCCGCCCGCCCATGCCGTCGTTCTCTCGGTCGATGAAAAAAGCCAAATCCAGGCGCTCGACCGCACCCAGCCCGGCTTGCCAATAAAGAAGGGTCGCGCCGGGACGATGACCCACGACTACAAGCGTCATGGCACGACGACACTGTTTGCGGCCCTCAACGTCCTCGACGGCACCGTCATTGGCCGCAATATGCAGCGCCATCGGCACCAGGAGTTCATCCGCTTCCTCAACGCCGTCGAAGCGCAGGTGCCGCCGCGAAAGCAAATCCACGCTATCGTCGACAACTATGCAACCCACAAGCACCCGAAAGTGCGCCAGTGGTTGGCCCGGCATCCCCGCTGGGCCTTCCACTTCACGCCCACATCAGCATCCTGGCTCAACGCCGTCGAGGGCTTCTTCGCCAAACTCACAAAACGACGACTGAAACGCGGCATCTTCCGATCGGTCGTCGACCTGCAGGCTGCAATCAATCGCTTCGTAATCGAACATAACGCCGAACCGAAGCCCTTCACATGGACTGCCGATCCCAACAAAATTATCCGAGCCGTCAGACGCGGGCACCAAGTGTTAGATTCCATCCACTAGCTGCTCTAGATTGTTCAGAAAGGAGTCTTTTAGTCTTTCCCGACCCGTCTTATCCTTTATTTTTTCAATGCTGTTAAAAGTGTCTACTAGACCTTTCACGCGCTTCAATCCAAGCTCTGCCTGCTTCTCTTCAACTGCAAGTTCGCGCAGCCTGGTGTCAGCCTCAACCCTCCGGAGCAAGGCCTCTCGTCCTTCTTTGTAGGGTAAAGCTAACGCGTATTTGGCGATTTTGTACGCCTTCGCAGATTTGGTCACGATAGTGAGCCAAAAAGATCCTGCCGCGGCCGCCGTGATAAATAGCCGCTCTTCAGGTATCAGCATTAACTCAAGGTCAACATTCGGGTCGTCAGCAAGCACTCGCTGCAGTGCCTCGGCTCCATCGTTCTGGAGCAGGTTGACGATCGCATAAGATTGCCGTAGAGCGCGGATGCGTGATTCGACCAGCGCGGCGGATGCGATCTCATCAGCTTCGATGATCTGGAGTCGGATTGGTGGGATGTCTCCCTCGTTCAAAGTAGACATGATCGTCACGGCCAAGTCGCCATTATCCAACGTTTGAATGCGCACATTCATCTGTTCCGCTAAACCTAGCTCAAGAAAGTTTTTCCCAGCGGCTGCCGTCTGAACAGTTGCGCCCTTTACGAATTCGACGAACTCGGCGAAATCGATCTCGACCTGTTTGCCTTGTCGGGGTTCCAGAATAACAAACCTTGCCACTTCAAGTTGCCCTCGCGTTAGGTCTGTCCCAGTGCGTTATTAGACGTGTCCCTATCACAATAGCCCGCACTAGGTCTTCGCACCACGACGCAGACCGACCCACTCACAATTATCGTCAGTACCTACGATGGTGAGTTGCTGTGCTTCGCGCCTAACCCGCCTTGCGAAGTACATCTCACCTGCTCCCTCTCTCTCTCTCTCTCTCTCTCTCAGCGCCGGATGATCCTGCTCCACCGGCAGGTTGGCATCGATGACGAGGTCCAGCGCCTCCTGCGGCGCGCGGTCGATGTCGACGCCGCCGCGGCGCATTTCCTTGAGCGCGGCGCGGATCGCCTCCTGCTCGTTGAGAACCTCCCGGCCGGTGCGCGAGGGGCCGATGACAGGCCAGTGACGATTTCGAGTCCTGGCCTCCAGCCGCGCCATCTTCAACGCCTCCATCGCCTGCATCAGCTTGTCGATGTCTGTGTCCGGCTTCTCCTCCAACTCGCGCACCATACGCTCGGCGATCGCAACCAGCCGTCCTGTCAACGCGGCCGTCTTTTGCCGTGGGCCGGCCCGCCAGAGCGGCACGTCATAGGAATGGCGCGCCGCGAACGCCGGGCGCGTCCAGCCTTGATTGCGCTTCCAGAGCGTTATCGTCGAATGGTTGCCTCCGGTTCGGGCCTGTATCTGCGCAAAGGTCAGCGTGGTCGTCTCCACAAGGTGCCGCACGGCACGGACGCTGGAATCCGGATGCGGCCGCCGTGTGCCCTTTGGCCGGTCGCTTGCCTGAACGGCGGGCGGACCTGCAACGGTCGAGCCCTCGGCGGGTTCGTCCGGCATGACGCGGAGGCGGGTGAGGGAAGGGGTGCGAGGCAGGACCATGCCACGGAATATAATCCTATAACCCAACGGAGGCAAGGGCGAGGGTTTAAGTTTTCGTCCCGCCTCGCGGGCCATTACGCGGTTTAAGGGAGTGCCCGCTCAAGCGGCATGCGTTGCGCAAATTCTGGTCAATCGCTCGCCGTCCGGACCGATTTTCTCAAGTCAATCGCTGTCCTGTCCATGGCACGTGCATTGCACGGCCACTGTCCCAGACGTTTTCAGATGGGAGACGACAATGAAGCGGTCCGACCTCACCGAGAAGATTCTCGACATCAAGCGCGAGAAGGAATGGAACTGGAAATACATCGCCGGCGAGATCGGCGGGTTTTCGGAAATTCTGATCGTCAGCGCGCTACTCGGCCATATGAAGCTGACCAAGCCGCAGGCGGCGGCGGCCGGAAAGCTGTTCGGCCTCTCCAAGGCGGAAATCGCGATGCTCAACGAGGTGCCGATGCGCGGCGCGGGCACGCCGATGCCGCCGACCGATCCGCTGCTCTATCGCCTGTACGAACTGGTGATGATCAACGGACCGGCGCTGAAGGCGCTGATCGAGGAAGAATTCGGCGATGGCATCATGTCGGCGATCGACTTCGACATGGAAATTGCGCGCGTCGCCAATCCCAAGGGCGACCGCGTCAAGATCGGCATGACCGGCAAATTCCTGCCGTTCAAGTATTACGGCGCCACCGGCAACAATCTGGAATACGGCCTCAAGGAGGAGTGAGCGCCCTCCGCACCACTGATCGTCATCGCCCGGCCAAGTGCGCAATTGCGCACACGGACCGGGCGATCCAGCAGCCACCGCATCTCTTGAAATGCGGGCGCGGAATACTGGATCATCCGCTTACGCGGATGATGATAGCTTTCCCGATAATTTCGAACGGCGCGGTTACGCCCCCGCCTTCACCTGCGCGATGGCCTGTGCCATCAGCGTGTCCATCTGGGCGCGGAGTTCCTGTTCGGTGAGCGCGACGCCTTTGGCGGTAAGGTCGCGCATCACCTTGTGAACCACGTCGGCGTCGCCGGGCTGTTCGAAGTCGGCGGCGACGACCTCTTTGGCATAGGCGTTGGCGGCATCGCCGGCGATTCCGAGCTTCTCCGCGACCCACAGTCCCAATAGCTTGTTGCGGCGGGCCTCGGCCTTGAATTTCTGCTCCTCGTCGAGTGCGAACTTCTTCTCAAAACCTTCTCCGCGCTTATCGAATGATGTGCTCATGGTTTTGGGTCCGGTTCCATTATTGCCGAAGCTGCCGAACCGGGCATGTTGCGGCAGCCGGTTCGACATCCTAGATCACATTCTAGATAGGGAATGGCCGATCCGGGAACAACGGGCGCAAGGTCGCAGGGAGTACGGTAAAACTTCGCGCCTGATCGACTGCATTGATTGTGCTGGGTGGCTCAATCGGCTAGGTTGCGGGCGGGCTCGGTTCTTGTTCTGTTTCCTGTACTTGTTCAAGATCCCGGCTTCGCGGCAGCTCCGCCATGGGTCACATCGAACGCTCGGAGCACATCAACTTCATGGATTTCAACAACACACGGTACATCCCTATGAGCCGTCGGCGTCGCATTTACGAAGGCAAGGCCAAGGTACTTTACGAAGGACCGGAGCCCGGCACTCTGATTCAACACTTCAAGGACGACGCGACCGCGTTCAATGCCAAGAAACATCAGGTGATCGAGGGCAAGGGCGTCCTCAACAACCGGATTTCGGAGTACCTGTTCCAGCACCTCAACGACATCGGGGTGCCGACCCATTTCATCCGCCGTCTCAACATGCGCGAACAACTGATTCGCGAGGTCGAGATCGTGCCGCTCGAGGTCGTGGTCCGCAATGTCGCAGCGGGGTCGCTGTCGCAGCGGCTCGGCATCGAGGAAGGCACCCAGCTACCGCGCTCGATCATCGAGTTCTACTACAAGAACGACCAGCTCAACGATCCCATGGTGTCCGAGGAGCACGTCACCGCGTTCGGCTGGGCGACGCCGCAGGAGATCGACGACATCATGGCGCTGGCGATCCGCGTCAACGACTTCCTGACCGGGCTGTTTCTCGGCATCGGCATCCGGCTGGTCGATTTCAAGATGGAATGTGGCCGGCTGTTCGAAAACGAGATGATGCGAATCATCGTCGCCGATGAAATATCTCCCGACTCGTGCCGGCTGTGGGACATCAAGTCGAACGAGAAGCTCGACAAGGACCGCTTCCGTCGCGACCTCGGCGGGCTGCTTGAGGCCTACACCGAAGTTGCGAAGCGGCTCGGCATTCTAATGGAAAACGAGCGGCCGCTCGGCGCCGGTCCGGTGCTGGTGAAGGGATAAGCTCAATACGTCATTGCGGGCGCGGCATCGCCGCGAACCGCGATGTGCGAGTGCACATCTGGGAATCCAGAGGTTGGCGAGATTCCGGATCGATCCGCTGCGCGGATCGTCCGGAATGACGAGGGTTAGATGAAGGCACGCGTCACCGTTACACTGAAAACCGGCATCCTCGATCCGCAAGGCAAGGCGATCGAGGGGGCGCTGAAGTCGCTCGGTGTCGATGGCATCGCCAGTGTGCGCCAGGGCAAGGTGTTCGATATCGAACTCGCCGGCGCGGACAGAGCGAAGGCGGAAGCCGCGCTCAAGGCCGCCGCCGACAAACTGCTCGCCAATACGGTGATTGAGAACTATCGGGTCGAGGTTCTGAGCTAGGCGCCGTACGACATGAAATCCGCGATCCTCGTCTTTCCCGGCATCAATCGCGAGCGCGACATGGCGCGCGCGCTGAAACTCATTTCGGGACACGAGCCCGCGATGGTGTGGCACGCCGAGACGTCGCTGCCCAAGGGGACCGATCTCGTGGTGATGCCCGGCGGCTTCTCATACGGCGACTATCTGCGCTGCGGCGCCATCGCCGCGCGCTCGCCGGTGATGGACGCGGTGCGCGCCTTCGCGGCCGACGGCGGTCTCGTGCTCGGCGTCTGCAACGGGTTTCAGATTCTCTGCGAGTCCGGATTGTTGCCGGGCATCCTGATGCGCAATGCGCGGCTGAAGTTCATCTGCCATGACGTGCACCTGCGGGTCGAACGCTCGGATACGCCGTTCACGCGCGGCTACAATGCCGGGCAGGTGATCCGCGTGCCGGTCGCGCATGGCGAGGGCAACTACGCCGCCGACGAGGAGACCATTCGCCGTCTCGAAGGCGAGGGGCGCGTGCTCTATCGCTACTGCTCGGCGACCGGCGAGATCGGCGACACTCACAATATCAACGGTGCGGCGCAGTCCATCGCCGGCATTGTCAACGTGCGCGGCAACGTGCTCGGCATGATGCCGCATCCGGAAAATCACGTCGAAGACATCATGGGCTGCACCGACGGGCGCGGGCTGTTCGCGGGCCTCGTCGCGCATCTGGAGCGGGCGGCGTAAGAAACGCCACGACGATAAGTGAAAAGCAGATCAAAGGTGGTCCGCAAGGAACAGATCGAGGCTGCCCAAAGCCTCTTTAACAAAATGGGCAATTGACGATACGCCGTCGAAAAACTTGACAAGAATTTTATGAAATGAACCGCACCGATCCCCCGATCACCCCCGAACTCGTCGCCTCGCACGGCCTCAAGCCGGACGAGTACGAGCGCATTTTGAAGCTGATCGGCCGCGTACCGACATTCACAGAACTCGGCATCTTCTCGGCGATGTGGAACGAACACTGTTCCTACAAATCCTCGCGCATCCATCTGCGCGGGTTGCCGACGAAAGCGCCGTGGGTGATCCAGGGTCCCGGCGAGAATGCCGGCGTCATCGATATCGGCGATGGGCAGGCGGTGGTGTTCAAGATGGAGAGCCACAACCATCCGAGCTACATCGAGCCGTATCAGGGCGCGACCACCGGCGTCGGCGGTATCCTGCGCGACGTCTTCACCATGGGCGCGCGCCCCATCGCCTGCCTCAACGCGCTGAGCTTCGGCGATCCGTCGCATCCGAAAACGCGGCATCTCGTCGGCGGCGTGGTCGCGGGCGTCGGCGGCTATGGCAACTCGTTTGGGGTGCCGACTGTCGGCGGGCAGGTGCGCTTCCACACCCGTTATGACGGCAACATTCTCGTCAATGCCATGGCGGTGGGCCTCGCCGACGCCGACAAGATCTTTTATGCGGCGGCGTCAGGCGTGAACATGCCGATCGTCTATCTGGGCTCCAAGACCGGCCGCGACGGCATTCACGGCGCCACCATGGCGTCGGCCGAATTCGACGACGACAGCGCCGAGAAGCGCCCGACCGTTCAGGTCGGCGATCCCTTCGCCGAGAAGCTATTGCTGGAAGCCTGCCTCGAAATCATGGAAACGGATTGCGTCATCGCGATCCAGGACATGGGCGCGGCGGGCCTGACGTGTTCGGCGGTGGAAATGGGCGCCAAGGGCGACCTCGGTGTCGATCTCGATCTCGACAGCGTGCCGACGCGCGAGCAGGGCATGAGCGCCTACGAGATGATGCTCTCGGAATCGCAAGAGCGCATGCTCATGGTTCTGAAGCCCGAGAAGGAAAAGGAAGCGGAGGCGATCTTCAGGAAGTGGGGACTCGATTTCGCTATCGTCGGCTATACGACGCCGTCGCAGCGCTTCGTGGTCAAGCACGGCGGCGACGTGATGGTCGACTTGCCGATCAAGGAGCTTGAGTCCGAAGCGCCGCTGTATGACCGGCCACATGTGCCGTCGCCGCAGTTACCCGTCGTCCACGCCCGCGACGTTGCGCCGCGTTTGCCGGTGGCTGATGCGCTGGAAAAGCTTATCGCGACGCCGGAGCTGTGCTCGAAGCGCTGGGTGTGGGAGCAATATGATCACGTCATCGGCGGCAACACCGTGCAGCGTCCCGGCGGCGATGCGGCGGTGGTCCGTGTCGAGGACGGGCCGAAGGGCCTCGCGCTCACCGTTGACGTGACGCCGCGCTATTGCGAGGCCGATCCGTTTGAGGGCGGCAAGCAGGCGGTGGCGGAAGCCTGGCGCAACATCACCGCTGTCGGCGGCCGTCCGCTTGCGATTACCGACAACCTGAATTTCGGCAACCCGGAACGGCCCGAGATCATGGGCCAGTTCGTCGGCTGCCTGAAGGGCATCGCGGCCGCCTGCACCGCGCTGGATTTCCCGGTCGTGTCCGGCAACGTCTCGCTCTACAACGAAACAAACGGCCGCGGCATTCTGCCGACGCCCTCGATCGGCGGCGTCGGCCTGCTCGACGATTTCACCCAGTCCGCATCGCTTGCCTTCAAGGCCGAGGGCGAGTGCATCCTGCTGATCGGCGAGACCCAGGGCTGGCTCGGTCAGTCGGTTTACTTGCGCGACGTCTGCGGGCGCGAGGAGGGGGCGCCGCCGCCGGTCGATCTTGCCGCGGAAAAACGCAACGGCGATGTCGTGCGTGGCATGATCCATGCGGGGACGGTCACGGCAGTTCATGACATTTCCGACGGCGGACTTCTCGTAGCGCTCGCGGAAATGGCGATGGCCGGCGGCATCGGCGCCGCGCTCGATGCCGCACCTGAAGCGATCGTGCCGCACGCCTGGTGGTTCGGCGAGGATCAGGCCCGCTACATCGTCACCGTGCACGAAAAGGATCTGCTGAGCGTTTTCACCAAGCTCAAGGCGGTCGAGGTGCCTTGCGTCCAGATCGGCCTGACCGGCGGTCACGAGATCGCCATTGCCGGCGAGCGCGCCGTTCACGTCAAAGCCTTGCAGCATGGCTTTGAAAGCTGGCTGCCGGACTATATGGCCGGGAGAGTCGAGACCAGTGGCATTCCTGACCGCTGACTTTGTTTTTTCCGAACATTCGCCGAGAAATGCGGTGTCGTCGTCCGCGAATGCGGACGATCCTGTATTCCGCTGCGCCTCGTTAGAAATCAGAACAGCTATGGGATACTGGATACTCCGCTTTCGCGGAGTATGACGTTTTTCGTGTTGAGCCGGAGTTCATTCACAGAACGCGCTTTGCATCGGGGATTTGAAGCAGCGCCGCCGTCCTCGTCCAATTCAGCACCCAGCAGCCCGTGCCGGGGGAGGACAATTTGTCACGCGATTGGTCCGCGACAACGCTGCCAGCCTGGCGTCTTCTCACGGGTATACAGGGCCGCCGGGGTAGCTGACCTTCTTCAGGGGGCAGGGCATAGGTTGTATCGGATAGGCGATCACGGTACCACTAGCGGCCCCCCCTGACGCGGCCGGGGTTCGGCGTTAAGCGTGTGATCGGGACCGGGTATCTTCCGGAAGCCGTCTTGCGGTTAAAAAGTTCATGCAGATATAGGATTGATCGGCGTGACGGGATAGGGCGGCCACGTTAAGTTGAGCAGCCGTTGCGGCGATTCCGGTGCATGATTCGGGGGCGTGGCGGATTTGGGAGAGACTTTGATGGCCATGGAAGCGCGGGATATCGAATCGATGATCAAGGAAGCGATCCCGGACGCCGCAGTGACGATCCAGGACCTCGCCGGCGATGGCAACCACTACTCGGCGACCGTGATCTCCGAGTCGTTCCGCGGAAAGTCCCGCGTGCAGCAGCATCAGATCGTCTATCAGTCCCTGAAGGGGCAGATGGGCGGCGTGCTCCACGCGCTGGCGTTGCAGACCGGCGTTCCGGAGTAGCCGCGCCGTCACAGAGCGGTTGATGTCGCGCGCCAACGACGATGGAAGGCTTCTGCGGGAACGCAGCCCCACCAGCACAACCGTGTGACCTACGTCGAACTGTTCTTCGACCTGGTATTCGTCTTCGCGATCACGCAAATCTCGCACTCGCTGCTCGCGCACTTCACGCCGCTTGGCGTGTTGCAAGTGACGATGCTGATGCTGGCGGTGTGGTGGGTCTGGGTCTTCACCTCCTGGATCACCAACTGGCTCGATCCCGAACAGGCTCCGGTCCGGGTCATGCTGTTCGGTCTGATGATCGCCGGCCTGCTGCTGTCGACCTCGATCCCGAAGGCTTTCGAAAGCCGGGGGCTGACGTTCGCGGCGGCCTATTCGGTCATGCAGGTCGGACGGACGCTGTTCTTTCTGTGGTCGGTGCCGACGTCGGCGGTCGGCCAGCGCAATAACGTCATCCGCATCCTGTTCTGGCTCGGCACCGGTGCGGTGTTCTGGATCGGGGGAGGGCTGGCCGAGGGCAATATCCGGATCGGGTTGTGGCTCGTCGCGCTCGCGATCGAATATGCCGGCCCGGCGATGCGGTTCCGCACCCCTCGTCTCGGGGCCTCCACCACGCGGGACTGGGACGTCGAGGGCGGCCATATGGCCGAACGATGCGCGCTGTTCATCATCATCGCGCTCGGCGAGTCCATTGTCGTCACCGGCGCGACCTTCGCTGAAACGGCGTGGACGGCGACCACGGTTTGCGCTTTCCTGGTGGCGCTGCTTGGCAGCATCGCGATGTGGTGGGTCTACTTCCATATCGGCGCGGAGGCCGGCTCGGAGCATATTTCTCAATCCGCGGATACCGGAAGGCTGGCGCGGCTGGCCTATACCTACCTGCACCTTCCGGTCGTGGCCGGCATCATCGTATCCGCCGTCGGCGACGAGTTGCTGCTCGCGCATCCGGGCGGGCATGTCGGCGGCAGGGAAATCCTGAGCATCGTGGGCGGACCGCTGCTGTATCTGATAGGGACGATCCTGTTCAAGCACGCGATCCGCGGCATCTTCCAGCTCTCTCACCTGGTCGGAATCGGCCTGTTGATTGCGTTGATTCCGTTGGCCTCCGGGCTCACGCTGCTGTCGCTTGCGGCAGTCGTTGCAGCGATCCTGATGATGGTCGCGGCGTGGGAGGCGATCTCGCTGGGGTCTGGCTCGCGTCAGCCGCAAAATGATGGTTAGTGCGTTTCATACTTAAGATGGAAACAGCTTCTCCTTCGTCATTGCCGGGCATAGCCGTTCGAAGAACGGCGTCGCTTTGCTCGCCTATGACCCGGCAATCCATCAATCTTCGAAAGAAGATGGATGCCCGGATCAAGTCCGGGCATGACCTCAACAGTGAGTTTGATTCCGTGTGAACGAGCAGCGGCTCAGGACCTCAGCGCGTGAACCGAAAACATCGCGTCGGGGTCGGTCCATGACGCCGTCGGCGTCCAGCCCGAGCCCTTCGCCAACGCGCTGAAGCGGTCGAGGCTGTATTTGTAGCTGCTCTCGGTGTGGATGCTCTCGCCGCTGCGAAACGAGATGCTGCGGCCCTGCAAGCGGACGGTCTGCGGCCTCTTGCTGATGAGGTGCATCTCGATCCGGTGGCGCTCGCGGTTGTAGATCGCGCGATGGGTGAACGCGGACAGGTCGAAGTTGCCGCCGAGTTCGCGGTTGATGCGAACCAGCATGTTCAGGTTGAAGCGCGCGGTGACGCCGGCGGCATCGTTATAGGCGTCATACAGCATCCGTTCGTCCTTCTCGAGGTCGACGCCGATCAGCATGTACGCGCCTTCGCCAAGAATGTCGCGGGCCCCGCGTAGAAAGCGGCAGGCCTCATGAGGTTCGAAATTGCCGAGCGTCGAACCCGGGAAGAAGCCGACCTTCGGCATCGTCCTGATGCGGTCGGGTAGAACGAACGGCGTGGTGAAATCGGCTGTCACCGGATAGATCTGGAGGTGCGGGAAATCCTTTCGCAGTCCTCGCGCCTGCGCGTTGAGAAAATCCCCCGATATGTCCACCGGCACATAGGCGGCGAATTCACTCGCGCCCAGCAGCAGCCGCGCCTTGGTGGCAGCGCCGGCGCCGAACTCCACCAGCGCCGCGTGTTGCGGAAGGATCGCCGCTATCTCCGCCGCGTGGGCGCGCAGAATGCCGAGTTCGGCGCGGGTCGGATAGTATTCCGGCAACCGGGTGATCTGCTCGAACAGTTCGGAACCGGCGGCGTCGTAGAAATACTTCGGCGAGAGTTGTTTCGGCTGTCGCGTCAATCCTGCGATGGCATCGCTGGCGAATGCCGGCGTGGTTTCGTCGGATCTGGGTGCCTCGGCCAAAGCGGCAGCGTGCAGATTCATGACAGTCTCTCCGGCGCGCGTCGCAACGCATTTGAGTTGACGAAGGTCAGGCTCCGTAGTCCGCGAGGCGCAGACCGGTGAATTGCCAGCGGTGGTGTGGATAAAAGAAATTCCGGTAGGTGATGCGGCTGTGCCCCTCCGGTGTCGCCAGCGACGAGCCGCGCAGCACGAACTGGTTGACCATGAACTTGCCGTTGTATTCGCCGAGCGCTCCCTCGATCGCGCAATACCCCGGATAGGGCGAGTATGAGCTTCGCGTCCATTGCCAGACAAGGCCGAACGCGTCATCGAGCTGTCCCGCCCGCGCCGCGACCTCCCATTCCATTTCGGTCGGCAAATGTTTGCCGCTCCAGCGCGCGAATGCATCGGCCTCATAGTAGCTGACATGGCAGACCGGTGCGTCGCGATCGATCGGCCGCAAGCCGGCCAGCGTCATGACCTGCCAGCCATCGCCGGTCTTGTGCCAGTAGCCCGGCGCCTCCCATTCTTCGTTGGTGGCGGCGGCAAAACCGTCCATCAGCCACAGCGTCGCGGTGCGATAGCCGCCGTCGTCCATGAAAGCCAGCCAGTTCGCATTGGTGACGAGATTGCGTGCGAGCTTCACCGGCCCTACGAGGGCGCGGTGCGCGGGTTTTTCATTGTCGAAATGAAAGCTGTCGCTCTGATGTCCGATGGTGTGGATGCCCTGGTTCAGCGTGATCCATCCGCCGACGCCCGCGTTCGGCGTCGGGAATCTCCACGACCCGTCATAGGCAGGTGAAATCGGATTTTGCGCGAAGGCGTGCAAAATATCGGTCAGCATCAATTCCTGGTGCTGCTGCTCATGATTGAGGCCGGCTTCGACCAGCGGTGCCAGCCGGGCCAGCATTTTATCGCCCGCGTCGTGGAAGAATTTGACGACAGCGGCATCGACATGCCGGCGATAGGCGGTGACCTCTTCCGCGCCGGGGCGGGTGATATGGCCACGCTGGGCGCGGACATACCGCGGGCCGGCGCTGACGTAGTAGGAATTGAACAGAAAGGCGTAATCGGGATGGAACGGAACGTAACCGGGATTGTGCTGGCCGAGCAGGAATTGCTCCCAGAACCAGGTGGTATGAGCGCGGTGCCATTTCGTCGGACTGGCGTCCGGCATTGACTGCACCATCTGATCTTCCGGCGATAGCGGGCCCGCACGCCGCTCCGTTTCGCCGCGCACGGCGAGAAATGCATCTGTCAGACGGCCGGCCAGCGTTCCGGAATTGGAAAACAGCGACGGATTCGGAGCGACTGGTGCGGTCGCGGCAGACGCAGGATTCGTCACGGAAATCTCCGGTTTAGGAGAGAACGCTGCTCCGGACGGTGGGTTCCGGAGAATAGTCAGCGCCGTACTACCTTTCATGGAGCCTGGCGCCGGAGTTATAAGGTCGCAGCCGCCTGTCAATTCGCTGCGGCCGCCGCAGTCATGACGACCGCCGGGAGGGGTAGGGCATGACAGCTCTCCGGCAATTGACTTTATTACACAACGGTTTCGGGTTATAGGTATGGCAACTGGGAGGACCGCTCGCGGCCCCCTGATCTTGTGGCCACAAGGATGTGATGATGAGCATTAAGGATTTCATTGAGACCGAACTGAAGTCGAACGACGTTGTGCTGTTCATGAAGGGCACGCCGCAGTTTCCGCAGTGCGGTTTTTCGGGGCAGGTGGTTCAGATTCTCGACCACGTCGGCGTGGGCTACAAGGGCCTGAACGTGCTTGAATCTCCCGACCTGCGCGACGGCATCAAGACTTACTCGAACTGGCCGACGATCCCGCAGTTGTACGTCAAGGGCGAATTCGTCGGTGGCTGCGATATCGTCCGTGAGATGTTCCAGGCCGGCGAGTTGCAGAAACTGCTCACCGACAAAGGCATCACGCTCAGCGCACCGGCATCGGCCTGACGACGGCCGGCCGCGTCATCGGTCCGGCGCGGCTGGACGTTATCGTTGAGGACATCACGACGCTGGACGTTGATGCAATCATCAACGCAGCGAATGAGTCTCTGCTCGGCGGCGGCGGTGTTGACGGCGCGATCCATCGCGCGGCGGGACCGCAACTGCTCGCGGAGTGCCGGGCGCTCAAGGGGTGCGCGACCGGGGACGCCAGGATAACCGGTGGTTACAGGCTCCTCGCGCGGCATGTCATTCACACGGTCGGCCCGGTCTGGCGGGGCGGCTGGTCGGGCGAAGATAAGCTCCTTGCCTCATGTTATCGCAGCGCCATCGCGCTGGCTCAGGCGCACAACCTGCAATCGATCGCCTTTCCCGCCATTTCCACCGGCGTCTACCGTTTTCCGGCCGCCGATGCGGCGCGGATCGCGGTGACAACGGTGATCGATGCGCTGCGAGAGGCTCCCTCCGTTTCGCAAGTCCTCTTCTGCTGCTTTTCGAACGACAGCGCGCGATTACACCGGCAAGCGCTGCTGGAGATCCCCCGCGCTCGTGCGCAGTGAGCGCGCCGTCAGGCATTCCGGCGACGGACGAACGTCGTGCATATCAGAGCGTTTTCGAGCGAAGCATGTCCTCGGGCTTGACCCGAGGATGGATACCGGTTCGCGGGAAGAAACGCGTCAAATCAAAATCATAGAGCCCGCTTCTGATTCCATCAGAAGCGAAAGGGCTCCAGGCAGAACCGATTCTGTTCGGGTCGCGCGGCGGCGTGTAGCCGTGTGCTCATAGCTCGTGTTGCTCATAGCCCGTGGGACGTGAAGTCGCGGGACGGGAACCCTGACGACTGGCCGCAGTTCTGGGGGTAAGCCAATTTCTTCGTTGCAGGGAGATCATGGGATGAAAATACGACATGTCGCCGTGGCGACGATGATGCTGGTTTTGGCGGCTACCAGTTTCGCGTATGCAGACCAGCCGGGATCCGATTGGATGCCCGCGGACCAGGTGATTCAGAAGCTGATGGAGAAGGGATACACCGACGTCAGCAAGCTGGAGGCCGACGATGGCCGCTGCTGGGAGGCCAAGGCGATGCTGAACGGCGTACGGCAGAAGATTTATCTTGATCCACGCTCGGGCGAGGTGGTCGGGCACAAGCCAGCGCGTTGACCAAGCTTGCAGGCAGTAAAAAGCCCCGGACATCCGGGGCTTTTTCTGGGACTGAGACGGTGCGAATCAGCGCGAATAGAATTCGACGATCAGATGCGGTTCCATCTGCACCGCGAACGGCACATCCGCAAGGTGCGGGATGCGGACGAATTTCGCGGTCTGCTTGTTGTGGTCGGCATCGATGAAATCAGGCACGTCGCGTTCGGCGAGCTGGTTGGCTTCCAGCACCAGCGCGAGCTGCTTCGATGCGTCCTTGACCTCGATGGCGTCGCCGACCTTGAGCTTGTAGCTCGGAATGTTGACGCGGCGACCGTTCACCTTGACGTGGCCGTGGTTGATGAACTGGCGCGCGGCGAACATGGTCGGCACGAACTTCGCGCGATAGACCACGGTGTCGAGGCGGCGCTCGAGCAGGCCGATCAGGTTCTCGCCGGAATCGCCCTTCAAGCGGGTCGCCTCGACGTAGATCGCGTAGAACTGGCGTTCGGAAATGTTGGCGTAGTAGCCTTTTAGCTTCTGCTTGGCGCGGAGCTGGGTGCCGAAGTCGGAGAGCTTGCCCTTGCGGCGCTGGCCATGCTGGCCGGGGCCGTATTCGCGCTTGTTGACGGGGCTCTTCGGGCGGCCCCAGATGTTCTGGCCCATACGGCGATCGATCTTGTACTTCGCCTCATTGCGCTTAGTCATCGCGTCCTCTTGTCAAAGTCTACGGGTTGAGGAAACGCGCCCTCCTGTGCAGATGGTCTGGGCATGATCTGGTTTCCTAAACCGGAAGACCACTTTTCGGGATCATGCCAAACCCGCTGCCGACAGGCCCCGACCATAAGCTTGATGGGCAGGTCCACGGGTCGCGAAACGCAACGCGGGCCGAAACCGGCCCGCGTGCAGGGGTTTTCTAGGGATAAACCGTTCCCCTGTCAAACCAAAGCAGGGGAAATCTCGACCCGAAAACGCCTGTTTCGGGTCGGCAATCAAACGCGAACCACCCGCGCGATACGCGGCTCAGGCCGGCACCCGGCCGCCGAAAAACGGCGCCAGCGCGTCCGTCAGGGTGCGGGAGCGGCCTGAGGTAAAGATCATTTCCGGCGGGAATTCGCGGCCGCCGCTGTCGCCCGGTCCGAGCAGATCGACAACGCGCCGGGCGATCGCAGGCGCCGGGTCGATCCAGGCCACCGGCCATGGCGCAAGCCTGAGCAGCCGGTCGAGCAGCAGCGGGTAGTGCGTGCAGGCGAGCACGACGGCGTCGGTGCGCAGCGCGCCGCCGTCGGCGGCCGGAACGAAGCAGGGCGCGATCTCGCTCACGATATCGGCGTCGCTGACGGGCTTGCCGCGCAGGGCGTCCTCCGCAAGCCGGGCGAGGTGCGCCGCGCCGACCAGCGTCACGGTGCAGGCTCGGGCGTGATCCCGGATCAACGCCTGGGTGTATTCGCGCTGCACGGTCGCCCGGGTACCGAGCACCGAGACGCGCTTGGTTTTTGAGGCCGCACAGGCCGGCTTGATCGCCGGAACCGTACCGACGAACGGTACGGAATAGGCGGCGCGCAACGGCCCCAGCACTGAGACCGACATCGTGTTGCAGGCGATGACTGCGAGGTCTGGTGTGTAGGTGTCGATCAGTTCGCCGACCAGCGGCACCACGCGGGCGATGATTTCATCTTCGCTGTGGTGGCCATAGGGGAAGAACGCGTCGTCAGCGACATAGACATATCGTGCGCCGGGCAGGGCTTTGACGATCTCCCGCAGCACGGTGAGGCCGCCGAGGCCGGAATCGAGGACGAGTATGGTGGGAGTGTCTGCCACGCGGGAATTTTAGGACGGTCGGGTTGCCACGGAGTTTTTACCGATTGTGTCGATTTGTCCATCCCCGGATGGTGGTCACTTAAAGGCGGGTGCTCGCGCGGCGACCGGTCAGCGCAATCCTTCGTAGACCATGAAGCCGCGCGCGATCGCGAGCTTCTTCAGTACGCGCGGCACGAAGCGCTGCGGCGGGTGATTCATGTATCGCCACGAGGTGAGGGTGAAGTCGCCGAGCGGCTGGCCGCTGTGCTGCATCGGCGCCAGCAGCCCGGTCAGGCTGATCGGCGTGTGCGCCCGATTGCTGAAGGGCAGCAGCAACAGTTCGAGGTGCGCGAGCGATCCGTCCCGTGCGGTCGCGGTCACGCCGGCGACGGCGGCGAGCAGTTCTTCGGACACCACGCCGAGAATGTCGGTGATCTCGGCGCGGCTTGCGGCCGCAAACAGCGCGGCAAAGTTCTGTCCCTTGAGGTCGCGGTTGAGCAGGGCGCAGACCCGGGTGCCCGCGACCCGGAACGGATATCCGTTCTCCGGATCGTAGGAGAGGACGAAGATGTCCCCGAGCAGTTCGCGGACCGCGCCAGGTTCGAGCGCACGGCGGTCGGGAGCGCGCTCGCCGTCGCGCTTCTCATCCCAATAGGCATAGAACGCGCGGTTCGATGGATGTTTCATGACTTAAACCGTCCTGGCGGCGGCGTGACGCGGACATATCTGTCCTGCTTCAGAGCACCGCAGTGCCGTTTCCTGTTGTGCAGGAGGGATGTTGCAGCGTCCATGCCGCCGGCGGCTTTGACGTCATCGGCACACGGTTTTGTGCCATTAACGTTAAATTAACTATGAGGTTGGGATTCCCCGGAGAGCGGGTATGATCTGCCCACTCGTCCTCCTCGCCGTTTTATCTAGACCGGCGGAGCGACGAAACAGGCTGGCGTCGAACAGATTCGGTCGTCGTCGCGGGGTGAGGTAGCGATATCGGATCGACCTCATCGACACCCGCCCGACGAAAAACCGGACATGGATCAAAGGGAGGGTTTCTCAGACCCTCCCTTTTTTCGTTTCGGTTAGCACTGTTGAAATGTTCGACCTCGATTTCCGAATTCATCGGCGGGCCTATCGGGTCAGCACTCGCGCTGCTGGCGGTCGGCACCGCGAAAACGAGAGATGAGCCGATCGGGCCTGGATTCGGCGACAATGTGGGTGTGTATGCCGGCTTCGCCGCCGCCCTCGCCAAGATCGACAGCAAGGGCGGGATTGAGGTATGAGGTGGCATGATCCGGCACGAAGCCGGCCGAGATGGTGGTGGCATGAGAGCGGACACAGGACAGTTCAGAGCACAGTTCAGCGATTATCCCGCACGCGACAATGATGATGGCAGAGCCAGACGCTGGATGAATAACGCTGGGAAGGTCCTGCGCTTCTCGCTGTTCGTGCTTGGTCTTGTGATCGGCCTGCAAGCAACCTGCAGTGCGACCAGTCCTCAGGGATCGGATTCGGCCGTTGAAGCAGACAAATCCCAATTGGTCCTCCCTACCAAAGACGACGCGGCATCGAACCCGGCCGTGGGCGATCTCACCGACAAGGAACCCGTCACTGCTGCGAACGAGGTCACCAAGGAGCGAGTAAGAGATCACGGGGCTCGCGATTTCAACGAAATGGGACTCTGGTTCCTTAAAGCCGCAGGCATATTGGCCGCGATCGTGTTCGTCTACAAACTACTTGTCTATTGGGTGCGTTCCAGGCGCAGGAGTTCGTAACCTCGTTGGCTGCACCTGATCGCCCTTCTCCGAAATCTCGTGAATTGGCAAAGGCCAAGGATTTCTCAGGATCTCTCTTTTCGTTGAGTTGGTCGCGCCATTCCTTGCACAACCCGGCCAAGCCGCCTATTTGCCCATCACCCGCTTGAGCCGGCCCCATCAGGTTGCAGCCCTTGGTCTCTCCGCCAGAACTTCCGCCTGAGCCCCGGCGAGAGCCGATCCTGACCCTGCCAGGGGCATTGACCGCCTATATCGGCCTTCTTGCGATCGTTCATGTCGTGTGGTCGGCGCTTCCGCCCGATCTGGAATACTGGACCATCGAGACGTTCGGCTTCATTCCGAAGCGGTACGATCCGAGTCTGCTGACGGCGACGTTCCCGGGAGGCGGCGGCGCCAAGGTCTGGACTTTCGTGACCTATTCGCTGCTGCACGCCAACCTCAGTCATATCGGCTTCAACGTGCTGTGGTTGCTGCCCTTCGGCAGCGCTGTAGCGCGCCGCTTCGGCGCCTTCAGGTTTTTTCTTTTCATGGCGGTGACCGCCGTCGCCGGCGCGGCCGCGCATCTTGTGACCCACGAGCACAGCATTGCGCCGATGATCGGCGCGTCGGCGTCGGTGTCGGGTGCGATGGCGGCGGCGATCCGCTTCGCCTTCGTGCGCGGCAGCTTTCTGTCCTTTCGCGGCAATGACGCCGACGCGGCGGCCCAGGTACCCGCGCTGTCGCTGATGCGCGCGCTGCAAAATCCGCGCGTGCTCGCGTTTCTCGCGATCTGGTTCGGCATCAATATCATCTTCGGGATGGGATCGGTCGCAGTTGGCGCCGAGTCCGGCAGCGTTGCCTGGCAGGCCCATATCGGGGGCTTCATGGCAGGCCTTGTATTGTTTTCGCTGTTCGATCCGGTGCCTCGTCCGCCGCGCGATGCTGCGAGTGCGTCGTCCGGCGGCGCGGATCGGGTCCCGTAGCGAGTAACGAGTGCTTGCGGCGCGGACCGATTTCATTCATCATTGTCGCCCAGTCAGGCTAGGTAGAATCCGGTTCTCGTGCTGGAAATGACGACCTGTTTGGCGCGTTTCGCCCGTGAACAAATTGAACGTTCGACTGTCGCCTGAATACAAAGAATCAAGGGTCACGCAGAACGATCCTGCGCGATCCAGCTGTCGGAGGCGACAATGACAGTCTGTGCTATTCTCACCGCCAAGGGTCACCAGGTCGTGAGCGTCGAGCCCGACGTGAAGCTGGCGGCTGCGGTGAAGCTTCTATCGGAACGGCGGATCGGTTCCGTCCTCGTCATGAGCGGCACGCGCATCGACGGCATTCTGTCCGAGCGTGACGTCGTCCGTGCGCTCGACGAACGCGGCGCGGCTGCGCTCGACGAGCCGGTGAGTGCCGCCATGACCCGCAAGGTCGTCAGTTGCCGTTTGTCGGATACGGTCACCCACCTCATGGAAATCATGACGTCGGAAAGATTCAGGCATCTGCCGGTGGTGGAGGACGACAGGCTGGTCGGCCTGGTTTCGATCGGCGACGTCGTCAAGCTGCGCGTTCAGGAATACGAGGCCGAGCAGGAAGCGCTGCGCGACTACATCAAGACCGCCTGAGCGCGGATAATATCAGGGATTGGGCTCGGTCTCGGTGTCCGCGCCGGTGGTATCCGCCGGCGACTTCGGCGAGAGAATCTCGATCGCCTCGACGATCGCTTCGATGGTACGATCCGCGGCGCGCGTGCCATGCGCGATCAGATCGTTAGCGCGATGGAAATCGAACCAGCCGATCTGGCCGACCCGCGGCGAGATCAAAAGGTCGGGCGGATCGCCGGCGAGCCGCGCGCGGGTGATGCGGTCCTGCATGATGTTGAATGCGTCGGTCATGACCGTCACAACTCCGGGGCGACCGCCGCCGCCGAAGAGCTGGCGCTTGACCGTTCGCTCGGCGGAAAAGAACTTGCCGAAACCACGTTTCGGCGGTGGAGCTTCGACGACCTCCTCCTGCGCATCGTTCTGCGTGCCATGAGAGAAGATCGTGATGCTGTGACCGAAGACGTCATTGGAAAGGTTGGCCGCGATCACGATTTCGGCGCCTAGCGCACGGGCGGTGGAGACCGGCACCGGGTTGACCAGCGCGCCATCGACCAGCCAGCGATCGCCCACCAGCATCGGCGCAAAGATTCCGGGCAGCGCATAGGACGCGCGCATCGCATCGACCAGCCGGCCGTGCGTGAGCCAGATTTCGTGGCCGGTGCGGACTTCGGTGGCGACGCTTGCAAACTTGACCGGCAGGTCCTCGATCTGAACCTGACCGAGCGACGCCTCGAGCCGGGCCGTGAGCTTGGCGCCGCCGATCAGTCCGGAGCCGGTCAGCCGGATATCGAGATAACTGAAGAGATTGCGAGGCTGCAGGCTGCGCGCCCATTCCTCCAGGGTGTCAAGGCGACCCGCGGCATAGGCGCCGCCGACCACGGCTCCGATCGAGGTGCCGACCACGACATCGGGCTCGATGCCGTGCGCGATCAGGGAGCGGAGAATGCCGATATGCGCGAAACCGCGCGCGGCGCCGCCGCCCAGAGCCAGCCCGATCACCGGTCGCCTGACGCTGTCCAATCCTACCTTCTGGCCACTCGACCCGTTACGGTCGTGGCCTCTCAAACTTTCGAGCACGATGGAATTCTCCGACTGGTGACATCGGTTTCCGTGCTTCCGGCAGACACGGTGGACGCATGAAAGGCGTGACTTGTGCCGGACGTTGCTCCGCTTCAGCAGAAGTTATCACCAGACGGCGACGTTTCAACCGGAAGGTCAAGCTTTTAAGCCTTCCACAACGGGATGCAGTCATGAGTGAATGCGGAGGCTTGAATTCGCCGTGATTTCCGGGAAAAACCGGAACCATGATCTTCGGGGGCAATCATCGATTCAATTCGGGCTGGCGCTCGTGGCCTTTGCTCGCATTGGTCGCGCTCCTCGTTGCGTTTCCGTGCGCGGCCTCGGCGCAATTGTTCGGCGAACGCCCGCCCCCGGTACCGCCCGCCCTCGTTCCGGAAGCACCGTCGGGGCCTGCGATCAGCCTCGCGCCGTCCTCGGGCCCGGCTTCCATGCCGAATCTGCCGGCGCCATTGACTCAGGCCCCGGTTGCCGCCGTGCCGCTGACGACGCCGCCGCCCGCCATCGTGGCTCCCGCGCAGGCGGTTCTGTCATTGACTGCGCGTTTCGGCAAGGATCTGCCGGTCATCAACAGCGGGCTGATCTGGCGAGTTTATTCCGATCGCCCCGATGAGACCGGCGTCTTCAAGCTGATGCGCGAGGATCACGGCGGAACGCCCAACATCGTGCTGCCTCCGGGAAGCTACGTGGTGTACGTCTCGCTGGGGCTGGTCAGCGCCGTGCGTCCCGTGACACTGAAACCGGATGCCGACCACGAGACGTTCGTGTTGCCGGCGGGCGGCCTGCGGATCGAGGGCCGCGTCGGCGCGTCGATGATTCCGCCGAACCAGATTTCCTTCAGCATCTACAAGGGCAGCCAGTTCGAAGGCACCGAGCGCGCGCCGCTTGTGCCTAACGTCACAGCGGGCGATGTGATCCTCTTGCCGGAGGGCACCTACTACATCGTTTCCACCTATGGCGATGCGAATTCGGTCGTGCGATCGGACATTCGCGTGCAAGCGGCGAAGCTGACCGACGTGACGATCTCGCATCGCGCCGCTGTCATCACCCTGAAGCTCGTCAGCGACAAGGGCGGCGAGGCGCTGGCCAACACCGCGTGGTCGGTGCTGACGCCCGGCGGCGACGTCATCAAGGAATCGATCGGCGCATTTCCCCGCGTGATCCTGGCCGAGGGCGAGTACCGCGTGATCGCCAAGAACGAAGGCAAGGTTTTCGAGCGTGGCTTCGAGGTCGTCAACGGCGTCGACGGCGAGGTCGAAGTCGTCGCGCGCTAGAGCCTCGGGTAGTCAATTGAATCCGTATCCTGCGGCTTTGAAGTAGTTTGAGCACTCTTGCGGAGAGAAGAGCGCGCAGATGTTGCCGATGGCTTTCCAGAGAGCGTCGATGGTTCTGGCTGCGGCGGCTCGCAGATGAGCTTTCAGTTTTGCGAAGGCCATTTCGATGGGATTGAGATCCGGGCTGTAGGGCGGCAGGAACAGGAGCCACGCGCCCCGTGCGCGGATGGCTTTTTCGGCCTTCTCGCTCTTGTGGCTGGAGAGATTATCCAGGATGACGACATCACCGGGCCTGAGGGCGGGCGCGAGTTGGGTGTCGACATAGGTCTCGAAGATGATCCGGTTCATTGGGGCATCGATAACCCAGGGGGCGACGAGGCCATCGCACTTGAGGCCTGCTTTCTTGCGGCTGACCGGATTCCACTTAGCAGGCTGTTGAAGAAGTCTCTGGCGCAGCGGTTCTGGGCATGATTCTCTTGATGCGGATGCGTCGAGGGGGGAGCGATGCGGGGAAGCGACGAACGGTCAGGCTCGCTGTTCAGCTATGTGGACTTGGAGGCTCGGATTCGCTCCGACCATCCGCTGCGAACGATCCGACAGATCGCGAACGCGGCGTTGAATGATCTGTCGAGGGACTTTGACAAGCTCTACACGGCGTTCGGCCGTCCCTCGATCGCACCGGAGAAGCTGCTTCGGGCAATGCTGCTGCAGGCATTCTACGGGATCCGCTCGGAACGGCAGTTGATGGAGCGGCTGGAGTTCGACCTGCTGTTGCGCTGGTTCGTGGGCTTGGGCGTGGACGACCCGGTGTGGGACCACTCGACCTTCTCGAAGAACCGCGACCGATTGCTTGAAGGTGAGATCGCCGCGAAGTTCTTGAACGCGCTGATGGGGCAGCACCAGGTCAAGCGGCTGTTATCAAGCGAGCATTTTTCGGTCGACGGCACGCTGATCGAGGCGTGGGCATCGATCAAGAGCTTCCGGCGCAAGGACGGCGGTGACCAGGACAGTGATGGACCGGGACGCAACGCCGAGCGCAGTTTCCACAACGAGAAGCGCTGCAACGAGACGCATCAGAGCACGACCGATCCCGAGGCACGGCTCTATAAGAAGGGCGGCGGCCAGCCGGCGAAGCTTTGCTACATCGGCCATGCCCTGATGGAGAACCGCAACGGACTGGCGGTGCTGGGTGGCGTGAGCCGGGCGACCGGAACGGCGGAGCGGGATCAGGCGTTGGCGCTGATCGACTGCCACCGCGGCCAAAGCGAGCGGCGGATCACGCTGGGCGCCGACAAGGCCTATGACGTCACCGCATTCGTCGAGGACTTAAGACGGCGTTCGGTCACGCCGCACATCGCCATCGACGGGCATTTGAGCAAGACCGGAAAGCCGCGCAAGACCGCGATCGACCAGAGGACTCTCCGTCATGCCGGATATGCCGTCAGCCAACGCTGTCGCAAGCGCATCGAGGAGGTGTTCGGCTGGATCAAGGCCTCCGCCGGACTTGCCAAGATCAAGCTGCGAGGCCGCGACCGCGTCAACGCCACCTTCACCCTGGCGCTGGCGGCCTACAACCTGATCCGCTTGCCCAAACTCCTGGCAGCCGCCGCGTGAAACACAAGTCGTGCACCGTCAAGATGCTCGATCAGGACCCTGATGGTGGCGCCGCCCGCAGATCACGCTGACTCCATTCCATATCCGTCTCCGTGGGAAACTTCTTCAACAGCCTGTTAGAGCGTTTTCGAGCGAAGTGGATACCGGTTCGCGTGAAGAAAACGTGCCAAATTAAAATCATGGAGCCCGCTTCTGATTCCATCAGAAGCGAAAAGGCTCTAGCCGGAAAATGCTCCAAATCGGAAACCCCTGCGTCGACGTCTCAAGGGGCGTTCACGCCGCGCCAGCGACCGTAACGCCACGGCCGATACCACGAGGCGCCGGGTGGTTTCGTCGCGGGAACATTATCGATCCCGGACGTCCCCCAGGGTTGGCAGCGCAGCAGCCGCGCCAGCGTCATCCAGCCGCCGCCCCAAAGTCCGAAGCGCTCGATGGCTTCATCGCCGTAGACCGAGCAGGTCGGCAGGTGTCGGCAGTTGAAACCCACAAGCGGCGACAGGGTGTGGCGATAGATCCAGATCAGCGCCCGTCCGCTATTGCGGGGCAGCCGCAGAGCGGCTCTCGCACAATCGGCACAGTGGATGGAACTTTGCCGCGTCGGCTTCATGAATCTCCGGAGCATCCCTCTCAGAGGCGCTTGCGGGTGCGCTTGCCTGCCGGCCCCGTTTCGCAGGGTTCCCGCAAGGAACCCATCAACTTGGTAATTTCGTCACAGGCACCAAGATATCGTATACTCTTGGGACAAACGCAGCAAAGGTTGTATGGACGCCGACAAATCTCGCGGCTAGTTTTCATAACGCTCCGATGACGGAATTATCGCGTGGGTTTCGGTTGTAACGTCCGAGTGACGTTGGATCGGGAAGCTTTGGTGCGAGAGCAGACCTGGATGTTAGAATAGACTTGGGGTGAGGGGAACCGACTTGAGGCTCGCGAAATCATCTGGCTCCTGCGGATGGGCGCTCCTGTGCGCTGCGGCTTTTTATTTTGCCTTGCCCGCTTTCGCGGCGACGCTTGATAACCCGGTTTCAGCCAACGCGGCCCTCGAAGCACGAAAGCAGCCGATGCGGTTCACCTGGACCGCCTGCGAGCCGCACTGCCGGAGCTGGATCAACGCGGTCGGCATCGTCACCGCCGAGACCCCCAAAGCCTTCGACGATTTCACCGGCGGGCGCGACGTTGCCGGCATGACGGTCGTGCTGGACTCCAGCGGCGGCTCGGTCAACGACGCCATCGCGCTCGGGCGGCGTTGGCGCGCGCTCGGCCTGGCTACGACGGTGGGGACCAGCGTCGTAGCCAAGACTGTGGTCGGCGATCGCGCCGCGGTACTACCGGAAGCCTACTGCGAGTCCATGTGCGTGTTCATGTTGTTGTCGGGAAAAACCCGTTATGTGCCTGAGCGCGCGCATGTTCGCGTGCATCAGATCTGGATGGGCGATCGCGCCGAGGATGCCAGGGCCGCGAGCTATTCCGCTCAGGATTTGATGATCGTGGAACGCGACATCGGCCGGCTCGCCAAATACACCTTTGATATGGGCGGTACCGGCGACCTGCTGCACTTGGCGCTCAGCATTCCTCCGTGGGAGGACCTTCACGAGCTGTCGCCGGAGGAATTGCGCGCGGCCAATCTGGTGACGACAGACCGCGTCGCGGATGTGTTGCCTGGCGGGGGGACCACGGAGGCTCCCATTGCCGGCCTGGTTACGAAACCGGTGCAGGATCGCTTTCCGGCAAGCGTCACGAATGCGGCCGCTGCGGCGGCGACGACCAGCCAGCCGACCAAAACCGCCGAGGCGATTCCGGTGGGTGGTGCGGCGACCGCCGCACCAACTCAACATCAGCAGTAGCGCTCAGGCAGAACGGATTGAGTTGTTTCAGCTTTGCGCGGGCGTCAGCGCGGCCGATTTGGCCTCGATCTGACCGATGGCATCGACCACCGCATCGAACGTCAGCATGGTGGATGCGTGCCGCGCCTTGTAGTCGCGCACCGGCTCGAGCAGCGCGATGTCGGCCCACTTGCCCTGCGGCGGCGCGCCGTTTTCCTTCAGCATCCTGCGGACGATCTCGCGCAGCTCGCGCAACTCGGTGGCGGTCGAGCCGACCACGTGGCGCGCCATGATCGAGGATGAGGCCTGGCCGAGCGCGCAGGCCTTCACGTCGTGGGCGAAGTCGGTGACAACGGGACCGTCCATCGTGAGGTCGACCTTGACGGTGGATCCGCACAGTTTCGAGTGAGCCGTGGCGCTGGCGTCCGGCGCCGGAAGGCGGCCCAGGCGGGGAATATTGCCGGCCAGCTCGATGATGCTCTTGTTGTAAACGTCGTTCAGCATAGGATTTGAAGGCGTTGAATTCGCTGAAGAGGCCGCGCGACGCTCTTGGCGGCGGGAACCTCAAAGCTTATATATGCATCCAATGCCGGGAAATACAATCCGGCGATTTTCCGCCGCACCCGGATTGAAGTTCAATTCGGCTGTTGCAATGTCTAATCAAGGGACTCAGGCGTCCGGTAGCTCGCAATGCTGCCCCGTCTGCCCGGTGACACTCCGGTCTCTCAGATGAGGCCGGTCGAACGGAGTGAAGATGGACGCATTGATCAAGCCGCTGCGCGGCAGCAAACCTTCTGAAGTCAAATCCAATAACGCCAAAGCTGCTGGATTCTCTCCCGCCAAACTGGATCCGTCTGAGTTTATGGACGCAGCCGTTCAGCCGGACCAGTCGCGTCCGTCGCGACACGAGGCCGAATACGCGGTCAGGACCCTGTTGTCCTATATCGGCGAAAATCCGGACCGCGAGGGACTGCTCGATACCCCGCGCCGGGTAATCGAGGCCTATGACGAGATTTATCAGGGTTACCATCAGTGCCCGGCCGAGGTGCTGAACCGGACCTTCGGCGAAACCGCAGGCTATGACGATTTCGTGCTGGTCCGCGACATCGCGTTCACCTCGCAGTGCGAACACCACATGATGCCGTTCTACGGTAAGGCGCATATCGCCTATACGCCGGTCGAGCGGGTGGTCGGGCTGTCCAAACTGGCGCGCCTGACCGACATCTTCGCCCGGCGCCTCCAGACCCAGGAGCACATGACCGCCCAGATCGCCGCCGCCGTCGACGAGGTGCTCAAACCCCGCGGCGTTGCGGTGATGATCGAGGCGGAGCACACCTGCATGTCGGTGCGCGGCGTCGCCAAGCACGGCGCGCTGACCCTCACCAGCCGGTTCACCGGCGTGTTCCGCGATAATCCGGCGGAGCAGGCGCGCTTCCTATCGATGGTGCGAGGGAGCTAGCGCTAATCCTTCGCTCGCAATTTTCGAGAGATTTCCAGTGTCTCGACCGACATCTTCATCCGAATCCGGAATCGAGGAGGGGCTGGCGTTTCAGCCCCGCTTCGACGCGTCGGGACTCGTCACATGCGTCGCGACCGACGCCAGAACCGGCGACGTGCTGATGGTCGCGCACATGAACGAGGAGGCGCTGCGGCGGACCGTCGAGACCGGGGACGCCTGGTATTACAGCCGCTCGCGCAAGGCGTTATGGCGGAAAGGCGAAAGTTCGGGTCAGGTCCAGCGGGTGGTGGAGATGCGGACCGACTGCGACCAGGACGCGGTCTGGATCAAGGTCGAGCAGCGAGGCGCCGCCTGCCACACCGGGCGGCGGTCCTGCTTTTATCGGGCGGTGACCAGAGGCGAGGGCGGCGAAGCGCGCGTGGCGTTTGTCGACGCCGACAGGTTGTTCGATCCGGCCGACGTCTATCATAAGAAGTCTTGAGGGCGGCGAGGCCGTTGCATTGGGTCCGTTAAGGTCCTGTTAACCATAATCTTCCACCTTGCGCTGAAGTGAACAACCGTTCGGACCGGTAGGAGTCGGCATGGCACGGCGGATTTGCCGATAACACGCTGGAAGGCGAGGCGGCCGTTTCGCGGGGGAGCGGGAGATCAACATGACCGTCGACGCCGCCAATGCCGCTTCCGGACTGACCGGCATTTTCAGCGGAATAGCGACCGCCATACGGCAAGCAGCCGATGCCACGGGCGCGAGCTTCGAATATCTGCTCGCGACCGCCAAGATGGAATCCAATTTCAATCCTCAGGCCGCCGCGGGCACGTCGTCCGCCAAGGGCCTCTTCCAGTTCATCGAGCAGACCTGGCTCGGCATGGTAAAAGAGGCGGGTCCCGTGCTTGGCTATAACGGCTACGCCGACGCCATCACCAAATCCCCGTCGGGCAGCTATTCCGTCAGCGATCCCGCGACCCGCGCCGCCATTCTCAAGCTGCGCGATGATCCGGCCCTCGCGTCCGCCATGGCCGGCGTTTTGACGCAATCCAACAGCTTCAAGCTGACCGGCCTGATCGGCCGCCGACCGACCGACAGCGAACTCTACATGGCGCACTTCATGGGCGTCGGCGGCGCGGCAAAGCTGATCGCGAACGCGCAGGATAATCCGCAAGCATCCGGCGCGCGGCTGTTTCCGAACGCCGCCGCCGCCAACCGTCCGATCTTCTATGATCGCGACGGCCGCGCGCGCAGCGTGTCGGAAGTCTACGCCGACCTGGACCGGCGCTATGCCGTCGCTGCCAGTTCGCCGGCGACGCGCAGTGCGATGGCATCGCTCGGCGTGAGCGCGCCGTTCGCGGCGGCGTCTGCGGCGCAAGATCATGCGGCCTATCTGTCGCGCCTGCCCGATGTTCGCGGCGTCACGCCGCTCGCATCCGCGACAATGGACCCCGCCGCGCAGCCGGTATTCCGTTCGCTGTTTCAGGTCGGCGAGCGCACGCAGCCGGTGTCTCCGGCAGTTCAGGAGTTGTGGGGCACGCGATCCGTTGCGGCGGGCTCGGATGCGCAGACTTCATCCGATTCCGGTTCGCGTCAGCCGTTCGATCTGTTCAGCGATCGCAACGGCACCTACAGCGGGTAGGCTTTCCTTCTCCGACTTTTGCGCGCGATGTGCCAAGCCAAACAGGCGTGAGAATCCGCATCAGGCACGCGCACACACGCCTTTCGCGCCGCTCATCCCCGATATTAACGAAACGTCAACGAATGCAAACGGTTATGGTGAACCATTTGTTAAGCGTCGTGGTTTATTTTCTATGACAGTGGCATCGCGTCACGGTGTCGTCTCAGGTTGCGCAGGCCGGAAACACCATGATCGTTCGGCAGTTCATCAGTTGGGTACGGACCGCTCCCGCGGGCGAGCGGGCGGAAGCAACAAGAGCGCTGGCCCGCGCCTGGCTCATATCGGATCTATCCGATGACGATCGCGCGGCCGCCGAGGGCGGGCTCCTGATGCAGCTCGATGACCCGTCGCCGCTGGTTCGGCAGGCGATGGCGGAGGTTTTTGCGCGCAGCGCGACCGCGCCGGCGGCGATCGTCCAGGCACTGTCGGTCGATCAGCCTTCGGTTGCTATTTCGGTTCTCGAACATTCGCCGCTGCTGATCGATGCGGACCTCGTCGACATCGTCGCGACCGGTAGCTGCGAGGTGCAGTGCGCCGTCGCGCGCCGCGCCCGTGTTCCGGTATCGGTCTGCGCCGCCATCGCCGAGGTCGGCTCGGCGGCGGCGGCCCTCGAACTCATCGAAAATCCGGGCGCCGATCTCGCGCCGCTGTCCTGGGCCCGGATCGTCGAGCGGCACGGCCATCTCGCGGCGATTCGGGAATCGATGCTGGCGCTCGACGATCTGCCCGCGGCTACGCGGCTCGCGCTGGTCGCAAAGCTCTCAGATACGCTGGCGCAGTTCGTCGTCGCGCGGAACTGGCTCGGCGCCGATCGCGCCAGCCGCGCGGCCAGCGACGCCCGCGATCGCTCCATCGTCAACATCGCGGCGCGTGCGCGAGACGACGATATGCGCGGTCTGGTCGCGCACCTGCGCGCCACCGGGCAACTCACCGCCGGATTGATCCTGCGCGCGCTGCTGTCGGGCAATCTCGACCTGTTCGATCATGCGCTGGTGGAACTATCGGGCCTGCCCTTGAGCCGCGTCGCCGCGCTGGTTCACGATCGTGGCGGTGCGAGTCTGCCCGCGCTGCTGACGCGGGCAGGGCTGCCGGAATCCACCTTCCCTGCGTTTCGCGCCGCGCTGGAAGCGCGCGACGAGATCGGCTTTGTGGGGACCGTCGGCGGTGCGACGCGGCTGCGCCGGCGCATGGTCGAACGGGTCCTGACGATGTGCGAAACGGCGCCCACCGAGGTTTCGGAGCCTCTGCTGATCCTGCTGCGGCGCTTCGCGACGGAATCGGCGCGCGAGGAAGCGCGCGTGTTCTGTGACGAACTGGTAGCCGAAGCGGCTGCGGAGCCGGCGTATGACGAAGTTGACGAAGTGCCGGTTTGCGAGCCCGAGTTTTGCGAGCCACAGTTCTGCGAGCCTCACTCATTCGAGCCTCCGCTCGATGAACCCGAGCCTCCCGCAGTCGAACCTTACGAGGCCGAGCCTTACGCAATCGAGTCTTGCGAAATCGAGTCTTGCGAACGCGAGCGCCGCAAACCAAGGTTTGATGAGCCCGTATTTCACGAACCCCTGCGCCGCGCACCAAGGTTTTACGAACCTGCGCCTTATGAACCACGGCGCCGCGAGCCGCTGCTCAGCGATCTGCTTGCGGCAGCGTAATCCTCCGTTGCGTCATCCTGAGAGGCTGACCGGATACGCCTTTGAACGAATGTGCAACATGCACCGTCATACTCCGCGAAAGCGGAGTATCCAGTATCCAATATTGCCCCGATTTTCCGTCACGCTGACCTTGATTACTGGATCGTCCGCCTTCGCGGACGATGACGCCTCATTTTCGGTCAGCTCTGAGGTGCCAGCCGGATGGTGCATCGCCCCGTCCCGACAACCTATTCCACCGGCGCGATGCTCGGCGCGAGGATGGCTTCGAGGTGCTCGGGACGGTCACGGTTGACGGCGGCGAGATATTCGTCGGCAACCAGACGCAGTTTGCGATTGATTTCCTTCGCCATGGCCTCGGTGCCGGGGCTCGTATGCTCGCGCACGATCGCCTGGATCGCGTTGATGTGATAGGCGATCAGCTCCGCAGGCACGCGGTCGAGAGCCGGCGCATGTTCGATGACGCGGCAGAGGCTTTCGGCGCCGGCGCCGGCGAAGGGATAACCGAAGGTTGCGGCACCGCCCTTGATGTCATGCGCGGCACGAAACAGTTCGTCGTGCGCGGCCGGAGCGAATCCATTCTTGAGAATGGCAGCGTGCGCGGCGGCAAGCCGATCACACTCGATCGCCATCCATTTGGCGAATTCGTCGGAGAGTCCGGCGAGCGCTTTCTCGGCGCGCGCGACCGGGTCCTCGAAATTGTTCTCGTCGACAAGCCGCATCACCTTGCGCAGCCGATTGGGCGGGGTGATGACGTGATGGTCTGCGAATGCCTCGACCTTCGGCGCGGGCAGGTTGTCCTTTGGCATGGTGCCTGTGCCTCGTTAGAGCATGATCCCGAACAGTGGAAACCGGTTTTCGAATAAGACCATGCTCAATCAAAAGGTAAGGCTAGATTCTGATTCAACGCAGTTGAATCAGAATCTAGCCTGGAGCCCGGGCCTTATCCAGCAGCGACGGCTGCGGAATGACGTCTGGCTCCTTGCCGCCGCGCCGCTCCGGGCCGACATAGGCGGTGCTGGTGTTGCGCCGGCGGTCCGGACCGAAATAGTTCTTGGTCTTGATGAAGGGGCGCGGCGAGACCACGACGTTCAGGATTCGCTGATAGAGTCCCTTGGCCGAAATCGGTTTCGCCAGAAATTCGGTGACCCCGGCATCGCGCGCAACGGTAACGCGCCGCTTCTCCGAGTGTCCGGTCAGCATGATGATCGGGGCGAACGGATTTCCTTTCGAGTCCGGCTGCCGGATCATCTGCGCAAGCTCGATGCCGTCGAAGATCGGCATCGCCCAGTCGGTGATGACGATATCGGGAACATAATGGGTATACATTTCGAGGGCAGTGGCGCCGTCCTCGGCCTCGTAGACTTCGCGCGCGCCGAACGAATGCAGCAGGGTGCGCAGAATGCGGCGCATGTGCGCATTGTCGTCGCAGACGAGAAACCGCAGCTTGTTGAAGTCGATGCCGTACATGGTGTTGAAGCGGGCCCGGTATACTCACCGTTAACTATATGCCGGCGCCGTTAACGAATGGTTGCCGCTCTTTCTCCTCTCCCACGAGGGGGAGGGAAAAAGGACTCAGTGCCCGAACTGCTCGCTCAGGATCCGCTCCTCCAGGCTGTGGCCGGGGTCGAACAGCATCCGCATCGAAATCGTCTTGTCGGACAGCACCTCGACGCGGCGGACGTTGCGGGCCTCGTCGTGGTCGGCGACGGCGGCCACCGGGCGCTTTTCGCCTTCAAGCACTTCGATCACCACGATGGCGGTGTTCGGCAACAGCGCGCCGTGCCAGCGCCGCGGACGGAAAGGACTGATCGGCGTCAGCGCCAGCAGCGCCGCGTTGATCGGCAGGATCGGTCCCTGCGCCGACAGATTGTAGGCGGTCGAGCCGGCCGGCGTCGCGACCATCACACCGTCGGCGACGAGCTCGGCCATGCGTTCGCGCTCGTCGATCAGGATGCGCAGCCGCGCGGCCTGGTGGGTCTGGCGAAACAGCGCCACTTCGTTGATGGCGTGATGGATGTGAACCTCACCGTGGATATCGGTTGCGCGCATCAGGAGCGGATGGATCACGGTGTCGGTCGCGGCAGTGAGGCGGGCATGCAGATCGTGCCGGCTATATTCGTTCATCAGAAATCCGACAGTGCCGCGGTGCATGCCGTAGATCGGTTTTCCCGAGCGCATGTTTCGATGCAGCGTTTGCAGCATCAACCCGTCGCCGCCGAGCGCAACCAGCACATCGGCATCCGCGGGATCGTGATTGCCGTAGGTATTCACCAATTCCGTCAGCGCCTGCTGCGCTTCGGGGCTTGTGCCCGCGACAAAGGCGATGCGGTCATACGGTTGGGGTGAGGTCATGATAATTTGGAGACTTCTGCGGCTGCTCCGGCGCGTATCGTTTCCGGTGGCGCCGGCGGTTGTCGAGGCGGCACTTAACCGCGCTTTGCGGTGGCGTGTCGAGGGCCGGATCGGGCCATGGTTAGCGGACACGACAAGGCCGGGCGCCGCTATAGCGTTTTCGAGCGGGAGTTCGCATACTTTTTTCAGCAAACTTTGTAATCGGCGGCATTGCCAATATGACCAGCCATTCACCCAGATGAACGGCGGTTGCTGTCGCGTTCAGCGCGCGTTCAGCGTCGCGGTCTTATTGTAAGCCATGATCGAGAGCCCAGCCATCCGGCCGATCAACTCGGCGATCAAGCTCCAAGGAGACGACCATGCTGAAAATGATTTCCGCCGCGCTGCTCGTGGCTTCCGTGTTTGTTGCGCCGGCGATGGCCGGCACGGCCCGGACGGGTCATGCCCCGGCCGTCAAGTCGGTGACCCTCAAGTCGAACGCGCTGAAAGCCAACGCCAAGATGGGACGCCATCATCATCATACTCGGCACGTCCATCATCATCGCGTCCACAAGCATTACTGATTGCGTCAGGGTGCCGGTCATGGCTTGCGGCGATCGCCCCCGGTCGCCGCAGGCCCGATCTGCCACAGCCTATTTTTTGCGTCGGATAACCGGATTGCGAATTTCATTTCGACCGCAGGCGGTCTAGACCTTCATGGGGAGTCCACGAACCTGAAGACGGACCGGCGTTGGGGGCATCTGCGAAATTTCTGGCGATCGTGCTGCTGGCGGGACCGCTCGCGGCCTGCGTGACCGACAGCGTCGATCAGGGCGGCGTGGTCTATACCGATGATCGCGGCGTGGCCGATCAACCGTTCCCGGCGGACTATCGCGGGCAAATCCTCGCGTTTCTCAGAACCTACCTCAACAATCCCGTTGGCATTCGCGATGCGGCGATGGCGGAGCCGGTCCAGCGCACCGTCGGCGGCCGGCTGCGTTATGTGAGCTGCCTGCGCTACAACGCCCGCGAGATCGACGGCAGCTATCGGGGTGGGGCGCAGCGCGCGGTGGTTTATGTCGATGCACGGCTCGATCGCATGATCGAGAAGGCTGGCGAACTCTGTGCCGGCGCCGTCTACGCGCCGTTCCCCGAACTGGAGAGGCTGACGCGCTGAGCATCGGCCGGAGCGTCGCGGGTTCGAGCGGTTTACCCAATCGATCACATTTCGGAGAGCTCGTTAAGCCTTCAGCGGACGACCTATCTGCACGGCGCGACTTGCGCGAGTGCTGTTTTGCCGGGTGAGATATCCTACATGGGAACCGCGAATGTTGCGCACGTATCACTGTTGCAAACGATCGCCGCAATCTTGTTGCCTTCAGGCAACCAAATTCGCGCCACGTTGTTTGACGATGGTCGTAGCCACCGAGAAGGGGAACCCATCATGAAGAAATTCTTGCTCACCGCTGCGGCGGTTGCAGCCTTCGCCGCACCGGCGCTTGCGGCCGATCTTCCGCCGCGGCCCTATACCAAGGCGCCCCCGCCCTATACGCCGCCACAGGCCGTCTACAACTGGACCGGCTTCTACATCGGCGGTCATCTCGGTGGTGCGTTCGGAGGCGACAGCAGCCTGAGTGGAAGCGACGGCCGTTTCCTCGGCGGCGTGCAGGGCGGCGCCGATTACCAGTTCGCGAACAACTGGGTGCTCGGCGCCGAGGCCCAGTATAGCTGGCTCACCAACAACAACGGCGGCGCGGTCTTCCCGGGCGGCAACATCGTGACCGGCAACGACCGCGGCCTCGGCTCGGTGACCGGCCGGCTCGGCTACGCCTGGGGGCCGACACTTCTGTATGCCAAGGGCGGCTATGCGTTCCGGGACAGCAGGCTCGGCGTGACCGACGCCGCAGGCGTGCCGCTGGCTTTCGCAACCACCGGAAATCGTGACAACGGTTACACCGTCGGCGCCGGCCTCGAATACATGTTCGCGCCGAACTGGTCCGCCAAGGTGGAGTATCAGTATTATAATTTCGGCAAAACGACATTCGCCGCGGGTTCGCCGACCGATATCGTCGGAACGAGCTTCCGCAACGACGATCACACCGTCAAGGCGGGCCTGAACTATCGCTTCGGCTGGGGCGGGCCGGTGGCCCCTCATTATTGAGACCGCCGCCAGCTTGGACGATAACGGATCACACGACAAAGGCCGGCTTCGCGCCGGCCTTTTCCTTGCAGCGCGCGCTACTTACGCAACCATGGTCCCGCGTCGGATCAGATGCGGTCGACCCTCAGAAACAGCGTCCAGATCAGCAGCAGCAGGGTCGCAATCCCCAGCCAGTCCGGGTGGACACAAAATGTCGTGCCGTAATAGCAAAGTTGATCGGCGCCGATGCCATAGTTGCCGGCGCCGTAGAACGCCGCCGTTGCCAACGCCATGATGAAAGTCACGACTATCATCGGATACCCCCGATGTTGCGGCGAGCGGCCGAAGGATCCGCGGTGCGGAATTTGTCGCGGCCGGCTCTGTTGGGAGCAAGTCTAGATTTGCTCCCATGAAGCAAGCGTAAATCGATGCCTCCGTTTTTCTACGAACGGTGTGGTGTGCTGATGCCGGGCGCCGTCCTGAACCACGACGGCAGGTCGAATGACTGTCGAGCGCGAGACGCTAGAACCGCGTGACGATATCCGACAAGGCCGGGCGAGGGCGGTCCTTGTTCGGCTTTGTCGGTGTGCCGATATGGATAAAACCCGCGAATCGTTCGTCCGGCTTCAATCCGAGGCCGTCGAGTATGTCGCGATCGTAGGCAAACCAGCCGGTCAGCCAGTTCGCGCCGTAGCCGAGCGCGGTGGCTGCATTGACGATGCTCATGGCGCTGGCGCCTGCCGACAGCACCTGCTCCCACGACGGTGCCTTGGGATGCTGCTTGATGGAGCTCACCACGCCGATCACCAGCGGCGCTTCCATCAGTTGCTTCTTTTCCATTTCGATTTCGTCCTGCGGCGCCGACGGGTTCTTGCGCGCGTAGACACGGGCGATGACGTCGCCGGCGCGGACGCGTCCGTCGCCTTCGAACACGATGAACCGCCACGGCACGACCTTGCCGTGATCGGGCACCCGCGCTCCGATGGTGAGGATGGTCTCGATCTCGGCGGGCGAGGGACCGGGGCTGCTCATATCGCGTGGCTTGACCGAGCGGCGGGTGCGCAGGAAGTCGATGATATCGGACATGGTTGCTCTCTTAAAAACTGCTGTCGCCGCTTAGGGGATGCAAAAGACGGTCGCGACTGACGCCCACCTTCGGAATACGCCGTTACTTCGGATTATTTTCCCGCTTTATGTCCGGCGGCGTGGCTTCCTCGACCAGCGCTGCGATCGCCTCATCGGTCGGCAACACTGTCTGGCCGTCGCTGCCGAGGCGGCGGATCGACACCGAACGGCTTTCGGCTTCCTTCTTGCCAACCACAAGCAAAGCTGGGACCTTCGCCAGCGAGTGTTCGCGCACTTTGTAGTTGATCTTCTCGTTGCGCAGGTCGATCTCGATGCGAAGGCCCGCGCGGCGCGCGGCGGCGACGACCTCCCTGGCATAGTCGTCGGCGTCGGAGGTGATGGTGGCAACGACGGCCTGCACGGGCGCGAGCCAGAGCGGAAAATGCCCGGCAAAGTGCTCGATCAGAATGCCGGCGAAACGCTCCAGCGAGCCGCAGATCGCGCGGTGGACCATCACCGGCGCGACCTTGTTGGAATGTTCGTCGATGTAGAACGCGCCGAACCGCTCCGGCAGGTTGAAGTCGACCTGCGTGGTGCCGCACTGCCATTCGCGGCCGATGGCGTCCCGCAACACGTATTCGAACTTCGGACCGTAGAACGCGCCCTCGCCGGGATTGATCGAGGTCTTGACGCGGTTGCCGGACCTGGCCTTGATCTGCTCAAGCACGGCCGTCATCACGCTTTCGGCATGATCCCACGCCGCATCCGAGCCGACGCGCTTGTCGGGGCGGGTCGAGAGCTTGACCGTAAGCTCGCCTTCAAAGCCGAAATCCTCATAGGTCGAGAGGATCAGATCGTTGATCTTGAGGCATTCGTCGGCGAGTTGCTGCTCGGTGCAGAAAATGTGCGCATCGTCCTGGGTGAAACCGCGCACGCGCATCAGGCCGTGCATCGCGCCCGAGGGCTCGTAGCGATGCACGACGCCGAACTCGGCGAGGCGGATCGGCAATTCGCGATAGCTCTTGAGGCCGTGTTTGAAAATCAGAACATGGCCGGGGCAGTTCATCGGCTTGATCGCGAACCAGCGCTTGTCCTCGGCTTCGTCGCCCGCCGACTGCGCGGCGAACATGTTCTCGCGATACCACTCCCAGTGGCCGGAGGTCTCCCACAGCGACTTATCGAGCATCTGCGGGGCGTTGACCTCGTCATAATCCTCAGCAAGTCGCCGGCGCATATAGGCGATGATTTCCTGAAACAGTGTCCAGCCCTTGGCGTGCCAGAACACGACTCCGGGGCCTTCCTCCTGGAAGTGGAACAGGTCCATCTCGCGGCCCAGACGACGATGGTCGCGCTTCTCGGCTTCCTCGATCTGTTTGAGGTAAGCGTCGAGATCCTGCTGGCTCGCAAACGCCGTGCCATAGATGCGGGTCAGCATCGGATTGTTGCTGTCGCCGCGCCAGTAAGCGCCGGCCACCTTCATCAGCTTGAAGGCGTTGCCGATCTTGCCGGTGGAGGTCATGTGCGGGCCGCGGCAGAGATCGAACCAGTCGCCCTGATAGTAGATCTTGATCGGCTCGTCGCCGGGAATGGCGTCCACCAGTTCGACCTTGAAGGCCTCGCCCTTGTCGCGGAACACCTGCTTGGTCTTTTCGCGGTCCCAGACATCTTTGGTGAAGGGTTTGTCGCGCGCGATGATCTCGCGCATCTTCTTCTCGATCGCGGGGAAGTCTTCCAGCGAGAACGGCTCGTTGCGGAAGAAGTCGTAATAGAAACCGTTTTCGATCACCGGGCCGATGGTGACCTGCGTGCCCGGCCACAGCGACTGCACGGCTTCGGCCAGCACATGCGCTGCGTCGTGCCGGATCAGTTCCAGCGCGCGCGGGTCGTCGCGGTTGATGAATTCGATTTTTGCGTCGCGTTCGATCGGGTCGGCAAGATCGCTGACCACGCCATCGAGCGCCATCGCCACCGTGCGCTTCGCCAGCGACGGCGAGATGCCCTTGGCGATATCGAGGCCGGTGGTGTTTTTCGGGAACTGACGCTGCGCGCCGTCGGGGAAGGCGAGGGTGACGTTTTCGGTGGTCGAGACGGGCTTCAGGTTGGCGAGGCCAAACTGGAATCCCGGTGCGGTTTCGCGCTTGTCGGACATCGATCTCTCCTGTGGCTCACTCCTGCGAACGAGCGCAGGTAAGCGGGAAGCAGCGGTATAGCAGCCGGTCCGTCTGTTGCAATGGCTGTCCGGCAGGCATGGCGACGCACCGTCCGACCCGGAGGCAGAAGCCGGCTTTGTCCTTTTATCGTTGGTCAGTGCGTCCGGTCATGGACGGGAGGGTGGTTGCCCGCTTCGTCCATGCGCAGCAGCCCCTCGAACCGGGCGAACATCGCAAGTCGGTCGGCCGGAAGCGCTTGCTCGGCTTGCGCGAGCGCTTGGGCGAGTTCACCTGCGACGTCAGGCGCGATGCCGGCACGCTGCAATGCTTCGGCGCTCCTGATTCCGTCTCCGGCGCAGAGGATAATGGTCCAGCGTCCATGCTTGTTGTGGAGGAGCGCGCGGCCGCCCATCTCGCCCTGCGTCCAGTCGGCAATCGCGTAGCCCGCTTTGGCGACCACCGGTGCGATGACCAGCTTTGCTTCCGGCTTGTCGAAGGTCGAATGGAGCAGATCGCGCACCGCGTCCTCGTCCGGCCCCGCGATCGCCGAACCGGCGAGGCTCCAAAGCACGACGAGTGCGGCGAATAGTTTCATCGGCACCGAAATCTCCTTATACATTCGCTTCACAATACACCCGCTTCGCAGGCCGTTGCGGCTCGCGTAGCCGTGACGCCCGATCCACCGGTTTCAAGCCGCAATCCCCGGAGAGCCTCGCGTTGACCATTACCATCTACGGCATCAAGAACTGCGACACCATGAAGAAGGCGCGCGCGTGGCTGGACGGCCATAGCATCGCCTATGACTTCCACGACTACAAGACCGCCGGCGTCGATCGCGCCCGGCTCAAGGGATGGGCCGCAAAGCTCGGCTGGGAAACATTGCTCAACCGCGCCGGCACGACGTTTCGCAAATTGTCGGATGCGGACAAAGCGGGACTGAACGAAACGAAGGCGCTGGCCCTGATGCTGGCGCAGCCGTCGATGATCAAACGTCCAGTGCTGGAGGCCGGCGACAAGCTGCTCGTCGGCTTCAAGCCGGAGGTTTATGAAGAAGAGCTTCGAGCGCCGAAGACGAAGCGATAGCGCAGCCTCGATCGGTTCTGTCACGTCGCATTTCGACTGGAGCGCGATCAGCGAAAGTGGATGCCGGTTTTGCGTCCGATCGCGCTCCAGAATATTGAGAATGAGCATGATCTTTTCGCCAAACCGCTCACACTTTGGCGGATCATGCGCTAATGGCTGATGGAATGTGGACTCAAGACGCCCGCCGAGTGCTACTTTGCACCTTGCGCGATCCCGTCCATTGACTGCATATTCCCGACATAGGCGACCGGGTCCGGGTGGTGTCCAAGCGCACTGAACGGGTCCGTCAGTAACTAGTCTCAGCCGCGAAGGGGACACCGAGCGATAGCTGAGGGGGAATTTTGAGTGGCGAATGAGTTCATTCTTGAAACCCACGGATTGACCAAGGAATTTGCTGGTTTTGTCGCCGTGCGCGACGTTGCTCTACGCGTTCGCCGCGGCAGCATTCATGCATTGATCGGCCCCAACGGGGCGGGAAAAACCACCTGCTTCAACCTGCTGACCAAGTTCCTGAAGCCGTCGGCGGGTCGGATTGTCTACAACGGGCGGGACATTACCGCGCTTGCTCCCGCCGACGTGGCGCGGCTCGGACTGGTGCGGTCGTTCCAGATTTCGGCGGTCTTCCCGCATCTCACGGCGCTTGAAAATGTCAGGGTCGCGCTGCAACGTCAGCACGGCCATTCCTTCGATTTCTGGCGCTCCAAATCGGTGCTCGATCGCTTCAACGGTCGGGCGCATGAATTGCTCGACGACGTCGGATTGAGCGAATTTGCGAAAACGCTGGCCACCGAGATGCCATACGGGCGCAAGCGCGCGCTGGAGATCGCGACGACGCTGGCGCTCGATCCGGAAATGATGCTGCTCGACGAGCCGATGGCAGGCATGGGCCACGAGGACATCGACAGGATCGCCGCGCTCATCAAGCGCATTTCGGCCAAATATACGATCCTGATGGTCGAGCACAATCTAAGCGTGGTCGCCAGCCTGTCTGATATCATCACCGTGCTGACACGCGGGAAGGTGCTCGCCGAGGGCAATTATGCCGACCTGACCAAGGACGAGCGCGTCAGGGAAGCTTATCTGGGAGCCGGTCATGGCTGACGGGACGATGACCGTATCGGGCGTTGCCGGTGCCGCAAGGCCGGCCGGCGGCGCCCTGCTCACGGTTGACAATCTCGAAGCGTGGTACGGCGAATCCCATATCCTTCACGGCATCAGCTTCAACGTCGCGGCGGGAGAGGTCGTCACACTGCTCGGCCGCAACGGTGCCGGCAAAACCACGACGCTGAAGTCGATCATGGGTATCATCGGCAAACGTACCGGAACGATCCGTTTCGACAATCACGACATCGCGCGCGCCTCCTCGGACAAGATCGCGCGTTTGGGCGTTGGGTTCTGCCCGGAAGAGCGGGGCATCTTCGCGAGCCTCGATGTGCGCGAGAACCTAATGTTGCCGCCGCAGGTCCGCAGCGGCGGCCTGTCGCTGGACCAGATATTCACGCTGTTTCCCAATCTGAAGGAACGGCTGGGCAGCCAGGGCACCAAGCTGTCCGGCGGCGAGCAGCAGATGCTGGCGATTGCGCGCATCCTGCGTACGGGGGCGCGCTTCCTGATGCTCGACGAGCCGACCGAGGGCCTTGCCCCGGTCATCATCCAGCAGATCGGCCGTACCATCGCACGACTGAAGTCGGAAGGATTCACGATCCTTCTGGTAGAGCAGAATTTCCGCTTCGCCTCGACCCTTGCCGACCGCTTTTACGTCGTCGAGCACGGCAGGATCATCGACGGCTTTGCCAATTCCGAGTTACAGGCCAACATGGACAAACTTCATAGCTATCTCGGTGTTTAGAGCGTTTTCGAGCGAAGCATGTCCTCGGGCTTGACCCGAGGATGGAATCCGGTTCGCGTGAAGAAAACGTGTCAAGTCAAGAACCTGGAGTCTTTCACCATTTCCATGAAACGGTGAAAGGCTCCAGGCAGCGTCCCCGGCGGGACTAAAACGGAGTGGGAGACAATGAGAACCAGATTAGCGGCTCTACTCGTTGGCACGGCGCTGACCTTGGGCATGACCGTCGGCGCGACGGCCCAGGACAAACAGGACAAGAACGTCAAGATCGGCGTGCTGACCGATCTTTCCGGCCTTTATGCAGACCTCGCCGGGGAGGGGTCGGTCGTCGCGGCGCAGATGGCGGTCGATGATTCCGGGCTGAAGGCCAAGGGCTGGACAATCGACGTGATCTCGGCGGATCACCAGAACAAGCCCGACATCGGTACCGGCATCGCGCGCCGATGGATCGATACCGACAAGGTCGACATTATCGCCGATGTCCCGAACTCCGGCGTTGCGCTCGCCGTCAACAACATCGTCAAAGAGAAGAACCGCATCCTGCTCGATTCCGGCGCCGGCTCTTCGGAGTTGACCGACACGCAGTGCACGCCGAATACGGTCCATTTCACCTACGACACCTACATGCTGGCTCACAGCACCGGCAGCGCCATGGTGAAGGCCGGCGGCGATAGCTGGTTCTTCATCACGGCGGACTACGCCTTCGGTCATGCCCTCGAGAACGATACGGCTGCGGTCGTCAAGGCCGCCGGCGGCAAGGTGCTGGGAAGCGTCAGGGTGCCGCTAAACACGGCCGACTTCTCGTCATACCTGCTGCAGGCCCAGGCATCGAAGGCCAAGGTGATCGGGCTCGCCAATGCCGGCGGGGATACGACGAACTCGATCAAGCAGGCGGCGGAATTCGGCATCGTCAAGGGCGGCCAGAAACTAGCCGGCCTGCTGATGTTTCTGTCGGATGTTCACTCGCTCGGCCTGAACGTGGCGCAGGGCCTCAACCTGAGCGAGACGTTCTACTGGAACATGAACGACCAGACCCGGGCCTTCTCGAAGCGCTTCAGCGAACGTCTGAAAACCCATGCGATGCCGACGATGGTTCATGCCGGCGTCTATGCGGGCCTGCTGCACTACCTCAAGGCGCTGGAGGCCCTCGGCGGCAATCCGCATGACGGCGCCAAGGTGGTGGCCAAGATGAAGGAGATACCAACCGACGATCCGCTGTTCGGCAAGGGTACGATCCGGATCGACGGTCGCGCGATTCATCCGGCCTACCTGTTCGAAGTCAAGACGCCTGCGGAATCGAAGGGCGAGTGGGATCTCTACAAGCTGGTCGGCACCACGCCCGGAGATGATGCGTTCCGGCCGTTGTCGGAAAGCAAGTGCCCGCTGGTCAAGCATTGACGCTGCGGTCCCCGGCGGTGCTGAGCCGCCGGGGAACCATTACATACTCGTTTCTGTTATAGACCGGTTGAAGCCGAGAGCATCATGTCGATCAATCTGCAGGCCCTCTCCGCGCAGCTTCTGGTCGGGCTGATCAACGGCTCGTTCTATGCGCTGCTCAGTCTCGGCCTCGCCGTGATCTTCGGCATGCTCAACATCATCAATTTCGCGCATGGCGCGGTCTATATGATGGGCGCGTTCTGCGCCTATTTCCTGCTCAACGTCTTTGGGATCGGCTACTGGCCGGCGCTGATCGTTGCACCGGTTCTCGTGGGCATCTTCGGCATGGTCATGGAGCGGACCATGCTGAAATGGCTGACCGGGCTGGATCATCTGTATGGACTGCTGTTGACCTTCGGTCTCGCGCTGATCATTCAGGGCGTGTTCCAGAACTATTTCGGTTCATCCGGTCTGCCCTATGCCATTCCCGACGAATTGCAGGGCGGCATCAATCTCGGCTTCATGTTTCTGCCGGTCTACCGCGGTTGGGTGATCGTATGCTCGCTGGTGGTCTGCATCGCCACCTGGTACCTGATCGAGCGGACCCGGCTCGGCGCCTATTTGCGCGCGGCGACTGAAAATCCCACACTGGTGCGCGCGTTCGGCATCAACGTGCCGCGTATGATCACGCTGACCTACGGGTTAGGCGTCGGCCTCGCGGCGCTGGCCGGCGTGCTGTCGGCGCCGATCAATCAGGTGCGGCCGCTGATGGGCGCGGACCTGATCATCGTGGTGTTCGCGGTGGTGGTGATCGGCGGCATGGGATCGATCATGGGATCGATCATCACGGGATTTGCGCTCGGCATCATCGAGGGACTGACGAAGTATTTTTATCCCGAGGCCTCCAATTCCGTGGTTTTCGTGCTCATGGTGCTGGTGCTGCTGGTGAAGCCAACGGGGTTGACGGGACGGGCGACCTGACATGCCAGCATTGACCGACGGTACCGCTCGGACCGCAAATGGCCGCGCCATCGGCGACGAGATGATCGCCTTTATCCTCATGACGGCCTTGCTGGCCATCGTTCCGATGACCGGGATCTATCCGTTCTTCGTGATGCAGGGGCTCTGCTTCGCGCTGCTCGCCTGCGCGTTCAATCTGTTGCTCGGCTACGGCGGGCTGTTGTCGTTCGGCCATGCGATGTTTCTCGGGACGTCCGGCTACGTCAGCGCGCACGCTCTGAAGGTATGGGGTTTGCCGCCCGAACTCGGGATCGTCGCAGGCGTTGTCGCTGCGGCCGTGCTGAGTGTCGTCACCGGCGTTGTCGCCATTCGCCGGCAAGGCATCTATTTCGCGATGATTACGCTGGCGTTGGCGCAGCTCCTTTATTTCATCTATCTGCAAACGCCGTTCACCCATGGCGAAGACGGCATCCAGGGCGTTCCTCAGGGCAAGATGTTCGGCGTCCTCGACCTGTCGCATCCCGACACGCTTTACTACGTCGTTCTGGGCGGCTTTCTGTTCGGCTTCCTGGTGATCTACCGTGCCATCAACTCGCCGTTCGGCGAGGTGCTGAAATCGATCCGAGAAAACGAGCAGCGCGCGATCTCGTTGGGCTACAAGACCGACCAGTACAAGCTTCTGGCCTACATCCTGTCGGGCACGCTGGCCGGATTTGCCGGATCGCTCAAGGTGCTCGTGGCGCAGAACGCCTCGCTGACCGACGTGCACTGGACGATGTCGGGTGAAATCGTGCTGATGACGCTGGTGGGCGGTCTCGGCACGGTATTCGGGCCTGTCGTCGGCGCCTTCGCGATCATTGCCATGCAGCAGTACCTGGCCGGTTTCGGGCAATGGGTCACGGTGATCCAGGGCGCGATCTTCGTCGTCTGCGTGCTGACTTTCCGCCGCGGCGTGGTCGGCGAAATTGCTCATTATTTCAAGCGATCGCTGTAAATCCATCGTTCGGACGGAGCCGTTTGGGGCCCACAAACCGGTGGATGATCCCGCCGGTTGCGATGCCGATAGTCCACCTTTCCCGGAAATGGTTTATGACACCCGTGCGATCCGGACTGGCGGCCCGGTTCATTTTCTGCAATGTGGATGCTGCGATGCTGCGTTGGTTCCGGTCCTTTCTGCCGAAAGAGGAACGCTTTTTCGACCTGTTCGCCCGCCATTCGCAGACGATCGTGCAGGGGGCGCAGGCGCTTCAGGAGGTGCTGAAAGGCGGTGAACAAACACCGGTGTTCTGCCAGCGGGTCAGCCAGCTCGAGAACGATGCGGACGGCATCACGCGCGAAGTGCTGACCGCGGTCCGCCGCACCTTCATCACTCCGTTCGACCGCGTCGACATCAAGAACCTCATCACCTCGATGGACGACGCCATCGACCAGATGCAGCAGACCGCGAAGGCCGTGGTGCTGTTCGAGGTGCGCACCTTCGAGCCGCCAATGCGCGAGATGGGCACGCTGATCGTGGAATGCGCCAATCTGGTCGGCCGCGCGCTGCCGCTGCTTCAGTCGATCAGCAACAACGTCGCGATGCTGACGGCGATCACCGAGGAGCTCGGCAAGCTGGAAGGCCGTGTCGACGATCTGCACGATATCGGCCTGAAGGAGCTTTTCCTGAAACACCGTAGCGCCAACGCGATGGACTTCATTGTCGGCGTCGAGATCTACGATCACCTGGAGAAGGTCGCCGACCGCTTCGACGACGTTGCCAACGAGATCAGCAGCATCGTCATCGAGCAGGTATAGGGCAGGGCCGCGCTGTGGACGCCACGCTTGCTCTTCCGGTTCTGGTCGGCCTGATCGCCGTCGCCTTGCTGTTCGATTTCCTGAACGGGCTGCATGACGCGGCGAATTCGATCGCGACCATCGTCTCGACCCGGGTGCTGCGACCGCAATACGCGGTGTTATGGGCGGCGTTCTTCAACTTCATCGCATTCCTGGTGTTCGGCCTGCACGTCGCCAATACCATCGGCACCGGAATCATTGACCCCAACGTGATCGACCCGCAGGTGGTCTTCGCTGCGCTGGTCGGCGCCATGGTCTGGAATCTGATCACCTGGGCGCTCGGGATTCCGTCGAGCAGCTCGCACGCGTTGATCGGCGGGCTGGTCGGTGGCGGCATCGCCAAGGCCGGCTTTTCGGCGGCGGTCTGGAGCGGCCTGTCGAAGACGTTGCTCGCGATCGTATTGTCGCCGCTGGTCGGGTTCCTGCTTGCTCTGGTGCTGGTCGCCATCGTCTCGTGGCTATCGGTGCGCTCGACGCCGTTCGCGGTCGATCGCGCATTCCGCATCCTGCAGTTCTTTTCCGCGTCGCTTTACTCGCTGGGCCACGGCGGCAACGACGCGCAGAAGACCATGGGCCTCATCGCGGTGCTGTTGTTTTCGCAAGGTTATCTCGGCGATCAGTTCGAGGTTCCGTTCTGGGTGGTGCTGGCATGTCAGGCCGCGATGGCGTTGGGGACGCTGATGGGCGGCTGGCGGATCGTGCGGACGATGGGCCTTCGCATCACCAAGCTGACGCCGATGCAGGGCTTTTGCGCGGAGACCGGCGGCGCGGCGACACTGTTCACGGCGACGTTTCTCGGCGTCCCGGTATCGACCACCCACACCATCACCGGCGCCATCGTCGGCGTCGGCGCGGCGCGGCGGTTGTCGGCGGTGCGCTGGAACGTTGCGAGTTCGATCGTCTATGCGTGGGTCATCACCATTCCCGCATCGGCGACTGTCGCTGCGCTGGCTTATTGGGCGGTGGCGTTCATCAAGTAACGAGCTTCAGCCCGACGATACCGGCGACGATGAGGCCGATGCAGCCGAGCCGTGCCATTGTCGCCGGATCGCCGAACAGCACGATGCCGAGGATCGCGGTTCCCACCGCGCCGATGCCGGTCCAGACCGCATAGGCGGTGCCCATCGGCAGCGTCTTGAGCGCCAGCCCGAGCATCCCCAGGCTGACCGCCATGGCCGCCAGCGTCAGCACCGACGGTACCAGTCGCGTAAACCCTTCTGTGTATTTAAGGCCGATCGCCCAGCCGACTTCCATCAATCCGGCGACGAACAGCAAGAACCAAGCCATGACGAACCTTCCTTGAAAAACGGGCAGGGTCGTCCCCGCGAATGTTAGAGCATGATCCCGAAAAGTGGGACCCGGTTTTCGGTCAAGATCATGCTCAATCAAATAGCCTGATGGAAGGTCGTCCCCCCGGTTGTTATATGAGGCCGCAAACGCTGGTTCGCAACCGCGCTTTACCCTGCAAATCCCCTTGATTCGACCGGTTTTCCCTGCCACACGCTCGCTAATGTCCGACCTCGCATTGCAGACTGTATCGCCCTCGCGCTCGCCATTGGCGGCGGAAGTCGCGCGCCGGCGCACCTTCGCGATCATCTCGCATCCCGACGCCGGCAAGACCACGCTGACGGAAAAGCTGCTGCTGTTCGGCGGCGCCATCAATCTCGCCGGGCAGGTCAAGGCCAAGGGCGAGCGGCGCAACACCCGGTCAGACTGGATGAAGATCGAGCGCGAGCGCGGCATCTCGGTGGTCACCTCGGTGATGACCTTCGAGTTCGAGAATCGGGTCTTCAATCTGCTGGACACACCGGGCCACGAGGACTTTTCCGAGGACACCTACCGGACGCTGACCGCCGTGGATTCCGCGGTCATGGTGATCGACGCGGCCAAGGGCATCGAGGCGCGCACCCGAAAGCTGTTCGAGGTCTGCCGTCTCCGCGACATTCCCATCATCACCTTCATCAACAAGATGGACCGGGAGAGCCGCGACACCTTTGATCTGCTCGACGAGATCGAGAAGACGCTGGCGCTCGATACCACCCCGATGACCTGGCCGGTCGGGCGCGGCCGCGATTTTCTCGGCACTTACGACATCGCGACCGGCGGCATCCGCCTGCTCGAGGGCGGCAGCGCCAAGACCGGCGCGGCCGAACAGATCGACATCGCCGATCTCGCCGCGCGCAATGCCAATCTGAATGTCGACGAGATCAGGGAGGAACTGGCGCTGGCGACCGAAGCCTGCAAGCCGTTCGAGCTTGACGCGTTTCGCGAGGGGCATCTGACGCCGGTGTATTTCGGCTCGGCGCTGCGCAATTTCGGTGTCGGCGATTTGCTGGATGGGCTCGGAAAATTCGCGCCGCCGCCGCGCGCGCAGGAGTCGAACCTGCGCAAGGTCGAGGCCGATGAGCCGCGCATGACCGCGTTCGTGTTCAAGATCCAGGCCAACATGGATCCGAATCATCGCGATCGCATCGCTTTCGCCCGCCTCTGTTCCGGCAAGCTGACGCGCGGCATGAAGGCGAAGCTGGTGCGCACCGGCAAGCCGATGCCGCTGTCGTCGCCGCAATTTTTCTTTGCTCAGGATCGCGCGATTGCGGACGAGGCGTTCGCCGGCGACGTGGTCGGTATTCCCAATCACGGCACATTGCGGATCGGCGATACCCTGACCGAAGGCGAGGATGTCACCTTCGTCGGCGTGCCGTCGTTTGCGCCGGAGATCGTGCGCCGCGTGCGGCTGACGGATGCGATGAAGGCGAAGAAGCTGAAGGAGGCCCTGCAGCAGATGTCGGAGGAGGGCGTCGTGCAGGTTTTCCGTCCGCGCGACGGTGCGCCCGCGCTGGTCGGCGTCGTCGGTATGCTGCAACTCGATGTGCTGAAAGCACGTCTCGCTGCCGAGTATTCGCTGCCGGTGGATTTCGAGACCAGCGAATTCCAGCTCGCGCGCTGGATTTCTTCCGACGATCACAAGAGGCTCGATACCTTCATCGCCGCCAACGGCTCCGGTGTCGCCGACGACGTCGATGGCGACCCGGTGTTCCTGGCCAAGAACGAATTCTATCTCGGTTACACGAAGGAACGGGCCGAAGGCATCACGTTCTCCAGCGTCAAGGACGTGAAGAAAACATCATAAGCCCGTAACGAAAACGGCCGGTGCGCAACCGGCCGTTTTCCGAGAGGCGCCGGCTAGCGCATCGAGCCGCCCGTGCGGGCGTTGCCGTTGATGTCCGCCGGCGGCGTTTTCGCGGACCCGGAGGGTTCGGTATTGACGCCGCGGCGCCCGGTTGCGGCGCCGACCGTGCCGTTCGTCGATCCCTTCGGATGGACCTTTTTGGTATGCGCGGATCCGGACGCTCCGGCGCTGCCACGGACGCTGTCGTTCTGCTGCTCATGACCGTATGTCGGGGCTTGAGCCTGGGCACCGGCAATTCCGAAAGCGGCGATAGCGGCGGCGGCGGCGAGAAGTCTGACGTTCATATGTATAAGCTCCATTTGGTTGGTGGAGCGGCGACAACTGCGATCACGCGCTGGCGTTCCCCGTCGTTCAAGGTGATTGCTGGGTGTTGTTGCGACGAAAACGTGTTTGCCTCTGTTCTTGCGCCGTGTTGCCTGAAACTCCTCAAAAATGATACTCGGAGATCAGTGCTCATAAGGAGGATACGATGGGACTATCGGTGATGATTGCTGGCCTTGTTCTGTTCCTCGGTGTGCACCTCGCCACGACACGGCGCGATTTTCGTAAGCGGTTGATCTCGTCCTATGGCGAAGGACCATACAAGATGGGGTTTTCGCTGATTTCCGCGGCTGGTGTCGCGCTGATCGTCTGGGGATTCCTGACCTATCGCGCCACCGGCTGGATCGACGTCTGGTATCCGCCGCGGGTGATGAAGCACATCGCCGAAGCGCTGATACTGCCCGCGATCATCCTGGTGGTGGCGTCGTATATCCGTGGCCGCATCTATGCGAAGCTGAAGCATCCGATGTTGGCAGGCGTCAAGCTGTGGGCGGCGGCGCATCTGCTCGCCAACGGCGATCTTGGCTCGATCATTCTGTTCGGCTCGATCCTGGCGTGGGCGGTGATCGACCGCATCTCGCTCAAGCACCGGACCGACCCCAGCGGGTTGCAGATTCCGGTTGGCGGGGTTCGCAACGACGTGATCGCGATTGTCGTCGGCTTCGTCGTCTATCTTGCGCTCGGCCTTCTCTTCCATCCTTACGTCGTCGGCGTTCCCGCCTTTGGAGCATAGCATGTCGGTCCAGTCGGCGATCAGGCGCAGGACAGCACCCGACATTCGCGCTCGCAAGAACGGCGATCCGATCGTGATGCTGACCTCGTATCACGCCCATACCGCGGCGCTGGTCGACCGCCATTGCGACGTCATTCTGGTCGGCGACAGCCTCGGCAACGTGATGCACGGTTTCGAGACCACGGTGCCGGTCACGCTGGACATGATGATCCTGCAGGGCCGCGCGGTGATGCGCGGGTCGCAACAGGCGCTGGTCGTGGTGGATATGCCGTTCGGCTCCTACGAGGCCTCGAAGGAGCAGGCTTTTCATTCCGCCGCACGCATTCTCAAGGAGACGCTCTGTGGCGCGGTGAAACTCGAAGGCGGCGTGAAGATGGCGGAGACCATCGCGTTTCTCACCGCGCGCGGCGTTCCCGTGATGGGGCATGTCGGCCTGACGCCGCAATCCATCAACACGCTGGGCTCGTTTCGCGCGCAGGGACGCGAGGAGGGAACGTGGCGGCCGATCGAGGACGATGCGCGTGCCGTGGCGGAGGCCGGCGCATTCTCGATGGTGATCGAGGCGGTCGCAGAGCCCTTGGCGCGCAAGATTACGGAAAGCGTGGCGATCCCGACCATCGGCATCGGCGCCAGCCCCGCTTGTGACGGCCAGGTGTTGGTGCTGGAGGACATGCTCGGGTTGTCGCCGCGCGCGCCGAAATTCGTCCGGCGCTATGGCGAACTCGGCCCCATGATCGAGGCCGCGATCGAAGGCTATGCGCGCGATGTGCGTAGCCGCGCCTTTCCCGGCCCGGAACACGTTTATGCGATGAAGCCGAAGGCCAGCTAGATCGCGTGCCTGCTGTTGTGCGGTTGGCACCTTGATCGGGCTCGTTTTGCCTTGTCGGCGCCATATCGCTAGGGTATCGCCGCCGCCATCGGAGGAGATGCGCGCGGTGTCGCGTCGCGGGCTTGCGGAAAATCGGGGACGGGGAAACATTAAGTGACTGAGCTTTTTAGCGAAATTGACGATGAGTTGCGCCGCGAGCAGGTCAAGAGGGTTTGGAGCCGCTATTCGGGGCTGATCGTCGCCGCCGCTATCCTGATCGTTGCCGCTGTTGGCGGCTGGCGTGGATATCTGTACCTCCAGACCCAGAAGTCCGCCGAGGCCGGTTCGGCCTTCGAGGCAGCGGCGACGCTGGCCGATCAAAACAAGTATGCCGAAGCCGAAGCGGCCTTCACGAAGCTGGCGGCGACCGCGCCGCCCGGATATCGCAACCTGTCGCGCCTTCGCGCTGCCGCCGAAGCCGTCAAGCGCGACCCCAAGGAGGCGGTCAAGCTCTATGACGCGATCGCCGCCGACAGCGGGTTCGGCAGCGCGGAGCGCGATCTCGCGCGGGTGCGTGCCGCCGGATTGCTGCTGGATACCGAGACCTACAACAACATGCTGCAGCGGCTGGAGCCGGCGACCGCGCCCCAGGCGGCCTTCCGCCACACCGCGCGCGAACTGCTGGCGTTGTCCGCCTGGCGCGCCAACGATACGACGGCCGCGCGAAAATGGCTCGATATGATCGGCGAGGACGGCCAGACACCGTCCAGCCTGCGCAGCCGCGCCGAAGCCTTGCAAGCCTTGCTGCCGCCGGTTGCGAAGAGCTGAGCCAGGATGTGCTGACCTCAAGTTTGAACGAGAACCGTTTATGCGCCGCTCGCAACGCCTGATTGCCACCGCTGTTCTGATCTCGTTCTGCGGCGTGCTGGCCGGTTGCAGCGGCGGCGGCCTGAGCAATTGGGATCCATCCGATATGCTCGACTTCCTCGATACCAAGAAGAAGCTGCCGGGCAAGCGCGAGCCGGTTTTCCCGGATGGTGTTCCGGGCATAGAGCAGGGCGTCCCGAAGGATCTCTACAAGAGCAACGTCGAGCAACAGCAGCAGGAGCAAGCGGCCGCGGCCGCTGCGGCTGCGCCGTCGGATGAATCCGGGCAAGCGCGGCGGTCGGGGACACCGGAGAGGACGGCCGGCGTGCCTGCCGGCGCCGAGACCGGTGCTGCGGATGGCGCCCCCGCTGCGCCGCCCCGCAAGCCGAAGCGGCTGGTCCATCGGCGAGCCACCTCGCTGCCCAAGGAAGAACCAGCACCGCAGCAGCAGGCCGCGCCGCAGCGGCAGCCGGTGCAACAGTCCGAGCCCGCTGCATCGCCATTTCCGGCACCGCTGCCTAGCGACAGCTTCTCGCGCTGACACAGAGCGGTATCGGCGCCGCCGAAACGCTGGTATTGAGACGCCGCCCCTGCCGGGCAGGGAACACCGATGTCCTTCACCATTGCCATCATAGGCCGACCCAATGTCGGCAAGTCGACCCTGTTCAACCGTCTGGTCGGACAGAAACTGGCGCTGGTCGATGACAAGCCCGGCGTGACCCGCGACCGCCGCGAAGGGCAGGCGCGGCTCGGCGATCTCGATTTCACGGTGATCGACACCGCCGGCCTCGACGAGGGACCACGCGGCTCGTTGACGGCGCGTATGCAGGAACAGACCGAGACTGCGATTGCAGCCGCCGATGCCCTGATGTTCGTATTCGATGCGCGCGCGGGCCTGACGCCGACCGATCGCTCGTTTGCCGATTTCGCGCGGCGTGCCAACAAGCCGGTCGTGCTGGTCGCCAACAAGAGCGAAGGCAGGCACGGGGAAGCCGGCGCGCTGGAGTCCTACGCGCTGGGGCTCGGCGATCCCGTCGGGGTGTCCGCCGAGCACGGCGAGGGCATGAGCGATCTCTACGACGCCTTGCGCGGCGTAATGCCGGAACCCACCGAAGAAGCCGAGGAATTCGACGATGACGACATCATCGAGTCCGAGGATATCTCGCAGCGGCCGATCCGCGTGGCGATCGTTGGGCGCCCCAACGCCGGCAAATCGACGCTGATCAATTATCTGCTTGGGGAAGAGCGTCTGCTGACCAGTCCCGAAGCCGGGACCACGCGGGATTCCATTTCGGTCGAACTCAACTGGCAGGGCCGCGATTTTCGTATCTTCGACACCGCCGGGTTGCGGCGCAGGTCGCGGATCGAGGAGAAGCTTGAGAAGCTGTCGGTGGCGGATACGTTGCGCGCCGCCAGGTTCGCCGAAGTCGTCGTGCTGATGATGGATGCGCAGAACAGGTTCGAGGAGCAGGACCTCCGCATCGCCGACCTGATCGAGCGCGAGGGCCGCGCGCTGGTGATCGCCGTGAACAAGTGGGATTTGATGGGGCGGCAATCCAGTCTCATCGCTGCGCTGCGGACCGATGCTGATCATCTGCTGCCGCAGGTCAAGGGCATGCCGATCGTCGCTGTCTCCGGCTTGATGGGCGAGGGAGTCGACCGGCTGATGACGGCGATCCAGGACGCTTACGCGATCTGGAACCGCCGCGTGCCGACCGCGGCGCTCAATCGTTGGTTCGAGCAGGCGGTCGATGCCAACCCGCCGCCGGCCGTGTCAGGGCGGCGGCTGAAACTCAACTACGTAACCCAGGCCAAGGCGCGGCCGCCGAGTTTCATCGTGTTCTGTTCGCGGGCGGATGCGGTTCCTGAATCCTACCTGCGCTATCTGGTCAACAGCCTGCGCGGCTTTTTCGATCTGCCGGGAACGCCGATCCGCATCACGCTTCGCGAAAAGGCCAATCCGTTCGCGCATAAGCGCAAGCGCAAATCATAGCGCGTATTCCGCAAAAGTGGACACCGGTTTTGCGATCAGAATACGCGCAAGTTTGGAATGTTGGTCAGCGGTTGCGAGGAGGCTGCGCACGCTGCAGAAGCTGCGCCCTGTAATTCTCCAACAAGTCGGCGGCCAGTCCAGCCGGAGTCCGGCGAGCGCCGCCGGCCTTTTCGTTGGACAGCGAGTTCTTGAGGGTAATGGCGCGTATCACGCGCTCGACAACGGCTTGCATCGACAGCTCCTGACCCGACCGAACCTATCCATCGCGCATGACGTTCCAGTCATTTGTGAGGCGGCCGCCCCAAACGGTTCAATGCGCCGGCGCGGGGGAACTACCAATCGCCGCCCAGGCAAGGATCAGGCCGACGGCGGATGGAAGCTCATCACCTTGCGGCTGTTGTAGTCGTAAAGTTTGCCGGTCTCGTTCCAGGACGGCAGGCACATCGGCACGATGAATTCCGCAACCTGTTCCGGCGTGTCCAGCCTCATGGGATCCTCGCCGGGAAACACGGCGGCGCGCATCCGGGTTCGGATCGGTCCCGGATCGAACAGGTTGACGCGGAGCGGGGTCGAGGCGGTCTCGTTTGCCCAGCACCGCACCAGCGTATCCAGCGCGGCCTTCGAGGCCGCATAGGGACCGCGATAGGCGTTGGCCTTGCTGGCGGCGCCAGACGTGACGAACACCGCGCGTCCGGCGTCGGATTGCCGCAGCAGCGGCTCCATGCAGCGGATCAGTTGAAAATTCGCGGTGACGTTGATCGCCATCACGTCCTGCCATGGCTTCAGCTCGATGTGGCCGAGCGGCGAGGACGGACCGGCGATGCCGGCGTTGCCGACAAGAATATCGAGCTTGCCGTGGCGCTCGTTCAGGGCCGCGCCGAGCCGGGCGATGCCGTCGAAGTCGGTGAGATTGAGCGGCACCAGCGTCGCGCTGCCGCCGTCCTTGCGGATGTCGTCGTCGAGCTCTTCGAGCCCTCCTTGCGTGCGCGCCACGGCGATCACATGCGCGCCGGCTTTTGCGAGCGCCCGCGCGGTGGCATAGCCGATGCCGCGCGAGGCGCCGCTGACGAGCGCGATACGGGAGGCGAGCGGTTGTGTCATGAGACGGGTGCTTCTGTACTAGTGGGTGGATTTGACATTCGCTACCGCACCTGCTGCGGGCATCGCGATGCGAATGTCAAATCCACCCGCCAGGCGGTTACGACACCGCGTTTGCTGGCATATATCCTTGCCTGAAGCAGCTTCGTGTAGCAAAACACAGCCCTAAACTCCGATATTTCAAGGATTCGGTGCCGACGGTCTTGTCGACCCTCAATAACGTCCCGGAAATCCCTATGGCAAGCACTGAGGCAGCGCGAGGCATGACCGATTCGCATTATCTCGACCGCGCTCGTGAAAAGCTGATTGTGGCTCTCGATTTTTGGGAGGTTGAGGACGCCAGGAAGCTTGTTCGGAAGCTGGGTGACGAGGTCTCTTTTTACAAAGTCGGTCTGGGTCTCCAGCTCGTTGGCGGAAACGAGTTTGCCAAGGAGCTTATTGTCGAGGGCAAGCGGGTCTTCCTAGATTACAAGTACTACGACATCGAAGAGACCGTTCAACGCGCGGTCGCACAAGCAGCCGAATTGAAAATCACGTTCCTGACCGTGCACGGCGTCGCGAGCATCATGAAAGCCGCCGTCGCCGGCCGCGGCAACTCCGACATGAAGATTCTCGGCGTCACCGTGCTGACGAGCATGGATGCCGAGGACATCAAGGAGATGGGCTTCGACGGCAAAGTCGAAGACCTTGTCATTGCCCGCGCGAAGAAAGCGCTTGAGGTTGGGGTCGACGGCGTCGTCGCGTCGGCGCTGGAAGCCGCCGAGCTTCGAAAACAGACGAGCAACAAGCTGATGATCGTGTCGCCCGGTATCCGCCCGAGCGGCGGCGCCAGGCACGATCAGAAGCGGGTGGCCACACCGTTTGAAGCCATACGGGCGGGAGCCGATTATCTGGTGTTGGGCAGACCCATTTACGCGGCGGACGATCCGAAAGCCGCCGCGCAAGCGATCATCCAGGAGATGGCGGACGCGCTGCGCCCGGATTGAGGTCGATCCGTGGCCGATGCGCTGGAGTAGATTAAGGAAAAGTCGGAGGGATGACTTTTAACTAAGAGTTGATGCCTACACCGACGATTAAAAGATCAGGTATTTCTTTTTCGGTATCGATAGGTCTTACGGGAAGCTTTGCTGTGGATTCTAACGCCTCTTTCACAGCTACAGCACGCGAACTCCATCCTGTCACTAGTCCGTCGCCAAGGCCACTACCCGTGCTTAGCCACGCCTGATCCCATCCTGCCTGCTTGAACGCGTCGAAGATACTCTGGGCAAGCTCCCTTCCGAGTGCGTTCTCATACATGATTTGCGCACGACTTTTTTGAATTTGCTTCAGCTTTGAAGCGAGATCATCAATTTGGGATTTGCTGAGGGGAATCCAGCTTTGGCCCACGGTCATTCGTAGCGTGCGCTCAAGTGAGTCAATCTTGGCTTTCGCTTCTTCTGGAGTCGCCCCTTTTAGCTTCTCGCGATAATCTGAGAGTTGACGATCCTGTAATTCAATCTGCGCATTCTTACCGGCGAGAACGCTGCTATAGGACCAGCCTATCGCGAGCCAAATTAATCCGCTCGCGATGGCAACCGCGATTGCGAATGGAATGGGTGCGGTCGTTACAGCCCCCCATTGCTCCAAGAGCTTGATCAGATCAGGCATTTCGATCCCCTAGCAGGCTGTTGAAGAAGTCTCTGGCGCAGCGGTTCTGGGCATGATTCTCTTGATGCGGATGCGTCGAGGGGGGAGCGATGCGGGGAAGCGACGAACGGTCAGGCTCGCTGTTCAGCTATGTGGACTTGGAGGCTCGGATTCGCTCCGACCATCCGCTGCGAACGATCCGACAGATCGCGAACGCGGCGTTGAATGATCTGTCGAGGGACTTTGACAAGCTCTACACGGCGTTCGGCCGTCCCTCGATCGCACCGGAGAAGCTGCTTCGGGCAATGCTGCTGCAGGCATTCTACGGGATCCGCTCGGAACGGCAGTTGATGGAGCGGCTGGAGTTCGACCTGCTGTTGCGCTGGTTCGTGGGCTTGGGCGTGGACGACCCGGTGTGGGACCACTCGACCTTCTCGAAGAACCGCGACCGATTGCTTGAAGGTGAGATCGCCGCGAAGTTCTTGAACGCGCTGATGGGGCAGCACCAGGTCAAGCGGCTGTTATCAAGCGAGCATTTTTCGGTCGACGGCACGCTGATCGAGGCGTGGGCATCGATCAAGAGCTTCCGGCGCAAGGACGGCGGTGACCAGGACAGTGATGGACCGGGACGCAACGCCGAGCGCAGTTTCCACAACGAGAAGCGCTGCAACGAGACGCATCAGAGCACGACCGATCCCGAGGCACGGCTCTATAAGAAGGGCGGCGGCCAGCCGGCGAAGCTTTGCTACATCGGCCATGCCCTGATGGAGAACCGCAACGGACTGGCGGTGCTGGGTGGCGTGAGCCGGGCGACCGGAACGGCGGAGCGGGATCAGGCGTTGGCGCTGATCGACTGCCACCGCGGCCAAAGCGAGCGGGACTGTCAGGAATTTCGTGTGCGGGCGAGCGGTTGAACATTACGCCGCCATGGCTTTGATGAAGCGCTCGCCGAAGATGACGGCGAACTGGGCCTTGGCCATGGTCCACTCACGAGGCGGCATTTTCCACTCTTTCTCCGATCGGTTCAAGATCAGATAGAGCAGCTTGGTTGCCGCGTCGTCGCTGGGGAAGTGGCCTCTGGCCCTGACAGCCCGCCGGAGTTTCGAGTTCAGCGCTTCTATTGAGTTTGTTGTGTAGACGATCCGACGCACCTCGTCAGGGAAGGCAAAGAACGGGATGACCTCGCCCCAGGCGCGCCGCCAGCTCTGGCCGATGGCGGGGTAGCGCTGGCCCCAGGGGCCGGCCTCGAACGCCGCCAGCGCCTTTTCGGCAGCATCGGCATCGACGGCGCGGTAGATGTCCTTGAGCGCTGTCGCCAGCCCCTTGCGGTCTTTCCAGGACACGAAGTCCATGGAGTTGCGCAGCAGGTGGACGATGCACGTCTGGACGACCGCCTCCGGGAACACAGCGGTGATCGCATCGGGGAAGCCCTTCAGGCCATCAACGACGGCCAGCAGGATATCATCGACGCCGCGGTTCTTGAGCTCGTTCATCACCCGCAGCCAGAATTTGGCGCCTTCGTTCTGCTCGAGCCACAGGCCGAGCACCTCCTTGGCGCCGTCGGCGCGGACCCCCAGCGCGATGTGGATGGCCTTGTTGCGGACCATCCCTTCGTCGCGGATCTTGACCCGGATCGCATCGAAGAAGATCAGCGGATAAACCGGATCGAGTGGTCTTTGCTGCCAGGTGGCGACTTCGTCGAGAACGGCGTCCGTCACCGTTGAGATCAGGTCCGGCGACACCTCGATACCGTACAGATCGCGCAGGTGCCCGGTGATCTCCCGGGGTGCTCATGCCGCGCGCATACATGGACACGATCTTGTCGTCGAAGCCGGGAAAACGGCGCTGATACTTGGCAATCAACTGCGGATCGAAACTCGACTGGCGATCGCGCGGTATGTCGATCTCCAGCTTGCCGGTCTCCGTCGTCACGGTCTTGCGGCCGTAGCCGTTACGCGTATTGCCAGCGTCTTCGCCGCTCGCCAGATGATGGTCCATCTCCGCGTTTAGCGCGCGCTCGGTCAGAGCCTTCTTGAGCGAATCCAGCAGGCCGCCCTGTTCGAAGGCTGCACTGGCTGCGCCTCCCGCCAGAAGCTGGTCGAGAAGATCATTTGGTATCGCAGGGTCTTTGCGTCGGGCCATAGTGGGAATCCTTTTTACCCATTATGCACGCCCGCACACGAAATTCCTGACAGTGTCCAGCGAGCGGCGGATCACGCTGGGCGCCGACAAGGCCTATGACGTCACCGCATTCGTCGAGGACTTAAGACGGCGTTCGGTCACGCCGCACATCGCCATCGACGGGCATTTGAGCAAGACCGGAAAGCCGCGCAAGACCGCGATCGACCAGAGGACTCTCCGTCATGCCGGATATGCCGTCAGCCAACGCTGTCGCAAGCGCATCGAGGAGGTGTTCGGCTGGATCAAGGCCTCCGCCGGACTTGCCAAGATCAAGCTGCGAGGCCGCGACCGCGTCAACGCCACCTTCACCCTGGCGCTGGCGGCCTACAACCTGATCCGCTTGCCCAAACTCCTGGCAGCCGCCGCGTGAAACACAAGTCGTGCACCGTCAAGATGCTCGATCAGGACCCTGATGGTGGCGCCGCCCGCAGATCACGCTGACTCCATTCCATATCCGTCTCCGTGGGAAACTTCTTCAACAGCCTGCTAGGTGTCCTTCTCACATAGGCTCCCGACTAGCGCCAGTCCTACCCGCGCCCAAATTAACCAAGCAATTTCCTTCCTATTCATTTCTCAAATCGACCCACTGCCGGCCCTTGACTTTTGGAACAAAACATAAACAATGTTTCTGTTATGTTCTAATAAAGGAGGGGGAATCATGTTGAGACTATTCATTGAGGAGGCGACGGCGCTGGCCTCGATCGTGCTGTTCGTCGGGATGATCGCCGTCTGGGCGCAACTCATTCCGCAGCTTTCGTGAGTGAACGGTCCGGCTTTCCGGGCGTGCTGGGGAAAACAGGAACAGCTTCGCCTGCGCCTGGATTTCGCATGGACACGGCGGGTGCAAGCCCTCACCATTTATTGGCGAGTCGGCTTTCCCGGCCGTTAGCTCCCAGCACCGATGATTGCCCAAAACCATGAGCCAGAAACTCGCCGCCGCCAACGCCGGTTTCGTCCACTTGCACGTCCATTCGGCCTATTCGCTTTTGAAGGGCTCGATCAAGATCCAGAAACTGGCGGAACTGGCCAAGGCCGACCATCAACCGGCATTGGCGCTGACCGACACCGACAATATGTTCGGTGCGCTGGAGTTTTCCGACAAGGTCGCGGGTTACGGAATCCAGCCGATCGTCGGGTGCGAACTGGCGGTCGATTTCGACGATCAGGATCCCAATGCGCGCAGCGCGCTTCCCTTCGCCCGAATTGTTCTGCTGGCGACGCGCGAGGCCGGTTATCGCAACCTGATGCGGCTGAATTCCCGCGCGTTCCTCGAATCGGCGCTGCATCAGACCCCGCATATCAAGTCGGGGTGGCTTCGGGATGAAAACGAAGGGCTGATTGCCTTGACCGGTGGCCCCGACGGGCCGGTGGCGCTGGCGTTCAATGCCGATCATTCGGCTCTCGCTATCGCGCGTTGCGATCAACTCGCCGGGGTTTTCGGTGACCGGCTCTATGTCGAGTTGCAGCGTCATGGCCTTGACAAGGAGCGGCGCGTCGAAGGCGCGTTGATCGACCTCGCCTATGCCAAGGGTCTGCCGCTGGTCGCGACCAACGAACCGTATTTCGCAGCCTCCGACGATTATGAGGCCCACGATGCCTTGCTGTGTATCGCCGGCGGCCGCCTCGTCGCGGAAACCGACCGCGATCAACTGACGCCGGATCATCGCTTCAAGACCCGCGCGGAAATGGCCGTGCTGTTTGCCGACATTCCGGAAGCGTTGTCGTCTACGATTGAAATTGCGGAACGTTGCGCGTTCCGGCCCCTGACGCGCAAGCCGATCCTGCCGCATTTCGCGGTCGGCGCCGGCGCCAACGCGGCGGATGCGAAAAGCGATGAGGTCGCCGAATTGCGGCGCCAGGCGGAAGAGGGGCTTGCCAACCGGCTGGCGGTTCATGGTCTTTCCCAGGGAATGACGGAGGACGACTACAGCGCGCGCCTGAGTTTCGAACTCGACGTCATCACCCGCATGAATTATGCGGGCTACTTCCTGATCGTTGCGGACTTCATCAAGCACGCCAAGTCCGAGGGCATTCCAGTGGGGCCGGGCCGGGGCTCCGGCGCTGGCTCGCTGGTGGCCTATGTGCTCACCATCACCGATCTGGATCCGATCCGGTTCGGTCTGCTGTTCGAGCGCTTCCTCAACCCCGAACGCGTGTCGATGCCGGACTTCGATATCGATTTCTGCCAGGAGCGGCGCGGCGAGGTCATCGACTACGTGCAGAAGCGCTACGGTCGCGATCAGGTCGCGCAGATCATCACCTTTGGAACGCTTCAGGCGCGCGGCGTTTTGCGTGACGTCGGACGCGTCTTGCAGATGCCTTATGGGCAGGTCGACAAGCTGACCAAGCTGGTCCCGCAAAATCCAGCAGCGCCCATTACGCTGGCCGCGGCGATCGCGAGCGAACCGAAGCTGCAGGCGTTTCGCGACGAGGATCCGGTGGTGGCGCGCGCGTTCGATATCGCCCAGCGCCTCGAGGGGCTGACCCGTCATGCCTCGACCCATGCGGCTGGCATCGTGATCGGCGATCGTCCCCTGAGCGAACTCGTACCGTTGTACCGCGATCCGAAGTCGGACATGCCGGTGACCCAGTTCAACATGAAGTGGGTGGAGCCGGCAGGGCTGGTGAAGTTCGACTTTCTCGGCCTGAAGACGCTGACCGTTCTTGACGTTGCCGTGAAGCTGCTGAAGCAGCGCAATGTCCATATCGATCTCGCAACGCTGCCGCTCGACGATGCGGAAAGCTACCAGATGCTGACGCGGGGCGACGTGGTCGGCGTTTTCCAGGTTGAAAGTCAGGGCATGCGGCGGGCGCTGGTGGATATGCGCCCGGACCGGTTCGAGGACATCATTGCGCTGGTCGCGCTGTATCGACCGGGGCCGATGGCGAATATTCCGACCTACTGCGCGCGCAAGCATGGCGAAGAGGAGCCGGAATATCTTCATCCCATGCTGGAGCCGATCCTCAAGGAAACGTTTGGCGTCATCATCTATCAGGAACAGGTGATGCAGATCGCCCAGGTCATGGCCGGCTATTCGCTCGGCGACGCCGATCTGCTGCGGCGCGCGATGGGCAAGAAGATCCGCGCGGAAATGGAAAAGCAGCACGCGATTTTTGTTGCCGGCTCCGTGAAGAACGGGGTGCCCAAGGGGCAGGCGGAAACAATTTTCGAGTTGCTGGCGAAGTTTGCCGATTACGGATTCAATAAAAGCCATGCCGCGGCCTATGCGCTCGTATCCTACCAGACGGCGTATATGAAAGCGCATTATCCCATCGAATTTCTGGCGGCGTCGATGACGCTCGATATGAGCAACACCGACAAGCTTTCGGAATTTCGCAGCGAGGCCCAGCGCCTTGAGATCAAGGTCGAAGCGCCCTCGATCAACCGCTCGGGCGCGACCTTCGAGGTCAGCGGCGGCGTGATCTGTTACGCGCTGGCGGCGCTGAAAGGCGTCGGCGCGCAGGCGGTCGAGCAGATCGTCGAAGCCCGCAAGAACGGATTGTTCACGTCGCTGGCCGATTTCGCCGCCAGGGTGCCGCCGCGCGCCGTCAACAAGCGCGTGATCGAAAGCCTCGCGGCCGCCGGAGCGTTCGATGCGTTCGAACCCAATCGCGCCCGTGTGTTCGCCGGCGCCGAGGCGATCCTTGCCGCGTGCCAGCGCAGTCACGAGGCCGCGATGCTCGGTCAGAACGACATGTTCGGCGGTATGGCGGATGCGCCGGCCATCATGCTGCCTCAGGCGGAGCCGTGGTTGCCGTCCGATCGGCTGAAGCGCGAGTACGATGCGGTCGGGTTTTTCCTGTCGGGGCATCCGCTCGACGACTACGCAACCGCGCTGAAGCGGCTGCGCGTCCAGTCCTGGGCCGAGTTTTCCCGCGCGGTAAAGACAGGCGCGACCGCAGGCAGGGTCGCCGCGACGGTCGTCTCGCGGATGGAGCGGCGCACCAAGACCGGCAACAAGATGGGCATCATCGGCCTGTCCGATCCGACCGGCCATTTCGAGGCGGTGCTGTTTTCGGAAGGGCTGGCGCAATTTCGCGAGGTGCTGGAGCCGGGGGCCGCGGTTTTGATGCAACTCGGCGCGGAACTGCAGGGCGATGAGGTTCGCGCCCGCGTTCTGCACGCGGAGCCCTTGGACGATGCCGCGGCCAAGACCCAGAGGGGTTTGCGGATTTTCCTGCGCGATACCAGGCCGCTCGATTCGATCGTAAGGCGACTTCAGACGCCCGAAAACGATGGCCCGGCCGGGGCGGCCAAGGTTCCAGCGTCCAGGCAATCCGGAGACGGCGACGTCTCGCTGGTGATGTTGCTGGACCTCGAAACCGAGGTGGAAATAAAGCTTCCCGGCCGTTTTCGGGTTTCGCCGCAGGTCGCAGGCGCCATCAAGGCGGTTTCGGGGGTCGTGGACGTCCAGGCGATCTGACCGGCAGCGCAGCGGGCCGGATTGCCTTGCTTATACCGGGTGCCCCCGGTATATACGCCGCCATCTCACACGGAAACATGGCCTAACAAGCCGTCCGGTGGCAGCCGGACCGCATTCCTTTCGGTTTGACGGTTCGTCCTGCTCACACGTTTCCGGAGGAACCAACCGGAGAATTGAACTATGGCGCTTCCTGAATTTTCCATGCGTCAGCTGCTTGAGGCTGGCGTTCATTTCGGCCACCAATCGCACCGCTGGAATCCGAAGATGGCGGATTACATTTTCGGTGCGCGCAACAACATCCATATCATCGATCTCGCGCAGACCGTGCCGCTGCTGCATCGCGCGCTGCAGGCTGTCAGCGACACCGTCGCCAAGGGCGGCCGCATCCTGTTCGTCGGCACCAAGCGTCAGGCGCAGGACGGCGTCGCCGATGCCGCGAAGCGCTCGGCGCAGTACTTTGTCAACTCGCGCTGGCTCGGCGGCACGCTGACCAACTGGAAGACGATTTCCGGTTCGATCAAGCGGCTGCGCCATCTCGATGAGGTGCTGAGTTCCGGCGACGCCAACGCCTACACGAAGAAGGAGCGGCTGACGCTGCAGCGCGAGCGCGACAAGCTTGATCGCTCGCTCGGCGGCATCAAGGACATGGGCGGTCTGCCGGACCTGATCTTCGTGATCGACACCAACAAGGAAGACATCGCGATCCAGGAGGCCCAGCGGCTGAACATCCCGGTCGCGGCTATCGTCGACACCAACTGCGATCCCAAGGGCATCACCTATCTGGTTCCGGGCAACGACGACGCCGGCCGCGCCATCAGCCTGTATTGTGATCTCATTGCGCGTGCGGCGATCGACGGCATTTCGCGGGCCCAGGGCGATTCCGGCATTGACATCGGGGCCTCGGTCCAGCCGGTGCAGGAAGAACTTCCCGCCGCCGCGCAGCCTGCCGGCTTCCAGGGTCTTGCCGGCCCGCGCGGCGTTGCCGACGATCTCAAGAAGCTCACGGGCGTGTCCGGTGAGATCGAGAAGAAGTTCAACGACCTCGGCATTTTCCACTACTGGCAGCTCGCCGAATTCGATCACGAGACCGCTCACAAGATCGGTGAAGAGGTTGGACTTCCGAGCCGTGCTGACGGCTGGGTCGCTCAGGCCAAGGCGTTGACCGCCGAGGCCGAATAACGTGACGGGCCGGCGGTTTCGCGGCCGCCCGCTTTCACACGGGATTTTCTGACTTGTTTCCTGAGTAGAGGCGGCGGTGGCCGATGAGCTGCACCGCTGTCTCCTGACAGGCAAAGGACATACAGCAATGGCAACAATCACCGCAGCCATGGTCAAGGACCTGCGCGAAACCACCGGCGTCGGCATGATGGATTGCAAGCAGGCGCTGACCGAGAACGACGGTGACATGCAGGCTGCGATCGACTGGCTGCGTAAGAAGGGACTGTCGAAAGCCGCCAAAAAGGCGGGACGCGTTGCGGCCGAAGGCCTGATCGGCGCCGTCACCAGCGGCAACAAGGGCGTCGTCGTCGAAGTCAATTCGGAAACAGACTTCGTCGCGCGCAACGAGCAGTTCCAGGGGCTGGTCAAGATGGTGGCGCAGGTTGCTCTCAGCGTCGGCGCCGACGTCGAGGTGATCAAGGCCGCCAAGGTTGGCAGCGCCACCGTGGAGACGGCCATCTCGGATGCGATCGCCACCATCGGCGAGAACATGACGCTGCGTCGCGCCGCGTCGCTCGAGGTCAGCAAGGGGCTTGTCGCGAGCTATGTCCACAATGCCGTCATCGATGGCGCCGGAAAAATGGGTGTGATCGTCGCGCTCGAGTCGTCGGGGAACGCCGACGAACTCGCTGCGCTTGGCCGTCAGATCGCGATGCATGTCGCGTCCTCGAACCCGCTGGCCATCGATCCTTCGGGGGTCGATCCCGCCGTCGTCAAGCGCGAGAAGGACATCCTCGCCGACAAGTTCCGGCAGCAGGGCAAGCCCGAAGCGATGATCGAGAAGATCACCGAGTCCGGCCTGAAAACATTCTTCAAGGAACAGACCCTGCTGGAACAGCCGTTCATCTTCGACGACAAAAAAAGCGTCGGTCAGGCGCTCAAGGACGCTGAGGGCAAGGTCGGCGCGCCTGTGAAGCTCACAGGCTTTGTGCGCTATGCGCTAGGCGAGGGAATTGAGAAGGCCGAATCCGATTTTGCGGCCGAGGTTGCCGCGGCCGCCGGGCAGGGGTAACGCCAGGCCTGAACGGGGCGGGGAGCAAGACTCGCGGCGGAGCTAACGCATCATGGATGAGCCGGCCTATCGTCGTGTTGTCGTTAAACTGTCCGGGGAATATCTGGCGGGTTCGCAGCCCTTCGGCATCGACCAGCCGACCGTCGATCGTATCGCCGGCGATCTGGCCTCTGCGCGTGCGCTGGGGACGGAAATCGCGGTTGTGGTCGGTGGTGGAAACATATTCCGGGGCGTCGAGGTGTCGTCCCGCGGCGTCTCGCGCCCGACCGGCGATACTATGGGAATGCTTGCGACCGTCATGAACTGCCTTGCGCTCGAGGCTGCCCTCGAACGTCGCGGGCAGTCGGCCCGTGCCCTGTCCGCGTTCGTGATGCCCGAAGTCTGCGAGCTTTTCACCCGCAATGCGGCGCATAAATACCTCTCGGAGGGCCGTATTGTTCTGCTCGGCGGCGGGACCGGCAATCCTTATTTCACGACCGACACCACGGCGGTGCTTCGCGCCGCAGAGATCGGCGCACAAGCCGTGCTCAAGGCGACGAACGTGGATGGTGTCTACAGTTCCGATCCGAAGAAGGATCCATCTGCCACGCGGTTCGAGCGGTTAAGTCACTCGCAGGCGCTCGAAGGCGGCTATAAGGTCATGGACGCGACTGCTTTCGCGCTTGCCCGCGAGACGTCGCTGCCTATCATTGTGTTCTCGATCGCCGAACCGGGTTCGATCGGTGCAATTTTGAAAGGCACCGGTCGAGGAACGATCGTGGCCAGTTGATTCATGGCGTCGGGCCGGGTGCGGTCGGAGGTCAGAAGACGTGTCCGGGATGGAGAGCGGTATGACGGCGGGTAATTTCGATATTAACGAGTTGAAGCGCCGGATGCAGGGGGCAATTCAATCCCTCAAGCACGAGTTGGGCGGTTTGCGGACCGGGCGCGCGGCGGCGTCGATGCTCGAACCGGTGCAGGTCGAGGCCTATGGCAGCCATATGCCCTTGAATCAGGTTGCGACGATCAGTGTTCCCGAGTCGCGCCTGCTGTCGGTGCAGGTTTGGGACAAGTCGATGGTGAAGGCGGTGGAAAAGGCGATCGTCGATTCCAATCTGGGACTGAGCCCCGCGACCGAAGGACAGGTACTGCGCCTGCGCATCCCCGAATTGAACGAAGAACGTCGCAAGGAACTGGTCAAGGTCGCGCACAAGTATGCCGAGGCGGCGAAAGTGGCGGTTCGTCATGTGCGGCGCGACGGCCTGGATACGATCAAGAAGCTCGAGAAGAACCACGAGATTTCCGAGGATGACGAGAAGCGCCTGGCGAACGATGTTCAGAAGGCGACGGACGGCGTTATCTCCGAAATCGATGAATTGCTGGCGGGGAAGGAAAAGGAAATCCTCACTGTCTAGCCGGGACTGGACTGACCTCATGTCGAATGCCGCCGCGCCCGCAGCCAATGGATCGGATCACACCGATGCGCCGCCGCATGTCGCCATCATCATGGACGGAAACGGGCGTTGGGCGGCGTCGCGCGGTTTGCCGCGCGCCGAGGGTCATCGTCGCGGTGTCGAGGCGCTGCGGCGCGTCGTGCGCGCGGCGCATGAACTCGGCATTCAGTACCTGACGATCTTTTCCTTCAGCTCGGAAAACTGGTCGCGGCCCGCCACCGAAATTGGCGATCTTTTCGGCCTGCTGCGCCGGTTTATCCGCAATGATTTGGCCTCGCTGCACCGTGACGGTGTTCGCGTCCGTGTTATCGGTGAGCGCGCGGGGCTGGAGCCGGACATTTGCGCGCTTCTCGGCGAGGCGGAAGAACTCACCAGAGACAACACCAGCCTCACGCTGGTGGTGGCCTTCAACTATGGCTCGCGGCAGGAAATTGCCAACGCCGCGCAGCAACTGGCGCGGGAGGTCGCGGATGGCAAGCGCGATCCGGCGACGATCAATGCGGACGCGCTCGGTCAGTATCTCGATGCGCCCGATATTCCTGATCCCGACCTGATCATCCGTACCAGCGGCGAACAGCGGCTGTCGAATTTCCTGATGTGGCAGGCGGCCTACAGCGAATTCGTTTTTGTTCCGATGCATTGGCCGGATTTCGACAAGTCGGCGCTGGAAGGCGCGATCGCCGAGTATGCCAGACGCGAGCGTCGCTTCGGTGGCCTGGCTGCGAAAACCGCATCGTGATGGATATGAATCAGGATCAGGTAGCGCCGGTTGCCGATCCGGGATCGCGAAATCTCCGGACGCGTATCATCGCAGCGCTGGTTCTCGCGCCGGCTGCGATTGCCGTCGCATGGTCCGGCGGACCTCTGTGGATCGGACTCGTGACGCTCGCGTCCGTCGGCCTTTACGTCGAATGGCTGATGATCGTCGGCACCGCGCAGGAAAGGCGGACGGCTGCCGCCGGGATCACGGCCCTCGTCGTGTCCGGCCTGTGTCTGGGGTTCGGACACAGCGGGTATTCGCTGGTTGTTCTTGTGATCGGCGCTGCGGCGGTCGGCGCGGCGTCGCAACGGCTACGCCTTTGGTCAGTAGCCGGATTCTGTTATGCGGCTGCGGCCGAATTTGCGTCGGCGCAGGTGCGCCTCGACGGCGACTACGGATTCACCGCGTTGATGTTGGTGCTGCTGGTGGTCTGGGTGACCGATATCGGAGGTTATTTCGCCGGCCGCGGAATCGGTGGACCCAAATTGTGGCCTCGCGTCAGTCCGAAGAAGACATGGGCTGGTGCGGTGGGTGGCCTCGTCGCGAGCCTTGTTGTCGCCGTCGGATTTTCCGCCTTCGGTTTTGGAGAAATGATGCCCTTGCTTCTGCTCGGGGCGGTTCTGTCCGTCGTATCGCAATCGGGCGATCTGTTTGAGTCGGCGGTCAAGAGGCGTTTCGGGGTCAAGGATTCCAGTCAGATCATTCCGGGACACGGCGGGCTGCTCGACCGCCTCGACGGCTTTGTGGCGGCGATTGTTCTCGCCGCGCTTTTCGGATTTTTGCGTGGCGATGCGGATGGCATCGGTCACGCCCTTATGGTTTGGTGACGTATGGGTGCCGTTCCGTTGAAGAATAACAAGCCGGTTGAGGCTGGCGTCAGGACCGTGACGGTTCTGGGAGCGACCGGGTCGATCGGCGACAGCACGATGGATTTGTTGCGCGGCGCGCCCGGCCGCTACCGTGTCGAAGCACTGACCGCGAATTCAAATGTCGAGGCTCTTGTCAAACTGGCGCGGGAATTCGCTGCGCGGTTTGTCGCGGTCGCCGATCCCGCGCGTTTTGGCGAGTTGAAGGATGCGCTCGCGGGCAGTGGTATCGAGTGTGGCGTCGGCGAAAGCGCGATCATCGAGGCTGCTTCGCGTCCGGCCGACTGGTTGATGGCCGCGGTGAGCGGCGCGGCCGGACTGAAGCCCGCGCTTGCAGCGGTTGATCGCGGGACAACGATTGCGCTTGCGAACAAGGAGTGCCTCGTCTGCGCCGGCGACTTCTTCATGCAGCGCGCCGCGAAGGCGGGGGCCTGCATCCTGCCGGCCGACTCCGAGCACAATGCCCTGTTTCAAGCCTTGAGTTCGGGAAATCGCGATGAACTCACGCGCGTCATCATTACCGCGTCGGGGGGCCCGTTTCGCACCTGGGCGGCGGCCGACATCGAGAAGGCGACCCTGGCGCAGGCGCTGAAGCATCCGAACTGGAGCATGGGACGGAAGATCACCATCGACTCGGCGTCGATGATGAACAAGGGACTCGAGGTCATCGAGGCCGCCTGCCTGTTCACGCTGACGCCGGACGAGATCGACGTCCTGGTTCACCCGCAATCGATCGTCCACGGTATGGTCGAGTTCTCCGACCGGTCCGTCGTCGCTCAACTCGGAACTCCCGACATGCGGACGCCGATCGCTCATTGCCTCGGCTGGCCCGAGCGCATCGTCGGACCGGCGGCGAAGCTCGATCTCGCCAGCATCGGACAGCTGACATTCGAGGCACCGGATTTCACGCGGTTCCCGGCGCTCCGGCTGGCCTACGACGCGCTGAGGACGGGGAACGGCGCAACCACGGTCTACAATGCCGCAAACGAGATCGCCGTTGCGGCGTTCATCGGCGAGAAAATCAGGTTCGGCGCCATCGCGCGCCTGGTCGAGGCCACCATGAATGGCTGGGTCCGGGCAGGCAATCTCGCGCCGCTGGCGTCGGCTGACGACGCCATCGCCATTGACCACAACGCGCGAAATATGGCCGCGTCGCTATTGCCACAAATCGCCGCAAAGGCCACCTAAAGGGTGGCCGGGAACAGGGCCTCCGGCACTGGACGAGGGAAACGGAATGGCCGAGTTTTTTCTTCACGGTTTCAATACATTAAGCCACGGTTTGATCGGCTACATCGTTCCGTTCCTGTTTGTCCTCACCATCGTCGTTTTCTTTCACGAACTCGGCCACTTTCTGGTTGGGCGCTGGGCGGGCGTGAAGATACTGACATTCTCCGTGGGCTTTGGACCAGAATTGGCGGGCTTCAACGACAGGCACGGGACGCGCTGGAAGCTCTCCGCCATCCCCCTCGGCGGGTACGTCAAGTTCTTTGGCGATGATTCCGAAGCGAGCACGCCGTCGAACGCGATCCTCGCATCCATGACGGCGGAGGAGCGAGCCGGCAGCTTTCATCACAAGAAGGTTCTCCCGCGTGCCGCGATCGTGGCTGCGGGGCCGATTGCCAATTTTATCCTCGCGATCTTCATCTTCGCCGGCCTGTTCATGATTTTCGGCAAGCCCAGCACGACCCCCCGTGTCGATACGGTGCAGGCCGGCAGCGCAGCCGAAGCGGCTGGTTTCAAAGCCGGCGACATCGTGACCGCGATCAACGGCAGCGGGATCGACAGTTTCTCGGACATGCAGCGGATCGTCGGAACCAGTGCTGGCGAGACGCTGACATTCGCCGTGAAACGCGGCGATTCGGTTATCGATCTGCGGGGCACGCCGCAACTTAAGGAGATCAAGGACAGGTTTGGAAACGAGCACAGGATCGGCGTTCTCGGGATTGCGCACGCGACTTCACCTGGAGATGTCACCACGGAACGCGTGAATCCGGCGACGGCGGTGTGGCTGGGAGTCAAGGAAACCTGGTTCGTGGTCGACAGCACGATGGCCTATATCGGTGGAATTTTCACCGGGCGCGAGGACGCCGACCAGATCGGGGGACCGCTTCGGATCGCGCAGATATCCGGGCAGGTCGCCACGATCGGCCCCGCCGCACTGATCCATCTTGCTGCCGTTCTTTCCATATCCATCGGGCTGCTGAACCTGTTTCCGGTTCCGCTGCTGGATGGCGGGCACCTTTTGTTTTATGCGGTTGAAGCCGTTCGGGGGCGGCCGATGTCCGAGCGTGCACAGGAAATGGGCTTCCGAATCGGTCTCGGCCTGGTGCTGATGCTGATGGTTTTTGCGACCTACAACGATATTCTGCATCTGGCTGGCTCGTGAGTCGCGCGTCCTGGAGCGTTTTCGAGCGAAGCATGTCCTCGGGCTTTGACCCGAGGATGGATACCGGTTCGCGTGAAGAAGACGCGTCTCAAAAATGTTGGAATCGATCCCGTTCATGATTTTGGATCGATTCGATCCAAATCACCGTGATCTGGGCGTGGCTAAAGGGCAACGTCTTGGAGTTAAATTGGAATTGCACTGCGAAAGGCCGTTTGCCACTCTGGCAAAATTAGCTACAAGCGTTGCAACCACATGGGAATCTGCCGGCTCGTAGGGGTATGGACCGGCATCGGAATGATAAGGGCGCGTTGCGCATGAATGTTGGAATGCGAGTGTTAAGGGGGACACTGCTCGCCGCCCTGATGGCCGTCGCCGTGCCGGTCGCCGCGTTCGTGACCGTCCCTCTGGTGTCGTCGCCAGCTGCCGCCCAGACCCTGTCGTCGATTTCCGTCGAAGGAAACCGTCGGGTCGAGCTGGAGACGATCCGTTCGTATTTCAAGCCGGATGCCAACGGGCGCCTTGACCAGGCGAGCATCGACGACGCGTTGAAAGCGCTGATCGGGACCGGTCTGTTCCAGGACGTCAGGATCAACCGTGTCGGCGGCCGGCTCGTGGTCTCGGTCGTGGAAAATCCGGTCATCAACCGGGTCGCGTTCGAGGGCAACAAGAAGGTCAAGGACGAGCAACTGACGGCGGAAATTCAGTCCAAGCCGCGCGGTACGTTCTCCCGACCGATGGTCCAGTCCGACGTCCAGCGAATCGTTGAAATCTATCGCCACTCCGGCCGCTACGATGTGAGCGTTACCCCAGAGATCATCGAGCAACCCAACAACCGCGTCGATCTCGTTTTTTCGATCAGCGAAGGCGGCAAGACCGGCGTCAAATCGGTCGAGTTCATCGGTAACCACGCTTTTTCGTCCTACCGTCTGAAGGACGTGATCAAGACGCATGAGTCGAACTTCCTGAGCTTCCTCGGTGGCGGGGACGTGTATGATCCCGACCGCGTCGAGGCCGACCGTGACTTGCTGCGCCGCTATTATCTGAAGCACGGCTATGCGGACGTTCAGATCGTTGCCGCCTTGACCGAATACGATCCCGCTCGCCACGGGTTCCTCGTGACCTTCAAGATCGACGAAGGCCAGCAATACCGCGTCGGGTCGGTGACATTCGAATCGTCGATTCCGGCGCTCGACGGAAAGTCACTGAGCGGCTTTTCGCACGTCCACGTCGGGTCGCTCTATAACGCCGAAGCGCTCGAGAAATCCGTCGAGGAGATGCAGGTCGAAACGTCGCGGCGCGGATATGCCTTCGCCGTGGTGCGCCCGCGAGGTGATCGCAACTTCGATGCCCATACCGTCTCGATCGTATTCGCGATCGACGAAGGCCCGAGGACGTATATCGAGCGCATCAACATCAGAGGCAACACGCGGACGCGGGACTATGTGATCCGGCGCGAGTTCGATATTTCGGAAGGCGACGCCTACAATCGATCGCTGGTGGATCGTGCCGAGCGCCGCCTGAAGAACCTCGATTTCTTCAAGACGGTCAAGATCACGACCGAGCCGGGGTCATCCAGCGATCGCGTGATTCTCGACGTCGACGTCGAGGATAAGTCGACCGGTGACTTCTCGGTGTCCGGCGGCTATTCGACGACCCAGGGCGCACTCGCGGAAGTCAGCGTCTCGGAGCGTAACCTGCTGGGCCGCGGTCTGTATGCGAAGGCCTCGGTTCAGTACGGGCAGTACGCACGGGGATATTCGCTGTCGTTTGTCGAGCCCTACCTGCTGGACTATCGGGTCGCGCTCGGGCTTGATTTCTACCAGCGTGAGCAGCTCGCCAACCAATACATCTCCTATAACATCAAGACGCTCGGATTCAGCCCGCGGCTCGGCTTCGGCCTGCGGGAGGATCTGACACTGCAATTGCGTTATTCGATCTTCCGGCAGGAAATCGGGCTACCAACATCCCTGCGGAACTGTAACAACAACATTGGCGGTCCGAACTACAATCCGTCACCAGCATTCCTGAATTCAATCGGCCAATTCAATCCGAATAATCCGACCCTCGGCTGTTACTCCGATGGCGAAGCGTCGCTGCCAATCCGCCAGGAGTTGGGCGGCCAGACGCTGACCTCGATGCTCGGCTACACGCTGACCTACAACACCCTCGACAACAACAAGAACCCGACCGACGGTCTTCTGATTGATTTCAGGCAGGACTTTGCCGGTGTCGGTGGTGACGTCAAATATTTGAAGACGGCGATCGATGCGAAGTACTATCAGCCGCTGGTCTCGGACATCGTCGGTCTGGTCCATCTGCAAGGCGGTATTCTGAACAATGTTGGCGCTTACGCCGGACAGAACGGAATTCGCATGCTGGATAATTTCCAGATGGGGCCCAATCTGGTTCGCGGCTTCGCACCGAACGGCATCGGTCCGCGCGATATCAATTTTCTGAGCACGATGGATGCTTTGGGTGGCACCCAGTACTGGGGCGCTTCGGTCGAGTTGCAGATGCCGTTCTGGTTCCTGCCGAAGGAAGTAGGCTTGAAGGGTGCCGTTTACGCGGACGCCGGTTCACTCTGGGGCTACAAGGGACCGACGTCTAACTTGGCGACCAATGAATTCAATGCGCCGGGCTGTATGCCAAGTACGTCGCGCAGCAATCCTGGCACCTGTGCCGGTCTTCAGTTTGACGACACCAACGTGGTCCGGACCTCGGTCGGTGTCGGCCTGATCTGGCAGTCTCCGTTCGGCCCGCTCCGCTTCGACTACGCCGTGCCGATCACAAAGGGCAAGTACGACCGGGTGCAGGAGTTCAGGTTTGGCGGCGGAACGACGTTCTGAGCGTGATCACGGCGTGCACCGCGACGGATGGAATGACGCAACCCGCATTCTTTAAGCAGCCGCCGCCGTTGACGCTGGTGGAGATTGCCGCATCGACGGGGGCGCAGTTAATCGACGCCTCCCGTGGTGAGCAGCGGATTACCGGCCTCGCTTCGCTCGACCAGGCCGGGCCGATGCATCTCACGTTTTTTGACAATCACAAGTATGCCGCGCAACTGGCGGCGACCAGGGCGGGCGCCTGTTTCGTCAGCCCGCGATTCGAGGCCAGCGTACCGGGCCACGTGGCTGTTCTGCGATCGGCGGCCCCGTTTCGTGCGTTCGTGAGGATCGCGCGAGACTGTCATGCCGATACGCTCCGGCCGCAATCCTGGTTCGACAATGCAACCATCGCGGCCTCCGCCGTCGTTCATCCGTCCGCGCATCTCGAAGACGCGGTCGTCGTTGACCCGCTGGCGGTAATCGGTCCCGGAGTCGAAATCGGCACCGGTTCGGTCATCGGTTCGGGCGCGGTGATCGGCCCGGGTGTGCGGATCGGCAGGAATTGCAACGTCGGCGCAGGCACGACGATCCAGGTTGCTCTTATCGGCAACAATGTTCTCATCCATCCCGGCTGTCATATCGGGCAGGATGGCTACGGCTTCATTTTCTTCGGCTCCGAAGGCCATGTTAAGGTTCCGCAGACCGGGCGCGTGCTGATCCAGAACGATGTCGAGATCGGCGCCGGCACAACCATCGATCGCGGCAGCCTGCGCGACACGGTGATCGGGGAGGGGACCAAAATCGACAACCAGGTCCAGATCGGCCATAACGTGACGATCGGCCGACGCTGTCTGCTGGCGGCCCAAATCGGCTTGGCGGGTAGCTTGACGATCGGCGACAACGTGGCGCTGGGCGCCAAGGTCGGGATCAATAACCACCTTCACATCGGTGACGGCGCGCAGGTCGTTGCCATGAGCGGGGTCAAGGACGATATCCCTCCAAACGGCCGCTGGGGCGGTTATTTCGCGAAACCGACCAGGCAGTGGTACCGCGAGCTCTTTGCGGTGGAGCGCTTGGCGCGCGATGGTGCGCCCAACGCCGGATCGGCCACGCCAGATCCAACGGATCGAGGTGCATGAGTAATGGAGTCGCCGATCAAGTTCGAGGAGGTTGATATTGCCACCATCCTCAAAACCCTCCCTCATCGTTATCCATTCCTGCTGATCGACCGGGTCATCAACATTCGCGCCGACCACAGCGGTATCGGCGTGAAGAACGTCACGATCAATGAGCCTGCGTTCCAGGGACACTTTCCGGAACGACCGGTCTATCCGGGAGTGTTGATGATCGAGGGGATGGCGCAGACGGCGGGTGTCATAGGCATCACGTCGGTAGAGGGCACCGAAAAGCCCCGCGCGGTTTATTTCCTGACCATCGACAAGTGCAAGTTTCGCAAGCCGGTCATGCCGGGCGATATCGTCGAATATCACATGCGCAGCATCGGTCGCCGCAAGACGATGTGGTGGTTTCACGGCGACGCGAAGGTGAATGGCGCGACCGTCGCCGAAGCCGACGTCGGCGCGATGCTGACCGACTGATGAGCAAAATCGATCCCACCGCGCGGATTGAAGATGGCGCCGTGATCGGAGAGGCGACCGAGATCGGGCCCTTCTGCATGGTCGGCCCTCACGTCGTCCTTGGCCCGAACTGCCGCCTGATCTCGCATGTGTCCGTCACGGGCCACACGACCATCGGAGCAAATTGTACGATTTATCCGTTCGCCGCGCTTGGCGGTGCGCCACAGGATATGGGTTATCGGAACGAGCCGACGCGCCTCGAGATCGGAGACGGCTGCACGATCCGCGAAAGCGTGACGATGAACGTCGGCAGCCCCAAGGATGTCGGCGTTACCCGCGTCGGCGCCCGCGGGTTCTTCATGAGTTACAGTCATGTCGGCCACGACTGCCAGGTCGGCAATGATGTGGTCTTTGCCAACTCGGCAACGTTGGGAGGGCACTGCAAGATCGGAGATTTCGTCTACATCGGCGGTCTCTCGGCCGTGCATCAGTTCGCGCGTATCGGCAGACAAGCCATGATCGGCGGCCTCACCGGCATTCGCGGCGATGTCATTCCTTATGGCTTCGTCAACGGCCAGCATGGGCACCTCGAGGGTCTCAACGTTGTCGGCATGAGGCGCCGCAAGTTCACCCGCGAGCGTCTCGCCAAGGTCAGGTCCCTCTATCAGGACCTGTTTTACGGGCCGGGTCTATTTGCAGAGCGCCTCGAGCGCGTTCAAGCCCGTGCGTCGGACGATCCTGCCATTGCGGAGATCCTGACGTTTATCGGCGAGGGTAAGCATCGGCCTCTGTGTTTGCCGGTGGGCGGTGCAAACGGGTCTGCATAGCGGAGACGCCGGGAGAGCCATGACTGATCGCGTTTCGGATATCTCTTCGCCGATTGGCTTGATTGCCGGCGGTGGAGTGCTGCCGTTCGCGGTTGCGGATTCGCTTGTGGCGCGAGGCATCAAACCGGTTTTCTTCGCGTTGAAGGGCGTTTGCGATCCGGAGAAGGTGTCGCAGTTCCAACATCACTGGATCGCGGTCGGCCAGATCGGAAAGGTTGCTCGTCTGCTGCGCGCCGAAAACTGTCGCGATCTGGCTTTCATCGGAACGCTGATTCGCCCCGCACTGTCGGAGATTCGCCTGGACTGGGGAACTGTTCGGGTGATGGGACATGTTCTGGCGGCATTTCGCGGCGGCGATGATCATTTGCTGTCGGGGGTCGGCCGCATCCTCGAGCGTGACGGTTTTCGAATGGTGGGCATCAAGGACATTGCCCCGGATCTGCTGATGCCCGCGGGATGCCTGACCCGGAAGACGCCGGATCAATCCGCTACGGCAGACATAGCGAAGGGGCTGGACGTGCTGCGCGCCCTCAGTCCGTTTGACATCGGGCAGGCCGTGGTGGTGATCGACGGTCATGTGGTCGGCGTCGAAGGCATTGAGGGAACGGATGCGCTGTTGGCTCGTATCGCCCAACTGCGCGCCGAGGGACGAATCCGCGCCAAAACCGCGCGCGGCGTGCTGGTGAAGGCGCCGAAGAACGGGCAGGACTTGCGCTACGATCTGCCGACGCTGGGTCCGCGTACCATCGAGAATGCGGCCGCCGCCGGACTCGCCGGTATGGCCGTTGTCGCCGGCAATACGCTCGTTGCCGAACCGCAGGCGCTGGTCGGCGCGGCGGATGCGTCAAGCCTGTTCGTTGTCGGACTGCCTGCGTGATGGCGGACGGGACCGCCGCAAATAGCTCGCGAAGGATATTTCTCATCGCGACCGAGGAGTCGGGCGACCGCCTCGGTTCCAGCCTGATGAAAGTCCTGCGGCGGCGGCTCGATGATGCCGTACGGTTCGAAGGCGTCGGCGGTCGGTCGATGGCGCGCGAAGGCCTGGTGTCGTTGTTTCCGATCGAAGATCTGTCGATCATGGGATTTGCGGCTGTGGTGAAGCAGCTTCCCATGATCCTGCGGCGGATACGCGAAACCGCCGATGCCGTGATCGCGGCTGAGCCCGACATGCTCGTCATTATCGACAGTCCCGACTTCACCCATCGCGTGGCGCGGCGGGTGCGTGCGCGGCGACCAGCCTTGCCGATCGTGGACTACGTCTCGCCTTCGGTGTGGGCGTGGCGGCCCGGTCGGGCGCGGGCCATGCGTCGCTATGTGGATCACGTGCTGGCGCTGCTGCCGTTTGAGCCGGAAGAATATCGCAGGCTCGCAGGGCCGCCTTGCACCTATGTCGGACATCCGCTGATCGAGCAGGTCGGAATGCTGCGGCCGGATGCACAGGAACGCCAGCGGCGCGATGCGCCGCCGCCGGCGCTTCTGGTATTGCCCGGAAGCCGGCGCAGCGAGATCGATCATCATATGGCGGTGTTCGGCGAGACGCTGCGTACGTTACAGCTGGACGCCGGCGAGATGGATGTGGTTCTCCTGACGATGCCGCATCTGATCGAGAAGGTGAAAGCCGCAGTCGCGAGCTGGCCGCTGCAGCCCCGAATCGTCGTTGGCGAGCAGGGCAAGCAAGCGGCTTTTCGTGTCGCCCGTGCAGCCCTCACGAAATCAGGAACCGTCACACTCGAGTTGGCGCTCGCGGGCGTGCCGATGGTTACCGCCTATAGGGGGGGCGCAGTGGAGGCCTGGATCGCACAACGCGTGATCCGCACGTCATCGGTGATTCTGGCCAATCTCGTCATTGGTGAAAACGTCATTCCCGAATTTCTTCAGGAAAACTGTACGCCCGAGAATCTTGCGCCGGCGCTTCGAGAGATTCTGACAGACTCGCCGCTGCGGCGGCGTCAACTCAAAGCGTTTGCCAAACTCGATGCGATCATGGCAACGGGACAGCACTCGCCGAGCGAGCGCGCGGCGGATATCGTCCTTGAAACAATGCACGCGTCCCGCGGACCGGAGTAGTGCGCAAAGAAAAGGATGAGCGGGTCCGTAGCAGCATCCGGCCTCGCCTCATTTCGAGAGTTTATTTGCGGTCGGCCATATCGACGTAATCGCGCCGCGCCGCGCCGGTATAAAGCTGCCGCGGGCGGCCAATCTTCTGTTGCGGATCCTCGATCATCTCGCTCCACTGACTGATCCAGCCGACAGTGCGCGCGACGGCGAACAGAACCGTGAACATCGAGGTCGGGAAGCCCATCGCTTTCAGCGTGATGCCCGAATAGAAATCGACGTTCGGATACAGCTTGCGATCGATGAAATACTGATCGTTCAGGGCGATCTTCTCAAGCTCCAGCGCCACCTTGAGCATCGGATCGTCGCCGTGGCCGGTCTCATCGAGCACCGCGTGACACACCTTCTGCATGATCTTGGCGCGCGGATCGTAGTTCTTGTAGACCCGGTGTCCGAAGCCCATCAGGCGGACATCGCTGTTCTTGTCCTTCACCCTCGTTATGAAGTCGGGAATCCTGTCGACCGTTCCGATGCCGGAGAGCATGGCCAGCGCCGCCTCGTTGGCGCCGCCGTGCGCCGGTCCCCACAGGCAGGCGATGCCCGCTGCGATACACGCGAACGGATTCGCGCCCGACGAACCCGCGATGCGCACGGTCGATGTCGAGGCGTTCTGTTCGTGGTCGGCATGCAGGATGAAGATTGTGTCGAGCGCACCCGCCAGGACGGGGTTGATCTCGTAGTCCTCGCACGGCACGGCGAAGCACATTTGGAGAAAATTCTCGGCAAAGCTCAGCGAATTCTTCGGATACATGAACGGCTGGCCGATGGTATATTTGTAGGCCATCGCAGCCAGTGTCGGCATTTTCGCGATCATGCGCATGGATGCGATCATGCGCTGCTTGGAATCGTTGATGTCGGTGGAGTCGTGATAGAAAGCGGCGAGTGCGCCGACCGCAGCTACCATGACCGCCATGGGGTGAGCGTCGCGGCGGAAGCTCTGGAAGAACCGCGTCATTTGCTCGTGAACCATGGTGTGGTGAATGACACGCTGGTCGAAATCGAATTTTTGCGACTTGGTGGGCAGTTCACCGTAGAGCAGCAGATAGCAGGTTTCGAGGAAATCGCCTTTTTCTGCGAGCTGCTCGATCGGATAACCGCGATATTCGAGCACGCCTGCGTCGCCGTCGATATAGGTGATCTTGGACTGGCAACTGGCGGTGGACGTGAAGGCAGGATCATAAGTGAACAGGCCAGCTTGCGCGTAGAGCTTGGCGATGTCGATGACGTCCGGTCCGACCGTGCCACTCAAAACGGGAAGCTCATAGGTCGTGTTGTCGACCGTCAGCGTTGCGGTTTTTGTGCTTGTTGCGTTCATCGCGAAGCCCCCGATGAGATCGTTGCGGGCCGGCTGGTTCTCTCGATGAGATAGAGAGACTGGCCGGTTATTCCAGAAGCGCCGCGCAATGGGTTATCGTATTGCTGTTTGCACCGCAAGATCGCCAGACATCGGTGGTCGGCGTTACGGCGAGCTTTGGTCGTCAAGCCGAGCCAGACACGTCTCTTTTCCAAGCACGGCGAGGACATCGAATATGCCCGGCGATGTCGTTCGTCCCGTCAAGGCGATGCGAAGCGGTTGCGCGATGGCGCCGAGCTTCAGATTGTTTTGCTCGGCAAAGGTTCGCATCGCGGCTTCGGTGGTCTGCGCGCTCCATGATGTGACCGTTTCAAGCGTTGTGCGGAGTCTGCCGATCAGCGCGCGAGTCTCCGAGGTCAGCAACGGGATGGCTTTGGCGTCCAGTGTCAACGGCCGATCGGCGAAGATAAACCGGGCGCTGTCGATCAGTTCGATCAGGGTCTTGGCCCGTTCCTTGAGTCCGGGCATCGCGCGCAGCAGTTGCGCTCGCGTGGCATCGTTGAGTTTCGGCTTGAGGTCCGCTCCGCGGGGAACGTAATCGAGCGCATCCTGGAACAGGTCTACAAGAACGTGATCGTCACAATTGCGGATATAGTGGCCGTTGAGGTTTTCGAGTTTGGCAAAGTCGAAGCGCGCCGCGGATCGTCCGATCGCGGACAGGTCGAACGCGTCGATCATTTCCTGTGTGGAGAAAATCTCCTGATCGCCATGGCTCCAGCCGAGCCGGACCAGATAGTTGCGGAGTGCCGCCGGCAGATAACCCATGGCGCGGTAGGCATCCACTCCCAGCGCGCCGTGGCGCTTCGAGAGTTTCGATCCGTCGGGGCCGTGGATGAGTGGAATATGGGCCATCGTCGGGAGAGCCCATCCGAGAGTATCGTAGATCTGCTTTTGGCGGGCGGCGTTGATGAGGTGGTCGTCGCCGCGAATGATGTGCGTGACTCCCATGTCATGATCATCGACCACGACCGCGAGCATGTAGGTCGGAGTGCCGTCACCCCGCAGCAGCACGAGGTCGTCGAGGTTCTCGTTCTGCCAGACAACACGCCCCTGAACCTGATCCTCTATCACGGTCTCGCCGCTCAGAGGCGCCTTGAGGCGAATGGTCGGTTTGAGATCCGGCGGGGCTTCCGATGGATCGCGGTCGCGCCAACGGCCGTCGTAAAGCTTGGCGCGACCCTCGGCGCGCGCCTTCTCCCGCATCTCGGCCAGCTCTTCCGGCGTTGCGTAGCATCGATAAGCCTTGCCTTCGGCAAGCAACTGCTCAGCGATGTCGCGATGCCGTGCGACGCGGGAAAACTGGTACACGACATCGTCGTCCCAGTCGATTCCCAGCCATTTGAGCCCGTCAAGGATAGCCTCGATTGCCGCCGTCGTGGAGCGCGCGCGATCGGTGTCCTCGATCCGAAGCAACATCTTGCCGCCGTGCTTGCGCGCATAGAGCCAATTGAAGAGCGCAGTTCGGGCGCCTCCGATGTGAAGAAAACCGGTCGGAGACGGTGCGAAGCGGGTGACGACGGATGCAATCATTTTCGGGGATCTGAACCTTTCAGGACGGTATCGGCGGAGGCCGTTTATCACACCCCGGATTCGCGCGCACGGCTAATTGCGGCCACCTTGCGCCGTCAATTCGGTGAAGTGAAGAGGCTGCCCCGGCCCGGTTGCCAGCAGCATCTCGGCCCTTGGCGGGCGCTTGCGGATTTGGCACATAGGCTCAGCTTTGAAAGGCATACAATGACTGACGAATCGACCGCGGATGCGGGCCGGGATTTCATACGCGATATCGTGGCGGCTGATCTCGCGTCTGGAAAGCACAAGAGCGTCGTCACCCGGTTCCCACCGGAGCCGAACGGCTATCTGCATCTGGGACACGCCAAATCGATCTGCCTGAATTTCGGCATTGCCGAGGAGTTCGGCGGATGCTGCCACCTGCGTTTCGACGATACCAATCCGACCAAGGAGGAGCAGGAATACATCGACGCGATCCAGCGCGACGTCCGCTGGCTCGGCTTCGATTGGGGGAAGAACCTCCACTATGCCTCGGATTATTTCGAGCAGCTCTACGCCTGGGCGCAGCACCTCGTTCGCGCGGGCAAGGCCTACGTCGATGACCAGTCGCAGGAGGATATCCGGCTCGCGCGCGGCACGCTGACCGAGCCCGGCAGGGACAGTCCGTTCCGCGATCGGCCGGTCGATGAAAATCTCGACCTGTTCGCGCGGATGCGGGCCGGAGAATTTCCCAATGGTGCGCGGGTTCTGCGTGCTAGGATCGACATGGCGTCGGGCAACATCAACCTGCGCGATCCCGTGCTCTACCGGATACTCCATGCCCCTCATCCACGCACGGGCACGGCGTGGAACATCTATCCGAGCTACGATTTCGCCCACGGGCAGTCGGACTCGATCGAACACATCACGCATTCGATCTGCACGCTGGAGTTCGAGGATCACCGGCCGCTCTATGACTGGTTTCTCGACAACCTTCCGGTGCCGTCGCGGCCGCATCAGTACGAATTCGCACGGCTCAATGTCACGCACACCCTGTTGTCGAAGCGGATACTGACCGAACTCGTCCGTGGCGGTCACGTCGCGGGCTGGGATGATCCGCGCATGCCGACGCTTGCGGGCTTGCAGCGGCGCGGCGTACCGGCCGAGGCGTTGCGCGAGTTCATCAAACGGATCGGCGTTGCCAAAGCCAACAGCACCGTCGACGTCGGAATGCTCGATTTCGCGATCCGCGAGACTCTCAACAAAAGCGCACCGCGTCGCATGGCCGTCCTGCGTCCGCTCAAGATCGTGATCGAGAACTATCCGGAAGGCGAGAGCGAGGAGCTTGAGGCGGTCAACCATCCCGACGATCCATCGCGGGGCACGCGACGGATCCGGTTCGGGCGCGAACTCTATATCGAGCAGGATGATTTCATGGAGAATCCGCCCAAGAAATTTTTCCGTCTTTCACCCGGCCGAGAAGTGCGGCTGCGTTATGCCTATTTCGTCACCTGCCGCGAGGTGGTCAAGAATGCGGCGGGCGACGTGGTCGAACTCCGCTGCACTTACGATCCCGCGACCAAAGGCGGCAACGCGCCCGACGGCCGCAAGGTGAAGGCCACGATGCACTGGGTGAGCGCAGCCGAGGCCGTGCCGGCCGAGATCAGACTCTACGGTCATCTGTTCGCAACGGCGCAACCCGACGCCGCGAACTTTGCATCCGAACTCAATCCGCAATCGCTGGAGACGCTGTCCGGCATGGTCGAGCCCGCGCTTGCCCGCGACGATACAGATGGCGCAGTGCAGTTCGAACGGCAGGGCTATTTCTGTCGGGACCGGGATTCCTCTCCCGGCCGGCTGGTGTTCAACCGGACGGTCGGCCTGCGCGACACCTGGGCCAAGGTCGCGGCGGCCGGCTCCTGATTTCGTCGGTATTCCGTATCCGTTCCACTGTTCTTTGCGCGGTCTCTTCCGTTAGCATTGTGCTGCGAGGGCGCGAGGGGTGGCCGGATGCCGGAGCGGGGCAGGGCTCGGGATCGGGCGGGGGGATACGCAGGAACGTGGCCGTCGCGGCAAGCCGTCGCTGCCAGTCCCTCACAAACTCCTTCGGGCACTTTGCCGGCACTTGTGGCACGGCTGCGAGCCTGGGCGCGCGCGGAAGCGGGAGCCGGGCGGTTGTTGCCCTGGGTGCCGGTGGCGTTCGGCGCAGGCATCGCGATCTATTTTTCGGCCGATCACGAGCCGATAGCCTGGGTTGTCGCCGCAACTGCGGGGGCCCTTTGTGTCGCGGCACTGTTACTGCGTCGGCATCGGCTGTTTCCTGCCGCCGTGATGATCGCAGCGATGGCCACGGGCTTCGCCGTCGCCACGGTGAATACGGCGCGGGTTGCGCACGTCGTCCTGACGCGGCCGATGTACTCGCCGTTGATCAAGGGCTTCGTCGAAACCCGCGAGGTACGCGAGCGCACCGACAGATTTGTTCTGCGTGTCGTCCGGATGGACGATCCGTGGCGGCACGTCAAACTGGATCGCGTGCGGCTGTCGGTCAAGAAGGGCACCGCGCCCGCCGTCGGCAGTTTCGTGGAATTGAAAGCGCGGTTGCAGCCGCCGCTCACACCTTTGCGGCCCGGAAGCTACGATTTCGCACGCGACATGTATTTCCAGGGCATCGGCGCCTCCGGCTTCGTCATGGGCGCCATCAAAATCGTGAATCCACCGCGCGGCGGCGGCATCGCGCTGCGCTATGCCGCGCTGATGCAGGAGATGCGCGACGCCATCGACGCCCGCATCCGCTTAGTTCTCAGCGGTGATTCGCGGGCGATTGCCACCGCGCTCCTGACCGGGCGGCGCGACGCCATCACGACACCCGTCAACGACGCGATGTTCATTTCGGGGCTGGGCCATGTGCTGTCGATTTCCGGCTATCACATGGCCGTGGTCGCCGGCGTGGTGTTCTTCGCGGTGCGCGCGCTGCTCGCGCTGATCCCGGCGCTGACGGCGACCTTCCCGATCAAGAAATGGTCGGCGGCGGCGGCGCTCGCCGCGGCTGCGTTTTATCTCCTGCTGTCGGGCGCCGAGGTCGCGACCCAGCGCTCGTTCTTCATGACGGCGGTGGTACTGATTGCGATCATGGTCGATCGGCGCGCTATCACGTTCCGCACGCTGGCGGTCGCGGCGATGATCGTGCTCGCGATTGCGCCGGAGGCATTAGTGCATCCGAGCTTTCAAAGATTGAATGCGCCAATGGCGTAGATCGCGTTTCGGCGGGTAAACCTATTGAATTGTCTATGATTTTTGAACCGGACGAGAATGGGCACCGTGAACAAAAACCGCTCGAAACAGGGCTAAAATCCGAGAACGGCGGCACAGAGTCCCGGAAAAAGTCCCGGAATGGTCTGGCGTGTTCACATGACGTTCTCGGTGGGGCCGTATGAGCGGGCACTTCTCCAAGCGAAAGCGGTACGCGCTCGACGTCGAGGCCTGGGTGCAGTTCAAGCTGCTCCGAATGGCCGCCCTTCACCCTGAGACGACCAAGGCAGACCTAGCCGTCTTTGCCGAGATCATCCAGAGGTACAAGGGCTGGAGCGGGAATGGGTTTGTTTCTGATCATGAGCTCTGCGACCTCACCGGCCTCTCCGATCGTACAGTGGGCCGAGCGCGGCAACACATGGTCAGCCTCGAATTCGTGCAGGTAGTCCGGGCCGGTGGTCGCGGTCACGCCACCGTCTACACCCCCAACTTTAGTCTAGTTCCACAAAAGGGTGACACAGGTGTCACCGATAAAAAGGGTGACATTCCTGTCACCGAAACGGACGAGAATGTCACCCTAAATGGTAGTTATGGTGACACCAGTGTCACCCCCTCCTATCCTCAAGACCGGTTCTTAACCGGTCCCTTGAGAGATAGACATGACTCCGCGCCGGCTACGCCGCCCCGTGCGGCCGGGCTGGTGCCCGCCGCAGGGGAAGCGCCGGAGGAAGAATTAACGTTGGGGGCGCTCCTTACCGCGTATGTGCCTGCCGACATGAGCAAGCCCGCCCGAGCCGCCTATAAGAGGGCGTGGGGTGCCGTCCCTCCAGATGCTGACCTTTCCATGGTGATCCAAGCGGCAGCGGACTGGCATGAAAGCTGGGGCGCGCAGAACAATCCAAACGCCCCCCGCATGAGCCTGGTCCGGTGGCTCAAGGACGAGATGTTCCGCAAGCCCGCTCCGAAGGGGTTCAACAAGGTAGAGCGCCCGGCCAAACTTCCTGATGAGAAGTTTGGTACCGGTAAGGCCAAGCCGGCCAAGCCCCGCAAGCCAGCCGGCCCCACCACGGCCCGCATCACCGCCGCGAACGTTATGGAGCTTGGTCACGGATCTTCGGAATTGCACTTCGCCACCACCGATGAGGACGGCGCGGTATTGGAGCACGTCATTATACTAGAGCATCATGACGGCGATACGCAGTATGACGGCCAGAAACAGCTAGGTGAACTTGTTCGGGCGGCCGGCCTGAATCAGATTGAAGACCCGGCCGAGTTGCTCGGTCGGACGATCATCCTGACGGGTGACGATGAGGAGTTTGCCGCACCAACGACGCGGCCGGACGACGAGCCGCCTATCCCAGAGAGGCCGGAGCCGGTGCGGCACGCAAATCAAACGGAAAGCACACAGAGCGCGGCGGAATTTGCCGAGCGCATGGCGGCAACACTCAACGACGCCGATTGGCCCGATTGGCTGGACGCAGCTTAACGCGTCGGTCTGCACCGAGCGGCCCTTTCCACCACCACCTGGAGTTCTGGCCGGAGGCGGTGAGGCCGGCGTCGGAACCACCCACCCCCAACGTCGTTACTTTCCGATGGAGTTGGGTATGAGTTGGTCCCCTTCGATCGTTCCCGCCGCGGAGACGGTATACCTCGTGGAGGATTGTTTCAGTGGGCAAGGTTGCTGTTGGCGCGAAGCCGATAGCGACAAGACCGATCTTGAGACCGTTATCGCCGACCTGATGTCCGGCCAGTACAACGACCCCCGCCGAGTCATTGTTTTCAACACCGCCGATCATTGGTCTGAGGACGTCTCTGCGGACATCGCGCGTGAGATTCAGCGTCGGGCGGATCTGGCTTACGAAGATATCTCGTCGACGCTCGATCATTTTATTGAGCGGCACGCCTTACCAGAGCGGCAGTTGGCATTGAGGCTTGATGCCGTTAGGAGCCTCCGATGACCAACGCTGAAATTCTCGCCAGGGCCATCCTCGACATCGAACTGGTGATTGCCGATCATCTACAGCCGTGTCGACCACCTGACCCGCAGCGGGCTCTGGAAGAGATATTGACGATCCTAAACCAAGCCAGGGCCGTCGAAGTAGCGGAGCGGGTGCAGGCCGGCTACGTCGGGCCAAGGCCAGTGAAGTAGGGGCCTATGCTGCCTGCGGCGCCCCACGAGGCCGGTAGCTTTCTCACAACGATATGACCGGTACGCGCACCAGTGGCGCGCTATGGCCCGCTATGGCCCAGCAAATTTATTTCTGAGATCGCTCCCACTTTTCGCCGCAGAACGTATTTGTCTTTATGGCACGCTGGCGAACCAAAACCACAACACTGAAGAACGGGACGAAGGTCACCAGGGCGGTGGCCGCTCTGCTCACCGATATCCACTTACTTGACGCTCCCGCGCGCCGAGTCATAGCTATTTTTCTGAACCGGCCGAAAAATCCGGCTCGTTGGTTCAAATCGATGTGTAGGGCGATTTTAGTATCACCCCTGCAAACAGGTACTAACTCACAGGGACTCAACATCCCGGTATGGCCCCGCATTGAGGCCCACGGCACGCCTGAGCAGCGTGCCGCCGCCGTGCTTGCTGGCGATGTAGGCGAGCGCAGTCCACCGAGAGTGGCATCTGATAAACTTTATCACAGGAGGCTAGCCTTGCAGGCAGCCAATGATAACTACCGCACGCCCGCGGAACACCTGGCTATTGTAGCCAGCAACCCCAAGCCGACCAACCGCCCCCATAAGGCTACCAGCCGACAGCAGCCAGCCCGGCTGCTTGCCGAAGATTGCCCGCACATGGCAATGGCCCTGAACGATTGGGCCACGTTGCAGGCATTGCCTGTCATGACCGTGGCGAACGACAACTACGTCGACGCCGAGGACTCCGATGATGGCTCTGCACCCGCAGAGTGGCACTTCGACAACCTCATGACGACGCAGTCGGCCCGGTTAACGGTCAAACTGGAGGCTGAAGGCAAGCCCTGGCGCCCTGGTGAAGAGCGGTTCGATACGCCGCGGAGGAACAACCGCTCCAAGGCGCCGCCACCAGTGGGCTCACACCGATACAACGGACTGGACATGCCGACACTGCCCGACGCCGAGGGCGAGGCCAACAGGAAAATCGACGCCAGCAACGTACGACGTCGCCTCGGCCATGTGTTGCCGATTGTTGGACTTAGCATCTGGCGACGCCACCACGGAGGAAATCGCCGCAGCCGTGAAACAGCCGATGTCGCCACGCATTGAGACCTACATCGACTGGAGCATCCTTCAGTTCATGAGGGACCCGGCCTTTCCCGAGTACGCCAAGGCGGCCTGATACACTCGCGCACAAGATAGTAGGAGGGGAGTAAATCCGGTTTCCCGGTTTCCCTCCTCATTCAGCCGCTCCCCGCCGCATCAGGCACTCGGGAGCGGCGACCTTTCCACCACAACGGAATCCCGATTGGCATCTCGCGCCGCTATCCACTTCGATTCAATCCGCACCCGTATCGCGTCTGGCATGTCTGACGCGCAAGCCTTGGCGGCAACACCGGACGCGCCGTCGCAGCCTGCATGGTCAGCTTACCTCAAGCGCACCCCCGATAGGCTGGCCGAGATCGAATCCCTTCGGCCCGGCCGCGCAACTCCCGGCATTGACGCTATCGCGGCGAATTTTGATCCCATGTTGCGGTTACTGGAGCAGGGTCATAGCCCCGAGAGCGCCGGCAAGGAACTGGGCATCTTCGGGCGTAGGATCCACGACTATCTGCGCGCCAATCCCGACAAGCGTCCGGCGTATGTAGCCGCACTTAAGAAGCGGGAGCGGAGTCCTAACAAGCGCGGGACTCGCATATCGAAAGAATTTAAGCGGAAACGTTTCACCGCCGAGCAGTTCGACAGCGCGGTTGAATTCATCCGCGACCATCGCGGCATGGACCTATCAGGCGCTTTGCTCAACCGCCGCGACCTTCCGGCGCTTGAGTCGATCATCTTCCGCGCGAACCGCAACCCGGCATTCGCCGCGCGATACGCCAAAGCGATGGCCACGCACGCGATGGCCAATGCGTATGTTTATATCCGCGATACTGGCGTCGCACCGAGCCTTTTACTTTCGAGCTTGATGCAGCAGCCGCTCTACGCAACGGCGTGGAAGCACTTCCGAAAACTGGAGGATCGCGACGACCTCATTTCGGAAGTTGTGCTCGCCGTGCTCGAAGGCGAGATTTCTTCCGACGATATCGGAAAGCGCGACACCTTCAAACGCATCCGCAAGCGAGCGAATGCCCGCGTGATTGAATCGTTAGACGTGCCGGCCTTCCACGGCCGCGACAGCGACTCCCGAGACAGCCTCGGCGACACCTTAGCCAACGACACGGCAATTTTTCACTACTGAGGAATCAAGCATGACCGATATCAGCATAACCTCGACGTCCGTTGTAGGCGACGGCTCTGGCAAGCGGTCCTTCGGCACAGCCGGTGAGGCCATTACGGCGGGGCAGGCGGTTTATCTCGACGCTGCGGTGAATAAGTGGAAGCTCGCTGACTCAGACTCTGTTGTGGCTGGCGCGAACAAGGCCGGTGGCATTGCGCTGAACGGCGCCGCTCTAAACCAGCCGGTTGTCGTGCAAGTCGAAGGGGACTTGACGATAAATGCTGTCCTCACCAAGGGCAGTGCGTATTACCTTTCGGAGACTCCCGGCGGCATTCAGCCAGTGGCCGATCTAACCTCCGGTGAGAACGTCTGCCAGCTGGGTATTGCCAAGTCGACGTCGGTGTTGGCTGTGCGGATCGTTGCGCCTGGCGTGGCTGTGTAGTGCGTCATGAACATCCGCAAAAACGCGCCAGTCGTCTGGGCCGGGCGGATCGTGAAAACCGTTTCGTTTCACAGCAACGAAGCGTTGATTATTTGGATCGACCACCTCGGCAGGATTCAAGAGCGCCACGTCCCAATTGCATCGTTGACCTCGTTTGCAGACGCCATGCAGCCTCGATCGTTGTGGCCGGACACAAACACTCAGGAAGAACAAGCGCCGCGCATTCGTGGCTGGAGGGCAGCATAATGGCGGCACGATCATGGGCGCAATTCGATTACGACTTGGCGCATCCGAAATCCAAGCGCGAGAAAGCTTATGATGAGCTTTGCCGCTTCGGCGTCAATGGTGAGGTGCCACTGAAGCAGGCGCGCATCAACGCGGGTCTCGATGTGCCGGCGGCAGCCAATGACAACGAGCCTGTCAAGCGACGGAAGGCGGCGGTGTAGTGGGTTGGTTCAGCCGTAAATCCGAGCCGGTGCCGGAAACGAAATCCGAATTGACCGATTGCACGTCGGATAGTTGGGCTGCGCTTTGCGATGCCTTCGCCGTGTCCGCGTCGGGCGTGACCGTCACGGTTGACGCCCTTATGCGATGCCCCCCTGCCGAGGCGGCAGTTAGCATCACGTCAAATTCCACGGCAGGCGTGCAGTGTCGATTGTTGCATGATGATGCTGACGATTCCGAGCGGGCCGCAAAACAACATCCAGCCTATCAGCTTGTGCATGGCTTCAGCAATGAATGGATGTCGGCTGGTGAGATTCGCCGTCGAGTTACGCTGGACGCGATCATCTTTGGCGATGGCTTCGCGCTGGTGACGCGCACCGCCGATCGGCCAGCGGAGATCCTTTACGTGCCGCGGCAGGTCGTGGTGCTTGAGTACAAGCCTGATGGCGAGCCGGTCTATCGGATCGACGGCCGCGAGTATGGGCCGGCCGACGTCGTTCATCTGCAGACGCCAAACCCGAGCAGTCCACTGCAACAGCGAGGATTAGGTCTGTTGCATACGGGCCGCGATGCTATTGGCTTGGCGATCTTGCTTGAGCGCAGCGCGTCGCAACTGTTTAAGAATAACAGCCGGCCCGGTGGCGTGCTTTCCTTCAAGGGCAGCTTGAACGCCACCGCAGCCGGCCGGATTGCCCAGATGTGGCGATCGGCTCACGGCGGCGACAAGGCGGGCGGCATCGCGGTTATCGACAACGAGGGTTCATACACCCCGATTGCCTTTAGCTCCGTCGATAGCCAGGCAATCGAACAACGCGCTTTTGTGGTCAGTGAAATCTCGCGATTGACGCGAGTCCCGGCCACGCTGTTGAGCGACATGAGCCGCGCGACGTGGTCCAACAGCGTCCAGCTCGATCTCCAGTTTGTGAAGTACGGCCTCCAGCCGTGGTTGCGCGCGTGGTGCGATGCCTATGCTCGCACGCTGTTGACGCCTGAAGAGCGGGCAACAATGCACTTCGAGTTCGATCTGTCGCAACTGTTGATGGCCGACCCCGCCGCTCGCGCAACCGCATTCGGCCAGTATCGGTCCGCCGGCGTGATGACGGCCAACGATGTGAGGCGGGAACTTAACTTGCCGCCGCTTCCTGATGGCGACGTGCTGGCAAGCCCGCATGTTCAATCATCAGCAAATGACAACCAACCCAAGAAGGATCAAGCGGCTTGAAGACTGACCATGGCAGCGTCTTTGAATTGGACATTAAGTCAATCCAGGAAGACGGCACATTCACGGGATACGCGAGCGTCTTTGACGTTGTCGATAGCCACAAAGATATCGTGGTCAAGTCGGCGTTTAAGAAGTCGCTCGTAAAACGGCCCGCCGCGAAAGTCAAAATGCTTCGGGAGCATGACCAAACTGAACCGATCGGCAAGTGGTTGTCGCTGGTCGAAGATGACCGCGGATTGAAAGCAACGGGTCAGCTTATTCTCGGTACCACGAAAGGCTCCGAGACCTACAAGCTGATGAAGGCCGGCCTGCTCGATAGCCTATCCATTGGCTACCGCACCGTGCGCGACCGCATGGACCGCACAAAGGGTGCGCGCATCCTTGAGCAGGTAGACCTCTGGGAAATCTCGGTGGTCACCTTTCCCAGCAACACGGAATCCACCGTCACCGCAGTGAAATCCAATTCCGCAACGCAGTTTCGCGAGTTAGTTGCGGCGATCAACAGTGCTCGCAATCTACTTCATTAACAGGAATTCCTATCATATGACTTTCCACACTGCTACTGCTCTTGAGACCAAGAACGCAGCCGAACTTCCTGCGGAAGACGGCGCGGCCGAAATCAAGTCGGCGCTTGAAGCGCTGACCGCTGACGTCAACACGAAGACGGCACCGGTCGCCGATCTTGAAAAGCGACTTGCCGCGGCCGAAGTCAAACTCGCCCGCCCTGCCATTCATACTGAGAAGAAGGACGAGATCAGCGCTGAACGCAAAGCATTCACCGGCTACCTGCGCAACGGCAAAGAGACGTTGACCGCGGATGAGGTGAAGTCGCTCACGATCGCCCCAGATAGCTCTGGAGGTTACCTCGCTCCGATTGAGTTCAGCGCGGAAGTCGTGAAGGGTATTGTCGAGCAATCGCCCGTTCGCCAGGCTGCTCGCGTGGGCAACACTTCGAGCGGCGAAGTTCTAATTCCTAAGCGCACGGGTCGCCCGACTGGCAAGTGGGTCGGTGAAACCGAGACCCGCACCGGAACGGAGTCCAGTTACGGTCAGGTTGAGATCCCGATCCATGAAATGGCGTGCTATGTGGATGTTTCGCAGCGCCTCTTGGAAGACGCCGCGGTCAACGTTGAAGCCGAAGTTGCCTTCGACCTCGCCGAGGAATTCGGACGTCTGGAGGCTCTTGGTTTCCAGCGTGGTGATGGCGTGAAGAAACCGCTCGGCGTCATGGCGTCTGCGGGTATCGCCTACACGCCAACGGGCAACGCTTCGACGCTCGGCACGAATCCTGCCGACACTATCATCGATGCGTTCTACGCCTTGCCGGCGTTCTATCGTGGCCGGTCGGTTTGGATGATGAACTCCAAAACCATAGCCACCGTTCGCAAGCTGAAGGATGGCACCACGGGCAGTTACCTGTGGCAGCCCGGTTTGGCCGCGTCTGATCCTTCGACCATCCTCGGGCGTCCGGTTATCGAAGATAATACGCTCGACGATGTTGGCAGCGCAGCAGAGCCGATCGTGTTCGGCGACTTCGCCTCTGCGTACCGCATTTATGATCGCGTCGCATTGAGCCTGCTTCGTGACCAGTACAGCCAAGCTGCAAATGGTCTGGTGCGTTTCCACGCGCGTCGTCGTGTTGGTGGTGCGTTGGTTCTCGCCGATGCGCTGCGCAAGATCAAGTGCGCGACCAGCTAACCCATCAACGAAGGGGCTTCGGCCCGCTCACTTTCTCTTTCAATAAGGATAAATAGTAATGCGCGATATCGCGAATAACATCGGCGTTGCACAGACCCTGGCGCCGGTTGACTATGCCGCCACCACGAAGGGCACTGCCGTCGACCTTCAGGGCTTCAATAGCGCGGCCGTCATCGTCAACACTGGCGCCATCACTTCTGCCGGGCTGTATGTTGTCAGCTTGCAGGAGAGCGACACCACGACCGACGGCGACTTCGCCAACGTCGCTGCAGGCGATCTTGTTGGCACGCTGCCTGCAAGCCTTGCCGCAACCTCGACCTACAAGCAGGGCTATACTGGCAATAAGCGCTACATCCGCGCGGTTATCACCAAGACCTCCGGCACCTCGATCGTTGCCGGTGCCGTTGTGGTGAAGGGCAACGCGGCAGACAAGCCGGTAGCCTAAGCAGTATGCGGTGCGCGACGTGGATGTGCTGAACGTGCGCTGCAGGGGAGTCGCTTGGTGTGTGGCGACTCCCCACCGTTTCCTTACAGGAGACCGATATGACCATCAGAAAACCGATAGAGATCATCAAGCAGTTGCTCGTCTCGCGCGGTGTGGACGACACCACGGCCGAGCAAATCATCGACGCTCTCGAAACCGCGGGTTGGCGGTTCATCCGCGATGCCGACGCCATCGTGCTTGCGTAATGCCCTTTGCCGCTCCGCGCCTCTGTACGTGCGGCAAGGTTGTGCAGGCAGGCAAGCGATGTGAGTGCTCCATTAAGAGGAAGGCTGAACGTGACCGACTGCGACCTACAGCACCACAGCGCGGATACGATGGCGAGTGGCGTCGGCTGTCTCAGGCGTATCTCGCAGAGCCTGGCAATGATGTATGCGCGGATTGTGGTCGGCCTGCCGTACTGGTCGCGCATCGGGTGAGCATCCGTAAAGCGCCGCACCTGCGCCTTGTTCGCAGCAATTGGAAGCCATCCTGCATTGCCTGCAATAACAGGCAGAACATCGCGTGCGAAGGCGGCTTCGGAAGGCCTATCAAGTAATGTGTAAGACCTGCATCAAACTTCGCAAGGCAGCGTTCGCAGTCATTCGCACTGTGATGCCGAAGCCCGCACAGAAGCGCGCTGATAGCCGCAACGACGAAAGCGCCGACGTTGTGTCAAACGAGAAATAACGCACCACGCGCCAAGCTGACCGCAGCGCAGTACCCTCCGGGGGTATCGGCCGACTTTGCCCGATCGCATTGCTACCGGCGGCCAAGAAGCGAACAAGACGGCTCGATATTGGTTCACTCCTTAAATTAGGACTATAATCTCATGGCATTCGCCACGCTTGAAGAATTGAAGGCGCATTGCAACGTCGATTTCGCTGATGACGATGCTGCGCTGCAGGACTATCTGGACGGCGCGTCGGAATACATCCGCCCGTTTCTCGTCGACGATCCCGAGGCGGACGTGCCACCTTCGACGCCATCGGCTGACCTTAGGCAGGCGACCTTGCTCATAGCATCGTCCTGGTACCAGCAGCGAGAGGCGTCGATCGACGCTACATTGCGCGAAATTCCGTTCGGCGCACGCGAGATCATCAACAATATCCGTAGCTGGAATTTCGGCCTGTGAAACACACCGCAGGCCGCAAGGCCACGCCGCAGCCGATCGCAGACGCGATCCGCACGGTGCCGCAGCCACCGAAAGCAATGTCGACCGATGCAAAAGTCGAATGGCGCCGCGTGATGCCCGTGCTTGTCGAGAGGCGTGTGTTGTCCGCCGCGGATATGCACGCCGTCGAAAGGTTCTGCGAGTCCGCCGCCGACATCAAGGATGCGCGCGCCGCCATCGCCAAGGACGGAGCCTATGTCGAAAATCGGCTGGGCGAGATCAAGCGCCATCCTGCGTTCGCAACGCTGAGAGAAGCAACGGCGGAATCCCGCCGTTGGTCGGCAGAGTTGGGCTTAACACCGGCCAGTCGTAGCCGTGCCGGCGCACATGAAGACAGCGACGAAACCGACGACAATCCCTTGGCGGTGGAATGATGGTTGCATCCGGTAACCTTAGAGAGAAGATCGAACTGCTGAAGCAAGTATCTGTGCCGGATGGCGCAGGCGGTTCGACCATTGATTGGGTTGTTCAGGTAACGGCGCGTGCTGCGATCAAGGTGCTCAAGGCCAGCGAAACTGTTATGGCTGGTCGCTTACAGGGCACGCAAACGCTTGTTGCGACGCTGCGCTATCAAGCGGCGCTTGCGTCAGTGGATGGCACATGGCGGCTCCGCAACGTCCACACCGACAGCGAATATAATATTCGCGCCGTGACGCCTGACACGCGCCAGCAATGGTGCGATGTGCTTTGCGAGACTGATGAACTGTGAAGGATCCATACCCGCATTGGCTATTTGACGACTCGCCGATCGATGATCCGTTTGGATACGGCGAGCGCGCGGTTAAGTTTCTGCGCCGGCTTAAGCATCCAAAGAGTCGCTTGCCGGGCAATGCATTCCAGCTTGATCCATGGCAAGAGCGTATCGTGCGCCGCATTTACGGACCGCGCAATCCTGATGGCTCGCGCGTCGTTAAAACAGTGGTCCTGCTAATCCCTAGAGGCAATCGCAAAAGCAGCCTGTCGGCCGCGATTTCGCTGCTTCACGCCATCGGCCCGGAGAAAATCCCCGGCGGTGAATGCGTGCTGGCCGCCGCAGATCGTAAGCAAGCCTCGATCGCCTTCAAAGAGGCCGTCGACGTCGTGCGGATGGATAAGCGGCTTGTATCGGCCACGCGCATCTATGACGCCTTCAATTCAGCGAAGAAAATCGTCCTGAAAAAGGGCGGCAGCTTTATCGAAACCATTAGCAGCGATGCCGGCACGGCTCACGGAAAGAGCATTGCGCTGCTTGTGGCAGACGAACTGGCACAGTGGCGAGGCACTGACCTTTGGATTGCGCTGAAGTCGTCGTTGCCGAAGGTGAAGGACTCGCTGTTGGTGGTTGCGACGACTTCCGGCCGCGGCCAGGACAATCTCGCGTGGGAGATCGTCGACCGTGCGCGCAAGGTTGCGACGGGCGAGATCAATGACCCTTCCATGTTGCCGATCCTGTTCGAGACCGACGCGGGCGCGGATTGGAAAGACGAGGCGCTGCTTTATCGCGCCAACCCCGGCCTGACATTGGGATATCAAGACATCTCCGGCTTGCGACAGCTTGTGCGGGAAGCTGAAACCAGCATGACGGCTAGGGACATGGTGCAGAATCTCCACCTCAATGTCTGGCTTGATAGTTCCGCGGCACCGTTCGTCGATATGACGGTCTACGACGAAGGCGCCGGCGAAATAGACCTTGCAGCGCTTGAAGGCGAGCCTTGCTGGCTGGGCGTCGACCTTAGCTCTAGCATCGACCTCTCGGTCATTGTCGCGGCCTTCCGTGATGGCGATGATGGTTACATCGTGGTGCCTTACTTCTTTTGCCCGGCCGACAACTTGCGACAGAGGCAGGAAGCTACAGGCGCTCCATACATCGACTGGCAAGCCCGCGGGCTGATCGAGGCCACGCCTGGCAACGTCATCGATTTTCGCCGCGTTGAGGAACGCGTTCGCGAACTGTGCGAGACCTATTCTGTGCAGGAGATCGCGGTCGATCCGGCCATGGCGCGAAACCTAATGAACAACCTTTTAGAGGATGGACTCCCGGCCGTCGAACACCGGCAAGGTTCGTTGTCGATGATGCCAGCTATAGCGAACCTTGAGCGCGCCATCGTTGGGCGCAAGTTCAAGCATGGCGGCAATGAGCCGTTGCGGTTCTGCTTTGCGAACGTCGAGGCGCAGACGAATTCGTCTGGCCATGTCGTGCGGTTCACCAAATCAAAGAAGTGGTTATCGATCGATGGAGCCGTCGCGGCGGCCATGGCGGCGCATCGGGCGAGCGCTGGCGGCAGTGCGGCGGCGACGTCGCTGTACGATGACCCGGAATGGGAAACGGCGCTGGCGGGGTTTAATTAGCGCACCGCTTCCCCGGCTGGGGTTATCCTATAGTAGCCGCGCACGCTCGTTTCGGATGGATCAACCTGAACGATCCATCCCATATCGACCATATCCTTGATCGTCTTTTCACCAGCCCCGGCAAATCGGTCAGAGTGTTCGACGTGATCACCAACAAAGTAATTCAACACCTTAAGTTCGCGCGCGGTCGGATTTCTCATTTGGTTTTCCCCTTCAGCCCCAACTCGACCGGTCAGAAACGCTACGGGCTTGGCGTCCTATCTGCCACATCGAAATGAAAGATTGACTCAAACCGACCATTCCAGTCGGCCTGGACAATGTCCCACGACAATACGAACAGATCGGCATTGTGAGTTAGTGGTTCAACAGAGCCACTTCGGATATCGACAGAACGCAATCTATCTCGATCCTGTACCACCATCATTTCTCTGTCGCCAACGATCTGGATCAGACCAGGCGGTAAGTGATCCATGTCAAACCTAACCGACCTCAGAGCAACGAGAGAGCGCAAAGCAGACCCAGGCAAGGGCACTACGGCGGGACGATTAGCAGCAATCCGTATGGTGTCTTTGGAAAGAATCAGAGGTGCATTCGCGTCAGACAAGTCGCCACCGTCGACTATCATGACGTAGTGGTTCTGGTCTTTTATTTGCGCCAATCCAATCTGCCCGCGCGTTGCGGTCTTGATTGGCTGCAGCTTGTACTTAGGAATTTCCATCTCGCCCCCCATTGTTCTAATAACTTATGGTGCTCGTACCGGGCAGGTTGCAACTAACCTTTTGATGGCTAAGTAGCCGGTTGCTTGGCGGGCTTCGGCGATGGTTTGGGCTCTGCATAGCCGCCGTTAAGCTGCGGGAGAGGCTGCATGCCTTGGCAAATTTCCTCGAAGCCCTTAATCCCGCCGTCCGATGTATTGAGGAAGGCTCCGCTGGTGGATGAGCCATGGTGGCGTGGCGTCGTGGCCAGCGTGTCTCGCGCCGCGGTAAGCGGACCAAGGAACAAGTGCAGGCGCTCCCGCTGATCTCTAACGCCACTGTCAACCGGTCGACGATCAAGGTATTGCAGCGGCTGTTCACGTTCGCCAAGGCCGAAAAGGCGGTATTCGAGGACGAGCCCGAATGGGAAAAGCTGCTGTTGGCCGAACCGGTGGAGCGAGTCCGCGAATTGAAGATCGAGGAGGCTGACGCCCTCGACGACGCGATGCGCGTGGATTATGAGCCATTCTTCGATTTCGTTCGCGCCAGTGGCATGCGACTCAAAGAGTGCGTCACCCTGCGCTGGAGCGAGGTTGATTTCGGCACTCGGCAAATTGTTCGAACCGGCAAGGGCGGTCGGCGCGTGGTGTTTCCCATTACCGCGGCGGTACGCGAAATCCTGTTTCCGCTGCAGGGTCAGCATCCCGAGTTCGTATTCACCTACGTTGCGGTTTATGGCAACAAGCGGCTGCGCCGGGTGAGGGGACAACGCTATTCCTTGACCTACACCGGAGCCAAGACCGCATGGCAACGGCTCCGCGCCAGTTCTGGCGTGGCCAACTTTCGATTCCACGACTTCCGCCATGACTTCGGAACCAAGCTTCTCCGCGACAGCGGAAACCTTAAGCTGGTTCAAAAGGCGTTAAACCACCGGGACATCAAGAGTACGCTGCGCTACGCGCACGTGTTGGACGAGGATGTAGCTGTTGCCGTCGAGCGACTCGCAGAGTCCCGGAAAAAGTCCCGGAGTAAACCCCGTAAGGCGAGCTAAGGATTTGATGACACGAATGATATCGGAATCACCATCCGAGCTTTCAAATGTCGTTCGCGGCGACGCTCGGACTGGTGGCGCTGGTCCAGGTCGGGATGCCGAAATTGTTCGCGACGCCCGATCACTCGCCGACGGCGCGGGCGGCGCTGTGGGGCGGCCGCGAAATCGTCACGCTGGCACTGGCGTCGTTCGTCGCCGGACTTGCGACGACGCCATATGCCGCGTTCCATTTTCATCGCGTGACACCGTACGGCGTGGTCGCAAACCTGCTGGCAATGCCGGTGGTCTCGGCGCTGGTGATGCCGGCCGGGCTTCTGGGACTGGCTGCGATGCCGTTCGGCTTTGACGGCGTGTTCTGGCGGCTGATGGATATCGGCATCGAATGGATGATCGTGGTCACGCAATGGGTGGCGGCGCTGCCCGGCGCCATCGGCCGCATGGCGGCGTTCGGAACCGGGCCGCTGATCGCCGCGACCGCGGGCATCATCTTGCTCGGACTGCTCAGAACGCCGCTGCGCTGGAGCGGAGCGGCCATCATCGGGCTGGCGATCGCATGGTCGCTTGCGGTGGAGCAGCCGGATATTCTGATCTCCGCCGACGGTCATAACGTCGGCGTGCGGGGCGGGGACGGGCGGCTGCGTCTCCCTCCGCACGGGCAAGGATAACTTTACGGTCAGGGAATGGCTGGCCGCTGATGCGGACGGGCGTCAGCCTGCCGACTCCACCTTTGCGGAGGGCGTCTCATGCGACGACGGTGGCTGCGTGGTTAAGGTGAGTGGGGGGTGGAATTGTCGCGCTGGCGCGCCGCGCGGACGCCATGGAGGACGACTGCGTGCGGGCGGAGGTGATGGTGACGCCGTGGCAGGCTCCCGAGGGATGTCTTGCGCAGGTGATCGATCAGGACAGGCTGCGGCGGGAAGGCGCCCTGGAGCTGCGGCGAGTCTCAGACGGCGCAAAACACCATTTTGTCGTCGATGCCGTCAGGCCCGATCATGTCGACCGGCCCTGGTCGCCCGCTGTCGGCGGTGACAAGCCGACGCGCATCGGCTCCCGATCGGCGCCGGCGCGCCCGGTCGATGCCACGCCCGCGGCTGACGATCTCCAGCCGGACGATTGAACGCTCTGCCGCCGATTAGAGCCTTCGCTTCTGATGGAATCAGAAGCGGGCTCTATGATTTTGATTTGACGCGTTTTCTTCCCGCGAACCGGTACCCACTTCGCTCGAAAACTTGCAAGAATCAGTACTTGCGATAGATGCCGATCAGTTTGCCCTGGATCTGGACGCGGTTGGGCGGAAGGATGCGAACCTCGTAAGCTGTGTTCGCGGGCTCGAGCGCGATCGAGGCGCCGCGGCGGCGGAAGCGCTTCAGCGTTGCCTCCTCGTCGTCGATCAAGGCAACCACGATGTCGCCGGTTTCCGCAGTCTCGTTGCGTTGAATCAGCGCCATGTCGCCGTCGAGGATTCCGGCCTCGACCATCGAGTCGCCGCGCACCTCGAGCGCGTAGTGCTCGCCGGAGCCGAGCATGTCGGGCGGCACGCTGATGGTGTGGCTCCGGGTCTGCAGCGCCTCGATCGGTGTGCCGGCCGCGATACGACCCATCACCGGAACGGCGACCGGACGTTCTGCATCGTCGACGACACCGCCGCCGCTCGGGCGGACCTTGCCGAGATTGCCCTCGATGACGCTCGGCGTGAAACCGCGACGGCCGCCGCCGTTACCGGCGACCTCCGGCAGCTTGATGACCTCGATGGCGCGGGCGCGATTGGGCAGGCGGCGGATGAAGCCGCGCTCCTCCAGCGCGGTGATCAGGCGATGGATACCGGACTTCGAGCGCAGATCGAGCGCATCCTTCATTTCATCGAACGAGGGCGGCACGCCGGATTCCTTCAGCCGTTCGTTGATAAAACGCAGGAGTTCGTACTGTTTGCGCGTGAGCATCCCGACCAGTCCCCGATTGATGGTGCCTGCCGTCCGATTCCGGGGCGTCAGGCTTGGAGCCTTATGCCTAGCGGCATGAGTATCCGAAACAAATCATGAACGGACACTATATGTTCGATATGTGTTCCGCAACTGTTTAATTTAACGTCAACAAAGCGAGGTTTTACGACAGCGAGAGCTTAATCACGGCACAGGGCTCGCCTTTACTTGAGGCAGGCGCAAGCGGTGCGCGGACCACGAGTGCTTCCGCTGCCGCGAGATTTCCCATCAGCGAACTGTCCTGATGCCCGACCGGTGTCGCGATCGGCAGCCCGTCGGGCGAGTGCGCGAGCCGGGCGCGCAGATAATCCTGCCGGGCTTGATTGGCGGCGACATCGCTGCCGAGCACCGCTCGTTCAATGCGATGGTGGATATCCTGACGACCCGACAACGCGCGAATCAGCGGCACCATGAACAGGAACGCGCAGATGTAGGAGGAGACGGGGTTGCCGGGCAGGCCGATCACGCGCATCGCGCCGAGCCGTCCGTGCATCATCGGCTTGCCGGGCCGGAGCGCGATCCGCCAGAACGCGATCTCCACGCCTTCGGCCTCCAGCGCGCGCTTGACGAGGTCATGGTCTCCGACCGACGCGCCGCCTGTGGTGACGAGAATGTCGGCGCCGCTCTCGCGGGCGCGGCGGATCGCGGCCCTCGTCGCCTCCATGGTGTCGGCGGCGACGCCGAGGTCGATCGCCTCGGCGCCTTCGCCCCGGGCGAGCGCACGAAGCGCGTAGCCGTTGGATAGGACGATTTGGCCTGGACCGGGCGTCGTGCCCGGCAAAACCAGTTCATCGCCGGTGGCGAGCACGGCTATTTTTGGGCGTCGGTGCACCGGCAGGTCCGGATAGTTCATGCCGGCAGCAAGGGAGAGATGGCGGTCGGTGAGATGGCTGCGGGCGCGCAGCAACACGTCGCCTTCGTGAAAATCGACGCCGGCAGGGCGGATGTTCTTTCCGGCCGCGGTGGCTTCCCTGACGACGACGTCGTCGCCGTCGCGTTCGGTGTCCTCCTGGATCACGACGGTATCGGCGCTGTCCGGCACCACGCCTCCGGTGAAAATCCGCAGAGCTTCGCCGGCCCCCAGCGCCCGCTCGAGCGGCCGTCCCGCGGCGATCTCGCCGATCACATGCAGCCGCGCTGGAATCGTCGCGATGTCCGCCGCGCGCACCGCGTAGCCGTCCATCGCCGACATCGCCACCGGCGGCTGGGTCCGGCGCGAGGGGAGGTCGCGCGCCAGCACCCGGCGATGCGCGGCCTCGAGATCGACCGCTTCTTCCGGAAGCGGTTCGACTCCGGCGAGAACAGCCGCAAGGGCGTCGGCGACTGCCATCAGGGCCATGACCATATTCTCCCAGGTTTCCAGTGGGCCGATTCTAACATTCGTATCCTGTGTGAGCAGGTACCTTTGCGAAGGTTAGAATCAAAGGACCACTAGCAAATATAGATAACTAGAGCGTTTTCGAGCGAAGTGGATACCGGTTCGCGTGAAGAAAACGCGTCAAATCAAAATCATAGAGCCCGCTTCTGATTCCATCAGAAGCGAAAAGGCTCTAGTGGAGTTTTAGACGATGCGCTTCGCGGGCGTAAGTTCATCTACAGAACTTGCGGTCCGCAGACAACGGTGCCGTGAATCGAAACGCCCGAGTGGCGCGTTCGCTCGAGGCCCCGCACGGCTCCAAGGCGGTTTCGGAGGCTCGCTTCCTGCACGGAGTTCATCCGTCGAACGAACTCACGATCCCAAATGACACTTGGATCATGAGGTTGTCCGCGTTTGTTGGTCCAGAATCAAATCGCGACGCGAGGTGTGCGATTCCCGGAATCGGTCAGCGGAACCGTCCGGCGTCGGACCGGTTGTCCCATAAACCGACGGTTTTGTCCGGGGTGGCGCGATTGCCGCCAGTCAGGCGAAGAACCGCCGGGGGAGGAATGCACCGGCAAGCGGTGCACAGGTCGAAGGAGGCACCCATGATGCGGAAGTGGCGGCGCGAATCGATCCTCGATGTCTATAATCTCTTATTAGCGCTGGTCCTGTTTGTAACCCCGTGGTTTCTGGCGCGGGACACCACGACTGTGGACCTCAATCTCTGGGCGAGCAGTGCGGCGATAGGCGCGGTCTCGGTGGCCGCGTTGCTGGCGTTCGCCTGGTGGAAAGAATGGGTCAACCTGCTGCTCGGACTCTGGTTGATAGCCTCGCCATGGCTTTTGGGCTTCGCCCACACCAGCGCTATGCACTTCAGTATCGGTATCGGAGTCGTGGTGGCGTTCTTGTCGGTGCTTGAAATATGGCTCGTCTACGACAAGGAAGACGAACTCCGCAATCCGACGCCGCCCGAGGAGAACCGACCGCTATTGTACTGATGGAGTATCCGTCACGAGGTAGTGGCCGGATTTGCCGCCCTTCTTCTCGACGAGATGAATGCCTTCGATGCGGACGCCGCGTTCGACGGCCTTGATCATGTCGTAGATCGTCAGGCAGGCGACCGAGACCGCGGTGAGGGCTTCCATTTCCACTCCGGTCGGGCCGGAGACCTTGACGCTGGCGCGGACGCGGCAGCCGGGAATCTTTTTATCGGTTTCGATGTCGAGCGTGACCTTCGACAGCGCAAGCGGATGACAGAGCGGGATCAGGTCTGATGTTCGCTTGGCCGCCATGATGCCGGCGATGCGCGCGGTGCCGAGCACGTCGCCCTTCTTGGCGTTGCCGCTCTCGATCAGGGCCAGCGTGGCCTTGGTCATGACGACCTGGCCTTCGGCGACGGCGACGCGCTCGGTCGCCGGCTTTGCCGAGACGTCGACCATCCGCGCCTCGCCTTTGACATCGATATGGGTGAGGGCGGGTTCGTCTTTCACTTTTCCGGACATGCTTGCGGAACTCCAAAAACGGTGTCGTCGCTGCGGACGCAGGGACCCATACGCCGAGAACGCGCGAATGAATACACGTAGTGCGGGCAGGAACAGCACGTCGCTTTGCGAACCTGCTTCGCTTGAAAACGATTTGACGCCCGCTCCTTCACGATCGTCAGGGGTTATGGGTCCCTGCGTTCGCAGGGACGACTTGTGGAGATGATTGTCCGCCCCGCGCCAGCAGCGCGCGGGTTGCGGCGGTAACGTCGGCCTGCCGCATCAGGCTTTCGCCGACGAGGAAGGTAGAGATGCCAACCTGTTCGAGCCGCGCGAGGTCTGCGGCAGCGAAGATACCGCTTTCGCCCACCATCACGCGATCCTTCGGAATATGCGGCGCCAGCGCTTCGCTGGTTTCGAGCGTCGTCTCAAAGGTGCGGAGGTTGCGGTTGTTGACGCCGATCATAGGCGAGCGAAGTTTTAGCGCGCGATCGAGTTCGGCGCGGTTATGGATTTCGAGCAGCGCGTCCATGCCGAGATCGAGCGCAGCCGCCTCGATGTCTTTCGCCGCGGCATCGTCGAGCGCGGCCATGATGATCAGGATGCAGTCGGCCCCATGCGCGCGGGCCTCGACCACCTGATAGGTGTCGAACATGAAGTCCTTGCGCAGCACCGGCAGCGACGTGGCGGTGCGGGCGGCGACCATGAAATCGAGATGGCCCTGAAAGGAGGGCGTGTCGGTCAGGACCGAGAGGCAGGCCGCGCCGCCCGCCTCATAAGCACGGGCCAGCGAAGGCGGATCGAAGTCGGCGCGGATCAGGCCCTTCGAGGGCGAGGCCTTCTTGACCTCGGCGATCAAAGCATAGTCACCGCTGGCGAGTTTTGCGCGGATGGTCTGGACGAAACCGCGCGGCGGAGATGCAGCCTCGGCGGCGGCCAGAACCTCGCTGAGGGAGCGCGCGCGCTTTGCGCTCGCGATCTCCTCGCGCTTGTAGGCTTCGATCTTCGTCAGGATGTCGGCCACGCCACGATCCTCAACCGTTGGAAACCGCAATCAACTGCTTCAGTTTGTTCATCGCGGCACCGCTGTCGAGCGATGTGGTGCCGAACGCGACGCCGTCCTTCAGGGTCTTCGCTTTGCCCGCGACGATCAGGGCCGCGGCCGCGTTGAGCAGCGCGACATCGCGGAAGGCGCCGGGCCTGCCTTCGAGCACCCCGCGCAAGGACGCTGCATTGGCCTCGGCGTCGCCCCCCTTCAACGCATCGCCATGGGCGCGCGACAGTCCGGCGTCCTCCGGCGTCACCTCGAACGAGCGAATGTTGCCGTTCTCGAGCGCGGCCACGAAGGTCGGGCCGGCGAGGGTGATCTCGTCGAGGCCGTCGGAACCGTGCACGACCCATACCGAGTCCGAACCGAGGTTCTTGAGCACTTGCGCCAGCGGCTGCACCCATTGCCGCGAGAACACGCCGACCATCTGCCGCGTCACCCCGGCGGGGTTGGACAGCGGGCCCAGCAGATTGAAGATCGTGCGGGTCGCGAGTTCGACGCGGGTCGGGCCGACGTTCTTCATCGCGGGATGATGCGACGGCGCGAACATGAAGCCGATGCCGGCCTCGTTGACGCAGCGGCCGACCTGTTCGGGCGTGAGGTCGATCTTGATGCCGAGCGCGGCGAGACAATCCGCGGCGCCGGATTTCGAGGATAGCGCGCGGTTGCCGTGCTTGGCGACGGGAACGCCCGCGCCTGCGACGATGAACGACGCACAGGTCGAGACGTTCACCGAGCCGGAGCCGTCGCCGCCGGTGCCGACGACATCGACGGCATCCGCCGGCGCCGTGACCCGCAGCATCTTGGAGCGCATCGCCGCGACCGCGCCGGTGATCTCGTCGACGGTTTCGCCGCGCACGCGCAGCGCCATCAAAAGGCCGCCCATTTGCGAGGGCGTCGCCTCGCCGGACATCATGCTGTCGAACGCGCAGGACGCCTCCTCGCGCGTCAGGGTTGCGCCGGTCGCGACCTTTCCGATCAGGGCCTTGAGATCGTCCATCAGATGCTTTCGAAAAAATGGTGGGGCGCCGTCGATCCCGTCAGTTGTTGTTGGCGCCGGTAATCTGCGCCACCGCCGCCTGATTGACCGTGGTGCCGATCTCGGTTTCGAGTCTGGCAATGTACTGGCCGATGTCCTCATCCGACAGGCTGCGCTGGATGCTGTCCTTCAGCTTTTTCATCTCATCGGAGGCGAGATCGAGCGACGGCACCTTCACGTCAGTGACGCGGAAAACCACCCATTCCTCACCGCCCGCGCCCGGCGCTTGCCCGGCTCCGCCCTTGGCGGTGCGGAAGACGGCGGCGATCACGGCGGCGGGCAGGCCGGCCGCCGTGGCATCGCGCTTGAGAGCGCTCGCGTTCTCGACCTTGAGACCGAGGCCTGCGGCCTCGTCGGCGAGCTTGCCGCCCTGGTCGAGCTTGTGGACCATGTCCGTCGCCTTGGTCATCAGCCGGCTGCTGATCTGCTCGTCCCGCCATCCCGTCTCGACCTTGTCCTTGACCTCGTCGAGGGTGCGGTCGCGCGAGGGCGTGACGCCGAGCACGTCGAACCAGACGAAGCCGTTATCGCCGACTTGCAGCGTCTCGTTGTCGACGCCGACGTCGCTGGCGAACGCCTGCGCGATCAGGTCGACTTGCGGCGGAATCCCGGTGACGGGTTTGCCGTCCGGCGTGCGTCCGGAGCGGTCGACAGCATCGATGGTGACCGCGGTGAGGCCGAGCTTTTTGGCGGCCTCGAGCACGCTCGCGCCGCCGCCGCGCTCGTCCTCCATCTTGTTGTGGAGATCGTTGACCTCGGCGCGCGCGCGATCGACCGCGATGTCGTGCTTCAGTTTCGCGGCGACGCTGTCGTAAGTCGGCTGGTTGCCCGGTTCGATCTTGCCGACCTTGACGAGTGCGACACCGAACCTGCCCTGGATCGGCTGGCTGACCTCGTCGGCCTTCAGCGAGAAGGCGGCTTCGGCGACGGCGGGGTCGATGATCTCGGATTTGGAGATTATGCCGAGGTCGACGTCGGAGGCGGCGAGATTGCGCTCCTTGGCGATGTCGTCGAACGAAGCGCCGCCGGCGATCTTGCTCCGCGCGGCCTGGGCCTCCGTGACGTTGGGGAATACGATTTGCCAGAGCTGCCGCTTTTCGGGCGTGGACAGCTTGTCCTTCTGCTGCTCGTAGGCCTTCTTCGCATCCTCGTCGGACACCGCCGTCGTTTTCGCGATCCCCTCGGGCGTCATCACGACGAATGCGATCTTGCGGAATTCGGGCGCGCGGAACTGCACCTTGTGGGCGTCGAAATAGCTCGCCAGTTGCTCCGGTGTCGGCGGATCGATGGTGCCGGCCTGGGGTACGCCGAGTTTGACATAGTCGATGGTGCGCTGCTCGTTCTGGAAATGGTTCAGCATCTCCAGCAGCGTCTTCGAAGGCTCGACGCCTGCCGCCACCGTACCGGCGATCTCGCGGCGCAGCGTCGTATGCCGCTGCTCAGTGACATAGCGTTGCTCGGTGTACCCCATCTGGCGGATCAGGCCGGCGAAGCGCGCCGGGTCGAAGGCATCGTTGGCGCCCTTGAAATTGGGATCGCTCATGATCTGTCGCCGGATCTCGTCGTCGGATGCATTGAGGCCCTTGCGCCGGGCGTCCTCGTCGAGCGCGGCTTCCGCGATCACCTGCTGCAAAACCTGACGGTCGAGGCCGAGGGCCCTGACCTGATCGGGGCTCAGCGAACGCCCGAACTGGCGCGCGAGCTGCTGCAACCGGTCATTGTAGATCTGGCGGAACTGCTCGGTCGAAATCTCGGTGCTGCCGACCGTGGCCAGGTTCGACTGGCCGAAACCGTGGAAGATATCCGCGATGCCCCAGATGCCGAAGGCTACGATCAGCAGGCCCATCACGATGGACATGAGGATCTTGCCGAGCCAGTTTGATGAGGCGTTGCGTATTCCTCGAAGCATGAGACCGTCTTTTGCAGGAGGGAAGCAGGGCGCACCTGAGCGAAAACCGCGTGAGGGCGTCACCGGGTTGATAACGCATCATAAAGTGGCAGACGCGCCGTCGCAACCTCGGCGGAACGCCGCAGCGGGTGCCGGAGACTGGCCCCGGCCGATAACGTCTGCTAGCAAGGCCTGCAAACTTCGGCGTCGGGATCGCTCGTGCCGAGGGGCGGATTGTTGAAATTATCCATGAGAGATCCATGACCGGGCTGCGACCGCTGATTGCTGGAAACTGGAAGATGAACGGCCTCAAGGCTTCGGCCAGCGAACTCGGCCAGATGATCGCAGGCGCGGGCGGCCCCGCACAAAAGGCCGATCTGCTGATCTGCCCGCCGGCGACGCTGGTGCTTGCCTTTGCGGGAGCGGTTCAGGGATCGCCGCTGCGGATCGGCGCGCAGGATTGCCATCCTAATCCTTCCGGAGCCCATACGGGCGATACGTCCGCCGAGATGTTGGCCGATTCGGGCGCCACCGCCATCATCGTCGGTCACTCCGAGCGTCGCGCCGATCACGGCGAGACCGACGCGCTTGTGCGGCAAAAGGCGGAAGCAGCGTGGCGGGCGGCGTTGATCGCCATCGTCTGCGTCGGTGAAACCCAGGACCAGCGCGATGCCGGTCAGACGCTCGAGGTGGTCGGACGGCAGCTTGCGGGCTCGCTGCCGGATGGCGCGACCGCTGCAAATCTCGTTGTCGCCTACGAGCCGGTCTGGGCCATTGGTACTGGACGCACGCCCACACCAAAAGATGTGCAGGATGTCCATGGGTTTATCAGGGATCAGCTCACACAGCGCTTTAGCGGCGAGGGGGCCAGGATCCGTATTCTCTATGGCGGTTCGGTGAAGCCGTCGAATGCCGCGGAATTGATGGCGGTTCCGAATGTGAACGGAGCGCTGATCGGTGGCGCCAGCCTCAAGGCGACAGATTTCCTTGCGATCGCCGGGGCTGTTGCCTGACCGGTTCAAATCGCGGCGAAGCGCCAGCCTGCGGGGGTGGCAACGTCGCGCCTGATCGTGTAGACACCCGCCCAGTGGAGTGAATTTGACATTCGCAACCTACTTGGCCGCGTGTCCCGGACGCGAATGTCAAATTCGAAACTCCACTAGCAACTTATATTTGCTAGTGGTCCTTCGATTCCGACATTCGCAAGAAGGCTCGCTGAAACGGGATGCGAATGTTGGAATCGGACCACCAGGTTCAAGCCCCGCAAGCTTGTGATTTCCGGCCAGCCGGCGCGCGCTTGTGATGGAAGGCCAGAGATGCACACCGTTGTTATCGTAGTCCACCTGATCATCGTCGCGACGCTGACCGTCATCGTCCTGCTGCAAAAGTCCGAAGGCGGCGGTCTCGGCATGGGCGGCGGCGCCGGATTCATGTCGAGCCGCGGCACCGCGAACCTGCTGACCCGCACCACGGCCTTCCTCGCGGCCGGCTTCTTCGCGACCAGCCTGTTCCTCTCCTGGCTTGCGGGCTACGACCACAAACCGGGTTCGATCCTGGATGGAACACCGGCATCGCAGTCCCAGCCGGCGGGAGGCGCGACGCCGGTCGCTCCGCCGGCCAGCGGCGGCCTTCTCGATTCGCTGAAGCAATCGGAGCAGCAGCCGGCCGCGCCGGCACCCGCGGGTCCGCAGGCGCCTCGCTCGCAATAAAGCAGGGCACCACATGCAGGGCCTGGGTCGCCGTCCTGCATCAGCAGCGCCCGCCAAGAGACTGCAATCGTTGTGACTTTGAAGTCACCCACAGCCCATCAGTGTTTCGGCTGGCGGCTGCGATTGGTTTTGGCGAATCGATACGGGAGCCTTAAAGATTGAGTCCCATGGCGCGCTATATTTTCATCACCGGCGGCGTGGTTTCCTCGCTCGGAAAAGGTCTGGCATCGGCGGCGCTCGGCGCGCTGTTGCAGGCGCGCGGCTATAAGGTCCGCCTTCGCAAGCTCGACCCCTATCTCAACCTCGATCCGGGAACAATGTCGCCCTACCAGCACGGCGAAGTGTTCGTGACCGACGATGGCGCCGAGACCGATCTCGACCTCGGTCATTACGAGCGCTTCACCGGGCGTCCCGCGACCAGGCAGGACAACATCACCACCGGCCGCATCTATCAGGACATCCTGACAAAGGAACGGCGCGGCGATTATCTCGGCGCCACGATCCAGGTCATTCCCCACGTCACCAACGCCATCAAGGACTTCATCCTTGACGGCAACGACGGCTACGACTTCGTGCTGTGCGAGATCGGCGGCACGGTGGGCGACATCGAGGGACTGCCGTTCTTCGAGGCGATCCGGCAGATCAAGAACGATCTTCCGCGCGGTCATGCGGTCTACGTCCACCTGACCCTGCTGCCGTTCATCCCGAGCGCAGGCGAGTTGAAGACCAAGCCCACCCAGCATTCGGTCAAGGAACTGCGCTCGATCGGCATCCAGCCGGATATCCTGTTGTGCCGCACCGACCGTACCATTCCCGCCGAGGAGCGGCGCAAGCTCGGGCTATTCTGCAACGTCCGCGAAAGCGCGGTGATCGAGGCGCGCGACGCCGACAACATCTATGCCGTGCCGGAGGTCTATCACGCCGCAGGCCTCGACGACGAGGTGCTGGCGGCATTCGGCCTTGAGGCGCCGGCGCCGGACCTGCGGAGTTGGCACGAAATCAACGCGCGGGTCCACAACCCGGAAGGGCAGGTGACGATCGCGATCGTCGGCAAGTACACCGGCATGAAGGACGCCTACAAGTCGCTGATCGAGGCGCTGTCCCATGGCGGCATCGCCAACAAGGTGAAGGTCAAGCTCGACTGGATCGAGAGCGAGGTATTCGAGAATGAAGATGCCGCGCCGTTCCTCGAACACGTCGACGGCATCCTGGTGCCGGGCGGATTCGGCCAGCGCGGCGCCGAGGGCAAGATCAAGGCGGCACAGTTCGCCCGCGAACGGCACGTGCCCTATTTCGGCATCTGCTTCGGGATGCAGATGGCCGTGATCGAGGCGGCGCGCAATCTGGTCGGAATCCCGAGCGCCAATTCGACCGAATTCGGCCCCACCAGCGAGCCGCTGGTGGGCCTGATGACGGAATGGCTGCGCGGCAACGAACTGGAGAAGCGCTCCAGGGCCGGCGACCTCGGTGGCACCATGCGGCTCGGCGCCTATCCGGCGGCGCTCAAGCGCGGCAGCCGAGTCTCCGGCATTTACGGCGGCGCGCTGGAGATTTCCGAGCGTCACCGCCATCGCTATGAGGTCAACACCGCCTACAAGGACCGGCTGGAACAGCATGGGCTGCGCTTCTCGGGCCTGTCGCCCGACGGCGTGCTGCCGGAGATCGTCGAATATGAAGATCATCCGTGGTTCATCGGGGTGCAGTATCACCCCGAACTGAAATCGCGGCCGTTCGAGCCGCACCCGCTGTTCGCCTCGTTCATCCAGGCCGCGGTGGTGCAGAGCCGGCTGGTTTAAGCCGGCAAGACAGGCGGCGGGTGTTGCCGTGCTGCATATGAGTTCCGCAAGATTCTCCGGCGTCGCCCCGGCGCAACCCTCGTATTCGAAGCCGTACGGCGGGTTGATCCCGCCGCCGCTGCCCGGCATGGTCGGTCAGCAAAGGAAGTCGCCTTGAACCAGTCCGTCTCCGCAGCGCCCGTCGTCTCCGCCGGCTCCGTGACTTTCGGCCAGGACCGGCCGCTGTCGATCATCGCCGGTCCGTGCCAGATGGAAAGCCGGGCCCATGCGCTCGAGGTGGCCGGCGCGCTGAAGGAGATCGCCGCGCGCCTGAACATCGGTCTCGTCTTCAAGACCTCGTTCGACAAGGCCAACCGCACCAGCGCGTCGGGCGCGCGGGGGCTCGGGTTGAAGCAGGCGCTGCCGGTTTTCGCGGAGATCGGGTCGTCGCTCGGATTGCCCGTGCTCACCGACGTCCATGAGGCCGCGCAATGTACCGAGGTCGCGCAGGCGGTCGATGTGCTGCAGATACCTGCATTCCTGTGCCGGCAGACCGACTTGCTGCTGGCGGCGGCGGCGACGGGTAAGGTCGTCAACGTCAAGAAGGGACAGTTCCTCGCGCCGTGGGACATGGCGAACGTGGTTGCCAAGATCACTGGCGGCGGCAACCCCAACGTGCTGGTCACCGAGCGCGGCGCGTCGTTCGGCTACAACACGCTGGTTTCGGACATGCGCTCGCTACCGATCCTCGCGCGCACCACCGGCGCGCCCGTCATCTTCGACGCCACCCATTCGGTGCAGCAACCGGGCGGCAATGGCACCTCAAGTGGCGGCGAGCGCGAATTCGTGCCGGTGCTGGCGCGCGCGGCGGTCGCGGTCGGCGTCGCCGGCGTGTTCATCGAGACACATCCCGATCCGGACCATGCGCCGTCGGACGGTCCCAACATGGTGCCGCTGCGCGAGTTCGAGGCGCTGGTGCGAAGGCTGATGGCGTTCGATGCGCTCGCAAAGGCGGCCGATCCGGCCCTCCCAAAATGACATCGGTCACGTCGGTGGCGGCTGGAAAGCACAAATTGCCGCCGCTGCTGAACATCATCGCCCTGGCCACCTTCGCAGCGAGCCTGTCGACGCGCGCGATGGACCCGGTGCTGCCGCATGTCGCCGACGATCTGTCGGTGACGGTCGCAACCGCCGCCGGCCTGTCGGCGGTCACCGCCTTCTCGTTTGCCACCGTGCAGCCGCTGATCGGCGCGGCCGCCGATATCTTCGGCAAGGGGCGGCTGATGCTGGTGTGCCTGGTGCTGCTCGGCATCGCGAACGTTGCCGGCGCGCTGTGCACGTCCTACAGCGCGCTGTTCGTGACGCGTATCTTCGCCGGGATCGCATCGGGTGGCGTTTTTCCGGTCGCGCTCGGCATGGCGAGCGACCTCGTTCCGGCGTCACAACGGCAGGTGGCGATCGGCAGGACGATCGCGGGAACGGTGAGCGGCAATCTGCTTGGCGCCTCATTTTCCGGCGTGATCGGCGATCTGGTCGGCTGGCGCGGCGTGCTTGTCGTGCTCGGAGTGCTGGTTCTGGCCGCTTCGATCGCCGTCGGGTCTGGCTTCCGCCGTGGCAATGCGATCGCAACCTCGCGGCCGATGAAGTTCACCGATCTGCGGCATGGCTACCGACAGATCTTCAGCAATCCCAACGCCAGGGTCTGCTACTCCGCCGTTTTCATCGAAGGCTGCTGCGTGCTTGGACTGTTTCCCTACGTCGCGGCGTTTCTGTTCGAACTCGGCGAAACCCGGCTTTCGGTCGCGGGTATCGTCATCGCCGGATTTGCCGTCGGCGGGCTGTTCTACACCATGACGGTGTCGCGGTTGCTGTCGCTGCTCGGCGTACGCGGCATGATGATATCAGGCGCGATGCTGGTGGCGGCGCAGATCGTCGCGGTCGGTTTCGGCCCGGACTGGCGTATCCAGATGCTCAGCTTCATCGCGATGGGTTGGGGCTTCTACATGCTGCACGGCTGCCTGCAGGTATTCGCCAGCGAACTGTCCGAGCAGGCGCGGGCGACCGCGCTGTCGCTGCATTCGTTCTTCTTCTACATGGGACAGACGGCCGGTCCGATCGCCTATGGCGTGAGCCTTTCCTGGGGCGGAAAATTTCCGACCCTTGCTGCAAACGCCGTCGTCATCATGATTCTCGGATTGGTCTGTGCGCGGCTGCTGGTCGGGAAGGCCGGATCGCGCGCGGCATAATTTTCGATCCGCTAAGAAGACCTTAATGCGACGGTAACCATATTTATCTGATGATCTCTCGAAAGATTTGCGGAGATCATGGATAATGATGTCGCCGGGATTGTTAGGTTTGGCCGCCCTAGCGACAATCGCCTTTCCTTTATCCGCTTTCGCGACAGAGCAGGGCTTCTTCGCTGGACTGGATGTGTCCGGGGGAGCGGCATTCGGATCGTCTCGCACAACCAATGGCGGCGCGCCTTTTGCCGGAGGCGGTGTCGTCGGCAACGTGAAGTTGGGCGAGGTCGTGGGCGTTGGTGGCCATGTAGGCTATCGGTTTGATCCAGCCATGTCAGCTTTCATCAGCTATCAGCATAGCCGGGGCGATATTGGCTGGGAGGCGAATTTCCCGCTGTACGGGGTTTCGTCAAGGTTCGAAGGTGAGGCAATCAGCAATGCGATTCTGGGCAATGTTGCGTATGAATTTCCTCTGTCGGATGCGACGTCCATAAGGACCACCGCAGGTCTCGGAATGACATTCAATACACTGTCCCAAGTGGTCGAAACGGATAAGCCGACAGGGATTTTCGTTGCCGATCTGGCCAATCACACCAAGATCGGCGCCGCAGCACAGGTTGGGCTGGGACTCCGGCACAAGATCGCTTCGAATGTCGTGGTGGGCTTGGACGGCTTGATCGCCTACGCCGATGGATTTGAAACGGGCAACGCAAGAAGCGGCAATCTGGGGATCACCGATATCAATCCCTACAGGATCGATGATGTTTGGCGTGCCACACTCAGTGCTTCGATAAAGGTAGATTTCTGACGGCGATGAAACGCCTGTCAGCCTCGTCCCCGATAGGCCGGGACGCTCTGGTCGGGAATCCAGACGCCCTTCGGCACCGTGCCGGTCTGCCAGAACACGTCGATGGGAATGCCGCCGCGCGGATACCAGTAGCCGCCGATGCGCAGCCATTTCGGCCTGACCGCGGTCGCGATGCGCTTGCCGATCGCCACCGTGCAGTCTTCGTGAAAGGCGCCGTGATTGCGGAAACTGGCAAGATAGAGCTTGAGCGATTTCGACTCCAGCAGCCACGATCCCGGCACATAGTCGATCACGAGATGGGCAAAGTCCGGCTGGCCGGTGACCGGGCACAGCGTGGTGAACTCCGGCGCCGTGAACCGCGCGACATAGTTGGTGCCCTTCTGCGGATTGGGCACGCGGTCCAGTTTCGCCTCCTCCGGTGAACCCGGCCAAGCCACGGCGCGGCCGAGTTGCAGAGCGGACGTTTTTGGCGAAGAGGGAAGCTTTCTTGGCATGATCGTCTCTAAACATTTTTAAAGGGCGCATGATCTTTTCGCCAAACCGCTCACACTGTGGCGGATCATGCTGCTGATAGCCAATCCTGACGGATACGTCACGCAGGCGTCATGATTCACGGCCTTTCGCGCGCGCAAGCATTGCTGTAGAAGCAGCGCAAAATCCAGTGATTCAAGAGGTTCTTATGACTGCCATCGTCGACATCATCGGCCGCGAAATTCTCGACAGCCGCGGTAATCCGACCGTCGAGGTCGACGTGGCGCTCGAAGACGGCGCGATGGGCCGCGCGGCGGTACCCTCGGGCGCCTCTACCGGCGCACACGAGGCGGTCGAACTGCGCGACGACGATCAAACCCGCTATTTCGGCAAGGGCGTGCGGAAGGCGGTCGATGCCATCAACGGCGAGATTTTCGACGCTATCGGGGGCATGGACGCCGAGCAGCAGGCGCAGATCGACGAGATCCTGATCGGGCTCGACGGGACCGCGAACAAGAGCCGGCTCGGCGCCAACGCGATTCTCGGCGTGTCGCTGGCGCTCGCCAGGGCGGCGGCGGATTCTCTCGACATGCCGCTGTATCGCTATGTCGGCGGCGTCTCGGCGCGGACGCTGCCGGTGCCGATGATGAATATCGTCAACGGCGGCGTGCATGCCGACAATCCGATCGACTTCCAGGAATTCATGATCATGCCGGTCGGCGCCAAAACCTTCTCGGAGGGCCTGCGCTGCGGTTCGGAAATCTTTCACACCCTGAGGGCCGAGCTGAAGAAGGCCGGCCACAACACCAACGTCGGAGACGAGGGCGGTTTTGCACCGAACCTGCCCTCGGCCAGCGCGGCGCTCGATTTCATCATGGGGGCGATCGTCAAGGCCGGTTACAAGCCGGGCGATGACGTCGCGCTGGCGCTCGATCCTGCCGCAAGCGAGTTCTTCAAGGACGGCAAGTATGTTTATGCAGGCGAGGGGAAGACCCGTTCGATTGAGGAGCAGGCCAGATATCTCGCCAAGCTGGCGTCGGACTACCCGATCGTCTCGATCGAGGACGGCATGGCCGAGGACGATTTCGAGGGCTGGAAGCTCCTCACCGACCTGATCGGCAAGTCGTGTCAGCTCGTCGGCGACGACCTGTTCGTCACCAACGTGACGCGGCTTGCCGACGGCATCGGGAAGGGCCTCGCCAATTCCATCCTCATCAAGGTCAACCAGATTGGCACGTTGACCGAGACCTTGGCCGCCGTCGAGATGGCCTACAAGGCCGGCTACACCGCCGTGATGTCGCACCGCTCCGGCGAGACGGAGGATTCCACCATTGCCGACCTCGCGGTTGCCACCAATTGCGGGCAGATCAAGACCGGGTCGCTGTCGCGTTCTGACCGCGCCGCCAAATACAACCAGTTGCTGCGCATCGAGCAGCAGCTTGGTGCTCAGGCGAGGTACGGAGGCCGCGCGGCGCTGAAGGCGCTGGCGTAACGCGGGCTATCAAGCGGACTTACAAACAACCGGCCGGGGCGTGGGGATTTCCGCGCACCGACCAATTGCGTCGGCGATGACGTTGCGCACGCTTACTGCGCCGGCAACGCCGAGATATGATCGCGCTTGGCAGGCTGCTTGACACGATGGTCGCTCCGGCCGACTGCCTGAAGCACCGCCGCGATTGCTTTGCGATGGAGGGCGTCGGCCTTGTCGATGCCGAAATGGCCGTACTTACCGCTTTCGTTGAGGTTGGACAGGCGGCCGCGGAACTTCTTGCCGGCCTCGACGGGACGTCCCCATTCGGTGGGCACGTAGAAATTGATGATTCGGCGGACATTTCGTGGAATCCGGTCCGGCGCCGTCGGATCGAAGTTCACGATCAGGGCCACGGGAATCCTGTTGTCGTTCAGCTTGCGCGCCAGGGAAATCGTCGTATCCGCGCCGTAGGAATGGCCCATCAGAATGATCGGCTCATGGTTGCCGGCGCGATATTGGGCCGTGATGCTGTCGGCGAGCGATGACCAGGATGTATAGGACACGGCTTCGGCCTTCACGCCGACTTTCTCGAGCTTCGCGGCCAGCTCATCCATGCCGAGCGAAAATACGTTGAACAGGCCGCGCATCAGATAGACGTGACCAGGCCGGTGCGACGCTGCGGTCCGCGCGTTGGCCGAGGTCGTGAGGAACCCGCAGATCACAAACAAGGCAAGACTTACAATCGCGGCGTGCAGGCCGCGGCGTGCAGGCGGAAAGGTGCTCGGCATAAATAAGTTCCAGTTCAAATGACCCGTGACCGCACAATATTTCGGCTCCACGTTCTCTCGTCAATTGTGTTGCCATAAATCCTGTGTGTTGTGATTGAAACGCCACACGTGGACTTGTGTCGTTGCAAGTATTCGGGGTCGGATGTGGGGTATTCTGTTTGCGGTCGGAGAGCATTGCGGCCAGGTGGGCGCACAATGTCAAATTTACTCCACGAGCCTGACTCGAACACGCAATATGACGGCGAAGGAAGTGGCGGGATCGCATGATCGCACGGCGGCATGTCTTTCATATCGGCGGATACGACCCGATTTCGCCGGAGCAGCAGCTTCATCGGTTCGCCCGGTCGCTGTCGGTGTTTCAACGGACCTGGGGCGTGAGGGCCGGGATCGCGAGCGGGATCGAGGCGACGCCGGTCAGCGCGTCGTGGGAGATGGAGGCCTCAGGCCCCAACTGGAACACCCGCACGGCCTATGAAATGCTGCGGTGGGACGACCTGATCCTGGAAGATCATGCGCGAGGCATGTGGTCCCGCCTCGGTCAGAGTGTCGTCACTCTGGTGGACTTTGTCCTCACCGGCACGCTGTTTCGTTTTATGTATGCAAGCTGGAAGTATGCCGGCTTCTTTCTGTTCCCGTACCTGTATGTCGCGGGGTTTGCCGCGTGCGGGGCGGGGATCGGATACGGCCTGGTCAGGCTCACGGGTGTGACCGGGTTTGCAGCACCCCTGCTGGCAGCGGCGGTGACCGTGGGTGTGGCGGCAGGTTTGCTGCGCCTGTTGGGCTGGCGATGGCCGATCAATCATGTGTTCGACGACTGGATCTTCTCGCGCGAGTTCGTCTACGGCCAGCGGCCGCGCATGGATGCCCGGATCGATCGGTTTGCGGAGCGAATCCTCGACCGGGTCCGCAACGCCGATGTCGATGAGATCGTTATTGTCGGCCATTGCCTCGGTGCCGCGCTGGTCATGGATTCGGTCGCGCGAGCGCTTGAGCGCGAGCCCGAACTCGCCCGGCGCGGCCCTTCGCTATGCATCCTGACCGTCGGCGCCACCATTCCGAAATTCTCGCTGCATTCGCACGGCGGGCGCATTCGTCAGGCCACGCAAGCCGTCGCCGACGAGCACCGGATCCGCTGGACCGAATACCACGCCCGCGACGACGCCATCAGTTTCTATCGCTTCGATCCGGTGACATTGAAGCGCGTCAGCCGCGAGCGTTCGGACGGACGCCCGAACATCCGGCGCGTGCAGTTGCACGACATGATGGACAAGGATAGCTTCCGGCGTCACCGGTTCGACTTCATGGTGTTGCACTACAAGTTCTTGATGGGAAACAGCGTGCGCGCCAACTACGACCATTGCCTCATCGTCTGCGGTCCGCTGCCGTTCGAGGAGATCACGGCGCCGCGCGGCGGTGTCGACCGTTTCGGAGAGGACGGCGCGCTTCTGAAGCGCGCGTCGTCCGAGGCGACCGCGGCGGCCAGGCCAGCGGACGCCGCCGTCGGCGCGGCGTAAGCGGCTCATGTCCATTGCACTGGGACAGACGATCTGGCTCGTCGGCGTCATCGCGTGGTTCGTCATCCGCTATCCCTACGCCCGCCGGGCGCGGCGCACCGCGACGTTGCGGCGCGACGGCACCTGGCGCGAGGGCGTACTTTTGGCCATCGCGTTTCTCGGACTGTTTGCGATCCCGATCCTGAATCTTGCGACGGGATGGCCGCGCGCTTGCGCCTACGATCCGGGCTATGGGCTCGTCGTGCCCGGCGCCGCATTGTTCGCCTTTTCGCTCTGGCTGTTCCGCCGCTCGCACAAGGATCTCGGCCGGCAGTGGTCGGCGGCGCTGGAGGTGCGCGAGGGGCATCGCGTCGTCCGCAACGGCGTCTACCGGACGATCCGCCATCCGATGTATGCCTCGTTCTGGCTCTGGGCGACCGCGCAAGCCTGCCTGTTGCCGAACGTTGTCGCCGCCTTCAGCGGCCTCGTCGCCGTGGCCGTGCTGTTCTTCGCGCGCGTGCGCTTCGAGGAGCAGATGATGATCGAGACGTTCGGCGAGGATTACCGACGCTACATGCAGGAAACCAAGCGGATTATTCCCGGCGTGTATTGATCGGCGATATCCGCATTCGACGAAGCGAACCGGCAAAACTTTTTGTGATGACGGGTATCCCGCCGGATAGATGCACTTGCATCTTTATCCCTGGCCGCTAGGTTGGACTACAGGGCCGTGAGGCCGCACAACCGCAGGATTTGTCCATGGCATCCCAGCACAGCACCGCTGTCATCGTCGGCAGCCTTCGCAAAGGGTCGTTTTCCCTGAAAATCGCCAAGGCCCTGACGAGGCTCGCGCCGCCTTCGCTCCAGTTTGACGTTATCACGCTCGGCGGATTGTCGTTCTACAACCAGGATCTTGAAGCCACGCCGCCGGCCGACTGGGTGAGTTTTCGCGAGCGGGTCAAGAAGGCGGATGCTGTCTTGTTCGTGACACCCGAATACAATCGGTCCGTTCCCGGCGTTCTGAAAAACGCCATCGATGTCGGATCGCGTCCCTATGGACAGAGTGTGTTCGACGGCAAGCCCGGCGGCGTCATCAGCAATTCGCCGGGCGCCATCGGCGGGTTCGGCGCCAATCATCATCTTCGCCAATCGCTGGTATTCCTCAACGTTCCGGTTTTGCAGCAGCCGGAGGCCTATGTGGGCGGCATTGGCGATGCGTTCGACGAGAACGACGAACTGGTCAAGGCGTCGCTGCGCGAGTTTCTCGAGGCCTATATCAAGGCCTTCGCCGCCTGGGTGGTTCAGCAGACCAGATAGCAACCTGCGCCCGGCCCGGTTGTTAGCGAAGCCTTAACCGGGCCGCCGCATCGTCAGGCCATGGTCTCGCGCTCACGACTCAAATCGGTGCTCACCGGGCTTGCCCTTTACGCAATGGCGGCGATGGTCGTCGGCTATTTCGGCGTCAACGCCTATACCGGCAAGTACGGCTTGAATGCCCGGCAGGAGCTCGATCAGGAGATCGTCGCGCTGACGTCGGAACTGGCGCGGCTGAAGGCGGAGCGTGCCGAGGGCGAGAAGCGGGTCGCGCTCCTGCGCTCGAGCGGAATCGACCCCGACATGCTCGACGAGCGCGTCCGCTATCAGCTCGACTACGCGAATCCGCGCGATCTGGTTCATATCATCCCCCAGAAGTAATTTCGAAGAGCGCGGCTGCGGCCGGCGAATGCAAGCCGTTCGCTTGATTTCGTCTGAGTTGGAAAACTTGTTGTCTAATTTCAAAAACCTCTGATTTTCGGTCACGGAATTTCGCAACGCGCTGCACCGCAGAAACCGCGCGCGTCAATTTGATCGCGCGCTTTCAAGGTTGTCTGAGTTGGGCTAGAGAGAGTGAACCCTTCCCGCACCCGGATTTAATATGGCCGCATCCAAAAAAAGCGTCGCGCAGGCAGCAGACAATAGCTCGAAAAACCCGTCCCCCCCCGCGTTCACGCGTGAACAGGACCTTCACGCGCTACGCGACATGTTGCTGATCCGCCGTTTCGAGGAAAAGGCCGGCCAGCTTTACGGAATGGGTGCGATCGGCGGCTTCTGTCATCTCTACATCGGCCAGGAAGCGATCGTGGTCGGGATGCAGATGGCGATCGGGGAGGGCGATCAGGTCATAACCGGCTACCGCGATCATGGTCACATGCTGGCCTGCGGCATGGACGCCAGGGGCGTGATGGCCGAACTGACCGGGCGGCGCGGCGGCTATTCCAAGGGCAAGGGCGGCTCCATGCACATGTTCAGCAAGGAGAAGAACTTCTACGGCGGTCATGGTATCGTCGGCGCGCAGGTGTCGCTCGGAACGGGCCTCGCCTTCGCCAACCGCTATCGCGGCAACGATCGCGTTAGCCTCGCTTACTTTGGAGACGGCGCCGCCAATCAGGGCCAGGTCTACGAGAGCTTCAACATGGCGGAGCTGTGGAAGCTTCCGGTGGTCTACATCATCGAGAACAATCGCTATGCCATGGGCACGTCGGTGACGCGCTCGTCGGCGCAGACGGATTTCTCCAGGCGCGGCGCGTCCTTCAACATTCCCGGCGAGCAGATCGACGGCATGGACGTCCGCGCCGTGAAGGCAGCCGGCGACAAGGCGGTGAAGTGGTGCCGCGACGGCAACGGCCCCTATATCCTGGAGATGCAGACCTACCGCTATCGCGGCCACTCGATGTCCGATCCGGCGAAGTACCGCACGCGCGAGGAGGTCGACAGGGTCCGGCACGATCAGGATCCGATCGAACAGGTCCGCAACCGGCTGCTGGCGGCCAAGGTCTCCGAGGACGATCTGAAGAAGATCGACGCCGAAGTGCGCGAGATCGTCAACGCAGCGGCGGACTTCGCGCAAAACGATCCCGAGCCCGACGTGTCCGAGCTTTACACCGACGTTTACCGCTGAGCGCGCAAGCCTTTTTTCGGAGCGATTATGCCAATCCAAGTTCTGATGCCCGCGCTTTCGCCGACCATGGAGAAGGGCAACCTCGCCAAGTGGCTGAAGAAGGAGGGCGAGACGGTCAAATCCGGCGACGTCATCGCCGAGATCGAGACCGACAAGGCGACCATGGAAGTCGAGGCGACCGACGAGGGCACGCTCGGCAGGATTCTGGTGCCGGAAGGCACCAACGACGTCGCGGTGAATACGCCGATCGCAACCATTCTTGCCGACGGCGAAAGTGCGGCTGATCTCGGCAACGCGGAAGCGCCGAAGGCCGCCAAAACGCCGGTCACTCCCGCCCAGGACGTTTCGAAGGACGTGGCGGAATCCCGTTCGCCGGTCGGCGAGGGCAAGCCGATGATCTCGGACCCGAAACGACCCGCCGGGCCGGCGATGGAGATTCCCGAGGATCCCGACATTCCTGCCGGCACCGAGATGGTGACCATGACCATCCGCGAGGCGTTGCGTGATGCCATGGCCGAGGAGATGCGCCGCGACGGCGACGTCTTTCTGATGGGAGAGGAGGTCGCCGAATATCAGGGCGCCTACAAGGTGTCGCAGGGCCTGCTGGCGGAATTCGGCGCACGGCGCGTGATCGATACCCCGATCACCGAGCACGGTTTTGCCGGCGTCGGCGTCGGTGCGGCGTTTGCCGGCCTGAAGCCGATCGTCGAGTTCATGACCTTCAACTTCGCGATGCAGGCGATCGACCAGATTATCAACTCCGCCGCCAAAACGCTTTACATGTCCGGCGGACAGATGGGCTGCGGAATCGTGTTTCGCGGTCCGAACGGCGCCGCCGCCCGCGTCGCCGCCCAGCACAGCCAGGACTATTCGGCCTGGTACTCGCAAATCCCCGGCCTCAAGGTGATCGCGCCGTATTCCGCCGCCGACTACAAGGGGCTTCTGAAGGCCGCGATCCGCGATCCCAATCCGGTGATCTTCCTCGAGAACGAAATTCTTTACGGACACACCGGGCCGGTGCCGAAGCTCGACGACTACGTGCTGCCGATCGGCAAGGCGCGGATCGCGCGTGTTGGTCAGCACGTCACGCTGGTCGCATGGTCGAACGGCATGACCTATGCGCTGAAGGCCGCCGATGAACTCGCCAAGGACGGCATCGAGGCCGAGGTCATCGACCTGCGCACGCTGCGCCCGATGGATACCGAAACCATCGTGGCCTCGGTGCGGAAGACCGGGCGCGCGGTGACCGTGGAAGAGGGCTGGCAGCAGTCGGGCGTGGGCGCCGAGATCGTCGCGCGCATCATGGAACACGCGTTCGACTATCTCGACGCACCGGTGATGCGCGTTTCGGGAAGGGACGTGCCGATGCCGTATGCGGCCAATCTCGAAAAGCTGGCGCTGCCGTCGGTGGCCGAAGTCGTCGAGGCGGCCAAGGCCGTCTGTTATCGGTGAGCGGGGTCTAGTCATGCCGATCAATATCCTGATGCCCGCGCTGTCGCCGACGATGGAAAAGGGCAACCTCGCCAAGTGGCTCAAGAAGGAGGGCGACAAGGTCAAGTCCGGCGACGTCATTGCCGAGATCGAGACCGACAAGGCGACCATGGAAGTCGAGGCGGTGGACGAGGGCACCATCGCGAAAATCCTGGTGCCTGAGGGCACGCAGGATGTGCCGGTCAACGACGTGATCGCGGTGCTCGCCGGGGACGGCGAGGATGTCAGGGCGGCGGCGAGCGGCGGCGGGGCGTCTGCGAAGGCCGAGGCGAAGGCCGAAGCAAAAACGGAATCCAAGGCGGGAGCGAAAACCGGTAGCGAGGGGGCGATTCGAACCCCGGACGCATCGTCCAGCGCGCCTGCGCCCAAGCCTGCATCCTCAGGGTCGCCAACGCCGCAGGCCAACGGCCAAGCCCGTGTGTTCTCCTCGCCGCTCGCTAGGCGGCTGGCGAAGGATGCCGGGATCGAACTGGCGCGCATCGAGGGCAGCGGCCCGCACGGCCGGGTCGTCGCGCGCGACGTGGAGCAGGCGAAATCCGGCAAGGGCCTCAAGGCGCCCGCCGCTGCGCCCGCAGGCGCTCCGTCGATCGCGCCGGCGATGTCCGACAAGCAGATCCTGTCGCTGTTTGAAGACGGCTCCTACGAAGTCGTGCCGCATGACAACATGCGCCGCACGATCGCGCAGCGCCTGACCGCCTCGATACAGAGCGTGCCGCATTTCTACCTGACGATGGACTGCGATATCGGACGGCTCTTGGCCGCGCGCGAGGACATCAACGCGTCCGCACCGAAGGACAAAGAGAAGAAGCCGCTCTACAAGCTCTCGGTCAACGACTTCGTCATCAAGGCGATGGCGATCGCGCTGCAACGCGTTCCGAATGCCAACGTGAGCTGGACCGAGGGCGGCATGCTCAAGCACAGGCATTCCGATATCGGCGTCGCGGTTGCGATGCCGGGCGGGCTGATCACGCCGATCATCCGCAAGGCCGAAACCAAATCGCTGTCGGCGATCTCCACCGAGATGAAGGATTTCGCCGGGCGGGCGCGTGCGCGAAAACTCAAGCCAGAGGAGTATCAGGGCGGCACCACGGCGGTCTCTAACCTCGGCATGTACGGCATCAAGGATTTCACCGCGGTCATCAACCCGCCGCACGCCACCATCCTCGCTGTCGGCGCCAGCGAGGAGCGGGCGGTCGTGCGGGGCGGCAAGATAGAGGCGGCGCACATCATGAGCGTGACGCTGTCCTGCGATCACCGCGCGGTCGACGGCGCGCTCGGCGCGGAGCTGATCGGCGCGTTCAAGACGCTGATCGAGAACCCTGTGATGATGATGGTGTGATGGTGATGGCGAGGACGCCGTCATTGCGAGCGCAGCGAAGCAATCCAGAGAGATTAAAGAAAGACTGGATAGCTTCGTCGCAGGTGCTCCTCGCAATGACGGACAAGGCCAATTCGGCGTCAGCCGCGAACCCCGGTGGCCGCCGCGGCGCAAGCGCGCCGCTCGCGCCGCCACCTTCTCCCACAAGGGGAGAGGGAAGCAAGAGAAGCTTCTAGACAATGCCCGACACCTCCTTCGACATCATCATCATCGGCTCCGGTCCCGGCGGTTATGTCACCGCGATCCGTGCGGCGCAGCTCGGCTTCAAGACGGCAATCATCGAGAAGCAGTATCTCGGCGGCATCTGCCTCAACTGGGGCTGCATTCCGACCAAGGCGCTGCTGCGCTCGGCGGAAATCTATCACTACATGCAGCACGCCAAGGATTACGGCCTGTCGGCGGAGAAGGTGAGCTACGATCCGAAGGCCGTGGTGCAGCGTTCGCGCGGCGTTTCCAAGCGCCTGAACGAGGGCGTCGGTTTCCTGATGAAGAAAAACAAGGTCACCGTGATCTGGGGCGAGGCGTCGATCGACGCGCCCGGAAAGGTCACGGTGAAGAAGTCCGATCCGCGCCTCATCACCGAGCCACCCAAGGGCGCGCTTGGCGAGGGCAGCTATCAGGCCAGCCACATCATCGTCGCCACCGGCGCGCGGCCGCGTGTGCTGCCCGGCCTGGAGCAGGACGGCAGGCTGGTCTGGACCTATTTCGAGGCGATGGTCGCGCCGAAGATTCCGAAGTCGCTGCTGGTCGTCGGCTCCGGCGCGATCGGCATCGAGTTCGCCTCGTTCTTCCGCACCATGGGGGCCGAGGTCACCGTGGTCGAGGTGCTGCCGCAGGTCCTTCCCGTCGAAGATGCCGAGATCGCCGCACTTGCCCGCAAGCAGTTCGAGAAGCAGGGCATCAAGATCATGACCTCTACCAAGGTCACCAAGCTCGACAAGAAGGCCGACAGCGTCGTCGCCACCATCGACGTGGGCGATGGCAAGCCGGTCGCCGCCGAGTTCGAGCGGGTGATTTCGGCGGTCGGCGTGGTCGGCAATATCGAGAATCTCGGACTGGAGAAGCTTGGCGTGAAAACCGACCGCGGCTGCATCGTGATCGACGGCTACGGCAGGACCAACGTGCCGGGTATCTACGCGATCGGCGATGTCGCGGGGCCGCCGATGCTGGCGCACAAGGCCGAGCATGAGGGGGTGATCTGCATCGAGGCGATCAAGGGTCTGCACCCGCACCCGATGGACAAGATGCTGATTCCCGGCTGCACCTACTGCCACCCTCAAATCGCGTCCGTCGGCCTCACCGAAGCCAAGGCGAAGGAGGCGGGCAGGGATATCCGCGTCGGCCGCTTTCCGTTCGCCGGCAACGGCAAGGCCATCGCGCTGGGCGAGGATCAGGGGCTGGTGAAGGTCATCTTCGACAAGACGACCGGGCAGTTGCTCGGCGCGCACATGGTCGGCGCGGAGGTCACCGAACTGATCCAGGGTTACGTGGTTGCGATGAACCTGGAGACCACCGAGCAGGAATTGATGCACACCATCTTCCCGCATCCGACACTCTCGGAAATGATGAAGGAAGCGGTGCTCGACGCCTACGGGCGCGTGCTCAATATGTAGGGAGACAAGCGGCGCTGTTTGGCCGAATCGATTATGGGCAACTTTAGCGGGCTCATGCTCCGCGCCGGGGCTACCGGGCCAATGGTTGCCCGGCGGTAACCATTGTTGCGAGTGCGCAACACCAATCGAACATTTAACCCTGCGGACAGGTGGCTCTTGCAGACGCCGCTATTTAGCCACACCACTTCGTGAACTATTGCCCGTCGGCTCAAGGCTGGCGCTCCTGGTGGCTTGGGACAACCCTCGCTTGGGAGCGGCTCCGGTCAAAAAGAGGCCGCCGGGGAGAACGGGTTCGCGATGGACGTCGAGACGGGCATCAAGAGCAGGCTGCCGAACCGTCATGGAACGGAAGGTCAGGAACGCGCGCGCGATCGCGCGCACCTGCCGGGGGCCGCTGTCGGCGGCCCGATCGGGTTGCTCCGGGATGGCGACATGGTCGAAACCGATGCGGTCGCCGGGACTCTTGACGTAAATTTGACCGCTGCCGAACGCGCCGAACGCAAGACCAATTGGCAGCTTCGCGCGACCAACCATACATCCGGCGTGCTCTGGAAATATACCCAGCAGATCGGACCGGCAGTCAGCGGTGTTTTGACCTATCGGGGCGGGGTGTACGAGAAATTGCGTTATGTGGACGTCTAGGAGCGTAGTTCTTGTTGCGTTGGCATTGGGCGCGGTCTGCGTGAGCGTACCGGCGTTTGCCTTTGACGGGACCGTGGCCGGCCAGTCCGATACCGCGGCGACGGCGCTTCCCGTGGCCTCCGCGCCTCTCGCCGGTGGCCAGGCGCTGAAGAAGGCGGTGCCTCCGAGCACCTCGCTGACGGCTCTGCAATATGCCGCCGAGGGCGGGCACCCTATTGCCCAGTGGCGGTTGGGGCGGATGTATGCGAACGGCGACGGCGTTGCCCAGGACGATCTGCGCGCCTTCGAGTACTTCAGCCGCATCGCCAATGCTCATGCCGAGGATAGTCCTTCGGCGCCGCAGGCCGGGATCGTCGCCAACGCGTTCGTGGCGCTCGGACGCTATTACCTCCAGGGCATCCCGAACTCGAAGATCAAGCGCGACGCCGAGCGCGCGCGCGAGATGTTCTCCTATGCGGCCTCCTATTTCGGCAATGCCGACGCGCAGTACGATCTGGCGCGGCTTTATCTGAAAGGTGTCGGCGCGCCCCACGACGTCAAGTACGGCGCACGCTGGCTTGGCCTTGCGGCGCAGAAAGGCCAGCATGAGGCCCAGGCGATGCTGGGCAAGTTGCTGTTCAGCGGCGACCAGTTGCCTCGGCAGGCGGCGCGCGGACTGATGTGGCTGACGCTGGCGCGGGATGCGGCCGCGCCGGACGAGACCTGGATCGCCGAAAGCTACAACAAGGCGATCGCGAAAGCCTCGGAAGACGACCGCGCGATGGCGCTGCAGATGCTTGAGCACTGGGTGCAGGGGCGGCGGGATTAGAGCCTTTCCGCTTCTGATGGAATCAGAAGCGAGCCTCTATGTTTTTGTTCGACGTGTTTTCTTCGCGCGAACCGGTCGCTGCTTCGCCTGAAAACGCTATAGAGACCCATGGGTCCGTTCAGGCCGATCCGGCGCCGTCCAGATCCAGATCGATCCAGACGGGAACGTGATCCGACGCCTTTTCCCAGCCGCGGACATGGCGATCGATACCGACCGCGCTGAGGCGGTCGCTGGCTTGCGGCGACAGCAGCAGGTGATCGATCCGCAGACCGTTGTTCTTCTGCCAGGCGCCTGCCTGATAATCCCAAAAGGTATAGTCTCCGGTGGCATCCGAGGCCGCACGCAGCGCATCGGTCAGGCCGAGCCCGAGCAGCGTCTGAAACGCCTCCCGCGTCTGCGGGCGAAACAAGGCATCGTCCACCCAAGCGGCGGGATTGTAGACGTCGCGCGGCGCGGGGATGACGTTGAAATCGCCAGCGAGAACAAAGGTCTCCTCGCTTTTCAGTCGCTCTTTTGAATATTCAATAAGTCGCGATATCCACTTGAGCTTATAAGGATATTTCTCGGTATTCGGCGGGTTTCCGTTGGGCAGATAGAGGCAGGCGATCCGGACCACCCCGTGCTTGAGCGAGACGACGCCTTCAAGGAATCGCGACTGCACATCGCCGTCATCGCCCGCCAATCGCGGCCGGGTTTCGTCGAACGGGAATTTCGACAGCAGCGCCACGCCGTTGAAGGTCTTCTGGCCGTGCGTCACCACATTGTAGCCGAGCGCCTCGATGGCCTCGCGCGGGAATTGCTCGTCGACGCATTTGATCTCCTGGAGACAAACGACATCCGGCGCGGTCTCCCCCAACCAGGCCAGAAGGTGATCCAGGCGCTGCCGGACCGAATTGACGTTCCAGGTGGCTATGCGCATGACGAGAGTTTCCAGGTGTCATTGCCGGACTTGATCCGGCAGTCCATCTCTCAAAAGCTCTTCTGTCGATGGATGCGCGGGTCAAGCCCGCGCATGATCAAAGGGAGGTAGAGTCTAGATCGAAAAGCTGGTGCCGCAGCCGCAGGAAGCGGTGGCGTTCGGATTGACCACCCGGAACGAGGCCCCGATCAGGTCGTCGACGAAATCGACTTCGGAACCGCTCAGGAACGGGACCGAGGCGGGATCGACCAGCACTACGGCGGTATCGCGCGCGATCACCAGATCGTCCTCGGCCTTGGCGCGCTCGATGTCGAACTTGTACTGGAAGCCCGAGCAGCCGCCGCCTTCGACGCTGATCCGTAACATGGCGCCATCGCCCTCGGATTTGAGGATTTCCCCGATCCGGCGCGCCGCGCGTTCGCTGACGGTTATGTTGGTTTCGGTCATCGTGCGACTCCGTATGCGATGGCGGACATTGTCCAATATTTTGAAATACCCGCAGAGCCATAGTTAAGTGCGCCGGGCGACGGAATCAAACGATAAGAGGGTCAAAACGCCATGGCAGTCGGAATGGCAGCTCCCCACGCGACCTACGCCAGCGACCCCGCCCGCAGCCGCGGCCGCCTGTTCGACGAGCCGCCGAGCAAGACCCGCAGCGCGTTCCGGCGCGACTGCGACCGGGTGATCCATTCGACCGCGTTTCGGCGGCTGAAACACAAGACGCAGGTATTCGTCTATCACGAAGGCGATCACTACCGGACCCGCCTTACCCATACCCTGGAGGTGGCCCAGATCGCCCGCGCGCTGGCCCGGCAGCTCGGGCTCGACGAGGACCTGACGGAAGCGCTGGCGTTGGCGCACGATCTCGGCCATCCGCCGTTCGGCCACGCCGGGGAGCGGGCGCTAGATGCCTGCCTCGATGGCTATGGCGGTTTCGACCACAACGCGCAGACGCTGCGGATCGTGACCCTGCTGGAGCATCGCTATCCGGATTTCGACGGTCTCAATCTGACCTGGGAAACGCTGGAAGGGGTGGTCAAGCACAACGGCCCGCTGGCCGACCGCGCCTGCAACGCCATCGGGCGCTATCAGCGGCGTGGCATCCCGGTCGGCATCGCCGATTTCAACCGGCGTCACGATCTGGAACTATGGAGTTTCGCCTCGCTCGAGGCGCAGGTCGCGGCGATCGCCGACGACATCGCCTATGATGCCCACGACATCGATGACGGTCTGCGCGCCGGCCTGTTCGCCGTCGACGATCTGAAGGCGATGCCGCTGACCGCGGCGATGATCGCTGATATCGCGCGCCGCCACCCGCTGCTGGACGACCACCGGCGCGGCGCCGCGCTGGTGCGCGGCTTGATCTCCCACCTGATTACGGCCGTCGTGTCGGAGGCGGAGCGGCGGCTCGCCGATGCGCGGCCGCAATCGGTCGACGAAGTCCGCCGCCACGGTCAGGCGCTGATTGCCTTTCCGCCCGCCGCCGCCGAGGCGGAAGCCCTGATCAAGGCCTTCCTCAAACAACGCATGTATCGTCACCCCCGCGTCATGCGCGTGATGGGCGAGGCCGAAACCATCGTCCGGGACCTGTTCGCGCGCTACCGCGACGATCCGGCGGCGCTTCCCGCCGAATGGTTGCCGGAGGACGGCGAAAGCCGCGAGCTTGATGCCGAAAGAGCACGCCGGATCGGCAATTTCATCGCCGGGATGACCGACCGGTTCGCCATCACCGAGCATCGCAGGCTTTTTGACTCGACCCCGGAATTGCGTTAGGCGGCGCGTGACCCGGCCAACTCAAAATCTCAGGCATCATGACCAATCCCGGCCCATCGCGGCATCTTTTCGCTGACGTCCTTGCGCGCGTGCATGCGGTTTGCTCCGCGCTTGTGGAAGAAGGCGCGCTGCCGGCGGGACTGGACCTGTCGCGGATCGTGGTGGAGCCGCCGCGCGAGGCCTCCCATGGCGACATGGCGACCAATGCCGCGATGGTGCTGGCGAAGGGTGCCAAGAGCAAGCCGCGCGATCTTGCCGAGAAGGTTGCCGCGAAACTGCGGGCCGACGGCCTGATCGACAAGGCCGAGATCGCGGGTCCCGGCTTCATCAACCTGACCCTGAAGCCGCAGGTGTGGTCGGATGCGCTGCGCACCGTGCTGCGGGAGGGCGACGGCTATGGCCGCAGCGCGATCGGCGCGGGCGAGAAGGTCAACGTCGAATACGTCTCCGCCAATCCGACCGGCCCGATGCATGTCGGCCATTGCCGCGGCGCGGTGTTCGGCGACGCGCTGGCGAGCCTGCTGTCGTTCGCCGGCTACGGCGTGACGCGCGAATACTACATCAACGACGCCGGTGCGCAGGTGGACGTGCTCGCACGCTCGGCTTACTTACGCTATCGCGAGGCGCTCGGGCAGGACATCGGCGAGATTCCGGAAGGGCTTTATCCTGGCGACTATCTGAAGCCGGTCGGGCAGGCGCTCGCCGCCGAGCACGGCGACAGCCTGCTGAAGGCGCCGGAAGCCGAGTGGCTGCCGGTCGCGCGCGCCAAAGCCATCGCCATGATGATGGAGATGATCAAGGGCGACCTCGCCGCGCTCAACATCCAGCACGAGGTGTTTTTCTCGGAACGCTCGCTGATCGAGGGCGGTAGTGACCGCGTCGCCGCGACCATCGATTTCCTGCGCGCGAAGGGCGATGTCTACGAGGGACGGCTGCCGCCGCCGAAAGGCGCGCCGGTCGAAGACTATGAGGATCGCGAGCAGACCCTGTTTCGCGCCACCGCATACGGCGACGATATCGATCGCCCGCTGAAAAAGTCGGACGGCGGCTACACCTACTTCGCGTCCGATATCGCCTATCACAAGACCAAGTTCGACCGCGGCTTCCTCAACATGGTCGATGTCTGGGGCGCCGATCACGGCGGCTACATCAAGCGCGTGCAGGCCGCGATCAAGGCGGTCACGTCGGGCAAGGCCACCCTCGACGTCAAGATCGTGCAGCTCGTGAAGCTGTTGCGCAACGGCGAGCCGGTGAAGATGTCGAAACGCTCCGGCGATTTTGTCACCTTGCGCGAGGTGGTCGATGAAGTCGGCTCCGACGCGGTGCGCTTCATGATGCTGTTTCGCAAGAACGACGCGGTGCTAGATTTCGACCTCGCCAAGGTCATCGAGCAGTCGAAGGACAACCCGGTGTTCTATGTGCAGTACGGCCATGCTCGCGGATTCTCGATTTTCCGCAATGCGCGCGAGGCGTTCCCGGACCTGCCGGAAGACGCCTCGAAACGTGCCGCCTTTCTTGCCGCCGCGGCCGTCGAACGACTGACCGATCCGGCGGAACTCGGATTGCTGCGGCGGCTCGCGCTTTATCCGCGAACCGTCGAAGCCGCCGCGCTCGCACACGAGCCGCACCGGATCGCATTCTACCTCTATGATCTCGCAAGCGAATTTCACGCGCTCTGGACGAAAGGGCGCGATATGCCTCATTTACGCTTCATTATCAATAATGATGCAGTAATCACCAGGGCGCGGCTGGCACTGGTTCAGGGCGTTGTCTCTGTTCTGGCATCGGGACTTGCCGTACTCGGCGTCCATGCGCCGAACGAGATGCGATAGTGGGGTATAGCCGACACAAGGGGGGTGACGGCTTGATTGGCTGCTGTTTCGTTTAGAACGAGCGGAGTTGGCGCCTTTCCGGAAGGGACGCGACATCACGATGGCTCATCGATATCACGACAGACCCTTCCCGGAGGACGATGATTACGGGCGCGACGACCGCCGCGCGACCGCCCAAGCGGAGCCCGATCCGCTTGCCGAGCTGGCTCGGCTGATCGGCCAGACCGATCCCTTCGGCGATATCAAACGAAGCGCGCCGACGGTCCCCGCGGATGATCCCGTCGATCACTTCGAGCCGCTGCCCCCGATCGAAGACGACGCTCCGGCCTCGCCGCCGTCGTGGATTCAAAGGCGGATGGCTCAACCTGATCCGCCGCAAGACGTCGAAGCCGCTCCGCACCCGGTTTTGCGGCGCGCGGCCGTCTATCCCGATGATCAGCCGCACGTTCAGCACCCCGAGCCGGAGTCTTATCCTCAGGCCGATCCTGATCGCTATGACGACGTGCTGTACGGTCGCCTGCCGGACGAGCAGCGCGCGTATGCGTATGAGGATCGCGTTCCCCGCGAGGCGTATGAGGATCAGTTTCCCCGCGAGACGTATTCGGAAGCGCCTTTCGGCTATCAGGACGGCTACGGGGAAGAGGGGGAGGAACCGGCTCCCAGGCGTCGCGGCAGGATGGCGACGGTGGTCGCGGTTCTGGCGCTCGCGGTCCTCGGCACCGGGGCGGCGTACGCTTACCGCACCTATGTCGGCACGTCCCGGAGCGGCGCGCCGCCGGTCATCAGGGCCGACGCCGAACCCAACAAGATCGTCCCGCAGCAGGCCATCTCGGGCGATGCCGTCGGCAAGTTGATTCAGGACCGGATGTCCACGGAAAACGGCACCGAGCAAATGGTGTCGCGTGAAGAGCAGCCCGTCGATGTCAAGGAGGCCACGACCTCCGGTCCGCGCGTGGTATTTCCGCCGTTGAACCAGAACGCCAATCCGCCGGCGGCGGCAAGCGTGGCGCCGAATATCCGGCCTCCCGCGACCGTCGCGAACGGGACACTTGCTGGCGACGAACCGCGCAGGGTCAGGACGCTGACGGTTCGTGGCGATCAGGCCGATGTCGCGGCTGCGACCGTCGCCCGGCATGAATCTCAGGCAGCGCCTGCCGCCACCCGGCATGCGCCTGCGGTCGCCGCTGCACCTGGTGCAAATGCGCCGCTGTCGCTGTCCCCGCAGGGTGCCGCCGAATCGCGGACCCGGATGGCTTCGACCAATCCGGGCCAGCAGGCGCCGGCCGCAGTCAGCACCGGAGGCTATCTGGTCCAGGTCGCGTCGCAACGGAATGAAGCGGACGCGCAGGCCTCGTTCCGGGTGCTGCAGGGCAAATTCCCATCGGTGCTGGGGTCGCGGACTCTATTGGTCAAACGCGCCGACCTTGGTGCGAAGGGTGTCTACTATCGCGCAATGGTTGGGCCGTTCGGCTCGTCCGAGGAGGCGTCGCGTGTTTGCGGCAGCCTCAAATCGGCCGGCGGGCAGTGCGTCGTCCAAAGGAATTAACCGCGGTTTCCTTGACCCTCGCTGCCGACGCGAGCTAATCGGCCGCTATGAGTGTACGCGCATTTATCACGGGTGCGTCAGGCCTGAGCCTGACAGCGGAGGAGCGCGAGTTCCTCCGCGTCGAGCGACCATGGGGCTTCATTCTGTTCAGGAGGAATGTCGACAATCCCCTGCAAGTCGCTCGGTTGGTTCAAGACTTTCGAGAGACAGTCGGCGATAGCGATGCCCCCGTCCTGATCGATCAGGAAGGCGGTCGCGTGCAGCGACTGGGCCCGCCGCACTGGCCGGTCTATCCGCCGGGCGCGATGTTCGGCGCTCTCTACGACCGCGACCGCGCCGCGGGGCTGAGAGCGGCGCGGCTGAGCGCACAACTGATCGCGGCCGACCTCGCCGATCTCGGCATTACCGTCGATTGCCTGCCGCTGGCGGACGTTCCGGCGTCCGGCGCCGACGCCGTCATCGGCGACCGCGCCTATGGCGCCGATCCGGACAAGGTCGCGACAATCGCGCGCGCCGTCACCGAGGGGCTGGAGCAGGGCGGCGTTCTGCCGGTTCTCAAGCACATTCCGGGGCATGGGCGGGCGACCGCCGACACCCATCATCGACTGCCGATCGTCAATAACTCGAAGGCCGATCTGGAGGCCGTTGATTTTGCTGCATTCAAGCCGCTCGCCGACCTGCCGATGGCGATGACCGCACATGTTGTGTTCAGCGCGATTGATCCCACACAACCGGCCACAACTTCTGCGACAATCATCGAACAGGTGATTCGCGGCACGATCGGGTTCCAGGGATTGTTGATGAGTGATGACGTGTCCATGAATGCGTTGACGGGATCGATTGCCGAGCGGACCAGGGCGATCGTTTCGGCCGGTTGCGACATGGTCCTGCATTGCAACGGCAATCTCGACGAAATGCGTCAGGTCGCCGGGGAAACTCCGGAGCTTTCGGGAAAAGCGCTGGATCGCGCCCGACGGGCCTTGGCATCGCGCAAGCCGCCGCAGCCGTTCGACCGCGAGGCGGCGCGGGCGGAATTCGATGCGTTGACGGGAGCGGGAGCAGCAGGCGCATGAGCGCGGAAATTCTGTCGTTTGAAACCGGACGGCCGGCCGAGCGCGTCGATATCGATAACGACGTTGCGCTCGTGGTCGATGTCGAGGGTTATGAAGGGCCGCTTGACCTGTTGCTGGCTCTCGCTCGCCAGCAGAAGGTCGACCTGTCGAAAATCTCCATTCTGGCGCTTGCCGACCAGTATCTCGTTTTCATCGAGGCCGCGCGCAAGATTCGTCTCGAACTGGCCGCCGACTATCTGGTCATGGCGGCGTGGCTGGCGTTTCTGAAATCACGGTCGCTGCTGCCTGAACCGGCGGCTCCGGACGGACCGAGCGCCGGGGAGATGGCCACGGCGCTCGCCAATCGGCTGCGCCGCCTCGAGGCCATCCGCGAAGCGTCGAACCGCCTGATGAATCGCCAGCAACTGCTGCGCGACATCTTTCCGCGCGGAAATCCGGAGGCGATCGCGGAGATTCGCCATCCGCGGTTCACGGCGACGCTGTTCGACCTCCTCACCGCCTATGCTGCGCAGCGCCAGCAGCGCGTCTTGGCGACGGTTCACATGGCCAAACGCACCGTCTGGTCGTTGAGAGAGGCGCGGGCCTCCCTTGAGCGTCTGGTCGGCCTGTCCGGCGAGGACTGGGGATGCCTCGACGATTATCTGATGACCTTTGTCGTCGATCCCTTGCAGCGGGCGACCATATTCGCGTCGAGTTTTGCGTCCGCGCTCGAACTGGTCCGGGAAGGCGTCATGGATCTGAACCAGAAAGAGGCGTTCGCGCCGCTTTATTTTCGCAAGCGTGCGTCGCAGCCGGCATCCGCTCCGGTAGCGGGGCCGGACGCTCCGGCGCAGTAAGTGGAAGAAGGAGACCGAGCGATGGCAAGCCTGGCGGAAATGCGCATAGAGCAGCTCGATGAGCCTCAGTCGGAACAGCCCGCAGCGCGCCCCGAGGAACTGCGGTTGCTGGAGGCGCTGCTGTTTGCCTCGTCCGAGCCGCTCGATCAGGCGGCGCTGGCCAAGCGGATGCCCGACGGCGTCGACATCAAGGTCGCGCTGGCGCAATTACAGGCGGACTACGCCTCGCGCGGGGTCAATCTGGTGCGCGTCGCCAACAAGTGGACGTTCCGCACCGCGGGCGATCTGGCCTGGCTGATGACGCGGGAAAGCACGGAGACCAAACGCCTGTCGCGCGCGGCTATCGAGATGCTGGCGATCATCGCCTACCATCAGCCCGTGACCCGTGCGGAGCTCGAGGAAATCCGCGGCGTCGTCACCTCCAAGGGGACGCTCGACGTGCTGCTGGAGACCGGCTGGATCAAGCCACGCGGTCGCCGCAAGACACCGGGTCGCCCGCTCACCTTCGGAACCACGGAGGCGTTTCTGTCCCAGTTCACTCTCGAAAGTCTTGGCGATCTGCCGGGCCTGGAAGAACTGAAGGGAACGGGGCTGCTGGATTCCCGACTGCCCGGCGGGTTCATGGTTCCGACGCCATCCGACGATCCCGCTTTGCACGACGATGAGGATCCGCTTGAGGCCGGCGATCTCGAACTGGCGCTGGCCCCGGCTCTGGAACCGGAAAGCGACGATTCCGCCGGTGGCGATGTCGGAGCGAGCGGGGCATAGCATAGGTGGCAACGCGACGCCCGCCCGGCTATCCGTGGCGCAACCGAAGCGCCATCAACCGCTTCAGCCGAACGCCTCGCGGCAGCCATCGATGACGAATTGCACGGCGAGCGCCGCCAGCACCACGCCGAGCAGCCGCGACAGCACGACATTGCCGGTGTTGCCGAGCGCGCCGGCGACACGCCCCGCAACCGCGAACGTGGCTCCGCTGATGATGGCGACCGCAACGATGATGACGATCAGCGCTATCAGTTGAAGGGGATCGCCGGCCGTGCGTCCGGCCAGCAGCAGCGTGGCAGTGATTGCCCCGGGACCTGCGATCATCGGGATCGCCAGCGGAAACGCCGCGATGTTTCGCGCGTGCTCCTCGACCGCCTGCTCGGCTTGCTTGGCCTCCCGCGCCGGCCGAACGCCCAGCACCATCTCGAAAGCAACCGCGAATAGCAGGATGCCGCCGGAGATGCGGAAGGCGGGGAGGCCAATTCCGAGCCGGGCGAGCAGCCATGTGCCGCCGAGCGCCGTCGCGATCAGAACGGCGGCCGCGATGGTCGCGGCGCGCCATCCGGTGTCGCGCCGGGCGGCTTTCGACAGGCCTTGGGTAATCGACAGAAATGCCGGGGCCAGACCGATCGGATCGACCACTACGGCGAGCGTTACAAAAGTCGTCAGCGCGTAGTCCAGGAGCACGATTCCACCATCGATCTGGAGCTGTCGTTGTGGCCCATAAGTACCTGAGAAAACAACAGGAAAAAACCGTCTTGCGAGGCCGCAGCAGGTGGTCTTTCGACCCCTGATAGGCTATATGATTCCAAGCAGAAACCGACCGGAATCCTCGATTGTCAGACACTGAAGATACGAAGTCCGGAGAGCCGCCGGCGCCTTCGGGCATTCGGCCCGTTTCCATCCTCGAAGAGATGAAGCGCAGCTATCTCGATTACGCCATGAGCGTGATCGTGGCGCGTGCGCTGCCGGATGCGCGCGACGGTCTCAAGCCGGTTCACCGGCGCATTCTCTACGCGATGTACGAGAACGGTTTCGAGTGGAACAAGCCCTATCGCAAGTCGGCGCGCACCGTCGGCGACGTTATCGGTAAGTACCATCCCCACGGCGACCAGTCGGTCTACGACGCGCTGGTGCGCATGGCGCAGGGGTTCTCCATGCGCGTGCCGCTGATCGACGGGCAGGGCAATTTCGGCTCGGTGGACGGCGATATGGCCGCGGCCATGCGTTACACCGAATCCCGCCTGACCAAGATCGCGCAATCGCTGCTCGACGATATCGACAAGGACACCGTCGATTTCCAGCCCAACTACGACAACAGCGAGAAAGAGCCGTCGGTCCTTCCGGCGAAGTTTCCGAACCTTCTGGTCAACGGCGCCGGCGGTATTGCCGTCGGCATGGCGACCAACATCCCGCCGCACAACCTCGGCGAAGTCATCGACGCCTGCGTGGCGCTGATCGACGATCCCGCGCTCGGGATCGACGACCTCATCAACATCGTGCCGGGTCCGGATTTCCCGACCGGCGGCATCATCCTCGGCCGTCAGGGCATCCGCTCGGCCTATCACCTCGGCCGCGGCTCCATCGTCATGCGCGGCAAGGTTGCGATCGAGCCGGCGCGCAAGGACCGCGAAGCGATCATCATTTCCGAAATCCCCTATCAGGTGAACAAGGCGACGATGGTCGAGCGCATCGCCGAACTGGTGCGTGACAAGAGGATCGAAGGCATCTCGGATTTGCGCGACGAATCCGACCGCGATGGTTTTCGTGTCGTCGTCGAGTTGAAGCGCGACGCGGTGCCGGAGGTCGTGCTCAACCAGCTCTACAGGTACACACCGCTGCAAACCAATTTCGGCGCCAACATGGTAGCGCTGGATGCGGGCCGTCCGCAGCTTATGAATCTGAAAGACCTTCTGACCCTGTTCATCGCGTTCCGCGAACGGGTCGTCACCCGCCGCACGAAATTCCTGCTCAACAAGGCGCGCGACCGCGCTCACATCCTGGTCGGCCTCGCCATCGCCGTCGCCAACATCGACGAGATCATCCGTGTCATCCGTGAGTCTCCCGATCCAGCCACGGCACGTGATACCCTGATGTCGCGCGACTGGCCGGCGAGGGATGTGGCGGCGATGATCACGCTGATCGACGATCCGCGTCACCGCACGTCGCCGGACGGCACCGCGCGACTGTCGATGGAGCAGGCCAAGGCCATTCTCGATCTGCGCCTGCAGCGCCTGACCGCGCTCGGCCGCGAGGAAATCTCCGAAGAGCTCGACAAGCTCGCGATCGAGATCGCCGATTATCTGGACATCCTGCGTTCGCGCGCCCGCGTGCAGGCGATCATCAAGACCGAGCTTGGTGCGGTGAAGGCCGAATTCGCCACCCCGCGCAAGACCGTCATCCTCGAGCAGGAAGGCGAGGTCGAGGACGAGGACCTGATCCAGCGCGAGGATATGGTCGTGACCGTCTCGCACGCCGGCTACGTCAAGCGGGTGCCGCTGTCGACCTATCGGGCGCAGAAGCGCGGTGGCAAGGGCCGCTCTGGCATGCAGACCCGCGAGGAGGATTTCGTCAGCCGGCTGTTCGTGGCGTCCACCCACACACCGGTATTGTTCTTCTCGTCACGCGGCCAGGTCTACAAGGAAAAGGTCTGGCGCCTGCCGATGGCGGCCCCGAATGCGCGCGGCAAGGCGATGATCAACATCCTGCCGCTCGAACAGGGCGAGCGCATCACCACCATCATGCCGCTGCCCGAGGATGAATCGTCCTGGGCCAACCTCGATGTGATGTTCGCGACCACCAGCGGCACGGTCCGGCGCAACAAGCTCTCCGATTTCGTCGACGTCCGGCGTTCCGGCATCATCGCGATGAAGCTCGGCGAGGGCGAGGCAATCGTCGACGTGCAGATCTGCACCGAGCGTGACGACGTGCTGCTGACCGCCGGCGGCGGCCAGTGCATCCGCTTCCCGGCGTCCGACGTGCGGGTGTTTTCGGGCCGGACCTCTATGGGCGTGCGGGGTATCGCACTGGCCGAGGGCGACCGGGTGATCTCGCTGTCGATCCTCCATCATTTCGATGCGACGCCGGCAGAGCGCGCTGCCTATCTGAAACAGTCCGGAGCGATCCGCCGTGCCGCCACCGGCGAGGATATCGAGCCCGAAGAGGCGACGCCGGAGGCCGACGAGGCCGCGCATACCGACCTCTCGCTGCCCGAGGGGCGCTATGTGGAGATGGGCGCCGCCGAACAGTTCGTGCTCACCGTCACGACGCAGGGCTATGGCAAGCGGTCGTCGTCGTTCGAATTCAGGGTTTCAGGACGCGGCGGCAAGGGCATCCGCGCCAGCGATCCGACCAAGCTCGGCGAGATCGGCCATCTCGTGGCGGGATTCCCGGTGGAGATGTCGGACCAGATCATGCTGGTGAGCGACGGCGGGCAATTGATCCGGGTGCCGGTGGAAGGCATCCGCATCACCAGCCGCGCCTCCAAGGGCGTTCGCGTCTTCACCACGGCGGAGGGCGAGCACGTGGTGTCCGTCGAGCACATCCGCGAGGAAAACGAGAACGGCAACGGCGGATAGCGCCGCTTCGCCCAGAGCCTTTCCGCTTCTGGTGGCATCAGAAGCGGGGCTTTAAGTTTTGATTTAACGCGTTTTCTTCACTCGAACCGGTGTCCATCCTCGGGTCAAGCCCGAGGACATGCTTGGCTCGAAAACGCTATAGGCCGGCAAAAGCCGCCCGTGGGCATACGGGCGGCTTTGCCTTGGAGGCTCAAAGAACGAAAAGGTCGAGGGTCAGTGACGGGCTGCCGTCACCAGGCGGACTTCACGAACGATCGTTTTGGAACCGGAGGCGCGGAGGCAGGACGTCTCGAAATTCGGCCACGCCTGCTGCGAGCAGCCCGTGCCGACGGGGCGGATATCGAGACGGTCGCCCTTGGCGAGCGCGACCGGCGTGCTGGCCGAAACCTGCGGGGCAAAACCCGGGAGAACGGTGAGGGCGGCTGCAATGAACGCTGCAACCGCGACTGCGGAAAAAGCCTTGATCATGACGGTCCCCTGTTATCGAGGCCTTGCCGTTTGCGGCTTGGTGGCCCGGTCGGTTGGACGGATTGATAGCCGGCCCCGGTTTCGCGATGTCTTCGTGGCCTCCCGAAAGTGGTTTCATCGACTCTAGAATTGTTTCGTCCTGGCGCGCTGGGCGAAACAGAATGCCGGAATCTGTAATAACTTCAGTGGCCTCGCCACCACATTGATAAGACGCGCAAACCCTTGATTGGGTTCGGTCGGCGCTGGAAAATAAATATCGGCTGCGCCAGCGCTGATTGCGGAACCCGCTTTGCTTGCGGCCTCCTGGCGGGCGCGCTAGAGGGAAATATGTCCCGCGTCGCGCTCTATCCCGGATCGTTCGACCCCGTCACCAACGGCCACGTTGATGTCGTCAGGCACGCCGTCGTCCTGTGCGACCAGCTGATCGTTGCCATCGGCGTTCATCCGGGCAAGACCCCGCTGTTCCCGGCCGGGGAGCGTCTTGCGATGGTGCGGTCGGTGTTCGCGCCGGTTGCCGAAAAGGCCGGCTGTGCCTTCGACTGCACGACCTACGACGATCTCACGGTTGCCGCCGCGCAAAAGGCCGGCGCCACGATCCTGATCCGCGGCCTGCGCGACGGCACCGATCTCGACTATGAAATGCAGATCGCCGGCATGAACGAGACCATGGCGCCCGGCGTGCATACGGTCTTCGTCCCGGCTTCGCCCGGTGTCCGCCCGATCACCGCCACACTGGTACGGCAGATCGCAGCCATGGGCGGCGATGTGTCAGCGTTCGTTCCGCAATCGGTCGCATCGAGTCTCAAGACCAAATTCGCCGGTTGAATGAACCGGTCTTCCTCTGATCCGGAGTTGTCATGATTAGAATCCTTGGCCTCGTCGCCGCGCTGATGTTCGCGATCCCCGCTGTCGCCCAACCGCTGCCGGGCAACCTCGACAAGCAGAACGCGATCGTGATCGAGACCACGAAGGGCACCATCGTCATCAAGCTGCGGACCGACATCGCGCCCAAACATGCCGAGCGCATCAAGCAGCTCGCCCGCGACGGTTTCTACAACAACGTTCCGTTCCATCGCGTCATGGACGGCTTCATGGCGCAGACCGGCGACGGCCAGAATTTCAACGGCACCGGCGGATCGAAATATTCGAACCTCAAGGCTGAGTTCTCCAACGTGCCATTCAAGCGCGGCGTGGTCGGAATGGCGCGCGCGGGAAGCCCAGACTCGGCAAACTCGCAGTTTTTCATCTGCTTTGCCGACGCTTCCTTCCTCAATGGCAAATACACCGTGGTGGGTGACGTCGTCTCCGGCATGGATGTGGTGGACAAGCTGAAGAAGGCGCCCGCCGGCTCGGCGAGCGGCACCGTCACCGATCCGGACAAGATGCTGAAGGTTCAGGTTGCTTCCGACATCAAGTGAACGTCGATCATGCGGTGGCCGGCTGTCTTGACTGCGATCTGCATCGGCGGCCTTGGATCGGGATATGCTACGGCGCAGGATGGCGGCGTGGCGAACCTGGCCGCCATGTCGGCGCGGTTGAAGCGATGCTGGCAGCCCCCAGCTTTGCCGCGCGGAAATCCCGGCATGGAGATCACCGTGCAGTTCACCTTCAGGCGCGATGGCAGCCTTCTGGGCCGCCCCCGCATCACCTACGAAACGAGCGGCGCGACGGACGAGGAGCGCATCATCTACCGGACGGCCGTGATGCAAGCATTGCAACGCTGCGCTCCGATGCCATTTACCCATGGCATGGGCGATGCGATCGCGGGCCGTCCTCTGACCATCCGATTTGACGACCGACGAACCCCTCCCAAACCGAGAGAGAAGAGAGCATGGCTGACAACGACAACACCTTGATCCTCGAAACCACACAGGGACCCGTGACCATCGAGATGCGTCCCGATCTCGCTCCCGGTCATGTTGCGCGGATCAAGGAGCTGGTGCGTGAAGGCTTCTACGACGGCATCGTCTTCCATCGCGTGATCGACGGCTTCATGGCGCAGACCGGATGCCCCCAAGGCACCGGGACGGGCGGCTCGGGCACGAAACTGAAGGCCGAGTTCAACAACGAACCGCACGTGCGCGGCACCGCATCCATGGCGCGGGCGCAAAGCCCGGATTCCGCCGACAGTCAGTTCTTCATCTGCTTCGACGAAGCGTCGTTCCTGGACCGGCAATATACCGTTTGGGGCAAGGTGACCGAAGGCATGGAGAACGTCGACAAGATCAAGCGCGGCGAGCCGGTGCAAAACCCCGACAAGATCGTCAAGGCGCGTATGGCTGCCGATGCGGCTTGAACGCTGACACCCATCATGCGCGGGCTTGACCCGCGCATCCTTCCATCCTCACAAGAGTCCTTCGAAGAAGATGGATTGCCGGGTCGAGCCCGGCAATGACGGCTTACAGTATGCGCACCGATCTCTTCGATTTCGAATTGCCGTCCGAGAGCATCGCGCTGCGTCCGGCGAGCCCGCGCGATTCGGCGCGGATGCTCGTGGTGCAGCCGGGAGCGGGCTTGCACGATCAACGGGTGAGCGATCTGCCGAAATGGCTGCGGCCCGGCGACCAGCTCGTCGTCAACGATACCCGCGTCATTGCCGCGCAGTTGCGCGGCCGCCGCATTGGCCGCGACGCCGAGCCGAGGATCGAAGCGACGTTAATTAAACGCCTCGACGGCTCGCGGTGGAACGCGCTGGTCAAGCCGGCCAGGAAACTTATCGCAGGAGACATCGTCCGCTTCGGCAATGAGGGACGGGTGTGCTTCCTCGGGCATCTGGATGCGCAGGTCGAAAGCAAGGGCGAGGAGGGCGAGGTCACGTTCGCCTTTTCGTTTCATGGGCCGACGCTGGATCAGGCCATTGCCGATCTGGGCTCACCGCCGCTGCCGCCCTACATCGCCTCGAAGCGCGAGCCAGACGATCGCGATGTTGCGGACTATCAGACCATGTTTGCGGTCCATGAGGGCGCGGTCGCCGCGCCGACCGCGGGGTTGCACTTCACGCCGGCGGTGGAAGCGGTGCTGCGCGAACGCGGCGTGGGCCTTCATCGGTTGACCCTGCACGTCGGCGCCGGCACGTTTCTTCCGGTGAAAACTGAGGACACCGTCGGGCACCGCATGCATTCGGAGTGGGGCACGATTTCCGCCGAGACCGCCGATGCGCTGAACGCGGCGCGGGCGAGCGGCGGCCGGATCGTCGCGGTCGGAACGACATCGCTGCGGCTTTTGGAGAGCGCGACAGCGGACGACGGCCGGATAGCGCCGTTCACCGGCGAGACCGCGATCTTCATCACGCCGGGCTATCGCTTCCGCGCCGTCGATATCCTGATGACGAATTTTCATTTGCCGCGGTCGACGCTGTTCATGCTGGTCTCGGCCTTCAGCGGCCTTGAAACCATGAAACAGGCATACGCTCACGCCATCGCCGCAGGCTACCGGTTTTATTCCTATGGCGACGCCTGCCTGCTGTTTCCGGGCACGTCCGACGCATGAGCCTCGCCAACCATTTCGAGCTTCTCGGCCGCGACGGCGAGGCTCGTACCGGCCTTCTCACCACGCCGCACGGCGCGGTGCGAACGCCGGCGTTCATGCCGGTCGGGACGCAAGGCGCGATGAAAGGCCTGCACTGGCGCGAGATGCGCGACGCCGGGACCGACATCGTGCTCGGCAACACCTATCACCTGATGCTGCGGCCGGGTGCCGAGCGGATCGCAGAACTCGGCGGCTTGCAAAAATTCACCACCTGGGATGGGCCCATGCTGACGGATTCCGGCGGTTTCCAGGTGATGTCGCTGGCGCAGTTGCGAAAGGTGAAAGAGCAGGGCGTCACCTTTCGATCTCATATCGACGGCACCGCGATCGAACTGACGCCGGAACGCGCCGTCGAAGTCCAGCGGCTGCTCGGCTCCGACATCGCGATGCAACTCGACGAATGCGTGCGTCTGCCGGCGGAGCGCAGCGACATCGAGCGCGCCGTGCAGCTCTCGTTGCGCTGGGCCGAGCGCAGCAAGCGCGCCTTCGAGGGGGCGCCTGCTGCCAATATGCTGTTCGGCATCGTTCAGGGGGGTGACAGCCCCGAATTGCGTCGCACGAGCGCGCGCGGACTGACCGAGATCGGTTTCCACGGCTACGCCATCGGCGGTCTCGCGGTCGGCGAACCGCAGGCCGTCATGCTCGCTATGATCGAGGAAACGATCCCGTCGATGCCGGCGGACCGGCCGCGGTATCTGATGGGCGTCGGCACGCCGGACGATCTGCTGGAAGCGGTCGCGCGCGGCATCGACATGTTCGATTGCGTCATGCCGACGCGGAACGGGCGCCACGGCATGGCCTTCACCCGCTTCGGCCAGATCAACCTGCGCAATGCGCGCCATGCCAACGATCCGCGTCCGCTCGACGAGGAGAGTTCCTGGCCGGCGTCGCGGAACTATTCGCGGGCCTATCTGCACCATCTGGTGCGATCGGGCGAAACGCTGGGCGCGATGCTGCTCTCCGGGATCAACGTCGCCTATTACCAGAACCTGATGCAGGCCATGCGCACGGCGATTACAGAACGAAACTTTCAGCTATTTCGCGAACGGACGCGTGGAGACTGGGCGCGCGGCGATATTGCCGCGCGATGATGTCAGGCGGCTTTGGAAGAGATTGTATCAGTTGCAGGCGATGCGTCGGACAATGACATGCTTGGTCACGAAGCCGTAACCGCAGGTGTCGCAACTCCACAGATGGCCGATGACATTATCCGACAGGTATGCGGATGCTTCCGCTGCGATCATCGTGTCAGCGCAAACCGGGCATGTCGGAAGATCGGTTCCGTGCCGCGCGGGATGCGGCAGGGCGGTCGACGGGATTTCAGCAATTGCTGGCATCGTGACCCTCCTTGGTTGATCAAGCTGAGCTGAGCTCTTCATTAAATGCGATGTTTGACGATGTCGCAACACAAATGCGTTTCTTTTACGATTCTAGTTTTGCGGGCGTCCGGTTTTGCGGTGCAACGAATTGTTGCTGTGGGCACGGCGCTTGCCCCCGGGCGCCGGCTGACCCTATGGAAGGGCGCGCATTGTTTCAACCCGTTACTCAAGGACGCTGACATGGATACGCAGTCGAATACCGATGCATCGCGCCGTGCCGGCCGTGGCCGCGTGTTCGACAGTATTGTCGATACGGTCGGCGACACCCCGATCGTCCGGCTGCGCCGGTTGCCGCAGCAGCACGGCGTGAACGCGACGATCCTGGCCAAGCTGGAATATTTCAACCCGGCCGCAAGCGTGAAGGATCGCATCGGCGCTGCGATGGTCATCGCGATGGAGAAGGCCGGCAAGATCCACGCCGACACCGTTTTGATCGAACCGACGTCGGGCAATACGGGCATTGCGCTGGCCTTCGTTGCAGCCTCGCGCGGCTATCGCCTGAAACTGGTGATGCCGGAATCGGTTTCGACGGAGCGCTGCAAGATGCTGGCGTTTCTCGGCGCGGAAATCGTTCTGACGCCGGCGGCGGAAGGCATGAGAGGATCCATCGCCATGGCCGAGGAACTGGTGCGAACCACGCCGCACGCCGTGATGCCGCAGCAATTCAAGAACCTCGCCAATCCGGAGATTCACCGGCGCACCACGGCAGAGGAGATCTGGAACGATACCGGCGGAAACATCGATTATATCGTGGCGGGCGTCGGTACCGGCGGGACCATCACGGGGATCGGTCAGGCCCTGAAGCCGCGCAAGCCGGCGCTGCGCATCGTTGCGGTGGAGCCGGAAGAGAGCGCGGTCTTGTCGGGCGGCCGGCATTCGCCGCACAAGATTCAGGGAATAGGCGCGGGTTTCATCCCGGACATCCTGGATCGTTCCGTCATCGACGAAGTCGTCAAGGTCGATAGCGCCACGGCGCTCGAAACCGCCCGCGCGCTGGCGCGTAACGAAGGCATCCCGGGCGGCATTTCGTCCGGCGCCGCTGTTGCGGCGGCGCTTGCCATCGGCAAGCGGCCGGAGAGCGCGGGCCGGACAATCCTTGCCGTCGTCCCGTCGTTTTCGGAGCGCTATCTCTCGACTGCACTATTCGAGGGAATTTGATCGACTTGTCTTGCTAGCGGATTTTCAGGAAAGAGGCGATGGCAGAACCACCCAGACGGCCAAGGACGCTGAACGATGCCCGCACCGAGGCGGAGGCTGCGTTCAAGCAGGTGACAAAGAAGGTCGCCGAAGCTCCACCGAAGACGACGGCGCTCCCCGGCATCAAGCAGCTTGTGTCGCTGCGGATCGACCAGGAGGTCCTGGAATATTTTCAGGAGGGCGGTCCGGGCTGGCAGGACCGCATCAATGCTGCCTTACGCAAGGCCGCGGGTCGCTAAACGCCGCGGGCCGCTAAACGTGGCTTGAAAAATCAGGAGCGCGACAGCGAGATACTGGCGCCCCTGAACTGTCCCTCGGAGCTGATGACGACGTTCTGCCGGTTGCCATTCGTGGTCAATTTGAGTTTCGCCGTGAATGCGGGGGCGCTGACGTCGACGTTAAACTGGCCGTTGCCGGCCCGCCCTCCGAGAGTTCCGCCAACGTTGCGGCTGGTTTCGCTCCAGGTGCCGGACAGAACCCCGCCCTGAGCGAGCACATTGCTCTTGAGTTCAAATTTGTAACTGTCGCTGGCGCACAGAAGCGTCTGATTGAGGCCCTGAGCGTCGCCGCTCACCGCGTAGGTGGCCTTGCATCTGATTTTCTCGGTCGAGCCATCCTCAAGCTGTATTGTGCCGCGCCCGGTCCAAACGCCCGCCAAGCCTTCAAACGGACCGGCCCCCGCGTAACTCGCGGACACCGACAGCATCATAGCAGCGCCGACGGCGCACGCCGTCGATAATCCTCGTGACATGGTCGCCCCGAATCCCATTGCCCTCAACCCCGATATTTTACTGACGCGACGCTTCCCAGCGGCCGCTGCAAGGAATTCCCGCGGATGCGCCGTTCCACTTGCCGGATCCCGCATTGCCGCTGAGCTGGCCCTTGGCGTAAGCGCCGCGGATCGACACCCTCACGTGGCCCTGGTTGCCGACGCTGCCGGTGACGTCGGCGTCGGCCGCCGAAACCTTGCCGTCGGTAACCGTCATGGGATATTGCGCCACCGGGTCGCAGCTACCCGTCTTGGTGACGATTTTGACGTTCCAAAGCCCGTCATAGGGCGTCTGGGCGAGTGCCGGAGCAGCAAAACCCGCAGTCAGGACGCATGAAAAAAGAGCAGCTTGAATGCGAGTAACGCGCATGGACCAAATCCTCAATGTCGTGATTGCCGCCTTATCCCGGCAGAATGTGTTCAAAATTTGCGGCAACACGAAATCGCAAATTAGGCTCGCCGTAACGTTAATCCGCACGCCATTTTGGATTTTAATTCGATTCTGGCAAATCAACAATGAATTCAGTCTGTTACGATATCGCCGCCAATCTTGCCGGAAGGGTTCGGCGAGGTTCCCCAGTTATTGAATGCGGCGGTCGATTAGTTCACGCACCATCGCCATTTTGCGGTCCAGCGAGCGAAACTGCTCGGGAGAGAACGCCAGATCGAAATGGATGTCCCCGGCCAGAGAAATCCTCCAGGCCAGCGTACCGTCGGGAGACATCGAAACGGTCATCTGGGTGGTCCGAAGCTCCTGCATCGGAAGATCGGACAACTCAGGAAGGCTGGCGTGAAGCTCCTTGGCCTCGCCAAGTATGGCCGCGACCAGGGCCGCTAAGATGGAGGGGTCGATCTCGATCGCATAGTCGTTTCCGTCGTCGCCCGTGAACAGGATATCGACGGATTGTCGCTCGACGTTGGCACGACTGCCAGTAACGGTCACGAATCGTGCGGCTTTGCGAACCTTCATCAAAAATCCCCGTGGCGTTCTGACCGAAGAGCGGGTCGCGCTCTATCGCGTACGCCGCGCCTCAATATCCATACCGCAATTGCCCGATCGATAACGGGTCGAATCTCACAATAGCTCTGATGCGGGTATCCGCACTTTCTTCTGACCTGGTTGGTTCGTCTGTGTGCGGCTGACCTGTCCTCAGTCCGGTCGCTCGATGGCTCCAGGTCCGAGGGCGTCCATAAAACCCCGGAAGGGCGGGATGAGTCAGTGCTCTGCGTTGGATGGGACATGGCCACTGCGTTGGATAGAGCGGCGGCTATGCAAAACGCGCAGGGGTGCCCTGAAGCTGGCGGTAGAGGTAAATGGGGACGATGTATAGTAACGAATATACTCCCCTTGACGTAAGAAAAACGCCGGGAGGCCCGGCGGTTTGCGTCGCGGATCGTCTTCCGGACGGACTATCCTGTCCGGATGGTTGATGCGTGTGATGGGGAGGTCAGGAAAAAGAAAATGATGGCAGATGCAGATAGAGTTGAGTTTGGGAATCATCTTGCAAAACTCGTCGCCGACAACCATTGGACAGCGGCGGAATTCGCCCGCGAAGCATCGAAGCGGTTCCGCGGCCGCTCTGATTTCCGCCGCTGCGACATCTTGCTCTACATGCGTGGCGTCCAGTTTCCGGATCGTCCGCACCTAAAGGCGATTTGTGAAGCACTTGGGGTCGAAGAAAACGCACTTGGGACCGAAGTTCACGTAGGCTTAAAGCACTAGAGCCTTTTCGCTTCTGACGGAATCAGAAGCGGGCTCTATGATCTGATTTGACGCGTTTTCTTCATGCGAACCGGTATCCATCCTCGGGTCAAGCCCGAGGACGTGGTTCGCTCGAAAACGCTATAGCTTCAAGCACCAGCTCCGAAGAATAACCCCGCTCCGGCGGGGTTTTCTATTTCTTCCCCGGCTTGTGCCGAACAGGAAGAAGTCCTTGTTCGCGACGAGAAGCATCGCATGAAGCCATTCTCGATGTCATTGAGGTGGTTCGCCATTTTTATCATCCACCGGACTTGTCGGGATTCGCCCTGATCATGGCCGCCATGAAGGCGTTCGATGAAGCGGATCCCTAACACCCGGAGGGCGCGAACAGCGCTCGCGCGTCGAATCGCACACGTCAGAAAACCTTCGACGTCGGAATGCGTTTTATGGTGAGCGCGGTGGGACTCGAACCCACGACCCCATGATTAAAAGTCACGTGCTCTACCGCCTGAGCTACGCGCTCACATGTCGCGCTGTGTAGGGGGCCCATCCGCGCTGGTCAATAGCGCCGGATCGGCGCGGGAGACTGTACAACACAAATTAAGCCACCGGAATCCGAACCTTACAGACAGGCTTTCCAGCGACATACAAACCGTACGATGCCTGCAAACGGCACGTTGCCGGTCGGGATCAGGTTGTTTCGCGAATCTCGGGGCCGACGGGCGGCGACGCGCTGGTTGGCATCGGCGCCGGCCGCAGACCGATCAGTTCGGCGCTGCGGATGCGGGCGTTGCGCCAGAACGAAAACTCGTTGATGCGCGAGGTCTCGAGGATGGCGATGGCGACGGCCGACAGGAACGGCAGGCTCTCCAGCACCAGCACGCCCGCGAAGATGTAGATCTCGTGGACTTCCTTGTACTGATTGGACGCGATCAGCACGGCGGCTCCGACCAGCAGGAGAACGCCGATCACCGCCTCCCAGAACGCCTGAAACTCGATCGACATCCGCGACAGGCCGCCCTTCGAGGTGCGCGCGAAGGCAAGATGCTCGGTGATGAGTCCCTGCGCGACCGCCCGGGACACGGTCCACTGCACCGACATGGCGGCCACCATGGCGCCCAGCATCTGTGCGGTTTTGACCGGCACGCGCAGGCGGTACAGCGCCACGAAATGGATCAGCGACACCAGAAACGCGGCGATGATGGGCAAGGTCAGGATCTTGTCGGGGATGGCGATGTCGGCGAAGGCCACGATCGGCACCCAGATCAGGTTGAGGATGGCAACCACGACGCCGAGACTTTCGGCGCCGAGCCAGTTGAGCCAGCCCAGGGTGAATTCGCGCTTCTGGTCCTGCGACAGCCGGCTCGCGCCCGGCAGAAAGCGGCGCCAATGCTTCTTGACGATCTGGAAGCCGCCGTAAGCCCAGCGATGGCGCTGTTTCTTGAACGCCTCGTAGGTGTCGGGCAGCAGGCCGTAGCCATAGCGGGTGTTGGTGTAGTGCGTGACCCAGCCATGCTCGATCATCGCGAGGCCGAGGTCGGTATCCTCGCAAATGGTGTCGCCGGCCCAGCCTCCTGCCATATCCATCGCGGCGCGGCGGATCAGGCACATGGTGCCATGGACGATGATGGCGTTGGCTTCATTGCGCTGGACCATGCCGATGTCGAAGAAGCCGGCATACTCTCCGTTCATGATGTAGTGCATCAGCGTGCGGTCGCCGTCGCGGTGATCCTGCGGCGCCTGAACGAGACCGACGCGCGGATCGTTGAAGGCCGGCACCAGATCCCTGAGCCAGTCCGGCTGCACCACATAATCGGCATCGATGACGCCGATAATCTCGGCGTCGGCGGCCGTGCGCTCCATGGCGATCCGCAGTGCGCCGGCCTTGAAGCCCTCAACCTTCTCGGCGTTGATGAACTTGAAACGCTCGCCAAGCGCACGGCAGTGATCCTGGATCGGCTGCCAGAATGCCGGATCGGGGGTGTTGTTGATGATCACCACGCATTCGAAATTCGGATAGTCGAGGCGCGCGACCGCATCGAGCGTCTGCTTGAGCATCTCGGGCGGCTCGAAATACGCCGGCACGTGAATCGAGACTTTGGGCAACGGATTGTCGGCGGTCGCTTGCGCCGCTTCTGCCGCTGCCTCCCTTGTGATCAGCCGCTGCGGCCGCTGTCCGAATGCCACGGCCGCGATTTCCGCGATGCGCGCCATCGCGATCAGGATCAGCGGCACCAGCAGGATCATGCCGAGCATCATTGCGAACGCCGAACCGAAAACGAAGTAATGGCCGGTCCAGTAGGCGAAGACGGTTGCGACCCAGGCACCGACGCCGTTGGCGGCTGTCGAAAGCAGCAGGGCCTGCATCACCGTCGGACGGACGAGCCGCAGAATGGGCAAGGACAGCAGGACCCCGACCAGAAGCGCGATACCTGCGAGTTTCCAGTACGCTTGATCGACGACAGGGCCGGTCCAGGAAAATTTGGGCTCGCGATCCGCGTCGAGAATGCCCCAGTAGGGGCCGACGCCGCCCTCGAAGAACTTCCAGGGCTGGTCGATGGCTTCGACGATGTTGTATTCCATGCCGATCGACTGGGCCTTGGTGACAAAATTGCGAAGCGTGACCGCCTGCTGGAACGGGCCGGGATCGGCGTTCCTGAGATTGTATCCGGCGCTTGGCCAGCCGAACTCGGCGATCACGATCCGTTTGCCGGGAAAGGCATCGCGCAGCTTTTGATAGATGATGAGGGCCTGATCGACAGCCTGCTTGCTGGAAAAGCCCTCCCAATAGGGCAGGATGTGCGCAGCGATGAAATCGACCGACGACGCAAGCTCAGGGTGCTCAAGCCAGATGTTCCAGATTTCGCCTGTGGTCACAGGTACATTCACAGAACCTTTCACGCGCTGAATGAGCTTGATAAGATCGGCGACCTTTTGATCGCCGCGGTAGATCGTCTCGTTGCCGACGACGATGCCGTTGACGTTGCTGTTGTGTTTCGCGAGATCGATGGCAGCCAGCATCTCGCGCTCGTTGCGCTCGACATGCTTGTCGATCCACGCGCCGACCATGACCTTGAGGCCGAACTCATTGGCGATCGGCGGCACAAGTTCGACGCCACCGGTCGACGAATACAGACGGATCGCGCGGGTCAGGGGTACCAGCGCTTTCATGTCGGACCGGATTTTATCGGCGGTGGGGATATTGTCGACGTCCGGATGCGCCGACCCTTCGAACGGTGCGTAGGATACGCTGGTCAGAACACCCTTGAAGTCGGGAGCCTGCTGTCTTTCCTGAAGAACTCCCCAGAGAGCAGCGTGTGCAGCGGTCACAAACAGCAGAACGGCGACGACAGCGCGCATCGCGACTAAACCATAAGGGGCGAGTCCAACACAAACGCGGACCCGTCCCCTAGGTCCGACTGACACATCAGCAGAGATAATTCCACCATGTGGTTTAACAACTCGTATGACGCCATGGCGTTTTGAGGGCGACCTGCCGCTTCAACCATGACAATCAGGAAAGGTTTCGTCGCGGCGGCTGCGGCAGCTATTTTTTTGGCGGGGAGGGAGCAGGCGCTGGCTGTGCCGGAGGCGGAGCCGCGGGGGCCGGCGCGGCGTTTGCTGCCGGCGGAGAAGCCGCAGCGGCGGCAGGCTCACCCGGCTGCGCGTCCGGATTGATCCAACAGGTGTGAACGCGGCCGCTCAGCGCATCGGGGGCCTTGGGGTCGATAGGTCCGAACCGGACCAGGCAGCGGAAAGCTGCCTGAACGTGGCCGCCCGGGCAGCCGAAGCGATCGTAGAGATCGAGATGACGAAAGGCCGTGTCCAGGTCATCGCGCCACATCAGAACAACCACGCGACGGCCGAGCCAGACGCATTCCGGATTTCCTGCCGGGCCGTTGATGACGCGTGCGGCTTCGACGAATTCGTCGGTTTTGCGCTGGCTGTCCTTGGCGGCATCGGCCGCATTTGTTGAGTTGGTCGCGGCTGGCTTGTTCTGATCCTGGGCGCGAAGATCGCCGCTTTGCGCGATCGCGCCGCCGATGCCGAACAGCAAGGCGAAGCCGGGAATGGCAAGGCCACGCAAAAACGCTTTCTCGAATCCGAACGGCACTCGATGCATGAAAGTCCCCCGACTTTGCTGGCCGCAACCGCTTGGCCGCAACTGCAACCTTCATTCAGGTATCAGATGCCGGTCAAATTGGTCCCCAATGCGGCGGAGACGCCCCGGTGGTCCGGTTCTAACATTCGCAAGAAGGCTCGCTAAAACGGGACGCGTGGCCAAGTGGGTCGCGAATGTCAAATTCACTCCACTAGGTTCCCATGACGGAGATTCTGGATTTTGTCCAGCAAGTCCGACCACCGCTCTTGGCAGAAGCGCCTCGACCCGCTAATCGACGACACTCTCGCGGAGGACGAAGCCGATTTCCTTTCGTACGCCACTGGCGCTTCTCGTCATTTCGCTAGGCCTGATCGCGGCGGCGTGGTGGTGGCTTGGCGCGCCGATCCGGCTTGCGCGCGCGCCGATCGATCCGGCGGCGAAACTGGAGTGCGTGTCCTATGCTCCGTTCCGGGGTCAACAGACTCCGCTGGTCGCGACGACCGAAATACCGCCTGAACAGATCGCCGAGGATCTTGCCCAATTGGCCAAGATCTCGAAATGCGTCCGGACCTACTCGATCGAGAACGGCCTCGATCGGGTGCCGGCTCTGGCAGCGAAGGTCGGTCTCAAGGTCATCCAGGGCATCTGGCTCGGCAACAATCGCCTGAAAAACCTCGCTCAGATCAATATCGCGGTGGGTCTTGCGAAGGAACACCCCGACACCATCATCGCGCTTGTTGTCGGCAATGAGGTTCTGCTGCGCGGGGAAATGACCGCCGCCGATCTCGTCGCCAACATCCGGCTGGTGAAGTCGCAAGTGACGGTGCCCGTCACCTATGCGGATGTCTGGGAATACTGGCTGCGCAACCGCGAGGTCTATGACGCGGTCGATTTCGTCACCATCCACATCCTGCCTTACTGGGAGGATTTGCCGATCCGCGCGCGCAACGCCGCCGCGCATGTCGACGCCATCCGCAAGCGGGTCGCCGCGGCCTTTCCCGCCAAGGAAATCCTTATCGGCGAAACCGGATGGCCGAGCGCCGGACGCATGCGAGAAGGCGCGCTGCCCTCGCGCACCAATCAGGCGCGCGTGGTGTCCGAAATTCTCGACATGGCGAAGCGTGAGAAATTTCGCGTCAACCTGATCGAGGCCTACGACCAGCCCTGGAAGCGCCAGCTCGAGGGCACGGTCGGCGGCAATTGGGGCTTGATCGACGCCACCCGGCGCAAGCTGAAATACCCGGCCGGCGAGCCCATAAGCAATTTTCCGCTCTGGAAAACCCAGATGGGCGCCGGGATGGCATTGTGCATCCTCGTCTTTGCGGTCGCCATGCTGACGTTGCGGCGGAGGCCGTGGACGCCACGGCCGATGTCCTGGATCGCGGTTGCGGTTTCGGCGACGTCGGCGGGAATCCTGCTGGGCGTGGCCGCGGACAAGCTGTGTTACGAGAGTTACGGACTGGGCAACTCGTTGCGCTGGGGCCTGCTGCTGGCGGCCGGGATCGTCTCTCCGTTGTTGGGCGCGAACGCCCTGATGTCCGGACGCGCGCTGCCGACGTTCGTCGAATTGATGGGACCGCGCCCCGGCCGCACCAGCTCGGTGCTGACGGCGCTGCTGGGACTCACGTTGCTCGTGACGACCTTGATCGCGGCCGAGACCGCGCTGGGCTTCGTCTTCGATCCCCGCTACCGCGATTTTCCCTTCGCCGCGCTGACGATGGCGGTGGTGCCGTGCTGGGCGCTGGCGTGGCTCACCCGTCCGCTCGCCGGCCGCCGCCCGATCGCGGAACAGGTTTTCGCCGGTCTGCTGGTGATCGCGGCCGTTTATGTCGGGTTCAACGAAGGTCCGAAAAACTGGCAGTCGCTCTGGACCTGCGTGGTGTACGCCATGCTCGGCGTCACGCTGTGGCGGGCGCGGGCCGCGCAAACCCCGTGACAAGCAGGCCGATCGCAAGACCGGAAAGGCCGACATTGTAGAGTACGATTCCGAAGCCGGCGGCGATCAGGCCCGCGGTCAACAATACGATCGACGGCCGGATCACGTGCAGCACGGCGATGACCAGCGCGGCGATGCCGAAGACGTGGTTGCGAAACAGGTAGGTCGCGACGCTGCGCCCCGTGCACAGCATGGTTTGCAGGCCGGCGTCACATGCCAGCGCGACCGTGGACAGCTCGACCGCGAGATAGCGCAGATAAAGTGCGTAACCGACACTCAGGAAACCAACGATCAGCAGCCATTGCACCTGGTAAGGCGTCAGCCGGAACGGATCTTTTTTCATAAGGCCAATATGATCCGGATCGATCGGCCCGACAACCCGGAAACCTGGTCCCGGCCGTCGGGTGTTTCAATGTGAAAAGAACGAACCGAACGGCGACGGCTTTGGTGGTGGGGGCGGTGGCGGTGGTGGCGCCGGTTCTTCGGTACGCGCTGATGATCTCGGGTTGTGCCGATGCCGTGATGACGTGTGCGCCGGTCTCGGCTTTTTTGTCGTGGCGGCGGCACCGCTCTCTTTGCCGTCTTCGTTCATGGCGAGGTGCTGGCCATCGAACACGGCAGTTTCGCAGGCGCGGCCGTTTTCGGACAGGACGGCGCAAATCTTTGCCGCGGCTGCCGCGTCGGCCAGCGGCCCGGCGACGAGGCGCATTTGCACGCCGCCCCCTTTGCTGCGTCCCTTCAGCACGATGATCGGGTGCAGCGAAGTCAATTCTTTTGCCTCCGATTTCAGAACGCTCCGCCACAGCGCCCGCAAACCCTTGATCGAACTGGCGCTGCCGAGATCGACGCCGAAATCGGTGTGCGCCACCGGAATATGGGCAGGGAGTGGGGGGGCCTGTCGGGCATCGGCGATCGCGGGAATGGATGCGGTGACGATTTGCGCAGCCTTGCTCCCGGCATCCTTGCTTTTATGAAGCTCCCTGTTTTTTCTCGGCTCGGACTTTGCGGGCGTAATGGCCGCTGTTTCGTCTGGCCCGCCGGTCCTTGTCGCGGGCGAATCCTGCGCGGCGGTCGCAGGTTGCGATGCGGCTTTTGGTGTGACCGGCGTCGCGGCCGCTGCGGGTGAGTTCGTCTCAGGCAGGGCCGGTGTGGACGACGAATTTGCGGATGGAGAGGTCTTGGAGGGTGTGTTCGCGGATAAAGACTTCGCAGGCGAGGGGGCAGCGGGTGACAGCTTTGCTGCCGCCGTTTCGGCCGCTGCGGATGCGAGTGGCGGCGTCAGGCCCGCAGGGGCCGGTAGCGCTTTATCCGGCTGAGGGAGGAGCGGTGCTGCTGCCGGCGGCGAGCCCAAGGCGACCTCGTTGTGAGAGGACGGCCTCCGAGGACCGGGTTGCGCCGCATTTTGGCTTATGGAGCCGGTGACGGAATCCAGTCCCTGCTCGAGCACGGTGACACGGGCAAACAGCCGGTCGCGATCGCGGTTCAATGTGTCGATGGCGGAGGAAAGGCGCCTTGTTTCGTTTTCGTTTGCTTTCGCGATCGATTGAATCTGCTGCGATTGCCTTGCCAGGTCGGCTGTTTGTTCGTGTCGGAGTCCGGCCCCGGAGTTGTGCGCCAGAAGTGCGACAATGACGGCTCCGACGGAGCCGGCACCCCATGATCCGAGGCGCCACAGGGTACGGCGGTCGAACGCGCCCTCGTCGGCCAGAAAGCCGCTCGGCCTGCCGCCGCTTTTATCAGCCGGTGCGCTCCCGGCCAGATCGTTCTGATTCTTCGCCACAATAATGACGCCGGACCCCTGCACTCCGAATCATGGCCGAATGCTAACAGGAAATCCGCCCGATCTCAGAGCACCGGGCGGTTTCCCCTTCGGGCAAAAACGCTTAATGACGGCGACGGCGTAATGACGCGCCGGAGAATGAGGACCCTGGATGACCGGCCGGAGCTGTCTGACCATTGTGCTTGCCGCTGGCGAGGGGACGCGGATGCGCTCATCGTTGCCGAAAGTGCTGCATCCGGTGGCGGGGCAGACGCTGCTGGCGCATGTGTTGACGGCCGCGCCAAGCGGCCCGGGAACGTCGCTGGCGGCCGTTGTGGGCCCGGGCCATGAGGCGGTGGCCGATGAAGCGAGGCACGTGCGGCCGGACGTTATGACGTTCGTCCAGCACGAGCGTCTCGGGACCGCGCACGCCGTGCTCGCGGCGCGCGAGGCCATCGCCCGCGGCGCCGACGATCTGGTGATCGCGTTCGGCGACACGCCGCTGATCTCGGCCGATACGCTCGCGCGGATGCGGGCGCCGTTACAGGCTGGCGCGTCGCTCGTCGTCCTCGGCTTCCATGCCGCCGATCCCACCGGGTACGGCCGGCTGATCGTGGACAATGGCCGGCTGACGGCGATCCGCGAGCAGGCGGACGCAAGCGCTGACGAACGTAGCATCACGCTCTGCAATGCCGGCGTCATGGCGTTCGACGGCAAGACGGCGCTGCAAATCATTGAAAAAATCGGCAACGCCAACAGCAAGGGCGAATACTATCTCACCGACGCCGTCAGTATCGTCCGGGAGTCCGGTCTGACGGCAGCGGTGATCGAAACCAGCGAGGATGAGGTGCGCGGCATCAACACCAAGGCTCAACTGGCCGAGGCCGAACAGGTCATGCAGGCGCGGCTGCGCAAGGAGGCGCTCGATGCCGGCGTGACGATGGTGGCCCCCGACACGGTTTTCCTCGCCGCCGACACCTCGTTCGGCAAGGACGTGACCATCGAGCCATACGTGGTGATCGGACCCGGCGTGACCATCGCTGACGGCGCCGTGATCCACTCGTTCTCCCACCTCGTGCAGGCGTCGATCGGCAGGAATGCGTCGGTTGGTCCCTACGCGCGGTTACGACCGGGAACGTCGCTGGGCGAGGGCGCGCGGGTCGGAAACTTCGTCGAGACCAAGGCCGCCGTTCTCGAAGCCGGGGCCAAGGTCAATCACCTGACCTATGTCGGCGATGCCCATATCGGCGCCAATGCCAACATCGGGGCGGGCACCATCACCTGCAACTACGATGGCTTCGGCAAGTATCGCACCGAGATCGGCGAGGGCGCTTTCGTCGGCTCCAATTCGTCGCTGGTCGCGCCGGTGAAGATCGGCGCCGGCGCCTATGTGGGATCGGGTTCGGTCGTCACGCGAAACGTGCCGGACGACGCGCTTGCGGTCGGGCGCGGCCAGCAGACCGTGCGCGAGGGTTGGGCCAGACGCTTCCGCGAAATGAAGCTGCTCGCCAAAAAGCCGAAGACCGGTTGAGGGGGCGACCGATCCGTCCCGAGAACCGAAGACTCATTCTTCCTCGAATTCGGAAAACATCGCCCGCGTCAGGCGCCAGCCGCGCGGCTTTGCCCGCTGCGGCTTCTCGTCGGATTTATGCCGGATAATCTTTGGCTTCGCGGCGGTGCTGCGGAACGGCGGCGGCCAGTTCGCGAGGCGCGACGGCTTTTGTTCGAGCGATCGCGTCGGCGTCGCGGAAAAGCGGTGCACCCCGGTGCCTTTAGGATCGCGCGTGTTGCTCACGTTCCATGACCTCCTGTCATGGAAGCTTTCGGCATAAACGTTGCGCGTTCGTTAAAGTGATGCTGCAAAGTCGAACGGTGGATGGCAGGGCATCCAATGGATGCGTCCCGCCGATTGACGAGTCGTACGATCCGCTCGGCACCGGATACGGCCATAGCTGCTTCGATAGCTCTAACTGCCGTTGTCTCTGCCCAAGAGCCAAAAGCCGTTAAGATTGTCAAAGTCGCGCAATCGTTCAACGATACCGCGCTTTACGAAGTGAAGAACGACGGCACTGTGTTAATCGATCGGGACGAAGTCGAAGCGCTCGCAGCGAGCAAGCAAAACGCCGTGCTCTTGCCTCAGGCTCAAGTCATGCGGGCAATCGGTCTGGCAATCCGTGACGGCAACTGGAAAGCCATGGATTACGCGCACGACTCAAGCACTGGGCACATTGTCAGCGAACTGAAATCAGGGCCGGCCGGAACGACGGCCGGAGAATCAGCCGATGAAAATCGCCATCAACACGACAATGGTAGCCACGGTCGCTGTAGCGATCATCCCTATCTTGACGAAAGTTTTAAACTGCTGCTCGTGCGCCGGATAATCCATTCCGTCCGCCGTCGTGAATATCATTTCGCTATGATCTGACATGTCAAGCCTCCCATGGTAGGGTTGATCTTGCCTTGAAAGATTAGCGCAATCTCCATTGCTGTCGATCCTTCGGCGCGTCACGATCATGTGACGCGTTTGGGTAATGCAATAAAGCGGCCTCGATCCCTGACCAGTCTCAAATCACCTGACGACGGACAGTTGGCCGGGATCAGTGTGGAGAGTTGTGGCCGTTTGTCCTAAACAACACCGCCGGCCGGCATCTGGGGGTGCCGGTTGGCTATTCCAAAAGTGGGGAGGGGAAGCGGGGAAGCCTACTTTCACGCTTCAAGAAAAGTGCGATTACTTCAATATGTTATTGCAATAATTTGGCTCCCCGGGCTGGATTCGAACCAGCGACCATTCGATTAACAGTCGAATGCTCTACCGCTGAGCTACCAGGGAACAGGCGAAAATATCTTCGCGGTGCCAGCCTATAACAAAGCCTCGGACGCTTGCAAAGCGGCAAATGGGCACTCCCTCGACAGGGACGGGCGGTCGGATCGGATTTCGCCCGCAGGATGATCCAGCACTTTCTGCAACCGACGGAAAATACTGCGACAAATGCGACGGCGGGTGATGCCTGTTCCAGCAAACGCTTGCATCGACGATGGGGGTGCCCTAGTCCTCCCGGAATCTATTGCACGGGTGAGGGATTATCTCCGATGTCTGACTTTTCGACCGCTCGCGGAAAAATGGTTGATGGTCAGGTGCGCCCCAGCGACGTCACCGATCTTAGAATCATCGACGCCATGCTGGCGCTGCCGCGTGAGGTTTTCGTTCCCGAAGATCGCCGGGCGCTGGCTTACCTGGATCTCGATCTGGACGTCAGCGAAAAGGGCGCGCCGAAGCGGTATCTGATCAAGCCCATGGTCGTCGCAAAGATGATGCAGGCTGCCGACATCAAGAGCACCGACAACGTCCTCGTGGTGGGCTGCGCAACCGGATACTCTGCGGCGCTGGCGGCGAAACTCGCGGATCGGGTGACGGCGACCGAAAGCGACCCGGCCCTGGCGGCGAAAGCGGCCGGCATTCTTGCGACGCTCGGCCTCGGCCATGTGACCGTCGTCACCGCCGCGGCGTCCAAAGGAGCGCCCGTCAATGCGCCCTATGACGTTATTATTCTGGAGGGCGCGACCGAGGTCGTTCCGGACCTGCTCAACCGGCAGCTCGGCGCCGAAGGGCGTCTGGTCGGCGTGTTCGCCATGAGCCGCGCGCAACGGGCGGTCATCGTCACGCATTCGCATTCCGATTTCGGACACAGAGATCTCTTCGATGCGTCGGTCCCGGTCTTGCCCGGGCTGGAGCGGCCGGCAGCTTTTATTTTTTAACGAGTCGGTTAGGAATCCGCTCCTGTTTCGGCGCTCTTCCTAACCAATCTAAAGTCAGAGGTTACCGGGTCCTTTTGATACCCGCTGGGGCCGAAATCCTTGTTTTCGTCGCCCCCCGAGCCTACCTTCCGTACAGCTTCGGCCGGACGCCGGCCGCCGATTTGGAGGATTGCAGGATGGGTTCACTGAGCATCTGGCACTGGATCGTGGTGATCGCGGTGATCCTGCTGCTGTTTGGCCGCGGCAAGATTTCCGACCTGATGGGCGACGTCGCGCAGGGCATCAAGGCCTTCAAGAAGGGCATGCAGGACGATGAGAAGACTGCGGAAAAACCCGAACCCGTGAAGACGATCGATCACAACGCGCCGGCTCCCGGCGCGAGCCGGTCCGACGTCGGCAGCAAGACGACGGTCTGACGCGGCACGGCCGCGAAGTCGCGAATCCGCAGAAATGAAGCGAGAGCGGGAGACGGCAGGGCTGTCGAAGCGCGTTGATCACGGCGGCGGCTTGCGGCAAACGCTGGAGTCCGGCTTTGATTCAAAAGCTGGCCCGGGTGCGTCGCGGAACCGGCGTAAACCTCGCGTGAGCGGAAAGTTTCATGTTCGACATCGGGTGGAGTGAACTGGTCGTCATCGCGGTCGTCGCGCTGATCGCCATCGGCCCGAAAGAGTTGCCGGGCGTGCTGCGCATGGTCGGGCAGTGGATGGGCAAGGCGCGCAGGATGGCCGCCGAATTCCAGGGCCAGTTCAACGAGGCGATGCGCGAGGCCGACATGGCCGAGCTGAAGAAATCCTTCGACGAGGTGCGCGACGCCACCAGTGGCCTGACCAGTGGCAACCTGATGACCAAGCTGACCGACTCGCTCGGCGAGCCGCCAAAGCTTGAGGATCTCGACAAGCCCGCAGCCAACAGGCCCGCAGCCGATATGTCTGCCGCGTCTGCCAACGACGTTCCGGCAAGCGGATCGATCGCACCGGAGGCCGCGATCCCCAAGACCGGGACGGAGGCGGACGCCAAGGCCCTCGCATCCGAGCCGCTGGCGATCACGCCCGAATTCCAGCACGCCACGCCCGAGCCGGCTCCGGCTACGCACGAGACGCCGCACGAGGCAGTCAAGGACGCCAAAGCGTCATGAGCTCCGAAGACATCGAGGCCAGCGAGGCCCCCCTGATGGATCACCTGATCGAACTGCGCTCGCGGCTGATCAAGGCGCTGGTCGGCTTCGGTATCGCATTTATCTTGTGCTTCTTCTTCGCCAAGCAGATCTACAACGTGCTGGTATGGCCGTTCGTCTGGGTCGCGGGGCCGGAGAACTCGAAGTTCATCTACACCGCGCTGCTCGAATATTTCATCACCCAACTGAAGCTCGCGCTGTTCGGCGCCGGCTTCATCTCGTTTCCGATCGTGGCGACGCAAATCTACAAGTTCGTGGCGCCCGGCCTCTACAAGCACGAGCGCAACGCGTTCCTGCCGTACCTGATCGCGACCCCGGCGTTCTTCGTGTTTGGCGCGCTGGTGGTCTATTTCGTGGTGCTGCCGATGATCGTACGGTTCTCGCTCGGCATGCAGCAGCTCTCCGGTCCTGAAACCGCGCAAATCCAGTTGCTCCCCAAAGTCGGCGAATATCTGTCGCTGACGATGTCGCTGATCTTCGCCTTCGGCATCGCCTTCCAGTTGCCGGTGATCCTGACGCTGCTCGGCCGGATCGGCGTCGTCACCTCGAAAATGCTGCGCGAAAAGCGCCGCTATTTCATCGTCGTCGCCTTCATCATCGCCGCGGTGCTGACGCCGCCCGACGTGCTCAGCCAGGCGTCGCTGGCGCTGCCGCTGCTCCTGCTTTACGAAGGCTCGATCGTCGCTGTATCCATCGTCGAGAAGAGCGCCGCCAAGGCCACCGCTGCAAAGGCCACCGCCGCCAAGGGCGCGCAGCCGCCACCGCCCGACGGCACGCCACCACCGGCGGAAAACCCGGCGGAGTAGGGCCGTATCGGGTCGGTTTTAATTGCTAATATCGCCGCGATTCCCGCCGTCATCGTCCGCGATAGCGGACGATCCAGTATTCAGGACCGCCAGACGGTTTCCAATCGCACCCATTCGGGGTACTGGATGCCCGCTTTCGCGGGCATGACAGCGCCCTGTGAATTTCGCCTTGGGACTTCACCTCCATGCACGACATCAAAGCGATCCGCGACAACCCCGCAGCCTTCGATGCCGCGCTGAAGCGGCGGGGGCTTGCGCCGCTGTCGTCGTCACTGCTCGCAATCGACGAGAAACGCCGCGCTGCGATTCTGGCGTCGGAGCAGGCGCAGGCGCGCCGCAACGCGGCTTCGAAGGAAATCGGCGAGGCCAAGAAGGCGAAGGACGAGGCGCGCGCCGCGAAGCTGATGGCGGAAGTCGCCGAACTCAAGACCTCCATGCCCGAGATGGACGCGGCGGCGAAAGCGGCCGACGAGAAGCTGAGAAAGGCGCTTGCCGAAATTCCGAACCTGCCGCTCGACGAGGTGCCCGATGGTACTGATGAGCACGGCAACATCCAGCATCATGTGTTCGGCAAGAAACGCGACTATGCGTTTACGCCGAAGCCGCATGAGGATCTCGGCGGCGCGCTCGGCGACATGGATTTCGAGGCGGCGGCAAAATTGTCCGGCGCGCGCTTCGTGGTGCTGAAGCGGGGACTGGCGCGGCTCGAACGCGCCATCGGACAATTCTTCCTCGACGTCCACACTGGCGAGCACGGTTATACCGAGGTCAATCCACCGCTTCTGGTGCGTGATGACGCCATGTTCGGCACAGCCCAGTTGCCGAAGTTTGCAGAGGATCAGTTTGATTTCATTAAAGACAGGACGATCTCCGAGCAACTTGAGCAAACAGTTGTCGAAATAGATCAGAGGAAGGTTAGGCCTGGTCATTTCGACATGGAGCAAAAGGTTACCCCGCTGTCGGCTCCAACACGCAAAGACAGACTTTGGCTCATCCCCACCGCCGAAGTCCCGCTCACCAACCTCGTTCGCGAATCCATCCTCGATGAAAAAGAACTGCCGCTGCGCTTCACCGCGCTGACGCCGTGTTTTCGCGCCGAAGCGGGCGCCGCCGGGCGCGACACCCGCGGCATGATCCGCCAGCACCAATTCACCAAGGTCGAACTGGTCTCGATCACGACGCCGGAAACATCCAAGGACGAACACGAGCGGATGCTCTCCTGCGCCGAGGAAGTGCTGCGCCGGCTCGACCTGCATTACCGCGTGATGACGCTGTGCACCGGCGACATGGGCTTTGCCTCGCAAAAGACCTATGACATCGAGGTGTGGATGCCGGGACAGGGTGAGGGCGGTGCCTACCGAGAGATTTCGTCCTGCTCGGTGTGCGGCGATTTCCAGGCGCGGCGCATGGACGCGCGCTCGCGTGGCCCCGACGGCAAGCCACGCTTCGTTCATACGCTGAATGGCTCCGGCACCGCGGTCGGCCGCGCCCTGATCGCCGTGATGGAGACCTATCAGCAGGCCGATGGCTCCATCGCCGTGCCCGACGTGCTTTTGCCCTACATGGGCGGCCTCAAGGTGATTGCGAAAGGCTTGTAGCGCGCAGGACCTCCGGCCTCGGATTCGGCGGGTTTGCCAGGCTCGGCCGAGCCGGATAAGAGGTGTCCGAACGGCGCTAGGATCACTAGCAGCGGCCGAAAAAGGCAACTTCACGAATGCGGATTCTCTGTACCAACGACGACGGCATAAACGCGCCGGGCCTCGAGATCATCGAGCAAATTGCAAAGGACCTGTCCGACGATGTCTGGGTAGTTGCACCCGAGTACGATCAGTCCGGCGTCTCGCATTCGCTGTCGCTGAACGATCCGCTGCGGCTGCGCGAAATCGGACCACGTCATTTCGCGGTGAAGGGGACGCCGACCGATTGCGTGATCATGGGATCGCGGCACATCCTCGGCGAAAAGGGGCCGGATCTCGTACTCTCCGGCGTCAATCGGGGCCGCAACCTCGCCGAGGACGTGGTTTATTCCGGGACCATCGCAGGCGCTCTGGAGGGCACGATGCTCGGGCTGCCGTCGTTCGCGCTGTCGCAGGAATTCAGCATGGAGACTGGCGACAGGCCGGTGTGGGAAACCGCGCGCAAGTTCGGGCCGCAGATTCTCCGCAAGGTGATCGACGTCGGCATTCCCAAAAACACGGTGGTCAATATCAATTTCCCGGCCTGCGCGCCGGAGCAGGTGGTCGGGGTGCTGGTGACGCGGATGGGCAAGCGCAATCTCGGTTTCCTCAAGATCGACGAGCGCCGCGACGGCCGCGGCAACCCGTACTTCTGGATCGGATTCGAGAAGGCCGACGTCGTGGATACCCCGGCGGCGGGTACCGATCTCGCGGCGATAGCGGCGCGGTGCGTCTCAGTGACGCCGCTGCGGCTGGATCGCACCGATGATGCATTCGTCGAGGTCCTGACAGCGACCTTGAAGTAGGGCGCTCCGTCCCGTTCTCTTGCAGAGAGAATGATATGTCCGACGCGAAGCCACCGGCGATCTTGCCGCCGGCTGCAATTGCTCAGGCCACTCAGGCTACAGCGCTGCCTTTGAGCGTGCGCTCGATCATGGCGGCGAGGCCCTCCATCTGGAAGGGTTTCTGCAACGCCGGACGGTCGCGATATTCGGGCGGCAGACCCTGCGTGCCATAGCCGGTTGCGAAGATGAAGGGCCGGTTGCGTGCCTCGATCACCTCGGCCACCGGGGAAATCAGCTTTCCGTTGACGTTGACGTCGAGGATGGCGATGTCAAAGTCCGTGGTCTGCGCGAGCTTGAGCGCTTGCTCGATCTCGCCGGCTTCGGCGGCGATGCTGTAGCCGAGCTCCTCCAGCATATCCGCGACCATCATGCGGATCATGGCCTCGTCCTCGACGAGGAACACCGAGCCGCCGGGCGGCTTCGCTGGTACCATGGTGGAAATCCCGATCCCTTGCCAAATTGCCAGCACAGAGTCGCAAATTACACGGCCGAAGGCAATGCGCGAAGCCGTCGCTGGCGCGAATGACAAGATATTGTCGGCCCGGTTGCAGCCGGCCGATGGATCTCCGGACCGCCTGAACTGGCGCGGCCGGCCCGTTCCGTCGCCGAACAAAAATTTGTCCCGCCGGATTGACCCGGCTGGCGATCCGCGCAGATTGCATCAACTTATCTTGATAACCGCTGTGGCCAAACGCCAGCGCTTCAGAGTTCGCCCATGTCCCCCGCCGGTCCGCCGCCGCCCGAGAAGATGATGTTTCAGCTCAGCCTGCGGCGACGCGGCATCAGCGATCAGCGCGTCCTGCGCGCGATGGACAGCGTCCCGCGCGATGTCTTCGTGGAGTCGGACGATCGCGACGATGCCTGGCGGGATACCGCGCTCGGCATCGCCTGCGGCCAGACCATCAGCCAGCCTTTCGTCGTCGCCTACATGACCGAGCGGCTGGAATTGCGCGACGACCACCGGGTGTTGGAGATCGGCACCGGCTCCGGCTATCAGGCCGCGATCCTGTCGCGTCTGTGCCGCGAGGTCGTGACCATCGAACGGTTTCGCGTGCTCGCCGATCGCGCCCGCGCCCGGCTGGAGCAGCTCGATTGCGATAACGTCGAGGTCATGCTGGGCGACGGATTCGACATTCCAGCCGGGGCGGGGCAGTTCGACCGCATCATGGTGACGGCGGCGATGGAGCAGATTCCGGACGCGCTGACGGCCCGGATCGAGCCCGACGGGCTTCTGATCGCGCCCGTCGGCCCGCACAACGGACGGCAGACGCTGATGCTCCTCCGGCGGACCAACGCCGGACTTGTCCGCAAGGAGCTGATCGACGTCCGCTTCGTGCCGGCGCTGCCGGGCATCGCCCGCGAACTTTAGCCACCGGGAATGGCCGTCTCGAAGTTCAGTTGCGGCCGCAACGCCTTGTGTCGTCGGCGTTAATTTTCAAGGCGGCGGCGTGTCACGGTTAAAGGCTTGTTTACTGGGAGCATGTTTACTCAAATTGGTAATTATGTTGCGTACGAGTGAGTAACCATGTCCCGTGTCGTCGAGTTGCTTTGCTCGCGTCGCGTACCGCAGGTCGCGGTGCTGGCGCTGGTATCGATCGGTTTTGCCGGATGTAGTGCGGACATGTCCTCGCGCCTGGCGCAGATCGACAGTCATCCGCAGCAGTCAAATCATTTCGGATGGCAGCGCGATGCCACCGGCTCGGTGGCCGCAGCGCCCGTGGCTCCGGTCGAACGCCGCGAGTTGCCGCGATATTCGCGGCCGCAATATCAATCCCAGCCGCTGCCGCCGCCGATCTCGACGCCAGGATCCTACCCGGTATCATCAGGCGTATCGGCCGGCGGGCGCGACACACGCTCGTATGCGCCTCCCGCGCGTCCGGTCGAGTCGACCGGCGCTGTCGCGGCGCGGGACGGCTGGAATCGCGGTGGCGGCACCCCGATCATCGTCGGCACCAGCGATACGCTGGAAGGATTGTCGCGCCGCTATGGCGTCTCCACCGCCGAAATCCTCAAGGCCAACGGCTACCGCGGTCCGCGCCGGTTGCAGCCGGGCCAGCAGTTGATCATTCCAAAGCGTGCGACGGCGGCGGACACCCATGCCGCTCCGGCTGCGAAGCCCGTCGCGGTCGCGGCGGCTGCGTCCGGCGTCCACTACGTCAATCGCGGCGACACGCTGATGAGCATCGCGCGCCACAATCACATTTCGGTCGGCGAACTCGCTCGCGCCAACGGCCTGCAATCCAGCACGAAACTCAAGATCGGCATGAAGATCACGGTGCCGACTAAGGCCGCCGCGGTGGCCGCGCAGCCTGTTGTCGCTGCGGCCGCGCCTCCCGCCGCGCCAGCGCCTACGCCTACGCCCGCACCTGCGGTTCACGTTGCGGCGGCTGCACCCGCAGGTCCGGTGCAGAAGGTCAACCTCGCGGTTGCGACGGCGACGCCCGAAGCGGCCGCGGTCAAACCCGCCGTGAAGGCCGCCGAGGCGACCGGCGCATTGCCGACATTCCGCTGGCCGGTGCGCGGCCGCGTGATCGCCGCCTATGGCGCCCGGACCAACGGCAAATCCAATGACGGCATCAACGTCGCTGTGCCCGAGGGCACGCCGGTGAAGGCTGCCGAGGATGGCGTCGTTGCTTATTCCGGAAACGAACTCAAGGGTTACGGCAACCTGATCCTGGTTCGGCACCCCAACGGTTACGTGACCGCATATGCCCATGCGAGTGAGCTGTTGGTGAAGCGCGGGGATACCATCAAGCGCGGCCAGGTCATTGCCAAGTCGGGTCAGTCGGGCGAAGCGGCGTCGCCGCAACTCCACTTCGAGATCCGAAAAGGATCTACACCGGTTGACCCGCTTCAATTCCTCAACGGGGCGTGAGTGTCTCGGAGCGCAGACGCTTCCCGGACCTCTTAATTCTGCATCGGCCGCGCAGTCTGCTTCGCGGCCGATGTCGTTTGTGATCCTCGCTGCAGCTCCACTTGCGAGATCGAGCCGTGCGCTCAAGATAATATAATGCTTGCCGCGGTATTGGTTCTGGCATCAACCGATACGGTATGTCGTTTTAAAAGGCGGCTGGCCATGAGGAATCTGCCGGGGAAATCGACGATGCCCATGGTTGGTGCGGTCACATGACGTCTCCCGCGCATGAGCGGGGCGCGGGCGAGGTGTTTGCGGCGTTCTTGAAGCTCGGCCTGACATCGTTCGGCGGTCCCGTTGCCCATCTCGGCTACTTCCGCAACGAGTTCGTGGACCGGCGGAAATGGCTTGAGGAAAAGCGCTTTGCCGATCTGGTGGCCCTGTGTCAGTTCCTGCCGGGCCCCGCTTCCAGCCAGGTCGGCATAGCCATCGGCCTGGCGCGGGCCGGTTATGCCGGTGCAGTTGCGGCCTGGATGGGTTTTACGCTGCCGTCAGCGCTGGCGCTGGTTTTGTTCGGCTACGGTGTGTCCTCATTCGGGGGCGCACTGGGCAGCGGCTGGCTGCATGGCCTGAAGGTCGCTGCCGTCGCGGTGGTGGCGCTTGCGATTCTCGGGATGGCGCGAACGCTGACGCCCGATCGTGAGCGTGCCAGCGTGGCTGCGCTGGCAGCCGTCACGGCGTTGACGATCAATTCAGTCTGGGGACAGATCGGTGCGATCGTTGTCGGCGCTGTCGCCGGCATGGCCGTGTTGAAGCGCGAACCCGTGCCGGCCGATCACCTCGGCTCAACGCCGTCAACGGGCAGGGCGATCGCAATGCTCGCGCTGGCGGCATTTGCCATTCTGCTGGTGGGATTGCCGGTCGTGTCGGCCGTCTCGGACAATGCGGACATGCGGCTCTTTGATACGTTCTTCCGCACTGGTTCTCTTGTGTTCGGCGGCGGACATGTGGTGTTGCCGTTACTCCAGGCACAAGTGGTACCGCCGGGATGGGTGGATAACGATGCGTTTCTGGCCGGGTACGGCGCTGCGCAGGCCGTGCCGGGACCGCTGTTCACCTTTTCGGCCTATCTCGGGGCGGTGATCGGCGGCTGGAAAACCGCTGCGCTGTGTCTTGTTGCTATCTTCCTGCCGTCTTTCCTGCTGGTCATCGGCGTGATGCCTTTCTGGGACGAATTACGGCGGCGGGCCGCGGCCAGGGCGGCGCTGCGCGGCATCAACGCCGCGGTGGTCGGCCTTTTGCTGGCCGCCTTTTACAATCCGGTCTGGACCTCGGGCATCCTGTCCAGGGGAGACTTCGGACTGGCCGTGGTTGCCTTTGTGTTGTTGCTGCTGTGGCGAACGCCGCCCTGGCTGGTCGTTATGGTCTGCGCCGTCTGCGGCGAGCTGCTGGCGGCGCTGTAAATTTGAAGCGCGCTGTTATTGCAGGCTCGCGATAAAACCAGTTCTCGCCAGGCCGTTTACTTCGCCAGACGCACGCCCTGTCGCCCTGCGAGTTCCTGCGTGAACTGCCAGGCGACGCGGCCGGAACGCGAGCCGCGCGTGGTCGACCATTCAAGTGCTTCCCGCTCAAGCTCGGAGTCGTCGAGCGTGATGCCGAAGTGAGAGCAATAGCCGCGCACTATCGCGAGATATTCGTCCTGACTGCAGCGATGAAAGCCGAGCCAGAGGCCGAAGCGGTCGGACAGCGAGACCTTTTCCTCGACGGCCTCGCCGGGATTAATCGCGGTCGATCGCTCGTTCTCGATCATCTCGCGCGCCAGCAGGTGTCGGCGGTTCGATGTCGCATACAGGATGACGTTGTCCGGGCGTCCCTCGATGCCGCCCTCGAGCACCGCCTTCAGCGATTTGTAGGAGGCATCATTGCCGTCGAACGACAGGTCGTCGCAGAACACGATGAAATGGAAGTCCGATGAGCGCAGCAGCTCCATCAGGCCCGGCAGGCTCTCGATATCCTCGCGGTGAATTTCGATCAGCTTGAGCTGACCGCCGACCGCGGCGTTGACGCTGGCATGTGCCGCCTTGACCAGCGACGACTTGCCCATGCCGCGCGCGCCCCAGAGCAGGGCGTTGTTCGCAGGCAGGCCCTTGGCGAAGCGTTCGGTGTTCTCGATCAGGATATCGCGCATCCGGTCGATGCCCTTGAGCAGGCCGAGGTCGACGCGGCTGACCTGTGGGACCGGCATCAATCGTCCGTCGGGATGCCAGACGAAGGCGTCGGCACGCGTCAGCACCGCGCGATTGTCGGGCCGTTCCGCCGCGGAAGACATGGCGGCGGCAATCACTTCGAGCGCGCGCGCGATCCGCTCCGCGGCGGCGGGCGCCGCGGCCGATACCAGACCTTTTGTCGCGCCGCTGCCCCGGTTGCCGGAGCGAGCCCCAGGCGCCGTGCGGGAGCCGGCTTTCCGTGACTTTTTTGCCATCTTTGCCTTTCCAGAGCGGGCACCCTTAGCGGGGTGCCCCGGCTCCTGCAAGCAGCCGAAATCATGAGGCCCGATCAAGGGTCTGGCGGCGTTGCAATTGGGACCGTGGCCGTTATAGTCCGCGCGAATTTGCCCCCGACCGGCCGACTTTGCTGTCGCGCCGGCCTGCCCCGTTTCAAGGAATCGTCCGAATGTTCATTACTCCCGCGTTTGCTCAGGCCGCTGGTGCCGGCGATACCAACAACTTGCTGATGTCGCTGCTGCCGTTCGCGCTGATCTTTGTCATCATGTATTTCCTGATCATCCGGCCTCAGCAGAAGAAGGCGAAAGAGCACAACGAGCTGGTGAAGAATATCCGTCGCGGCGACATCGTCATCACGACAGGTGGTCTCGTCGGGAAGGTCACCAAGGTGGTGGATGACGACCAGATCGAGTTCGAGGTCGCGGACGGCGTCCGGGTGCGGCAGATGCGGCAGATGATTTCGATCGTCCGCGCCAAGGGCGAGCCGGCCAAGGGTGAACCAACAAAGGGTGAGCCGACAAAGGGGGGCGCCAAAGGCGAGGGCGCCAAGGACGACAGCGCCGCGAGCTAAGTGGGCCCGGAGGCGGTCATTCCTGGTATCTGACGGGTTATCTCGATGTTGTATTTTACGCGGTGGAAGGCACTGGCGATCATCGTGACCGCCCTCGCGATCTGCCTGTGCGCGGTGCCGAACTTCTTCCCCGAAGCACAGGTCAAGACCTGGCCGAAATGGGCGCAGCGCCACCTCGTTCTGGGGCTCGATCTCCAGGGTGGCTCGTATCTGCTGCTTGAGGTCGATTCCAACTACGTCAAAAAAGAGAAACTCGACCAGGTCCGCGACGACGCACGCAAGGCGCTGCGCGACGCGCGGATCGCCTATACCGGCCTTGCCGCCAAGAACGGCGTGGTCGAGGTGCGCATTAGCAAGGAGGAGGAATTCCAGACGGCGCTCGGCAAGTTGCGCGAGTTGTCGCAGCCACTCGGCGGTCTGCTCGGCTCCACTGGCCAGCGCAGCCTCGAAGTCAGCAGTGCTGACGGCGGGCTGATCCGCATGACGGTTCCGCAGGCCGCGGTCACCGACCGCATCCGCCAGTCGGTCGAGCAGTCGATCCAGATTATCGAGAAGCGCGTCAACGAACTCGGCACCGTCGAGCCGCTGATCCAGCGTCAGGGCACCGATCGTATTCTGGTGCAGGTGCCGGGATTGCAGGACCCGACGCGGCTGAAGGAAATTCTCGGCAAGACCGCCAAGATGGACTTCCGCATGGTCGATTCGAGCGTGTCGCCCGAGCAGGCCCTTCAGGGCCGGGTTCCTGCCGATTCCGAAGTGCTGATGAGTTCGCAGGCGCCCAAGACGCCTTACGTCGTCAAGAAGCAGGTGCTGGTTTCCGGCGGCGACCTGACCGACGCCCAGCCCGGATTCGATTCGCGCACCAGCGAGCCGATCGTGACCTTCCGCTTCAACAGCAACGGCGCGCGCAAGTTCGCACAGGCGACGTCGGAAAACGTCGGGCAGCCATTTGCCATCATACTCGACAACGAGGTGATCTCGGCGCCGGTCATCCGCGAACCGATCACCGGCGGCTCCGGGCAGATTTCCGGGAATTTCACGGTGCAGGAGGCCAACGACCTCGCGATCCTGCTGCGCGCCGGCGCGCTGCCGGCGCCGCTGACAATCATCGAGGAGCGCACCGTCGGTCCCGGCCTTGGACAGGATTCGATCGAAAAAGGCGAACTCGCGGCCTATGTCGGTTCGATCATGGTGATCGTGTTCATGCTGCTGACCTACCGGCTGTTCGGTGTGTTTGCTAATATCGCGGTCGCCATCAACGTCGCCATGATTTTCGGCGTGCTGTCGTTGCTGAACGCGACGCTGACGCTGCCCGGCATCGCCGGGATCGTGCTGACCGTGGGCATCGCCGTCGATTCCAACGTGCTGATCTATGAGCGTATCCGCGAGGAAGTCCGCGGCGGCCGCACCGCGATTTCGGCGATCGATGCCGGCTTCAAGCGGGCGCTGGCGACGATCCTGGATTCCAACATCACGACCTTCATCGCTGCCGCGGTGCTGTTCTATATCGGCACCGGCCCGGTGCGCGGCTTCGCCGTGACGCTCGGCATCGGCATCATCACCACGGTGTTCACCGCGTTCGAGGTGACCAGGCTGATCGTGGCGACATGGGTGCGCTGGAAGCGGCCGCAAAACGTACCGATCTGATGACGCGGAGCCGGCTGTGACCCACTGGATTTTACTCGGGCTCGGTGCCCTCATCGTTGTGCTGACCATCGTCAGTTGGTTCGGCCTGCTGCCATCGCTGCGGATCGTTCCCGACGATACGCATTTCGATTTCACGCGCTTCCGCCGCATCAGCTTTCCGATTTCCGCGGTGCTTTCGATCGTCGCCATCACGCTGTTCTTCACGCACGGCCTGAATTTCGGCATCGATTTCAAGGGCGGCACGCTGCTCGAAGTGCAAGCCAAGTCGGGCGAGGCGGACATCGCGACGATGCGCACGACGCTGAACAAGCTCGGTCTCGGCGAGGTCCAGCTCCAGCAGTTCGGCGGCCCGACCGAAGTGCTGATCCGCGTCGCCGAGCAGCCGGGCGGAGACGCCGCGCAGCAGGATGCCGTGCAGAAGGTGCGCGGTGCGCTGGGCGAGAGCGTCAACTATCGCCGGGTCGAGGTGGTCGGCCCGCGGGTGTCCGGCGAATTGCTCGCCTATGGCATGTTGGGCCTGATACTGGCGATCCTCGGCATCCTGATCTATCTCTGGTTCCGGTTCGAGTGGCAGTTTGCGCTCGGCGCCATGGTTGCGAACGTTCATGACATCGTGCTGACCATCGGCTTCATGTCGATCTCGCAAGTCGACTTCGACCTCACCAGCATCGCGGCGCTTCTGACCATTCTCGGCTACTCGCTGAACGACACCGTCGTCATCTACGACCGGATTCGCGAAATGCTGCGGCGCTACAAGAAGCTGCCGATGCCGGAACTGCTCAACGAATCCATCAATTCGACGCTGTCGCGCTCGATCATCACCCACGTCACGGTCACGCTGGCGCTGCTCGCGTTGCTGCTGTTCGGTGGAGCGGCCATTCACAGCTTCACCGCGGTGATGATGTTCGGCGTGGTGCTGGTCGGCACCTACACCTCGATCTTCATCGCTGCGCCGATCCTGATCTATCTCGGCGTCGGCGATCACCGCGTCGACGTCGAGGAGAAGCTGGTCAAATCCAAGAAGCCATCGAAGCCGTGAGCGCCGACCAGCCGGACGCGCCGCACCTTCCGCGGCCCGCGCCGATCGAGGCCTATGGCAGCGGCGGCTTCCGCTTCGATACCATGTCGCATCGCGGCTCGCTGCTGTGCCTGCCGGACGGCATCTGGGCGTGGCCGGTGACGCGGCCGGATGACATCGACCGCCATGCGCTGGCGCGGGTTTTCGCGGGCGCTGCCGGAATCGATACCCTGCTGATCGGTACCGGCACCGAGGTCTGGCTCGCTCCAACCGACCTGCGCGAGGCGCTGCGCCGGCATCACGTCGCGGTGGACATCATGCTGACCGGGCCTGCGATCCGTACCTACAACATCATGCTGGGCGAGCGGCGCCGGGTCGCGGCGGCGCTGATAGCCGTTCCATGACAACCTCACCGCTTTGGCAGCGCCTGACGGCGCTGGTAGCCGTGCCATGACAAACGCGATCTCGAGGCAGCGCCTGACGGCGCTCATCGTCCTACCATGAGCGGTGCGGCATCGGAGAATTCGTCCGCGGCGTTCTGTGCAGACCTCGTGCGCAACCACGATTTCGAAAACTATGCGACGACGCTGCTCGCGCCGCTCCGTTGCCGCCGCGCGCTGCTGGCGCTTTATGCTTTCAACGTCGAGATCGTCAGGGTCAGGGAGCAGATCACCCAGCCATTGCCGGGCGAAATCCGTCTGCAATGGTGGCTGGACGTGCTCGTGGGCGCGGGACACGGCGGCGTTGAAGGCAACCCGGTCGCCGCCGAACTGCTGCTGGCGATCCGGGACCATGGTCTGCCGGTCGAGCGGTTGTCGCGACTGATCGAGGCGCATCAGTTCGATCTCTACAACGATCCGATGCCGGACCTGGCGGCGTTGGAGCAATATCTCTTTGATACATCGTGCGCGTTGTTTTCGTTTGCCTCGTGTATCGTCGGACACCAATCCGATAAGACGGATCATCTGGCGCGTCACGCGGGTCTTGCGCGCGGTATCGCGCAGGTGATTGCGATGCTGGGTTTCGACGCGTCGCGGCGTCAGTCGTACGTGCCGCTGCAATTGATGGAGCAACATGGCAGCGCTCTGGAACAGGTGTTCGCGGGGCGGGACACACCACCGCTTCGCGCAGCCCTCAGCGGACTGGCCGATGAAGCACGATCGCATCTGGATGCGGCGCTGGCTCTGCTGCCGGAGCTGCCGCCGGAGTCGCGGACGGTGTATCTCCCGCTCGCGCTGGTGCGCCCCGCATTGAAACGCATGGCTCAAGCCAACGTCGATCCCTTCGTGCCGCAGGCTGCATCGCGGTTGCACATCTTGTGGACGTTGTGGCGGGCGTCACGCACGACGATGTTTCGTGCCTGAACAAGGTCAGGATGGCAGCGCCTGGTCGGTTGACTCGAAATTGAACCTGTCGCGCAGGTTTTTCCGGCTCTCGAGGATACCGCGGAAAAATTCGCGGTCCGCGGGGCTGGTAATGAGCGGTTCGATCAAATCGATCTGGTTCATCGCGATGAGCTGGAGGATTTCCGTGCGCACCTTGCCGCCGGCATCGCGCGGCAGGCGCGGTACGATCTGAATGTGTTCCGGCGGCTTTGGATCGTTTGCGGCTGCGAGCGTAGTCCGCAACTGCGATTCCAGCCCGGCCTGATCGGCTTCTACAAACGCATAGAGACCGACACCGCTCCGACGATCCGCGAAAGCAACGATCGCCGCATCGCGCACCGCCGGGTTGTCCCTGATGCGCGCGATCAGCACGGGGGCGTCGTTGACGAGGCGCCGGCCGCCGCCTTCGCGGTCGGTGAAATTGAACACGCCGCGTGTGATGGCCTGGTAGACTTTCTTGCCCGTCATCAGCCACGTCCGCGCCACCAGCGATTTGCGCGCAAGTATCTTGTGCTCGCGCGGTGTCAGTGTGTCCGGCGCGTAGGTGCGCTTGTGCTTCAGAAGATGCCGCAGGTCCTCGTAAGCGGCGATGCGAAACAGCCGCGACCGCCGCTTGAAACAGGCCGCGAGTTGAAAGTCGGTCAGGTAGGCGCGACCGTCACTGCCGCGCAACCAGTTCTGTTCCTTGGCGAGATCGTTGTGGCAGATGCCGGCGCGATGCAGCTTGCGCAGCGCCGCCTTGGCAGACTGGAAGTAGGCGCGGTCGCCATGAGGCCTGGCGAGATGCAGCGCCACGCCGTCGATGAAGCCGCGCACCAACGCCTGCCGTCCGGCCCATAGCAAATCCGGCCCGACGGCGAGGCCGCCGGCGCGTTGCAAGGCCCGGCGTTCGCGCGCGAACAGGTGACGCGCGACACCATAAGACCACCACGGCACCTGGTCGAGCCGCCGCAACACCGCCTCGACCTCGCCGGAAGCAGCGCGAAAACGTCCGCGCTCCACGGTGGAAAACACGTCGCGTTTCAGCAGAACGCCTTCGGTCCACGTTGCGGACAGGAATGCGGCGTCCTGTGTCGGAAGGGGCATGAACGGTCCTGAAACGGTCTGTTGAACTTATGCGGCGGCCGCAACGCGGAGCGCATCCGCGATCCAGCGATCGAGGTCCGCGAGCGCGCGCGCACTGATAGCCTGCTTTTTCGCGATCGTCTTCTCGTTGCCGCGCAGCCGCGTGCCGTCCGGCTTCTTCGCTGGCGGATTGGCAAGCGGCGGAAACAGTCCGAAGTTGATGTTCATCGGCTGGAATGAGCGAGGCCCGGCGTCGATGCTTTCGATGTGACCGCCGGTGATGTGGCCGAGCAGCGCGCCGAGCGCCGTGGTCGGCGGCGGAGCCGCGAGGCTCCGCGCCCGCGCGTCCGACGCGGCATAGAGGCCGGCGATCAGGCCGATAGCGGCGGATTCGACGTAACCTTCGCATCCCGTCATCTGCCCGGCAAAGCGCAGCCGCGGCTCGGCGCGCAAACGCAACTGGGTGTCGAGCAGCTTTGGCGAATTCAGGAACGTGTTGCGATGCAGGCCGCCGAGGCGGGCGAACTCCGCGGTCTCGAGGCCCGGAATGGTGCGGAAGACGCGGGTCTGCGCGCCGTGCTTCAGCTTGGTCTGGAAACCGACGATATTGTAAAGCGTGCCGAGCCTGTTGTCCTGACGCAACTGCACGATGGCGTATGGCTTCACTGTCGGATCGTGCGGATTGGTGAGGCCGACCGGCTTCATCGGCCCGTGGCGCAGGGTCTCGCGGCCGCGTTCGGCCATGATCTCGATCGGCAGGCAGCCGTCGAAGTAGGGCGTATCGATCTCCCAGTCCTTGAAGTCGACCTTCTCACCCTCGATCAGCGCGTCCACGAAGGCGTGATACTGCGCCTCTGTCATCGGGCAATTGATGTAGTCGGCGCCGGTGCCGCCCGGACCGACCTTGTCATAGCGCGACTGGAACCAGGCCTTCGACATATCGATGGAGTCGCGGTGGACGATCGGCGCAATCGCGTCGAAAAAGGCCAGCGCGGATTCGTCGGTCAATGCGCGGATCGCTGCGGCGAGGGGAGCCGAGGTGAGGGGACCCGTGGCGACGATGACGTTGCGCCAGTCCGCCGGCGGCAGGCCATCGACCTCAGTTCGGTTGATCTCGATCAGCGGATGATCATCGAGAGCTTTGGTCACGGCGGACGAAAAGCCGTCACGGTCCACCGCGAGCGCTCCGCCGGCCGGAACCTGATTGGCATCGGCGCAGCGCATGATCAGCGATCCCAGCCGGCGCATCTCGGCGTGCAGCAGTCCGACCGCGTTGTTGGCGGCATCGTCGGAGCGGAACGAATTGGAACAGACGAGTTCAGCGAGGCCGCCGGTCTGGTGCGCCGCCGTCATCCGGTGCGGCCGCATCTCGTGCAGCACCACCCGAACGCCGTGATTTGCGACCTGCCAGGCGGCTTCCGAGCCGGCGAGGCCGGCGCCGATGATATGGACGGCAGAGCAGGAGAGTTCGATCTGTGTCATGGCTGAAGGGGTAGCGCGTTTTCCGGCGAAGGGGAATCGCGTTTGCTGCCGCAGCGATCGCAAAGATGACAGCGTGCCTTACCGTGTACGATTTGCATGAGACCAAGCAAAACATGGGATCGGCAATAAAGATGAATATGCATTCATTATTATTGCCGATCCGGCGCTGTCAACCGGCAGCGGTCTGGCCGTGCTTGCAATCGCAAGACCCCGGCTTCAGAGGACTTAACGTTCCTTTGAAGCCGGGGATTGCATTCCGTTTTCGGTCGCGACCGAAAAGCGGATTACTATTGATCGGTCCGTCTCCAGTAGTGCCACTGGAAGAGTACCGACGGGAAGTCGGCGGCGTAGCGCTTTTCGATCTCCCTTTCCGGGATTTCGTGCGATGCCGACGTCAAAGGGGTCTCGATCGCCTTACGATAGAGATGCCACGTCGCATGACCGAGCAACGGCATCACGACCGTGAGGCCGAGGAAGAACGGGATCGACCCGAGCACCAGCAGGACGGCAACGATCAAACCCCATTCCGCGGCTGCGATTGGATTTTTCGCGACCACGCGCATCGACGTCAACATGGCATCGGTCATGTCGGCGTGCTGGTGGAGCATCAGCGGGAACGACACGATGCTGATGCACAAGGCGACGGCTGCAAACAGGAATCCGACGCCGCAGCCGACCATGATCAGGCGCCAGCCCTCGGGCGTGGTGAAAACCCGCGTGACGAAATCGGGAATCGCCGATGCGGGTGTATTGCCGAAGGTGGACACATAGATCGCGTGCGCGGTTGCCACCCAGACAGCGAAAATGGCAAGCAGCAGCGCGCCCAGTCCAAGCATCGATCCGAACGACGGTGCCCGCAACACGCGGAACGCGTGCCAGGCGGACGCCTCCTTACCGAGTTCGCGCCGATAGCTCAGTTCATAGAGTCCGAGCGCCGCAAACGGCCCGATCAGGGCAAAGCCGGCGGCGATCGGAAACAGCAGCGGCAAGACCGAGTAACCAAGCACCGTCCGCGCTAGCAGGATTCCGAGTATGGGATAGATCACGCAAAGGACGATGGCGTGGCTCGGCACCGCCTTGAAATCTTCCCAGCCCAGCCGCAACGCATCTAGAAGGTCGGAGAAGCCGATGTGGCGGATCACGGGTCCGTCTACACCGACCGCCCCTGATTGTAGGCGTGTCGTGATGTCTACAGGATAAGAGGTGGCCATGTTCTTGTCTCCCTTTCTCCGGGCCGATCCTCGGGCCTCCAGAAGGCGCGAGTTAGCCCCTTCGGAAACGATCACGATCAAGCCCAGACGCGAGAGCAAGGAACCTGGTCTTGCCGCGACCTGTTAGGCAATTCTAATTCCTGTTGTCGATTTTCGTTGCTCACGGTTCAGTGAATTTTTGCCAACGCGGAGAGGGCAGAGAGCAACGTCATCTGGCTTTCGATTGCAGCTACGAGCGGATGCCCGCGAAGCGCAGATTGCGACATTGTGATGTCGTCTGCGGCGGGGAGGGCCCAAAAGCTGCGCTGGCGGCCGGGCATTGCCACATTGGCAAGTCGCAACGCGGCGGTTACTCTTTTCCGCGATCCGGCGGAAACAGACGCGAGGGAGCGGCACAATGAGCATATTTGGAAAGATCATGGGCGCCATCTTCGGTACGCAAGCCGAAGCGGCAACACCGGCAGGTGAAACAGGCGGCGGTACCGCCACCTCGTCGGGCGGTGCGGTCGCGAGCAGCGTCGATGTCGCTGCCATTCTCGACAAGGCCGTCGCCGCCAAGAAGGAAAAGCTGGAATGGCGGACCTCGATCGTGGATCTGATGAAGGCGCTCGATGTCGATTCCAGTCTGAGTGCCCGCAAGGAACTGGCAAAGGATCTGAAATACCCGGGCGACGCTAACGATTCCGCGGCGATGAACATCTGGCTGCACAAGCAGATGATGGCTCAGCTCGCAGCCAACGGGGGCAAGCTGCCGCCCGACATGAAACACTGATGCGATTGTTGCCAGGCGCGAGTGTGCATTCCGGAAGATTTGGTAACCGAAGGGCGTTCGTATGTGATGAGATCGCAAACGTGAGAGTCTGACGCGCGGCTTCAGATCGCGCGGTCGGCTTCTTCCGGATGCTTGTCGAGATAGGCGGCCACGAATCCGCAGCCGGCGACCACCTTCAGACCCTCGGCCCGGATCAACGCCAGCGCGCCCTTCACCAACGCCGAGGCAATGCCGCGGCCGCGCAGCTCGCGCGGCGTTTCGGTGTGGGTGATGACGACCGTACCCGGCGCGAGGCGGTAGTTCGCAAAAGCAACGCCGCCTTCGGCTTCCAGTTCAAAACGGCCCATGGCTTTGTTGTCGTGGACGGCAGTCATGTCCGCGCTCAGATCCGTCCGGTAAGCGACGCATGTCGTGAGCCGCGATGGATAGCTCAAGCCTCATCCTTCGCGACGGCGTTGCGCGCATCCTCACAAATTCGGCCTCAGCAGATCGTCATAATCCGGATGCTTCTCAAGCCAGTCCTTCACGAAGGGGCATTGAGCGCGAGCCCTGAATCTATCAGCGCGCACCTGATCCAGCGCGCCCTTCACGAGTTCTGAGCCGATGCCCTTGCCTTCGAGTTCGGGCGGCACCTGGGTATGGGTGAAGACGATGACTCCGTCCAGAAATCGGTAGTAGGTTGCGGCAACATGCCCGTCCACTTCGATTTCGTAGCGATGTTTTTCCATGTTGTTGACGACTTCGGACATTTCGCAGCCTTTATATTTCTTATGCCTGAAAGCCACATTCAGAGTTTTAGCGAGGCAGTCAACTGTCGCGGGCCAACCACGCTCGTCATAGTTGGCGCCCGCGGACGTCGTCGGGAGAGGGACACCCAAAATATCCGCGAAACACGTAGGGTAGGTTAGTTGAAGGCGTAACCCGCCAATATCTGGATGCCACAAGTTGCAACGGTGGATTGCGCTGCGCTAATCTGTCCTGCCGCATCACGCCTTTTGGCAGCGGCTGCGCTGGACAAGACGGCAGCGGGATGCCATCAAATCAGGGTGTCATGACACTTCCGCGACGGATTCCAGCAATGAAGCAGTTTTTCCTCAAGCTCTTTACCTGGTGGAATAGCCAGACCTTCGGCACGCAACTCTGGACGTGGCGCTTTGGCGAACTAGTCGGCAAAGACAACCAGGGCAACTGCTATTACCGGACACGCGGCGGGAAGATCGACCCGACGCTCGGCTTCGAGCGGCGCTGGGTGATCTATAATGGCTACACAGAAGCCAGCCGCATCCCGCCGGAGTGGCATGGCTGGATGCATCACGTCGTCGATGTACCGCCGACCAAGGAGAACTATCAGCCGCGCGAATGGCAGAAGCCGCATGTGCCGAACATGACCGGAACGCCCGCGGCCTATCGGCCGCCCGGCTCGACGCTGGCGAGCGGCCGCCGTCCCGCAGCGACCGGCGATTACCAGCCCTGGACGCCGGGGCAATAGAGCGGTTTGCGTTTTGATGGAAACAAACACTGATCCGTCACGGTCGGGCTTTATGCCGGGCAGGATGGGTTGCTGATTCGTCTGACCCAAACCCGCTCGAGAGACGGCGCGTTGTCGGTATCGGCTCGTGGCTTTCGATCCATCCACATCGCAATCACAACGGCCACAATGCGTTACGCCTGACGGCATCGCCGCGGCACGGTTGGCCGAATGCGGCGGTACCGGCTGAGCGATATCAGCGCTGGCTTGCCGCGAAAATTCCGCTGCCGAGGTAGTTGTCTTTGGTACTGGAAATCGCGACGCTCCCGCCCATTTCGCCGACTGGGCTGCGCGCGCCCTGGAAGAAGCTGCCTTGCAGGGCCATGCTGCGACCGTCGACGCGGACGTTGGTACTGTCGATTGTGCCGCCGAAATAACGCCGGTCGTCGGTGTTAAAATTCACGTTGCCTGTATAGTTGGTGTTGTCGAGATTGGTCACGCTCACCGCGCCGGTTCGCGCACCGAAATCGACGGTGTTGGAGAAGTTGCCGGCGGCGAAGCCCGCGTTGCTGTTCACGGTGGCAATGACATGGCCGGTGTAGGTTGCCAGGCCCGTCGTAGGCACGTCACCGATGCTGCCCACTGGCCGACCGGCGACCCACCAGCCGACTATGCCTTCTGAAGGCGAAGCAGTGGGGCCATTGGTGGTGGTGGTGGCCGATCCTGTCTCTACCCAGAGTCCCCAGCGTGTATACTCGCACTGACACGGAGTCAGGTTGGGAATTGCGGTAGAAATGGCCTGCAGAACGGTTTGATTGTCTGTGGTTCCTAGCGCACCGTTGGACGAGATCGCGACGAAATTTTTATAGTCGCCATAGCCGCCCGTTGTGGGATCGAACTGGAATATCCGGGTCGAAGTGTTCGGATTTGAAGGGTCGGAAACCGTCACGGCTGCTTGCGCCGTGTTGGCCGTGGCATCGAGACCGATATTGACCGTCCCGGTCAACGAGTGGCCCGCGATGATATCCATGCCACCGGCATATCCGGTCAGCGTCACAGTTGGCCGTGGAGTGTTATCAACGGGCGGTGGATTGTCGTTGCCTGTCGGCTGATCGTGCACGAATTGCTGCACAGCAGCCGACTGACTGGACGTCTGCACCGACTGGGTGAAGGCCGACGAAATCGCATTGATAAGTTCGACGATCGGCGGAGGCGTTGTCGGCACATTCGAGCCGGTTACCGATCCGCCGGGCGACCCGGTCGCCTTTTGCTCGGCGGACGCGATATTTTTCGCCGATGCCGTGCCCGCGCGTACGCCGCCCGTTTGGCCGGCGGCGCTCTGGAATGCCGCGATCAGTTGCTGCACGAATCCCGGTGGCGGCAGTCCGGGCGGCGTCGGCGGTCCGCCGGGTTGTGTCTGGGTGAATTCGCCCGCGCCCAGCGACACGGTCTGCCCGCCGGAGCTGACGGTCATGGTGCCGTAGCCGGAATAGATGCCGCCCTTGCCGTCGGTCATCATCACGCCGCCGCGAATGCCGATCAAAGCCGACGCGGTCTTGATCTCCGCATCGCCGTTGTGGCTGATCTGGCCGCCGACGAAACGCAGCGCGCCCTTGCCGAGGGTCGCCGCCAGCTTGCCGGTGTTGGCGCTGGGATCATAGACGTATTCGTCGATCGTGATGTCGCTGTTCGGACCGATGGTCATCGAGGTTTTGTCGAGGAACAGCAGTTGCACCGAACCGCTGGACTTGGTCTGGATGCGTTCCTTATGAGCGATCGACTGACCGATGGTGATGGTCTTGAGGTTGGCGGTCGCGGCCGGATTGACCGCCGAGGCCGTGCCGACCTGCTGGGCCTGCGCCATCATGCCGCCGAGCGCCAGCGCAGTCGCCGTCATCGCAATCCGAAGCGCCCCCGTCCGGCTCATGGCAATTCCCCGACACGCAAAAACTGAAAGGCGAGTATAGCCTTAAGTATAGCCCTGAATACCCCGAATGCGCCAACCCCGGACGCTTACCAAATACCGTTGGAGATGCGAATCATCGTATCTGTTGCCTCAAGTCCACTGCTCAAAAATCCACTGTTTGCTTCGGCCTCTTGGTGTCGCCGTCGATTCGATGCCAATGCGCGGTACGCTTCCCGCGTATCTCCCGTTCGAATTGTCGCCACGGACGATCCGCGGCTGTCGCTATGTGGGCCGCCGGGCAGGCCGCCCTTTCCCCGCCGTAATCGGCGTGTTAACCGGGACGCCTGCGAGCGGCTTGGATATCTGTACAATGGTCCGGCCCTGATTCGAGCCTCACAAAGCCGCAAAGATGTTTCGAACCATTGTCATAGCCGGTTGTGCGGCTTTCGCGGTTGCTGCCCTGGTCGCGGCTGCGTCGCCTGCGCGCGCGCAAATAGGCAATATCTTTTCGGATCCCCCGCCGCGACCGCCGGGCACCATTCCGCGCGGGCAGGCCGCGCCCGAGGACGACGAGGAAGAAGTGCCGGACCTGCCGCAAGGACGCGTGCTGCCTGCGCCGCTGCATTTGCCGCCAGGGCAGGGCGCTCCACCTCCCGGTTCGGTTCAGACCCAGCCATTGCCGCCGCCGCCCGGAACCACCGTGGTTCCGCAGAATGCGCCCGGTGGAGTTGCGGTCGCGCCGCCTTCGCCCAATCAGACGCCCGCACAGCATCCGCCGCGCTCGGCTCCGCCCACGCCGGCCACGCTGCAACCGGGCGATGAGGTCGTCACCGAGCCACCGGCCCAGAAGGTCATCAACAAGAAGGCCGTGTTCTCGGGCCTCGACAAGATCACCGGCCGCATCATCCATTTCGACGAGGATGTCGGTGAAACCGTGCAGTTCGGCGCGCTGCGGGTGAAGACCGATGCCTGCTACACGCGCCCCGCGACGGAAGCGGCCAATACCGACGCCTTCGTCGAGGTCGATGAGATCACCCTTCAGGGCGAGGTGAAGCGGATTTTCTCCGGCTGGATGTTCGCGGCGAGCCCCGGCCTGCATGGCGTCGAGCATCCGGTCTATGATGTCTGGCTGACCGACTGCAAGGATCCGGAAACGACCGTTATCGCCGCGCAGCCGGATCAGCCGAAACCGGCGCCGCCGCCCACCAAGCGCTCGCCGCGACAATCCACGCGCCAGCCGCGTCAACCAGCGCCGCCGCCGCAACCGGCGCCACCACCGCCGCAGCAGCAGCCACGGAGCAATCCGTTCTTCCCGCCGTTCCAGCGATAGTCCTCTGGTGGAGTGAATTTGGCATTCGCTGCCCACTTCGCAGCCAATCCGGCAAGCGAATGTCAAACGCGCCTGTCTGGAAGTAATAGCGGCATTGGCGAAACCGACGAACTGACGGCAAGTTACCGGACCAGCCCCGGCATTGTTCGATGCGCTATTCGCCAGGCTGCGTTAAGTCGCTGCGGACCCTGATTGGCCAATCCTCAGCGTGCGTCTCGATGCGAGAAACTGTTTTCCCTTTTCAGTCACGGACCAGGCGATGTGATTGGAAAAACCCGCTATGATCGACCGAGACTTGATCAAGCCCAGAGCCTCCAGTTTATCCCGGACGACGATCGCGCTCTTTTCGCCAAGCTCGCAATAGTCCGAAATGTGAAGGTTTTGCCGGTACCAATATCCGACAAGTTCTCGAACGTATGCCTCCGATGGGCTCTTGAGGAGGTGGTCGTATAGTCCGACAAAAAGATCGCTCAATGAAATTGTCCGGGATATCGAGTCTGGAAACCCTTCTTCCGATCGATAGACAAGCAGTTCTACGGTAACTGAATCGGCTGATGCTACGAGAGTCGGGTTAGTTGATGACTCGTCGCGATTGAGATCGGCGAGCTTCTGACGAAAATCCGTGTTCTCGATGCGGAGTCTTTCCAGTTCCTGGAGGACCTTTGGATCGATGGCTTGATCACCGCGTATCCAGCCAACCCCTGGCTTCAAATTCACAGCGGTCGCGACGGCCAGCATGACTTTCATGCAAAGATCGTTTTCGTTGTTCCAAAATTCGACGATGCGGCCGGTGCTCAAACGAGCTTTGAAAGCGTCCAGCTTTTCTTTTAGCCGTGCGTCCGTTTCGGTCTTGCCGATTGCAATGTTGCCTGGGTTTTCAGGAAGGAACGCAAGGATAGGAATGTCTTTTGAGCGCGCGTATTCAAACTCTTCTTCTGTGAAGCTCAGCCCATCATCGGAGAGCGAGCCGTAACGGCCGCCCGCGATCACGACGTAATAGTCGCTGCGATCAATGATCCGCTTAATATAGTCGAGTTGCTGTTGATCGGTTGCTGGAAACAATTCCAGGCCAGCAGGCATATATCCCGCTTTTGCCAACGTGTTGCTGACGGCCTGTCGTTCGTCCTGCAAATCGGTGGAGGTCGAACTAATGAAAATCTGGAAAACCCGATCCACTTGAATTTTTCCTCATCCTCACCAATCCGGCCAACAGCCGTCCTCCTCAGAACGACCGGTGCGATGCCGACAGCCGTCAAGGTCAGCGGTACGGCCAGCACCTGCAGCCCGTCAATCGTCTGTCATAGGGCTAGTATAACCAGGAGCCGTTCCCGGTGGGCGTCGCGACGCCCAGCCCGTTGATCCGGTCCGGCTTCAAATGTCGCAGCAGAAACCGTTAACCTTTTGTTTACCATCCGACTCCTAGGATTCGCTCATGATGATCTCGCGCAGCAACACTCAGACCGACATCCGGTCGCTCGAAGCCGCCGCGGCGATAGCGCGCAGTGGCTTTGCCTGCATCTTTTCATCCTCCGACGAGTACGAGCGCGCGCTCATTACGGAACGTCGCGCCCGGGGTCGATATGCCGCCTCACGAAGCGGCTGGCCGACGATGGCCCTGATTGCTCTGGCGGTCACGATCGCGGGCACGGTTGCTTATTGCTTGTAGCAGCGCCGAAGCCGGCGATCGCGGAATTCGCGGGTTCGGCTTAGAAGAAGGTGCCGCAACCGGAATTCTGTTCGAAATCGGAATCGGACACCGGATTTTAACTGTGGCGGCACGGCGTGGTGGCGGGCTGCAGCCCGGGTGCTAGACTGGTGCGATGATCCGGCTAGTCACAGTTGCATCGGTGATATCCACCTATCAGAAACCGGCGATTACGGTGGATACGAATGACGACGCCCAAACCGACCTTTGGGCGAGCCGGCTGAACGTATCGCGCGACAGGCTGCTCGCAGCGATTTCCGAGGTGGGGCCGTCGCTTGCCGCGGTGCGCCACTACCTCGCGAAATAAAACCTCAACCGGAGCGTTTACGCCGGCGATCCACCATATATTGCCCAAACATCAGGGAGGAGGCGCAACACCTTGGCCGCCCTGACCCGATGTGCTATCTGGCTGGAACCGCTTCGACCACCTGTTACTGCTGTTCACACCCGGTGTCTGACGGGCTGTGCCGCCAAGGATATTCTGTAGATGAACTCCTCCGCCAAAACCGCCTCAGCGCCCGATTCCTTCTTTACGGCCACCCTGGCCGAGGCCGATCCCGAGATCGCCGCCGCGATCAAGGGCGAATTGGGCCGCCAGCGTCACGAGATCGAGTTGATCGCGTCCGAAAACATCGTCAGCCGCGCAGTTCTGGAAGCGCAGGGCTCGGTGATGACCAACAAATACGCCGAGGGTTATCCGGGTGCGCGCTATTACGGTGGGTGCGAGTGGGTCGATGTCGCCGAAACGCTTGCAATCGAGCGGGCCAAAAAGCTGTTCGGCGCGCAGTTCGCCAACGTCCAGCCGAATTCCGGCAGCCAGATGAACCAGGCGGTGTTCCTGGCGCTGCTGCAGCCCGGTGATACCTTCATGGGGCTCGACCTCGCCGCCGGCGGTCACCTGACTCACGGCGCGCCGGTCAACATGTCCGGCAAGTGGTTCAAGGCCGCGCATTACACCGTGCGGCGCGACGATCACCTGATCGACATGGACGAGGTGGCGCGCCGTGCCGAGGAGGTCAAGCCGAAGCTGATCATCGCCGGCGGCTCGGCCTATTCACGGCCGTGGGACTTCAAGCGTTTCCGCGAGATCGCCGACAGCGTCGGCGCCTATCTGATGGTGGATATGGCGCACTTCGCCGGCCTCGTCGCCGGTGGCGTCCATGCCTCGCCGGTACCGCACGCGCATGTGACGACGACGACCACCCACAAGTCGCTGCGCGGTCCGCGCGGCGGCCTGATCCTGTGCAACGACGAGGCGCTCGCCAAGAAGTTCAATTCGGCGATCTTCCCCGGCCTGCAGGGCGGCCCGCTGATGCATGTCATCGCCGCCAAGGCTGTGGCGTTCGGCGAGGCGTTGCGTCCGGACTTCAAGATCTACGCGAAGAATGTCGTCGAAAATGCCAAGGCGCTTGCCGAAAGTCTGCGCGGCAATGGTTTCGACATCATCTCCGGCGGCACCGACAACCACCTGATGCTGGTGGACCTGCGGCCCAAGGGGCTGAGGGGCAACGTCTCCGAAAAGGCGCTGGTGCGCGCTGCGATCACCTGCAACAAGAACGGCATCCCCTTCGACCCCGAAAAGCCGTTCGTGACGTCGGGCCTGCGCCTCGGCACGCCGGCCGCCACCACGCGCGGCTTCGGTGTCGCCGAATTCAAGCAGGTCGGCGGCCTGATCGCGGAAGTGCTCAACGCCATCGCGCAGGCCGACGACGGCAAGGCCCCGCTGGTCGAGGCGGCGGTGAAGGAGAAGGTCAAGGCGCTGACCAATCGGTTTCCGATCTACCAGGATTGATGAGTGCGCGTATGTTGTTCGGAGGCGTTTCGATATTTTCTGCGTCATGCGCGGGATTAACTCGCGTATCCATCCTCCTGAAAACGATGGATTACCGGGTTGTGAGAAAGCGATGCGGCGCCGTTCTTCGAACGGCTGTGCCCGGCGATGGCAAGGTGGGTTGAGCGATGCGTTGCCCGAGCTGCAACAGTCTGGATACCCAAGTGAAGGATTCCCGGCCGACCGAGGATTCGGCCGTCATCCGTCGCCGGCGCGTTTGCATGGCCTGCAATTTCCGCTTCACGACGTTCGAGCGGGTGCAACTGCGCGAACTCACGGTCATCAAGCGTAACGGGCGGCGGGTGCCGTTCGACCGCGACAAGCTGGTACGTTCGCTGCAAATCAGCCTGCGCAAACGGCCGGTTGAGCCCGAGCGCGTCGAAACCATGGTGTCGGCCATCGTCCGTGAACTCGAGAGCGGCGGCGAGGCGGAGATTTCCTCCGAGATCATCGGCGAGATCGTAATGGAACATCTGCGGAGCCTCGACGATGTCGCCTATGTGCGCTTCGCCTCGGTTTATCGCAATTTCCGGGAGGCCAAGGACTTCGAGGCGGTGCTGGGCGAACTCTCCAGCGAGGACGACGCGCGGCCTGTGCCGCTGCGCAAATGATCTTCCGCATTCTGGAAGAGCAGTACGGCGAAAAACTCCGGAAGGCCAAGGCCGTTGACTTGCGTTTCATGCAACTAGCGCTGGCGCTGGGTCGCCGCAGCCTGGGCGCGAGCGCGCCCAATCCGGCCGTCGGCGCCGTCATCGTGAAAGACGATGTGATCGTCGGCCGCGGCTGGACCCAGCCGGGAGGGCGCCCGCACGCCGAGGCCGAGGCGCTGCGGCGCGCGGGCGAGGCGGCGCGCGGCGCGACGCTGTATGTCACGCTGGAGCCGTGTTCGCATGTCGGAAAAACGCCGCCATGCGCCGATGCCGTGATCGCGGCCGGCATCACGCGTGTCGTGTCCGCAATCGAGGATCCCACTCCGGAAGTCGCGGGGCAGGGCCATGCGCGGCTGCGGGCCGCCGGAATATCGGTCGATGTCGGACTTTGCGCAGCCGAGGCGGCACACCATCATGCCGGGCATTTCCGGCGGATCCGGGACAAGCGCCCGCACGTCATCCTCAAGCTCGCGGTGTCCAGCGACGGAAGGATCGCTGCGGCCGGAGGCGTACCGGTCGCTATTACGGGCGAGGCGGCCAAGGCGCGGGTGCATCTGCTGCGCGCGCAATGCAACGCCATTCTGGTCGGCATCGGCACCGTGCTGGCCGACAATCCTCTCCTGACCTGCCGCCTTCCCGGCATGGAAGCGCGCTCGCCGCTGCGTGTGGTGCTGGATCACGCGCTGCGTATTCCGCACGACAGCCGGCTGGTCCGGTCCGCGCGCGAGACCCCGCTTTGGGTGATGGCATCGGATCTTGCCCAGGCACCCGTAGCCATGAAGCTCGGCGCCGCGGGCGTGCAGGTACTGCGCGTTCCGGTCGCGGCTGGAGCGCCCGGGCTTGACCTGGCGGCAATTCTCCGCGCCCTGTCCGAAAGAGGCGTCACCCGTCTGGTGGTCGAAGGCGGTGCGCGTGTTGCATCGTCATTCGTCGCGGCCGGTCTGGTCGACGAAGCCTGGCTGCTGCGTGGTCCCGATCCGATCGGCGACGACGGCGTGGCGGCGCTTGGCGCCTTGCCGCTGACCGCCATCACCGGGTCGCCGCAGTTCAGGGCGTGTGCAAGCAAGACGCTGGATCAGGACACTCTCGCGATTTACGAGCGTGTCTAGATCGAGCTAGCGAAGCGACGCCGTTCTTTTGAACGGTTATGCCTGGCGATGACGGTCGCAGGTATTGAATTATTCGGAAGGTTCTGATGTTCACCGGCATAGTGACCGACATCGGCGAGATCGAAAACCTGACGCAGACGGCGCAGGGTCGGCTGCACCGGCTGCGCATCCTGTGCCGCTATGACCAAAGCACCATCGCCGTCGGCGCGTCGATCGCCTGCAACGGCGTGTGTCTGACCACCGTCGCCTCGGGGGTCGCCGACGGCCGGACCTGGTTCGATGTCGATGTCGGAGCGGAGACGCTCGACGTGACCACGGCAAAGCACTGGGCGGCGGGAACGCGGCTCAATCTCGAACGTGCGCTGAAAATCGGCGACGAACTCGGCGGCCACATCGTCGCAGGCCATGCCGACGGGATCGCCGCTATCGTCGCGCGCGACGATCTGCACGGCATGGCGCGCTTTGAATTGCGCACCAACCGGGATTTGGCGCGCTTCATCGCGGCCAAAGGCTCGGTGACGCTGGATGGCGTATCGCTGACGGTGAACACCGTTCGGGACGAGGCGTTTTCGGTGCTCATCATTCCGCACACGCTCAGCTCCACCACGCTGAGCGTTTGGCGCGCGGGCAGCGAGGTCAATATCGAGGTCGACATGATGGCGCGTTATGCGGCGCGGCTGAGCGAGATGAAGTAGGCCTCATCGACAGAAAAAATATGCGCGGGCTTGACCGGCGTATCCATCCCCCTAACAAGACGAATTGCCGGGTCAGCCCGGTGGACGAAACCGGGACACAGCATGGCGGACGCACGACGCGCACCACTCAAGGATCGGACCGACGTCTCGGGCGCACGCGCCCTGATCGTCGAGGCGCGGTTTTACGATGATATCCAGGATGCGCTGCTCGAAGGTGCGGTCGCCGAATTGAGCGCTGCAGGCGTCAGCTATGATGTCGTCACCGTTCCCGGCGCTCTGGAAATTCCGGCGGCAATCGCCATCGCGCTCGATGCGGCCGAGCGGAGCGGCAAGCCTTACGATGCTGTCGTCGCGCTCGGCTGCGTGGTGCGGGGCGACACCATCCATTTTGAGATCGTCTCGATGGAATCCTCCCGCGCGCTGATGGATCTGTCGGTTCAGCGGCGCGTGCCCCTCGGCAACGGCATCATAACGGTCAATACCGATGCACAGGCGTGGGCGAGGGCGCGCGCGAGCGAGTTGAACAAGGGCGGCGACGCGGCGCGGGCGGCGCTGACGATGTTGCGGATCAAGCGCCGATTGGCGAAGGCATAACGGCGCGATGGCGGACATCAGGCAAAACATCGACAAGAAGGCCAACAGGCGCGGCGCGGCGCGGCTCGCCGCGGTGCAGGCGCTATATCAGATGGAGATCGGCGGCGCGGGGATCAACGATGTCTTCGCGGAGTTCGAAAGCCACTGGCTCGGCAGCGAGGTCGAAGGCGACAAATATCTTCCCGCAGAAGCCGCGTTCTTCCGCGACGTGGTGGCGGGCGTGGTCCGCGACCAGGCCAGGCTGGATCCATTGATCGACGACGCGCTGTCGAGGGGTTGGCCGCTGAAGCGGATCGACGCTATCCTGCGCGCGGTGCTGCGCGCTGGCTCGTACGAATTGGAGCACCGCAAGGATGTTCCGGCGCGGGTCGTGGTGTCCGAATATGTCGATGTCGCGCACGCCTTCATTGAAAAGGAGGAGGTGGGCATGGTCAACGCGGTGCTCGATCAGATCGCGCGCCGTTTCCGCGCCGGCGAGTTTGCGCGCTGACGGGTGCCGATGCGGATAGACAGATGAACCCAGGTGGATCGAAAACGTGTCCTCCGGTGAAGACGATCTGATTGCACGCTACTTTAAGCCGATCGCGGCCGATCCCGGCGCGCTGCGGCTCGCTGACGACGCGGCTGTTTTGAAAGGCGGCGGCGACGATCTCGTGGTCACGACCGATGCCATTGTCGAAGGTGTGCATTTCCTGAGCAACGATCCGCCGGAAACGGTCGCGAAGAAGGCCTTACGGGTTAATCTCTCCGACCTTGCCGCCAAGGGAGCAACGCCTGCCGGATTCGTCCTGACGCTGGCATTGCGTGACGCCAACGAGAGATGGCTCGCGCCATTCGCGCGCGGGCTCGGCGACGACGCGGCGGCGTTTCATTGTCCGCTGCTTGGCGGCGACACCGTCTCGACGCCGGGGCCGCTGATGATTTCCATCGCCGCTTTCGGCCGTGTTCCGCCCGGCGGAATGGTCATGCGCAGCCGCGCGGAGCCGGGCGATCGCATCGTCGTCTCAGGCACGATTGGCGATGCGGCGCTGGGGCTCGCCATTCTCAAGGGCAAGCTCATGGCCAGCGACGCTGCGGTCCGAGAGACGCTGCTCGGCCGCTATCGGATTCCGCAGCCGCGTATCGGCCTCGCCGGCGCGTTGCGGAATTATTCACGTGCCGCGATGGACGTTTCCGATGGCCTGGCCGGCGATCTCGCAAAACTGTGCGCGGCATCGGGCGTCTCGGCGGTGATCGATGCCGCGTCCGTTCCGTTGTCCGAGGCCGTGCGCGGACTGATGCAGCAGGGTCAGACGAGTCTTGCAACCGCGGTGAGCGGCGGCGACGATTACGAGATCTTGTGTACGATCCCGGAGGATCGCTTCGAGGCTTTCGCAGAGGCGGCGCGCGGCGTCGGCGTCGCAGTAACGTCGATCGGGGCGGTGGTCGCGGGCAAGACGGCGCCGAAATGGCTTAATGCGGAAGGCAAGGAGATCGCACTACCACGGCTTTCCTACAGTCATTTCTGAACCTAGCAGGCTGTTGAAGAAGTCTCTGGCGCAGCGGTTCTGGGCATGATTCTCTTGATGCGGATGCGTCGAGGGGGGAGCGATGCGGGGAAGCGACGAACGGTCAGGCTCGCTGTTCAGCTATGTGGACTTGGAGGCTCGGATTCGCTCCGACCATCCGCTGCGAACGATCCGACAGATCGCGAACGCGGCGTTGAATGATCTGTCGAGGGACTTTGACAAGCTCTACACGGCGTTCGGCCGTCCCTCGATCGCACCGGAGAAGCTGCTTCGGGCAATGCTGCTGCAGGCATTCTACGGGATCCGCTCGGAACGGCAGTTGATGGAGCGGCTGGAGTTCGACCTGCTGTTGCGCTGGTTCGTGGGCTTGGGCGTGGACGACCCGGTGTGGGACCACTCGACCTTCTCGAAGAACCGCGACCGATTGCTTGAAGGTGAGATCGCCGCGAAGTTCTTGAACGCGCTGATGGGGCAGCACCAGGTCAAGCGGCTGTTATCAAGCGAGCATTTTTCGGTCGACGGCACGCTGATCGAGGCGTGGGCATCGATCAAGAGCTTCCGGCGCAAGGACGGCGGTGACCAGGACAGTGATGGACCGGGACGCAACGCCGAGCGCAGTTTCCACAACGAGAAGCGCTGCAACGAGACGCATCAGAGCACGACCGATCCCGAGGCACGGCTCTATAAGAAGGGCGGCGGCCAGCCGGCGAAGCTTTGCTACATCGGCCATGCCCTGATGGAGAACCGCAACGGACTGGCGGTGCTGGGTGGCGTGAGCCGGGCGACCGGAACGGCGGAGCGGGATCAGGCGTTGGCGCTGATCGACTGCCACCGCGGCCAAAGCGAGCGGCGGATCACGCTGGGCGCCGACAAGGCCTATGACGTCACCGCATTCGTCGAGGACTTAAGACGGCGTTCGGTCACGCCGCACATCGCCATCGACGGGCATTTGAGCAAGACCGGAAAGCCGCGCAAGACCGCGATCGACCAGAGGACTCTCCGTCATGCCGGATATGCCGTCAGCCAACGCTGTCGCAAGCGCATCGAGGAGGTGTTCGGCTGGATCAAGGCCTCCGCCGGACTTGCCAAGATCAAGCTGCGAGGCCGCGACCGCGTCAACGCCACCTTCACCCTGGCGCTGGCGGCCTACAACCTGATCCGCTTGCCCAAACTCCTGGCAGCCGCCGCGTGAAACACAAGTCGTGCACCGTCAAGATGCTCGATCAGGACCCTGATGGTGGCGCCGCCCGCAGATCACGCTGACTCCATTCCATATCCGTCTCCGTGGGAAACTTCTTCAACAGCCTGCTAGAGCCTTTTCGCTTCTGATGAAATCAGAAGCGAGGCTCTATGATTTTGATTTGACGCGTTTTCTTGACGCGAACCGGTACCCACTTCGCTCGAAAACGCTCTAGCTAGCTTCGTCCGGCCGCACAAGAAAACGCCCGGCCAGGCCGGGCGTTTTGGCATTCGAGTGAGACCTGTTCAGGTGCCGCTGCCGAACCGACGCGACCACCACCCCGCACGGCGCGGCCGACCTTCGTCCGATGCTTCTGCAGGCTGTTGCGGCTCAGGCGCCGATGGTTCCGGCTGGCTTTGAGCGACGGGTGCTACCGGCGGCGCCTCTGCCGAGGCGAAGCTCACCTTCTCGCGCACCGTCGAGCGGCGGCGAACGGCTTTTTCGGATTCCGAGATGGCTTCATCCCTGGCCTCAACCGGAGGGCTTGTCATTTCCGGCTGCGTCGCGGTGTGTTGCGGCTGAGTTTCGACGTCGGGCGAGCCGGCCTGCGGTTCAGGGGCGATCGGTACCGAATCGAAGTCCGCGACGGCTTCGACGACCTCAGGCGCTGAGGGAGGGCCGAGTTCGTCGGAAATCGAGCCGACAAGTCCGGCGTCAGCGCTACCGCGACGCCGACGACCGCCACGACGTCCACGACGACGTGGGCGCGATTCTCCGTCCGGAGACTGATCGGCCTGCGCTTCGCCGTCCTGACCTCCGGCACCCTGAACTCCGGCGTCATCTCCGTCATTTTCGACGTCGCCGGTCATAAAGCGTGCCGCGGCGAAATCGGCCGCGATCTGGACACTGTCTGAGCCTTCGTCGCCGTGCGCGGCCTGGTCGTCGCGGGCTTCTCCGGAACGTTCACGCCGGGGCCGGCGGCGCCTGCGCTTACGGCCATCGCCCTCGGCTTCGCCACCCGCTTGTTCATCGGGGCGGCTCTCGGTATCGCCGGTCTCGATCTCGACTTCGATATCGAGTGGCTGCTCATCCTCGTGGGCCTCTTCGGCCTGCGGTGGGGATGCGGCCAGTTGTGCGGCCAGCAGCGCTTTCGCCGCCTCCAGCGTATGCACCTGCTCGCCGCGATCAATGATGAAGGATTGCTGGCCGGTGATCGAGGGATCGGAGACCACGGAAAGACCGACCTTGAAGCTGTGTTCGAGGTCGCGCAGATGGCCGCGTTTTTGATTGAGCACATACAACGCAACGTTAGTGCGTGTCCGCACGACAAGGTCGTGCGTCGCGCCTTTCATCAGAACTTCCTCGAGGCTTCGCAGCAACTGCAACGCCACCGATGGAACCGAGCGGACGTGGCCGCTGCCGCCGCAATGCTGGCAGGGCTCCGTCGAGCTTTCCAGCATGCTGGCGCGAATGCGCTGGCGCGACATTTCCAGAAGACCGAAGTGCGAGATGCGTCCGACCTGGATGCGCGCGCGGTCGTGGCGCAGGCAGTCGCTGAGCTTGCGCTCCACCGCGCGGTTGCTGCGCTTCTCGTCCATGTCGATGAAGTCGATGACGATCAGGCCGGCGAGATCGCGCAATCGCAACTGTCGAGAGACCTCCTCGGCGGCCTCGAGATTGGTCTTGAGCGCCGTATCCTTGATGTGATGTTCGCGGGTCGAACGGCCCGAGTTGACATCGATCGACACCAGCGCTTCGGTTTGGTTGATGACGATGTATCCGCCGGAGCGAAGCTGCACCGTCGGCGAGAACATCGCATCGAGCTGGCTTTCGACGCCCATGCGCGAGAACAACGGCTGGCAGTCGCGATACTGCTTCACCGCGCGGACGTTGGTTGGCATCAGCATCTTCATGAAATCGCGCGCCTCCTGATAACCGCCTTCACCGGCCACCTGGATTTCGTCGATTTCCTTGTTGTAGAGATCGCGCAGAGAGCGCTTGATCAGCGAGCCTTCCTCGTAGACGAGTGTCGGGGCCTGCGACTGCAGGGTCATGTCGCGCACGGTTTCCCACATGCGGATCAGATACTCGAAGTCGCGCTTGATCTCCGGCTTGGTGCGCGAAGCGCCGGCGGTGCGCAGGATGACTCCCATGCCCTCGGGCACGTCGAGGTCCTGCACCACGTCCTTCAGCCGCGAACGGTCCTGCGCCGAGGTGATCTTGCGGCTGATGCCACCGCCGCGCGCGGTATTGGGCATGAGCACGGCATAGCGGCCGGCCAGCGACAGGTAGGTCGTCAGCGCCGCGCCCTTGTTGCCGCGCTCCTCCTTGACCACCTGCACCAGCATCACCTGGCGGCGTTTGATGACTTCCTGAATTTTGTACTGACGGCGTGGCCGGTAGGCGCGCTCGGGTACTTCCTCCAGCGCATCGTCACCGCCGACGGATTCGACCTGCTCGTCTTCCTCGGCGTCATCGTCATCCTCGGCGTGGGCCTCCTCGTCATGGAATTCGACCTCATGAGGCTGGCCGTTGTGGTCGTTGTGGTCGCCCGACTCATGATCGTGTGCCTCATCGTGCGCTTCGAGAGCATGATCCGCATCGGGGGAGATGGCCGGTTCGACATGATCGTCATCGGCATGGGCGGGCGGCTCGAAGCCGGTCGCGTGATCCGATGCTGCCACGACCGGGGCTTCGGCGGCGTCATCATGCGTCTCGTCGCGATGCTCGCTGACGACATCATCCGGGTCTTGATCTGGGTTTTGCGCGAAAGCGATGTCGTGCGACCCGTGTGGGTGGTCGGCGTCGATGTCGTGATGATCGGAGCCGTACGGCTGGCTGTGCCCAATGTCGTCGTTGTGCGCATGCTCGTGCGGGTGATCGTGGTCCGCGTCATCGTCGTGGGGATGATCGAATTCGTGGGGATGATCGTGATCCGCGTCATCCTCGTGGGGATGATCATCGTGAGCCGGACTGAACGGCGACGCGTCTGCTCCTGCATCCTGCTGGGCCGCATCCTCGACAATGGCGCTTTGCACGCGTTCGCCGTGATCGCGTCGACGCGAGTTGCGATGCCGCGAACGGCGGCGGCTGGAGCGATCTTCCGACTCTTCCTCCGCCTCGCGGTGCGCGCGCTCGTCGGCTTCGATCAGCGCCTCACGGTCGGCGACCGGAATTTGATAGTAGTCAGGATGGATTTCGCTGAACGCAAGGAAACCGTGCCGGTTTCCGCCGTATTCGATAAATGCGGCTTGCAGCGAAGGCTCGACGCGGGTGACCTTGGCCAGATAGATGTTGCCGCGCAGTTGTTTGCGCTGGGCAGATTCGAAATCAAATTCCTCGACGCGGTTGCCGCGGACCACGACGACCCGGGTCTCCTCCGGGTGGGTGGCGTCGATCAACATTTTGTTGGGCTTGTTGGACATTTTGGGGCTCTTGGCGGCGGAGGGCGCATGGCACGGCGCGCGCGTTTCGCGCGGCCGGGTGACGCAACGGTCCACCTGATTCGGGGGTGAGGGGAAGGCTGCGACGCGATCCGGGGCGCCGTACCGACCATGCTCCCGGCGCGGCGCGACGCGCAAAGTTCTCACTTCGCGTCGACGCGGTCTTTGCGGGGATATTGGCCGGCTTTTCAGTTTGGCGCATCAGGCGTCTGCCCGTCTGAACAGGTTGGCGGCAAAAGTACCGCCATGTATAGCGCTGCCGGACCGACGCGGCGCCAAAGCGCCTGTCGGCTGTCGTACCTCGTGGCCGCAGGGCCGAGACAATCGGTCATGACCTTTCTGAAGCCATCCCGGGCGTAAAATCGTGACCTGAGACCGGACGCCCCTCGAGCTTGAAACTGCCGCTCCAAATCGACCGCGCGACGCGCTGGCTGTGGAGGGTCAGGAAACGCCGGAACTTCTAACAACTTGAAGCCCTAACGCTGCACCGGGAGGCTGAACGCGACACAACCGGGAGTTTAACCGTCAGCAACAGCTTACATACGTGGATTGCTTGCCGCTTGCAAGGGACAGCGTCGCAGGCCGGCAACACCGCCAGTATTTTTTGTCATCGGCCGATTAAGGGCCGATTAACCCTGCGGACCTATTGCGGTAAATTGCGGTGATTTGGGCAGCTCGGAGGCAGGGTTCGTTGGCGAACCGCGCAAACCTAGGGATCGTCTGGCTATGCGTCATGGCGATATTTGTTCCCGGCGCAGCATCGCTTGCCGCGGGGAGCGAGCCTGTTCGCCCGGAGGTGGCGGGTGACTTCCCGGTCGCCTCAGAGGCCCGGCTCGCAGGCGACGTGAAACAGACCCGCTTCATTCTCGATCTCGACAAGAAGATCGACATCCACGCCTTCCTGCTGGCGGATCCTTACCGGGCCGTCATCGATATCCCCCAGGTCAGTTTCCGCCTTGCGCCCGACGCCGGCGGTGCCGGACGCGGCCTCATCAAGGCGTTCCGCTACGGGCTGGTGATGCCGGGCGGATCGCGGATCGTGTTCGATCTTGCGGGTCCCGCGAAAATCGAAAAGGCCTATGTGCTCGATGCGGCGAACGGGCAGCCGCCCCGCCTGGTGGTCGAACTGGAGGCGGTCGACCGTGCTGCATTCAATCGCCTGTTGGCCGCTTCGAGCAGCTCGGAACAGCCGAAAGGCACTGATTCCCCGACTCCCGTCGCCGATGCGACCGGGCCCGCCGCGCCGCCGGACGGGCGACCCGTGGTCGTTATCGATCCCGGCCATGGCGGAATCGATAACGGAACCCAGGCCTCAACGGGAGAGACGGAAAAGGATCTGGTGCTAGCTTTCGCCGTGGCTTTGCGCGACCGCATCGAGCAGGACGGCAAATACCGCGTTGTCATGACGCGAACGGACGACACCTTCATCCCGCTGGCCGAGCGCGTGCGCGTTGCCCGAAACAACGGTGCCGCGCTGTTCGTGTCGATCCATGCGGACGCCCTGCCGCGCCGCGAGGGCGATGCCCGGGGCGCGACGATCTACACGCTGTCGGACAAGGCATCGGACGCCGAGGCAGAGCGGCTGGCAGAGGCCGAAAACAAGGCGGACGCGATCGGAGGTGTCAACCTGACCGAAGAGCCGACCGACGTCGCCGATATTCTGATCGACCTCGCGCAGCGGGAAACACGCACGTTTTCAAACCGTTTTGCCAGGCTATTGATGAGTGAGATGAAAAATTCCGCGCGGATGCACAAGCACCCGCTGAAGTCGGCCGGGTTCAAGGTGCTGAAGGCGCCCGATGTGCCATCGGTATTAGTCGAACTCGGTTACGTTTCGAACAAGGCAGACCTCCACCAGCTGACATCGGAAAGCTGGCGCTCCAAGACGGTCCGTTCGGTCGCGAAGGCCGTTGAGGCGTTCCTTGCGAAAAGAGTGGTGTCGGCCGCGCCAGCGGACTGAAAAGGGTTGCCTCAAGGGTGGAAGCCCTAGTTTGGCCACAGCAGCCGCCGTATAGAAAAGTTGTCGCAAGTTCGCAGAATCGGCCAGAACCGGAGTGCCTGTCCGGCGGATGCTCCGACGAACGAAATGCATCGACCGACGATGAAGACCCCGCGGACGCGCCGTCATGTCGCCAGGCCGCCGGCAACGAAACGGACATTCGATAATGCGCTTGCTGCTGCGATTCATGGGTTTCCTGTTTGCAGCGGGAACCATCCTGTTTCTGGTCGGCGTCGCGGCGGCTGCGGCATTGATCTGGCATTTTTCCAAGGACCTGCCGGACTACTCCCAGCTTCAGAATTATGAACCGCCGGTGATGACCCGTGTCCATGCGTCCGATGGTTCGCTGCTTGGCGAGTATGCGAAGGAGCGCCGACTCTACCTGCCGATACAGGCGGTGCCGAAGCTGGTCATCAACGCGTTCCTGGCTGCGGAGGACAAGAATTTCTACGAGCATGGCGGCATCGATTATCCCGGCATGCTGCGCGCGGCGCTGCTTTATGCCCAGAACTTCGGATCGAACAAACGGCCGCAGGGGGCCTCCACGATCACCCAGCAGGTTGCCAAGAACTTCCTGCTGACCAATGAAGTTTCCTTTACCCGCAAGATCAAGGAAGCGTTGCTGGCGATGCGCATCGAGCGGGCCTATTCGAAGGACAAGATCCTCGAACTGTACTTGAACGAGATCTACCTCGGCCTCGGAGCCTACGGCATCGCTGCCGCATCGCTCGTGTATTTCGACAAATCGGTCAACGAGTTGACGGTCGCCGAGGCCGCCTATCTGGCGGCTTTGCCCAAGGCGCCCTCGACCCTGCATCCGGTCAAGAACCACGACCGCGCGGTCGAACGGCGCGATTATGTCATCGACCGGCTGCTGGAGAACGGCTGGATCAAGCAGGCCGACGCCGACAAGGCCCGCAAGGCTCCGCTGATCGTCACCAGCCGGGCCAACGGGGCGCATACCTTTGCCGGCGAGTATTTCGCCGAGGAAGTTCGGCGCGACCTGTTCGAACGCTACGGCGAAAAGAAGCTCTACGAGGGAGGTCTGTCGGTCCGGACGACGCTCGACCCGAAGCTGCAGGCGATAGCGCGCAAGACCATGGCCAATGGCCTCGTCACCTATGACGAGGCCCAGGGCTGGCGCGGCGCAATAAGCAAGCTCGATATTTCCGGCGACTGGGGCGTGAAGCTCGCCGACGTCAAATCGCTGTCCGACATCGCGCCGTGGCGGATGGCGGTCGTGCTCGAATCCGACGACAAGTCCGCACGGATCGGCCTTCAGCCCGGCCGCGAACTTGGCGGCGCCGTGAGCAAGGAGCGGCAAACGGGATTGATCACGCTCGACGGGGTGAAGTGGGCCAAAGTCGCGTCCGGATCGACGCGAGGCCGTTCGCCGACGAAGGTGTCGCAGGTGCTTTCGCCCGGCGACGTTATCTATGCCGATCCTCTGATTGCAAAGAACGGCAAGGTGGTCGACGGCGAATACCGGTTGCGGCAACTACCCGAAGTGTCCGGCGCGATGGTGACGATGGATCCGTGGACCGGCCGTGTGCTGGCAATGGTCGGTGGCTTCTCGTTCGATCAAAGCCAGTTCAATCGCGCAACACAGGCCTATCGGCAGCCGGGCTCCTCGTTCAAGCCGATCGTCTATTCCACGGCGCTCGACAACGGCTATACGCCATCGACCGTGATCGTCGATGCGCCGATCGAGATCGACCAGGGGCAGGGCTCCGGCGTGTGGCGTCCGGAAAACTACTCGAAGGAAAAATACTACGGGCCGCAAACGCTCCGGAATGCGCTGCGGCTCTCGCTCAACACCGTAACGGTCCGGCTGGCGCAAGACATCGGCATGCCCTTGATCGGCGAATATGCCAAGCGCTTCGGGATCTACGACGAACTGCCGAACTATCTCTCATACGCGCTGGGAGCCGGCGAGACCACGGTGTTGCGCATGGTGACCGCGTATTCGATGTTCGACAATGGCGGCAGACGCGTGAAGCCGACCCTGATCGATCGCATTCAGGATCGCTATGGCCACACCATCTACAAGCACGACACGCGCGAGTGCCGCGGGTGCGATGCGCCGGAAGGCTGGAAGAACCAGCCCGAACCCCAGTTGATCGACCATCGCGAGCAGGTGCTGGATTCGATGACGGCCTATCAGATCACCTCGATGATGGAGGGCGTGGTGCAGGCCGGCACCGCCACGGTCATGCGCGATGTCGGCAAGCCGATTGCCGGCAAGACCGGCACCACTAACGACCAGAAGGACGCCTGGTTCATCGGATTCTCGCCCGACCTCGTCGTCGGCGTCTACATCGGCTACGACAAGCCGCGCAATCTCGGCCGTACCGCGACCGGTGGACACCTGGCGGCGCCGATCGCGCGCGATTTCATGAAGGTCGCGCTTGCCGACAAGCCGGCCACTCCGTTCCGTATCCCCGCCGGCATCAAGCTGGTTCGCGTCGATGCCAAGACCGGTATGCGCGCCGGTCCTGGCGATACCGGCAAGACCATCCTCGAAGCCTTCAAGCCCGGCACCGCGCCGCCCGACAATTATTCCGTGATCGGCGTGGCGGATGCCGACGGACGCCAGCCGCAACCGCTGCCCGACGCCGACCGCAGCCTATTCCGGCCCGGGACCGGCGGGCTTTACTAGAGTCCGATTCAACTGCGTTGGATCAGACTCTAGTTTTATCCTTTTGATCGAGCATGATCTTCTCCGAAAACCGGTTTCCACTTTTCGGGATCATGCTCTAACGCGATTGCGCTTTGCGGCCTTCGCGGTTACATCACCGGCCATTGCTGAACGACGGCGTGAGCCGCGGACCAGAGAAAACCATGCGCGCTGAAATCGAAAGACTCGTCGAAGAGATCAAGCAGTCGGTCGGGCTGCTGAGGAGGCATCTTTGACGTCGACACATCGACCGCGCGGCTGGCAGAACTGAACAAGATCGCCGAGGATCCAAACCTCTGGAACGATCCCCAGAAGGCCCAGAAGCTGATGCAGGAGCGGACCTCGCTGGAGGATTCGCTGACCGGTATCGGCAAGGTCGAGCGCGAACTCGAGGACCAGATCGGCATGATCGAACTCGGCGAGGCCGAGAACGATCAGGCCATCGTCAACGATTCCGAAAATGCCCTGAAGAATCTCAAAAAGGAGGTCGCCCGCCGCGAGCTCGAGGCGCTGCTCTCGGGAGAGGCGGATCGCTTCAACACCTATCTTGAGGTTCATGCCGGCGCGGGCGGCACCGAAAGCCAGGACTGGGCCTCGATGCTCCTGCGCATGTATGCGCGCTGGGCGGAGAAGCGCGGTTTCAAGATCGAGTACCTGGAAGAAACGCCAGGCGAGGAAGCCGGCATCAAGTCGGCGACGATCCAGGTCAGCGGCCACAATGCTTATGGCTGGCTCAAGACCGAGGCGGGCGTGCACCGTCTCGTGAGAATCTCGCCGTTTGATTCCAACGCACGACGGCATACGTCGTTTTCGAGCGTGGCGATCTTCCCGGTGGTGGATGACAGCATCAAGATCGACATCAAGGAATCCGACGTTCGCACCGATACCATGCGCTCCGGCGGCGCCGGCGGCCAGCACGTCAACAAGACCGAATCGGCGGTGCGGCTGACGCATATTCCGACCGGGGTCGCGGTTGTTTGTCAGGCCGGACGTTCGCAGCACAAGAACCGCGCGCAGGCCTGGGACATGCTGCGAGCGAGACTCTACCAAATCGAGCTCAAGAAGCGGGAAGAACAGGCCGCCGCGGATCAGGCCGCCAAGACCGACATCGGCTGGGGCCATCAGATCCGATCCTACGTCCTGCAGCCCTATCAGATGGTGAAGGACCTCCGAACCGGAGTGCAAACGTCGGACACTTCGGGTGTGCTCGACGGTGACCTCGACGAATTCATGGCTGCGACGCTGGCGCAGAAAGCCTTCGGCATCACGCCCGGTGCGGTCGAAGACGTGGATTAGGGCCTGCGCGCATTGCGATACGTTTGAATTCCTTGAGCTTGCGGAAGAAATTCTCGATCAGGTGACGCCACTTGTAGATATCGGCGTCGATTGGCAGGCAAACCAGCAATATAATCATAATGCTGCCTGCTTTTATTACTTATTTTAATTTTCGTTTTCAGTTAAAGGCACAAGAATATAAGGAAAATCTGGCAAGATGGTCCGAGCTTTTGGGGAAACTGTTAGTTTCGGTCATCGAGTCTGATCGAAGTGTCAAGTGTGGCTCCAAAGCCCCAGCCAGAGAGTTTCGGTCGGGATCGCCCGCAAAGGGTTTCGTCGCACTCCGGCGACGAATATGTTCGCGCGGGGACAAGTGACTCGAGATGGGGCGATCGGGTGCAGAAGCGCAGCCTCGTTGGGTCCGGCAAAGGAAGAATGGAACTCCGCGGATGGGTGGTGTGAGACTACTGGCCGGGGCTGCCGCGTTGGCTCTTGTGACTGCATGGTCAGGGGTGGCGACACCGGCCCTCGCCGACACGATCGAGTCCGCGCTGGTGCGCGCCTACCAGAACAATCCTCAACTCAATGCGCAGCGCGCCTCGGTGCGCGCCACCGATGAAAACGTGCCGCAGGCTCTGTCGGGCTACAGGCCCAAGGTCGCCATAACCGCCAGCGGCGGTTATCAGTATACGGACTCCACGCAAAGTGTGCCGGGAGGCCCGCCGTCGGCGCTTCACGGCGCACAGGCGCCGGTGGCTGTCGGCGCCACGGTTTCGCAGACGCTCTTCGACGGCTTCCAGACCTCCAACAAGACCCGTGCGGCGGAAGGACAGGTGTCGGCCGCGCGCGAGGGCTTAAGGGTTCTTGAACAGACCGTGCTGCTCGCTGCGGCAACCATCTACATGGACTATTTGCGCGACTCCGCCATCGTGGAAGTCCAGCGCAGCAACGTCCGTGTGCTCGAGGAGACGCTGAAGCAAACCCGCGACCGTTTCAGCGTCGGCGAAGTCACCCGCACCGACGTTGCGCAGTCGGAAGCTCAGCTCGCCGCCGGCCGCACCCAGCTTTTGACCGCCGAATCCACCCTCACGACCACACGTTCGAATTTTCGCCGCATCATCGGCAACGAACCGGCGCAACTGGCGCCGGGTTCGCCGGTCGATCGTTTCTTGCCGGGTACGCTCGCAGGCGCCACGGATCTTGCTCTTACCCAAAACCCCAATGTGACCGCGTCGATGTACGGCATCGACGTCAGCCACCTGCAGGTCAAGGTTGCCGAGGGCGCGCTGTTCCCGACCGTGACTCTCCAGGCCAACGTGCAGCAGGGTAACCAACAGCAACTCACTGTTCCGAAGCAGTTCTTTGCATCCGCGATCGCGCAGGTGTCGGTGCCGATCTACCAGGGCGGCGCGGAGTATTCGCTGATCCGCCAGTCGAAGGAAACGCTGGCGCAACAACGTCTCAGCCTCGAGCAGGTCCGCGATCAGACACGCGCCAGCGTGGCGCAGGCATGGGGCCAGCTTCTCGCGGGCAAGTCGCAGGTGGCCTCGGCGCAGGCGCAAGTCAAGGCGTCCGAGATCGCGCTCAACGGCATTCGCGAAGAGGCCAAGGCCGGGCAGAGGACCACGTTCGACGTGTTGACCGCGCAACAGACGCTCGTCAACGCGCGCGTGGCACTGGTGACGGCTCAACACGATCGCGTCGTCGCATCCTACGCCGTGTTGAATGCTGTCGGCCGGCTGTCGCCGCATGTGCTGAAGCTAAAGACTACTGTTTACGATCCGAGTGTCCATTATCATCAGGTTCGCGACAGTTGGGCCGGCGTCCGTACGCCGGACGGGCAATGATCTCGCGCTGACAGAGGACCGTGTCCACAGCCCTTTGCTTGCAATCAGTTGTCGCCGTGCCATACCTTTGCACAGCGCCGCGAAGCGATTCGTGCGACGTCCGGTGTTTACCGGCCTTGCTGCAGACATCTGGGGCGGAGACATTGATATCGGCGTCGATTCGCAACGTCTGATCCGGGGACAATCGGGTTTGCGATCAAAGTCTGCGCCCGCATCTGGAACCGGAAAATCCTCTGTCGCATGATGCCAGGACGCTGGCGAGGACCGTGAAGATGTGGAGTTGGACATGACACAACCTGCAACGGTCCAAGAACCCTCGATGGAGGAGATACTGGCGTCGATCCGCCGCATCATCGCCGACGACGAAAAGCCCGCGGCGGCTGGAAGGGCAGCGATCGCCGACGCCGCGATTGCAAAACCCCAACTCACCACATCCGCCTCTCAGCCGGCCCCGCCCACGAGGCCGGCCGCCATGACCGCCAGCCCTCCGTCCACGGTCGCGCCGAAGCCGGCCGCCGACAACAGTCAGGACGACATCGATGCGTTGCTGGCGAACCTCGACGCCGCAACTACCGAGGAGGAGGTCCGCCCGGCCCAGGCTGACGAGGTGTTTGAACTGACGGACGAGATGGCCCTTCCTCATCCGGAGAAGGCGGCTTTCCAGAAAGTCGAGCCGCAGGACGATCTGGAATTCGCCGAGATGGCGTCGGCCCCGGCTACCCGGCCGCGTCCGGCCGCCGTCGATCGGCCAGCCGTTCCGAATGCCGTGCCGGCCGCGCAAATTCTGTCGCATTCGACGGTTTCGGCGGTCGAGACCGCGTTCAATTCGCTCGCCAGCACGGTTTTGAGTAACAACGCCCGCACTCTTGAGGACCTCGTCAAGGAGATGCTGCGCCCGATGCTGAAGTCCTGGCTCGACGACAACCTGCCGGGGCTGGTCGAGCGCATCGTCAAGGCCGAAATCGAGCGGGTGTCGCGCGGGCGCTCGTGACCTGTTTCCGGATCCGCAATGCCGCGGCCGATGGGTCGGCGAAGGTCGGAACTTGCCCCTGTCGGACGTCTTGAAGTCGGCGTCTGCCGCCCTTGAGCCGTTTTATTCGGCGGTCTTGTTGACTTGGCCCGCGCTGAAAGGCTTTTAGGGTCAGACGCTTCATTCCGCGAACTCGCCTGAACGGCACCGACTGTGATTGCATCCCATGATCGAAAAGACCTACCAGCCCGCTGATATTGAAAGCCGCATGTCCCGTATCTGGGAAGAGGCCGGCGCGTTCAAGGCGGGGCGGGCCGAGCGCCGCGACGCCGAACCGTTCACGATCGTTATCCCGCCGCCGAACGTCACCGGCTCGTTGCATATGGGTCACGCGCTCAACAACACGTTGCAGGACGTGCTGTGCCGCTTCGAGCGGATGCGCGGCCGCGACGTGCTGTGGCAGCCCGGCACCGATCACGCCGGCATTGCGACCCAGATGGTGGTGGAGCGGCAGTTGATGGAGCGGAAGGAACCCGGCCGCCGCGAGATGGGTCGTGCCAGGTTTCTCGAGCGGGTTTGGCAGTGGAAGGCTGAAAGCGGCGGCGTCATCGTCAACCAGTTGAAGCGGCTCGGCGCGTCCTGCGATTGGTCGCGTGAGCGCTTCACCATGGACGAAGGCCTGTCGCGTGCGGTTGCCAAGGTGTTCGTCGAACTGCACCGCGCCGGCTTGATCTACAAGGACAAGCGGCTGGTCAACTGGGACCCGAAGCTGCTCACCGCGATTTCCGATCTCGAGGTGAAACAGATCGAGGTCAAGGGCAGCCTGTGGCATCTGCGCTATCCGATCGAGGGCAAGGGCTTCAATCCGGACGATCCGTCGACCTATATCGTCGTCGCCACCACGCGGCCGGAAACCATGCTGGGAGACACGGCCGTCGCCGTGCATCCGGATAACGAGAAGCTTGAGCACCTGATCGGCAGCAACGTCGTGCTGCCACTGGTCGGCCGCCTCATTCCGATCATCGGCGACGACTATGCCGATCCGGAAAAGGGCACCGGCGCGGTCAAAATCACCCCGGCCCACGATTTCAACGACTTCGAGGTCGGAAAGCGCCACCGCCTGCCGCAGATCGGCGTGCTCGATCGGGAAGGGCGGTTGACGCTATCCGACAACGAGGATTATCTGCGCGGCCTGCCCGAAGGCGCGCTGATGCTGGCCGAGGAGCTTCACGGCACCGACCGTTTCGCCGCGCGCAAGGCGATCGTCGCACGCCTCGAAGATTTCGGCTTCCTCGCCAAGGTCGAGCCGCACGCGCACATGGTGCCGCACGGCGACCGCTCCGGTGCTGTCATCGAACCCTACCTGACGGATCAATGGTACGTCGACGCGAAAGAACTCGCGCAGCCGGCGATGGCGGCCGTGCGTTCGGGTGATACGACGTTCGTGCCGAAGAACTGGGAGAAAACCTACTTCGAGTGGATGGAAAACATCCAGCCGTGGTGCATCTCGCGCCAGCTCTGGTGGGGTCACCAGATTCCGGCCTGGTATGGTCCGGACGGCAAGGTGTTTGTCGCGGAGACAGAGGACGAAGCGGTCGGCCATGCGCTCGGCTATTACGCAGAGCAGGGTGTCATCTCCGTAGACGAGGGCGCCGAAATGGCGCGCGATCCGGCAAAGCGTGAGGGCTTCATCACGCGAGACGAAGACGTGCTCGACACCTGGTTCTCCTCGGGGCTGTGGCCGTTCTCGACGCTTGGCTGGCCGGACGAGACGCCGGAGTTGAAGCGTTACTATCCGACCAACGCGCTGGTCACCGGTTTCGACATCATCTTCTTCTGGGTCGCCCGGATGATGATGATGGGCATCTACTTCATGAGGGAGGTGCCGTTCTCGACGGTCTACATCCACGCGCTCGTCCGCGACGAGAACGGCGCCAAGATGTCGAAGTCGAAGGGCAACGTCATCGATCCCCTGCATCTGGTCGACAAATACGGCGCCGATGCGTTGCGCTTCACGCTCGCGGCGATGGCGGCGCAGGGCCGCGACATCAAGCTGTCGCCGCAGCGGGTCGAAGGTTATCGTAATTTCGCGACCAAGCTCTGGAACGCCTGCCGTTTCGCGGAAATGAACGATTGCGTCGTTCCTGCGCAGTTCGATCCGACCGTCGCGAAAGAAACGCTCAACCGATGGATCGTTCATGAGACCGCGCGTGCCACGTGCGAGATCACCGAGGCTATCGAAGCCTATCGTTTCAATGACGCCGCCGGCGCGATCTATCGCTTCGTCTGGAATGTCTACTGCGACTGGTATCTAGAGCTCGCAAAGCCGGTGATGATGGGTGAGGACGGTCCCGCCAAGTCCGAGACCCGTGCCATGGTCGCCTGGGCTCGCGATGAAATCCTGAAGCTGTTGCACCCGTTCATGCCGTTCCTCACCGAGGAATTATGGACGGCGACATCGACACGGACGCAACTGCTGACGCTGACGCCATGGCCGATCAAGGTCGGTCTCACCCGCGAGCAGCATGCGTCGATCGCGGCCGCCGCCGCCGATCCCTTCGCCGCGCCAGAGCCGCTCGCCGATCCATTGGAGCCGGCGTTTCGCGACGATGCGGCGGAGGCCGAGATCGGCTGGGTGGTCGATCTGGTCACCGCCATCCGCTCGGTCCGCGCGGAGATGAATATTCCGCCCGCAACGCTGACGCCGCTGGTGCTCGCAGGCGTATCCGCCGAGAGCGAGGCGCGGGCGCAGCGCTGGAGCGACGTCGTCAAGCGAATGTCCCGGCTCGCAGACATCTCATTCGCAGACCATGTGCCACCAGGCGCCGTGCAACTGCTGATCCGCGGCGAAGTCGCCGCGCTGCCGTTGAAAGGCATCGTCGATGTTGCCGCCCAGCGCGTGCGTTTGGGGAAGGAAATCGCCAAGGCCGATGCCGACATCGATCGCGTCGATTTCAAACTCGCCAACGAGAAATTCCTCGCCAACGCGCCCGAAGAGATCGTCGAGGAAGAAAAAGACAAGCGGGAAGCCGCCGTTGCGCGCAAAGCGAAATTCGTCGAGGCGCTGGAGCGTTTGAAGGCTGCTGAGTGAGCGCTGCGCGGCCGTCATCGCTGCGCCCGTTGAGTTTGCTTTGGCTCGGGGGTGTCGGGCTGCGGCTCACGATCCTTGCCGTGCCGCCGGTGCTGGCGGTCATCATTTCGGATCTTGCGCTGTCCGGAACCGAGGTCGGGATTCTCAACGCCATTCCGGTCAGCCTGTTCGCACTGATCGCGGTCCCCGGATCGCTGCTGATCGCTCGCGTCGGCGCCGTCAATGCGCTCGTGGTCGGCCTCCTGATTGCCGCAGCCGGATCGGCGCTGCGCGGTTTTGCCATCGACGCGATGACTCTGTTCGCCGCGACCGCGCTGATGGCCGCGGGCGTGGCCGTGATGCAGCCGGCGCTGCCGCCGCTGGTGCGGCAATGGGCTCCGCGCCGGATCGGTTTCGCCACAGCCGTCTATACCAACGGCTTGCTGTGCGGCGAAATCTTTCCGGTCGTGCTTGCAGCCGTCATCGTTCCCTTGTTGGGAGGCGGGTGGCGCGCAAGCCTCGAACTCTGGTCAGTTGCGTCGGCGGCGATCGCGCTGATCGTCTTGGTCGCGCGGCCAAGCGGGGAGGGCCTGTCGGCTCGGCACCGCCGCTGGATGCCGGACTGGCGCGATCCGCTGCTCTGGAAGGTCGGTCTGGTCGCCAGCGCGAACAACCAGCTCTATTTCTGCACGAATGCCTTCCTGCCCGGCCTGCTGTTGCAAAACGGCCATACCGAGTTGATCGGGCCGGCGCTGTCGGCGCTCAACCTCGGGCAGTTGCCGGGATCGATCCTCGTGATGGTCGTCGCGGGCCGCCTGGAGAGGAGAAGGTGGCCGCTGATTCTTTGCGGCGTATTCGGCTTGCTGGGCGCTGTTGGCGTCGCAACCACCACGAACCTGTGGGGGATCGTCGGCGCGTCGGCGCTGGTGGGCTTCACCTGCGCCGTCGGCCTCACTCTTGTGCTGACGCTGCCGGCGCTGCTGGTGGCTCCCGATGACGTGCCCCGCAAGTCGGCCGGAATGTTCACCATCGGCTACGGCATTGCGATGCTGATCTCTATTGTCAGCGGCATGGTCTGGGATATCACGGGGAATGCCGCCTTCGCGTTCGTGCCGATCGGTCTTGCCGTCGTGCCCATGGTCGTGCTGCCGCTGGCGATCGATTTCAGGACTCAGCGCTTCTGAACGGCTTGCTGAGAAATCTCGATCCCTTCAATCCGTATCGCCATGGCAGATCGGCGGCTTTGGTGATGCCGATGCGGACGCCGGTGACGACGTCAACCTTGCCTGTGCGCTGATAGACCGCGATCGGCGGCGCATCGAGCGGCAGCGCGTTGTGCGCAATCGATATGCCGAGTGCCGCGCACAGCTTGCCCGGCCCCGAACACAGCAGACGCTCCTCGTGCAGCCTGCGCCGCCGCCGCATCGCCGGAATACCGTGGGTCGGTTGCAGCGCGCGGATCAGAACCGCGGCGGCGCAGCCATCCTTTTCGCACACGAAGTTCATGCACCAGTGGATGCCGTAGGAGCGGTAGACATAGGTAAATCCGGGTGGCCCGAACATCACCATGTTCCGCGGCGTCGGCCCCCGATGGGAATGCGCCGCCGGCTCGGTGTGGTGATAGGCCTCCACCTCGACGATGATGCCGCCGACCCCATCCACCAGCAGCGTCGCGCCGATCAGGTCGGGCGCGACGTCGTGCACGCTGCGTCCGAAAAACGAGCGCGTGAGCGGCTTGCCGAGGGCAGGCGGGTCGGGAATGTCGGATTGCGTGTTTGGAGTCATTTTCAGGCGGGATTCGGGCAGGCGCAGACGTTATGGAGTATGTTACATATCCGATGGCGCTGGCGAAGTGGGTTGCAGCCCTGCGCCGGGCGCATTACCTAAAGTCTCCTGCACAACGGATCATTCATGGTCGTCGTCCTCGATACCGTTTCCGCCAATCCCGTCAGACCGCGCCATCCGGAAAAGGTCAACCGGCCCGACGCGCTGTCGCCGCCGAAGCCGGACTGGATTCGCGTGCGCGCGCCGAACTCGCGCGGCTATGCGGATACGCGCCGGATCGTCAAGGAGAACGGTCTCGTCACGGTGTGCGAGGAGGCAGGCTGCCCGAACATCGGCGAGTGCTGGGACAAGAAGCACGCCACCTTCATGATCATGGGCGACACCTGCACCCGCGCCTGCGCCTTCTGCAACGTCAGGACCGGAATGCCGGCCGCGCTGGAAGCCTCCGAGCCCGAATATGTGGCCGAGGCGACGCACAAGCTGGGGCTGGCGCATGTCGTCGTCACATCCGTTGATCGCGACGATCTCGACGATGGCGGCGCCGAGCATTTCGCCCAGACCATTCGTGCGATCCGCGAACGCTGCCCGGCCACCACCATCGAGATCCTGACGCCGGATTTCCTCCGCAAGGATGGAGCGCTGGAAAAGGTCGTGGCGGCGAAGCCCGACGTTTTCAACCACAACCTCGAAACCGTGCCGTCGCGCTATCTGACGGTGCGGCCGGGCGCGCGCTATTTCCACTCCATCCGCCTGCTGCAGCGGGTGAAGGAGATCGACCCAACGATCTTCACCAAGTCGGGGATCATGGTCGGGCTCGGCGAGGAGCGTCACGAGGTCTTGCAGGTGATGGACGACCTGCGGTCGGCGGATGTCGACTTTCTCACCATCGGGCAATACCTGCAGCCGACCCGGAAGCATCATGCGGTTATGCGTTACGTCACGCCGGATGAATTCCAAGGCTACGAGACCGTCGGCTACACCAAGGGCTTTCTGATGGTATCGGCGAGCCCGCTGACGCGCTCGTCGCACCATGCCGGCGAAGACTTTGCGAAGTTGCAGACCGCGCGCGCGAAATTGTTGCGTTAAGCTTCACGGGGATGCCGACGTTCTCCAGCAAGCGCCGCGTGCAACATAGTGCGGACCAGATGTTCGATCTCGTGGCGGACGTCGAGCGCTATCCCGAATTCGTGCCGTTGTGCCAGTCGCTGAAAGTGCGTCATCGCACGTCTGCGGCCGACGGCAAGGAAGTCGTGGTGGCCGATATGACCGTGTCGTTCAAGCTGGTGCGCGAGACGTTTACGAGCAAAGTGACCCTGGACCGGCCAAACCGCAAAATCCTGGTCGAATATCTGCGCGGTCCGTTCAGTCACATGGAAAACCGCTGGACCTTCGAGCCGAAGAAGGATCCGGCCTGCGACGTCGGGTTTCTTATCACCTATGAGTTCAAGAGCCGGATGCTGGCGGTGCTGATGGGTGCGATGTTCGACGCCGCGTTCCACCGCTTCGCATCGGCATTCGAGAAACGCGCGGACGCCGTCTACGGTACGCCGCATACCGCGAAATAAAGCGACGTCTCTCAGGTTTTCTTCGGAGAGGGTTTTAGCGGTCCTGCGGTCCGGCGCCGCTCGGCCACACGACGCAACGGCGCTCGCGCCGTTCGCGGCCGTAAGCGGCTGACGCTTTCGCGCCGGACTTTTGCGGGCGGCTTGGGTCCCCGCGCCAGCTCCATCAGCATCCGCAGCGCTTCGACGACCGAACGTTGCCGCACCGAGTTGCGGCCGATCGCTCCGAAGCGGCATTCGCGATGGGTCAGGCGGCCGTCACGCGCGGCGGCAGCGAAATGAACGAGGCCCACGGGCTTGCCGGGCGTTGCGCCACCGGGACCCGCAATTCCGGTGATGGCGACGGCCAGATCGGTGCCGGCGCGTTCCAGCGCGCCGACCGCCATGGCGGTTGCGGTTTCCTTGCTGACCGCGCCAAAACTGTCGAGGGTGCTGGCCTTGACGCCCAGCATCGCGCGCTTGGCGTCGTTGGAATAGGTGACGAAACCGCGATCGATCACGTCCGAGGAGCCGGGAATGTCGGTCAGCGCGCCGGCGACCAGCCCGCCGGTACAGGATTCGGCCGTTGCGATGGTGAGCTTGCGCATCCGGCAAAGGTCGAGCAGCGAACGCGACAGGGCGCGTGTGTCGCTGCCGCCCATGTCAGGTGCTCCAGCCCTTGTCTTCCTGGTCGCTATCGTTCCAGGGCAGGCGGACAGTGGCGCTGGCTGTCGTCGCGATTCCTTCCTCGCGCCCGGTGAATCCGAGCCGCTCGCTGGTAGTCGCCTTTACGGCGATGCGTGAAATCGCGACGCCCGTGATTTCGGCGATGCGCGCCCGCATCGTATCGCGCAAGGGTCCGATTTTGGGCCGCTCGCAGATCATGGTGACTTCGAGATTGGCGATGCGGCCGCCGCGCGCGGCGACGCGGTCGACGGCGTATTTCAGGAATTTGTCGGAGGCCGCGCCCTTCCACTGCGGATCGCTCGGCGGAAAATGCGAACCGATGTCGCCGTCCGCCAGCGCGCCTAGGATGGCATCGACCAGCGCGTGCAGGCCGACGTCGCCGTCGGAGTGCGCCAGGAAGCCGCGATTGTGCGGGACCTTCACCCCGCACAGCATGACGTGGTCGCCGTCGCCGAAGGCGTGGACATCGTAGCCGGTGCCGGTCCTGATGTCGCCGAGCATTGCTGCGAGGCGCGCTTCCTCGCGCACGAAATCTTCCGGAGTTGTGAGTTTCATGTTGGCAGCATCGCCTTCGAATGTCGCAACCGTCAATCCCACCCACTCGGCGAGCGCGGCGTCGTCGGTGAAATCGTCGCGGCCGTCGCGTGCCGCGCGGCGATGCGCGTCGAGGATCACATCGAAACGGAACGCCTGCGGCGTCTGCGCGATCCGCAGTTTTGCACGATCGGGGGTCGCATTGACAGCGCCGGACGCATCGACCTGTTTGATGGTGTCGGTGACGGGAATGACGGGCACCGCCGCGCCGGTTATATCGGTGGCCTCGATCGCGCGCCGGATCAGCGCCGGCGTCGCGAATGGCCGGGCGGCATCGTGAATCAGCACGATGTCCGGCGCATCAGCGGCGAGGGCTTCGAGGCCGGCGTGAACGGAGGCCTGACGGGTGGCGCCGCCATTCGCCGGTGGCCGATAGCGAAACCCGGCGACGGCCTGATTGAACATCGCAAGGTCATCCGGATTGAGCACCGGTTGGACCGCGAAAACGTCGGGGTGATCGCAAAACGCCTCCATGGCCCGCGCAATCACGGTCCGCCCGGCGATGGTCCGGTATTGCTTGGGACCGCCGGTACCGGCGCGGAGCCCGCGGCCTGCGGCAACAATGATGGCGGCAGTTCGTTTTGAGGTCGGCATTGGAATCAATGGTGTCGCTGGAGGAGGAAACTCCGCTGCCCTTACCATGCCCGCGCAAAAAACAGCAGGACACCCGGCCGTGGGCGGTAGGGATTATTTGTGCTGCAGCGCACTTGCAAGATGCCAGAAACTGGCTACGGTATAGGCATCGATAAGTTTTGCCTAATTAATAAGCTGACCATTTTAGAATGGCTGCGACGGAGCAGTTTGGGACCATGAGCACGAACCCGCCAGGTCCAGCAACATCATCAGGTCTCGGGCCATTCACCGTTGGGGATATTCCGATCCCCGGCCGGGTTCTTTTGGCGCCGATGTCGGGGATCACCGACAGGCCTTTTCGGGGCCTCGCGGAAGCGCTGGGGGCCGGACTCGTCGTCTCCGAAATGACGGCCAGTGACGATCTCGTCCGCGGACGGCCCATGTCCGTGCTCCGCTGTGAGGCCACGGGCGGCGGACCGCACGTCGTTCAGCTTGCCGGTTGCGAGACACACTGGATGGCGGAGGGCGCGCGGATCGCCGAGGGCGCCGGCGCCGACATCATCGACATCAACATGGGCTGTCCCGCCCGCCACGTGACCGGCGGCCAGTCGGGTTCGGCGCTGATGCGCGATCTCGACCATGCCCTGCGGCTGATCGAGGCGACGGTCGGCGCGGTGAAAGTTCCGGTCACGCTCAAGATGCGGCTCGGATGGGACGATCGCTCGCTCAATGCACCGGCGCTGGCGCAGCGCGCCGAATCCGCCGGCGTGCAGATGATGACCGTTCACGGCCGCACCCGTTGCCAGTTTTACAAGGGCAGCGCCGACTGGCAGGCGGTGCGGGCAGTCAAGGATGCCGTCGATATTCCTGTGGTTGTCAACGGCGACATCACGTCGTTCGACGCGGCCGTCGCGGCGCTGGAGGCGTCGGGCGCGGATGCCGTCATGGTGGGACGTGGCGCGCAGGGCCAGCCCTGGATGCCGGGTCAGATCGGACGCCGGCTCGAAACGGGTATCGCGGAACCGCCTCCTTCGCTCGCGGACCAGTTGGCGTACATCCACGCGCTCTACGACGACCTGCTTCGGCACTACGGCCTGCGCATCGGGCTTCGTCACGCGCGAAAACATCTCGGCTGGGCGCTCGATGTTGCGGCGGCGGTCGGCTCAGTACCGACCTCGGTCCTCAAGACGTGGCGTGGAAAAATTCTGACGGCCGACGATCCGGCCGGCGTGCAGCGCTCTCTGGCGGATGCATTCGAGGATTTTGCGTGGAGTGCCGCGGTATGACATCGCTCGCCAAGCGCCCACATGCCGCGCCCTTCGACGGCGAGGCTATTCTCAACGCACTGCCGAACCCGGTGCTGCTGGTCGCGCCCAACGGCAGGATCGTCGACGCCAACATGGCGGCGGAATCCTTCTTCGAAATGTCGGCGCAGTTCCTGCGACGACAGCCGCTGAAGGAAGTCGTCCCGTTCGGCAGTCCGCTGCTGACGCTGATCGATCAGGTTCGGAACACCGGCTCGCCCGTGAACGAATTCAGGGTCGACCTCGGCACCCCGCGAATCGGTCGGGATCGTCAAGTCGACCTGCACGTCGCGCCTCTGACGGAACGGCCCGGACATGTCGTGGTGATGATTCAAGAGCGCACCATCGCCGACAAGATGGATCGGCAGCTGACCCATCGCAGCGCGGCGCGCTCGGTGACCGCGCTTGCGGCCATGCTCGCGCACGAGATCAAGAATCCGCTGTCCGGCATTCGCGGTGCGGCGCAGCTTCTCGAGCAGGGGGCATCGTCGGAAGACCGGATGCTGACCCGGCTGATTTGCGACGAAGCCGACCGCATCGTTACGCTGGTCGACCGCATGGAAGTATTCGGCGACGAACGTCCGGTGGCACGTGGTCCGGTCAACATTCACTCTGTGCTCGATCATGTCAAACGGCTCGCACAGTCCGGCTTCGCGCGAAACGCTCGATTTATCGAGGATTACGATCCGTCGCTGCCGCCGGTTCTGGCCGATCGGGATCAACTGATTCAGGTCTTTCTGAACCTCGTCAAAAATGCCGCCGAAGCCGTCGCCGATCTCGGGGACGAGGCAGAAATCCAGTTCACGACCGCATTCCGCCCGGGCCTCCGCCTTTCCCTGCCGGGCAAGAAGTCGCGCGTGTCTTTGCCGCTGGAATTTTGCGTCAAGGACAACGGTCGCGGCGTGGCGGAGGATCTGTTGCCGAACCTGTTCGATCCATTCGTAACCACGAAGCCGACCGGAAGCGGGCTCGGACTCGCGCTGGTCGCCAAGATCGTCGGCGATCACGGCGGAATCGTCGAATGCGAATCGCAGCCGCGCAAGACCAGCTTCCGCGTCCTGCTCCCGATGTTCGACACCGGCCCAAAACATCGGCAAAGCGACGATGCCGCCGTGCCGGTAATGCCGTCACCTGCCTCACGCGATTCAGGATGAGGACGAAACATGCCCGCAGCCAGCATACTTGTCGCAGACGATGACACGGCGATCCGCACGGTGCTCAACCAGGCGCTGTCGCGCGCAGGATATGAGGTGCGGCTTACCGGCAATGCAGCGACGCTGTGGCGATGGGTCAGCCAGGGCGAGGGGGATATCGTCATCACCGACGTCGTGATGCCGGACGAAAACGCCTTCGACCTGTTGCCGCGCATCAAGAAGATGCGACCGAACTTGCCGGTCATCGTGATGAGCGCGCAAAACACCTTCATGACGGCGATCCGGGCCTCCGAGCGTGGTGCGTATGAATACCTCCCGAAACCTTTCGACCTCAAGGAACTGGTCGCCATCGTCGGCCGCGCGCTCGCCGAACCCAAGGAGCGTGCAGCCAGCCGCGGCGGCGACAACGAATTCGATTCCATTCCGTTGATCGGACGCTCGCCGGCCATGCAGGACATCTATCGCGTGCTGGCGCGGCTGATGCAGACCGACCTCACCGTGATGATTTCCGGCGAGTCCGGCACCGGCAAGGAACTGGTCGCGCGCGCGCTTCACGACTACGGCAAGCGGCGCAACGGCCCATTCGTCGCCGTCAACATGGCGGCGATCCCGCGCGACCTCATCGAGTCGGAGTTGTTCGGCCACGAGCGCGGCGCCTTCACGGGCGCCAACACCCGCGCCTCCGGCCGTTTCGAGCAGGCCGAAGGAGGGACCCTTTTCCTCGACGAAATCGGCGACATGCCGATGGAGGCGCAGACGCGCCTGCTGCGCGTGCTTCAGCAGGGCGAATACACCACCGTCGGCGGGCGGACCGCGATCAAGACCGATGTCCGCATCGTCGCGGCGAGCAACAAGGATCTCCGCGTCCTGATCCAGCAGGGGCTGTTTCGCGAGGACCTGTTCTTCCGCCTCAACGTGGTGCCGCTGCGGCTGCCGCCGTTACGCGAACGCATCGAGGATCTGCCCGATTTGATCAGTCACTTCTTCGCCCTCGCCGAAAAGGACGGGTTGCCGCCCAAGAAGCTCGATGCGCTTGCGCTCGAGCGCTTGAAGCGGCATCGCTGGCCCGGCAACGTCCGCGAACTGGAAAATCTGGCGCGCAGGCTCGCGGCGCTCTACCCGCAGGACGTCATCACCGGCCCGGTGCTCGATGGCGAACTTGCATCTCCTCCGGTCGTCTCCGGACGCAGCGGGCATCAAAGCGTCGACAGTCTCGGCGGCGCCGTCGAGATGTACCTGTCGTCGCTTTTCTCGGGCTCCCCGAATGGCGTCCCGCCGCCAGGCCTGTACCACCGTATTCTCAGGGAGATCGAGGTCCCGCTTCTGACTGCGGCGCTGGCCGCGACCCGCGGCAACCAGATTCGGGCCGCCGACCTTTTAGGTTTGAACCGCAACACGCTGCGCAAGAAAATCCGCGATCTGGATATCCAGGTCTATCGGACCGGAGGATAGCGGCTCCATCCGGCCAAGTTTCGACGATTTTTCGGATCGAATCGACGATTAGTCCAAAGCCTGGTCATTCCGCGCTATCGCTTGCGCCGCGGAAATGTCTCAATTACGCAACATTGTTGTAGGAATGCATCAGTTCGCTGTCGGGTATTGGCCGTTAGTCAGCGAGCCTCCACTGCTCAAACCTTTTCCCGGATGACTAGCGCAGACACGCCGGCACACGATCCGACATTCGCCGAGCCGCGCGGCTGGACCTTGCGCCGGCTACTGGCGCCGGTCGCGATCGGCCTCGCGCTGCTGTCGGCGTTTCTGACCTTCGTGGTTTTGGTCGGCCTCACGCCGATCGAGCCGACCCACCGGGTCGTCATCACATTTTTGTTGATCGACGCCGGCACCATCCTTCTGCTCGTCGGCATTATCGCCCGCGAGGTCTGGACCGTGGTTCAGGCCCGCCGCCGGGGCCGCGCCGCGGCGAAGTTGCATGTCCAGATTGTCAGTCTGTTCTCGGTGATCGCGGTGCTGCCGGCGGTCCTGGTCTCGGTCGTGGCCAACGTCACCATCGATCGCGGCCTCGATCGCCTGTTTTCGGGTCCGATAAAAGAGGTCATCCAGAACTCGCTGATCGTCGCCAACGCCTACGTGCACGAGCACGCCCAGCTCATTCGCGGCGATATCCTTGGCATGGCCAACGACATCTCCAACGCACGCCCCCTGTACGATCAGGACCGCGAGACGTTTCTCCAACTCCTGACCTCGAGCGCGAAGGCCCGCAACCTGCCGGGCGCGATGCTGATTGACAAGGACGGCCATGTGCTCGTGTCTGCCCAAACCGACGTCGAGCGCACCTATACAACACCGGACCCGAGCCTCCTCAAAAATGTGAATGAGGACGACCCGCTTATAGCGGTGATCCCGGAGGCGAACTACGTCGCCGCCGTCATCCGCCTGCGCGCCTTCAATGATAAATTCCTTTATGTGGCGCGTCTGCTCGATCCTCATGTCGTTGCGCAACTGAAGCAGACCGAGGCGAGTGTTGCCGTATACGCCACGATCGAGGCACGGCGCCTCGGCATCCAGGTGGCGTTCGCACTGATGTTCGCCGTGATTGCGCTGACCATCCTGATGGCGTCGGTGCTGCTTGCCCTGAATTTCGCCGACCGGTTCGTCGCACCCGTCCGCCGATTGATGAGCGCCGCCAACATCGTGTCCACCGGCGACTTGAACGTTCAGGTACCCGTCCTGAAGTCGGAAGGAGATCTCGCTCAGCTCGGCGAAACCTTCAACAAGATGACGGCCGAGTTGCGGACGCAGCGCGATGAACTCGTCAACGCCAGCGGCCTGATCGACAGCCGGCGCCGCTTTATCGAGGCCGTGCTGTCGTCGGCGAGCGCCGGCATCATTGGCGTCGACGGCGCCAACACCATCGGCGTTCTCAACCGCTCGGCGGAGAAATTGATCGGTCATTCCGAATCGGAAACGCTGGGACGTCCGCTATCCGAAGTAATCCCTGAGTTGAACGACCTCATGCGGTCGGCGAGGGAAGGGACCCAGCGGCTGGTGCAGGGTCAGATCACCATCAACCGCGATGGCAACGAGCGCAACATCTCGGTGCGCGTCAGCGCCGAGCAAACCAGTCAATCGCGCGACAGTTACATCGTCACGCTGGACGATATCACCGAACTTGTGACCGCGCAGCGCACCTCAGCGTGGGGCGATGTGGCTCGACGAATCGCGCACGAGATCAAGAATCCTTTGACGCCGATCCAGCTCTCGGCGGAGCGCATTCGCCGCAAATTCGGCAAGGTGATCATCGAAGACAAGCCGATCTTCGAGCAGTGCACCGATACGATCGTGCGTCAGGTCGAGGATATCAGGCGGATGGTCGATGAATTCTCGCGTTTTGCGCGGATGCCGAAGCCGGTGATGGAAGGAGAGGACGTCGCCGATACGGTCCGCCAGACGGTTTTCCTCATGCGTGTCGGACATCCCGAAATCGATATCGGGGCCGATATCAAGGACGAACCGATGCGCGCCCAGTTTGACCGGCGGCTGATCTCGCAGGCTCTGACCAATATCATCAAGAATGCGACCGAGGCTATCGAGGCTGTGCCGCCGGAGGTCCTCGGAAAAGGCCGGATCGATGTTATCGCCGCACGGGAAGGAGACGACGTCGTCATCGACGTGATCGATAACGGCATCGGCCTGCCGAAGGTTGGACGAGCGCGGCTGCTGGAGCCCTACGTCACGACCCGCGAGAAGGGCACCGGTCTCGGCCTTGCGATTGTCGGGCGCGTGCTGGAAGACCACGGCGGAAAGCTCGAAATCAACGATGCCTCCGCGATAAGACCGGGAGCGCGGGGAGCCTGGATGCGGTTGCGGTTTGCCGTGTCCGGGCGCGCGGACGCCGAAACCAGTGGGGGCAGTGGCGCGACTAACGACGATACCTTGACCGGCGACGAAACGAAAACAGAGGTTGCAACCGGCAACTGACCAGGCGGATCCAATCTATGGCACACGACATTCTGATAGTTGACGACGAGGCGGATATTCGCGACCTCGTTGCAGGCATCCTGGAAGACGAGGGTTTCACGACTCGAACCGCGCGCAACAGCGATGAGGCGCTTGCGGAGGTTTCAAGCCGCCGTCCGCACATGGTGTTCCTCGATATCTGGCTGCAAGGCAGCAAGCTCGACGGGCTGCAACTGCTGGAGATGATCAAGCAGGACAGCCCCGACATGCCGGTCGTCATGATCTCCGGCCACGGCAACATTGAAACGGCTGTCGCGGCGATCAAGCGCGGTGCCTATGACTTCATTGAAAAGCCATTCAAGGCGGATCGCCTGATTCTGGTGGCAATGCGCGCGCTCGAAACGTCGCGTCTCAAGCGCGAGGTCAGGGAATTGAAGCAGCTCGCGCCGGCGGCCGGCTCGCTGATTGGCCGCTCGCCATGCATGAACCAGCTTCGGCAGACCATCGAGCGCGCGGCGAAGGCCAACAGTCGCATCATGATCGTCGGGCCGTCCGGGTCCGGTAAGGAACTGGCCGCGCGAACGCTTCACAATCAGTCGGGCCGTTCGGAGGGACCGTTCGTCGTCATCAACGCCGCAGCGATTACGCCGGAACGAATGGAGTTCGAACTGTTCGGTGTCGAGCAGACCGACGGTCAGCAGCCGCGCAAGGCCGGAGCGCTGGAAGAGGCGCACGGCGGGACGCTGTTCATCGACGAGATCGGCGACATGCCGCGCGAGACTCAGAACAAGATCATGCGCGTTCTGGTCGACCAGACCTTTCAGCGCTCCGGCGGCGCGGCCAAGATCAAGGTCGATGTGCGGATCATTTCGTCGACAGCGCGTAACCTGGAGGAGGAGATCGCCGCGGGCCGTTTCCGCGAGGATCTTTATCATCGGTTGTCGGTTGTGCCGATCCGGGTTCCGCCGCTCTCCGAACGCCGTGAGGACATTCCCGAACTGATCGAGTTTTTTATGGACCATATCTCCACCGCGAGCGGGCTGCCCAGGCGCCAGATCGGCGACGACGCGATGGCCGTGCTGCAATCGCACGTCTGGCCGGGCAACGTCCGGCAGCTCCGTAACAACGTCGAGCGCGTGATGATCCTGGCCGGCGGCGGTCCGGAGGTGATCATCACCGCGGATATGCTGCCGCAGGATGTCGGCTCGATGGTCCCGGCGATGCCGACCGGCGTCAACGGCGAGCACATCATGGGCCTGCCGCTGCGCGAGGCTCGCGAGGTGTTCGAGCGCGACTATCTGATTGCGCAGATCAGCCGCTTCTCCAACAATATCTCGCGGACTGCGGAATTCGTCGGCATGGAGCGCTCGGCGCTGCATCGCAAGCTCAAGGCGCTCGGCGTCAACTAAAATCCTTTTTCGGTGGTCGGACTCGCTGGATGTCGCGAATTGCTTACGTCAACGGCCGGTATCGCGAGCTGCGCAACGCCAGCGTTAACGTCCAGGACCGCGGCTATCAGTTTGCCGACGGTGTTTATGAGGTCTGCGAAGTGCGCGGCGGAAGGCTGGTGGATTATCCCCGGCACATGGCGCGATTGCAGCGATCACTGCGCGAGTTGCGGATCTCCGAGCCGATGCCTCTCCCGGCGCTCGCCATCGTCATGCACGAGGTGGTGTGGCGCAACCGCGTGACCTACGGCCTGGTTTATCTGCAGGTGACCCGTGGCGTGGCGCGGCGCGATCATGCATTTCCGCCGCATCCCGTGAAGCCGAGCGTCGTCGTCACGGCCCGCGCGCTCAACTACGAGAAAAACCAGCAAACCGCCGCTAACGGCATCAAGGTCGTCACCGTGCCGGAAAATCGTTGGCCGCGGGTGGATATCAAATCGGTATCGCTGCTGCCCAATGTGCTGGCAAAGCAGGAAGCGCGGGAGAAGGGGGCCTATGAGGCCTGGTACGTCGGTAGCGACGGATTCGTCACCGAGGGCGCTTCGAGCAATGCCTGGATCGTGACGACAGACGGCCGCGTCGTCACCCGCTCGGTGGACCACGGCATTCTTGCCGGCATCACCCGGGCCGTTCTCATGGAGGTCATGGACGCCCTTCAGATCAGGCTGGAGGAACGCCCGTTCACGCCGGCGGAAGCGTATGAGGCTGCGGAGGCTTTCGTAACCTCGGCCTCCCAGATCGTCATGCCCGTCGTCGCGATCGACGGCCGGACGGTGGGGAATGGTCAGCCGGGCGGTATTGCCAGACGGCTGCGGGAAGAATTCCACCGTTTTTCAGCATTTTCCTGATGGTTTTTGCGTATCCGGGCGAACCGGTGGCCCGAACCGGCTTGCCTAACACCAGGCTCTGCCCTCTAATCAAAGCGCCGGGTCCACGAGGAGGATCTCAGAGGGGGTCGGCGGCCAGGAGACGCTCCCCGGAGAGTTGTATCCGGTTAAAAAAACGCAAAGCGAACTGCGGGATAAAAAAAATGGCGATAGACCGCGCACAAAACCTTCAGGACACCTTCCTCAACCATGTTCGAAAGACCAAGACGCCCCTGACAATCTTTCTGGTGAACGGGGTCAAACTGCAGGGAATTGTCACCTGGTTCGACAATTTCTGCCTGCTGCTCAGGCGCGACGGTCATTCGCAGCTTGTCTACAAACATGCGATTTCGACCATTATGCCGGGCGCCCCGATCCAGTTGTTCGAAGGCGGCGAGGACGCTCCGCTTTGAACACATATCTGAAAGTTTCCTGATTGGAACCCCGGAATCCCGAGGGGAGCATCGACCGTTCAGGGCCGATGCAGGGCAAACCGACCGGACGGGCGATTGTCATCGGCCCATATCTGCGCCTGCGACGCGGCAATGCCGACACGCCGCAGGTGGGGCATGCCATGCGCGATACCGACGCCCGGCTGGATGAAGCCGCCGGTCTTGCGCGCGCGATTGACCTCGACGTGGCCAAAGCGATCGCCGCGCAAGTCACCCAGATCAGGCCCGCGACATATCTCGGCAAGGGCAAGGTCGAGGAATTGACCGGCCTGATTACCACCGAAGGCGCCGATCTCGTGGTGATGGATTGTGCGCTGTCGCCGATTCAGCAGCGCAATCTGGAAAAGGCCTGGAGCACAAAGGTGCTCGACCGGACCGGCCTGATCCTCGAAATTTTTGGACGCCGCGCCAAGACGAAAGAGGGCGCGCTTCAGGTCGAACTCGCTCACCTCAACTACCAGCGCAGCCGCCTGGTGCGCTCCTGGACCCACCTCGAACGGCAGCGCGGCGGCTTCGGCTTCATGGGCGGCCCCGGCGAAACCCAGATCGAGGCCGACCGCCGCCTGATCGGCGACCGCATCGTGCGGCTGGAGAACGAACTGAAGAAGGTGCAGGCGACGCGACGGTTGCATCGCGCCGGGCGGCAGCGCGTGCCCTATCGCGTGGTTGCGCTGGTCGGCTATACCAATGCCGGGAAATCGACCCTGTTCAACCGGCTGACGCGCGCCGAGGTCCAGGCCGCCGACATGCTGTTCGCAACCCTCGACCCAACGCTGCGCGCGCTGGCGCTGCCGCACGGCGGCAAGGCCATGCTGTCGGACACCGTCGGATTCATATCCAATTTGCCGACCCAGCTTGTCGCGGCGTTTCGCGCGACGCTGGAAGAGGTGATGGAGGCGGACGTTATCCTCCATGTTCGCGACATTTCGCACGAGGATGCGGAGGCGCAGCAGCACGATGTCGAGGCTGTGCTTCGTCAGCTCGGTATCGATCCCGGACACGGCGCGCGCATTCTCGAGGTCTGGAACAAGATCGATCGCTTCGACGCGGATCAACGCGAAAACCTCGAAAACATTGCTGTGCGCCGCTCGGCCGAGGTGCCGTGTTTCCTCGTCTCCGCCGAAACCGGCGAAGGACTCGATACGCTGCTGGCGGCGATCGAGGATCGGCTTGCCGCGACCAGAACCACGCTGGACCTGTCGGTCGATGCCTCCGACGGCGCGGCGATCAGTTGGCTGCACCGCAATTCCGAAGTGCTTGTCAAGGAACTGCGCGACGGCCGTTACGAGATGACCGTCCGCGTCGACGAGACCAAACGCGACATCCTCGTCAACCGATACGCCGCGATACCGCACCCGCTTTGATGGATTGCGCAGTCCTGTCCCCCTTCGCAAGGCAGGGTCGCGCAGGACGGACTTGACCGGCAAGGCGGCAGCACTAGATCACGATGATCTTGGATCGAATCGATCCAAGGTCATGAACGTGATCGATTCCAGTATTTTGAGAAGCGGGATGCGGGTGGAAAACCGCTACACACTTTTCCTCATTTCGCTCTATTCCATGCCACTCGAGCAATTGCACGAAAGCCGCAGGAGATGCCCGTGAACTATCAGAACACATCGCTGCTGATCGACGGCAAGTGGCGTCCCGGTGCGTCCGGCAAGACTATCGCCGTGCTTAACCCTGCTACCGAAGAGCAGATCGGCACGGTGGCTCATGCGGATCGCGCCGACCTCGACGAGGCGCTCGCCGCTGCCGACAGGGGCTTCAAGGTCTGGCGCGCCGTCGCACCTTTTGAGCGCGGCAAGATCATGCGAAGAGCGGCGGCCTTGATGCGGGAGCGCGCCGACAAAATCGCAACGCTGATGACCTTGGAGCAGGGCAAGGTTCTTGCCGAGGCCAGGATCGAGACGCTATTTGCGGCCGACGTCATCGAATGGTTTGCAGAAGAATCCCGCCGAGCCTATGGCCGGGTGATTCCGGCGCGCGGACCCGGTATCTACCAGATCGCGATCAAGGAGCCGGTCGGCCCGGTGGCGGCTTTCACGCCGTGGAATTTCCCGATCAATCAGGTCTGCCGCAAGCTGTCGGCCGCGCTCGCCGCCGGCTGCTCGATCATCGTCAAGGCACCCGAGGAAACACCGGCGTCTCCGGCCGAACTGCTCCGCGCGTTCGTCGATGCGGGCGTACCCGACGGCGTGATCAATCTCGTATTCGGCGTGCCTGCCGAAATCTCCGAATACCTCATCCCGCATCCGATCATTCGGAAGATGTCGTTCACGGGCTCGACCGCGGTCGGCAAGCAACTCGCAGCGCTGGCCGGACTGCACATGAAGCGCGCGACGATGGAGCTTGGCGGCCACGCGCCGGCAATCGTGTTCAACGACGCCGACATTGCAAGCGCCGCGAAGATCATCTCGGGCGCCAAATTCCGCAACGCCGGCCAAGTCTGCATCGCACCGACGCGCCTTCTCGTACAGGACAAGGTCTATAAGGATTTTGTCGGCAAGTTCACCGAAGCCGCCAAGGCGATCAAGGTCGGCAACGGTCTCGACGCCGATTCAACGATGGGCGCGCTCGCCAATCCCCGCCGCATGACCGCCATCGAGAGCTTCGTGCAGGACGCGGTGGGAAAAGGCGGCAGGCTCGCGGCCGGCGGTCATCGTGTCGGCAACAAGGGTTATTTTTTCGAGCCGACCGTGGTCACTGATGTGCCGAAGGATGCCCGCGCCATGAACGAGGAGCCGTTCGGCCCGTTGGCGCTGATCACGCCGTTCTCGACCTTCGAGGAGGCCGCGGAGGAGGCGAACCGCCTGCCGTATGGCCTCGCGTCTTACGCCTTCACCAGTTCGACCAAGACCGCGACCGCTATCGGCGCGGGGATCGAGAGCGGCATGGTGGCGATCAACAATGCCGGCCTGGCTCTGCCGGAAAATCCGTTCGGAGGGGTCAAGGATTCAGGCTACGGCTCCGAGGGCGGAATCGAGGCGATGGAAGCCTATCTCATCACCAAGTTCATCAGCCAGACGGGGGTGTAAGCCGGCCTGTCGGTTTGCGGGGACGACACGGATTCACGCGGATCACGACCGGTCAGGTTCTCTCCTGTTGCTTCGCCTCATTCCACAGCGCATCCATCTCGGCAAGAGATGAGTCCTCCAGCGAGCAGCCCCTTGCAGCAAGCGCCTGTTCAATATAGGCGAACCGCCGCTCGAATTTCGCATTGGTCCCGCGCAGCGCCATCTCCGGATCGGCGTCGACATGACGCGCGAGGTTGACGAGCGCGAACATGAGATCACCGGTCTCAGACGCGATGTCGGGCTTGTCGCCGCGATCCAGCGCCGCTTCGATTTCGTCGGCTTCTTCGCGGATCTTGTCGAGCACCGCCCGGGGATCGTTCCAGTCGAACCCGACGGTCGAGGCCTTTCGCTGCAAGGCTATTGCCTGCGTCAACGCAGGCTGTCCGGCCTTGATGCCCGCGAGCAGGCTTGAGGCGGGCGCTTCCTTTATCGGTTTGCGCGCGGCGCGCTCGGCTTTTTCCTCCGCCTTGATGCGCTCCCATGTTCCCTTCACGTCTGATGGCGCGATATAGCCCGAACTGTCGGCAAACACATGCGGGTGCCTGCGGATCATCTTGCGCGTGATGGCCTCGACCACATCGCCGAACGAAAAGGCGTTCTGCTCTTCGGCCATGCGGGCGTGAAACACGACCTGCAACAGCAAATCGCCGAGCTCATCGCAGAGATCGATCAGATCATGACGCGCGATCGCGTCCGCCACCTCGTAGGCTTCCTCGATTGTGTAGGGCGCAATGGTCGCGAACGTCTGTTCGAGGTCCCACGGGCAGCCGGTGCCGGGCGTTCTCAATTGCGCCATGATCTCGATCAGACGTGAAATATCGCGGGAAGGGGTCATTCGGTGCACCGGTATCGGGGGAGGCTCGCTTTCTCTATGCCGCAAGCCGCGCCGCCGTCCCAGCGAAAAGCAGGCAACCGGCCACGCAATCCCTGCCGATTGGCGCGGGAGTAGAGGGGTGCTATTGGCACGTCATGACCGATCAGCCCGTCTCTCGAACCGCGCTGGTGCTGTTTTCCGGAGGACAAGACTCCGCGACCTGTCTGGCCTGGGCTCTGCAACGTTTTGCGCATGTTGAAACGCTGGGATTCGACTATGGCCAGCGCCACGCGATCGAACTCGACTGCCGCGACGCCTTGCTCGCGGGCATGACATCGCTGCGCCCAGACTGGGCGGAGAAACTCGGTGAGGGCCATACGCTTGCCATCCCGACGCTGGCGGAGATTTCCGATACCGCGCTGACCCGGAATGTCGCGATCGAAATGGGCGAGGGCGGACTGCCCAATACGTTCGTGCCCGGCCGCAATCTCGTGTTCCTGACCTTCGCGGCGGCGCTGGCCTACCGGCGCGGCATGACGGATATCGTCGGCGGCATGTGCGAGACCGATTATTCCGGCTATCCGGATTGCCGCGATGACACCATCAAGGCCTTGCAGACCGCGCTCAATCTCGGGATGGACAAACAGTTTGAATTGCACACGCCGCTGATGTGGCTCGACAAAGCGGCGACGTGGGCGCTTGCGCATGAACTCGGCGGGGCAGGGCTGGTCGATCTGATCCGCGAACACTCGCACACCTGTTATCTCGGCGAGCGCGGCGCGCGGCATGACTGGGGCTATGGTTGCGGCGAATGCCCGGCGTGCCGGTTGCGCGCAAAAGGCTGGTGCGAGTACGTGGCGCGGGCGGTTTGACGGAACTCCCGCGGCCACCGCGTCACCCTCGATGATGCCGGACGTGTTATAGTGTAGCAGTCGACTCGACCTTCGCGCGCGTGTTAAACAAAGACTGCCGGCTTGGAACGAGTAGCCTTGACCCTCACTGCCACCAACGATGGAACGAATCGCCTGCGCACTTCGCGCGGCAGGTTCGCGGTCGTGTTTCTGATCGTCGCTTACTTGTTATCGGGCGCCCTGCACGAACTCTTCCACATGGATGTGACCGCTCCCAAGGGTGAGATCATCGTCTCGATGTCGCCAATCCATACGGACACGAACGGGCCGGGAATGATTGCAGACCACCACTGTCATGGTTGTTTCCCCGTCTCGCTTCCGAATCCGCCGATGCTCTCTGTTATCATTGCACCTGAGGCTGCCTCGATTCCGCGAGTGCTTTCGCGCGCCTCTGATCTTGTTCCGGGCATCGAGACTCCGCCACCGAAACTCCTGACCTGAACGCGTTCGCCGGGCGCATTGACGCCCTGAATCCGTCGTTCGTCAGGATATTTCATGTTGTCAAAATTCGCCGTGCGTCTTGCGTGGGCGATGGCATTGCTGGTCAGCCCCTGGCTGACGGTACCGTCGCATTCGCAACCGCTTACGTTGAAGACCGCACTTCAACGCGCGCTCGCCGCCAGCCCGCGTCTGACCGCCGCCGAGCGCGACGTCGGCATCGCGACCGGCCAACGCATCCAGGCCGGTGCGCTGATCAATCCCGAAGTATCCTATGAGCAGGACAACTCGTTCGGCTCCAGAGGCTATCGCGGAACGAAGTCGGCCGAGACCACGCTACAGATCAGCCAGCTATTCGAGCTATTCGGCAAGCGCGATGCGCGAATTGCCGTCGGCCGCGCCGGCATTGAGACCGCGGCCATCCAGCGCAAGGCCGTTCGCCTCGAAGTTCTGTCGGAGACGGCCGTCGGCTTTCTGGGCGTCCTCGGCGCGCAGCGCAGAATCCAGATCCTGGACGAGCAGGTCGCCGCAATCGACAAGTTGACGCCGTTGTTGCAGCGGCGGGTGGACGCCGGCGCTTCGTCACCCGCCGAAATCGGCCGGGCGGAAGTCGCATCCGCATTGGTGAAAGCAGACCGCGAGCGGGTTCGCTCGACGCTTGCCAGCGCCCGGCGCGAATTGGCGGTGCTGATGGGAGACACCGCAGCAAAGTTCTCGGCTGTTTCCGGGCGACTGGACGTTCTGGGCCGGCCTCCGTCTTTTAAGGCCGTCGTCGCTGCGATCGATTCAAATCCGCAACTGATGCGTTGGACCGCGGTCTACGCGCAGCGCAACGCCGAACTTCTGCTGGCGCGGCTGAAGCCCTATCCGGACGTTCGCGTCAGCGCCGGCTGGCGCCATTTCAACGAGACCAACGACGACGCAGTCAGGCTCTCGCTGTCCGTTCCCATTCCGGTTTTCGACCAGAACCAGGGCAACATCCTGTCCGCTCAGGAAAGCCTCGCGAAGACCCGGGCCGAGCGCGAAGCCAATCGCAACACGCTGATCGTGCTCGCCGGCCGTGCCTACGATTCGCTGCAGGGCGCGTTGCGTGAGCTGAAAGTGCTGCGCGAAGTTGCGATCCCGAAGTCGCGCCAGGCCGCCGATGCGATCTTCGAGGGGTACGGGCAGGGGCGCTTCACGTTGCTCGAAGTTCTGGATGCGCAAGCAAGCGTCGCTCAGGCGCGCCTGCGCGAGCAGGAGGCCCAGCAGAATTTCCACGTCGCCGTCGCCACCATCGAGGGGCTTGTCGGCAATCCGTTCACATTGGCTCGGGAGACCGCTCGATGAGGACGTTCACGATAATCGTCGCGGCTGCGGCGGTCCTGGCGATCGGGGGCGCCGGCTACTGCATCATGGGGCCGGCGACGCCCAACGCGCCGGTGACGCAGACAAGCCATAGGGACGAGAAGATCGCAAATGGCCATGTCGAGCAGGACGAGCACGGTGCCGACCGCATTCTGATCAGCGACGTCAAGCTCGCCGCCGCCGGTGCGATACTCGCCGAGGCCGGGGAGGCCACGCTCAGCGATACGCTGTCTTTCAACGGCGTGCTGCGCGCCAACCAGGAGGCGGTGGTTCAGGTCACGCCGCGTTTTCCGGGTATCGTCCGCTCGATCAAAAAGCGAATCGGCGACGCGGTCGCCAAAGACGACCAGCTCGCCTCGATCGAAAGCAACCAGAGCCTTACTGTCTACGACCTGAAGGCGCCGATCAGCGGTACCGTGATCGACCGTCAGATTTCGCTCGGCGAATATGCCTCTGAACAGAAGCCGTCCTTCGTCGTCGCCGACCTGTCGACGATCTGGGTCGACCTGTCGATCTATCGTCAGGATTTGAAGCGCGTCCGGACCGGAGACGAAGTGCTGATCGACCCGGACGACGGCGGCGCGGACATCAAGGGCCACATTTCCTATGTCGCGCCGGTCGGATCGAGCGACACGCAGACGGCGCTCGCCCGGATCGTTCTGGCAAATAAGGACGGACGCCTGCGTCCGGGACTGTTCGTCACGGCGCGCCTTGTGCTGGCAAAGCGCAACGTGCACGTCGCCGTGCGCGTGGGAGCGATTCAGACGCTGGAAAACAAGACGGTCGTGTTCGTCCGGGAGGGCGGAGACAAGATCGAGGCCCGCCCCGTCGAGCTTGGAGACTCCGATGCGAGGTTCGTGGAGATCCGGGCGGGACTGTCGGCGGGAGAGCCCTATGTCGCCGAGAACAGCTTCGTCGTGAAGGCGGAGATGGGCAAGGGTGAGGCCGAACATGAACATTGACGCCGTCCTTGCCTTTTCCATCCGCCAGCGCTGGCTGATGATGCTGCTCGCGCTGGGGGTCGGCGTCTTCGGAGCCTGGAGTTTCACCCGGCTGCCGATCGATGCCGTGCCTGACATCACGAATGTCCAGGTGCAGATCAATACGCGCGCGCCGGGCTACTCTCCCTTGGAAACCGAACAGCGCATTACGTTTCCGGTCGAGACGGCGATGGGCGGTCTCCCGAAGCTTGAATACACGCGATCGAGTTCGCGCTACGGCTTGAGCCAGGTCACGGTCGTCTTTCTCGATGGCACCGACATCTACTTCGCGCGCCAGCTCGTCAACGAACGCATCCAGCAGGTGAAGGACCAGTTGCCGGCCGGTGTCGAAGTCGCGATGGGTCCGATATCGACCGGGCTCGGTGAAATCTTCCTGTACACCGTGGAGGCCAGGCAAGGCGCCAGGGCGCCCGGTGGTGGCGAATTCACGCCGAGCGACCTGCGCACGATCCAGGACTGGATCATCAAGCCGCAACTGCGCACCGTCCCCGGCGTGATCGAGGTCAACACCATCGGCGGATACGAACGCCAATTTCATGTATTGCCGGATCCGGGGCGTCTGTTGGCCTACAATCTCGGATTTCGCGACGTGATGACGGCTCTCGCCGCCAACAACGCCAACGTCGGCGCGGGCTATATCGAACGCAACGGCGAGCAATATCTCGTCCGGACTCCGGGGCAGGTCGCCAACATCGCCGAGATCCAGGACATTGTCATCGGCTCGCGCGGGGGCATTCCGGTCCGCATCCGCGATGTAGCCGAAGTGAAGGAAGGCAAGGATCTCCGGACCGGGGCGGCCACGCTGGACGGCAAGGAGACCGTGCTTGGCACGGCCATGCTGCTGATCGGAGAAAACAGTCGCGCGGTCGCGAAAGGGGTTGCCGCCAAGCTCGGCGAGATCGCCCGGTCGCTTCCCGACGGCGTCATCGCGCGCACGGTCTACGACCGGACGGACCTGGTCGATGCGACCATCAGAACCGTCCAGAAAAACCTGATCGAGGGCGCGCTCCTCGTCATCGCTGTGCTGTTCCTCATTCTCGGCAATATTCGCGCGGCCATCGTGACGGCGTGCGTGATCCCTCTCGCCATGCTCTTCACCATCACCGGCATGGTCGAGGCAAAAGTCAGCGCAAACCTGATGAGCCTCGGCGCCATCGATTTCGGCATCATCATCGACGGCGCGGTGATCATCGTCGAGAATTGTCTGCGGCTTCTTGCTGAGGAGCAGCGCAGGAAAGGTGGGCTGCTGTCGCTCAAGGAACGCCTGCGGACGATTCTCGACGGGTCACGCGAGGTGATCAAACCCAGCCTGTTCGGCACCATGATCATCGCGGTCGTGTATCTGCCGGTACTGACGCTCACCGGCGTCGAAGGAAAGATGTTCACGCCGATGGCGCTCACCGTGCTGATGGCGTTGCTGGGCGCCGCCATCTTCTCCGTGACGTTCGTTCCTGCGGCGGTCGCGATCGTGGTTACCGGCAAGGTCTCCGAGAAGGAGAACATCTTCATGCATGGGGCCAAGCGGGTCTATCTGCCGCTGCTGAAAGGTGCGATCCGGTATAGGCATTGGGTGGCGTCGGGGGCTGTCGTCGTCGTGCTTGCAAGCGGCTTCGCCGCGACCCGCATGGGCGGCGAATTCATTCCGTCTCTCGACGAGGGGGACATCGCCATCGCTGCGATCCGGATACCGGGGACCAGCCTGACCCAGTCGCTCGATCTCCAGATGGCGCTGGAAAAACGGATCAGGAAAATTCCGGAGGTGAAGGATTTTTTTGCGCGGACCGGTACCGCCGAGGTTGCCACCGATGCGATGCCGCCATCGATCTCGGACGGTTACGTCATGCTCAAGCCGCGCGAGGAATGGCCCGATCCGTCGAAGCCGAAATCCGAACTGGTGGAGGAGATCGAGCACGCTGCGAACGAGATTCCCGGCAGCAACTACGAAATCTCGCAACCGATCCAGTTGCGGGTCAACGAACTGATTTCGGGTGTGCGCAGCGACCTTGGCATCAAGATATTCGGCGACGATCTGGATATTCTCCAGGGCGCCGCGAAACAGGTGCAGGCCGCGATTACAAGCATCCCGGGCGCGACCGACGTGAAGACCGAGCAGGTGTCCGGACTGCCAATTCTGACGGTCAAGCTCGACCGCCGGGCGCTGTCGCGCTACGGCCTGAGCACTGCAGATGTCCAGAACGTCGTGGAGATTGCGATCGGCGGCAAAAGCGCCGGCAAGCTGTTCGAGGGCGATCGGCGCTTCGATATCGTGGTCCGTCTCCCCGAAAACCTTCGGGGCCGTCTGGATTCGATCCGCGCCATCTCCATCCCGCTGCCTCCCGTCGAAAACGCGGCGGCGGAAACGACGAAGGTCGCATGGTCGGATTCGTCCGCGGTGCAGATGCGGTACGTGCCGCTGTCGTCGGTAGCGACCATCGATATCGCGCCGGGTCCCAACCAGATCAGCCGCGAAAACGGCAAGCGTCGCATCGTCGTCACCGCCAATGTCCGCGAGCGGGACCTCGGATCGTTCGTAGCCGACGCGCAGGAGGCGGTCGCGGAGAAAGTCAAACTGCCGCCGGGTTACTGGATCGGCTGGGGAGGGCAGTTCGAGCAGCTCGTTTCGGCAACCAGACGCTTGACCATCGTGGTGCCGGTTGCGCTCGCGCTCGTGCTGCTGCTGTTGTTCATGAGCTTCGGATCGGTCGCCGATGCGCTGTTGGTGTTCAGCGGCGTGCCGCTGGCTCTGACCGGCGGCGTTCTGGCGCTGCTATTGCGCGGCATCCCGCTGTCCATCAGCGCCGGTGTTGGATTCATCGCGCTGTCCGGCGTCGCGGTTCTGAACGGCATCGTCATCATCGCCTTCATCGAACGGCTGCGGCGGGAGGGCAAGCCGGTGTTCGACGCCGTGTATCAGGGCGCATCGACCCGGCTAAGACCGGTCCTGATGACGGCGCTCGTCGCCTCCCTCGGATTCGTTCCGATGGCCCTCGCGACCGGCGCCGGCGCGGAGGTGCAGCGGCCATTGGCGACAGTCGTGATCGGCGGCATCGTTTCGTCGACTATCCTGACGCTGCTGGTGTTGCCGGCGCTATATATCCTGTTCCGGAAAGACTCCGTGCCGGCGCACGATCTGTCCGCAGAGGAAACGTTTCCAGGAATGGCCGGGTAGTTCTATCGGGCCGGAGCGAGTATGATACCGGATCCTTGACCGCTGTCAGGCAGCAAGCTTCCTGCAATTGCAACAATCTAGCGGATTCTCCTGTGATTACGCTTCTCGTCGATGTGGCCGTTCGGTCCCGGACATGTGAAGGAACTTCTACTTTTCCGGTTCCCCGCGGTATGGCAAGGTAGGTTATGGGTTTTCGTCGCCTTATCGGTCATCTGCTGGCGGTCTTCGTGATCGCGGGGCTGGTCGTGGCTCCGTTGGTTTCGCCGGTGGCGGCGATGGGGTCGTCCAACGTCGCGATGTCCGACATGGCGTCGATGGCCGACGAGATGCCATGCTGTCCGGACACGCAAAAGAAGAATGATTGCAAGGATTGCCCGCTGCTTGCGATTTGCATGCTCAAAAATTTGGTCACCCAACCTATTGCCGATGCCATCGTTGTGCGGTCATTCAAGCATTACAATCCAGCGGTCCACGACGACCTCATTAGCGACGGGCTCGATCGTCCTCCGCCCGACCATCCTCCTCGAACCCTGGTCTGATCGGCGCATCAGCGCCGCTCCACCCCGCGTGGCCGAAACCCTGCGCGGATGATGCGTGCCGTGTTCCGGCAGATCAACACTGTTCGAGGATTTACAGATGAATTCGTCACGTTATTCGCGTGCCCTTCGGGGCGCGTTGATCGCCATGGCCGCAATCGGCATGGCCGGCACCGCAGCCCTTGCGAACATCAACGACTACAAGTTCGAGTTGGTCGATCAGACCGTGCAGGCCGGGCCTGACAAGGTCATCACCGTCAGGCTGATGGATACCAAGACCGGAAAGCCGGTTCCTGACGCGGTGATCTTCGCCACCCGTCTCGATATGGCGCCCGACGGCATGCAGGAGATGGCGACGAAGATCACGCAGACCCCGGGAAGCGAGCCCGGCGTTTACAAGTTCAAAGCGACGTTCGGCATGGCGGGGCGCTGGCAGTTGTCGCTCGGTGCCAAGGTCCAGGGCGAGACCGGCACCGTCGAGAACCAATTCGTCATCACGGCGCAAAAATGAAACGGGCCGTCCTGACGGGCGTTGTCGCCGCCGCGCTTATAGCGGCGGTTGGCGGCGCATTCATTGCCGACCATGTGCGTTGGGTTAGCTCGATTCGCTTGGCGACGCCGGCTGCGGCAGAGTCCGCCGCCGCACCGATCTATTATCAGGATCCGGACGGCAAGTCATTGTACTCGCTCAATCCGAAGAAGACGGAGGATGGACGCGCCTACCGTCCGGTGCCGCCCAGTGCCGACGTGAGTTTCGACGATCCCGCGAGCGAGGCGGCGGGCGCCGAGGCTGCCGATGCAGAGGGCGACGACCGCAAGATCAAATATTACCGCAATCCGATGGGCCTGCCGGATACGTCGCCGACACCGAAGAGGGACTCGATGGGGATGGATTATATCCCCGTGTACGAAGACGAGGACACCGACGACGGCTCGATCAAGTTAACTCCGGGCAAAATCCAACGCACGAGCGTGCAATCCGAGCGCGCCATACCCCGCGTAATCCGGACGATGGTGCGGGTACCCGGCACGATCCAACTCGATGAGCGACGGGTGTCGGTGATCTCGATGCGCGCGGAAAGCTGGGTGCAGAAGGTCGCGAACGTCACCATCGGGTCCGCCGTCAAGAAAGGGCAACCGTTGATGGAGATATACAGCGCGGCGATTTCGTCGGCCGCGGCGGAGTACATCTCCACGATCAACTCGCCTGTCACGGCTTCCCCGGAGCGCTACGGCCGCGGATCGCGGCAACGCTTGATGAACCTCGATGTTCCGGATAGCGCGATCGTCGCCATGGAAAGGACCCGGGTGGTTCCGATTGCGATCGAATGGACCGCGCCGCGCGATGGCATCGTGCTGGAACGCAATGCCATCGAGGGCATGCGGGCACAGCCCGGCGAGGTCCTGTTCCGCGTCGCCGATACCTCGGTGGTGTGGGCCGTGGTCGATGTCGCCGAGCGAGACCTTGGTGCGGTGCGGGCAGGGCAACCGGTCACCGTGAGGGCACGCAGTTTTCCGGGACGCACGTTCTCCGGAAAGATCAGCGTGATCTATCCGCAAGTGAACCGCGAAACGCGCACGGCACGGGCCAGGATCGAACTGGCCAATCCCGATCTCGCCTTGCTCCCCGACATGTACGTCGACGCGGAAATCGACACCGGCAATCCGGCACCGGTCTTGGCGATTCCGGAAAGCGCGGTGCTCGATACCGGGGCGCGACAGTCCGTGCTGGTGGACAAGGGGGAAGGGCGCTTCGAACCACGCGAGGTGAAGCTTGGCCGGCGTGGCAATGGTTACGTCGAGGTACGAGAAGGTGTGCACGACGGCGAGGCTGTCGTGGTGTCGGCGAACTTCCTGATCGATGCCGAAAGCAATCTGAAGGCTGCGCTGAAGAGCTTTTCGGACGCGGGGGGCCAACCATGATCGCGCGCCTGATCGCCTGGTCGGCTCGCAATCTGCTGCTTGTTCTGTTCGGTGCGGGTTTCGCGGCCGCCGCTGGCATCTACGCTCTGGTCCATCTGCCGCTCGACGCGATTCCCGACCTCTCGGACACGCAGGTCATCGTCTACACCGATTATCCCGGCCAGGCGCCGCAGGTCGTCGAGGATCAGGTGACCTATCCGCTCGCGACGGCGATGCTGACGGTGCCGAAATCGAAGGTCGTGCGCGGGTTCTCGTTTTTCGGCGTGTCGTTTGTCTATGTGATCTTCGAGGACGGAACGGACATCTACTGGGCGCGTTCGCGCGTGCTCGAATTCCTCAATAGCGCATCCTCGCGATTGCCATCGGGCGTGACGCCCACCATCGGCCCGGACGCCACTGGGGTCGGTTGGGTCTACCAGTACGCCGTTGTTTCCAAGGAACTTAATCTATCGGACACGCGGGCCATACAGGACTGGAATCTGAAATTCGCACTGGCGAAGGCCGGGGGCGTCGCCGAGGTCGCCAGCGCGGGCGGGTTCGTACGTCAATACAATGTCGTTCTCGACCCGCAGCGCATGCGCGACCGCGGGATCACGATGCAAAAGATGCGTGACGCGATCCGCGCCAGCAACGCCGACGTCGGCGGCAGGACGGTCGAGCTATCCGAGTTCGAATACGTCGTTCGGGGCAGGGGCTACATCAGGAACATCAACGATCTCGGCGACATCGTGCTCAAGACCGACAACGGCACACCCGTGTTGCTGCGCGACGTCGCCCGCGTCGAGCTCGGCCCGGACGAACGGCGCGGCATCACGGAATTGAACGGAGAAGGCGAGGTCACGAGCGGCATCATCCTGCAACGCTTCGGCGCCAACGCCCTCGATGTCATCAACAACGTCAAGAAGCGATTCCAGGAGATTGCCACCAGCCTGCCGAAGTCGGTCGAAATCGTTCCTGTCTACGACCGGTCGACCTTGATCAATGCCGCGATCGAAACGCTCAAGCATACCCTGGTTGAGGAAAGCATCATCGTCGCACTGGTCTGCATCGTCTTCCTGCTGCATGTCAGGAGCGCGATGGTCGCCATCCTGATGTTGCCGGTCGGCGTGCTGATAGCATTTGGCGCGATGAAGCTGCTCGGCATCGGTTCGAATATCATGAGCCTCGGCGGCATCGCGATCGCGATCGGCGCTATGGTAGACGCGGCGATCGTGATGATCGAGAACGCGCACAAACGCCTGGAACGTGCCGCACCGGGCCAGTCACGTCTTCAAATCCTGATAGATGCCGCATCCGAAGTCGGGCCCGCGCTGTTCTTCAGCCTACTGATCATCACCGTGTCCTTCATGCCGATCTTCACGCTGGAATCGCAGGAGGGACGCCTGTTCAGCCCGCTGGCCTTCACCAAGACGTTTGCGATGGCCGCAGCCGCTCTCCTGTCGGTTACGCTGGTACCTGCATTGATGGTGATCTTCGTCCGCGGCCGGATCGTTCCGGAGCACAAGAATCCGATCAATCGTTTTCTGATCTGGATCTACCGACCGGTGATTAAGGGCGTGATGCGGGCGCGGGCGCTGGTCATCGTTCTTGCCCTTGCAATCCTCGCCGTCACCGTGTGGCCCGCCCGGCAACTCGGGACCGAGTTCATGCCTGACCTCAACGAGGGCACGCTGCTCTACATGCCGACGACCTTGCCCGGCATTTCCGTCACCAAGGCGGGTGAGCTTCTGCAAACCCAGGACCGGATCATCCGCTCATTTCAGGAGGTGGCCTCGGTGTTCGGCAAGGCCGGGCGAGCCTCCACCGCAACCGACCCGGCGCCTTCCGAAATGTTCGAGACCGTCATCAATCTCAAGCCGAAGGAGCAGTGGCGTCCCGGCGTCACCATCGACAGCCTGATCGCTGAGATGGACAAGGCGTTGCAGTTTCCGGGTGTCTCCAATGCCTGGACCATGCCGATCAAGGCTCGCATCGACATGTTGTCGACCGGAATCCGCACCCCGGTCGGCGTCAAGGTGATTGGTCCCGATCTGGTCGGAATCGACAAGTTGGCGAAGCGAGTCGAGCGGGTTCTGAAGGCCGTGCCCGGCACCTCCTCGGCCTATGCCGAGCGCGGCATAGGCGGTTACTATCTGGACATCACGCCCGATCGCGCGGCGCTCGCGCGTTACGGCATCATGATTCAGGACGTGCAGGACGTGATCGCCACCGCGCTCGGCGGACAGACGGTGACCACGACGGTCGAGGGCCGTCAGCGCTTTAGCGTCAACATGCGATATCCCCGCGACCTCCGCGACAGTCCCCGAAAGATCGCGTCCGACGTGCTCGTGCCGATGCCGCAGGGAGGTGCCGTGCCGCTGGGCGAGGTGGCCAGAATTACCCTGGATCGCGGGCCGACCTCGATCCGGACGGAGAACGGGCAACTCGCGGCTTACGTCTACGTCGACATTCGCGATCGCGATCTCGGCGGATACGTGGCCGACGCGCAGAAGGCGGTGCAGGCCAGCATCGCGTTTCCGCCGGGCTACTACGTGATCTGGAGCGGGCAGTACGAATATCTCGAGCGTGCCACCGCGCGTCTCAAGATCGTCGTGCCGGTGACGTTGCTGATCATCTTCCTGCTGCTGTATCTGAATTTCCGCTCGATCACCGAAACCATGATCGTCATGCTATCGCTGCCGTTCTCCTTGGTAGGTGGCCTCTGGCTGATGTGGTGGCTCGGGTTCAACCTGTCCGTCGCCGTCGCCGTGGGGTTCATCGCACTTGCGGGCGTTGCCGCCGAGACCGGTGTCGTCATGCTGATCTATCTCAACCAGGCTTACGCCGAAATCGAGGCCCGGCGCGCGGCGGAGGGGCGGTCGGTCACGCGCAAGGACCTCTACGACGCCGTCATGGAAGGCGCAGTCGGGCGTGTCCGCCCCAAGATGATGACCGTCGTCGCGATTATGGCAGGGCTGCTTCCGATCATGTGGAGCACCGGGATCGGATCGGAAATCATGCAGAGGATCGCGGTGCCGATGATCGGCGGCATGGTCTCGTCGACGCTGCTGACGCTGATCGTGATCCCGGCGATCTTCGGCCTGATCAAGGGCATTGGGCTGCGGGATGGCAACGGTCATCAGCCACCTGCCCACACCGGGAGTGTCGAACGTACGATCGCTCCGGAACTTGTCGAATGAAAGAATTGGGTGAGCGGCTACAGTGATCGACGGCTGTCGTCGAGACAACTGAGAAAGGAGAATATCAATGCAACTGATGTCGACGATCACCTGCCCGAAGTGCGAGCATCATGCGGTCGAGACGATGCCGACCGATGCGTGTCAATTCTTCTATGACTGCAAGGGATGCGGTGCTCGGCTGAAGCCGAAGGCGGGCGATTGCTGTGTGTTCTGTTCGTACGGCTCAGTACCGTGCCCGCCGATTCAGGCAGGTAGTTGCTGTTCGTAGTCGCCACTCCGAAAACGGCGGCTGAGCCAATAGGCGAGGCCGGCGATCCGGCGTTGAAACATGGGATGCGACGGTCAATTGGGGTGAAATGCAATCTTACGGGGGAGCAACACCAAAGACCTTGTGATACGCGCTTGACTTTGTCACTGGCCCCAAATTCTCCACAAGCTATCCGATTGGTTTATCCAACTCTTTTTTTTGACGCGTTGCTAGATTTTGACACTGGCGATTGAAAATTGGCACTGCGTGAAATTCTAAGATGGTAATTTGGCACTAGCGCGCGGGCCACCCAGCTTCACGCATAGGGCGCCTAAGCACGGTTTTCCCCGCCTTCAGATAGACGCTCAGTTGACTTCCGAGGGTTTCCGCGTCGGGTTGGTTGGAGGAGGAGCGGTCATTGGAACGCTACAGCGCCAAGCCACTTTGGGTGGACTGGCCTAGCGTCCATTCCTCTCCCAGAACCTATGGTGCAGCAACTCCCGTGAGGGCCAAGCATGTTCGATGCCGACAACCAAAACAGTCAGCTTTTGCTGACAAATGCCTTACAGGCCCTCGCGAACGCCAATACCCGCAAGATCGTAGAGTTGCTGGCCGAAGGTCCCCGCTCGTCCCATGAATTAGTGCAGGTTCTGGACAGCTCGGGTGAGAAGATCCGCGCCGCGATGCAAATTCTTCAGACAGTTGGACTAGTTTCGGAAGGAAAAAGTCGAGAGGGAACTGTATATCTATTCAATCCGGCCGGTCTGAACCTTGCCCGATCCTGGCTTGATCGCGTCAATTTTATCGTCGACGGTCTAGGCCAGTAATAGAGATCCCGAGTGGTATCCTCGGCTCCGTAACGTCACGGAGAGCTTCGGTAAATCCGGGTGGCAGGCCCAAAAGCGCGGCGAGGCGTGACCTGACGACTTCACGGGCCTTCGCCGAACTCAGGCGATCGATGGTAGCTAGTAGACCGCCGGCCGCCTTGCTCCAGATCACGTTACCCTCGATCAGATCGTCGCCTGTCGAGGCTCCGAGCAGGTCGAAGACCGTTTCGTCGAATGAGTGTGGCCATCGCTTCACCTGCGCAAATCCGGCAGGAGCGTTCTTAGCGGTGATGCCTAGAAAGAGTTCTGCGGGAAGCATTCTGACATGAGCAAGCCAACTGCAGAGCTTCAAAAGATCCAATGATGGCAGTTCGTCTAGTGGAGGCGGCAATCGAACACCTCGGTCGAAGATAAAACTCGCAAGCTCCTTAGCTGCGGCGAACGTTTCGGGCGGGCACAATCTGGGAGCCGCGAACCGCAGGTCAAAATCACATGCCTGACAGGTCCAGACAGTCCGGAGGTTCGTCCATCCCAACAGATTGAGGCACGCCGGGCATCGGTCCAGAAGCACTTCGCCAGTCTCGACATCGCATGGCATGGCTGCAACCAGCCAGACATTTCTGATGCGCGCGTTCTCGCCGTCGGCCGCCAGCCTCGCCGGCGCGACCCGACGTCGCTCCGGTACGAACCATCCCACAGGAAATTCGCGACCAAGAAATTCCGTCCGATCCTTGAAATTCTCCCAGGCTCCCATGGAAAGCCGCTCCGGATCGAACGAGCCCAAGGCCGCCAGCTCCGCGATTGCGTTTGGTTTTGTCGCGATGGTCGAAACCGACTGGCCGCGCATGTCGAGGTGCAAGCGAAGCAGGGTGTCTGTATCGATCCTGCCCATCGGTGCGAGACGTACGGCGAGCGAAGCAATGGCCTCGTCGTCGAACTGCTGGACGGTCCTAACCCATGGCGTATTGGGGATCATTGCCGCCGCCATCTAGTCGCTGGATTTTTCCTGTTCCACGCTCAGCGGGAACTGGGGGAGCCTGAGGTAATCCTCCGAACGAAAAGGATTCCGGCCGTGCATGATCTCCTGGTTGATGAACACTCGATCGAAGCCGGCGGCGATATCTTCCTTCATCAGCTCTTTTGGTTCAGCCCCTCCCGTTCGGATGAATGCATGGGGCACCGCCGCCTCCACGAGCAGCGAATGCCTGCCGGGCCGGCCGCGCTGGGCGTAGAACGTGGCGCGCAGCATGTGGTGATCGTATTCGTTGTCCCTGAACCAGTTCGATTCGAAGGGAAGCTCGTCGGAAAAGGCCGCTACGAACGCGGCATGGATCTCCCGTTGCTCGTCGTCGGCAAATCCGAAGGGCGGGAGCATCTTGATGCCGCCGGACCGCTGGCTCATGGCATCCACCTTGGTCATCATCTTCACCAAGGAAGGCGGCCCCACGACGAACAGCGGAGCGCTGCATTCGTTCTCGATCGAGAGGATGAATCTCGCCAGCTTCTTTACGCCATCCTCGGCTAGATTTTGCGCTTCATCCAGAATGATGCCGTCCACCTTGAGATCGTTCAGATTTTCGATGAGCGCGCCGGTGCCTTCTTCCTCGCCGAGCCGGAGGCTTTTGCGGTCGTTGAAGATATTGAAATTGATTTGACGCGCCAAGATTCGCGGGGTGGAGCCACCCATCAGGTCAACATAGAGGAAGCGCTTTCCGTTCCCATGCAGAAGTTGAATTCGCTTCTTCGAGATGGGCTGCCCCGTCTGCTCCTGCAGCAACCTTTTGATGGTTTCGCTCTTTCCGCAGCGCGACCAGCCTATCAGGTAGGTACTGGAATTTTCGCGCAAGCGTCTTGCGAAAGCTACTGACAGCAGCAACATCTGGCGCGCTTCTTCCACCTTGGTGTGCTTCACGAAGATCCCTCTGATCGCATCGAGTTTGCCCTGGACCAGCGGAGAAGTGAGGATGTTTTCCAAATCCGACATTCGCTTGCGACCTCTCGTTAGCCTACTGCGCCCTGGGGAGCGGCGCATCGACCTCAAACCTGAGCTTCTTATGCCGCTGGGGCGGGCTTTCGGCGACAGCTTCGGTGATGCGGCCGGCATCGGCCCGAGGCGGCGCCGGAGCCGCATTGCGCTGCTCGGAAGCGGACTTGAAGATTCCCGTCTTCTCGATTAATTCTTCCGTCACGGCGAGCGCATGCTCCTCGGCGCCGCGGGCTAGGACTCCGGCGATGCGCGGATATAAACCCTTCGAGAGCACGGCCTTCGCGGGCGGCTTCTCGTCGGTCGGCACCATGCCCATCGCCTTTAATGCTTCTTCGAGAAGGTGATTGAAACCCACTTGGTGCGAGGGATGTTCGGTGGGCGCGTGCTTCTTCGCGTTGCGGAACTTGCACAGGACTTCCCACTGAAACTTAGATAACCCATGAGCTTCCTTGTCCGTCGACTCCACGTCGAATTCCGGCGGGAGGTGTTCGTTGCCATGGAAACGGGAAGTGGGATCGGCAACGATGCACCGGCCTACGTTCGCCAGCGGAATTCGAACGGTCACGGGCGTGTTTTCGTGCTTTCGTTTCCCCATGCTCCCCGAGCGCGTGCGCATCGCCTGAAGTTGCGGTGACTGATAGACAAGGTTGTTCCACTTGATACCGTTCTTTCCGGCCGTCAAAGTGAACTCGAGAGAGGGAATGAGATCCCAGCGCGCGGCTTCTTCCTTCGTTAGAGGCTGAGGCCGATGCGAGGGACTAGACGCACCGCGAAGCCAGCGTTGCTCGGGAGTGTCCCAGTCCAAATCTTTCTGCTTACGTCGGGCATAGACCTCGATGAGCCAGAGGTGGAACAACATGATAAAATCGTCGATCGTGATGCACGCCTCAAGCAACGGCTTACGAGCTCCGCGCTTCTGCGGATTCGATCCCGTGGAGCCCTTCAGCCAAGAAACGAAATCCTGCTCGAGCGTCCCAAAAAAGCGCTCCACGAACGGTTTCGTGTCGGGTTGGTGCGGGACCGCCATCTCGAAGCCGATTCTCACCCGAGCCAAACTCAGCGCCATCTGTTCGGATACGAATTCCTTGCCATTGTCGTATCTAATCTTCCGAGGCTTGCCGTAGCTCAGGAGCGAACCTCTGATGTTCGGGAAACGTTTGTCGACGTAGGTCTTAACCTTGATGGCGTGATCGATCGAAGCCAGTGCGGGATGTAGTCCGCCTGGGTCAAAGGAAGGGTGGAATCCCACCGGATATCCGCTATAGACATCGATGCCGAGGCATATCCAGAACCTGTCGATTCCGGCCTTCGACCAAGCTCGACCGAACGGCGTCTCGCCCAGAACACCCATGAAATCGAATTGGTGGTGGTCGAACTCGCATATGTCCAGAATGCGCTTCGGACGTTCGAAGCGTCCCGCGCCGCCAAACTCGAGATCGGCAGCTTGTGCACCATTCTCCTTAGCGAGCCTGATCCACGCGTCGTAGCGCCTGTACTGCACCTGCACGGTCGAAAGTCCGACTTCCGGAAGCTCCGGCAGGAGAGCCTCTTTGGTGAGTTCGCCCTCGTCGATCCGTTTCTTGATCTCCTTGTTGTGCAGACGAATCTCTGCATTGCGCTCGACGATCTTGTGGTTTGTCCGCATCTTGATCTTAGTCGGTCCAAACTCCGCCGAGAGTTCCACCAATTCGCGGATCGTCATGCCGATGATCGAGAAGACCTGTTTCGGCAATTTGGCCTTGCGCGCCTTGATCGCATTCGCATGGACGAACGTGCGCTCCTGCATGCCGTGCTTCAATTCGTTCGCGACCCAGCGCAGTATCGTGCGCGTCACCTTTTTGGGCTTCTTGATCTGCTTGCCTTGCGGGAGTGTGCTATTTTCCGCGTCGATCGCCTTGTCAACGGTCTCGATGATCTCTTGCGCGTTATCGTGGTTTCTAAAAAAGGGCTCGCCCGGGGGCGCGGTCAGCATCTTGTTGATGAACGCGCCGACGTAGCGCCAGATGACTGCGGCTCTTGCCCGCGGTCCGGCATTGATCGTGTTGTAGACCTTCCCGATCAACGCTCGTGTTTCGTCGATCGTTTTCTTCTCGTCGACGGGGGGGACTTTCCACTGCGGGCTGTAGTATCGGCCCTTTTCGAACAACTCGATGAGCCGGGTCGTGGCGAGGCGTACGGTATCGCCGGTGTGGTGGCTCAGGAAGAGGTGCGGGCCGGCACCCTCGAGCTTCTTGATGAACTGATGTGGCTTATCGTCGATGAGGATGACCTGATTCGGCGTCAGGTTGTCGAACAGGACCCAGTCGATGGAAGGGAGGGGCGCGCCGTCCCCGTACGCGGAGATTTCGGATTCGACCTGGCGATCCGCCTCGGCGGGGTCGAGTACATTCAGCATGATACCACTCCGATGTGCACGATCGTGTGCGGGCCGACCGGGGAGAAGAGGTCGATACGAATAATGCGTTCCGGAATGCGCGACAGCACCACGCCGCGCGGGAATGGCACTTGCTCGAACAGCGCCTCGCAGCGCCACATCGGGAGTGAGCCGCCGGCTTCCACCAGCGCGGTGACGAGGCGATTCAGCTCTTCCGGCTCGACGTCCCAGCGATCGTTTGCGATGACTTCATCGACGACGTCCGGATCGCCCCAATATTTCGCGATACCGCGTTCCGTGATGACGCGAAACGAAAGGCTGGCCCGCCGGTAGGCCTCTCGAACGCGACGCAGACGGGCGCGAAGAAGCTTGGCTTCCTCCCATTTCCGTTTGCCGTCTTCGTCCCAGTCGGCGGGCTTCGGGGGACGCAATTCCGTCCACTGCTTAACTTCGTAGCGGATGAAGCCGGCATCGTGTTCGACGAGATAATCGGGAGTGTAGATCTCTCCTTCGAATTCTGGAAAGATGTTCATCCGGATCGTCTCGGGTTGCGCCCAGACGCGTTTTGCGTGAAGCACGCAGTCGGAAGCCCGGACGAAGCGCTCTTCGATGCCGCCTTCGTGAACCACGTGCCCGCGCATCTTCATGCTGAAGTGCCCGCCGACGATATGGTTGCGCCGGCCCGTGATGACCCGGCGCACGGCCTCGTTGGCTTCGAGACGGAACGCATCGACGCCCTCGCAGAGAAAACCCCAGGCGCGCTCGATCTTGCGCCGTCTACGGGGCATCGACGCTCTCGTTGTGGCGCGGAATCGCGTACTGCACATCGATTGCGCTCTCGATCAACGCCTGTACGCGATGCTGTGGAACTCGTGCGAGTTGTCGCGTACGATGCGCGTCGGCGCGTCGAACTGCCAGTTGAGGTTATGGAAGAGCCGGTCCACGATTTTCGACGGACGCGGACGAGGAAGACGTGCCATGAGGCAGACCTTTCTGCTGGAGACTGCACAGCGCGCAACGGAAGAGCTGCGGCGCGGATCGGTCCGGCGGAAGGTCCCCAAGAAAAGCTTGCGACTTAGAATCGGACATGCGATTCTCGGTCGGCCAAGACGTTCTCTTGGTCGTTCTGCCGGTTTCAATTCAGGGATTGGCGGATCTTGGTCTAGGCGAGCTTTGCGGGCTTGGTGCCGAAGACTTTCGATATGACGCGCGATCGGGGTCCGCTCCGATCGCGCGTCTTATTAGGGCTGCTGCATCACGTTCTCCTCGTCACGCCGCGTGGCGTATCTTTTTGATAACACGCGCGTTCTGGAATCCTAGCGAAATGAATCTCGGGGATTTCTCGGGACGCATTTCCGGCCATTTCGCTGGAATCGTCAGGGCGGCTCAGCGTTTGTCCACAAATTGTGCACTGTTGACTCTCGCCTGCGCCTGATGCACGCGCGCGCGAAGTGGATCATCCATCAGAGTCGTTCCATGTCGCGGTCGCGCGCATCGAAGTAACGCCACGCGCTCGAGACCTCGATTCCCAAGGCTTTGGCCAGGACTTCGGGTGTGGCACCGGACCGCACGAACTTTTCGGCGACGGCGTTGCGTAACGAGCTCGGCACGGCGTGACGGGAGACTCCTGCTGTTTGTCGCAAGCGCCGGAACGAGGCCTGGAGCGATCGTGCGCTGAGGCGGGTGCGTCGCGTCGTAACGAAGAGCGGGCCGCCCGGGCTGAGGTCGAAAGGCACTTCGTCGAGATAGCGCGTCAACCAACGGGCGGCTTCGCGGGAGACAATACCGAGGCGGCTATGCAAGTGCGAGCCGCACACGCGGACCTTCGCCAGTCGAGCGTCGTAATGGCGGCGGTTCAGCGCGGTCAGTTCAGCCGTTGTGAGCCCGGACGACGCGGCCAACTGGACGACAGCGCAATCGCGAAGGCGCGTCCAGGAATGGTCCCAATCGCACGTTGAGGAGGAGAGTATCGTTTCGATCGCTTCGCCACTAATGGCTTCTCTGCGGTTTCTGCCGCTAGGCGGGAAGCGGGAGCTTAGCAGCGTCGAGCAGTCGTAGGACCGTTCGAGCATAAGGAAGCGGGCGAAACTCCGCAGCGAGGAGAACCGTCGAAAGATGGTTGACTCCGCCGCGCCGTTCGCGGTCCAGAATTTCGTGATGCATTCGAGTACGGACTGATTGAGGCGCGTGAGCGCCGCGGCGTCATTCGTTCCGAGAGCGGCAGAGACATGCCTGATGTCGCGCTCATAGCAGCCGATCGTCGACCGTGAGGCGCCGCCGCGCAGCAAACTATCGAGCCAGAACATGCTATCGGGATCGAACGGTAATGGCGTTGGCCAAGGTGAATCGTTCGCTGCTTTCGCGCCGGCCGCCGCAGGAGCCAGGTCGATAACGACTTCAAGCATGCTCCACTCCCATTCCTCATAGATGATTGATTGGATTTTGCTCTGGCTGGGCTCGCAGCTGGTAGGCGTGCCCCAATCGTGACGCGGTTCTTCGTTATCAAGTTCCGTGCCGGCGAGTGGAAACAATCCTCGCTGAACGCCGAACTCGCGGCCGCTGCAGCATCCTGGGCTTCGGCGAACGGCTCACTACAAGCGACCTGCAGCGCGCCTGTGTCCGACACCGCCTCGAACGCGGCATGCGGCCGGAGCATCTCACCGTCTAGCCTGTTTGGCGTTTCGGACATCAACACCGTGGCGGTGGTGGCGCTGGTGCGATGACATCGCCGGTGGCGATGAAAGAGTCGGAGGCCCGATCGTATCGACTGCACACTAATTTCGACCGCCCATTCATAACCGTGCGGACGAGATAATCGGCCTGAAAGCCATGAACTGCCGGGGCTGGATTACCATTTTGGTGAACATCGCACGCGACGAAAAGTCGGTATCCGGAGGAGAACAGCCGGCCTTCTCCTCCGCATTCCATACAGGTGCAGGCCGACCTTGCGCTGGCGAGCGAGATTGCTTCCTCGATTGCGAATTCTACCCGCCGTGGAAGCTCCGAGTAAGTGGTCCAGCAAACGCGCAGTATCCCGTGCTGCTCTACTATTTGGATAAAGGTCACTTTGTAGCTGCTCGTCGCCTCGGAAACTCGGTCGACCAGCCGTGTAACGATACGCTGCCAACCGTTGCTGCATAGCGGCAGCCCCGGCGCGAAGCGTACACCTCTAAACGTTCGGACAAAAAGCTCTAGATGTGTGTCCACGAGTGACTGCTGCCAGCTGAGTTCGTTCATCGCTTCACTCCGAGTTGAAAGTCGAGCTTGCAAGAAGCACTTTTGTCTCCCGATGTGACTTTTGACATGCGCCAATCGATGGACCTTCATGCGCCTCCAAGGATTTGCTCGGGCACGATCTGAATGAAATGCACAATCAGGTTGCACATCTCACAAAGTGTAAGCGTATCTTTCGACCCGTCGCTTAGGAGGCCGGCGTGCTTATGAGGCCAAAGATCGACGGAGAGGGCGCGCCTATCAAGCGCGCTGGGAGCTGGACCTGATCGTGGGGCCATAGAAAGGAAATGCCGCGCAGAGCGCATGAACAGATGCGGATACACGTGGAGCGACTGATGCCGCCAGACCCGGTCGTTCATTGGCCGGCCTTTCCAAACCAGTTCAATCCTTTAGATGGCCAGCAATCGGATCGCCGGCCCACGACGGACCGGGGGCCGATCTGCTTCGCAGGGTCGATGGCGAGAACGCCTTGAGAGACCAACGCACCGACCACGGGCAGTGGATCTCGCAGTCCTACAGTCCTGGCCAACGATTGGATGGTTAGACGTTGACGGGCCACTAACACGCGGTCGATGGAGGCCCTTAGCTCAGTCGACACGCGATACTCTCTAAAGCTCCACAGTCGGCGGGTGTTAGTCAAACGCGGCTCGCAGTAGATGATGGCGTGATCAATTTCAACAAGACTCATATTTAGTTCTTGCAGAGCAAGCAGCGCGAGCCCTTCGGTGTCGAGGTCCCGATAAGGCCGCTCATCGATGATGTCGAATGCAACGCAACTACCGTCGGCGAGGTCGGCGACGAACATCGCGACCGGAACTTCACGGCCGGAAAAGGAGAGGGAGGTACGAAATTCGAGAGCCGTGATGTGCGGGTCAAGCAGAAGCTGGATGGCGAACTCGTCCATCTTCGAAAAAGAGGTCGGAACGGCGCTAGGAACATCTCGAATTCGAGTTCTTGCAGAGCGAGCTCGTCCGATTTGGCTCGCACGTAATCCCGGCCGGGATTCGTCGTTACGGACAGACGACGGTGCGTCCAGTTTTTTGGACATTGTGGCCACCCTCCTACAGATAGTCCTGAGGATCTGATCGAAGACCGCGCAAAATTAAACATCTCGCAACGCTGCGAGTCAATAGATAGCTACAATTCTAGCTATCTATATGGGCAGCGGCCTACGCCCGATGCTACTGGAATAGCGACTCGTGGGCGCCCCATAAGCGGGGCGGATTCCTAACTTTCCTCTGGTCTGCCAAGGTGTTAACTATCCACGATAGCCAGCTATCTGCAGTCTCGCGATTCTGCCCAGGAGAAAAAGTCGGTGCGCAATCCCAGGGAGAAGGCATCCAGCGCTCGTAAACGAGCCGATGGGCGTCGACAGATGCTGATCTACCTATCGAGGGAGGTCATCACAGAACTTAAGCAGGCCGCGATTGATCAAGAACGGCCGGCGTACGAGTTGGCCGAGGAGGCCATCAGGGATTGGCTCTTGCGGGATAAGCGCAACAAATAGCAGTGGGTCATTTCGTCAACTTCGTTCCAGATGGAAATTGACTACCATGGAGTGGTCATAAGTCTTCAGTTGCTTGGAAATACAGATCCCGAAGGTGGATCGGTGCCGGGCATCTGTCACGCCGGCTGTCCTATCGCGCAATCAACTTTGAAGCCGTTTTCGTCTGACGCTGATGGTTTAGCTTGTCGAGCTAACGTGCATGCAAAGCAGTACATAAAAATACACTTCAATTTGTGGCCCACTTCACTCCCGGATTAAAAGGAACGGTGTGTTGTGATCGCCGATAGCAAGCCTGTGTGACGGGTTGCGCGACTAAAATTCGAATGAGCGAATCTCGCGTCGAGTATCCTACTGAGTGATCAGCCCGTGAAGATAAACTCGGTGCGGATCGAATTTCGAGCGCGTGGCTGGCCTTGCTTGCGCGCCAAACGGTCGCCGACCTCGCGGGCCCTGCGAACCCACACGATCGCCGTGGCATCGCCAATCCCGAAACGTGCTGCAGCCGGTCGCACGCCAGATAACGCGGCGTCGATTGCGCGTTCACGCAAATCCTGGCTGGAGGCTCGTGCCATGCTTCGCCGATTCTGGGCGGACTGTCGTTTGATCTCTGTCTAATGAACGGATTTGGAGCTTTCTTCCGGCGGCCTGATGTGGCGAAATGAATATAGAAGGGCCAGATCGTAACCGATCTTGAGCGTGCCGCAGATTATGAGCGGTAACCCTGGAAGCGCAGTCGCGAGCAGGGCTCCTGCAAACATGGGGCTGACGGATGAGGCGAGTGTACGAGGGACCGCCGTCACGCTGGCTGCTGTGGGCCGTTCTTCAGGGGTCACGACGGCCATCACATAGGATGTGCGCGTTGGTACGTCCATTTGCGACAGTGCGGAGCGGACAAGCAACAGCGTCAATACCGTCGTCAGATCCGGCACGATAGCGGCGATGATCAGGCAGAGACTCGAAGGAATATGCGTGAACACCATGGTGTTCACGAGGCCGAATCGCTGTGCAAGACGTGCCGCGATCGGGTACGAGAATGCGGAAAGAAGACTGGACCAAAAGAAAAATAAGCTTGCTTGTGTGAGCGACAAGTCGAATCGCAAGAACAGCCAGAGCGCCATCAACGATTGAACGACGAACCCTCCCGCAAAGGCATCGATGCTGAACAGCGCAGCAAGTTTATAGACGATTGTGCGCGAGGGACCGAGGGGAGGTTGAGTTTTGGCGACCTCAGTATGCGAGCGGGGCAGGTGTCGGTAGAGACCGGTCGCCACCACCGCGAGACACGCGTACAGGTAAAACATCAACGCGAACGCGTTCAGTCTTTCGAACCCGAAAGAGACCATAAGATCGGGAATGGCTGCCGCGAGCGAACCCGTGGCCATCGAAAGGGCGCCGATGAGGCTATAGCGAGCGAAAGTACTGGTCCGGTCCCTGTCCGAAGCGCCGCGCGCCAGCATGGCATGCTCTAAAGGTACAAGCATGCCGATGTCGCTGCTCGACGGATTGATCGTGCCGACGAACGCCACGATCACGATGAACGGAAAATACTCGACGTTCGCAAAGGCAAGTCCTGTGAATGTCATCAGGAACACGCCAATCAGAAGCAGGCTGCGTAGATCGTGACGCGGTGCGATCCACCCAATCCCGAGTGTCAGGGTGGCTGTCCCAAGGAGTGAAGCGGTCGCGATGATCCCGATTTGAGCAGGACTCAAACCGATCGCCGAGAGATATGCAGGCAGGAGAATGACGGTGAATCCGTCGCCGAGACCGCGTACGCCTCGCGCCACATATAGGAGCAAGAGATTGGAATGCGATTGTTCTTGTGGCGAAGGCGACGATCTAGTCTCGGGTGAGTACGGAGCATCTGCCATGATCAAGGCCTACTTGCGGGAAGTGCTGAGCGGCGGCAAAGGAAATCCGAACGTCAATCCAGCGCGTAGTTCATTGACCGCGTGGTCGTTTGTCAGCGCGTGGCGGAACGCAACGTCAAACGATAGTTTGTCGGTCACCTTCCAGATCGCGCCGATTAACCCCGACACTGTCTCCGATCGCCCGAATTCGTTCTCGTAGAAGACCTCAGCAACGGGCCGGATGGACCAGTCCGCTGGCCCCTCAATGATGGCGCCGAGGAACAGATCGGCGTCGTGGTTGCGCGTGAGGACCGCCTCGCCATTCAGATGGACCGTTCCCCAGTCCCATCGCTGGGATACGATCCCCGCAAGGCTTGCGCCCATTCCGGAATCGCCCCGACTATCCGGAAGCAGCACTCCGAATTCCGTGGCAATGCTCGGTCCATCCTTATTTTGGAGGCTGCCTGGCCGCAGGACATGCTTGAGGAAACTTCCGGCCGCGGTCAGGCTTGTGGGGGTGGAGGAAGAAAGTGGGGTTTCCAACTGGCCCTCGAACACGGCCTCCCAATCTGGTGCCAAGCCTATGTTCACGACCGTCGCAGGCGCTATCAGCGTTGTCTGCGAGCTTTCCCGCCGCGCACCGGCAGATTGCCATTCCAGCTCGACTTCGCCCGGATCGGCTACCGCGGCGTCGGTCCCGTCGAACGGACGATACGCCGCTGCCGAACGGGGCCATACCGCAAGGGGAAGGGCAACGAGCATTGCTCCAACCAGGTTTTTGGAGCTTCGTGGTACAGCGAATTGAGGCCTTGTAACCATGGCTGAGCCTCAGGGAATCCAGCTATTCGGAAACTGGGCGAAATATCCATACGCCTGCTGGCTGTCCCGCATGGGTCCGGGCGGCGAGAAGAAATAGATCAAGTGCAGGCACGAAAAGCGACGTGCGGGCTCCCGAAATCGTTGGAATGCGGGCAACGCGAGGATATGCCGCGCTCCGGATATCCAGAACATCGATGAAGCCTTCGCCACAACTCACGTAGGCTCGTCGCCGTTTCTGGTCGATGAAAACGTCGTCAGCATCGCCGCAAATTGGCGTCGTGGCAACAACGGATCCATCCTCCATTGAAAAGGCACCAAGCCTGGCGGGGCGACGAAAGGCAACAAGTACGTTTCGGCGGTCCTGATCCAAAGCCATTGGAAAATTCGCCGCGAGGTCCCTGGTCGGCCATCGGGCAACTTGCTTCAGGGAGGCATCATCGACCACGACGATCGAATGATCGTCTGGAAGATTGATAACGACGCGGCCGGAACTGTCGTCAATCTGAAAGCCTTCCGGGTGGGCCTTGAGCGGCACATCCCCAACCTTCACTCGGCTGGATGGATCCAGAACGGCCAGCGACCCGTTGCCATGACCGACCATCACGCGGGTGCCAGCAGCATTTACGCGAATATTGTCGGCATCTTCGCCCAAATCGATCTGCCCGATCGGCGAATAGTCACTCCCGCGAAACAAATGGACCGATCCGTCACCCGCGTTTGCAACGTACCAAACATCGGTTGTAGCCAGATATGCGATGCCTTGCGGTTGCCGCAAATCGGTAAGGGTGCGAATGACCCGATGGTTCGAAAGGTCGACAACCCCTACGCTGTCATTCTCCAGTTCGGCGACGAACAGGCGTTGGCGCTTCAGATCAATCGCCATGTGATCAATTCGGCCTCGCACGTCGCCGAGAGGAATCTTGGCCTCAAGCTGCAATGGAGGTTGTACTTTGTCCTCAGCCTCAGCCGCAGCCACGTGGAAACCGAGTGGGCTCAGTACGACCAACAACGTTGTCCAAACGAGCCAGGCCCAATGACGGATCGGCCAACCCCGTCGTCGGTCACTGAGGTTCGCAGCTTGCCACATGCCATCCTCTCCCGTTTCTTCACGTGACCTCGTTGTCGTTCGGATACGCTACTTGCTCACGACGGCGGTCTTGTCGAGCGCGGATCGGAGCCCTTGAGCGAGCTTGATGGCGTCATCATTTGCCCAGAAATGCAGGAAGAAGAGCCGCGGCTGCTCATCCAACATGTGGCTGTGTACCGCCGTTACGTCGATGCCGTTGGCGCGCAATGCGTTTACTACTGGATTGACCTCGCTATCGATCAGCACGAAATCACCGGTTATCGCTGCCTTACCGGCACCGGTCGGCTGGAAGTTGATGCCCGTAGCCACGCCCATAGGGCCCGCAGGCGAGATCGCCATTCCATCCATCGTAACGTCGTCGCGGCGAGCAACGCCGATCTGATAGACGCCCCCGTTTGCATGTCCCTTTGCACCGATGATCTGATCGATCCGAGCCGTGTCGAGGTCGATCGCTCCGTTCGAGGATGTTGCTGCTGGCGTTGTGAGAGGGGTCTTGCTCGCGGCAAGGGCATCATGAATTGCAGACGCGAGTTTCACGGCGTCTCCATGTCCGCCGACATGGAGATAGAAGGTTGCAGGCGTCGCGCGAAGCAAGTGGTTGTGGACCGCCGTGACTTCGAGGCCACCCTCGATCAGTTTGGACATGACCGGATTGATCTCGGATTCGAGCAGGACCAAATCGCCCATGGCCATCACGCCGCCGTGCATGGGCTTCAGGGCGACCCAGCCGCCGAGCGCGAGCGCCGGCGCGATCGTGACCCCGTCCAGCGTGACCTTCAGATCGCTCCGTGAAAAGCCATAGCGATGGACATCGCCGGATATGGCGGGCTTGCGGCCGAGCGTCGAATCGACCTTCTGCCAATCGATTTCCTGTGCATTGGCGAGCGTGGCCAATATCGAGATAAGGCCACCGAACAGAAATAGTGACAATTTTGGCATGCTGATCCTCCTTGTGAAGTGACTGACGTTTATTGCGCCCCCAACCGTCCTTGGGTATTCGCCTCGGTCAGGCGATGTTCGACGGTTTCCCAGCGAATGGCGTCCATGAACGTGTCCACGTAGGTCGCCGCTTTGGCACCGAAATCGATGTGGTAGGAGTGTTCATACATATCGAGCGCAAGGATTGCTCTGCCATCCGCAAGGGTATGACAGTGATCCGGAGCCCATTGATTCACGAGCTTGCCGTCGCGGTGCGACCAGGAGAGAAAAACCCAGCCGGATCCCCCGCCGAGCGCCTTGCCCATGGCAATGAACTCCGAGAGCCATCGCTCGTACGAGCCAAAGTCGCGCGTTATGGCCTGGCGCATGGCTGTACCTGGTTTGCCATCATCCCCCAATGCATCAAAGAAGATCTCATGGAGGATCATCGAGTTCATCGCGACAAGCTGTTCGCGCTTCAGCCCGTTCAGAATGAAGCCTGGCGCCGTCGCAAAATCGATTTCTGCAAGTTTCTCCTCGATGAGGTTGAGGCGCTTGCCTGATCGACCTTTCCTGAGATGGGCCTGAAGTGGATGGTGGCTTCTATATCGCTCTGAACGGTCGGCATGTATATCGCTAGGGGAAATCGATAGTCGGTTGGGTCAACATCTACTTGCGCAAGCGCCTTACCGCGATCGGCCGTAGCGTCATCGACGAGTTTCCACTCGCCCTGTCTGCCGCCGCCGGTCAACGCAGGGACGAAGTCCTTAGACGCTGTGCCACGCTCGACGTCGCCGAATGCCACGTGTTGCGCGTGGGCAGCGGATGTCAGTAGTGAGATTGCGAACAACAGGGCAAGAGGCGCTGACGGTCTCATCGCATCATCCCCACCAGTCCGGTGACGTGGAGAAATAGGCCGACGACACAGCAGGCGGCAAGCGTCGGGATCATGCCGACCTTGAACCGGAAGATCGCAACTGCGGCCGCTGCCGAAAGACCCAGCGCCAACGGATCAACGCTCCCCAGTTTCGGTGCATCGAAATCCACCAACAGCCCGTGAACCGGAATGGTCTCCCGGAAGATCGTGTGGATCGCGAACCAGACGGCAAGATTGAGCACACCCCCCGCAACTGCGGCGGTGATGGAAGACAGCGCTGACGCCAGGGCCTTGTTTCCCCGAATGACTTCGATGAATGGCGCGCCAAGGAAGATCCAGAGGAAGCATGGGGTGAACGTGACCCACGTGGCAAGCAATCCACCGAGCGTCCCCGCCAGCATCGGTGACAGCGTTCCGGGATCACGATAGGCCGCCATGAACCCCACGAATTGCAGGACCATGATGAGAGGTCCGGGGGTGGTTTCTGCCATGCCGAGGCCATCCAGCATTTCGCCCGGCTTCATCCAACCGTAGTGGTCTTCGTGTCGCCTGTCGCGAAGGCAATGTTGGGCAAAAGCGCGGGCGAGTGATCGAGATAGCGGGCCAGGAAATCGAAATCGTCGCGATTTCGTGAATTGAGCCTCGAGCGCGCCCCAGGCCGACGGCGCAGGCCACGCCTATTTGACAAAGGACTAATGAGTGAAGTTTGCCGACGGATACCGGGCACATCAGATCGACTCGACAGGAGATCGAACCCGCCTTGGGATCGGCTTCGTCCTCGCCCACGATGCGGTACTTCTGAACACGACCATCAACACGACTGAAAGTCACCGTGCTACCGAAAGCGACGATTTCGGTCGAGGAAGGAGAGGGTATCACTTTTGCCGTCCGGAGTCGGGCCGTGAAGTATCGCGCGTCGCGTAGGGGCAGGGCAGCTTGCCGCCGTCGCTCGTTAACGTCTTCAAACTTCAGGGTCGCTTCGTATGCATTCTGCGCCTGCTGTAGAGGATGAGGCGAGATCGGGCGGTCTGGTAACTGCGTCTCCGACGCGGTCTCGGCGCTGTCTGAGGTGAACCATGGTGAAGCCGTTTCCGTCGAAGACCCATATCGGCAATCACATGCTGCATCCCGAAACGCTGATGCTGAACTATGGCTACGATCCTCAACTGTCGGAGGGCGCCGTCAAGCCGCCCGTATTCCTGACATCGACCTTCGTTTTCAGGACCGCCGAGGATGGGCAGGACTACTTCGATTTCGTGTCGGGTCGGCGCGAGCCGCCTGAGGGGCAGGGCGCGGGACTGGTTTACTCACGCTTCAATCACCCGAACAGCGAGATCGTCGAGGACCGGTTCTCCGTCTACGAGCGCACTGATAAATGCGCGCTGTTCTCGTCTGGCATGTCGGCGATCGCGACCACGATTCTCGCCTTCGTCCGTCCGGGCGACGTAATCCTGCATTCCCAGCCGCTTTATGGCGGGACCGAGACCCTCTTCGCCAAGACGCTTGCGGGTCTTTCCATCAACGCGGTCGGCTTCGCGGACGGCGTCGACGAAGCCGCGGTCAGCGCGGTAGCGCAGGACGCCACGCGCAAAGGGCGGGTGGCGATGATCTTCACTGAAACCCCGGCGAATCCAACGAACAGTCTGGTCGACATCGCGATGGTGCGCCGCATCGCCGACACGATCGGCCGGGCTCAGGGCCATACACCGCTCGTCGTATGCGACAACACGCTGCTCGACGTGAAGGCGCTGCGAGGCGCCATCGGCACCCAACTGGATCCGCATTCCTGCTGGATTCTCAGCCGGTCGCTCGAGACATTGAGCATCCGCGTGGAAAAAGCGGATGCCAACGCGCGGATCGTCGCGGACTGCCTGCTGGATCACGCCAAAGTGGCTAAGGTCCACTACCTTGGGCACCTCGACGAATATTCTCCGGCCGGCCACGTGTTCAAGAGGCAATGCACCGGCGCGGGCTCTACGTTTTCATTCGACATTGTCGGTGGTCAGGCTGCGGCATTCAAATTCCTGAACGCGCTGCAGATCTTCAAACTGGCGGTGAGCCTGGGCGGTACAGAGTCGCTTGCCAGTCTGCCAGCAAGCATGACCCACTCCGGCGTGCCGGCTGACATCCGCCAAAAAATTGGAATCCTCGATTCGACGATTCGACGATTCGGCTGTCGATTGGCGTCGAACACCCGTCCGATTTGATCGCGGACATCGAGCAAGCTCTAAACGAGGCGGGGCCGTAGCTTGCGGTCAATTCCCACACTCTATCTGCGTCTTTGTCGGGAAGTCCGCCAGGCACGGTCAGCGTCCCGCACGGACCGTTTCTCGTGCTTTTTAGTTGCCTTCCGGATCCCAGCAGCCACAGCTTTAGCTTCGTGCCGCACCCATTTCTCATCCACCGAGAATAGTTTTGCGATGCTCGCTGTTGTCATTTCCTCCTGCACCAGGTCTGTGACTGCAACCACCGTGCGCTCTCCGAGACCGAAGACATGCCCGGCTTCTTTTCCGTGACCTATCCCCAGTTGGAGCGCAAGTGGATCGCGGAGATATGACATTAGGTCGGCGGTCGTAGGCTTTTCACCTGCCCAAAGACTTTTCATCGAAGTCCGATGCAAGATCGTTGCATTCTTTGTCTTCAGGTGATGCGGTCGGACAATGTGGAAATTACGTTCCTGAAAGAAGCGGCGGAGGCCGGATGCATCAGTGACGTAAACGCCGTCCAAGTCCCCCTTCATGGCATAAGGCAACGAATTCACAACGCATGGAACGACCGTCTTGTTTGCGACATCGATCCCGAATCGTTCGAGAACGAGGCTGGCGTGCTCGACCAACGCGTTTGCCAGGCGAGTTACCTGCTTGACCGCCGATGCAATCTCCATGACGAAATAATAGGCCGCGACAGGGTTGTGCCCCGACAACGTGCGATTCTTGCATTCCAGGACGAAAATGTGATCGTCCCACGGCACGATGGCGTCGTACTGATACTCTTCGCCTTCATGCTTGAACTTGAATGCCTTGGCGGCGTATCCCTGATCTTGAAAAAAACGAAGGGTCTCGGCTTCGAACGCGTTGCCCTTGCGTCCTAGTTGTTCGCCCTCGTTGCCGATTGCGGACAGAGTCAGTCGGGCCGGATCGGAATTCAGCAATCCTGGGCCGAATACGAGTAGTGATCCGTCTTCGATCCGGATCAGTGGTTGGTCGAACAAGTCTCGGCTGGACATGCGAAGCGACGCTTGGTCGATGAAGATTTCGGCCGTTCCATCCTTCAAGCCGACGCGATCAAGCAGATCAATGAGATCCTCGCGGGGAATGCTGAAGTAAATGCCGCTCTCGCCATGCTGTGAATAGCGCTCGTCTGCCAGGCACTGGAGCGTCGCGTAGCCGCGGATCCATTCCAACAACCTCAACCCGCACGGCCTCTCATGGTCGTCTACGATCGAGTAACCGAGGATCTCGCTGAGCGAGACACCAGAATGGGCTTCCTGCGGGGAAACGAACGTTCCGGGTGGAAGAGGGAGGGGCGCGGCGATTCCGGAAGCTTGGGTCTGCATGTTGGTCTGCAGCGACATTTCCTGGAACGTCTGTATCAGCCGATCGTTGAGGCGTTCGTTTGCGAGATAGTCAAAGAATTCGTCTTTGCTGATATGGCCGTATTCGATCGCGGTCTCGGTGCCCTGCGGTGCCCACGAAGGAATAGCATCTCCCGTAAACACCTTGATCTCACCATCGAAATATCGGCATCGCTGATCGACCCGCTCCCATTGACGCCAAGAAGCGGCGAGCAGTTCGGTCAGGCCGGCCTTGTAGACCTCGTCTTCCGTCACCTCTGTCAGCCGTGGCAGCACAAGGAATTTCTGAGGATCAAACCAATTGTTCTGATGACCATGCAACAGGAGTGTCATCGCCGCCACGTCGACTATTCCGGCCAGCACACCATCAGGCGAATAGGACGATCCATCGCTCCGCATGATGCGAAACGACTGCAGTGTCAGTTCCTTGCGTCTCTTGACGGAGGAATTAAATGCCTCCATCAACTCGTGATACGAATACGCCGCCCGCGAGAGAGCGGCTGAGACTTGCGTCTCAGGAAGCAGTTTCGCTGCGACAGTTGCCTGCTGGGTCCGCAAGATCTCCCTGTAGCCGGCTTCTATTCGTTGAAGGACCGCGATCAGGTCGCCGAGCCCCGCCGCCGCATCTGGACCGGCGTGTTCGGCGAGGTAGCTCCGTAGTCCCTCAGTGAACGCCGCGCGGGCATCCTCGCGGGCCTGATCGGGTCTCTTGAGCAGGAAATCGGTGCTGTGGCGAATATGGCCAAGGAGTTCGGACAGGTTGTCGTCATTCAGTTGAAATGTCGACAAGTGTTGCTTGAGCGTGCCCCACGCAAATGTCTTCAGTACCTGCTTGACGAGCTTTTCCTTCAACCGCGGCGGTTGTTTCTGAGGCACCGCGGATTGCCCCGTGCCTTTTTTCATTTCGCTTGATCCATCCTGTGCCGAGTTGTTGGAGCTTTTTCGCTGCCCCTCGAACGACCCTTTAACGGATCGATGATTTTAAATTTGCGTCCTGACCACGGTTGCTCCCATGGAGCCACCGCGCCAAGTCGACTTCCATTACCAAGGCATCGATGGCGGGTCGACGGATTACCCTACGCCTGATGTCGCCTGAGGGTGAAATTTCCGCGTTTTTTAGAAAATGACGTTAGCTTTGCCAGTTCGTATTCGAGATTGCTTCGGCTGATTGAGATCGAATAAGCACTCAGGCGGTCATCGAAAATCCCGCGTCTTCACCTTGATGCTGTCGATGTGCAGGTCGGGAATGTAGATGTCCCTCGGCTTCGGGACCTTAGGCGGCAGGCTGCGCGGATCGATGCCGGGGCCGCCGCGGTGGAATTCGTCGCCCCGCCCATGCGGGAGCGGGAAGCCGTCATCCCGGTCGCCGACACCAGCCAGGTCGGCAGACAGGTCCGTCAAAAGATTGGCGACGAGATGGACGACGTCCCCCTCGCGCTGGATGCGGCCCTGCACGGCGATCATGTCGGCGGCGAGAATGATGCGGCGCTGGCGTTCATAGAGCGACGGCCAGATCACCAGGTTGGCGACACCGGTCTCGTCCTCGATGGTGATGAACATGACACCCTTAGCGGATCCGGGCTTCTGACGCACCAGCACCAGACCGGCCGTTGTCAGCCATTTGCCGTCGCGGGCAGTCATTGCATCGAGGCACGTCACGATGCGGCGGCTTGCTAGGTCGGCACGCAGGAAGCTTGCCGGGTGCTGCCGCAGCGTGAGGCCGACGTGCCGGTAATCCTCGACGACTTCGCCGCCCGACGTCATCGGCCGCAGCGCGACCTGTGGCTCGCGGATCTCCTCGATGGTCCGCGCGGCGGCGGCGAACAATTCCAGCGGTTCGTCGCGCAGCGCCTTCAGCGCCCACAGCGCTTCGCGGCGGACGAGGCCGAGGGACTCGTTCATGGCGTCGGCTTCGGCCAATCGGACCAGAGACGCAACGGGAACGTCCGAACGGCGCCAGAGGTCGTCTACGGACTCGAACGGCTGGTCGGCGCGCGCGGCGACGATTTCGGCGCCGTCCTTGTTGGGCAGGCCGCGCACCTGCCGGAATCCCAGGCGGACCGCAAACTTTTCGTCGTCGATCGGCTCCAGCGTGCAGTCCCAGCGCGAAGCGTTGATGCAGACGGGCCGGACCTCGACGCCGTGGTCGCGGGCGTCACGAACGATCTGCGCCGGCGCGTAGAAACCCATCGGCTGCGCGTTGAGCAGAGACGCGCAGAACACGTCCGGTTCGATCCATTTGGCGCAGAGATGGACTTCGACATCGCCCACTTGGATACGAACACAATGCGACCCGAACGAATTTCGCGTGTCACGATCGAGCATGATGAGCTCGGCTGGCCCGGGCCCTATCGTGCGCGTTTCGGCGATTGTCTTCTCGCTCTTGATCGTGTGCGGCCAGACGAACCAGCGGCCGACGTTTTCGAGCCAGTCGATCGTGTATCCAGCAGCTTCGGCATACGGAAAGGTAGCCTCGACGGAGTGCAGCGAACTGGTTTCGGTGGCGGCGTGTTTGTCGCGGAAATAGTCATTTGACGTGCTGTGCCCGTGCGGCAGCACTCCTTTCCCGAGAACTTGCAAACCGAAGCCGTTGTCCCAGCGTACGGTCGCATCGTTCAAGCGGAGGGTGCCCGTCGGATGCTCCGGGTGTCGCTTCTCACGCCAAATGAGTCCCGCAGATGAAGTTTATCTAACAAAATCAATGAGCTTCATATCATCTCTTTCGAGTCCCAAGATCTCGAATTCCGAGTCTGCCGCCTTTAGGCGTGCTCGAATTCCGAGTCTGAGTTCAGACCCTTTAACTCATTGAAGTAAAAAAGCCGGCACCCGAGTGCCGGCTCTGGTTCGAGGAAATGCGGGATTTAGGACTTTGCCAAGGACCTTGCCTTCCTCTCGGCCTGGTTTCTACCAGCGGCGGCGATGGTGTGGGCGACCCCTAGCGAAGTGAGAAGGGCCCGAACTGGCGCGGCGGCGTAGACGTCCACGGCAAACATTCCCGGCCGACCCCCAAAGGGATCTGCGCTCCTGTGGCCCAATTTGTCGCCCGCGCACAGCATGCGCTGCAGGGTACTCACGGAAACGGTGTGCAAGACGGGTAGGACGTTCGTGGGCATGGCTCATTCCTTGCCGTTGGCAGCTGGCGGCACAGCAACTGCGTCCTGTCCACGCGTCAGGGCGCGTACGGCGTCATCGACGCTGCGGTAGACCCCAGCTGGACCCAGCATGGCGGCGATGCCGAAGCGCGCCAGCGCCTTCTGCGCTCTGACCGATTCCAGCCGAGCGATCGAGAAGGTAATCCCGGCGTCTCGGCAATAGGCGATCACCTCGCGCAAGGTCTGCGCCGCTGTATAGTCGATGTCGATGACGCTGCTGGCCTCGAACACCACGTGCTTCAGGCTGCCCGCGCGCTCCCCCACCATCGCGTGGAAGTCCTGGCGGAAGCGATCTGCGTTGACGAAGGACAGCGGCGCTTGGAACGCTGCGACCAGCACGCCTGCGATCCGCTCGCCCGCCGGCTTACCGTCCGGTGGCCACCATATGGAAGTGCCCGGCACGTGCTCGAACTCGATCGCCCTGGCTTGGGTGATGGTCCACACGCCGTGCAGGAGTGACAGGCCGATGCCGATGGCGACGCCGATCTCAATCGGCAGCGCCACGATGGCGAGCGCGGTGGTGGCGATCAGCAAGAATTCCGTCGGCGCTTGGCGCAGCGTTGCCATGAAGGTCTGCCAGCGCAATATACGCATAGCCACGAAGAACAGGATGCCCGCCAGCGCCGCCTGCGGCACGTTCTTCAAAAGGTCTGTGCCGAACAGCGTAAGCGCCAGCACGATGGCCGCAGCCAGCAAGCCGGTGACCTGCGAGCGACCGCCCGTCTCGACCGAGATCGCGGTGCGGGGTGGGCTGGAATTGACCGGGAACGCGCCGACGAGACCGGACAGCAGGCTGCCCGCGCCGACGCCGATGAAATCGCGGTTGACGTCGTTAGAGTCCGAAGCGCTGCTGCCGCCGAAGGAACGCGTGGTGGCCGCCGTCTGGACCATGATGACGATAGTAACCAGAAGGGTCAGCGGCACCAGCGTACGCATGTCCCCGAACGTCACCTCCGGCAGGCGTAGGCCAGGCGAGGCGGCCGGCAGTGTGCCGAGGACCGCGACGCCGCGCGTCTGCAGACCGAAGGCGACCACCGCCAGCGTGGCTGCCGTTAGCGCGATCAGCGCGCCGGGAATGCGCGCACTGATGCGCTCGCACAGAGCGACGACTGCGAACACGGCCGCGCCGATGGTGGCGCTATAGGGATTGATGTCACTTAAGCCGCCATAGACAGCTGCGAGGCGGTGGAAGACGTCTCCGCTTCCGGGAGGCAGGCCGAGCAGCTCAGGAAGCTGCGAGACAACAATATGGATCGATATTCCGGCAAGGAAGCCGGCGGTGACCGGTACCGAGAGCAGATCGGCGACCCAACCGAGCCGCAGCAGGCCGGCAGCCGACACTGCGGCTCCCACCATCAGCGCGAGTAGTGCAGCCAGCGCTTGGTAATGTGGCGAGCCAGACGTGGCCAGAATAACGAGGCCCGCCGCGAAGATCGGCGTGATGGTGGAATCCGCCCCAACGGAAATGTGGCGGCTCGCGCCGAACAGCGCGAAGGCTACGGTGCCTGTCAGGAAAGCGAGGAAGCCGGCTTCGGGGGAGAGATCGCCGAGGTGTGCGGTGGCCATCTGCTCGGGGATGGCAATGGCAGCCAGTGTCAGGCCGGCGAAGGCGTCACCGCCCAGGTCCTTGCGGCTCCAGCCGCGCATGGAGGCGAACAGCGGGGACTGTCCCATACCTTGCATCGGCGCTACCTTGCCCAATGGCACCTGCGCGTTACTTGACCAAAAGTATCACGCAACCTTGTCTAGAAACAAACCTAAGTTCGACAGGAAGCAGCGAGTGTTTTGGTACATCAGCATGCATTCTGGAATCGGTAAGCTCGTCGCTCTGTCATACTCGGAAACAGGCCGCACCTAAACCGATCAGCTGCTGTCTAATGGGTTGCGGCATCGTCGGAGCCTTCTTCCTGCAGGTGGCAACGTAGATGTTTCGCAGTCAGCGGCGTGCCGTTGGAATTACTGTTACCTGTCTGACCCCGGAGCGGCCGACTACTGTAAACACCGTTTCCCTGTCGATCCTTTCAGCGGTGAGCATGCGCACCAGATCGTCCACTCCGCCAACGGCACGGCCGTCTATCGCCACGATGATGTCACCTTCCTTCAGGCCGGCCTTCGCCGCAGGTGCATGCGCCTCGACCGAGCGCAACCGCACGGCAGTACGGCTCGTTACTTGCGACATCAGTGCGGCACGGCGCGGCAACACGACCGTGTCGGCCGAGACGCCGATGAAGGCGCGGCGCACATGGCCGAAGCGGATGATTTCGGCAATGACGAAACTGGCGGTGTTGGAAGCGACGGCGAAGGCGATGCCTTGCGCGCCACGGATCATCGCGGTGTTGACACCGATCACCTCTCCTGCCGACGAGACCAGGGGGCCGCCGGAATTGCCGGGGTTGAGCGCGGCGTCGGTCTGGATCACGTCGTCGATCAGCCGTCCGGTCGAGGCGCGCATGGAGCGGCCCAGCGCCGAGACGACGCCGGTCGTCACCGTCCACTCGAAGCCGAGCGGATTGCCGATGGCAATGGCGATTTGACCGCGGCGGAGGCGCCCGGAATCGCCGAGCGGTGCGATGTCGGAGAAATGCCCGTCTGCGCGCACCAACGCGACGTCGGTGTCGGGGTCGCGACCGAGCACCCGACCCTCGGTTGACGCGCCATCCGGCATGGCGACGCGCACAGCGCGCGCATCGCCGACAACATGGAAATTGGTGACGATCAAACCGTCCGGCGCGATGACGAAGCCGGAGCCTTGCCCGGCATCGCGGCGGGAGGCGACACGTTCGATCCGGCACACGGCTGGACCGATACGGTCGACGGCGTCGGTGACGGTGGCGGAATAGGTATCGAGCAGGCGGGCGTCATCCGGCTGCGGTTCGGGCGCGGGCAGAGCCATATGTGCTTTCCAAGCAAGGCAAGAAGCGGATGCCTATATGTGCTGAGCGCGCCGTTCCTCCGCGACCTGACCGGATGGCCAGTGGGCGCACGCCCTAGCCGTCAGGCGAGTAGGAAAACTCGATCCTGAGCAGCCATATCCAAGTATCGAAAGTCCAGAAGGGCTGAACCCGGGAGGGAGTGATGAGCAGTTTCGATCTTGGTGCTTTTTCCGACGCGGTCGCCGGCATTGCCGAACAGGCCGCACCGACGACCGCCAGTTTCGTGACCCAGCATGGCCGCACGGCAACGGCCTTTCATTGGGGCGATGGATTCTACGTCACCGCCGAGGAGGCGGGCGAGCCGGACGAGGAACTGCGGCTTTCGCTCGCTTCTGGAGAGACCGTAGCTACAGAACTGGTCGGCCGTGACCCATCGACCGGCATCGCACTGCTTAAGTCGGCGCCTGCTGCCGCCGTTCCTGTTCTTGATAACGCTGGCCCAGTGCGGCCTGGCCATCTCATCGTCGCGGCAGGGCGTGATGGTGCTTCGTCGCTCGCGGAGCTCGGAACGGTGGCCGAGGTCGGGCCGGCGTGGCGCTCGCTGCGCGGCGGCACCATCGACCGCCGGATCAATCTGGCGGTGATGACAGGGGGACGCTCCGAGGGAGGGCCCGTGCTGGACGCCCGGGGCGGGCTGGTCGGGATGTTGCTGTTTGGTCCGCGCCGGCGGGCGCTGGTCATCCCCTTTGAGACGATTGAGCGCACGGTCGCGACGCTCAGGAGCAAGGGCCATGTCGTGCGCGGCTATCTTGGCGCCGGGCTGCACCCGATCCACCACACCGACGTACAGGGCGCCATCGTTGTCGGCCTCGATGAAGAAGGGCCGGCGAAAGCGGCGGGCATTGTGCTGGGCGACATCGTCACCAGTTGGAACGGCGAGAAGGTGCGCGGACCACGCGAACTGATCCGCAGACTGGGACCAGACAGTGCAAGCGCTGCGGTCACGCTTGGCGTCTTGCGTGGCGGCGAGGCGCGCGACGTCACGGTTACCATTGGCGAGAAGCCATTGAGCTGAACGGCATGAGGCACAAACGGTGCTGGTGAGACACGATGGCGACGAGAGCCTGCTCGTTCTCGTCGCGCTCAGCGATGCCAATCGCGGCGAGCGTCTTTCCGCATCGCTGGCCGGATTGGGAATCCGACCACGCGGAGGTTGCGGTCGTCGACGACGTTGCGACCGTGAAAAGCTTGCCGCGGGGAACTCCGGCCGTTCTGCTTTCCGGCCGCGGCAGCGCGGCAATAACGCACGGCAGTGTCGCAGCAACGCTTGGCGCTGATGCCGATCCGGTTCTGATTGCCGCGGCGGCGCGCCTGGCGGCTGCCGGCTATTGGATAACCGGAGGTGCGGTCAGCGCTTCGGTTCGTCTGCCTAACGAAGTTGCCAACGATCCTGAAGAGACTGCGGCCAGCCTGCCCATCCATCTTTCACAGCGCGAGGCGGAGGTGCTGGCGTTGCTTGCCGAAGGCGCGCCCAACAAGGTGATCGCCCGCCGGCTCGGCATCTCAGTCCACACCGTCAAGTTCCACGTTGCGGCGCTCCTGGTGAAGCTTGGCGCCGCCAAGCCGTCGGCCATCCGATCACGATGTCGGGGGCGCTTTCGGAAGCCGTGCAAACGAACGCTCCTGGTTTGGACGGAATTCGCAGATTGAGTTCGAAGAGGGCTGCTAATCAGCAGCCCTCTTGCGGCCGGAGATCATGGACGCGACCAGGTTTTCACGATGCTCGAAGCTCATGATCAGCACGCCGATGACGTGCGCCACGACGAGGCCAACCGTCAGATTGGCCAGGAACTCGTGGACGTGTTCGATCAACTTGGAGCCCCAGTAGGCGTCCGTGGTCATCACGTAGCCCGTGGCGCACGTGCCGGCCAGCGCGATCAGGAGCGCGACGATCATCGCACCGCCCGCTGGGTTGTGCCCGACATAGCGGGGAGCTCTGAGCATCACGACGTCGCGAACATAGGCGAGGGCCACTCGCGGCGGACGAACGAAGCTAGAAAATCGCGCATGCCGCGGACCGACGAAACCCCAGACGATGCGGGCCGCGAGGAGTCCGGCGATGACGTAGCCAGCCGCGACATGTACCCGCTCGATCTCGTCGCCTGTGGCGTAGGCGATCACGAAACAGGAAACCAGGGACCAGTGGAAGATCCGGACGAATGGGTCCCAGACCTTGACCGTGGCCGGCGGCGTCGCGCCGCCGGCTCCGATCATGTTGCTCACGGTTCTCATTTGCGAATCGTCATATCTGGCCGATGACCTGGCCGTTGGTCGGGTCCACGAACAGCTCGACCCGGTTGCCGTTCTGGTCGAGTGTGTAGAACTCGCCGCAGGCATTCTTGAGTTTGGCCTTTTGGACTTTGTAGCCTTGAGCCTCGACTTTGGCCTGCAACTGCTCCACCGGGAGCCACTGGGCCTCGGAGGCCGACGTGCACGGCTTGCCGAGGCTGCCAGCCTGGGCTGTGGCCGCCCCGAGCGTCACGGCGGCAATGGTAAGGATCGCTATCTTGCGCATAGGTGTCTCCTGACGGTGGCCGGCCGCACCATGCGCCGGCAATGCGGGCAACCTTGCCAGAAGCGGCCTGACCGCCGCCTGTTGAGCCAAGTCAGCGATTTGTCAGGTGATATCTGGCATCCATGTCTTCCAGAGAATGAGTTGTTTTCATGTGCCTACGTCTGCGCCGAGTTCGTGCCCTGATCCTTGCGGTCGCCCTTCTGGCCGCGGGCAGCGGGGCGCCGGCGTTCGCTCGCGACTACGATGACGCACGACGGGCCGTCGAGGCAGGCGAAATCCGTCCGCTTGCCGACATTCTGAAAATGGTCAGGAGAAAGCTTCCCGGCGACGTCGTCGGCGTGAAGCTTGAACGGGAAGCCGGCGCCTGGATGTACGAGTTGCGCGTCGTCGACGACAAGGGGCGGCTGTTCGAAATCCACGTCGATGCCCGCAGCGGCGAAGTCGAACGAACCAAGGAGAAGTGATGCGCGTGCTTGTTGTCGAGGACGACCAGCGGATCGCGGCGGATGTCTCACGCACGCTCGAAGCGTCCGGTTACGTGGTTGAAACGGTTGCGAACGGCGAGGACGCTTGGTTCCTTGGCGACACCGAGGACTATGGCGCCGTCATTCTCGATCTTGGCTTACCCGGGATGGATGGCCTCGCGGTTTTGAAGCGCTGGCGCGCCAATGGACGCCACATGCCTGTCCTCGTTCTCACTGCGCGAGGAAGCTGGGCCGAGCGGGTGGACGGGATCGACGCTGGCGCCGACGATTACTTGCCGAAACCATTCCGGATGGAGGAGTTGCTGGCGCGGCTGCGGTCCATCGTGCGGCGCTCAGCGGGGCATGGTTCCTCGGTTATGACCGCGGGCGAGATCACCCTGGACGAGCGGCAGATGAAGGTGACCCGACGAGGCGTGCCGATTGCGCTTTCGCCGCTTGAGTACCGGCTTATCGCTCATCTCCTGCGGAATCGAGGGCGGGTCGTCTCGCAGCAGGAGCTCGACGAGAACATCTACGGTCACGGCGAAGAGCACGACTCCAACACGCTCGAGGTGCTGGTCGGCCGCGTACGCAAGAAGCTCGGCGCCGATGTGATCGAAACGCGGCGCGGCTTCGGCTATCTGATGCCGGAGGCCCCGGCATGAACCGGCATTCGCTCAGACTGCGACTCGTCGCCGGCGGTCTCATGGCGATCCTGATCGCGCTTGCGATTGCCGGTGGCGCGCTCATCGTTCTCTTCGAGCGTCATGTTTCACGCACCCTGGCTCAAGATCTCGACGTTCATCTGAAGCAGCTTCTCGCGGGCATCGACGTCGACCCGCAAGGCAAGCTGGTGCTGATGCCGACGCCGGTCGATCCACGCTTCGCCGAGCCTCTCTCCGGACTTTACTGGCAGGTCGGCGATGACCGCGGGCAGCTTCTGCGCTCGCGCTCGCTCTGGGATTCCACCATGGAACTCCCGGCGGATCGGCTGAGCCCTGGCGAAACGCACCAGCACCAAGCGTCGGGACCTGGGGACCAGCGTGTGCTGGTCGCCGAGCGCGCCATCACGCTTTCCGCAGATGGGAAGCCGGTAATCGTTCGCTTTGCGGTCGCCGAGAACCTGGCGAGGGTGTCGGCGGCGACCTCGGCTTTCGCCAAAGATCTCGCGCTCGCGCTCGTGCTTCTCGGCTGCGTGCTGGCTCTTGCGACATGGGTCCAGGTGGGCGTCGGCTTGCATCCACTGGTCACTCTGCGCCGCGGCGTGGCCGACATCAGAGCAGGGCGGATCCGGCATCTGCCGTCCTCGGTCCCGACCGAAGTTCGTCCCCTCGTAGAGGAAGTCAATGCATTCATTGATGCGCAGAAGAGGGAGATCGAACGGTCCCGCGGCCGCGCCGCCGATCTGGCCCACGGACTGAAAACGCCACTTGCGGCTCTCGCAGCGGATGCGTCGCGACTCCGTGATCGGGGTGAGCCCGCCATCGCCCGAGACATCGAAGCCGTCGGGGAAGCCATGGGCCGCCACGTCGACCGCGAGCTCGCGCGAGCCAGGGTTCGCGGGCGAACTCGTGGCGTCCCCGCAGCGTCCACATCGGTGAAACCGCTCGTGGAATCCATCGTCGCGACCGTGTCGCGCACTCCCGACGGCGCGCGAGTGAGGTTCGAGAACCTCATCGCCGACCATCTTTGCGTCCCGCTCGACCGGACTGATCTTGCGGAGGTTCTGGGTAATCTGATCGAGAACGCGGCCCGGCATGCCGGAAGATCGGTCCGCATCACCGACGGAAGCCAATTATCCCTTGTCGTCGAAGACGACGGCGAAGGCATCGAACCGAGTCACCTGTCACGCGTGCTCGCACGCGGTGCCCGTCTCGACGAGCGAGGCAGTGGCGCGGGTCTGGGGCTTGCCATCGTGCAGGATGTCCTGGATGCGTACGGGTGGCGGCTGGAGCTCTCCAGGTCGGAGCTCGGCGGCCTGAAGGCGGTAATCGCTCCGATGTCCGAAAGCGACCCGTTATCGTCGCAGAACGAAAGGGGGATCGTTAACCTCGGAAGCGATCCCGCCCATTCAGAGTTAGAATATCCCATCCAGAGGGATAGGATAGGTACATGATGACAAAGCAGCACATCCACGAAAGCCATGCCCAGATTGTCAAGCGCCTGAAACGCGCGGAAGGCCACCTTCGCCGCGTCATCGAGATGTTCGACGACGACCGCTCCTGCCTCGAACTGGCCCAGCAGCTATACGCGGTCGAGAAGGCGATCACAGAAGCGAAGCGGACGCTCATCCATGATCACGTCGACAATTGCCTCGACGTTGCAGCCAACAGCGGCTCCTCGAAGCCGACAAAGAAAATACTCGCCGAGTTCAAGGCGATCGCGCGCTACCTCTGACCGGAAACCGGCCGATGTCTTCTCGAAAGTCGATTTGGATACTGGGTCTCGCCGCCGTCGTCGCGGCGGGCGCGTTCGCGGCTTGGGGACCGGGAGCGCCGGCGCTGCGCAAGACGACGGGTCTGGTCGCGGCGGACAGGCCGCAGGGGGAGAAACGGAACCCCGTCATTCGGATGGGCGAAGAGCGGATCGCTTTGGCCAGGATCGAGCAGGTCAAAGTCGGCCCGGCGACGATGGCGACGAGACTGTTGGTCCCGGCCGTCATTGCGCCCGATGCCGATCAGGTTGCCCACGTGTCGGTAAAGCTGTCAGGAACCGTCGCCGAGCTCCGCAGGAACATCGGCGACGAGGTCGAGAAGGGCGAGATCCTCGGAGCGCTGGAGAGCCGGGAGGTCGCCGACGCGAAGAGCGAGTACATGGCCGCGCGACTGTCGAACGATCTGCAGCAAGATCTGGCGGCCCGCGACAAGGCGGCTTGGGGCAGCAAGGCGATACCCGAGCAACAGTACATCAGGTCGCGGAACGCCGCATCGCAGACGGCTATGCGTCTCGACATTGCTCGGCAAAAGTTGCTCGCGCTCGGGGTCGACGAAAGCGAGATTGCCGCGATCCCACAAGCGCCAGAGGGAACGCTCAGGCTTCAGAACGTCCGTGCGCCGATCTCCGGACGGGTAGCGGAACGCAAGGTTGACCTCGGGACCGCTGTCGGGAGGGACAACCTCGAGACGGAGCTCTTCGTCATCGTTGACCTCCGTAGGGTCTGGGTCGAGATGGCGGTCAATTCGTCTGACCTGCCGGTGGTCCGCGAAGGGCAAAGCGTCGCGGTGTCCGTCCGGGGCGGCCCCGTAGGAACGGGCAAGATCATCTTCGTCAGCCCCTTGCTCGACAAGGACACGCGGGCGGCGCGCGTCGTGGCCACCCTGGATAACCCGGATCGACTCTGGCGTCCCGGATCGTTCGTGACGGCAGCCATCGCCGTGGACTCGCGCCCGGTCTCTGTGGCGGTGCCGGCGGTCGCCGTGCAGAGCGTGAATGGGCGCAAGGTCGTCTTCGTGCGAACTGCCGAGGGATTCGAGAAACGGGACGTGGTGCTCGGTCTTCGCGACGATGGGATGGTTGAAGTGACGTCCGGACTTGCAGCTGGCGAAACGATCGCGTCTTCGAACACCTTTCCACTGAAAGCCGAACTCTCCAAGCCGGGCGTCGAGGACTGAGATGATCGCGCGCATCGTCGATTTCTCGGTCAGGCGCCGATGGCTGGTTCTGCTGATCGCTTTGGTTGCTGCGGCCACCGGACTCTGGTCGCTGACCAGGTTGCCGATCGACGCCGTCCCCGACGTGACCAATGTCCAGGTACAGGTCAACGCAACGGCGGCGGCGTTGACACCGGTCGAGATCGAGAAGCAGGTCACGGTCACGCTGGAAACCGCGCTGGCCGGCATACCCGGCCTGGAGTCGACACGCTCCTTCTCGCGGAACGGCTTCGCGCAGGTGACCGTCGTGTTCGTCGACGGCACGAACATCTACTTCGCGCGGCAACTCGTCGCCGAGCGCATCAACGACGCCAAATCCTCGCTACCTCCGGGCGTGGAGGTGAAGATGGGGCCGGTCTCGACCGGTCTCGGCGAAATCTACTGGTGGGCCGTCGAATACGAAAAGCCCGGCGCTATTGCGCCCGTCCGCGACGGCCAGCCCGGCTGGCAGAGCGACGGCAGCTATCTGACGCCGGAGGGCGAGAGATTGACCGACGACTTCCGCCGGACGGTCTACCTCAGGACGGTACAGGATTGGATCGTCCGGCCGCAGATGAAGACGGTGCCCGGCGTGGCCGGCGCCGACGCGATCGGCGGTTTCGTCAAGCAGTATCAAGTGCAGCCGGATCCCGCGAAGCTCGTCGGCTACGGCCTCTCCTTGAAGCAAGTCATCGAGGCGATCGAAGCCAACAACGCCAGCCGAGGCGCCAACTACATCGAGCAGAACGGCGAGGGCTACGTGGTCCGCGCCGCCGGGCGCGTCGAGAACGTGGAGGACATCGGACAGATCGTGGTCTCGACCCGGAATGGGGTGCCCGTACGGATCAGGGACGTCGCCGATGTCACCATCGGGAGGGAGTTGAGATCCGGAAGCGCCAGCGTAAATGGACGCGAGGTCGTGCTCGGAATAGCCCTGATGCTGATCGGCGGAAACAGCCGCACCGTCGCTGCCGCGGCGGACGCCAAGATCAAAGAGATCACCAAGATGCTACCGCCGGGCATCCACGCCCGAACGGTGCTCAACCGCACGCAACTCGTCGACGCCACGATCCACACCGTCGCGACCAACCTGGCCGAAGGCGCGCTGCTGGTAATCGCCGTGCTGTTCCTGCTGCTCGGCAACTTCCGGGCGGCCTTGATCACGGCCTGCGTCATTCCGATCACGATGTTGCTGACCGCGACGGGCATGCTGCGGGGGCACATCAGCGCGAACCTGATGAGCCTCGGCGCGCTTGACTTCGGCCTGATCGTCGACGGCGCGGTGATCATTTGCGAGAACAGCCTTAGACACCTCGCCGAGCGGCAGGTTGCTCTCAGACGGGCGCTTTCGCGCGACGAACGCCTCAAGACGATCACCGCGTCCGCGGTCGAGATGATCCGGCCGACCGTCTATGGCCAGCTCATCATCATCCTCGTCTACGTCCCGCTGCTCACCTTCTCCGGCGTGGAAGGCAAGACGTTCGAGCCGATGGCGCTGACGGTGATGATCGCGCTGGCCACGGCCTTCGTGGTCTCCCTGACCTTCGTCCCAGCCGCGACAGCGATCGTCCTGACGAGGCCCGTGAGGGAGAGCGAGAACTTCCTGGTCCGCCGGCTGAAGGATGCCTACGCGCCGATCCTGTCCCGAAGCATCACGAAACCCGGCTTGGTCATCACAGCGGCGGCTGCGCTCTTCGCCGCCTCGCTCGTCCTGTTCTCCCGCCTGGGGCAGGAGCTCACGCCGACGTTGGACGAGAAAAACATCGTCATGGAAGTGAAGCGCGTACCGAGCACCGCACTGGCGCAGGCTCAGGCCATGCAGCTGGAGATCGAGAAGGTGATCAGCAAATTCCCTCAGGTCGCGTTCGTGTTCTCGCGAACCGGCACGCCGGACCTGGCGGCCGATCCGATGCCGCCCAGCGCGTCGGACACCTACATCATCGTCAAGCCGCAACGGGACTGGCCCGATCCCTCGATGACGAAGGATGATCTCATCCAAGCGATCGAGTCGGAAGCGACCAAGCTCCCCGGCAACAAGGTCGGCTTCTCGCAACCGATCGAGATGCGCTTCAACGAACTCATCGCCGGCGTTCGTGAGGATCTCGGCGTCAAGGTGTTCGGCGACGACTTCTCGGAAATGCAACGGACGGCGGCGCGCATCGCGGACGTCCTGAGAAAGATCGACGGCGCCGAAAGCGTGAAGGTCGAGGAAACCAGCGGGCTGCCGTTTTTGGAGATCCGGATCGACAAGGCCGAGATCGCGCGGCGAGGCCTTAATCTTGCGGACGTCCAGGACCTGATCGAGACTGCCGTCGGCGGACGCGCGGCGGGACTGGTGTTCGAGGGAGACCGGCGCTTCCAGATCGTGGTCCGGCTGAACGACGCGCTGCGCAACGACATCTCCGCGCTGGAAAACCTCCCGGTGCCGTTGCCGCATTCCAATCCGAACGCGCCGGCTTCGACCGTGCCGCTGCGCGCAGTCGCAACGTTCGAGCAAACGGAAGGGGCCAACCAGATCAGCCGCGAGAACGGCAAGCGGCGCGTTGTCACGACCGCCGAGGTCCGCGGGCGAGACATCGGATCGCTGGTCGCTGAGGCCCAGGCGAAGGTTGCGGAAAAGCTGAAGCTGCCGCCGGGTAGCTACTTGGCCTGGGGCGGGCAATTCGAAAACTTCTCAGTCGCGCGCCAGCGGCTCGCGATTGTCGTCCCCGCATGCTTCGCGATGATCTTCCTGCTTCTCTTCGGCGCTTTGGGGTCGGCGCGCGACGCACTCCTTGTGTTCAGTGCCGTGCCGCTCGCGCTGACCGGTGGGATTGCCGCGCTGTGGCTGCGCGGCATGCCGTTCTCAATATCTGCCGCGGTAGGCTTCATCGCCCTATCGGGCGTGGCCGTGCTCAACGGTCTGGTGATGTTGACCCAGATCCGGTCGCTGATCGACAGCGGCGTGCCGCTTGTCCAGGCAATCTGCGACGGAGCGCTGACGCGTTTCCGTCCCGTCGCCATGACGGCGCTGGTGGCGTCGCTCGGCTTTGTGCCGATGGCACTGGCAACGGGGACAGGCGCAGAGGTGCAGAAGCCCCTTGCAACCGTCGTCATCGGCGGACTGCTGACCGCAACGATGCTGACGCTTGTGGTGCTGCCGGCGCTTTATGCCCGTTTCGCGCCGCGACGCTTGGAATTGGATAACGCGAACGGAATTGCGACGAGTCGCGCAGCCGAATAGATCGGAGCTTTCCGCGCTTTCAGTGCTTGAGAACCTGTTACCATCTCTTTGCGGCGCAGGTCATTGCGTTAACCGGCACAGGGCTAATGACGGTTGCGTTTGGCCCTGCCGGCCTTCAAGATGGCAGGCAACAAGGCGCGCATTCGAAGCAGCATGTGCACATCTTTATGAAAAATTCTCTGGTGGAGGACCGAATGATCGTCCGCATCCTCTTATTGGCATATTCTCTTCTACTTGCGAGCGAGCTGCCGGCGGCATCCCAACAACCTAAGGATGATCCCTGGAATCCTCACCACATAGATGCACTGCCGCCCGACATCCGTCACTATATAGCGGCAATCTGCAAGGGACCGGCCAGGGCGCAGCATGATTTCGCGACCTATTCTCCAACCGAGAGGCGTTGGCGAATAAACCTCGAATATCTTCGATGCGATGGTCTCCGCGATTTCCGACGAAAAGACCAATGCCTCGATGTAGATTTTATCCAGATAGGCTCACGGTTCCGGCTTGCCAAAAAGCAATACCGTGAATGCGGCTTCTGAAGCGGAGCCGCGTCCCGTCGGCTACGAAACCTTCGCAATCATTACGCTGGCATCCCAATCCTTCCCGGTCCGGATTGGATCGCGGAGTTGATAGTCAGAGATGTAGTCTGGGCAACGGTGCGCCGTCCTGCCGACTGTTAACCACAAGCTGCTTGGCAACCGTCCGTGCGATAGCCGTGGGTGCCTCATCGGGGGTCGGGAAGCACGAGCTCGCGTTGATTTCGCACAGAACTTAGGTGTCGGTGTCAGCCGCGTCGCGCGGCCCATAGAGGAAGTCCGCATCCCAGGAGACCGGTAGCGACGATTCATCGATGACAAGTAGCTCCATCATCTGCGGCGCAGTGCTTGGAACGACGGGGCATCGGGCCCGTGCATGATCCGCGGACCCGGCTGCGCCTCAGGCGAGTTCGAGCCTTCCGGCGGAGGTAGGATCAAAGCCTTGATCAGTTGGTGTCCAAAGCCCGCGATCTTCGACCCGCTCATGTAGCAGCGGATCATCCCATCGGGCAGGCTCAAGCGGTATGAGGCAAGGCGCTGCACCGAGGGGCATGCTCTTATCCGGCGTGATCTTCACGACGCCATCATGGAGAGCGCGATCGAGCGCGTCCGTTCCAAGATGATGACGGTGGTTGCCATCATGGCGGGCCTGCTGCCCATCAGTGGAGCACCGGTACAGGGTCGGACATTATGCAGCGCATCGCTGTGCCGATGATTGGCGGGATGACCTAGTCGACGCTGCTGACACTCGTCGTGATCCCGGCGATCTTCGGTTTGGTGAAGGGGCGGGGGCGGCCTCTCGGCGAGCGGCCGAAAGCCGAAGAGCGAGTGACAAAACAGTGAGTGGAAACCTGACGTCATCAGAGAGCTCAAGCGTGCTGCATTGAATGAGGAACGGCCTGCCTACGAGCTCGCTGAGGAGGCGATTACGGAAAGGCTGAAGAAAGAATAGGCGAAAGAAGTAGATCGTTCTTTAGATGCCGCTGGTCACCTTCGCCTGTCAATATCGCCAGCCTTTTTGTCGAACTCGGTCCTGAAGCCTTGCGGCAAGTATGGCGCCTCGGCCTCATCAACCGGGTTGCATTGCTGGCAGGGCGCGCCGGCGCCACCACGTGTGCAAGCGCGCACGCATTTCCACGGCCGCTCGGTGATTGTCGCAGATCAAACCGCAGTTCTCGCAGAACGCGCCGTGCGTGCATCTCTGCCGGTAGGTTAGCGAGCCAGTCGGCATTCGCGCCGAAAAGGGGTTGCCTCTTGTGGCCATTCATCTTGCCCGGCTTCAGGCTCCTGTATCGCGCCGCAGCTCCTTCCGCTTGGAAATACAGGAGGCTCATTTGGAGCGGATCCCTGTTGCCGCGCCGTTCATAGCGGCCGCCTATATGGAGCTGCTGGTATTGTCCGCAGCGTGGCCTATGGCCTGTTCGCGACGACCTATGGCTCGTCCGCTCTTGGCGCCGACCGAGGTGAGATATGTGTCTGCAAGACAGGTTACCGGGTTGGGTTTTCCGCTCAACTGCTCATAATGAAGAACAGAAGATAACGATCAGCACAGACCTGCCGAAGGCGGATGTAGAGGGAGATAAAAGCGATGGCCATACACCACGCCAGCCCCGCAGAAGTTTTTGACCTCGCACCATTGGGTTCGAATCTGAAGGATGCGCGGACAACCGCCATCGTCAAATCGGAAGCGTTCGAGGTCGTACGCCTCGTCGTTCACGCTGGGGTGGAGATCAAGACGCACCAGGTTGACGGCCCCATCACGCTGCATTGCCTGGAAGGCCGGGCTCTGCTCGGCTTGCCTGAAACGACGCTGGAGCTTTCGGGCTACCAATGGGTGTATCTCGAAGGGGGTGTCCCGCACTCGATCCGGGGAATCGAGGACACATCGCTGCTGCTCACGATCCTTTTCCCTTCCGGGAGTTCTGGGCGGTCCCACGGAAAGCACGCGCAACCAGTCAACGAGGTGACATCTCAGAAGCTGGAAGCATTGCTCGATGAAGGCCTGATGCAGACTTTCCCCGCCAGCGACCCGGTCGCTGTGTGCAACCCATCTACCAGTGTTGGCATCACGGTACGCCACCCTGATAAGAAGGACCAGTAATAGGATCGATATTCATCCGGGATGAATCGCGGGTCGGCAAACCGGAAATAATTTGAAAGGCTAACGCCAACTCAAGGTCAACAAACGAGGAAAGCGCCGCTGCGGCGGCCTGAGGGCGCGTCACCGCATTCGGCGGAGTTGGTTCACGTTTTCCGAATCGTTATCCTCTGGCACGTCTCTGTCAGACCGACAGGGGCTCTGTTCGGGTCGCGGAGCCGATCTAGATTGTGGACCGTCCACGAGGAGATTGTATCCGCCGGATCGGGATGGCTCATTGAATTACTAATTTCGTCTCACAGTTGCCGCTTCCGGTGACTGCATTAACGGGTATGCGATAGCAGCTTTCGTGATCCGGCTGCCTGCTTTGAAAACTCGCGGATGAGATCGAAGCGGGAGGCTACGGCGGAGGTGGGTTGCGTGACCGTTATCGTGCTTGACGATACGATGGAAGTCTTTGCGGTCGGCGAGGACAGCGAAGCGCCGTCCGTCGCCATGTTTCTTCACGCTGGCTTTATGCGACTGTCAAGATGGTCGAGCGGCAGTCGCGATGATGAAGTTCAGCGAGACTCTCTTCTTGGCTGTTTTCCGCGCAGGTAAGTTGTGGACTGATAATCGGCCCAAGCTCTGGCTAGTGCAAATAGACCTATAACGGCGATAACAAACACGACGACAGTGATTGTATCGGTTGACATGTCGATTCCCTTTTTGATTTCGACAAGCCGAGGATACTTATTCATTACAGGGGTTCTTTGATCTGGCTCAAAAACGCCATTACTCGCGGCGGTTTTTGGGCAGATAAACCATACGCCTTTGAAGCGACCTCGAACGACGAAACGAGTCCCACCCGTGCCCCGAACGGTCGCCAACTCCCTGTCGTGATGCTGGCGAGAGATGTCTATTGATACAGGTCAAACAGCAGATCTGAACGTTATGTTCAAAATATCAGAATGGATACCGTCAATCTGTTTGAAATTCGGCCCCATGCATAGGGCCGTCACAAATCGCCGGAAACCATGCCCCGGCGATGCCAGGCCCGCTCGGGGCCTGTTTCCCCAGGACTGGCCCGGCTGCCCTAATCGGCGGTCGGGCATTTTTCGTTATTCGATCCGATGAATACGAATACCCCGCCATTCGCAGGGGTTGTTTTTATTGAATCGCGTTTCTGCCGACGTTTGCAAGGCTATTTCGACGCTTTTTGCGATCTGTCTCTGGTGTCCAAATCCCATTCCTGACTGATCGGTCAGTGGCGGGCACATTGGAGCGATTTATACGTCAGGCTACCGCTTACTATTGGGGGCGCGGGCTTTATCCTTGAGGTGAAATGGTCCGGCGATAATACGTAAGCTTACATACCGTTTGGCTAAGCAGCCTTCGTTAGAAGGCGGACTTCAACGCTGCGCTTACAACATTTCCAAGCAATGGCGGGCAATCATAATCTCTTCGTTTGTAGGAATGATCCGTATTTCCACCGGGCTGTTTTCTTTACTGATACGTTGATTACCTCGATCATTCGCAACCATGTCGAGCTGAACTCCCAGCCATTGCAGCCGATCGCATATTTTCTGTCTTACCTTAATGCTGTGTTCGCCGATGCCGCCCGTGAAAACCAGGCACTCCAGGCCACCCAGCGCGTTTGCCATTACGGTGACCTCTCGCGCTGCGTAAAGGCAGAAGAGATCGATCGCTTCCGCAGCGCGCGGGTCAGCGCTTGCCAGCAATACGCGCATGTCGCCGGACAGCTCGGAGACGCCCAGCAGGCCCGACTTGTTGTATAATAGATGCTCGATGTCTCCGACGGACATGCCAAGTCCTTGCTGAAGATACAACAGTACGCCGGGATCGATGGCGCCACAACGTGTTGCCATCATCAGTCCGTCCAGCGGGGTCAGACCCATCGTGGTGTCGACGCTCGTGCCCTGACGCATGGCGCATAGGCTGGAGCCGCTGCCCAGATGTGCGACAACGGTGCGTTTGCTGGCGAGTGCGGGCGATATTTCAGGCAGGCATCCGGCGATGAACTCGTAGGAGAGACCATGAAAGCCATAGCGATGAATGCCGATCGCTTCATAGCGTCTCGGAAGGGCGTAGCGGTTGACGGGTGGCGCAAGGCGACGATGATAGGCGGTATCGAAGCAGGCGATCTGGCGCAAACCGGGCCGGAGCGATCTCAGGGTCCGTATCGGCGACAGGCCTGACGGCTGGTGCATCGGGGCGAGTGGCGTCAGTGCGAACAGGGCGTCAAGAATCGCATCGGTGACCTCCACCGGGGTCACGAAATCGCGACCACCGTGAACAACCCGGTGACCGATGGCCAAAAGCCGGTCGCCAGTGAGATAAGCGTCGATCCATTCAAGGAGGCCGGTGAGCAGAACTCTATTGCCGTTGTCATCTCGGTGCCGGGGCTGATCGAAGACGACATTGCCCGAGACATCCTTGATGGTAAGACGGGGGGTAGCATCGTGTTCATCCAGCAAGCCCTTGCAGAGCAGGTTCGGATCGCTCTTCCCGGTGAGCGCGTATAACCCGAATTTGATACTGGAGGAGCCCGAATTCAGGACCAGAATGGCGCCGGACATGGAGAAAACCCCTACTGGAGCGCGGCTCTCGCGTGTCCACAATCGTCAAGCAGTGTCAGTGGCGACGTAATGGCCATAGGGCCAGGTCCAGTCGCGGATGCGCGGCATATCTTCGCCGTGCTGGCAAATATAAAGCGCATGTTCGATCAATGCGTCGCGAAATTGTTGCTTGAGGTGGGCAGCAGCGGTGCTGAGGCCAGGCACGCGCTCGATGACTTCGATCGCCAGATGAAAACGATCGAGTTCGTTCCGAACGACCATGTCGAATGGTGTCGTCGTGGTGCCTTCTTCCTTGAACCCGCGAACGTGCATTCCGGCGTGGTTGGTACGATTGTACGTCAGGCGATGGATCAGGTTCGGATAACCATGGTAGGCGAAGATTACAGGCTTGTCGTGGGTGAACATTCCGTCGAAATCGCGGTTGCTGAGACCGTGCGGATGCGCCTCCCTCGGTTGCAAGGTCATCAGGTCGACGACATTGACGACACGGATTTTCAGGTCGGGCAACCCTTCGCGAAGCAGATTGACAGCAGCCAACGTTTCCAGTGTCGGCACGTCACCGGCGCAGGCCATCACCACATCGGGTTCGGTGCCGTCGACCTCTGTGCCGGCCCATCTCCAGATCCCGATGCCAGCGTCGCAATGCGTGGCGGTTTGTTGCATGGTCAGCCACTGCTGTGCCGGTTGCTTGCCGGCGACGATCACGTTGATGCGATCGTAGGTGCGCAGGCAGTGGTCGGTGATCCAGAGCAGTGAATTGGCATCCGGCGGGAAATAGACGCGCACGATATCGGCCTTCTTGTTGACCACAAGGTCGACAAAGCCAGGGTCTTGGTGACTGAAGCCATTATGATCCTGCCGCCAGACATGCGAAGTCAGAAGATAATTCAATGATGCAATCGATCGACGCCACGGCAGCCCACGTGAAACCTTCAGCCACTTGGCATGCTGATTGAACATCGAATCCACGATGTGGATGAAGGCTTCGTAGCATGAGAAGAAGCCATGCCGTCCGCTCAGCAGATATCCCTCAAGCCAGCCCTGGCAGAGATGTTCGCTCAAGACCTCCATGACGCGACCATCCTGAGCCAGATGAACATCGTAAGGCTCGGTGCTCTCCATCCAGACGCGTTCAGTTGCCTCGAACACCGCGTCGAGACGGTTTGAGGCGGTCTCATCCGGGCCCATGATCCGAAAGTTTCGTGTCTCCGCATTCAGGCGCAAGACGTCGCGAAGGAACTGTCCCATCACCCGTGTTGCTTCGGCAACCGTACCGCCGGGGTGGGGCACCTTGACGGCGTAGTCATGAAAATCCGGCAGCTTGAGTTCGCGTTTCAAGAGCCCGCCATTGGCGTGGGGATTGGCGCCCATGCGTCGGCCCCCGCGCGGGGCGAGTGCCTGCAATTCCGGTTGCAAGCAGCCATTCTCGTCGAACAGCAGCTCCGGCTGATAGCTGCGCATCCATTGCTCGAGCAGGTTCAGATGCTCAGGATTTCCCCGCGGATTGGCGATCGGGACCTGGTGCGCCCGCCAGAAGCCCTCAACCTTCAGGCCATCGACTTCCTTCGGCCCCGTCCAGCCCTTTGGACTGCGGAGCACGATCATCGGCCATTTCGGAAGATCGGTTGTCTTGCGCCCATCGCGCGCGGTTCTCTGGATCGCACGAATGCTCTCGATCGCCTGTTTCGTTGCATCGGCCATCTGCCGATGCAACAGCGTGGGCTCGTCACCCTCCACGAACAGCGGTGCGTGGCCATAGCCTGTAAAGAGTTGCCGAATCTCTTCATCGCCCATCCGGCCGAGCACGGTCGGGTTCGCGATCTTGTAGCCATTGAGATGCAGGATCGGCAGCACCGCGCCATCATGTATCGGGTTCAGAAACTTGTTGGAATGCCACGAAGCGGCGAGTGGTCCGGTCTCGGCCTCACCATCGCCAATCACGCAGGCGACGATGAGATCCGGGTTGTCGAATGTCGCGCCATAGGCATGCGTCAGCGCATAGCCGAGTTCGCCGCCTTCGTGGATCGAGCCGGGCGTCTCCGGCGCGGCGTGGCTTGGAATGCCACCAGGGAAGGAAAACTGACGAAACAGCTTGCGCAGACCGTCAGTGTCGCGGCTGATGTTGGGATAGATCTCGCTATAAGTGCCTTCGAGGTAAGTGTTCGCCACCATGCCGGGCCCGCCATGGCCAGGCCCGCAGATGTAAATCACGTTCAGATCGAACGCGCGGATCGCCCGATTGAGGTGCGCGTAGATGAAGTTGAGTCCCGGTGTCGTACCCCAGTGTCCCAGCAACCGTGGTTTGATGTGCTCGGGACGCAAAGCTTCGTGCAATAGCGGATTGTCGAGAAGGTAGATTTGTCCGACCGACAAATAATTGGCGGCGCGCCAGTACCTGTCGAGCAGATCAAGATCATTGGAACTAGCCTGATTATGTGGTGCTGCCATTTCCATCTCGAAACTCCAACAGTAGGGCCATGAGGCAATACAATTGTGGTTCAATTGAACCATCGCTTGGTAACGGTTACGCGATCGAAATTCATGAGCGATCGCGGTGTGTATGTCATTATTAGGCACCTAAAGCAGAAGCCTTCTATCCAACGTTGAGCTATCGCAAACTTCGCGGGTTCTAACGCCCGCTGTTCTTCATCCATGCGCGTTGATGTGGATCAAGACCTCAGCGCCGTCGTGCCGGATAAGTGACGAAAACAATGATAGTTGGGCTGCCCATGAAGGCTTCCGAAGTGATGCGATCGCCGGCGGTGAGTGTCGCGCCGGATTGTCGCGTGATTGATGCGGTTCGGCTTCTGATGGAAACCAATCGGAGAGGGTTACCGGTTGTCGACAGTTCCGGCATTCTCGTCCGGATCGTGTCGGAAGGTGACTTTCTGCGTCGCGTTGAACTTGGAACAGTGCCAACAGATCGGCCATGGTTCGACGCATTTTTTGGAGCAGGAGAAAGCGCCACGGCCTTTGCGCGTGCGTATGGCCGCAGCGTCGATGAGATTATGACGCAAGACCCGGTATGCGTGGCACCGGATGCGGATTTAACCGAAGCGATTGCCTTGATGGAGAGCCGTCACGTTGCGCAGATTCCAGTCGTCTTTGAAGGTGCTGTCCTTGGAATGATCTCGAAGACCGAACTCCTTGCAGCGGTGGAACGCAAGTTCGATCAGAGCGACCACGCCGGGCAGGATGTTCGCGACAACATCCTCGCTGCGATTCGGAAAGAAAGCTGGGCGGCAGGAGCTATCGTTGACGTCGTTGTGACGAGCGGGGAAATCCAGATGTGGGGTGTGATTGTCGACCATAATCAACGCAAGGCCCTGAAGGCGCTCATTGAGAATGTTGCCGGGGTCGAGCGGATCGCGGATCATCTAAAACTTAGAGATGAGTTGCCGCTTTGAGTAGGAAACCGGACCAGATCTTGCTCGTTTCCGAATTGCACGCTCCTACTGGTTCGCTGTTGCTGGATTCTGGATCGGGACCATCCTGGCGTAATTCGAGCGATTCACCTCTCAGGTATGATTGTTAAATAATCGTCGCTCAGTGTTCGGGGTCCAGTGCTCGTCTCAATCTTCTGATGACGACGTTTCGTGCACGATCGTCTGCGGCCGCTGCAACCCTCTCGTTGATGTCGAGTATGAGTTTGGACATATCGTTGTGCCAATCGAGTGCGACAACAGCCTCGGGTGTTAGCCGACGGCGGTTCGCCGCGTTGAGGTTCGTCGGCACATTTGTCGATAAATCATAAATGTCATCGAGAAGAGGAAGAAAAATTTTTGCGGATGGTACAATCCGATCTGCAATCTGTTCTGACAGTCCTGTAATGGCCGGCTCTTCACCATGGACCAGGAATATACCCCTCCGGATGGGGCGGCGCGCTGCGATCCATCGGGCCAGTTCGGATCCGTCCGCATGTCCTGAATAATCGTCGATCCGACGAATCCGCGCCGACACCTTGATCTCCTCACCCTGGATGCGGACGGCTTTGGCTCCCTCCTCGAGGAATCGCCCCAGCGTGCCGCAGGCCTGGAAGCCGACCAGAAGCACCGTGGCTCTACTATTCCAGAGCCAATGCTTGAGATGGTGGCGGATACGGCCGGCGTCACACATCCCGCTCGCTGCTATAATGATGTGAAAGCCGGAGAGCTTTGCGATCGACTTGCTTTCTTCCACCGTCTCGGTGAACCTGAGATGAGGTGAATTGAGCAAGCGAACCACATCAATGCTCGGATCAAGGCTTGCAGCATGCTTTCGGAAGACTTCTGTTGCGCGAATCGCGAGAGGAGAATCGAGGAAGATCGGTGAGGTAGGTATTTCGCCGCGTTCCATTAGATCAACCAAGTCGATGATGAGCTCCTGCGTGCGTTCGACGGCGAAAGCGGGGATCAGCAAGGCGCCTTTTGCTGCGGCGGCTTCGCGGACCTCGGCGGTCAGGCATCGCTGGCGACTTTGTCGTGTCGTTTCCGGGCGAATACGATCGCCATAGGTCGATTCCGAAATGACATAGTCGAATCCCGCTGGGGCCACAGGATTGGGTTGCAGCAACTTCATATCGGGGCCGACGTCGCCGGACGCGAGCAGTCGCAGCGGGTGAGAAGATGTACTTTCTTCAGCAAACTCCAGTTCGATCGAGGCAGATCCGAGAAGATGGCCGGCATTCCAATAACGAGCGCGTACGGCTGGTATGACATCGGTCCATGCCTCGTACTCAACGGCCTGGAACGCCTGCAGTGACGCAATGGTGTCGGCCTGCGTGTAGATCGGACTGACCTCGGATTTCCCGCGTTTTACGTTACGCTGGTTCAGAGCGAAGACTTCGGACTCCTGAATGTTTCCGGAATCCGGCAACATATACGAACAAAGATCGATCGTTCCGCGCGTCGCCAGTATCCGGCCGCGAAAACCTTCACGCACCAGTTTGGGCAGCAGTCCACTGTGATCGATGTGGGCGTGAGTCAGAAGGACAACATCGATATCAGCCGGGCGAAATGGAAAGGCGGTATAGTTCAGCTCCTTGAGCGTCTTCTGTCCCTGAAAAAGCCCGCAGTCGACCAAAAAGCTGCCGGTCGGAGTCTTGAAGTGATAACAAGAACCCGTAACTGTGCGTGCCGCACCGCAGAATTGAATGGTGACGCTCATGAAATGACCTCGAGCGGGGTGGTATCGCCGAACTCGCAGTGGAGGGCCGAAGCGAAGAGATCATCGAGATCAAACGTGTTGGTGGCGTGCGGCACGCTGTGGGTGGATCGGATGGAATGAATACCGGCTTTCGTGAATGCAACCATCAGTTCCGGTGGGAACAGTGCATGCGTGACGACGGCATCTATGGCCGTTGCGCCGGCGGCCGAAAGAGCCTTCGCGCAGGCGATCAGGGTGCCGCCTGATGATACGATATCGTCGATTATCAGGGCAGGGCGGCCGGCAAACATTGAGGGGTTGGCGAATCTGAGCTCGACAGACTGGTCGCTGTAACGAACCTTTTGCGCAACTGTGTAAGTCAAGCCTAGACATTCTGCGAGGCGGCTCACCCATTGCCGGGCTTCGAAATCAGGGCCGATCACGACCGTCGCCGGGTGGATATTTTCCGATCGAAGCGCGCTCATGATCGCGGGTATCGCCGAAAGATTATCGGCCTCGATGCCTGGAAAGGCAGCTCGGATATCAGAGGTCCGATGCAGGTGGGCGTCCACCGTGATGACACGATCGACGGTGTCCACGATCAGCTTGCCGATCACTCTTTGGCTGATAGCCTCACCTGCGTGGAAAGCGGAGTCCTGACGCATGTAACAAAAATATGGAGCCAACAGCACGAGGCGTTTTGAACCTTGGCGGCGTAGCGACTCAGCGGCAAACAAGAGAGCGATCAGTTTGTCGTTGGGCCGGTGGAGCGAGGCGTAGACAATCACCGTCGATGTCGCTGGACCAGCCGTTACGCGCATCTCGCCGTCGGGAAAATGATGCAGGGTAATTTCATGAGCAGAAACGCCAAGCTGCAATGCAAGGCGCTTTGCATCGGACGCGGAGGTTGGGAGATACTGGATGGCAATATCGCTCACGGCGTCGCTTCCAGGTTGGATTCCTCGCTGTCGATCGTGTAGGCCGTTGTGCCGGCGGCGGCAAGATCGCGCCCCGACCGCTCGAACGCATGGATGCGGTAAAGCGGCTCTCCTTGCTGGACACGGTCGCCAATTTTCTTGAATAGTCTGATGCCGGCGCCTTTATCGATGGGCGCTCCCGCGATTCGTGCAAGCCGGTTCAACTGCAGGCAGTTGATGCCTGAAACGAAGCCATCGCGTGAGGCTGTGACATCGAACGTCAAATTCCCCAAATCTGTGCAACAGGTCGGAGGCCCTTGCGCGTCGATGATCTTTTGCATTTGTTTGAGCGCGGCGCCACTATCGAGCAGTTCGCGGGCGCGTGCATAACCGCTGCCGCCACGCAGCTTGGGGTCATATTCGAGTAAGTGTGCGGCAAGCCGCAAAGATTTTTCGCGCAGGTCTGCTGGTGCTTCCGGATCATTGGCTAGAACCGCCATAACATCCTGCGCCTCAAGAACGGGACCAATGCCATTGCCGATCGGCTGGCGACCATCGGTAACGACAACCTCGACGGATATTCCATAATGATCGCCGACGAATTCGAACAGTTTGCGGAGCCTCATCGCTTCCATCTCGTTGACGAGCTTGGCGGTCGGACCGACAGGCAAGTCAATCAGGAGATGGGTTGAGCCGGCGGCGAGCTTTTTTGACAGAATAGAAGCTACCATTTGCTCGCGAGTATCGAGGCCAAGTGGCCGCTCAACAGAAATCAGGATGTCGTCCGCCGGGGACAGATTGACATGTCCGCCCCACACCAGACAGCCGCGGCATGCAGCTACGATGTCTTTCATTTCTTCAACGCCGACATCGACACGCGCCAGCATTTCCATCGTATCTGCCGTACCGGCGGGGGACGTAATAGCTCGGGACGACGTCTTTGGAATCGTGAGGCCGTGAGCTGCCACGATCGGCACCACAATCATGGATGTGCGATTTCCGGGAATGCCACCGATGCAATGTTTGTCGACAATAATCGGATTTCTCCATTTGAGTTGCGTACCGGCCCGGGCCATCGAATCGACCAAAGCAATCAGTTCGCCATTTGTCATGAAGCTGGCAGAACTGATCAGGAATGCAGCTATCTCCATGTCGGAGTACCGATAATGGGTGAGATCGTCGATAATTGCGCTGATGTCGACTGCGCTGAAGGTTTGCCCCATGATTTTGGCGCGCACCGCATCGAGGCTGGCCGGAGATGCTGCCGGCGCTATTGTTACCGCGCTGCCCACGGGCTCTGCGAAGCGCCGGAATGCCGGCTCGGAAAGTCCTAGGTCGTCAGGGCCCACCAACGAGTCGTCGTCGGTAATAATGAGCGTGGCCAACATGATCTTGGCATTCCGACGGAGCTCCACGCGACTGAAGCCCCGAAATATTTCCGGTCGTAGGGCTGCAGAGTGCCGCGATATGACGACGACATTTTCGCGGCCGGTATCGAGATTGACACGACGGATCTTCGGCTGAAGCCGAGGAAGATCGGTACCATTCATGTTTAGGACCTGCGGACTGACATAATGGATCAGCCTTAACGTGCATCCCGGAACTCTCATTGATTTAAATCATGCTCGTCGCCTGCAGTGTCGATATCAAAAGTCATGGGGTGTTGAGATTGAGTTGGGTGCTGACATCGTCCGGAGGCCGATGATGCCATACGATAGGAAGGACCGGAGGCCGACGGAGTCGAAGCCGTCGAGCCGTTGCCGGGGTGATGTCCTGGGAGGAAGTTGACCGGCATGGATAGTGAAGATCTGAGTCGCCTTACGGTGTCCCTGGCCATTGGGCTCCTTGTCGGCCTGGAGCGCGGCTGGCAAACGCGTGATGCGGAGGACAATCGGCGAGCCGCGGGCTTTCGTACTTTCGCGCTTTCCGGACTATTGGGTGGCGTCACCGGTCTCATCGCGCTTCAAACGACCGCTTCGGTCATTGGGTGGGTCTTTCTCGGATATATCGCAGCATTCACGGCCTTTCATTGGCTGGAAGCCAGGAACGAAGGCCATGCCAGTGTAACGTCAGTTGTTGCGGGAATGCTCACGTTCCTGCTCGGGACGATGGCTGTCGTCGGAGATCTTCAACTTGCCATTGCCTGCGCCGTCGGCATGACGGTTCTTCTGGCGTTGCGTGAGCCGTTGCATCGGTGGATTGACTCGCTGAGCTGGCAGGAAATTCGTGCCGTGCTGACTTTGCTCGCGATGTCGTTCCTGCTGTTGCCGCTGCTGCCGAATCGACCGACCGATCCGTGGAAAACGATCAATCCTTATCAGGTATGGCTTCTCGCGATCATGATCGGGGCAATTTCATTCGCCGGTTACGTGGCGGTGAAAGCATTCGGAAATCGACTTGGGGTCTTCATGGCGGCCGTCGCGGGAGGGCTGGCTTCCTCCACAGCCACCACGCTCGCTTTGGCGAGGCTGGCTCGCGAGCATCCGTCATCATCAGGATTGTTGAGTGCAGGTATTCTGGTCGCGGGTGTCGTCATGATGCTGCGTGCGGGAGCCATTGCAGTCGCGCTCAACGGTGCGTTGCTGACATCGCTTTTACCCACACTCTTGACCGCCGCTGCGGTGCTCAGCATCGGAGCCGCCATCTTGTGGTTCAGAAACGTCCAGCAGGAGACGCCTGAACTTCAGATCAGCAATCCTCTTGCCCTCGGAACTGCAATCAAGCTGGCTGCATTACTTGCAGCCGTGATGCTGGCCGCAGAACTGGTGCGTCGAACGTTCGGTGGCGTCGGCGTCCTGGCTGTGGCGGCGCTTTCCGGAATCGCGGACGTCGACGCCGTGACGATCTCAATCGCTCGCATGGCCGGAGACGATGTAGATTTGAATACAGCGGCCCGTGCCATCATGATTGCGATTGCAATCAACACCGTCTCCAAGGCCATTATGGCCGGTTGGGTGGGAAGCAAGAGAGTCGGGCTTCTGGTCGGGGGAATTAGCGCTGTTGCGCTTGCCGGAGGTCTCGTCGTGGCTGCCTAGTCTGACGTGGTCGGCTATGTTGGTCGACATCATCGTTTGGATCTGGATTGAAATCCGACCGGTGGACGGCGGCCTTTAGGTATTCGTGCTGAGCGGATGGCGGCTGCGTTAGCATGCGCCATCTCCTTGGGTCGGGACGACGGTTTGTCAGATGCGTCACAGGTATTGCGACTTAGGGGCCGCGTCCTAAGTAGGTTACCGGACGTGAGGCAGGCAGCGAGGGCGTCCGAGGAGCCGGGGCGCTTGGTTCCTGTGAAGGGGTTCTAATGGCTCGGATGTCAACGAGAGATGGCCTCGCGCGCACGCTCGCGACCGAGACTGCATTTACCAATGCGGTGCGAACCGCCCTTGCAGGATCGACAATGCCGGCCTCGACCTGGTCGACATATTCCTTGCGTGCGGCATCGAAGCCAAAATTGCCCTGGCCCTCGTCATCCGCGAACAGATCCCGGACAGGCGGCGGGCGCCGGGGTGGAACTTCTGATCGTACATTAATCCCTGACGGCAGAGCATTTCGCCTCCCTTATGCTCCGCAGGCGTCGCCAGCGATCAGGCGGCAGCCTGAGGCACGCTCACCCGGGTGTCCAGACAAAAGTTGAGCTGTCCGCGAGGTGATCGTTGACCGCCGTGACGCCCGGAATGGCTTCAGCTGCGACGCGGATCGCTCCCCGTTGATCGGCGGATACTGCATAACCCCAGAGGTCGACAACTCCGTTGGTTACCGTCACGCCCAGATTGTGAGTGTGCGCCCACGACTTCTTTTTCAGTTCGTCGAGCAGCTTCTGTCGAATAGTCGAATCTGGAAGGGTCATTTCTAGCTTGGGCCGCGCGCTGGCGACCGCCTGGATTAGGTTGGCCCGGCTGACGATACCAACAAGGTCGCCGTCATTGTTAACGATCGGAACACGTTTGATCTGTCGCTCCTCGAACAACATGGCGATTTCATGCAATAGCGTTTCCGGGGTCGCCGTTACGACATCGGTGGTCATGACATCTTCAATCCTCGTCGCATGCGATTTGACATAATCGGCCGCCATCGTCGCATCGCCAGCGAGGAAATGTACCCACCACGAATAGGGGCGTTCAGTCCCGGCTTCCGCGCGGTGCATTAAATCGCTCTCAGTCACGATGCCGATAACCTTGCCGACATTGTCGACGACGGGAACGGCACTGATGCGCTTCTCAAGCAAGATCTTTGCGACATCCCGAACCGTCGCAATTTTCCCAACGGTAATTACGGGGGAAACCATCACATCGCGCGCTTGCATGATCAGAACTCCTTGTTGGTTTCGCAACTTCAATCTTGGGTAGTGTCGTTTGATTCAGGATTGATCTCCATCACGCCGGTAGAGCTGCTGCGTTCAGTCCAGGGTGATGATCACGAGGATCTGCCGAAAACTTTCCCATCCGGCCGCGATCGACAACGCGCCAACTATCAGGAGCGTGCCGAATGAAACGGTGGCGACTTTACGTCGGCGTTGCCATTTGGAGTTCGCCCTGTCCTTGGCCGGTTGTGGTGATGGTGTCCGACGAGCTTTGGTGACATGCAGAGGGCCGGGCGAAGATGTTGTCATGCGGTGTTCCTACGAGATCCAATTAATCCTTGGAGCTTTCCTCGAAACCGCGGAAGGAACTGACTTCGGATGCCCGACGATAATTGGGGCAACCGGGATACCGGTGTCAGCTAACTTCAGGGCTGATTTGCCGTCGGGGGTTCCGAGCCGACCTAGCGCAAACCCTATCCAACAAGTGCCAAGCCCTGCCGCGTGCGCTGCGAGCTTCAGGTTCTCTGCTGCGAGCGAACAGTCCTCGACCGCCCAAGGACCTGCGGCTGCGGAGATTACGACCAGCACGGGAGCGCCGTAGAAGATGTCGAACTTCGGATCGTTCAGGATGTCCAGGAAATGGTGCGGAGCCAGCGCCGCTGGAGAAGTTCTGAGCATGTAGGCTTTCGCTTCGTTCGAAACGCGCGCCAGGAGGCTGCTGTCTCTAACGATCGTAAGCAGCCATGGCTGCCGATTGACCGCGCTGGGAGCCTGGATCGCTGCGTCGACGAGAAGGTGCAATACCGCTTCTTCTACGGGCTTCGTTGTGAATTCGCGGACGGCTCGCCGGCCGTCGATTGCTTCTCTGATGTCCATTCTCGCTTCCCATCGAGCCGTAGCTATATTTATATTTGAGCCCGAGTTGCCGGGCCCCCTTGATGTTGATCAAACACTCGCGCGGTGATGCGAATATTTTTAGTCGGATGGAAGAGATTTGCGGCCGGAGCGATGGCTACGGGTGGTGTCGGCAAGGCGAAACTGTTTGGCGGCTCGTTGTTCTCGGCAACCATTTCGACAAAAATCTGTGGAGTGTTCGGATACAATGCCGGTTCGCTGGCTACGATCTGATCCCGCACGTCTTCGGGAATGCGGTTCCAGACCCGTCCCAGCTTTGGCCTGCAATCCTCGAGCGCATCCACGCCCCCCGGGCTACGTCGCCGGCGAGCTGGCGCAATGGCTTCAGGATTCGCGCCGTGCTGACTTGCTTGCGATGTCGTTCCTGTTGTTGCCGGTACTGCCGAATCGCGGTCGATCCGTGGAGGACCATCAATCCTCATCAGATATGACTTTTGCCATTATAACCATTATGAGATGGGTTCTAATCGCTTGGATATCGGCGAGAGATGGCCTCCCGAACGCGTGTCACAAGGCTCTCCTCCAAATGAGGCTTGAATAAAACAGAATCTATGCCGGCGGCCGCGGCCTTCTCCCCCATATGCCGGTTGGGATAGCCGGTGATGAGAACAATCGGCGCCGCGACATTTCGTTGACGGAGGCGAGCCGCCACATCCAGCCCATCCATATGGGGCAATTTGTAATCGATCACCAGGCAATCGACATCGTCCGGGTCAATGGAAGTCAACAGCGTCACGGCGGCGCCGAAGGTGCGAACCTTGAACCCATGGGTTTCGAGCAGGAATCGCAATGACTGAAGCACAGCATGATCGTCATCGAGAACCCAGATTTTGTGTTTTTCGATTGTGAACTCTGGCATCTGATGTCGCAAATCCCGATAGCTAATCGTGAACGATACGACTGTGGGAATGCGGTGACTTGATTTAGCTCAATCGTTCAAAATGCCTGCGCGTAGCGCAAGCCGGATCAGCTCGGACAGGTTATGTGCCTGCATTTTGGTCATGACATTTGCCCGGTAAACCTCAATCGTCCTGGGGCTGATGTTGTGTTCGCGGGCGATCAGCTTATTGGACAGCCCTGCGACGAGGCCGTCCATGACCTGACGCTCGCGCTGACTGAGACTCGCGATCCTCGATGCGATCTCCGCCGAGATGGCGTCACTCTTCGCATGACCGGGACTCTGTTGGAGTGCGGTCTCGATCATCCCGATCAGTCGTTCATCTTCAAATGGCTTTTCAATGAAATCGAGCGCACCCAACTTTATCGCTTCAACTGCGAGGGGAATATCCCCGTGTCCGGTCATGATGATGACGGGCAGGGGCGAAGCATTGGCTTTGAGGCGTCGAAGCAGATCCATTCCGTCGATGCCAGGCATGCGAACGTCGGATATGAGGCAGCCAAAACGAAGACCGGCATGAGCATTGAGGAAATCGGCGGCAGCGTCGAACAGCATGACTTTGAAGCCTGCCGAGCCAAGGAGGAAATCAAGCGAGTCCCGCATCGCAGGATCGTCGTCGATGACATAGACATTTCCCTTATGCGACATCAGGCAAATCCTCGGTCGGTGCTATAGGCAAGGTCAGTCGGAAGGTGGCGCCGCCGGAATCGTTCGGTTCGGCCCACATTCGGCCGCCGTGGGCTTCTATGATAGATCGGCTGATAGAGAGCCCCACGCCCATACCGGTTTCCTTGGTCGTGAAGAAAGTCTCGAACAGGTTTGCGGTAGTGGCTTCACTGAAGCCATGGCCAGTATCCGATATGGACAGTTCGACCGTATCGTCTGAAGCTTTCGTGCTGGAGGCGGCGATTTCCCGTTTTGGTGATTCCACCATCGCCTCCAGGGCGTTCCGAAAGAGATTGATCAAGACTTGCTGAATCTGCACGCGGTCGACGAGGACGCGATCGCATTCCGCATCCAGATCAAGCCGTAGCATGACATTTTGTTCACGGGCGCCCGCGAGGCCGAGAGCAACGGCCTCTTCTATCAGCTTCGCCAGGCTTTCGACGCGCTTCTCGGACTCCCGCCGGGAGACAAAATCGCGCAACCGTCGAATGATCTGGCCGGCGCGGATGGCTTGATCCGCGGCGCGATCCAACGCCGTTTCGATCTTCGCGATGTTAGGGTCGGTGCTCGCCGCCAGAAGACGGCGCGAGCCCTTCATGTAGTTGCTGATCGCGGTGAGCGGCTGGTTCAATTCGTGCGCGAGCGCAGAGGCCATTTCACCCATCGCGCTCAAGCGAGATATGTGAACCAGTTCAGAGTGCAGTTCCTGAAGTTTGGCCTGGGTTCGCTGATGCTCTGTAAGATCACGAACAAATCCGGTAAAATGCCGCTTTCCACCGGAGTGCATCTCACCGACGGACAGATGCATTGGGAACGTGGCCCCATCTCGGCGCTTCCCGGTGACAATCCGTCCGATGCCGATGATGTGCCGTTCGCCAGTGGATTGATAGCGGGCCAAATAGCCGTCGTGTCGGCTGCTATCCGGTTCAGGCATCAAAATGCTGACATTCTGGCCAATGGCTTCATGTTCTGAATAGCCGAATAGACGTTCGGCTGCAGTGCTGAAGTGCTGTATGATGCCGTGATCGTCAATAACAATCATCGCATCGGGAATCGTGTCGAGAATCGAACGCAGGTGATCTTCGCGCGCAAGCAGGGCTTCTTCGATTAACTTCTGATCGTCGATATCGAGCACCACGCCACTCAGGCGCCGCGGCACTCCGTCGTCGTTGATGACGAGACCGCCTCGTGCCCGAACCCATCGACTCCCTGCCGGTGTCCCACGGATGCGGTACTGAATATCAAACCTGCATCCGGTCTTGATAGAGCGTTGGATAGCCGATTCGGTGCGCGCGCGATCTTCCGGCAGGAGCAGGGAGAGGAAAAGATCGTAACTGACCGGGGCATTTTCCGGGACGCCAAAAAGCCTGTGTGTTGGGCTGGACCAGAACAGCTTCCGGGTCGAGAGATCAAGATCCCAGATGCCAACACCGGATTTGTCAATTCCGCGTTGCAACTCGTCGTCACGGAACAAGCTATTTAAGGATGGCAGATCGTCACTCGTCACGGTTCACTTCCGGCACGGCATGGAAAGCTTCATTGAAAAATCGACTGTCCGTCGCGTAATGAGCCCCTCGTATTCCCAGCTAATGAGGCTATCACGGGGCCGTGACCGCGACTTATGGTAGAGCCGCGTAGGCTTGAAGATATGGCTTTATCCGGCTAAAATATATCACAAAATACTATGCAGCCGGCCCCGGCGGGCGCTTTGTCTCTCCCTACAAAGCCCTGTGCTTCCGAGCGAAGGGGATTTCTCGATGCAACGCTATGTTCACGAGGAAAACATTCTTCTCTACCGAAAGCTGCTTGCGGACACGATGGATGAACAAAAGCGCAAGATCATTTTAAAATTGCTGGCGGAGGAGGAGGCAAAGGAGCTGCCGACCCCCTGTCCAGAGAAGAAATGAGCCGTGTTTTGATCAGCCTGCAGCACCGTCAAAAGATGCTGCAGGCCGAACGATCAGCGGATCGTGAGGTGGTCTTCGACAAAAGCTACGCCGGGCGCAGACCAAGCGGCGTTCTCGGCGGCACGTCGTTCATCCCAATTGTCGACCTTGCCGTCTAGAATGACCTTGTTGCCATTCTCGACCGTAACGCGGATTGCATTGGCTTCGATTTCTGCGTGGCGTTTGAGCGCTAACTCGATCTTGGTTTTGACGTTCGATGCCTCAGCGCGGGGCTTGATGGTGATCGTGTTCGTTACACCGCGCACCCCGGATAGTTTGCGAACATCGTCTTCCGCCGCTGTTTTCTGATAGTACGAATTGACGTGGCCGCTTATAGTGACCCAGCCGTCTTGAACGAGCACCTCGACAGTGTCGGGAACAATGACATCCCATGTCAGGATATCTATCGCGCGTTTGGCGATCTGGTCATCCGCCGTCTTGGCCTGAAACGAGTAGCGGACCTCGATATTCTCCGCGATCGCGTGCACACCCTTGACGCGCCGGGCGGCTGCGATGGCCGCGACCTTTTGGGCATAGCTGGTAACATGGCCGGTCAGGCTGACGACGTTGCTATCGACGGCGACGCCAATATGCTCGCCATCAAAAGCTGGATCAAAATCAAATTCATCGATGATGTCTTGACGAAGTTGGGAGTCAGTCATGGTCGTTCTCCATCGAATTTATGAACAAATAATCTCGCTTGTCCACGGTGCGGCGTATTGATCGGAATCAAAAAGGCCGCAATGAATCGCCATTGGACATCGACAATCAGCCAGATCAGTACGGATCGATCTGGGCCGTTCGCGACGTCTCAGTGTCGCCGCTCGTAATCGAAGAAACTAGCCTTTGAGGCTTTCGATCACGTTCTGCAGCAAGGTCCGGACGCGTTCCGCCGACTGCTTAAGTTGCGGATTATCGATTGCCTGCATGGAAGCGACGGGATCGATGGCCGCAACTTCAGTGCGACCTTGAGCAATTTCGTTAACAACGACGTTGCATGGCAACATGGTGCCGATCTTGCCCTCAAGTTGTAGCGCCTCATAAGCCAGCTTGGGATTGCACGCCCCAAGGATGCGGTAGTTGCGAAATTCGACGCCGAGCTTTTCCTTGAGCGTTTTTTTGACATCGATCTCAGTAATGATGCCGAAGCCTTCGCCTCTAAGAGCGCCGATCGTTTTCCGCATGGCCTCATCGAACCCGAGTGGCAAGGTTTTACTGAAGCAGACTGCATTACGGGTTCCTTCGGAATGGTGAAATGACAATGCTCTAGTCAGCATGAAGACATTTCGTTGGCGCTCCTTGCGGCAGATCAAATGCAGGGTAACAACTATGGTCATGACGCGGCCTACGCCAAGTGCTCTTCAGCAGATTCGAACGAGGACGAGAGTAGGAACTTCGACACTGTTCGATATGGTGTTGCCATGACATCAGAAAATCGGGAAAGTTATACTGAGGTGCGCGTCGACAAGATTGCGCAGCTCTTTCACACACTCGATCCCTTTCCATTTCGAGAAAAGGATCTCGACCAGGACGTCGAAAATTATATCGTGAGCTGGGCTCGGGAGTTACCCGGCAACGAGCCGATCAGAATTATTATTTATCTCTCGGATACCGAATTCAAAACGAGCGTGTTCAAAGACATCGGCGAGGCATTCAGCCGCTATTTCACTGGCCGTGCAGTCGTTATTCAGCATGAATTGAATGAACTCTTTCGCATTGGACGCAGATCGCTTGGGATTGGGATCGCGATTCTTATATTATGCCTTGCTTCCGCGCATTTCGCCGACGGATACCTAACTGGCGCACAGTTAAAAAATGTAGCTAGAGAAAGTTTCCTGATCCTGGGATGGGTCGCAAACTGGCGCCCATTGGAAATCTTTCTTTATGATTGGTGGCCGATTGCGCAGCGGCGTGCTTTGTATCGGCGCCTAGCGGCAGCACCGGTCGAGTTGCGACCATATTCATTGACATCGATGCAAGAGCCGATTCCATCCAGCTCGCCCTCTTGAATGCGTGGAAGCTTGGCCCGGACGCGGTCGTGAGCCAATATTCAATCCGTCTCAGGGCCGACAGCGATAGTGTGCCTGCATCTGTCGTGTTCTTCCGGAGTAATCAACGCGCCGCTGCCAGTTGGTCATCCTCCGGAGAAATCAAGTAGAGCCCAGACATGGTATCGACCCAGCAAAGGTGATCGTGAACGTTTTTCACGCCGGCGGCATTTTCTGCCGTGACCACGGCAGCCTGTCGGGCCCGTTCGTCGGTAATGACCCCGCTGAGGTGCACGATTCCGCCGTGCACAATGACGCCCAGGCCGTATGGACACCAGTCGCTCTTCTCGATGGATGTAATGATGCGGTCGCGAATATGGTCATCATCCGCGGTCGGATCTGGAACCTCGCGGGCAAGCCCTGCGACGGCCTGCAGTAGATTGGCGCGTGTGACGATTCCGACAATCTGGTCGCCCCGCATCACCGGCAACCGCTTGATGCTGTTCTTTTCCATCGTTGTCACAATGTCTTCCAGCAACGTATCTTCTGATACGGTACAAGGGTTCGGTGTCATGATTTCACCGACCTTGCGACCTTGCTCGTGAACGAAGTCCGACGCGTCCCTGCCGGCACCGAGCAGGAATTTCAGCCATCGAGCTCTCCTGCGCTGTGTTCCAATTTCGGCACGGCGAATAAAATCTCCTTCCGAAATGATGCCGACCAGCTTTCCTGCTGCGTTGATCACCGGGAGGCCACTGATATGTTGTTTGAGCATGGTGTTCGCGGCATCGACGATAGTCGTGTCAGGATTGACCGTGGTGACCTGTCTAGTCATGATCTGATGAGCGCGCATCGAAAAGCTCCAAAAGTTTGGATAAAGCGTCTCAAAATGCTATCGCCAATGCATCGAGATGGCTTGACCTAGGTCAAGCGCGATGGCTGCTCGGAATATGGGAGACTACCGCCTGGCTGCTAGTGTCTCTCATCGTTTGCAACAGCGGCCGCATCATTTGTAGGTACTTGATCTGGATCATTCGCGTTTCATCATCTCGGCTCCATGCATATCGGTGGAAGAAACTATTGTAATTTGTCGATTGAGCCGCATCGGGAGAAAAGAATGACCTACGCGACGATCATGGTTAGCCTTGCGTCCGATCAGCCGAACGAGAGCTGTCTCGCCATTGCCAGCGAAATGGTCGAACGATTTGACGCGAGAGTTGTTGGAATCGCGGCTGCGGAGTTCAGTCCGCCGCTTTATTTCACTTCGGGTGAGCAAGCCGATAAGCTGATTGAGCAAGGTCGGAACGCCGTCAAGACGCGATTGTCTGAGCTTGAGTCCGAGTTCCGAAAGGTCATGAATCGGGGCACGAAACACGTCGAATGGCGTGCCAACATGGAGGTGCCTATTCGGTTTGTCGCGCGCGAAGCGCGCGCCGCCGATATTATCGTGATCGGACAAAGTCGAGACAGCGCATTTACAGACCCATTTGCCAGGGTCAACCCGAGCGATCTGGTGGTGCAGGCGGGCAGGCCGCTGCTTATTGTTCCGGAAAAGGCTGACTGGCTCGATTTGCGAAGCGTGCTGGTCGCCTGGAAGGACACCCCCGAGGCGCGGCGGGCAATCGTCGATTCGCGTCCGTTGCTTCGTAAAGCCAAGGACGTCACGATCACCGAGATTGTCGAGGACGGCGGCAGCCACGAGGCGGCATTGAAGCGTACTAATGATGTGGTTACGTGGCTGTCGCATCATGACATTGCAGCGAATGCGCTTGTTCCGGAAGAGAGTTCGACACGGGATGCTGCGGCTTCGCTGGACAGTATTGCGTCCAGTGTCGGAGCAGGCGTGATTGTTGCGGGAGCCTATGGTCATTCGCGGTGGCGCGAGTGGGTACTCGGTGGCGTGACGCAGCACCTTGCAACTGAATCGACGCGTTGCGTATTGCTATCGCGTTGACTCGACAGAATTGAGATGAGCCAGTGGAGGAACCGAGTGAGTGACTCGCTACAAGCCCGTTCCAGGTTCGCGAATTGTCAAATTTTGGAAGCGAGGAACCCAGCTAGAATGGCTTTAATTCCGCCATTTTCCGGAAAGTGACTGCAGCGGCCTTGATCATCCGTTCTCTGGCTTTTCGGTCCGTCGGAAACAGCGAGCGCCATCCCGCTCCGTCGTCCCGCGTCGGTTTTGCCAAAGTGGTTGCGATAACGCGGCCTTGCTCAGCGTCGTTTAGCTGCCCCAGATATTTCTGAGTCTTGCGTAGAGACTTAAGATACTCTCTCACGCTTGCGTGAGATTGACTTGGGAGAAGCTGTCCGAGGATTTCGAGTGCATAACGGAGTCGCTTGCTTCTTATCCTGAGTCGATGACGCTGACTTGCATTCATATCCTCAAGGGCGCGGCTCTTTTTTATCAGCTTCTTGTGCCACCGATCAAGCTGGCGGTCAGAATACGTCGTGAGCGAGGTTGATGATTGCAGGCTGTCCTGCGACCTATTTCCATTCTCAATCCAGATTGACATGTCGCGCAGCAGTATCCGGTATCGCCTTGAGTGAAGCGCACAGCTGAGCTCTCGATGGCTGGTGCTCCATGCTTTCCGCCAAGCGCGACCGAGCGATTGTGCTTGCAGCCTCGTGTCATCGGATGAGGGAAGCCGCTTAAGCGCGACGTCTAGATCGCGCGCCCGGCTCAGGCGTTTGTTCAACCATTTCAATTCACCCTTCAAGGGAGACCATTCTGGAGATGGAATGGAAGAGGAGAAAAAAGATCGGGCAGCTCGCAAACGGGTCAGCGCAATGCGCATCTGATGCAGCGCTTCCCGGTCTCCCTCGCACGTTGCCTGTTGATTCGCTGCCAGATCGTCGAGACATCCGCGCGCAATCGCGCGAAATGCTTCCTGGCATGTCATCGTTGCGGTCAGTCGCGGCAGTTTGTAGCGGCGATGCCGTCCCTGTCGCTGTTTGGAGCGTGAGCCGTCCAAGGGAGACTTTCGTGGTCCAGTCATGGTGGGTCCAGTGGATTTGGCAAGACGGTTTCAGTCGCGCCAAACGTTTCCCTGCAACGTTGCAGAGTTTGCTGAGATGTTCCGGAAGCATCGATCATGTGCCAGTCAAGCGGGCCGATGTCGTAGTTCTCCTGGTGTCTGACGAGATCGATGGTGGCATCGGAAGCATCGCTTACGCGATGTCCGACCCGTTTCATTCGTGTTGTTATGTCGCTCACGAGAAAGAAACCGAGAAATGGCAGGTTGAGCTTGCGAGCGATAGCGGCAACCGAATGCCGCTCGGCCGGCTTGGCAAAGACCGCGTCGAGAATGACGGAGTGCCCTTGCGAGAGAATTCGTCCGGCTCGTTCGGTCAGGGTTTGATAAATGATCGAGGTAGCCTCTGGCTGGTAGGCAGTTGTAGGCAACCGTTGCGTCTCATGGGTCTGGAAATACTGTTTGCGCGTGACATCTGAACGCAAAATCAAGGCTCCCGGCGGAGGGTCAATGGCGTCGGCGAGCGCGCGAGCCAGCACGGTCTTTCCAGTTCCGGACAGGCCACCAATAGCGACAAGCGTTGGCGAGGCAGGGGAAATCAGTTGGCGTGCCAAAGCACAATATGAGCGGGCCGCAAGTCGTATGCTCTCTTTATCGGTATTGGATCCGCCGAGGCGTGCCAGCAGGACGTTGGCGCGAATGGCGGCGCGCATCGACATGAACAGCGGGAGTGTCGCGATTCCGTCGAGATTGTCTTCAAATGGTGTGATCAGGTATCTGTTGAGAAGGATATTGGCCTCGAGACGGCGTCCGTAGTGCAAAAGATCCATCAAGGTGAACGACAGATCGTAAAGAATATCGACTGAGGCGATCGCAGGATCGAACTCGATCGCGTCGAACAGAACCGGCTTATGCTCGATCAGCACGATGTTGGCGAGATGCAGATCGCCGTGGCAACGTCGAACGAACCCGAATCGGCCGCGCTCCGTCAATCGCGCTCGAATCCTCGAGAACTCAGTCTGGCTTGCTGCGTCAAGCTCATCGATGGCGTCTACAGGTAAGCAGCCTGAAGCCCGGAACGCGGATGTATTGTCGGCGATGATGGATGGAATGGAAGTAATCCATCGGTCAGCCGCGGCGGCGGGTGCGACCCGATGCGATGCCGCGATGGTGTCGGCAAGATCCACGACCAGAGCAGGCTCCAATGCGCCGGCCTGAGCGAGGTGATCCAGCGTCTGGCGTTCATCGAAGCGCTTCATTTCGACGGCATATTCGACCGGCAGCCCGTCGCCGCCGATGCAGAATGAACCGTCATCGCCTTGTGTGATTGCGACAACGCGGCGGTAGATTTGCGGCGCGGATGGACGGTTGATCTTGATCTCTTCGTCGCAGGACGCCTTTCGTTTCGCCAGTGTTGAATAGTCGAGAAATGGAAACCGGATCGCGCGTTTGACCTTCAGTGCCCTGTCGCCTGCGAGAAAGACCACCGCGGCGTGGGTGTCGATGCGGCGCACGTCGGCATCGTCATGTGTCGCGGGGGCGGCCAGGAAGTCAAAAACCTCCTGCTGAGTGACCGTGTCCTGGGTGGTCGGGCTTGTCATGTCCGGCTTTGGTTAGGGTTGGAGTACGGCCGCCCCCAGCAGTTGTCCTGCCCTCAGCATGGCAAGGGCGTCGTTGGCCCTGTCGAGGGGAAAGGTCGTCGTGCGGATGTGAATTCCGGCCTGAGGAACGATCTTGAAGAATTCGATGCCGTCCCGCCTCGTCAGATTGGCAACGGACAGCAGTTGCCGCTCCTCCCAAAGGAGGTTGTATGGAAATGACGGAATATCGCTCATGTGGATTCCAGCGCATACAACCCGGCCACCCTTGCGAACTGCGCGCAGGGCGAGCGGGACCAATTCACCGGCCGGGGCATAGATGATGGCGGCATCCAGTTCGGCCGGCGGACGCTGATCGGATGCACCGGCCCAGACGGCGCCAAGTTGCCTCGCGAAGTCCTGCGCCGCGACATCCCCGGCGCGGGTGAAGGCAAATACGGAGCGCCCCTGCCAGATAGCGATTTGAGCGACGATATGGCCTGCCGCGCCAAATCCGTAGATACCGAGCCGTTCGGCGTTGCCCGCCATGACCAGCGACCGCCAACCTATCAGGCCGGCACATAATAGCGGCGCGACCGACACGTCATCGCCGGTTCGGCCGATCGCGAAAGCATAGCGCGCATCGGCGATGGTGTGGGTTGCGAAGCCGCCATCGCGGGTGTAGCCGGTGAAAAGCGGGCGGTCGCACAAATTCTCCATGCCGAGGCGGCAATAACGGCAAACGCCGCAGGTGTACCCAAGCCAGGGGATCCCAATGCGGTCACCAATCTGATGACCGGTTACGCCGATACCCATCAGGTCGATGCGGCCGACGATTTCATGACCAGGGATGATCGGATAGCGGATGCCGGGAAGTTCCGAATCGACGACATGGAGATCGGTGCGGCAAACCCCACACGCGTTGATTTTGACGCGGATTTCTCCGTCGCCGGGGACTGGATCGTCGCGCTCCTGCACCTGGAGCGGTGTGGCTGGAGCCGAGAGCACCATCGCGCGCATGGAATGCCTCCTAACAAGGCCAGCAGCGCAGTACGTCCGATCAGCTTGGAACGTAACGCGGGTATTCATTGCAGTGCAACAGCCACCCCTGTTTGACCTCGATCAAAATATTCCCGCTGGCGCGTGGTGAGATGACGCCGCCCAGAGGTCATTATTTGGAGGATCAATCATGATGAAGTCGCTCATCCCGGTAGGACGGGATAGTTCCCTGGCACGTACCGAAGCAAATCCGTTGGCGAGATTGCAGCAAGAGATGGACCGGTTGTTCGATGGTTTCAGCAGGAGCTTTGCCGGTCTGTCGTCACGGACGCTGATGCCCAGCATGGATCTTGCCGAGACGGACAAGGAGATTGAATTGACCGCGGAACTGCCCGGCATGGAGGAGAAAGACGTGCAGTTGAATGTCGTGGACAATCATTTGACGATTCGCGGCGAAAAGAAGAACCAGCGAGAGGAAAAAGAAAAGGACTATCATCTTGTCGAGCGGGCCTACGGTTCCTTCGTGCGAACTGTCGAACTGCCGCCGGGCGTGAACCTCGACAGCATCAAGGCAGTGATGTCGAAGGGTGTCCTGAAGGTCACGGTACCGAAGCCGGCACCCGCGCAGGCAAAAACAATCGAAGTCAAAACGGCAGCCTGATTTAAGAGGGCCGGGCGCGCGTAGCATGCACTGCGCGCGCCCGAGGTCGCTGAGGTCGCTACAGCAAAATTGGGTGATATCTTGTATCAATTTCTCGAACAGACCGTCGACCGTTACATGACGCGCAAAGTCAAGACGGTATCGCGCGAGGTCACGATGGACGAACTCAACGGTCTGTTCGCCAGCGATGATTTCAATGCCTATCCGGTCGTCGACCAATCGGAGGTCGTTGGCCTGGTGACAAAGTTCGACTTCCTCAAATGTTTTGCCCTTACGGTGAGCTCAATGGTTCCGCGCTATGACGAACTTATGAAACGAACCGTTTCCGATGTGATGATCCACGACTTTATCTATGTGAACGCAACGACGAAGTTGGTGCGTGTGTTGCAGTTGATGGTCGAACACCGGCTTCGCAGCATTCCCGTTATGGATACGGGCCAGCATCTGGTCGGCATCATCGCGCGCGAGGATGTTATGCGGGCTTTGCGAGACTGCACGCGTGGCGAGCAGCGTGCCGTGTAAACTCGATCTGAAAATTTCTCGTCACGCTGCTGAGCCAGGCATCTTTGCAGCGGCAGTTGCGCAAGGCTGTCGGTGTGCGAATCCCCGAACAAATCCACTCGAACTTCGCACTTTCGGTGTTATCATCTCTCGAATATATGCGCCTGATGTGCCGCAAAAGCCATCGAGATTGCAGCGCAGACGTCTTTCGGTGTGAAAGTTCCATGTCAACCTATCGATTGAATAGTCTGCTTTCTCCGAACTCAGTCGCGTTGGTCGGTGCGAGCACGCACAGCGGCTCGGTTGGGCGAGCGATTATAAAAAACATCCGCGCGTCCCGGTTTGGAGGTCCGTTCGGTGTCGTCAATTCGCATTATCGGGAGATTGACGGCATAGCGACGGTCAAGCGTTTAGCTAAGCTTCCGTTTGTCCCGGAGCTAGTCATTGTCACCACGCCGGCGGCAACGGTTCCTGAGATCGTTGCCGAAGCCGGACAACTCGGCTCCGCTGGAGTCATCATTGTCAGCGCCGGCCTTGGCCACGGAGCGGGCTCATTGGCGGAAGCCGCCGAGCGCGCGGCGCGTGCCTATCATATGAGGCTGATCGGTCCTAATTGCCTCGGCATATTAATGCCAACGATAAATCTGAACGCGAGCTTCGCGGCTCATATGCCACGCGCGGGTAATCTGGCATTGATTTCCCAATCCGGTGCAATAGCAACCGGGATGGTGGATTGGGCAGCGCGCCGTAACGTCGGATTTTCTGGAATCGTATCGGTCGGTGACCAGCTTGATGTCGATATCGCTGATCTGTTGGAGTTTTTTGCACTCGATACCGATACCAAGGCGATCCTGATGTACATTGAGGCGGTCAAGGACGCCCGGAAATTCATGTCCGCGGCACGGGCGGCGGCGCGAGTCAAGCCGGTCGTCGTCGTCAAATCGGGACGGATGGCGCAAGGAGCCAAGGCGGCGGCAACGCATACGGGTGCGCTGGCCGGTTCGGATGCCGTCTATGACGCGGCGTTCCGTCGCGCGGGCATACTGCGGGTGTTCGATCTCCGGGAGCTGTTCGATTGTGCGGAGACACTGAGCCGAGTCAAATTTGCGTTTGGAAAGCGGTTGGCCATGCTCACCAACGGGGGCGGCATCGGCGTCCTCGCGGTGGATCGGCTTATCGAGTTGGGAGGGATTCCGGCGGCACTCAATCCCGTCGTCAAACAACAGCTCGACGCCGTTTTGCCGGTGACATGGTCGGGCTCCAATCCGGTCGATATCATTGGTGACGCCGATCCGGCGCGTTATGTCGCGGCGCTCGAGATTTTGTTGGAGGATGGTGATAGCGATGCTGTCCTTGTCATGAACGTGCAAACGGCGATTGCCGATTCAGGCGCCATCGCTACGGCGGTCACCCGCGCCGTTGACGCCGATCGGCGCAAGCACACTGTTTCCGCCAAACCGGTGCTGGCGGTATGGGTCGGCGCCGACGAAAAGATCTCGAGAACGTTTACCGATGCAGGCATTCCCGATTTTCCGACGGAAGACGACGCCGTGCGCGGATTTATGCATCTCGTTCATCACCGCGAGGTGGTCGAATCGCTTGCCGCGGTGCCGCCGAGCCTGGCACATGAATTCGTACCTGATACCGAAGCGGCGCGGCGAGTTGTCGAGTCGGCGGTGGCGGAGGGTAGAGGATGGCTCGATCCGATTGAGGTCATGGGCGTCCTGGATGCTTACGGGATTGCCAGCGTGCCGACGCGGGCGGCTGCCAATGCCGAAGAGGCCGCTGCTCATGCGGAATCCTTGTTTGCGCAGGGCGCGACCGTTGTTCTGAAGGTGCTTTCGCGCGACATCTCGCACAAATCCGATGTCGGCGGCGTGGTGCTCAATCTGACCAGCGTCGATTCGGTTCGCGCCGCGGTCCTCCGCATTCTGGCGAGTGCCAAAGCGAAGCGCCCGGATGCAAGGATTGATGGTTTCATGGTGCAGCCGATGATCCTGCGGCCGAAGGCTCGTGAACTCATCCTGGGAATCGCCAGCGATCCGACTTTCGGCTCCGTCATCGTTTTCGGCCACGGAGGCACGGCCGTGGAGGTGATCAACGACAAGGCGCTGGCCCTGCCGCCGCTCGATCTCAAGCTCGCCCGCGATCTTGTCGAGCGCACCCGCGTTTCCCGGCTGTTGCGTGCCTATCGCGATGTGCCTCCCGTCAAACAGGACGAAATACCTTTGACATTGGTGAAACTGGCACAACTCGCGGCAGATATTCCCGAGATCAGCGAACTGGACCTCAATCCGCTGCTCGCCGATGAGACCGGGGTTCTTACGGTGGATGCCCGTATCGCGGTGGGGCCTCCGATGCGAAAATTTATCGGCCCGGGCAATGCCAACTTTGCTGTTCGGCCGTATCCGTCGCAATGGCTGCGACATCTTGTGTTGAAGGATAATTGGCGGATCATGGTCCGGCCGATCCGGCCTGACGACGAACCGTTGATTTCTGACTTTCTGCGCCACATCACAAAGGAGGATCTGAGATTCCGGTTCTTTGCTGCCATAAAGCCGTTAAACCATGAATTCATTGCGCGGTTGACCCAACTCGATTACGCGCGCGCAATGGCTTTCGTCGCTTTCGATGAGGTTACCAACGAAATGGTTGGCGTCGTTCGAATCCACTCAGATTCGATTTATGAGACCGGTGAGTATGCGATACTGCTTCGCTCGGACTTGAAAGGCAGAGGACTGGGTTGGATGCTGATGCAATTGATCATCGAGTATGCCAGATCCGAGGGGTTAAAGTACATTGCTGGCGATGTTCTAGCGGAGAACACGGTGATGTTGGCAATGTGCCGGGATCTTGGCTTCGAGATTGTGAACGATCCCGTCGAGCATGACATTTTCCATGTCAGGCTTGTGCTTTAGCCGAGGCATGTCTGTAATCATCGTGTCACAGACGGGAAACCGACCTGACGCGATAGGTGTGCATAGTACCTCCTTCGTTGATTGAAACGTATTCACCAGGCACGAAACGCTCGTCCGCGAAGTGATATCCGGCTTCGTCGGACAGGTTGGTCGCGTCATCGTAATGGAATGCCCAGGCGCCGCCGGGACGATGAACGAGATGACCGACATCGTCGTTCACGTCCGGCCGTAAACGTGTCACGCGACATGCCTCACGATGCTCTTTCCATGACTCGTGATCGATGCGGCCATCAGGGGCGAGCGGGGCGATAACGATGTAGCCGACATCGCTGTCTCCTTCGGGGTGGCCGGGTTCGCGCGCCAGATCGAGGCGAATCTGCCGGAATTGCAGCGGCAGGGAGGTATTCAGGATCGGTTTGAGATGCATGATCACAATCCTCGCGTCTGATGGACGTTCGGCCGATGAGCCAGTTCCAGGCTCTGCCTTTTCCGAACCGGACGGAAATCTATACGGGTGGCGCTGCGTGCCGTTGACTTGCCTCAAATGTCTATTCGACCGGCTGCCTTAGCGGCGGTTTGAGGCAAGTCAACGCTCATTCCCGGGTGCAGTTTATGGAGGGGGCGGCGAGCTGGAGATTTCCATTGGCGACGGCACCCCAATTGACGGCCACCTCAAGAGGCGATGCGCTCGAGTTGCGCCCGGACGGTTCCTGGATCGCGGCGAATGTCATCGCCCTGGAAACCCTCGCGGACGCCGTCGCGCCGCAGGTCGAGCGGGCGAAGTCCCTGAAAATGGATATGAGCGGCCTGAGCGAACTCGATACGCTAGGAGCCTGGTTGCTCGAAAAATTGTCGCGGCGAGTGGCATCTGCCGATCATCCGGTTGAAGTCGTCGGAGTTTCTGAAAACTACGCCGGCCTGATCGAGGAGGTCCGGCATGTAAACCGGCACAATCCTCCGCCACCCAAGGCGCGCAATCCTGTGATTGCCAAAGTGGAGGAGATTGGCCGCTCGGCCTGGGGCTCCCGCGAAGACGTGGCCGTGTTCTTGCAAATGCTCGGTTCACTTTGCGTCGCGTTGCTCGGCATCATTCGCAAGCCGCGTTCGCTGCGGCTCACGTCGTTGGTTTATCAATTGTATCGGGTCGGCTGGCAGGCGATCCCCATCATCCTGCTCATCACGTTTCTGATCGGCGCGATCATCGCTCAGCAGGGCTTTTTTCATTTTCGCAAGTTCGGCGCCGATTCCTACGTCGTCGACATGGTCGGAATTCTCGTGCTGCGCGAGCTCGGCGTGTTGATCGTTGCGATCATGGTCGCCGGCCGATCCGGCAGCGCTTACACCGCCGAACTCGGCTCCATGAAGATGCGCGAGGAGATCGACGCACTATCCACCATGGGTCTCGATCCCGTCGTCGTTTTGATCCTGCCGCGCGTTCTGGCCTTGGTTTCTGCGCTGCCGATCCTGACGTTCATAGGATCAATGGCCGCGCTTTACGGCGGCGGTCTGGTCGCATGGTTCTATGGCGGTATGGGCCCGTCCATATTCATTGCGCGGCTGCACGACGCAGTTTCCGTGACGCATTTCGAGGTCGGCATGATCAAGGCACCCTTTATGGCCCTGGTGATTGGCATCGTGGCTTGTAGCGAGGGTTTGCGTGTCAAGGGCAGCGCCGAATCGCTCGGTAAGCAAACGACAACATCGGTGGTGAAGTCGATCTTCTTGGTGATCGTGCTGGATGGATTGTTCGCGGTGTTCTTCGCGTCGATTGGAATGTAGCGATGGATACATCGGTTGGGGAGTTCGCAATTCAGGTCAACGACCTCGTCGTGGGTTTCGGGCGCCGCGTCGTCATCAATCATCTCGCGCTCGATGTACGCTGTGGCGAGATCCTTGGCTTGGTCGGCGCGTCGGGCGGCGGTAAGTCGGTGCTGATGCGAACCATCATCGGCCTGATCCCGCGAAGGGGCGGTGAGATCGAGGTGATGGGCGCCAAGATCGGCTCGACCCATGATCGCGGAACGCAGACGGTCGCCGGCAAATGGGGCATCTTGTTCCAGCAGGGAGCGCTGTTCTCCTCGCTCACCGCGCGGCAGAATATCCAGTTTCCGTTGCGCGAGAATCTTGTGCTGTCAGATGCGCTGCTGGACGAGATTGCTACAGCCAAGCTGGAAATGGTCGGCCTGACCCCGGAGGATGGCGACAAGTTTCCCTCCGAACTGTCGGGTGGCATGACCAAGCGCGTGGCGCTGGCACGGGCGCTGGCGCTCGACCCGGCGATCGTTTTTCTCGACGAGCCGACCTCCGGCCTCGATCCTATCGCGGCGGGCGATTTCGATGCCCTGATCAAGACATTGCAGAAAACCCTGGGCCTGACGGTGTTCATGGTGACCCACGATCTTGCCAGTCTGAATACCATCTGCGACCGCGTCGCGGCGCTGGCGGACGGCAAAATTGTCGCCATCGGGCCGATGCGGGAGCTGCTCCAATCCGAACACCCGTGGGTGCGGGCCTACTTCCATGGCAAGCGCTCGTTGATGCTGCAACCGAAAGCGAGTTGAGCGATGGAAACCCGTGCCCCCTTTGTCATCATCGGCGCGTTCGTGCTGGCGGCCATCGCCGCGGTTTTCGGCTTCGTCTATTGGCTCCATAATACCGGCGGCCTGGGGCCGCGAGCGACCTACCACGTGCAATTCGAGGGATCTGTGCCCGGCCTGCTGGTTGGTGCGGCCGTCCTCTTCAATGGCATTCGCGTTGGCGAGGTGACTGAGCTTAGCCTCGCGCCGGACAATCCGCACCGCGTCGACGCGGCGATTGCCGTAACATCGACGACGCCGGTGCGATCCGACACCAAAGTCGGCCTCGAATTTCAGGGCCTGACCGGCGTTCCGGTCGTTGCGCTGGAAGGCGGTCAGCTACTCGCAGCCTCCGGTCCGGTCTCGACATTAATCGCCGAAGCTGGTGCGGGCCAAAGTATGACTCAGGCTGCACGCGATGCGTTGCGGCATGTTGATGCGGTGCTGGCGGAAAATGCGGGGCCGATAAAAAGCACCATCGCAAATTTGCAGGTCTTTTCCGACGGACTGGCTCGGAACACCGACAAACTCGATGGCATTGTGGCCGGCCTTGAGCGCATGACAGGAGGAGGCGTTTCATCGGGACAGAAAGTCACTTACGATCTCCGTGCGGCGCATGGCTTTTCCAGCCCGCCCGAGCGGACCCTCAAGAGCAAACTCGTCATTCCGGAGCCGACTGCGGTAATCAAGCTCGACACGCAGCGTTTTCTGTTTTCGCCGGCCAAGGAGTATCCGGGTTTCGCCGAGGCGATATGGGCTGATAGCATTCCAAAGTTGCTGCAGGCAAAACTGCTTGAGAGCTTCGAAAATTACGACATCGCCCATGCGCCGCTACGCTCAATGGATGGAGTGCAGGGGGATTATCAACTCCTGATCGACATCCGGCGCTTTCAGATCGCGACCGATCCCGAACCGGCCGTCGATATCGGATTGTCGGCGCGAATCCTGAACAAGGATGGCAAGGTGGTTGCGGCGCGATTATTCCAGGACACCCAGAAGCTGGACAAAATCGAGCCAGCGGCGGCCAGCGCGGCGTTCAACGATGCATTTGGGCGGATAGCCAAGGACATGATCGCCTGGACCGTTAAGGCAATATAAAGCGCGCGTTCAATGGCCGGGATCAATGGCGGCGCGCGGATTGTATGGTTTGACGCGTGGGTTCGGCGCCGCGTTTCTTTGACCTAGATCAGCACCGTGGCGAACCAGCTCCGTAACCTGTGTAACCTGAAAGGGACACCAGGAAAATAAGGGAGTGCAACGATGGCATCGACCACAAAAGACGATAACGAGACTTGCAGGCGATGTGGTTCACGCTTGATTCATCTTGAGTGGGAGGAGCGTCTTGATCCGCACCAGATTCAGCAGCTTTGGAGGTGCCTCGAATGCAGGAATGAGTTCGTCACTCTCAACGCGTCTGAAGAAGAAAGCGCACCTCGCGACGAAATCATCGAGCCGTTCTTCACAAATCTCGTGGTCGAATAGGCGGCTTGGCCGGGCGGCAAGTCATTTGGCAGGAGGAGTGCGAGATGAAATCTCATATGCTGATTGTTGTCTCGTGCGCTGGAGCGATCTTGACATCGTTCGCCGCGGCGCAATCGCCGGGCGGATTGCCAAGCGCGAACTACATTCCACATCTTGGCGATATCATGGGAGCGACACAGCTTCGCCACTTCAAGCTGTCGTTTGCGGGCAAGTTGCGGAACTGGGAACTTGCTTCCTATGAACTCGATCAGATTAAAGACAGTTTGCAGGATGCGGTGACGCTCTATCCCGGGATTCCGGTTACGGACATGACAATTATGGCGGAACCGGTTCGGCTGCTTGGCGAAGCCATTCAGAAGAAAGATCCCAGGAAGTTCTCTGCCGCTTTCTCAGAATTGACAGCGGCATGCAACGGTTGTCATCAGGCGATCGGTCGCGGCTTCATCGTGATCCAGGTGCCGACGTCTTCTCCATTCAGCAACCAGATATTCGAGCCGGCCGCGAAACCGTAAGATCGCTGCGGCAGGCTTCCCTTCGCAAAATTTTAGGTCAGATTCTCTCGGTCAGTACGACCTCACGTCGTGGCCCAATGAGACTGAGCTATCGATGCGCAACCCGCCGCGCTCGTTACGCAACGGCAGCGCCAATCACTCCAGAGATTTCAGGAACATGATAAAATTGTTGATTTGATCGGGTTCGAATTGGAATTGTGGCATGCTGGGATGTCCAGTCATGAGTCCTTCAGCAAGGGCTTCTTCAAGCGTCTCGACGGGATAACGCTTGTGTAAGTTGCGAAATGGCGGCGCAATTCGAAGTGGGCTGGGACTCACCTTGTCGATTGCGTGACATCCTGCGCAATAAAGAAGCGCCAAGCGCCGACCTTGCTCGGTGTTGGCGGCTTCCATGCGTTGCGCTGATCCTAAGGCGAGGATCATGGACAGCGCTAGAAGCAACGATGAGTTAGCAACGCGCATTGCTCTTCCTGCAGAAAAAGTTGCATCGGCGAACAATATTTTTAACAGATCGCGGCCCGGCCTTGTTGACTTAGGTCAAGGCATCGACGCCAGGACGTTTGCGGCCTTGCCTTGAGGTACATCAATTCGACCTGATGTCATTGTCGTATGAATCTAGATCACACCGACTAGGAGAATTATATGATTAAAGACATCATTCTCCATCTAGAGCGCGATCCGTCCCGGGACATTGTTCGGGATTTTGCTGCTTCGACGGCCGAGATGTTTTCCGCTCATCTGACGGGAGTTTCCTTTGCCTTTGCGGCAGGCATTCCCAACTATATTGCTCCGAGTTTCCCTGCCGGTGTTCTCGCCGACCTGTTTGCCGAGAGTGAAACAGCGGCGCGCGGTGCAATTGACCGCTTTGAGGGGGCCATGAAGCGCGACAGTCTTGCGGCTGAACCGCGGCTGGTCTTGCAGACCGACTTCGGACCACCTAGGGCGTTTTCGGAGATGGCACGGTGTTTCGATCTCAGCATCATCATGCAATCGGACGATTATAATGGCATCAATAACAGCACTCTGATCGAAGCGACGCTGTTTGATTCCGGGCGGCCGCTCATTGTCGTCCCTTACATCCAGCAGGATGGGTTGAAGCTCGACCGTGTCGTGTGCTGTTGGGATGGAAGTCGCGCTGCAGTGCGTGCCATCAATGATGCGCTACCTTTGTTGAGGAAAGCCAAGGCCGTCGAGTTGTTTATCGTCGAGAACGAGAAGACCTCTAGTGAGAGCGTCATCAGCGGTATTGAAATCGGTAGGCATCTCGCCCGGCATGATATCAAGATAGAAGTGAGAAGGACGCCTGCCGCTGACATCGATGTAGCGAATACCATTCTATCGCACGTTGCTGACTGCTCGGCGAGCTTGCTTGTGATGGGCGGCTATGGACATTCTCGTCTGCGCGAATTCGTACTTGGCGGAGCAACGCTCGGAATGCTGTCGGCGATGACGGTTCCTGTTTTCATGTCGCACTAGGCAGAGCAGGTAGTTTTACACGCGTTCAATTGCGGAACTGTGTCCGGGTGCGCCGGATGTGAGGCTGGCGGTGATGTCCTGACGGGCGAAGCAGACCTGCAATCACGTTACGTTTGGGAATCGCTGGTCCGATCCGGCCCGTGGAGACAGCACGATGACGATTGCGCATGGGAGGTATTCTGAGGTCTCTAGCGATCATTATAACAGGCTTCTCGCACTCAACGAAACGTTCTGGAACGAAAGCAACGACGCCCTTCTGCGTGGTCTCGCGACCCAGAAGCAGGGACTGACCGACGCGGAAGCGGAACGGCGACTGGTTCGCTATGGTCCTAATCTCTCCGTGCTGAACATCCGGCGAAGTCTCGTCATCAAGTTTGGCAGGCGTATCGCGGAGCCACTGATTGCCATTCTTCTCATCGCCGCATTGATATCCGGCGTGGTGGGTGACTGGCAGAGTCTTATCGTTATTGTCTTGATTGTCCTGTTCTCCATCGCACTCGACGTTTTTCAGGAGCAAAAGGCGGAGAACACTGTTGAGGCGCTGAGACGCTCCGTTGCTATTACGGCGTCAGTCCTGCGTGACGGGCGGCCTGTTGAGCTTGCGGTACCGGAAATCGTCCCCGGAGATGTGGTCGAGCTTCGCGCAGGTGATTTGGTGCCGGCCGACGGCATTGTGCTGCGGAGCCGGGGGGCGCTGGCCAATGAAGCGATCCTTACCGGCGAGCCGTACCCGGCGGAGAAGCGCTGCGGTCCGTGCGATGCCAAGTCGCCGGTGGACGCCTTCAACGCGCTGTTCAGCGGCACGAGCCTTGTTGGCGGAGAAGCCGTAATGCTGGTCGTTGCCACAGGTGGTGCGACCCGCTTCGGCGCCATTGCAGCTTCGCTTCAGGACAAGGTCGCACCGACAGCGTTCGAACGCGGTGTGCATGCACTTGGCATGCTCATTCTGCGCTTGACCGGCTTTCTCGTGCTATTCGTATTACTGACTCAGCTGATTAAACACGCGCTTTCGCTAGAGAGTGTTCTGTTTGCGGTGGCGCTGGCGGTGGGCCTCACTCCCGAACTTCTGCCGATGGTTATGACGGTTTGCTCGCCTGAACAGCCGTTTCGCGAGCGGCATGCGTAGTAGTCTCGACGATGCAATCCTGTTTGAAATTCCGCCGCTTGCCGACGGGGTGACCTGTCTCGACGACCTGCCGTTCGATTTTGAACGGCGGCGATCGTCGGTTCTTGTGAAGCCGGGGTTTGTGTAAAAATTGTATCCGGAGACGCGGCGCCTGTCGTTTTACATCTCGTCAACACGCCCGCGCTTCTAGCACGCGGATTACTCTCGGGGGACGAGATGCCCTCAATGACCGATGCGGCGCTTACTGCGCGCGTGACTGAAACGGATATCTTCGTTCGCATTTCACCGGATCAAAAGATGCGGATCGTACGTGCGTTGCGCCGGAGCGGGTATACCGTCGGGTTTTTGGGCGACGGAATCAATGATGCGCCAGCTATCCATGTCGCTGATGTCGGCGTCTCCGTTGATGGCGGCACGGACGTGGCGCGTGCGGCAGCCGACATTATTCTTCTTGCTCCGGAGCTCGGCGTGCTGGCCGCCGGTGTTGCGGAAGGTCGGCGGACCTATGCCAACATTATGAAGTATGTGCGGATGGGTACCAGTTCGAATTTCGGTAACATGCTGTCGATGGCGCTGGCCTCGCTGGTGCTGCCGTTCCTGCCTCTGACGGCGCTGCAAATCCTTCTCAACAACCTCATCTACGATATTTCTGAGATCGGGATTCCATTCGATCCGGCTGACGAAAACGAGCTTGTCAGGCCGCAAGCCTGGGACATGAAATCCGTATTGCGCTTTACCTTGGTCATGGGTCCCTTGTCTTCGCTGTTCGATGCAGCGACATTTTCGCTACTCCGTCTTGGCTTTGGCGCGGATGAGGCTGTGTTTCGGACCGCCTGGTTCGTCGAATCCATCGCGACGCAGATTCTCATCATTTTTGTAATTCGCACCGCCAAGCCTTTATGGGCAAGCCGCCCCCATCCTGCGCTTGTGGTGACTTCGCTTGGGGCGCTCGGAGGTGCGCTCATTCTGGCGTTAACGCCGCTTGGCGGCTTTGTCGGGTTTGTAGCACTGCCTTCGGTCCTATTAGCTGCGATCGCCGGCGTGAGCGGGGTTTATCTCGTGACGGCTGAGCTTCTGAAGCGGGTCGTTATGCCGCCGTATCGAGACGTTTCATTCCACAAAATGCCTGCTTCTTAGGAGCGGCCTCCCTCGGAGGCGTCCTATCCAGAGCTGGCTAGATGCTGTATGTGCATCCACCAAAGATTGATTGGAACAGGACGGGTCCTCTAGCCTCAGGCAGTGATGATTACTTTCAGTGCGCCCGTATCAGCTGCGCGGCTGAATGTATCATACGCCTTAAGAATTTGATCGAGCGGGAATCGATGCGTAATCAATTGGGCAGGATTGATTTTATTTGATTGCACCGTCTTGAGAAGCATGGGTGTTGTGACCGTGTCAACCAGCCGGGTCGTAATTGAGATATTGTGCGACCATAGTCTCTCCAGGTGCAGATCGACCTTGCTGCCGTGTACGCCAATGTTGGCGATGATGCCGCCGGGAGCGACTATATCCTGGCAAAGCACGAAGGTTGCGGGAACGCCGACCGCCTCGATCGCCGTATCGACACCTTTGCCACCGGTCAGTGCTTTCACCTTGTCAGCAGCCTTCCCGCTCGCGCTATTGATCGTATGTGTAGCGCCAAATATCTTGGCGATCTTGAGACGTTTGTCATCGAGATCGATCATGATCAGTTCGGCGGGGGAGTAAAATTGCGCTGTCAGCAACGCCGCAAGACCGATCGGCCCGGAGCCGACGATCGCGACGGTTGACCCCGGTGCCACCTTGCCATTCAGAACGCCGCATTCGAAACCGGTCGGTAAAATATCGCTCAACATGACGAGCGCCTCTTCGTCGGCGTCAGCCGGAATACGGTAAAGGCTAGTATCTGCATGTGGGGTCCGGACATATTCAGCTTGTGTCCCATCGATCTCGTTGCCAAGGATCCAGCCGCCGGTCGTACAGTGGGAATAGAGACCCCGACGGCAGTATTCGCATTTACCGCAAGAGGAAATGCAGGAAATGAGGACACGGTCGCCTAGTTTGAAGGTCGTGACACCGGCGCCAACTGAATCAATGATGCCGACACCTTCGTGCCCGAGAATCCGACCGGGTGTACAAGTCGGCACGTCACCTTTCAGAATATGCAGGTCCGTGCCGCAGATGGTCGTTTTCACCATCTTGACGATAGCATCTCCTGCGGACCGTATTTCCGGCTTGGGACGATCATCGAGCTCTTTGTGGCCGGGTCCATGGTAGACAAGCGCTTTCATGGGATGTTCCGATCCAAAGGGTTGCTTGGTGTCAATGAAAGCAGCTCCGCCGCGCCGCACCTTGATTTCGATCAAGGCCGACCTTTCGGCTTGGCAAGATGTCAGTTGTGCCGCAATGGGGCATCACCTGATATCGTGGTGCGACGGCGAACGCGGCTTTCTTATCCGGCTGCATTCGATGCTTAGAATCGACCGATGCAAGTTCACGGCGCTGTTGTCTGACGCGACCTCTGATATCAGAATACGGCGGTCAGCCGGATTTAGTGGACGGCCGCGCTCATCGTCTGTTCAAAGGTGAACTGTAGCCTTTAGTGGCGTCGTTTCGCGATGCTGGTATTGACCGGAATCAATCGGGCCGCGGCCCCTCGTCGATTGCCAGGTAGGGAGCCACCAGCCGGCTTGATTCTGGGAGTCGAACCGATCTTGAACGCCACGGCTATTGATTGGCGGCGCTCGAGCTTGGATCGCTCGCATCTGCAAGCCCGCGCAATGCGGCTACCTCGCAGGATTCCGTTGTGAATTCCGGGGCAGCCGCTGGCCGATGGTGGCCCGGCCCTTGATACCGATCAAACTATTTGGGCGATTTTTATGATGCAGATACTTTAGCTGGTTTCAAATCGAAACCGGTGCTGCCTCGGTCATGTTGGCAGGCGGCGTTGTTCCGGCATCTCCGCTTGCGTATCGGCAACGTCAGTGATCTTGACGGATACAACGCCGGCCCGCCGGTGTGCTTATCTTGTTTGACTGGCGGTGGTCGGGTCATTGTTGATAGTCGCGCGAGTTACGAGGAGCCGTCTCATGAGAAATCCGGCCTCCAAAGAAGTTCCTTCCAATGAAGGGATTTCGTTTTCGTCTCTTCGAAGGCAGATGGTTGAAAACCATATAGCTGCGCGTGGCGTCCGCGACGAGCTGGTGCTCGATGCCATGCGTCGGGTGCGGCGCGAATTGTTTGTGCCGGAGAGGCTTCGTGAATTCGCCTATGAGGACGCGCCGCTTCCGATTGCCGGAGAGCAAACGATTTCTCAACCCTACATCGTTGCCTTCATGGTTGAAGCCTTGTTGCTGACGGGCAACGAAAGGGTACTCGAAATCGGCGCCGGATCCGGTTACGCCGCCGCGATATTGTCGGAGATAGCGGCCGACGTCTACACCGTGGAACAGCTCGGCCCGCTTGCCGAGAAGGCAGCGGGCTTACTCGCTGAACTCGGCTATGACAATGTTCACGTTCTGCATGGCGACGGCACAAAAGGATGGCCTGAGCACGCGCCCTATGATGCGATCGTCGTGGCTGCGGGCGGGCCGCAGGTTCCGGAAGCCCTCAAGCAACAGTTGAAAATTGGCGGCCGGCTGGTGATTCCGGTTGGCGCAGACCCTCGTAGTCAGGAATTGGTACGGGTCACCCGGATTTCGGCGGACGAGTACCGTAGTGAAGACATTGCCGATGTTCGCTTCGTTCCGTTGATCGGAGAGGGGGGATGGGCAACGGCCAGAGGAAGCGGCCGTAGGAAAGCGCGCGGCGAACTGCATTCAATCTATTCGCACGAGGAGACCCTGGTTCGTAATCTGGCGGACGCTGCAGAATCGTTTTCATCGATCGAGGCAGCCGATCTCAAGCCGCTGATGGATCGGATCGGGTCGGCGCGCATCGTCCTGTTGGGCGAAGCAACCCACGGCACCTCGGAATTCTATCGGATGCGCGAGCGCATTACCCGCGATCTTATCATCAAGAAGGAATTTCGCTTTGTTGCCATCGAGGCCGATTGGCCGGATGCCGCGCGCGTCGATCACTACGTGCGGCACTTTCAATATCCACCGTCTGAATGGACTGCGTTTGCCCGGTTTCCGACCTGGATGTGGCGAAATACCGAGGTGCACGACTTCGTAAGCTGGCTACGCAAGCATAACGGCACAGTCGAACGCAACGAGCGTATCGCGTTTCATGGTCTCGATCTCTACAGCCTCTACGATTCGATCCGATCGGTCTTGAACTATCTCGATGAAGTTGATCCGGACTCTGCGCGGGTCGCTCGTGAACGCTATGGTTGCCTCACGCCATGGCAGCGCGATCCGGCGACGTACGGCCATGCGGCGTTGACCAGCTCCTATCCGACGTGCGAGTCGCACGTAGTACGTGCGCTTACCGACCTTCTTGCGAAACGTCAGGCCTATGCCGAGCACGACGGTGAACGGTTTCTCGACGCAGAACAGAACGCGCGCCTCATCACCAACGCGGAACGCTACTATCGCATCATGTATTACGGCTCGCGCGCGTCCTGGAATTTGCGCGACAGCCACATGTTCGCAACACTGAAAAATTTGCTCGCGTTTCACGGTCCGGGCAGCAAGGCCATCGTATGGGCGCACAACTCCCATGTTGGCAACGCCGAAGCGACCGAAATGGCCGCGCGGGGCGAGCACAATCTGGGTCAACTCTGCCGCAAAGCATTTGGCGCGCAGGCTTATCTGGTCGGATTTGGAACTCATAGCGGGACGGTTGCTGCGGCATCGAAATGGGATGGGCCGATGGAGATCAAAACCGTGCGGCTGGCGCTTCCGAAGAGTTACGAACAGTTGTGTCACGCGACCGGGCTGGCGCGTTTCATGCTGGGTCTGCGCGGCCGCGATGATCTTTGCGGGCCAGCCGGTCTTGGCAAGGAACGTCTCGAACGGGCGATCGGCGTCATCTACCGGCCAGAAACCGAACGTGCAAGCCACTATTTTCAAGCCAGTCTGCCGCGGCAGTTCGATGAGTATATCTGGTTCGACAACACTCGCGCAGTGGCTCCGCTGGAGACGGCGATGATCAAGGGCCTTCCGGATACATATCCGTTTGGCGTGTGACGCCGCGGTGTATGCGAGCACGTTGGAGAGAACCAAGTTGTCCTGAGGAGCAGATCAGCATGTTTAGAATTCCACGTGATGCGTTGGTATTTGTCGGCGACGGTCGAAAGGCGTTGTTTCTGCGAAATGTCGGCGATGCTTTATCCGTCAATCTCAAAACAGAGAAAGTCTTTGAAGACACAAATCCGATGACTCGCGAGCAAGGGAGCGATCGACCGGGACGGGTCATCGAATCCTCACCGCCCAATCGCAAGAGCGCTGTCGAGCAGACTGATTGGCATGATATCGAGGAGCATCAGTTCGCGCGAACGGTCGCGGCGGCTATGGAGCAGATGATCCGAACGAGCAAGGCGACGACTCTCATCGTGGTTGCACCGCCAAAAACGTTGGGCGACTTGCGGACCGCCTTCCATCCTGAGGTGAAGGCTTGCATTGTCGCCGAGATAAACAAGGACCTGACCAAGCATTCGGTCGGTGAAATTGAAAAGCATCTTATGAGTGATGGTTCGACCTGATCACGGCCATAGCCGGCTCAACGAATGGATGTTCGGCGAAATGACCCGCGATCGTCTCACCACGAGTCAGATCTGCTGCCTGATGTCTCATTAAGGTGACGAGTTGAGCGCGTACAATTCATTTGGACAGAAAGTCTCTAGATCGGTATCGTCTCCGCGGAAGAGGCGTCCTCAGCCGCGAGAACGAACAGACGAAGCTCCGAGTCTGAGCGAAAAGGAGCAGGTCGACGTCGAACGCGAGATTCCGATAGAGGGCAATGAGTCGGTCGAGCGCGGCGAGCCCAGCGATCGGCCGGACTGGCCGTTGTTCGAAGGCTGATGGTCCGGTTCGTCTATCGTCAACAACCTGCAAGTCGCGAATCCCGCAAGACCTCCGATACGATCAAAGCAGCGCGACCGCCACGGTGCGCGCTTCGGTGACTTCGTATCCGAAGTGAAACAGGCCGTAGTAGATCGAAAAGGCCGTGGTCAGAATCATTATTCCCTGGGCGAGACTGAGCAACAATTCCCGACGCCCGAACAGGGTGATATCGTTTCGCGGCGGCTGTCGCATGATTTCCGCCGTCGGGGGCTCGGTTTCGAACACGAGCGAGCACTGGCAAGTTCGAGCAGAACGACGTGCATAGGAAAGAAAAGCGGAGGCAGCGCAAACAGCACCGGCAGTAATGCCAGCCCGGCGATGGGAATGTGGGTTGCCGTGATGTAGATAAACGCCTTGCGCAGATTTGCAGAAATCGGGCGGCCGAGCTTTGATGCCACCAATGATGGACGGAAAGCGGTCGGCCAGCCGGACGATGTCGGACGCTTCCCGAGCCACATCCGTCCCCCCCGCTTGCCCATCGCCAAGCCGACTTGCGCTGCCTTGAGGGCAGGGGCGTCGTTGATCCCGTCGCCGGTCATGGCGACAATCATGCAGCTTACCTTCAGCGCCTCCACCAGCGCCAGCTTCCGTTCCGGCATGACCCGCGCAAAGACGCGGACGGTCTTCAGGCGCTCGCGAAGTGTGCCGCGGCGTCCATTTCCGCAATCTCGCGTCCGGTGAGAATGCCCGCCTCCGCCGAAATGCCTGCCTCGTACGCAATTTCCAGCGCCCTGGCCGGATACTCGCCGGTGATCATGGCGACCGGCATGATCAACACGCCGCCGCTGTCCAGGTTATGAAAGCTACGAGCGATAGTTGGGACTTTGGTCCCTTCTCACGTCGGCAAGAGAGAATTCCTCGATTTGACGTATCCATGTCGCGGTCAGTTTAGGCCGTCCCATTCATCATTCGACGAAGTCAGGCGGTCAGTAAATAAACACCGGCTCCTGAATGAGGTGGTCGTTGACAGCGTCCACTCCAGGCACGTTTACCGCCACGGTGTAGATCGCCTTTCTGACCTGCTCGGACTCGGCCATACCCCACAAATCGACAATCCCGTGGGTGACGGTGACATTGAGTTTGTGGGTGTGCGCCCACGGTTGTTTCTTGAGTTCTTCCATCAACTTCTGACGGATCGCAGCGTCCGACAGCATGATCTCGAAGTGTGGCCGGGCACTCGCCACGGCCTGGATGATATTTGCGCGACTGACAATGCCGATCAGGTCGCCCGCTTGGTTGACAATGGGCACTCGCTTGATGCCGTTCGTTTCGAACAGCTCGGCAATGTCAATCAGAGGCGTTTCGGGATCGGCTGTCTTGACCTCTCGTGTCATGATGTCCGTGATCTTTCTGGCATGAGACTTGACATAGCCCTCTGCCATCGTCCGATCTCCGGATAGCATATGCAGCCACCAGGAGTAGGGGCGTTCAGTCCCCACCTCGATGCGATGTATTAGGTCAGCTTCGGTGACGATTCCGACGAGCTTTCCTGCTTTGTCGACGATGGGTACGGCGCTGATGCGTCTGGCAATCATTGTCTTCGCCACGTCTTGCACGGTTGCATCCTCTCCGGCCGCGATAACCGGCGACACCATTACGTCACGCGCTTTCATAGGAACCTCCAACAGAATTCCGAGTGATCCGTCTTGGAAGACGCTTTTCGATGGGACAACAGTGTCGGTACCGTCATCATTTTCAGCATCTCGCGCGTAACGCCACCGAGAAGTCAGCAGGTCGAGATTTCATGGTCAGAGCTTACTTGAATCCACGAGTCCCTCTCCAAGAAAAGTTAGACATAAATGAATTATCGTATCTAACGCGGAAGTGATTGAGGCAAATCAACCCAGAAAGCCTCTCGATGTTCCAAGCGAACACGTCGGGACGTAGCACGCCACAAAATTGCGGAGCCGAAAAAGTCGATACTCGGTGAGAGCCGGCACACCTATCGCTTGACACAAATCAAGGCACTGGAGTTGAGGGCATCGGCGACGACTGTGCCGGTCCGTCGAAGGCGAGCATGCGTTTGGTCCACGCTTCACAGGCGAGCTTGGCGGCCTCCCTCAGCCGCCCGGTCGCCCGCGATGCGGACAGGTGGCCTAGCCTGTCGCTAGATTTGGTGCCTATGGCAGACAGAGAATGCGCTTGGTGAGGCGGAGTTCACAAGCCGCTAGGGTATTTGACGGCTGGTGCCGGCCCGTGCACCATGGAAGCCGCTCGTGCGTCAATCCGGCTAACCGATGGTAGACACCGCATGGATGGCGGTTACTTCACCGGCAACAATTGCTACCCACGGGCAACAAGGAGAATGATCCTATGACTGCACGTATGCTGTCCATCGCGGCCATCGCCCTTTGGCTTGTTACTATTGCCGTGGCCGTATTCTTCTTCATTCGCGGTCACACGCGGGTGGCGCCCGACGGGCGCACGGCTGTTCTGCTGGCATCGGATGAACGCGATCTCGTGCTCACCGAAATGCGCGGCATGCTTGAGACCGTGCAGGTTGTCGTCGATGGGGTGAAGACAGGCGACATGAAGCAGGTTGCGCAGGCGGCGCGCGCGAGCGGCGCGGCAGCGGCCGCCGATGTCAATCCGGCACTGATGGCCAAGTTGCCACTCGAGTTCAAACAGCTCGGGCTCAGCGTCCATAAGCGCTTTGATGAAATTGCTACTGCGGCCGGTTCGGGCGCGAGCAGCGAACAACTGCTCGCGAGTCTCAGCACGCAGCTATCGGCCTGCGTCGCCTGCCACGGCAGCTATCGCCTCGATGCGGTGACGCCGGCGACGAAGTGAGTGAGGACGAAGTGACCTGCTTGATGGTTTTGCTGCACTGAAAGCGGCGAGGATGACGACTCGCCGTGTATCCCGCAGAGCGCGAGGAGGGTTTTGTTGCCGAGGCGACCAAATCGCCAACCTCAGGTCGTTCAGGAGGCCGTTGGTGTGTTTCTTTGGCGGCGGGCTACAGAACCGGCTGCGCTGCCGTCAACGCGCCTGGTTCTCTGAGCCCGCTAAAGCCGTAGCGGCGAGGGGCCGCCGAGGCCCCGATGGCATTTTTATATTAGAGCGACGACCCAATAAATGCCGATTGCCATCTTGTCGGGATTAAAGCCGTTTGCAGGCACTTTGCCTATCAAGTTCGGACCAACTCCATCAGCACCAGAGAGTTCACGCCAGCGCCATTAATTAGATTTCATCGACTGCTCAGGACGTGTGGCTGCTCGTTTCCAGGGGCCGCGCAATGGGACGCGATGCCACAGCCGCATCGCGGCGCGATCTTCGCGATCGCTTGAACTTTGATCATGTGGTGCGAGTCTCCCGGGGCCACAAACGCTGCGTCACAAGAATTTGATCTGGCTCAAGGAGCCTGCGCCAAGACGTGGATTCAGTGAAAGAAGTGAGCCCCATAAGAGGAGAATGGTATGTCCTATGCAACGCTGATGGTTTGGGTCAGTGTCGACGACGTCTCGAAACAGTTCGTTAGAGTCGCAGTGGGTGTGGCAGACAAATTCGGAGCCAAGCTCCTTGGATTGTCGACCGTTGCGATTATGCCGCCGGTTGTCGCCGGGGGTGTTATGATCGTCGACAACGCGACGGAATTCGATATCGCAAAGATGAAAGCCAGTCTTGCGGAGGCTGGAAACAAGGTTCAAGCAGCTGCCGGAGTTAGCCGTCGGGTCGAATGGCGATCAGCCATCGAGTTTCCCACGCTGGCGTTGATCGGCGAAGCGCGATGTGCTGATTTGATCCTCGTCGAAAGAGATAGATCGGGCGATATCTACCGGACCGTCGATCTTGGTGCGGCCATTTTGGGAGCTGGCCGTCCATTCCTGGTGGTACCTGCGGCAGTGAAATCCCTGGCCGCTGACCACATCGTGATCGGATGGAAGGACACGCGGGAGGCGCGGCGAGCGGTTCAGGATGCATTGCCGTTTCTTCACGAAGCAAAACGCGTGACCATCCTGGAGATATGTGAGAAGGATCAGATGGACACCGCGCGCCATCATGTTGACGACGTCGTCCGCTACCTCGAGCAGCACAGGATCAAGGCCGAACGTCGGGTTGAAATACAAGCCCGCGGGTCTGGTGCGGATCAGATCATCGGATTGGCAGAGGACGAAGGAGCTGATCTCCTGGTCACCGGAGCCTACGGCCATAGCCGACTCAATGAATGGATCTTTGGTGGGATGACCCGCGATCTACTAACGTCGAGCCCGATCTGCTGCCTGATGTCTCAGTGAAGCGAAGCCCCGAATTTGCAACGCCGAACCAACTGCCGGCGCCGAGACCGCGAGGATGGTCAAAGCGAGTACAGGAAGTGACGGTGACGTGACGTGAAACACAGCGCTGACCTCGTCGAATGGGCTATAACAGTGACCATGAGATGAAATGCCTCAAACCGCATAGCGCCGGGTATCGAAGAAGAATGTTTCCGATCTCGGCGGGATCAGCAAACGCGAGGGTCAGGCTGCCGAGGATTACAGCAGCAAAATCTGCGGCGTCGGGTCGATGGCGAGTGCAAGCAAAATGGGGTGCATGGGAAAGAAGAGCGGGGGCATCCTGAACAAAACCGGCAGTAACGCCAATCGAACTACATCCGTACCCCGCTTGCCCCATCGCCGAGGGCGACCTGCGTCCCCTTAGAGCGGGAGCATTGTTGAGCTCGTCGCCAGTCATAGCGAACGATCATGCACCAGCTTCTGTTTCGGCATCACGTGGGCCAAGGCTCGCACGGTTTCAGGCGCGCGCGGAGCACTGCGGAATCCTTTTCCGCGATCTCTCTTCCGGTGAGGGCGACTGCTTTCCACCGAAATGCCAGCCTCGCGAGAAATTTCCAGCGTCGTCGGCGGGTAGTCAGCGGTGATCATGGCGACCGAGATTCGCCTGACCGCCTCCGGAACTCCGCACCACAACAAGCCGTTGCAGACAGCCGGAGGACGGTGACGTCCGCTATGCACTGATAGCGACCATGGTTTGCAGCGCTGACGCGGAGGGCCAAGAAGCAAGACTCAGACGGAGCGAACTTCGCCTGTTGAGCCCCTAGGACCGGTCAACCACCCGAACCTGTTTGCATGACCCAAGAGGACAATTTTGGTCCGATGGTGTGCCGGTCGATCGAAGAAGCGCCAGACGACGTAAGCGAGTGTGAATGCGCCGGCGATGATGGTGCCGACGAAAAGTGCGACATTCCGCTGTGGGGCGAGCGTGTTGAAAATGACGTACCCGAATTGCATGTGCAGCAGATAGAGCGGATAGGTGATGCCTCCTGCGGCCAGCACTAACTTGGCCGGTAGTGGTACGCGCTTGACCCGTGTGGCGAGGAGCACGATTCCAAGCGACACGACGCATATTGCGGCAACCACTTTGGGATCGAAGGATCCATTGGTGTGTACGCCAAGACGTTCGAGCTTGTGGACAGCCTGAAAAATGGCCGTTCCGAGCGCCAGCGCCGACAGCGCCCACCAGCGCGCGTCACGACGGCCGCGATAGTGCTGGTAGATAAGGAGACCGACCGCGAAGAATCCACTGTCGTCGGCCATGAACATCTTCTCGAAGATCGGCGCGTCGATCGTTAGTTCGTTGGCGAAGGTGATCGCGAGCCAAACGATAATGATCGCGTCGATCCGGCGTGGAAACAGTCCAAGTGCCATAAAGACGGCGACCCAGGTGTAGAACACCACTTCGATCACCAGCGACCAGTAAGACGTGTCGATATAGGGCTGGCCGAGCAACGGCGCCGCGATGAACAGGTTGGCGAACCACTGCCGCGCTGTCACCTCGAAATGGTCGGCGCCAAACAGGAGGACCGCCGCGAACGTCAGCGTCATGCAGAGGACGAACGTCGGATAGATGCGGCTGAAGCGGGCGATGGCAAAACCGAGGGCGGTGCGCCCTTCCGCCGAGTAGGCGATGACGAAGCCGCTGATCGCGAAGAAGACCGGGACACCGAGAAATCCGTATTGCGCCACCGGCGCCAGCGCCGGCATGGCCACCTGAGGTGCGCCGTGCGAAGCCGGCCCCCAGAAGCCATAGTGATACAGGATCACGGCCGCCACGGCGGCGAGCCGCAGCAGGTCGAGCGCGGGCACCCGCGAAGCATCCGTCCGGTTCTGGTCCACGCGCGATCTCCAGATCGGGAACTTTCGGCAATTTCATTGAAGATCGGCTTAACGGGGCCGAGTAACTCGGGCTTAATTCGGCTATTCCGGACGTCAGAGGAACGCTGCTGCCGCGCCAGCGGCGGCGCTGAAAGCCACGACGACGAGCGGTGGCACCCGCCAGACGGTCAGCGGAACGAAACCAACCAGCGCGATGCCGAAGTCGGCCGGTGCGTGGATCGTCGTGGTCCACACCGGATTGTAGAGGGCCGCGCCCAGCACGCCGACCACCGCGGCGTTGACGCCTCGCATCATGGCCTGGGCGCCGACGCGCTTACGGAACGAGTCCCAGAACGGCAACGCGCCAAGGAGGATTAGCATTCCCGGCAGGAAGATACCGATGAGGCCGAGTGATGCACCGGCAAGTCCGTGCGGCTCCGGAGAGACCACCGCGCCGAGATAGGCAGCAAAGGTGAATAGCGGGCCCGGCACCGCCTGGGCGGCGCCATAGCCAGCAAGAAAGGCGTCGTCGGTCAACCAGCCCGGCGCGACGAACGCTTCACGCAGAAAGGGGAGCACGACGTGGCCGCCGCCGAAGACGAGTGCGCCGGAACGGTAGGAGGCATCAAACAAGGCAACGCTGCTGGATACCGTCAGGCTACGCAGTGCGGGAAGCACCGCCAGCAGGAGGAAGAACATGGCGAGGGCCACCAGTCCCACACTGCGCGACACCGGGCTATCGACCTGTCCCGAAGGAGTCTGTGCTTCGTTGCGACACAGCCAGAGACCGGCGAGCCCGCCGAGCACGATCGCTCCAATCTGGGCGACTGACGTTGCAAAGGACAGGATGATAAGTGTTACCATCACGGCGATCGACGCGCGCTCAAGGTCGGGACAGAGGTTGCGCGCCATGTCCCAAACCGCTTGCGCGACGATAGCGACCGCCGTCAGCCTCAGCCCATGCAGCAGCCCGGCGCCCACCGATCCGCTCAGGGCGCGGGCGGAATATGCGAAGACGACGAGGATAGCGGCCGATGGCAGGGTGAAGCCGCTCCAGGCGGCAAGTGCGCCGAGATAGCCTGCCCGCATCAGCCCGATCGAGAAACCGACCTGGCTGCTGGAGGGGCCCGGCAGGAGCTGGCAAAGCCCGACGAGATCGGCGAAGGCATGTTCGTCTATCCACTTCCGGCGCACAACGAACTCATCGCGGAAGTAACCAATGTGGGCGATCGGGCCGCCGAAGCAGGACAGTCCGAGCTTAAGAAAAATCCGGAGTACCTCCAGAGGTGAACCGAGCCTCGCCGCGCGTCCAGTACCTGTTTCGTTCGAGGAGTTGAGGTTGCTCACAAACGTCCACTCTCCAATTAGAATTCGATGGCGGCAATTTTCTGGGTCGGCCAGCACCATGCTGTCCTCGCTGTTTCAAACTCAATGACGCTTGTTGCTGAGTGGCGTCCCGTGGCAGTTGCTTAACGTGTAACTTGTGTCGGGACGGAGCCATCGCCTCGTACCAACTCTCCGTTCATCCACCAATTGCACAGTATTTCCGCTAATGGGATGGTCCGGCCGTGCTCCTGCCCTGCCAGCAAGCGAAGCTGGCAAGGGGCGCCAAAGACAAGGAGCACGCCATGTCTCAGACACCCAATACCGCGATCGCCGTGATCGGCATCGATATCGGCAAGAACTCGTTCCACGTCGTGGGCCACGATGCGCGCGGCGCCATCGTGCTGCGGCAAAAGTGGTCGCGTGGCCAAGTGGAAGCGCGGCTCACCAATATACCGCCTTGCCTGATCGGCATGGAAGCCTGCGTCGGCGCACATCACCTGAGCCGCAACCTCGCATCGCTTGGTCACGATGCCAGGTTGATGCCGGCCAAATATGTCCGCCCCTATAGCAAGGGACAGAAGAACGACTTCAATGATGCCGAAGCGATTGCCGAAGCCGTGCAGCGCCCGACGATGAAGTTCGTGGCGACCAAGACCGCGGAACAACTGGATCTGCAGGCGCTGCATCGGGTGCGCGAGCGGCTGGTGTCGCAACGCACCGGCCTCATCAACCAGATTCGCGCCTTCATGCTGGAACGCGGAATCGCCGTGCGCCAGGGTATCGGCTTCCTGCGCACGGAACTGCCCACCATCCTTGCGACGCGCACTGATGCCCTGTCGCCACGCATGTTGCGTGTCATCGAGGAGTTGGCAGGCGACTGGCGTCGGCTGGATCAGCGCATCGATGGCCTATCCGGCGAGATCGAAGCACTGGCCCGTCAAGATCAGGCATGTTCGCGCCTGATGACGGTGCCTGGCATCGGACCGATCATTTCGAGCGCCATGGTGGCCGCGATCGGCACTGGAGACGTATTCTCCAAAGGCCGCGACTTCGGCGCCTGGCTCGGACTGGTGCCCAAGCAGATTTCGACGGGAGACCGCACGATCCTCGGCCAAATCTCGAGGCGCGGCAATCGCTACCTGCGCGTTCTATTTGTGCAGGCGGCATGGGTTGTGCTGGTCAGGATAAAGAACTGGGAACGTTACGGGCTCAAATCCTGGATCGAAGCTGCCAAGAGGCGGTTGCACCACAACGTGCTGGCGATCGCGCTCGCCAACAAGCTTGCCCGCATCGCCTGGGCGGTGCTGGCTAAAGGACGCGCCTTCGAGTTGACGAGGACCGACGATGCAGGCGTCCGACCCGCTTGATCCTCGCGCCGTGCTCGGCGCGGTCAAGGCGCAGCCTGGCAACGCCGGAGCCAGCCGCAAGCCAAGCGCGACGGCCGGCCTCGACCGCCCCTGCGCGCGACGCGATCGATTCTACGGGCCGGGACGAAGGAACGGACGCTTGGCTCGAACAAAGGAACTGCGCGAAATGAGGAGCAAGCGATGACGTAACCCTATCAACAGTTTCCAGCCGAGGTCTGCGAGAGGAATAAGAAGAGATGGAGGATCGGTCTTCCCGGCGCATGCGAACACTGGTGACCCGAATGGCCCACTTGAGGCCTGTCCGCTAATGAGAACGCATGCGCGCTGATATCCATGGTGGCCCGCAGCAAAAGCTCCAATCAGAGGCCGGATACATTGATGCAAGACCGCAAACCAACAGCTCGACGAAAACCTCTTGCAACGCACGGCCGGACCATACATTGGGTCATTAGCGACCGGCTCGAGCAGCAGCAACTCCAGTCATATCCCTGCCGCCGAACGCGGAAGTGAATTCAGAGTATTAGTCGCACGACCACGGGCCGTTGCCGGTTGATGGCGCGACTCGAGACGTGATTTAAGCTCCGAAACCGGACCCTTAAATCATGCGCTACGAACTCAGCGATTACGAATGGACCGCCATCAAACTGATGCTGCCGAACAAGGATTGCGGTTGTCGTGACTGGCAGTTCACCGGTCGCGAGCTCTTGAATGGACCTCCGCAGGATCTGTAAAGCTCGGCCAGACGCGACGGAAAGATCGGTGAATAAGCTGCCCTAGCGAGAAACCACCTTGTCGAGCGCATTGGCTGACTGCGAGCGGCCGTACTCGGCGCCAGATGGACCATCACCATAGGGCTTCGAAACGAACCGGCCTAACGGCGGCCAGAATAGATCGGTGCCGCCAAGACCACACCGGTTGCGATCTGCACTACAAGCAGAAGGAATAGGGCTGCGATAGTTATTCGCTCTGCGGGGTTATGCCTGACATATTCGTTCGGCTCTCCGCTCAGGTATTGGTCGGACCATTTGGTTGCAACCAAAGGTGGTTGACCTTGCTTACTGTGGCTCATTGCAATCTCCTACGAACAGCCGTTAATCATTGCTTGCTTGCACGAGTTCGGGAGTTGGGGCGATGATCTGGATCAACATGAGAGGACAGCAGCGGCAGCTACGCTGATCATCATCCCGGGCGTTCTGTGACGTCGCTTGAGAATTGGCAACAACGAATGGCCGGGTGCGCTGAGATGCCCGAACGGAAAGGCTGTGCCTATTCTGGTGCCTTGTCGCAGCCTCGCAAAGGCTGCAGCGTCGAACGTTTCACTGCCGAAGGTGGCGATGCCGAACAAAGACGGCTTCATTGCCGGTTCGCGCCCGGAGCTTGAGCTTAACGGTGAGGCGTGAATTATCTTCTCGCACCTGTTCAGTCTGACAGGGGGTGGTCTTATCGCCTACGGCGCACTCGTCGTGTGGGTAATTTCCTGCACCCGATCCTGGTAGACAAAGACACAAGTTGATCTCAACATTAAGCGGGATCGAAGCGGCTGGTCCCAATAGTTTTCGCGATCGGGGTCGAGGATCGCGGCGATGTTCGTTGCAGTCTTGGCATATTTTCTGCTTCGCGACAAAGCGGCGCCTTCGGGGTCTGACTCCATCAAAGTGGTCTCATTTTTCAGACTACGATCTAAATAAAACACGCATCAAGCTGCTGTGCTCGCGAATTACCCGGCGCAACTGCGGAATGCGCTAGGCGCCGTTTCGTCGAAAACCGCTTGTCGCGGTTTATGGCAACACACCTTCGAAGCTAACTTGCGCCTGTTCAGACAGGTTACGGCGCCTCCTTCTGCATTTGATCGATATCAACAACCGCCGGTGACACGCGATGTAGATGTGAGGAGGAGGTCCAATATGCTGATCTGCAATTCATCGAAGGGATACGGTGCGATACCGCAGGCGATCCACTGGCTTACCGTCATTCTTGTGGTTGTTGCCTGGACTTTGGGTCTTTTAGGCGATGAGTTGCCCAAAGGAACGCAGCGTGATGCCGGGCTATTTGTTCATATATCCGCAGGACTCGCTGTTATAATTCTACTTGTTGTTCGGTTGGCGTGGAACTTCTTCAACCCACCGCCATCCGCGGGGTCTACAACGCTTGGCATTTGGTTAGTTCGCGCGGGGCACGCCGCTCACTACTTGCTCTGTGTCCTGCTGTTTGCAGTTCCTGTCGCCGGGATCGTGCTGCAATTTGCGCGCGGCGACTCTATTGCATTATTTGGATTGTTCGAAATTGCATCGCCTTGGGTTAAGGATCGGGCGTTCTCCGGGAATATTGAAGAGGTGCACGAAGTTCTTGCTCATACCCTGATGATTGTCGCAGGCTTGCATGCCGCCGCTGCTTTGATCCATCATTGGATACTTCGTGATCAAACGCTCGCAAGGATGCTTCCTCGTTTCGGCGAGTAGGTAACGTTCGATCCCAACATACGCTGGGTGAGCTGATCGATTAGGACAATCTGCTGCACTACGCGCCGAGTTCCAAGCATCGCGATTTCGGCAGCGTCGCCTGCCAGAACCCGCTGCCGATTTCCGCCGCCTATCGATTGATGCAGGTCAATCCTGGAAGAAACGACGCCGCTTAAATTGCTTCCCATTCCTATCGTCCCCGACACCTTCAGGATGTGGAATTGTTCACAGTGAGAACGGCCTCCGTCAGTTACCTTGCGTAGTCCAAATCAATCCGACGTAAGGTCTTGATCTGACATCTCGTCGCTTACGTATCACAATGGAGAACCAAATATGACGGCCCGCACGATCATTGCCGCCGCTGCCGCGCTATCGTTCATCGCGTTTCCTGCAGTTTCGCAGACCAGCTACGACACCGAAACGAACGGCCACCATTACTCCGGGGGACCGAAGACCGTGGTTCCTCACCATATGGGCAAGAAGGAGACGTTGGGCGTTTCGGCCGAGAGAAAGTCGGGAGGTCATCACTACTCGGGCGGTCCAAAGACCGAATCTCACCACATGGGCAAGAAGCAGCAATAAGCGTAAGCGTCGTATTGGTGCGATGACCCATGGCGCCGGCGAATTATGCGAAGATCAAAAGCTTTCTGCCGGCCTAGGCATCGATTCATCAGCTTCAATCCGTTAGGTGCCGAACTAACCGTTCTTCTCGCGCCTGGTGCAGACGCTTCAAGGCCTCACGAACCTCATCGTCTTCCAACGCGTCCTGAACCTGGCGTTGCTCGGCAATCTGCTTGCTGTTGTCTTTTGCGGTTGTGGCGGATTGCGAGGCAATCGCATTCTCTTGCTGGTCGGTCATCACTCTGCTCATGGGGTTAAGAAGGGTCGAGGCAGCATGGGCCGCGGCCCGGCGACTGCGTTGATCGAGATCAAGGCGCCTGACCTGAGCCACATAAGGCGCGAAAATCTGCAGATCGATGTAGACCTGTTCACGCGAGGGAGGTTGTGCCCCAGATGGTGTCTGGATTCGTTCCTGGAGATCGTGATGATCGACTGGAAGTCGTTCAGGTTAATGTAGAGGTCTTCCTTGACAGCGTCGGGAAGGGCTTTCAGATTGTCCCTTTGGGAATGCTTCGATCTTGGCTCTGATGAACCTCTCCTTCGAGGCCTTGTCGAACGACTTGCCGATCTTCGCGTTCTTTTTCGCGGCGTTGATCAGCCTGAGAAATTCGGCCCCGGCAGCCACGCCTAACGTCACCGTCGCCGCCAGGAAACAACCCGAATAGAGCGCGGCCACGGCTTCTTCCAGATACATGTGGCCGTGGGCATGACGCCACTCCACTAGTGAACTGCCGCGGCACTCGATCTAGTACTCAAACAGCCATACCAAAATACGTCTGCTCCGTGGGCGATGAAGGATCCAGTTGGTGCCATAGCAGCCTTACGAAGGTCAGTACATCGGCTAACAGACCGGCTCATATGGCCGGGCGGTCGAGCTGTAGCAATCACCGTCGTGCTATTTAAGCGTCGCAATATACGCCGCGATATCTGAAGTTTCATCTCGACTTAGCTGCATGTCGGGCATTTTCGGATGTGGTTCGAGCAAGAAAAATGCGAGCTTCGCGGCATCGAAGTCGGGATTCTTTGCAATTGTTGCAAACGGCGGCGCGTCAGTCGTTGCCTGTTTTTGATCCGTTCCGACAAGATGGCAGCTAACGCACCAACGGTTGACCAGCACCCGGCCGTGATCGGCATCCCGCGTCGGACCATGGTCCGGAATGGCGAAACATGCGGTCGCCAAGAGTGAGCTGACCAAAGTGCAGTAACCGATCCAGAGCAATTGTCGCGGCATCGACGTTCCTTTTGTTCACCAAACCAGCTGAGACCATACGTCAATTTCAATGCAAAAGCACCGCGGGTTGCGAGCCAGCCTCTTCGACAATCCTGGCAATCGCGCGTACGTGCACACCTTGGTGCTGATTGATCAGCCACAAAACACTTGCAGATGGGGAAAGCCATACGTTATTGAGCAGCCAGTTCTCCAGGCTCAGGTAGGCGACGATCTCCTTCAAAACCGAATCTCGCTTCACCTCGTCGGACGTCGCAGCGCGGGCCCTGTCGCCCGCCAGCCGGCGCTTACCGGCCTTGAGGGACTTCTTCGAGCAGCCGTAATACATCGAGGCGACGATGCCCTTGTGGCGGCAAAGCTCCAAGACATTCCTCTCGCCGCGCAGCCCAACTTTCTCTTGATGAGTATTGCGGACGTGTCTGATGCCGAATATCCTTCAACATTCGTTCTACCGGTGTTTCATCTTCGCTCCATATGGTTGCGACGAATGGGAAATCCTCCCCTTCGGGAAGTCCTCAAAAGGTTACGAGCGCGATGGCCAGTCAGTGATTGCGTAAGTCGTTCGAGGCTTCGCTCCCTCGGATTTCGGATCTGCGAGCGCTGCTGAATGGCCCCGCACGTCTGGCGGAAGACTACAGCCGCTTTCGGCGTTCATCGCGATGCGCAACGCTGACCTATTGCCGCTGAACGTGCCCCGCATGCGTCTTGCTCGGCGGCTTCGGGCGGGTCTAACCGTTGACTAGGTAGAGGTGGTCGTGAACCAGCTTCACACCCGAGACGTTTTCAGCCGCCACGATCGCAGCTCGCCGGAAACGCGCGTCCGCGACGATGCCTGTAAGATGCACAATTCCGTTGCAGACCGTGACGCCGAATTGCGCTGGTCGCCAGTCGTTCTTTTCGATGGAGGCGATCACGCGGTCACGAATATGATCATCATCTGCCGTCGGGTCCGGAACGTCCCTTGCGAAGCTTGCGACAGAACGAAGGAGGTCGGTGCGGGTCACAATCCCGATTACCGTGTGTCCACGCACCACGGGCAGACGCTTGACATTGCGACGTTCCATCAAACGCACAAGGTCCGCAAGCGGCATGTCTTCGGTTGTGGTACAGAGGTCGTCTTGTGTCATAATCTCCCAGACCTTGCGACCATTCTCTCGCACGAAGTCCTGCGCGACATTTCCGGCAACCCCCATCAAGAATTCTAGCCATCTGATACGAGGACGTTGCGTACCAATCTCACTCCGTCGCACAAAGTCTCCTTCCGAGACCACGCCAATCAGCCGCCCCGTCTCGTCAACCACCGGAAGACCGCTGATACGCTGTTGCAACATGAGGTTTGCAGCATCCAGAATAGACGTGTCGGCTGTCACCGTTGTCACCTTGCGGGTCATGATCTGATGTGCACGCATTCATACCTCCATGTTTGCAATGAAGATCATCCAAGAACGGAACCGTATGATTGCGGCACGTCAATCAGAACCTAAATCGAGGAACGAATCCTTCGATTGATCTGGGTCAATATTCGGGCCACCCAGAGACCAAGGAGGAGCTTCAGGATTGTAATGGGCTGATCCGACTTGATGACGAGAACTCGTCAGACGAACAAACGTGACGCTGAATTCTCAAATCTCGCCTTCGGCATCTGTCATTTCGAGCATCGACATACTGAGATGGTCTTCGGATCTAGTTAGAACCGACGAGCAGAATGATGGCGATGCTTTCTTTTGGAGTTCTCGACAGATGGAGGGCCCATCATCCGGATTAAAAGCAAGAATGAAGCCCGCCAGCGGGGACGTTCATTTGTCCACGGAGGATGGGATAGCGGTGGATCGTAATCGGCTTCCCCAACACTTCGAAAATCATGCTCGCGGAATCTGGCCGTTAAACGGGCCGGAAACGCTAGTCCGTCGCTGAAACCTCGTCATCATCATTGCTCGCTGGACCGACGGTCTTTTCGACTATCTCGATGACCTCGATATCCGATCCGGCATGTTGACTTCACCCATCTGAATATTCGGCTGGATCTTCTACCGACATCGACAGCAGCACGGAAAAAGTTGATCAGTCAAATCCTCGGGTATGACCTGACCCTTGCACGGAGCCGGCTGCGCAAAAGCTTCGGTGAACGCACGATCTTCTCGTCATTTTGACGACGCCGATCGATAGCCGCTCGGCGACGAAATGACGCAGACGAGTCTGCGACAGATCAATTGTCCTCCGAACGAGGAGGCTAGTTTCGTAGGACTTCAGGGGAGAAGCAGATGGCTATAAAAGACGTTCTTCTCACTTTGACGAGCTATCCCGAACCGACTCCGGTTTCGGTTATTGAGGATGCAGTTTCGTTTGCCTCGTCGCTGGGCGCACACATTGCGGCGATCGCCTGCGAGGCACGTGTAGAGATTCCTGGAACCTTCCTCTCCAGCTCGCTTGTGGACGTCGCGGGAATTGTCGCCAGCGAGGCGCGTAAGAGCCTGAAGAACGCCCAGGATTTACTCACTTCATTTGAGTCGGCGGCCGAGAGGGCAGGCCTGCTCCACGAAAAGATCTTGGAGCGGTGTGTCACATACAAGGTGTCGGACACATTCGTGGAATACTCACGCCTTCGCGATCTCACGATCATCTCGGTGCCCGACTCCTATAACCAATGGTATGCGGAAGCGGTGATTTTTGGATCTGGAAAACCGACCCTGGTTTTGCCGGAACGGCACCGCACGAACTGGTTCGAACTCAAGACAGTTGTGGTAGCGTGGGATTTTAGTCGTACGGCGGCCCGGGCGATTGCTGATGCCATGCCTGTATTGGAAAAAGCACAGCAGGTGCGGGTTGTGACCGTTTTTAACGAGAAGGCTTTGGGCGCGAGGAATTCGGCGGAGGAAGTCGCGAAAAACATTTCACGGCATGGCGTCTATGTGACGCTTGATGAGGTTGGCGCCGCGGCCCGGACGATCGGCGAGGTTCTCGAGAGCCATGCCGCTTCATGCGGCGCCGACGCACTTGTGATGGGTGCGTACGGTCACTCCAGACTCCGGGAGTTCATTCTCGGCGGTGCTACAAGAAGCTTGTTGGCCAGTCCACCCCTTCCGATTCTGTTTTCCCACTGACCATTGCTGAGGTGCGCGTCGGTGATTGGTTGCTGGCAATTGCGGCGCTTCAGCGCAAATGTCTGAGCTCGGACCAGAAGGTCTGCTGAGCAATCCTCAGTCGCCCGGCTTTTCCTGCGCTGGGGCGCAAAGCGACGGACCACGCGCTTGATGTCGAGCGTTTCGACGAGGTGACGCCTTGGGTTAACGGGGGTTTGAAGGTAATGAGATTGGCACCAAGCAGCCAGCGAAGCTCAAGCGACGGTTGGGACTGCCCTTGCTCCTGCTTTACGCACCGGGATCACTATTGGCGCGGGCATCTGGAAGGCGATTTTCCCAAAATTCTTGCGCAGGGGAGTCCGCAGACGGGAAGTCCGCTCGTAGCCACGGCGCTGATTGCGGCGTAAAATATGCCGTTGACGGTAGTGGTGTCGTTTGCGTGGCTCACGGAAAGTACCTCGCTGGCTACTCTCGTCATCTGGGTTCCTACGGTCGGTCTTTCGACCTGCGTCGCCATGACCGCGAGTTCGATATTCAGATGACGTCGGTTGTGAACCCATTTTCGCGGCCGGCGCGACGGGACGGGTTCGAGATCCGGACCAGTGCTTCGATCGAGGTCGTTGACCATGCGTTCTAATTTTTCCGTTCGGTCAGTCCTTGTTGTATTACCGACTCTCGGCCTTCTATCAGGTTTTGCTGTGCCTTTAATTGGTTTGCCAGCATTGCAAGGAAGGGTATGGGCTGCCTTCACTGTGCCGGTTCTGGTGGCTCTGCTCTATGAGATTGCAGCAAGTCTGAGACGCGCGGAGGTCGGGCTCGATATCGTAGCAGCGCTGTCGATGACGGCAGCGCTGGCGGTTGGCGAGAACCTTGCGGCTGTCGTTGTCGCGTTGATGTATTCGGGTGGTCAGTATCTCGAAGCCTACGCCGAGGGTCACGCGCGCCGCGAGATGACGGCGATCCTTGCGCGGGTACCTCGTACGGCTGTCAGGCATGGCAATAGCGTGCTTGAAGAAGTCGGTCTTGAGACAATCGTGCCCGGTGATCGGCTACTCATTCGACAGGGGGATGTTGTCCCGGTCGATGGAACGGTCGCCAGCGGTGTCGCAATTCTGGATCAATCGGCGCTGACAGGTGAACCGATCCCCGTGCAACAGCGGGCCGGCGATGCAGTGATGAGCGGATCGACCAATGCCGGCGAAGCTTTCGACCTGGTAGCGTCACATCACGCCGCCGAAAGCACCTATGCCGGCATTGTCAGGCTGGTCGAGGAGGCGCAGCGCTCCAAGGCGCCGATGTCGCGGCTTGCCGACCGGTTTGCCATATTGTTTCTTGGCGTGACCGTGCTGATTTCAGGTTTAGCCTGGTACTTCACCGATGATCCCATTCGTGCCGTCGCCGTTCTCGTGGTTGCAACGCCGTGCCCGCTTATTCTGGCCGTGCCGATCGCCATTGTATCCGGCCTTTCACGCGCGGCGCGATTTGGCATCCTGATCAAGGGCGGAAAGGCGATTGAGGCGCTGGCGCGCGTGTCCTCGCTCGTCCTTGACAAGACGGGAACACTGACCGACGGTAGGGCGCGGGTCGTATCGGTCAACGTTCGGGATCATCTCGAACCCGACGACATCTTGCGTTTTGCAGCCTCGCTCGATCAGGCGTCGAAGCACATTATTGCCCAAACCCTTGTGATCGAGGCGCGGGACCGCAAGCTGCACCTCTCGACCCCGTCCAACGTGATCGAGACAGCGGGCGATGGCATCGAGGGCAGCATTGACGGGCTAAATGTGGCGGTCGGCGGCGTCCACTTCGTCCGTTCTAAATTGACGAAGACGGAAACAACCTCGTTTGAGCCAACGCAAAAGGCCGGCGCAGTGATTGTCGCCGTTGCGATTGGTGGCAAGATGGCTGGCGAGATCGTGCTCGCCGATGAATTGCGCGTTGGTACGCAGGCCCTTCTGCAGGCGCTGAGAAAATTGGGAATACAGCGAATTATTCTCGCGACCGGGGATCGCTGCGAAGTCGCGCAAGCTATATCGCGCGGACTCGGAATCGATGGCGTTAGGTCGGAGTTGACGCCGGATCAGAAAGTGTTGGTTGTTCTTACGGAGCGGAAGAACGGTCCGGTCATGATGGTCGGCGACGGTGTGAATGACGCCCCGGCGCTGGCCGCGGCTGATATTGGAGTAGCAATGGGCGCACGGGGCACAGCAGCGTCGGCCGAGGCAGCAGATGTAGTCCTTCTGGTTGACCATCTTGATCGTATCGTACCCGCTATTCAAATCGCGCGGCGGTCGCGCTTGATCGCGCTCGAAAGCGTCGCTGCGGGGATTGGACTATCGCTGCTCGGTATGATCGCCGCGGCGTTTGGTTATATCACGCCCGTTCAAGGTGCTTTGCTTCAGGAGGTGATCGACGTCGCGGTCATACTAAACGCGCTGCGGGCGCTCGGCGGAAATGAGATCCAATATACGCTTGCGAAGTAAGGCAGCTCAGGCCGACCGTACAGCCGTGTTCGTCGATGAGCAGTTCCTTGACGTGACCGAATGCTTGGCCAATTTCCCGTGAACAATATGAATTCGCCGATCATTTGTACGGTGAGATTTAGATCATGAGTGACCGCGACAACGGTCTTGCCGCGGAGCGTCACAAGGTCACGAAGGATGCCAAACACCTGAGCGGTGGCGAGCGAATCCAGACTCCCGGTCGGCTCATCGGCAAGAATGACCGGAGGGGCGTTGGCCGTTGCACGAGCCACGGCGACGCGCTGCCGTTGCCTACCCGAGGTGTTTTGCGAAGGTGATCGCTCAGCCCGAACGATATCAGTAATTCCTCTCCGCGTGAGGTGGCGCCGCGTGACGGCAATCTGCATCGAGAAACCGACCTGTGACGCCCGCGATTGTCACCAGCGTCTAGCGGGCGCGATGGCGGATATGTGTCCATGCGATGGTCATGGATAGGAAGGTTTACGGCGTGATGCTCACGCATCCCCACCGATCGCGTAACGGCCGCTTCTGTCACGTCGATTGGTGCGACCTTTATATCCATAATTGCTCAAGCCATGTCGTCGCGAAGTACTAACTGGCGACATGGGGGTCGTCTGCCAGGTGCACCACCTCGACACAGTCGATATTCAGGCACGCTTTGCCGATTTGATGTTCTGCCAGGACCCGCGCCTGAGAGGGATCGTCAGATTCAATGTCGATCTGACGCTGAAGACACTTGAAATTATGACCGTTCGAATTCAGCAGATCCTTGTAGAAAGAGACGCGATAGCCGTTCATGGGAAACTCCTCGTTTTCTGCGGATGCGGGCCAGGTGGACCGCAGGTTGGTGCCCTCAAGCCTCCATGGTGGACAGCCGTTGTCGGTTGCGCAGCGCGATTTGGCGAGCGCTCGAAAACATCAGGATGCCCTCATCGTTGAGTTGTGAGAGCGCCCGCGAGACGGTCTCGAGCGTCAGCCCGAGGTAATCGCCAATATCGCGACGACACATCGGGAGCGCCATCATGCCGGCTCTGGCGAGTCGGCGGTCCATTTCCAGCAGGAAAGTGGCGACGCGCTCCATCGCAGTCTTGCGGCCAAGAAGCAGCATATGGTCTTCGGCATGCCGGAGGTCGCTTGCCGTTATCGTCCAGAGATTGCGGGTAACCTGAACGTTCGACGCTGCAGCCTTCTCGAGGTTGCGACGAGGCACCAGGCGGACAGTGGTGTTTGTGATTGCTTCGGCAGTGAGCCGGTGCTCCGAGCCGGGGTCGAGGCCAAAGACATCGCCCGGCAGATGGAATGCACTGATTTGCCGTCGTCCGTCGCTCAGGAGTTTATAGGTACGGACTGCGCCGCTGATGATCTGGTAGAGATATTCGGAAGGCTCACCCTCGCCGTAGATTTCCTCATCCTTATTGTAGGAAAATTCGCTTGCGACCACTCTCGAGCAACGGACGATTGCGCTGAATTGGTCGGCCGGTTCAGCCGCCATGACGTGCGGAATGTCGAGAGCGTTGACGGTCGGGGCAGTGATCGTCTGGGTATGCATATCGCCATCTCCTCGATGCGTGATGGCTTGGTTTATCGGAGACGTGCGCGCCGGAATATTTCGGTCGATATCCTAAGGGGTGCCTCCTAGGGGCTTTTACGGAGGTGCTGCTTCAGGACGTGGCACAGACGTGCCGATGGTGCTTCGAACGCGTTCCATGCCGCAATCGATTAACAAGTTCCACCCCGTCGATTTCCCCGTTCGCAGACGTTCTCGACCTTCCTGAGTAAGCAGGGTTGGCCGGGGATTTCATGTTCGAAACGCCGGTTTGCGCATCGACCATTTGCTCTTGAGCCTGGTGCTCGCCGCGCGGCTGGGCGAGCTGGGAGTAGTCACCTGATGCCACGCCCGATCTTCGGACTTTGGGAAACCGTTAAGGCATTCCGCCATACCACTGCCGGGTCCTGTCTCCCGGATCAGTATGTCCAGAACATCAAGACGTTTCGCCTCGCACCTTCGCCGCTGGCGGCGCCGCGGAACGCGGGCGTGTCAGAAGATCGCCAAGGCGCCACGATCTGTCCGGATCGCAGGCGCTGTGGCGGTCGTGCTCGCCACCGGCGTGACGGCGAACCTCATTTATCAGATAGTCCGTAAGCCAGCCGAGTTGCTCTTCTTCGTCGGTCACAGACTCGACAAGGAGCCGGCCGGGACGTGGCGACATTACGGGCAATTGTTTCGGACATATGCGACCCGCTCGATCTCGCCGGAATTGTTGGCCGCGCTCGCTCAAGTCGAGAGTTCAGGCAATCCGGTCGATCGGACCTATTGGCGCTGGCAATTCAGTTTCAATCCTTTCAAGATCTATCAGCCGGCATCCAGCGCCGTCGGCCTATTCCAAATGACCGATCCTGCCTATTCCGAGGTCGCACGTTTCTGCATCCGAGCAAGATCGGTCAAAGATACTGGTTGTGGTTTCGGCCCCTATATCCGCGTCATACCCAGCCATGCCGTCGAGCTGGCATCGATATATTTGGACCGGAACGTAGCTGCTGTCCTCACCCGGGCGGGCAACGTACCGGCTAACGAGCGGCAAAGGCAGGATCTTGCCGCCTTCATCCATCTCTGCGGCGGAGGCCCCGCCACCGCATACGCACGACGTCACTTCCAGATGAACGCTACCGAACGATGCGGGGACCATCTCGTTGCGGCGTACATCTTCAAGGTCGATACGATGCGACGACGATTTCGACGCCTTGCCGCCAACGACGGCCATCAGCGTCTGGATTGAGCGGGTGGTACCCGCCAATCTGCTTGCTTTGCTTCGAACGCTCGCCGACGCGCGTGACACGCTTGCCTTTGGTGCATTCATGCGCGGGCCCATGGTCTGGCTGACCGACGAGGAATTGCCGGATAGCGCCGAAGAGGTCCGAGCCACCACCGGCGGGGTAAAACCCGGCCACGCGCCGGAGTAATAGTCGGCCACGGTTTGCGAACGCAGGAGACCGCCGGGAGAAGCTATGGGAAGCGGCGAGGTTGAGGCACCATCGGCGCTTGGACAACCAAAGATGGATGTAGCTCATGCCCGCAGTCGATGATTTGAGTCGTTCCCTCACCGCGTTGGCTCAAGATAGCACATTGATGACGGTTATCGAACTGAGCAAGTCGAGTTGGCTCGTCGCCGGGATGGTGCCAGGCATTGAGCGTCATCCGGTAAAGAAGCTCGATCCCGATCCGGTGGCTTTGCTCAACCTGGTCAGTCGCTGGCGCTGCGAAGCGGAGAGGAAGGAGCGGCGGATCGAGCGGGTCGTGCTCGCCTTCGAGGCGGGCCGCGACGGATTCTGGCTGGCGCGATGGCTGCGAGAGCGTGGCATCGAGGCGTATGTGATCCATTCGACGAGCGTCGCGGTCACGCGCGAGCACCGACGGGCGAAGACCGACCGGCTGGATACGGCGATGCTGATGCGCGTTTTTCTCGGTTGGTTACGTGGCGAACGCGGTCATTGCCGAATGGTCGCGATTCCGACCTACGAGGAGGAAGACGCCAAGCGGCCGAGCAGAGAGCGAGAAAGTCTGGTTGGCGAACGGACGCGGATCATCAATCGAATGAAGGGCGCCCTGGCACGGTTGGGGATTCGCGGATTCAAGCCGGAACTGCGGCGAGCTCCGGAAAAACTGAGCGCGTTGCTTACACCGGAAGGGGAGCTGCTTCCCTCGAATCTGCTGGAAGAGATGAGGCGCGAGATGACGCGGCTCTCCTTGATCCGCGAGCAGATCGCGGCCATCGAACAAGCGCGACTTGTACGATTGCAGCAGGCACCCACGTCGCGACCGAACGCGATGACAACGCTCCTGGCCAGGGTTATCGGAGTCGGATTGGAAACGGCCGATATGTTGGTTCAGGAGGTGTTGAACCGCAACCTGCGCGATCGTCGGGCGGTGGCCCGCTATGCCGGCTTGACGGGCTCTCCTGACGAGAGTGGCTCGAGGCGACGGGAAAAGGGGCTTGCCAAGGCGGGCAATGCCCGAGTGCGCCGTGGGTTAATCCAGCTCGCTTGGCGATTCTTGATGTTCCAAAAGGATAGCGGGCTGGCGCAATGGTACCGGGCTCGAACTGGTCAGGGTGCGCGCAAGACGACGGTGATCGTGGCGCTCGCCAGAAAGCTGCTGATCGCGCTCTGGCGCATGGTGACAGTCGGCGAAGTCCCGACCGGTGTCGTGCTGCGACCGGGAATGTGAGCAGCAGCTCCAATAGGTCCACAGGAGACACATCCTTTGACGGCCGGTTACAACGTTGCGACAGGCGGTCAATGCTGATCCGAGGTGGCGGTGACCCGAGCTACGCCCTGGCTTCGACGCCGTAGGGAGAATGGGCCTGCCGCTTCGGAGCCTCGCCCCCGAAGCGAATGCCTGCTTCATGGTTTGGATCCTGCGAGGACCCAACCGAATACAAGGTTGCGGCGCGATGCATTGCGCCCAATGGCGAGCTCCACTCGGCTCAGAAAATATCAGGAGAACCGACGCGAGAAGCCTTGACAGAACAACTCCCATACAAGGGCGTAGCCCGAGCGGGGTCTCCTGCGTTCGCGGCGATTTTTCGAGGGGTTTCAGCCGGGCTTTCGGGCGCGGCTTTGCGCGAGACGATAGCCGTCGCCGTTCATCTCGAGGATGTTGACCTGGTAAGTGATGCGATCTCCCGAAGCGGGCACCGTAAAGACCAATGAGGAGCGCAATGTTCCTCTCCATCCCGAAATTATCCAGCAAGGGTTTGTTAAATTTGTATCCCAATCGACGGGGCCGTTGTTCTACACGGTCACCTTCCCAGGATCGGCGCGATGCTCGTAAAACCCAGTCCGCCTTGAAACATCTGCCGAAGAAGCAAACACAGTGGCCGAGGGGCGCGATATTCACCGTGGGGCATTCGACGCCCATCGACCGCTTCATTACGCTGATCGATAGCTACGGTATCGAGCGCCTTGCCGATGTCCGGCCGTGCCGCGCTCGCCATCAGCTTAACATCCAGCGACGTCAGTGGCGAAGCGACTCCTGCTTTGGCACCGCAGACTCCCGCTCTGTATGAAGGAGATCAGCGCAACCTAAGGTTCCCGCAAGTCACGGCCTGCTCGGCCGCGACGGCCGGTCTCCAGCCGCATTCCTCGTCGGGGCTTCATGGCCTCTGGAATTCGCGAGTCAATTCGACGCGGAGCAAGCCATTTTCACCACGTCGTTCTTGACCTGGACATCATCGGCCAGGTTGGACTGACGCAAGCGGTCCAACAAGAATTTACGGTCAAGTCCCCTTCGAGCTGGAACCCTAGGCCCGCAATCTTATTACGCGGTGCCGCCTATTGCGAGCAGTCGAGGCGTCTCACAGCACGACCGGCACGACCCAGTTTGCGGGAGTTGAAGGTTTAGGGTCAGTTGGCCCATGCCAGCCAAGCAGTCGGCTTGCGCCTCGCGCGCGCGGCGGAACTCGGATCATCCCAAGCCAGAGTCCGAGGGGCAACAAGATCGAAACGATAGAAAATTATTCGAAGATTTTAGCGGAACGACCCGGGCATTTGGGCGTCGGTTTGCCAGAGGGCGAAAACGCGATGACAGAGCGCCAGTTCAGAGATCTAGAAACCCAGATCGCGCGTTGTAGGTTCTTGGAGCAGGAGGTGACCGATCCGCTTGCTGCTTGTCGTACACCTCATGATCTTAGAGCTTGAGGCTGATCTCAGGATCGTAGGACCAATTAGGCAACCATGGGCAGAGGCACGCCGCAGCTAAGTAGCTCCAACCAAGCTGATGAACGGTCTCGCACATAGAAGCAAACTAAAGGGCAAAGTGTTGCTATAACGACGCTTCTCGGCGACGATCACTTCAACAAGCTGGAGCGCACCGAGTTCGCCGCGCTGGTTTGGCATCTGGCCGGATCACTTCGTGCCATCCCGATCTGCCGCTGCTGGCCGCCTATTCGAAAGCCATCGTTGGCGAGCGGATCGCGGCCGGTGAGTTGGCTGCAGCCTATGTCGTCGATGGCAAGCCTTCGCCATGGTTGCCGGTCTGGCAGGCCCAAGTCCGGGCGCTGACGACGCTGGCGCGAATGCTGGGCCTATCGTCCGGCGCCGGGCGTCTTTAGGACTTAAAGGTCTGACCTCCTGAGTTGTCGTCGAGGACCGAGACCTCTGCCTGAATGACGGCCACCATAAGCATAGGAGGTGTCTCATGCCCCGCTTCATCGTCCGCTTCCTGAAGGAAATACTCGGCGAAAACGGCCGGATGTCCGAGGTCTGCCAGACCACCGTCGAACTAGAGGCCCAGGACGAGAGCGACGCGGAACGGAAGGCCAAGCTGAGGTTCTGCGATATCCATGGGATTCATGACTGGTCTCTGCATGCGGATCGCCTTAAGATCGACTCGGCCGACTTTCCTTCGTAGTCCCGGGTATCGCGGATCCGACCGACTGCATCCGTTCTTGACTCATGATGATCCGCCCGGCAGGGCTGCGTGTTCGGCATCTCCGGCGCCGGCACCCGTGCGCCCGACTTGGGCCCCATGGTTACGTTTGGCTGTTACGCTTCATCGCCGCCTGGCGGGCTTGCGGTGGTAACGTTGTATGGTTACGCCCGCGGCTATGGTTACGCTGACGATCCGTCGGCGGTGCCCGATCCAACGATCATCGAGCACGAGCCGACTGTGGTTGCGCTGGCGGAGCGTAGGACGTCCGTGGTTACGCTCGGCGCAATACCGGAGATTTGCTCGGCCAGAATGCGCAACGGGCTATCGGCGGAGCGCAATCCGACCGCAGCAGCAGCCGGCGACCGTGCGCGTCGCGATGAATGACTTCTATTGATGGTGTGGAACGGCCCTTCGAAGCGGCACCGAAGGTGCTTATCGTGGTGATGCAAACCGCCACGAAACAAAAGGAACCGTTCCCATGGAGAAGATTATCACGATCGGCTTAGACTTGGCCGAGTCGGTATTTCAGGTCCACGGCATTGCCGGCGACGGGAGTATCGTCGTCCGCCGAGCCTTGCGGCGATCGCAGGTGCTGGACTTCTTCCGCGCTATCGACCCGTGCCTTGTCGGGATCGAGGCGTGTGCAAGCTCGCACTACTGGGCGAATGCCATTGGGCAACTCGGGCATACGGTCAGGATGATGCCGCCGACCTACGTGAAGGCCTACGTCAAGAGAAACAAGACCGACGCTGCTGATGCCGAGGCGATTTGCGAAGCAGTATCGCGGCCCACCATGCGCTTCGTGCCCATCAAGACCACCGCCGAACAGGCAGCCTGCATGGTGCTGAGGACCCGTGAACTATTCGTCCGTCAGCGGAGCCAGACGGCGAATGCAATGCGTGCTCATATGGCTGAACTCGGCATCATCGCCGCCGCGGGCATGACCAGTATCGCGAAGCTCATCCTGGTCCTGCGGGACGCAGAGGACACGCGTCTCCCAGTCGCGGCTCGGGCAGCGCTCCTCGAGATGGCCGAGCAAATCGAGATGCTGACGGCACGTATCGAGAAACTCGATACGAAGATCATCGCGACAGTGAAGGCAGATGAGACCGCCTGGCGACTGACCAGCATCCCAGGCGTCGGACCGATCATCGCCGCGACAGTCCGAGCCACAATTCAGGATCCCACGGTATTCAAAACGGGCCGCGATCTTGCTGCCTGGATCGGAATTACTCCGCGAGCTAACTCCAGCGGCGGCAAGGAGCGGCTTGGCCGAATATCAAAACAGGGAAATAAACAGTTGCGCACGCTGCTGATCGTTGGCGCGACATCGATCCTGAAGCAAGCTCGCAGAGGCGTAAAGCTGCCCTCGTGGATCATCTCGCTGATGGCACGGCGACCATATAAGGTCGTAGCCGTCGCGCTGGCCAACAAGATCGCCCGCACGATTTGGGCGCTTCTCGTCAAAGGCGGCACGTACCAAGCACCCGCGATCATGACGAGGGCATAGAACAAAAGGAATTCCGGCGTCTCGCGCCGGGATCAAGCGGCAAGGTGCCAAAGCATGATGAACCTGAGGGACGATACCTCGATGCCGACCGGACCGTCTGACGCACTGCGCCTTCGAGCGCGTGAATTTGATTAGGCGATCGGTATCGCGGATCTCATCGTGGCCAGCGGTTAAGGACCGCGCCAATTAGGCCGGACATATGACTGCACCGTCCGACGGCGATTTATGCGACGAATACCTTGCTAACCGGGCCGTTCCACATATGCGCCAGAGTAGTTCCTTCTGTAATGGGCCTTCGTTCGTCAAGTCCCCTCTGAACGATAACTCATCGCCAGGATCATGCTTCTGTCCGTGGTCAGCGCGAAGGCCGCCACACCATGTCATCAGATCCAGAGCTGACAGGTCAATCTAGGAAGCGTGGTTTGCCGAAGCATTCACAGCACTACACACGACCTTGCGCGCCCCCGTCCTGGCGACGGGACCTCAGGAGAGCGCTGCCGTTTCGGCTCGCTCCAAACGCTCTATCTCCTATGCCATCACTGCGGTCTTGCTCCAGCGAAAGTCGGAGCGGGTTGATCGGAGCTTTGAACCAGTTGATCATTCATGGCTTGATATGGCTTTACGATGCTGCCGATCCGATTTGCGAGTTTGATTCCCCAGGCCTTAAGCGAGGACCATTTCTTCGTTCGATAAGGTGACGTCGTCAGATGATTTGAGACTGATTAGGCAATTCGAGAAGGGAGGGTCTGGCTCATCAGGGATGAGTAGAGTACGCCAGCGTCGAGAAGTTTGCAGCCGACGCAATCATGGATGAGTGCAAGCTCGGCGTGCGGCACAAGATCGTGTTAGCGAACAAGGCTATTGCTGTAATCGAAGATCGTCATTCATTCGCCAACGAGTTACGACGGGTTCGCAAGACAGGTTAGCCGGTAGCTCAAGCATGGGATGGAAGCGACCCTCCACCCTACGGAGCTGCACCAACCACCGCCAGCGATGCCGTCCCCGGCATGGCCGACTGCAACGTCGCGCGATTCTTGGGCGGCATACGCAGCAAAAATGAGCGGAGCGGCGCTTGGTGGAGCGTGAACGCACCCGGGAACAAAATGCTCATGGCCACGTTCCAATACCGCGCGGCCATCGCCCGCCGTAACTAGCGCGCGCGCGGATAGTCAAAGGCGATGGCTGCGGTCGTCGATGATTTCAAGCTGCGATGGATGACCCTACTACGATCTGATCATGGCCATGTTTGCATTGGCGGTTACTGCTGTCATGCTGTGGCGAGTTCGGCGACTTTTCGCAGGTGGGCTTTGCGAACGCCATCTCGATTGATGGCGTGGATGACTGCTGCTCCGGGTCAGCGAGCGGGCGCCGCCGGTGACAATGGCCCTCATGCTCTCCAGCTTGCCTGAGCCCTTGTAAGTCTCTTCCCCGTGGTCCGGCCGCGGCTCCATTTTCTCGGTCGATCCCGGCATCGGCTGTTTCTGGGACGGGAAGGTTGGCATCGGGTAGTCGGACGGCATGGAGATTGCTCCGGTTGTTCAGGCCTTAACCGGCTGATGGTGCAAACTGCGCCAAGATTGAGTGAGTCGCGCTTTGTCGGAAGGCCCACCTATGTTTAAAGCTCTCGCCCTCGCCACGTTCATGGTCGCTGCATGTATCGTTATTCACTATGAAACGCTGCGATACATGTCCGTTTTGATACCATCACTCAAGGTCGCGGTTCGCCTTAAAGTTCTGCTTGTCGTTTTTGGATGCTTCATCGCCCACACGATTGAAGTTTGGCTGTATGCCTTCGCATATTTGCTGCTTGAGCAGATTGGATTTGGATCGCTAAAGGGTCATACCGAGGAGCACTTCGCCGATTTCCTCTACTTCTCCGCGACGTCTTATTCCACTTTAGGAATCGGGGACGTTTATCCAACCGGCGTGTTTCGACTCATTTCCGGCCTCGAAAGTATCAATGGCTTGTTTCTTATCGCGTGGTCGACTTCGTTTACATACTTCGTAATGGACCGGCTTTGGCCGCTGCACTCTGACCGGACGAATGAGGAGGGAAGCGATTGAGCGGGTTTCCTACCTGTGTTTGCTGAAAACCTCATCCGGGTTGATGCGTGAGGGATCGCGCCATTGGTGCGCAGCGTGTAGTTGTGATGGTCACGTACTTTCGGCGCAGACTCGCGCCGGCGCGCCGAATTGCGCCGGGCGCGAGAGTTCGTACTCATTCATGCGTCGCGGGGCTGCCTACCATTCCAACTTCTCCATCTTGCGCACGACGACATGGGTGTCGCGCGTAAAGATACCAGTTGGACCTGCGGTGCAGGCACCATAGCGGCTTCGCTTCGTTGGAAGAAAAGGCCTGCGGTGGCAGGCTAACGGCAATAAGTCGCGTCGGCCCAGCTTGATTTAAATCAATTCCTGTTCGCGCTTTCGGAGTCATTTTGCGCACACCCAGTCAGAAAGGCGACCTATGAATGAGGAGATGGGGCAAAAGATGCAAAAGCTTCTGGATGAGCACCGGGTCATGACGGTTGCCACGAACCGGCCCGATGGCTGGCCGCAGGCGACAACCGTCGGCTACGCAAACGAAGGCTTGACGCTCTATTTTATGTGCGGCCTCAACAGCCAGAAGGCCAACAATCTCGCCCGCGATGATCGGGTGTCGCTGACCATCGACCACGACACAGATCAGCTGATGGCCATCACCGGGTTATCAATGGCAGGGCATGCGCAGCCCGTGACCGATCCGGCGGACGGAGAGAAGATTTTGCGTATTGTGAAATTACAGCAAGGGCTTCGGCCATACCGACCTCGTCACCTACGGGGCGAATGCGTGATCCAATCTGTGCGCGCTATGAATGTAACCTCGGTCGCGATTTCGGCCAGATGCAATCACCCGCACCGCGCCTGTCGGACCGATCACGTGCTACGCGGTGCGGGCGGGAAAGTACGAGTTTGGCCGCTGAGATAGGCGCCGGCCAATCGGCCGTTCACCGGCGATGCTAAGCCCTTTAAGGGCCGCTCCTTCATGCTCACTCGGACGAGTTTTTTTAATCGGACTAGGTTGCGCTGCTCACTTCGGGTGGATGGCGCGGCCCTTTCAAGCTGCCATGCCGGCTCGGCCCTCGGCATGGACCTCTCGCGGCATCCCGACCGTTATCGTCGCTGCGCCTGGTGTTGGCAACACGGCGGCCGGCCAGCGCTTAAGAACGCCGTCTCACGAACCCGCCGGCATCCCGCTCGGCCGAAGAATCCAAAAAAACTTTGTGAGAACACTTGAAACCCGGAGCCTGTTTTCTAATTTGTTCAATGCCAGAAGTGGCCCGGGCCGCCTGAATTAGCCCGCAGCTGTGGGGCGCTAACTCTACCCCTGATTAGCCAAAGCCTCTCTTCTCGAATGGCCTGATCAGCCTCAATTATCTGACGACGGACACTCCGAACTTACTCATGCCCAATGCAAAGGCTTACGCGTCCACAATTCTCGCCAATTTCGAGTGGGCGCAAGGCGAGCTTGTTGGCAAAGCGGTCATACTGGCCGATGGCACGGCAGGGACAGTGGAAGAGGTTTGGCTTGATGAATTCCACGGACTCCGAGTTTCTATCACAGGTCACGATGGCAAGCGGCCGGTCTCGACGATAAAACTTGCTCAATCGTAGAGCCCGGTGCCTTCATGGCGTCGAGCTTTCTGTCGTTTCCAGGACCGTTATCCGGGTTCCGGAGGGCTTTGCCGTGCGCGATGCCGGCGCCATACTCCGCTACGCTGCCGCCGGCCCGCAAAAACGCGGTGTTCGGGTGATCTCGACCAGCTTGCGCGCGGCCGCTTCTGGTGAGGCTAACGGGCAGGACTCAACGAATTTGACCATCTGGCCACGCATGACGAGTTGACGCTATCCTGACAAGCCGCGAAGGCCTTGATGGTCCGGGCGGCTTACGAGATCGACGGTCTCGTGAAGTCTAGGCGGTTTCACCGCCCTGTCGTTCACCGGTGGCGACAATCCTGAGCGATCCGTCGGGAAAGCCCCCTGACTGCCATCGCCTCGTGATGGCGGTGTCGCGGGTGCCGCATCCGAGACGTAAGCGCTCATTTGATCCCCTGGTGTCGGGATCGAATTGAACATGCGAAGCTTCCTCCGATTTGAACGGAGGTTTGGGATGGGATTGGACGGCAAAAAGGACGTCCGTTTGGACGTCTCAACGATTGGAAGTGTCAGCCGACTTGAAGTGCTTGAAGGACCATCGGAGCGTCGGACGCGCTCGGAGGCTGAGAAGGCGCGGATCGTTGCCGAGAGTTTGATGCCCGGCGCTCAGGTGTCGGAGGTGGCGCGCCAGCACGGCGCGATGCGCTGGCAGGTTTACGATTGGCGTCGGCGGCTTCGCCAGCGAAGCGAATTGGCTTCGCGAGAGGCTCCGGGGTCGACGTTCGCGTCGCTGATGGTGGAAGAGCCGTTGAAGGAGCGTCCGGCTCGGCTGGCCCGGCTTGGGATTGCGATCGGCGATATTGTGGTGCGGACGGATGTAAATTGGCGTTGAACAAAGCCCCTTGAAGCTACAGCGTTAGCTCCTTGTGACAAGTAACGGAATCTACGTCGGAGTGGGGTCACGATCGGCGCTGATCCTGACCCCACTCCGATTGGCTTTTTCCCGACTGTCTTTATGGCATTACTGCCGGCACCTGCAGCAATCTGACCCGCCGTGCCGATTCACAGTCAAGCAACGACACCGCTAAGGCCATCAATTACCTGCTTAACCGCTGGACGGCGTTCACCCGCTTGGGAGACAAGTAACTATTGATCTCGCTCAACGCATTCGTCCGGCCGCGGCACATGCTGCCTTGTGCTTTCTTAACCCCATGAGCAGAGTGATGGCCGACCAGCAAGAGAACGCGCGATTGCCTCACAATCCGCCACAACCGCGAACAAGCAGATTGCCGAGCAACGTTGGGTTCAGGACGCATTGGAGGACGACGACGTTCGTGAGGCCTTGAAGCGTCGGCACCCGTGCGAGAAGAACGGTTAGGAAGAACGGTTAGACTAGCGGGCTATTTCGCTCTGGTGCGAATGGCCCCGCTGCCCCAAGCATCGTTCGGCTCGGACGAGTAGCAATCCTCTCATCCCCATCCCAGAAGCGCCGAGCATAGAAAATCCGTTACCCCAGAACGGCGTCTTTGAGCTAGATCAAAACATGCATGAGATTTGTATGTATTCTTGGCTCGTCGAAACCAAAAAGGGAGATCGACATGCCAACCGAAACAACCATTGTGACCGCGCTTGTTACCGGCGTCATAACCATATTCTCTCTAGCTATAGCTTATGGCCAGCGTCAGACTACCGCTTACCATCGCGAACACCCGCAAGGGTAAGCCCGCAGAACTGCATAAATGGGCGGCGACTGCGGGCAGCTATATCTGTCTCACCGGTCACCGTCGTGGGAGAGGCAAGATCAACAGTACCTTGAGAGACTTGACATGTCTGATCATAGTGAAATTTTGTATTCGACGGCGGAAGGAATGGATTATCCGGCGCACGAGCAGCAGTATAAGACGTTCCTCAAGATAGGGATATTGGGCACAGCGACCGCCGCCACCGTTATCGTGTTGTTGGCGATTTTCCTTACCTGATTGTCCGGTCGTCGTTCCGGATTTTCGTTTGCAATGTGGCTGGTGCTTTAGTTGTGCGTGGTCGACGGCTTGCCCGTTGACCACGGCGGACGTTGTGGCGTTGATCGACGGTCCCGGCAGTTCGCGGCCCCTAGGCAAGCTATCCAAGGCCACCTGAGCCCAGCTTATAACCTCATCCGTATCCGCTTCACGCCGGCGATCCTGCCGCCCTACGTGCGCCGCTCGAAGTCGATCGAGACGTTGCTGCCGATCCTTTACCTGAAAGGTATCGCCATCTCCTCGATGCGCTTGAAGTCGCGCTCGCTCGTCAGTTCGTAGTTCTCCTGCGAGCGCCAGCCCACCACGCAGCTTGCAAAAACGACAAAGACAAATCCAGCATCTTCACGAAGTCGGACGCATCGTTCGGCGCAAACGTCCTACCTACACCTTGCACCGCCGCGGCCAATGTTTGCTCAAACTGCTCCGGCCCGACAAATTCGTAAAGCTCCCGCGCCCGTTCGATCATTGGCCCGGGTATCTGGTCAACAGTGTCTCGCAACCGCTCCAATAGCTCGACCAGATCATCTAAATCACTACGGCCGCCGACGCTCTGATAATGCGCCGCTGCGAAGTCAAAGCGTTCCTCTAACTCTTTCGCGACATCGATCATGACACGCCTCACTATCCCGAGTAGGTGTTGAACCTTCCATCCTTCTCGCCGCGCCGGTAGCCGTGCGAGATTTGCTTTTCCAAAAACTCGTTCGCAACGATCGTCGCGCGCAGATCGCCGTCGCAAGCCTCAATCGCCTGCGCGACTGCGACTCCCAAACTGTCGCTTTCGGGCGATTGATCTTGTTTAAGGTTTGCCGTCATTCACCGCGCGAGCCGCCTGATATGAATCGTTTTGGACGGCGACCGGGTGGAAGGTAAGTTAAAGACGCAAACTGTGCTAAATCTCCACCCCGGGTTGCCCCTTTTAGTCAGACATCAATAGGAAAGAGGACGATGATCGGATCATTGATGATGTGCGTGAGTGTGGTGATTTTGCTGGCCGGCATGATTGCCGGCATCACAATGGGGATTCAGCAGAACTTTGTCCTTGCGCCGGCTCATGCTCACCTCAACCTGGTCGGCGGCGTACTGCTGTTTCTGTTTGGCCTCTATTACCGGGTGTTTCCGGCCGCAGGCCGAATGACGCTGGCCCGGATTCAGGGCTGGCTTCACATTCTCGGCAGCATTCTGTTTCCAACCGGAATAGCCCTCGTGCTTGTGGGCGGCAAGGCCTATATCGCAGCGCCCATCATCGGGTCGTTGGTCGTGGTGTTGGCCATGGCGCTGTTTGTGGTCGTGGTATTTCGCACCCGGACGGCCTGATCATCGCCTGATGGCACGACTGCTCCTAGCCGCCCTCGCATCGATGCTGGCCACGACCGCTCTCGCCCAAAGCCTGACTGGGCAGGCATCCGTCATAGACGGCGACACGCTCGAAATTCACGGACAGCGAATCCGCCTGTCAGGCATCGACGCGCCCGAATCATCCCAACTCTGTCGCGGTGACGACAGCCTGCAATATCGATGTGGGGCCAAATCAGCCAACGAACTTGACGAGCATATCGCGGGCAGGCCGGTAAGCTGCGAAGGCGTCGGCAGGGATCAATATGGGAGAGTTGTGGCGGTTTGTTCGATTGATGGCGAAGACGTTGGGGAATGGCTTGTGCGGGGAGGGCTCGCGTTCGATTGGCCTAGGTATTCGCGTGGCAAGTATGCAGGCGCTCAGAAAGAAGCGGAGCGGGCAGGGCGTGGGGTATGGGCGGGATCGTACGTTGTGCCCCGGGCCTATCGGGCGTGCAGACGTGACGGTGGGCGGCCTAGCGGCTGTTCGGATGATGCGAACGCTCGATAAGAAGAAAGCACATTGCTATCGATTCTTTTTAGCATTTTGTAATCCCGTTGCGCAACGCTACCCTTTCTCACAAGGGGGGTATGGCCATGGATGACAAGGTGAAAATCCGCTGCCCGGCCTGCACTTTCTGCGCCGGGCTCTCAAAGCCGCCCGCGAAATTAGAGCCGCAAAAGACGCGGCAGTCTACGCGGCGACGTATAGTGGCGTGGCATCAGCCCCAAAGCGCGAAACGCCTTAACGGCTTCAGGCGTCAGCCGTGCCGAACACTCCGGCCGCCTGCACAGTACGTCTCCCATTCCCCCATCAATAGCCGCCGCTTCGCCAACGCGTCCGAACGCCTGTAAGCCGCTTCCGTTTCGTCTGCCACAGCACACACTTGTTTTCTCGTCTAGGGTACAACGGCTGATTCGCGAATTTCGCACTCCGGCCAAGCATTCTCAATACCAGTGAGCACGATCGCCGGGCGACGCGCGTCCTCCGGCATCACCTCAAAACCTTCCGGTCACGACAGGGGGCCCAGCATGAACGGGGAGCAACAGTCGCACGACGCGCAGAAGACGCTCACCGATTTGAGGGACCATCTGGCGCGGCACGACAAGCCGATAGCATTCTTTTTTGGTGCGGGCACCTCATGCTCGGTCAGGGTGCCGACCGGCGACGGCGCACCAGCGCAGCCGCTGATACCCGCGGTCCCCGGCCTCACGGCTGCATGCAAGAAGGATGGTGCCGACCTGGGCGAAAAATACGCAAAGGCGTGGGCCTTGATGGAGGCCCAGTGCGTCGAAGCCAAGCAGGACCCGCACGTTGAGAACATTCTTTCGCGCTTGAGGATGATGCTTAACGCGATCGGTAAGGACGATACGCTGTCCGGCCTGAAGACGGATGAGCTGGAGAAGCTCGAGGAATCAGTGCGAAAAACGATCGCGAGGCTCGTCACGCCCGATCTAAAGGGGCTTCCCACAGACTTTCCGCATCGGAAATTCGCGCGGTGGCTTGCGAAGACGTCTCGGAAAGCCTGTGTCGAGATTTTTACCGTGAATTACGACGTTCTCATCGAGCACGGCCTCGAGTCCGAGCGTGTTCCCGTCTTCGACGGTTTCGTCGGAAGTTATCAGCCCTTCTTTCTCGCAGACAGCTTGCGCCGAGCCGAAACGGCACCAGGACCACATTGGACCCGCCTGTGGAAGATGCACGGCTCGGTCACGTGGCGACGCATCGAGCAGGATGGGCGCATGCGCGTCGTCCGCGGCGATCCCGACCTCGCCGACGAAATGATCCTGCCGTCATCCCAGAAATACGACGAATCACGGCATTAGCCGTATGCGGCTTTCGTGGACAGATTGACCCGCTTTCTCGAACAAGACGATGCGCTGCTGATCGTGGCTGGATTCAGCTTTGGCGACGAACACATCAACAACCTGATTTTCGGCGCCTTGGAAAATAGACCACGCACCCACGTCTATGCCTTGCAGTTCGAGGAGCTTTCGGAGGACAGCGTCCTGATCAAGCGCGCCTATCAGCGCTCGAACTTGATCGTGGTCGGTCCGAAAACCGGCGTGATCGGGGGACGCCGCGCGAAGTGGGCTCCCTCCGACACCCCCGCATTCATGGATGGCGTATTCGAACTCCAGGAGACTCCAGCCGCCGCCGGAGCTCCGGAAACGGCCAAGACAGGGCTGATGAAAATAGGCGACTTCGCTCGCTTCTGTAACTTCCTCGATTCAATGGCGGGTTGACGACCTATGCCGCTCGGCGACCCCACGTACATCGGTCAGATCGCGTCCGTCACGGGCGCGATCATCCGTGTGCGCCTGCGCGAGGACATGCCGTCGACTCTCGTCATGATCGGCGGCGAGTCGTATCGCGTCGGGCAAATCGGCGGGTTTTTCAGGGTGCCCCTTGGGTACACAAACCTTTACGCCGTATGTACGCAGATCGGTGCCGATGCCGCCCCGCCAGGCAGCGCGGAGAAAGCATTCGGTGCCGCGCTTGAAGATGACATGCGACTTCATCTCTCCGGTTAGCGCTGGATGACGATCGTGCTGTTCGGCGAGGCCCTCGGCGGCGAATTTGAACGTGGTGTGGGTCAATACCCGACTGTCGGAGATGAAGTGCACTTGGTGACCAACGATGACCTGAAGGTCATTTATGGCTGGGCTAAGGGCAAGAAAGGCACGATCTCGGTTGGGCGCATCGCGGCGGCGTCGGGAATATCGGCCGACATCAGCGTTGCCGGCCTTGTAAGCCGCCATAGCGCCATCGTCGGCTCAACCGGCGCCGGAAAATCCAATCTCGTCACCGTTCTCCTGGAGACCGTTTCTGACGGAAGTCTGCCGAATGCGCGCGCGATCGTCATCGATCCGCACGGCGAATATGCCACCGCGCTCGGCGATCGTGCGCGAGTGTTTCGCATTCGGCCGAATGAGGCGGCCGGTGAAAGGGCTCTTTGGGTGCCGTTCTGGGCACTTCCATTTGTCGAACTTCAGCAACTCACACTGGGCGGCCTTCAGCCCAACCACGAGGCCACGATTCGCGACGAGGTGCTGGATATGAAGGTGGCCGGGGCCGCGCATCTCGCGGTGCCGCCGCCGCCTGAAACACTGACGGCGGACACCCCGGTGCCGTTCAGCATCAAGAAGCTGTGGTACGAACTCGACAAGTTCGAAAGGATGACGTTCCCCGTCAGCGCGAACCAGACCGACGCCAACGTTCATCCTCCGGAGCAAGTCGGAGACGCGATGTTGCTCCGGTCGGACCGGTATCCGGCAGCCAGTCCATATAATCAGGCGCCCTACAAGAATCAGAAAAAACGCAACCTTGAGCGGCAGCTCGACCTCATGCGAAGTCGCCTCAAGGACGCCCGTTTTTCGTTCCTTTTCTCGCCCGGCGGAGGCTACGAGCCCGACTTGAATGGAGAGGTCGCGAACGACCTCAACACGCTTGTCAGGGACTGGGTCGGACACGACAAGCCGATAACGATATTCGACGTCTCGGGACTACCGTCGGAGGTTCTTCCAACCATCGTCGGCACAATGCTCCGGATCGTCTACGACATGCTGTTTTGGGCGCAGGACCTCCCTATCGGCGGGCGGCTGCAGCCGCTTCTTGTGGTGCTCGATGAGGCGCATCGCTTCGTTCCGGAAGGCGTTGACACGCCGGCCCATCGCACGTTGTCGATGATCGCAAAAGAAGGCCGGAAATACGGGACTGGCCTCATGCTGGTCACGCAGCGCCCATCCGAGATCGACAGCGCAATTCTAAGTCAGTGTGGCTCCATGATTGCGCTGCGGCTTACCAATTCGGCGGACCGCGCCAAGGTCTCAGCAGCGGTCCCTGACGACCTGGGTGGACTGGTGGACCAGTTGTCTTCGCTGCGGACGGGTGAGGGGGTCTTCCTGGGCGAGGTGATGCCGATCCCGTCGCGCGTCAGAGTGCGCAAGGCCAAGCAGAAACCCGTCGGCGACGATCCAAAGCTCCCCGACGTATGGCAAGTACCGGATCGTCCAGACGGCGACCGGTATACGCAAGCGCTGGCGAATTGGCGTGCTCAGTCAACATCTGTTGAAGTTGAGAATGACCAGGACGAAGATGGGGAGGGGCAGGCAAATGCCTGAAATGATTTTTATCGACTCCACTAACATCGAAGCATTCGGTTACGACGTTGAGACACAAGAACTTCACGTGCGGTTTCTAAAGTCCGGTGAGACGTACGTATATCACGCTGTCGAAGAGTGGAGATATCAAGAGTTCCAACACGCAGACTCAAAGGGCCAATACTTGAATGCCAATATTAAGCCCAATTATCAGTGCGCAAAACTTTGACGCTACGCCGACCGTTCTACGCGCTCGCTGGGTGTGAAACGGCGCCGGGGTCACGTCGCTCGAAGGATGAGCAGTAACGTCCTGAAGGAGATTGAGAAAGCTTCGTCGGAGTGGGGTCACGATAGGCGCCGGTTTTGACCCCACCCCGGCGCGGGTTATGTCAACTGCGACAAGGAATTGTGGCCGATAGTTCACGGGGCCAAGTTCGGCGCCGATTAACACAGTATGCTTTGTTTCTCGTTTTCCTTCCGGGTGAGGGCGGTGATCATTACGCCTTCGCTTGCGCGCTTGCGTTGCAAAACTACCGTTAGGGCGTTCCGGAACGCTCGTGACGTCAGGCTCAATAAACTCGATTGTGATTTCGGAAAAGGGAAATTCCAGTTGAGGAGCACTCTCTGCAATTCCACGCCGCGCTTGCCTTCCATTGTCTGTTCTAAGTTGCTCTGCATGTTTTCATGCCGGGTCGGTCTCCTCGCCAATGCCTCACGCCGGGAGTATGTCGGCAACCCGTCATTCTCGTCGTCGCCCACGTATCGAACTTCTAGAGCTTGCGTGAGTCGTCTGACTGAAAATACGACTTGGTCGAGCTTGAAGAGATCTTCGGCGTTTCTGACATATCCATAAATCAAGTAACGGTTGTGCGCGTTGCCATCCTGATAGAGCCGAGTGAGAAATTCCATCACCGTTTCATTGCGCCACATGCGAGCCGGCATATTCTCGGGTCTGGCGAACTCAGAGATCAGTAATTCGGGTGCCAGAGGCTGTACCGCGTCATATAGCCGGACGATATCGTGTCCGTGTCCATTCGAGGAGCGGCCGTTCATCAGCAAGACGGCCTTGAAATACTTTTCTAAGCAGTGGACCGCCAGCCAGAAGAAATCGACGTTCAGCTTTTGCTGAAAGCACCATCTTGCCAAGATGTAATTGTCATCGGCCGTGGAGATGAATAACTCTCGCACGACGCTGTTCTTTTCGGCATGAAGGTCTGGAAAGTTGTAGGGCATTGCTGTGTTCTATCTCAATGGATGGACACTATGGAATGGACCGACATCTGGAGAGACGTTTGCTGTTAACGGGTCATCGGCGGATGGGCGCTTAAGAAATGTCCCCAATCGGTTTGCTAAACTATTGGAATCATTGAATCCGCCCCAAAGGCTCCGGGGGCTAATTGTGTCGATGGGTGCGCGACAGGCCAAAAATCGAGTTCGACTGGACACGATGTCAAAGCCTTCGAACCTATTTGAAGAAAATGAGCAGCAATTGCCGACGTTCGCTCTGGTGCGTCGAATGGGCAAGAACAAGGTCCTCGATCAGATTATACCCCCGAGGTCTATAATTATGCCGGCGCTGGGGAGATTCGGGTAGATGGGTGAGGCTGTATTCCGGAGAACACTCAAGAGAGCCGTAGATTTTTCTTCGATGCAGACCATTACAAGCGATGCGCTAATGTCGATGAGCAAGGACGACTATCAGATCGTCCGGCGCGCCGCGACGCGGGCACGACTCGACCGGAAGGCACGTTACGTCTGCGGAAGCTGCGGTCATGCCGTCTATGCACCGCGCGAGGGCAGGACCGGCCAGCCTTATTGGAAACACCATCCGGGTGCGTCACAAAATTGTCCGTGGTGGACTGGGGCGCCGTCGGGCGTCGACGCGGTTAGTGCGCGACAATTTGAAGGTGCACAGGAAAGCCCGCTTCATGCCAGGATCAAGCAGACCGTTGGTGAATTGTTGACGGTCGATCCCCGCACGGCGGCAGGGAGCGTTGTTGTCGATGAATATCTCATTCAAGAGAACGGGCGCCGCCGCCCGGATGTCCGCGCGATCTACGATGGTATGCCGCTCGTCGTCGAGGTTCAACTGGCGACCACGCAGATTCCCATCATCGTGCAGCGTGAAGATTTCTATGAGAATGCGTCCATTCGCCTTTTGTGGCTGACCTGGAATTTTGAGCCGCCTACGAACGGCCGGCTACTCAGCTCGTTTGAGGATATCTTCTATTCTCACGATAAAAACCTATTCTCAATGGACGAAGAAACGATCACGTTCTCGAAAGAGAGGTATGACGTCATTTTGCGGGCGTTCTGGATGGATGGCGAGGCCTGGCGCTCGAAACTTGTTAGCATCTCCGATCTCAACTGGCTCGACGGAGGGCGCGCCAACGCAGTGCCGTCGAGGCTATCATGGCATCGGGAGTTTCTCGCGCGCTGGCGTGGCGCGCTTGGAGAACGGGGCACGAAGTGGAAAGAGCGCGAAATTCTTTTCGGTGAGCTTGTTGCCAAACTGCAGTTTGCCGAGATTGGCGTCAGTGAGCTCCACGACCTTGACATGGATGCTTTGATCAATTGCCTGCTTTCGCTGGTCGACGGTCGGCCGGTCGGGTCGCGGCAACAGAACCTTGTCGAGGTGCTGAATACCTTCCTCAACGTCGGGCGACGGCAGCGTTACATGCGTCTCATCCGCACCTTCGCTCAGCTCACGAGCAGGGAGGCGCTTTTTGAGGTCGAGAGTGTGCGCAGTAAACTCATAAAGGCACGCGCTGTTGCGCAAGATAGCCGTCAGAGCGTCGCAGGAAAGATCGCACTTGCCTTGTTTCCGGAAATATTTTCTTCAGCTCCACGAGATACGAGCGAGGCATTGTAGCGCTGACGTTCTCTTCAATGTCTGAAGAGCTCAACGAAATCATTTAAGGATCACTGGAAGCGAAGAGAGTTCGCTGGGGCAGCGAATTCGTAATGCCTGGGGAAGGCGCAGGGGGCATCGTGCATTCAGAAAACATTGATGAGCTCAAAGCAAAACACATGTGCTATGCCTGTGTTGGCGAGCAGCATTTCAGCGATGAAATTCACGCGAAGGGGAAGCGGGCCAAATGCAGCTATTGCGAAAAGACCCGTCGTACCTACAGCCTTGGCAAGGTCGCTGAGCGTGTGGAAACTGCGTTCGAACAGCACTACGACCGAACGTCAGACCAACCGAACGACTACGAGCATATGCTCCAGCGTGATAAGGAGTCGAGCTACGAATGGAGCCGACATGGCGAAGAGGTCATATACGCGATCTTGAACGCCGCCGAAGTTTCGGAAGACGCCGCTCAGGACATCCAGTCGATCCTCGAGGACGAGCATAGCGATTTCGACAGCGCAGCGATGGGCGAAGAGACAGAGTTCGCGAGCGGCAGCAATTATCAGGAGAAAAAGGTCAGCGATGGTGCTTGGCGCGAAGACTGGGCTCGCTTCGAGAACTCCCTGAAGACCGAGGCACGTTTCTTCAGCCGTACAGCGGCTGCGCATCTTGCGGCGATCTTCGATGGTGTTGACGACTTACAGACAAAACAAGGCCTACCCCTTGTCGTGGATGCGGGGCCCGGAACGGTCTTCCATACGCTTTATCGCGCCCGGGTCTTCCAGTCCGACGACAAGCTGGAGGCGGCGATGTGTCGGCCTGATCAGCAGCTCGGGTCGCCGCCGACCTTTTTGGCTGCGGCAGGTCGTATGAATGCGCGCGGCATTTCCGTGTTCTACGCTGCCAATGATCCTAAGGCGGCCATCGCCGAGGTGCGGCCTCCGGTTGGAAGTCAGGTCGCTGTCGCGCAATTCGAGATTATCCGGAAGCTTCGGTTGCTTGATCTGACAGCGCTCAAGAGTGTGCAGGTGCGTGGCAGCATCTTCGAATTCGATTTCGCACGCCGGTTGGAGCGAGCGCAATTCCTGAGATCTCTTAGCGGCCGCATCACGCAGCCAGTCATGCCCGACGATGAGCCTTTCGAGTACCTGGCGACGCAGGCCGTCGCCGATTTTCTGGCAACGGAATCCTCAGTACGCATCGATGGCATCATCTTTCCATCGGTTCAGGTTGCCGGAGACGTGCTCAACGTCGTGCTGTTCCATAAGGCTGCGCGCGTCGAGGACATGGACATCCCGGGGGGAACTGAGATCAATGCCAGGACGGGTCAGTATGGTGAGGATGGTTGGGAGGACGACTTCTCGGTGATCGAGGAGGTGCCGCCTGCACCAAAGGTAGATGAGAAAAAGGATAAGACGCTAGGATGGCCCGATTTTGCCGCCATGCCTGCAATGCCTTGGACAAAGGTCGATCCCGATCCGCGAAAGCCAAGTCTTCGCGTAATGCCGGATAGCGTTCGGGTACACCGTATCGAGGGGGTGGTCTTCAAGACTGACGAACATAGAGTTCGTCGGCTCCGTTGGGAGAAGCATGATCGGCAGCCATTCTAGGCCAATGAGGACCCCTGCTTGCAGGGGCCAATCATTCGATTGACAGAAGTTGGGCAAGCCGCCGCTCTTGAAAGCGGCCTGATCTGAAAGGTGGGTAAGAACTCTTCCGGATTTGTGGGACTCCGCACAGAGTTCAACAAACAGAGTTCAACAATTTGAAACCCGCCGTTTTCGGCGGGTTTTTGTTATTTCTCAGGTCTGTCGCGGCGGTTCTTAGAGGGGGCGGCGATACTTTGGGGTGATTTGCGGCGCACTTTGGCCGAATCTGGCCATCCTATGCGAGCATTTTCACCACTAAGTCACACACAAATTGGCTAGGGCGCGGGCGTACTGCTGTAAAACGGCGCCGGGGTCACGTCGCTCGAAGGATGAGCAGTAACGTCCTGAAGGAGATTGAGAAAGCTTCGTCGGAGTGGGGTCACGATAGGCGCCGGTTTTGACCCCACCCCGGCGCGGGTTATGTCAACTGCGACAAGGAATTGTGGCCGATAGTTCACGGGGCCAAGTTCGGCGCCGATTAACAAATCGAAGCATGTCCTCATTGTCTCCTCGAAGAGCCGGCGCGCGACCCGGAAGCGGCCCGTCCGTAGCGTCCCGATTCAGGCGGCGAGCCGGCTCGGTTCACGCTGATGAGCAGCAGGAGTGGATGTCGCCATGGTGGTTGCTCGTAATGCTTGGCGCGTAAGACGAGCAAAAATGTTTTGGGCGACAGGAAGATGCTGCTGCACCGCTCGGCGTAAACCTCAAACGGCCCTCAAGCCTATTCGCCAGAATTCGGTGGATCCGTCTTCATGATCTCCTCGGATGCCTTTGCGAGCAGAGCCCAAACCGACTGCGCGCGCGCGTGACCGTGCACAAAGCACTGGGCGTTACGTGGTGGAGTGCCGACAAGCGGATTGCTCGTCTCGCTCGCCTCAACCCGATAATCGGAGACCTCCGCCAGATCGGAAATGTTCGCGATTCGCATTGAAGCGATTGTGCGCCGCATTGGCTCAAATCCGCCCGGAACGAGATCGATCGTTACAACCAGCATTGCATCCCTCCTACTGCAAAATAGCTCAATCTAGTCTGAGCGCCGCGCCTTGCATCTCGACCGCGACTGCTGTGCTCCGCTGCTTGCCGTCGCAGTCCGTTGCTTCGGACGCCACTGGGTCGCGCCGCATGGTCATCCTCGATCAGCACAAGCGTTCTCATTGTTTTCTCCACCTAAATCGCATGGCCTTGGCAAAGCCTGGACCATGAGCACAGCGGCTGCTCCATGATGGCCTCCAGCGCGGGATCGGGATCGTGGCCATGTGGATCGACCCCTGTTGCGTTCGTGTCGTCAACTGGGATCGAATGATGCCCCGGCTGGCAGATCTCATGGCAAATGATCCTTGCTGCGTTTCGGCCATTGCCAGAGCTTGTAGATGGCGGGCAAAGACCGACTCGCGCGATCTCCGTGCAACACGAGCTGGCGACCGGCCGCGCGCTGCAGGCAGGGCTCGCAGATGTTGATCTCGAGCCAGCCGGGCGCGGCGTCGAATACTGCGCTCGGCCAGTGCCCCCCACATTGAAACGCCAGACCTCGGACCGGCTGGTTGTTGCCGGCACTATCGTCCTCGAGTGGCCGGCCACAGATGATGCAGGGGACCAGGCACGCAACTGGCCGCCGCCGCGGCAGCCGGATGTGGCCGCTCTCGTCGCAACCGAGCATCTTGCAGCGCTCGCGATACTCCTCATCTGTTTCGTCCGGATCGCGGTCGAGATGGTAGAGATCGTTATCGGCGCGGGCGCCTGGGTCCTGTTCGATGTCATCGCGGTGATCCGGCGGAAGGTCCGGCGCCTCGTCGAGGATGGATAGCGGCCCGTCGATCACGGCGTCGTGCGGTTTATCGGCTCCGCGGAGATATCTACGCCCGGCGACGGTACCGGCCGCATGCGTGACCCGGTGCCAGAGCCCGTTGGCGGGGCAGTCCTGCATCGCGTCGCGAAAGACGACCCTCAGGCCGCCCGCGCTGGCGATAACGTTGTCCGCGTCGAATTCGATCGTGTCGAGCAGTTCGCCGTTCTGGGTGATGGTGACCTTGATCATGGCTTCCACCCTTGCTTCGTGTTCACGCCGCACTCTCTTCGCTTTCTCCGGGATCAGTATCGTCGCCGGCCGGCGCGCCAAGTCGGTAGAGGCGATTCCAGCTTCGCGCCCAGTTGCGGTTGCAATCGAGCCAGATCACCTCCGAGGTGTGAATCGTCCGGCCGTCAGCGATCTGTGGATGGCCAGTGACGCGCCCGACCAGAACCATGAGCAGGCGCAGCCGACCATCGTCGCTGCTGGTGCGCGTGATGACTGCTCGCCAGCCCTGGAGCCGCGGCGCGCAGGCAAGCTCGGGTGGGGGAGGCGCCTTGCCCCTCAGGTAAGATGCGACCTCGCGTGCCCGCCGCACGCCGGCGCCGTTCTCGTCATCGTCGTCCGTCGACATGGTCAGTGCTCCCGATCTGGCGATCCTTTTTCATTGGCAGGCTCATGACGTTGCGGGCTCATGAGGACATGGCCTGATGACCGAGCCGATAGAGTCCGTTCCTCGTCCCGTTGCGATCAGCCAGACGAGCGGTGGCGTCGTGACGGGGGCGCGACCGGAACGCTGGGCGCGACCGGTGATCACCATCGCCGCCGCGAGCAGGATGGAAGACGGACATCCTGCGGCCTCGCACGCGAGCGCGACCCGCCAGTTCTCGAGGTAGGGGACTTCCGCACGCGCAAACCGGCTCGGTGCCTTGAGGTAGCTCTTCACATCGAGCTTCAGCAGCCGGTCGAGATGGCCTTGCGCGAGCGACATCAGTGCTTCACCGCGGTGGCGTTGCGGGCCTCGAGCGTCGCGGCAACGATCTTCTGCAGCTTGCGAAGCGACAGACCGGACCGCTCCCAGGCGCGCGCGATCACCGCGAGTTCGTCCGGCGCGAGCGGAGAGACAAATCCAGTCTCGCCGGCTTCGATTGCGATCTCCTTCAGCACACCAGCGGCAAGGAGCGGCAGGTGCTTCAGCGCTGGCGCGGCCACTTTGACGATGCGATAGCGATCCACCAGCGGGGCCGGCAATCCTTCGACACTGTTGGCGGTCGCGATGTGGGAGATCCAGGACAGGTCCAATTCGCAGTCGAGCGAGACGTCGCGATAGCGGCCGGCGGTCTCCCGCTCCAGGAACGGCAGGAGCGCCTCCCAGAGCCGGCCATTTCGCAAGGAGGTACCGGCCTTCTCGATCTCATCGACCAGCACAATGGGATTGGCGATCCGCGTCTGGTTGACCGCGCGGGCCGGCGCCGAGGGTACGGTGTTGCCCCAGCCCTTCGGGCTGCCACCAAACATGTTGTCCGAGGCGGAAGAGCCGTCATAGCGGTAGACCGGCAGCACCAAAAGCTCGGCGATCCGGCGCGCCAGGCGCGACTTGCCGCTGCCAGCGGGGCCGACCAGCAGGATCGGCGTAAGCCGCACCGGCTCTCCCTCGCGCAGGGGGCGCAGCATGAGGTCGACCGCGGTCGTGCCATGCGGATATTCGACAGTCAGCGTTGCGTGCACCGCGGCGAGGTCGCGGGCGACGACCAGTGGCAGGCGGGCATCGACCAGGTCCTTGAACTCGGAGTGGAAATTGTTGAGCTTGGTCGCCTTGTCCTTGGCCATCACGACAAGGCCGGGCGTATGCGGCGCGTCGCTCCGGCTCTCCTCGTTCTCGTCGCGCGAGGTCTGTTCGCTCGTGGCCGCCGGCAACCCATCGGAAGGATCGTCCCGCTCCAGCATCTCGATCCTGACGATGAGAAAGATGCTGCGGTCGCGGTCCGTAAAATCGCCCCGTGCCGCGCGCCACCAGACCATCAGCCGGCCAAGCGTGTCGGCCCGTGTCGTTCGCGCCGTCGGCCAGTCCCAGAGATGTTCGATGGCGTGGGCGAGCTGCGGCAGCACGATCTCGAAGGTTTGCGGGGCGGCCGGGTCGGCAGCGAGCATCAGTGCCGCGAGTGCCTCCTCGCCGCGGCCTGCGGCGAACAGCAGGTCGGCGAAGGTGCGGTTGGCTTGTTTGCAGCGGTCCTTCTCGCCCGACCAGAAATCGGCAGCGAGATCGTCGCGTGGGATGCCCGGGATTCCAGCAATATGCGACCAGAACAGGTGCGCGGCCGGCGGCCATCCCCACTGCCACAACAGCTCGACCGGCAACGGGGTGGAAGACGCTGTCCGCCGATCGAGGTCCTTCATATCGTCGGCCGCACTCATGCTGCCTTCTCCAAAGGATCGACGCCACCAGTGTTTGCGCGTCTTGCAGCCATCTCCCGGGGGGCCCATCGATCCGCCCTTGCTTGTGCCGCGGTTTCGCTTGATGACCGCGGCTGGTGAGGACGACGGACCTGCAGAAATCTCCTCACGCGCGGTACCTCGCAAGGGTCGCCGGTCCCAACGGCTGGGACATAAGCTCAAGGGACAGAAGATCGGCGCAGGCGAGCGCCAACACCGCAGGCAGCGGATCATGCTCGCTACGGATTGATTTCAGCAGCTCTCCGAGCGGCAACGGCCCCTCGTCGAGAAGCGCTTGCAGGATGCGCATGCGCAGCTCGGCGGAGACGGGCGCGCCACGGTACGACCAGACTAGCCGCGCGTTGGAGTACCGCGGCTCCCGGCGGATCTCTTCAGATGCCAGGACACAGGGCCTGACGTGGAGCTCGGTCAGCGCGATCTGAGCAAGGCTTTCTCCTTTGGCATCGGACAAGCGTCGGGCTGGAACAATGTCCAGCAGAAAACGGCCGTCGTCGCGCTGCACGACAATGGCGTCGAGCTCCATCTGCGCGGACGCATTGGCCACCGATGCAATGTATTCAATCGAGCGCACCTGCGGATCGAGCGACGCCTGGATGAGCGCGTCCAGTCGGGCAGGGTGTCGCGTCGGAATAGCGGCGATCGTCTTGGCGGAAACGAACAGATCGGGGCTACTTTTGGTTGCACTTGTCTGGAACGTACGCGACGTCGGCGGAAAGGCAGGGCGCATCGAACCCGTCCGTTTCGAGCGCTTGTAGATTTCGGTCATATCAGCCTCGCTCAGATTTCAATGACGAAGTTCGGATCAAAGCTCCGGTTGTCCCAGCTGCGGCACTCCGGCAGCCAGGGCCCGTAACCTTTCGCGTTCGACACCACGCGCGTGTGACCGATGATCGTGTCTTCGGACTCGTGGGTGTGACCGAAGATCCAGACGTCTGCAGGCCACAGAGCGTTCTTGCCGTCAGCGATGGGGGCCGGCCACATCAGCTCGGTCAGGTCGCTGCGATACGCCGCGGTCAGAATCTCCTCGTCGCTCAATCGAACGCCGGGATAGTGCGGAGCCAGCCGGTCGCCACGGCCCGGCATCGGCGCATGATGGGTGACAACCACCAGCATTCCGTCGCCCCGCGACTTGCGCATTTCGTCCTCGAGAAAAGCGCGCGATTCCCTATGCCGCGCCAGCGCGTGCGGCGGACGGAAGCGAAGCTGATATCTCGCTGTCCTGATCTTGCGGAAGTCGTTCATCCGCTCGCCGGCGACCCTCATGGCGCGGTGTTGATCTCCGAAGAGCTCGAAGTCGGTCCACAAGGTTGCGCCGGCAAACGTCACATGCCCGAGCCGAATCCACCGGTTGTGGAGCACGAACAGGCTGGTGCCATCGGCGGCTTCCATCGCCTTCTCGACGGTCCTGACCTCATCCGTCCCGTAGCTCTCATGATTGCCCATGACATAAATGATCGGCTTGTCGGGCACCCGCTCCAAGAGCCAGCGGACGCCGCGCTCGGCCCTCGGGATGAGATCGCCGGCGACGACAAGGACGTCGAAACGGGGGCGCTCCGCCGGGGGCGCCAGGTCCCAGCCGCGCGTCAATTCCACATGCAGATCCGACAAGATCCAGAGACGCATGTCGGTCAATCCTCGGTCTGATGAGCGTCCAGCGGCTCTCAACGGCTCAATGAACTCATCTGGCAATTCGTCGATGGCGCGCGCGAACACCCTGTCCGATGCACACGCGCATGGCGCACCGGGTCGCAGACGAATCTTCCTGTCGGCAAGCGCGGCGCCGATTTCGCCTTCCCAGCCGATCCCGAGCACATCGAATCTCTGCTTGATGACGAACTCGAACGTATCGTTCTGAGCCAGCCTGGGTTCAATCCGGGTGCAGAGCCGCTCCGGATGGCGCGCCAGCCGGTCTCGCGGAGAGGATACGCAAATGAGTGCTTGGGCTCGTCGGCCAGCAGGGGGTAGCCGACCGCCGACTCGGGGGGCCCCTCCAAAGGATGAAAGAGATCGCGATTGCGCCTCGATGCAGGCGGTCCGCCAACTCCGAACCTGCGCCATCTCATGCCTCCTCGATTCCGAGCGTGGCGGGGTCGACGTCGACAAAGGAGTCGGTCCCGCGGTCGTACCGGCGGCACCTGATCTCGCGCCGGTCGCCGGATCGCTCGTCGATGTAGATGTTCTCGAATCCGGCCCGGACCTCGACGAGCCTCCGGCCCTCGGCATGCGTCACGCAGCGCGTCGTAAGCCAGCCGTTGTCGTACAATTGGCCGAACTCGCCGCAGACTTCGCAGGTGCAGGCGGAACGCGCTTCCGCCAGGTCAATGGCTTCCGCAACCTTCGCCTCGGCGGCGGGGGAAAGCGCGCCGCTCCAGTAGAATCGCAAGGTCGCGTATTTTTCCTTGACCTGCGTCGCACAAAACGTGCCGCCCTCCGCGCGGACCGCCGCCCGGATTCGAACGCAGGCGCGCTCCAGCAGGTCGCGCCACCCGTCGCCGACCGACGGCCAGCCCATGGCTGCGGGCGGGTGACCGACCGGATGGAAAAGATCCGGGTAGGTCAACACCAGTTCGACCCGCCAATCCGGCAGAACTCGCGCCATCACACAACCTCAGCAGAACAATGCAAGTCAGAACAAAACAGGAACAATGATCAATGTCAATAGGAACATGTGTACATATGTAGATAGGTGGCATGGCAACTATGGCCATTTCGACGAAAGCTTCTTAAAATCAACAAGCTGTGGAGATTCGAGCCCGGCGAAGTTTCTTAGCGGCAAGCTTGGAGGGCAGATGTCTCAGGCGAAAAAGGTCGGCAGGAAGTCCAAGGGGGCCTCGACCGACAAGCGAAACTTTTTCGCGACAATGTCAGCCGACGTCATCAAGTCTCTCAAGCGCGCCGCTCTTGAGGACGATATTACCGCATCTGAGATCTTAGAAGAGGCCACGAAGGATTGGCTCACGCGGAGAGCCGGCGAGCGTGGCGCCAAGGGGCGAGGGTAGGCGTCCTGGACTTTATGAGTTTTGCCATGCGCGTATTTGTTGAATTCCCGCATTCCGTCGTCGCTGAGATGGGTGGGCGACTCAGGACTCACGAGCGTTCGCTGACATCTCGTGCAGTGGGCTCCAATATTTTTCCGCCGCCGAAATCGAAGCCGTTTTCAGTGCTCCACTTCATCTCTTTGTGATGCAATGCCCACCCTGATGGTCAGCGTCCAACTGGTCGAAGGCCATCGTGTACTGGATGTTTAGCGTTAAGCCTGCGGAGGCGACCTGAAAGTCGGGTGCGCTATCGGGCGTCCATCGGAGCGTTGCGGTCAATCCTTAAGCCATCGGCAAGCAGCATCAACGGCGACCATTCTTCGTTGCGAAGTTTCGCCCATGCAATCGGTTTGCGATCCAGCAGCCGAAGTCTGGATGATAGGGCAGGATCCGATTGCCTATCCGACAGAAGCGTACGTTCGACGGCCCGAAGTGCGCCGATGGTGTAGGTGATGCCCTGATGAGCGGATAGATCATTTTGATTTCTCATCGAGGCCCGTCGATACCTGCCATCATCAAAATTCGCCAGCATCAATGATCGTGTACCGGACGTCCCTGATCTCTTTAAGGGACCAATTGACGTACGACAGGACGCAGGGATCATCTGGACCAACGAACGTCTCGCGATGCAGGACAACGATGTTGCGCTTTTCCGCGGCTTCGTCGCGTTGCATCGCGGATTGATAGATTACCGCGTCGCAATTGAAGTAGTTCTGCAGGTACTCGGCAACGATCTGGGTTGCGATGTATTCGCGTTGCCTTTCGTGCGGGCGGACCGGCTTGCTGATGCCTTCCTGCATCTGATCGATGAAATCATATCGGCTGTGTTCGAAGAAACGATGCCGTTCAGCGGCACGTTGGTGGAAAACGGTGAAATCGAACACGCGCAGCGGCACGCGTGTGGCAAATTCTCCGACTGCGATTTTGTCGTCGATACCGGGTCGAAGTTCGGCTATCGCGGTTTCACGGGAGAAGGCGGCATAGAATGCGGGAATGAGCTCAACGTTCATTCGTCCTGGCTGCGTCCGGTTGACGGGCGGCGCACCGAGGTATGACGCGGGACTTGCGTTGATGACTTCCTCGGTAAGATCGTCGTTCAAAAGCCGGGCACGGTAGACGGTCTGACCGGCTGGTAGGTCGTAGAGGGGCTTAACTGGCCCTTCGCCGTATTCTTCAGGCTTTCCGAAGAGCTCGTCCAGCCGCTCCTTGATTCCAAAAAATCTACCGGAGAACTGGACCTGCTTGCAAAAGTCTTCCCACTCGAATGCGTATCGCTTGGCGAACCAGTAGTCATCCTGATCCGCCTGTTCCCGCGCGCGGGCGGCCGTGATCGACTCAAAGTTCGCAGCGTCCGTGTAGAATGGATCCGCTCCCTGCATGATGTCGTGGTCGGTGACGTCGGGCAGGGCGTCGATCACGGCCCTCAGCAGTTCGTCGGATGCCCCGAGTTCGTATGAAAAAATCTCCTCGTAGGGCTCGCCTTCGGTGCCGTAAATCACCCCATCCCTATCGGGATCGGGATCCACTGTCATGGTGTCGGCACCGAGCTGATAGTTCTCTCTGAACCACAGGTCGGCTTGTTCTGCGAATTGGTCGACGCTCACGCATGAAAAGCCTTCATGGTCCTCATCGAAATCGCAGACACTTTCGGTGCCAGCTCCCTCCAGCCACTTCCTTAGCGGTCCGTCGTCGATGCACTCCGTGCACAGCTTACGTTCGTCAGGCATTTATCTTCTCGAGAGGTCGATCGGACTAGGAGGAAAGTTATGGTCGGACCATCGCGACGCGCGCTCTTAGGAAGAGCCGCAATGGTCGTGATAGGCTAAGTGGTGCTACTTGCTGCAAATGATCTTCAAGTCGACGTCGACTGTCTGTTTCAAAAATGAAATAGCGGAGCCAAGAACCGACCTCTGACTTTGGCTTAGATCGGATTGTTTCACTCCGGGTTGAGCGATCACAACCTGGAAATCGATTGGCTTCAGCCGGCTTTTCTTTACGATCGAGCTCAGAACGGTGTTGTTGCCGACGATGAAGCGGGATCGATTTACGTTCCCGGAACCCGTCAACTTTTGCCTAGCCAGCATGTGGCGATTCAACGAGTTGAAATTTCCGCGCCAAACGGCCGACCTGACTGCCTGAGAGCTTACTTCCACGACATCCTTGACCCGCTTGCCTTCTGTGAGTCCGCCAGAAAACTTGCAGTGGACAAGCACGAGACGGATATGTTCGTCGGTCTCTTTCAGGCATATCAGATCGGCGGCTTCACCGGCGTCGTCGTCATTGAAAATGAGCTCGAAGTCCTCGTTTCGATAGTACTCTGCAACGAAGGCCTGGACCGAACGCGGCCGTTCGGAGCCTTTTTTCCAGATCGACTCCACCGTGATATCGACCTGGGAAGCTGGCCAATCCCATCCGATCAACGAGCGATCGTCGATATCGATGTCGAGCGGTTGGTTCTGCGCATAGAGGAGATTGCCCTCAAGTTCTTTTAGGTCCACGTATCTCACGAGCAGCGGATAGCCGTCGAGATACTCCTGCAGCGGCTCTTCGCGCTGACCGACCTTGATGGTCAGGGTTCTGTCGATGGTGAACCGGTAGCCCTCGGCATCGTCGAACGTCAGTTTGACGACGGCGTCGATTTCGCCGGAGATTGAGACCAGACGGAACACGAGCTCTGCCGACATCGAGTTTTCTTCGTCGTGTTCCCATTCGCAGAACGTTCCGGGTATTTCGACGACGCCATTCGTCACGAAGAACTTTTCATCCGATAGTTTCAGGAGTTCGGGAGGCCACTCGACCGAAAGGACGGTCTCGGACGGAAACGATCCTTTGACCTCGGTTGGAATGAGCACGTTCTTCAGGATCAGCGACGCGTCTATGGCTGGATCGATCAACTTGCGGCCGACGGGCACAGCCCATTTCACGAGTTGGGGTATGGTCCCTTGTGCTTTCGACCAGACCCGTCCTTTCGCCGAGCAGCCGGGCGTCACAAGCGAACCGTTCTCCCAGCCGCGGCCGTCCATGTTGGACTTGGTGGCGTTGGATGTCTCAGTGATCGTCAGTGCGTCCTGCACATCGGCTCCGGTGTACATGGCGAAGCTCATATTGCGGCGGCCATGCTTCCGGACACCAATATTGCTGAATATCAGGCGGTTGATTCCGCCAAGGCACCTGAAGACATCCTCTCCTTGGATGCGTTCTTGACCTCCCACAGCCTTCGCTAGGCCATCGTGCATGGAGTCTTTGTCGGAGGAGCTAATGTGAAGCAGTCGCTTCTCCTCGTCGTGGAAAAGGACGAACAGGTTCCACTGACGGTCGAGGATCTTCTTTCCACGACTCCAGCGGACCCTTTCCTCCTTCCGGCAGACGAAGAACACCAGCTTAGCATCGGGATTGTACCATGCGGCATGCACGGTCACCGACTCAGGGAGGCCGGCCTGAAAACGCTTCGGAGAGAACACTTGGCACCGGAAGACGATGGTGCTGAACTTCGGGCGCAGGAGACTTTGCGAAATTCGGAGCTCACTGACGTCCGATTCTTCGACGAGCGATTGTGAGGTCTTCAGGAATTCGATCAGTTCAGCATGTTCTCGGGCGGCCTTTGAGCTTTCTTCGCTTAGTATTGAATTCCAGTCTGCGTTCTCACTGTACAGGCGCTCCAGCTTGGTAGAGACCCGTGGATCCGCGATGTTGGCGATCACCGTTGCATCGCCGATGCGCTGCCCCGAGCTTCGCGTGAAGCGCCCGGTGAATTGCAACAGGACGGGCAGGCTTTTATGTAGGTCGTGAAGCGCGGCGATCTTGAGCTCGGGCAGGTCGAATCCTTCACCGAGCATATTGACGCAGATGACGATTCGGCTTGTCGCGTCCCTGACGTTCGATAGTGCATCTGAGATGATGGAATCCGTCATCTCAGAATGGACGACGATGGGATTCATCTCAGGGGCGATGCGGGCGTAGATGTCTTTGATCTGTGCTCCTCGCGGTATCTTCGCGCAGCGGGCCATCAGACGGTGATTAAGTCCGGAAGCGAGATCATTCCTGAGGGCTTTGACCGCCTCTTCGGCGATTGCAAGGTCCGATTGTTCCTCGTCGATCTCGCTCACGGGAAGGAACCTAATCGGCTTGAAATATCCGTCGCGCTGGGCCGCGGCCAGCGGATAGTTGAAGATAACGCGGCCGTCGACCAACTTTCCGTCCTGCCGGAAGGGCGTGGCGGTGAACTGCAAAATATGGTGCTGGCGAAAGTGCGCGCGGAAGTTGGCCCATGTCCTCGATGCGACATGATGCGCCTCATCGACGAAGAGGGAGCCGACCAGCGCAGCGATCTTTTCGAACATGGGCTCGGAAGAGTCGGCCCCGAGCGAGGCCATGACTCCAATAACGACGTTCGCTCCCCGGATAAGGTCCAGATCCTCTTCCGTCGTCGGCTCCTTGGTGATCACACTCACGATCGGATTGTGGATGTCCTCGTCTATGAGTTTAAGGAAGCGAAGCAGGCCGAGGCTACGGAATTTCCCGAGCGTCTGTACCCGCAGCGCATTGGAAGGCACTGCCACCAGGGTCGGCCCTCTACGGTAGTTGATGACGGTACAGAGCATTGTTTCTGTCTTGCCCGTTCCAGTGGGCATGACCACCGTGGCGGTCTCGTTCGGAAAAATGCTCCAATGCGCGCCAATCGAGTGCAGCGCGCCTATTTGTGGAGGACGTAGGCCTTCGTTTCCCGGGGCGACGATCCCGTCAGCGTCGGCTTCTTCGGTCCTGAAGCGGAAGCAATCTTTCCACGACGCTTCGATGCTTGCGGCGACCGCTGAAGCATTCGAGTGCATCCTGTCTTCGAAGTCCGCGAGCTTTTTATGCCATTGCCACCGGCCGGTGCCGTCCGTTCTACGCACGAGGACGGCTGTTATTCCGTCCGGTATCGACGCCAGCGGCTTTTCGACGACGACTATGCGGTCGCCGTCTCCGAGGTGATAGAGCTCGACGCTACTGCGTACCGAGACGGGTATCGTAGTGACCTCGTGGACGGTAGCAATGCGGGCAGGGGCGATTAGGCAGAAACGCCGGCCTATCCGGTGTTTCTGCTGATATTCGATTTCGGGCAGGTGTAGTGCCGCGCCGGTCGGAATGACCTTATCGGGGGCCTCACTATCGTCGTTGTGCGGCTCGCCAAGCTCAAGCATTTAACACTCCCGAAATGGATTTTCATTCTTCCAAATCAGATGGCAATCTCCGATTGATTCGGATCGGCTCAGCAATTGCGATTCGTGTCAATCAAAGATGGCTGGAAGCCGTTGGATTCAGGACTCGCGAAGGTCCAGTCAGGGAGTTTAGTCGGGCCTGAGAGCTTCGCCTCTTTAGCCAGAAATCGGTGGTAGATTTGCCTGCAAGTGGGGTCGGGGTGGCAAATAATGAAAAACATAGTGATTTGCTGCGATGGGACGGGGAACGAGATTAGCGAGAATATTTCGAATGTTCTGAAGCTCTATCGCGTGCTTCGTAAAACCGGAAAGACCCAGCCGCACCAAGTGGTGTTCTACGATCCGGGTGTCGGCACGCTGGCACGACCCGATCCATGGACCAAACTCAAGCAGGATGCCATCGCGGTGCTAGGGTTGGCGACAGGTTACGGCCTCGACGACAATGTCCTCGCGGCCTACGAGTTTCTGATCAATCAGTACGAGGACGGTGACGAGATCTATCTCTTTGGTTTCAGTCGCGGCGCTTACACGGTCCGCGTCCTTGCAGGCCTCATTCACAGGATCGGGCTTCTCTCGCCGCATCAGCGGAATCTCGCGGGCGCTGCGTTGACGGCGTACAAGCAGACAGGATCGGCTGCCGATCCCGTTCGGGCGGCAACGACAGAGGAATCCGAAGATACGGGAGAAGACGGTCAGTCTGTTGCCTCGACGAAGGACGACCGCGCGTCGCAGTTTGCGCGGATCGTTTCATCGAGATGGCCGACGATGAAATTCGTTGGGGTGTGGGACACAGTCGCCAGCGTGATCGTCCCGCGTCCGGACAGGTTCTACGCGTTCAGCCTGCAGACGCTGGCCAACACCAGAAGAAATCCTAGCGTTCGCATCTTCCGCCAGGCGATGGCGATCGACGAACGACGAAGAATGTTCAGGCTGGATGCCTGGGACGAGCCGCAGACCTTCATGCACAATAGGTTCAGCGCGACGAACAATGCGGAGCCGCAGAACGCGCAGCAGGTGTGGCTTTCAGGCGTGCATGCCGATATCGGGGGCGGCTATCCGGAACAGGAGAGCGGTCTCTCGAAATTTCCGCTGATCTGGATGATCGAAGAAGCGGTGAAGCACGGACTGGCCGTCGACTCCAGGACCGTGAACCAGTTGGCTTGGGGAGTGCAGAGAAAGGGAAGCCCGTTTAGCTACGTCCGACCTGATATCATGCGTGACCCACATGATTCCATGTCGACCGTCTGGCGCCTGGTCGAGCGGTTGCCGAAGGGAGACAAATACAAGGAATGGGCCACTCGAAAGTCGTTCCTCGGCCATTACATCCCCGCCGGCGAACCGCGCTTCATACCGCCCGAGGCATTTGTGCATCAATCCGTCTTGGATAGGATGGCCGCTGTCGCAAGTTATCGTCCCGAGAACTTTCCGGAAACGCCTAAGGTCGTTCCGATGTCCGCAGGCCAAGCCGATGGGGCGGAACCTGACGTATCCTAGAACGCCTTAGCGCCACCGCATCGTCGGAGCCACGTGCTTTAGGATCGATTCAATGACGTGCGCATTGTAGGCGACGCCGAGCTGGTTCGCGGGGCTCCGGTTCTTTTGCGATGCGTCGGCCCAATGGAGAAAGCCCTCATGGCTGCGAGCGCCGGAATTCTGATGTACCGGCAGACAAGCTCCGGGCTCGAAGTCCTGCTGGTTCATCCGGGCGGGCCTTTTTGGCGAAACAAGGACGAGGGGGCCTGGTCAATTCCAAAAGGCAAAATGGATGAGGGCGAGGACGCGGCTGTGGCTGCGCGGCGAGAGTTCCTCGAAGAGACAGGTTGCGTTCTTTCAGGTCCTCTTGAGCCGCTGGGCGACATCCGGCAGCGCGGTGGCAAGCGGGTGACCGCGTTTGCCGTCGAAGGCGATCTCGACGTCGATGCGATCGTGAGCAACACGTTCGAGATCGAATGGCCGCCGAAAGGCAGGAAGATGCTGTCCTTTCCCGAGATTGACCGCGCTGCCTGGTTCGATCTGCCCACCGCACACGTTAAAATTCTTCAGAGCCAGCGGACACTTCTCGATCGACTCGTCGCCCATACCGCGGTCTCAGCTCCATGACTAATTCCTTCAACCTCCAGCGGTTCGTCGATGCGCAGGCTCCGGTCTATTCGCTCGTTGTCGAGGAATTGCGCGGCGGCCGAAAGCGGAGCCACTGGATGTGGTTCGTGTTTCCCCAGATTGCCGGCCTCGGCCACAGCGCGATGGCTCAGCGGTTTGCTATCTCGTCGCGCGAGGAAGCGCTCGCCTACCTTGCGCATCCGCTCCTGGGATTCCGGCTGCGGGAATGCACGGCGCTCGTCAACGCCGTCGAGGGTCGGTCACTCCTGGATATCCTAGGAAGTCCCGACGACCTGAAATTCCGCTCATCTATGACGCTGTTCAATGCGGTCGGTTCGGATCCGGAATTCTCGGCGGCCCTGGCGAAATACTTTGACGCGAAGGCCGACCAAAGGACGCTGGAACTGCTGTCCGGGTAGGACATTGGCCAACCATAACCGGGCGAGCGTCAACCTGCCCGCTGACCGGCATGCGAAGCTCGCCCGATCCCGCTATGGAGGACCTAGAATTGCCGAAAGCCGCCATCTTCGACCTGGACGGCACGCTGCTGGACTCGGTGGATCGACCAGATCATCTAAATCACTACGGCCGCCGACGCTCTGATAATGCGCCGATGCGAAGTCAAAGCGTTCCTCTAGCTCTTTCGCGATATCGATCATGACACGCCTCACTATCCCGAGTAGGTGTTGAACCTTCCATCCTTCTCGCCGCGCCGGTAGCCGTGCGAGATTTGCTTTTCCAAAAACTCGTTCGCAACGATCGTCGCTCGCAGATCGCCGTCGCAAGCCTCAATCGCCTGCGCGACTGCGACTCCAAACTGTCGCTTTCGGGCGATTAATCTTGTTTAAGGTTTGCCGTCATTCACCGCGGCGTGCTGTCCCAGCAGCTTCGCCATCTTGGTCAGATGTTCGGGGCCGTCGTCACCGCTTAGAATGCCCATGAGGCGCTTTTCGCGTTCACCATCCGCGATCAAGTTTATTGCCAGTCGCCTACGTGCATTGCCGCGACGATCTTCAAGGCATCGGCTTCGCCGCACAATCACCTTCGCGGCCGTACCACGTCGCGCTGGCTGACTTGTACGTCAGGGAGCATTGGGTAGACACCGTCTGCAAGCTCAACAGCATCCCGTTTGACGGGACTGGCGAACGCATCCAACGGGAGGGGACGTGGTGCATCTACGAGTTCGCGGTGCAGCTTGATGCGATTCAGTTTGGGGACCGCTTTGAAGGGCGCTGGCTACGAGGCGAAGAATTCATGTATCCAGATCGGCCGAAAGGCTTACCGCAGCTTCGCGAGCCGCCTGATATGAATCGTTTTGGACGGCGACCGGGTGGAAGGTAAGTTAAAGAGGCAAACTGTGCTAAATCTCCACCCCGGGTTGCCCCTTTTAGTCAGACATCAATAGGAAAGAGGACGATGATCGGATCATTGATGATGTGCGTGAGTGTGGTGATTTTGCTGGCCGGCATGATTGCCGGCATCACAATGGGGATTCAGCAGAACTTTGTCCTTGCGCCGGCTCATGCTCACCTCAACCTGGTCGGCGGCGTACTGCTGTTTCTGTTTGGCCTCTATTACCGGGTGTTTCCGGCCGCAGGCCGAATGACGCTGGCCCGGATTCAGGGCTGGCTTCACATTCTCGGCAGCATTCTGTTTCCAACCGGAATAGCCCTCGTGCTTGTGGGCGGCAAGGCCTATATCGCAGCGCCCATCATCGGGTCGCTGGTCGTGGTGTTGGCCATGGCGCTGTTTGTGGTCGTGGTATTTCGCACCCGGGCGGCCGGTGACCGCGTCGCTGGCACATGAATGTGATCCGGACTGCGCCTGGAAATCCGCGCGCTTTCCGTTCTGAAGATCGGCCACCAAACCGTGTACCGTGGCGATGAACTCGGGATCCTGGAAGACGTCATGGTTCTCGTAACCGAGCCCTATCGCCAAAGCTCGCCGGGTCGTAATGCTGACTGGCTTTCCGGCTTCGACGCGCTGGATCGTGCGCACGTCTAGGCCAGCGGCGGCTGCCACCGCCTCCTGGGACCAGTGCGACGCCTCCCTGATACATTTCGTCCAAAATCCAAGGAGCTTGGGTTCGAGGGTGGTCATCGGTAACTCTGACATGGAATCTTGCCCTTTCGTTGATGATGCCATCAACCTGTCATTGGCTTCCGTATTTTGACACGACAGCTTCCCGACAGGGCCCCGTCAACCGGAGGCACTTGGGTCGTCAACGTGCCAAGCAAAGCACGGCGCGGATATCCCGGCGTACCCGTCTGGCCTAATCCTCTCGTTAAAGAGTTGAATAACCGGGAGTTTCTCTCAAGTCGCGAGGACAGAACTGCTGGCATTCTCTGATCTGTCGCGTTAATTGAAACCCCAACCATCGTCCCCGTCGCGCCACGTATTCGAGGAAACGACCTTGGCCTTCAAAAGTGCACAGCCACCCGAAGCGGTGCCAGATAGCCCCGAAAAAATCCTTCTGGAACTGCCTCGGCGCAAGATTCCGAGCGTGCTGCTGCATCAGGGACAGATGATGCAAAAGTACGTTGCGGAGGCGCAAAGCGCCCCTGACGTCGCGCTGCAACTGCCGACGGGAAGCGGCAAGACGCTTGTCGGTCTCCTGATTGGGGAGTGGCTTCGACGGAAGAACCAGGAGCGCGTCGTTTTTCTTTGCCCGACCCGCCAGCTTGTCAATCAGGTGGTTCAACAGGCCGAACAGCAATACGGCCTCAATGTTCATGGGTTCGTCGGATCGAAACACGATTTCGACGCAGGGGCCATAGCTGACTACCAGGCGGCTCGGAGAATCGCCGTCACCACCTACAGCGCGCTGTTCAATATTCGGCCGATACCCCAAACATCATCATCTGCGATGATGCGCACGCGTCCGAAAACTACATCGCATCGATGTGGAGCCTGTCCATACAGCGCAACGATCACGAACATGCTACGCTGCATGAAGCGTTGTCCAACCTGTTCCAGCCGCTTCTCGATGCAACAGATTTTGGCCGGCTCACGGGTGAGATCGACGACAACCTCGCCGATGCAGCCTGGGTGGAGAAATTGCCGACACCGGCCTTTGCGCCGATTGCGGCAGAATTTGTTGGCATCGTCGACCAGCACGTCGGACCAATCGAGGATCTCCGTTACACGTGGCGGCTTCTACGAGACAATTTGCACGCCTGTCACGTCTATCTCACCCCACAGCAGATCTACGTTCGTCCGCTCATTCCACCAACGTGGACCCACACACCCTTCACGGCTGCGCGGCAACGCATCTACATGTCTGCGACGCTGGGCGAAGGCGGCGACCTTGAACGTCTGACGGGCAGGCAAAACATCACACGGCTTCCTGTGCCGCCGGGATGGGACCGCCAAGGTATCGGGCGCCGGTTCTTCATCTTTCCCGAAATGACGTTAGATTCCGACGAGACGGACGAACTGCGTCAGACGTTGATGCAGCGGGTGCCGCGAAGCGTTTTCCTAGTGCCAAATGACCGGACGAAGGACGAAGTTGTCCGGGAGGCTCGGTCGCTCGGCATCACCACATTCGATGCAACAGCAATCGAAGAATCCAAGGCCGGGTTCGTTACGGCGACCGGCGCCGCCGCCGTGTTCGCCAACCGTTACGACGGCATCGATTTTCCGGGCGACGAATGCCGACTGCTCTTCCTCGATGGCCTGCCGAGGACGACCAACCCGCAGGAGCGCTTCTTCGTTGCCAAGATGGGCGCGAACGCGCTGCTCCAGGGCCGAATCCAGACGCGGGTCGTGCAGGCGGTTGGCCGCTGCACGCGGTCTCTCCAGGATTATTCGGCCGTCGTGGTGACCGGCAGCGAACTGACGGACTATCTAAACAGTCCGGCCAGGCTGAGTTTTCTGCATCCTGAGTTGCAGGCCGAATTGGATTTCGGCGCGCGCCAATCGACCAGCGTCTCGATCGCAGACTTGGTCGAGAACTTCGACATCTTCCTGCGCAACGATGCGGCGTGGGAGGCCGTCAATCGTCAAATCCTGGCCAAGCGCGACACCGCTACGCAGGCAACGCCTTCGGGTGTCGGTCAGCTTCAGGCGGTCGTAACGGCGGAGATCAATTATCAAAGGAACCTGTGGCAAAAGCATTACGAAGGCGCTGTCGAGAACGCAGGGCAAGTACTCGCGGCGCTCACGGATCCATCATTGCAGGGCTACCGTGCCTTGTGGAATTACCTGGCCGGTGCTGCGGCCGCATACGGCGAAGGCGCCGGCGTTGGCGGCATGAGCGCGCGTGCACGCATACACTTTGCCGCCGCGCGCGATGCGGCGGGCGCCATTCGGTGGCTTGCATCACTCGCGCGTTATCGCGCCGAGCTACCCACAGTCTCTACAGAGAACCATGCCCTACAGGGACAGATTGAGCGCCTTGAAACGATGCTACTAAAACTGGGCACAAAGCATGAAGCGCGTTTTGCCCAAAGAGAAAAGACGATCCTTGACGGACTGAACTCTGCCGACACGACTCAGTTTGAGATCGCGCATAAGGACCTCGGCGAAATGCTTGGGTTTGACGCAGGCCACCATGAATCGGATGCGTCGCCCGATCCTTGGTGGACGTCCGGCAAATATTGTCTGGTGTTCGAGGATCATTCAGGGGCTGACCCAAAATCGTCGCTCGGGGCTGACAAGGCGCGCCAGACCACCGGACATCCGAAATGGATGAAGGCGAATACCACCATCACGCACGTCACAGAGCACACCGAGATTCTCTCGGTCCTGGTAACGCCTGTGAAGAGGGCAGAGGCTGGCGCATTCCCACATCTCAGTGACGTTGCTTTGTGGCCGCTGGCTGATTTCCGGGTTTGGGCCCGAGAGGCGCTGAACGTCGTGCGGCAGTTGCGGCGAACGATGGGCGATGAATGCAATCTCGCTTGGCGCGCAGAGGCACAGGCGGCTTTTGAGGAGAAGGGATACGATGCGGCAGGGCTTATCAGATCCTTGGCTGGGTCCAATGCAGCGAAGGGATTGAAGAAATAGCGAGAGAGCAAGTCGCCGAATGATCATGATTTCGTCGCACTGCATCACCTCGTAGCGTGTTGTGATCGTTGTTAGCCGCGAACGCGACGGAATTCGCCAGGGTCGATCAGGTAAGCATTCCAACCACCGCGCACTACTTGAACTCCATCAAGAACTCGATCCCTCGATGTGCTGGACGTTGAATACGCGTTGGGTGCACGTATCGCCCACGACTTTGAAATCTAGTCCTGAAACGAAAAGGCGTAGCCACCTGCGAAACTCTCGAAGCCAGCACCACCGGCGACCTGCCATTAATCATCATGTAGAGAACAAATAGCGAACTTTTCGTCTGAGTCAATCCGAAATTTGCTTCGGCGATTTTGCCGATCTGTCTTATGCGATGGGCGAGATTGCTCCCTCTGGGTCGACGATTTCTGACTTACGTCACGCAGCTGCTGTTCGATGAACCTTCCGCATGCGAGCAAAAGGTCGCATCCAAGAAGCGGTGTGTAGTGAGAACGCTCGACTTTGCCTGGAATCGCGTAGCTCGTAAGTTCGGGTGAATTCACGGAGCAAACGAGCAGTGGCGATCCATCCCAACATAAGACGTCTCGATATAAGTCGCTTCAGGTGTATCGAGCATCTCGAGTGGCGGCCCGACCAGGGCGTCAATGTCTTGGTCGGTGGTGGCGACTCGGGCAAGAGCACCGTGCTCCATGCGATAGCGTTGCTCTTCAGCCCTACGAATATGGTCCAAGTGTTCGAGACCGACTATTTCAATCGTAGCAGTGAGCAGGGCTTCTCGATCGAAGCGGTCGTCGAGCTTCCAGAAGAAGTCGGCATAGGCAATCTTCAACAAACATTGTGGCCTTGGGCGTGGAACAAGCAGGCCGCTGTTCTCCCCAATCCCGATGTGTCCGGCGGACCGGAAACGCCAGTTTATCGCTTTCGCGCACGAGGGACCAACGAACTCGAGCTCACCTGGGAAGTCATTCAGCCGAACGACGAGGTCGTCGGATTGCCTGTCGGATTGCGTCGCAAGATCGGCGTCGTCCGCCTGGCCAACGATGATCGCAATGATCGCGATCTCCGCCTAGTCGCAGGCTCCGCGCTCGATCGGTTGCTCTCGAGCGGCAATCTTAAATCCCGGATCAATAAGCAGATCGCGGAGACGGACCTAGCCACCGCGCTTCTCGATAGCGAGATTGAGGCCCTCCGAACGTTGGGTACAACGCTGGAAAAGGCGGGCCTTCCGCACGACCTCGCACTTGGCCTCACAAGCAGTCAGGGACTGTCGATCGGAGCACTCATCGGCCTGCTGGCCAGCCGCGACGGCGTCATGCTTCCGCTGGCCAGTTGGGGTGCCGGCACGCGTCGTATGTCGTCGTTGGAGATCGCCGCAAGCACTGAATCTGCCACCAGGTTGACGATCATCGATGAGATCGAGAGAGGGCTTGAGCCCTATCGACTCCGGCAACTCATCGCCAAACTGGACGACGGGGGCGGGCAGTGTTTCGTTACCACGCACAGCCCGGTCGCGGTCGCGGCATCAGGAAACGGACAATCCGCATTGTGGTTCGTGGATGCGAAGGCTCAGATCGGATCTCTGCCGCGGGAAGCCATTGAGCGTCAGCAGAAGCGCGATCCGGAGACGTTCCTGGCGAAGCTTCCAATCATCGCCGAGGGGGTCACTGAAGTCGGATTTCTACGCAGGGTCCTTCGGAATGCGTTCACTGCGCCGCCTGCATTTTTGGGCCTCAGGGTCTGCGACGGTGGCGGGAATGATGCCATGCTTGGATTGTTGGAGGCGCTGCGGAGCGCCGGGTTATCAATTGGAGCATTCTGTGACGACGAAGGTAGGTTCTCCGGTCGGTGGAAGGCAGTCTCTGAAGCCTTAGGTCCGCGTTTCTTCCAATGGTCCAAGGGGTGTTTGGAGGAGAACGTTATCAAACATGTCATGGATAAAGATCTAATGGCGCTCGCGCTCGACCCCGAAGGGGCGTCCGGCCGGAGGTTACGCACGATTGCGGTTCGATTGAACCTGTCGGTCAAGGACGAAACGAGCATTCTGAACGCCTGCGGAACTCCCGAATATCGGTATGCAAAACTGCGATCGATCATCATCGCCGCAGCGACTGGCGACGATGAAGGAGCGCCGAACGACGAGGCAAAGAAGGAATGGAGGAGGCACAGCCAAGAATGGTTTAAATCCCTGCAAGGCGGAGCCGAACTGGCGGTCAAGGCGATGGATTTGAAAGTTTGGCCGAAGATCGAGGCGGATCTCTTGCCGTTTATCAATGCGCTGGGCTCCGCATTTGGTCAGGCACCTCTATCTCCGGGGGCGCTGAAGCCGTGAAAGACGATGAGGTCGCCGACCTCTTGAGGTCGGAGGTGCCGCTGGTCGTCATCGAAGCGCCAGCCGGATGCGGCAAGACACACCAAGGTGCGCTCTTCGCCGCAGAAATTGCGGCCCGCAACAAGCGGGGCCGACTTCTCATCCTAACCCATACTCATGCGGCAAGGTCCGTCTTCGCTGACCGGATACAAAGCGGATCGGTGGCGATCAGAACGATCGACAGCTTTCTCGTTGAGATCGCAACGGCATATCACGCCGCACTGGACTTACCGCTAGACGTCGGTAGATGGGCACGCGAGAGCGGCAAATACGACGAGGCGGCCAAGCGGTGTCGCCATCTTCTCGAGGGCTCTTCGATGGTTTCGAGCGCGTTGGCTGACCGTCATCCATGGATCGTCTGTGACGAACATCAGGACGCGAGCGAAGACCAGCATCGCGCCATCATGGCGATACATGCCGCGGGCGCCAGGGCGCGCTTCTTCGGCGATCCCATGCAGATGATTTTTGCAAAGAGCGATGGAGATATCCGAAGAAATGTCGAACGCTGGGAAGGGTTGAAGGCGCTAGGCGCGTGGGGAGAACTCGAACACCCACATCGCTGGCTTCCGCATTCCCCTGACCTCGGTGAGTGGGTTCTGGAGGCGCGCCGCACCCTTCGCGACGGTGGAATCATTGATTTAACAGGGCGCTTACCGCGCGGACTTTCGGTGCATTTCGCCGAGAACTCAGCTTCCGTACCGAACAAGGCAATGAGCATGACTGCCGGGCATCGGGCGCCCATCAGCGCGTTAACACGCGGCGACCGTTCGTTGCTGGTGCTTGCGGTCGGAACGGAACGTGTCGAACATCTCAATAGTTTCTTCGGCAGGTCGATGCCGATCTGGGAAGGACACCGTCGAGATCATCTCACGGCCCTGGTCGCGTGCGTCCGGTCGGCGTCAGGCGATCTCGGCTTGATATCCGACGGTTTCCTGCAATTCGTCTATGCGACGACCGCAAGATTCTCTGCTTCGAGCCACGGAAATCGGCTGAAAGTCCAAATTGCGGAAAGATGTTCGAGACGGGCACGAGGCGCAACGATCCATCTACAGACGATGGCCCGGCATCTGATGGACGAACCTGATCACCGGGGAGTGGCACGCGCTCTCCACAAATTCACCGAACTCGTCCGCGCAAGGGAGGATGGGTTCGCGGAGGTGACCTTGGACCTCAAGGCCGAAATCCGTGACGCCATACAGATCGGACGCTTTGCGGACGTAGACGAAGGGTTTGCAGAAATCTCACGTCGCCGCTCATTCACGCATCCGCAGCCGGCGCCGCGAAGCATCAGCACGGTTCACAAATCGAAGGGGCTCGAATGCGACAACGCCTTAATGATGCTATGTGACAAGCAGTCGTTCTCGAACAGTCGTTACAAACGACGGCTGTTCTATGTCGGAATCAGTCGTGCCAAGAGATCGCTCGCTCTTGTCCTTTCGCGCAACCATCCAATTCCGTTCCTCACAATTTGAGTTCGGAGATCGATTACGTGAGCTAGGTAAATTCCGGTGGGGTGCGTCCTCGCGCAATTCCCGAATATCGATGTGGGGGTGGTCGTGGATGACCGCTTCGTGGATATGTGTCAATCGGCGCCCAGAGCGAGGACGTCTTGGTCGATACGCGCGAATTCATCTGCGTGACGCAGAAAAATCAGGGTCTGTGGATTCTGAGACAGACCGGCAAATAGTCAGGATGCCTCGGCTCGGCATTCGGGTGGATATATCCGCGGTTTCAGTCGGGTCGCCGGCGCACGACGAACTGTATACAACGGGAAATAGAAGATGCTTCGCATGGTGCATCTAGATGACGTGGCGTAGCGTAGAACGGGGCCGTTGAGCTTCGGGTGGGCAACTGCAAGTCTCAAGCTTGCGGTCGAGGGGGTGGATCGATGTCTGTGTTGCGGCGAAGTGTGGTCGTGCATACGAACTTGGCGGGCCACATGTTGCGTGTCGATTTTGCGAGGCGGAGCGAAATCGGCGTTCAAGTCCTCACCATGGGACAGTTGGTTGCGCGTATAGCGGGCGGCTTGCTGCGGCCGGTCGATCCCGACATCCTGCTTGAGACGGCGCGAGCCGCACTTTCTGCGGTCGACATGGCAGAACTCGAGCCGATCAAAGATCTGCCCGGCATGCCTCGCGCGGTCGCTGCCACGCTCGACAAAGTTTGGCGGGCGAACGTGCGGCTCTCCGAGTCTGTTCATCCCCGCCTAACTACATTGGCCCGTCTCGAAGAGGAAATCGTGGGCCGTTTGCCCGCCTCAATGAGGAGGCCTTCGGAGCTTGTCGAGTTGGCGTCGCTGCGCCTCGAGCTTGCGAAGTCCGTGATCGGCCCCGTGGAGATTCACGGCCATAGCGAGATGTCGCCGTGTTGGCGACCGTTTGTTTCGCGGCTGGCCGAAGTCGTTCCGGTGAAGTGGCTGGCGGGGGCGCGACACGTGCCGTCATGGCTGACCGGGACAAAAGTCGTTGTGGAGGCGACCCAAGCCACGGGGACCTCCATTGGGGTGCATTCTTGCGCGAACCAGCAACACGAAGTCATCGAGGCGTTCCGGTGGATACGCTCGTTGCTGGCCGGGGGCACGCCCGCCTCGGACATCGCGATCGTTGCTTCCAGTCCGGGGGACTACGACGACCACGTCCTCGCGCAGGCGTCCGACAGTGCCCTTCCGATTCATTTCGTGCACGGCATGAAGGCTGTTACGGTAGCCGATGGACAGGCCGTCGCCGCGCTCGCGGAAATCCTGTTGAAAGGCATCTCGCAGGAACGCGTGAAGCGATATCTTTCGCTTGTCAGGGGTGCGCCGGCTCTGCACGACCTTTTTCGGGGATGGATCCGTCTCCTACCTTCCGATGCGCCGCTTACGACCTTGGCGAGATGGGAGGGGGCATTCAAACGCGTTGAACCGTCGGATTGGCCCGATGGGCAGAACCGTTCCGCGGAATTGATGGATGTGTTGCGCCTGCTTGAGGGCGGGGTGGACGAAGCCACCGACATCGGAGAGACGTTGCTCGCCGGCACCCAGCGCTCGATATGGAGGAGGGCACTCATGGATGGGCCCGCAGCAGCGCTTCCTGTGACATTGGCACGGTTGCGGGTCGACGACGGGGTTGAACCTGCATCGAATGTCATTTGGACATCGGCCATCGCGCTTGCGTCGTCGCCGCGACCGAACGTCTGGCTCTTGGGTCTGAACGCCGGAAGTTGGCCTCGCCGCATATCGGAGGACCGGCTAATCCCTGATCACGTCCTGCCGATCGAAGAACTGGATCCGCTTCCTGTGGCCGATGGTGACAAGCGCGATTTCGATACGATCGTCGCCAGCGCTTCGAATGTAGTAGCGTCGTTCAGCCGACGCGACGTCGGTGGCCGAATGCTGGGGCGGTCTCCATTGATTTCGACGACGGCAGACGTCCACCTCGACCGCGCCCGCACCCCCGATCATGCTTTCAGCGAGGCGGACCGCTTGCTCGCGCGGCCGCATGAATTCGCCAGCATGCCGGTAGCGGTCTCCGGTCTCGGTTGTTGGCGGGATTGGTATCGCAACGACATCACCCCACATGACGGACTGATCGCGGCGGGACACGAACGGTTGCAGAAACTTTTCGAAAGACCACTGTCGGCCACGTCATTAAAGTTGCTCCTGCGCGACCCGATGCGTTTCGTCTGGCGCTATGCGCTTGGCTGGAAAGCTCCGGAAGATGCCGAAGAACCTCTGTCGTTTAGCGCGCTTCATTTCGGCAACTTGGTCCATGCTTCGCTTCGAGGCGCGGTCGACCAGTTGGAAATCGCCGGGGGATTGGCCAGCGCAGACCAGGCGCAGTTGACAGCAGCCATCGATGCCGCGCTCGCCACCGCCTCCTCAGACTGGGAGAGCGAGTTGCCAATTCCTCCCGCCGTGATCTGGCGGGATGCCACCGAAAGAGCTCGAGCGGTCTCGGTGGCAGCGCTTTCCTATTCGCTTCCTATGTTACCTGGACAACGGACATGGACGGAGATCCCGTTCGGCAAATCTGACGCTGAAGGCGACGACGGGCGGGATCTCCCATGGAAGTCCGATGCGCTCGTGGAAATTCCGGGTACCAAACTCAGGATCGAAGGCCTGATAGATCGCCTTGATCTATCGGAGGACCGTTCGAAAGCACGTGTGATCGACTACAAGACCGGCAAGATGAGCAAGAAGATGTCGGAGACCGTCATCAAAGGGGGAAGCGAACTACAAAGATGCCTCTACGCCTTTGCGGGCAAGATGCTCATCGGAAGCGGCGTATCGATCGAGGCCGCTCTCCTGTTTCCGAAGGCGCCGGAAGATGAGGGGCTGTTTCCGCTAGACGATGTCGATACGGCTCTGACGAAGGTGGCTGCGGCCGCGGCGCTTGCGCATGACATGTTGATGTCCGGTTTCGCAGCGTTCGGCACCGATGCCAAGGATGCCTACAACGATCACGCGCTGGCGCTTCCCGCCAGTGCCGGCTATCTGCCGCGCAAGATACCGCTCGCGCAAGTGCGCCTCGGACAAGCCGCCAACGTCTGGAGTGAGCCATGACCGTGCTTCCCGATATCGAGGCGAGAAAAACTGCGCTGACTGCCGTGAACCGCACGCTGTTGGTCGAGGCAGGAGCAGGCTCCGGCAAGACTTCAGTGATGGCGGGGCGCGTCGCGGTGCTCTTATCGAAGGGCACGGAGCCAAAGCATATCGCGGCCATCACGTTCACGGAGTTCGCTGCAAGCGAGCTTCGGCAGCGCATAGAGCGGTTCACTACCGAACTATCACTCGGCAGGGTGCCGAAAGATCTGCTTCAAGCATTTCCGGACGGTGTGGAAGCAGCGCAAAAGGAAAATCTTTCAAGGGCGCTCGGCGCATTCGACCAATTGATGTGCGGAACGATCCACGGTTTTGCGCAGGCCTTGATCAAACCGTATCCAGCAGAGGCGAATATCGACCCCGGCGCCGACATCGTGGATCCCGCTGAGGCCGAGCTTGCGTTTCAGGAGCGTTACGACGCGTGGCTCAGGTCGCAGCTGTCAGGCGACCACGACGACGGTCTGGTCGCTCAGATCGTACTTTCCGATGTAGATGGCGGACTGAAGTTCGTTGCTGAGGTCGCTCAATTTCTCCGGAAGAACCGCGACGCCACTTGCGCGCAGATAGCCTGGTCCCATCAGGGATTGACCGATCTGACGGCGGCCGTGGGACAGTTCCAACAGGATCTGGCCGGCTATGACTTCCTTGAACCGCAGACTTCGGAATGCTGCAAAGTGCTCGGAGAGATCATCGCGATCTTTCAAGGGCATGGGCTCGCAGTGCCGATTCCAAGCAACGCTGCACTGGTCGCGGCGCTCGGTTTCCACCGGCATGAGACCTGCTTCACACAGGATGGTAAGCGCAGACAGCTTCGCGCCTCCACGAAATGGCAGGAGGCCGCAGCGAAGGCCGGCCGACCAAAGGCAGCCGGGAAGATGGCATCAGAAGCCTTGGTGCTTCGATACGACGCCTGCCATGGGGCAATTTCGACGCTGATTGGAGCCGTATCGAGAGAGCTTCTTCTTCGTCTCTGCAATGAGATGGCACAATTGCGGGAGGACTGGCGCGGCTACAAGCGGGCGGCCGCTTTGCTGGATTTCGACGATCTTCTCTACAAGGCCCGAGACCTTCTCGCCAACGACGCCGAAGTGCGAAACGCTCTTTCCAAGCGCTTCCGCCATGTCCTGGTCGACGAGTTTCAAGACACCGACCCGCTTCAGACCGAGATACTATGGTTGCTCTGCGGCGATGATAGCGCGGGAGAGCCGCTGTCTCGTCCGCTGCGTCCTGGCGCTTTGTTTCTCGTCGGCGATCCGAAGCAGGCCATCTATCGCTTTCGTGGCGCCGACGTGAATGCGTACATCGCCGCACGGGCGGCGATCGCCCCGGGTTCGCTTCTGAAGATCACCGCGAATTTCCGTTCGGTCGAACCCATCCTCGCGTTCGTGAACAAGAAGTTCGAACACGTGCTGTCCGAGAGTGCCGGACAACCTGGCTTTTCGGAACTATCGCCGATCCACCCCGCCAGCGCTGATCCCGCGGTCGTGGCGCTCGACGTGACGGTGAATGAAGAGAAGCCGAGCGCGGGCGCGATGAGAGATGCCGAAGCGCTGGCAGTTGCGGACCTTTGTGGCCGGTTGGCGGGAAACATGATGGTGCGCGATCACCACACGAACGAGCTCAGGAAGTGCCGCTTCGGCGACATCGCTCTCCTGGCACCTGTCGGCACCGAGTTGTGGAGGTTCGAGGAGGCCCTCGAAGATCTCGGCATCCCGGTTTCGACGCAGGCCGGCAAGGGTTTCTTCCGGCGCCAGGAGATCCAGGATCTCGTCGCGCTCACCTGCGCTTTGGCCGATCCGAGGGACAGCCTGGCTCTTGGCGCGTTCTTGCGAGGTCCGATGGTCGGACTTACCGAGACCGAACTTCTGGACATCGCTGAACAGTTGCCGAGCGATCCGGACCAGCCCAACCAGCTGCCTATGCTGTCGCTTCGGACGGATCCGGATCAGATAGCCAACGCGACAGCCAGCAATGCCATACGCATCCTTGCGTTTCTCCGTAACCGGGGTGGCAAGACGACGCCGTATTCGCTCCTTTCCGACGCTGTTGCCGCTTTGCACGTTCGACCTCAATTGCGTCAGCGCTTCAAGGAAGGTACGGAGCGGGCAGTGGCGAACGTGGACCTTTTTCTCGAATTGGCTCGGGCATACGATGTCCGCGGGCTGCGCGCTTTCGCGAGAGACATGAGGGCGAACTGGGAGGAAACCGTTCGACAAGTCGAAGGCCGCCCTGATGCTGAGGAGCAGTCCATTTCGCTGATCACGGTGCATTCTGCCAAGGGTCTGGAATGGTCGGTCGTGATCCCTTTGAATATGACGGGCAAACCCCAATCGGAGAGCGGCTTGGCATACGACAGGTCAAGCAATCGGTTCTCCATACCCGTGCTGGGCAACGATCCTCCCGACTACGACGGCATAAAGTCGAAGAACGTCGTCGAGTCGGCCAGGGAGAGGGTGCGGCTCTGGTACGTCGCGACGACGCGTGCTCGCGATCTCCTGATCCTCCCGCGGCATTCAGCGAAGCTGGCGGAGGACAGCTGGACCCGCATCGTTGAGTTAGGATTGGAGCATTTGCCGGCTTTGGACGGGGCCGCTCTCGGAGCACCTGGTCAAGCGCCGGCGAAGTCTGGGGAGAACCTGCAGACCCGCGAAATATTTGCCGCTGAGGCATCAAGAATTCTCGCCGACAGGAAGGCCGTGACATGGCGCCGTCCAAGTCGGGCGGAGCTTGATCCGCACCAATCTGGTAACGTGGAAGCTGCGGTGGCGAGCGAAGCGGTCGAAATTCCCCCGTCCGTTGTTGTAGGGAGCTCAACCCGAGGCGTCATATTGCATAAGCTGATCGAGGAAATATTGTCCGGAGAGACGCAAGACACGCTCGAACGCTTAGAAATTCGGGCCGGAGAATTGCTGACTCAGATAGGAAGCGGAGCTGCACAAAATACGCAGGCCGGCATCTCGCCCGCCGAACTCTCCGCCACGGTGATGAGGACGCTCGCGCTGTCGGAGATCAAAGAACTGCGGCATCGGTTGGTCGCAGAATTGCCGGTCTTTGGATGCTCGATCACGGTGGATGGTGAAACGCTCATCTCGGGGTTGGCCGACGCTGTCGCTCTAGACGAGAGCGGTGCCATCGACGTGGTAATCGATTGGAAGAGCGATGTTGCGCCCGATGTCGCAGCCCTCGATCACTATCGCCAGCAGATCGGTGACTATCGCAAGCAGATGAACGCCAAGAGGGCTCTCGTGGTTCTCATGACGTCGGGCAAGGTGATCGAAGTCGCGGCCTGACCAGACATCTTCAGTTAACAGCGCGCAATGTCGTCACGCGCCGGTGCGCTTCTTGGCGGTTTCCATTCGGGCCTTCGGGACGACGGCATGCCCCAGCGCAGCATCGCGAGCCGCGGCCGTCGGCTCTATCGCGGATGACCGGTGCCAGGTAGTCCCGAAAGATGCCCGGCATCGAGGGCAGGTTGCCGGTACCGTCCTTGGAGACGGCAAAAAGCTGGCGGACAGCGGGCTGGTTCGTGGTCATCGAATAGAGATTGCAGATGTGGACGGCCCCCCACTTGTCAGTATTGTAGCAGACTTCTGGCCAGATCGCTTGCTATCAGATGTCCGGCCTGTTTGCGCGGACAAAGTCCGCTGGCCGAGATGGTGTTCGCTACGCACGCTCCAAGCACATGGGCGACACTCGTGGTGCCAGTGTAATCTTCGGAAGCTCGCGCGTATCGACCGATCGGTCCTTCCATCTACTGCGTCCTGCAAGTTCGTGGGCAATCCGCCGAGCAACCTTGCTCGCGGGCCGATTTCAGATCAAGTCGGTATGGCGACTACCGGCCGGTTGTACACGCCGCCCGATATCATCAAGCGCCAAGCGATGCGGGCAAACTTGTTGGCCAAGGCCACCGCGACCAACTTCGGCGGCTTTCGCTCCAGCAGCGAAGCGAGCCACGGTGTGGGCTTATGGCGACCCTTTCGGACATGCCTCAGCAGCGCGGTCGCACCGACGATCAACGTCGATCGCAGTGCAGAATCTCCGGCCTTTGTGATGCCGCCGAGTCTTTGCCGACCGCCCGTTGAATGATCCTTGGGCGTCAGTCCGAGCCATGCCGCAAAGTCGCGACCCGATCTGAACGTCTCAGGCGGCGGAGCCTTCATGCTGAGCATCGACGACCCAATCGGACCGATGCCGGGAATTGTCGCAATACGCCTGCTGATGTCATCCTCGCGATGCCACTTCATTAGCTTGGCTTCGATCTTCGCTAGGCGAGCTTGGACCGCGGCATACTCGTCCGCCTGAAGGCGGAAGAGATCCCGCGCCATTTCCGGAAGGCTATCGTCTTCGAGCACACGTTTGATGAGTGCCGCGACGTTCTGCCGGCCGGCGGGGCCGACGATACCAAACTCAGCGGCATAGCTCCTGAAAGCATTGGAGAGCTGCGACTTCACGCTGACCAGGCGTTCCCGCACGGTCATCAACATGCAGGCCGCTTGCCGTTCCTTCGATTTTACCGGTACGAACCGCATGCTAGGTCGGGTGACCGCCTCGCACAGCGCCTCGGCGTCGGCCGCGTCGTTCTTGCCACGCTTCACGTAGGCTTTCACATATTGAGGCGGGATTAGCTTTACCTCGTGTCCAAACGACTGCAGCAGGCGGCCCCAATGGTGCGAGCTGCCGCAAGACTCTATGGCGACGAGAACTGGCGGAAGCCGCTCGAAGTAGCGGATCATCTCGGCTCGCCGAAACTGGCGCCGGACGACCACTACCTCATTCTCATCAACACCGTGAAGCTGGAACACCGACTTCGAAGTATCCATGCCGATACGAATGGGAATATTCACTAGACTTTCCTCTCATCTATCTCTGACGCCGAGAGCGCCATAAAACCGTGGGGATGAGAGGCCGTCCACACCAGCACATGCTATTACGCTCAGATCCCCGCGATGATTGTGCTTGCCCGTCCTCACACCCCGTGAGACGTTCCGTCGACAGCTCTACTGGCACACGGACTTTCCTTGATCGCGGTGTCGGGGAGAGTCGACCGGGTCGATGACAATCCGGCGGCAGAGATGGACTGAAGGTTTATGGGGCGGCGCAAAGGCGGTTCTGCAGCAGGGATGGGTCTGCTCATCGTTCTGGGTCTGATCTTTGCGGCCTTGAGCGCGGTCTATCGATTCATTGTCGAAAATCTGGCGGCGATCACAGGGTTCGGCACCGTCGTGGGATTGCTGCTGATTCTGTGGTATCTATTCTCGAAGCTGGAAGGCCAAAAGTCGTCCGTCGCAGAGCGGCCATTAGCTACTCAACAACCGCAAATCCAGCTTCTCAGCCAGCGCGGATACGTCGAGCCTCTAGTGCAGTTCGGGTCCCGGGCCAGGTCCGCAGGGACGTCCGGCCAGACCAGGTGGGTAGCCCCGACCGAAACGATCATCGTCCAAGGCGTATCCGTTGCCGGAGGGATGTTCTATCTCGGCACCGCCCTTTCTTTCGAGGGACGGGAAATCGACGAATACGTCGTCAATCCCGAGCTTTCGGCCAAGTCATCCAGACCGGACGTCGAGGGCACTTCAATGCCCTACTGGCCGTCCTATGCGGAGGTGGCACCGGCGGCCAGGCGGGCGTTCCTTGAGTGGATGTCGACGGGCAGGCGGGCCAAGCCATATGGAATCGGGCACGTCTTTCTGTATTTCTACGGTCTGGAGCACCGAGTATTTGCGGACCGGGACGTAGGAAACGTGCCCGCTTTGATTGCGGAGGTGGACCAGCTCCTTAGGGTCTACGGCGATAACGGCTCTTTTCATGGTTACGCAACGCACTTCCTCGATCTCGCGCGCTGCGCGGCCGGCTTGCCGCTTCCCGTTCCCGAGCCATCTGCCGACACAGCTTATGCCGCCGAAATGGGTACGGCGGTCCGCCTCCACCTTGGGCGGCGCCTGGCACAATCGGCCGCGATTCTGTCCGAAGACGCGCTGATCTGGGTTCTAGCCTTGCCCGACGTCTATCTCCGGACCGCGGCGGTCCGGTGCTTCGATAAATTCGTGCCCCTGTGGCATCTCCGTTTCCGGAGCAGGTTTCCGGAAGGACTGAGGGTCGCGACGTCAGGCAACATCGACTTGAGCTACCGGGCTGCAAGCGGTGCATTCGAAGTGCCGGTTGATGGGCCCCATCGCGATTATCCGGACGTGACGAAAGTGAAGACTTCTCTCGAACCGTTGAGACAGCTTGTGCAGGAATGTACGGACGAACTCGATGGATTCAGCCGATTGCTAGGCCGACGTCCCGAAGCTCGAAACTCCGTCCAAGCCGCGCTATTGCTTCCGGAGGATCTGTTGGCCGAAACCGTTTTCGAGGCTGTGCGCGAGTTCGGACAGCGGCTCTCGGAGATCATGGGCGGCAAGCAACTCGCCAGCACGAAGATGGATACGGTGCTTCGGTTGGCCAATTTCGAGTTGCCAGACAGCGGCAAGTTGTCGCCCGCGGTCGCCGACCAACTGGGCCAAGTGCTCGATCGCCTCGACATCGCAATCGAACCGGACCGGCGTTACGGGGGAGGGGTCCCGCAGCCGCAAGACCAGGTGTTTCTGTTCAACGCCCCCGGGGGAGGCCCCGTGGATTCGGAGCGGCCCGCTTACCGATCGATGAAGGCGCAGGTCGAAGTTGCAGTGCTGGCGGCTGCGGCGGACGGGGAAGCTTCCGGCGAGGAGATTCAGCGCGTCATCGCCGGCATCAAGGAAGGTGTGGACCTTGGCGGAGTCGAGAGGGCCAGGCTGATCTCGTTCGCCATCACAATTTTCAACAGCCCGCCGAAACAAGCGAGGGTCCTGAAGCGGTTGGCCGACAGAAGCCCTGCAGAGCGCGCAACAATTGCGAAAGCCGCCGTAGCCATCGTCGTCGGCGATGGGACGGTCCAGCCTGACGAGGTCAGGTTTCTTGAGAAGCTCCACAAGGCGCTGGGTCTTCCGAAGGAACAGCTCTACTCCGAACTGCACAAGGCAGTGCCGAGGTCGGACGAGCCGGTCGCGATCTCGATCGAGCAGCGTCAGGCGGGGATTCCCATTCCCAAGGAAGCGCCGGTCCCCACGCCGGACGCCGTCGTACGCATCAGGATCGACGCCGAACGCCTCGCGCGTGCCCAGCGGGAAACGGCAGAAGTCTCCGAGCTCCTGGCTAACATATTCGAGGAGGAGACCCCGCCTCCCGTCGAGACCGTCGCTGCCGTTGCCAATGCATCAGCTTTCGAAGGACTTGACCAGTCGCACACCGAACTGGTCGAACTCATCGAGCTCAAAGGCGCGGTCCCGAAGCTGGAATTCGAGGAGCGGGCCCGCGCGATGAAGCTGCTGGCGGAAGGCGCCCTCGAGCGCATAAACGACTGGGCCTTCGAGCGCTTCGACGAGGCTCTGCTCGAAGACGGTGATGAAATCGTGATGGCACCGCACTTGCGGGAAAGGCTGTCCGAATTGAGAGAGACGGCATGAGCAAGGCGCCCAAGACCATAAAGCCAAAGGAACGGGATACGATCATCCAGGCGCTGAGCGCCGGGGTCGTGCCGCGCCTCGGACTGGCGCACATCCAGGTCGGACGAGCCGCCGAAATCGGGGCGTTGCTGCGCGACGTCGACCGGATCGCCGACGGCGGGGCCGCCGTCAGGTTCGTGATCGGCGAGTACGGCGCCGGCAAGACGTTCTTCGCGAACCTCATCCGGCTGATCGCGCTGGAGCGCAAATGCGTCACCGTGCATGCGGATCTCGCGCCCGACAGGCGCATCCACGCCAGTGGTGGCCAGGCGAGGGCGCTCTATTCGGAGGCCGTCCGGAATATGGCCACGCGGACCAAGCCGGAGGGCGGAGCCCTTGCGGCGATCGTCGAGCGCCTCGTCACCGATGCGGTTAAGGAGGCGGGCGAGCGCCAGGTCTCGGTCGAAAATGTCATCGACGAGAAGCTGGCGCCGATCCAGGAATTCGTCGGCGGCTACGACTTCGCGACGGTCCTGAAGGCCTACTGGCGGGGAAGCGAGACGTCGAACGAAGAGCTCAAGATCGCCGCGCTTCGTTGGCTTCGCGGCGAATTTTCGACGAAGACCGAAGCACGGCAGCTTCTCGGCGTCCGGACAATCATCGACGACGACAGCGTATACGACTCATTGAAGTCGCTCGCTTGTCTGACCAAGATGGCCGGGTACGCCGGGTTGCTCGTCATGTTCGACGAGATGGTCAATATTTACAAACTTCAGAACTCCCAAGCGCGAAACCAGAATTTCGAGCAGATACTTCGCATCGTGAACGACTCCCTGCAGGGCAACACGTCGAACATCGGGTTCATGATGTGCGGAACGCCCGAGTTCCTCATGGACACCAGGCGCGGTCTCTATAGCTACGAGGCACTGCAATCGCGTCTGGCGGAGAACCGTTTCGCGGTGGGAGGCTTAGTCGATCATTCGGGCCCCGTCATGAAGCTGCAAAGCCTCACGCCGGAAGATCTTCTGGTTCTCCTGTCGAATATCCTGATGGTCTTCGCCGCCGGGGACCCGTCGAAGAACCTCGTACCTGACGAGGCGCTGCCGGCGTTCATGGAGCAATGCGACCAGAAGATCGGCGAGGCGTATTTCCGGACACCGCGGACGACCGTGAAGGCCTTCGTGCAAATGCTGTCCGTCCTCGAACAAAATCCAGACGCGAAGTGGCAGGACCTTCTGGGGCAGGTGCAGGTTTCGGCGGACCCGCACGCCGACGAGGAGGCCGCCCCCGAGGGCGATCAGCAGACCGGAGACGGCGATGAGCTCACCAGCCTCCGCATCGGGGCTTGAAGCCGCGTATCACCGGCTTCATCCGAAGATCCGTCGTTGGATTCGTGATCAGGGATGGGACGAGCTCCGCGAAATCCAGGCGCGGACGATCGTCGCCGTGCTCGAAAGCGATCGCGATGTCCTGATCGCGGCGTCCACCGCCGCGGGAAAGACCGAAGCCGCTTTCCTTCCGATATTGACGTCGATCGCCGACCGCAAGGCCTCGGGATTTGCCGTCCTCTACATCAGTCCGCTGAAGGCCCTCATCAACGACCAATTCCGGCGTCTCGAAGAGCTCTCCGAGAGTATGGAGATCCCGGTCGTCAAATGGCATGGCGATGCGCCCCAGTCCGAAAAGAAGAAGGCCATGGCGAAGCCGGACGGCATCGCTCTGATCACACCGGAATCGATCGAGGCGATGCTGGTCCGCCGGCCGGCGGACGCGAGGCGCCTGCTGTCTTCGGCCGAGTTCATCGTGATCGACGAAGTTCATGCGTTCCTGCAGGGGCCGCGTGGGCTCCACGTTGCCAGTCTGCTCCGCCGCATCGATGCGATGTCGGAACGGCCGGCCCGGCGGATCGGACTGTCCGCGACGATCGGCGACCTCGATCAGGCGGCCGCATGGCTTCGACCGACCGATCCGCAGCACGTCGAGCGACTTAAAGCCAAATCGGACGCACCGGAGCTTCGCCTCCAGGTCAGGGGATATATCGAGCCTCCGGATCTTGATGACCCGGACCACGCCGAAGGCGGTGCGGAAGGCGCAGGCGACATGCCTCATCGGATAGCGCTCGACTATATCGCAGACCACCTGTTCGAGAAGCTGCGTGGCGAGAACAATCTCGTCTTCGGTGGATCGCGCCGGACTGTGGAATCCGCCGCCGATCGGCTCCGGCTCAGGTCCGAGAAGTCGAACGTCCCCAATGAATTCTATCCGCATCATGGGAGCCTTTCGAAGGTCCTGCGCGAAGAACTCGAGGAACGCCTGAAAGACGGGAAGCTCCCGACGACGGCGGTCTGCACGTCCACGCTCGAACTCGGGGTCGATATCGGCTCGGTGAAGTCGGTGGCGCAGATAGGCGCGCCGCGGTCCCTGGCTTCGCTGAGGCAGAGGTTGGGGCGCACCGGTAGGCGCCGAGGGACGCCGTCGGTTCTGCGGATCTATCTGAGAGAGCCGGAAATAACGCAGAAGTCCGGCATCATGGACCGGCTCCGACCGAACACGATCAGGTCGGTCGCAGTGGTCCAGCTACTGCTCAAAGAATTCGTCGAGGAGGCGGGTGCAGCTCCGGAAATCGCGTCCACACTGATCCATCAGGTCTTGTCGGTGATCACGGAGCGCGGTGGCATCCGGCCGAAGCCGCTCTTCGATCTGCTGTGCGGTCCCGGCCCATTTTCTTCGGTCGGACCTTCTGACTTCGCGAACCTGCTGCGGCATCTGGCGACCAAGGAGGTCAGGTTCATTGAGCAGGCTCCGGACGGCACTCTGATGCTGGCGCAAGAGGGTGAGAAGACAGTCCAGTCGCGCAGCTTTTTTGCCGTTTTCGAGTCGAGTGAAGAGTGGCGCCTGACGGTCGGGGGCCGAAGTTTGGGGACGCTGCCGATCACGTACCCGGTCCATAAGGACGGCCTCGTCGTGTTCGCCGGGCAGAGATGGATCATCCATGATCTGGATGAGCAAACGAAGACATTGGTGGTTGCGCCCCATCCGGGCGGCGTCGTGCCGCGGTTCGAACCGTCTGCCGGCGAACCCGCCCATGATCGCCTGATCGCCGAGATGCGGGCGGTCTACCTGACAGATGATATCCCGCCTTACCTGGACGAGAAAGCCCAGGAGTTGCTGGCCGAAGGAAGGACGACCTTCCGGCTATTGCGCCTCGACCACCGCTCGCTCGTCTCCGAGGACCGCGACATGCACGTATTCCTTTGGAAAGGATCGCAAGTGACTGCCGTTTTCAGCGCGGCCCTTGCGATGGCGGGTCTCGCGTCCGGAGTTCACGATCTGGGCGTGTCGGTCTCCAAGATAAAGGAGTTGGAGTTGCGGCCTATCTTGGCGACGCTCGCGCAGATGCACGAATTGGACCCCGCTGACGTCGCGGATTTCGTTGCCAACATCAAGGTCGGAAAATTCCGCGAGGCCGTACCAGATGACCTCGCGCGAGGATTGTGGGCGCAGCAGAACCGGAAGGCGATTTTGGCGGTCGCGCCATGTGCAGGCCTTCTAGCGTGAAGACACCCGAGCCCCATCAAGGCATGGGGTTGAAACTTGCCTTGGACGCCAGAGGGGCAGCCTCTGCTTGGCGGACCGGCTGCGTGATGGTCACTCTGAAATCGCTTTCGACCTTCGGCATCCTGCCAGCCATGGATCCGGCCAAAGTCCCGGAGGAGTTCAGGGAACCAGTCCACCAAGCGATCGAGCGCGCGCTCGACGCAGCATTCCGAGAGAGCCCGATATCCGTCATCGACCACTGTCGGAACGCCATGACGGTCTTGGTGTCACGCTGGCCGGTAGCTAATGGCCATCACCGATCGATCATGGCGGACGACCTCGCTAAAGCGGGTTCGCTGATTTCCGATTCAGGACGGGATTCACAAATCACGCGAATAATGCGAGTCCTATGTCGCGATAGCGAGGGGGGCGAAGCATGGCGCGAGCCTACAGCCAGGATTTGCGTGATCGTGTACGGTAGCGCCCCGAAAGGCGAGCGGCTTCGCGCCGGCGTTCCTCACGGCCAATGGAAAACGACGACCTTCATCGGCGCGCTGCGACAGAGCGGAATGGTCGCGCCGATGGTCCTCGACGGGCCGATCAACGGCGTCTGGTTCCATGCCTACATCGAGCAGGTCCTGGTTCCCGAACTGCGGCCCGGCGACATCGTTATCATGGACAATCTCGGCAGCCATAAGGGCGCCGGCGTGCGCGCTTCTTTCGCAGATGCAGGCGGAACGCGCTTCCGCGAGGTCAATGGCTTCCTCAACCTTCGCCTCGGCGGCGGGGGAAAGCGCGCCGCTCGCGCCGCTCTCGAGGACGATTACCGCGTCTGAGATCTCAGAAGAGGCCGCGAAGGATTGGCTCACGCGGAGAGCCGGCGAGCGTGGCGCCAAGGGGGGCGAGGGTAGCGCAGGACAGGCCTCTCGTCGGCAAAAAGGGGGCTTCTGAGCAGCTTTTGGATGCGTACCCGGAGACGCGGTTGATCGTCTCCGGCCGTGCGGCCCGACCGAGACGACCATGTCCCTCGGAGTGCCCGGACAGGCTGATCAAGCAGCGATGACGGCTTAGCTTCCTATCGCTCCCGAACCACGGAAAATAGAAACGAGGCCACCTTGAGCGTCCGTCGGCCAAGGAGGCATGGGGTTGAAACTTTCCTTGGCGCCTTTGCCTGGCGGATCATCTAGACTGAGGTCGTCGCCAGCGGTGATGATCACTCTAGCGTCGCGGAGTTTTGCGCGGTCCCGCATTTGGATCGCAAGGTCCACTTACCGCGAGAAGCCGCGCGATCGCGAGGGCGAGGCATCTGAACGGCCTCGCCCGGCTGCGAAACAGGCTGCCGCCTATACGCCAGTGACAAATTTCAGTCTGGACCTCATGCAGCGCCAGTGACGAATTGAAGTCTCGGAACAGCAGTGGATCTCTACGGCGCAAAGGCGCAAGAGCTGCCGGCGCACCGAAAGGTCAATCGGATCAATAGAGCCGGTGACAAAATCAACCCCAGCCTCAGTGACAAAATCAAACGCGAACGACAGACCTCGTGCCGTGTCGCGGACTGACTGTGATAGAATTCGCATAAGGTATATTATGGAATATAATCCGACAGTGGTTCGTTTGACATATAAAGTAATAAAATCAGATGCTTATGCGCCGGAATAGAATTGCTCACTCAGATTTGGCGCGGTCCAAACAGTATAATGGCGGCTCCTAGCAGGCAGATTGCCGCGCCGGTGAGATCCCACCTGTCTGGTCGCAGGCCCTCCACAGACCAGAGCCAGCCAAGCGATGCGATTATGTAAACACCGCCGTAAGCCGCGTATGCGCGGCCAGCAGCTTCGCTATCGACCAATGTCAGCAGATACGCGAACAGCGCCAAGGAAACCATTCCCGGCGCGAGCCACCAGACCGACTTTCCAAGACGCAACCAGGCCCAGAATGCGAAGCAACCGGCGATTTCCGCAACGGCGGCACCAACGTACGCAGCAGATGTTATCACTCTGATCTTTCTTGTCAGGCCAAGGGTTACATGTGATCGGGTTGACCCTTGTCGCGGCGTTTCCACGGATTTCAATTGGGGTCTGAAATAACAAGGAGTTGGTTAGTCCTCGACCTCCATTTTCTTACGTGGATAGAGTAAAATACCAAAAGTCCTTCGCAAGATTTTGAAGGGTAACGGATATGGTAGAAAATCAATACCATGACGGTTTGGACAAAAACTCCGCCAACTTCATACCGCTGTCGCCGCTGAGCTTCCTTGAACGAAGCGCTGTGGTGTATCCCGGCCTGCCGAGCGCGGTTTACGAAGGGCGCGTCTTTACCTGGGCTGAGACCTATGAGCGCTGCCGGCGCTTCGCGTCGTTCCTGAGCAGTCGCGGAGTTAAGCGCGGCGATACCGTCGCGGCGATGCTGCCAAACATCCCGGCAATGAACGAGGTGCATTTCGCCGTGCCGATGACGGGCGCCGTTCTCAACGCGCTCAATATCCGCCTCGAGGCGGCCTCCCTCGCCTTCATGCTGGATCACGGCGGCGCCAAGGTCATTCTGGTCGACCCTGAATTCTCCGGCGTTATCGCTGAGGCGCTGGCGCTGATGACCTGCCCGAAACCCTTTGTGATCGACGTGGACGACGCGGCCTTTTCAGGCGGCGAGCGCATCGGCGCGATCGAATACGAGGCGGCTGTCGCCGCGGGCGATCCGGGTTTCGTTGCCGTTTTCCCGCAGGACGAATGGGACGCGATCGCGCTGAGCTACACCTCCGGCACCACGGGCAATCCGAAGGGAGTCGTCACCCATCACCGCGGCGCCTACCTCAATGCCATCAGCAACGTTCTGGCCGGCGGATTGGGACAGCATCCCTCCTATCTCTGGACCCTGCCCATGTTTCACTGCAATGGCTGGTGCTTCCCGTGGGCGATTGCCGCGACGGCGGGCGTGAACGTCTGCCTGCGCAAGGTCGACCCCGTCAGGATTTTCGAGCTGATTCAGAAACACGGCGTCACCCACATGTGCGGCGCTCCGATCGTCTACAACACCCTGATCAACGCGCCCGGCGCGCCCAAGGGCAATGCTGCCCGCCCGATCGTCGGGCTGATCGCCGGCGCCGCGCCGCCCGTCGCCGTGCTTGAGGGCGCGGAAAGCATCGGCATCAAGCTGACCCATGTCTACGGGCTGACGGAGACCTACGGCCCCGCCTCGGTCTGCGCCGAACAGCCGGGCTGGGGCGCCCTTCCCGCCGACCAGCGCGCGCAACTTAAGCGGCGCCAGGGCGTGTGCTATCCGTTGCAGGAAGCGATCACGGTCCTCGATCCCGAAACGATGCGCGAGGTGCCGCGCGACGGCGAGACCATCGGCGAGGTCATGTTCCGCGGCAACATCGTGATGAAGGGCTATCTCAAGAACGAGACGGCGACCAACGAGGCCTTTGCCGGCGGCTGGTTTCATACCGGCGATCTCGGAGTGCTCGATGAGCAGGGCTACGTCATCATCAAGGATCGCTCCAAGGACATCATCATTTCCGGCGGCGAAAACATCTCCTCGGTCGAGGTCGAGGACATCCTTTACAAGCACCCGGCCGTGCTGCTCGCCGCCGTCGTCGCCAAGCCCGACGCCAAGTGGGGCGAGGTGCCTTGCGCCTTCGTCGAACTGAAGGACGGTGCACGCGCCACCGAGGCGGAGATCATCGCCCATTGCCGCGAGCGAATGCCGGGATTCAAGACGCCGAAGGCCGTGGTGTTCGGGACGATTCCGAAGACCTCGACCGGCAAGATCCAGAAGTTCCTGCTGCGCAATCAGGTCAATTCGGCGAAGGCGATCTCGGCGTGATCCGTCAAGCTGGATCGATCTCCAGCCGCATCCCGTCGTAGGCGGGTACGACATTTGCCGGCAGCTCGTGACGCAGCGTCTCGTAGTCCAGGTCGGAGTGCATGTTGGTAATGACGGCGCGCTTCGGCTTGAAGCGGTCGATCCACGACAACGCATCTGCAACGCTGAAATGGCTGGGGTGTTGCTTGTAGCGCAGACCGTCGACGATCCACAGATCGAGGTTTTCAAGCGCCGGCCAGCTTTCATGCGGAATATCATGCAAATCGGGCGTATAGGCAGCGTTGCCGATCCGATAGCCCAGCGCCGGAATGCTGCCGTGCTGTACGAGGAAGGCCGACAGTGTGAGCGCGCCGCCCTTGCCGTCGATGATTTGGCTTTCGCCAGCTTCGATCGCGCGTTGCTCCAGGATCGGAGGATAGAAGCTGCCTTCGGGCGATTCGAAGCAATACGAGAATCGCTGCATGACATCCGCAGCAGTGGATCGATTGAGATACACCGGGATCCGCCGGTGTTGATACAAGACGACCGAACGCAGATCGTCGATCCCGTGGGTCTGGTCGGCGTGTTCGTGGGTGAGAAACACCGCATCGATGTGATCGACATTGGCGTCGATCAACTGCTCGCGCAGGTCGGGCGAGGTGTCGATCACAACACGCGTGGTCCCCTGCTCCGACGTGCGCTCGACCATCAGCGAACAGCGGCGGCGGCGGTTCTTCGGATTTTTCGGATCGCAGGCGCCCCAGCCCAGCGCCGGACGTGGCACGCCGGCGGACGATCCGCAACCCAAGACGGTCAGCGTCACCGTCATGCGGACGTTTCCACAGGCGGCACCTTGGAGAACAGCCGGAAGAAATTCTCCGTGGTCTGCCGTGAAATCTCCTCAACGGAGACGCCGCGCGTATCGGCCAGCACCTTCGCGGTCTCGACGACGTAAGACGGCTCGTTGCGCTTGCCGCGAAATTTGCCGGGCGCAAGATATGGCGCGTCGGTCTCGACGAGAATGCGGTCCTTGGGCAATTCGGCGGCGAGCGCGCGCAACGCATCGGATTTCTTGAAGGTCAGAATTCCGGTGAAGCCGATATACAGTCCAAGCGCGACCACCTTCATCGCGAGCTCACGGCCGCCGGTGTAGCAATGCAGCACCGCGCGGAACGCACCCTTCGCCATTTCCTCCTCGAGGATATGGCCGCAATCCTCATCCGCCTCGCGGGTGTGGATCACTAGCGGCAAACCGGTGGCGCGAGCGGCGGCGATGTGGGTGTGGAATCCCCGCGCCTGCGCGTCGCGAGAGCCGTGCTCGTAGAAATAATCCAGTCCCGCCTCGCCCAGCGCGACGACCTTTGGATTTTTCGTCAGCGCGATCAGCTCACTCGCAGTAACGCCATCCTCTTCATCGGCGTGATGCGGATGGGTACCGACCGAACAGTAGACATTTTGGAAGCGTTCCGCGATCGCGAGCAGTTTCGCCTGCTCTCTCACCCGGGTCGAGATCGTCACCATGCGGCTGACGCCCGCCGCTTCCGCGCGCGAAACGATTCCGTCGAGATCATCGGCGAAATCCGGAAAATCGAGGTGGCAGTGACTGTCGACAAGCATCGGCGGTTATCGGTTCAGGCCACGGACGGTTCGACATAGCGCGGGAACACGGGGACGGGTGGCGGCAACGTCGTGCCCGGCTTGATGCGGACGTGACCGCCAAGCATCGCGAAATTTCGCTCAGAGGCGGGAATGCCGAGGAGGTCGAGCATCGTCGCGCATGACGCAGGCATCGCGGGCTGTGCCAGGATCGCGATCTGGCGTACCACTTCAGCGGCGACATACAGCACCGTCTTCTGCCGCGCCGGATCGGTCTTGGCCAGGACCCAAGGCGCTTCGCCCGCAAAATAGCGGTTGGCTTCGGCGACGACGGCCCAGACCGCATTGAGCGCCTGATGAATCTGCTGCGTATTCATCGCCTCGCGCGCGACCGCGATCATACCGTCCGCCTGCGCGAGGATGGCTTTGTCGTTGTCGCTGAAGTCACCGGGCTCCGGTAGTGCGCCGTCGTGTTGCTTGGCGATCATCGACAGCGAGCGCTGCGCAAGGTTGCCGAAGTCGTTGGCGAGGTCGGCATTGATGCGCGCCACGATAGCCTCGTGGTTGTAGCTGCCGTCCTGCCCGAACGGCACCTCGCGCAGGAAGAAGTAGCGCACCTGATCGACGCCGTATTGCGCGGCGAGGTTGAAGGGATCGACGACGTTGCCGACCGACTTCGACATCTTCTCGCCGCGGTTGAACAGGAAGCCGTGAGCATAGACCCGCTTCTGCAACGGGATGCCCGCCGACATCAGGAAGGCCGGCCAGTAAACGGCGTGAAAGCGAATGATGTCCTTGCCGATGATGTGGAGGTCGGCCGGCCAGTAGCGCCAGTCCTTGTCGTTTTCGTCCGGAAAACCGACACCGGTGATGTAGTTGGTCAGCGCATCGACCCAGACGTACATGACGTGCTCGGGATCGTCGGGCACCTTGACGCCCCAGTCGAAGGTGGTGCGCGAGATCGACAGATCCTTGAGGCCGCCCTTCACAAAACTGATGACTTCATTGCGGCGGGAATCCGGGCCTATGAAGTCCGGCTGGCTTTCGTACAGCGCGAGCAGCCTGTCCTGATAGGCCGACAGTTTGAAGAAATAGCTCTTCTCCTCGACCCACTCTACCGGCGTGCCCTGCGGGCCACGTCGCACGTTGTCCTCGCCAACGACGGTCTCGTCCTCCGCGTAATAGGCTTCGTCGCGCACCGAATACCAGCCGGCGTAACTCGACAGGTAGATGTCGCCATTCGCCGCCATGCGTTTCCAAATTTCCTGGACCGAATGGTGATGTGCGGGTTCCGAGGTGCGGATGAACCGGTTGAACGAAATGTTCAGCGTCTCATCGAGCTTCCGCAGTAGCTCGGCGTTTCGCGTAGCGAGTTCAAGCGCGGATATATTTTCCTTCTGCGCGGTCTGCACCATCTTCTGGCCGTGCTCGTCGGTGCCGGTCAGAAAGAACACGTCCTTGCCGTCGAGTCGCTGGAAGCGCGCCAGCACGTCCGTGGCAATCGCCTCATAGGCGTGCCCGATATGCGGTGCGCCGTTCGGATAAACGATCGCCGTCGTGATGTAGAAAGTGTTGGTGCGGGCCGGCGTGACGCTCGAAGGCGTCGGCGGCGCGGTCGTGCCGGGCCGACGTGACGTTGCGGACTTCGCCGGACGCTTTGCTGCGGATCGCTTCGGCGCAGCCTTTTTCGCAGTGACCTTGTTCGTCGCCGCTTTTTTCGGAATTTTTTTTGTAGCTGGCTGTTTTTTGGCCGCTCGCTTCGCCGCCTTCTTTACTGTCTTTTTGGCTTTCTTCGGTACGCGCGCTTTTGTTGTCTTTTTGGTCTTCTTCGGGGCGCGCGCTTTTGTCGTCGTCTTCGTGCTCGTCTTTTTTGTGCGTTTGCCGGTCTTTCGGGCGCTCGCCTTCTTGCTGCGCTTCTTCACAATAGAGGCGCGATCGGTGGCGGCGTGGCGCGATTTGCGTGCCTTGCTTGCACGGGACTTTTTGGCCGGTTTCTTCTTAGCGGGAGCCACCACGAATTCCTTATGGGTCAGGCTGGATGTCGAGAACGATCATGGGCGGAGCGTTTTACCGCGTTGCTTCTGCAAGAAGCCCGAACACCGAAAAAACCAGCGGTTTTCGCTCGAGATTGTAGGTTTCCGTCTCGCGCGCGGCATTGTTGATCTTTTCCCATACCTCCGCCAGCCGTGCAAGGCGAGGAAGATTGGCGTTGGCATCGCCGGTGCGGAGACGCTCGGCGATCCAACGGTCAACGCTGTCGACGAAGGCGCCAAGCGCGGCGCGGTCGCTGCCGCCGAGCGCATCGCCCAGTGCGTGCAGTTCGCGCGGATCGACCTGCGGAAGGCTGTCCAACAACGCCGCCGTCCGCTGATGAAGTTTCAGCGCGCCGCCCCCGACCAGGGCCAGCGCTCGCGCCACGCTGCCTTCGGCCGCGTCGGCGGCTTCCCGCAGCGACGCATCGTCGGGCGCGATCCGCGCCGCCTCGGCGGCCGCCCGGATCACATCGCCGGCGGCCAGCGGCCGCAGCGCGAGCTTGCGGCAGCGCGACTGGATCGTCGGCAAGATTCGGGCCGGCGCGTGGCTGACTAGAAGAAACAGCGATAGATGTGGCGGCTCCTCGAGAACCTTGAGCAGCGCGTTGGCGGCATTGGGGTTGAGTTCGTCGACGGTATCGACGATGCACACCCGCCAGCCGCCCACGGCCGCGGTCGAGCCGAAAAAGGCGATTGTCTCCCGGGTCTGCTCGACGCTGATGACCGTGCGCATGACGCCCTTTTCGTTGGGCGTCCGCTCCAGCGTCAGGAGTCCGCCATGCGTGTCGGCCGCGACATGGCGGGCAACCGGATGCATCGGGTCCAGTTCGAGCGTTTCCGCCGATTGCACCGGCGACATGGCGGGGTCGCCGTGCGCAAGCACAAACCGCGCCATCCGGTAGGCCAGCGTCGCCTTGCCGATCCCCGGTGCGCCGCCGATCAGCCACGCGTGCGGGATGCGGCCGCCACGGTAGGCGTCGAGCAAGGTTCGCTCCGCCTCGCCATGACCGAAAAGAGCGGTGGTTTCGCGCGGATGCAGGACGGACTTCTCCGCGGCGGTGGGGCGGGCGATCATGCGCGTGTGACTTTCGTGCTGGAGTCCGCCACCAGCACGCGGTCGCGCAGCGCCGCCCACACGCCCGCGGCGACGGTATTGACGTCGGCGTTGGCGTCGATCACCACGCAGCGTTGCGGGTCGCTCGCGGCGATGTCCCGATAGGCGTCGCGGAGTTTCTGGTGAAACGCAACGTCTTCGGCTTCGAAGCGGTCTGGCGCGCCGCTGCCGCGGCGAACGGCGGCGCGCTGCATCCCGATCTCCACCGGCACGTCGAGGATCACGGTCAGGTCAGGCTTGAGATCGCCGATGGTCACCCGCTCCAGCGCGTTCAGCACGCCGGGCAGTACGTCGCCCAGCCGGCCCTGATAGGCACGGGTCGAATCGGCAAAGCGGTCGCAGAGCACCCAGATGCCCTGCTCCAGCGCGGGCTTGATGACAGTATGCACATGGTCGTCGCGCGCCGCCGCAAACAGCAAGGTTTCCGCGTAAGCGCCTAGCAGCTTTCCCATGCCGGACAGCACGAGGTGGCGAATGATTTCGGCGCCCGGCGATCCGCCGGGTTCGCGGGTGACGATGGCCCGCAGCTTCGCCGCATTGAGACGCTCGGCGAGGATGTTGATCTGCGTGGATTTGCCGGACCCCTCGCCGCCCTCGAAGGTAATGAAGCGCCCGCGCAGCAGGCCCACTTTGGGCGCGGCCTCGGTCATCAGAGCCTCGCGGCGCCCGAGCGCACCATCCCGATGACGAGCTCGATCGCCCCGTCCATCGCGCGGCGCATGGTCGAGCCGACGCCGACGGCGTCCGTGGCATGAACCGGCGTTTCGACCGCAACCTCCTTGCCGCGCCACACCTTGATAACGCCGATGGGCTGTTCCGGCGCTATCGGGGCGTGAACAGGTCCCGTATAGACGATACGTGCGATCAGCCTGTCGCTGCCGTTCTTCTGGACCATGACCTGGACCGGTTCAGACGCGGCGACCCGGACGGAGCCACTGTCGCCGCCAAACACCTTGGCGTAGCCGATCGTCTGTTCCGCGGCGAACAGGGTTCGCACTTCGAAATTCCGAAAACCCCATTCCAGCAGCTTCTTGGCTGCGGCCGCGCGGTCGTCCGCGCTCGCGAGGCCGTTCACCACGACGATCAGCCGCGTGCCGTTCTGGACGGCCGAGCCGACCATGCCGTAGCCGCCCTCCTTGGTGTAGCCGGTCTTGAGCCCGTCGGCCCCCTCCATCGCGGTCAGCAGCGGGTTGCGGTTGAACTGGCGGATCTTGTTCCAGGTGAATTCGCGTTCGCCGAACAGCTTGTAGAAATCCGGGTACGTCAGGACGATGTGGCGCGCCAGCACAGCAAGCTCGCGGACCGTCATCTTGTTGCCGGGATCCGGCAGGCCGTTGGAATTGGCGAAGGTCGAGCGGGTCATGCCCAGGTCCCGCGCCCGCGCTGTCATCTTTTCCGCGAAGGCGCTCTCGTTACCGGCAATGCCCTCCGCCAGCGCCATACAGGAATCGTTGCCGCTCTGGATGATCGCACCATGCAGGAGATCGTCTACGGAGACGCGGCTGTTGATCGCCGCGAACATGGTCGATCCGCCAGAAGGCGCCCCGCCCTTGCGCCAGGTGTTCTCGCTGATAACGAACTCGTCGGTGAGCTTGATCTGGCCTTTCCGGATGGCGTCGAACACCACCTCCACCGTCATCAACTTCATCATGCTGGACGGTGCATGCAGTTCGTCGGCGTTCTTTTCGAACAGCACGCTACCGCTGTTGGCTTCGACCAGAATCGCGGTCGGGGCAACCGTCTCGTATATTTCTTCCTTCTTGGCACCCTGCACGCTGTTGTTGGCAGCCAGCGCGATGCCATCGAAGCCGACCGCAAGGACAATGGCGGCGGCCATCAGACCGCGCCAGGTGAGGCCCTGGCGTCTGTCAGGCGTGAAAGATCTGGCTGTCATGCACCGCGTCCCGAATAGGAAGTTCTAACAGTTGGGACCATCGCAAACAACATGGGCCGCGCCCGGATAGCGCCGGGGCATGTCGATACGGTTGATCGGTTGCGGACGAGCGGCGCTTAGTAGAGTCCGCGCCCCGAGAGCGGTTCGCTCGGTCCGCGCGGGTCGATGGGCGCATAAGCGGCGACCGGGCGGACATCGCTCGTCACGTCGTCGCCGCTGACGTCGTAGGAAACCGCCCGAGGATTATCCCGCATCTGTGGATGCGGCCGAGCGCGGCTGGACGCCGACATTTCGGACGTCGCATTGATCGAGTCGGCGTCCACCGAGGTATGTCCGAGCGCATAGGGTCGCCCGTCCGGCGTCGGTACATCACCGCGGATCGCGCGTCCGGACGGCGCGAGTTCAGGCACAAACGGCCGCGCCGACGCGATCCTGACCGTGGATGGCGACGGCGCCGGTTCACCGGTTCGCAGAGTCGCCATCAATTGCCGGTCATCCGAACCTTCGAGTGGCGCGCGTCCAACGTATTCGACCCGGACCCGCGCGACGCCCCTGCCCTTGAACTCCAGCAACTCGGCGGCCTTGTTCGAGACGTCGATCAGCCTATTGCCGTGATACGGCCCGCGATCATTGACGCGGACGATCAGGGATCTGCCGTTGCTGAGGTTGGTCACCCGTGCATAGCACGGCAACGGCAGCGTCGGGTGCGCGGCCGACAGCGAGGCCATGTCGAAAACCTCGCCGTTGGCGGTCAAACGGCCATGGAAGGCGTCACCATACCATGAAGCGAGCCCTTCGGCACGGTAATGGGTATTTTCCTCGGGAACGTAGACGCGCCCGGCGACGGTGTAAGGCTTGCCGACCCGGTAAGTCCCGCCGCCCTTCGGCACCGGCTCGCCGAAGCCGACGACCCGGGGGCTGCTCGAAACCCCGTATTTTGGATCAATCCGGCTGAATTTGCCCGACGACCCGCAACTGGCCAACATCAGGCACACGCCCGCAGCCGCAATAGCGCGCGCGGCACGGCCGATTCGATCTGAGTCTGGCTTCCCCATGCGCCCCCAAGACCAATTCCCCGGCGGCATGCCACGTATCGCAGCGCCGGTCAGCATGATACGGCCCACATCCATACCAAGCCGTGAACATATCGCAGCGCGAACACGGCGGAAATGGGGAGAGTGGGCGATCGGCGGGACAGGTGGTAAATCGAAGGTTGCTGCCCGGCGGGATGGAGTCGTCCTCCGCATTGGCCTGCTCGAAGGCAATTCCGATCCGGTTCTGCTTGATCCAGATCACCCGGCAGCGCCGAATCACGCGATCCTTCTCAGTCATGAGTTGGAAATGTGACGGGACAAAAGCCGGATCCGGGACTTCGACGGCAGCTCCGTGGGAGGACACGTTCAACAGTCGACAGCGCATACTCAATCCGCCAGCGGAAATGTAAGCCGGTTCGTCGATTTCGACGCGCGGATGTTTGCGGCGATCGTCCATTGGTGAATACTTTGTCTTTACGTATGCACGCGGGATGATCGCGACGCTCGCGCCATACCACGCGTCCTCAGCGGCACGAACTCTATCGCGGTCGGCCTAACGAAACACCAATGGGCATGAAGTTTCCGGCAGCCTCAGGCCGGCTTTTGCACACAGGACGATCTTCGCCGCCCGTCAGAAAGCGATCTCGATCTATCCGAAGGTATAGGGAAGAGCGCATCGCCGTCCCCGCAGCGATGCATCGAACCCTGGCCACGATGCTCCAAAACGAGCCTGGGCCAGAGGCGATACAGAGGCAACAGAGGGCATGACCATCAGCTCAAGGAAACGATCAGCATGAGCAGACATGCCGTTGTAAAACCGTCTGTTTTGATGGGGGAAGCTGACCTTCTGCTGAAAACGGAATCAGCGGCGGCATGACCGTGTCTTGCTCCGGTAGCGTGAAGCAGGCTCGACGACTGGCTTTCGAGCCGCCCCTCGTGTGCATCGCGGATAGAATCATCCTTCCGCCACCGATCTGGCTTTTTGTAGAAAACCCGTTCGCATTGCGCTTCGACGAGGCGTGCGGTAAGCGGTCGAAATTCCTGAGACGACGGAAGGGTGGCCGAGTGGTTTAAGGCACCGGTCTTGAAAACCGGCGTGGGTGCAAGCCCACCGTGGGTTCGAATCCCACCCCTTCCGCCACTGGCCATTCCCAACCTGTCCCATGAGATTAAAAAAGACTAGCATTTGCCGTTAGATACGCCGTAAACTAGTCCCGATCCGTCCCTCTATCGTCCCAGCCAATCCCAGAAAAAACGGGGTATCGAATGGGGTATCTGGGACGGGAATGGGGTATTTTTCGATGCTAACGGATACTGCGATCAGGAAGGCAAAACCGGGCGACAAGCCCTTCAAGATGGCCGACTCTGGTGGCCTTCACCTCTATGTCTCGACCGCGGGCGGCAAGCTTTGGCGATTCCGCTATCGGTACGCCGACAAAGAAAAGCTCCTCACTATCGGTCCTTACCCGGATATCAGCCTCGTTGATGCCCGTGCGGCCCGAGACGCCGCCAAGGCATCCTTGCGCGACGGCCGCGATCCCGGCGTCATCAAGAAACTGCGGAAGCTCGCCAACGTCACCAGCACCGCCAACACGTTCGAAGCGATCGCCCGCGAATGGTACGACCTGAATAAGGGCCAATGGGTCGAGCGCCATGCCGACGATGTACTCACCAGCCTTGAGCGCGAAGTCTTCCCTGTGCTCGGCAATATCCCTGTGGCCGATATCAAGGCGCCCGAAGTCTTGGCTGTGCTGCGCGGTATCGAGGCTCGCGCGAAGGAAACGGCGCGGCGAGTCCGGCAGCGCATGTCGGCGGTGTTCGTCTACGCAATCAGCTCGGGCCGCGCCGACGCCGATCCGGCCGCGACCGTCCAGAAGGCCATGGCTCCGATGGTCAAGGGACGCCAGCCTGCCATTACCGATCTGGATGCCGCCCGCGAGATGCTGGGGAAAGCCGAAGCCGAGAAAGCGCATCCAGCTACAAAGCTAGCCCTACGAATTATTGCCCTGACTGTCGTTCGTCCGGGAACGCTCATCACCACGCCATGGTCGGAGTGGACCGATATGGAAGATGGCGTCTGGCGCATCCCGGCGGCGCGGATGAAACTGCGGCTGCAACACAAGGATGATGATGCTCGGGACCATTGGGTGCCGCTATCAAGGCAAGCCTTGGAGGCTGTCGAAGCGCTGCGCACCCTGACCGGCCGCGGTCCGATCCCCTTCCCGAACACCCGCCACGCGCACAGGACCATGTCAGAGAACGCCATCGGGTATCTGTTGAACCGTGCGGGGTATCACCACCGCCATGTCCCCCACGGATGGCGGGCAACATTTTCCAGCGTGATGAATGAGCGGTTTCCGGCTGACAAACCGATTATCGACCTGATGCTGGCTCACGTCCCGAAGGACAAGGTCGAAGGTGCTTACAATCGCGCCCTGCATCTGGAACGCCGCCGAAAGTTGGCGCAGGAATGGGCGGACTTGATCTTGAAGGATGCGCGGCCCGCTGCTGATTTGCTGGTCGGACCGAGGAAGTAGACCGGCACCCATCGGATGCCGGTCTGCCGATCAATCCGTCAGCGGTCAGAACACCTCCACACCAACCAACACGCGTCCACCCGTCCGCGAGACTGGTCGATTTTTGCGAACTGCACCGACGCCCTCTTCAAGGTCGATCGTGCCCAAGTGGTTTGCCTGCCAACTGGCAGAGGCTTGGTTGAAGGTCGACGTCCAGCCAAGGCTCGCCTCGCCGTCCTCGGTCGGTTCAGCGCCGTCGTGTTCGTCCTCGCAATCGTCGCCAGCATTGGCGTTCATGGCGAATCCGAAACCTTCCTGCGGTTGATCCTCTGGACGGAAGCCGCCGTTAGAGAAGCCCAGCGACGGTTCAAGGTCGTTGTCACCATCCATAGTATTCAGCATGTCGATTAATAGGTCGATTTGGGCCTCGACGACTTGGCGGCGTATCGGTTTTGGTGTGGTAGATTTGGCCTTAGCCATGCTCGCGGTCCTTTCGCGGGTTTGGTTAGGGCCGGACGCGAGGTCGCCACCTTGCTCCGGCCTGTCTTTTCTGATATCAGTTAAGAATGGCTAAGTCAATAGTTTCTAATATCAGAAAACGTCCGCAGGGAAGACCGCGCGTGGATGCTGTGCCTGTGATGGTGCGGATGCCGCCGGAAGAGATGCAGGACGTCGATAAGTGGATTGAGAAACGACCTGAGCCAAAGCCGTCACGGCCAGAAGCGATTCGCAGGCTTGTGGAAATCGGCCTCATGGCGAAGGGTTAGCTTCCGCTCTCCTTTCAACCTGCGGTAGACTACGCCGGCTGGGGAGAACCATCATGAAACTCAGGTTTGTTGCCGCTCTTTTTGCGGCCCTGTCGCTCGCCGCGTGTCAGACGGCGCAACCACCCTCAACGGCGAGCGGAAAGCCGGAAGTAACTATCCGAGCGCCAGTGTCCAAGATCAAAGCGTTGATCATTAGTCACGCCATGAACAACGGCATGAGCATCACTAAGGACACCGAATACATGCTGCAGTTCGACAAGCCGACCACTAACCTTGGGGCCGCAGTGTTGCTCGGATCGAAGTACGATAGCACGCCCAACGTACGCTATGTCATTACATTCGCGCCACTTGGCGATGAAACGCGCGTCATAGCTTCAGCGATGTTTGTTACTAATCCAGGGTCAGCCTTCGAACATCTTACGCCGGTCAACGCCGGTCCCGGCATTGATGAAACTCAAAATGAATTGCAGCAGATCAAGACAATGGCTGAGACGCGGGAGATTCCTGTCGCTTCGGCCCCACAGAAGAAGCATAGCCGCATCCACTAAACCGAACACGCGCGATAATGACCCTAAGGGCCTGTAGCATAACTATACGTAGGCTAGTGGTATTTGGGTTGAGGGCGAAGCGATAGATGACTTGGGTTGATTCTGGGCCGCTATCTATCCTCGGCTAATCTCTGCCATTGGCTGCTCGTGGAAATAGGCCTTTAGGAATTGGGAGGCTAAGCGAATGAAGGCAGGACTACTGGTGCTGGCTCTCGCGGCGTCGATTACGACACCGGCGTTCGCCGAGTGGCGCGTTGACCAGTTTAAAGATCAAATGACGGATAAATTGATCAAGGTGCCAACGCTGGCCGCTAAGTCTCTAGATCACGGTGTCTCCGCCGCGATCGAGATAAGCTGCCTGCAGGGTGACCGGTTGTTCACAATTTGGCTATCTTCGGGGCTCTCTCGCGGACGCCTGTCGGGCCGGCTTCGTACCGATAATAACCGAGTTATCCCATCTTCATTTTTAAAGGTTTTCTCCGACCCTCATCGCATTCCGATCATAACCGTCCCACCTTATGATCTTTGGGGCCGGAAACGATTCCGTGTTGAGCTTTTTCCAACCGGGTCATCGAGTTTGTTCTTTGATTTCGACCTTATCGGAATTGATAAGGCAATCGCTGCGCTTCCGTGCAACAAACCACCTGGGAAAACTTTTGATAGCCCTTTATCGAGCTATAATCTCGAATAGACGCAAACGTAATCATAGAAGCGTGATGATGCTCATTGTACCCGCGGCACTAACAAGTAGGGGTCGCAATCCTACCGCCGGGTCCACCACCGCATATGATTCCTTATCCAAGCCCGAGTTGTGCTTTGACGTATGCCGCCCCAATCTGGGCAATCGCTGGCAGTGTCATAGCTCCGACCGCCTTTGCCTTCTCCTTCACCTTTCGCCATATCGCCGGATCCCGAACAGTCTCCAGAAATTCGTGCCCATTATATGTGAGCCGACGCACGCTGTAGATCACGCGCACAAGGCTGGGGTCTTCATTGTCGGGAACACGGTGTAAACCCGCCTCGATAAAAACAGCATCGGCGAGCAGTACAACGTGGTAGTCGATCTGATCCTTGGTCCAGCCATCGATTTTGATACTATCGAGATCAGAGATTGGACGCGTCGCGTGCTCTTCGATGTGCAGCAAGAGTTGCCGCACAAGATCAACTTCCAACTTCATGTCAGCCCACCGAATCCCGCGATGAATGCTGACACTATGACTCGGATCGCGGCGTAATTCCTCTATTTTTCCTTCTAACCCCATCACAGCACATCCGTCTGGCACAGAATATCAACCCAAGCACGGCGCACGTCAGGCGTAATGCTCTTGATGCCGTACAGATTTCCGGTGCGGCTGTTTTTCAGTTTCCAAGTCGTCAAGGCATCAGCCAGTGCAGATTGCCATCGCAAGGTAACAACCAGCGTCTGCTCAGTGGCGAGCCTGCCCTGCATGACTTCCTCGCCGGCCTTCAACACCTTGATCGCGGCCGGAGCCGTGACAACAGTTTCCCAGCTTTGCGTACTACCGCCCGCACCGTCGCTCACGGTTACGAGTGCTTGCAATTCCACCTTCTCGCGCAGATCACCTGCCGTCGTCATGCATTGAATCCCTTCAAAGCTGTTTCCCATTCCGGGTCATCATAAAGCGATGTTGTCGCCGCGCTGCCGCCTGCGGATGCTCTGTTGACGCTCATGGCGCTGGCCTGCGCGCCATCGATCGATAGCCATTTCTTCTGTTTCGTGAATCTCACGATATGTCCGGCTGCATTCGTCTCCGCTTCGACATTGGCGAAGCAGAATCGCAGCACCGGATGACCACCGTGCTTGAACTTCCGACCGATAATCGCGCGCTGCAATTCGGCGATTGCCGGCATCATGCTCAAGCTGCCCTGGCGATGTTCGATCGCAGGGAGACCATCCTCTATGAGATTGTTGAGCAGATTACGCGCCATCGCAGGATCGCACGCGATCTCCTGCACGCTGTAGGTCTCGCAAAGCTCCCTGATGCGATCCTCGACAACCCGGAAGTCGATCACGTTGCCGGGCGTGGCCGTTATCAACCCTTTGCGCGCCCATTCGATATAGGGAGCACCGGTTGCCTCTTGGCGTTGTCGCAAGTTGTCCTGCGGACAAAAGAAGTGCGGCTGCACGATGTAGTCGTCGCCGTCACGGAAGCACGCGATAACGACTGAAAGATCGATACTAGAACTAAGGTCAACGCCCAGCCAACATGGCTCGCCGTCAAGGATAGCGGTATCAATCTCGCCAGCGCCCTCGTCATAAACGAGCATGTCGACGAACGGCGACGAACTGCTATCTTCCCAGATGTTGAGTTTGTATCGCTTCAAGCTGCTGCGCTCGGTCGGATTGTCTTGAGCGCGTTTGACGTGACGGCGAAATCCCTCAATCGAGGGATAGCCGTGCGGACTACCCGGATTAACGCGCCGCCAAACTTCCTCGCTTGTGTAATCGCAGTCCGGTTCGGCCTCGAACAACACCGGCAACACGGTCGGGTCGACGATCTCGCCGCGCGCAATCTTTCGTGCCCGGTCGATAATCTCATAACCGATATTGTCGGTGCCGCGGCCTGCGGTGGTCGTGACGACAAGCAAGCTGTTATCGATCTTATCAAGGCCGTTGGTCAGAACAGTCCATAAATCCTTGCCGCGCCAGATATGCGTCTCGTCAGCGAGCACAAAAGCAGGCGTGCGGCCTTCAGACGATGGCGCGTCGGCCGAGATAATCTCCAGCTCGACACTATCCTTCGGGTAGGCAATTTTCTTTGCGCTGTTGAAGGCGTCGTAAACCTTCGTCGCTTTCACAAGCCGCTTATCGGCCTGCACTATGCCGCGCGCCTCTTTGAAGGCGATGCCGGATTGCTTACGATCCGAAGCCGAAAAAATGACTTCGCTACCGGGCATACGCTCGGGGCCGATCGTGTGCAGCAAAGCCAGCGCCGCGCCAAGGCTCGTCTTACGGTTTCCCCTTGGCAGTAGCATGGTGACGGTGTTGACGATGCGCCGCCCGTCATCATGCCGCGGGCCGTAAATGCGGCGCACGATACGCTCTTGCCACGGATCAAGCTGGAACGCCCTGCCCGGCAACGTCGACTTCGGATGCTTCAGCCGCCGAAGAAACGTAACGGCACGCTCGCCGTAGCCGAATGGATCGGGGATCTCCGAGCCGTCATATATCCACTCGGGGAACGTACTCTTTGCCGTCATGGTTACATCGATAGCGGACTGTCGTCATCCGCATCTTGATCTTCATGCACGCCGGCGCGGCTACGCGACGATGGTGATAAGCCTAGCTCCGCAGCCCAGCGTCGGGACTCAGCGGTGGCCTCGCGTAACGTTGCGAAAGCCGGATTGCGCTTCAACTCGCCCAAGCGGTTTTCAACATAGGCACCGTATTGCGCGATGGCGGCGCGAGCGTCGACGATATCGGCTGCGGCCTCGCAGAAACGCTCGACTGCATGAAGGTCGGCAACCGACAAGACGCGGCGCTCAACCAGAACCGGCATAACCCGCTTCCATTCGGCCCTCGCCGCTGGCGGGAAATGTTTCGGCGGTTGCGGCACCGTGCGGATGGCATCTGCGATCGGCTGCGGCGTGGCCTTACGGCCTGCGGTGTGCTTCATTAGCCGAAGCTCCAGCCGCGAAGCTGGTTGAGAATATCGCGTGCGCCGTAGGGTATCTCGCGCAGCGTATCGGGCACCGCAGACTCGCGCGTCTCGTACCAAGCCGAGGCAATCAAAAGCGTGGCCTGGCGCACGTCATCTGGGATAGCCGAAGGTGGCGAGTCCGCTTCCGGGTCATGATCCAGAAAGCCGCGGACGTACTCTGTCGCGGCGGCAATCTGCGCCTCGATCAGGTCGTCATCGTCATCGAATCCGATTCGAGCATGGGACTTGAAATCGTCAAGCGTTGCATAAGGCATTTAGGAACCTAACATTTAGGGAGTGACCCAATATGGAAATCTCTTGCGCGCTTGGTGGCCGCCGGTAGCTAAGGGATCGCGGCAAGTCTGCGCCCACCCGGGGACGGCATTGCGCTGCGACAGCCTTGGCGCGTGGTGCGATGGTTCAAGCGAGACGCAACGTGGTGCCATCATTCCGAACGCGCATCAGCGGGCTTGTCTGTGCCCTTAACGCGAACATCATCGAATGCCATGACGCACATCATATCGTCGTCGAATGGTAACAGCGCGAGCAACTCGTAACGCGTGCTGCCGTTGACCACACCGACGACGCGGCATGGCATCCAGACACGATTGCCTGTGCTGTCGCGCGCCTCGTACTCTGCCTCGAATGGTTCGATCGGTATCATTGCTTGATTGGTCTTCCAAAGCCGCCTTCGCAGGCGATGTTCTGTCTATTGTTGCAGGCGATGCAGGAAGGCTTCCAGTTGCTCCGCACAAGGCGTAAGTGCGGTGCTTTACGGATACTCACCCGATGCGCGACCAGTACGGCAGGCCGACCACAATCCGCGCATACATCATTGCCAGTCTCTGCGAGATACGCCTTAGACAACCGACGCCACTCGGCATCGTATCCTCGCTGCGGTGCCGCAGGTCTAAGCTTGTCACGCTCTGCCTTCCGTTTGATGGAGCATTCGCACCGCTTGCCGGCTGGTACGACCCGGCCACAGGTGCATAGGCGTGGCGCTGCAAATGGCATTAGCGAGCACGGTGACAGAAGTACCAGCCCGAGGATTCCAGAGCGTCAATCAATTGCTCTGCCAGACTGTCATCCGCACCGCGTGACGCCAGCAGCAGCTTAATGATATCGATAGGCTTTCGGATGGTCATGCGAACCCCTTAGAAACGGCGGGGGAATCCACCGTCGCGGATTCCCCCTTGGTTGCGCGCGTTCAGCACGTCACGTCGCGCGCAGCCATACCAGTTACGCTACCGGCTTATCGGCCGCATTGCCCTTCACCACGATGGCGCCGGCAACGATGCTGGTGCCGCTCGTCTTGGTGATGACGGCGCGGATGTAGCGCTTATTGCCGATGTAGCCCTGCTTGTAGGTCGAGGTTGCGGCAAGGCTGGCAGGCAGCGTGCCGACAAGATCGCCGGCCACAACATCCGTGAAGTCGCCGTCAGTCGTGGTGTCAGACTCCTGGACCTTCACAACGTACAAGCCAGCGGTGGTGATCGCGCCGGTATTGACGATGACCGCCGCACTGTTGAAGCCCTGAAGGTCAACGGCGGTGCCTTTGGTGGTCGCAGCGTAGTCGACGGGAGCAAGCGTCTGGTCGACGCCGATGTTATTCGCGATATCGCGCATTACTATTTATCCTTATTGAAAAGAGAAAGTGAGCGGGCCGAAGCCCGCTCGTTGATGGATTAGCTGGTCGCGCACTTGATCTTGCGCAGCGCATCGGCGAGAACCAACGCACCGCCCGTGCGACGACGCGCATGGAAGCGGACAACGCCAGACGTTGCCTGCGAGTACGGGTCGCGCATGATCGAGAGATTCAGGCGGTCATAGATGCGATAGGCATCGGAAACCGAACCGAACAGGATAGGCTCGGCAGCGGAGCCGATGTCATCCATGGTCGGATCCTCAATCAGCGGACGGCCAAGGATCGTCGCCGGGTCGCCCTGCGCAAGGCCAGGCTGCCACAGGTAGGCACCGGTAGAACCGTCCTTCAGCTTGCGAACCGCTGCGATCGTCTTCGAATTCATCAGCCAGACGCCGCGATTGCGATAGTACGCCGGGAGCGAATAGAAAACGTCGATCAGGGTGTCGGCCGGCGCGGTGCCAAGCGTCGAAGCATTGCCGGTAGCGGTATAGGCAACGCCAGCCGCTTCCATGATGCCAATCGGCTTCTTTACGCCATCGCCCTGCGAGAAGCCGAGTCCTTCAAGCCGACCGAATTCCTCGGACAAGTCAGAGGCAACTTCCGACTCGACATTGACTGCCGCGTCCTCAAGCAGGCGCTGTGACACGTCAACGTAGCAAGCCATTTCATGGATCGGCACTTCGATCTGACCATAGCTCGATTCCGTGCCCGGACGCGCATCGGTTTCGCCAACCCACGATCCGGTCGGACGGCCGGTACGTTTCGGCAGCAGAACTTCACCGCTGGACGTAGAGCCAACGCGAGCCGCCTGACGGATCGGCGACATTTCCACGATGCCCTTGACCACTTCGGCGCTGAACTCCGCAGGCGCCAGATAGCCGCCCGAGGTATCATCGGCAACGCGCAGCGACTTGATCTCGTCCGGCTGGAGCGTTTCCTTGCCGCGGCGAAGATAGCCGGTGAACGCTTTGCGCTCGTCGCTGATCTCGTCCTTTTTCTCAGTGTGAATGGCCGGACGATTGATCTTCGTCTCGATTTCGTCGAGGCGCTTGGTCAGATCGGCAACCGGTGCGGTGGCCTTCTTTACGTCTTCCGTAAGAGCGGTCAGCGCCGACTTGACTTCAACGATGGACGGATCGCCTTCGTCGACGTCAGCCGCAGATTTGGTCTCAAGAAAATGAAAGGTCATTGTAGTCCTAACTATTGATGGAGGTACGCGCAGAATTGATGGCGTCGACTAGCGCGCGGAACGTTGTCGGGCCGTTGGATTTGACGGCCTCAACCGTCGCTGAAGGCAGCATTGGAAAAGTGACCACGCTGATTTCGTGCAACTCGACTTCGTCGAGCATTCGAGTGCCCTTGGCTTTATCGAACCGGGCAGACTTGGTGCGGTAGCCGATCGACAATCCGTCGAGCGCTCCCGCCTTCAAGAGAGCGTGGGTTTCACGCCCTTTGACGGTATCGAGTACCAGCCGGCCTGAAACGCGCAGACCTTTGGTATCCTCGACGATCTCGGTCCAGACTCCGATTGGTTCCGTCTGGTCATGCTCCCGCAGCATCTTCACGCGAGAAGCGGATTTTTGCTTCAAGCTCTTGGTGAACGCGCCACGAGTCACAATGTCCCGGCCTAAGTCGGTGACGCCGAATAATGAGGCGTAGCCGGAAAACACGCCGTCATCGCCAACCGATTTTACATCTAGCTGGACAATGCCAGTCTCAAGTTTCTTCAAGCTGCCTGGTCCTTTGGAGGTTGGTTATCATTCGCTGGGGATTGAACGTGCGGTGACGCCAGCACGTCGCCGTCTGGTAGCGGCGGGAGATTTAGCTCGCGCCTCACATCGTTGGCCGTCATCACGCCGGCTGATCGATACTGTGCAAACGCATTCGCACGTGCCACAGTGTCGGCGAGAAGTAGCTGCGACATGTCGAATTCGAAGTGCATCGCTGTCCGCTCGTCGGGTGACAGCAAACAACGTGCATAAGCATCGCACCAGGCGCGGAGCCATGGTTGCAATCCGTACTTGATGAACTGAAGGTCAAGCTGGACGCTGTTGCTCCACGTCGCGCGTGACATGTCGGAAAGCAACGTTGCCGGGACGCGAGTTAGTCGGCTGATTTCACTTACGGCGTAGGCGCGTTGCTCAACCGTCTGGCTATCGACGGAAGTGAAGTTGATCGGGGTATAGCTGCCATCGTTATCGATGATCGCGACTGAGCCCGCCTTGTCACCGGAATGCGCCGAGCGCCAAGCCGTCGCCATGCGAGCGGCTGCGGTCGCGTTAAGGCTACCCTTTACGCTCAAAACCCCAGAGGGCTTGCTATTGTTGCGGAACAGATTCGAGGAACTGCGCTCAAGCAAAATCGCTAGGCCGATCGCATCGCGGCCGGTATGGAGCAGTCCAAGGCCACGCTGCTGCAACGGATCGTTAGGATTCGGCACTTGCAAATGGATGACATCGCGCGGGCCATAGACCTTGCCGTCGATGCGATAGCGCGGCTCACCGTCTGTTTGGTATTCCAACACGACGACACTGCGAGGCGCGTAAAGGATTTCAGCCGGCCGATCGGCTGTGCGCGTCACCAATGCGAATCCGTCCCCGAACAAGATTGCATCTTGCGTTACGCGCCGACGAACATCCGCGGCGGATGACCACTCATTGCTGAAACCGTTGACTAGAGAATAAGCTGGATGACCCTTCGCTGCGCGCTCGCTATCATTGGCATCGTCACGTAACAGACGACACGGCAACGTTGCGGTGGACTCGCTAAGGATTGAGACTGCGGCATTGACCGGCGCGCATCGCATGGCGCTATCAGCATTGACAGAAACACCCGACGCAGACACAGCGAAGGCATCGCAGAGTGCGGCCCAGCTATCCGAAGTGGGATCCGTCAATTCCGATTTCACTTCCGCAACAGGTGCGGATTTGCGGGAGAACCAACCCATTTACGCCGCCTTCCGCTTGCGCTTCACAGGCGCGTTGTCGTTATCGGCCGGGATTGGCAAGCCGGCGTTGATATGCGCTTGCTTCAGCGGCACTTCACCATTGACGCCATGGGCGCAAAGAATGTCGTAAAGCTTGTCGCGCTTGGATTTCGGATGCGCCAAGTCGTAATCAAACTGTTCCCACGATCGTGCGACCAACTATTCAGCCCTCCAGGCTCGGATTTTTGATTCATGCTCAAGAGCGCTCGCCGCACTCCATGACGTCTGCGGATTCATCGCGTCTTCGAAACTGACCAACTCGCCAACCCAAACGTCGCGAACTTCGATCTCGCCATCGCGACCGATCCAAACCACTTCCGCCTCAGCACCACTTATGGATGCGACCTTGACCAGACGGCCGTTGTATGCCGCTGGCGAGTTCACTTTGATGGTCATGGGAGTCTCTAGTAGGTGTGGATGCCGCACGGGCTGGCGATCGTGTCACCGACGCTGTATCGAGAGTCGCCGTCACCGTGCGACGGCGCATCGAGCGATGTAAACGCAAGGCTGTTGCCTAAGGCGCGCTTGCGGATATCGTTCATGGCTTTATTCTTCTTCAGGTCCGCCTTCGACAAGCGGCCTTCAAGCACAGCCAGGCAGTATTCCTGCGCTAGATCGTGACGATCATAGCGCTGCGACTTGAACCGGCTGAACGCAGCAGAAAAATCGTTGTCGCGCAGCAACGACGCGAGCAACATACGCGGCTCGGTCGGGTCTTTAATGTAGCGGAGATAATGGGTACTCGCGCCGTGCGCGCGATATGCGCGATCTAACCGGCTACGGAATGCAGGGTCATTCCTCGCACGCCGCTGAAGCGATCCATTTCTCGGCAAATCTGCGCGGCGAAGTGCGGTGGCAAGGTCTGGGGCAGTCGATCGTGCGATTAGTACAAGGGCCGCGTCAAACTCGGCCTCAGTGAAATCTTTGCGCCTCGGCATCCCTTTGATCGTCGTGCTTCGGAAACCAAGCGCCTTGGCGCGCTTCTGCATGGCGGCGACGTATGCCGGCCGCTGGCTAGGATGCTCCAACAAATAGGACGTCAGGCGACCGCCGTTGATGCCCAACTCTTTGCCGGCCGACACAGGGCTATGGCCTTGCTCGATCAACTTAATCAGAGCGTCGAAGTTCGCCGCGATACGATCGAGGCTTGGACGGCCCTGCGGACGGCGAACGGCAGCAATTTCAGCGGCGCGCTCTGGATGGTTTTGGAGATAGCGAGTCCACGCCGCCGATGACGGCGCACCGGGCACCGTGAGGTAGGCTTGACGATCCGTCAGGCCGGAAGCGATTGCAGCCTTCATCGCTTCAAAGCATTTTTCGGCCTTGGGGACTGGACCGGGCAATTGGACCGCTCTGCGAACATGAAAAGGTGGGCGCCCCGAAGTTCCCCTTCGGCATAGCGCCCGGCCGTAACGAGACGGCGGCGGGGGCGATAATTTCCCCCTGTTGGGTAAAGCGGAGCGAGTGGCAGATTAGGGACTGGCTGCGGAATCACGCCGCCATGTCGGCTTCCTGCCGCGCCGCATAGGCCGCAACCAACTTTCCGATGGCGATGTCCACCAGCTTGACGCCCAGCCGCTCGGCGGTCTTACCGGAACCGCCATGCATTTCGCCGATCTCTTCGGAGGTAGCGTCACCGCATGCCAGTTCGATAAACCGACAAGTCTCATCGCCAAGCCGGCGCTTCATGGCCTCGTGATCCATCCGACGCGCGGCATCGTCTTGGGCGTCCGGCAGTTCATCGCGCAGGCCGTATCCCTTACCAAGGCTAGCCTTCTCATCATCCGGGCCGTGGGGCTCAAAGAAGGTTTCCTCCAGCAAGCGATACCGCCCGCGCACCTTGACGGCAGTAATTTTGCCATGCGCGCCGAACTGAATCCGGGTTGCTAATTCGGGTCGGCCTTCGTCTCGGTCCTTCTGGTCAGCCCATGCCGCGGCTGCGATCTCGTCGGCGGTCGGGTTTTCCTCATCAAGGCGAGCGTCCACAAGCCGGGTATCGACGCGACCGATCTCGATGCCATCATCCTCACGCACAGGGCTGTTATCATTGGCAGCGTGGAAACCACCCGAAACGTCAAGGCCCTCATCTTCCGCGAACCGCTCCAGCGCCTGGATATCGAGCCAGCGCTTGGCACGCTTCAACCTCCCGAACGTCGGCCAATGGCGAGCGCGGGCGCGCACCTCCTTATCGTCATCCTGCTGATCGCGAAGGCTGGCGACATAAGCCCGGTGTTGCTCGGGCGTGCGCGGCGTGTTGTCGTTAGCGTATTGCATGTCGTTCCTCTTAAATTTCAGTGGCCGTCTATGCGGCTTTCTAATTGCCCGAGTGCCGCGCTCCTCAAGAGCGCGCGCCCAAGGGCGCTATGGGGGTGTGGGGGTATGTGTGGACACCCGTTGGAAGCGGTTGGAAGTGAATGAAATCAAGGAGTTAGAACACCGTTGGAATAGTTGGTAAGCGGTATGCGAACATCAATCATTTCAACGACTTACAAAACCGTTGGAAGCGGTTGGTAATGGTTGGAATCCGCTTGGCGTCATCCATCCTCCGTTCCGCCGAAGTCCTCCGCAGACACGATCAACCGGCTTCGCCGCCGAGAGGCTGGGCCTTCCTCAACGATCTTGATGACACCCGTATCGAGCAGGCGCTGCATCGCCATCTCTAGGTCGCGCACCTTCGTCCCCTTTGCGTCGGGATGCTTCTGAATCATCCGCGGCGCATAGGACGGCGATTTGTTCGGGCTGGGTCGCTGGCCGGTGCGATTGAGTTTCGACAGCACGGCCATGAACAGCTTGTCGGCCCGGCCATTAATCAGACCATCAGCGATTCCCGGCTTGGACGGATCGTGCAGAACGAATGCGCCCTCGCACCATTCAAGCTGCATCTCGTCGCCGATCTTGCCGTAGTTACTCTTGACGGTCTTCAAGATGCGAACGTCGCCTTCGCCGCTGGTCAGGTACAGGCGGGACCGCACCGAGTTGTTCCAAGCTGTCGAGCCGCTGTAGCCCGAGCCCGATGCCATGCCGGCGATAGACGGATGCGCCAACAGCAACACCGCGCAGTCACGCTCGATCGCCATCTTTCGCAACATCGCCACGAAATGGCGAACCTGTGAGCGCTTAACCTCGTCGCCACCGAACAAGTCTGCGGCAGTATCGAGCACCACAAGGCCCGGCTCCCATGACTTCACGAACCTATCAACGCGGCCCCATAGTGGAGTCGCCTTCATGTTACCCTTCGGGTCCGGCTCGGAAAGCAAGGCATCTTGATCCGCGAGCGGCAGGATACGAAGGTCTGTCAGGTCCGCTATTTCCGCGCTGTGCGCCGCGGCAATATCATCCAGCCGCCGGTGGAATTCCTCCGCCTCGTCTTCTGCGCCGAGATACAACACCCGGCCAGGCCGCGGTTGTAACCCTAGGGTTTCAATCGCCAAGGCCGACGCCGCACCGATCTGCAAACCCAAGAGTGACTTACCGACACCACCATCACCCGACAGCAGCGTGACCTGCCTATGCGGGATAAGGCCGGTCAGGAACCATTGCCGTACCTGCGCGATAGTACCGTGCCATTCTGAAGGGTCGACTAGAGGAAATGGCGCAAGCGGTGTGATCGGCCCGACACCGCCTTGCGCGGGTGCAAACTTCGGTGCGCCATCCAGCACGCCCATGAAGACGTCGCCTTGATGGCCCTCAATCACGGCATCCGCGATATGCCAGAACGGACCAGACGATAGTGCGCGCCACGCGGCATCATCGTAGACAAGTTCGCCGCGCTCGCCGGGCATCAACTGCTCGCGCTGGAAATTTTCGAGATACTCGCGTTCCTCGTCTGCCGTCAGTTTCGGCTTGGTGCTGGCGAGTGTTGATGGTGCGGAAGGCTCGTTGTCATTGGCTGCAACCGGTTCATTGACCGCCTTCGGTTCAGGCCGATACCGAACCTCGCCGCCGCCGGCGGCACGCTGCAGATCTTCTAGGATGAACACGGCGTCGGCCGGGTCGCCCTGAAGCTGCTTGTGCCGGACGGTGGTGTCATCGTCGGCGAGCCATGAAACGAAAAAGTTGTGATGATTGCGGACGCGCCGATCTTTACAGTGCCAATCGCCGGTTAAGATTGCACCGTGCGAGATGTCACTGACTTCACTCTCCCGCCGCAGAGTCTCGCCGATGGTTTCCATCGTGAGGCTGGCGATATCCAGATCGGGATCGAGCGGCACATAGATGTCGCCGTCGAGTATAGCCCCCATCTGGTCGACCTTGTCGGATCGAGTGAGGTCGGCCGGATCGAAAGATTTAGCTTGCAATGCGTTCAAGGCATGCGCCTCCGGTAAGGGACTTCTGAATTTCCGCGATCGCAGTACGATCGAACGCGGTGTTTCGCGCATAGGCGCGGATGCTGCCGTCATGTGTCCGAACGATCTTGACGTCGAACATGCGGATGCCAGGAGCGGCTTCGATTTCAGCAAAGCCGATTGTGCCGCCACCGGATGGTGCCGGTCGGTATGATATGATTTTCAAGGTGGTCTCGGGTTGGTTGGTCTGTGCCGTGCACCCGGCGATAGGGCCAGTCGTGCGGTCGTTCTATGCTGCGGTGGAGTAGTCTTTCCGACGCCGCAGGATTCCGGCGTGCTCGGCGAGCGGCATATCGCTGCTCACGAGTACCGCGCTATCGCTTCCGTATGCCTCGGATGATGGCGGTATGAATTCTGGCAAGGTGTCGTCAAAGCCATCGGCAAGGTCTCGGAGAACCCTAACCCTTGCCTCCAACTCGGCTCGGGCTTCAGCCGCGGCCTGCCAAGCGTCATCGAGTTCACCGTTGAAGTGCTCGGCGAGCCGGGCTTGGGCCATCCGATGCCACTCACGCTCTGCATGCCTATGCCGTCTGGCCAGGGTATGGTCGAAGAACGGGTCGAGCGCATCGCGGGCGATGGCGGTCAGAACGTCTGGTCGAAGTGTCGCCAGCGCATCAATCTCGGTCTGCTCAATCCCGTAACGCTCCACCCATCCGGCTGCGCGCAACTCGGTCGGCTTGAGTGGTGTATGAGGAAGGCCAAGCTCTTTGACCTGCTCGACCGTCAAGGCGGGTGCGATGACGCGGAAGGAAAGGCTGTTGGGATAGAGCGACTCCTTCAGCGCGCGAAGCTTGTGTCCGATGCTGACGGCCATCTGATATCCGGCCGGGTCGCAATCCGCGAACACGGCAACGACCATCTCGCGTCCGTCGTCCGCACCGGTTGCTGCCATCTGCGCCAATAGCGTGTTGCTGATTTCGCCGGACGGCAGATACAGGTCCGCGCCGTATTGCTCCGCAATCGGCTGAAGTACGTTCCCGAGGCTGGTCTTCTCGCCGTATAAGGCTAGCCTGAAACATTGCCGAGCCGGTTTCCAATCGCCTTTGACGGTGGGGATAAGGTCATCCTCGTCCGGCATGAAGGTTTCCGCCGACAGGGCAACTGACCACTCGTCTGTTTCATCGCCGCGCACCTGAATAATAGGGTCGGCGTTCCGGGCATCAACGATGCGACACCATGGGACGTACTTCAACCATCGGGCAACGTTGCTGGCGTTCTCAAGGAAGGCCCAACAGTCCGCGTCATTGATATATGGCTTCCCGTCTGGCCGGACGGCATTGCCCAGCGAGACAATGGCGTAGTGGATACCGCGATTGTGGATTGTGCCAGCGCCCGAGAGTAGTCCGCACTCTTCCATGCGCTCCCGAAACCATAGGCCGTTTTTGTGGTTCGAGGGAGTATCGAGACGGAACGGGTCATTCTGGGGAGACAGCACCGTTAGTTCTGCGAGGCCAAGGCCGGTCATGGCCTTCTCTTCGCGTAGCAGGTCGCCGAGGCCGCTCATGCCGCCACCGTCTTATCGGTGTTGCTGTTGGCAGCGATCGGCAAGGCATCACGCCATGCTTGCAGGTGGTCGGCATCCCAGCGAACACAGCCGGGGGAAAGTTGAAGTGGTGGGGGGAAGGTGTTTTCGCTGATTTTGCGATAGATGGTGGAGCGCCCCAGGCCCGTGGCCTTGGTGACGTCGGTCAGTTTCAGAAGCAGCATGTCTGAAGATTCTCTCTTGACATTGCCTGCTGGCCCTGTATTCTGGAGGCTGCCGAGCTAGGGCCATATCGCTCGCAGACTAACTAATATACCCCTTTTCCGAATTCGCGCAAGCGGATTCCCGTACATTCCCATGGAACATTTTGGATTGATTGGGACTGTTGCTTTCAAGCAACGGATGCATGTCGGGTATCTTTCGGGGTATTATCAGCGCACTCCGCAATAATTTACCTTTATAATCAGTCTATTAGATGCATTAGGCGCACAGACACCCCTTCCGCCAGTTAATTAGGCACCTCGCAAATGACGCGGGCGCTGCGGCCGTCCTGGCCTTTTTGCGAAGGTGCTTCTGCCGCGCCTTTTGCGACCTTAGGTGATCTGGCGACAATTCCGGCGGAAAAACCCGCCGGCTCATCACCGGCGGGCTGGGATTTGGTCCTTAAAAGCAGCTAAAGCCTGCGCCGCACGATCGCGGTCCGCTGCGCGCCCTTCCAGCGGTTACCCGCCCAGGCGGCAAGAAGATCAACCTACCCGCAGGTTTTCTGCTGAGGTCTTTCCCTTGTTCGCTACTTCCTCGTAGCTCACCTTGGCGCCCTCATTGAGCGAGCTAAGGCCAGCCCTCTCCACGGCCGAGATATGGACAAACACGTCCTTGCCGCCACTGTCGGGTTGAATAAATCCGAAACCCTTTGTCGCATTGAACCACTTCACTGTACCTGTCGCCACGGCCGCACTCCTTTTGGAACGATCAAACTATCATGGGCGCCAGCTTAGCTTGCCGCAAGGAAAACCTGCCGGCGCTAACCGGCGGGCATCGTCGTTTTGACTGCTGGCGATTCGCAGACTGTCAGTCGATCCAGCCGCCATAGCCTTGGAACACGAGGATCGGCCGGCTTGTAATACGAACGACCTTTGCTCTGATCGAACCCAATCGCTTCAGGCTCCGGCAAGTGCAGGTGGCCAGCGCCATCACGTCCACTCCGTAGCGATCCCGCAATACCTTCTCAAGCTCGCGGCGGTGATGATCAATGCGAGCCTTAGCGTCGGCCAACGTCGGTACCGCCACCGTTGCGCCCGCCGGGTGGAGCCGAACACTCGGATGAGGAGTTCCGACGCAGCGCAATGAGTTGAGTTTCGGTACTCATGACGCCCCCTGCCCGGTAGTGCCGTCACATTAGAACGATCGCATTCGTAGCATCGCGAGCAATCCTGACCACTGCCGAGACGCGGTCCATCGAGTCGTCGTGCGGCATTTCAAGCCAAAGAGGCGGCCGACGAGATCGAATACCTGCTGACCTTCTTGGATGGAAGGCCTGATCTCGTTTCTGAAAACGAGGCCCTTCGGCAGCGGGGATCTGATAACGCAGACGAATAGACGGCGATGCCGAGAAGGCATGGACAACCCTCAACAGGTTGTCGTTCATGGGTAGTTGCTCACTGGTTTCCGGCCTTCGAAGGCCATGCTCGGTGTCAGAGCGAGTAGCCGGGGGCTAGAAACCTGCCAGTGGGATAGGCAGAGCGTTTTAAGGGTTTCCTCTCTGGACAGCGCGCTCACCCCCGACCATAATTCGGCCGTTCGGAGTCGAGCCGCCAAGCTCGTCCGTCGTCAGCGGTATCCTATCCTTTCGGGACTACTGACATTCAGCCGCTACCCTCGACCCCAATCGAGAGCATTCTGACAAGGAGTGGCGCGGCTAATCACTGGTCCGGGTTTCTAGGCCCGCGGACATGCTCAGCGATTGCGTAAACAAATCAATCCCCTCGCGGGCGTTTTCGTGCGTCCAGAAGCTATCCGCTCTTGTGGAGAAGGGCCTGAAGGCCGAGGGTTAGAACTGTAGCCAGTGTGCGGCAAATGCTTGAAAGGTGGGAAAGTATGAAGGCTAAACACGGAATCGTCGCAGCACTGCTCGCTGTCCTGGCCGTTTCATCTCCAACGAAAGCCAGCGCCGACGTCATTGACGATGCGAAAGCGTCCGTTCGCCTCCACCTCATTTTTCCCGATTCCGCCAAATTCGACAATCTCCACCCACGCGGTGACTACATTTGCGGAACTGTTGCCGCTGAGACTAGCACAGGCGGCCATTCTGGCCCCAAGGTCATGATCTACAGTACGAAGACCCAGCTTTCGACCATCGTGGACGGGTCTCAAATCTCCAGATTGATGACTGACACGATGAAAAGAGACCTTGAGCACGCTTGCTCCTAGTTCCGCCGCCTTGTCGAACGGCCCGAAAGCCAAGGGATCGTTGTCAATTTCATTTTGGGGATGCTTTCGCGCGAGCGCCGCCGCTTCAGGCTGTTAGGATGGCGCGAACTGCCTCGGCATTGTCCCGCGCCGCGGCCAGCGTTACGTTGCGAGCGCCGGCGCCGTAGCTGCCCCATTTCGCGCCGGCAACCGTGACGGAAATGAAAACCATGACCGGATGCCGGATGGGTTAACGCGCAACCAAAGCCCGTCGCCGTCACCATGCCAACCGGGCTTCGCGCGCTTTGCCTTGGTGTCGGTCAGCTTGTTACGGGCCATTCTCCTTACTGTTTTCCTAATCCGCATCGGTTAGGAGGCGCTTATAAATATAAGCAGTAAAATCATACTTATAACAGGATAACATCTTCCTCTACAGGAAGGCTTGTTGGCGTCCGAGTTCAGCCAGACATGGCCAAGGCCCTGGACGACTGGCGTCGCCGCCAGGAGAATCTGCCAAGGTGGCCGGAGGCGATTCGTAGGCTGGTTGAGATCGGTCTTATGTCGAGACAGAAATAGATTGCGCCTTCCGATCCCTGCCTTAGAGTTGTCGGGACGTTGAGGGCAATCAGGGCAGGTAGAGCGTTTTCGAGCGAAGTGGATACCGGTTCGCGTGAAGCAAACGTGTCAAATCAAAATCATAGAGCCCAGCTTCTGATTCCATCAGAAGCGAAAAGGCTCTAGTAGAGATTAAGAACTCAGAAAGGCGAGATGATGACTGAGGGACTGCGTGCGAACGAAGCAACTATCGAGGCATTAAAGAACATTATGCAGGGGCTTCACGTCGCAATGGATGCCGTTCTCAAAGATAAGGACGAAAAGCTGGCTGAGGAGACTTTGCAAAAGTTAGATGAGCGCCTTGGCACCCTTATCACAAAACTCACCACCGAGCCGCGCTAACTATTACTCCACCCAGCGGTTCCTCCCATTCGGGGCGTACCGCAAAGCGACAGCCCTTCCGCTCTCCTGCCCGCCCCTCACTTCCACCCCTTCCGCCGGTATGTGTCACGTCTCCGCTACGCGCAGCGGCGCTCGTCGGGCGTACCTCGCCGGTCTCAAGTTTATTTGCTTCCTCCATCTTCCGGCCGAGGCTGCGAGCCCCGATATTGCTCTTTCCGTCGCGATCTAGAGTTGTACCATTAGGGACGGCACGGTAGCTTTTACGGTAGACACGATCGTTCCGTTCCGCTGTTAGAGGCACGACAACACCATGCCCCTGGTCATGTTTGGCGCAATCGTCGGCTGCGGCCTGCTCTTTTATGCAAGCTATCGTTACGTGCGATCTCATCCGCCGACGCGCAAAGAGGAAGAGGCACCGAAAGAGATCGCGAAAGGCGATTGAACGGCTGCGCAATCGTCGGTTGCGGCCGAGCAGCATTCGCGTTTTTTTGACTACGCGAAACGCGATGCTTTTTGAGGATGAAAAGCGTCCCTTCCTGTTAAGCCGATGCGAATGAAATCGGCTTTAACAGACGGATAAGTCTGGGTTTTCAGAAACGGTAGACGGAGGACATTCATTCCCGTCGCCTGGCAACGCCTGGCAGTGTGCGAACTGATCAGCCCGCAGCCTACGAACGTCACGGTCCTGCCGAACAGCGCCCCCGGAAAGACAAAAAACCGCCATCTGCGCCTGGATACATGTGTTCCGATGCAGATGGGGACGGACGCGTCAACAACTTGCGGTCGTGTGGCCGCGCCGCCCCCATTCTCAACAGGGGGATAGCGGGTGAGTGAAGGCGATCCGACCGACGATGCCCTCGCGACGATTGCGGGCCTTGTCGACAAGCCGGAAACGTCCGAGGAACGGGACGACGCCGGCCAAGCCCCCGAGGCGGAGGCGACAGACCAGCCCGGAGTTTGCCTGGCCGAGGAAATACCGACGACGACTCCGGTCGCGCCCAATCCCGCTTCCGATTCTCCTTCCGATTGCGCCGAAACCGACAGCTACACGAAGTACGGTCCCGGCCCGCTCGCCGCCGTTCGGTTCAAGTGGACCACGCGGCGCGGTGACAACGGCGATTATTTCGTTGATGAAACGATCGGAGACAGTTCGCTCCCGCTTGTCAGCGGTCCAATGACAAAAGAAGCCGCGATCCAGTTTGTCGATGACCGCGAGCGTGACGCCTGCCAGCGGTTTGAAACGCTGCGAAGCGAGATGGCCGGTGGGGAAATCGGCCCGCGCGAGGACGAGTAGCCCGCACCCGACCACACCGAACTGATAGGATAACGCTCTTTCGAGAGAGTTGCTCTCACCGCCAAGAGGGGCACCCGTCACGGATGAACCTGGGCGCGTCGTCCCGACGTTTGATGTGGTCAACCGCCGACTTGACCGCCATATTGCTCGTCGGTGACCTGTTCCATCCAGGTGACGGCGCTTCCGTCGAGGGATTCGTGCACCGCGATGTGGGTCATGGCGGTGGTCGGCGCCGCGCCGTGCCAGTGCTTTTCTCCCGGGGGAAACCATACCGTGTCACCGGGGCGTATCTCGCGGATAGGCCCCCCCTCGGCTTGGACCAGCCCAACGCCGGACACGACGTATAGCGTCTGGCCGAGCGGATGGGTGTGCCATGCGGTCCGTGCGCCAGGCTCGAACGCGACGCTCGCGGCGAGGACGCGCGACGGCGCGTTCACGGCGGCGATGATCGGCTCCAGCAAGACCGTGCCGGTAAAATAATCCTGAGGTGCGGTTTTTGTCGGTCGCGAACCTGCTTGATGGATATCCATGGTGATCTCCTGTGGCGCTCGCCATCAATAATTCATTTGCACGTATTATTGCTGCAAACCCATCTGCCGCCAAGGCAATGTTGACGGCTGGAATTCCTCGCTGACGAACTTGTTGATCGGTCATGACCGCACCTTTGCCCTCGCCTCGCCTTCTGCCAAGCGGTGATGCCGCCATCACGGTGGAATTCGGCCGCGTCATTGACGAGCAGGCCAATCGTCGCGTGCTTGCGCTCGACCGCGCACTTGCCGATGCGCCGATTGACGGCATCACCGAAACTGTGCCGACCTACCGATCGCTGCTCGTTCACTACGACCCGGTTCGGATTGGTTTCGATGAACTCGGCGAACGCTTGACGACACTCGCCCGATTACGGGCGCCGCCGACAACGAGGACCCGGCGCTGGCGCATCCCCGTCGCCTATGGCGGCGAGCATGGCATCGATCTCGAGACTATCGCCAGGACGTTGAACACGACGCCGGACGATATCGTCGCGCGTCATGTCGCCGGCGACTATCGCGTCGCCATGATCGGATTTACGCCGGGCTGGTCCTATCTCAGCGGCCTCGACGATTCACTTCAAATGCCGCGACGCGCGAGCCCGCGCCTGCTTACGCCCGCTGGCGCAATCTCGATCGGCGGTCTCCAGGCCGGTATCCAGTGTCTCGCCGGACCCAGCGGCTGGCACCTGCTCGGCCGAACCGCCATGCGCACCTACCGGCTTCACCGCGATCCCGTTTTCCTGCTCGAACCGGGAGACGCCGTCACTTTTTATGCGGTCGACGGCAAGCAGTTCACCGAACAGGATCGCGCCGCCGCGCGCGGCGAGTTCGTCGCGGAACTAGTAGTCTCATGAGCAAGCTTGTCGCCGCTGCTGCCGGGCCCGCGACGTCGGTTCAGGACGGCGGGCGCTACGGCGTGCAGCGCTATGGCCTGACGCCGAGCGGCGCGGTGGATCGTCTCGCGCTGGCTGCCGCCAATTGCCTGGTCGGCAATCCGCCCTTTGCCGCTGCGATCGAAGTCGGGCCGTTCGGCGCGGCTTTCGTCGCCCGCGAGGGCAAGGTGCGCGTCGCGCTCGCGGGCGCCGTGCGGAACGCTGAAGTCGCGGGGCACCCGGTGTCGTTCAACGAATCCCGCACGCTCGGTGACGGCGAAAGCCTGACGCTCGGCTTCGCACGCGACGGGACCTTCAGCTATCTCGCCATTGAGGGTGGCGTGAGAGGCGAGCCGACGTTCGGCAGCCTCGCCGTCAACGCGCGTGCCGGCCTTGGCAGTCCGTTTCCGCGGCCATTGCAGGCCGGCGACGTCCTTGATGTCGATGCTGCAAAGGCTACGATCGAGCGGCGGATCGACCTGCCCGCCGTATCCGATGGTCCGATCCGCGTCGTGATGGGTCCGCAGGACGACGAATTCGGCGAGGCGACGGATCTGTTCCTCCGCAGCGAGTGGAAGATATCGGCGACAAGCGACCGCATGGGCTATCGCCTTGAAGGACCCGTTATCAAGCATCTGCATGACCACAACATCGTCTCCGACGGCACCGTGAACGGCAGCATTCAGGTTCCCGGCAACGGACAGCCGATCGTGCTGATGCCGGATCGCGGCACCAGCGGCGGCTATCCGAAAATCGCGACCGTGATCACCGCCGACCTCGGTCGCTTCGCACAAATCCCCGCCGGCCACACCTTCCGCTTCCAGGCGGTCACCATGACTGATGCCCAGGCCGCGGCGCGCGCGATGGCGGACCTGTTGCAAACCCTCCCCGATCGCGCCCGCGAGGTGCGCAATGTCGACATCAGCGACGCGCTGCAGAACGCCAATATCGCCGGCTCTGCGGTGAATGCATTCGACAGCGGAACGTGGCAAACTTGGACACCTCCGGAGCCATAGCAATTCGCTCTCCGCATTGGAGCAAAAAGCCACATGACGATCGACCTCAACTGCGATCTCGGCGAAAGCTTTGGCGTCTGGTCGATGGGCAACGATGCCGCGATGATCGATCTCGCGACCTCCGTCAACATCGCCTGCGGCTTCCACGCCGGCGATGCCGATACCATGAAGAAGACGGTCGATCTCGCCAAGGCGCGCGGCGTCAGCATCGGCGCGCATCCCGGCTATCGCGACCTGCACGGTTTCGGCCGGCGTCCGGTCGTGGGCCTTTCATCGTCGGAGCTTGAAAACCTCGTCGCCTACCAGATCGGCGCATTGCAGGCGATTGCTACCATGGCCGGGCACAAGGTCACGCATGTGAAGGCGCACGGCGCGCTTTCCAACATCGCCTGCGACGACGACATGACCGCGCGAGCGATCGCCTCGGCAATCAAGGCGGTCGATCCCGATCTGGTCTTCGTGGTGCTCGCGAACTCGCGCCTCGTTGCCGCGGGTGAAGCCCTCGGCCTGTCGATGGTGCATGAAGTGTTTGCCGACCGTGCCTACGAAGATGACGGATCGCTGGTATCGCGGCGCAAGCCGGGAGCCGTCCTGCACGACGCGGACGCCATTGCCCAGCGCGTGGTGAAAATGATTCAGTCCGGAGAGGTCGTCTCGATCACCGGCAAAACGATCAAGATGCGGATGGATACCGTCTGCATCCACGGTGACACGCCCGGTGCGGTCGAAATCGCGCGTGCGTTGCGCAAGGCGCTCAAGGACAACGGTATCGCGGTTGCACCGTTCAAGACGGCGAAATAATCCGTTCCGATCAGAACGGATGGATCGACAGCGAACCGAATACAACGGCGGCGATCAGGGCGAGCGAGCCATATAGCGCAAACGTCTGGACACGCAACACCGTGCGCTCTGTCAGGCGGGTGCTAACGTTCAGTCGGGTTTCGTCGGATCGTTGGTACATCTTCGGCCTCCGGCTCAACACGCGCTATAATGAACGATGCCTCCCGCCGGCAGCAAGATCGGTAAGGGAAATAAACGATAGGATTCTTCAAAACCTCTGATATTCGGACGGAAATTCTCCGCGAGTATGTCCGTGAAAAATTCTGTTCGCGGGCATTTCGGCCGGCTCCGGCTGGAGTCTAATCCAACTGCGTTGCATCGGACTTCAGCCTTTGTCTTTTGATTGAGCATGATCTTATCCGGAAACCGGTTTTCACTTTTCGGGATCATGCTCCAAGCTCTACGGCTTGAGGATCGCGGCTCCCGTCGTCAGGCGGCCTTCCAGGTCGGTCTGCGCCTTCGCCGCATCCTTCAGGGCGTAGGCATGGTTGATCGGAACGTGCAGCTTTCCATTGATGACGGCAGCAAACAGCGTATCGGCGCCTTCAAGCAACTCCGTGCGCGTCGCCACATAGTCGTTCAGCTTCGGCCGGGTCGCGAACAGAGAACCGTGATTGTTAAGTTCAGTCAGCGCGAACGGCGGCACCGGACCGGAAGCGTTGCCGAAGCTGACGAACAGACCGCGCGGCCGCAGGCAGGACAACGAGCCCGGAAACGTGGTCTTGCCGACGCCGTCATAGACCACGTCGCACAACTCGTTGCGGCTGATCTGCTTGACGCGCGCGACGAAATCCTCGTCCTTGTAAAGGATGACGTGATCGCAGCCATTGGCCAGCGCGAGATCCGCCTTGGCCTTCGATCCGACGGTGCCGATGACGTTCGCGCCAAGCGCCTTCGCCCACTGACAGGCGAGAAGCCCGATTCCACCGGCCGCGGCATGGATCAGCACGCGATGCCCCTGCTCGACCTTGAAAGTCTTGTGCAGGAGATACCAGACCGTCAACCCCTTCAGCATCAGCACCGCGCCCTGCTCGTAGGTGATGTGGTCCGGCAACTTGACCAGCTTGTCGGCCGGAGCGTTGCGCTCGGTCGCGTAAGCGCCGAGATTGACATAGTAAGCGACGCGGTCGCCGGGATGGAAATCGGTGACCCCCGGCCCAACGGCAGCGACTTCGCCGGCGGCTTCGTTGCCGACGACAAACGGCATGGTCGGCGCCTTGTAGAGGCCGGTGCGATAATAGACGTCGATGAAATTCAGGCCGACGGCATGTTGCTTGATGCGAACCTCGCCCTGCCCCGGCGCGGGCACGTCCACGGCCTCATAGACGAGCGCCTCGGGACCGCCCACCTGGTGAACGCGCACTGCCTTGGTCATCGTGTCCTCTCCCTACCAACTGCGCTTCGGAGAGCGAAAGGCATTGAGCTTATGTTGTCAACTCGACCGCGGAAGTGTCTCCACAAAACTCAGCGGGCCGCCCTGTTGCGGTTGCGCCTGGCGAGCACGTTGAACAGTTCCACTGCTGCCGAGAACGCCATCGCAAAGTAGATATAGGCGCGCGGAATGTGGAAATGGAATCCGTCGGCGACGAGCGCGACCCCGATCAGAACCAGAAACGTCAGCGCCAGCATCTTCGTGGTTGGATGCTCGGCGACGAACCGTGCCACCGGCCCCGACGACACATACATGATGAAACATGCGATGACGACGGCGGCGATCATGATCTCGAGATCCTTGGCCATGCCGATCGCGGTAACGATAGAGTCCAGCGAGAATACCATGTCGATGATGATGATCTGGACGATGATCCAGAAGAATGTACTCGATCTCGATACGTCGCTCTCCTCGGACTCGCGCGCTTCCATCTCGCCGTGAATCTCGTGCGTTGCCTTGGCGATCAGGAACAGGCCGCCGCCGATCAGGATGATATCGCGCCAGGAGAATTCAAAACCCTGCACGGTGAAAACCGGCGCGGTCAGGCCGATCAGCCAGACCAGAATGCTCAGCAAAAGAATGCGGAAGATCAGCGCCAGCGCCAGGCCGATCTGACGTGCCCGCTTCGCCTGCGGCGGCGGAATCCGCGACACGATCACGGACAGAAAGATAACGTTGTCGATTCCCAGAACGATCTCGAGCACCGTCAGCGTCAACAGCGCAGCCCAGGCTTCCGGACTGGTCAGCAGTTCGATCATCGGTTCTCTCGCCTCAGGACGCGGATTACGGCATCGCCGCAGATGACATAGAGCGCGATGGCGCAGAGCACGGCGGTGACCGGCATCGCCACATTGAAATCCTTCGCGACGGTCACGATCGCCAGCACAGCCCACACGGCGATGAGCGACAGATTGAGACGACGCAACCGCTTCACCCGTACCGGATGCAGCACGTTGATGGGCACGAAGGTCAGCGCAATAAGCGCGGCGATACCGAGGGTCGATTCTGCCGGCGACGGACGCAGCAGGAACAGGTAGAACGCAGCCGCGTTCCAGAGCGCCGGAAAGCCGCGAAAGTGATTGTCCGCTGTCTTCATTCGACGGTCGGCAAAATAGAGCGCACCGCTGATCACGATGCCCACACCCAGCAACGGCGCGGCGACCGGCAGCAACAGGCCGCTCGCGGTAATGGCATAGGCCGGAACGAAGACGTAGGTCACGAAGTCGACCACGAGGTCCAGCACCTCGCCCGACCAGTTCGGCTGCGCCGCTTCGACGTTCAGCCGCCGTGCGATCGGCCCGTCCAGACCATCGATCACGAGCGCGATACCTAGCCAGACGAACATGGCCGCCCAATGCTCTCGCACCGCTTCAAGCAGTGCGAGCAGCGCAATGCCGGCCCCCGCCGCCGTAAAAACATGGACGAAGAACGCGGCGGCGCGCGAGGTTCGGGGTCCGGGTAACGGGTCCTGCCGGCTTGACTGGCTCATTTACCCATCTTGCTATCAGGAATCGCGCCGGTTTGCATAACGCTCCTTGCGGCGTTCCGCCGCGCGAACGACCGGGAACGAACGGCCGACGCCCGAACAATGTTCGCCTGCGGGCTTGAAAATGCCGCCGCGAATGTTGATTGTCTGCATATGAACGAGAGCGCGAAGCCGGATGCCATTTACGACGTTGCGGTGGTCGGCGGCGGCCCTGCCGGACTGGCGGCGGCGATCGCGCTGTCCGATGCAGGCGCACACACGGCGCTGATCGCCCGGCGCGTCGCCTACGGCGATAACCGGACGACGGCGTTGCTCGGCGGCTCCGTCGAACTGCTACGGCAGCTTGACGTATGGGGCCGCTGCGAGGCCGATGCTGCGGCTCTCCGCGTCATGCGGCTCGTCGACGATACCGGACGCCTTATCCGCGCGCCGGAGGTGCGGTTCTCGTCCGACGAGATCGGACTCGATGCGTTCGGCTACAACATCGAAAACCGCGCGCTGATGGTCGCCATGGAAGCGCGGGCCGCGGAAGCCGGGAGCCTCACGCGGATCGACGGCGAGGCGGAGTACGTGATGCCCGACGATGCCGCGGTCACCATCACGACGCGGCAGGGCGAGACGTTGACCGCCCGCCTCGCCGTCGGCGCCGATGGGCGGCAGTCGCTTTGCCGCAAAGCCGCCGGCATCGGCGTCACCCGCCGCGCGCTGGATCAGGCTGCATTGACGTTCAACGTCGCTCACGCCCGGCCGCACAAGAATATCTCGACCGAATTTCACACGCCACACGGTCCCTGCGTTTTCGTGCCGTTGCCGGGAGACCGCTCCAGTGTCGTGTGGGTTACCTCGCCGAAGGAGGCGGCGCGGCTCAAGGCGCTCAGCGACGATAACCTGGCCGAAGCCGCCGAGCGGCAATCGCGTTCGATCCTGGGACGGCTTCAAGTCGGGCCGGGACGGAATCTGTTTCCACTCGGGATCGAACGACCCGCGCGCTTCGCAAACAACCGCATTGTGCTGGTCGGCGAAGCCGCCCATGTTCTGCCGCCGATCGGCGCGCAGGGGCTGAATATGGGTCTGCGTGATGCTGCCGACATCGCAGACGTTGTCCGCGGCGCCCTGTCGTCCGGCGAGGACCCCGGCTCACCCCGGGCCCTCGCGCGATTCGAAGCGGCGCGGCGCAGCGACGTGCTGAGCCGGACGTTTGCAATCGACATAGCCAACCGGTCGCTGCTGAGCGATTTCCTGCCGACCCAGACCGCACGCGCGCTCGGTCTGCACCTGATCGGCAGGATCGGCCCGCTCCGGCGCCTTGCCATGCGCGAGGGTCTCGCGCCGTCGTGGCGGCAACGTCCATACAGCGAAACCCGATCCAGCCGGTCTTGAACGGCCACGTCGATCGTCCGCGAAGGTGGTTCTCGGGTTTCACGAGCCCGGTGAGGCACCGCCGTCCGGTCCCAGGGACCCGATTCATCAGTTTTGCCTCTAGCTTCGGCCGCAATCCTGGTCTATTCGACCAGCCATGGCAAAAGCGCGTATCGCCAGATTTCAGATCGGCCAGATCGTTCGCCACCGGATTTTTCCGTTTCGGGGCGTGATTTTCGATATCGATCCGGTCTTCAACAACACGGAAGAATGGTGGCTCTCGATCCCGGAGAATGTCCGGCCGCACAAAGACCAGCCATTTTACCATCTGCTCGCCGAGAGCGCGGATTCCGAATACGTGGCTTATGTGTCCGAGCAGAACCTTCTGCCCGATGACACCAGCGAGCCGATCCGGCATTCGCAGGTGACGGAGATTTTCGTCAAGGACAAATCCGGCGGCTATCGCCCCCGCAATCCGTCGCTGAACTGAGGCGGGCTTTTCGACCGTTAATCGTCAACAAAAAAGGCGCTTCGCAAGGAGCGCCTTCTTCGTTTTCCTTCCCGAAAAGAGCTAGCTACTGCTTGGCGGCCGGTGTGCCCGCATTCTGCTGGGTGGCTTCGAGCTTCGCGCGCGCTTCGGCGGCCCGCTTTTGCAGCTCTTCCTGCAGCTTCTTCTGAGTCTCCTCGAACACCTTCGGATCGGTCGGCGGGCCGTCATAAGCCTTGGCGAATTCAGCCAGCGGAAGCGGCAGCGTCAGTGGCGCGCCGTTGGAATTGATCGCCTGAACGATCAGGTTCTGACCTTTCTTGAGGTTCGCAAGCATCTCCGCCGTCAGTTCGTAATCCGACATGCAGCCGTTGGCGAAGCAGATCACGTAAGGGCTCTGCTGCGGCGGATTGTTGTCGATGATGATGCGCGTTCCGTGGACAAGCTGCATGCCGAGCGGCAGTGTCACGCGGAGGATCTTCTTCGGCTCGCCTTCCGGCTCGATGATGACCGCTGCGATCACAGGCTGGCCGGATTCGATCCGTCCGTCCTTGCCGGTGAAGCAGACCTGCTTGGCCTTCGCATCCTGCCCCTTCAGGCAAAACTTGGTCCAGGGCGCATAGATCAGTTGCACCTGCTGGTCGGCCGGCGCTGCCGCCGGGGCCGCGGGCGCCTGTGCAGCATTCGGGCTCGCGGCTTTCTTGCCCTTGGACGCCGCGGCGGGCGGGTGTTGGGCGAGAGCGTCCGACATAAATGGAGCAGCCACGAGCGTCACCGCGGCAAACAGGGCAAAGGCCCGTCCGCGCGGAAGAGCCGACGCGGCCAAGAGACGAACATTCATTGCGGAAAACCCTTTCTGAACACTAGGATTCGAACCCCGTGACGCAGGCACCGGCACCACACCATTTGGCGGCTGTCTCTTAGTGAAATGAGGCGGTTACGTGACGGTCCGCACTATCATGGTCAATTGCCCGCTTTCAATACAGCGGCGGGAAGAAAGATCAATGGCAACAGATGTTTTTGACGTCCATTCACGAGCGTATCGCGGCGGCTGTGGTAAAATTCCAACGTGTCCAAGGGCGAATCAAAACGGACCCCGAGTTTGCGATCGATACCGCGCAACCGCAGCCGGATAGGAGCGTGTCTGGGCCTCGCGGTCGGGCTGCTCGCTGCGGGGTCCGAAGGGATTTCGGCGAGTCCTGACTATGCTATCGCGATGCACGGCACACCAGCCTTGCCGGCCGGTTTCAGCCAGATGCCCTATGTCAATCCGGACGCGCCCAAGGGTGGCCGGCTGGTTCAGAGCGTTCCGGGCAGCTTCGATAGCCTCAATCCCTTCATCGTCAAAGGCGTTGCCCTCCAGCAAATACGGGGGTTCGTGGTCGAGAGCCTGATGGCCCGAGGCAACGACGAACCCTTCACGCTCTATGGCCTCCTGGCGAACAGCGTTGAGACCGACGACGCCCGAACCCATGCCACCTTCCACCTCAACCCGCTGGCGCGTTTTTCCGACGGGCAGCCCGTCCGTGCCGAAGACGTGCTGTTCTCCTGGCAACTCCTGCGAGACAAGGGCCGCCCCAACCATCGCCTGTATTATTCGAAGGTCGCAACGGCAAAGGCGATCGATGAACGCACAGTGCGTTTCGATTTCGGCGGAACCAGAGATCGCGAACTGCCGCTGATCCTCGGGCTGATGCCGATTTTGCCGAAACATGCGATCGACGTCGCGACTTTCGAGCAGACCTCGATGACGGCGCCGTTGGGTTCCGGGCCGTATCGCGTCACTGCGGTAAAGCCCGGAGCCAGCGTCACGCTGACGCGCAATGCGGACTATTGGGGGCGTGACCTGCCGGTCAATCGTGGCCTGTGGAATTTCGACGAGATCAGGTTCGACTTCTATCGCGAAGCCAACAGTCAGTTCGAAGCCTTCAAGCGCGGGCTGTACGATTTTCGCGTCGAGACCGAACCGCTGCGCTGGCACGATGGGTACAATTTTCCGGCCGCCCGCAACGGTCAGCTCGTTCGCGAAACCATCAAGACGGGCCTGCCAGCGCCGTCGGAATTTCTGGTGTTCAATACCCGACGTCAGATGTTCTCCGACGTCCGCGTCCGCGAAGCGCTGACGCTGTTGTTCGATTTCGAGTGGATCAACCGGAACTATTTTTTCGGGCTCTACAGCCGCGCCGGGGGCTTCTTCGCGGGATCGGAACTGTCTGCCTACGCACGCCCCGCCGACGAACGGGAACGGTCGTTGTTGAAGCCGTTTGCGTCGGCCGTGCGGCCCGATGTTCTCGACGGCAACTACCGTCTGCCGGTGACAGACGGCTCAGGCCGCGACCGCAAGGCCTTGCGCGCCGCCCTCGCCCTGCTGTCGCAAGCCGGTTACGAGCTTGACGGGACGGTCTTGCGTCACCGCTCAACCAGGGCGCCCCTCGCCTTCGAAATCCTGGTGACGACGCGCGATCAGGAACGAATCGCGCTCACCTATGCGCGCGATCTCAAGCGGGCCGGCATTGAGGTGTCCGTGCGCTCGGTCGATGCCGTGCAGTTCGACCAGCGGCGGCTGAGCTTCGATTTCGACATGATCCAGAACCGCTGGGATCAATCGCTGTCGCCGGGCAACGAGCAGTCATTTTACTGGGGCAGCGAGGCCGCCGACACCACCGGGACTCGAAATTACATGGGCGCGAAGAATCCGGCGATCGATGCCATGATCGCCGCCCTGCTCGAGGCCCGGGAGCGTCCGGCTTTCGTGGATGCGGTTCGCGCGCTCGACCGGGTCCTGATGTCCGGCTTCTACGCAATTCCGGTCTACAACGTTCGAGAGCAATGGATTGCTCGCTGGAATCGGATAGAACGACCGGCAGCGACCGCGTTGACCGGATACCTCCCCGAAACATGGTGGCAAAGGCCGCCGAAGTCGAGCCAGTGACGCCGTGCTCCAGAACAACACATCGCCTACGCTGGATGAACTATTCGGCCGCATCCTTGCCCGGCAGCCGGATCAATTGGCGCTGATCGATCCACCCGACAAGTTGCGGGTTACCGGACAGCCGCCGCGGCGCCTGACCTTTGCGCAGGCCGACCGGGCGATATCAGCTTTGGCGGCCCATTTTATCGAAGCGGGCTTGCCCGCCAATTCGGTGATCGCGGTTCAATTGCCTAACACCGTCGAGCTGGTGCTGACAGTGCTCGCCGCCTATCGCGCCGGCCTGATCGTCGCGCTGCTGCCCCAGCTTTGGCGGCAGGCCGAGTTGACCGTCGCGATCAACCGTACCGGCGCGCGCGCGATCGTCGCCATGGGCCGCATCGACGGCGTCGATCATGCCGATCTCGCGATGAACGCGGCCGCCGAAGCCTTCTCCATCCGCCATGTCTGCGGCTTCGGCAGCGGCTTGCCGGAAGGTATGGTTCCGCTGGATATTGCCGCGAGCACCTCCATGGCCTCCGGCTCGCGGCTCGCGGTCCAGGATTCGCGCCGCCCCGCGCTGGTGACGTTCGAGGCTTCGGGCTCGGGCTTCCGCGCCGTGCCGCGAACCCATGTCAACCTGATCGCCGCCGGGCTTGCCATTTTCCTTGAGAGCGGACTGCCACAAGGAGGAACAATTCTCTCGGCCATCGCGCCGTCGTCGTTTGCCGGACTGACTTCGTCGTTCGTGATGTGGCTGCTCAGCGGCGGCACGCTGGCGATGCATCATCCCTTCGACGAGACCATCATGATGCGGCAGATCGAGGCTGAGCGTTGCGACACGCTGGTTGCGCCGGCCCCACTGGCGTTGCGGATGGCCGAAGCCGACCTTCTGTCATCCGTGCCGAGCCTGCATCACGTCGTCGGTCTCTGGAGGGCCCCGGAGCAGGTTACGTCGAGTACGCTCTGGCCTGAAAACGGGATCCGGATGACGGATGTCTACCTGTTCGGCGAAGCTGGTCTTTTCGGTGCCCGGCGTGCCGACGATGGGTCGCCTGCTCCGGTGATGCCTGGTCCTTATCGGGCGCCGCCTGAGGTTCCCGCATTATCGACGGCGGGCGAGATCGTTTTGACTCCCAAGGGGACGCTTGGGCTGCGAGGGCCGATGGTTCCGGTCGCGGCTTACGCCCCATCGGAGCAGCCTCCCGATGCCTTCGCCATGCTGTCGCAGCCGGACTATGTCGATACCGGGTATGCCGCGCGGATCAATCGCGCCACGGGAGCCATCGCCATCACGGCCCCGCCGGCCGGCGTCATGGCCGTCGGCGGCTACCGGTTTTTTGCACAGGATCTTCAGGAATGGGCACGGCGGCTCGGGCAGAACGCGATGCTGACGGCGCTTCCCAACCGCCTCAGCGGCCATCGCCTCGCCGGCCGATCCAGCGACAATGCGCGCGCCCGCGAGGCGCTTACGGAACTTGGGCTTAACCCGTTGATGGTGGAAGCCTTTCGTGATCGGTCGGAAACTGGCTGATCGAATCCGGCGACATTCATTGACGCGGCATTAAGGGCGGACAACTAGGATTGCGCGTTTTTGCGTATCCGAGTTCCTCGAAAATGTCCCAGCAAGGCCCGATCGTCGTTGTCGCAGCCCGAGAGCGCCAACCGTCGGTCACGTTCCTATCCTGCCTGAACATATCTCCCGTCGTCGATATCGATTGGTCGGAGGTATCGAAGGCGGTCGAGCGGCTTCATCCCGCCGCCGTGTTTGTCGCCACGACAGAAGGCGCGGGCACAGCATTCGGTAGGCTTGCGAGCCAGGTCGCTGCAATGCAGCCCTACGTTCCGCTGATCGTCGCCGATCCCATAAGGCCCTGCCCGGGCAACGCACTTCCGTATTCATCCTCGACCGGCGGATCCGATCGGCTCGGCGCGCGTCTCAAGGCGGCGCTGCGCGTACGGGCGCTGCACACGACCGTGCTGCGGCGGCTTGCGAGCAATCCGGCTGTGCCGATACGCGAACCGAACAACGATCCGATCCATGACGCAACCGTTCTTCTGATCGGGCGCGGCGCCGCCTATCCGACGCTATCGGTTGCTTTTGGCGAACGGCTCGGTGTTGTCGGCGCGCTCAGCATCGAGGCGGCGGCGAAGCACCTCAACGCGCGCGAGCTGGACGGCATCATTATCAGCGAAGGGTTTACCCAGCGTGTGGTTGACGCGCTTCTGACCGTGCTGGCGGAAGACACCCGCTTTCGCAATCTGCCGATCGCGGTCACGACCGGCAGCCTGGTAGCGACCTATGATCTCCCCAATCTCGAAGCGATGCCAGGCGAGCCCGCCCATATCGTAAGCACATTCCTGCCCCTGGTCCGGCAACACGCATTCGAGGCGCGCCTCCATCGTACGCTGAAATCTCTCGATGCGGGCGGCTTGCTGGACCCGCGAACCGGCCTTCTGACCGTGGATGCCTTCCATCGCGAGCTCGCCACGGCGATCGATCAGGCCCAATCCCATGATGGAAGGTTCTCCGTCGCTCGGTTTTCGCTCGACCAGAAGCAGGAGCGTCCGCTATTCGACGCGGCGCGCATTCTGAGTCGGCTGATGCGCCGAATGGATTTCGGCACGCTCGAAAACGACGGGTCGATCATTGTGGTTTTCGCCGACGCAGATCTGCGCAATGCCCACGTGATCACGCGGCGGCTTGCGAGCGTGATGAAGCATACGGCGCACAGCAACAAACGAGCACTGCGGGTCGATCCCCATGTCGCGTTGACGGTGTCCCGGCCCGACGATTCCGCAAACTCGATTCTCGCCCGATTGAATGACGAGGCGTGCCGCGCGGCATCGTAACCGCGTTATGCCGCCTTGCGATCTTCCGCGAGATTGGCGAGCTGGCGCATGACTTCGGTGGTTCCCGTCAGGCGTTCCTCCGGCGTTTCCCAATTTTGGAAGAACACGACCTTCATGTCTGGGCGGACCTTTGCCGCCTGTCCGTGCTGACGAATAAAATAGATCAGCCGATCGGGTTGCGCGAACTTGTTGTCACGGAAGGAAATCACAGCGCCCTTCGGCCCGGCATCCACCTTCTCGACATTGGCGCGGCGGCAATAGGCCTTGATGGCCGCGACCTTGAACAGGTACCGGACTTCATCCGGCAGCGGACCGAAGCGATCACGCAACTCCGCACCGAAATCTTCGATTTCGTCATCGGTGTCGAGGTCGGCAAGCCGGCGATACAGCGACAGCCGCACCGCGAGATCCGCGACGAAATCTTCCGGAATCAAAACCGGCATTCCAATGGTGATCTGCGGCGACCACTGATCAGCGGCCGGCTCCGCAACGCCAGCCTTCAGATTCAGGATCGCCTCCTCCAGCATCGACTGATAGAGCTCGAATCCGACTTCCCTGATGTGGCCGGACTGTTCCTCGCCGAGCAGATTGCCGGCGCCGCGAATGTCGAGATCGTGCGACGCAAGCTGGAAGCCGGCCCCCAGCGTTTCAAGCGACTGCAGAACCTTAAGCCGGCGCTCGGCCTGCGCCGTGATCTTGTGCGTCGAGGGCAGTGTGAACAGCGCGTAGGCGCGCAGCTTCGACCGGCCGACCCGGCCGCGCAACTGATAAAGCTGCGCCAGACCGAACATGTCCGCGCGGTGCACGATGAGGGTGTTGGCGGACGGGATGTCGAGACCCGACTCCACGATGGTGGTCGAGAGCAGGACATCGTACTTTCCGTCGTAGAAAGCCGACATGATGTCCTCGATCACCGTCGGCGCCATCTGACCGTGGGCAACGGCGACCTTCATCTCCGGCACATGCTTGTCGAGAAAATCCTTGACCTCGGCGAGATCGTCGATGCGCGGCACCACATAGAAGGCCTGGCCGCCGCGATAGCGTTCGCGCAGCAGCGCCTCGCGGATCATCAAGGGATCGTGCGGCGCGACGAAGGTGCGGACGGCGAGGCGATCGACCGGCGGCGAAGCGATAATTGAAAGATCGCGTACGCCCGTCAGCGCCAGTTGCAGCGTGCGCGGAATTGGAGTCGCGCTCAGCGTCAGGACATGCACCTGCGCTCGCAACTGCTTGAGACGCTCCTTGTGACTGACGCCAAAGTGCTGCTCCTCGTCCACCACGAGAAGTCCGAGATCCCTGAACTTGATGGATTTTCCGAGCAGCGCATGGGTGCCGACGACGATATCGACGGAGCCGTCGGCAATCCCCTTCTTGACCTGAGCCAACTCCTTCGACGACACCAGCCGCGACGCCTGCGCGACGTTGACCGGAAAACCGCGGAACCGTTCGGTGAATGTCCTGGCATGTTGGCGCGCCAGCAATGTCGTCGGCACCACGACAGCGACCTGCTTCCCGTCCAGCGCGACGGCGAACGCCGCCCGCAGCGCCACCTCGGTCTTGCCGAAACCGACATCGCCGCAGATCAGCCGATCCATCGGCCGCCCGCTCTCGAGGTCTTTCAGCGACGCATGGATCGCGCCGAGCTGATCTTCGGTTTCCTCGTAGGGAAAGCGCGCGCAGAATTCGTCATAGAGGCCGGACTGTACCGGCATCTTCGGCGCTTCGTGCAAATGCCGCGCCGCGGCGATCTTGATCAGTTCGCCTGCGATCTCGCGAATGCGGTTCTTCAGTTTGGCCTTGCGGGCCTGCCACCCACTGCCGCCGAGGCGGTCGAGTTCGACGTTGGCGTGATCGGAGCCGTAGCGGGATAGGAGTTCAATATTCTCGACCGGCAGAAACAGTTTTGTTTCGTTCGCATAGCGCAGTTCCAGACAATCGTGCGGCGCACCGCCCACCTCGAGCGTCTGCAAACCGGTGAACCGTCCGATGCCGTGCTCCACGTGCACGACGAGATCGCCAGCCGCGAGGCTGGTCGCTTCCGAGATGAAATTTTCAAGTTTACGGCTGGCCTTGCGCGGCCGCACCAGACGATCACCGAGAATATCCTGTTCGCTGACGACCGCGACGGCCTCGGTCTCGAATCCCGATTCCATGCCGACGACCGCCAGCATCACTTCATTGCGGGGCGTGGCCTGAACCGTGCGCCAAGCATTGACGCTGGTCAGATTGAGCAGCTTGTGATCCCTCAGCATGCTCGCCATGCGGTCGCGCGAACCCTCGCTCCACAACGCGACGACGACTTTCTTTCGCGCGGCCTGCAAGGCCTGCACATAGGATACGACGGACGCGAAAACGTTGACGGCGGCATCTGCCCGTTCGGGTGCAAAATTCCGCCCCTGCCGCGCGCCGGCGTCGATGACATTGACGGCCTCGTCAGGCACCGCGAAAGGCGTCAGTCGCACCAGCGCGGCTTCATCGACGCGCTTCGCCCATTCATCCGGCGTCAGATAAAGCCGGTCGACCGGAAGCGGCTTGTAGACCGCACCGCCGCCTGGGTGCTCAAGGGCCTCGCGCCGCGCTTCGTAGTAATCGACGATCTGCTTGAAACGCTCGTTCGCTGCGTCTTCCCCCTGCGGTTCAATGGCGATGGGCGCGCCGTCGAGATAATCGAACAGCGTGTCCATGCGCTCGTGAAACAACGGCAGCCAGTGCTCCATGCCCGGATGCCGCCGCCCCTCGCTGACGGCCTCGTACAACAGGTCATCGCGGCCGGGCGCACCGAAAGCGGCGACATATCCCATCCGGAAACGCCGGATGGTTTCGGTGACGAACTGGAATTCGGAGATCGGCACAAGATCGAGCGAACGCACGTCGAGCAGTGTGCGCTGGGTTTCCGGGTCAAACGACCGGATCGACTCCAGCGAGTCGCCGAAGAAATCGAACCGCACAGGCTGGTCGAGACTGGACGGAAACAGATCGAGGATGCCGCCGCGCACGGCGTATTCGCCGGGTTCGCGGACCGTCGAGGAGCGATTGTAGCCGTTGTGCTCCAGCCACGCGGCGATCGAGTCCATCGGCACCACGTGGCCGGGCGCGACCGACAGGGCTTGAGACGCGACGATCGCGCGCGCGGGCACCCGTTGCAGGATGGCGTTGACCGTCGTGAGTACGATCAAAGGCGCCTCGCTGCCGGTCAGACGAGACAAGCGCGCCAGTGTCGTGAGCCGCTGGGCAAGGATGCCGCCGTGCGGCGAGACCCGGTCATAGGGCTGACAGTCCCACGCCGGAAACTGCATCACCGAAATATCAGGCGCGAAGAACTCAAGCGCACGCGCCAGTTGCTGCATGCGTGGGCCATCCCGGCAGACCACGGCGAGGCTGACGGCCGAAGCCTGCCGTCCCGCTTTGGCCTTGATAGCCCGCGCGAGGTCCGAGACGACGAGCCCTTCGGCACCTTCCGCGACGTTCGCGAGCGTCAGCGGACGGCCGGGCGACAGCGATTCCGCCGGTGATCGAACTGCCGCCATCACGCGCCCTGCCCTGACGTGCGGAACGATTTTATACGATTGAACAATGCCGTCCGGTATTCGGGGGCCAGCGGAGCGCCGCCGCTTAGCGCGGCATAAAGGTCCGGGTCCGGAACCTCGATCAGGCTTTCGAGATCGATCAATTCCGAATCGGTCAGCGAACCGATTTCTGCATCGGCGAACCGGCCGAGGATCAGGTCCACCTCGCGCATCCCGCGATGCCAGCAGCGAAACAGCAGCCGTTTGCGGCGGTCATCCAGGCCGTCGCTCGATCGTGTCGATCCCGTCATCCGTCAATCCCATCCGAACGCCAAAAGCCCGGACGAGCCGGGCCGGCACCATATAGCCCTCGCGGTCGGGGATGTCAGCACCTGTCCGCGCATTGCATAATCCGCAAATTGCATTCAAGGCTTGCGGCCGGTCCACCTCACTTTTTGTCGAAACGCTTGATGCGCCCTGCACTGCTCAATCCTCTCTTTGCATCGGTGACCAGCCTGTCCGGCGTCGGCCCGAGACAGGACAAGCTGTTCCGGTATCTGCTCGGGCGCGACGAAACCCCGCGCCTGATCGATCTGCTGTTTCACCTGCCTGGAAGCGTCATCGATCGCAGGGCGCGACCCAAGGTCCGCGATGCCGTTCCCGGCACCGTCGTGACACTGGAGGTGACCGTCGACCGGCATCGCCCTACGCCGTCCGGACGCTCGCGCGCGCCGCATCTGGTCTATGCCAGCGACGAGACCGGGGACGTCGTGCTGACCTACTTCCGCGCCCAGCCGGGCTACGTCGAAAAGTTGCTTCCCGTCGGAACCAAGCGCTACGTGTCCGGCACCGCGCAGATATTCGACGGTAGCTTGCAGATCGTGCACCCCGACCGGGTGGTCGATGAGGCCGGGTTTGCAAAACTTTCGGGCATCGATCCCGTCTATCCCCTCACCGAGGGGCTGGCGCTGGGCTCCTTGCGGCGCGCGATCGCGATGGCCCTGCAAAGGCTCCCCCTATTGCCCGAATGGATCGGTCCGGACATTTTGCGCCGGTGCAGCTTCCCGCCGCTGGAAGAAGCGCTCCATCGCGTTCACGTCCCGCTGGAATTGACCGACATTCTCCCGGAAAGCCGGTTCTGGTCACGCCTTGCCTTCGACGAGCTGCTTGCCGGACAACTCGCGCTGGCACTGGTGCGCGCGCAGCTTCGCCGGCCGGCTGGAAGCCGACACGCCGGCGACGGGCACCTGCGCAACAGGATTATCGACGCGCTTCCCTACGCCCTGACCGCATCTCAACAGCAGGCCGCTGCCGCGATCAGCGATGATTTGCGGCAGCCGGTGCGGATGCTGAGGTTGCTTCAGGGCGATGTCGGCTCGGGCAAGACGGTCGTCGCGCTGCTCGCCGCCGCCGCGGTGACTGAGGCCGGCAAGCAGACGGCCCTGATGGCGCCGACCGAAATCCTTGCCCGCCAGCATATCAAGACCGTCGCACCGCTGGCCGACCGGGCCGGCCTGCGTGTTGCGATCCTGACCGGCCGCGAGAAAGGCAAGGAACGGCGCGAGATCGTTGCACGCCTGGCCAACGGCGACATCGACTTGCTGGTCGGAACCCACGCATTGATCCAGGACGATGTGGCGTTCAAGGCGCTGGCGCTTGCGGTGGTGGACGAACAGCACCGTTTCGGGGTGCGTGAGCGCCTCGCCCTGACCGCCAAGGGCGAGGCCGTGGATGTGCTGGTCCTGAGCGCAACACCGATCCCGCGCACGCTCGTTCTCACCTATTTCGGCGACATGGACGTCTCCGAATTGCGCGAAAAGCCCGCTGGTCGGCAGCCGATCGATACCCGCGCCCTCCCCGACAGCCGCCTGAACGAGGTGATCGAAGCGGTCGGCCGCGCCGTGAAGGCCGGCAAGCTGGTTTACTGGATCTGCCCGCTGGTCGAGGAATCCGACACCGTCGACCTGACCGATGCTGAGCAGCGCTTCGACAGCCTCAAGGCCCGCTTCGGCGACAAGGTCGGCCTTGTTCACGGCAAAATGCGAGGCCTGGAGAAAGATCGCGTGATGGCGCAATTCGCGGCGGCCGAAATCAATCTGCTGGTGGCGACAACCGTCGTCGAGGTCGGCGTTGACGTGCCGGCGGCGACCGTCATGGTCATCGAGAACGCGGAACGCTTTGGCCTTGCGCAACTGCATCAATTGCGGGGCCGGATCGGCCGCGGCTCGGAGCCATCGACCTGCCTGCTGCTTTACCGGGAACCGCTGGGCGAGGTGTCAGCCGCACGGCTGCGGGTGATCCGGGAAACCGCGGATGGCTTCCGTATCGCCGAAGAAGATCTGAAGCTGCGCGGCGAAGGCGACGTGCTCGGGACCCGTCAAAGCGGCCTGCCCGGCTATCGCATTGCGCGCTCCGATGTTCATGCCCAACTCATCACGCAGGCTCGCGACGAAGCCTTGCGTATCATGAAGCAGAATCCGAAGCTCACGGGCGCGCACGGCGAAGCTTTGCGATGCCTGCTGTATCTGTTTGAGCGCGACGAAGCGCTGCCCCTGATCGGTGCGGGCTGAACGTCAGTCGACCTTTGCAGTCTGGGGCGCAAGGGCAGAATCATTCGCCACGCGCGCCGCTTCGGCCATCTCTGCAAGAGCCGCGAGCTTCTTCTGCGGGTCGGAATTTGGCTGAACGACGCCCGCGGACATGATCAGAGTTGCCGCTTCCTCCGTGCTCATGTCGATCTCGACGACCCTGCTCTTGGGTACGTAGAAGAAGAAGCCCGTGGTCGGGTTGGGCGCGCAAGGCAGGAACACGGAGATATGCTCTTCCTGGCCGGGGAGTCGGGCGGCAACATTCTCACTCGGCACTTGCGAAATGAGGACGATCGACCACATGCCGGGCGACGGGAATTCAACGAGACCAACCCTGCGGAGGCTCGATCCGGACCCGGAAAAAAGCGTTTCGAAGACCTGCTTCAGTCCGCGGTAGATCGCCCGCACCACCGGCATCCGGCCCAGCAGTCTTTCGCCAAGATCGACCAGCGTCCGGCCGATCAGGTTGGCCGTCAGGAAGCCGAGCATCGTCAGCGCGAACACCGCAACGATCAAGCCTGATCCCGGCACTCCGAAAGGCAGATACGTTTCCGGCCGATACGCGATCGGAACGAACGGCCGGACCAGGCTGTCGACCCAGTTCACGAACCACCAGGTCAGGTAAAGTGTTATAGCAACCGGGCCGGCTACGATCAGGCCGGTCAGAAAATAATTCCGGAATCGCGCGATGACGCCGCGGGGCATGTCCGGGTGATGGTCGCCTGGCGCGCCGCTCGAAGGATTGTCACGGGTCATCGTAGTTCCAGATTAAAGACGTCAAAATGACTGATATCTGCTCATATAGGCATTCTAGCAGACTTTACATGCGGCGCGATGGACCGCCCTGCGGCCTGCGGTCTTATTCGACAGTGACGGATTTTGCCAGATTGCGCGGCTGGTCGACATCCGTGCCCATTACGACCGCGGTATGGTAGGCCAGCAACTGCACTGGAACCGCATAGACCAGCGCAGCAAAAGTGGCTGCCATGTCGGGCAGGATAATCGTCACCAGCGACTCGATAGTCGCCTCCGCTGCCCCCTTTGCGTCGGTCATGAGAATGATGTTGCCGCCTCGCGCCGCCACCTCTTGCATGTTGGACACGGTCTTTTCGAAAACGCGATCATAAGGGGCGATCACCACCACCGGTATGTTCTCGTCGATCAGGGCGATCGGTCCATGTTTGAGTTCGCCTGCGGCGTAGCCTTCCGCATGGATGTAGGAAATTTCCTTGAGTTTGAGCGCCCCCTCCAGCGCAAGCGGGTAGCTGGTGCCTCGCCCGAGATACAGGACGTCCCTTGATTTGGCGATGTCGCGCGCGAGCCTGTCGATCTGCGGTTCGGTGTTCAGCGCTTCCGACATCAGTCGCGGAATTTCGATAAGGCCGTGCACAAGCCGGGATTCGTCCTCTTCGGATAGTTCGCCGCGCGCCTTGCCGGCGGCGATCGCGAGCGCCGCAAGCACCATCAACTGGCAGGTGAAAGCCTTGGTCGAAGCGACGCCGATCTCAGGGCCTGCCAGGGTTTGCAGCATCGTCTCGCTTTCCCGGGCGATCGTCGATGTCGTCACGTTGACGACCGACAGCGTATGCAGCCTGTGCTCCTTCGCATAACGAAGTGCCGCGAGCGTGTCAGCGGTTTCGCCGGATTGCGAAATGAAGATGGCGAGGTCGCCCTCGCTGAGCGGCGCTTCACGATAGCGAAATTCCGATGCGATATCGATCTCGACGGGCAGCCGGGCCAGACGCTCCAGCCAGTATTTTCCGATGTAACCGGCGTAATTCGCGGTCCCGCACGCGATGATCGAGACCCGCTTGATATCACGAAAATCGAACGGAAGATTCACCGGAAGCAACACACGCTCCGCTGCCATGTCGACATAGCGGGCGAGCGTATGCCCGACCACTTCGGGCTGTTCGTGGATTTCCTTGGCCATGAAGTGACGAAAGTTGGCCTTGTCCACCAGGGAGGTCGAGGCGCTCTGCTTGACGACGTCGCGCTGAACGACGGCGCTCCGGTGGTCGTAGACGGTCGCGCCCTCGCGGGTCAAAACCGCCCAGTCGCCGTCCTCGAGATAGCTGATCGTATCGGTAAACGGCCCCAGCGCGATCGCGTCCGATCCCAGATACATCTCGCCGTCGCCATACCCGATGGCCAGCGGAGGTCCGTTGCGCGCACCGATCAGAATGTTATCGTCGGCTGCGAAGATAAAACCGAGGGCGAAGGCGCCGCGAAGCCGCGACAACGTGGCTTTGACCGCTTCGACCGGGTTGATGCCGGCGGCAAGATAGCCGTCGACGAGATGCAGAACCGTCTCGGTATCGGTTTCGGTCTTGAAGACCGCTCCTTTTTTCTGAAGCTCTTCGCGCAGTTCGCGGAAATTTTCGATGATTCCATTGTGAACGACGGCCACACGCTCGGTCGCGTGCGGGTGCGCGTTGTTCTCGGTCGGCTTGCCGTGCGTTGCCCAGCGCGTGTGTCCGATCCCGACGCGCCCGGCCAGCGGTTCGGCCCGCAGGCGCGCCGCCAGGTTCCGCAGCTTGCCCTCGGAGCGACGACGCGCCAGATGCGTTCCCTCCAGTGTCGCGATGCCGGCGGAATCGTAGCCGCGGTATTCGAGGCGCTTGAGCGAATCAACCAATTGATCCGCAACGGGACTGCGTCCCAAAATTCCGACAATGCCGCACATGCGGATCAATATCTCCAAGATCGCAGAAAAATTGCAGAAAAGGCTCGTGCCCTCTTAACGAAAAGCCTGGAACGCAAGGAAACAATAATTATTGCCGATTGCGACAGGGTTAAATCACCGCGATGGCCGGCGACGTCATAACGTAGCCGCCCCCCGATTAACCGCTCGGTAACCTCGATGTCCGTGGACCGACAATCCGTCGCATCAAGGATCGCGCCGTAAGTCACCGATGTTCGGTGCTCAAAGCCGCTTTGAATTTTAACGCGCGATTGAAACAATTTTAGCGATTCCTGCAACGGGAGCCCAAACCCTTTTTGTCACGGTGTGCGCAAGAAAAAAGTGAGGCACACATGAGTGAAGTCGAGTTTGAACGGTTGCTTAGCGCAGTGAGCGCCGCGATCGCTCCGCGCATTGAAGAAGCCATGCTGAACGGCCTGTCGGATTTCGACGAGCTGCATTTCGACAAGCCGCCGCAGGCTGCTAACGACAATCAGGTCGCCTGGCCGTTTTTTCCTTTTCCCGATGGATGGAACGGTGCTTGCTGAATGATACGGCGAGCCTGATCGGCGCATCGGTAAAGATTAAAAGATTCATCAAATAATCATCGTAAGATATTGATTATGTTGATGGAGGCCACGTCCGGAATTGAACCGGAGTACACGGTTTTGCAGACCGTTGCGTAACCACTCCGCCACGTGGCCCCTTGGCCCGGGATGATTATAGAGTGTCAGCCACTTAGGCAACCTTGCTGAGACGTGGATTGCTGAGAAATCTGAAACTGCGATCTGCGGCATTTCTGAAACTGCTGTCCACGTTGCGTTCTAGAGCCTTATCAGAAGCGGGCTTTATGATTTTGATTGACGCGTTTTCTTCCCGCGAACCGGTACCCACTTCGCTCGAAAACGCTCTAAACGATGCATGAGGCTGTGCTCCCAACGCACAGCTCGGACTTCCATCGCCCGTCGTCGAATCGCTCGACGCGCGATTCCGTACCGTGTGTGATGTGGAGCATTCACCCTGGTTCTACGATGATGACGACCTGTCGATACCGGCCCGCCTGAAAACGGCCACAGAATTGCAGCTCTTTTCCTGACTGGACCACCATGGAGACTTCACCAAATTCTCCAGCCATTAAAGCGGTTGACGAGGGATTTCATGGTTGCAGATGGGCTTCCCGAGGACCCGTATTTATATTTCGGCAATCTCGGTAAAACAGAGCCGCAGTACAAGATCCCTAATTTCGTTGGTCTTTGTCTCGTTCCTCGATCTGAACGAGAGATCAAGCACGATTTGAACGATCCGCTTCCGGTGCCGGACAATTCGATCAAAAAGATCCAGGCGCAGGATGTGATGGAGCACATCCCGAAAGATCGCGTTCCAAGTCTTTTGGATGAGGTCTATCGCGTATTGGTGCCGGGTGGCATTTTCCGCCTCAGTGTGCCGGACTATCGCAGTCCTCTACTTAAGGCGCGGACTGTCTTTGATCATAAAGGGAACGTGCTCGCTGACTTGATGATGGGCGCGAAAGTCGAGTACGACACCAAAAATGCAGCCTACAAGACGGTATTCATGACCGATGGTTCTGCCCATCTATGGTTTCCAACCTACGAGCATGTGCTAGATTTGATCCTGCGATCCGAGATCAGGAAATCTTCGAAAATCACCTTCCACCATTATTGGCTGGACGATGAGACTTCGGTGACGAATTCATTTCCCGAGAACGAAATGTTCGTTTTCAGGTGTCCTCCGCGGGACCTGAGGGCCGGCGGCAAGGCTATTTCGATCATCGTTGATTTCATCAAATAAGGCTTTTCCAGTTCACGCCCTTCAGGGTTGCCTAAAAATCCTGATGTTGCGAATGCTGGAGCGTTTTCGAGCGAAGTGGGTACCGGTTCGTGGGAAGAAAACGCGTCAAATCAAAATCATAGAGCCCGCTTCTGCCATCAGAAGCGAAAAGGCTCTAATCAGGCCGTACCGCACGGACCCGATGTCGCGCTGGCACAAGCTGCGATATGCGACCCCTGCGCAACCATCGCAACCTGCCACTCCGCCACGTGGCCCTCGAATCGGATCAAGATAGATCCTCCGCTTAGGCAAGCTGCTCGTGCAGGCCACGAAAAGGTTCTGAAATTCGATACCCTTCGACGACCTGCCGAAACGGTTGGTCAGGCGCGGCGGCGCCGATAATCCCTGCTCGGTTTCGGCCGGGGCGCGAGTTCGGGCATCGTCGCCTGGACCTCACGATATTTCGCCAGCATCCGCTCAAAACTCGCGAGCAAAGTCGTCTCGATGTCCGGACGATTTTCGAGACCGGCGAGCATCATCGCCGCGGCCTCGATCGTGGCGAGCCCGTCCCAACGAGGCTCCCTGCGAAGCTTGCCATAACGTGAGGGCTGGCGCGGTCCCAGAATGATGCGCTGGCATTTGAGCATCCATGCGTTGCGCCACCACAGCGCCTTGGCCTGGCTCCAGGTGCCGTCTAGCAGCACCAAACCCTCGATGTCCGCGAGGATGGCGCGCTGACCGTCCTCCATCTCGCCCTTGCGGTTGATCGCCACGATCGCGCGGTCGGTGTTGAGATCGTCGGCCCTGGCCGATCCGAGATAAAGCACCGCCCAGCGCGACGGATCATGCACCGTCCGGCCCAGCGCCCGGGACAGGCTCGGCCAGGACAGCCCGATCTTCAGCACGGCGTCCTGGAAATGTAACGCCGTCAGCCGGGCGGTCCCGAGAGCCCTGTCCTGCTCTTGGGGATGCTGCAGGATCAAGAGCGATGTCCTGTTCCTGATCGGCTCGACGCTGTCGCAAATGCAGAGTGCCAACGGTTTGTGGCACCGTTGGCAATCCGGAATCGCGTCCTGCCTTGTGTCAGCGGCGGCCATCTCGGAGTTCCTGGACATTGCCCGCTATACGCCGCGCCCGTCCATCCGGCAAGGAAACCGATCGCCGTCCCGCCTACTCGGCCGGCGCGATCGCCGGAGCAGCCTCGCCTCGCCGCCGCAACCGGTCGATCAGGAGGTAGATCACGGGTGTCGTGTAAAGCGTCAGAACCTGTGAAACGAGCAGCCCGCCGATGATGGTGATGCCGAGGGGCCGTCTTAGTTCAGTGCCCGGACCGGTTGCGAGCACCAGCGGTATCGCGGCGAAAATCGCCGCCATAGTGGTCATGAGGATGGGCCGGAAGCGCACGCTGCATGCCTCGAATATGGCGTCCGTGGACGACAGGCCGCGTTGGCGCTCGGCATCCAGCGCGAAATCCACGATCATGATGCCGTTCTTCTTGACGATGCCGATGAGAAGAATGATTCCGACAAATGCAATGATCGTCAGCGACGTATTGGTGATCTGCAAGGCCAGCAGTGCGCCGAGACCGGCGGATGGCAAGGTCGAGATGATGGTGAGCGGATGCGCCAGGCTCTCGTAGAGAACGCCGAGCACAATATACACCGCGACAAGCGCGCCGAGGATCAGCAGCGGCTGCCGTCCCGACGTTTTGCGGAAATCGGCCGCGTTGCCCTCGAAGCTTCCGCGAATGCCCTCGGGCATGTGCAATTCATCGACCGCGCGTTGAATATTGCTGGTCGCTTCCTGAAGCTCCACATCCGGCAACGTATTAAAGGACACCGTCACCGATGGAAACGACTGCGAGTGATAAACGGCGAGCGGTGAGAGGTCGCGCTGATAGCGGACGACGGCAGACAGCGGCACCTGCACTCCGTCAGCCCCCGCGACAAAGATGCGTTCCAGGTTGGATGGGTCTTGCTGGAATTGCGGATCGACTTCCAGAATGACCTGATACTGGTTGCGCTGGGTGTAAACGATCGAAATCTGTCGTTGCGAAAAGGCATTGTTGAGTGCGTTGTCGATATCCTGAACCCTGACGCCGAGGCTGGATGCCTTTGGCCGGTCGATCGACAAGGTCAGTTGCAGACCGCCGGGGTCGCGGTCGCTGGAAACGTCCGTGATCCCCTCCACCGTCTCCATGCGCTTGGCGACGAGGGGCGCCCACTTCTGCAACAAATCGAGGTCGGTGCTGGAGAGCGTATACTGGTAGTTGGAATCGCTCTGGCGTCCGCCGCCGCGAATGTCCTGCGCCGCGAACATGAACAGCCTGATGCCCGGCACATCGCCGAGATTCCGGCGCATCCGGTCGATCACCTGCTGGGTCGTCAGCCCGCCCCGTTCGGCCGGCGGCTTCAGCGTGATATACATGAATCCGCGATTTGAGCCTCCGCGCGTGCTGCTGCCGCCGATGGAGGAGCCGATCCCTTGCACGGCAGGATCTGCCATCACGATATCCATAACGCGCTGTTGAAGCCCGAGCATGGACTGAAAGGAAACGTCGGCCGACGCTCGCGTCGAGCCGATCACGAAGCCGCTGTCGTCGATCGGGAAATAGCCCTTCGGCATCTTGATATACAGCGTCACTGTCAGGGCGATCGTCGCAAAGAACACCAGCAGCGTCAGGATGGGAAAGCCGAGCACGACGCGCAGCGTCCGCGTATAGAACGCCACGACTCGCGACAGAAAGCCTTCAACCAGCCGGTCGAACCGGGTCGCATCGGCTGATGTCGCGTGCTTGATGTAGTGGGCGCAGATCATCGGTGTGACGGTCAACGACACGACGGTCGACACCACGATCGCAAATGTGAGGGTGAGCGAGAATTCTCGTAACAACCGGCCGACCATGCCGTCCATGAAGATCAGGGGCGTGAATGCGGCGATCAACGACAGGCTGATCGACAGCACCGTGAAACCGATTTGCTTCGCTCCTTCGAGCGCAGCCCGGTAAGGCGGCAGCCCCTGCTCGAGGTTGCGGTACATATTCTCGATCATGACGATGGCATCGTCGACCACGAAGCCGACGGAAATGGCCAGCGCCATCAGGGACAGGTTGTCGATGGAGAAGCCTGCCAGCCACATCCCGGCGCATGTACCCGCAAGCGCCAGCGGAACCGACACACCGGCGGCGACGGTCGGTGTGAAACGGCGGAGGAACGCATAAACCACCACCATCACCAGAAACGCCGTCGCCAACAACGTCCACTCCATGTCGTCCACGCTGGCGCGGATCGAGCCGGTTCGGTCAACGAGGGTCGATATTTCGACACCGGCCGGAATCCACTGCTTGAGTTCAGGGATAATCGCCTTCACCCGGTCGACGGTGTCGATGACATTGGCATCGCCCTGCTTGGTGATCTGGATCAGCACCGCGGGTTGCTTGTTGAACCAGGCGATGGAGCGGCTGTTCCGCGTGGCATCCTTGACGTCGGCCACGTCCGAGAGCTGGACGAAATTCCCTCCGGAGCTTTTGATAACGATGTCGCGAAATTCGGCCGCCGTCCGCATCTGCCGGTTGGTCGACAGCGTCTCGCTCTGGCGGCCGCCATTGAAGATTCCGACAGGGCCAAGCGGATTCGCGTTCACGATCGCGGTGCGGACATCGTCGGTCGAGATGCCCGCGTTCGAGAGCGCCACCGGGTTGAGCGCAATCCGGACGGCCGGCTGATCGGCGCCGCTTACGGAAACCTCGCCGACACCCGGAACCTGCGAGATGCGCTGAACGATAACGGTGTCGGCCACATCATAGATCGCGCTGGTCGACATGGTTTTTGACGTCAGCGCCAGAATAAAGACCGGTGCCGCAGCGGGATTCGCCTTGCGGAATTTCGGCAATGTCGGCAGATCGGTCGGCAGATCGGCGAGCGAGGCGTTGATCGCCGCCTGCACGTCGCGTGCCGCGTGGTCGATGTCGCGCCCGATGGCGAACCGCAACTGGATGCTGGTGGCGCCAAGCGTGCTCGTGGATGTGATCTGATCGACGCCGGCGATCTCGCCGAGCCGGCGCTCCAGCGGCGCGGCGACGGTCGCCGCCATCACCGAAGGCGCCGCCCCCGGCCGGTTCGCCGACACCCTGATCATCGGGAAATCGACATTCGGCACCGAAGCCACCGGGAGGAACCCGTAAGCGACCACTCCGATCAGAAACAGGCCGATCGCCAGCAACGTGGTACCGACCGGCCTTCGGATGAACGGCTCGGAGATCGAGGCCACTACTGCATTCCCTCGGTCGTACCTGCGATCGGCGGCTGCTCCGGCCCGCCCGTCGGAACGGCTTTCTCGATCCGCTTGTTCAGCCGATCCAGCGCCAGATAGATCACGGGCGTGGTGTAAAGCGTAAGCAACTGGCTGAGCAGCAGGCCGCCGATGATCGAGATGCCAAGGGGAAATCGCAGTTCCGCGCCGGTGCCGCTTTCGATCGCCAGCGGCAGCGCGCCGAACAGCGCCGCCAGCGTGGTCATCATTATTGGCCTGAACCGGAGCAGGCATGCCTGCACGATCGCCTCGGTCGGCGACATGCCCTGATGGCGCTCGGCCTCGAGCGCGAAATCGATCATCATGATCGCGTTCTTCTTCACGATGCCCATCAGAAGAATGATGCCGATCAGGCCGATGACGGACAGATCCTGTCCGAACAGCATCAACGCGAGAATGGCGCCGACACCCGCCGAAGGCAGCGTCGAGAGAATCGTGATCGGATGAATGTAGCTCTCGTACAATACGCCCAGCACGATGTAGATCGTGACCAGCGCAGCCAGGATCAGCCAGGGTTGTCCGGCAAGCGATTTGGAGAACTCCGCCGCATCGCCGGAGAACACACCGACGATACTTGAGGGCATGCCGATGTGGGTCTCGATGGTCTTGACCCGCTCCACGGCATCGCCGAGCGATTCTCCCGGAGCAAGGTTGAAACTGAGCGACGTCGCCGGGAATTGCGCGTGATGCGAGATCGACAGCGGCGCCGTCGTTCGGGTCAGCGTTGCGACCGCGGACAGCGGCACTTGTGCGCCGGCAAGACCCGGCAGATAAAGCTTGGAGAGGATCGAGGGGTCGCGCTGATACTGCGGCAAGGCCTCCAGCACGACGCGATATTGGTTGGCCTGCCCGTAAACGGTCGATATCTGCCGTTGCGCGAAGGCATCGTTCAGCGTGTCGTTGACACCCTGGAGGCTGACGCCGAGCTGGCCCGCGCGGGCGCGGTCGATGTGCAGCGCTGCACGCAGTCCGTTTTCCTGAGCTTCGGATGATACGTCCTGGAACAGCGGATCGCGACGCAGTTCGGCAACCAGTTTGCGGGCCCACTCCGAAACCTGGGCGGCATCCGTCCCCGTTAGGGTGTACTGATATAGCGAACGGCTCGACTGCGTACTGATCTGGACATCCTGCACCGGCTGAAAATAAACCGTCATGCCGGGGATCGGGGCAACGCGCTCCTTCAACCGCGCGATAACGACAGCTACATCGTCGCGGCGGTCGCTCCGCGGCTTCAACGTCATCACCAGGCGTCCGACATTCGTCGTTGGATTCACGGAGCCGGCACCAATGACCGATACAACGCCCGTGACGTCCGGATCCTCTTTGATGACGTTGGCCACCTCGGCTTGATGCTTTCGCATTTCGGCAAAGGATACATCCGGACCCGCTTCAGTCACCGCGGTGATCGATGCCGTGTCCTGCAAGGGCAGAAAGCCCTTGGGCGCGACGACATAGAGGACCATCGTCGCGGCGACTGTCGCAAACACCACAACCAGTGTCGCGCGCTGATGCCGCAGCACCCATAATAACGTACGATGGTAGAACTCGACCATCCGATCGATACTGCGGCTGACCGCCGCCATTCCCGGAACCGCTCGCTCCCCCCCGGAGTGCTTCAGCAGCCGCGAGCACATCATCGGCGTCAAAGTCAGCGACACGATAGCGGACGTGACAACCGCGATGGTGAGGGTCAGGGCAAATTCGCGGAACATCCTCCCGACCAGCCCGGACATGAACAGCAGCGGAATGAACACCGCGATCAGCGAGACCGTCAGCGAAATCACGGTAAAGCCGATCTCGCTCGCACCCCGGAGCGAGGCTTCCATGACGCTCTCGCCGTTCTCGATGTGACGGACGATGTTTTCGATCATCACGATGGCGTCGTCGACCACGAATCCGGTGCCGATCGTCAGCGCCATCAGCGACAGGTTGTCGAGGCTGAATCCGGCGAAATACATGATGCCGAAACTGGTAATCAGCGACAGCGGCAGCGCCACTCCCGCGATCAATGTCGCCCGCAGCGAGCGCAGGAAAAGCAGCACCACGAGCGTGACCAGCACGACACTGAGAATGAGCGTGAATTGCACGTCGTGGACGGAGGCACGGATCGTCACGGTCCGATCGCTGACGACCGTCAGTTTAACACCGGCGGGAATCGCACGCTGGACCTTCGGAATCTCCTCCCGGATCTGCCGGACGACCTCGATCACATTGGCGCCGGGCTGGCGCTGGATATCGATGATGACGGCCGGCGTTCCGTTATACCAGCCGCCGGTGCGGTCGTTTTCCAGTCCGTCGACGATCTGGGCGACATCGCCAATCGTGACCGGAGAGCCGTTGCGATAGGCGATAATGATGGGCTTGTACGCGTCCGCCACCGCGATCTGGTCGTTGGCGGCGATGGTGTAGGCTTGCTGCGCGCCGTCCAGCGAGCCCTTTGGGCCTGAAACATTGGCGCCGGCAATCCCGGCGCGCAAATCTTCCATTGAAATGCCGTAGGCGGCCAGCCGTGCGAGGTCGGCCTGGACACGCACCGCCGGCTTCAGACCTCCGAGCACGGAAACGCGCCCCACGCCCGAAATCTGACTGAGACGCTGGGTCAGGATGGTGTCCGCAATATCGCTCATGGCGCGCAGCGAGACCGTGTCCGACGTCAGCGCGAGCGTCATCACCGGCGCGTCGGCAGGATTCACCTTGGCGTATGTCGGCGGATACGGCAGGTTTTTCGGCAGTATCCCGGCGGCGGCGTTAATCGCCGCCTGCACATCCTGCGTGGCGCCGTCGATATCGCGGTCCAGGTTGAATTGCAGGGAAATCTGACTGACGCCGAACGAGCTTGTCGATGCCATCGACGACAGCGATGGGATCTGCCCGAGCTGGCGTTCCAGCGGCGCGGTCAGCAGCGACGCAACCACATCGGGACTCGCGCCCGGCAACTGGGTCCTCACCTGCACTGTCGGGAAGTCGACTTGCGGCAAAGCCGAGATCGGCAACGCCCAATAGCCGAGCGCGCCTCCGATCATCAACGCGATCCCGAGCAAGGAGGTTGCGATCGGACGACGAATAAACGGTTCGGAGACGCCCATGTCTGTCAGCTCATGTCTGGCAGCTCGCTGCCGCGGGTTCGATGCTCAGCGCCCTGCCTCCGGGATCACGGTTGAGTCTTTGCGTTGCCGCTCGATTGCCCGTTTTTCTGCACCCCGCTGCCCGACTGCTTTTGACTTCCCTCGTCCCGCTTGCCGCGGCGCTCGCCGCCTTGACGAGCGCCGCGTTTACCTTGTCGCTTCTGAGGCGCCAGATCGGCCGTCGGCGTCTGATCGTTCTGGCTGACGGTCACCTTTGCACCGTCGGAGAGATTGGCAAATCCCGTGGTCACCACCCGATCCGTGGGAGCAATGCCCTTGGCGATCACCGCGTCCTTTTCGTCCTGCTGCGTCACCGTCACGGGCTTTGCTGTCGCGATATCGTCGCTTCCGATCACATAGCTGAAGGTTCCGAGCGGACCACGCTGTACCGCTGACGTCGGTATGACCGTCGCCTGCGACAGCGTTTCCACCTTGAGGCGCACGTTGACGAACTGGCCGGGCCAGAGCTGGAAGTGTCCATTCGGAAATTCGGCCTTCAGCTTCAACGTGCCGGTCGTCGGATCGACCTGATTGTCGACGCCGATCAGCTTGCCGGTATCGACAACTGTCGTTCCGTCATTTCCGAATACATCGACTGCGAGGGCGCCCTTCGCCATTGCTGCATTCACACGCGTAATCTGCTGCTGCGGCAGGCTGAATTGCACAGCGATGGGCTGAAGCTGCGTAATGATGACAAGTCCGGTCGCATCGGACGCATGGATGATGTTGCCTCGATCGACCTGGCGCAGGCCCGCACGGCCCGAGATCGGCGCGACAATCCTGGTATAGCCGAGCATAGCCTGGGCGTTGTCGATCGCGGCCTGATCGGCCCTGACGAGCGCCTCCTGCTGCGCAACGACCGCACTCTGCGTATCGGCCTGCTGCTTCGATCCGGCATTGGAGGCGGCCAGTTGCTGGTAGCGCTTCAGATCGAGGCGCATGTTGGCCAGTTGCGCTTCATCCTGGGCCTTCTTCGCGACCGCCTGATCGTACTGCGCCTGGTAGATCACGGGATCGATCTCGCCCAGTACGTCGTCTTTCTTGACGTCCTGCCCCTCAGTAAAATTGACGGCGATCAGCTTGCCGTCGACCTGCGAGCGCACGACGACCGTGTTCAGAGCCCGGACGGCTCCGACGCCATCGAGGTAGACCGGTACGTCCTGGATGCGCGGCGTTGCGGCAAGCACCGGTACTGCGAGATCGGGACGTCCGCCCCTTGCGTCGCGCTTCTTTTGCGCGAGCGCGGTCCAGCCGAGATAGGCGAGTCCTCCGACGATCAGGAGCGTGATCGCGATCCGCACGGCAGGTCGCCGGCCGCGACCCGTCACCTTGTCAGGCATCCCGTCGCCGGCTGCTTTCGCGGTTTCGTCCAGCCCCGGTTTAAAGAGCATTGCCCGGCCTCTCAATTTTTGGTTCCCAGCCGCCGCCCAGGGCCTGATAAAGGCTCACGACTGCCAGTAGTCGCGCAAGCTGTGCCTGCGACAGCGAATCCTCCGCCTGAAACAGCGTCAGTTGCGTATTCAGCACGGTTACGATGTCGGCTGTGCCGGCCCGAAGCTGCTGCTCGCCGAGTTCGAATGCCCTGCGTGAGGCGGTCACGACCTTCCGCTGAAGGCGCAGCCTCTCCGTGGTCTGACGGATCGCGATCAACGCGTTATCGACGTCGGCGAACGCCGAAACCACTGTTTTGCGGTACGTCTGAAGCAGTTCGTCCTGTTTCGCTTTTGTGTACTCGAAGTTGCCGAGAATCCTGCCGCCGTCGAAAATCGGCTGCGTCAGTCCGCCGGCGAGACTGAAAAATGCGGCCTGGGGCTGGAACAGCGCGACCAGGGCCGAACTCTGGTAGCCACCCTGCCCGGTCAATTGAATGCTCGGGAAAAACTGCGCGCGCGCGCTGCCCACGTTCGCGGTAGCCGATGCGAGTTGCGCCTCCTGACGGCGGATGTCCGGACGCTGTGTCAATAATTCCGACGGCAGGCCCGGCGTCACCCGCGGCGCGGCGATCTGGTTGAGCGAGCCGCCCTTGACCTTCACGCTTTCCGGCGGACGAGCCACCAGCGTCGCGAGTGCGTTGATGTTCTGCGCCAAAATCTGACGAAGCGGCGGAACGGCGGCGCGCTGATTTGCCAGCACGCTTTCCTGTTGCGCCACGTCGAGATCGGTCCCGGTGCCGGCGCTCAGCCGCTGCTTGATCGCGTCGAGGATGCGCACGGCGCTGGCGATGTTGCGCTCGGCGGTACGAATACGGTCTTGCGCTGCGAGAACCTGGAAATAGGCATTCGCAACGCTGGTGAGAGTCGTCAGGCCCACCACGTCGCGATCAAAGCGGCTCGCGGTCGCGGTTTCCTCTGCGGCCAGTGTTGCATCGCGGTTCTTGCCCCAGAAATCGATCTCATAGCTGGCGGCGCTCAGCGACGACGAGTAGTTCACAACTTCCCGACCGCGGTTGGTCAGGCCGCTGGAACTCGAGCCCGACGTGCGGGAATAGGTTTCCTGCCCCCCGACACTGACGCTCGGCAACAGCGCCGCCCCCGCGATCCGGGCTTGCTGATCGGCCTGAATGATCCGCGCCGTCGCCGCTGCAATGTCCAGATTGACGGTCTGAGCTTCCTCCATCAGGTCCGTCAGTTCGGGCGAGCGAAAGCCACGCCACCAGTCGAGCGTCGGCGGAGCCTCAGTCGTGGTCAGCCGCGCGGCCTTGTACCCGGCCGGAATGTCCAGCGCCGGATCGGGAAGATCCCTGGTCAGGATGCAGCCAGCCGACGTTGCCACCATCGCCAACATAGGGAGAAGCATGGCGGAGCGATGAATCCACCTCGCAACCCCTTGTAAACCGCTCAAGGCCTTCGCAGGAGAATCACCCACGCCGGTCCCCCAGGGGGCGGCAGAGGCGATGATAGGCATTCGCGTGAGGTCGCAGCGCCCACGTAGCAGCTTTTTCAAATATAAAAAACAACGCGGTCACGGTGGCAATGCTTCCTTCTGGAACCGCCCTATTCTAGCGGCCCGAATAGTCGCCGGACAGTCCCGCACGGTCGCGAACATTAGATACGTTCTATTGGCGCCGTCCCCACTGCAGGAAACCTGATTTATCAAAAAGCCCCGTTTTAACTGGCTTTCCGGACGATCAGGTCGCGAGCGGTCCCGGCAATCTTACCAAGATTTCATGCAGCGCAGTGGCGCGGGCGACACGCCGCCGAGGATTCTCGGATCGAAAGCTCTCCTTGCGCGACTCGAAGCCTGACCAGGCGGATCATTTCGCCTGTTGCGGAGCCGACCGATCAGGAAACGCCTATGTGCGGAAGTTCTTCGCAAAATACGAATAGCAACGCAATACGAACAGCAACGCAACTCAAACCGGTCGGGTGATCGGCCGTCCTCGCACCCTTGTACCTCCCTCGCCTCTCAACTAGGGTTATCCTCAATTCCTCCAATGGCCGACAAGATCTGCACCTCATGAGAATCAACAACGACGTCGTCGAAGCGATCGGCAACACACCGCTTATCAAGTTGAAGCACGCATCCGAAGCGACGGGATGCACCATTCTCGGCAAGGCCGAGTTCATGAATCCGGGTCAGTCGGTCAAGGATCGCGCCGGCAAACAGATGATCCTTGAAGCCGAAAAGCGGGGCGATCTCAAGCCCGGCGGCCTCGTGGTCGAAGGCACGGCCGGCAATACCGGCATCGGCCTCGCTGTCGTTGCCAGCGCGCGCGGCTACCGCACGATGATCGTCATCCCGGAAACGCAGAGCCAGGAAAAGAAGGACATGCTGCGGCTGTGCGGAGCCGAGCTGGTCGAGGTCCCGGCGCTCCCCTTCAGCAATCCGAACAATTATCAGCACATCGCAAAACGGCTCGCGGACGAATTGCGCAAGTCCGAACCGAACGGCGTCCTGTTTGCCGATCAGTGGAACAACCTCGACAATCCCAAGGCTCACTACGTTTCGACGGGCCCCGAAATCTGGGAGCAAACCGGCGGCAAGGTCGATGGCTTCATCTGTTCGATCGGAACCGGCGGCACGCTGGCCGGGACCGGCGCTTTCCTGCGGGAGAAAAAGAAGGACATCGTCATCGGCGTTGCGGACCCGTGCGGGGCGGCCATGTATGAGCTGTTCAAGAACGGCGTGGCCAAGGCGACCCCGGGAGGTTCGATCACCGAGGGAATCGGCCTTGGACGGGTGACGCCGGTGATCGCCAACGCCAGGGTCGACGAGGCCTATCTCATTCCCGACGAGGAAGCCGTGCCGGTGATCTACGATTTGCTTGAACACGAGGGGCTTTGCCTTGGCGGCTCCACCGGCATCAACGTCGCCGGCGCGGTTCGACTCGCACGCAAGTTGGGACCCGGCCACACCGTAGTGACGATCCTGTGCGACTCCGGCAACCGCTATCAGTCGAAGCTGTTCAATCCGGACTTCATGCGTTCCAAAAATCTTCCCGTGCCGCAATGGCTGGAGCGGCGGAGCACGGTGAAGGTCCCCCTCGCGCAAGTTTAGGGCGTCGTACCAGTCTCAGCGCAGGATCTGGCTGAGGAAGAGCTGGGTTCGCGGATGTTGCGGATTGGCGAAAAAGTTAGCCGGCGTATTGGATTCGATGATCTGTCCCTCATCCATGAACACGACGCGGTTGGCCACTTCCCTGGCGAATCCCATTTCGTGCGTGACCACAAGCATGGTCATGCCTTCCTTGGCGAGATCGACCATGGTGTCGAGCACTTCCTTGACCATCTCGGGATCGAGCGACGATGTCGGCTCGTCGAACAGCATGACCTTCGGATTCATCGTGAGCGCGCGCGCAATCGCCACGCGCTGCTGCTGACCTCCGGACATCTGGCCGGGATACTTGTTGGCCTGATGGGGAATCTTGACACGCTCGAGAAACTTCATCGCCGCCGCCTCGGCATCCTTCTTCGGGATATTGCGGACCCAGATCGGAGCAAGCGTGCAGTTTTCGAGCACCGTCAGGTGCGGAAACAGATTGAAGCTCTGGAAAACCATTCCGACCTCGCGTCGAACCTCCTCGACGCGCCGCAGATTGGGACCAAGTTCGATCCCATCGACGACGATCCGGCCTTCCTGAAATTCCTCGAGCGCGTTGATGCAGCGGATTAGCGTCGATTTTCCCGAGCCTGAAGGTCCGCAGATGACGACGCGCTCACCGCGGGCCACATCGAGATCGATGTCCCGCAGCACGTGGAAGCTGCCGTACCATTTGTTGAGGCCGGCGATGGAAACGATGGCGTTTGCGTCTGTCATGGCTAATCCCAAGCTCAGCTTCGCCGGTGTGCGTTCAGCCGGTGTTCGACGAACAGTGAATATCGGGACATGCCGAAGCAGAACACGAAATAGATAATTCCGGCGAAGGCAAACCCTGTGAACAGGGTGGTCGGCGTCGCCCACGTTGGATCTGCGAACGAGGCCCGCAAGCTCCCGAGCAGATCGAACAGCGCGACGATCGAGACCAGCGAGGTATCCTTGAACAACGCGATAAAGCTGTTGACCAGTCCGGGGATGACATGCCGCAACGCCTGCGGCATCACGATCAGTCCTGTCGTCTTCCAGTACGACAAGCCAAGCGCATGGGCGGCCTCCGCCTGTCCGCGCGGGATCGCAGCCAGACCGCCGCGAATAACCTCGGCATTATAGGCGCCGGCGAACAGCGCGACGCCGATCAAAACCCGGACCAGACCATCGACGGTGAAGTTTCCGGGGAGGAAAAGCGGCAGCATGTAAGTCGCGAAAAACAGCACGGTGATCAGTGGAATGCCGCGCCAGAACTCGATGAAGGCGATCGAGAAAATCCGGATCAGCGGAATGGTGGAGCGTCGTCCAAGTGCCAGCGCGATTCCGATCGGTATCGAAGCTACGATGCCGGTAACCGACACCACCAGCGTCACCAGCAGACCGCCCCAGAGCCGGGTATTGACGATCGGCAGGCCGCCGCGATCGAGGTGCATCACCGCAATCACCAGACCAATACCGACGAACGTCGTCAGGCTGGTGAGCAGCGCGCGCCAGCCCGTGCGGAAGGCGCCGCTCAGAAGAAAGAGCAGCAGCGAAACGATCGCAGCGGTACACGCCAAATCGTACCAGACCGGTTGACCGGAGTTTTGGATCCGGTCGCGCAGCCAGATCAGGGGCCACGCCAGCGAGTTCAACGCATCGCCGATCCATGCAACGGCATTTCCCAGCAGCCACAGGGTCGAACCGATTCCGCTTGCCTCTCCAGAGGCGGCGAGCTGCCGCCCGGCATTGCCTACGCCGTCTGCAAAGCTCGACAGAATGCCGACGGTCCAACTTACGCCGAACCCATTGATGCCCCCGCCATGCAGCAGAAAAAATGCCACGACGGGAAAGGCGACAAAGAACACGCCCGCGTTGAGACTTTTGGCAGGCAATCGCGGAATCAGAAGCGGCAGCAGCAAAACAGCCGCCAGCAGAAATGTCAGATTCACCCGCCAGCGTTCGGGCTCGGGATAAAAGCCGTAGATGAACTGCGTGATTTTCGCCTGGACAAACGGCCAACATGCCCCGATCGACTGTCCCGCATCCGCAGCCAGACACGATGTTCGATCCTTGCCTTCCCAGACTGCGTCCACGAGAAGAAACCGGATCGTGGGGACAATGATGAACCAGAGCAGCAACGCACCCACGATGGTCAGCAGTGCATTGGTCGGGGTATTGAACAGACGGGTCCGCAGAAAGCCCACAAAGCCGATGGTTTTGATCGGCGCGGGCCGCTCCGGAACAAGATCGGCGCGAACGAACGACAGTGTGGGCTGATCGGTCATGCGCCGATGCTCCGCGCAAGACGCCAGCCGTAGAAGCTCATGATCGTGCTGGTCACCAGCGAAATCAGCAGATAAACGCCCATCGTGATCGCGATGATTTCGATGGCCTGTCCGGTCTGGCTCAACGTCGTTCCGGCAAAAACCGAAAACAGGTCCGGATATCCGATGGCGACAGCCAGTGACGAATTCTTGGTGAGGTTGAGATACTGATTGGTCAACGGCGGCAGAATGACCCGCATCGCCTGCGGCACCACGATCAATCGCAGCGTCGATCCGCGCGAGAGCCCGAGCGATGCCCCCGCCTCCATCTGCCCTTTGTGAACCGAGAGGATTCCGGCGCGCACGACTTCCGCGATGAAAGCGGCCGTATATGTCGAAAGCGCGATGGCGAGCGCAACGAATTCCGGGGTCACGCGCGCTCCGCCGGAGAAATTGAATCCTTTCAGGACAGGCATCTCGAACGTGAAGGGAGCGCCGAAAATCATCATTACGGCCAGCGGAACGCCGACCAGAAGCGTAGAAACGTAGGGCCAGACGATTACCACTCGTCCGCTTTGGAACAGCGCGCGGCGCGAATAGCTGCGCAAAAGCAGACAGCCGACGATGGCAGCCACAATCGCGATCATAAGGGCGACAAGCCCCTCGTGCCCGATCGGCTTCGGAATCACGAGACCGCGATTGTTGAGAAAGAAGCTGTCGAAGATTGAAACGCTTTGCCTTGGACTCGGCAGCGCCCCCAGCACAGCAAGATACCAGAACAGAATTTGAAACAGCAGCGGCAGGTTTCGAACCAGCTCGACATAGCCGCCGGAAATGCGCGATATCAGCCAGTTCGGTGACAGCCGACCAAGCGCCACGATAAAGCCGATGATCGTCGCGAAGAAGATGCCGACCACGGCCACCAGCAACGTGTTGAGAAGGCCGACCAGAAATACGCGCGTGTAGGTGTCGGTCTCGGAATATGGAATCAGGCTCTGGCTGACGCCAAAGCCGGCCGTGCGCGACATGAAATCAAAGCCGGACGCGACATGCTGCGTCTCCAGGTTTCCCCGAGCGTTGGCCACGATCTCATAACCGATCCATGCCAGCGCAGCGACGAACAGCACCTGGAGCGCGAGTCCGTCCCAACCTGCCCTGCCGCCAAGCGCGCGCCGTAGCTTTAAGAACAACTGAAGCGGCGGTTTTCGAGGCTCGGCGGCCATCGTTGTTTTCTGGCGTTGGCGCTAACGGATCGGCGGCGCGTACTGAATGCCGCCCTGGTTCCAGAGCCTGTTGAGCCCTCGCGCAATCCCGAGCTTCGAGCCGGCGCCGACGTTCCGATCAAACGACTCACCGTAATTGCCGACGGCTTTGACGATGCGCGACACCCAATCCTTGGTCACGCCAAGCTGTTCACCAAAATTGCCGTCGGTCCCAAAGACGCGTTTCAGTTCCGGGTTGTTCGATTTGGCCATCTCGTCGACATTCTTCTGGGTGATGCCGAGTTCTTCCGCGTCGATCATCGCAAACAGCGTCCACTTCACGAGATCAAACCACTGATCGTCGCCATGACGCACCATCGGCCCGAGCGGCTCCTTCGAGATCACCTCCGGCAACACCGCGTGATCGGCGGGATTGGAGAGCTTCAGCCGCTCCGCATAGAGCTGCGAAATATCGGACGTAAACACATCGCACCGGCCTGATTCGTAGGCCTTGATGGTTTCGTCGGCCGTGCTGAACGCGATGACCTCATACTTCATCTTGTTGCTCTTGAAATAGTCGGCAAGATTCTGTTCGGTCGTGGTGCCGGTCTGGACGCAGACGGACGCGCTGTTCAATTCCAGCGCCGAATTGACCTTGAGCGATTTCCTGACCAGAAAACCCTGTCCGTCGTAATAGGTCACGCCGGTGAAATTTGCGCCCAGCGACGTGTCGCGCGAGAGCGTCCATGTCGTGTTGCGCGACAGCACATCGATTTCGCCGGATTGCAAGGCGATAAACCGGTCTTTGGCAGACAGCGGAACGAATTTGACCTTGGTCGGATCGTTGAACACCACTGCCGCGATTGCGCGACAGACGTCGACATCGAGGCCGGTCCAGTTGCCTTTGTCGTCAGGCGCCGAGAACCCCGGCAACCCCTGGCTCACGCCACAGGACAGCATGCCTCGCGTCTTGACTGCTTCGAGCGTGGTCTTCACCTTCGCGGACTCCTGTGCGGAGGCCGATTGCAACGGAAGACCGGCGGCGATAGCGAAGATGACAGCAAGTACGCATTTCATGGCAATGCCTTTCAGGGACGTCAATGGATTGTCAGTTCGTTGCCGTTCGGACGCTCGGTTGAGTCCGGTCGATCGATTTGTTTTCCTCCTCCAGAATCCGGCCAAAGACGGACTTTGTCGATCACCGAGGTTGAGAACAGATCGAAACTCGCAGCGGGCCTCTCAACATGCGGTAAGCAGAGAGTCGGGTTTCATCACAGAACGACTGGCGGGCAGGGTCAAGGGGTTGACGAGGGTCTTCCCCTTCCTGTTACTAGTGAAATCACTCCGGAACTTAAGATCCGGCAAATTTCGAGGCAGCGCGTCAGCGGCAAAATGCCTCCTTTTGCAGCGGCGAACATAATGACCCTCTCAAAGGACGGCGGACCGACGGATTCGCTTCGAGCGGAAACCAGACTGGTCGTTTCGGGTCGAGATACCGAGGCCCAAAAGGGGTTTGTCAATCCGCCCGTCGTTCGCGGCTCGACCGTGCTCTACCCGACCGCGGGTGACCTTCACGCCCATCGCGGAGAATTCCATTACGGACGGCACGGCACTCCCACCACCCGCGCCTTGCAGGATGCGTTGACGGCGCTGGAAGGCCCGCAGTGCGCGGGCGTCGGGCTCGTTCCATCGGGGGTGTCTGCGATCTCCACCGCGCTGCTGTCGGTGCTGAAGGCCGGCGATCACCTCCTTGTCTGCGATAACGTCTATCGCCCCACGCGGAATTTCTGCGACGGGCTGCTGGCCCGCTACGGAGTCGAGACCACCTATTTCGATCCGCTGGTCGGTTCGGGTATCGCCGCGCTGTTTCGGCCCAACACCCGCGCGGTCATGGCCGAGGCTCCGGGTTCTCAGTCCCTGGAGATGCCCGACGTTCCGGCGATCGCCGCCGTCGCGCACGCGCGAGGCGCGCTCGTGGTCGACGACAATACGTGGGCCACTCCCCTGTTCCGCCGCGCACTCGAACAGGGCGTGGACATCAGCATTCAGGCGGCGACCAAATACATCGGCGGACATTCCGACATCATGTTCGGAACCATATCCGCCAACGCCAACGCGTGGCCGGCCGTCGCCGAGACCATCAGGCTGCTCGGCGTCTGCGCGGGACCTGACGATGTGTTTCTGGCATTGCGAGGACTGCGGACACTCGCAGTCAGGCTCGCGCACCACCAGCAAGCCGCGATCGACATGGCGCAGTGGCTCGCGAGACGGCCGGAAGTCGCGAGGGTCTTGCATCCGGCGCTCCCGGACGATCCCGGCCACGCGATCTGGAAGCGCGACTTCACCGGCGCGTCGGGGTTGTTCAGCATCGTCCTCAAGCCCGCGCCACAACAGGCCGTCGATGCGCTGCTCGATACGGTGAAGCTATTCGGCATGGGTTACTCGTGGGGCGGCTTTGAGAGTCTCGTCATTCCCTTCGATTGTGCGACCTACCGGACTGCCACAACCTGGGCGCCGGGCGGCCCGACGCTGCGGCTCCACATCGGGCTGGAGAGCGTGGATGATCTCAAGGCCGATCTCGACCGCGGGTTTGAAGCCGTCAACGCTCGGCGGTGAGCCTTTCTGATCTGCGCGCGGCCGCTTCTCATCCGCTCGTTTGATCGGCCAGCGGCGAAACAAACGAACAAAGCGATTGATCCGCCGCCGTTTGCCGATAGCCTCACCCTTCGACTCCAATTCGTTGACGGGAAACTCATGGGAAGCCTCGCTCTTCTCGATCTGATGGGTGGTATCGCGCTTTTGCTCTGGGGCCTTCATATGGTCCGGAGCGGAATCCTGCGCGCCTTCGGTCCGGACCTCCGCTGGTTTTTGGGCAAAGCGCTTCGCAATCGTTTTGCAGCGTTCGGCGCCGGCCTCGGTCTCACCGCCCTGCTCCAGAGCAGCACCGCCACCGGCCTGATTACCAGCTCGTTCGCGGCGGAAGGCCTCGTAAGCCTTGTTCCGGCGCTCGCGATCATGCTTGGCGCGAACGTCGGAACCACGCTGATCGTTGAGGTGCTGTCGTTCAATATCTCCGCCGTCGCGCCGATCTTCTTCGTGATCGGATTGGTGGCGTTCCGCAGCGGCGCCCGCTCGCGCATCAAGGATGTCGGCCGCGTCTTTATCGGCCTTGGTTTGATGCTGCTGGCGCTCCACATTTTGCTCACGACGCTTGCGCCGGCTGAAAACGCGCCGGGCGTGCGGGTTTTTCTGAACGCCATCACCGGCGACCCGATCCTGTGTATCCTCATCGGCGCCGCCGCGACATGGGCCGTCCATTCCAGCGTCGCGACCGTTCTCCTCATCATGTCGCTCGCCTACTCCCAATTCGTTTCGCCATATGCGGCCTTCGCGCTGGTGCTCGGCGCCAATATCGGCAGCGCCGTCAACCCGATCGTCGAAGGCGGCCGGCGCGACAATCCCGCGAGCTATCGGCTGCCGCTCGGCAACATGCTCAACCGGCTCATAGGAGTGTTGCTGGTCGCACCATTTCTGCAACCGATCGTGGATTTCATGCTGGCATGGCAGCCGAACCTCGCCACGGCGACCGCGACGTTTCACATTGCGTTCAATGTTATGACCGCAATCCTTTTTATCGGCCTGCTCGACGGTATGGCACGCATGCTGGAGCGGATTCTTCCCGAAAGGGTGCCCGAGTCCGATCCGTCGCGACCCCGCTATCTCGACGAGAGCGCGCTGGAAACGCCGTCGCTCGCGCTCGCCGACGCGGCGCGCGAAACGCTGCGCATGGGCGACCTCGTGGAAGCCATGCTGCGCAAGGTGATGGATGCGATGATGGCCAACGACAAATCGCTGGTCGATCAGGTTTCGCGGATGGACGACGGCGTCGACGGGCTCGATGAAGCCATCAAGCTCTACGTGACCAAACTGACCCGCGGCAGCCTCGACGAACGCGAGGGGCATCGCTCGATGGAAATCATCGCATTCGCCATCAACCTCGAACATATCGGCGACATCATCGACAAGAATCTGAGCGAGCTGGCCACCAAGAAAATCAAGCACCGCTTTCAGTTCTCGCCCGAAGGCGCCAGCGAGCTTTCTGCATTTCACAAGCGGATAATGGATTCGCTTCGTATCGCCTTCGGCATCTTCATGTCCGGCAATGTTGACGAGGCGCGCTGGCTTATCGCGGAGAAAGTCGCCTTGCGCAACTTCGAACTCGCGGCAACCGAACTGCACCTTGACCGGCTGCGCGAGGGGCGCCTCGAAACGATCGAGACGACGTCGCTGCATCTCGACGTCCTGCGCGATCTGCGGCGGATACATTCGCACATTTGCTCGGTCGCCTATCCGGTTCTTGATGCGGCAGGCGAGCTTCCGCCTTTGCGGCAGAGCGAAGCCGACTTGCTGGGGATTTCCACGCCAGCGCATCCGTCCACGCTCTGATCGAACGTGCGCTCAGGTCGATGATTGGCGTCCGTTGAGCATGATGAAGTAGACGTTCCGGAAATAGACGACAAGTCCGAGAGCCTGGCCCGCAATGAACACCGGGTCTCGCCGGTACAGGGCGTAAGCCAAGAGAAGAGTGCCGCCTCCGATCGAGAAGAACCAGAACGCAACCGGGACCACGCTTTTCCGCGCGCGTTCGGATGCAATCCATTGCACGACGAACCGCATGGTAAAGAATCCCTGCGCGACAAAACCGAGAACGACCCAGCCGTCGAACTGGGTGACGAACACGTCATAGAGATAGTTCGTCAGCATCCCGATGATATCAGTCATGACGCAATACCTCGGTTGCAACCGGCGTCGATTTCTTCCGACGGATGAGCCACCACACCCCGGCGAGGTCCATGATTCCGATCCACAGCCGATCGAAAAAACCGTAGTTCGATACGCCGGAGCGTCGCGGCCGGTCGGTCACGTCCACATAGGCGATGTCATGGCCTTCCCGCCGCACCAGCGCCGGAAGAAACCGGTGCAGGCCGTCGAAATAAGGCAGGGACAGGAATACCTCTCGCCGAAAGGCTTTCAGTCCGCAGCCGGTGTCGCGGGTGCCGTCGCTCAGCACCCGGCTTCGCACCTTGTTGGCGATCCGCGACTGGAGTTTCTTGAATCCGGTATCCTTGCGGCCGACGCGTTGGCCGGCGGCGAGACCGATACGATCGCCGCCGTTCTCGATCGCCGTTATCAACTCCGGCAGAAACGCCGGATTGTTCTGGCCGTCGCCGTCCAGCGTCGCAACGATCTTGCCGCGCGCCGCGCGCACCCCGGTCCGGACCGCCGCCGATTGTCCGGATGACTTTTCGTGGCGGATCTGACGCAGGTTTCCGCGCTTGGTCATAATCTCCGCCAATCGCTCGGCGGTCGCATCGGTGGAGCCATCGTTGATGTAGACGATCTCGTAAGCCCATCGACCGTCGAGCGCCGCAGCGATCTCGTCAACGAGGGGCGCGACATTGTCCGCCTCGTTGCGCACGGGCACAACAATGGAAACCGTCGGCGCGGTCGTGCTGGTGGACATATCGTCGTTCATCGTCCGGTTGGTCTGCTGCTGGTCAGAACCCGCGCCAAACTGGTCTGGCCGCGTCCGTTTCTTATGGCGCGAACGCGCCGTGGGCAACCCTTTTGAAAATGGTTTGCTTCGACGCGCGGAGAAGGTGATGGCCTCGCCAATCGCAGGAACGATTGCCCGGCGAACGGCTAGAGCCTTTTCGCTTCTGATGGAATCAGAAGCGAGGCTCTATAATTTTGAGTTGACGCGTTTTCTTCACGCGAACCGGTATCCACTTCGCTCGAAAACGCTCTAGGGCACCGGCGGCTTATCGCTACATCGTGCTAACCGCCCGGATATCCTAACGCGTTCCCTCCGAGCGGAAGATGGCGATCGAAATTGTTTTGCCCTGCGAGAAGTTATAGCCGTCAATCCGCGTGGCGACGTTGTAGCGTAGTCCGATGGCTTCGGCGCGCTGCGCGAAGGCCCGCTCGGAGCGCGATTCGACGAGCGCGAACCGGCAGCTTCCGTGGCCGAGGAAATCGGCGGCGCCGGGACCGTCCGTCAGCAGCGTCGATGTCCCCGTCATAAAGACCAGACTTGGCTCGTGGTAGCCCGCCGCAGCGACCTTTGGCCCGACACACACCACGTTTCGCAGCGCGCGCGCGACTTCCGGACTCGGGAACAGCGGCGTCAGCGCCGCGACAATGATCCCGTAGACGGAAACACTCAGGAACAGTGCCGCCATGACCGCATTCAGCAAGGAACGTTCCGCATTACGGTCGTCATAGAGCCACCACGCGAACAGTCCGGAGATCAGGGCCGCGGCGGCAAACGGCCATGCCAGAAACACCGGCTGGCGCGTGAGGGTAATGGTCGCGATGATCGCGAGCACCAGGGTGATCGCGGGAATGGCAAACCACCATGCCGTGCCCTTCGTGAGCCACGATCGGGACAGCACGCCGCGCTCCAGCGCGTAAACCGACAGGATCGCGATCGCCGGACACAGCGGCAGCACATAGTGCGGCAGTTTGGTCAATACCAGTTCGAACACGATCCAAGACGGAACCAGCCACGCGAGCAGAAACCGTACCCCCGGCTCCCGGCGTGCGCGCCAGACCGCAGGCGCCGCCAGCCCTGCCAGCGGCGCGCCGGGCCAGAACGTGATCCAGAACAGCAGGAAGTAAGTTCCGGGCGGTGCTCCATGTGATTCCTGAGCCGCAAGCTTGCTCAGCATGTCGCCGCCGATCGAGTCCGCGAAAAACGTATCTCCGGCGCGGAGGAAAATCGCAACGAACCACGGCATGACGAGGACCAGCATCCACATCAGCCCCCAGACGGGCCGCAGACCCTTTAGCCACGATGCAGAGCGATCGAGAATAACGACGGTCCCGATCGTCAATCCAACGAACATCAGGATCAGCGGACCCTTGAGCAAAATTCCACCGGCGAGCGCCGTCCAGAAGATGGCCGGATGTATCCACGAGGGATGCTCCAGGTTCTCGCGTCGCTGCGACGACAGATAGATCCGCGCGAGCGGACCCATCGCCGCGACAACGGTCAGCAGCAGCATGGCGTCGGTCTTTGCGAGCCGCGCTTCCACCCCGAGTAATACCGAACTGCACATGATCAGCCCGGCCAGAACAGCGCCGCGCCGCGTCACGAGAGCGAGCGCCGCCCAGTAGGTCAGGAGCACCGCGCCGATCGCACCGATCAGGGAGGGTACGCGATACAGCCAGATGCGGATTTGCGCCCGCGGGAGTCCGAGCGACGACGCCGTTTCCACGGCGGCTGCCTGCAACCAGTAAATGCCGACCGGCTTCTTGTAACGCACCTCGTTCTGAAAGCGGATGTCGACGAAATCGCCGGTCTCGACCATCTGCTTGGTCGCCTGCGCGAAACGAGGCTCGTCGCGGTCGATCGGCGGGATATTGAAAAAGCCGGGCAGAAAGAACAGCAGGCCGACGATCGCCAGAAATAACGCCGACCTGATGTGGCTGGAAGCAACAAAATCGATCACGTTGGCAAGGCCTCGCCCGGGATTCACCGGGTTCTTCGGCTCGCGCGATTGTCCAAATCGGGGACGGGGAAGGGTCTCGGCCATGGGTTCCGCATACGCTGAAGCCAACACAGGGACAACCGCTTAGCTGGTCACTATTGAATTCTGACGGTAACTGTGTCCGCGCTGCCAGCCGCGTCCATCACGGTCAGCCGAACGAATCCCGGCCCGGGGGGATCGATGATCCGCTGGCGGCGGCCGTCGATCTCCCCGACCGCAACCCCATTGACCAGCATCGTCATCGGCAAAACGCCGCCCGCCACTTTCACCGGTAGCGCGGAGAGCTTTATCCCGCCCCCTCCTCCGGCATCGATCCGCGAACCGTTCAGTGGAAACTGGATATGGAGCGTGTGCTTATTGCCGACCCGGATGAGTTCGCCCGCGGGACGAAACCGCCGCAAGGGAAGCGGGAGTTTTGCATTGCTGGCGATCAGGGTTCCACGCGGAGCTTTTGGCAGCGGCGCCAGCAACTTGCCGGTACGGGCGAAAGCATCGAACAAAACCGGCGCGGCTGCCACACGCCCGACCAGACCCGGCACCGGCGCGCCGTCCGGGCGCCCGACCCAGACGCCGATCGTCACGCGGCCGTCGAAGCCGACGGACCACGCATCGCGATAGCCGTAGCTGGTGCCGGTCTTGAAAGCGATCCGGTTCCGGACCGCGTTTTCCGGCGGTGGTGTCCCCAAAAGAACATTGCCGACCTGCCATGCCGCGACCGGATCCAGCAGTCGCAAAGGCTCCCGAACGCTGCCGCCGCCGCGCTCGATTTCACGCAAGGGCATCACGCTGCCCAGCCTGGGGATGCCGGAATAGGCCTGCACCAGATCATGCAGGGTCACTCCGACGCCGCCGAGTCCCATCGCCAGACCCGGGGCTTCGTCCTTCGGAAGCACGAGATCGGCGCCCGCCTGTTTCAGCCGCGACGACAACCGACTGGCGCCGACGCGGTCGAGCAGTTCGATCGCCGGAACATTGAGCGACAATTGCAGGGCGCGGCGCACCGCCACCGTGCCCTGGAACGTCATGTCGAAGTTTTCCGGCGCGTAACTGCCGAACCGGACCGGGCGATCGTCGATCAGGCTGTCCGGGTGAACGAAGCCGTCTTCGAACGCCAGTCCGTAGATAAACGGCTTCAGCGTCGATCCCGGCGAGCGCACGGCCCGGGTCATGTCCACCTGCCCGGCGCGTCGCTCGTTGAAATAATCTGCGGACCCGACATGGGCCAGCACATCGCCGGTGGCGTTGTCGACCGCGATGATGCCGATCGAAATGTCCGGCCCGAGCGCCCCCGCACGGTCGCGCGCCAGCGCTTCGAGCGTTCGCTGCAATCCGGACTCAAGCGTGAGTCGAATGACACTCGAATCCCTGACCGTCGCCAGAGCCCTATCCGCCGAATGCGGCGCCAGCATCGGAAATGGTTTGCGCATGCGCATGACCGGCACAGCCTTGGCCTGCGCGGCATCTTCCGCCGAGATACGCGATTCCTCGACCATGCGTTCGAGCACGCGGTCGCGGGCTGCGCGCGCAGCCGTCGGGTGCCGGTCGAGACGGCGCCTTTCCGGCGATTGCGGCAAGGCCACGAGCAGCGCCGACTCCGCCAGCGACAGCCGCTTCGGCTCCTTGCCGAAATAGGCAATGGACGCCGCGCGAATGCCTTCGAGATTGCCGCCGAACGGCGCAAGCGCCAGATACAGGTTGAGGATTTCATCCTTGGAGAGTTCGTGCTCGAGCTGGAACGCGCGCACCACCTGATGCAGCTTGGCGTAGATCGAGCGCCGGCGGCGCGGCTCGATCAGCCGGGCGAGCTGCATGGTGATGGTCGATCCGCCCGAGACGATGTGACCGCGCGTCAGGAGTTGCAACGCGGCGCGGCCGAGCGCGAGCGGATCGACGCCCGTGTGCGAATAGAAACGCTGGTCCTCATAGCCCAGCAGCAGGTTGAGATATCCCGGATCGACATCGGTCCTGGCATCGACCGGCAATCGCCACCTGCCGTCGGCCATGGCGAAAGCACGGAGCAATTTACCGTTGCGGTCGAGCACCGTCGTCGAGACCTCGCGCGCCTTCGCCAGCGGGAGCGGCCCGAGCGAAACGATCCAGCTCGCAATCGCGCCGGCGGTTACGACGGTTATGACCGCGACGACCGCCGCTGCCAGCTTCACCCGCCGCCAGCGGCGCGGTTGTATCGTCGGTGCCGTGGTGTCGGATGCGGTCATTTCGCGGGACGCACCTCGACGCGACCGGTGCCGGTGCGGCCGTAGCGCGAGGGATTGTACATGTCCTCGACATAGGCTTGCGGCAAAACATACTTGCCCGGCGAAACCGCCCGCACGACATAGGCGACGGTGAACACCGCCTTGTCGTTACCGGCGCGATCGAAGGCCGCAGTGAACCGATCGTCGCGGAATTCCGTATTGACCGGCTGCTGGCCCTCCTCGATCCAGTCGAGGGTGCCGGCGTCGCCGGACGAGACCAGGTGCGGATTGTCGATTTCGAAACCTGCCGGAAGATAGTCGGCCACCATGATGTGACCGTATTCCGGCTTGGCCTCGGTGATCCTGAGAACGACGGCCAACCTGTCGTTCTGCCTGGCCTGTGTCGGATCCGCCGGCGTCCCGTCGAGCGTGAAATAGTTTCGTTCGATCTCGAAACCGTTCGAGACAGCCGGCTCCGGGGTCATCGGCGCGCCGGCCACGGAAATCACCGCCTGCACCGGCGCATCGCCGGTATTGGCGATCTTGATCGGCTTGTCAGCCATCTCGGCTGCCTTGTAGCTGCGATAGAGCGCGGTTTTGACCGGTGTGCCATCGACATCGAGCGACATGGATTCTTTCGCAAGCGCCCTCGCCGCCAAAACCAGCCACGCGTTCTCCTGCGTCGAGGTAAAGGGCGTCAGTCCCCGCGCCGCCTCGACCCGCTGCACCGCCTGCGTCACCGTCGCTCGCGGCGCGTTGCCCTCGCTCGCCAGCGACACCAGCGCCGCGGCATCGCGCAGGGCCGAGCCGTAGTCCGTCCGGCCGAATTCGACGACCGGTTTCGGCGCCAGACTTTCAGCCGCCGCCGCATACACGCGTTCTGCACGCGCCCGGTCGCCGACCAGCGCTAGCGCCGCGGCCAGTTGCGCCTTGGCGATCGGGGTGGCCAGATTGTTCAGCTTGGTATCGGCCAGATAGCGCAGATCCCCGATCGGAGCGGCACCGTTCCTGGCGAGAACATAAAGCCCGTAAGCCAGTTCGCGGCCGCCATCCTTCTCTGGTTCGGAGGCATTCACAACCGAGTTGCGGATGCGATCGAGCGCGCTCTTGAACAGGGTTTCTGGTACCGCAAATCCCTTCTCGCGGGCGCGGGTCAGGAAGTCGGTGACATAGGTGTCGAGCCACGCGTCGTCGCCGCCGGATGACCACATGCCGAACGAGCCGTTCGAGCCTTGCCGGGCCAGCAGACGGTCGATCGAGCTTTTGATGCGCTCATCGATGCCGGTATCCATCGCGAGGTGTGCTCCGGCCGCGAGATCGTTGACATAGAGTAGCGGCATCGCCCGGCTGGTGATCTGCTCGGAACAGCCGAAGGGATAACGGTCGAGTGCCTTCAGGACGGTCGCCGCATCCAGCGCGGACGACAGGCCGACCGACATCGACACCCCGCCCGTTCCCGCCACGAGGTCGGAGAACATGTCCGAGGTCAGCGTCAGGCTCTCGCCTTTTGCCAGCGTGCGGACCGAGCGTCGGGCCAGTATCTGGGTCGCGGGCTTGACGTCGAGATCATAGTGCCGCGCCAGCGTCAGACCGTTCGGCCCCTTGATATCGACGTCGAATTGCGCGGCGCCGGCGGCGCCGCCAGCATTGAGCGTCAGCGCCATCGAGCTGCGCTGCTTGGCCGCGAGCGTGATCGTGGTCGCGGGATTGCCCGCCACCGTCACCGGCCCCGAGGCCTTGACGTTGACGGTGTAGTCGCCGGGCGCACCCTCGACGTTGTCGAGATCGAAGCTCATGGTGCCCTGGTCGCCGGTCAGCAGGAAGCGCGGCAGGGTCGCCGTCAGCACCACCGGATCGCGCACGGTGACATCGACCGTCGCGCGGCCAAGCTTGGTTGCGCTCCAGGCAACCGCCATCACCCGTGCGGTGCCGGCGAATTCCGGAATGTCAAAGCTGATCTCGGCCGTGCCGTCCGCGGCCACCGTGACGATGCCGGAATAGAGCGCGAGCGGCTTCTGCGTCGGCGGGCTGCCCTGCAACTCCGCTCCTGCCGAATCGCCGCCGGTCCTGAGTTGGCCGCGCGTGCCCTGCATGCCATCGATCAGTTGCCCGTAAAGATCACGGATTTCCGAGGTCATGCGGCGCTGGCCGAGATAGTAGTCGTCGGGTGCGGGTGGTTTGTAATTGGTGAGGTTGAGAATGCCGACATCGACGGCGGCAACGACGATCTTGGCGTCTTCGCCGGGGCTTAGACCGCCGATCTTCACAGGCAGCTTCAACGTCGTCGACGGCCGCACCAATGTCGGCGGCGACAGGTTGACCGACAGCGTACGCGCCGTCTTGTCGATGCCGAACCATTTGATGCCGATTGCGCGGCCGGGCATACGCTGGGCGGCAACGTCGAGCGGCCGACGCAGCGTCGCCACCACATAGGCGCCGGTGCCCCAATCCTTTCCGACCTGGATTTTGACCTGCGACGTGCCCTCCTTGACCTCGGTGGTCTGCGTCGTCAGCAGCCGGTCGCCGAGCACGTTGATCGTGAGTTTGCCGGCGGCTCGGGCATTGACCGAAACGATCATGGTGTCGCCGGACAGGTAATCCTGTTTGTCGATCGAGGTTTCCAGCAGGTCGGGCGTATCGGCGCTGCCGTCGGAATACCAGCCGACGTCGAACTGCACCGAGGTCAGCGGACCGTTGGGATCGGACGATTTGACATCGAGCCGGTAGCGTCCCGGCTGGGGAGAGAGTTCGATCCGCGCCGGCTTGTTGGCGGCAATCGTGAGATCGCCGTCGGCAACCCGTTTGGTCGACTTCACCGGCTCGTATTCCCAGTACGAATTCTGGCGATACCACTGATAGCGGCTCTCGAGCTTGAGCAGTTCGTAGCGCAGGCCCTCGCGCGCAAGCGAGGTACCGTCAGGGGCGACGAAGGCAACGTCGAAACCGGCCTTGTCGCCTTCCGCAACGTTCTTGTCGGCAAATAGCGGCTTGACGCCGATCATGGCGGCGGCGGGGGCGACCGGGAGCACCAGCTTCCGCTCAACCGCGCGTCCGCCAGCCTCGGCCATGCGAACGAAGATCTGCGCTTCCTGCGGGCGGGACGATGACGGCGGCGTCGCGAGGCTGACCGGAAACGTGGCAACACCGTTGGCGTCGGCTTCGGGCAGGTTTTCGATCGGCGTGCGCTCGTTGCTGGTGGTCTCGTCGTCGGCGACCCCGAACTGATATCCGGCATAACCCGGACGGCTGGCTGCAGGAGCCACCAGCATGTCGCCTTCGAGTTGCAGGCCGGATGCCGGCGCACCGTAGAGGAAATGGCCGTCAACCTTAAGTTCTACCGGAGCTTGAGCATCGATCTGCTTCGCCATGGTCATTAAGTCGAATTCTATCCTGTCCGGCACATAGTCTTCGACCATGAAGGTGGTTTCGCCGACCGACGGCCCCTTTGGGTCGGTAAACGCGCGAACCCGCCACGTCCCGGCCGGGACCGCCGAATTGAGCGGCAGGGTCAGGCTTCGCCCGCCCGCGCCCTGATCGGCCAGGACGGCACGGCGGAATTCGACCCCATCGGGCCGTTCCACCACCAGCGTCAACGGCCCGCCGGTCACGGCATTGCCCTGCCCGTCGCGCAGCAGCGCCGTGAGATAGACAGTCTCCCCGGAGCGATAGACGCCACGCTCGGCGTAAACGAACGCATCGGCCCCGGCAGGCACTGCCCGACCCGACACACCACGATCGGTGAGATCGAACGCGCTCGACTTCAAACTCAGGAACGCATAATCGGCCTTATCGGTGCTGACCGTCAGCAACGCCGGCGACAGTCCGCCCTCGCCTCCCGCGAGACCCGGCTCGAACAGCGCATGACCGGACTCGTCGGTCTTTCTGGTCGCAAGGATTTCGTTGTTGCGCGCGATCAGGCGGACTTCCGCCTTGCCCACCGCATCGGTCGTCGCCAGCGAATTGACGAAGACATGGATGCCGTCATTGCCGGAATAAGCGGTCAGGCCCAGATCGGAGACGATGAACCACTGGGTCGCCAGCGAGCCGGACTCCTCGTCGTTCGCCGATCCGGGACCCTTGGGCGCGGCCGTCATCACATAGACGCCGGGCTGGAGGTTCCCGAGCGCCTCATCCACAGGAAGCGCGGTGGTCACATCGGCGTTCAGCGTGGAGGCCGTCGTAACCTCGCCCGACCAGACCTTGACCCCGCGCTCGTTACCGATATCGGACAATTGATAGCCGCTGAGCGTCTTCTGGAAGTCGCTGTCGATCACGGTGTTGATGAGATTGCGGTCGCCGATCCGGAATACCTGCGCCGACACCGCCTGGGTATTCACGCTGACCAGCGGAATGCCGCGCTGGCCGGTGCGCGGCAGCACGTAAGCACGCCCGGTGAAGCGGACGAACGGCTTGCGATCCCGCACATAGACATTGAATTCAGCGGATTTCGGCAGGCTTTCCTTGACGGTCGACGGCAGGCCGGCGCGCAGGTTGATATTGTAGCGCTCGCCGTGCTTGAGGCCGTCGACGCAAAGCTGTTTGTCTTCCGACGACAGCGCCGGCCGGTCGGCGCCGGCTAGCGCTACGAACGGTGAAAAGTCGGTCCGCTTGGCAAGGTCCTCCGAGAACTGAAAGCAGACTCGCGGCGAGGCCGAATCCGAATCGACGGTGTAATCGAGCAGCCGGAAGCCGTGGTCGTCGCGCATCTTTTCGTACTGCTCGCGAACGTCGGCGACCTCGCGCAGATCGAGCGACAGACCCAGCGTATCGAGCGCCGGCCGCCACAGCTTGCGTTCCGAGAAAGCGCGCCCGAGCATCGCCAATGCATCAGCTTCGGCACCGGGATCACGCGCCCGCTGATAGGCGATATAGGCGGCGGTGGAGGCCCGCTCCCGCAGAAAGGTCTGTTCCTGGCTCGTGGTCGGCTTGATCTGGAAAATCGTCCGCGCCAGCCGCAGCCAGTTGCCGCTGTCGTCGGGAGCGACGGTCGCGATCTGGCCGAGGATATGAAGGCCGCTGCGAAAATCGGATCGCTTGAAGGCGGCGTCGGCATCGGTCCGCAGCGTCGGGGCCGATTTGGCGATGGTGCCGGCTTCGCTCTTGATCTGGGCTTCGAGCTTGATCGCCGCGTCGGCGAGATCGTCGCGCTTGAAAACCTTATCCGCCGCCTGCGCCGAAACAAACCCAATCGCCAGCGCCACGCAGAGGACTACGGTACGAACCATCCCGGTCATGAAAAGCTCCCTGCGCGAACAAATGCCGCCTGGTGTCCCGAATCCAAAGAAGTTCGCCTCACTGCGCTGCGCCTTCCTTAGCCTTAGCGAACTTCGTATTCGAAAGGACACCAGCAAACTTATGATTTGAGAGCGGTTTAGGTTCAGAAGCTCGCTTGGCAAACCCAAGGCTGCGGACAAAACAGCGGGCCGCCCCGTACCGGTTCGTCGCCCGATCCATCAGAATGGTTCGGATCGGGCTTGGCGCGAGGGCGGATTTTTCATATTGCGGTGATATGATGACGTTAACGGTCCCGTAGCTCAACTGGATAGAGTAGCGGATTTCTACTCCGCGGGTTGCAGGTTCGAATCCTGCCGGGATCGCCACCATTTTTATCGGGGTCGCCACCATTTTTATAAAGACCGCCAGCAAGTGCAGGTTACCAGTGGGGTTTTGACATTCGCGGCCGGGGTGCGCGGCCCGGGTCGCGAATGTCGAATTCACTCCTCTAGAACGGAATGTCGTCGTCCATATCGCTGCGGCGGGCACCGGCCGCAACGGTACGGCGCGGCGCACCGCCGGACGGGCTTCCGGCCCCGAAATCGCCGCCGGAGTCATCCGATCCGAAATTGCCGCCGCCGCCGCTGTTACGGCCATCGAGCATCGTCAGCGTCGAATTGAAATTCTGCAGCACGACTTCGGTGGAGTATTTTTCGACGCCGCTCTGGTCGGTCCATTTGCGGGTCTGCAACTGACCCTCGATGTAGACCTTCGCACCTTTCTTCAGATACTGCTCGGCGACCTTGCACAAACCTTCGTTGAAAATCACGACGCGGTGCCACTCGGTTTTCTCCTTGCGCTCGCCGCTGGTCTTGTCGCGCCAGGTTTCAGAGGTGGCGATCCGCAGATTAGCGATCGGCCGGCCGTCCTGGGTCCGCTTGATTTCGGGATCGGCGCCGAGATTGCCGATCAGAATGACCTTGTTCACGCTACCCGCCATCGCCGTTCTCCAATCTCCGGTCCCGATTTGCCAACACGCACAGGCGCCGCCGGTTCACCCCCGGCATCGCCTCTTCGCGGCTTCGTTCGCGAGCCTATACTCCCGTCATATCGTCGAGACGGTCAATTGACGGGTTATCCACCGGTCGAATATACAATGTTCCATATTTGTTCTCAAGGCCAGCAGTGCGAACAAAGTGCGGATCGGGCTTAGTAAAGATTCCACGCTGGTTTCAGATAAATGGGCTTCGGGACGGATCAATTTGGTCCGGAGTGTTGCACTTGAGAGACGGCATTTTGCAACGGCGGGCGGTATAGTGCCTCACGAATTTCAGACTGCCTATGCAGCGCTCGCGCCTGAGTTTGTTGAAAACAAAGCGGAAATCCGGGGAATCGCAATGAACAAGTTACTGATCGGGGTCGTCGGTGCTCTCGCCATTGGCCTCGGCGCCGCGCCGGCCACCGCGGCCGATCTGGCCCCGCGTCCTTATACCAAAGCTCCTCCGATGATCGCCGCGATCTACGACTGGAGCGGCTTCTATGTCGGCGCGAACGGCGGCTGGGGATCGAGCAGGAGTTGCTGGGACTTAACCGCCCCGGTCGCAGGTGGTTGCCATGACGCAACCGGCGGCACGATCGGCGGCCAGATCGGCTATCGTTGGCAGTCGAATAATCTGGTGTTCGGCCTTGAAGCCCAGGGCAACTGGGCTGATCTGAATGGCCGCAATGTTAGTATCGACTTCTCTCGCTTCACCAACCACAGCCGCCTTGATGCGTTTGGCCTGTTTACCGGCCAGATCGGCTACTCCTGGGATGCGACCCTGCTTTACGTGAAGGGCGGCGCCGCGGTGACATCCAACCGCTATCGGAGCGTCGATAACGTATCCGGCCTTCAGGCGGCCGACAGCGTCAATGACACGCGCTGGGGCGGCGTGGTCGGCGTCGGCCTCGAATACGGCTTCGCACCGAACTGGTCGCTCGGCTTCGAATACGATCACATCTTCATGGGCAACAGCAGCCACACCTTCATCAACAACGGCGTCATTGGTGCCCCTGGTACGACGTTCGGAACCGACAACATTCGTCAGGACGTGGACCTCGTCACCGCGCGCATCAACTACCGCTGGGGCGGCCCGGCCATTGCGCGGTACTGATCACCTCTGATCCGAACCTCTCTCGGAAACTACGGAAGGCCGGCTTTTTGAGCCGGCCTTTTTGTTTGAGCACCGCCAGTATCGGTGCGCGTTCGCAGGAGACCGCTGCCAAAATTGGCAGCCATGCTGATACGGCCGGACTCCCCTCGCGACGAAATCGGTGATGATCGCTGACGCCCTCTGGAAATCGTCCGCCGTTCTATCTACGTTCCACAGATAGCCACACATGGCGCCAGCCTGGATCTCCCCCGGTACGGCGCGCCCGAACGCGGCGGGCTTTCGCGCCCGGAAAAGCCTGTCATGGATGAAGTCATCAAGGCGAAGCGGCAACAACCCGGTTCCGCTACACGCGCCATCACAATTCGCGGCGCTCGCGAACACAACCTGAAGAACGTCGATCTTGAAATCCCGCGCGACAAACTGGTGGTGTTCACCGGTCTGTCCGGCTCCGGCAAGTCGTCGCTGGCGTTCGACACCATCTATGCCGAGGGCCAGCGCCGTTATGTCGAGTCGCTGTCGGCCTATGCGCGCCAGTTCCTGGAGATGATGCAGAAGCCCGACGTCGATCAGATCGACGGGCTGTCGCCGGCGATCTCCATCGAACAGAAGACCACCTCGAAGAATCCACGCTCGACGGTGGGCACCGTCACCGAGATCTACGACTACATGCGGCTGCTGTGGGCGCGCGTTGGCGTGCCCTATTCGCCCGCAACCGGTCTGCCCATCGAAAGCCAGACGGTGTCGCAGATGGTCGACCGCGTACTGGCGCTGCCCGAAGGCACGCGGCTCTATCTGCTGGCGCCGGTCGTGCGCGGCCGCAAGGGCGAGTATCGAAAAGAACTGGCGGAGTATCTCAAGAAGGGTTTTCAGCGCGTCAAGATCGACGGCGCGTTTCACGAACTCGCGGACGCCCCGGCGCTCGACAAAAAGTTTCCGCACGACATGGACGTTGTGGTCGATCGCATCGTGGTGCGGCCGGACATCGGCCAGCGGCTGGCGGAAAGCTTCGAGACCGCCTTGAAACTCGCCGAGGGGCTGGCGGTGATCGAGTACGCCGACGCGCCTGCGTCATCACCGGGCCGCACCGAAGGGGCGAGGCCCGGTGATCCATCATCTTCGAAAGAGATGGATGGCGGGGTCAAGCCCGGCCACGACGAGAAGAAAAAAGTGGCAAAAATCCACGACAAGAGCGGGCCCGAACGCATCCTGTTCTCGGAAAAGTTCGCCTGCCCCGTGTCCGGCTTCACCCTTCCCGAAATCGAGCCCCGGCTCTTTTCGTTCAACAATCCCTACGGCGCCTGCCCGAAGTGCGGCGGCCTTGGAATCGAGCAGCATGTCGATGAAGACCTCATCATTCCCGACAAGGAACAGACGCTGCGCAAGGGCGCGATCGCGCCGTGGGCAAAATCGTCGTCGCCCTACTATCTGCAGACCCTGACCGCGCTCGGCAAATTCTACAAGTTCACGCTGGACACCAAGTGGAAGGATCTGCCGAAGAAGACGCAGGCCGCGCTGCTGCATGGCTCCGGCGACGACGAGATCAAGTTCTCCTACGAGGACGGCGTACGCTCCTACGACACCAGGAAGCCGTTCGAGGGCGTCGTCACCAACATCGATCGCCGTTTCCGCGAGACCGAAAGCGAATGGGCGCGCGAGGAGCTCGGGAAATATTTTTCCGACGTGCCGTGCGAGGCCTGCAAGGGGTATCGGCTCAAGCCCGAGGCGTTGTGCGTCAGGATCGGCGGCAAGCACATCGGCGAGATCAGCGAACTGTCCGTGCGCCACGCCGGCGAATGGTTCGAGACCGTTCCGAAAATGCTGTCGGCGCAGCAGAACGAAATCGCCGGTCGGGTGCTCAAGGAGATCCGCGATCGGCTGTCGTTCCTGCTCGACGTTGGCCTCAACTATCTTACGCTGTCGCGCGCTTCCGGTACGCTGTCCGGCGGCGAGAGCCAGCGCATTCGGCTGGCCTCGCAAATCGGTTCGGGCCTGACCGGGGTGCTCTATGTGCTGGATGAACCTTCTATTGGTTTGCACCAGCGCGACAACGCCCGCCTGCTCGAAACCTTGAAGCGGCTGCGCAACCTCGGCAACACCGTGATCGTTGTCGAACATGACGAAGACGCCATCCGCCTCGCCGACCATGTGCTCGACATCGGCCCGGGCGCCGGTGTTCACGGCGGCCATATCGTGGCGCAGGGCACGCCCGCAGATATCATGCGAAACCCGAAGTCGCTGACCGGCAAATATCTTACCGGCGACCTGGCGGTCGAGGTGCCCGAGCGGCGGCCGCCGAACCATCGCCGCACCATCAAGGTGGTGAACGCGCGCGGCAACAACCTCAAGAACGTCACCGCGGAAATTCCGCTCGGTCTGTTCACCTGCATCACCGGCGTCTCCGGCGGCGGCAAGTCGACACTGCTGATCGACACGGTCTACAAGGCGATCGCGCGAAGGCTCAACAACGCCAGCGAAGGCGCCGCTCCGCACGACCGCATCGAGGGCCTCGAACACATCGACAAGATCATCGACATCGATCAGTCGCCGATCGGCCGCACGCCGCGCTCGAATCCCGCAACCTATACCGGCGCCTTCACGCCGATCCGCGAGTGGTTCGCCGGCCTGCCGGAGGCCAAGGCGCGCGGTTATGCGCCGGGCCGCTTCTCGTTCAACGTCAAGGGCGGCCGCTGCGAGGCCTGCCAGGGCGACGGCGTCATCAAGATCGAGATGCACTTCCTGCCCGACGTCTACGTCACCTGCGACACCTGCAAGGGCAAGCGCTACAACCGCGAGACGCTGGAGGTGTTGTTCAAGGGCAAGTCGATCTCGGACGTGCTCGACATGACGGTCGAGGAAGCCGCCGAATTCTTCAAGGCGGTCCCGCGCGTGCGCGAAACCTTCAAGACGCTGCATCGCGTCGGCCTCGACTACATTCGTGTGGGGCAGCAGGCCACCACGCTGTCAGGCGGCGAGGCGCAGCGTGTCAAGCTCGCCAAGGAACTGTCGAAGCGCGCGACGGGACGCACGCTCTACATTCTGGACGAGCCGACCACCGGTCTGCATTTCCATGACGTGAAGAAGCTTCTGGAAGTGCTGCACGAGCTGGTGGCGCAGGGCAATACCGTCGTGGTGATCGAACACAACCTCGAAGTCATCAAGACCGCGGATTGGGTGATCGATCTCGGCCCCGAAGGTGGCGACGGCGGCGGCGAGGTCGTAGCCTGGGGACCGCCGGAAGACATCGCAAAAGCTTCGCGCAGCCATACGGGAAAATTTCTGAGGCCGGTGCTGGAAAAGGCAGGAAAGCCGAAGCGGCGAGATGCCAGCGAGGCGGCGGAGTAATACCAATCGAGTCTGGGAATCGATCGGGTAATCGATAAGTAATTTTGGCGATGGCTTGTCTGGATTTGCCGGAAAATCCTGTGTTCGCCTCTCTCCGGTTAGAGTCCCGATTGAGGAAGGCCGGACATCTTATTAATCTTGTTAGGGAGACTGGACGTCACCTTTGAGCGGCATCAGGAGATTCCGGCAGGCTGAAAGGTGGACCCTTGAAGGGGAGAATACCCCGATCATGACAATTCCGTAACGCGCATTGTGGAACTTGCCTCACATCGCCACGTTGAGGTCGTGGAACAAAGCCTCGGATTTATGAATCACGACACGGAGTTGCGAATATGTTCAATTTCAAACCAGTATTGGCGGCGACCATCATCGCGCTTGCGGTGCCGCTGGCCGCGACATCCCCAAGCTTGGCGCAGGGAACGCAGGGAACAAAGGCTCAGGGATTCTCCGGCGGTGGCGGCCACGGCGGAGGCGGTCACATAGGTCGCGGGGGCGGTGGCGGAGGCCACATAAGCCGTGGCGGCGGTTTTGGCGGCGGCGGCCGACATATGGCTGGCGGCGGCTGGCATGGCGGGGGACATCACGGCGGCTGGCGTGGCGGCCATCATCATCGTCATTCCGGCGGATTCTATACGGGATTCTATCCCGGCTTCGGTTTCGGGGTCGGCAGTGCGTTCGCCAGTCCCTATTACTACGATGACTCCTACGGATATTATGACGATAGTCCGACCGTCGAGGTCGTTCCGAGCAGTGGCGACGACGTCGCCTATTGTCAGCAGCGGTTCAAATCATACGACGTGAGTTCAGGAACCTATCTCGGTTACGACGGCAAACGCCATCCCTGTCCATGAACGTTGCCGGGCTTCACTGATTGGCAAGCCCCTGCCCTCAAATCCAGGAGCGGTGCCTTTGCGCACCGCTCTTTGTTATTATGCTCCTCACACGTGACGCTCGCTGTGATTGGGGCCTCAAGTTATTTTGAAAAATCCGGCGGAATCGGCCGCGACAACGCCGGGAGAGCGCTGCCGCTCTCTCGCCCGAGCCCGGTCATGCGGCGGCATGCCGTCCGGTGTGGCGAGTCGCGCTTAAAGCAACCCCTCGCGAGCAATAAATAGTTGTCCTGTGAACAGCGTGCGAAGCTCGTCCGAGGAGTGAATTGGAGGATTCTTTTGCTTGGGAATCCCTGAGGACTCACTGATACTTGGAGCCAATCAAGGCTCAATCCGTCCCTTGGTTTTCTCGTTTTTCCACCATATTTAGTATTTGATTTAGAAAACAGCACTAATCCTTGACGGGCGCAACGGAGTCGTCCTAGCTTTGCTCCTGTTCGGCGCGAGTGTGTTTCGGGTCCCCGCCGGTCGCTCCTGAAGGGTTCCAGAATGGTCACTTCGTTAGCCGTTGAGGCAGCGGAGCGTGGACGTGTCTGCTCTGAAACCGGGGCTTTCAGGAGCGCCAGAACCGGGTTGGAACGGCTCAAATCGAGGCGTGAGGCGTTGAGTTCAAGGCCCAGCCGAATCGAAAGGTTCGGGCGGGTCGGACCTACCTCCGGGAAAACAGGGTCGGAACCACCGGCTGAGCTGCGGGCCGCGAAAAGTCCGCGAATGGAAATCGCCGATGCCGCGCCGAAGCGGTTACGGGCAGTTACGGGGCACGAAAACAATGCGATTCCAACGGCGTTACACCAAAGATGGCCAGTCTCCCTATGCGGAGATCGATTTCCGGCTGACAACGAGCGAGATCCGCAATCCGGACGGCTCGGTGGTGTTTCGCCTCGAGAACGTGGAAGTGCCGGAGTTCTGGTCGCAGGTGGCTTCCGACGTTCTGGCCCAGAAGTATTTCCGCAAGGCGGGCGTCGCGGCGCGCCTGAAGAAGGTCGAGGAAGAGACCGTGCCGTCGTGGCTATGGCGCTCGGTGCCGGACACCGAGGCGCTCAGCCTGCTGCCCGAAAAAGAGCGCTTCGGCAGCGAACTCTCTTCAAAGCAGGTGTTCGATCGGCTCGCGGGGTGCTGGACCTATTGGGGCTGGAAAGGCGGCTACTTTTCAAGCGAGGACGACGCCCGCGCCTTCAATGACGAGTTGCGCTACATGCTGGCGCGCCAGATGGTGGCGCCGAACTCGCCGCAGTGGTTCAACACCGGACTGCATTGGGCCTACGGCGTCGACGGACCCGGCCAGGGCCACTACTACGTCGACTTCAAGACCGGCAAGATGACCAGGTCGAAGTCGTCCTACGAGCATCCGCAGCCGCACGCCTGCTTCATCCAGGGCATCGAGGACGACCTCGTCAACGAGGGCGGCATCATGGACCTGTGGGTGCGCGAAGCGCGTCTGTTCAAGTACGGCTCCGGCACTGGCTCGAATTTCTCGCGGCTGCGCGGCGAAGGTGAACGCCTCTCCGGTGGCGGCCGATCCTCCGGCCTGATGAGCTTCCTCAAGATCGGCGACCGCGCCGCGGGCGCGATCAAGTCGGGCGGCACCACGCGCCGCGCCGCCAAGATGGTGGTGGTCGATGCCGACCATCCGGACATCGAGACCTACATCGACTGGAAGGTGAAGGAGGAGCAGAAAGTCGCCGCGCTGGTCACCGGCTCGAAGCTGAACCAGAAGCACCTCAAGGCCATCATGAAGGCCTGCGTCAACTGCGAGGGCTCGGGCGACGACTGCTTCGATCCAGAGAAGAACCCGGCGCTGCGCCGCGAGATCAAGCTGGCGCGCCGCGCGCTGGTCAACGACAACGTCATCAAGCGGGTGATCCAGTACGCCCGGCAGGGTTACAAGGACATCGACTTCCCGGTCTACGATACCGACTGGGACTCCGAGGCCTATCTCACCGTCTCCGGCCAGAACTCCAACAACTCGGTGTCGCTGAGGGACGACTTCCTGCGCGCGGTCGAGACCGACGGCGACTGGAATCTGATCGGCCGCACCAACAAGAAAGTGATGAAGACGCTGAAGGCCCGCGATCTCTGGGAGAAGATCGGCTACGCCGCCTGGGCGTCGGCCGATCCCGGCCTGCACTTCAACACCACCATGAACGACTGGCACACCTGCAAGGCGTCCGGCGACATCCGCGCGTCGAATCCGTGCTCGGAATACATGTTTCTCGACGATACTGCCTGCAACCTCGCCTCCGCCAACCTGATCACGTTCTACGACACCGCCTTGAAGCGTTTTGACGTCGATGCCTACGAGCACGTCTGTCGTCTGTGGACCGTCGTGCTGGAAATCTCGGTGCTGATGGCCCAGTTCCCATCGAAGGCGATCGCGGAACTGTCCTATGAATTCCGCACGCTGGGCCTCGGCTTCGCCAACATCGGCGGCCTTTTGATGACCATGGGCCTGCCCTATGACAGCAAGGAAGGCCGCGCGCTGTGCGGCGCGCTGACCGCGATCATGACCGGCATCGCCTACAAGACGTCCGCCGAGATGGCCGGCGAACTCGGCGCCTTCCACGGCTACAAGAAAAACACCGGCCACATGCTGCGCGTGATCCGCAATCACCGCCGCGCCGCGCTCGGTCAGTCGCACGGCTACGAGGCGCTCGCGGTCAACCCGGTGCCGCTCGACCATGCCTCCTGCCCGCAAGCCGACCTCATCGTCCACGCGACGAAGGCGTGGGACGATGCGCTCGCGCTCGGCGAACAGCACGGCTACCGCAATGCGCAGGTCACCGTGGTGGCGCCGACCGGCACCATCGGCCTCGTGATGGATTGCGACACCACCGGCATCGAGCCTGACTTCGCGCTGGTGAAATTCAAGAAGCTCGCCGGCGGCGGCTACTGGAAGATCATCAACCGCGCCGTGCCGGAGGCGCTGCGCGTGCTCGGCTATCGCGAGAGCGAGATCGCCGAGATCGAGGCCTATGCGGTCGGTCACGGCTCGCTGTCCAACGCGCCCGGCATCAACGTCTCCACCTTGAAAGCTAAAGGCTTCACCGACGAAGCCATTGCCAAGGTGGAAAAGGCGCTGCCGACCGCGTTCGACATCAAGTTCGCCTTCAACAAATGGACGTTTGGCGAAGACTTCATCCGCGACACGCTCGGCATCGACTCCGAGACCATCGCCTCGCCGACCTTCGACCTGCTCGCGGCGGTCGGCTTCAGCAAGCGTGAAATCGAAGCCGCCAACGTGCACATCTGCGGCGCGATGACGGTGGAAGGCGCGCCGCACCTCAAGGCCGAGCACTACGCGGTGTTCGACTGCGCCAATCCCTGCGGCAAGATCGGCAAGCGCTATTTGTCGGTGGAGAGCCACATCCGGATGATGGCGGCGTCGCAACCGTTCATCTCGGGCGCGATCTCGAAAACCATCAACATGCCGAATGACGCCACGGTGGACGACTGCAAGTCGGCCTATCTTTTGTCCTGGAAGCTCGCGCTGAAAGCTAACGCGCTCTATCGCGACGGCTCGAAGCTCAGCCAGCCGCTCAACTCGCAGCTCATCAGCGATGACGACGAGGAGGACGACGCGATCGAGACGTTCTATGACAAGCCGATGGCGGCGCGCACCGCGCAGGTATCGGAAAGGGTCGTGGAGAAACTGGTCGAGCGCATCGTCGTGCTGCGCGAACGCGAGAAGATGCCGGACCGCCGCAAGGGCTATACCCAGAAGGCGGTCGTCGGCGGCCACAAGGTTTACGTCCGCACCGGCGAATACGACGACGGCCGCATTGGCGAGATCTTCATCGACATGCACAAGGAAGGCGCGGCGCTGCGCTCCTTCATCAACAACTTCGCCATCGCGGTGTCGCTCGGCCTGCAATACGGCGTGCCGCTGGAAGAGTATGTCGACGCCTTCACCTTCACCCGCTTCGAGCCTGCCGGCCCGGTGCAGGGCAACGACTCCATCAAGTACGCGACGTCGATCCTCGACTATGTGTTCCGCGAACTCGCGGTGAGCTATATGGGCCGCTACGACCTCGCCCATGTCGATCCCAGCGAATCCGGTTTCGACGCCATCGGCAAGGGTGTCGCCGAAGGCAAGGAGCCGGAAGGCCAGCAGGCCACCCGTTACGTCTCCAAGGGCCTGACCCGCTCGCGTACCGACAATCTTGTGGTGATGCGTGGCTCTTCTTCCTCCCCGCTCGGTGGGGAGGGTAGCGCACGAAGCGTCTCTACTTCTCCCTCCCCCCTCGCGGGGGAGGATCGAGGTGGGGGGGCCAATGTCACCGCCCTCTCCTCTTCGCGCATGGGCGACACGCTCGAAGGCGCGACCGCGCTGAAGCAGGAAGCACCGCACGATCTTTCGCCGACTGAACGGCTGAAGCAGCAGCAGAGGAGCAAAGCCGGCGCCCCCGCTCAAGCTGCACCCTCGAAAGCCGAACGCCGCGCCGAAGCAAAAGCAAAAGGCTACGAAGGCGAGATGTGCTCGGAGTGCGGCAACTTTACACTGGTGCGCAACGGCACCTGCATGAAGTGCGACACGTGTGGATCGACGACGGGGTGTTCGTGAGGTAGCTCAATGAGTGGATGCAGCGCCAAGCAAAGTACGTCCCCTACAAGTACGTCCCCGACTTTCGTAGGGGGTAAGTGAAAAGCAAAATGGCTCGACGCGAACAATCAGCGGCGAGCCATTTTTGATTCAACCGGGGCTCGCACGGCGGATCGAAAGGAGGTGGAGGCGATGATCATTCATTCGGCAATGCCGTTGCGCACTTTCGACCTTCGCGGCGAGGTCTGCTACGAGGGCGCCCTTGAGCGCTGCTGCTTGGTGGTTGGCAGGCTGCGGCCGGATATCGTCAAAGTTACTGAGCACCCCCCTGCGGTCACCTACATCGACGATGATGGCCGGAAGCGCCGGCATATTTTCAATTTCCGCTTCACCACTTCCGACGGCAAGCGTGTGCTTGTGGCAGTCAAGCCGTCCGCGTTGATTGCGATTTCTGGCCTTGACCGCATCCTTGAGCTCATCGCCGCGCAGATCTCTCCCGCGATGGCCGACTATGTGATGTCCTTCACCGAGAAGAAGCTCTCCCGGATCGATACCTTCAATGTGCAAAACGTCAACATGGCGACCCGCGATCCCTGTCCCGAGAACGACGAGGTACTCGCCAGGGTCATCCGCAAGATGAGTGGCCAGGTTAGTATTGGCGAACTCGTCGAGAGATCCGGCCTCGAGGGATATGGCTTTGACGCCGTGGTCCGGGCTCTATTCGCTGGCCAGCTTCGGCTTGTCGAATACTGTATGCTCGACATCGACACGTTGCTTATGCGGGCGCCGAGACGGAGGGGCGACGCGACGCTGCAGCGCACATCAGCTAGTGCATTAACCAATCGATGAAGGTGAACGAGCCGACAGGGGCAGATCGCATTGAAAGTTTCACTGTTTCTACCATTTCATTGAAAAGTGATTTTGGAGAAACAGGTGTCAGATCTCGTCGAATTCAACTCGGCCCAGGCTGAACAGATGCATCACCTCCGTGAGATGTGGCCCGAATACGGTCATTCCTTACAGGTTGCGGCCGCATTTTCAGGCGGCATGGGCTGGAAGAAGGTCAAGGGCGCCGAATACCTCGTCCGCTACTTCCGCGAGGACGGGAAGAAGAAGTTCTTCTCGTATGGACGCCGGAGCGCTGAGACAGAGGCCACGTTCAAACACTTCGAGGACACCGCTGGTCGCGCACGCAAGATTATTAAGGATCAGCGCGGGGATTTCGATCTGTGCTGTCGCCTTGCCAAGGCTCACGGGCTTGCCCGCTTGCCCGGCCGGCAGGCTGCGATACTCGATTGGTTCTGGTACACTGGTGTGACGGATCGTTTGTCACTCTTCGGCGGTGCCGCGCTTCTCGCCTATGAGATAGGCGCCGGCGCGCTGGCGTCTATCTCCCTCACAAAGGATGGACACCTCCAGTTCATTGCGAAAACGGGCGATGTGGAGGCCCTGAATCTCGATGAGATCGTCGAGGCATGCGACGTCGACCGAACTGGCTGCACGGCAAAACGGGGGCGAGGCAAGATTTCCATCATCACCTCCGATGGTGACGTCCGCGCCGAAATATTTCTTCCGCAGTTCTTCTTCTATCGCGCCAAGGACGAGCGCGAAGCCGATCCCTATTTCGACGCCATCGAACATCCGCGCTGGATTGGGCTGACCGTTGCTCGCGACAACCGCGCTGTCTCGCTCACCGCTGTCCATCCTCAGGTCTACGCAGTCTTGGCCAAGGCTTTCGGCAATGATCCGATTTGGAGTTCACGGGCAGCAGCAGCCAACGAGATGAACGCTCGCATCCCAACGGAATGAAAAGCGCCGGCGCGCTGCGCAAGGATTCGCGATTTAGATTCAACGATTTCGCTAAGTCTTTGATCGCAGATTCTTTTTCTGAATTTTCCCTGGGACTCTTGCAGGGTTCCGGGGAATCCTTCGTCCCGAGGAGCAATCCTCACCTCAGGAGACCATGACCACGACGTAGCCCAAACGAAAACAAGCGGCCTCGTTAGCAGCGAGACCGCTTGTTCGCTGGATCGAAGACCGAACCAGACGAGCCCGAAAAGGCGTCTGGATTCTGCTCCCCGCCGCCGCATGATGCAAGCGGTTCAACGCAGAAACCGGTCTTCGATCCGAAAATTCAGAGAGGCTCGCCGCCGACCATTTCGGCGAACGGCGAAGCTTTGCCTCGAAAGGACGAGCCAGATCGATGATGACGTTGGAAGAATATCTAACCCCGGATCCGAACCTGCGCGCGCCGCGCCCGTGTCCAGAATTCATGCCGGACCCACCGCCAAGTCTGGCCAGCCGCGAGATGTCATTGCACTCGGCGATCAGCGTGCACGGCTATACGTTCATCGATGGGCGCAAGGTCTGGTACGAAGCCATTCTCGAGCGTTGCTGCGCGCTACTCGCCAGGCTGCGGCCCGATGTCATTGAGGTCGCCGAGCAGCAGCCGGCGGTGACTTACGTCGACGACACCGGTCGTGAACGTCAGCATAAGTTCGATTTCCGGTTCACGCTGGTGGGTGGCGCCCGGATCCTGACCGCAGTGAAGCCGTCTGCGCTCGTCGCCAAGACCGGGATCGATCGCACTGTCGAACTCATCGCCGAGCAGATTTCCCCCGCGATCGCCGACTACGTGCTGCTGTTCACTGAGAAGAAGTTGTCCCAGGTCGACCTCTTCAACGCCGAAGTCGTCCACATGGCGACGCGCGACGAATGGCCCGAAGATGATGCCCAACTGGCCAAAATAATCCGCAAGCTCAAGGGCGAGATTACGATCGGCGAGCTCGTCGAGGACTCGGGGCTTGGAGGCTACGGTTACGACGCGGTGATACGCGCGATCGACGCCGGTCATATCCGTCTCGTCGAGTACCGCAGGCTCGAGTTCGACGCGCTCGTGACGCGAGCGGTCGCACGCCAGCGCTGACACTCGATGGCGCGCCGAGCCCACCAGTACCTGCCGAAAAGGCCGCGCCGCCGCGAGGCGGTGCGCTGGCACGTGGGCGAAAGGGACAAGGCCACTGTGTTCGGCCTGCCGTTCAGGTGCATCAAATCAGACCATGAAGGCTACATCTTCCAGTCTCTCACGGACGCGAATGTGAATTTCGCCTTCACGGTCGATGAGTACAACGAGCTCCTAGAGAGGCAGGACTTCGACCTCGAACCTGATGGTCTCAGCGTCGAGAAGGCCGAAGCCAGGCTTAAAGCGGGCGTTTCGTCGGCCAAGGAGCTTCCGCCACGCGAACAGATTGTCGTGGATTTGCGTGAAATCGCGGTCTGGAAGTTCCAGGATCTGTTCGCTGATCACCGCACCTCCAAATTCCGACCGGCCGCGCAGGAGGCCATCGACAACGAAATCCAACCCTACATCGACCAAGAAGCTCGCAAGCACGCCAGAAACGGGCTGGTCACGAGCTTGCATTTGCCCGGTGCCAAGGAATTCCTGAAGTGGGTCATGAACTACGAACGGTTCGGGAAACTCGGAATCGTCCCGGGTACGCATCGGTGCGGAAACCGCAAGCCACACTACGACCGCGACGAATATGCACTGGTGAAGAAACATGCCCTCCGCTTTCTCAGTCCGGAGCGCCCAACGCGTGAACTGCTTTACGATGACCTGAAGGCCGAGATCGCCAACATCAACGCCGAGCGGCGAGAGAATGGTCTGAAGGACCTGCGCCTTCCGGATAAAGATTACTTCAGACAGCAGATCAAGATGCTCGCGCCGTTCGACGTTCACGCCGCGCGCCACCTTGAGGAAAGCGCGAAGCGTCGCTTCCACCCCTCCAAGGGCGGCGTCCCCGATCTTTTCCGTCCCATGCAGCGTGTCGAAATCGACGACTGGGACGTCCACCTCCACACCCTCGTGATCGATGCCGGCTTCTGGGAAGCCATCAGTCCAGCGCTGCAGGAGCAGGCTGAGAAGACCAGATGCGTTCTCTCGGCCGCGATCTGTTGCACCACACGCGTCCTCCCGGCCGTTGTCCTGTCGTTCGAGCCCAGCGCTACGAACACAGCGACCCTGTTGCGGATGTGCATGTCGGACAAGACCCCGCTGGCGCAGTCCATCGGTTGCGAAACGCCGTACGAGTACCGCGGTAACATCAACACCCTCGCGGGCGACGAAGGCAGCGCCATCCTTAATGCCAGGACCAGGGGCGTTTGCGACATCCTCGGCATCGAATACCAGTGTCCACAGATCGAAACGCCGCAGCAGCGCGCCAAGATCGAACGCGTCTTCCAGACTTTCGAAATCCGCTCACTGCTTAGGTTCTCGGGCCGCGCGTTTAGCAACCCGGTGGTGCGGGGCAAGTATCAGGCGGACGCGCGCGCCTGCGTCACGGTGGCCGAACTCGCCGCGCTGATCCTGCGCTTTATCGTCGACCAATACCACAACACGCCGCATGACGGCCTCGACGGCGATACGCCGCGGCATGCTTGGCTCCAGGCGACCAAAAAGTTCGCGCCTCGGTCGGTCCCCGGCAAACCGCTTCTGCGGCAGGCATTCGGTCAGCCTTACACCATCACGCTCCAGCCGGAGGGCATCGAGATCTTCGGCAACTGGTACACCTCGCCGATGGTTGAACGCCTGTTCCGCGACAGTCCGCAGCGCGACTACACTGTGATCGTCGACAGCGAGGACCTCGGCGGCCTGTCCCTGCGCGTCGATGGCGGCTGGCTCCACGTCCCCGGTCCACGTTGTATGAATGGCATCAGCGCGTCGGTCTGGGACCACGCGCTCGCCAGCATGCGCCGGGAAAATCGGCACATCGAGAAGCTCGCCGAACCAATCGTCCTCGGCGCCATCGGCTTCGCCCAGATGGCTGATGCCGAAACCCGGAAGCGGCTCGGGATCAGGCATCGCCTCAAAACGCCGGAAGAGCTCGAAAAGCTGCGCAATTCCATCGGTACCGCCATTCGCTTCGCGGCGGACCCTAATCCTGCTCCCGACGGCCCCGTCGATATCTTCAAGGATCTGCTTCCCACCGGCGCAATGGCACCGCCCCACAATGGAGCGACACCGCTACTGCCGTCGGCCGAGATGCTGATGAGCCAGGTCGAAGCAACCAACAAACGCGGCCGGTCCAAGGCGCCGCGCGTCGCGCGCGCAGAATCTCAACCCACTCCCGAAATCCGCATCCGCAAACCACCGCGCGAATGGAAGCCCAAGAGGCGCAAATGACCTACGACACCGCAGATCCCGCTGCCTACCTGCGCGCGTTGCTCAGTCCAGCTGATCTCGCGCTCGTTGCCCGCATCGAGAAGGCAAAAACCACGTACATGATGTCGGAGCGCGACGACGACCTCGCGCGCCTCCTCAAACGCCTCATCACCAATGCAGTGATCCGCCGGGATCCGAACCAGCCGCACGCCGCCAACAACCGCGCCCCAGGTAAAGGTGTTGTCGTTATTGGCCCCAGTGGAGCCGGCAAATCCAGGCTCATGGAAGAGACCTTCCGCGATCACTCGGCCTTTCCTAATTTCGGCGTCAAGAGTACCTGGTGTCCGCTGATCAGCATCACCGCGCCCAGCCCGTGCACGCTCGGTCAACTCGGTATCCGCGTGCTTGACCTGATGGATTACGACCTTCAGCGCGAAATCCGAGAAAACAACGCCTGGCTCCGGGTCAGGCAGCAAATTCGCGAGAACAACGTCCTCTTCCTCGCCATCGATGATCTTCAACACGTCCTGCACGGCCACAGCGTGGACGAAGTCCAGAAAGTGCGTGACACGCTCAAGGATCTGATGACCAACCCGGAATGGCCCGTGCAGTTGATCCTGTCCGGCATCCCCGAATTGCTGCCCTTCTTCCGCCATGACCGGCAGCTTCGGCGCCGGCTCCGCTTCATGTACCTGACCAAGCTCACGCCCAAGGAGCACGCTGAGTTTCTGGAACAGGCCCTCCAGCATTACGCGGACGAGGTGAAGCTTAAGGTCGGCACTGAACCAGGCGACGACATCATCGCCCGCCTGCTGCACGCTGGCCAATACGAAATGGGCATCACCCTCGAGATACTCGCCGAGGCCATGGAGGAAGCGATCGACCGCGGTGCCAAGGGCGTCACCAGGATGGATTTCGCGAACGCCTATGCCGCTCGCAATCTCCTGCCGGACGACCAGAACCCCTTCATCTCGAGCGCCTGGCACACCATCGACACCACGCGCCTGCAGACCAAGGATGTCGAGGAAATCGACGATGCCACCACGCCCGTCGGCCGGAAGAACGCCAAGAAAGGCCGGAAGTCGTGAGACCGCTCCGCCTTACCGTGCCCCTTGGCGTCGGCGAAACGCCAGCGTCCTTCGTTTCCAGGCTCGCGGTTCGATACGCCCCATCCGCGCGCGAGTTCTGTCTTGATTTCCGCACGACCTTCCAGAAGGTCGTTGACGGCGAGCCCGAGGCCTTGGCCATGATCGCCGCCAAGGGTGGCGTCGCAGCGGAGGCGCTCGCGGCAAACGCGTTCGTCAAGACCGGCGAGCGACGCTACCGGCTACGAGGTCAGGAACTTGTCCGCGGCAGCCTGCGACGTGCCATCGTCGCTATCTGCCCGAAATGTCTCGCCGGCGACATCGCGGACGCGCCCCACCTCCGACCCGAGCTCGCGCCGTTCCAACGCGCGCTGTGGCAGATCGCGGCCGTGAAAACGTGCCCGATCCACACCACGCCACTTGTTGTGCTCGACAAGGACCTGACCCCAAGTCTGCTGCATGACTGGTCCCGCCACGTCAGCAAGGTGCTGCCGAACCTTCGTGTCCTGGCGGACGAGGCCGGCACGCGGCCGCTCACCGGTCTTGAGACCTATATCGTCAATCGCATTGACGGTGGAGCAGCACGAAGCGTCCTGCTCGACGGCATGACGCTGCATGTGTCCATGGCCGGCTGTGAGCTGTTTGGCGCGGTCGCCACGCTCGGACGCATGCCGAACCTCAAGATCCTGACCGATGATGAGAGGCGCTGCGCCGGCGCCGCCGGTTTCGACATCCTGAATAGCGGCAAGCCGGCAGTCGACGCCTTCCTGCAGGGCCTGCAGGCATCGTATCCATACCGTGGGACCGGCAAGGAAGGGCCTCAAGCCGTGTTCGGCAGAATCTACCAAGCTCTCGAATTTGGGCGGGAGGATCCCGCTTACGACCCGCTGCGCGACCTGGTCGGCGACTTCATCCGGACCCGCTTTCCCGTCGGGCCAGGCGACACCGTGTTCGGTAAGCCGGTCGAACACCGAGCCCTGCATTCAATCAGGACGCTCTCGATCGAGACCAAGCTTCACCCGAAGCGGCTCCGGAAGCTCCTCGCGGCGTCTGGAGTGCTCCCCGACGGTGCAGCTGATCTCGCGGACGGAAATTGCCTGTTCGATGCTGAGAAAGGCTCCCTGACGGCGAGAGAGGCCTCGGCCGCCATCCTGTCTGTCCGCAAAGCCGGTGAATATCTCAATGCCCCTCGGGTCCAACGAGACATGCTCTATCGATCCGGCTTGATTGTCCCTCGGTTTCGCGCTGGCGATCACGGCGCCGCCGACCAGTTCGCCCCTGAAGACTTGGATGCATTCCTGCAACGGCTGCTCGACGGCGCCAAGCCCACGAAAACGGTTGGCCGCAGCCGGGCGAACATTCCCGACACAGCCAAGTTCGCTTGTTGCGCCAGCGAGGAAATCGTCCGATTGATCCTGGATGGCAACGTGCGGCGGAAATGGAGGCTCACCTCCGAGCGCGATTATATGTCGGTCCTTGTCGACGTCGAGGAAATCCGCGCTTTGGTACGCGGGCCCGATCACGGTGGGCTGACCGGGCTCCAGATCAAGGACAAACTGTCCACGACGGCCAAGGTCGCGTCCGCCCTTATCAAGCATGGCTATCTGAAATCGATCACCGTCGTCAACCCCGTCAACAGGTGCCCAACCGTGGTCGTGCCAGCCGCGGAGGTCGAGCGGTTTGACCGTGAATTCGTGTCCCTGTTCGCGATCGCCCGCCAGCAGGGCCGCCATCACATGGCGGTCAAGAGAGAGATCGAGTCCGCCGGCGTGAAGCCGGCCTTCGATCCGGACAAGGTCGGGGCGACGTTCTATCGGCGGACCACGCTCGCGGAGAGCTCAAGAAACTCTACATAAGATAGCTACCGTCACGCAATCTGTGGAAAGCCGAGTGAACGTTAAAACAGGCCGCAACCAACCTTGCCCCTGCGGGTCGGGAAAAAAATACAAGTATTGCTGCATCGGACGCGAGATAAAGCCGCGGATCGTTCCGGTCACGGCAGGCCCGCCGGGCTTCGCTGGAACCGTCGATTTTACCGACGACATCATGAACCACGTCTCGGGGTTCACTCGGACTCTTCATTACTTCTGCCGCGATAACGGTTTCTATCTTTTCGGAGTTTTGACGGTCGAGATGCTAATCGGGATCGACAATGCTCTGAAAAATGACGTTTTGACGAAGATCCTTATTTTCGACCTCTTCAAGAGCGCCACTAAGCGAGATGCCGTGGTCAAGCTGGTCGAAGATGCCTGCGATACTTTTGACAGCTTCGGTCCCCGACGAAAAATATTACTGGATGCGATCGATGCTCATTTTCAGGGGCTCCATACGCTATCGGTCCCAGCGCTTTTCGCTCAACTCGAAGGGATACTCAGAAAGATCGGGGCGCTCGACCTCAAAGACGATCTCAGGCCCACCATCAAACGCGACTGGGATAGTCGGCTAATGTTCAGCCTGACCGACGGCGCAGCGCACTTCAATGCGTTTATCCATCAGCTTTTCGAGGGGCAAAAGGGCTCTGATGACTTCAACCGCAACGCGATCCTGCACGGCGCAAATGTCGAGTACGGTAACGAGGAAAACTCCCTCGTTTTGATCCTGACCCTGCTGGAGATACGGACCTTTCTATGGTTTGAGAAGAACACGTCACCCGTGGTGTAAGGTCATTGTCGACAGATTTCCGTGAAAACTTGATTGACCCTGGCAGCGGTATCTGAATCGATGTGGCCTCCGCAATTTCAGGAGGCACAGGTGTTCGAGCTCAAAAAATTCGCGATGAAAGTCGGTATCCCGGAGTCTCTCTTTCTGCGGTACTGCGACGTTGTAGGTGCCAAGGACCGCCTCTCCAAAGACCAGCTCACGCGACTTGGCTGCCTGATGTTCTTTCCCTTGGCAAACATTCCGCCTGAGGAACTGCTCGCGAGGCTCGAGCGATGCACCGTCAACATGTTCTACTTCCCCAAGACCATGAGCCCCAATGGGGGAAAGTGGCCGTTCAGGGGAGCGTTGGCTCAATACTTTGTCGATGATGCCTGGATCAAAGAGCGCCATCTCGCGCCGCAACAGGCCCCTTTGCGCCGGCTCAATTCGGAAATCTTCCCCGGAAATGACGAGAAGGACGAACTCACCCTTTTGATCGCGATCGGCGAGGTGCTTCACAATGCTCACCATCTGTTGGGGCGGGAGGCTGACACTCCCACGCTGATGGCGTCGCACATCGACTACAATCCGGAGCTAGATTTCGGAGAGATCAGCTTTCTCCAGTCAACCTACGATCAGCAGCGCGACGTTCACGAAATCACTCGAGGGGAAGAAGGCTATCCCGCGGTCCATTACGACCTAGATTTCGGAAGTTCGGTGGACGAAGAGGCGATTATCAGTCGAACTGTATCGGTGCCTTTCACCACGCTCCTTCGGTTGAACCGTTCCGCCGACAAGTATCTGGACTACGATAAACCGCAGCCTCGGTAGGTGGGCGATACTCTGGATCGACATGTCGAGCGGACGGCATTAGCGGACGAATGACGCGACGGTGATCCAGAGAGAGGGATCGTCCTAGAAGGGGACAGTCTTTGGAGGACGCGAATTGCATGCTCTGCTGTCATCCACGTCGAATCTTGACGTCTCGAACGGCAATGATTCAATGCTTTAACGAGGAGATAGGGGACGTTTTATGCCCGTCGCCGCATGCGGCTGCGGCGACGGGCATAAAACGTCCCCTGATTAAACGCCCTCTACTTTCGTAGGGCACAAAAAACCCCGCCGGCGACGGCGGGGTTTTCCTTTGGGACGATGCGATCGGACTTGATTGAGCGCGCTACTGCTTCAGCTTGTAGATGCCTGACAGCCAGCCCTGCAGCAGATCCTGTGTCACGCGCGACAGGTTCGTCCCCTGCCGGATGGCTTCGATCTTCGCCTCCTTGATCACCTCTTCGTCGATGATGGCCGTCAACGGCTTCTTCCCTGCCGGCGCGCGGGGGGCCACTCCTGCTGGTCTGTGACTTTCCCGGCTCCGCCTTCTTGGCCATCTCATCTCGAATACGGAATGCTCGACGAAAACTGCGTCGTCGCAGTGTCGAGTCGCAAGCGCGACCTAACTCCAGCGCGCACGAACTCTTTCTTGCAAGCGGACGCGCTGGCGGCCGGTGTGCAGTCCCGTTGCGCGTGGGCGGCGGTTGCGACTTTCCGGAGATGGTGCCATCGTCCGCACCCTTTCTATTGGAGTGACGCAGCGCCCCGGGAGATCGACTATGCTCATCCGGGGGAACGGGCGATCTTCGACGAGATGCGCAGCGAAGGCCTCGTTCTGTTTTCCCGCGACATCTCCTGGTCTGGCGTTGAGGAACGGCAGATCGTTGCCGTCGTCGCCGCGGCAGAAGGGCCGGCGCTGGTCTGCGCGCGGTCCTGGCCGCCCCTGACGGGAGATGGGATGATCATCAGGATTGACCTCCGGTGCCGCGTTGAAGACGCCTGCAGGCTCTTTCTTTCGGCGGACGGTATCCCTGCGGCGCGGCCGCTCGTCCCGCATACCGACGCGGGAATCGTGGCGAAGTATCGCGGTGCAACTGCCATTTGGAGACAGGGGATCGCTGGCGATCTGATCCAGACCGTCTATCTCCTCAGGATACGCAGATCTACGGGACCCGAGCTCGTTGTAGCGAGCGACACCGTGACCGGCGGACGAAGCGAGGTCGTCGAGCACGGACGGGTGGAGACCGGGCGCCTGCGCGAATGGGCGGCCGAAATCTTCGGAGCGGACAGGCTGTCCTTCGCGCCCTAGGTGGTCGCGCATGGCCGGCGCCTCGCTGCTGCTGGCATCACCTCATTAGGGGACGTACTTTGCTCGGCAAGGATCGGTTATCCTGCCAATGTGCGGCACTCGCCGTATGCGATTCCAAGGCCTTGCGGAGGCGCTAGGGGACGTACTTTGCCCGGCGCCGCAGTGGAGCAGCTAACTCTTAATCAGCTGCTCCACTCATTGATGACACATTATGCCGATTGCTAATTAGCATCCGTCCTGGCAACAAGCGAGACCATGATTAGGACGAACCAAATGTTACGCATCAGAAATTTGTCTTCGAATACTTGAACAATGAAAATTTTCTTGGGTTATCCGTCAGAACGGCTTTCCGATGCCAGAGCCATTTGGGATTTTCTGACCAATTTGGGATTGACAGTATGGTTTGATAAGGAACACGTACTTGTTGGCGAGGATTGGCGTGCTGCGCGTGAACAAGCGCAAGATGAGGCTGATCTCGTCATCCATCTGATCTCCCCGGAAATGCAAAGTCGGGCTGGCGAAGTGCAGAGAGAGATAAAGCGTTCTCTCGATAAGGCCAAGGATATACCGCCAGGAAACCTTTTCTTAATTCCTATACTTGTCGGTGGTGCTGCCGTTCCTCGCGAGATTGCGAGCTATCAGTACGTTGAGTACAAAAAAGGTGATTGGCCTTATCGTGTAGCAAAAAGCATCGCGCGAAAACATGAGCAGCTTTGCTCGTGCGGCCCCGAAGAGCTTACCAACTATATCAAAGCTCAAGCCACGGCAGGCGGTCGAATTGATCTTAAGATCCATGATGTAGATTCGGTACGAGATCTACAGGCCGACTATTTCAAATATCGCTTTAGTAACCGTTTCTTTGACTTCATCAATGCGGAAATTTCGGCCCATGTGCTAGCCGCTTACTATGATGCACGTCGAAGAGAGGCAGAAATGCCGGAGTCGCCTGAGTTGCGATCCACGTGGCAGTGCAGCGTTCGTGAATTTTATCGATCCGATGACTGGGTATCCTTAACATTCGAACATTTCTTTTATTCGACCGGGGCAGCACACGGCAATCAACACACAACTACATTAAATTTTGCAGGCGAGAATATTGGTAAGTGGACAATCAATGACCTGTTCGATAGCGAGAGTTCAAACCTAAAATTTCTTCTTGATTATGTGCAGCTCGATTTAAAGCGGCAATTACTCGTTTCAGGTTACGAAGACATTTCTTTTCTCATTGATTTCAACGAATACACTTCAGATTCGAACTTGGGTTGGGCACTGCTCAGCAATTTTAATTTTGATAATAGAGGTTTGGTTCTGCATTTCAGCCCGTATGATGTGCTTGCATATGCTTTTGGCTCATTTGAGGTTCGAATCCCTTGGGATCAAATACATGATCGCATTAGCAAAGAATTCGAGAGCATGCCGAAACTAAACCTTCCTCAATCATCTGCGTAACCATTGGACAATTCGAAAGGCTTGTACCCTCACACACACGTCCACACCGGCCCGATCGGCGTTTGCGTCCAGCACGGGCCTATGCTGCCGCCGTTGAAGCGGCCGCGGTAGAACCCGGGGCGGCCGGGATAGCGCCACTCACCGTCGCGCCAGTTAAAATACTGCACGTTCGGATCGATGTACCAATGGCGCCGCTCACGGCGCGCGTTGCGCAGCACGACGGGCTCCTGCTTGAAAAGCGGCGCCGCGTTGTTCAGCGGCTGACGATAGCCCGGCAGAAAGCCGTAGCTGTGCGAGCGGTGCAAGTGCTTCTTATGGTGCGGGGCCGCTTCCGCCGCGACGGACGGCAGCGGCAGGACGATGGCCATCGATAGACACAGAAGTCGCGACATGGGTTGATCATAGACGTTCGGCGGCCGCTGGGCCATTCAAATCCAGGCGAACGCGCGCGCCGCGCCCTCACCTGCGGATATGCTCAAGCGCACCACCCTTGTGGGCCGCAACGTGATCGGTCTTGTCGCTTTTGATTTCGTACTGCGGATCGTCTTCCGATGCGCGGTGGGTGTGACCCTTATAGTCGAAATCCCCGGTATGGATGGCGATGATTGTTCCCGACACCCGGCCCGCTTCGGAATTCCAGCTCACATGGTCGCCAATCTTGAATCGCTTTGCCATCGTGTTTTTCCCGCGTGGACTACGCGCTAACGCCGTCCTTCGTCCCACAACCGAAACCCGCCCTCGAACGCGTCGGCGTTATCGCCACGTCGTGACTTTGGCGGCAGCTTGTCGAGATGTTCGACATTGCCGCCGCCGATCAGCACCTCATCCGGCTCCAGCGCGGCTGTGAGTTGCCTGACGATATCGGCGACGTGCTTGCGCCATTTCCTGTCGCCGCGGCGCTCGCGCCCGGCTTCGCCGGCATAATCCTCGTAGGTCTTGCCCTTGCGATACGGCAGGTGTCCCAATTCCATCGGCTCCAGTTCGCCGTCAACGATCATCGCGGAGCCGAGCCCGGTGCCGAGTCCGAGAAACAGCATTCGTCCGCCCTTGTAGCCGCCGAGCGCCTGCATCAGCGCATCGTTGATGACCTTGGTCGGTTTGCAGAACGCCTTCTGGAAATCGAAGCCCTTCCATCCCTCGCCGAGATTGAAGGGCTCGTGCAGCGGACGATTGCCTGCGACGGGTCCGGGATAGCCGATCGAAATGACGTCGTAGGACCAGTCCTTCGTCAGCGCCTTGACCTTGCGCACCATCTGCTTCGCCGCGAGATCGGGTCCGGATTCGAACTCGCGTTTGATGCGGTCCTTGTCGGTCATGACCTTGACGTGAGACCCGCCGACGTCGATCGCGAGAATGGATCGGGCGGTTTGGTTCGTGCGCGCTGTTTTCATGGTGTCTGTCCTTAGAACGCCTCATCTATGTCCAAGGTTCCGATGAAGCGATCAAATGCGGCCGTATTGCCGTCGCCTGCCTTGCACACACCGGCTTGCGGCCTCTCGCATTCGGACCTAACTAGTTGCGATATCCCGCCTTTCCCGGAGCCCTCCTTAGATGACCGATGCCCCCTACACGCCGCCCAAAGTCTGGACCTTTGACAAGGAGAATGGCGGCAGATTCGCCTCGGTCAACCGGCCGACCGCCGGCGCGACCCACGAGAAGGTGTTGCCGGTCGGCAACCACCCCTTTCAGCTTTATTCGCGGGGAACGCCGAACGGCCAGAAGGTCACGATCATGTTCGAGGAGCTGCTCGCGCTCGGCCACACCGGCGCGGAGTATGACGCCTGGATGATCCGGATAGACGGCGAGCAGTTCGGTTCGGGCTTTGTCGAGGTCAACCCGAACTCGAAGATTCCGGCGCTGATGGACCGCTCGGGACCTGAGCCGATCCGGGTGTTCGAGTCCGGCGCGATCCTGCTGCATCTCGCGGAGAAGTTCGGCGCGTTCATCCCGAAAACAGCGGCGGCGCGCGCGGAATGCCTGTCGTGGCTGTTCTGGCAAATGGGCAGCGCGCCCTATCTCGGCGGCGGCTTCGGCCATTTCTACAACTATGCGCCGGAGAAGATCGAATACGCCATCAACCGCTTCGCCATGGAGACGAAGCGGCAGATGGACGTGCTGGACCGCCGGCTCAAGGCCAACGACTATCTCGCCGGCAAGGAGTACACGATCGCAGACATCGCGGTGTGGCCGTGGTACGGCGGCCTGGCCCAGGGTCTGCTCTACGGCGACAGCGGCACCTTCCTCGACGTCCAGAGCTACAAGAACGTGCAGCGCTGGAATAAACAGATCGCCGCGCGGCCCGCGGTGAAGCGCGGCCGCATCGTCAACCGTTCCTCCGGCGATCCCGCAAGCCAGCTCCACGAGCGCCACGACGCCTCCGATTTCGAGACCCGGACGCAGGACAAGCTTGCGAAGCAGGCCTGACGCCTGCCAGCATCATTTGCAGCCATTTTAACCTGGAGGTCCCTTCATGCATGGAAAAGCCATCATCATCACCGGAGCCTCCGGCGCACTGGGTAAGGTCGTCGCGGACGCCGCCGTCGCGCGCGGCGCCCGAGTGGCCGGCATCAACCGGGCTGCCGCGAAAGGCGGCGCCACGGCGGATCGGATCGATCTCGGTGGCGTCGATCTGTCCGACGCGGCGCAGGCCCTGCAGGCCGTCGACGCAGCGGCCGCGCATTTCGGCCGGCTCGACGCCCTCATCAATATCGCCGGCGCGTTCACGTTCGAGACCGTGGCCGACGGCGACCCAAAAACCTGGCAGCGCCTTTACACGATCAACGTGACCACCGCGCTGAACGCCTCGCGGGCCGCGATCCCACATCTGGTTGCCTCCGGCGCCGGACGCATCGTCAACATCGGCGCGGTGGCGGCGTTGCAGGCTAACGCCGGCATGGGCGCCTATGCCGCGTCGAAAGCCGGTGTGCATCGTCTGACCGAAGCGCTCGCCGCCGAACTGAAGGGGAAAGTCACCGTCAATGCCGTACTGCCGTCCATCATCGACACACCAGCCAATCGCAGGGACATGCCCAAGGCGGACTTCACGGCCTGGGTGACGGCGGATGAACTGGCGAACGTCATCCTGTTTCTGGCCAGCGATGCGGCGAGCGCCGTGACCGGAGCGCTGCTGCCCGTGCGCGGACGTGTTTGAGACCTGATTTTCTCGCTGTAATACGCAGGATACAACCCCGCGATAAAGTAACCCGATGTTAAGGCCGTTGCCATTCAATCAAGCGGCGCAGCTGCGCTGTTTGCTACCCTTGCCGGCGACAATTTCCTGCAGGATCATCAACGCATGCCTGGGCTTCGCAGTAACTACGACTACGAGGACTTGCTGGCCTGCGGCCGGGGCGAAATGTTCGGGCCAAGCGAGCCGAAACTTCCGCTACCGCCGATGCTGATGTTCGATCGCATCACGGAGATCACGGAAGGCGGCGGGAAGTACGGGCGCGGACTGGTGCGCACGGAGCTCGACATCAAACCGGACCTCTGGTTCTTCCGCTGCCACTTTCAGAACGACGCGGTGATGCCCGGCTGCCTTGGCCTCGACGGGCTGTGGCAGATGGTGGGATTTTATCTGGTCTGGCTCGGCCGCGACCGGCATGTGCGGGCCCGCGCCCTCGGCCTCGGCGATCTGAAGTTTACGGGGCAGATCCTGCCGCACGTCCGCAGGGTCGCCTACACCGTGGACATCAAGCGCGTGATGCGTTCGAAACTGGTGATGGCAATTGCCGATGGCACGGTATGCGCGGACGGCGAGGTGATCTATCGCGCCAGCGACCTTCGGCTCGGCCTATTCAAGCACCTTCCCGACTCGCCGATTAAACCGGCCGGCTGATAAACTCAAGCCGCAATCGTCCGGAGTCGCCGCACCCGTGGAAACCTCGCTCTATCTTCCGGTCAAACGTCATCTTGAAAGCCTCGGCTTCACCGTCAAGGGCGAGATCGGCGGCTGCGATCTGGTCGCGCTCAGCGGCGACGATCCGCCTATCGTGGTGATCGGCGAGTTGAAGCTCAGCTTCAATCTCGAATTGATCCTGCAAGGTGTCGACCGCGCCGGCGCCTGCGACGAGGTCTGGCTTGCCGCCAGGCTGTCGATGCGCGGCAAGGGCCGCGAAAGCGATGCGCGCTATCGCAACCTGTGCCGGCGACTCGGATTCGGGATGCTTGGCGTGACCGATCGGGGTGGCGTTGAAGTGCTGGTCGCGCCCGCCGCCGTCAGTCCCCGCCGCAATCCCAAAAAGCGCTCCCGGCTGGTCGCAGAGCACCAGCGTCGCAAGGGCGATCCCGTTGCCGGTGGCAGCACGCGGACGCCGATCATGACAGCCTATCGTCAGCAGGCGCTGAGCTGTGCGGCCGCGATGGCCGCAGGTCCGCGCCGCGTGCGGGATCTCACGCCGGAAAACCCGGATGCTGGAAAAATCCTTCTCCATAACGTCTATGGATGGTTCGACTGCGTCGAGCGCGGGGTCTATACCCTGACTGCCGGGGGCCGCGCCGCGCTAGAGCGATGGCCACAGCATTCCCTCGGATCGTCGCCAGCCGCCTGATGCTATCCGGCGACGGAGGGCACCGGTCCGGCTCGAAAAGCGACCCAAGCGCGTCAAAATGCATAGCTGTCTTGCCAAGACAAATCCCGTATTGAGATTCAGCATCGAGTCTCATAAAGCGGGATGAGATTTGATTGAATCGTTATGTTCCGCTTTCTGTCGGACATCTACGTCCTGAACTTGAATCGAATCTGAGACGTGGGTGTACGGGACAAAGGCGAACGAAGCGACGTCGTTCGTCGAACGGCTGTGACGCGTTAAAGCGCTTCATCGTCGATTTTCCTGGTCCAGGTTTGCGCAACCCACTGAGGCTACCGATGAACGAAGGCTGGCAGACGAAATATGGCATCCGGCGGGTCCGCCGCGATCCTCCCACGCTGGACGAAGCCATCTTCGCGGCCACCGGCATCACCAACGATCTCGACTCGCAGGCCGAGATCGCGGCATCGCTGATCGGGATGCCGTTCGATGTCGTTCACGCTGAGGTCAAGAAAGCCGCCCGCACCGTTGCGCGGTCGCCAACCACGCGCGTGATTGCCGGCGAACAGGGCGCGCTGCGCTCGGTCGTAGTCGAGCGCCGCGTGGTCCGCAGATTCGGCAACGACAAACGAATCTGATCCGGATCAATCTGGATCACCGCCGCGACCAGCTTGCCGCGGCCGCGTTACTAAAGTGCGGCGCACGTCGTTCCAACCACGGGGGCTGGATGCCGGGAAATCGCGAACTGCTGTTTCTGACGGTCGGTGCGCTGATCGTCGCGGCGCCCACCGCAAACGCCGCGCAAGTGTCGCGAGAAACCGACATCGTCACGCTGCGGCTGGGCGAACGCATCCTCGTCGACGACGGGTCCTGCCCGGCGGGGCAGATCAAGGAAATCTCGGGCGCGAAGCTCGGCCCGACCGGCGTCGTTCGTGCGCGCAAATGCGTATCACGGACCGGTTTGAGGCGCTGAATGCGGGTCGCAACCGCGGCTCGAAATGCAGCCGATGGCCAAACCTAATGCGAAAAGAAATCACCGCATTTTTGCACGGCCGTATCCGCGGCGCCCCATGGCATGATCGGCACCGAGGATGTCGAATTCTTCGGCGAACCTTCGATCAGTCGGTCCGAATAAACCATGTAGACCAGCACGTTTCGTTTCGCGTCGCAGCCGCGCACGATCTGCATCTTCTTGAAGAACAGCGAGCGCCTTTGCTGGAACATGTCCCCGCCCTGTTCCATCTTTTTTCCCTTGAAACGAATCGGTCCGATCTGGCGGCAGGCCAGCGAAATATCCGAGACCTGCTCCGCCAGCCCCAGCCAGCCCTTGACGCCGCCCTTCTCCGGCACGGTGAAATGGCAAGCGACGCCCTCGATCTCCGGATCATCGACGCCATAGGTCGCAAGCTTGTCATTCGGGGTCAGCAGATTGAATACCGTGGAGCGACGAAAGATCAGGTCGGGTTCGTCCGCCGCATGGGCCTGCGATCCGGCGAGTACCGCAACCGCCAGGATGGCGAAGGCCCAAGAGGTCCAGGCCGTTCGGCGCTTGTCATCATCAGTCTGGTCACGAAATGCCATCATTCGCTCCGTTTGCTGGTCCAAGTCTATTTAGGATCGCTTGGTTCCCCCGGAAAGATGCCGATTGCCCAGACGGTGGGCATTAGACTCGTGTGAAGAAATTCAAACTATTTTTGACCGAAGCGAGGCTTCGGACGGGCCGGGCCGGTGAACCTGATGAGCATCTTTGACATTAACATCTGAACCAGATTCGAGGAACGAAGGCGTGAATGAGTATTGGTCTTCTCTCCCGGCGACATGGTGGCGATTATTATTGGCGGGCAAACTTTTCCCGGCCCAGGCGGCTGCGTATCTCGGTCCAGTGCGGCTTCGGCTCGGACTGGTCACCGCCATCCTGATCGGACTGATGTCACCCGCGCAGAGCCAGATATTCTGGCAGAACGATTATCCGGACGATTATCCGGAGGTCTATATCGAAGCGCCCCCTCCACCTCCCGTCACGAGGCCCCAGCCGCATCGAGCCAAGCATCACCGCCACGCAAAGCCGGAATCGGCCGCCAAGGTTGCGCGCAAGCCCCAGGGCCCGATCATCATTGCCATTTCGATCCGCCGGCAAACGCTCAAGGTCTATGACGCCAACGGCCTTTTCGCCGAAACGCCGGTATCGACCGGAATGCGCGGCCACTCGACCCCGATGGGCGTTTTCAGCGTCATTCAGAAACAGAAATGGCACCGCTCGAACATCTACAGCGGCGCGCCGATGCCCTACATGCAACGCATCACCTGGTCCGGCATTGCGATGCACGCGGGGGTGCTTCCGGGTTATCCCGCATCGCATGGATGTATCCGAATGCCTATGAGCTTCGCGGTGAAAATGTGGCGCTGGACCAGAATAGGCGCGCGGGTGATCATCACGCCCGGCGAAGTGACGCCTGCGGAATTTTCGCATCCGCTGCTGACAACCCATCGACCCGAGCGTGCTCCCGTCGCCGCCAAAGTGCTAACCGCCAATGCCGACGGCGCGATGGCGCAACGGGCGGTTCTATCAACCGCGACCGATTCGCCTGTGGCGAGCGAGCCTCAGAGTGCAACACCTGAGCCGGCGGCCGATCCGATCAAGGTCGATACAGACTACAAAAAGGACGCCGACGTCACGGCAGCAACAGGCGTCAAGCCTGAGGCCGACGCGCCCAGAACGGAAGACAAGCCGCAAAGCGCCGGTTCCGCCGCCGCCGCCGCTGTCACGGCGACAGCACACGATCAGTCTCAACCCTCACCGGCGAGCGACGTGAACGCCGAGTCCGTGGCGATCTCTGCGCTCAAGCGGAGCGATCGGATCGCGGTCTTTGTCAGCCGCAAGGACAGCAAGATTTACGTGCGGCAGAACTTTGCACCGCTATTCAATGCTCCCGTCACCATCACCCCGAGCGATCGGCCGTTGGGAACACACGTGTTCACGGCCGAAGCCGGCAAGGACAGCAAGGACGACTTCCGTTGGTCGGTGGTGTCGCTCCCGGCAATGGCGCATCGCGCGGATCGGGTTCACCTCCGCGAAAACCAGTCCCACCAGCGAACGGCCGGTGTCGACGCAAAGCCCAGACCGACTCCTGTTCCGGACAGTGCTACCGACGCACTGGACCGCATCTCCCTTCCTGAAGACGTCATGACGAAAATCGCCGACTCGCTTTCGACCGGCGACTCCATCGTCGTGTCCGATCAGGGCATCGCCGGCGGTGAAACCGGCCAAGGCACCGACTTCATCGTCAAGCTCCAATAGCCGAGGGAACAGCTAACCGACTGGGGATAAATGCTGTTTCCGTGGAAGGGCTCTCCGGAGCTGCGCTAGGATGACGAAGAACGGAAAAAGCGCGGGTGATTCAACGCGCGACAACCTCTGAGGTGATCGATATGCGCATCGCGGCGGGGCTCATTTTTGCAGGCGCGGTTTCATTGTGCGCGACCACGGTCGCCTGGGCGCAGACGCCAACACCGAAAGGAGCGCAGCAAGCCGCCTCGGCCACAGCCTCCACGCCGCCGAGCGGACCGAAGGTCGCCTGCAACGGAAGCCCCGACGCGCTCGGTGTTGCGCGCGTGGTCCAGATCGATACGACCGGCGGTCCGGGCTTCGGCTTTGAGCATTTCAAGCAGCTCGACTTCCTGCGCGACAAGGAAGTGGTGCTGACGTTCGACGACGGTCCGTGGCCCGGACATACGCCCGCCGTGCTGAAGGCGCTTGCCGATCAGTGCACCACCGGCATCTTCTTCGCGATCGGCAAGCACGCGACGTACCATCCCGAGATCCTGCGACAGGTCGCCGCCGCCGGGCACACGATCGGCGGGCATACATGGTCGCATGCCAATCTCAACAACAAGAAGCTGACCGAGGCGCAGCGCAAGGACGAGATCGAGAAAGGGTTCAGCGCCGTCAAGTGGGCGCTTGAGGCCGCCCCTGCCCCGTTCTTCCGCTTCCCGGCGCTTCAGCATCCGCCGGAAATGGTGACCTACCTGGGCGAGCGCAATATCGCGATCTTCTCCTGCGACGTCGACTCGTTCGACTTCAAGGCGCGCAAGCCCGAACAGGTCGTCGACAACATCTTCAAGAAACTCGACAAGATCGGCAAAGGCATCATTCTGATGCACGATTTCCAGAAGCATACCGCCGAGGCGCTGCCGGAGATTCTGCGCAGGCTGAAGGCCGGAGGCTACAAGGTGGTGCAGATGAAGGCCAAGGCGCCGGTCGAGACGCTCGCGCAATACGACGATGAGCTGAAGAAGGATACCAAGCTGCCGACCGTGAGCACGCGCCCGGTCAATAGCGTGGTCCAGACGATCTCCGAATAGCCCGCGACGATCCGGGACGCAAAATGCTTCGTATCGAAGGCTACGTCATCGTATCGGCGGACGGAATGCTCGCCGATGCCGACCGCGTGATGCCCGAAGCGCTGAAATTCAAAGGCGACCTCGAGTTCTTCACCGCGGGAATGGATCGCGTGGATGTCGTGGTGCACGGCCGCAATTCGTTCGAGGATCAGCCCAATTCGCCGCTCCGCAAAAGGATCGTATTGACCCGTCGTGTCACGAGCCTTGCCGGCGATCCGGACAACGCCAAGGCAACCTTGTGGAATCCTGCCGGCGCCTCGTTCGAGGACGCTTGTGCTCATGCCAGTGTCCGCGATGGAACGGCCGCGATCATCGGCGGCCCCGGCATCTTCGAAATGTTTCTCGATCGTTACGACACGTTTTGGCTGTCGGAGGCTCCGCACGTGACGCTGCCCGGCGGCGAAGGCTGTTTTCCGGGCGTTCCCGAATCTTCTCCGCAAGCCGTGCTGGCGGCGCATGGGCTCCAGCCTCGCGAGGTCAGGATTCTCGACGCCGCCAACGACGTTCGCGTCACCGCATGGCGCCGTACGCCATAGCGTTTTCGAGCGAAGCATCCTCTCGGGCTTGACCCGAAGATGGCTCGGTTCGCGTCAAGAAAACGCGTCAAAACAAAAGCTGGAGCCCGGCTTTGTTTCCATCAAAGCAGGAACAGCTCCAAGCGATCAGGCTTCGCCGCCAATCGGCTCGGCCTTTGGCGGGCGACGATCGATCCCGGCGATGATGAACAACGCTCCGATCAGCGACAGGTTCTTCAACGCGTGGATCATGTTGTTCCTCGCTTCGGGCCCGGTCTGGTTCCAGAAGTCGTGGTAGTAGAACGTCGCCACGACGATAAATACCGCCAGCACCCACGAAAAGAAACGCGCTCCGAGGTTGAGCGCGATGAAGACGCCGCAGATAAGCTCAAGCGCGCCGACCGCGATCGCCAGCATGTGAGCGGTCGGCAGACCTGTCAAACCCTCGATCTGGGTGGTGAAGCCCGTCAGCACGGCCGGGATGACGACCTTGGACGCAATCCCCTCCGCGGTCGCCGCGATGTCGAACAGCTTGGACGCGCCTGAAACGATGAACAACACAGAAAACAGGACTCGTCCGACAGTGATGAACGCTGGCATGATCGGCCCCTCGCAGAATTAACGAGAACGTGGATCGTCTCTCAAGAATTCGAGTATGGGCGCTTCGCAGGGCGTTTTGAAAGATCAAAAAAAAGAACGCTCGTCATATTTCAGCCGAACAAGGTTGGCTGTCGACTCGCGCGCTCCTGCGCCTCGACCACCGCCACGGCCGTCATATTGAGTATGCCGCGCGCCGTCACCGACGGGGTCAGGATGTGCGCCGGCCGCGCGGGGCCGATCAGAATGGGACCGACCTGCAATCCGCTGCCGAGCACCTTGATCATCTGGTAGGCCGCATTCGCCGCATCGAGGTTGGGCAGAATCAGGACGTTGGCGACACCCGTCAGCCGCGAATGCGGCAAGATCAGTTGCCGCACTGACCCCGACAAGGCGGTATCGCCCTGCATTTCGCCGTCAGCCTCGATTTGGGGATGCCGCTCGGTGAACAGTTCGGTCGCCCGACGCACCTTGCGCGAAGATTCGGTGTCGTAGCTGCCGAAATCGGAATGCGACACAAATGCGATCTTCGGCTTGATGTTGAAGCGTTGCACATGCACCGCCGCCTGGGCGGCGATGTCGGCGAGTTCTTCGGCTGACGGATTCGGGCGCACCTGCGTATCTGCGATGAAATACGCGCCCTTGCTGGTGATCATCAGCGACAGCGCGGCGAAGTCGCTCGCGCCAGGCACGTACCCGATGATTTCCCGGACGTGCCGGAGGTGCCGCATATAGCTGCCTTCGACGCCGCACAGCATCGCGTCGGCTTCGCCGCGCACCACCGCAAGCGCGGCGATCACCGTCGCATTGGTGCGGATCGTGGTCCGGGCGACGTCGGGCGTAGCGCCGTGGCGGCCGGCGACGTCGATATAGGACTGCACATATGAGCGGTAACGGGGATCGTCCTCAGGGTTGATCAGGTCGAAATCCTTGCCGGCCTTGATCGCGAGGCCAAGGCGCTTGATCCGCGTTTCCACGACGGACGGGCGACCGACCAGGATCGGGCGCGCTAGTTGCTCCTCGAGCACCTGCTGGGTTGCCCGCAGCACCCGCATATCCTCGCCCTCGGCATAGATCACCCGAACCGGCTGCGTTTTCGCCTTGGCAAACACCGGCTTCATGACGAGGCCGGAGCGGAACGCAAAGCGTTCGAGCCGCCCGCGGTATTCGTCAAAATTCGTGATCGGCCGCGTTGCGACGCCCGACGCCATGGCGGCTTTCGCAACCGCGGGCGCGATGCGCAGGATCAGCCGGGGGTCGAACGGACTCGGAATCAGCGAACCCGGTCCAAAACCCTGGGTCTCGCTGTCAAACCGGACCGCTGCATCGGACGGCGGTTCGCGCGCGAGCCGCGCGATGGCATCGACAGCGGCGCGCTTCATATCCTCGTTGATCGCTGTCGCGCCGACGTCGAGGGCGCCGCGGAAGATGAAAGGAAAACAGAGGACGTTGTTCACTTGATTGGGAAAGTCGGAACGCCCGGTGCAGATCATAGCGTCGGGCCGCACCTTGCGCGCCTCGTCCGGCATGATTTCCGGAACAGGATTGGCAAGCGCCATCACCAGCGGTTTGTCCGCCATCTGCGCAACCATTTCCGGCTTCAGCACGTTGCCGGCCGAGACGCCGAGAAACACATCGGCGCCCGCGATCACGTCGGCCAATTTGCGTTTGTCGGTCTTCTGCGCATAGGCCTCCTTCCACTTGTCCATCAGCGTATTGCGGCCTTCATAGACCAGGCCGTCGATATCGCAGACCCAGATGTTCCTGCGTTGCGCGCCCATCGACACCAGCAGATTGAGGCAGGCGATAGCGGCGGCCCCCGCGCCGGAAGCAACGATCTTGACGTCGGCGAGCGTCTTGCCGTTCAGCAGCAGGCCGTTGGTGATGGCCGCGGCGACGATGATGGCGGTGCCGTGCTGATCGTCATGAAAGACCGGGATCTTCATCCGGGCCTTTAGCTGCTCCTCGATCTCGAAACACTCAGGACCCTTGATGTCCTCGAGGTTGATCCCGCCGAAGGTCGGCTCCAGCGCTGCGACCGTCTCGACCACACGCTCGATGGTGTCGGCGGCGATTTCGATATCGAACACGTCGATGCCGGCGAACTTCTTGAACAGGACCGCCTTGCCTTCCATGACGGGCTTGGCCGCGAGCGGCCCGATATTGCCAAGGCCGAGCACGGCCGTGCCATTGGACACCACAGCGACCAGATTGGCCCGGCCGGTGAGGGACGCGGCTTCCGCCGGATCGGCGACAATCTCCTCGCAGGCCGCGGCAACGCCCGGCGAATAGGCAAGCGCGAGGTCGCGCTGGTTGGCGAGCGGCTTAGTGGCCTGGATTTCGAGTTTGCCGGGACGCGGGAAACGGTGGAAGGACAGCGCGGCGGAGCGGAGATCCTCAGAATATGACACGATAACGCTCCCAGCAGCTTTCGTCAGCTCCCTCGTGGAGTGGGTATCATATTCGCATCCCGCCAGCCGCGCAGCTCTGACGCGAACATCAAACTCACTCCACTAGTCCTGCGGCAGATTGAGCCGAATGTGAAGCTCGCGCAACTGCTTCGGCGTGACGTCGGACGGCGCGCCCATCAGGAGGTCTTCGGCCCGCTGGTTCATCGGAAACAGTGAGATTTCGCGCAGGTTGGTGGTGCCACAGAGCAGCATGACGACGCGATCGACGCCCGCCGCCATGCCGCCATGCGGCGGCGCGCCGTATTGAAACGCGCGGTACATGCCGCCGAAACGCTCGACCACGTCGTTTTCGCCATAGCCCGCGATCTCGAACGCCTTCACCATGGCTTCCGGCCTGTGGTTACGAATACCGCCGGAGGCGATCTCGTAGCCGTTGCAGGTGATGTCGTACTGGAACGCCTTGATCGTCAGCGGGTCCTGGTTGTTGAGCGCATCGAGTCCGCCCTGCGGCATCGAAAACGGGTTGTGCGAGAAGTCGACCTTCTTCTCATCTTCGTTGTATTCGTACATCGGGAAGTCGACGATCCATGCGAGCTCGAACCTGTCCTTGTCGATCACGTTCAGCTCCTCGCCGAGCTTGGTGCGCGCAAGGCCAGCGAACTTCCAGAATTTTGCCGGATCGCCCGCGACGAAGAACGCCGCATCACCCGCCTTGAGGCCGAGCTGCTGGCGGATCGCTTCGGTGCGCTCCGGACCGATATTGTTGGCGAGCGGACCCGCGCCCTCGCCTCCCTCACGCCACATGATGTAGCCGAGCCCCGGCTGGCCCTCGCCCTGCGCCCATGAATTCATGCGGTCGCAGAACGCCCGGCTGCCGCCACCCGGACCCGGGATCGCCCAGACCTGGTTCTTCGAATCCTCGAGCATCCGCGCGAACACCTTGAAGCCGGAGCCGCGGAAATGCTGGGAGACATCCTGCATCAGCAGCGGATTGCGCAGGTCCGGCTTGTCGGTGCCGTATTTGCGCAAGCTTTCCGCGAACGGAATCCGCGGCCAGTTCTTTGTCACCGGCTTGCCCTTGGCGAACTCCTCGAACACGCCGGTAACGACCGGCTCCACTGCAGCAAAAACATCATCCTGCTCGACAAAGCTCATCTCGAGATCGAGCTGGTAGAACTCGCCGGGCAGCCGGTCGGCGCGTGGGTCCTCGTCGCGGAAGCACGGCGCGATCTGGAAGTAGCGGTCGAAGCCGGACATCATCAGCAACTGCTTGTACTGCTGCGGCGCCTGCGGCAGCGCGTAGAACTTGCCGGGATGGATGCGGCTCGGCACCAGGAAGTCGCGCGCGCCTTCCGGCGACGACGCCGTCAGGATCGGCGTCTGGAATTCAAAGAATCCTTGCTCCTTCATGCGCTTGCGCATCGAATCGACGATGGCGCCGCGGGTCATGATGTTCTGGTGAAGCTTCTCGCGACGAAGGTCGAGGAAACGGTACTTAAGCCTTATGTCTTCTGGATATTCCTGCTCGCCGAACACCGGCAGCGGCAGTTCGTCGGCTGGGCCCAGCACCTCGATCTCATTGATGTAGATTTCGATCTGGCCGGTCGGCAGTTCCGGATTCTCGGTGCCCGCGGGGCGAAGCCGGGCCTTGCCGTCGATCCTGACCACCCATTCCGATCGCAACTTCTCGGCCTGCGCAAAGGCAGGCGAGTCCGGATCAGCCACGCACTGAGTCAACCCATAGTGGTCGCGCAGGTCGATGAACAGCACCCCGCCGTGGTCGCGAATGCGATGGCACCAGCCGGATAGGCGGACCGTCTGATCGATGTGGCTGTCGCGGAGCGCGCCGCAGGTATGGGACCGATAGCGATGCATGGAAATCCTGCAAAAATGGTCAGAGGCGAATCAGAGCTTGGACCGAGCCGGGTGTGAAGATCGTCAGGGTTTACCCGAGCAGGGATAGCGCGGCAACCGAATGACGGAACCTGCAATGCGATGCGGGACGCCGTTTTTTGACCGGAAAGGTCCGGAAAAAACAAGGGTGCTGTGTACCGAATGCGGGGCGACAAGGGTAAAAAGACGGGCTATGGAGCGCTCATGGACCTGATCACGACCACCGCGGAACTGGCTTCCGTCTGCGCTCGCCTCGCCAACTACCCAGTTGTCACCGTCGATACGGAGTTCCTCCGCGAGACCACCTACTACCCCCTGCTCTGCGTGGTCCAGATGGCGAGCCCGGACGAAGCCGTGGTGGTCGATGCTCTCGCCGAGGGAATCGACCTGAAGCCCTTTTTCGACCTGATGTCGAACGAGCGCGTCCTGAAGGTCTTTCACGCCGCCCGCCAGGACATTGAAATCGTCTGGCATCAGGCCGGCATCATTCCGCACCCGATCTTCGATACGCAAGTGGCTGCCATGGTGCTCGGATATGGCGATTCCATCGCCTATGACGCGCTGGTCGAGCGCGTCAACGGACACCGCCCGGACAAGACCCATCGCTTCACCGACTGGTCGCGCCGGCCTCTGACCAAGGACCAACTCGAATACGCGGTCGCTGACGTCACCCATCTCCGTGATGTCTTTGCCGCCCTTGATGCCGACCTCAAGAAGCGCGGCCGCGGCGACTGGGTCAGCGAGGAAATGGAGGTTTTGACCTCGCCGAAAACCTACGACTTCCACCCCGAACGCGCCTGGGAGCGGTTGAAGACCCGGGTTCGCAAGCCGAAGGATCTCGCCGTCATGATGGAAGTGGCGGCCTGGCGCGAACAGGAAGCCCAGAGCCGGAACATTCCGCGATCGCGCGTGCTGAAAGACGACGCCGTTGGCGATATCGCGATCCATGCACCAGCAACCCCGGAGCGGCTGGCAACGCTGCGCTCGCTGCCGAAAGGTTTTGAAAAATCGCAGTGGGGCGCCGACATTGTCGCAGCGGTCCAGCGCGGTCTCGCCCGAGACCCGCGCGAGTTGCCCAAGATCGAGAAACCGCGAAACAATACCAACGGCGCCGCCACGGTGGAGCTTCTCAAGGTTCTTCTGCGTATGACATCCGAGCGCCATGCCGTCGCCAGCAAGGTGATCGCGACCGTGGACGATCTCGAGCGGATCGCCGCGGATGACGCGGCCGACGTTGGTGCGCTGCGCGGCTGGCGGCGCGAACTGTTCGGCGAGGCCGCGCTCGCGCTGAAGCATGGCCAGCTGGCATTGGCGATCGAAAAGGGCCGCGTTGTGCGCGTGGAGCGAAGCTGAACGACTCCTGCCATCCGTTAGAGTCTGATTCAACGACGGTGAATTAGACCCTTGAGCATGATCTTATCCGAAAACCGGTTTCCACTTTTCGGGATCATGCTCTAAATTTGCCGAATATCCGAAAAATTGAAATTCGAGTTTGACGGATTTTCTCCAATCCGGATCGTGCTGTCGCTGACGAAGCGATACGGCGGCACCGGCAGATTGTATGGCGCCGGCACGCCGCTGAAGACCCGGCCCGCGAGATCGTATTTCGATCCATGACACGGGCAGAAGTAGCCGCCGAGCCAGTCCGACGCCGGATGGTTGGCATTCGGGCTCGGGTAGTAAAGCGGGATGCAGCCGAGGTGAGTGCAGATTCCGACGAAGACTCCGTATTCCGGATTGGCCGAGCGGTGCCAGTTGTGCGCGTATTCCGGCTGCTGAAACTCGCTGGATTGGGGATCGGAAAGCTGGGCCAGCAGCTTCGGATCCTGAAGGGTCTTCAGCGCCGCATCGGAACGGTTGATGACGAGGATCGGATGGTCGCGCCAGCGGACGCTCACCTGCTGCCCCGGCTGAACTTGGGAAAGGTCGAGTTCGACGGGACCGCCGGCTGCGAGCGTCGCCTTATCCGGCTCTAACTGCGAGATCATAGGGACGATCGCCGCGGCGACTCCAACGGTGCCCACGGCGGCGGTCGCGATATAGAGAAAATCGCGCCGGGTCGGACTGCGGCCCGAAGGTTTTTTGATCTGCGCGCCGGAAGGGATATCGGTCATGGCTTGCTCCACGAAAACACTGGAGCCCCCGATGCCGGATGATGCCACGACGACAGCAGCACACCAACATCACGATAACCGGCACGATGCGGATTCGAACCGCTGGCGCGGTTCACAATGGTGAGACCGAGAACGAGAATAAGACGCGAGATCGTCAGCGCCGCACGATCGAGCCCGAGCGACCGACAAGACGTGCCAGTTGTTTGAACCGGCTGCCGGCGCGATCCGCGACCAGATCGACCAGCCGGTGTTCGAACACGAGCGCCAGCTTGCGGCCGCGGCTTCTGAAATGTGTCGCGGGCAATACGCCAGGCCTGGCCGCCGAAATCAGATGCGCGACGCGAAAGGCCGCGCCGAGAATGCGCGCTCTCTCGTCCATGGCCGGCGTCACCAGTTCGCGCACCGCGGAGGACGGTTCGTTGATCTCATTCAGCCCAATATATCGATAATACACCGATAGCGCGACGAAGGTTCGTCCTTGATGGTCAACGTTGCCGAAATTGCCGTTCATAATCAGATTGAGCGTCTGCTCGGCGCGGTAGTCCGGATGGATGCGCCAGCCAATGTCAGATAGCAGACAAGCGGCGTGACGCAGCCGGCGATCGTCTTTGGTCTCCGGCAGCTTTGCGATCCGGATCAGCCGATCGGTCCATCCGATCAGCTCTTCGGCATGACGCGCCGAACGCGAGAGCAGGCCGTTCAGCGTTTGCGCGGCGCAGATCAATCCATCCCTGGACCGTTCGGCAGCGGGCAGCATCGAATAAAGCAGGCCCTCGCGGACGCCATAGGTGGAAAACACGATGGTCTTCGGTTTCGCGATCCGGATGATATATTCCAGCACGAGAGCGGCATAAGCCAGCAGCGGCTGCCGTGCCTCGGCGACCGCCTCGATATCCGCCAGCGTATGGGACGCCGCCAGACGACGCAGCCGCCGGGCGAAATCGAGCGCGTCGGCGGCGGGAATGGAATAGCCGTGCATGACGCGAAGCGGATAGCCGCTCTGGATGATGTGAATCCGCGCCAGCGCCCGCCACGTTCCACCGACGGCGTAGAAGGTGCGGCCCTCCCCGGCCTTGAGCGGCACGACACCGGAAAGCTCGGTCTTCACGATGCGCTCTGCGTGCTTCAACGATTTCCTCGATGCGTCCTGCAATGCGAGACTGCCCAGCGGCAGCGTCACTCCGCGACGGACGCGATGGCCGCGTACGTCGGTCAATTCCAGCGAACCGCCGCCCAGATCCCCGACGATCCCGTTCGGCTTGTGGAGACTGGAAACCACACCCAGCGCCGCCAGATGTGCCTCCTCCGATCCCGACAGGACATCCACCGACACGCGACAGATGCGTTCCGCCTTGGCAATGAAATCCGCGCCGTTCGTGGCGTCGCGGCAGGCGGCGGTTGCGATGGCATAAACGCGGCCGACCTTCATCACCTTGCACAACGCATGAAAACGCCGCAGCGATGTCAGCGCCTTGTTGACCGCATCGGGCGCGAGCAGGCCGGTGGATTGCACCTCGCGGCCGAGTCCGCACAACGCCTTCTCGTTGAAGATCGTGACGAGGCTCCGCTCCAACGCTTCATAAACGACGAGGCGGACGGAATTGGAGCCGATATCGATAACGGCAATACTGGAGTCCGGCTTGCGCGGACGCGGATATTTCCGCACCGGCCCCCTATGCCGACGGCTGCCGCTCTGCGCGACGCGTGAGGCGGCGCGGCGAGGATTCCTTGAGCGACTTTCCACGGCCGGACAAACTCGGGTTCGTCATGAAATAGTTATGCAGGTTGAAGGGCTCCTCACCCTTCGCGGCCTTCATACGCGTTGATGATCCATCCGGCAATAACTGCCAGCTCTGTTCGGTATCCTTCAGGTTCGCGACCATGATCTGCTCGAGAACCTGCTGATGCACCGTCGCATTTTGCAACGGGCACAGCACTTCGACGCGCCGGTCGAGGTTGCGCGGCATCATGTCGGCGGACGAGATATACACAGCGGCCTTCGGTCCGGGCATGTTCTGCCCCATTCCAAAACAGTAAATCCGGCCGTGTTCCAGAAACCGGCCGATCACGGACTTGACGCGAATGTTTTCCGACAATCCGGGAACCCCAGGTCGCAGACAGCAAATGCCGCGTACAATCAGCTCCACTGAGACACCGGCCTGGGACGCTTCATACAGCGCATCGATGATATCGGGATCGACCAGCGCATTCATCTTCATCCAGATCGCGGCCGGCTTGCCGTGGCGGGCGAAACCGGTTTCGTCGCGAATGTGGTCGAGAATCCGGTTGCGCAAGGTCAGCGGCGACACCGCCATCTTCTCGATGTCCCTCGGCTCCGCGTAGCCCGTGATGTAATTGAACACGCGCGCCGCATCGCGGCCGATGATCGGGTCCGATGTAAAGTACGACAGGTCGGTATAGATGCGCGCGGTCACCGGGTGATAGTTGCCGGTACCGGTGTGAACGTAAGTCGCGAGACTGCTGCCTTCCCGGCGCACCACCAGCGACAGCTTGGCGTGCGTCTTCAGTTCGAGGAAACCGTAAACCACCTGCACGCCGGCGCGCTCGAGGTCACGCGCCCATCGGATGTTGGCTTCTTCATCGAACCGCGCCTTGATCTCGACGAGCGCGGTGACCGACTTGCCCGCCTCCGCGGCCTCCGCCAGCGCCCGTACGATCGGCGAGTTGTTGGAGGTGCGATAGAGCGTCTGCTTGATCGCAACGACGTCAGGATCGCGCGCGGCCTGCTGCAGAAACTGCACGACGACGTCGAACGATTCATAAGGATGATGAACGATCAGGTCCTTCTGCCGGATCGCAGCGAACACGTCGCCGCCGTGATCGCGCACGCGCTCGGGATGGCGCGGGACGTACGGCGCGAATTCAAGGTCGGGCCGGTCGAGCCGTGTCAGTTGCGACAGTTCGTTCATGGCCAAGACGCCGTCCACCAGCAACACTTCGTCGTCGGCAGCCGATAACGCCCGCTGAACGAATGCACGCAGCTCGGCCGGCATTGCGGCTTCGATTTCAAGCCGGATGACCGAGCCGCGACGGCGGCGCTTCAATGCGGTCTCGAACAGGCGAACCAGATCTTCCGCCTCTTCCTCGATCTCCAGCTCAGAGTCCCGGATGATGCGAAACGCGCCCTGCCCCTTAACGGAGTAGCCTGGAAACAGCCGGCCGATGAACAGGCTGGTGGCACCCTCAAGCGTGATCACCCTGACGGGGTCGTCCTTGCCGGTCGGCGGCAGCCGCAGAAACCGGTCGATCTTGCCGGGCATACGGATCAGCGCATTCATCGGCTTGCCGTCAGAGGCGCGCGCGAGCTGCAGTGCGACGGTAAAACCAAGACTTGGGATGAATGGAAACGGATGGGCCGGATCGATGGCAAGCGGCGTCAGCAAGGGGAAGATATTGCGAAGAAAGTGATCCGCAATCCAGGTCCGCTCAGCCTTGGTGACGTCCTTGCCGTCGATCAGGACGATGCCGACCTCGGTCAGCACGTTGCGCAGATCCCGCCAGATCGCCTGTTGATCGCTCGCGAGATTCGAGACGGTTTCGTTGATGAGAACGAGTTGCTCCGACGGCGTCAGCCCATCCGGACTACGCTCCGCGATTCCCTCCCGCACCTGCGCCTTGATGCCGGCGACACGCACCATAAAGAACTCGTCAAGGTTATTGGCGGAAATCGACAGGAAGCGGACGCGTTCGAGCGCGGGATGGCGGGGATTGACCGACTCCTCAAGCACGCGGCGATTGAAATTCAGCCAGGACAGCTCTCGATTGATGAACCGTTCCGGGCTGGTCCGGATTGCGAAATCGGGTTCCGGATCTATCTTTTTCTCTTCAATAACAATAGCTTGAACTAATTCCATTGATATGTCGGTCCATATCCTCATCGGGTCGCGCGGCAACACGCGCAAACAGTGGCAAACTCTGGGCCAACTCCATGACGTTTCAATGACATTGACGTTCCGGAAGGCCGGTGCGTCAAGGGCGGCCGGGCAAGATCGCTCAGTCGTGATTCCGCAGCAATTCGGCGGCAAGCGCGCGCGTCACCGGCCTGCCAAGCCGCAGCGATTCGGCATCGAGCCGTTCGATGGCGTGGCGGGCGGCAGCAAACGAGCGCTCGGTCCGCGTTGCGATAAAATGGACAACCGTCTCGTCGATGCTCATCTGGCGGTCCGCGCAGAACTTGATAATCAGCGCCCGGAGCAACTGATCGTCGGGCGGCATCAGCGTTACGACGGGCACCGCGCGAAGCCGCGACTGAAGGTCGCGCAACCCGATCTCGATGGCGGCCGGAGGCACCCGCGCCGTCATCAGCACGAACGCGCCGTCCTCGCGGGCGAGATTCATCAGGTGAAACAGCGCAAGCTCGTCGAAGGCATGCGGATTGATATCCTCAACGACGAGCGCCCCTGTCGCCAGCGCTCCCGGCACCGCCGCCGCAGTCAGGCCGTGCGCGCTTATGGAACGCGCGCCCGCCTGCTCCGCCCAGATCGTCGCCAGATGGCTCTTGCCGCAACCTTCAGGGCCGGCAAGCAGCATGACCCGGTTCGGCCATTCCGGCCAACTCTCGATCAGCGACAGCGCCGCCGCGTTCGCGGGACCTTCGAGAAAATCGTCCCGCGAAAGGCTTTCCGCGTGCGGCAGCACGAATGCAAGCTGACGGGGTCGGGGGCGGCCTGCCACGCATCTACTCCATGCCGGAACCAACTCGCGCCTGCCGTCGAGCGGTGGTCGTCAGCTTTGCTCGATGGTGCTCATGTGGCGCACCCACTCGACGACATAGAAGGCGACTGAAAGCAAGGTCAAGACCGCGACGATAGCCATGAGAATAGCCTCGTAGGGCGAGGAATCGAATCCGAAGCCTAGCGCCGCCAGCACCAGTGCAGCGAACGCAACCTGCGCTCCCGTATTGAGCTTCGAGACCATCAGCGGCTTCATGGGAATCGGCTTATCGAACAGCCACGACACGATCACGGCGCCGACGATCATGATGTCGCGTGAGACCACCAGGATGACAAGCCAGCGGGGAACGGCGCCCCAGATGCCGAGCGCCACAAAGATCGAGACCAGCAGCGCCTTGTCGGCCAGGGGATCCAGAAGCGCTCCCAGTTCGCTGGCCATATTGAAGCGCTTGGCGAGAAATCCGTCCACCGCATCGCTGACGCCGGCGATCACAAAGATCGCAAAGGCGATTTCCATCTGATTGGAGGCGATAGCCCAGACGATGATCGGCACCAGCAGAATACGGCCGAGTGTAATAATGTTCGGAATGCTCACGCGACGCTTCCCGCCTCCGGCCCGTTTCCGCGCAAGCGGCTCGGGGATTCGAGGCTTCCGCTGCCCGGATCAACCTCTTGTCTACATAGTATATGCTGGCGGGGCTTTGCGGGCCATTGCGCGGGTCCGGAATCCGACGTAACCAGCCGGAAAATTGTTCGGACGCTATTGCATGACCGACCGGAAGAACGGCCTTACCTATGCCGATGCAGGCGTCGATATCGACGCCGGCAACCGGCTGGTTGACCTCATCAAGCCAATGGTGCGCGCCACCGCCCGCGCAGGCGCGGATGCCGAAATCGGCGGATTCGGCGGACTGTTCGACCTCAAGGCCGCCGGATTCACGGACCCGGTTCTGGTCGCGGCCAACGACGGCGTGGGAACCAAGGTCAAGATTGCGATCGAAACCGGGATACACGACACCATCGGGATCGATCTCGTCGCCATGTCCGTCAACGATCTCGTCGTGCAAGGCGCGGAGCCCCTGTTCTTCCTCGACTATTTTGCCTGCGGCAAACTCGATCCCGAGGTTGCGTCGGCGATCGTGGCCGGCATCGCGGTCGGTTGCCGGGAGGCGGGTTGCGCCCTGATCGGCGGCGAAACGGCCGAAATGCCGGGCCTCTACAAGGACGGAGACTACGATCTGGCGGGCTTCGCAGTCGGCGCGGCCGAACGCGGCACCTTGCTGCCCGGCCGCGATATCGCCGCCGGCGATGCGGTGATCGGGCTCGCTTCGTCCGGCGTCCATTCCAACGGCTATTCGCTGGTCCGGAAGATCGTCGAGGCTTCGGGGCTGGGCTTCAGCGTCCCTGCCCCATTTGCACCGGTCACCACGCTGGGCGGCGCGCTGCTGACGCCGACCCGGCTCTACGTCAAATCCTGCCTGCGCGCGATCCGCGAAACCGGCGCGGTGAAGGGGCTTGCTCACATCACCGGCGGCGGCTTCACCGACAACATTCCCCGCGTGCTGCCCAAACATCTCGGCATCCGCATCGATCTCTCCAGGTTGACGGTGCTGCCTGTGTTCAAATGGTTGGCGAGGCAAGGCGGCATCGCCGAATTGGAATTGCTGCGAACCTTCAACTGCGGCGTCGGAATGATCGCGATCGTGCGGCGCGACGCGGTCGAGCAGGTCGTGGACGTGCTGACGCAGGCCGGCGAAAGAGTCGCGCCGCTCGGTAGCGTTATCGAGGCCAGCGGCGACCGCGTCGTTTACGACAACCACCTCGATCTCGCGATGTAAGGCAGAGACGATGAAGCGCGTCGCAATCCTGATTTCCGGGCGCGGATCGAACATGACGGCGCTGGTAGAAGCTGCCAAGGCCGAGGGTTTCCCGGCTGAAACTGCCGTCGTTATTTCCAACAAGTCCGGCGCGGAGGGCCTCGCCAGAGCCCGGGCGGCCGGCATCGCTACCCTCGTCATCGAAAGCAAATCGTTCGGCAAGGACCGCGCGGCGTTCGAAACCAGGCTGCAATCGGCGCTGGATGAAAACCGCATCGAGTTGATCTGCCTCGCCGGTTTCATGCGGCTGTTCACCGCCGAATTCGTCCAGCGCTGGCATGGACGGATGCTCAACATTCATCCGTCGCTGCTGCCGTCGTTTCCCGGCCTCGATCCTCACGGCCAGGCCTTGCGTGCCGGCGTGAAGATCTCCGGCGCAACCGTCCATTTCGTCATTGCGGAAACCGATGCCGGCCCCATTGTCATGCAGGGCGCGGTCGCCGTGCGAGGCGACGACACGGCAGAGACGCTGGCCGCGCGCGTGCTGGAGATCGAGCATCGCATCTACCCGGACGCGTTGCGGCTTGTCGCAAGTGGCGGCACGCGACTTGATGGCGATATCTGCAAGACGTCGGCAAATGCCAGTCCGGACGACAGCCTGATTTCGCCATCGGTGATCTAACCGGACCCGGACCGGACAAGAACGAATTCCCCCGGCTTGCGACCGGGGGAGCGCACGTTACAACGGCCCGCACAATCGCGGGAACGTGATGAATTATGAGACCTTCAGATTTTCGGCGGAGGTCTTGCCGCGATTTTCGACCAGGTCGTATTCGATAACCTGATTTTCATTGAGAGTACTGAGGCCAGCGCGCTCAACCGCAGAGATGTGAACGAATACGTCCCTATCATCGTTCATTGGTTTGATGAATCCATACCCCTTCGTCGGGTTGAACCATTTGACGGTGCCCTTCTGCATCGTCTGTCTCCTGTCTGGGTATAAAAAAGACGCGGCCACGCATCTCGCGTACCACGCCACAAGCGGGCCTCCTGATCTCTGCTGAACTTCCGAATTGCGAAACGCACAGACGAACGGGCTCAGATCCGATTGTGCGGGGATTGCAACACGAAAATTACCGCTTAGCAAGTCGTGGCAGGTGATCGTGAAACTGCCCGAACCCGTGGTTTCGAAACAACGAGCCGGCGACCGCACCTGCTGATGATAAAGCGTTTCAACGCCTCGTGGCGGGGCGCGACCGTTTCAACACCGCCGTCCTTGGCTCGCCGATGGCCCGGCTATCCACATGTTTGATCGCGTTTCAGGACGTGGATGCCGCTTTACTCGGCGGCGACCCGCATTCGGTTGCGCCAGATCGAGCCGGCGATCAGCACGATCATCGCTCCCAGCACGGCACAGAAAATCTCGCCCCCGGTTCCGCCGGCGGCGAATTGCGGCGCGATGCCGAACCGCGCCAGCACCGCATCCAGGAAGACGCCGGCGCCGGTGTCGAACAGCCCGTGCAGTCGCGGCGCGACCACCGGATCGGTCGCGATGACCTCCCCTGCGATCCAGCCCAGCAACGCCGCTCCGGCCCACACCAGAAACGGTAGCCGTGTCAGCAGCATCATGATAAGCGCGGCACCCACCACGATCAGCGGCACGCTGACGGCCAACCCGATGACCAACAGCAGCAGGCTGCCCTTCGCCGCCGCGGCGACCGCAATCACGTTGTCGAGGCTCATGACGAAGTCAGCGACGACCACGACTCGAACGGCGGCCCACAGATTCCGGGCCGCTGCGATCCCCTCCCCGTCCTCTTTTTCCGGCGCCAATAATTTGGCGGCAATCACCAGCAGCGCGAGCCCTCCGGCCAGCTTGAGGTAGGGCATCCCCATCAAGGTCGTGACGATCCCCGCGAAGACGATGCGGAGGGCGACCGCGGCAGCGGCCCCAAGCACCACGCCCCAGAGGCGCTGCGGCGGCGCCAGCCCGCGACAGGCAAGCGCGATCACCAGCGCGTTGTCGCCGGACAACAGAACATCGATCCAGATGATCTTGCCGACGGCAAGCCAGAAAGCCGGACTCTGCACCTCGCTCCGAAACTCAGCGAAGACCGATGTGATCGCCGCCAGATCGAAGATGTGCAGCAGCCAATCCAATGTCCGTCCCTTGCCTCGCCGCCTAGTGGTCCGATTCTAACATTTGCATCTCGTTGCGGCAGCAGTTCTTGCAAATGTTGGAATCAAAGGACCACTAGTAACTATTAGTTTCTAGTGGAGTTTTGAATTTGACATTCGCTCGTCGGGTTTGCTGCAAAGTGGGTAGCGAATGTCAAAGTCACTCCACTAGCCGACGATCTCGTTGCCTGAGAAGAACTGGGCGATTTCGACCGCAGCGGTCTCGGTCGCGTCCGATCCATGCACGGAGTTTTCACCGACCGACGTCGCATGGAGCTTGCGAATGGTGCCGTCGGCCGCCTTGGACGGGTCGGTCGCGCCCATGATCTCACGATGCTTGAGCACGGCGTTCTCGCCTTCGAGCACCTGCACCACCACGGGACCGGAAATCATGAAGTCGACAAGCTCTCCGAAGAAGGGACGCGCCTTGTGCACGGCGTAAAACGTCTCGGCCTGCTCGCGGGTCATGCGGATGCGCTTTTGAGCCACGATCCGAAGCCCGGCCTTCTCGATCAGGGCGTTGATCGCGCCGGTCAGGTTTCGCGCGGTTGCGTCCGGCTTGAGAATCGAAAAGGTGCGTTCAATCGCCATAATATCGTCCTTGATTTAGCGGTCGTGGGAATTGCGGCGCTTATATCGGCGCGCATCATCGACGGCAAGGACGCCCGGTGCGCCGACGCCAGGCCAAAAGCCTTTGCGGGGGGCAATGCGGGGAGCAACCCGCGCCGGGGATCGCGCGGCGCCGAAAATCCGTTAATTTTCGTGCAATATGGCGACGACAAGGGATAACAAAGCGCGCCCGCGAACGCGTTTTTCACAACGCATGATTGGCGAAGCTGTTATAAGCCCCCCGCACCTGATATTGCGATGAACGAACAGGCCTCGATAGATGAGTGGATTCAAGGAGCCCGGCTTCGCTGACCGCCAAAAGGCGGCGCTCGAGGCCCGGAAAAATATTCTCGACAAGTTTCGCGCAAAGCCCGGTCCCGACGACCCCGCCGTGAAGCAAAGGCAGGCCGAACGCGAGGCCCTGGCGGCTGCCCGCGACAAGACGCGGCAGGCCCGCGAAGCCGAGAAGGCCGCGCGAAAAGCCCGCGAGGCAGAGGCCGCTGCGGCCGCCGCCGCACAGCTCGCCCGGGAGAAAGAAGAAGCCGCAGCCGCTGAGGCCGCGCTCGAGGCCGAGCGCAAGTCAGCGCGCGATGCCCGTTATGCCGCCAGAAAGGAGCGGAAGAAATAGCCGGCGATACAACGGACGTTGGTCCCGTACCCATTGCCGTATACCGGCGGCGAAGACGTGCCGGAGACGAATCGGCCTGACGCCGGGTCTGGTCCCTACCTGCGAACAGGGGCTGACGGTAAAATCGCCGGGACGGAAATTCCGGGCCGTGAAATATATTAAGCGGCGGGCTCGATGTCGGCGAGTTCGACGCCCTCCTGCACGATATCGCCAACCTTGCATTTGAGCTTTTTCAGCTTGCCGGCGTAGGGCGCGCGCAACGTCTGCTCCATCTTCATCATTTCCAGCGTGAGGATGGGTGCGCCCTTCTCCAGCACCGCGCCCTCCTGCGCAAGCAGCGCGACCACGATGCCGGGCAGCGGCGCGACGATTCGATCTTCGGCGGCCTGCTCCTCGTCGTCCCCGCCGAACGGATCGACCCAGTGCAGTTCGAACCGACCGTTGCGCGTCCGCAAGTACAGGCCGCGCCCTTCGACGACGGAGACAACGTGGCTTCGCATTCCGTCGAGCGAGAGCGTCAAACCTCCGCCGTCGTCCGCAGCAAACGCGAGCGCGATATCCTTTTCTCCAATCCGGATTTCGGCCGAGCCGTTGCCATAGGCGAATATGACCTTGTGCTCGACCTGCCCCTGACGGAATACGAACCACCGCTGACGGCGGCCAACCGGCATCCAGCCCGCGGTTTGCCAGGGCGATGCCGCGTCCGGTCGGGACGACCTGCTTTCCGTTTGCAGGATCGCGGCGACGGCGGCGGCAAGCTCGGTCTCGCCCGGCACGGCCGGCGTCCCGGTCAGGTCTTTCAGGTGACGCTCGATAAAGCCGGTGTCGATCGCGTTGGCGCGCACGTCGGGGTGCATCACCAGCGCGGACAGGAACGGAATGTTGGTGACGACGCCGCGGACATCGGTCTCTTGCAGGGAGCGGTCGAGCCGGCTGATCGCGGCCTCGCGGGTCGGCGCCCAGGCAATCACCTTGGCGAGCATGGCGTCGTAGTTCGGCGAGACCATATCGCCCTCGCGGTAGCCGGAATCGATACGCAAGCCGTCGACCTCGGGCGGCGTCCGCCACGTCCTGATGCGGCCGACCGACGGCATGAAATTCTTGTTCGGGTTTTCGGCGTAGACGCGCGCTTCAATCGCGTGGCCGTTCAGCCTGATCTGGTCCTGCGTCAGCGGCAGTTTTTCGCCGAACGCGACACGCAATTGCCATTCGACGAGATCGACGCCGGTGACAAGCTCGGTCACGGGATGCTCGACTTGCAGGCGCGTATTCATTTCAATGAAGAACACGTCCTTGCCGTCGGACACGAACTCGACGGTGCCCGCGCCGACATAATTCACCGCGCCGGCCGCCTTGCGCGCAGCTGCGCAGACGGCCTCGCGTCCCGCTGCATCGAGCGTCGGCGAGGGCGCCTCTTCAATCACCTTCTGGTGCCGCCGCTGCAGGGTACATTCGCGCTCGAACAGCGACAGCAGATTGCCGTGGCTGTCGCCGATCACCTGCACCTCGATATGCCGGGGATTGTCGACGTATTTTTCGATCAGCATCCGGTCGTCGCCGAACGCCGCCTTGGCCTCGCGCCTGGCGCTGACGACGGCCGGGGCCAATTCCGCGGCCGAACGCACGATCCGCATACCGCGGCCGCCGCCGCCGGCCGATGCCTTCACCAGCACCGGATAGCCGATCCGATCTGCCGCGCCTTGCAGCGTGGCGTCGTCCTGCGCCTCGCCGTGATAGCCCGCCACCAGCGGCACACCCGCCTTTTCCATCAGCGCCTTGGCGCACGACTTCGAGCCCATGGCCGTCATCATGGCAGCAGTCGGCCCGACGAACACGAGGTCGGCGTCGGCGCAGGCCTGTGCGAAGGCGGCATTCTCGGACAAAAATCCATAGCCGGGATGGATGCCTTCCGCGCCGGTCCGGCGGGCGGCAGCAATCACCTTGTCGATATCGAGATAGCTGTCGCGGGCAGGCGCAGGTCCAAGCAGCACGGCGTCGTCGGCCATGCCGACATGCAGCGCGTCGCGATCGGCCTCCGAATAGACGGCCACGGTGCGCAGGCCCATAGCGCGCGCGGAACGGATCACGCGGCAGGCGATCTCGCCGCGATTGGCGATCAGGAGCGTCTGGAAACGGCGATACTGCGGACGCTTGGCCATGGTCACATCCTGAACAGGCCAAATGTCGTCGGCTCGATCGGCGCATTCGCCGCCGCCGACAATCCGAGCCCTAGCACCAGCCGGGTATCGGCGGGATCGATCACCCCGTCGTCCCACAGCCGCGCGGTGGCGTAATAGGGATTGCCCTGGCTTTCGTATTGCGCGCGGATCGGCGCCTGGAATTCGCGCTCCTCCTCCGCTGACCAGGTGCCACCCTTGGCTTCGATGTTCTCCCGCCGCAGCGTGCTCAACACCATCGCGGCCTGCTCGCCTCCCATCACGGAAATTCGCGCGTTGGGCCACATCCACAAAAATCGCGGGGAGAAGGCGCGCCCGCACATGCCGTAGTTGCCGGCGCCGTAGGAGCCGCCGATCACCACTGTGAATTTCGGCACGGCTGCGGTCGCCACCGCCGTCACCAGTTTGGCGCCGTCGCGCGCGATGCCGCCGGCCTCGTACTTCTTGCCGACCATGAATCCGGTGATGTTCTGCAGGAACACCAGCGGAATGCCGCGCTGGCAGCATAGCTCGATAAAGTGCGCGCCCTTCAGCGAGCTTTCGCTGAACAGGATGCCGTTGCTGGCGACGATGCCGACTGGATAGCCCCAGACATGGGCGAAACCGCACACCAGCGTCTGGCCGTAAAGCTTCTTGAATTCATCGAACTCGGAGCCGTCGACGATGCGCGCGATGATATCACGCACGTCGAACGGCTTGCGGCCGTCCGCCGGCACCACGCCGTAGATTTCGTCCCTCGGAAACAGCGGCTCGCGCGGCATGCGTATGTTGAGCGGCGCGCGCTGCGGCGGCTTCAGGGTGGAAACGATGCGGCGCGCGATCCCGATCGCGTGGGCGTCGTTCTGCGCATAGTGATCGGTAACGCCTGACTGCCGCGAGTGCACGTCGGCGCCGCCGAGTTCTTCGGCAGTGACCACCTCGCCGGTGGCGGCCTTCACCAGAGGCGGGCCGGCGAGGAAAATCGTACCCTGATTGCGGACGATGATGCTCTCGTCCGACATCGCCGGAACGTAGGCGCCGCCCGCGGTGCACGATCCCATCACGATCGCGATCTGCGGAATGCCTTGCGCCGACATGTTGGCCTGATTGTAGAAGATGCGGCCGAAGTGGCGCTCGTCCGGAAAGATCTCGTCCTGCTGCGGCAGGAAGGCTCCGCCGGAATCCACCATGTAGATGCAGGGCAGATTGTTCTGCCGCGCGATGTCCTGCGCTCGCAGATGCTTCTTCACGGTCATGGGATAGTAGGTGCCGCCCTTGATGGTGGCATCGTTGGCGACGATCACGCACTCACGGCCCGACACCCTCCCGACACCCGCGATGATGCTCGCGGAATGAACATCGCCGCCGTACATGCCGTTCGCTGCCAGCGGCGACAGTTCGAGAAACGCCGTGCCGGGATCGAGCAGCAGATCGACGCGGTCGCGGGCCAGCATCTTGCCGCGCGAGGTATGGCGGGCGCGCGCGGTCTCGCCGCCTCCGCCCGCCACGCTCGCGAGCTTGTCGCGCAGTTCGTTGACGAGAGCCTTCATCGCCTCGGTGTTGCGCGCAAAATCAGAAGAGGTGATATCGACACCGGAACGAAGCGCCATGACAGTCCAGGACAGTTGGCGGGCGGCGTTGAATCTCACGCCCGCAATCCCGGCCTAGGGTGCCCCGCCCTCCCCGGCAAGGTCAACCTTCGTTCGGCCCTCACGGCAACAGGCCTCGCGCGCTAAAGCGGGATGCGGTTTGATTGAATTGAATCGTCATGCCCAGCTTTATGCCGGGCATCCACGTCTTGAAACACGTATCGGACCAAAGACGTGGATTGCCGGGGCACAGGCGAGCCAGAAGCGACGCCGGTCTTCAAACGGCTATGCCCGGCGACGGGTAATCGAGATGGCTCCGTCCGAGCGTGAGGTACTAATGCGTCCAGGGTTCGCTGCGGCGAAATGCAAAATTGTCGGCGTAGGCGGCCTTTCTCGCCGCCGCCTTTACCTTCGGCTCGATCACCTCATAGGGAATGCCCTCACGCTCGCAATAGGCGATCGCATCCTCCCTGGTGTCGAAGCGAAGCGTGATCTGCTGCTTCATGTCGCCGGAGCTGGTCCAGCCCATCAGGGGCTCGATCACCCGCGCCTGCTCGGGCTCGTAGTCCAGTTGCCATTCCCGGGTCATGGCGACCCCCGATTGCATCGCGTTTTTGGCGGGCTTGAAGATACGTGCTGTCATGGATCGCTGTGACCTGCTGCTGTGCGGGCTTGCGCCGATCTGGTAAAAACCGGCGCTTTTTCCGAAAAACTCACCAGCCGGGAACACGACCTGCGCATCCGTCGGCGAAGCGCCTAACACCCTGCTTTCCATATAATCTTTATGGCGCGGCATGACAATCGCATGTTCTGCGCCGGCGAGATACGACGGCCCGTCCGGCCGATCGTCAGGCCCGCTTGAGGTTCGACATGACAACGGCGCCGACGTCGGTATAGACGCCGACGAGCGGCCCCACGATCCGGTGCAACCCCTTCTTGGAAACCACCGTGTCGTGCAGCACGAGATGATCGATGCCCGTGGTCAGGAAGCAGCGCATGGCATCGCGCGGTGTCTCCACGATCGGCTCGCCCTTGACGTTGAATGACGTGTTGATCAGCACGGGAACGCCGGTCAGCTCCTCGAATTCCTTCAGCAGCCGGTAGAGTGCAGGGTTCGTGCTCTCGCGCACGGTCTGCACCCGAGCCGTGCCGTCGACGTGAACCACCGCCGGAATCCGGTCGCGCCACTCCGGCCGCACCGCCTTGGCGATCAGCATGAATGGAGAGTCCTCGTCGCCCTCGAAGATATCCGTCATGCGCTCGGCCAGCACGATGGGCGCGAACGGGCGGAACGGCTGACGATGCTTGACCCGGCTGTTGAGGATGTCCTTCATATCGGCCTTGCGCGGGTCGGCGATCAGACTGCGATTGCCCAGCGCGCGCGGGCCGAATTCGGAACGCCCCTGAAACCAGCCGATGACTTTCTGGTCCGCCAGAAGTTTCGCGGTTTCGGCATAGACGTTCGAACTTCTCACCGCCGCTGTCTGGACCTTGACGATCGAGCGCTTGGTTGCGGCGTCGACCTCGGTATCCGAATAGCTGCGACCCACATAGGCGTGCTCCATCACGAAACCGCGGCGCTGTTTCAGCACTTCGAGCCAGCCATAATAGGCGCAACCGATCGCAATGCCGTCGTCCCCTGCCGCTGGCTGAATCCAGACATTCTCAAATCCGGCCTCCCGCGCGATGCGTCCGTTGGCGACGCAGTTCAGCGCCACGCCGCCGGCGATGCAGAGGTTCTTCGCGCCAGTGGTTTCCCGCAGCCAGTTGGCGCGTGCGAGCAGCACCTTTTCGGTGTCGTCCTGAACCCGCCATGCCAGATCCTCCCAATGCCGCATGGAGGAGCTGCTGTCCCATCTTCCGCCGCCGTCGACGACGTAGGGCTGGTTGAACTCGGCCGACCAGCGCGGGACCGTGAGTTGATTGTCGGCGATCTCCATCAGCGGCTTGACTTGCTCGCGGCGTCCGTACGGTGCGAGCCCCATCAGTTCGCCGCATTTGTTCCAGTCGCCGAACACGTAGGTCGAGGCGCGGCTGTAAAGCGCCCCGAGGCCCGGCATGTTGTAGAACTCGTCGCTGAAAAAGCCGCGGTCCGGCTCCATCCAGACCTTCTTCAGGCACTCGAGCGTTGCGCCGCTGAACCGGTAGTAGCTCTCCGATTCCCGCGCGAGCGGCGTTGCGGTGTCGCTTTCCGGATAGGGCTCGCTCACGTCCGAACGATAGCTGCCGACGCCGTCAACAATCATGATTGCGCCCTCGTCGAACGGGCAGGCCGCAAAGGCGCTGTAGGCGTGCGCCAGATGGTGGGAGATCGACACCACCTTGTCGGAGCGCGAGCGGAAATACGGATGGTCGTGCGCATCCGAGCGCTCCTCGGCGGGAAGGAATCCCGGCATGTCCTGATAGATCAGCCGCTCCTCCATCTCCGGAACGGGAAGGATGTAGCAATTGCGAACCACCAGGTCGATGTCGCCGATGCCGATGCCTTCGGCGCCCAGGCAATAGTCGATGACTTCCTTAAAGAACCCGCTGGCGTGCTTTTCGCGCGTGATCCGTTCCTTGGCGATGGCGCAAGCGACGGCGCCGTCGCGAAGCAGGCAGGCGCTCACGTCGTGATCGTAGGTGTTGAGACCGAGAACATAAGTGTGCTGTTTTGACATGAGCCTCTGCGGAGCAATCTGGAGGAGGAATTCGGACCGCCGCGCCTTTTTCAAGGAGCCGGGCCGTGCGTGAAAGATTGGTTAACGCGCCACGCCGCCAGCGGACCACGTTATGCCTGCCCTAATGCGTCGCTTGTGCGGCAGACTAAGTTCATGCCGGGCCGAAACGGCAAATGGGCCGATGCTGAAAATGGCCCATTGCAACCGGCAAAAACGCAGGACGGCCAGGCGATGCCGGGTTTCTCGTTGGTGTCCCCGAGCATTTCCAGTTTTTTCACCACGACGCTTGAACCTGCAAGCATCGCGGGCCGACCCTTGACCGGGCGGGAAGCCGACCAAGCCCTGAACGGCGACACGCTCAAATTCGTTGATCTGTTATTTGCATCATGCACCGAACCAAAGCGAGCCGAACGCCTTATATTCGCGACAATGTTTGTCGCGATAATGGTCTGGTTCAAGACGGTGCCAACAGAATGGGAGTTTCTCCTGATGGCTCAAAGAAGTTCGAGCGCGCAAAACATCATCACCCGCGTCCTGGCGGCAGCGGCGATGGTTTGCGTGTACTTTGTCAGCGTTGCCGGCGTGTCTTCGGTTGTGATCGCCGGATCGACCACGTCGGCGGCAGCCCGCGGGCGCGGCGGTGGACGCGGCGGTGGCCGTGGTGTTGGCCGCGGGGGCGGTTGGGGACGCGGGGGCGGCTGGGGTCGTGGTCGCGGCTGGGGTCGTGGTCGCGGCTATGGCTTCATCGCACCGGGTTGCTACTACAGCCCGCGCTGGGGCCGCACGATCTGCCCGTACTGATCGCCGCCCGGTCTTTTCGCAAGCATTAAAGGGGTGCGCCGGTTCGCTGGCGCACCCCTTCTCTTGGATGGGAAGCATTCAAGGCGAAAATGATATTTATCAGAAAAGTCTTGTTGGCGTTGATGTTCTGTCTTGCTTCGGCCGCTCGTTATCCGGCGATACGGACTCTGAGAATGGCGCCGCGAACAAACTGATAAGGTAGAACATCAGCCCGGCTAGAGCATTTCCCGGTGAAGTGGAAACCGGTTCACCGTAAGGAAATGCGACCATTCAATGGTTTAGGGCGCTCGTTCTGATTCCATCAGAACGATAAGCGCTCTAAGGCGTCTGTTTCGTTTTCTCGCTGCGGTCGCAAAACGCGGCAATGGTTTCCGATGCGATCAGCGCGTTAGCTGAGAGTGGCTTACCAGAGACATGCTCATCGACAAGCGCGAACGCTTCATCTTCGGCCATCCCGCCACCAATCAATCCGAGCGCGATCACGTTCTCCACATCCGTAACCGAATAGACCTGTTCGAGAAAGCGCTTGTGGCAAGCCTCCGGGGTGTCGCCGTATTGTCCGGCAAGCGGCGCCCTACCTATGCCGAGACGGGCAATCGTGACCATCTTCGCGACCTGCTTCAATTTCGCTCCGCCCAAGATCATGGCGAGAACCCTGGGGTCATTCAAATTGAAAGTGCGAACCTTGCCGGCAAATTGAAGCTGCCGAGAGCTAGGACTGGTGCTGTGGTCGGTCATTTCAAAACCTCTTCGATTGCTTCGGTGATGCTGTCGGCGATCTTGCGACGCCAGCGCTGACCACGAGGGCGCGGGGCTTCGCTCCCGAAATATGTCGACATCACAATATTCCCATAGCCTTCCCGGTCGAATCTTACGGGAAGATTTGCGCGCTGAAGTACTATCTAAGCCATTGATTTCATTGGTCGGGGCAGCTGGGAGAAATGCTTCAACCAAAATATTAACAATGTCAATATCGTTTGATTTTTCAGCTCCTTAGCGCGTAAGCCTGCACGACAAACTGTTGCGGATTGGTCTTACAGGTTTAGAGAATGGCGCTCCGAACGAATGTCCAAAGACGGCCGGGTTCGGCGATGTATTACGCAAGGGTCGCCATTCCCCAAGACCTTCAACCCCTCTATCCCACTAAGACAGGGACCAGTAAACAGGAGCTTTGGAAGTCGCTGGGGACGCGCGATCCGAAAGAGGCCGTAGCGAAGGCCCGCCCGGTGCTGGCGCGATGGGAAGCGGAATTTGAGCGGCTACGGACGCGCCGCCAGCCGACGCCGGCCGATCTCAGCAAGGCCGTCTGGGACCACTACGAGGGCGAATTGGAGCGGGACCGACAGGAACGGACCGCCTCTGCCCGGCCAGCAAGATATCCAGGCGCCGCCGACGAATTGAGAACCACAGCGGACGCCGCTGGCGAGGTCACCTTAGAGGACGCCGGGAACTTCCTCGTGATTCGCAATGCCGCTCAGTGGGGCCGCGAACAGCGGGAACCGCACCTTGAAACGCTTCGGCTGCATCTGGCGAGGGGTGAAACCGCCTTGATCGAATGGGCCGCCGACGACGTGATCCAGCGCGAAGGGTTAATGATTCCTAAAGACTCGTCCGTCTATCGCGACCTTTGCCAGCGGCTACAGCGGTCCGAAATAGAGAAGCTACAGCGAACGCTCGAACGGAACCAAGGCAACTTCACCGGCACGCCCGCCGATCCGATAGTCGTGCCGTCCTACCCGACCATGGGGAAAAAGCAGGCCGCGTCCGGCGAGACGCTGGCGGAACTCTACGCCCGCTATCAGGCGGAACAGAACGGTCGCGTCACGCAAGACACGTGGAATCAGAACGCCGGGATTGTGCCGCTGTTTTTCGAGTTTATCGGAGAGACTTTGCATATCAGCGCGATTACGCGGAAGGCTGTCCGGGACTGGAAACACGCCCTCGCCTCTTGGCCCCGCAAAGCGACCAGCATCAAGCAATTCGAGGGCATGTCGTTCCGCAAGGTGATCGAGGCTAACAAGACGGTCGGAAAACCGGTCATCAGCGCCAGAACGACGAACAGATATATCAGCGCCATCGCCCCGTTCTGCCAATGGCTATTCGATGCCGAATATATCGAGCAGGACGCCTGCCAGCGGATGCACCTTGCCGTCGATAAGAAAAAACGGACGGTCTATCCGTGGTCCGGTGACGAATTGAAACTGATCTTTACATCGCCGCTCTTTGGGAAGTGCCGGGGCGAGCGGCAAGAACACCTACCGGGCAAGGTCGAGATTCGGGATTGGCGCTATTGGTTGCCGTATCTCGCAGCCTATAGCGGCGCGCGCCTTGGCGAGTTGTCGCAAATGCTGACCGCCGACGTTCGGCAACACCATGGCGTCTGGATCCTCCACATCACGCCGGAAGGGTCGCAAGACAAGTCCGTCAAGACGGACGGCAGCGCCCGCGTGGTGCCGCTGCATTCGCGGCTCATTGAACTTGGATTCCTGGACTATCACGCGCGTATGGTTGAGCGTGGCGAGAAACAGCTATTCCCGGAGTTGAAGCCGGACACGCGCGGACACTATTCGCGAATGCCGTCACGTTTCTTTGCGGGCTACTTCAAAAATATTGGCGCTAAAGAGGACAAGAGCCGGAATTTCCATAGCTTCCGGCATAGCGCGGCTGACGCCTTCCGGCGTGGCGGGTATATGGACGAAACGTTCGGCCCCCTACTCGGTCACACCAAAGGCAGCACGACGGGGCTTTATGGCAACGTGCCGCAAGGACCGGCGATATCGTGACGCTACATTTCTGAACTAGCGAGAGGATGCCTCACAGCATCACTTGTAAGAAACATGCCGTAGACAAATAGTCCAAGCGATACAAACGCAACCAAAACCGCTGCGATATGAAAGAGAATATTCCAACGTCTCCACGTTCGAAATTTTGGTCCATCCACTATGAACGGATGTTCATATGTCGCCCTCTTGCTCGCAATTGTCCCGGCCATCGTGTAGTTAGTTAAATACGAGAGGGCCATGGCGAGAACTGCGAGCGCCACGCCAAATGCAAACCATTTTATGGTTGATGCGACATTCGCCACCTTAAGAAAATCAATTTCGCGCTTCGCAGCAACCCCGCCAAGGAAAGTTAAAATCGTAATCGCGGCACTGCCATTGATGACAACCAGCGTTTTGAGCGCAATATTTCCTGCTTCTATTGATGCTTTGTTGATGTAATGAAAAAGCTCGCGAGTGGCGTCATGCTGGCGATGCGCGTTCTCCCGATTTAGCTCATACGTCCACTTCGCACGATCAAAAGGTGGCGTATTGTTTTCAGCCATCGATTCCCCCGTCTAGCTTCCCGGCGGTCAACCGCCGTACTTGATCCGCGTGGCGTAGGAATCCCCGGACTTCATTTCCGCCACGACGGACGCCTTCCCTCCGCACAGATCAGTGCCGACGATAAGCGCGGCTTGCGTGTTTCTTCGGCGCTCAATCATGTCGTCTGGCATAATCACGATCGACGTGGTTCTGACGCCGCGCATATCGATACCGTTGGCATCGCGAACCCACTGCACCTGATAAGGGGTATCCTCAACAGTGACGATTCTATTTTCGGCATGGACCCAACGCATTGCGTCACCACCACCGCAGCCCGAAAAGAGAAGCCGCGAGGCAACCAGCAACAAAATATTTCGCTTCAGCCGCGCTTCTCGATCACGTTGTAGCCTCGACCGGCCATACAGTCGGAGATCATAGTTGCGGCGCCGACGAACGAGGCTTGCTACTTCTTGTGCCGGCACTCGTTCAGGTCATTGTTGTATTTAGCCTGGTCGACGCCGGCCATGTCGACCAGCGGACCTTCATAGGGGGAGTGACCAGCGCAGCCGGCAAGCAGCACTCCAGACATAGTGAGACCGATAGCAAAAATTCTTTTCATGAAGCACCCCCGCTCCATCACAGCGTAGGAGACAATTCGGGGCAACAAAAAAAGGCGCGGTATAATTCGCGCCTCTTTGTGTCCTATGTCAGATGATCCGCTCTATGCGGCTTCCTGCATTAGCGTGTAGCGCCCAAACGATATTTCAGACCCATACCGCTCCGATCGACAATTACCTCGGATTCGTCACGATCAACGATAACCGTAATGATGTTGCGCTTAGGGATTCGCATTTGGCGATGCCTGCATCCGGCACCTGAATGCCGCGATGTCCACGCGCAAAACCCTCGGCAACATTCCTGTCGGTGGTCCACGATATTCCTAACACCCGATCAACTGAACAGCCGCGATACAGCGTCACCATTTCCGGCAGGCCATCGAAAAAGCGGCGCTGGTCGTCGCTCCAATACTCTGACGCCTAGTCAAAACAGTTGGTCATTATATCAGGCAGTTGCTCACGTAGACACCAAGTGTCGTCACAACTAGACCAGTAGTCGTGAAACACGCGCCAAAAAACCTCGTCGTCCGCGAGCCAAGTCAAGCTAAGCATAAGTTCGGCGCGATCTTCGCTTTCTACGCCGATACCATAAAGATGGTCACCGATACCTTCCACAAGGTCATCGCCTGTCAACTCGGCAAGACCCAGCTTTTCAAGTTGCGTTTTCCACTCATTAAATGCGGTCTTAAAATCGTCTGCCGTATCACTCATGGCTGCAACATAGCGGCGAGGTCGCGGATTGCTCACGGCAGGCGATCACGAAATGTGTAGTCCTCATTTCAGTGAGATGGGCCGATGATCTTCAACGGCACCTGAATCGGAAAATTTAGTGCCCTTGCCCGCCAGAAGTTCCTTTAGCTGGTCGCGCATCCGCTCCGCCTTTTCATACCTAAGCGATGCAACCGTGACCTTGTCGATTGCAACGATGATCTGGGTGGCTGCGTTCACGCATGAAATTCGGCCGAACGCATTATCAACCCCTGCCAGCGCTTCGCCTAACGCGGCTTCTAATCCCTGAGCTTCGACTAAGCTCAGTGTGAGCGGATCACCGCCATCGATCGTAAGGTCGACCGCTACGTCCCCTTCTGGTGGCTTCTTGGCTATAAGCGTCCAGCTGCTCATTGCTTAATCTTCCTCTGCCATTTCGCGCGGATGCTCTCGGGCCGATCTTCCTCCTCCGGGCGCGAATGCTCGGGCCAGATGTCCAGTTGCAAACCTAGGCTCAGGACTCATTGATCAGAGCCAGAAGATGATGGTTGCTGCGATGCAGATAGCGGACATGAATGTGTGAGCACACCGATCGTAGCGGGTATGGATACGTCGCCAGTCCTTGAGCCTTCCGAACATATTCTCGATTTTGTGCCGCTGGCGATAGAGCACCCGATCATATTCGATTTTCTCTTTGCGGTTTGACTTTGATGGGATGCATGCGGTGATGCTGCGCGCGGCGAGAGCCTGACGGAACCAGTCGGCGTCGTAACCCTTGTCGGCGAGCAACTGCCTGGCGGGCGGCAGCGCATCGATCATCAGGGCCGCGCCTTTGTAATCGCTCATCTGGCCCTCGCTGAGCAGCATGATGATGGGGCGGCCTTGACCGTCGCATACGGCGTGCAGTTTGGAGTTCAGGCCGCCCTTGGTGCGCCCAATACATCGGGAAACAGGCCCTTTTTTAAAAGGCTGGCGGCGGTACGGTGCGCCTTCAAATGCGTGGCGTCGATCATTAATCGCTTCGGAGCGCCGCCCTTACGAGCCAGTTCAGCAAATATCTTGTTGAAGACGCCAAGCCGGCTCCAGCGCACGAACCGGTTATAGATCGTCTTGTACGGACCATAGCCCGGCGGTGCATCGCGCCAGCGCAGACCATTCCTGATAACGAAGATGATGCCGCTGATCACCCGCCGATCGTCAACCCTCGCAATCCCGTGCGACAACGGAAAATACGGTTCGATCCGGCGCATCTGCGCCTCAGTGAGCAGAAACAAATCGGACATCGCGGCGTCTCCCAGCAACGCCAATGAATCAGTCCAAACACCTCTCCACAAGAAAATTAATGGGTCCTGAGCCTAGGACGAGCTTCACGTCGTCAGGTTCAATGCGCCCGGTCCATGGCGAGTGTTCGATTTTGAGCGACAGCATAGCCGGTGCGAACCGGACAAGGGTCGCAGCCGCCGCGACAGCCACGTTGTAATCATCATCAGGAAGATATTGCATTTTCAGGCCCCGTGTTTTGGCTGTGAACGACGGCAAGGAAACATATTCGCGGAATCGGCGCAAGATATTTTATATAATAATTTCAAATGCTTAAGTCAGAACTGACTTAAGCAAGCTGCCCCGCATGATCCGGCGGATTTCCGAATAGGTCCATTCGGCTTTGCGTTGTAGCGGCCGGGTGATCGTGAAGGTTCGGGGACCGATGATCCTCGCGACCTTCCGCTGATTGCGCAGGCTGTAGCTGGCCCAGCCGTCGTCGCAGGGCTTCCGACTGATCCAAAGCTGCTTGTGCTCGCCCCGCCCCTTCCACTTCCCCCATGCTGTCTTCATAATTTTCCTAATGGCCGGATGCTGTTCAAGGACAGCGGCAAACGCGCCATGAATGTGTAGGCGCTTGTCATCGTCGATGTCGAGACAGAGCCAATAGGGCAGATCAACACCCGCCCGCTTTAGCAACAGATCAAAGGGACGCTTTAGATGGTCTAGGAATCCCGCTGGATTCGCTTTGGCTGCTTCGATGGTCTCCGGGAGCAGATTGAAGGCGAACGCATGGGCGGACTTCCCTGAGAGTTGTAGGGCAGCCGTCGCCGCCACGGCTTTGACGCCGTCCTCTACAAGAGACCATGTGGGGATAAGGTTGTCGTTGGCTGGGGTGAGTGACGGTGAAGGGGTGTTAGGAGCGTATGTTAGAATGGGTGATGAATGGGGAGAATAGAGGGGTGATGGTGTGACAACTAAAGATGTCGGAACAGCCGTTTGGGGTGCGGGACAAAAAGACCGCATTTTTGCTAGGGTTTTTGAATCTTTTGAGGGTGTCCGGCGACGACGCGGCGAAACATTTTTGGACCGTAACCGCTGAACATTTTTGGACCGCTTTTTGTTGTCGTGGTCCTGCGAAATTGAGGCGAGCGTGCTATATTGTTTTTGTTCTAGCTTCTGTCTGAGCAACGGCAAGTTAGGACTCCCTTAGCAGTCTGCTGAAAAGCGCACAGAATTACGGGGTTTTATTGCGAGGCTGGCTGTTGAGACGGCGTGTTCGGGAGTTTGAGGTCTGGATCGGCTACGCTGCGACGAGTTTGGGGATGCGGATCAGATTGTAGGCGACCAGATTGAGCAGGAAGTTGGCGGCGACGCGAGCGATGCCGCGATGTTTGGTCTTGCGCATGGTGCCGTGCTGCTTGCCCCACCCGAAAATGCACTCGATCATCGCGCGGCGCGATTGCGACATGCCGTAGCCCGGATGCCGCGTAGTTCGTTCGTCGATGGCGCTGGTGCGGGTCTTGCCGGTTCTGGTGACGGCCCGGTTCTGTGTCACATGCGGCGTCACGTTGATGGCGCGAAGATTGGCGACATGATCGGCGGTATCGTACGCCTTGTCCTCACCGGCCGTGATGCGGTGGCCGGCAGCTTTGCCTTTGGCCTCCAGCATGATCTCCGAGGCGCGGCGCTCGGCGGTGCCATTGGCGTGCGTAACCATGCCGGCCACCGCCAGCCCATGCCGGTTCTCCATGGTGGCGTGGCCCATATAGCAAAGATTCGCCTCCTGTCCGGCTGCCTTGCGGTAGAGCCGGCTGTCGGGGTCGCTGGTACTTGCATGGGTGTCGTTCTTGCGCTTCTGGCCATGGAAGTTCGCGCCGTCATTATCGTCACCGCGACCGTCCCTGGGACGAAAGCTCTTCTGTGAAGCCCAAGCTTCGATCAGCGTTCCGTCCACCGAAAAGTGCTCGTCCGACAGCCGCGGCTTGACCTGCGGATGGTTCAGAAGCCTGGTCATGAACTTCTTGAGCACCTCGCCGTTCTGCAACCGCTCCCGGTTCTTGGTGAAGGTGGTCGCGCTCTTTGGAGCCGTTCGCGCCGCGCTGGTAAACGATCAGGGGAAGCTGGCCGATGGTCTCGCTGATGGCCTGAACGCCGCACCGGACCGGCGCGCATTCCATGGCGGTGCGCGGGGTGACGACGATCCCGGCAGCGGACGTGCCGCCGCTGAACTGCTCAAAGAGCCACGGATCGGGGTTCGATACGCCCGACTTGGTTTCGAGGCATAGGAAGGATTTGAAGCGAGTAACGAATGACATTCCGATTTCGAGTCGCAAGAGGGTCCAGCTTCTCGCCGAACCATTCGCACTCTCTCTCGGAATGGTCACCGCCCTATGGGCGCTGCGTGACCGTTTCACGGTCTCTCGGAAATCACCGCGCAAATCGAAACTTGAAAAGGTCGCGTAACGATATTCCGTTTCGTGACCCTGAACTGTAACTATATTACGGAAAGTTGTGGCGAAATAAAGGAGTGTTACCGAAAACTGCTCCGGATAACTGTTACGGAATGCCACTTATTGTGCAGTGCATATACCGTATAAGTAATTTAAATTATTACATTATCAGCAATATGGTCGGGGCAGCTGGATTCGAACCAACGACCTGCAGTACCCAAAACTGCCGCGCTACCAGGCTGCGCTATACCCCGATCTGCTGGGAACCGATGTCGTTACATGCTTCCAGCTGGCCCAGCAAGCCGCCCAGAGCCTCCGCTCCTGATGGAATCGGAAACGGGGCTCTATGACTTTGATTTGACGCGTTTTCTTCACGCGAACAGGTGCTCTCCTCGGGTCAAGCTCGAGGACATGCTTCGCTCGAAAACGCTCGAATGATCTCAATGGCCGTTGAAGAGCGGGTGCGAGACCCGGTCGCCCGGCGCGATGCCATATTTTTTCGCGGTCCCCGCGATCACCTCGAGCACACCTTTGGTCGGACCGCGTGAGGGGATGATCCGGGTCGAGAGCGGCTCGGTGTTCTCGGCGATCCGGAGGATGCGGCCGTCGGGGCCGATAAAGATCATGTCGAGCGAGATGTAGGTGTTCTTCATCCACATCGACACCTGCTGGGCCGGAGAAAAATCGAACAGCATGCCCTGCCCGTCCGGCAGATGCTTCCGATACATCAGTCCCGTGGCTTTTTCCTCCTCGGTCGTCGCCATCTCGACCGAGAACATCTTCACGCCGGCTCGAGTTGCGATTTCCAGCGGCTGGAATTCGGCGGCATGGACACCGGCGCAGCCCGGCGTAACCATGCCTATCCACGAAAGCAGCGCAACCCATAAACCGGCGCGCAGCCACTCAAGACCGACCTTCCGCACTCGTATCATCTGGCAACCTGTCAGGAACGAAGGATCATGCGCAACCGCCGAAGACGGCCGCCGGCCACGACCCATAGCGGGCGGGCCCTGCCGCCACAAAACACGATTTCCGGAAGGTCGGACCTCAAGTGATCAAATCCCGCGCGGGTCACCTTCGGCGACGGCCCGTTCGTCAGATCAGTGAGAGGACAGGCCCGGGGCGCCGGTTTCCGGCTGAATTTCCGCCGCCATCATGCCCTTGGAGCCCGGCCCGAACCGGACCAGCACGAACTGTCCCGGTCGAAGCTCCGTCATGCCGAAGCGCCGTAGCGTTTCCATGTGGACGAAAATATCCGGTGTCCCCTCGCCGCACGTCAAGAAACCAAAACCGCGCAACCGGTTGAACCATTTCACCTGCGCCCGCTCCAGGCCGCTGGTCGGCGTTACACTGACATGGGTCCGTGGCGGCAGCATCTGCGCCGGGTGAATTGCGGTGGACTCGTCCATGGAGGTGATCCGGAACACCTGATAGCCCTTCGCTCGCTGCACGCATTCGCAGATCAGACGGGCTCCCTCGTAAACCGTCTGATAGCCGTCGCGACGAAGCACGGTGACATGCAGCAGCACATCCGACCAGCCGTTATCGGGGATGATGAAACCGTAGCCCTTTGAAGCGTCGAACCATTTGATGACGCCGCTGATCTCGACAATGTTCGCGGGGGATTCTCCAACCCCCGTAAACGGACCAACCCCCGACTCCCGATCCGCCGTTCCAGAAAAGTCCTTCGACCCAAGGTGATCGCTCACCGCCGGACCTCCAAACTTCCTGGATTCAAAACCGTCTGCCCCCATGACCCAGGCCCCCACACATCACTACGGCTGCCGTCTGCTCGACACCGTCATTCACGAACGTATATAGCCCCACGAATCTCACGAATCAAAAGATAACACTCTCGTTGGCGTCGCAAGACAAAAAATAAATTGACGGCGACCTATGAACAGCCTTGCACATGCACGAATCATCTTTCTCCCGATTCCAGATCGACCATCGATGTGACGCCGATGTCGTGCCGGATGACAGGATCGGCTGCACCGACGGCTCTTTGTTGAGGATCACCAGCTTTGCGACGCATTGTGCGGCCATAATCGCCGGAGTCGGGCGGCGCAGCGCTTGATATTCATCGGGCAAGGCGCGAATAGCTTCTCCGCAGATGCGTTCGATTGACGCGCGCCGTCCGCTTTGTTGAAATCATTCCAAACAGGGCGCAAATGCCGGAGGAATAATCGTAATGCCGCACGAACAAAAAAATCAGACGAGTCCGGAGGACAGGCTGGGATCGGAACGAGCCGACATCGCGCGGCGCGTCGCCAATTTCAAGGCGTATCAAGCCAAGCTCCAACAGGAACGGGACGAATACTACAAATCCGTTCGCGCTCGGATAGGCAGAGCACTGGGCGGGTCGCAGCCGACCAACGTCGCGAATACTCCTGAATGATGCTCTTCATCCCTGAGGCATTGCGACCTGTGATCCCTGCGTCAGATCACCAGTGATGGTGCCGGTGATGCCAGTGGCGATGATGCCAGTGCCGGTATGGACCTCGGTAATAACCATAAGACCCGCCATAATAGGCTGGAGGGCCACCGTAGTAGGCCGGAGACCACCCGCCGTAATAGGCCGGTCCATAATACGGCCGGTAGTAGCGCGGCCCGTAATAGCCCCCGTAATAACCGTAGGGTCCATAATAGTATGAACTCGCCGCTGCGCCCGCGGCCAGCGCGCCGATGGCAAGACCGAATCCAAGACCAGGCCCGATTCGATGTGCCTGAGCCGGCGCCGTCACAACAGCGCTGCCAATTGTCGCCACGGTCGCAATCATGATCGCCGTTTTTTTCATGTCCCTGTCCTCTCGCGAAGCATCGGCGAATTAACGCGGTCCTTTTGGTTTGGTTGCAGAACCGAAGCGGCCGGATTCAATCCATCCGCATTTTTTGCTTTTCCCGGAAATCCGCTTTTGTCTGCTCTCGCATGGATTTTGCTGTTATCAGGTGACAAAGCAAATCCGCAGGGAGACAAGGGACATGCGTTACCTTCACACCATGCTGCGCGTGCGCAATCTCGAGACCGCGCTGAAGTTTTACGTAGATGCGCTGGGACTGAAGGAGGTCCGCCGCGTCGACAACGACAAGGCGAAATTCACGCTGGTGTTTCTGTGCGCGCCCGAGGACGAGGACCTCGTCAAGCAGTCCAGGGGCCGCGGCGCGCCGCTGGTCGAATTGACCTACAACTGGGACGAGGAGACATACGGCGAGGATCGCTATTTCGGCCACCTCGCCTATGAGGTCGACGACATCTATGCGACGTGCGGCCGATTGATGAAGCTCGGGGTCACGATCAATCGCCCGCCCCGCGACGGCCAGATGGCGTTTATCCGCTCGCCGGACCTGCACTCGATCGAGCTGCTGCAAAAGGGCGACGCCCTGCCGTCGGCCGAGCCGTGGAGTTCAATGCCGAACACGGGTCATTGGTGAGACGCGGCACGACCGACTATTTCCGAATCCGGCAATTGCTGTCCTGTTTCCCAACGCGCTGAGGCACCGGAACGATCCCTCTCACCTCGCGTTTTCCTTGTGGATATTGGCACACAAGGAGACGACGATGGGACGCGGACTCTTGCTTTGGCTGATAGGCGTACCGATACCGTTGATTATTCTTCTGTGGCTGTTCTTCGGTCATTGACGCTCGCATCCACCGCCAATGAAGGCCTCGCTTCGGCGAGGCTTTTTTGCTTTTACCGCCGCTACGGTGCGGCGACGACATTCGTTGTGTTCGGAAGGTGTTCTGAACACGCTCCGCTATTCCGACGCAGCGTCAGCGTCGGGTGCCGGCATCGACGCCAATGCTGCCGCCAATGCGCATGCAACTCGACGATCCCTCGACCCTGACAAAGCCGGGTCCAAATTCCGAACAGGATTTTTGCGCGGACAGTCCCGACTTCCTGACCGGCTGCTCGGTCTTGATGTCGCGGTCGGAGATGTGCGAGCCGCGTGTTTGCGCCCACGCGGATGTGCCGGCGAAGGACAGCACCACCACGAGCACTCCATACAACGATCGCCGTATCATGTCGGATGCTCCATCGGAGATGGCAACTCAGCCTGCCCCGGCCACTTCTGCATCGCCTTTTCGGTCGAAGCGAGACCCTGCACCGCTTCGGCATCCTTCGGGGAGAATGCTTGCCCCTCCGGGCAAACGCCACTATACGTTCCGCCGCTGCCGCCGGTCCGGTTCACCGCCGCCCGGAGACACCGTCTGATCAAATCGTTATAGAATATTGATTTAACGGCAATATCGCAGCGGGCTTGAGACTGAAATAACGGCGCGATTCGTCGCTGAAAAGTTCAGCTCCCTTCGTCTATCGGTTAGGACGCCACCCTTTCACGGTGGAGAGAGCGGTTCGATTCCGCTAGGGAGCGCCAACTATTTCAATGGCTTAGCTCTCCGCGCATCGGCCATGTCCAACAAATGTCCAATAAGCGACCATTGTCATCGGTGGACATCTAGTCGTCCCACTTCGGAATAGGCACGCCGTTCTCTTTCGCCATCGCGAAAACTTGGGTCTTCACGCGTTCCGCATTTTCCACCAAGTACGTCACATCGACCAACAGTGACATGAGCACGCGCTGCGTGAAATTCACTTCGACGTCTTCGGTTTTCTTGGGCATCATGTGATCTCCTTTCGCGGACCACCATGGCCGCGAGCGAATAGAGCCACATTCCGCGCGACAGGTCACGACTTGATCTGTAAAATGTTTCGTATAAAATATTGAAATCGCAGCGCTATTCGTTGACAAACTACGTCGTCGTAGTAAAGTCGCACAAAGAAAATGGCCGCGGCATCCACCGCGACCATCTTCCCGGATCAACCCGCCGCGGGTGAGGCACCGCGGCCGGAAGCTCTAATCAATCAGCGCAACCCTTTCGGCGCGGAGCCGACCGTCCGGCCCTTTACCGACCTCATACTCCACGCGGTCACGCGGGCACGGATAGCGCAGCTTGTCCGCCAGCCCGTGGACATGCAGGAAAATGTCCGGCGTGCCATCGTCGGGCTGGATGAATCCGTAGCCCTTCTCCGCATTGAAAAACTTCACGCTGCCCGTCTGCATCACGCGGTCTCCTTCTTCGACCAGTCGAGCATGGCAAGCGCCGCCTGCGCATCCACGCCAGCGTCTTTCGCCATTGCCAACCCTTGAATGAGCGTGGCGAAGGCGCGGGCCGAGCCGCCGCTATCGAACGCCTGCGTCGGTCCCATGACATCGATTTCGATTTCGCCGCCCAGCTTCGCCGACGCCTCTTCTTCGATCAGTTCGGCAATGGGTTGGAGACACCATTGGGCTAAATGCCTCTGGCATTCGCGAATCGCCGGTCCCTGCGCCTGGTTCGAAAACCACGCCGGAATGACGCCATAAGCCGCGAAGATGGAATCGCGCGCGGCGTCGAGCGTTTCCTTCGCCATGGACTGCTCCAAATTCGGCGTGAGGTCCGAAGGGCGCCAATCAGTCTGCGGCGTCGGCCCGCCGGCAGCGGTGACGGTGACGGACTCACGAAGCATCACGCGACCTCGTTTGCCGACAAAGCTGGACGCGATCTCGTTATTGTTGTTCTCGGGATTTTCCGGCATCGGCACCACTTGCGAGCCGAGGGGCGCATTCTGGAAAACTTCACCTAGCGCCGTCTCAACGCTGTGAAGCATCCCGGCTGACAAGCTAGCCGTCCGCAACGGTGACACACCAAGCCAAGGCGCCGCCTGGTCAACATTGATCCGAACGTGCAAGACTTCACCCGCCAGCGCCGTCAAAGAGCGACCGCCACCGCTTTCCGGGATCGAAAGCCTGTAAGCTACGGGCTGACTGTTTCGGGTCCGCGTGTCCCAATCGGACGCCGGCACAAGCTGGTCACCATCGATCAGGGCAACAAACTCGCCTCGCAAGGCAAGCGACCGCCCGAGCAGCGCCAACATGGAAGGCGTCAACATGTCCGTGCCGTTGACGTCCGCCAGAGCAAAACCGTTTTGCCAGAGCGACACACACGACGACACCGTGCCGGTCAGTTCGCCTAGTCCGGTCCTGCCGCTGATATATGCCTCGCGCATCCGCAAGACTTCCGCGGTAAAACCCGAGCCAACGGAACGCTTCTCGACCGCAGGCGCGGCGCGACGAAATAAATCCATGAAACCCATCAGCGGAATCCTCGTAAGAGATCAGCGGCGCCGGAATCGCGCATGGCGTTCGCCATCCATGCCGGATCACGCATCACGTCGAGCCGGATCGATCCTGCTTCAATTCGTTCGCGGTTCGCGCCAGGCGTGCCGGTCTTGCTGTCAAGATACGTTGCGAGGCGCTTCCACGCTTCGAGAACCAACGGAGGCACAACAGGCGCCGGACTGCCACCGCCAACCGTTGCGGTGATTTTCCACGGGCCGGTGCATGGCAGGTAGAAACCACCGCGCGGGCTGGGGTCGAGCGTCGTGATCTCCCACACCTTGGCGCGGTTCGACCAGACTTCCGTGCCGGTGATGGCATACGGAAATCGGTTCGGTTCGAAATAGCCGCACCCATTTACGAACCAAGTCACCGTGCGCGGCGTATAACGCCAATTGATCCAGCCCTCGATACGCTGCCACGCCACGTCGCCCATCGGCAATGCGGGGCTTGTGTTCAGGTACGTCGTGGGCGCGGCTTCGTCGATATGATCGGCAGTCACGTACATATTATCTCCATCTCAACGCAGCGGGCATCGCGCGCTTGATTGTGTCCGGCGGCGGGATCAAGATTCCCGCGACGTTGTATGTCCAGCCGGCAGCGATCTTTTCCTCATCGGTCATATCGTCGGGATTGATGACGTTGCCGAGAGCGTCGTGCATGGTGACGCTCGCGTCCGGATATGCCGGCCGCGTCACGATCGACAATTCCGTCAGGATCGCTTCAAAAATCGTGCGAATGATCGCGCGACCGAGCTTCGGATCTTCGTTCTCGAATTTCTGCGCTTTGTCCGCAGGCACAGCAGATGGAGGCGGAATTCTGAAACCAGGCGACAATCCGAAAACAAGGCCAGAAGAAATCTGCTTAATAAGATCGCTACCATAGCTCGTGTCGAGAATTTCAGGATGGATGTCAGCGTCGAATTGCAGCGCCTCGTTGCTATCGTGGAACGTCAACGTCCCCGTGTTTTTGCTGGCAAGCGGTTTCGCGAAGTCATGACCGCTTAGCAAATGAATTTCAGCATCCGACTTGAGCGAGTAGGAAAAGGCGCCCGGTTCGAATTGCTCTTTCTGTGGTTTGCCGCCGTTGCGGCCACCATCGCTTAGAACGGCTTTTGAACGGTACGGGAATCTGCCGCGGATGCGACGCCCCCCGGTTCTCCGGGAGGCGCGCAATTCCAATTCGCCGTTGATCGTGGCGAACTCATCCATCACTGAATGCCGGTCAACACGGTCGACTGAACGGCGCGCAGCGCGGAAATATCCGCGGTGAGCAAACCTGTCAGTTTGACTTCGCCAGACGGGGCAGAAGTGTAGATATCGCGGATTACGTCGAGAGCGCCGAATGTGGCCAGAACCGCAGGCGCAACATTGCCAGGGGAGCAAGTCAGAAAAGCCTTGCTGGCGAGCGGCGAACCGGTCGGAGCCGCGAGAGCATTCGACGAAGTGATAACGCTGCCGAGATTGGCAACAGTTTTGTCCCACTCGCTGGTTGCCGTGCCCGTGTAAATGACCGAGTCCATCGTCGAATAGACTTCCGGACGAACGAGCATTTTCACGCCACCGGGGCCGGTCGCAGCGTTCGCAACCATAAACGCAACCACGGCGTCACGGAATTTTGCCCAAGACGCAGCCGCATTGATCGCCACGGAGCTAATCCCGTAGGTCGCCGCGCCAGTGATTAGACCGAGCGGCTCGCCACCGCTACCGGCACCCAAGAAAACAGCCTTGTCCAGCGCCTGCGAAATGCACCCATTCATGTCCCTTCTGACCGCGGCCTCAAGTGCCTCGCCCGCCTGCTTAAGAGATTTGCGGGTCAGGGTCATCGTGATTCCGAGCGTGTTATTCGGCGCAACCGAACGCTCGCTGGTCGTGTAGGCAGTCGGACCAGGTACGTTGCTCGTTTCGTTCGCAACCCAACCGGACGCGACGCTGCTCGAAGTCAGAGGCCACTCTTGCGAACCGGACGCGATGTTGATCATCTGCACGCCCATCTGCGAAGCCACAGACTGCGGGAACAGACGGTCGATCAGTGCAGCGGTCGACTTAGGCGAGTAGATGCCAGACGAAACCGTTTCACCCGAGCGCGTTTCCAGTGCGCTCAGCGGCACCGGAATGCCCTGGTACGAACCCTTGCTGCGCAGTTCGTCGGCGACTTCCTTGGTGGCGCCTTCGAGGTTGCGGTTCTCGGTGTAGAACGCCGCGACCTGACGCATTTCGAAGCCGCCGACCAGCTTGTCCCATTCCTTGGTACCGCTGGTCTCCATCTCGGCACCGGCCGCCGCACGCTCTTCCGACTCCGCCACAAGGGCAGCGCGGAAACGCTGTTCGTTAGTCTGGAATTCCTTATCCAGGTCGCCGAGACTACGAATCTCGGTCTCGTCGGGATTGTCTTTCCCGGCGAGCACCGCAAGCTGTTGGCGAATTTCCGACTGACGCTTCTGGATTCGAACGCTGGTTAACATTTAGTACCTCATTGTTGGGTTGCGCCAAGGCGCGGACAAGATCGCGCCACGCGGCGCGTTTCGGGTCGACTTCAGTGAAGAAGCCGACTTCGATCTGAGTTTTTTTGGAATGGCAGAAGCGACAAAGCGTCTGGAGGTTCGATAATTCGAACGCTAATTCTGGCGCATCGCGTATCGCCCGGACGTGATCGCACTCAAGCCGCCCGCGGAATCCGCATTTCACGCAGCGCCACCCGTCGCGCTTCTTTGCGAGATAGCGAACCGCTTTCCATCGCGGGTCGCGATAAACACTGGCACCGTGGCGATCGTATTGCTTCAAAGCCATACGGGCACTCGCGCTTTACGTTGAGGACGCGCTGTCATGCGGTCGCCTTGCGCAACAGCCAACACCGACGCCACGCAGGCGTCGATCCGGCCGAGCGAGCGACTTTTTGTCAGCTTGTGATTGCCCGAGGGGTCGATAAGCGTGATCGCGTCGGCGAAGGCGCTGCGTAGCAACAGCGACGGAGTCGTTTTGACCTTCCCGTCGAACAACGATCGCCGGAAACGCTCGCAATCTTCCGAGCCATCACGCCAACCCATGCCGCGCGCCACGAACTGCACGCGAAGATTCGCCGCGACCATCGCTTCCTGAAATTCAGCGAAGCGGAACCGGTCGCCGACAATGCAGGCAATCGGGTAACCATCGGCCAGACGCGCAACGTCCGCCAACCATGGGCCGGGCGGCACAGTGTTTTCGCCTAGTACTCGCAATTCGCCGCGCGAGTGCATCTCGACGTAGCGAGTCCCTACGCCGTCAGCGGCTCCGCGGTCAGCCAAATTCGGCACGCTCGCAAAAGTGCCATAGGCTTCAAGGCGGCCGGTCTCGGGGAAATAGAATGCAGCGGCGGACATGGAGCGCGAACCGCCCAAATCAACGCCGAGAATGCAGGCACCCTGACGCGGCGGCAGATCGTCCAGCGAAACTTCCGCCGACAACCACTCATCCGTCGTCAGCAGAACCGAACGATCATCCGATGCGACACGTTCATTTCTATTGAGGTTGCGGAATGACGACAGCGCCGAACCACCGCGGGCCAAGGCTCTACGAGCCTGCGAGACTAACCAGTCGGCAGAAGCGCCGATGCCTTCGGAAGCGCCAGGGTTTGCGATCAGGAGGCTTTCCAGATCGTCGACCGGCAATCCGGGCGGTGGCCGGTGTTCCTGCACATAGGTGCCGGGCGGTGGGTCATCCATCCACCGGCTGAACGTGTTCGAATCGTCGGGAGCGCTCGTACTTATTAAAATCGCTTTGCCGGCTCGCTTCCCGAGCCCGGAAAGTATTGAATTTTCTAGTGAATCGCCCTTTTCCTTCTCCCACGCGGCGCGCTCATCGAGCACGGCAAGCACCGGAGCGCCGCCTAAAATGGACTTGCCATCGGCCGCGATACAGCGGGCCAGCCCGCCACCGTTGCCGCTGTATTCTACCTCAAGGCGTTGACCGCGGCGGATCGTGAATTTCTCGCGCTCGCGCTTCGGCAGGCTTTCGATGAACCCGACCAGGAAGGTGAAGGCGAGTTTCGATTGGTCGCGATTCCGAGCCGCAAAAAGGATTTCCCGCTTTGGCTGTTTGTCGACGATGCCCATCAGCGCGGCCAGCGAAATGCCGGCGGACAGAGCTGTTTTTGCATTCCCTCTGCCGATCGACAGGCAGGCGACCATGTTTGCAGGATCCAGCGCGCCGCGGACGAACCGTTTCTGGAACTCGCCTAATTTGAGGGGTTTTCCAGCCAGCGGTCCTTCTGGAATTTTCAACGATTCCAAGAACTTAATGACAACTTCAGCGGTCATTTTCCCCCGATTTTTTCGAGGGAATGAGAATGGAACAGCCCGCCTACTGCGGCGAACGGTTCCTCCCATTTCGGGGTATTGGAACCGCTATATGTTGTGCCTTGTGTCACTTGCGAGCCTGCACAACCCAACATGTAGATGCGGGATCGAGCGCGACGTTGATGATTTGATACGTGCTGCCACTGACCACGAGCTTATCCGCCGTGGTCGGAACAAGGTCTAAGCTATTGCAAAGGATAAAGACTTTGCGATCATTGACCTGGATCAGCGTGCCCGCTTTGTCTTGCAGCGAATAGTCGTCGACCCAGCCGGTGCACGAGTGGTCAACCCATGTGGTCTCGGGGTTGAATGGGTCGCCGTTATCGACGCCGTGCTGAACCGTCAGCGCATAGGGCAGATCAGCGGCCACTAAGGCGTCGGTGAGGCGGGCAGCAAGACTGCCATCGAGCAATATGGACATGTTCGATCATTGTAATATATTGTGATCTGTTTGTCAACATACTGCTTGACTAGCCACATATTGTCTGAAACTGCGCATCAGACACAAAAGGGAGACGTAACGCTGAAACGCTGAAACGCTGTTTCCTATAAGAGGCAAACTAGCAAAACTCTCCTCTATTGGACTCAGCGTTACCAGCGTTACAGCGTTACGCCGCCACGCTTTCCCTTTGTGTCCGCACCCAAGGCCGCCTGCCGTGCTCAGGGATGCCACGTTCCCAACCCACTTTTTCAAGGATAGCCGTAATCCGCAGTTGGTCGCTTCGCGAGAAATCCTCGCGCCGTACATGGAGCGCCCCGGCCGCCACATCGATCAGCGTTACCGACTGCTTGTCTTTCAGGTACTCTGAAATCGGCTGGGACCAATCGTCATGCTCGAATCGCCTCTCTTGTTCGGGCGCAATATGCTCCGCCTCAAACTCACGATCCGGCCACCACGCGGCGCCGCTCCGGTAAAGATGCACAGCCTCAGCGAATAGTTGGTCGCGATCAGCCGCCAAGCGATCTATGGCAATGGTCCCGCACTTCACCGGCCAGAACCGCCGTCCACCCGTTTCGTCTTTCAGATAGACGGCTTTGTTCGTTGTCCCGATAAAAACGCACTGGCGCGGCTCGACGACCTCAAGGCGGCCGTACGGCGGGCGATAGCGTTCCTCCTGCCGCGTCACAAATGCCTTGAGCGCCGTCGTTTCCGCGCGCGACAACGCGTGCATCTCCGCGGCCTCGATCAGCCATTTGCCGCGCAAGTGCTGCGCCGCGTCCTTTGTTCCGATGTCGGGCAGTTGATCGGAAAACCATTGTCCCGCGAGGGCACGGCAGGCGCTCGACTTCATAAGCCCCTGCTTGCCCTCCAAAATCAGCATGTAGTCCGCCTTGCATCCCGGCTGGAACGCACGCGCCACCATGGCGATAAGGAACATTTGCCCGATGCCGTTCGTGTAAGGTGTTCGCGTCGCGCCGAGATATGTCGACAACCAGTTACCAGCGCGCGGCACGCCGTCCCATCGCAGCGCGTTCAGGTAATCGCGCACAGGGTGAAAGCTATTCTTGACCGCTACCGAACGCACAGCATCGTGGACAATATCCTTCCCGATGCGCGGAATTCCGTTGTGCTGAATCCACTTCTGGATTTCGGTGACCTCCTCGTCTCGGATTGCCCGGTTGTACGGAGCGAGCCAGAACGGAGCGCACTCCATTTCGTTAAATCCGATGTGCGATCCGGATGCTGCTGTCACCGCGACGATGGCGTTCGCGACGTTGGGAATGATCTTGCCGTTGCCGTCTGCAATGCACTGGTGATGCCAATCGGGACGGCTGACGATATCGCCAGTCTTCGCGCCGGTCATAGCTACGCCGCTCCAGTCTACCGGCTTGCGCTCGCCAAATCCCTTGCTGCGCATACTGGTGATGTCCTTGCGCAGCCAGTGCCCGTCATCCTTCTTTTCCCGCGCCTTTTCGCCGAGCGGATGACTCCAGATTAGATCGAAGATTTCCGCATCGCTGCATCCGTGGCCGATTAAGGCCGTCGTGCAACGAGCTATGTCCGCGCTGCGGTCGCCGGTGGCGTCCTCGCAATCGAGTTTGCGACGAATATGCGCCGGCAACGTCGGTAATAGTTCCTCCGCGGCGCGCGTGGATTCCGGCGTTGCCGCGGTCGCCACAACCTTGCGCTTGTAATACTCTAGAAGTTGCGGCAGGCACTCGTGCGGCTCGTAAGGTGTGATGCGCTTGTAATAGCCCGCCGGGCCGCCGTCGCGGCCGTCGTAATAAGAGCCGACTGCGTTTGTGATACCGTTGCCGATCTTGGTCTCCACGATCGCCTTCTTCGCGCCTTCGCACGCGGGCACAAGTTGAGCGGCGGTCAGGTCTTCCAGATCAACGCCATCCGGCACCCGAACGTATGTGTGGAATCCACCAGACGGCGTTCTGACCTGCGGCATTAGGATCGGAAGTCTGCGCGACTCGAACCACCAGCGGTAAAGATGGATGGCACGGTCGACGCCAAGCTCTTTCACGTCGATGTCGAGTATGATGAGCCGCGACGGCCCGGCCACAAGAACAAAATTGCAGTTTGGATGCGTCGCGCGCCAGCCGCGCCATTGTGCTGGGTCTTTGGAGCAGTCGAGATAAACACTTCCCACGATGCCGAGAGGATTTTTCGCGCCATGGGGAATAGGAGCAAGAGCCGCGCCGATTGACGCATAATAGTCAAAATCACTTGAGATTTCTAACGACATTCTGTATATTGATCCTGAACTTGAGAGAGAGACGACTTAGCCCCGGCGAGCACCGGGGCTTTTTCTTTTTCAGACACGCCGCTCGCGCCACTCTGCCAGAGTGTCTTTCAGATCGGCGATGTCGCGCCGCTGCCGTTCAAGTTGAGCGGCGATCCGTCCAGCGTTGTGTTCGAGTTCGGCCACGATCTCACTGGCGACGGCGATGTCCTTCGTGCGGACGTCAATGGGATAATCGACGCTCATGCCGCCACCGCCGTCTCGGCTTCGCGAGCCGCAATCCATTCGCGAACCGCATCTTCCGAAATGCGGGTCGTCTTCCCGAGCTTGAAAGACCGCGGCGCTCTGCCGTCGCGTACCAGAAGATAGAAATAGGCGCGGCTGATTTTCTGCGCCGTGCAAAACTCATTGATCGTCAACGAAACCATTTTTGAACCTCCTATGTGAAAGCGGGTATCAATCAGTATCCACGTGTCCTCAGGGATTCCCAAGTAGTAGTACGAGTTTCTAAATCGTTTACGAAACATGGTGCAAAGCCCCCGTGCGTCTACTTGCGAACACACACGTGGATGATGGCGCGCCACTCGCCTGAATCGTTCGCTAATATGGTCCCGGCGAGGAGTAGTCGCGGGGGCCGCTCCGGCTACGAAAAACGCGGAGCGTTCGCGCGAATAGCATCGGCCACGAAGCTGGGGGCCAGGTGCGCATAGTGCTGTTCGGTGACGCGCGTCGTCGTGTGGCCGAGTTGCCGAGCAACGATCTGCAGCGCCACGCCGCGCATGACGGCGTGACTTGCCCATGTGTGGCGCAACGCATGGAAGTTTATCGGCGGATCGATCTTCGCCGTCGCGCAGGCGTTCTTAAGCGGGTCCGCTTGGTGGTCACGCTGCCAAGGCTCGCCATTTTCCTTGACCAGCAACATGGATGATGGCGAACGCCCCTTAGCGACCTTAACGACAAACGTCACAGCCTCGGGCGTTAGCACGACATGGCGCGGCTTGCCGCTCTTGCTGTCGCGAATGTGCAGCGTCCCGGCATCCGCGTTGAAATCCTCGACCCGCAAGGCGATCAACTCGCCATAGCGGGCGCCGGTTTCCAGCGCCACGCGCACAAGGCGCTTGAACGACGGCGAACAGGCTTCCAGCAGCCGCTTGGCTTCATCCATGCTCAGGTAGCGAATGCGAGCTTGGTCGACCGATTCGAACGGCGTCACACGCCGCCATGCCGCGTCCGTCGGCACCTTTCCATCGCGCCACGCCATATTCAGCGCGGCCTTGAACGTGGTCAAAATCCTGTTCGCGGTCGATTTGCGGCGACGATCGTTTTCGGGGTCCGTCGTGGTCTTGAAGCGTTGCCGACGGCCATTCTTGGTTCGGATACGCGCCGGAGCTTTCGCCATCTCGGCGTGCCAACGGTCGATCTGTTCCTTGGTCAGCTTTGCGACCTCGACCTTTCCGAATGCCGGCAGGATAAACGCTTCGGCGGCATAGCGCCCTTCCCTGCCCGATTTGGTCTTGCTTTCGAGATAGACCAAATAGTCCGCCATGGCGTCCGCCACAGTGAGCGGCTTGGCGAGACCCGCCTCGCTGTGCGCATAGTCGACCATGCGTCGGCGGGCGAGCGTCTGTGCCTGTTTCCAATCGAGGATGGCCACGCCATCGGCGTCGCTGAAATCGTCAGCGGTGGCCAGCGTCTCGGTTTGGTAGGTCTGTTCGCCAGCGTAGAGCCGCAGCACCCACTTCCCCGCGCCGGATATTGGACGTCGGTATCCAATATGCAGCCCAGGCTCCAAGGCCCGCCAATACGGCTTTCCCTGGGGTTTCAGGCGGCTGCGAGCCGTCCTCGTGTCTAATATGCTGTCGCGAATTGTACGTGCCATCACGGTGGAGAATAGCACGTGTCCAACAGGTGTCCAATAAGCGTGGGTTTCCGGACAAATGTCTATGAGTGTCTAAGTAGAAGAAAGCACTGGGAAATATAGGATAACGATGTCCACGGTAGACGCCCCTAGACGGAGTTAACACCCTTTCACGGTGGAGAGAGCATTCCGCTAGGGAGCGCCACTGGCTTTTTCTCCCTTTGAAATCATTAAATAAAATAGCTCTGCTTGACCCACTTTTAGGAACGGATGTTCTGGTGGGTCACAAAGACACCGTGGCACCTGCGTTAACATGTTGCCTATGTCACCCTGCGTGATCCAGATGCCGTTGTCCGGCGGCGACCGGAAGCATTACGCCCGCGAGCTGCGGCGCGTCGAAAGCCTGCATGCCGGGCTGGTGAAGGGGGTCGAAGCTGCCCACCTACCGGCGCCGTACTCCGCCACGCTGCCGCCGGCGCGCAAAAACGCGGTATTTGTCACACCGTGATCCATATCGGGGTCAGATATCCCACCTTCTGTGCAACTGGGACAGTAGTGTCTCCAAGTCCCGCCATGCTCGACGTTATCCCAATTCTCAGCACGACTAAGATAGTTGGCCGCTTGCTGGATTGATCGTCGGCCGGTGTTCAGCCGAGTGCTGCATCCGCCATCGCATGTTGCCACCCAATTTCCATTGATTAGCTCGATCATTGCGACCACCTCACTTGCGTAGCTTACCGCTAGCATGAAAGTTCAGATACTCGGGGCATGAACAAATTGGCCCTTGCGGCGAACTACCTTCGAGCGTCCTCCGAAACCAAGCAGGAGGAAGCGGCATGACCCGCATCAACCGCGCCTACGTCAAGCGGCTTGAAGACCTCATCGTGCAGCTCGACGCCACGTTCTCCGACATCGAGACTGCGCGGGCTAAAGACTACCTGGCGCGGGATATGCCCCTCCTCGACAAGGAGGCGGACGCAATCCGGACTAGCCGCAGGGCGCATGATGGTCTAAAGAGCGGACCGAAAAATAAAAGCAACAGCTGAACCCGCGACAGCAAGCACAAAGCCCCGCTACGGCGGGGTTTCTTTATGGTGCACGCGCCTATGTAAACTAGTTGACTCTCGTAGAACAGGAACGATCACCCAAGGCAGGACGTTCGGCCATCATGCAGATTTTCAGTTACATCGTCACAGATCTGACCGATCACAAATCGAAACCCATCGAGGCCGCGTTGGAAAGCCTTGAAGACGCCCTTAGCTACGGAAGCCTCTTGGCCCGCAATATGCTCGAGGCCATGCCCGACCTGACGGGCAAAGGGGTATGCGTCACCGTTCTCAACAGCCTAGGCGAAACAGTCTCCATCTTGCCTTTTGACTGTCTTAACTGACCTCAAAACCGGCGAGGCGACTAAACGTTGCTGATCTTTGCGGGAATCCTCGCACCCATGGAATCGGCAAGGCGGTGATGCCCCAAGCTATCAGCTTGGGGCAGGATGGCCACGAGGATGTCGCCCTCAATCCCCGCTGGAGCCGCAAGCCCCGACCGCATTCAAACCAACCATCGGCTATTGCGTGACGGCGGGCCTTTGCGAACGGGGGCACGGGAGGAAACTGCGCGACTCACTTTGGCTAGGTTTTGTCGGCCCCTCGCATAGCAGGGCTACTCGATTGGATACCCTGCCCGTGCTACAAAAAGTGCGCATTGGTCGGCAGAAATATCTGTTCTTTCAATGCGCTGCGCCATCGCTCTCAGGTTTCCGCCAGGGAGCGCCAGCTAGCTCGCAAGCCATTGAAAAGTTGAAAACTCTGAGCGATCATCAGTGTATTCCGTCACGCTGCACAACAGTGATTGAAGTGGGCATGATGATATTGGTAGATCGTTGGCGTTTTCTACATCGTCGTGGTTAGGAGCGTGTGATGTTGTTGTACCCTTGGCCCTTGTACGTAGACCCAGACATTTTGAGCGAGGCGCTAGATATCGCGATGCGTTATCTGAAGTTAACGGGGCAAGCGGTTCAGCTTACAGAGGCGCGGCATGAGGCGGCACACGCTATGTTGGTCGCATGGCGGGCGGGGGTCAGGAATAAGATACGGCTGGCCAATTGCGGCATCGCAGCGGTAGAAAAAGGTTCTTCAGGAGAGAAGCTGCTTCCGTCTCGCGTTGGTTGATTTCGGCTGCCAAACGGGGTGATGGAAAGTGTTATCTCCATGGCATGGCACGACGCTTCGCTAGAGCCTTTCCGCTTCTGCTAGAATCAGAAGCGAGGCTTTATGATTTTGATTTGACGCATTTTCTTCACGCGAACCGGTAACTACTTCGCTCGAAAACGCTCTAGCAGGCTGTTGAAGAAGTTTCCCACGGAGACGGATATGGAATGGAGTCAGCGTGATCTGCGGGCGGCGCCACCATCAGGGTCCTGATCGAGCATCTTGACGGTGCACGACTTGTGTTTCACGCGGCGGCTGCCAGGAGTTTGGGCAAGCGGATCAGGTTGTAGGCCGCCAGCGCCAGGGTGAAGGTGGCGTTGACGCGGTCGCGGCCTCGCAGCTTGATCTTGGCAAGTCCGGCGGAGGCCTTGATCCAGCCGAACACCTCCTCGATGCGCTTGCGACAGCGTTGGCTGACGGCATATCCGGCATGACGGAGAGTCCTCTGGTCGATCGCGGTCTTGCGCGGCTTTCCGGTCTTGCTCAAATGCCCGTCGATGGCGATGTGCGGCGTGACCGAACGCCGTCTTAAGTCCTCGACGAATGCGGTGACGTCATAGGCCTTGTCGGCGCCCAGCGTGATCCGCCGCTCGCTTTGGCCGCGGTGGCAGTCGATCAGCGCCAACGCCTGATCCCGCTCCGCCGTTCCGGTCGCCCGGCTCACGCCACCCAGCACCGCCAGTCCGTTGCGGTTCTCCATCAGGGCATGGCCGATGTAGCAAAGCTTCGCCGGCTGGCCGCCGCCCTTCTTATAGAGCCGTGCCTCGGGATCGGTCGTGCTCTGATGCGTCTCGTTGCAGCGCTTCTCGTTGTGGAAACTGCGCTCGGCGTTGCGTCCCGGTCCATCACTGTCCTGGTCACCGCCGTCCTTGCGCCGGAAGCTCTTGATCGATGCCCACGCCTCGATCAGCGTGCCGTCGACCGAAAAATGCTCGCTTGATAACAGCCGCTTGACCTGGTGCTGCCCCATCAGCGCGTTCAAGAACTTCGCGGCGATCTCACCTTCAAGCAATCGGTCGCGGTTCTTCGAGAAGGTCGAGTGGTCCCACACCGGGTCGTCCACGCCCAAGCCCACGAACCAGCGCAACAGCAGGTCGAACTCCAGCCGCTCCATCAACTGCCGTTCCGAGCGGATCCCGTAGAATGCCTGCAGCAGCATTGCCCGAAGCAGCTTCTCCGGTGCGATCGAGGGACGGCCGAACGCCGTGTAGAGCTTGTCAAAGTCCCTCGACAGATCATTCAACGCCGCGTTCGCGATCTGTCGGATCGTTCGCAGCGGATGGTCGGAGCGAATCCGAGCCTCCAAGTCCACATAGCTGAACAGCGAGCCTGACCGTTCGTCGCTTCCCCGCATCGCTCCCCCCTCGACGCATCCGCATCAAGAGAATCATGCCCAGAACCGCTGCGCCAGAGACTTCTTCAACAGCCTGCTAGCTCGCAAGCCATTGAAAAGCTGAAAAGTCTAGGCGTGAAGCAATCGCGCAAACACTTTTCCGAGAGCTTGCAAGCTCGGGAACAGGTCAAACGATTCCGCCAAAAAAATGAATAAAAGTGCGTGAACAATATACAGACGACCTTGGAACCACGTGAGCGCACGTTCAAACAGGCCCCTCGGGTATGGAAGCGCGGTAAAAATGAAAACGATTGCCGGTCCAAGAACAAACGAACCAATGATGTCGCTTGGATAGTGGAGGCCAACAACGACCCTGGGAATCGCGACTAGCGCCGCAACCCAAACAAAGCAGAAAAATCCGACCAATCGCTTTTCTACAAAGATTACAGCAGCAAGGCCGAAAAACAAGGTCGCGGTGTCGCTCGGAAACGAGTTCGTTCGGTCCCATGGTGTTCGCGGAATGACGGTGTCCAGAGGAATTGCCAAGTCCAAAATTGGCCGCGTGTGGACCGCGATGTGAAACTGCGACCAAACCGATAGCATTGTCGCCAAACAGACCGCCAACAGTCCGGCCAGCATTCGACCGCGACGCTCTGGCTGATCGCTGGAGAACCACAGGGCGGGAATCGAAAAGAACAAGGGAAATCCCCTGAAGAGCGAATTGTTCGCGAGATCCCAGAGGTTGTTATTTCCTCCACCAAATGCGTTGAGCGTAAGCAGGATTTCTTTATCAAGACCCATAAGTGTCGTCGTTAATGAATTCATCACATCAACCCGGAAATTGGCCGCGATCCTGCTATTACGTGCACCCTCTGCTGGTCAATAAAACAATCATGGCCAGGCCGTTATTTCAGCCGGGTGGCCATCGCGGTGGGTTTGACGAAGCCCGTGAAACTGGCGAGCCGTTTGTCGTCGGGCGGCGGCGCGCCTGAGCGGCTTGATCTTGTTGAAGCAGCGCTCGATGACGCTGCGCCCCCTGTAGAGATCGGTGTCGTAAGCGTTCGGGAAATCATGGATAGGTTGTTCTGCGTGGCAGCGTTGCCACCTATCGCGTTTGATACGGGCCATCCGCCCACGGTTTTGCTCCGTCTACATCGAGAGCCTGAATCATAACTCAGCCGCGCGCAAAACTCCCATCAGCCGATTTTTAAAACGGCCTCCAGGAACGAAAATGATCTCAGAGTCGGTTTGTGAAGTGGTGCGCTCGGAGGGACTCGAACCCCCACGATGTTACTCACTGCCACCTCAAGGCAGCGCGTCTACCAATTCCGCCACGAGCGCTGAAAATCGGGCCGAAGCTGGCGCCCCGACCGGATCGACGGCGCCGATGTAACAAAACAATGGTGGAGGGACAAGGCCCAGTGGGACGTTCTTCCCCGGTCGGAAGCGGCTCGGATGAGCACCGCCGCGGGAACCAGAACGATACCGGAATCAGGGGTTTCGAGCGCTCTCTTGCTCCTGGGCGCCGGTCCCGGCCCGGACCTGCGAACTTCAAGTCGGCCCTCGGGCGGCTTATCTGTGGTCCGGCGTCCGCGGCAGCATCTGCTTGACTTCGACCGCGATGCGATTGCGATTGACCACCACCACCCCGCTGGCGACCGGCAGGTTGTTGGCGAGGATCTTGACCTCGTCCTGCTCGGTGGCATCAAGCTCGATAATGGCGCCGCGGCTGAGTCGCATGACCTGATGAACGGGCATCGACGTGGTCCCCAGGACCACCATGAGATCGACGGATACTTTATCGAGCGTCGCCACGAATACAGACTCACGGACCATGCAAATTGCTACGGTTCCAGACCACCACGTTATGGTTAGACAATGGTTAACAACCGCCAGACCCTCGATTTGAAGCTGTTTCCAGCCTCGCCTGGCGAGCTTGTGGACTGGCAGCTGTCCGATACTCCCGTGCCCTACCCGGAGGCCGTTGCCGCCATGGAAGCACGGGCGGCGGCGATCGCCTCGGGTGAGGCTTCGGAGCTGGTCTGGCTGCTGGAGCATCCACCGCTCTACACCTCCGGCACCAGCGGTCGCGAAACCGACCTGCTCCAGGCTCGCTTTCCGCTGTTTTCGACCGGCCGGGGCGGCCAGGTCACCTATCACGGCCCCGGCCAGCGCGTGGCCTATGTCATGCTGGATTTGAAGCGTCGCCGTCCCGATGTGCGGGCGTTCGTCGCCGGCCTCGAGGAATGGATCATCCGCACGCTCGACACCTTCGACATCAAGGGAGAACGGCGGGAGGATCGGGTCGGCGTCTGGGTGGCGCGCCCGGACAAGGGACCGGGCCACGAGGACAAGATCGCGGCGATCGGCGTGCGACTGCGCCGCTGGGTGTCGTTCCACGGCATCTCGCTCAATGTCGACCCCGATCTCAGCCATTTCGATGCCATCGTGCCCTGCGGGATTACCGACGCGCGCTACGGCGTCACCAGCCTCGCCGATCTCGGCCTTCGTGTCAGGTTGAGCGATGTCGATGCCGCCCTCCGACGCGCGTTCGGAGAGGTGTTCGGCCCCTCGGAACTGCGCCTGCCGGAGACGACGGCCTGACCGTCAAGCTGCGCCGCTCTGCGGAGTGCGCGACCGCGCTACGAGCAAGGCTGAGCTTTCGGTGCGCGGACGTTTGCTTAGAGCCTTTCCGCTTCTGATGGAATCAGAAGCGGGGCTCTATGATTTTGATCTGACGCGTTTTCTTCACGCGAACCGGTATCCACTTCGCTCAAAAACGCTCTAAACCGTCGGGAGTTGTGAAAAGCGCTCGCCGGGCCGGATCATCTTTTCGGCGTTCGCCGCCACGGGCTGATCTTCGACCGCATCGACGCGGGCGGCCCCCGGCCCGTTCCGACAGCGCGCCACCATGTCCGCAACGGCATCGGCCGGCCCCGCGAACAAGGCCTCGACGCTGCCGTCGCGGCGATTACGCACCCAGCCGGCAACGCCGAGACGGATGGCTTCGCGCATCGTCCAGTAGCGAAAGCCGACGCCCTGAACGCGGCCACGGATCACGATCTGACGAACCACATCGTCCATCTAGCGTTTCGGCCCCGACAACTTCTCACCGCGGGCATACAAGGTTTCAAAGCGTAGACGAAACATCACGGTCTCACGCAAATTCGAGGATCAGCGCATCCACCGCCAGCGTGGCTCCGGGAACCGCCGCGATTGTCTTGACCACTCCGTCGTACTCGGCACGCAGCACGTTCTGCATCTTCATGGCCTCGATCACGGCCAGTGTCTCGCCGGCCTTGACTTCCTGTCCCTCGGTCACGGCGACCGAGACGACGAGACCCGGCATCGGGCACAGCAGCTTCTTGCCGGTATCAGTCGCGGCCGCAACCGGCATCAGCCGCGCCGCCGCTGCTTCAGTTTCGGTGAACACGTAGATTGCGACTTCGAATCCCTGATGAGCGAGCCGGAATCCGTTTGCGATCGGCCTCACCTGCAATGCGACGGGATGCCCGTCGAGCGTGCCTTGCCAGACCGGTTGGCCCGGCACCCATCGCGAGAGCAATTGATGCGCATTGCCGACATCACCATCCTCGCTGACGAAGCGGATCGCGATGGCATCGCCGTCGCGCGCGACGTCGAGCAGGATTTCAGCGCGGTCCAGCCAGACTGCGCGGCGGCCTTCGCGCGTTACCACGCGCCCGTTCATCTGGCCGGAAATCTGCCGCTTCCGCTCGCCGAGCACGTGATCGATCGCGGCCGCCACCGCGGCCAGTCTGCGTGCGATCTCGCCTTTCGGAGTCCGCGCCGAGAATCCCTTCGGGAATTCCTCGGCGATGAATCCGGTCGAGAGATTGCCGGCGCGCCAGCGCGGGTGATGCATCAAGGCCGACAGAAACGGAATGTTGTGCCGGATACCGTCGATATAAAATGCGTCGAGCGCATGAGCCTGCGCCTCGATGGCGGCGGCGCGCGACGGCCCATGGGTCACGAGCTTGGCGATCATCGGATCGTAATGGATCGAAATCTCGCCGCCCTCGTACACGCCGGTATCGTTACGCACGGTAATGCCGTCCTGGCTCATCTCGGCCGGTGGGCGATATTTGACGAGACGCCCGATTGAGGGCAGGAAATTGCGGAACGGGTCTTCGGCATAAACCCGCGTTTCAACCGCCCATCCCGTTAGCGTCACGTCCTTCTGCGCGATCGCGAGCTTTTCTCCGGCAGCAATGCGGATCATCTGTTCGACCAGATCGATGCCGGTGATCAACTCCGTGACGGGATGCTCGACCTGCAGCCGCGTGTTCATTTCGAGGAAGTAAAAGCTCTTGTCCTGCCCCGCGACAAACTCGACCGTGCCCGCCGAGTCATAGTTCACGGCCATGGCCAGCGCCACGGCCTGCTCGCCCATCTTGCGCCGCGTGGTCTCGTCGAGCAGCGGTGACGGCGCCTCCTCGATGACCTTCTGGTTTCGCCGCTGGATCGAGCACTCCCGCTCGCCGAGATAGATCACGTTGCCGTGCTTGTCGCCGAGCACCTGGATTTCGATATGGCGGGGATCGGTTATGAATTTCTCGATGAAGACCCGATCGTCGCCGAACGACGACTTCGCCTCCGCCTTGGCGAGACCGAACCCCTCGGCGACCTCGGCGGTCGCGTGCGCAATGCGCATGCCCTTTCCGCCGCCGCCAGCCGACGCCTTGATCATCACGGGATAGCCGATCTCGTCGGCGATCTTCACCGCGTGCCTGTCGTCCTCGATCACGCCGAGGAAGCCGGGGACCGTCGAGACCCCAGCCTTGGCCGCAGCCTTTTTGGATTCGATCTTGTCGCCCATCGCGGCGATCGCGCCGGGATTGGGTCCGATGAACACCAGGCCGGCGTCCGCGAGCGCGCGCGGAAACGCCTCACGCTCGGACAGGAAGCCATATCCGGGATGCACGGCCTGCGCACCGGTCTTGCGGCAAGCCTCCACGATCTTCTCGATGACGAGATAGCTCTCGGCCGCCGGCGGCGGACCGATCAGCACGGCCTCATCGGCCATCTCGACGTGAAGCGCGTCGCGGTCCGCGTCCGAATACACGGCAACGGTTTCGATGCCCATTCGACGGGCCGATCTGATGATCCGGCAGGCGATCTCGCCGCGGTTGGCGATCAGTATCCGTTTGAACATGAGCCTGTTGACCTGCAACCTTGAGGCGCGGTCCAATCCTCCGGACGGTGTGCGCGATCTAGCCTACGGACGCAGCCTAACTGTTCCGTCGTACAGAAAAACAAAACAGGAGCAAAGGCTTTTCAGGAGGATCGCCCCTCGAAGGAGCTTTGATGCCAGAAGCTGGGGTTCTATGTTTTCGGTTTGACACGCTTCTTTACGCGAACCGGTATCCATCCTCGGGTCAAGCCCGAGGACATCCTTTCGTTCGAAAACGCTATAGAAACGGCGCGAGCGAGCAACCCGTCGTTCGTTGTCTCAATACGTTTCGCGCGGCCTACATGCTGATATCGAAAACGTTCGGGAGATGCGTCAGCGGCAGTGTCGCCGCCCCGATCAGGCTCGCGACCAGCGCCATCAACTGACGATTGCTGCGGCGTTTTCCGCGCATCTGGCCTGCGATCCACTCCAGCACTTCGATATTGACGCCCACGGCCTTGGTCGGCGCCCAGCTCTCGATAGCAGTGCCCGGCGACAGCGCAACGCTGCGCGGCGGCACCGGAAGACCTGATGCAGCCGCGGCGTGGTGCACGATCGCCTTGGCGAAAAGATCGTCGAACCGCCCGTCATCGCTTCGCTCAGTCGCGGCATCGTTGATTTCGAAAAGAACTTCCGCCTCCGCCCGGCTCACCGGCTGGTTATTCACGGCGGCAGCGGTCAAAAGGCGCACACACCAGGACGCGTCGGTGGGGTCGAGCATGCGGGAAAAATGGACGCGGCCGCGCGCAGTCGGTCCCTCCCCGGTGATGACGCTGTCACGGACCATGGCAAGCGCCGCGACCACGGCCTCCGGGCTGGCAATGGCGGAAATGTCGATCGGGCCGCCGGCGGCGGACATGTCGGAAAGCATGGGGTGGTTCTCGCTTCTGGATCAAATCAGCAATTTCACGCGGGCGTGAATCGTTCGTTAAAAATCAGACAATCCGTCGCCGTGCTTTTGAATTTACCCGACCGCCCGGTTTGTCACTGCGATGTGGATCGCGGTTCAAGACGATCGCAGCACGTTCCGGCGCGCGTGGGGCGTGGGCGCGGCAACATCGCGGCGTCCCCGATCACAATGTCGTAGGCGTTGTCCTAGGCGTTAATTCGCCACACGTGCCGGCTGTCGACAGGAAGATGCTCCGCAACGCCCGCCGGAGAAAAAGATATTGTCCTTTTTTATAACCGGTTCCGTTTCGCGGTCCTGAGGCCTATACTTGCTGCATCCATGGGTTAACTGTGACACGAGGACGTAACTATGACTTTATCGATTGGTACGCCTGCCCCCGATTTCGAAGCCGAGAGTACCGAAGGCCACATCAGCTTCCACAAGTGGCTCGGGGATGGCTGGGCCCTGTTTTTCTCTCACCCGAAGGATTTCACTCCGGTCTGCACCACTGAGCTGGGCGCCGTCGCGCGGCTCAAGCCGGAGTTTGACAAGCGAGGCGTCAAGCTGATCGGCATCAGCGTCGATCCCACCGACCAGCATCATCTGTGGTCCAAGGACATCGAGGAGACGCAGGGCGTCGCGCCGAACTATCCGTTGATCGCCGATGTCGATTTCAACGTTGCCAAGCTCTACGGCATGCTGCCGGCCAGCACCTCGGGCGACGTCAACAAGCGGACGCCGGCAGACAACCAAACCGTGCGCAACATCTTCGTGATCGGCCCCGACAAGCAGATCAAGCTAGTACTTATCTACCCGATGAGCACCGGCCGCAATTGGCAGGAAGTGCTGCGCATCATCGACTCCCTGCAGCTCACCGCCAAGCACGGTGTCTCGACTCCGTCGGACTGGAAGCAAGGCGAGGACGTGTTTTTCTCCGCTGCGGTTCCGGAGGAAGAGGCCCGCAAGAAATTCCCCAAGGGCTGGAAGTCGCCGAAACCGTATTTCCGTATCGTCGAGCAGCCGAAGTAACGCAGGCAGGTGCCGCCCCCACGAAAGCGCATGAAGGGACGCCATTGCGTCCCTTCGTGTCGATCGCGTACCCCTTGATGTCTGCGGCGATTCCGATTTGGCCGCGCTCTGTAATTCGTGACGTTTCCGCGAATCCGAAATTGCTCCGGCGCTCCTGTTTGCTGTGACAGCATTCGCCTAAGCCCGCCGCTCCGCACCAGAGCCCCCACCCCGCCGCGCGCACCGCGATGCCGAGCCTTGCCGGCGCGCCGAGCCGTTCGCCGAGCGGCGCTCATCACCGCCCGCACCGGATGCTCACGACCTGCTCCCATACCGTCATGGGAGCAAAATCGCGATTCATCGTTTGCGGCCTTTAGCACCCGAACCTATGCTATGTGGCAACACGCGTTTGCCGTGAGATGCTCGCGCAGTTTCACACAAGCACCGACAGGGAAATCGCCATGCACGTTCGCGCCGCAGTCGCCGTTGCCGCCGGCAAGCCGCTTGAAATCACGACCGTGCAACTCGATGGCCCGCGCGAAGGCGAGGTCATGGTCGAGATCAAGGCTACCGGCGTCTGCCACACCGACGAGTTCACCTTGTCCGGCGCCGATCCGGAAGGATTGTTTCCGGCAATCCTCGGCCATGAGGGTGCGGGCGTGGTCGTCGATATCGGCAAGGGCGTGACGTCGGTGAAGAAAGGCGATCACGTCATTCCGCTCTACACGCCGGAATGCCGGCAGTGCCCGTCATGCCTGTCGCGCAAGACCAACCTCTGCACGGCGATCCGCGCCACGCAAGGCGCCGGATTGATGCCCGACGGCACGTCGCGCTTCTCTTTGGACGGCAAGCCGATCCATCACTACATGGGCACTTCGACCTTTGCCAATTACACGGTGCTGCCGGAGATCGCGGTCGCGAAAATCCGCGAGGACGCACCGTTCGACAAGGTCTGCTACATCGGTTGCGGCGTCACCACCGGCATCGGCGCGGTCATCAATACCGCGAAGGTCGAACCCGGCGCCAAGGCGATCGTGTTCGGCCTCGGCGGCATCGGACTGAACGTGTTGCAAGGCCTGCGGCTTGCCGGCGCCGACATGATCATCGGCGTCGATCTCAACGACGACCGCAAGGCATGGGGCGAGCGCTTCGGCATGACGCATTTCGTCAACCCGACGGAGCTCGGCAAGGACCTCGTCCCTCATCTCGTCGACATGACCAAGTCCGGCGCCGATCAGATCGGCGGCGCCGACTACACGTTCGACTGCACCGGCAACGTCAAGGTGATGCGCCAGGCGCTGGAAGCCTGTCACCGCGGCTGGGGGCAGTCGATCGTGATCGGCGTCGCGCCCGCCGGCGCGGAGATCGCGACGCGGCCGTTCCAGCTTGTCACCGGGCGCGTGTGGAAAGGCACGGCGTTTGGCGGCGCACGCGGTCGCACCGACGTACCGAAGATCGTCGACTGGTACATGCAGGGCAAGATCCAGATCGACCCGATGATCACCCACACCATGCCCCTCGACGACATCAACAGGGCGTTCGACCTGATGCACAAAGGCGAGTCCATCCGCAGCGTCGTGACGTTCTGAGAGGCCGAGCTAATGCGGTCTATAGAACAGAATTGAGACCTTCTTCATCTCGGTGGTCCTGCCGAAGTAGGCTATTGCAGCGGCGCGGTGTCGAACGGTGCGATCTGTTCGGCAAAATGGCTGTAAAAATCCTGCATCTCCTCACCGGCGAGTTCGCGGCACCGCGCCAGGGCAGCGCCCGCCTCGTCCATATGACCAACTTTGATCGCAGTCAGCAGCGCGCCGTGCAGACGTTTCCATTCGGCAAACTCCGGCGACGCCGCCATCGCCTCATCGCCCGCGATCGCGTAAATCTTGGTCGGTCGTGACTTGCCTTTCAACAGGATTTCACCTGCCTCAAGCAGCGCGATCCCCTTTGCCCGCTGCGCCACGTCTTCCGAAACCAGAAGGTCCACATTGAGCGCCTTGCTTGCCGACTCGATCCGGGCCGCCACGTTCACGACGTCACCCATGGCGGAATAATTGAATCGCCTTTGCGATCCCATGTTACCGACGCAGGCCAGTCCGGCATTGATGCCGACCCCGATCCTGACGCGGGAGTCCTCGAAACCGCGCGCGGAAAACCCGAAGACGTCGGAGTCGTTGAGCGCGTCGAGCGCCGCGCGCATCTTGAGCGCCGCGCGGCAGGCTCGGGTCGCATGATCGGGAACGTCCACCGGCGCGTTCCAGAACGCCATGATCGAATCGCCGATGTACTTGTCGATCGTCCCCAACTCATCCTGGATCGCATCCGACAGCGGCGACAGCAGCGTATTGATAAAATCGACAAGTTCCGTCGCAGTCAGAGCTTCGGAGATCGGCGTAAAGCCGCGTACATCCATGAACATCACGGAAATATCACGGGACTCGCCGCCAAGCCGCATCGCCTGCGGCGAATTTTCAAGCTGCGCGAGCAGTTCCGGTGCGAGATACTGGCCGAAGGCCTGACGCACGAACTTCTTCTCGTGATCGGAGGCGACGTGAAGCACACGCTCGACGGCGATATAGACCGCCAGCGCCGCCAGCGAGGGGAAGATCGGATCAATCAACAGCCGGAAATGCGAGAACGCGATCCACGAGCCCGCGAGCCCTGCCACGAACACCACCACGCCGGCATAGAATGAAAACCGAGCGCCGAACGCCAGGACCAGGCCTGCGACCAGGGCGCCGAACAATACGGTCAGAACGATCTCGAGCCCGTTGGTCCAGTCCGGGCGCTCGATGAAGTCCTGCGCGAGGATCTGCTCGATCAGTTGTGCCTGGATCGCCACGCCCGGAACCAGCCCGCCGAGCGGCGTCGCGCGCGCATCCATCAGACCCGCGGCCGATGCGCCGACAAGAACGATCGCGCCATCGATCAGTGGCTTGACCGCAGCCTCTTTGCCGGGATCGAGAATGTCCTTCACCGACACGTAACGTTGCGGTCGATCGCGGCTGAAATAGACCCATGACTCGCCGTTGCTGGTCAGCGGCAGCTTGAAAGCGCCGACGCGCATATCGATCAGCGCCGCGTGACCGGTGTCGCTGTCGCCGCTCGATCCGGTCCCGCGGACGATGATGCTTTTCTGATTCTGGGCGACACGCAGCGCCTCAATCGCAAGGCCGGGATAGACCTTCGCGCCGTCGGAAAACAGCATGGGAACGCGGCGGACGATGCCGGCGCGATCGCGCGAACTCAAGTTGATGCCGCCAATGCCAGCGGCAGCTTCGTTGAAAATCGGCAAGCTCGACACCGTACCGTGAAACGGCGCAAGCACCTTTGTCGGATTGACGCCGACAAACGCCAGCCCGGCCCGGACCGGCGGACGCTTGTCGTTGGCGACGTTCGTCGCGGCAAAGCCGAGTACAACCCCTGTCTTGCCGATTGCATCCGCGAACGCCCGATCATGATCCGGCAGGTTCGCGAGCAGTTTCATGGTCTGGTCCAGATCGGGCGCGCCGGAGTCCTTCAAGTCGTTGGCAAGCCGGCTCGGCGTGGTGCGATCCGGCTCGGAAAAGATGACATCGTAAGCGATCACGCCGGCGCCAAGGTCGGCAAGCCGGCGGGTCAGCGCGGCAAGGCGCGTCCGCGGCCACGGCCATTGTCCGTATTCGGCGATCGAGGCCTCGTCGATATCGACGATCCGCACCGGCAGGTCGGTATAGGCCCGCGGCTTGAGCCGCTGATAGGTATCGAACGTGCGCTCCTTCAATTCGGTGACGATACGCGGATCGTAAGCGCGCAGCGAGGTGAGCAGCACAAGCGTCGCCACCGCCGCACCGACGGCGCGGAGATTCTTGTTGCGCATCAGCCGGCGCAGACGCGCCCACACCAGCATGGTCCGCACGCGCAAGGTGCCGCGCAAACGCGCCGCAGCCTTCATCGTCCAGCCTCGTTTGCAGATGCGACCAGATGGCCGGCGCTCCCGATGCAGGTTGAAAGCTGGCTCGTCATTCCGCTGCTCGCTCCTGCGAGCCTCCCGGGCAAACTAGGATCAGCGCAACCAAGGGACGACGACAAGGGGCTAAATCCGGTTCGATGATTTTGCGACCGGTTGTTCGGCAACCCGCGGAACAACGAGACGTCGCAAATGTGATCGGCACACTAGAGCCTTTTCGCTTCTGATGGAATCAGAAGCGGGCTCTATGATTTTGATTTGACGCGTTTTCTTCACGCGAACCGGTATCCACTTCGCTTGAAAACGCTCTAACGGAATCCGCTCGATTTGGCGCAGCAAAAATAGCCGTCGAGCGGGCGACGCGGGCTTTGCCGACCGCCTGCTGGGCGTGGCCGGAAGGCGGTCGCCGGACCGCGTTCTCGCGGGGCTTTGGCGCAAGACGTATCGGTGCAGAGGTCCGGCTCAGAACCGCGCGGTCGGCCCGACCGAGACTGAAAAGTTGTCGGTCGTGTAATTCGGCAGCGACGAGTCGATCTTCATGTATTGGACCTGAGTCCGCACGCCGACGTTCTTGTACACTTGCGCATCGAAGATCGCGCCGTAGCGTTGCTCCCTGTCGTTCCGCATCGTGAAGGGGTCGACGATCGGATTGGGCGCATCATAATTGGCCCAGCTAAAGCCGATCGTCGGCGCGATCACGAACTGATGCGGCGTGCCGAACACCGACAGGGCGAACGCGTACGGAAAAGCCATGTCGATCGAGTAGCGCTTGTAGGAGTAGTAATCGAAGATCGCGCGATTCTGATCGTATCCGGCGCGCGCCGCCCAATGCAGCAGCCCGAAGCGCAAATCCGATGTCACCGCCGCCGACAGCAGATCGCCGGTCTGCTGGCTGGCCGTCGGAAAGTTGGTCGAATCCGAGAAATCGCGGTGCCGCTGCTCGACGAACGCCTCCAGAAGCCCGAGATCGCCGACCGTCGTGCGCGCGGACACGCCGCCGCCGCCGGCCGAGAAATAATTGGCGTCCCCGAGCCAGACCTGATCGCCGATGCCGTAAAGCTTGAACGATGCGTTCTGGCCGATCCCGATGCGCGGACCGACGACGAGTTCGACCAGGCCGAGATTGAACTGGTTGAGCTTGTACTGGCGCGAATTGACGCCGAGGAAGCTCGCTTCGATGGCATCCCCCCGCGTGCCGATCTTGTAGGCGTAGTTGGCTGTGAGTGTCTGGAAGAAATTCCAATCGGGATGCTTGCCGAACGCGCCGTCGAGAAGTGCATCCTGACCCAGGGCGCGCACCATCAGGCTTGAGGGACCAAAGTTGGCGTTGGTCTGATAGCGGAAGCCGGAGGTGGTAAACACGCTGAACTCGTATCGCGCCAGCCGGCGGTCGATTTCGGTCAAATAGGCGCGGACCTGGGCCCTGATGTCATCAGGGGCGTCGGCAGCCTTGATCGCCTCCTGAAAATAACTGCGCGCGAGTTCATACGAGCCGAGCTTGAAATACAGCACCCCCAGTTCGAGTTTCACGCGCGGCAGATTTGGATTGAAGAACAGCATACGTTCGAGCGCGCCGATAGCGGCTTCATAGTCGCCACGTTTCACAGCCTGCTCGGCGAACTTGAAACTCACCTCCAGGTTGGAGGGATTTTTGTACATCTGCTCGAACAGCGCGTCGTAGTCCTGCTCGACCACGGCCGCCGCCGTAATAGGCGGCGCCGGCGATTGCGCCGCAGCCCCCGAGCAGCAGGCAATCGTCGTGATCAAAACGAATGCGGCTTTCGCCGTATGAACAAGTTTCAAACCGCCACCCAAAACTATCTTTGATGCGAGACTCCCTTTCCATCTCCGTGGAATATCGAGGAAATCCGCAATGTAATGGTCGTCAGATTAGCGTCGGACGGCCCAATTGAAACAACCATGGCTGACGAGCGGGGTGATTTCAGCGCAGCGTCACCTTTTTGCCACACATTGAATTATTGAAATCAATGACTTGGCGACATGTCCCGAACGGGCACACGAGCCATAGAGAGACGGGAGCCCTCGCCCCGGCCGCCGCGATAGCCGTCGGACTGTCGGCGCAGCCATCAGTCCGGCGAGAGACACAGCCGGTCCAAGCAAACTGCGTGACATCGGGACCCCGCCCTTCCTATAAGGGGGCGCATGCGCTCGTAGCTCAGCTGGATAGAGCATCGGATTTCGATTCCGAGGGTCGGGAGTTCGAATCTCTCCGAGCGCGCCACCTCCGCATTTGGACGCAATTATTCAATAATGCGTGCTCGCGCTGATCGCTGTCGGGCCGGCACCAAGTCCAGTCGAAGCGCAGGAAGCCGTCCTTGAATCTGCAGAAACGGCGACATGGCCGCCCTCCGCGACCTGGCAGAACTGGCCGAGTCTGGCAGGGCATCGATCGCGAATTGAATGCGCTGGTCAACGTCACCCTCCGAAGTGAACAGCGCGGCCAGTTGGCCCGAGCGGCGAGAGTTTGCCTGCCTAGAGTGCGACAGATCGCGCGTTCCCGGAACGTTTCCCGCACCTGTCGCTTAACTAGTTGCAAAGAAAGGAAAATATATGTCCATGAAAAAAAGGAGAACCGACCACTTGATCGCCAGCGATAGAAAGTCTGGGAAGGCTGTCTACGGCGCCGAGAAAAAGAAGATAGGTTCAATCAAACGTGTGATGGTTGACAGGAAGAGCGGGGAAATTGCCCACGCCGTACTCGGTTTCGGCGGCTTCCTTGGCTTCGGCGACGATCATCACATGGTACCGTGGAACCTGCTGAGATACGACGCTGATCTTGGTGTGTACAGTTCCGACATAAGCGGGAGCCGGCTGAAAGGCCGCCCGAAGCACGGCACCGAAACCATCTTTGACCGGAATGCCCGATACGCAGTGCTCGACAAGTATGACAACGAGTGGGTGATGCATCCCGGCTGAGCATTGGAACTTCCGTTACTGAAACTTACCCGCCGGGATGCCCGGCGGGTTTTGTGCGTCAGGCGCGATATTTGCCCGATTATCTTGGTGACTGAAGGCCTGGGGACGACAGCCATTTGTCGATGCGCGACGCTGTTTCAGCTTGTCGTGCCTTTCGTATTAACCGCTCTCGCTCAACGCCGGGCTGAGTACCGCGCGCCTCTTTACGCAGGCGCTGAGCTTCATCGTTGAGGCGTTGATGAAGAGATTTGAGATTCTGTGGAAAGCGAGGTCGAGTCTGCATGGTGTTGCTCCTGTGTTGACGAAGGCGGGAGCGCAACACTGTCAGTCACCGATAAATGCCGATCTCCGGACGGCGGTGATAATGAGGTCGAGCGCTATAGAGCGAATATTGCGAGTACGCGGGTGCTATCACGGTATTCCCGCGAGCGCAGATATCAGTCCCTTCGGGGATCTTCGAACAGGCAATTCACGAGCAACGCGATTTACCCGTTTGCGCTCTGCCGCCAGCGCCGGTTATGCTGGTCATAGTGTTTTGGTGACTACTTCCATATGGGCAGCCCAGCCGAACATAACCAGAGCGGCGCGACCGAAACCCAAAAAGAAAAATCGGCCTTCATTGGTTGAATTGGGGCCGATCGACAAAAAAGCCGCCGAGCGATAGCGGTTCGACTCTTTCAGCGCCGCCATTAGGCAACGTCCGTATTTGGGTGCTGGAGCGGTGCACTGACGAAAACTGCACTGGAAGTTTCAGACGTTGCAATACGAAACGGAAGCGGCTTACAGGCGTTCGGACGCTGAATGGGCGTATTGTGTCGCAAGCGCTACCGCGTTCCCTTGAGTACTTTGCGGACCGCATCAAATGTTCTTTTTTCGTCTGGCTCCTCCTGTTCGAACCAATGTCCGGGAGGATATTTGGCAATGCGGCGAGCGAAAAACGAGGCAGGCTGCCACGCGTCACGATTCTTCTTTTTGAATATGATGATGCCTTGGCGCGTAAAGTACGACGGGCCTGTGATCTTACAATCCACCGAGAGCTGTAGCCGCCAAAGATCATCCTTTGATGCCTTGTCGGACAGGACCACGTACTCGAGAGATACAGGGTTGCCGATTGTGCAGCGCCCTTTCTTCAATAGATCGCCTAGTCCACCCTGCGCCGTAGCGACAAAGTCGTAGTTGGATGTATCACGTAAAAAGGAAACGTTAGGCTGCGGGTAGTCGTCCGCCACCTCACGAGCAATTAGAGACAGCGCAAACGGTCGCCAGCCGAGTTCCATCGTCTTCGCGTAGGCTGGCCCGAGTGACATGACGCCACTCGCCGATATATCCCACGTGATTGTGTACTCGTCGTCCGGCTTGTCGCCTTGGTTTCTGGACCACGACAGGAACACGGGGTCTTCAGAGTCATGCTTTTGGCCGACCCCCCACCCTCTCGGGACAAAATGGGCAACCTTGGCAGCGTGAGACAGGATATCGTCTATCGTCGCTCCATCTTGCGCTCGCCATGTTGTCTTGACCCTTTTTATCAACACGTCTTCTTCGGCGTATGCGCGCCCAAAAATTGCGCTTATTATTGCGAACATAGCAAAGAGCAGCGACCAACGATGGAACATAGGATTCTTGCGCCTTCAACAAGTTGCTTCATGCTTCCGGTATGCTTCCGGTCGAAACGATAATTCCGCCCCCGAAAGAATAAAACAAAGCACTATACGGTCGGGCGTCTGATAGCTCAATGCACGTCCTCGCTCTACGGCGTGGGAGACGAGCCATGTCCTCCTGGAATCGAGGCACATCGCCGGCTTAGAAGCTGCCGCTGAAGCCGAGTGGCGGTCACGGTGACTAGCACCTCCTCCCGTTGCCGAGGGAGGTCTTCATCCATAGGTTGATAGCGCAGAGCCACGTGCTCGGCTTGTTCACTCAAAATCCGGCTCAGGGGGCGAAGGTGGAGAAATAGACGTCATAACGTGGAGGTTATTTCCCATGTTTACGCAAATTCTCGATCCCACTGGCAATCTGTTTATGACATGGCTGGTCGCGCTCATTCCGGTCGCGGCCCTGCTCTTTATGCTGGCAGCGCTGCGTTGGTCGGCCTGGGTGGCCACGCTCGTCGGCTCGCTGATTACGGTCGCGCTTGGCCTCTGGGTTTGGCGGATGCCGGTGGGCGACGGCATCCGGGCCTATGCCTACGGCTCGGCCACCGGCGTCTGGAACGTCGACTGGATCACGTTCTGGGGCGTGATGCTGTTCAACACCCTGGTCATCACCGGCACCTTCGACAAGCTGCGCCGCTGGCTGGTCTCGCAAGGCACGCAGGATGTGCGGGTGCAGACCATTCTGTTCGCTTGGGCCTTTGGCGCGCTTTTGGAAGGCCTGGTTGGATTCGGCTATCCCTGGGCTTTCGTGGCGCCGATCCTCATCGCACTCGGCATTCCCGATCTCGACGCCATCCGGGTGGCGGCGATCGCCAACAACGCGCCTGTTTCCTATGGCGCCCTTGGCGCCCCCATCATCGCGCTCGCCGCCGTCACCGGCTACCCGCTGCTCGCACTCTCTGGTTCGATCAGCAAGGTTGTCGCGGTGCTCGCGCTGCTGCCGCCCTGGATCCTGCTCTATCTGGTATCCGGCAAGAGGGGGATGTGGGGCGCGTGGCCATTGGCCGTGGTTGGCTCGCTTGGCTATATCGCCGGCCAATTGCCGGTGGGCCTCTATCTTGGCCCCTATCTGCCGGACGTTGCCGGTGCGATTGTCTGCTTCATCTGCGTCCTGATCCTGCTCAAGATCTGGCGCCCCGCGGAAGTTCTCGGCTACGGCGGCACGCCGGTGAGCGGCGGCGCTGCCATGGCAGAGGCGCACGCCTTTCTGGCCGCGATATCGCGCAGGCATGGATGCCGATCGCGGTCCTGATCATCGTTGTCGTCGCCTGGACCGGTCCCTGGTCGAAATTGCCAGGCGTCGTGCTGCTGCACATGCAAGTGGCCGCGGCATCATCAATCGCACCGGGCGCGACCATCGCAGCGGCCTTCAATTGGACACCGTTCGTGGGCGGCTCGGCGATCCTGGCTTCGTGGATCATCGTCGCTTTGCTGCTACGGGTGAACGGTCAGCAGCTTTCCGAGATATGGCGCAAGACCTGGTCGCAGATGTGGGGTGCTTGTCTGGTCGGCGTGTTCATCTTCGGCTTGGCCTACGTCTATAACTACTCGGGCATGGCGGCTTCGCTGGCCAAAGCCTTCTCCGCGCTCGGCACCGGCTTTATCATTGTCGCGCCAATTCTCGGCTTTATCGGCGTGGCTCTGTCGGGCAGTAACACCTCGACCAATGCGATGTTCGGCAAATTCCAGGCGCTGGTCGGGCAATTGCTCGGTTTTCCGCCGCTGTTATTGCCGACGGTCAACTCGGTGGGCGCCGAGATCGGCAAGCCGGTGGCGCCGCAGACAGCGAGCGTCGGTGTTTCGACCACCCGCTTCGTTCGCAACGAAGGCGAGGTCATCCGACATAACTTTTTCTGGTGTCTGGTGGTGCTGGTTTATCTCATCATCATCAGCGTTGGTTTCTATGTGTTGGCTCCTGGCACGATGACCATTTAAGGGAACAGGACAAATCTTGCATGAAAGGGGCGCTTAAATCGCGCCCCTTTTTGCAACTTATGCTTCGCAGAAAATGCTGCGGGTAATGCGCATGCCCTGATTCATTGCAATGCTCAGCGCGCTGTTGCAAATGCCTGGCAGCAGCGCCGACAGTTTTTCAGCCGGACAATCGATCGAAGTTGGACGATCTACTGTGGGATTTTTTTCGTAGTCTCAGTTTTCTATCGTGGAACCGGCTGGAACTTTGGGTGCAACCAGGCATTATTGCCGGCATCCGCAACGGAGATTCGAATGAAAAAGATCGCACTTGCAACGTCGCTGGCCCTTGGGGCTGCGCTTCTCGCGACTCCGGCCTCGGCGTTACCTGCGAGTGGGCCAACCTCGATGCCGTCGCCCAGTGCCATCCAGCCGGTGCAGTTCTTCTACGGCGGACGGAACTACTGTTGGTATGACAACGGCTGGCGCGGCCCCGGCTTCTATTGGTGCGGCTATGCGTTCCGTCGTGGCATGGGTTGGGGCGGCGGCGCAGGCTGGCATGGCTGGCATCGGGGTGGCCAACACTTCGGCGGCCATCGTGGCGGTCCCCGTCCCGGCATTCATCGTGGCGGTCCAGGTCGTTCCGGAATGCATCACGGCGGCGGGAGAGGCCATGGTGGAGGTCATCACGGCGGCGGTCATGGTGGCGGTGGTCACGGTGGCGGTCATGGTGGCGGTGGTCACGGTGGCGGCGGTCATGGCGGCCGCCATTAGGCTGGTCCATCATCGGCTGGCGTAGCGCGGACTGCCGCGCTTCGCCTTTCCTCTGCAAAGGCCCTTGGCGAAAATCGCATAATTCCAGATCACGGATTGGTCTGCGAAACTGCGTGCGCCGACACGATGTGCACGATGCTCGTCGCGCATCGCTTTCGAGTGCCGAGCCGTCCCCTGCGCCTTATCGCATTGACGCGCTCGCGCCGCCTTTGACATAATGCCCCCGGACAAGACAAGATGCCGGTTGCGAGCGGATCGCCATGAAAAATGGGCTATATTCGGTTCATGTTGCCTTGCTCGACGGCCGTGTGGGCAAGGGCAGCGGTGTCGTGATGTTCCGCGACGGCAAGATCCTCGGCGGCGACGCTTATCTGTTCTATACGGGCAGCTATTTCACAAAAGACGACGGTACGTTCAGGGGCGAGGTTCTGGTCCAGCGCCATACGCCGAGTGCCGACGCCAATCTGCTGTTCGGCAGTTCCCAACCCGTGGGCATCGGTGTCACCGGCACATTCACGGATACGACCGGCACGATGAACGGCACCGCGCTGGTCGGAAAGGCCAGTCAGATTTTTCGGGCAACGCTGCACAAGCTGGCCGACGCGGATTGACCGCTATTATGCCCTGATTTCGAAGAACCCGTGTCGTGGTTGCAGTCGTCGCTGCGAACTCGATATGAAATGCGTCGGCAACCACACTGGTTCGAGTTGCTACTCCGCAGCCAGCTCCATCGGCCCGACGCGCGGCAAAACGATGTGAACCCGCGTCCCCTCCCCGGATATGGAGTCGAGATCGAGGCGCCCGCCGAGACGGTTCGTCACGATGTTGTAGACGATGTGCAGACCGAGACCGGTGCCGCCCTGATCGCGCCGCGTCGTGAAAAACGGGTCGAACGCCTTGCGCCGCACATCGATGCTCATGCCGCAGCCGTTGTCGGAAAACAGGATTTCAACATTGTCCCGGCCGGCTCCCCGCACATTGATATCGACCGCGCCGCCCTTACCATCCGGAAAGGCATGCGCCAGCGAGTTAAGGAAAAGATTGGTCAGCACCTGGCCGTAAGGCCCGGGGTAGCTGTTCATCGAGAGATTGGGTTCGCAATCGACCGTCAGCGTCACATTGTGCTTGCGCAGGCCGGGACGCAGACTCATGACGACCTGCTCGGTGAGTTCACCGAGGTCGAAGGTCCGCTTGTCCGAATAGCTGCGGTCGGCGGCAACCTGCTTGAATGACTGGACCAATTCGGCGGCGCGATTGAGGTTGGCGACAAGCTGCGATGCAGCATCGCGATTGGTTGCGACGAAATCGTTCAGGCTTGAACGCCGCAACCCCCCGCGCGCGACTTCCTCGGCGAACAGAGCAATCTTGCGCTCCAGCGACGAGGCCACCGTCAGGCTGATACCGACCGGATTGTTGACCTCGTGAGCGACGCCCGCCACGAGACGACCGAGCGCCGCGAGCTTCTCCGCCTCGATCAGCGAGTTCTGAGTTTCGCGCAGGTTGCGTAGCGCCGTCTCGGCCGCGTCCTTGGCCTGCCGCATTTCCTGTTCGTTGCGTTTACGATCACCGATATCAAGCGCGACCGTGACGATGTTCTCGACGCGGCCGTCGGCGCCGCGGATCGGCAGCTTGTTGACCAGCCATTGCCGCATCGTGCCCAACGCATCCTCATACTCTTCTTCGTAGAAGCCAAGCTCCTTGCCGCTCTGAAGAACCCGCCTGTCGTTCTCGTCGGTCTTTGCCGCACCGTAACGCGACATCAGGTCGCTCGTCGTTCGCCCGATCGCATCCGCCGGTTCGATCGCGAAAATGCCCGCCATGTAGCGATTCATCAGGACGTAACGCAGGTCGGCGTTCTTGACGTTGATCATCGCGGGCACAGTGTCGATCACGAGTTGCAGCACGCGCCGTCCTTCTGCGATCGCCTCTTCGGCGCGCCGCTGCTCGGTGATGTCGCGAACCACCCCTTCATAGCGGACGATGCGGCCATTCTCATCGCGGACCGCTGTCGCGCTGTCGGAGAGCCAGAGAATGCCGCCATCGCGCTGGCGCACCTGATACTCGAACCCGCGGGCGGTCCCGTCGCGTTCCATCCGCAACTGGTATTCGGCGCGCGCATACGGATCGACGTAGATCGTTTGCGCGCTGTCACCGATATCGCGCATCAGATCGTCCGGGGTGTCATAGCCGATTATCCGCGCCAGCGCCGGGTTGGCATCGAGCAGTTGACCACCCGGCGTCGTAACATAGATGCCATCGACCGAACCTTCGAACAGCTTGCGGTAGCTCTCCTCGGCAAGACGCTGCTCGGCAAGCGCGCGAACGGCAGCTTCCCGCGCCGAGTCCGCTTCAGCAAGCGTCCGGCGAAACACTTCGGCGGCGCGGGCGATATCGCCGATTTCGTTATCGACGTCGGTTGCGGGAATCGACGTCTCCTTTTCACCGCCAGCCAACTTCCGGATCGCCCTCGCGATCGCCTTTAAGGGCCGGATCGTTCGTCGCACCACGAACATCGCCGCAAGCAGGCCAATCAATATTCCTACGCTGCCGAGAACGATGCTCTGCCATTTGGTTTCGGCCAGCGTTCGCGCGAAGTCGTGCGACAGCACCTGCTCGCGTTGCGTGCTGAGTTCGCGCAACAACTCCGTGACCTGCCCGATCATCCGGCCTTCGGTGCCCAGCACATCCCTGTCGAGATCGGCGATCTGACGCTCCCGCAGCGATATCGCAATCACGGCATCGGCGTAGGCCTCAACGGCGGCACGGACTGCGGGCTCGCCGATGGGGATGGCGCGCATCTTTTCCGCCGACCGCTCCGCGGTGGTGGGATCATGCCCGAGCAGTGCGGCGGCGACATCGCTCTGGGCTCGAAACAGTGTTTTTGAGGCCGACTGATCGGCCGCCTGCTCGATTACTGTTTCGAGTTTTTCACGCAGCGGCGGCAGGGTCTCGATCAGCTCCGCGCGGCTTGCGATCAGGTCCGTCACCCGCTCTATGCCCCTGCGATAGGCCTCCAGCCGCGTCGTGACGCCGTCGATCATCTCCTGCTGTTCCGGCGCAAGCTTGATACGCGTCTTCTTCAGCAACTCGTTCAGCGACGATGCGGCCCCCCACACCCGGCTGGACTGCGCACCTGGATCGGTGACGTAGTCTCGCGCCGCCAGCCGCAATTCGTTCATACGGCGGTCGATTTCCTCGGCGAGGTCGCCGACGCTGTCCAGCCGCTGCAACTCGGCGAAGGTATTGTCGAGATGGCGCGTCGCGACGACGTTGGCCACGCTGGTTATCACCATGATCGCCAGCACCAGCAAAAATCCGCCGAAGGTGATCTGGCCGATCGACAGCGAGGATGACCGCATCCGCTGCAAAAATGCTCCGAACCCAGATGGCATGGCGTTAAGACCGGCTCCCGACGGCCCAATATAGGCCGGTTTGCAGCCTCGGGGAACATTCCGTCCGTGTTGACGGGAGCGTCGGTCCGGCGGGGTCGCCCGGCTTTTAGCCCGAGGACTATTTGCCGCGCACTCGTCCTATTCCGCTGCTATCTGCCGTGGCGCGGGCGGAGGATCCGCGAAATCGCGCACTAATTCCGCATAACGGGCTTTAGCGTCGACCATCGCCTTCTCCTTGACCGGGCCGTAGCCGCGGATGCGATCCGGCAGTGACAACAACGCGATCGCACTTTCGACATTGACCGGCGAAAGCTTGTCGAGCACGAACGCCACATCCTTTTCGTAACCCGCGATCAGGTCGCGCTCCAACCTGCGCTCAGTGCTGTAGCCGAACACGTCGAAAGGAGTGCCGCGCAAACCCTTCATCCTCGCCAGCAGACGAAAAACCGGCATCATCCGCGACCCGTCATACGACTTCTTGACGGGCCGGCCGAGCGCGTCCTTTTTGTTGGCGAACATCGGCGGCGCGAGGTGGAAGCTGATCTTGTAGTCGCCTTCGAGCCGGTCGCCGAGCTGCTTCTCGAAGCTGCCGTCGGTATAGAGGCGCGCCACCTCGTACTCGTCCTTGTAGGCCAGCAGTTTGGCGTAATTGATTGCCACCGCGCGCGGCAACGCCTCCCCGTAGCCGCCATCGCTTGCCGCCTGACGCACCCGCGTCACCAGCGCACGATATTTTTCTGCAAGCGTCCTGTTCTGGTAGCCGGCAAGGTGCGCCGAGCGGTGCGCAACGATCTCGTCGAGCGACATGTCTTCGAGTATCTTCGGCGCGACGGTCTCGTCCTTCCCCTTCATCATCGCCGCGAGACGCGCAGTATCGGCCGCCGCAAGCCGTCCCAGCCGGAACGCCTCGATATTCATCCTGACGGCAACACCGTTCACCTCGATCGCCTGCTCGATCGCTGCCGTCGTCAGCGGCAGCAGGCCTTTCTGATAGGCGTACCCCATCATCATCATGTTGGTGGCGATGGAGTCGCCGAGCAGCATCTCGGCCGGCCTGGTGAAATTCATGAAGGTCGAATCCTTGCGCAGCGCGGTTTCAAGGACGAGGCCGACTTTGCCGCTCTGGAAATTGAAATCGCGGTCAAGAACAAAGCCGGCAGTCGGGATCAGGTGAGTATTGATGACGCCGCGGGTGCGGCTCGACTCGCACAGCATCAACGTGTCCCTGGCGGCCGCCACCACCTCATCAGCGGCGATAACGAGATCGGCGGTGCCGGTGACGATGCGCGAACAGGTCACGTCAGCGGGTTTCTCGGACAGCCGGACATGGCTCAGAACCGCGCCGCCCTTCTGGGCGAGGCCGGACATATCGAGGATCATGCTGGCCTTGCCCTCGATATGCGCAGCCATGCCGAGCAGCGCGCCGATGGTCAGCACGCCGGTGCCGCCGACACCTCCGACCGCGATGTTGTAAGGTTGCTCAAGCGACGGCCGCGAAGGCGGTTCCGGCAGTTCGCCGATCGCCCCGAGGTCCGCCGGCGCGCGCTGGCGCAGGCGCCCTCCGTCGACCGTGACAAACGACGGACAAAATCCCTTGATGCAGGAATAATCCTTGTTGCAGGACGACTGATTGATGGTGCGCTTGCGTCCCATCTCGGTCTCCAGCGGCTCCACCGAAATGCAGTTCGACTGCACCGAGCAGTCGCCGCAGCCTTCGCAGACGGCGGGATTGATCAACACACGGCGCTGCGGGTCTTCCATGGTACCGCGCTTGCGGCGGCGGCGCTTCTCGGCGGCGCATGTCTGCACGAACACGATCGCCGAGGCGCCCTTGATCTCGCGGCAGGTTTTCATGACCGCATCAAGGTCGTCGCGATGCGCGGTTCTGGTCCCCGGCGCGATATCGGCCGCCGGATAGGCGACCGGATTCTCGGACACGAGGTAGATGTCGCGGATACCTTCGGCGTGAAGCTGGAAGGTGATCCGCTGCGGCGACAGTTCGCCGTCGACAGGCTGGCCGCCGGTCATGGCGACGGCATCGTTGTAGAGAATCTTGTAGGTGATGTTCGCCTTGGAAGCGACCGCCTGACGGATCGCGAGGCTCCCGGAATGGAAATAGGTGCCGTCGCCGAGATTGGCGAAGATGTGCTTCTCCCCGGTGAACGGCGCGATTCCGACCCACGGCGCCCCCTCACCGCCCATGTGGGTGAACGTTTCGGTATTGCGATCCATCCACAGCGCCATGAAGTGACAGCCGATGCCGGCCATGGCGCGGCTGCCGTCAGGCACCCTGGTCGAGGTGTTGTGCGGGCAGCCCGAGCAAAAATACGGCGTACGCGTAACCGGGGCCGCCGCCTGCATTTGCGTCGCCAGCCGGCCGTTGAACCAGTCGGCTTTAGCGCGCAGAATTTCGGCGATTTCCGGATTGAGGTTGAGGCGCAGCAGCCGCTCGGCAAGCGATGTCGCCAGCGACGCGACGCTCAATTCCTGCGCGAACGGGAGGAACGGCTTGTCGCGATCATCCATCTTGCCGATGATGCGCGGCCGCACGTCGTCGCGCCAGTTGAACAGCTCCTGCTTGACCTGGTTCTCGACGATCTCGCGTCGTTCCTCGATGATGAAGATCTCCTCGAGTCCGACGGCGAATTCGCGCACGCCCTGCGGCTCCAGCGGCCATGGCATGCCGATCTTGTAAAGCCGCAAGCCGATTTTCGCGGCGACCTGCTCGGTGATGCCAAGCTCGCGCAAGGCCTGACGAATGTCTTCGTAGCTCTTGCCGGACGCCATGATGCCGAACCGCGCGTGCGGCGAATCCATGGTAATGCGGTTGATCTTGTTGGTGCGCGCGAACGCGACCGCGGCAAAACCCTTGTGATCCTGCAAGCGCCGGTCCTGATCGTAGCGGTCGTCGGGCCAGCGCAGGTTCAACCCACCCGGCGGCATCTCGAAATCGGTTGGCATGACAAACGGATTCAGTTCGTCGGCGAGGTCGATCTCGGCGGTGGTCTCCACCGTCTCGGTGATGACCTTCATCCCGACCCAGCAGCCGGAATAGCGCGACATCGCGATGCCGAGCAGGCCCATCTGGATCATTTCATGGATCGAGGACGGATAGAGATAGGGCATCAGCGCCGCGATGAAGGCGTGGTCCGACTGATGCGGCACGGTCGAGGATTTGGCGCCGTGGTCGTCGCCGGCCAGGCAGAGTACGCCGCCGTTCATGGCCGAGCCTGCGGCATTGCCGTGACGGAATACGTCGCCGCAGCGATCGACGCCGGGACCCTTGCCGTACCAGATTCCGACGACGCCATCGTAGCGCGCGCCCGGCGAAAGGTGGAGCTGTTGTGAGCCCCAGATCGCAGTCGCCGCGAGGTCCTCGTTTACGCCGGGCTGGAATTTGATGTTGTATTGGTCGAGATGGCTGCGCGCGGCGACGAGCTGCTGGTCGTAGCCGCCGAGCGGCGAGCCGCGATAGCCGGAAATGAATCCCGCGGTGTTGAGGCCCGCGGCGCGGTCGCGGCGGATTTGCGCCATCGGCAACCGAACAAGCGCCTGAATGCCCGTTATGAAGACGTGGCCGGTGCCCTGGGTGTATTTCTGATCGAGGTTGATCGGACCTTGGTTGATTCCCATTGCGCCCTCTTGGCTCGCGGCTGCGACGGCTCTCTTACAGTTAGTTATGCGAAGCCTTTAGAACCAGTCTCTATCGCGGCACGAACCGAACGCTTCACAGATTCCGGCAACTGGAACGTGACCCTTTAGGCTCAGGTGGCGTCCCCTTTCGCCACCAGGCGAAAAGCGCGCCGTGGGTCCGCGTTATTCAGTCGCGGTCCGCCGAAACATCCCCTGCCCGACGGAACCCACATTGTCTTCAACGTGTTGTCCTCCCCGGAAAACGGGAGGACCTCCATGGCTAACGAACCTAATCCGAACGATCGTTATCGGCGGGACCCCGCCGATAACGATGTGCAGCCGGCCGCACGTCTCGACGATAAACTGCAACCTGCCCCCGAGCTTGCTGGGCGTCCTGCGGGGCGCGGTCGCATCGTGCTGTTGGCGATCGCCATCGCAGTCATACTCGGTACGGTGTTCTATGGCCTCAACAATTCGACAGGCCCGACCGAGACCAGTACGACCGCACAGCAATCGACAAGCCCGAGCACGGCGCAGAATAATGCGGCCAAGCCGCCGGTTGCACCCGGTGTTCGTGACGTGACGCCCTCCAGCACGCAACCGGACGTCACAACCGGCGCAGCCCCGGCCAATTCAACGCAGCAGGCGAATCCGCAGAGCGGCAATACGCCGACCAGGTAACCGCAGTGAGTTCACGCCAGGAATGGCGAGCATCCCTGCAATACTCACCATTCCTTAGAGCGTGACGGCATCAGACGGAAAACATCCGGTTCAGTTCCCCGCCGGGGTAGCCCGCGCCGAGTCCGTCGAACGTACCCTTCTCCGCAATCTCCTTTGCGGCTCTTAAAAAGCCGCCCCATGCCGCGCGCGCCAAGGCACCGCCGACGCTGATGCGGCGAACGCCGAGATCGGCGGCCTCAGCGACGCTGAGACCGGGCCAACCGATCAGCAGGTTGAACGGCTTGGGATGAACGGCCTTCACCGCGGCGGCAATGTCGTCTTTCGATTTCAACCCCGGCGCATAAAGGCAATCGGCCCCCGCCTCCGCATAGGCTTGCAACCGGTCGATCGTCAGCTTGAGATCGGGCATCCCCCACAGGAAAGCCTCGCAACGGCCGACCAGCAGCATGCCGCTGCGATCGGCATCGATAGCCTTGCGCGCCGCGCGGATACGCTCGATCGCCAGCGTCTTGTCGTAGAGAGGCTTGTCCTGGTCGCCGGTGGAGTCCTCGATGGACAGACCGGCGACACCCGTCTTCGCCGCGCGCGACACGTTGACTGCAACGCCTTCCGGCTCATTGGCGAAGCCGTTTTCGAAGTCGGCGTTGATGGGCAGATCGACCGCTGCGCACAGCGCGGTCAGATGGCTGCAGACCTCGTCCAGCGTGATGTGGTTGTCGGCCTTGCCGATCGACCATGCGAACCCGGCGCTGGTCGACGCGAGCGCCTTGAAGCCCATGCCCTGCAACACCCTGGCGCTGCCGATATCCCAAGGATTGGGAATGACGAAGCAGCCGCTCTCGTGCAGAGAGTGGAATGCGGCGCGCTTTTCCGCGGTCGATGACATCCTGAAGTCTCCTTCCCGTCTCGTTATGAACGACTGATGCAAGCGATGGGATATTTGTATATGCCTGCTTCATCGGCGTGAGTGCTTCGGCATTGTTCGGTGCCGCCGTCCAATCAAATGCTTGAATGATGGTTTCAGCCGGGAACGAAACCACCGGCGTCGCAGCGAGAATCATGTTGCCAGATTTTGGACAGAGTTATGACTGAATCTCCCCGTGCGAATCGCTAAAGTCGCCGCGCTGTCGCGGCCGAATGAGAGGACGATTTATGAAAGCACTTTTTGCAGCAGCATTTCTCGCTGGCACCATTGCGACATTCGGTATTGCAGACGCTATGCCGTTGGCGCCGGCGTCGGGCGTGAATGCTGACGTCATTCAGGTCGCTGGCGGCTGCGGTCGTGGTTACCATCCCGGGCCTCGCGGCGTCTGCGTCGCAGACCGGCGCGGTCCGGCGTTCGATCGGCGAGACCATCGGAGGGAGCGCCGTATAGAGCATCGTCGGTGCCGACACTGGGGTCCCGACCGCCGCGCCTGCCGCACCTGGTGGTGAGACCCGGGATTCCCACCATTCGGCGGGATTCCTGTTTATATTTGCACGAAAAGGGCGGGACCGATCCCGCCCTTTTTTGTTTCCGTTGTTCAGATTGTCTTAACGACTCCGCTCGGAACCGAATCCCAACCGGCGGCCGGTCGCCGGACGTTCAGCGCACATTCCGGATACAACCGAACTCCGGCATTCGCGATCCAGCGTTCTGCGGTTTCTCGCTTACCGTGGCCGGCTCGCGAGCGACGTCCACCTTCCCGATCGACGCTCATGCGTCACGCACAAGAAAAACCCGCGGCTCGCGCCGCGGGTTTCCTTTGGATCGCACCGCGATGTCTCAGTGCGCCAGAACCGCCAGCAAGAGCAGGGCCACGATGTTAGTGATCTTGATCATCGGGTTCACTGCAGGGCCCGCCGTGTCCTTGTAGGGGTCGCCGACGGTGTCACCGGTCACCGCCGCCTTGTGCGCGTCGGAGCCCTTGCCACCATGATGGCCGTCCTCGATGTACTTCTTGGCGTTGTCCCATGCGCCGCCGCCCGAGGTCATCGAGATCGCAACGAACAGGCCCGTCACGATCACGCCGAGCAGCATGGCGCCTACCGCCGAGAACGCCGCGGACTTGCCGGCAGCACCACCGCCGGCGATCGCATAGATCAGGAAATAGACGACGATCGGCGACAACACCGGCAACAGCGACGGAATGATCATTTCCTTGATCGCCGCCTTTGTCAGCAGGTCCACCGCCTTGCCGTAGTCGGGCTTGTCGGTGCCTCGCATGATGCCGGGCTTCTCACGGAATTGGCGACGCACCTCCTCGACGATCGCGCCGGCTGCACGTCCCACGGCGGTCATGCCCAGCGCGCCGAACAGATACGGCAGCAGGCCGCCGAACAACAAGCCGACCACGACATAGGGATTGTTCAGTGAGAAATCCGGGTTGACGCCTTGAAAGTAGGGGTATTGCGCGGCATCGGCGATGAAGAACTTGAGGTCCTGATTGTAGGCTGCGAACAACACCAGCGCGCCGAGACCAGCGGAACCGATCGCGTAGCCCTTAGTAACCGCCTTTGTGGTGTTGCCCACCGCGTCGAGCGCGTCGGTCGACTTGCGCACTTCCTTCGGCAGGCCAGCCATTTCCGCGATACCGCCGGCATTGTCAGTGACCGGACCGAACGCGTCGAGCGCGACGACCATGCCGGCCAGCGCCAGCATGGTGGTGGTGGCGATCGCGATGCCGAACAGGCCGGCAAGGCTGTAGGTGACGAGGATGCCGGCGATGATGACAAGCGCGGGCAGCGCGGTGGCTTCCATCGAGATCGCAAGACCCTGAATGACGTTGGTGCCGTGCCCGGTCACCGAGGCCTGGGCGATCGACTTCACCGGGCGGTAGTCGGTGCCGGTGTAGTATTCGGTGATCCAGATGATCAGTCCGGTGACGACGAGGCCGGCCACGCCGCACGCGAACAGTTCGAGGCCGGTATAGCTGACGCCCGCCAGCGGACCGAAGCCGACCAGCGAATAGATAACGGCGCCGACGCCGATCAGGGACAGGATACCGGTGACGATCAGGCCCTTGTAGAGCGCGCCCATGATCGACTCGCTGGCGCCCAGCTTGACGAAGAAGGTGCCGATGATCGAGGTGATGATGCAGATGCCACCGATGGCGAGCGGCAGCGTCATCATGTTCACCAGCAACGGCGAGGTCGCGAAGAAGATCGCGGCGAGCACCATGGTGGCGACCGCGGTCACCGCGTAGGTCTCGAACAGGTCTGCGGCCATGCCGGCGCAGTCGCCGACGTTGTCGCCGACGTTGTCGGCAATCGTCGCCGGGTTGCGCGGATCGTCTTCCGGAATGCCGGCTTCCACTTTGCCGACAAGATCGCCGCCGACGTCGGCGCCCTTGGTGAAGATGCCGCCGCCGAGACGGGCAAAGATCGAGATCAGCGACGCGCCGAAGCCGAGCGCGACCATCGCGTCGACAACCGTGCGGCTGTTCGCGGCGTAGCCGGCGCCGTGGGTCAGATAGGCGAAATAGATCGTCACGCCGAGCAGCGCCAGACCGGCGACCAGCATCCCCGTGATCGCCCCGGCTTTGAAGGCGAGTTCAAGTCCGCCAGCCAGCGACTTGGTCGCCGCCTGCGCGGTGCGCACGTTGGCGCGAACCGAGACATTCATGCCGATGAAGCCGGCGGCACCCGACAGAATCGCACCGATGGCGAAACCAACTGCCACCAGCACTCCGAGGAAGTAAGCAAGCAGCGCGAAAATCACGATGCCGACGACTGCGATCGTCGCGTACTGCCGGCGCAGATAGGCCTGCGCGCCCTCGCGCACTGCCGCGGCGATTTCCTGCATCCGCGAATTTCCCGCATCAGCCCCTAATACGGACGATGTCGCCCAGATGGCATAAACGATCGAAAGTACTCCGCAGAGCACGATCATCCATAGAACTATCATTGAATTTGCCTCGGATCCCTGAAGTTGCCCCGACAACGCCGCGGGCCGCGAGCGCGGGGCGGACGTACAAAAAGCGAAGTCCGCCTTGTGGTAAGGCGACCTCAAATCGGCGGGACCATGCCAAAATCGAACCTCATGCGCAACGCCGCCTTATGGTTAAACGGCCGATTCCCGTCAGGAATTACGATAAAATACCGGGACTTGCGGGCGAATTCCAAACGCCGACCGGGATGGCCGTAGCTATGCGCGAGCATGGGCGCGAAGCAGCCGTCGCCCGTTCCGGAGACGACGGATTACCGGGTCAAGCCCGGCAATGACGGGTCATCGAGGCGTGACGGTCCAGACGAGAACTACTCTAAGTCAGCCACCGCGCGATACGTGCGACCGCGTCGTGCATCTCGGCCGCCGAACGGGCGTAGGAAAATCTCACGAACGAGCGGCCGCGAACCGGATCGAAATCGACGCCGGGCGTCGCGGCGACATGCGCCTGCTCCAGCATCTTCCGCGCGAACTCATAACTGTCCGACGTGAACTTCGAGACATCGGCATAGAGATAGAACGCACCATCCGCGGGCAGGAATTCGCTCAATCCGGTTTGTGGCAAACCCGCGATCAAAATCTGGCGGTTTGTCTCATAACCGCGCTTCACGGTTTCCATCTCGTCACGGCCGGCGAATGCCGCCTCGGCCGCAATCTGCGACAGCGTCGGCACCGAAATCGACAGGTTCTGCTGCAGCCGTTCGATCGGCCGCACCAGTTGCTCCGGCACCACCATCCAGCCGACGCGCCAGCCGGTCATGCAAAAATATTTCGAGAACGAGTTGATCACCAGCGCACGCGGCGACAGTTCGGCGGCGGTCACCGCTGGAAACGCATAGTCGAGGCCGTGATAGATTTCATCGGATATGAAGCGGATTCCTTCGCTTTCCGCGGCCGCCATCAGATACGTCAACGCCTCGCGCGACATCATCGTGCCCGTGGGATTGGCCGGGCTTCCGACCAGCACGCCCTTCAGCGGCGTCTTACGGTGTGCCGACAGCAGCGCCTCGCCGGTGAGGGCGTGACGGTTTTCGCTCGACGTCTCGATCATCACTGGCTCGCAGCCGAGCGCGGTCAGGATATGCCGATACGGCGGATAGCCCGGGACCGTCACCGCAACCCTGTCGCCGGGCTCGAACATTGCGAGGAACGCGAGGATGAAAGCGCCCGACGATCCCGTGGTCACGACGACGCGTTCGGGATCGACCGTGCAGCCATAGGCATCGCGGTAGTGTTGCGCGATCCGCTCCCGCAGCGAGGGAATGCCGAGCGCGGAGGTGTAACCGATCTGGCCGCGCTCGAGCGCGGCACGGGCCGCATCCAGCGCGGTCCGGGGCGCGGGCGCCGACGGCTGCCCGACCTCCATGTGAATGACGTGGCCGCCCCCGGCTTCGATCCGCGCCGCCGCCGCCATCACGTCCATCACCATGAAGGGCGGAACCTGGCTGCGGCTAGATGCCGCCAGCAAGCCTTTGGCCCGGTCTCTCAATGTCGCATCGAGCATGGAAATCTGTTAATGCGCTTTCACCTGTGGCGAACGGCTGAAGCCGCGTTACCGCCGTATTCAGCGGGTTGTTAGGACATATAACTTATTCGAACCATGGCCAATGACTAAAGACGTGACCCCGCGGCCCGGCGCCACCGCACGCCGTACTTTGTCGAAACTGACCGCGCTGGTCACGGCCTGCGTGCTGGCGAGTGCCTCGCTACCGGTCCACGCTCAGCGGGCCAAGGGGCCGCCGGTGTTGCGCGATACCGAAACGGAGCAACTGCTGCGCGACTATACGCGCCCGATCCTGCGCGCGGCGGGGCTGGAGAAGCGCAACATCCAGATGGTCATCCTCAACGACAAGTCGTTCAACGCCTTCGTCGCCGACGGCCGCCGCATCTTCGTGAACTATGGCGCGATCATGCAATCGACCACGCCGAACCAGTTGATCGGCGTGCTCGCGCACGAGACCGGGCATCTCGCCGGCGGACATCTGTCCAAATTTCGCGAGCAACTCGCCCGAACCCAGACCCAACTGATCATCGCCATGCTGCTTGGCGCAGGCGCCCTCGCCGCGGGAGCCGCCGGCGGCGGCGGAAGCAACGGCGCCGCCAGCAATATCGGCGCAGCCGCGATCAGCGCACCGCAGGAGATCGCGCGCCGCAGCCTGTTGTCCTACCAGCGCCAGCAGGAGGAGAACGCCGACCGCGCGGGCGTCAAGTTCCTGAACGCCACCGGGCAATCCGCCAAGGGGATGTACGAAACCTTCAAGCGCTTCACCGACGAAAGCCTGTTCGCTGCGCGCGGGGCCGATCCCTATGTGCAGTCGCATCCGATGCCGGCCGACCGCGTCGCCGCGCTCGCGGAACTCGCCAAAACCAGCCCCTATTGGGACAAGAAGGACGATCCGGCGCTACAGATGCGCCACGACATGGTGCGCGCGAAGATATCGGCGTTCATGGAACGCCAGGACACCGTATACCGGCGTTATCCGATGTCCGACACCAGTCTGCCCGGCCGTTACGCACACGCCATCAGCACATACCTGCATGGTGATCTTCGCTCGGCGCTTGCGCAAATCGACGATCTGATCAAGGCTCAGCCCCAAAATCCCTATTTCCATGAAGTGCGGGGACAGGCGCTGCTCGAAGGGGGCCATCCCGCGGACGCGGTTGCCCCGCTGCGGCGGGCGGTACAATTGTCCCATAATTCCCCGCTCATCGAGATGTTACTTGGGCAGGCGCTCGTGGCATCGAATAATAAGGCCCACACTGAGGAAGCTATTGCGATTCTGCGCGCGGCGCTGGCACGGGAGCCCGAGGCCCCGCTTGGTTATATGCAGCTTGCAATGGCTTATGGCCGCAAGGGCGATTATGCCCAAGCCGATCTGGCATCGGCACAGGCCGCGTCTCTGCGAGGCGATAACAAGACAGCGCGCGAACTCGCATCGCGTGCAAAGACCCGTTTCGCCATCGGTACGCCCGGATGGGTCAAGGCCGACGATATCGTCTCGGCCAAGGTACCCGACAAGAAAGACTAGCGCCCCCGAACAACGAGATCCCCTGTTCCAAAGGATTTTAACAATGCCCTCGCATCGCTTTCTCGCCCCTGCTCTCTTTGCGCTCGCACTCGGAGCGGCGCCCGTCGCCGCCTCGGCGCAGAGCTTCTCCGACAGCCAGCGCGGCGAGATCGAACAGATCGTCAAAAACTATCTGCTGGCCCATCCCGAAATCCTCGAAGATGTCTCGGCCGAGCTCAGCAAGCGTCAGGCGGCTACCGAGGCACTCAAGCATGAGGCCGCGGTCACCAAGAACGCGGATGCCATTTTCAATTCGCCGCGCGGCGTAACGCTGGGCAACAAGAACGGCGACGTCAGCTTCGTCGAGTTCTTCGATTACAATTGCGGCTACTGCAAGCGCGCGATGGCCGACATGCTCGAACTGTTGAAGTCGGATCCCAAGCTCAAGGTGGTGCTGAAGGAATTTCCGGTGCTCGGCCCCGGCTCGGTCGAAGCCGCACAGGTCGCGGTGGCCGTTCGCATGCAGGACCCCGGCAGCAAGAAATATCTCGATTTCCATCAGCGCTTGCTCGGCGCGCGCGGACAGGCCGACAAGACGCACGCGCTCGCGGCCGCCAAGGAAGCCGGTCTCGATATGGCTCGCATCGAAAAGGACATGAGCAGCCCGGAAGTCCGCGCAACGCTGGAAGAGAACTTCAAGCTTGCCGAGTCGATGGGCATGAACGGAACCCCGAGCTATGTGATCGGCAAGCAGGTTGTGGTCGGCGCGGTGGGTCTCGAGACCCTCAAGGAGAAAATAAGCACGGCGCGCTGCGGCAAGGCGTCTTGCTAACCTGACCACCGGATCAAACGCTCGCGCTTCAAAAAGCCCTCGCATTGCGAGGGCTTTTTTCATTGACCAGGTCTCTTGTGTAAGTTGCGCGCTTCGCACACCGCGCCGGCGCGCGCGTGCAAGGAATGCGCGTTCACAAAACAAAACAAATCGTCGAAATTCATCCGGCCTGGCGTGGCTATGAATTCTTCCTGGTTCGCGACGAGATCATCGTCGTCAATCCGAGGACCCTGGAGATCGTAGCAGTTCTGGAGGCCTGATCGGAACTCCTCAAACAGCGGACGCGCGGGCCGATTCTGGCCTCCCGCGGCCGCTGCGAGGCAGCCGGATCGCGGTGCCGCCCGCCCATGTCCGTTATCTCGACCCCGGTTAACGCTCCCGACCTTGGTTAACGAGCAGTTTCCGCATGTTCTACATAGCTTTTCGCGAACAAAGTGAGGTATTTGAAGCCGAATACCAGAGTGTTCAGGCTTCCCCTTGGCTCTCTTGTTACATATAACGGCCCAAGCTTCGGCGCTTTGGCGCCGGAACGACTGTTTTCGGGATTTCAGATGGCCAGGACGATTTACGTGCTCAACGGCCCGAACCTTAACATGCTCGGGACTCGGGAGCCGGAAACCTATGGCCGCGCCACCCTGGCGGACGTCGAAAAGCTCTGCGCCGACACGGCCGGGGATTTTGGACTGGCCGCGGATTGCCGCCAGTCCAATCGCGAGGGCGAACTGATCGACTTCATCCACGACGCCCATGCGAAGAAGGCGGCCGGCATCGTCATCAACGCCGGCGGCTACTCGCACACCTCGGTTGCGCTTCACGATGCGCTGGTCGCGGTGAATATCCCGACCGTCGAGGTTCACATCAGCAATATCCATGCGCGCGAGGACTTCCGCCATCACTCGTTCACGGCCAGAGCCGCTTTTGCGAGCCTCTGCGGGTTCGGAATTGATGGCTACCGGCTCGCCATCAACGGTCTTGCCGCCAAAATCGGCGCGGTGAAGTCCGGCGCAAAAGTCAAATCCTGACGTATCAGCGTCATCCCACTCAGAAAGTTTCGGATCGAGATCATGGCCCGTCAGCCTGGAGACCCAGCAAAAGCCAAAACCGGCGACGAACCGCGCGAGGAGAGCGAGGTGATCCGCGAGCTTGCCGCGCTGCTCGACGAGACCAAGCTCACCGAAATCGAGATCGAGCGCGACGGGCTCCGGGTCCGGGTCGCGCGCAATGTCGGCGTCGGCGCGGCAGTGCCCGCGAGCTATCAGGTTGCAGCGGCGATGCCTGCCGGCGGTCCGGCCCCCGGCCCCGCCGACATCAGCAAGCATCCGGGTATGGTCCCGTCGCCGATGGTCGGCACGGCCTATTGGGCGTCGGAGCCCGGCGCCAAACCCTTTATCGAGGTCGGCTCCAAGGTCACCCCGGGCCAGACGCTGCTGATCATCGAGGCCATGAAGACAATGAACCAGATTCCGTCGCCGCGGGCTGGCACGGTCACGCAGATTCTCATCGAGGATGGCCAACCCGTCGAGTTCGGCGAGCCGCTGGTCATTATCGAATGATGACGTTCGAACCTCGGGCGCAGTGATGTTCGACAAGATCCTGATAGCCAATCGCGGCGAGATCGCCCTGCGTATCCTGCGCGCCTGCAAGGAACTCGGTATCGCGACCGTCGCGGTGCATTCCACCGCCGACGCGGACGCCATGCATGTGCGGCTTGCGGACGAGAGCGTCTGTATCGGACCGCCGCCGTCGAAGGACAGCTATCTCAACATTCCGGCGCTGCTGGCCGCCTGTGAGATCACCGGCGCCGATGCCGTGCATCCCGGCTACGGCTTTTTGTCCGAGAACGCCCGCTTCGCCGAAATCCTCGCCGACCACGGCCTGCATTTCATCGGCCCCAAGGCCGAACACATCCGCCTGATGGGCGACAAGATCGAGGCCAAGAAGACCGCGAAGCGGCTCGGCATTCCGGTGGTCCCGGGCTCCGACGGCGGCATCGGCCCGGACCACGATGCCATGGCGATCGCCAAGGCGATCGGTTTTCCCGTGCTGGTGAAGGCGGCCGCCGGCGGCGGCGGACGCGGCATGAAAATCGCAAAGACCCCCGACGACCTGATGATGGCGATCTCGACCGCCGGCAACGAGGCCAGGGCGGCGTTCGGCGATGCTTCCGTTTATCTGGAGAAATATTTGCAGAAGCCGCGCCACATCGAAATCCAGGTGCTCGGCGATGGCCGCGGCGGCGCCATTCATCTGGGAGAGCGCGACTGCTCGCTGCAACGGCGGCACCAGAAGGTCTGGGAAGAAGGCCCCTCGCCCGTACTGACCGCCGCCGCCCGCAACAAGATCGGCGAAACGGTCGCCAGGGCGATGCGTGAGATACAGTATCTGGGTGTCGGCACCATCGAATTCCTTTACGAGGACGGCAAGTTCTACTTCATCGAAATGAACACCCGGATCCAGGTCGAGCATCCGGTCACCGAAATGATCACCGACATCGATCTGGTGCTGGAGCAGATCCGCATCGCCGCCGGCGGCGACCTTCCCGCGACTCAGAAGGAAATCGTCGTGAACGGCCATGCCATCGAGTGCCGCATCAACGCGGAGAATCCCGTCACTTTCCGGCCCTCGCCGGGCAGGATCACGCGATTCCATCCACCCGGCGGGCTCGGCGTCCGGATCGATTCCGCTGTTTATCAGGACTATGTAATCCCGCCTTATTACGACTCGCTGGTGGGCAAGCTGATCGTCCACGGCAAGACCCGCTCCGAATGCCTGATGAAGCTGCGCCGGGCACTCGACGAGATGGTGGTGGATGGTGTCGAGACCACCTTACCGCTGTTCCGGGCGCTGGTCCGCGAGGCGAGCATCATCGACGGCGACTACCACATCCATTGGCTGGAGCAGTACCTCGCCAGTGGCGGTATGACAGGAGCTTGAATCACTCCTTCGCGGCTCGGGAGCCGTGAAAATACCCGGAAGATACGGAACCGGCCGCCCGCTGAGGCGTTTGACAAGTGGTTCGGCACGGAAGCCGTGCGGGGGAGCAATTAGGACTGTCTAAAGCCGAACATGCCCCGATGGCGGTGACCGCCGCCAAATCATCACGCCACGCGCTCGGCCAGGTTATCCTGCTGGCAGCGGGTCTGGTGGTTCTGACCTTGATCAGCGCGACCTCCGTCTATCTCGTCAATAAGGCGCGCGAAGACGCTGGCTCGGCCTTGCACAGCATGGAGGTCGAAAACGAAATCTCGCTCGCCCAGTTGGAGATGCGGCGCGCCGAGAGCGCGCAGCGCGGTTTCCTGCTGACGCAGCACCCGGACTTCCGCAGCGCGTTCGAGAGAGCAGCCAGCCACATTCCGTCGAGTTTCGAACGGCTGAAGGCGCTGACGGTCGACAATCCCCACCACCAGCAACGACTCAAGGAGATGATCCCGCAAGCCAATCAGCGGATCCAGCAGTTGCGGCACAGCATCGACCTCGCGCTGGCAAACCGGCACGATGAAATCGTCGAAATCGCACGGCAGGAAGCCGGCCGCGACGCGATGGGGCAAATCCGCGACCTCGGGAGCGAAATGCGGGCCGAGGAAGACCGCGTGTTTGCGGAGCGAACGGCGTCGGCCGATGCCAGCCAGTCGCTTTCGGCATCGATTACCAGCATCGGCTCGGGACTGGTCGTGGTGTTTGCGGGACTCTCGATCTTCCTGGTGCGGCGATCGAGCCGGGCGCGCGACGTGGCCGAAGCCCAGTTGCGCGACAACAATCTCAATCTGGAATCCACCGTGGAGCAACGCACCAGCGATCTCCGCGAGGCCAACGATGAAATCCAGCGTTTCGCCTACATCGTCAGCCACGACCTGCGCTCGCCGCTGGTCAACATCATGGGCTTCACCAGTGAACTCGAGGAACTGCGCGGCGACATCTTCAGACGGATCGCGGACCTGAGACAGCCGGGCGGCCTCCCGCCTCCGGCGGAGGATCCGGCGGCCGCCGTCGAACCGGTTCTCGACGAACCGGACAAGCAATTGTCGCAGGATTTCACCGAGGCTCTCGGGTTCATCAAGTCGTCGATCGCCAAGATGGACCGGCTGATCAGCGCTATCCTCAGTCTCAACCGCGAAGGCCGCCGCGAATTCCACCCCGCCGCGATCGCCATGCGCGACCTGATCGAGAACATCGCATCGACCGTGGCGCATCAGGCCGCCGAGGCCGACGCCCAAATCCGGGTCGAGCCGCTGCCGGATATCGTCAGTGACCGTCTCGCGGTCGAGCAGATTTTCTCTAACTTGATCGATAATGCGTTGAAGTATCTCAAATCCGACCGGCCCGGCGATATCGCCATCCGTGGCCGGCGTAAGCTCGGTTTTACGATTTTTGAGGTCACCGATAACGGCCGCGGCATCGATCCGAAAGACCACCAGCGCATCTTTGATCTGTTCCGCCGGGCGGGCCCGCAGGATCGGCCGGGTCAGGGCATCGGCCTCGCGCACGCCCGCACGCTGGTCCGAAGGCTCGGAGGAACCATGTCGGTCTCTTCGGAACTTCACACCGGAAGTACATTTACTGTTACCCTCCCCACCGCATGGGCAGGCGTCGATCAGGACAAGCAATCATGAGCACACCAGTCACCATCATCATGATCGAGGACGATGAAGGTCACGCCCGACTAATCGAGCGCAATATCCGGCGTTCCGGTGTCAACAATGAGATCAGGCCGTTCAGAAACGGTACAGACGCCATCAACTACTTGTTGGGCGTGGATGGCAGCGGCCTGCCCCATAAGGGAGAGACCTTGCTCATCCTGCTCGACCTCAATCTGCCCGACATGTCCGGCATCGATATCCTGCGGCAGGTGAAGGAAAACAAATATCTGAAATACGCACCGGTGGTCGTACTGACGACGACCGACGATTCCCAGGAGATCAAGCGGTGCTACGAACTTGGATGCAGCGTCTACATCACGAAGCCGGTGAATTACGAAAGCTTCGCCCACGCGATCCGACAACTCGGTCTGTTCTTCTCCATCATCCAGGTTCCGCAGGCCAATCCATGAGCGCCCAACCTACCCTTTTATACGTGGATGACGACAAGGCGCTGGCCCGGCTGGTCGAGCGCGGCCTGACGCGCCATGGATTTTGCGTGGAGCACGCTCACAACGGCGAAGCCGGGCTCGCACGCATCGCGCAGGGCGGCATCGATGTGATCGCGCTCGACCAGTACATGCCCGGCCTCGACGGGCTGGAGACGCTGGAACGGATTCAGGCAATCCCCGGCGCACCGCCGGTGGTATTCGTCACCGCGTCGCAGGACTCGAAGATCGCGGTGACCGCGCTCAAAGCCGGTGCCGCCGACTATCTCGTCAAAGACACGCTCGGCGAATTCGTTCCCCTGCTGCAGGTCGCGGCCGAAGTGGCGATCCGGCAGGCGCACATCCAGAAGGCGCGCGACGACGCCGAGGCCGAAATCCGCGCCTCGCGCGACCGCTATGCGGCGCTGGCCACCGAGCGCGAGGTGTTGCTGCGCGAAGTCAATCACCGCGTCGGCAACAGCCTCCAGATCATCGCATCGCTGCTGCACCTGCAGGCCAATTCCAGTCCCGAGGAAGACATCAAGGCTGCGCTCACCGCCGCGATGGGTCGCGTCGCGGCCGTGGCGCAGGTGCATCGCCGGCTCTATACCTCACACGACCTGAAGAGCGTGCTGCTGAACCAGTATCTTGAAGCGTTGCTCGAGGATCTCCGGCGCTCCGCCGAGGGCAACCGGATGTCGCGCCTCGACCTGAAGGCCGAGCCCGTCGAGATCGATCCGGATCGCGCCGTGGCGATCGGAATCATCGTCAACGAACTGGTGATGAACGCGGTCAAATACGCCTACCCCGACGGCCCCGGCCCGATCCACGTCCAGCTCAAGACCGACGGTGGCAACATCGAACTATCGATCGCCGACGACGGCGTCGGTCTCAATGCAAAGGCTGATCCGCGCTCCACGGGAATGGGCCAGCGGATTGTTTCCGCGATGGCGCAGAAACTCGACGCTCAGGCCGAGCGCGATCCGACCCATGCCGGCACGCGTATCGTGCTGCGGTTCCGCCGCGACATTTCACCGGCCACGAAGACCAGGTCTGCAACGGCGGCCTGAGCAACCAACGGTAAAAAAGCGCGCCTCCGCGCACCTCGCGGATTATACCCAGCGGCTCTGCTATGCTGCTCGCGCATATTCCGCAAAAGTGGAGACCGGTTTTGCGATCAGAATGCACGCAAGTTATTGATTGAGAGCATTTTCTTGACGTGAACCGGATTTCCACTTAGCCGGAAAATGCTCTATAAGGCGCATGATGTCCCGCGAGACCGCCTCCTCCGAGATCACGCCCGAGCTGCTACTGCGCGCCTATGCTTGCGGCATTTTTCCGATGGCGGAAAGCGTCGACGACCCGACGCTGTTCTGGGTCGAACCGAAGCTGCGCGGTGTGATACCGCTCGAGAGTTTCCGGATCTCGTCGCGGCTCGCGCGCACGGTGCGATCGGACAGTTTCGCCGTGACCGTTGATACCGCCTTCAACGCGGTGATCGACGGCTGCGCCGCACCGCAGCCTGGCCGTGACAACACCTGGATCAACCGCCGCATCCGCGAACTCTACATCGCCCTACACGAACTCGGCCACTGTCACAGCGTCGAGGTCTGGCAGGGAGACGAGCTCGTGGGCGGCCTTTATGGCGTCAGGCTCGGCCGTGCTTTTTTTGGCGAGAGCATGTTTCACATCGCGCGGGACGCGTCGAAGGTCGCGCTGGTGCATCTGGTCGCCCGATTGATCGCGGGCGGTTTCGTGCTGCTCGATACGCAATTCGTGACCGATCACCTGCGCGGGTTCGGCGCGATCGAAATCCCGCGCAGGCGTTACCGGGCGCTGCTGGACGCTGCGCTGGAAGGCCGTGCCGATTTCGCGGCGCTGCCGCTTGACCAGCCGGTTCCCGGCACAGACGCGCTCAAGATCATCGCCGACCGCGCGTAAGATCATCATAGGGCCCCGCTTCTGATAGAATTAGAAGCGGGGCTCTATGATTTTGTTTTGACGCGTTTTCTTCCCGCGAACCGGTATCCATCCTCGGGCCGGGCCCGAGGACATGCTTCGCTCGAACACGCTATAAAACCGGACCACCAGCGCGGTTTTTTCAAAAATCCGATATGTTGCCTCAAACGCCCGTCAGGGGCGCTCGTGGCAGCCGTCCATTCCGAGGATTCTTATTGATGCGTGCAGCACTCTTGATCGCTTCGGCCATCATCTGCTCGTGTGCGACCGCTCACGCCCAGGCCTGGGACAGTCGTTATCCGATCTGCATGGTGATTTACGGGCCGATCGCGTACAACGACTGCCGATATATGACCCTCCAGCAATGCAGGCCGCTGGCGTCGGGACGTTCCGCTCAATGCTTGGAGAATCCGTTTTTCGGCGACCCGCAGGACGGCCCGACTCGACGGCTGCGCCGACGGCACCACCATTGATCTGGAAAACGCTGAAGCCCGGCTTCGCTAATGGTGCCCGCTTCAGAGCCATTCCTCTTCTGATGGAATCAAAAGCGGAATGGCTCTATGATTTTGATTTGACGCGTTTTCTTGACGCGAACCGGTATCCACTTCGCTCGAAAACGCTTCAGTCCAGCTCGACAACGTGACCGTTTTCCAGCGACACCCGCCGGTCCATCCGATCCGCGAGCTCCATGTTGTGGGTCGCGATCAGCATTGCCACCCGAGTCGCTTTCACAAGCTGCATCAGGGCATTGAACACGTGATCCGCGGTGTTGGGGTCCAGGTTGCCGGTCGGTTCATCGGCCAACAGCACACGCGGCGCATTGGCGACGGCCCGCGCGATCGCGACCCGCTGCTGCTCGCCGCCTGACAATTCAGCCGGACGATGGGTGACGCGATCCTCGAGGCCAAGATAGGAGAGAATTTCGCGCGCGCGCTTGACCGTCTCCGAGCGTCTGAGGCCGCGGATCATCTGCGGCAGCATGACGTTTTCGAGCGCGGTGAATTCCGGAAGAAGACGGTGAGATTGATAGACGAACCCGATATCGGTGCGCCGAATCCTGGTGCGCTCCACGTCCGAGAGACCTGACGTCGCGGTTCCCCCGATATACACCTCCCCGGCATCCGGACTCTCGAGCAGCCCGGCAATATGCAGCAAGGTCGACTTGCCCGATCCCGAGGGGGCCACCAGCGCGACGGACTGGCCCGCCCACAACGCAAGCTTCGTGCCGTCCAGAATGGTCAGTTTTGTTTCGCCCTGCGTATATTGACGCCTGATGTCGTGAAGATAGACAACCGGTATCTCCTTTGCCCCCTGCTCCATATCTGTCGCTCACTCGTACCGCAGGGCGTCGACGGGATCGAGGCGCGCGGCACGCCACGATGGATAAAGAGTCGCGAGAAACGACAGCGTCAGCGCCATGATCACAACGGCGCCGGTCTCCCGAACATCGATCTCAGCCGGCAGTTTGGACAGGAAGTAAAGCTCCGGCGAGAACAGTTCGGTGCTGGTGAGCCACGACAGGAACTCCCGGATCGACTCGATGTTGAGACAGATCACCAGCCCCACGACAAAGCCGGTGAGCGTGCCGACGACACCGATCGCCGCGCCGGTAATCAGGAAGATACGCATGATCGATCCCTGCGACGCGCCCATGGTGCGCAGGATGGCGATATCGCTGCCCTTGTCCTTGACCAGCATGATCAGTCCCGAAACGATATTCAGCGCCGCGACGAGGACAATCAGCGTCAGGATCAGAAACATCACATTGCGCTCGACCTGGAGCGCATTGAAAAACGTCGAATTCCGCTGCCGCCAGTCGACCAGAAACACCGGCCGGCCCGCGGCTTCCGTCACCGACTTGCGGAATTCGTCGATCTTGTCCGGATTGTCGGTATAGATCTCGATCGCGGTGACATCGTTAGCGCGATTGAAATAGGCCTGCGCCTCGGCCAGCGGCATGAACACGAAGGTCGAATCGTATTCGGACATCCCGATCTCGAACACCGCCGCGACCTTGTACGGCTTGATGCGCGGAGTCGTGCCCATGGGGGTCACGGCCCCGCGCGGCGCGACCAGCGTGATGCTGTCGCCTGCGTGCAGCGAGAGCTGATCGGCAAGCCGCCGGCCGATGGCCACGCCCTGCCCGTCGTCAAACCCGTCGAGCGTACCCTGTTTGATGTTCTTGGCGATGGAGGTGAGATTGTTGAGGTCAGCGGCCCTGATACCCCGGACGAAAACGCCGGCGGCATTATACGGCGAAGACGCCAGCGCCTGACCGTCGACGACAGGCGCTGCGAGCCGTATCCCCGGCACCTGACTGATTCGGTCGGCAACATCCTTCCAGTCGGTGAGAGGCGATTCCAGCGGCTGAACCAGCAGATGCCCGTTCAGGCCAAGGATCTTGCTGAGCAGCTCCGTGCGAAATCCGTTCATGACGGCCATCACGATGATCAACGTGGCGACGCCGAGCATGATGCCCAGGAACGAAAAGCCGGCAATGACCGAGATGAAACCTTCCTTGCGCCGCGCCCGCAAATAGCGCCCCGACAGCATCCATTCGAAGGCGGCAAAGGGCTTGGTCCGGAGCGGCTCGTTCATGGTCTCATCCATCGTTCGATAATCCCATGATTCGCGGCCAATTGTGGCCGGAATGGCATTGAATGCCGCGCGCGGTGGATAATCGCTACGCCATCAACCGCTCAACCGCATCTTCCAGCGCGACATTCTCCCGCGTCCCGTCCCCGCGCCGCTTGATCTCGACCTTGCCTTCGGCGAGTCCCTTGGGACCCACCATGACCTGCCAGGGAATGCCGATAAGGTCGGCGGTTGCGAACTTCGCACCTGCGCGCTGATCTGTATCGTCATAAAGCACGTCAACTCCCTTGGCGGAGAGCTCGCGATAGAGTCGTTCACATGCGGCATCAGTATCGCCGGCGCCCTGTTTCAGGTTCAGGATCGCAACCGTGAACGGAGCGACGGCTTCCGGCCACTTGATGCCCGCGTCATCGTGGCAAGCCTCGATGATCGCCCCGACGAGACGGGAGACCCCCACCCCGTAGGAGCCGCCGTGGATCGGCTGCTCGACCCCATCGGGGCCGGCCACCAGCGCCTTCATCGATTCGGAATACTTGGTGCCGAAATAGAAAATCTGGCCGACTTCGATGCCGCGGGTGTGAACGCGCCTCTCCTCCGGAACCTCGCGCTCGTAGCGCGCGCCGTCGTGAACGTCCTCGGTCGCGGCATAGGCCGTGGTCCATTGCTTGACGATCGGCGTCAGATCGCCGTCGTAATCCACGTCCGTGCCCGGCACGGGAAGATCAAGAACGTCCTTGTCGATATAGACGCCGGACTCTCCCGTTTCGGCGAGCACGATGAATTCATGGCTGAGATCGCCCCCGATCGGACCGGTTTCCGCCCGCATCGGGATCGCCTTCAAACCCATGCGCGCGAATGTGCGCAAGTAAGCGACGAACATCCTGTTGTAGGAAAGCCGCGCGCCGACTTCATCGATATCGAACGAATAGGCATCCTTCATGAGGAATTCGCGGCCACGCATGACGCCGAAACGGGGACGCTGCTCGTCGCGGAACTTCCACTGGATATGATAGAGGTTGAGCGGCAGGCTCTTGTAGGAGCGCACGTAGCTCCGAAATATCTCGGTGATCATCTCCTCGTTGGTCGGCCCATACAACAACTCGCGCTTATGACGGTCCTGAATCCGCAGCATTTCCGGACCATAGGCGTCGTAGCGGCCGCTCTCGCGCCAGAGGTCTGCGAGTTGCAAGGTCGGCATCAACAATTCGATGGCGCCGGCGCGGTTCTGTTCCTCGCGCACGATCGCCTCGATCTTCTTGAGCACGCGAAGGCCGAGCGGCAGCCAGGCATAGATGCCGGCCGCCTCCTGCCGCATCATGCCCGCCCGCAACATGAGCCGGTGCGAGACGATCTCGGCTTCCTTCGGGGTCTCCTTCAGAATCGGCAAAAAGAACCGCGACAATCGCATGGACAGGCCTGGGAATCGTTTCGGGACACGGGACGTTCGAGTGAAACCGGATCGGCCGGCAAAACACAAGGGTTTGTACGATGACAAGCCGCGCGACAGCGGCGGAATTCCGTCCACTTGCGACATTTTACGCGCCTGGATCGCGGCCGCTCCTGGGGCTGCCGGAAACGCTCTCTCAATTGATCAGGATCGGTGCCTCGCCATGAAGCTGAGCGAAGTCCGAGATCAGGATATCGAGCGCGAGGGTCCATCGTCCGGCCACCGGGGCGGCCATCGACACCCGCCACTGTCCCTCGCCGAGCGACTGCGCTTCGGCGGTCGAAGGCTCGATGCCGTTGTCCGGGCTGGACAGTGTGACGGAAACGCCCTTGGCGGCCAGCACCTCCTCGTCCGGCGTCCGCAACTGGATTTCAATACTGATCGGCCCCGCCCGGCCCGGCGACACCGTAATGTCCGCCATCATCTGTCCGGTATGAAGGTGCGTGAAGAACGGCTCGGTTGCGACTATCAGCGCGCGAGGCGGCGGAGTGAAGCGCCAAAGCCCGACGATGCCGAGGATGCCGGCCACCAGAACCAATTCGGCGATGATCGTTCGTCGCATGTGACGGCGAGACTTGACGCGGCCCTTCCCGATCCGCGGGCTAAGATACAGCCGATTCCAGAGCGCGATCGCCAGCAGCAACGCCACCAGCACGAGCTTGATCGCAAGGACGCGGCCATAGCTTGTGGTCCACAGCTCATCCAGCCGTTCGAGTTGTACGATAGCGAGCAGCAATCCGCTCGCCAGCAGCGCGGCGACCGCGAACGGGATGACACGCGAAAACCGCGTCAGAACGTCGATAACAGTCTGGCGAGGCCCGCGCATCGCCAGCGCGAGCGGAACCAGCGACCCGACCCAGAAGGCCAGAGCAGTGCCATGCACGAACACGGCGGGCGCGGTCAGCCATCGCGGCGAGGCAGTGGCGGCATGACCGGTTGCCGCCAGCGCCAGTCCAACGCCGATCAGGGCACTGAGCGACATCACCCTGGCGCGTGTCGCGCCGGCCCGATGCGACAGCAGAGCAAGCAGCAAAGCCGCGGCCGCGATCGCAACCGACAACCCAAACGAGCCGCGAGCACCGACGGCCCATACGTCCGGGTCCGGTAACGACGACGGTGGCAACGCCAGAGCATCGAGCCCTTGCAACCCGACCGAGAGCGCCAGCGCAGCTAACGCGACCAGTTCGACGCTGCTGCCGATGACTCGCATCGCCGGAGCAAACGGCGCCCGCATCCACGCGACGAAGAACGCGCCGCCGGCACCGACAAACAAACCGAGATAGATGGCGAGCCGCGACAGCCAGATCGCGCCGCGAAGCAGCATGTCGTCCGAGCGCACCACCTGCGGCGCATCGCCGTCGCGTCGGCCAACCCAGAACGTCGTGGAGCCGCCCACCGGATGACCATCCGCCGAAACCACCCGCCAGCTAATGACGTGCGCGCCATCGCCCAATATCGCCGGCGGCGTGAGGATGAGCTGTGCGCCGTCGCGACGGATCCGGGTGACGCTCTCGCCCGCCCCGCTCCGGTCGACGATCCGGATCGTCAGCGGTTCGACCGGCTCGTTGAAGGTCAGCGTCAGCGTCGCAGGCGCGTGCGCCAATAGAACGCCGTTCGCGGGATCGCTGGCAATCAGACTGGCGTGAGCCCAGGCCGCCGAAGGCAGTAGCGCCGTCACCAGCAACCACCACCACATCGCCTGCGCCGGACGTCTCACGGATGAACGATTCTCAGTGCTTGGCTTTCAGGTGAACCGCCGGCGCCGGAGCGCGCAGGTTGTCGGAGCCCTGCCCTGCGGACGGGATTTCGATCCAGCGCTCGACACCCTGTTCGCACTCCTGCACAACGGGAAAATAGAGGCTCTGTCCCGGCTTGTCCGGCAGCCGCACGATCAGACCGAAAGTGTCATAGAGGTTGTCCGGCAACGGGCCGCCGCGCCAGGCCACCTCATCGACGACATCCGTGATGGATTTGCCGTGTGGCCCTTGTACCGGAGCTTCGAGCTTTCTGCTCTTGATTTCGACGTTCCAGCCCGGCTTCATCTGCGGTTTCGCCGACAGAATTCCTTCCGGCAACTTGATCCGCAGCGCCGTCGTCGCACTGCCGTTGCAGCCGTGCGGCGCGGTGAAGACGAGATGCGCATAACTGTTCGCGGGCGCATCCGCCGGCTGGACCGTGACATGCGCCCGCGCAGCGTTACACGAGGCCACCGCGGCAACTGCCGCGATGACCGTGCCGATCCACAATCGCGAGTCGCGCGTCACTTCTTGTTTCCGTCATGCTGATGATCCGTCATCGCTCCGCCCGCCGGCGCGCTCGGTGCGCGCGCGCCGATGCCTTGCACATCGAGCGAGACCGCGACCTTGCCCGCCTTTTCGAATTCGAGCGTCACCGGCACCATCTCGCCCTGTTTGAACGGACGCTTGAGATCGACCAACATCAGGTGATAGCCGCCCGGCGCCAGCTTGACGGTCTTGCCCGGCTCGATCGTGAGGCCACCCTCGACTGGATGCATTGTCATCACGCCGTTGTTCATGCTCATCTGATGAACTTCGAGCTTGCCGGCCGCATCGGTGGAGCCGCCGACCAGTTTATCGGCAGTCGCGCCCTTGTTCTCGATGGTGAGGTACCCGCCACCGACCTTGGCGCCGCCGGGCGTGGCACGGGTCCATGCCTGCGAGATGACCAGATCGCCGGCCTTGACGGACTCGGCGTTGGCGGAAGTACCCACGGCAAGCGCGGCGATCGCGACCGCGCCGATCATGCTGCGAAGCGTCAACGACAAATTCATGACATTCTCCTTTTGGTTCTGTCACGGAGGAGGTTCGACCCGTAAGCGCGGAGGTCATTACAGTGAGCGCGCGCAGTGCCAGACGTGCTCACCATCGGACTTTGAATCCAGCATAGACCGCACGTCCGGTTCCGGGTTCAAACAATGGTGAAGCGGCATTGGCGCGATCGATGATCGAACTGGAGGCGATATAGGCCTTGTTGCCGATGTTGCGGGCCTCGATATAGCCGGAATACCTGCCGCCATCGTCAAACCCCGCCTTCAGTCCATAAATGGCGTAAGCATCGGTGCTCAGCGTGTTGGCGCTGTCGGCATAATAACCCTGCGGCACCCATTCGAGATTCGGGCCGATGTAGAACCCGTTCGGATGCTTGTAGAGCAGTTCGGCGCGGACGAAGTGCCGTGGCGCGCCGGGCAGCAGGTTGTTGCCGAACACGGAATCGTTGTCGAAGCGGAAATCGTTGAACGTATAGGCGACGTTCAGCCAGAGCCGGTCCGGTCGATCGCCGCGCACGAACAGGTTGCGAACGATCGCAGCGCCTGCTCCGGCTTCGATGCCTTGATGCATGGTGCGGTCGGCGTTGGTGACGTTGCAGTTGCCGAACACACTATAGAAACAGAGCAACTCATTCCTGATCTGGGCGCGATACGCCGTCAGTTCCCAGGTGAAATCCGGACGTTTGCCGCGCGTGCCGATCTCATAGGTGGTCGCGGTTTGAGGACGAATGCTGGTGAACGGAATCGTCGGAATCCCGACGCCCATCGCACTCTCGCCGAAGCTCGGCACCTCGGCGCTGCGAGAGACGTTGGCGTAGGCCTGCCAGGTCGGATCGATCTGCCACAACAGCCCGCCCTTCGGGCTCCACAGGTTGAACTCCGTTCGGCCCGATTGATCGCCGTCGCTCAGAAAGCGGTCCTGCCTGTTGCGCGTCGCGTAGAGAAACTGCGTGCCGGCGACAGCCGCCACATTCGGCAGGAAATAGAACGAATCCTCGACATAGACCGATGTGTTCCTCGAGCTGTCGATCGACGACGACTTCAGCGCGCCTTTCTGGCCGGCGAGATTCTCGAATTGTTGATTGTCGATCCGGCCATTGAGCAGGTTGACGCCCGCCACCAGCCGGTTACGAAAACCGCCGATCACACGATCGTCGGTAACCCGCGCGAACCCGCCATAGTCCTGATAGCGATAATCGAGCCATTGGAAGATCGGGTGCATCAGATGCCGATCGACCCCGAACGCGCCGAACTCCACCGTCGTATTGTCGAACCGCATCGTGGTCTTGTTGCCGATCCGCACGGTGTCGATATTGCGCTGCTGGTCGAGTGCGATATTGCCGGCGGCGGCGGTCTGAGGCGACGTCAGCGCTGAATCCTTGCTGACGGTGCCGGGAATGCGTTGCCGCACATCATTGGCGTTGAGATAAAACCGCGTCTCGAAATCCGGCGAGAACTGATACCCGACATTGCCGCTGACGCGGGTCGAGTGGCCGTAGCTGTGATCGCGAAACCCGTCGCTGCTCTGCGTCGATGCGGTGACGAAACCATCCCACGGGCCGTTGCTGCCGCCGGTATTGGCTTGCAACCGCCGAAAGCCGAATGCGCCGGCATCGACGCTGACGCCATTGACGAACGGATCGCGGCCGGACGGCGTCACGAAATTGATGGCGCCGCCGAGCGAATTGGCGCCGAAGCGCAGCGCGTTGCCGCCCTTGAAGACCTCGACGTACTTGTAGGCGGTCGGGTCGATTTCCTGAAAATCACCGTAACCGTCGGCGGTGTTGATCGGGATTCCGTCCATATAGAGCTGCACACCGCGCAAATGGAAGTTGCGCGACAGGCTCGAACCGCGGATCGACAGCCGGGTGTCGTCGCCCCATTTCGGCTGGGCGAACACGCCCGGCACGTAATCGAGTATATCCTTGATGGTGCTGGAGACCGTCGAATTCCTGTAGGCGTCGGCCGTCACCAGCGCGACGCCGCCGGGCGTCTGCTGGATCTCCCGCAGCGCCTGCTGTGCGGTCGCGACAGTCAACGATCCCGGGACGGCCGCCGGAACAGCGACAGCGGCCTGCGACGGTACCCGCGCATGGCGCGGAGCCTGATTCGACCGGGCCGCGTTGCGCGTCGCACGCTTCGGTTGAGGTTTGCTGGATTTCGGCGCCGTTACGGTCACCGTCGGCAGCGTGGTTCCGGAACTCGACTGCGCGAAAGCCGAAGAAGGCAATAGGATCGCCACTGTTGTCGCGAGCACGCCCCAAAGCGCGCTACCTCCGCCGGGGGCGAGGTGGTTGAACATGATATATTCCTGATACCGGACAATCGCCGGAGCGTTCGAGCAGACCAGATCACTGCAACGTCATCACAGCAATCGTTCAAAATTTACTGAAATCAGGAAATACCGGGAGGGCCGCGCGCCTGCGCGTGGGAGCCGACCGCGGATGGCGGCAGCATGAAGTTCAGGTCGCGCCAGACGACCGCGCCGGCGTCACGCTCAACCTTGACGACGGAGGCTTGCGGGTCAGCGGTCGGGGTCGCGGCATGGCCGACACAGCACAACGTACAGCAGGCGCCGGACGCCTGCTGCTGCGGGTCTGTCTGACCATCTTGCGAAACGTTCGCATCGATTGCGTGCGAACAAATAGAGCCCGCCAGCGGATCTGCTGTAGCGTTGCTGAATGCTTGGCAAGCAGCGATCGGTGCGAATATCTGTACCAGCATCGCAAGCATGACGATTGGAAGAAGTCTTCCCAGCCGCCGTCGCATGATTCCCCAGCCTTTCGCGCCGAGAGCTACCATGGCCGGAGTCGAGTGTCGAGCCGGGATTCCCGGCCAGCTTGCGCCGACGGGACGCTCGAGGAGCGGCCGAACACGCAACACCTCGGCGCGTCTCCAAAGACCGCTTCAGCAACCGCGGTTGTCCAAAATGGCACGGGATATTTGCCTCTGGACATCCGGAATCCCGAAACTTCGTTGTCGAGAACGGTGACAGGTGTGAAAAGGTCGGCTACGCTTGAGCCCCAGGCTGCCTGAATGCTATCAGTCTGGTGGTCCAAGTCTCGGGAGGAACCTTGGCGTGTTCAACAGCGCCGCCCCGTCAAGCAACGATAACTCCACTTTCGGGGATAAAGGGTCGATACAATTTTGAGAGTGGGGCTTTGGTCCTGCTCTTTATTTTTTTAAGAGCTTTTTTCAGGATCAGTGCGGGTGATCCGCTCCGATCGGTCGGAGGGACAGCGGCCCGGCCGACCTCATTCTGTGAGTGGGCTGCGGCGATGTCCCGGCACGATGTGCTATTGGACCGCCCCTTCTCCCTGGAGCCAGATCGGACGAGCTAACCCGAAAAGCCCATCAACCGCGACAGTCGCACGACATTGAGCAAACCTGCATAATACGCCCACGCCGCGATACCATAGATTATCATTGAAACAATCGTGGTCCCGATCAGTTTGCGGCGCATCAACGGCATCACCGGAGCTCCGGGATCGGTGCCCGGAACGTGCTCGCCGTCTTCATGCTGGCTCCGCACGCCGAACGGCAGCATCACGAACAGCGTTATCCACCATACGACGAAGTAGATGGCAAAACCGGAGGAGATTGCATTAACCATCAGGATTGCTCGATTTCGACAAGCGCGCCGGAAAAGTCTTTCGGATGGAAGAAAAGCACCGGCTTGCCGTGCGCACCAATCTTCGGCTCGCCATCGCCGAGAACGCGAGCGCCTTCCGCTATCAGGATATCACGAGTGGCGACAATGTCAGGCACCTCATAGCAGATATGATGAATACCGCCATCAGCGTTACGCTCGATAAACTTCGCAATTGGAGAGGCCTCGCCGAGCGGCTGGATGAATTCGATCTTGGTGTTCGGCAGCGCCGCAAACACGGTGATCACCCCATGCTCCGGCAGCGGCACCGCGGCGGAAATATCCGCGCCGAAGGCGGCGCCGTAGATCTTCGCCGCCTTTTCGGCATCCCTGACGGCGATAGCCACATGATTGAGCCGACCCAGCATATATCCTGCAATGCTCAATGGTTCGATTTCAACTCGCCGCACTGCTCAGGCGGGATTAACATTCACGTTCATGTCCGGCGTTCGCCGTCAAGAGGCGTGTCAAACCCACTCTACTAGATCAACAGAACGTGAACGTAGCAGAGCGGCTTCTTGCCCCACTCTTCCGCAACCACTGCCCGCACGGCGCGGCGCAATGACTCGGCCATCGCATCCGGATCGCGCCGCCGTGTTCGCGGCAACGCCTTCACCGTCGAGACAATCGTATCGAAAACAATGTCGTCGATCACCTCGCCGACCGTATTCTTCTCCGGTATACCGACGAGATCAATCTCGGGATCATCAGCCAGTTCACCCTTCTCCGTGACGGCGATCGCCACGAACACGCAGCCGGCAAATGCCATGCGCCGCCGCTCGACAACCGCGCGCGACTTTGAATCCTCGAGAATGGCGCCATCCTTGTAAAGCCGTCCCGACGGCAATTCATCGATGATGCCAGGGTCTCCGGGCCCAAGCCGGACCAGATCGCCGTTTTTGCAAATCAGGACTTTCGGCACGCCCGCGGCGCGCGCCAACTGCGCATGTTCGGAGAGATGCAACGCCTCGCCGTGCACCGGGATCAGCAACTGCGGGCGAACCCACGCGATCATGTCCCGCAGTTCGTCGCGGCGCGGATGGCCGGACACGTGAACCAGTTCGGTGCGATCGGTAATGACCTTGATGCCCTGGGTCACCAGACCATTGATGATCGCGCCGACAGCTCTCTCGTTGCCGGGAATGGTGCGTGAGGAAAAGATCACGGTATCGCCACGGTTCAGCGTGACTTGCGGATGATCATCCTTGGCGATACGCGCGAGCGCCGCCCGCGGCTCGCCCTGGCTGCCCGTGCACAGCGCCAACACCTTGTCCGACGGAAGATGGCCATACACGTCGGCGCTGCGCAATTCCTGCATCCCGTCCAGATGTCCGGTCTCGCGCGCGACTTGCACCACGCGCTCCATGGCGCGGCCGACGACCACGACCTCGCGTCCCGCCGCGCGCGCGGCATCGGCCACCGCGCGCAGCCGCCCGACATTGGAAGCGAACGTCGTCACCGCGACCCGGCCCCTGGCTGCCTTCACCAATTCCGCAATGGTTTTGGCAACTTCGGTTTCGGACGGCGAGCGCCCGTCTCGCACCGCATTGGTGGAATCGCCGATCAACGCCAGCACGCCCTCGTCGCCAAGTTCGCGCAATCGCCGCTCGTCGGTCGGCGGCCCGACGATGGGGGTCGGATCGATCTTCCAGTCGCCGGTATGCACAACGATTCCCGCCGCCGTATGAATCGCCAGCGCATGGGATTCCGGAATCGAATGCGCCACCGGAACAAATTCGACACCAAAAGGACCGAGATCGATGCGGTCACCCGAGGGCACCACGGTCACCGGGATGTCCGGCGGATTGCGTTCCGCCGCGCATTTGGCCTCGAACAATGCGGCGCTGAATTTGGTGGCGTAGATCGGGCATTTCAGGCGCGGCCATAACTCGATAATCGCGCCGAAGTGATCCTCATGGGCGTGGGTCAGCACGAGACCGACCAGGTTCTTCCGTTCCTTTTCGAGAAACCGGACGTCCGGCATGATGAGATCGATGCCCGGCAAATGTTCCTCGTCGCCGAAGGACACACCGAGATCGACCGCCAGCCAGCTTCGCTGATGGCGGTTGCCGAGCCCGTAGATCGACAGGTTCATGCCGATCTCACCCACACCCCCGAGCGGAGCGAACATCAGTTCATCGGGCCGCGCTATCATGTTGCTCCGATCGATGCTGCCGCGCCGAAATACACATCACCGGCGGAGACAGCCATCCGCTTGCCGTCGGAGGTCGCAACGATCAAACAGCCGTCCTCGTCGATGGTATCGAACAGGCCGGATATCGTGGACGCGCCGGACCGAACCGAGACGGCCTGGCCGACCCCGGCCGCCCGATCGAGCCACAGACGCCTGATGTCGCCGAAACCACGACCTCCGTCCCAGATTTGACGAAACTCCACCCAGGCCTCGGTCAGCGCGCGAAACAAATCCGCGGCGCCGATGTCAATGCCGAGGTCCCGCAGCGAGACCGCCGGGTACGGTATTCCCTCGGGCGCAGCGACGACATTGGTGCCGATGCCGACGACAACGGCCAGACGGTCATGTGCGACGGTTTCGGCCTCCAGCAGGATTCCCGCGAGTTTCTTACCGCCTGCCAGCACATCGTTCGGCCACTTCAAATGAAATGTCGCGTTCTCCGAACCAGGAGATCTCATTCGCGCCTCAAGGCTGACCGTTTGCAGCGCGGCTTCGAGCGCCAGCCCCGCCGCGAAGCTCAGGGTCGCCGCTACGGCAGGCGACGTATCGATGACCTCGAGAATACTGCTCGCCAGATTGCCCCGTGGGCTGACCCAGGCCCGCTGCCGGCGACCCCGTCCCGCGGTCTGCTCCGTCGTCGCCAACCAGATCGGGCCAGTTTCGCCCGCCCGCGCCCGCATCAGCGCTTCGGCATTGGTCGAGCCTATGCTGTCGAAGGCAGCGATCCGATAGCCCGCCGATGCAGCTCGTGGACCGAGCGAAAATGTCATTAAAACGATGCCATTCAGAATAATGACTTCGCTGCCGCCGTGGCGGCGCTGACCAGCGGCCCCGGATAGGCAAAGAACAGCATGTTGAAGAGCGCCGTCACCGCCACCACCGAACGCAATTCGATATGCACGGCGTCTGTCGCTTCGTCCCGCTCGTCGAAATACATCACCTTGATGACGTTGAGGTAGTAGAACGCGCCGACCACGCTGGTGATGACGCCGATCACGGACAGCGCGACCAGTCCCGCCTTGATCGCAGCGGTGAAGACATAGAATTTGGCGAAGAAGCCTGCCAACGGCGGAATTCCGGCCAGCGAGAACAGCAGCATTGCAAAGAAGAACGCCAGCAGCGGATTGGTCCGCGACAGCCCAGCGAAATCGCTGATCTGCTCCAGGGCTTGGCCTTTACGGCTCATGGCGAGAATGACGGTGAACGCTCCGAACGTCATGACGGTATAGATGACCATATAAAGCACGACGCCCTGCGCGCCTTCGACGGTGCCGGCGGCGAGACCGACCAGCGCAAAACCCATATGGCCGATCGACGAATAAGCCATCATGCGCTTGATGTTGCGCTGTCCGATCGCGCCGAACGAACCCAGCGCCATGGACGCGATCGCCACGAAAACCACGATCTGCTGCCACTCGGTAACAACGCCGGAGAACGCCGTCAGCACCACGCGGGTAAACACCGCCATTGCCGCGACCTTCGGCGCCGAGGAGAAGAATGCCGTAACCGGCGTCGGCGCGCCTTCATAAACGTCGGGTGTCCACATGTGAAACGGCACCACCGACACCTTGAAGCACAGGCCCGCCAGCAGGAAGACGATGCCGAACACAACGCCGATGCTGCCGGTCTTGGCAGCGGCTGCAATGCCCGCAAAGCTGACGGTTCCCGTGAAACCATAGATCAGCGAAGCGCCGTACAGCAGCATCCCGGACGCCAGCGCGCCGAGAACGAAGTATTTCAAGCCTGCCTCGGTCGATTTGACGTTGTCACGGTCGCTCGCCGCCACCACGTAAAGCGCAAGGCTCATCAACTCGAGCCCGAGATACAGCATGATCAGGTCGGCCGCCGAAATCAGCACCATCATGCCGACCGTCGAGAGCATCACCAGAATCGCGAACTCGAACATCCGCCGGGACTGGTTTTCAAGAAACTGGCGCGACAGAACGAGCGTCGCCGCCGAGCCGAGCAAAGCAAGAATTTTCAGAAACCGCGCGAAATCATCGACGATGAAGCTGCCGCCGAACGTAATCAGCTTGCCCCTGGGCAGCAGATACTCAATCACGCCGGTCGCGACGAGAAGGCATACCGCCAGGACCGTAACGAGAGCAGCCGCGCGCTGGCCGCACCACGCCCCGATCGTCAGCAACGCCATCGCGCCGATCGCCAGCACGATTTCCGGCAATACGGGAAGCAGTTGATACCCGGCGGCCTCAAACATCATAGTTGGTGTCCCTGACCTGCCGTGATCACGGCAGCGCCGCCGCCTTGATGGCGGCGGTCGCGCTTGCATAATTATTGACGAGATTTTGCACGGAAGCCGCCGAGAGATCGAGCACCGGCTTCGGATACACGCCGAACAGGATCGTCAGCACAAACAGCGGCATCAAGGTGAGGCATTCGCGGACCGTCAGATCCTTGATCGTCGCAAGCGACGGCTTGACCAGCGCCCCGAACACGATCTTGCGATAGAGCCACAGGGCGTAGGCCGCCGACAGGATTATGCCCGTCGTCGCCGCGAACGCCGTCGGTATCGATACCTTGAAGGTGCCGATCAGCGACAGGAATTCACCGACGAAACCGGAGGTGCCGGGCAGCCCGACGTTGGCCATGGTGAACGTCATGAACACCAGCGCGTAGAGCGGCATCCGATTGACGAGGCCGCCATAAGCCGCGATCTCGCGGGTGTGCATACGGTCGTAAATAATGCCGACACAGAGGAACAACGCACCCGACACGATACCGTGCGAGATCATCTGGAATACGCCGCCGTGGACCCCCTGCATGGTGCCCGCGAAGATGCCCATCGTCACAAAGCCCATGTGCGCGACCGACGAATAGGCGATCAGCTTCTTCATGTCGTCCTGCATCAGCGCGACCAGCGAGGTGTAGATGATCGCGATGGCCGAGAGCACAAAAATCAGCGGCGCGAAATCATGCGACGCCAAAGGGAACATCGGCAGCGAGAAGCGCAGGAAGCCGTAGCCGCCCATCTTCAGCAGGATCGCTGCAAGAATCACCGAGCCCGCCGTCGGAGCCTCGACATGCGCATCCGGAAGCCAGGTATGAACGGGCCACATCGGCATCTTGACCGCAAACGATGCAAAGAAGGCGAGCCACGCCCACATCTGCAAATTGTACGGAACAGCGGTCCGCATCAACGTGGGAATGTCGGTGGTGCCGGCGTTCCAGTAGAGCGCCATGATGGCCAGTAGCATCAGCACCGAGCCGAGCAGCGTATAGAGGAAAAACTTGAAGGTGGCATAGACGCGGCGCGGGCCGCCCCAGATCCCGATGATCAGGAACATCGGAATCAAAACGCCTTCGAAGAATACATAGAACAACAACAGGTCGAGCGCCGAGAACGTGCCGACCATCAGCGTTTCCAGCACAAGAAACGCTATCATGTAGGCCGGCACCCGGCGCGAGATCGCCCGCCAGCTCGCGATAATGCAGACCGGCATCAACGCTGTAGTCAGGATCAGCAACGGCAGCGAGATGCCGTCCACGCCCATGTGATAGCGAATACCGGTCGTAAGCCAGCTCGCGTGTTCGACAAACTGAAACCCGGGATCGGCGGGATCGAAGCGCGCGACCAGAATCAGCGACACCGCAAAGGTGACGACGGTGGTCCATAACGCAATCCAGCGCGCGGTCCTGTCCGCGGCATCATCACTGCCTCGCGCCAGTAGCCAGATCAGCAGCGCGCCGAGCAGCGGCAGGAAGGTCACAACGGAGAGGATCGGCCAGGTCGTCATTTCACTGGCCTCCTACACCAAACATGAACCACGTGATCAGACCCGCAACCCCCATCAGCATCGCGAACGCATAGTGATAGAGATAGCCGGTCTGCAACCTCACCACATTGCGGGTGACATCGAGCACCCGTGCTGACACGCCATCTGGACCAAAGCCGTCAATGACGAAGCCGTCGCCCTTCTTCCACAGGAAGCGGCCAAGCCACTTGGTCGGACGCACGACGATCAGGTCAAGCAGCTCGTCGAAGTACCACTTGTTGAGCAGAAACTGGTAGAGCATCTGGTGTTCGCGGGCGAGTTGGACCGGCAGATAGGGGCGCCGGATATAGAACAGCCAGGCCATCACAAACCCCCCAATCATCATCGCGGTGGGCAGGAAGCCGATCGTCTCCGGGATGTGGTGCATGTCCTCGATGATGTGCGGGCGCATCTTCAGGGATTCCCGGAAGAACTCTTCGACCCCATGACCCGTGAACAACTCCTTGAACGGGAAGCCTGCGAGGATCGAGCCGACCGCAAGGACACCGATCGGAATCAGCATCCAGATCGGACTTTCTTTCGCGGCCTGATAGTGAGCCCGATCATGTGGCTTGCCGTGGAAGGTTTTGAAAATCAGCCGCCACGAGTAGAATGAGGTCAATCCTGCCGCGATCACCGTCATCAGGAAGCCGTAGTACGCGAATGGATTGTGAGACACGTAGGCGGATTCGATGACCGCATCCTTCGAAAAATAGCCGGCCATCAGCGGAAATCCCGTCAGCGACAGCGTGCCGATCACCATAACGAAATACGTGTAGGGGATGCGATCCTTCAGGCCGCCCATATTGCGGATATCCTGCTCGTGATGCATCGCATAAATCACCGATCCCGAGCCCAAGAACAGCAGCGCCTTGAAGAAGGCGTGGGTGAACAAATGGAACATGCCGACGGAGTAGGCCCCCGCTCCCATCGCGACGAACATGTAGCCGAGCTGCGAGCATGTCGAATAGGCTATTATCCGCTTGATGTCGTTCTGCACGAGACCGATCGTCGCCGCGAAGAACGCCGTGGTCGCGCCGATGAACATCACGAAAGCCTGCGCATCCGGCGCCAGTTCAAACAACGGCGACAGCCGCGCCACCATGAACACTCCGGCGGTCACCATGGTCGCCGCATGGATCAGCGCCGATACCGGCGTCGGGCCTTCCATGGCGTCCGGCAACCAGGTGTGCAACAGGAACTGAGCCGACTTGCCCATGGCGCCCATGAACAGCAGCAGACAGATTAACGTCAGCGCGTTGACGTCCCAGGCGAGGAAGTGGACCGTCTTTCCGGTCAATCCCGGCGCTGCGCTGAAGATGGTATCGAAATCGATCGAGCCGATCAGCATGAACACCGCAAAGATGCCGAGCGAGAAACCGAAGTCGCCGATGCGGTTGACCACGAACGCCTTGATGGCCGCCGCATTCGCCGAGGGCTTCCGATACCAGAATCCGATCAACAAATAGCTGGCAAGACCGACGCCTTCCCAACCGAAGAACATCTGCACCAGATTGTCCGACGTCACCAGCATCAGCATCGCGAAGGTGAACAGCGACAGATAGCCGAAAAAGCGCGGGCAGTTCGGATCCTCGTCCATGTAACCGATGGAATAAAAATGCACCAGCGCCGACACGGTGTTGACGACTACCAGCATCACCGCCGTCAGCGTATCGACCCGCAACGACCACGCGATTTGCAAATCGCCCGAATTAATCCACGAAAGCAGCGTTATCCGTGCATCGTGATGCATGAAGCCGACATCGACCAACACCACCCATGACAGGCCGGCCGACACGATCAGAAGGATCGTGGTGATCAGCTCGGCGGCGCGCGATCCCGCCGCCGGCGGCTCGCTGATATGATGGTCGTCGTGCCCGTGACTATCATGCGCGGTCGCCGCGTGAGCATCACCATGAGCGTCGTGATGATCGACCGTATCGCCACCAGGGTTGCGTCCACGCGCGCCCACCAGCGAGATCAGCCCGGCGAGGATCGCGCCGACCAGCGGCAAAAAGACGATTGCCTCGATCATGTACCCACCTCATGGAGCATGACCCCGCAGCCAACGGACCCGTTGGCTGGAGAAAGCCGGTCCTCACCCTTCCGGATCATGCTTCAGCCCTTCATCAGGTTAACGTCCTCAACCGCGATCGAACCGCGGTTGCGGAAATACACAACGAGAACAGCAAGACCGATCGCCGCCTCGGCCGCGGCGACCGTAAGCACCAGCAGCGCAAACACCTGTCCAACGATGTCGCCCAGGAACGCTGAAAACGCCACCAGGTTGATATTGACCGCCAGCAGGATCAGCTCCACCGACATCAGGATGACGATGATGTTCTTGCGGTTGAGGAAGATACCGAGAATCCCCAACGTGAACAGGATCGCGCCGACCGCCAGATAATGCCCGAGCCCGATCGTCATTTCACCCACTCTGCTGCGTCGGCGTCCTGCAACCCCCGTCCGGAAGCGACCTTGCGAACGCTCATGGCCATCTCGGGAGTCCGCGCGTTCTGGACATTGATATCCTGCCGCTTGACGCTTGCCCTGTGCCGCAGCGTCAGCACGATGGCGCCGACCATCGCCACCAGCAACACCATGCCGGCAAGCTGGAAATAATGAATGTACTTCGTATAGAGCACGAGGCCGATCGCCTCGGTGTTGCTGACGTCGCCCGGAATGGCTGCGGTGATCGATTTCGTCACGGTTGGATTGAGGGTCCAGCCTCCGACGACGAGCAGCAGTTCCAGCAAAAAGATCGCTGCGATCACCAGGCCGAGCGGCAAATATTCGAGAAAACCCTCGCGCAATTCGGCGAAATTCACATCCAGCATCATGATGACAAACAGGAACAACACCGCGACTGCGCCGACATAGACCACGACGAGGATCATCGCGAGAAATTCCGCACCCATCAGGATGAACAAGCCGGCGGCGTTGACGAACGCCAGAATCAGGAACAGCACCGAGTGCACGGGATTGCGCGACGAAATAACCATAGCGGCGGATGCGACGCAGACGCCGGCGAACAGATAGAAGAACAGCGCGGGAAGGATCATCTAGACGCCTCCACTCCCTCTCCCCGCCTGCGGGGAGAGGTGAAGAACGACATCCGTTCTATCGGCTGACGAACAAGACATTGTGCCCTCACTTCACCGATACGGCGCGTCGAGTTCGATCGCTTTCGCGATCTCGCGTTCCCAGCGGTCGCCATTGGCGAGCAGCTTGGCCTTGTCATAATAGAGTTCCTCGCGGGTCTCGGTCGCGAATTCGAAATTCGGCCCCTCGACGATGGCGTCGACCGGACAGGCCTCCTGACACAATCCGCAATAGATGCACTTCACCATGTCGATGTCGTAGCGCACGGTGCGCCGCGTGCCGTCGTTGCGGCGCGGGCCGGCCTCGATGGTGATGGCTTGCGCCGGACAGATCGCCTCGCACAGCTTGCAGGCGATACAGCGCTCCTCGCCGTTCGGGTAGCGGCGCAATGCATGTTCGCCGCGGAATCGCGGCGAGATCGGATTCTTCTCGAAGGGATAATTGATGGTCGCCTTCGGCTGGAAGAAATAGCGCATGGTGAGGAAGAACGCCGACACGAATTCGGTCAGCAGAAGCGCACGGGCTGTTGCATTGATACTCATGACAACCTCACTTCGGCGCGATGTCGGCGAACTGCAACACGCCCGCCACGATCACCACCATAGCCAGCGACAGCGGCAGAAACACCTTCCAGCCGAGCCGCATCAGTTGATCGTAGCGATAGCGCGGCACGATCGCCTTCGCCATCGCGAACAGGAAGAACATGAAGAACAGTTTCAGCGAGAACCAGATCACGCCGGGCACCCAGTTGAACGGCGGCAGATCGATCGGCGGCAGCCAGCCGCCCATGAAGAGAATCGCGCCCATCGCGCACATGGTGGTGATCGCGACGTACTCGCCGAGCATGAACAACAGATACGGCGTCGAGCCGTACTCGACCATGAAGCCTGCGACGAGTTCCGATTCCGCCTCGACCAGGTCGAACGGCGGGCGGTTGGTCTCGGCCAGGGCCGAAACGTAAAACACCACGAACATCGGCAGCAAAGGCAGCCAATACCAGTTCAGGAATGTCAGCCATGGCAATCCGATCAGGCTGCCGAGACCCCGGACATGCTGCGCCTCGACGATGGCCGAGAGGTTCAGTGAGCCCGCGCAGAGCAATACCGTGATGAAAACGAAGCCGATCGAGACTTCGTACGAGACCATCTGCGCTGCCGAACGCAATGCCGCAAGGAATGGATATTTCGAGTTCGACGACCAGCCGGCCATGATGATGCCGTAGATCGACAGCGACGAAATCGCGAAGATGTAGAGAATCCCGACATTGATGTCGGAAATCACCCAATTCAGATTGACCGGAATCACCGCCCACGCCGCCAGCGCCAGCACGCAGGTGACCAGCGGCGCCAGCAGGAACACGCCCTTGTTGGAGCCGGACGGAATAATCGGTTCCTTCAGCACGAACTTGAGCAGGTCCGCGAAGGATTGCAGCAAACCCCACGGCCCGACCACGTTCGGGCCGCGCCTGATCTGCACCGCCGCCCAGATCTTGCGGTCGGCGAGCAGGATGTAGGCGATCGCGATCAGCAGCACCACGAGCAGCAACACGCTCTGCGCGACCATCACGATCAGCGGCCAGAGAAAGTCCGTCCAGAACGGGGCTGCGAAGAATTCGGCCATCACGCTCACTCCGCCGCCGTCAGCATGCGACCAGACGCAAGCCGCGAGCATTCCGCCATCACAGCCGAGGCCCGCGCGATCGGGTTGGTCAGATAATAATCGTCAACCGCAGCCTTGAACGGCGATTTCTCGATGCTGCCGCCCCTGCCGGCAAGATTTTTGATCGCGCCGGAATCGCCGCCCTCGATCCGGTCGATCCGCATCAGGTGCGGCACCGCCTTGAACATCGCCTGCCGCAGCGCCGCCAGCGAGTCATAGCCGAGGGTCTTGCCCAGCACTTCGGATAACGCGCGGATAATCGCCCAGTCTTCCCGCGCCTCGCCCGGAGGGAAGCCAGCGCGGTTCGCCATCTGCACCCGGCCTTCGGTGTTGGCATAAATGCCGGTCTTCTCGGTATAGGCGGCGCCCGGCAAAATGACGTCGGCGCGGTGCGCGCCCGCGTCGCCGTGAGTCCCGATATAGACGACGAACACGCCGTCCGGCACCTTGATCTCGTCGGCGCCGAGCGAGAACAGAACATCAAGTTCACCCGGCGCGGTCATCCGCGCTGCGTTCAGGCCGCCCTTCCCCGGCGCGAAGCCGAGGTCCAGCGCGCCCACCCGCGACGCCGCATCGTGAAGCACCGCAAATCCATTCCAGCCGTCCTTCAGCGCGCCGATAGTCACGGCGAGCTTGGCCGCCGCCGCGAGAATGGCCCCGCCGTCGCGCCGCGATGTCGCGCCCGCGCCGACCAGTACGATCGGATTGTTCGCGCCTTTCAGCACACCGAGAAACCCGTTCTTGCCGGCGGCGAGGTCCGCGAGCGAATCCGCACCGGCGCCGAGATAATCATGGTCGTAAGTCAGGTCGGCGCGCTCGCCGATCACGCCGATCTTGAGCTGACCGGTCCGCCAGCGCTTGCGGATGCGCGCATTGAGGATCGCCGCTTCCTTGCGCGGGTTCGATCCCACGATCAGCAGCGCGTCGGCCTGCTCGATGCCGGCGATGGTCGGATTGAAAATGTACGATGCCCGCCCCAGCGCCGGATTGAAGGCGTCGCCGCCCTGCACCGCGATGTTGACCGAGCCGAGCTTCGACAGCAGGTCCTTCAGCGCGAACATTTCTTCCACGGCCGCAAGATCGCCGGCGATCGCGCCGATCCGCTTGCCGTCTGCCCGCGTCACTTTCGCAGCGATCGCAGCGAACGCTTCGGGCCACGAGGCTACGCGGAGCGCGCCGTTTTCACGGATGTAGGGGCGATCGAGCCGCTGGGTACGCAGCCCATCGACGATGTGGCGGGTCTTGTCGGAGATCCACTCCTCGTTCACGGCCTCATTGACGCGCGGCAGGATACGCATCACTTCGCGCCCGCGCGTGTCGACCCGAATGGCCGAGCCGACCGCGTCCATCACATCGATGGATTGGGTTTTGCCGAGTTCCCATGGCCTTGCGGCGAACGCGTAGGGCTTCGAGGTCAATGCGCCGACTGGACAGATATCAACGAGGTTGCCCTGCAATTCAGACGTGAGCGCGCTCTCAAGGTAGGTGGTGATCTCCATGTCCTCGCCGCGGCCGGTCGCACCCATTTCCGGCGCGCCGCAGATCTCCGCGGAGAAGCGGACGCAGCGCGTGCACTGGATGCAGCGGTTCATCGAGGTCTTGACCAGCGCGCCGAGATACTTGTCCTCGACCGCACGCTTGTTCTCGGCGAAACGCGAGGTATCGACGCCGTACCCCATCGCCTGATCCTGCAAATCACACTCGCCGCCCTGATCGCAGATCGGGCAATCGAGCGGATGGTTGATCAGCAGGAATTCCATCACGCCTTCGCGCGCCTTCTTCACCATCGGCGACCGCGTGGAGATTTGCGGCGGCTCACCGTTCGGACCCGGACGGCAGTCGCGCACGCCCCAGGCGCAGCTCGCGACCGGCTTCGGCCCGCCCTTGACCTCGACAAGGCACATCCGGCAGTTGCCCGCGATCGACAGCCGCTCGTGGTAGCAGAAACGCGGAATCTCGGCGCCCGCAGCCTCGCACGCCTGCAGCAGCGTATATTCGGCGGGTACGTCGATCTCTTTGCCGTCGATGATAAGCTTCGTCATGGCCCTACTCCGCCGCGACCATGCGCGCGGGATCGAGGATGCCCTGATCGTCGCGGTCGGCGTTATGCGAATACTGGTCGATGCGCGCCTCGATCTCATGACGGAAGTGCGCGATCAGTCCCTGAATCGGCCAGGCCGCCGCGTCGCCGAGCGCGCAGATGGTGTGGCCTTCGACCTGCTTGGTGACCTCGAGCAGCATGTCGATCTCGCGCTTGTGGGCGCGGCCGTCGGCCATCCGGGTCAGCACTCGCCACATCCAGCCGGTGCCCTCCCGGCACGGCGTACACTGGCCGCAGCTCTCGTGCTTGTAGAAATACGAAATGCGCGCGATCGCCCGGATCAGATCGGTCGACTTGTCCATGACGATGACGGCGGCGGTGCCGAGACCGGAGCGCAGCTTGCCGAGGCTGTCGAAGTCCATCGGCGTATCGATGATCTGCTCGGCCGGCACCATGCGCACCGACGAGCCGCCCGGAATGACCGCCTTGAGGTTGTTCCAGCCGCCGCGGATGCCGCCGCAATGGGTGTCGATCAATTCGCGAAACGTGATTCCCATCGCCTCTTCGACGTTACAGGGACGTTCGACGTGACCCGAAATACAAAACAGCTTGGTGCCGACATTGTTGGGACGGCCGATCCCGGCGAACCAGGCCGCGCCACGGCGCAGGATATCCGGCGCCACCGCAATCGACTCGACGTTGTTCACGGTCGTCGGGCAACCGTAGAGACCAACATTGGCCGGGAATGGCGGCTTCAGCCGCGGCTGGCCCTTTTTGCCTTCCAGGCTCTCCAGTAGCGCTGTCTCCTCGCCGCAGATGTAGGCCCCTGCGCCGTGGGCGACATACAGATCGAATGGGAAGCCGTGGATATTATCCTTGCCGATCAGTCTGGCCTCATAGGCCTCGTCGATAGCGGCCTGGAGATGCTCGCGCTCGCGGATGAATTCGCCGCGAATGTAGATATAGCCGGCATGGGCGCCCATCCCGACGCCGGCCAGCAGACAGCCCTCGATCAAAAGATGCGGATCGTGCCGCATGATCTCGCGATCCTTGCAGGTGCCGGGTTCCGACTCGTCGGCATTGACGACGAGGTAGCTCGGCCGGCCGTCGGCGTTGTCCTTCGGCATGAAGGACCACTTCATGCCGGTCGGAAATCCGGCCCCGCCGCGGCCGCGCAGGCCCGACGCCTTCATCTCGCTGATAATCCAGTCGCGACCCTTGTCGACGATCGTCCTGGTGCCGTCCCACGCGCCACGGCGGCGCGCGCCGGCGAGCCGCCAGTCGTCGAGGCCGTAGAGGTTGCGGAAGATGCGATCCTTGTCGTCGAGCATCAGGTTTTGCCCTTTTTGGCCGCGTCATCGGCGGGTGCCGGCCGAGCGCTGGCCCGCTGTCCCCCCTCGCCTTTCGCAGCCGCCGTATTCAACGTGGTCGGACCGCCGACGGGTGCGGAAAACTGGCGGTCGATCTGGGGGCCGGGCTTCGGCGGTTGGCCCGAAGCAAACCCGTCCAGCACCTTGCCGAAGTTCTCCTTCGTCAGATCCTCGTAGGTGTCTTTCCAGATCAGCACCATCGGCGCGTTGACGCAGGAACCGAGGCACTCGACTTCTTCCCATGAGAAGTCACCATCTTTCGAGAGGTGGAAGGGCTCGTGATGGATGCGGTTCTTGCAGACGGCGAGGATGTCCTCAGCGCCGCGCAGCCGGCACGGCGTCGTGCCGCACACCTGGATATGCGCCTTCTTGCCGACCGGCTGAAGCTGGAACATCGTGTAGAACGTCGCGATCTCCAGCATCCGGATGTAGGGCATATCGAGCATATCGGCGACGGTGCGGATCGCGGCCTCCGACACCCAGCCGTCGTGCTGCTCCTGCGCGCGCCACAAAATAGCGATGGCCGCGGACGCCTGGCGACCCGCGGGATATTGCCCGATCTGCTTTTTGGCCCAGGCGAGGTTCTCCTCGCTGAACGCGAAACTCTCGGGCTGCTGTTCTTTCGGTGCCAGGCGGCGAACGGACATCGTACTCTAGTCTCTCAATGAACACGTTGCGACGCGGCCGCGTTCATGCGGCGAAAACGATCTTGCCAGAATGCGCTTGAGGTTCCGAACACGTTGTATCCAACGTGGGAGGCGACCTTGATGCGGTCCAGAATGGAAAGCTCTGTCAACGTCTCGAAACGGTTGCTGACGGGATCGTGCACGATCAGTTCCAACGGCGTCTGCTCAAGAATGTAGCGCGATACGGTGTGGTTTCGGTCATTGCCGTGGTCCTCGCACAGGATCACAGCGTCGCCCTGCAGCACGCGGGTGCCACCCTTGATGGCTTCGATCTCGACGCCTTCGACGTCGAGCTTGATGAGGTACTTGCCGTCGGGCGAAATCCGGCCGTCGTCGAGCAGGTTATCGAGCGTCAGCACCGGCACGTTCTCCCCGTCGGCATTGGCGCCGCCGGCGATGCTGAAGGCCTCATGCTTGGTGCCGGACAAGCGCGCAGTGCCGCGCGTCGCGCCAATGGCACTCTGCACCACCTCGAAGCGGTTGCCGTTGATGTCAGCATTGTTCAACAGCTTGGCGAAATTCTTCGACGACGGCTCGATCGCGATCGCCCTGCGCGATCCGAACGGCCGGCTGGAGACCAGCACCGACCAGTAGCCGTAATTGGCGCCGCAATCGAGCAGCGTGTAATCGACGTCGGCGGAGCCGCGAAACAGCAGTTCAAGCTCCTCTTCATACTTGAAGGAGCGATTGAGCAGCTTGCTCCAATAACCGTCGCCATAGGGAAACGCGAACGTAGCGTCGGAATTGAGCCTGACGGCGATATCGCGCTCAGGCAACGTCTTGCGCAGCAGGTTGGCGCAAAACCTGTAGCCGCGGTGCGAGAACAGCGACGACACCTTGGAGCCTGCCACCAGCGCCAGCGACGCCGCGCGCTCCCAGGCGTTGGCTCCCTCGATAACGCCGGAGGTCCGATCGAACTGGATGGGCGGCTGTGCGATCACCGGTCGACCTCTCCGAACACGATGTCGAGCGAGCCGAGAATGGCGGAAACATCCGCCAGCAGGTGGCCCCTGCAGATGAAATCCATCGCCTGCAGATGCGCAAAGCCCGGCGCGCGGATCTTGCACTTGTATGGCTTGTTGCTGCCGTCGGAGACGAGAAAGACGCCGAACTCTCCCTTGGGCGCTTCCACCGCCGCGTAGACCTCTCCCGCCGGAACGCGGAATCCTTCGGTGTAAAGCTTGAAATGATGGATCAACGCTTCCATCGAACGCTTCATCTCGGCGCGACGCGGCGGGAAGATCTTGTTGTCCTCGACCGCCACCGGCCCCTGCCCGTCGGCGGCGCGCAACTTGGCGATGCACTGCTTCATGATCCGCGCCGACTGTCGCATTTCCTCCATGCGGATGAGATAGCGATCGTAGCAGTCGCCGTTCTTGCCGATCGGAATATCGAAGTCCATTTCGGCATAGCATTCGTAAGGTTGCGCCTTGCGCAAATCCCAGGCCGCACCGGAGCCGCGAACCATGACGCCGGAGAAACCCCATTCCCAGGCCTGCTTCAGGCTGACCACGCCGATATCGACGTTGCGTTGCTTGAAAATGCGGCTGTCGGTCAGCAACGCATCGAGATCCGCCACGACCTGCAGGAACGGATCGCACCAGGCGTCGATGTCATCGATCAGCTTCGGCGGGAGATCCTGATGCACGCCGCCGATGCGGAAATACGCGGCATGCATCCGCGATCCCGAGGCGCGCTCGTAGAACATCATCAGCTTCTCGCGTTCCTCGAAGCCCCACAGCGGCGGCGTGAGCGCGCCGACATCCAGCGCCTGCGTGGTGACATTGAGAAGATGCGAGAGAATGCGGCCGATCTCGCAGTAAAGCACCCGGATCAACTGGCCACGGCGTGGCACCGCGATACCCAGCAGCTTCTCGGCCGCGAGACAGAAAGCGTGCTCCTGATTCATCGGCGCGACGTAATCGAGCCGATCGAAGTACGGAATCGCCTGAAGATAGGTCTTCTGCTCGATCAGCTTCTCGGTGCCGCGGTGCAGCAGACCGATGTGCGGATCGACGCGCTCGACCACCTCACCATCCAGCTCCAGCACCAGGCGCAACACGCCGTGCGCCGCCGGATGCTGCGGACCGAAATTGATGGTGAAGTTGCGCATACCGGGAGTTTCGGTACCAAGTGCTTCGGTCATCAGCCACCCGCCTTGCCGCCGGTCGCCTTCTCGTCACCCGGCAGCGGATAGTCCGCACCTTCCCACGGTGACATGAAATCGAATTTGCGGAATTCCTGATTGAGACGCACCGGCTCGTACACGACCCGCTTCTCGGCATCGTCGTAACGCACCTCGACGAAGCCCGTCAGCGGAAAATCCTTGCGTAGCGGATGTCCGTCGAACCCATAGTCGGTCAACAAACGCCGCATGTCGGGGTGCCCGGTGAAAATCACGCCATAGAGGTCGTAGGTCTCGCGTTCGAACCAGTCTGCGCCGGGAAACACATCGATCAACGATGGCACCTGCGTGGTCTCCGAGGCCTGCGCGTTCAGACGAATACGGGTATTCAGCGTCGGCGACAGGAAGTTATAGACCACGTCAAAGCGCTTCTCGCGGCCCGGATAGTCGACCGCGGTCACGTCGGTGATGTTGACGAAGCGGCAACGCTGATCGTCGCGGATGAAGCGAGCGACCTCGACAATCTTCGCGACCTCGACCGTGATACTCAATTGACCGAACGCCACGGAATGGCCGATGGCCGCGCCCGGAAGCGTGGCAACGATCATCTGACCCAAGGCATCGAGCCTGCTGTCGTCCATTCCTTCAAACCTTTAACGTTCGATGGTTCCAGTACGCCGGATCTTTTTCTGCAGCAGCAGAATGCCGTAGAGAAGCGCTTCCGCCGTCGGCGGACAGCCCGGCACGTAGACATCGATCGGCACGATCCGATCGCAGCCGCGCACCACCGAATAGGAATAGTGGTAGTAGCCGCCACCGTTGGCACACGATCCCATCGAGATGACGTAGCGCGGTTCCGGCATCTGGTCGTAGACCTTGCGCAGCGCGGGCGCCATCTTGTTGGTCAGCGTGCCGGCGACGATCATCACGTCCGACTGGCGCGGCGAGGCGCGCGGCGCAAAGCCGAAACGCTCGACATCATAGCGCGGCATCGAAACCTGCATCATCTCGACCGCGCAGCAGGCAAGACCGAAGGTCATCCACATCAGCGAGCCGGTGCGCGCCCAGGTGATGAGGTCGTCGGTCGCGGCGACGAAGAAGCCCTTGTCGGACAGTTCGTGATTGACCTCGAGGAAATACGGATCGCCGGCTCCCACCGGCCGACCGGTCCGTGGATCCAGAATCGAGGCCGCAGCCGGAGTCACGCGAGGGCCGCCGGCGGAGGAGGCCGCATTCGAGAACTTCGTGGTAGGAGAGCTCAATCCCATTCGAGCGCGCCTTTCTTCCATTCGTAGGCAAAGCCCACGGTCAACACTCCAAGAAACACGATCATCGACCAGAAGCCCGTGGCGTCAAGCTTGCCGAACGTAACCGCCCAGGGAAACAGGAACGCGACTTCAAGGTCAAAAATGATGAAAAGAATAGCGACCAGATAAAACCTGACGTCGAACTTCATCCGGGCATCGTCGAATGCGTTGAATCCGCACTCATAGGCCGAAAGCTTCTCCGGGTCAGGCTGCTGGTACGCGACAATAAAGGGAGCGATCAGTAGCACAGCGCCGATCACGGCCGCTATACCGATAAACACCACAAGCGGAAGATAGTTCTGCAAAATGCCGCCCATCGGCGCTTCCCCTCGCTGCGGTTGCTCGACCCGCAGATTTGTTAGGCTATTGGAACTTTTGAGAGGCTTTAGCCCAGTGCAAGAGGGGTGGCAAGATAGCCTATTTTGACGCACCCAGGACCGAGCTTTTACGGGTTGACAGCGACGCTTTGGCCGGAAAATCCCGCCCGCCAACCCTTGCCCGCGCATCCATCGGACACCACGCCGGCGTCCGAGACATCAGGCAAATGAAACCATTTCGGGGAGCCCGCGAAGCGAAGCTGAAACAAACCGGATTTATTGCTCTTGCCCACGGCCCCGCGGCGGCGCCGGGAGACAGGAGGCGACTATGAACCACTCGATCCAGAGCGCGGACCGCGCCACCCACCTGAAGATCGTGGTCGTCACACTCGTCGTTGGCGCCGCGCTGACAGCTTTCGGCACATCCCTCCGTCCAAGCACCGACTTCGTCCAGACCGTCCATGTGATCAAGGCCGGGCAACCAACGATGATATCCAGTTCGGGGACATCCCTGGTGAGGTGATTTTGGATTTCGGGCCGGGAATCAAAGCGGCCATCGGGCGGCTTTGCATATTGGCGTCAGTCCGCAGCCGCCGTCATGCGAGCCTTGCGTCAGATTCGAACGTTGGGGATCAAGCCGGAAAAGACTGGCGCGAGAGACGGGACTCGAACCCGCGACCTCCGCCGTGACAGGGCGGCGCTCTAACCAACTGAGCTACTCCCGCGGATGTCGTATCCGCACAGAGCCGAGGACTTAAAGGCGGGGCCTTTCCAAGTCAAGGCAGTTGCAGATCTCCTTAACTGGCAAGATTTTTTGAGCGGTCGACGCAAAAAACCGGCTGTTTACAGGCAAAACGGCGTGGTCGGTGCCTCCCCGAATCAACCGAGGCCTGATACGCCTTACGTTCCGAAGCCATCAACGACGAGGAGGGCATATATGGCGAAGAAAGCAGCGACCCCGAGCACCGTGACGCTGAAGCATCTGGCGGCAGCATTGGCCGAAGACCATGAATTGTCGAAGAAGGCCGCCGAGGCGATCCTGAGCGACATGGTCACCCGTATCACCAAGCACCTCAAGAAGGGCGAACGCATCCGCATCGTCGGCCTTGGCATCCTCCAGGTTCGCAAACGCGCCGCCCGCAAGGGTCGCAACCCGGCCACCGGCGAGGAAATTCAAATCAAGGCCTCCAAGAAGGTCGCATTCCGCGCCGCGAAGGAACTCAAGGAAGCCATCTAACCAGAACGCCGGATCAGGACGCTTTTAACCGCCTGGGGCATCCGCCCGCTCGACCGGGTTGCAGTGGGCAACGCCGGAACGGCAGATTTCGTTGACCTGATTTCCTGAATATACGACTTTCCCGGATATAGGGCCCCTGCCCTGAGATACGATGGCCGCTGCCATGACATTCAAGCACACTGTAACGGAGCGCTTTCTGCGCTATGTCGTCATCGACACCCAGTCGGACCCGGCGTCTTCCACGTGTCCATCCACCGAGAAGCAGAAGAATCTTGGACGCCTGCTGGTGCGCGAGTTGCAGGAGATCGGCGTCGCGGATGCCCACCTCGACCAGCACGGTTACGTCTACGCGACGATTCCGGCGAACAGTTCCAAGCAGGTTCCCGTCATTTGCTTCTGCTCCCACATGGACACGTCGCCCGACTGTTCAGGGACAAACGTCAGGCCGCAGATCGTCAGGGATTACCGCGGTGGTGACATCAAACTCTGCGGCGATCAGTCGCAGGTCATCCGCGTCATCGACAACCCGGCGCTGGCCGATCAGGTCGGTAATGACATCGTCACGTCGGACGGCACCACGCTGCTCGGCGCCGACAACAAGGCGGGCGTCGCCGAAATCATGGATGCCGCACAGGTTCTGCTTGCCGATTCCCGGATCCAGCATGGCACCATCAAGATCCTGTTTACGCCCGACGAGGAAATCGGGCGTGGCGTCGACAAGGTCGATCTGGAAAAACTGGGCGCAGACTTCGCTTACACCGTTGACGGCGAGACCGCGGGTCATATCGAGGACGAGACCTTCTCGGCCGATGGTGCGGTTATTACCATCGAGGGAGTCAGCGCCCATCCCGGTTTCGCCAAGGGCAGGATGGAACATGCGATCAAGATCGCATCCCGCATTGTGGAGCGCCTCCCGAAAGACACCTGCTCGCCCGAGACCACCGACGGCCGCGACGGTTTCCTGCATCCGACCGGCATCAGCGGCACGCTGGAGCGCGCGACACTCAACTTTATCGTGCGCGATTTCACCGATGCCGGCCTGAAGGAAAAGGAAATCCTGCTGGAGGAAATCGTCCGCGACGTCTTGGCGGATTTCCCGCACTCGACGTATCGGCTGGACATCCAGCCGCAGTATCGCAACATGAAACAGGTTGTGGATCGTCATCCCGAGATCGTCGACAACGCCATGGAAGCGATCCGCCGCGCCGGTCTCAAACCTGTCAAAGGCAGCATTCGCGGCGGCACCGACGGGTCGCGGCTATCGTTTATGGGGCTCCCATGCCCCAATATCTTCGCCGGCGAGCACGCGTTCCATTCACGCACCGAATGGGTCAGCGTGCAGGACATGGAAGCCGCAGTCCGGACCATCGTCCATCTTGCAGCGATCTGGGAAGAACGCGCCTGAAGGATCTGATATCGCGGTCAATGATGGCGTTCAATCGAAACAGCGCGCAACGACATCGTTAATCTTTCCTAAACGCCAGGAGATATGATCCTCGAATCAACGAGGATTCAAAAATGCTGCGCACCATCTTGCTTGCGGTCATCGGCCTCGTCGCGACGGGAGCGACGGGGTCAGCCGCCGACCTTCCGGTGCATAGCCGCATCGGCGTAATCTTTGCCGAGCCTGCTCCGTCTCCGCGCGCCCGTGTCGTCCATGAGAAGGAGAAGGATTACCCGGAGAGCGCGCTCTACCGTTTTCGGATAGCGCCGCCGGTGCCCGGCTATTACGGACGGCCGAACGATTTCTACTATCGCCCCTACTACGAGGATCGGTCGGCGATCTCGTTCTATTTCGACCGATTACCCTACGCCTGCGGACTGTACGGATATTGCTAGCTAGCCTGCCGCCGCGATCATGGGTTGCGCGCGGTTACGATCCAGATCGATGCCGGAAGCACAACGGCCTGCTCTCGGACGAACGGAGCAAGCGCTTCACGGATCGACCCCGCCGCCGCCGCGATGACATCAGCAGGCTGCCCCTCAAGCGCGCGGCTGGCCGGACCGATCTGAAGCGCGGACTCGACCGCGGCGTCGAGCCCGCCGCCGACCGAAATGTCCAATGCGAGATCGCAGGCTTCCATCGCTATTTCGGAGAAACCGGCCTGGCCGAGAATACGGTGAACGCGCGCCTCGGACGCGAACGAGAACGGGCCGGGGTCTTCCGGCCCCAGCTCGGGAAGTTTCGGAACATGGTTATAGGCCGCCTGGAGCGGAGCCATGAGCCAAGGATTGAGGCGAGGCTCCCGCCAGCAAACGAATGTCAGCCGGCCGCCCGGCCGCAACGCCTGGCGCAGATTGGCGAACGACACGGCCGGCTCCGCAAAGAACATCACGCCGAACCGTGAGGCAATCAGATCGGACCGCGCCGGTTCGAACGGATGTACTGTGGCGTCGGCGAGCAGGAACTCCACCGGAGCGCCTTCCGGTGCGACTTGCCCGGCCCGCTCCAGCATCGGTGCCGAGATATCGACGCCCAGAACGCGGCCAGTAGCACCGACTCGTTCCGCAAATGCCCGGGTGGTGGCGCCGCAGCCGCAGCCGACATCGATGATGCGTTCACCCGGTACGATTTGCGCGCGATCGAGCAGGATGGCGGACACCGGCGCCAGCATCTCATCCTGCGCCTGCTGCCGGTCGACCCAGTGCTGGCCGCCGGGCCCATTCCAGTAAGCGATCTGTTCCGCGTTCTGCGCCTGAAGGATTTCCACCATCGCTGCTCCCGCGGGAATCTGAAATCAACAGACTGGTAGGCGACGAGAGATTCGAATTCCAAACCTTCCGTTGGAAACGGTGCCGCCCTTCACGAAATCAATGACTTAACGATGATTTCGACGGAGGTAAACCGTGAACGATTCAGCAACTTCGGGACAATCCGCGCCAAATACAATCCAGGCCAAATAATATGCCACACCTGCGCAGGTTGGCGAAATTCCCCTACTGTCCGCCGCCCCGAAGTTGAGGTGGAGCCCACGCGAGGGCTGTAACCGCGAGCCGGGGTCGCGTAAAGGTGCCGACCTGCGTATGGGATTGCGCCATGGGATACCGACCATGAATACTGGAACAACCGGCCTTCCCGCGCAAGAAAGATACGCGGCTTGTGATCGCACACTCGATCAGGATGGAGAGGTGAGATGGAAGATGAAGAAGATAAGCGGATTGTCGAGCATGGCCCTTCCATCGGCGAATACCGCCGGGAGTCAATTCCGGAATACATCGTCGATGCGAACGGCGATCGGTTTGAGTTTGATCGCATTGCACTCGAGGGCTATGGCGGGCTTGAACCGTCGCAGCTAGCCCGGGACGAATGCCTTATGTCGCCGGGTTTGATCTATCGTAAAGTTTCGTCATGATCGGCCCTGCGCCGAGAGTAAAATCGGTGTGCCAGCTTAAGTTCTTGATTTGTGGTAGGCGGCGAGAGATTCGAACTCCCGACCCTCTCGGTGTAAACGAGATGCTCTAACCAGCTGAGCTAGCCGCCCTCGCCTCCTGTTTAGCTCTGACGCGCCCCTGCATGCAAGCCGCCACCGGTCGCAGTTGCAGCGCGGGTTCATCGGCAACGTCTCGCAGATCGATCTTCGCGCGAAAGCCAGGAATCCGAAGCCGCATCGTCCGTCGATACCCCGCGATCACCGGCAGGCATAATCGGCCCATAGCGCAAACGGCGCCCTCTCAGGGGCGCCGTTTCGTTGGTTAGCTTAAGACGTTCAGTGCGCGGTCAGACCGCCGGCAGCCTCGTCAGTCGCATCGCCGACCGGAAGCTTGGGATCCTCCTCCCAAACGATCGGCTTCGGCGGCCGCACCAGCGCCCTGCTGATCACCTCGTCCATCCGCGCGACCGGAATGATGTCCAGTCCACCCTTGATGGCGTCGGAGATCTCCGTCAGATCCTTGGCATTTTCGTCGGGAATCAGCACCGTCTTGATGCCGCCTCGCGCCGCAGCCAGGAGCTTCTCCTTCAGGCCGCCGATCGGCAACACCCTGCCGCGCAGCGTGATCTCGCCCGTCATCGCGATGTCGTGCCGGATCGGAATTCCGGTCAGCACCGACACGATCGTCGTTGCCATCGCCACGCCGGCCGAAGGACCATCCTTCGGAGTAGCTCCTTCGGGAACATGGACGTGGATATCGCGCCGCTCGAACAGCGGCGGCTCGATCCCGAAGGTGATCGCGCGCGAGCGGACATAGGACGCCGCCGCCGAGATCGATTCCTTCATCACGTCGCGCAGGTTGCCGGTGACCGTCATGCGCCCCTTGCCGGGCATCATCACACTTTCGATCGTCAGCAACTCGCCTCCGACGTCGGTCCACGCCAACCCGGTCACCACGCCGACCTGATCGTCGCTTTCGATCTCGCCGTAGCGATACTTCGGCACTCCGAGAAATTCCTCGACAGCCTTCTCGGTGACCTTGACCGACTTCCTCTTCGACAGCATCAGCTCCTTCACCGCCTTGCGGGCAAGCGTGGAGAGTTCGCGCTGCAGGTTTCGCACGCCCGCTTCGCGGGTGTAGCGACGGATGATGAGCAGAAGCGAGTCGTCATCGATCGACCACTCCTTCGAATCCAGGCCGTGCTTGGTGAGCGAGTTCGGAATGAGATGCTTGCGGGCGATCTCGACCTTCTCGTTCTCGGTGTAGCCGGCAATCCGGATGATCTCCATGCGATCCATCAACGGTCCGGGAATATTCAGCGTATTCGCGGTCGTGAGGAACATCACGTTGGACAGATCGTAATCGACCTCCAGATAGTGGTCGTTGAAGGTCGAATTCTGCTCGGGATCGAGAACCTCAAGCAGGGCCGACGACGGATCGCCGCGGAAATCGGCGCCCATCTTGTCGATCTCGTCCAGCAGAAATAGCGGATTCGAAGTCTTGGCCTTGCGCATCGACTGGATGATCTTGCCGGGCATCGAACCGATATAGGTCCGACGGTGACCGCGAATCTCCGCCTCGTCGCGCACGCCGCCGAGCGACACGCGCACGAATTCGCGGCCGGTCGCCCGCGCGATCGACTTGCCGAGCGAGGTCTTGCCGACGCCGGGCGGACCGACGAGGCACAGGATCGGTCCGGTCAGCTTGTTGGCGCGCGACTGCACCGCGAGATACTCGACGATACGGTCCTTGACCTTCTCAAGCCCGTAGTGGTCGGCGTCCAGCACTTCCTGCGCGGCATTTAGATCCTTCTTGACCTTGGACTTCTTGCCCCACGGAATCGATATCAGCCAATCGAGATAGTTGCGCACCACGGTGGCTTCGGCCGACATCGGAGACATCTGCCGCAGCTTCTTCAGCTCGTGCTGGGCCTTCTCGCGAGCTTCCTTCGAGAGCTTGGTCTTGGCGATCTTCTCTTCCAGGTCGGCGAGTTCGTCGCGACCCTCGTCGTCGCCGAGTTCCTTCTGGATCGCCTTCATCTGCTCGTTGAGATAGTACTCGCGCTGGGTCTTCTCCATTTGGCGCTTGACACGCGAGCGGATGCGCTTCTCGACCTGCAAGACCGAAATCTCGCTCTCCATCAGACCGAGCACCTTTTCCAGGCGCGCCGTAGCCGACAGCGTTTCCAGGATGCCCTGACGATCCGCGATCTTGGCGGCGAGGTGCGAAGCCACGGTATCGCCGAGCTTGGCGAAATCCGTGATCGCCTGCACAACACCCACGACCTCGGGCGAGATCTTCTTGTTCAGCTTCACATAGCTTTCGAAATCCGACACGACCGAACGCGCCAACGCTTCGGCTTCGACGCTGCTGGTGTCGGTATCGGCCAGCGCGACGGCTTCGGCCTCATAGTAATCGGTGCGGTCGGAATATTTGGTGACGCGCGCGCGATCCAATCCCTCGACCAGCACCTTCACTGTGCCGTCGGGAAGCTTCAGCAGTTGCAACACGCTGGCGAGCGTCCCGATTTTATAGATCGAATCCGGCTCAGGATCGTCATCCGACGCGTTCTTCTGCGTCGCCAACATGATCAGCGCATCGTTCTTCATGACCTCTTCGAGCGCCTTGATCGATTTCTCGCGGCCGACGAACAGCGGCACGATCATATGCGGGAAAACGACGATGTCGCGAAGCGGCAGCACCGCGTAAGTATGGCTTTCTCCGTGAACGATAGCTGGCCTGGGTTTTGAGGCGGTCATGGCCTTGTTCCTTTTGTTGCGCCCCCTTGTACGCAGCCCGCAGATCGCGCGCAACCGCCACAAGGTGCCGAGTTTTCCGGAGAAGAATGGGCCTTTTGCGAACCGATGGCCTCACCTGCCCTGGGTTGTGAAACAGCGAACGCACATGCGTCGCCGCCGACAGCATTAGGTGGCCATCGACCGCCAGCGTGTCAAGTCGAGGAAAGCGGCGACTTCCAGGGACTACAAGACTGTCATTTGTACAGCCGGCTGCCGCCGCGCGGAACGACCGGCAGCAACGCTTCGCGGCGACGGGAGCGCGCCAGGGACGCCTCGATCAGGCGCTGGCGCTGGTCTCGCTCGCGCGATCCGAGCGATCGGCGTAAATGTACAGCGGCCGCGCGGTTCCCTCAACCACTTCGCGCGAGATCACGACCTCCTCGACCCCTTCCAGACCCGGAAGATCGAACATGGTCTCGAGCAGGATGCTCTCGAGAATCGAACGCAACCCGCGCGCGCCGGTCTTGCGCTCGATCGCCTTGCGTGCGATCGCACCCAGCGCCTCGTCGGCGAACGTCAGTTCGATGTTCTCCATCTCGAACAGCCGCTGATACTGTTTCACCAGCGCATTCTTCGGGTCGGTCAGGATCTTCTTCAGCGACGCCTCGTCGAGATCCTCGAGCGTAGCGACGACGGGCAGACGCCCGACGAATTCCGGGATGAGGCCGTACTTCAGCAAATCCTCCGGCTCGACATGCCTGAAGATTTCACCGGTGCGGCGATCTTCCGGTGCGAGCACCTGCGCGGCGAAACCGATCGACGTGGTCCGCCCGCGCGCGGAGATGATCTTCTCGAGACCGGAGAACGCGCCGCCGCAGATGAACAGAATATTCGTCGTATCGACCTGCAGGAACTCCTGCTGCGGGTGCTTGCGCCCTCCCTGCGGCGGCACGCTCGCAACCGTGCCTTCCATGATCTTCAACAATGCCTGCTGCACGCCCTCGCCCGATACATCACGCGTGATCGAGGGATTGTCGGACTTGCGCGAAATCTTATCGATCTCGTCGATATAGACGATACCGCGCTGCGCACGCTCGACATTATAGTCCGCGGACTGCAACAGCTTCAGAATGATATTTTCGACATCCTCGCCGACATAGCCGGCTTCGGTCAGCGTCGTCGCATCCGCCATCGTAAACGGAACATCGAGGATCCGCGCCAGCGTCTGCGCAAGCAGCGTCTTGCCGGACCCGGTCGGGCCGATCAGCAGGATGTTCGACTTCGCGAGTTCGACGTCGTTGTGCTTGGTCTGATGATTGAGCCGCTTGTAGTGATTGTGGACCGCGACCGAGAGCACCTTCTTGGCATGGCCTTGCCCGATGACGTAGTCGTCCAGGACCTTGCAGATTTCCTTCGGGGTCGGAATGCCGTCGCGCGATTTCACCAGCGAGGATTTGTTCTCCTCGCGAATGATATCCATGCAGAGTTCAACGCATTCGTCACAGATAAATACGGTGGGCCCCGCAATCAGCTTGCGTACTTCGTGCTGACTCTTGCCGCAAAACGAACAATACAGCGTGTTCTTGGAGTCGCCCGTACCGACCTTACTCATTCCTGTCTCCGTCCGCCGTTCGGTCTCGCCTGTCCGTCTGCTCGCCTGCTTCGTTCCGGCACATCCGGGGAAGCAAGGTTACATATGAGCAAAGTCCGTACCAGGAAAGACCCTGCGCTCTCAATCTCGCGCGAATCGCGGCTAGTTCGATTCTCCTGCGCACACTCGCTAGCTGAACTCAGCTACCGAACCACGATGACCGCCGACTATCAAGAATTCGCTAATCGGCCGGCCTCCCGCACCGTAACAGTAGCGCGATTTGGCTCGACAACGCGACTCTCTTTGATCAAATTCAGTCCAGCGTTGCGCTATTGTCACGCCAGTCAAGCGGAAACGCCACGAAAAAGGAACTTTTCAGAAAGTATCGCGGCGTGATCGTCGGCGGTGCCGGGTTGGACCGGATCAACCGGCCCGTTCAGCCCACGCTATGAAGCTTTGGGGGCAGCCGGCTCTTCGGCGCGCTTGTCGATCACCTTGTCGACAAGGCCGAAATCGCGGGCCATATCGGCGGTGAGGAACTTGTCGCGCTCCAGCGCGTCCTCGATCGCCTTGTAGGTCTGCCCCGTATGCTTGACGTAGATCTCGTTGAGCCGCTTCTTGAGATTCAGGATTTCCTGGGCATGCAGCATGATGTCCGTCGCCTGCCCCTGGAAGCCGCCGGAGGGCTGGTGAACCATGATGCGCGCGTTCGGCAGTGCATGCCGCATATCCTTTTCGCCGGCAGCCAGCAGCAACGAGCCCATCGACGCGGCCTGTCCGGTACACAACGTTGCGACCGGCGGACGAATGAACTGCATCGTGTCGTAGATCGCGAGCCCCGATGTCACCACGCCGCCCGGCGAATTGATGTACATCGAGATTTCCTTCTTGGGATTATCGGCTTCGAGGAACAGAAGCTGCGCGACGACCAGCATCGACATGTTGTCCTCGACCGGCCCGGTCACGAAGATGATGCGCTCCTTCAGCAGCCGGGAAAAGATGTCGTAAGCCCTCTCGCCGCGATTGGTCTGCTCGACCACCATCGGCACGAGGTTCATGTAGGTTTCCACTGGATCGCGCATTGATCACCCAAAAGTTTGTGTCAGCAGTTAGCGGCGACGGACATCCGGGCCAAAACCGACAATCTTCGGCTTTTCCGGTGCGGACGAACGTCCCGTATGCAGGACTCGGCAAGCACGGCCCACAGATATGAGCCGATCGCTCGGGCGACAAGGGAGCCGCACCGCAGCGGCCGAACCTAGTGGTCCTTCGATTCGAACATTCGCATCCACTCCACCGTTCAAGCCGATTCGCAGTGCATAACCTAGCGGTGACGGCGTCGCGACGCTGGTTTCGACCAATATCCTTAATATCCGGCGCGGGCCGGACCCGAGGCCCGATCGACGCGCCGCCCGTCAGGCCTCGGTACTGTGCGCCTCGTGATCTTTAAAGAGATCCTCACGAGTCACCTTCTTTTCCGTGACGGTGGCGAGTTCGAGAATGAAGTCAACCACCTTGTTTTCGAACAGCGGCGCACGAACCTGAGCCAGGGCCTGGGGGTTTTTCTGATAGTAGCTCCAGATCTCCTTCTCCCGCCCCGGCGTCTGGCGGGCGCGACTGATCACTGCGCGGTTGATTTCGTCATCCGTGACCTTGATCCCGTTCTTTTCGCCGATATCGGAAAGCACGAGGCTGAGCCGTACCCGGCGGTCGGCGATCTGGCGATACTCGACCCTGGCGGCCTCTTCGGTAGTATTCTCGTCGGCGAAGGTCTTCTTGTTCGTCTCCATCTCCGTCGTAACCGTCTTCCACACCTGTTCGAATTCCTCCTCGACCAGCGACGGCGGCGCATCGAACTTGTGCGTATCGTCGAGGCGGTCGAGCAGCGCGCGCTTGAGATGCTGCCTCATCGCGCGGGCAAATTCGGCGCTGAGCTGCTCGCGGACGACTTGCTTCAACTGATCGAGTTCCTCCAGACCGAGCAACTTGGCGAACTCGTCGTCGATCTTGATGTCCTGCGGTGCCTCGATCAGGCTGGCCTTGGTCTCGAACTCTGCGTCCTTCCCGGCCAGGTCGTTCTCCATATAGTTGCTGGGGAAGGACGTCTTGACGACGCGAGTCTCGCCGGCGCCGATCCCGACCAACTGCTCTTCGAATCCCGGAATGAGGGCGTTCGATCCGAGCACGACCAGAACGTCATCGCTGCTGCCGGCCTCGAACAACTCGCCGTCGATGGTGCCCTTGAACGAGATAGTGACGCGATCGCCATTCTCGGCCTTTGCGCCCTCCGCCCTGGCGGAGTAGCTGCGGTTCTGATCTGCGATCCGCTTGATGGCCTCGTCGACGTCGGCATCGGAGACATCGACCACCGGCTTTTCGAGGCTGAAAGTCTTGAAGTCCGCAAGCTCGATCGCCGGCACGACTTCGATCGCCACGCTGTAGCTGAGGTCGGATTTGCCCGCGAGGATATCCTCGATCTCCTTCACCTCCGACGGCATCGTCACCTTGGGATTACCCGCAAGCTTGAAGCCGCGGTCGGTGGCGATTTGCATATTCGTATCGCGGATCGTGTCCTCAATGGTTTCGATCATGACGGACCGGCCGTACATCTTCTTGAGATGGCTGACCGGCACCTTGCCAGGACGAAAGCCGTCGAGCTTCACCTTGTCCTTGAGGTCGACCAGCCGCGCATCCGCCTTGGCCGTGATTTCAGCGGCCGGAATGCTGATCTGGAATTCGTGCCTCAGTCCCTCGGCGAGGGTTTCGTTCACCTGCATGGCGTCAATCTTCTTCCGCTTGGCCCGGCCGGAACGGCCGGATCATTGTCAATCGGTCGATGCGCGGCGAAACGCCTGCATCGGTGTACGGCCGGCATATATCCACCCGGATAGCTGCCTGAAATCGTTCTGCTCAAACGCTGTGGCGTTTGGTGCGGGCGGAGGGACTCGAACCCCCACAACTTTCGTCACTGGAACCTAAATCCAGCGCGTCTACCAATTCCGCCACGCCCGCTACGAGCATCAATCCGGCCTGCGATGCCGAGCATGATGCCGAAAAATGCGCAGCGGCTTTCGGTAGACGTCATGCTCCAACGAGTCGAGATCGGGCGCACCAACGGCACCGGGCTCCCCCCCCGGTATCATCAACGCGCTCAATGGGGCGGGCTTATAACATGCAGATACCGGTTCGCAGCAAAAAAATGGCCGTTCGGCCCGCCGGAGACTGCTGGACAGACCCCCGCGAACATGATCCGCATCGGCAATGACGCGCCGTCCTGTTCAGATCACCCGGAGGCATCTGCTGGCCGGCTTCGGGGCTGCCGCCGCGGCGGGGCCGGTGGCCGCGATCCACGCGCAATCGCGGCATCCGCAGATACTTGCCTTTGATGCGGCGCCTGCCCCCCTTTTACTCGGGCCGGATCGACGCGAAACCGCGGTCTGGTCGCTGCGGGCCGACGGGTCCTCGGCAATCCCGCGTTTCCGCCAAAGCGAGGGCATCGACCTTGTCATGAACAACGGCCTTCCGGCGCCGCTGGTCCTGAACTGGCACGGGATCGATGGCGTGCCTTCCATCGAGCCGTTGACCGCTCGACGGCCGGCTTCGCCGGGCAAAACCGACCGCTATTCGCTCCCGTTGAGGCAGGCCGGTACTTTTCTCTGCGATGGTCGCCTCCTCGGAGACGGTCTGGCGCAGCCCTCGCCCGCACAGGCCCTGATCGTCGAGGAGCGGACGCCGGTCGAGGTCGACCGCGACGAGGTCATGCTGATCGAGGACTGGCGGCTGGACGCCGAAGGGCTTCTGATCGCTCCCGGTCCCGGAGGAAAGAAGGCAGGAGCCCCAATCTACCTGGTCAACGGAAAGCCCTCGCTCGACCTCACTTTGCGTCCCAACGAACGACTCAGACTCAGGTTCATCAATGCCTGCCAGCGCAATGTAATTGCTATCGGAATCCAGAATCTGGATGTTCGGGTCATGGCGATCGATAGCCAGCCGGCGGAACCGTTTCTGGCCCGCAACGGGCGATTGGTGCTGGCCCCGGGGACCCGGATCGACGCCGTTATCGATGCGACGCTCCCCGCTGGAACGACATCAGCCGTCACCCTGCATGACGGCGGCGGCAGTCCGCGACAGATCGTTGGACTGCACATCTCCGCCGACAGTCCCGTTCGGCCTGCACCCTTGCCGGCTCCCGCTCCGTTGCCGTCCGAGAGCCTGCCGACCCGGCTCGATCTCAAGACTGCGCTGCGCGTCGACATGCCGCTGGCCTCCTCCGGAGGGACTCCGACGTCGTGGGGCCCGCCGACGCACTTCAGTACGGACTGGACCCCCGCGTTTCGCGCAAAGCGCGGCCGACCCGTGGTGCTCGCGCTGTCCAACCCGGCAGCAATCCCCATGGTGTTTCATCTGCACGGCCATCACGTCCGTCTGCTCGACCGGCTCGACGACGGGTGGAAGCCGTTCTGGCTGGATACCGTGCTGGTCGATGCCGGGCAGACCCAGCGTATCGCTTTCGCCGCGGACGTGGCCGGGGCATGGCTGATGGAGGCGATGGCCGTCGAATGGAACGCGCCGCGCCAGGTCCGCTGGTTCGCGGTGGAATAGTTCAGTGGAATAGCTCAGTAGTCGATCCCGAACCGATCATAGAGCCGCCGCAACACCGCCGGCAGCACCTCCGGCAAATCCTCAGCGATCAGCCCCGGGCCCGCCTCGTGCCCTGCCTCGCCGTGCATCCAGACGCCGATGCAGGCCGCATCAAAAGCCGGCACGCCCTGCGCCAGCAGCCCGCCGATCATGCCGGACAGCACGTCGCCTGAACCTGCCGTGGCCAGCCAGGGCGGGGCGTTGGCCGCGATCGTCGCCCGCCCGTCGGGTGAGGCCACCACTGTATCGGGCCCCTTGAGCAGGACAATCGCGCCCGAACGTCCGGCCGCGGCGCGCACCCGCTCAAGTTTTGAGCGAAGTGGATGTTTATTGCTCATCTCACTGAAAAGGCGACGGAACTCGCCTTCGTGCGGTGTCAGGATAATGTCGGTATTCCCGGTTTCCTTGATGGCCTCGAACAAACGCGCCGGCAGATCGGCAAAACTCGTCAGCGCGTCGGCGTCGAGCACAAGCGCCGGCTTGGCCGCGAGCGCCGTCAATACGAGCGCGCGGGTCTCCTCCCCAACTCCAGCCCCCGGTCCGATCACGCAGGCATTGAGGCGCCGGTCCGTCAGGATTTCCGCAAACCCGGCAGCGCCGTTCATGCGCCGAACCATCACGGCAGTCAGCGACGCTGTGTTCGCACCCAGCGCGTCGTCCGGCGAGAGCACGCTCACAAGCCCGGCTCCGGCCCGCAGCGCGCCGCGCGCCGACAATCGGGCAGCGCCCGTCGAGGTCAGATCGCCGGACACGATGACTGCGTGTCCTCGCGCATATTTGTGCCCGTCGATACGCGGCACCGGAAACGCGCCTTGCCAGTAATCCGGGATATTCTCGAAGGTTGCGGGACGAATCTTATCCAGCACCACATCGGAGATGCCGATGTCGGCAACGCGCACCCGGCCGCAGTGAATTCGGCCGGGCAGCAAGAGATGCGCCGGCTTCTTGCGAAAGAACGTCACCGTCTCCGTGGCGCGTACAGCGACACCCATGATCGCGCCGGTGGTGCCGTTGATGCCGCTCGGCAGATCGACGCTGAGCACAGGCGCGCCGTTGGCGTTGATCGCCTCGATCATCGCCTGAGGGTCGCCCGTGACCGGGCGGTTGAGCCCTGCGCCGAACAGCGCGTCGATAATCAACGCGGGCGAGCCGAGCGCGGACAGGTCGCAAGGCAGCACCCGCCCTTTCCAGCCCTTCGCCGCGAGCGCGGCATCGCCCTTCAGGCTGTCCCGCCCGCACAGCAGGATAACCGAAACGTCGTGGCCGCGCGCCGCCAGTTCGGTCGCTGCGACAAATCCGTCCCCGCCGTTATTGCCGCACCCGGCGGCAACCAGGATCGGACCTTGACCGGCGAGGTCGGTGGCCGCATCCGCCACCGCCTGTCCGGCATGCAACATCAGAGCGAAGCCCGGCGCACCAGCCGCAATAGCAAGCCGGTCAGCCTGCTCCATTTCACCGGTCGTCAGAATCTCCATGGCCTCACCCCCACCCGATCCTGAGGCAAAGAGCTAACCGTCTTACAGACGCACAGCTGCACAAAAAATAAACCCGTTGCCTAATTTGTAATCCCACAGATGCTCCGGCGCACTGCTATGACATGCAAAGTCACGCTTTAATCACCTGATAACGTTTGAAAATTTCAGGCCTCTGCGAGTTGGCACAAAGCCTGCTTTGAGAGAGCCGTTTCGATCTGTGGTGTCCACTGGCAGGTAATGAAGCGTGTCTCGCGACTTTTGTCCGTCCGAAAACCAGTGCATGACCGGTGCTGCAGGCGGCAGTGTGAGCGCGCATCGGCCACTGGCTGGAAATCGGAAGCGCCAGGAGACGTTCAGTGAAGAAGATCGAAGCCATCATCAAACCGTTCAAGCTCGACGAAGTAAAGGAAGCGCTTCAGGAGATCGGATTGCAAGGCATCACCGTGATCGAAGCAAAAGGCTTTGGCCGGCAGAAGGGGCACGCCGAACTTTATCGCGGCGCGGAATACGTCGTGGACTTCCTGCCCAAGGTCAAAATCGAGATCGTGATCGGCGATGATCTGGTCGAAAAAGCCATCGACGCCATCAGGCGCGCCGCCCAGACGGGCCGCATCGGCGACGGCAAAATCTTCGTGTCCAATATCGAGGAAGCCATTCGGATCCGGACGGGGGAATCCGGCCTCGACGCCATCTAGACCCTTTGAGAGCGACATCCACACATCAAGCCATACCAACGGCCGCTTCGCGCTGCCGATCACCACGACCAGCAGAGACAAGGGGTATTTATGAAGACCGCCAGCGACGTCCTGAAATCAATCAAGGACAACGACGTAAAGTACGTCGATCTGCGATTCACCGATCCGCGGGGCAAGTGGCAACACGTCACCTTCGACGTCAGCATGATCGATGAGGACATTTTCACCGAAGGCACGATGTTCGACGGCTCGTCGATCGCCGGTTGGAAGGCGATCAACGAGTCCGACATGATGCTGATGCTCGACCCGGCGACGGCCGCGATCGATCCGTTCTTCGCGGAGACGACGATGGTCATCACCTGCGACATCATGGAGCCCTCCACGGGCGAGCCCTATAACCGCGACCCGCGCGGCATCGCCAAAAAAGCCGAGGCGATGGTGAAATCGATGGGCATCGGCGACACCGTGTATATCGGCCCCGAAGCCGAGTTCTTCGTTTTCGACGACGTGCGTTTCTCGGCCGATCCCTACAACACCGGCTTCAAGCTGGATTCGTCCGAACTGCCGACCAACTCGGCAACGGAGTATGAAGGCGGCAACCTCGGCCACCGCATTCGCACCAAAGGCGGCTACTTCCCGGTCCCGCCGCAGGACTCGGTGCAGGACATGCGCTCCGAGATGCTGGGCGCCATGGCCAAGATGGGTGTCAAGGTCGAGAAGCACCATCACGAGGTGGCGTCCGCCCAGCACGAACTCGGCATGAAATTCGACACGCTGACCTACATGGCCGACCAGATGCAGGTCTACAAGTATTGCATCCACCAGGTGGCGCATATCTACGGCAAGACCGCCACTTTCATGCCGAAGCCGATCTTCGGCGACAATGGCTCCGGCATGCACGTCCACCAGTCGATCTGGAAGGACGGCAAGCCGACCTTCGCCGGCAACAAGTACGCCGACCTGTCGGAAACCTGCCTGCACTACATCGGCGGCATCATCAAGCACGCCAAGGCGATCAACGCCTTCACCAACCCGTCGACCAACTCCTACAAGCGCCTGGTCCCGGGCTACGAGGCGCCGGTGCTGCTCGCCTACTCGGCGCGCAACCGTTCGGCGTCGTGCCGCATCCCCTACACCACCTCGCCGAAGGCCAAACGCGTGGAAGTTCGCTTCCCCGACCCGATGGCCAATCCGTATCTCGCCTTCGCGGCGATGCTGATGGCGGGCCTCGACGGCATCAAGAACAAGATCGATCCGGGTCCGGCCATGGACAAGGACCTCTACGATCTGCCGAAAGAAGAGTTGAAGCAGATTCCGACGGTCTGCGGCTCGTTGCGCGAGGCGCTTGAAAGCCTCGACAAGGACCGCGCCTTCCTGAAGAACGGCGGCGTGTTCGACGACGACTTCATCAACGCCTATATCGAGTTGAAGATGACCGAGGTGGAGCGCTTCGACATGACCCCGCACCCGGTCGAATTCGACATGTACTATTCGTACTGATTGGCTCTCGGTCTCGAAAACCAAAACAGGCGCTCCTGACGGAGCGCCTTGTTTTTTGACGCCACCCCCCTCGTTTCATCTCCGGCCGTAGCAGCGGGCCGCGGCGGCGGGATCAGCCCGGCCCGTTTCAGGCGACAGTTCGCCCGACGCCCGGTCGGCGTCAGACCAGCACAGCCGGCGGCGCTTGATCCGGACGGCGTTTTAACGGAACACTGCGGGCTCAGAACCGGAGGCGACCGTGACCGACTTCACCGCAGGCAAAGGGCAAACCCGGACGGATCTGGCATGGGCGATTGCGACCGGAGGGATCGGCATCGTCCTGTTCGCGGCCCTGCTGGTGTTCGCCTGGGAATTTGCAGCGACGCTTTTCCTGATCTTCGCCGGTGTGCTGCTCGGTGTCGCTCTCAACGCCATCACAAATCTGCTCGGCCGGGTCGTCCGCCTGCCTCATGGATTGCGGCTGACGATCGTCTGTCTGGCGCTCGCTGCGGCGTTGTCAGGCGTCGTGGTTCTCGGGGGAACAACAATCGCGGACCAGACAACGGTTTTAAGCAATACCCTCAAATCGCAGCTTGTGAACCTCAAGGCCTTCCTCGAGAAAAATGGCGTAGACACCAGCTACTTCAATCTGACCAATCTCAATGCATCGTCCGAAACCTCGAAAGCTTCCGGGACTGCAAGAGCTTCAGGACCCGCAAGAGCCTCCGGAGCCGCAAAAGCCGAAGAGACGCCGTCAACAAATGTTCAGCACAACTTGCCAAGCGCCGGCGCGCTGGCCTCTAGCGGTTCCGCAATTGTCAGCCAGACCCTGAAGCTCATCCTCGGCACCGTCAGCGCCGTCGGAAATTTCTTCATCGTGCTGTTCCTTGGTCTCTGCTTTGCCGCGCAGCCAACTCTCTATCGTAAAGGCTTGCTCGGCATGGCGCCCGCGAAACACCGTGCGGCGGCGACGATTCTGGTCGACAGGATCGGCGACACCCTGGAGCGCTGGCTGATCGCCCAGATGGTCACCATGGCCGCGGTGTTTCTGGTGACCTGGATCGGCCTCGAGATCATCGGTATCCAGAGCTCCTTCATCCTGGGCATCCAGGCCGGTTTGCTCGCCTTCATTCCGACCATCGGCGCGCTGCTCGGCGGGTTGATCGTCGTGCTGGCGAGTCTGGCGTCGGGATGGGTGGCAGGCGCGAGCGCATTCGTGCTGTTTCTCGGCGTCCATGCACTCGAGAGCTACATCCTCACGCCCATCATCCAGCGTCAGGCGCTCGACATCCCGCCCGCGACGCTGTTCGCGTTCCAGATATTGCTCGGCGTTGTCTTCGGCGTATGGGGGCTGGCGCTTGCCCTGCCCCTGCTCGCGATCGGCAAGGTCGCCATCGATTATTTGCGCGAGGATGGCGAGCAGCGGTCCATCAAAGCCGCAAGTTAGCCAGAGCGTTTTCGAGCGAAGTTGGATACCGGTTCGCGTAAAGAAAACGCGTCAAATCAAAATCATAGAGCCCACTTCTGAGTTCGGAAGCGAAAAGGCTCTAAAAGACTACGACCGTATTGGTGTGTTCGACCTCGGGGGGTGAGGCGAAGTGCGGCCCGACCAGCGCGCGCCATTCGGTGAAATCTGCGGACTCGCGAAAATCCACCACGTGGTTTTCGAGCGTTTCCCACTTGATCAGAAGCCGGTAACGTGACGGCTTCTCAATCGACCTGTGCAGCTTGAAGCTTTTCCAGCCTTTGCAGCGCTTGAAGATCGTCTGCGCCTGCGCGATCGCTGCCTCAAAGTCCTTTTCGCTGCCCGGCTTGATCTCGATTTGCGCGATTTCGGTGATCATGTGAGGAGACCTTTCGTATGTCTCCCGTCTGTATCGCAACCGGCGGCAACCGTGAAGCCGCCCCGCGCATGATCGTCTCACGCCTTCCGGTTAGCAAGCCTCGTTATCGTTCGCAGCAACGCACCAAGGACAGCAAAACGCACCGGCGCCGGATGAGCCGGGCCGATGCGCTTAAAGTGCGGGGAATGTCGTGTTCTATTGGTCCGAGCGAAGTGGATACCGGTTCGCATGGAGAAAACACGTCATATCAAAACCATAGAGCCTCGCTTCTGATTCCATCAGAAGCGAGGCTCTAGAGTAGGTGTCAGGCCTTGCGCGCCCGTCTTCAGCGGTGGTGCGACTTATGCGAGCTGTGTTTGGATTCCGACTGCGAGCTGTGTTTGGAATCAACCGGCGCTGTGACGGAAGCAACCTGCTGCGAAAGCTGATCGACGCTTTTGTGCAAGTTTCCTACGTCCGTCTGGAGAGCGTCTATCGTCGTCTTGACGGACTCAGGTTCGGCCTTCCCGGCGCGGTCTATCTTCGTCTTGAGAGCGTCGAGATCCGACACCTTGAAGGCACCCAACTGCGTTTGTACGGTCGCGAGCTGAGACTGCAGATCCTTGAGGCGTGCTTCGAGCTGAGAGGTATCGACTGCCGGCGGCGGATCCTTCATCCTGGCTTCGATGTGGGCCAAGCGCTTTTCCAGCCCCACGACCGCATCTGCGTGGGGCGCGGCGGCGACTTCTGCTTTCGCTTTCGCGGGAACCGCTGCAACCGCTTTCGACGGAAGCGGGCCGCCGGTGCTCCATACCAAACCCACGCTGCCGAGCGACAACACGCCGACAACGATTATGCCCCAGATCAACCGATTAGAGTGGTCGTGTTCGTTCATCACGTTGCCTCCCTTATATGTTGTCTTGTTATCTTTTGTCCCTTCAAACCAAGCCCTCAGTATGACCGCTCCGCGACTATTTGTACAGAGGGCGCTTCGACTGAGCGCCATCCTCAAGGCTCGCTACGGAGGGCGCAGCACAGCGAGATAACCACCACGAATAGCAAACGCACCGGCGCCGGATGGACCGGGCCGATGCGCTTAAAGTGCGGGGGAATGTCGCGTTCCAGAAATATCAGGAGAACGGGCGGCCGGTCTTGACGCCGGCTTCGCCCTGCCCCGGAGAAAACTCAGAGCCGATACAGAATCTGATCGGTCCAGAAACGCTCGAGGCGATGCAGCGACTTGTTCAGCGTTGCGAACTCCTCGTTCGAAATGCCGCCGACCTGTTCGACGGTCTTGACGTGCTTCTGGTATAGCGCGTCGACGATGCGGCGGATTTCCTGACCTTGCGCGGTCAGGCGGATGCGCACCGAGCGGCGATCGACGCGCGAGCGCTGATGATCGAGGAAGCCCAACTCGACGAGCTTCTTCAGATTGTAGGAAACGTTGGAGCCGAGATAATAGCCGCGGGTCCGCAGTTCGCCGGCGGTCAACTCCTTGTCGCCGATGTTGTAGAGCAGAAGCGCCTGCACCGAATTGATGTCGGCGCGACCGCGACGATCGAATTCATCCTTGATGACATCGAGCAAGCGACGATGCAGACGCTCGACCAGGGTCAACGCTTCGAGATAGAGCGGCTGCACCGGCGCCTGGCCGACAACCTGTTCCGCGGGCTCGTGAGCCTTCGCAACGGCTTTCATGATGACATCCCCTGTTGTCGTTTTTATCGACTTATTCGACGAAACTTGTGTCCCGCCTGATAGCTGGACCTTAGGGGAGGCGTTTGAAGATCAGCTTAAATAAGACAATAAAGACATCATGAATTTAAGACAGTGAATCGCCGATTAAGCCCTTCAGATAAGGACTTTTCGCAACTTTTTCTTGACGTTTCCGCCACGCTGTTCACGCTTCGTCTGCGACTGTTGTCGCATTCAGGAACAGCACCGTTCAAATTCGAAACATCCGGTCAATACAAATGACCACGCCGTTAGGGTCACCGAATTCTTACCGCGAACAATTGTCTGAAAACTTGACGCGACGTCTCAATTCCGATTCTACGCGGCGTCGTCAATTCCAGCGATGCCGTCTATTCCGGTTAAGTCGCCTCCGTCCCTTTCGGATGCGGGACTTTTTTTGTTGAGGCTCGCGCATTTGAATGTCTATGGCGGCCGTTCGCGCGACGCCATCCAGGCCAGTGCCAGATAGGCCGTGAGCATTGCCGTTTCCAACCCGACCACGGCGAGATTGCCGCCATAGATCGCCGGGAACATCAGTTCGACCACGGCCATCGAGACGACGGTAGTGAGCCACACGACGGCGCCCCATGGCGTCGCAAGCCACAGGCCCACGGCAGCCACCAGATCGATCACCGCGAAGTAGACCGTCGCCGCCTGCCAGGCCACAGTCTGGTTCTCAAAGGCATCGTCTTCGCCGCCGATGAATCCGGTCACTTGAGCCCAATGATAGAGTCCCGCAGCGAGCGATAGCGCCGCCATGATGCGCAGGAACAGCACCAGTCGCCGGGTCCAGAGATTTTCGACCGTTTCCGTCCGTACAGACGAAATTCCCGCCACCGACATGGCATTATCCCGCGGGATCTGCTCGCGCGAAGAGGTTTCAGACATCAGGGTGCTCGCAACCGGGAACGACAAGCAGACGAAATCGATTCATGACTTTTTGGGACCACAAAATCAATTGCATTGCCTCGGGTGCATGAGCGCGGTGACGAAACCGGTTCCTGGTGTTAGAATTGGAGCAAAATCAAATCGGTTTCTGGTCTTCGGGAGTGTCGGCAACATGGCGATAAAATACGGGCGTCCCATAGAAATGCGGGATGGACCCCGCCGCGAGGCCGCCGTCACCGCCCCTCCGCTCGATCTGGTGGCCCGGCCGCGCCGCAACCGCAAGGCGGAATGGGCTCGCCGTCTGGTTCGTGAAAACGTCCTGACCACCGACGATCTGATCTGGCCGCTGTTCGTGGCCGATGGCACCAACAAGCGGACGCCCGTCGCCTCGATGCCCGGCGTCGACCGCATCAGCGTCGATCAATGCGTGCGCGACGCCGAACGCGCGCTGAAGCTGAACATTCCCTGCATCGCGCTGTTCCCCTATACCGATCCCGCGTTGCGGGACGACGCCGGCAGCGAAGCTCTCAATGCCAAGAATCTGGTGTGCAAGTCGGTCCGCGCCATCAAGCGGGAGTTTCCGGACCTCGGCGTGCTCTGCGACGTGGCGCTCGATCCGTTCACCAGTCATGGCCATGACGGTTTGGTCGAGGACGGCAGGATCCTCAACGACGAGACCGTCGCGGTGCTGGTCCAGCAGGCGCTGGTGCAGGCGGAAGCCGGATGCGACATCATTGCTCCGTCGGACATGATGGACGGCCGCGTCGGCGCGATCCGAAGGGCCCTCGATGAAGCCGGATTCGTCGACGTGCAGATCATGGCTTACGCCGCGAAATACGCGTCGGCGTTTTACGGCCCGTTCCGCGACGCCATCGGCTCGGCCAAGGCGCTCACCGGCGACAAGCGCACGTATCAAATGGACAGCGCCAACTCCGACGAAGCGTTGCGCGAGGTCGAACTCGACATCGCCGAGGGCGCCGACATGGTACTGGTGAAGCCGGGCATGCCCTATCTCGACATTGTGCGGCGAGTGAAAGACACCTTCGGGATGCCGACCTTCGCCTATCAGGTATCGGGCGAGTACGCGATGATCGCCGCCGCCGCCGGCAACGGCTGGATCGACGGCGACCGGGCCATGATGGAAAGCCTCGTTGCTTTCAAACGCGCCGGCGCCGACGGTGTACTCACCTACTTTGCGGCAGCGGCGGCGGAGAAACTGAAACAAAACGGCTGACGTTCCAACGCCGCCACCTGCAATGATTGCCGTTCCGTAACGCCTGCGAGGTCTTGCAACCCCGGCAGCACGTAGCCATGTCGAAGGCCGGCAAAGAAAATGCCGTGGATGAGCCGCGGAGGATCGGTCATGACCGACTATGGCTTCAGCAATGCGCGTGGCGACAACTCTGACGGGTTCCGGCCTCACGCGTTCGACCCCTGGATGCAGCCAGAACTGTTTCGCGGCGTCCTGACGCGGCGTTTTTTTGCATTCCTGATCGATCTCGTGGTGCTTTCGATACCGGTGATTCTCGGCGTGATCTTCATCGCGATGTTCGGCATCGTCACGCTGGGACTCGGCTGGGCGCTGTTCTGGCTGGTCTCGCCTGCCTCCCTGATCTGGGCTCTCGTCTATTATGGCGCGTCGCTGGGCGGCCCGCATTCGGCGACCATCGGAATGCGGGTCATGGGTCTGGAGATGCGGACGTGGTACGGGGAGCCGGGCTATTTTGTGTTGGGCGCCATGCACGCGATCCTGTTCTGGGTGTCGGTCTCGGTTTTTACGCCGCTCATCCTGCTGATCGGCCTCTTCAACGGGCGGCGGCGGCTGCTGCATGACATGCTGCTGGGCACCGTGATTATCAACAACTCGGTTCTCGCGGCGGTTGCAGAGCCGTACCGGACCTAAGAATCTTTTTCCCTTCTGATGGAATCAGAAGCGGGCTCTACGATTTTGATTTGACGCGTTTTCTTCCCGCGAACCGGTACCCGCTTCGCTCGAAAACGCTCTGGTTGATATCAAGACAATCGGATTGACGGTCGGCCTTGGGAGCGCGATGCTCGGAGATAACCTAGTTCGGAGACTGACAAGACTACCGTGACCCAACACTCGCGCGACACCCCGCAATTCTATCTGACGGCACCCTCGCCGTGTCCCTATCTGCCCGATCGCAGCGAGCGCAAGGTGTTCACGCATCTCGTCGGCGAAAAGGCCGGCGAGCTCAACGATCTGCTGACCCATGGCGGGTTTCGCCGCAGTCAGTCGATCGCCTATCGTCCAGCCTGCGATCAGTGTCGCGCCTGCGTTTCCGTGCGGGTGATCGCCGGCGAGTTTCGGCCGTCGCGCAATTTCCGCAAGGTGCTGGCGCGCAACGCCGACATCGTCAGCCAGCTACGCGCCGCTACGCCGACGTCGGAACAATATTCGATATTTCGCGCCTATCTCGACCAGCGCCACCGCGACGGCGGCATGGCCGATATGACCGTGCTCGATTACGCGATGATGGTGGAAGACAGCCACGTCGAGACCCGCATCATTGAATATCGCAGGCGCGGCGCGGATAGCGACATCAACGAACGCGGCGATCTGGTGGGGGTAGCCCTCACCGATGTGCTGAGCGACGGGCTGTCGATGGTTTACTCGTTTTTCGAGCCATCCGAACAGAACCGTTCGCTCGGCACCTTCATGATCCTCGATCACATCTCGCGCGCGCGGCAGCTCGGCCTGCCCTATGTGTACCTCGGATACTGGATCGAGGGGTCGCGGAAGATGGATTACAAGGGCCGCTTCATGCCACAGCAGCGCCTCGCGCCCACCGGCTGGTTGCGTGTCGATGCCAAAGACGAATCGCAGCACGAGTCGCGGGACTAGAGCCTTTTCGCTTCTGATGGAATCAGAAGCGGGTCCTATGATTTTGATTTGACGCGTTTTCTTCCTGCGAACCAGTATCCATCCTCGGGTCAAGCCCGAGGACATGCTTCGTTCGAAAACGCTGTTCAGTGCTATCCGGCAAACGTGTCTACCAACAGCTTCACATTCAGAATCACGATCACACCGGCGACGATCCATGCCGCAACGGCAGTTCCGGTTGAAATCGCGAACTCGCCCATCTTGCGCCGGTCCGAGACAAAGCGGACCAGCGGGATCACCGCGAACGGCAACTGCATCGACAGGACGACCTGACTGAGAACCAGAAGTTGTGCGGTCCCGCGCTCGCCATAGAACGCAGTGACGGCGATCACCGGGACGATGGCGATGCCGCGGGTGACCAGCCGCCGTGCCCACATCGGCATCCGCAAATGCAGAAAGCCTTCCATAACGATCTGGCCCGCGAGCGTCGCCGTCACTGTGGAATTGAGGCCGGAAGCAAGAAGCGCGATCGCGAACAGCGTCGAGGCGATGCTGAGACCCAATAGCGGCGACAGCAGCCTGAAGGCGTCCCCGATTTCGGCCACGTCGGTGTGACCGCTGCGATGAAACACGGCGGCGGCCACGATCAGAATGGCGGCGTTGACGAACAACGCCAGCATCAGCGCCAGCGTGCTGTCGGCGGTAGCCCATCGGATTGCACTCCGCCGCCCCTCCTCCGTGCGCGGATAAGCGCGCGTCTGCACGATCGACGAATGCAGATAGAGGTTATGCGGCATGACCGTCGCGCCGATGATGCCGATGGCGATGTAGAGCATTTCCGGATTGGTGACGATCTCGCGCGACGGTGCGAAGCCGTGCAGAATCTCGGCGACCGGCGGCGCGGCGGCAACGATCTGGATTGCAAAACAGACCGCGATCACGATCAGCAGCGCGACCACAAAGGCCTCAAGGAAACGGAAGCCCCGGTTCATCAACAGCAACAGTAGAAAGGCATCCAGCGCCGCGATCAGCGCGCCGCCTATCAGCGGAATGCCGAACAGCAACTGCAGCGCGATCGCCGTGCCGATCACCTCAGCCAGATCGCAGGCGATGATCGCTGCCTCGCAGACCAGCCAGAGCATAAAACTGACCGGCCGCGAATAGCTGGCGCGGCACGCCTGCGCGAGATCAAGGCCGGACGCGATGCCAAGCCGCGCGGCCAGCGCCTGCAGCAGGATCGCCATGAGGTTCGACAGCAGGATGACCGACAGCAGCGTGTAACCGAACTGCGAACCGCCCGCGATGTCGGTGGCCCAGTTGCCGGGGTCCATATACCCCACCGAGACCATGTAACCGGGACCCGCAAAGGCCAGCAGACGACGCAGCCAGTGCCCGGTCGCGGGCACCGGCACCGTCGCATGGACCTCCTCAAGGCTGGGGTGGGCTGGTGCTTCCGGACGCCAGCCAGCCCCAGCCGAAAAGGCTCCATGCGACGGCTCCGACACCGGTACCGGTTCAGACGCCAATCCAGGTGTTTTCACATCCATCGGCAACGTAATGGACTAAAACGTTCGTTCTTGCAACTCACTTGCAAATGCATCTAGCCAGATGCGTGGGCGGACGATCGCCGTTCGCATTCCGCATCCATGCGGGTGGCTCGCGAGCGACTGTATTCCGCAACGCGAAGATCGCGCTCGGCCTCGCCCTGATTGTGTCTCGTTGCTCGCGCCCGTGCTCGACATGAAACGGGACGCAAATGTTAGAATCGGACCACTAGCGCCTGACAACCTCGCCGTCTTCCTTGGTGAAGGAAGCGGCAGGACGATCGAGCAGCTCGAGCACCGTCTCAGACGGACGGCAAATCCGCGTGCCTTTCGGCGTTTCCACGATCGGGCGTTGAACCAGGATCGGGTGCGCCAGCATGAAATCGAGAAGCTGGTCGTCGGTCCATTTGGGATTGCCGAGGTCGAGTTCGGCATAGGGCGTGCCCTTCTCCCGCAGCAGCGCGCGGATGGGAATCCCCATGGCGTCAGCGAGCGCGCGAAGCCGCACACGGTCTGGCGGATGCTTGAGGTATTCGACGATCACCGGCTCTTCGCCACTCTGCCGGATCATCGCCAGCGTGTTGCGGGAGGTGCCGCAGGATGGGTTGTGATAGATCGTCACGGTCATGGCTGAACCTCCTTGCTGATGGGAGCCGCGCGGTTAACCTCGCGCAGCAGCCAACCAATAACAATCACGCTGATGATAGCCCCACAAAGTTCGGCAGTGATAAAACCTGGAAGGTCCCGCGGACGAATTCCGGAAAACGTGTTCGTCAGCGAACGCGCCACCGCGACGGCCGGATTGGCAAACGATGTCGACGCCGTAAACCAGTACGCGGCCGTGATATAGAGACCAACCAGCCACGGCACGGAGCCGCGCTCAAAACGAAGTCCCGCAAGGATCGTTGCGATCAATCCAAACGACGCGACGGCCTCAGCGAACCATTGCCCGCCGCCGGTCCGGATTTTCATCGATTCATTCAGAAGCGGCAGCCCGAACATCAGATGAGCGATCATCGTGCCGACAATGCCGCCGACAATCTGGACGATGGCATACATCAGCGCATCGTTCGTCGAAAGCTCGCGCTTAAACCAGAAAACCAGCGTTACGGCGGGATTGAAATGCGCGCCGGAGATCGGGCCGAACACGGTAATCAGAACAACGAGGATTGCGCCGGTGGAAATGGTATTGCCGAGCAACGCCAGCGCCGCATCCTTCGTAAGCCCCTCCGCCATGATGCCAGAGCCGACCACGGTCGCAACCAGAAGCGCGGTCCCGAGCGCTTCAGCCGCCAACCTGCGCTGCAGATCAAACTCAGGCATCAGGACGTGCAGCAGGCCGAAGCCGCGGCAGGATTTTGGCGTAATCCGGCTTGATCACAGCCGGTTTCGCCGCGAACGAGGCGGAATAGAAGCCAACCGATCGCGTGATAACCTCGACCGCGACGTGAGCGTGCAAACGTCATGGACATATCCCTTCAGGTCGAAACTTTGGCACGCCTGCCGCGCTTGCTTGTCGCCGCGGGCGCGCACAAATCGGCGCGACCGCCGCAGCAATCTTCGAGCAGGAACTGAACCACGCCGCCAAAACGCTTAAGGTCAGCGCGATAGACGATCGAGCGGCTGAAACGCTGCGCCGAAACCAGTCCGGCACGGGACAGAACCGCAAGATGCGACGACATCGTGTTTTGCGGCACGGCAACAGCTTTCGCGATATCGCCTGCTGCAAGACCCTTCGGCTCATGCTTCACCAGAAGCCTGAAGACATCCAGCCGGGTCGATTGGGCGAGCGCCGCGAGCGCCAGGATAATGGCTTCGGATTCCATGTATCGAGAATTATCGATATACAACCCGTTGTCAAGCCGCCCCGCCGTCGTCCATGCGCACGCAGGGACCCATAATCCCTGCAGGTTGACGTGACGGTGCGGACCACCGGAGTGCGGATGTCACGACGTTTGCACCTCGATGGCGAGGGCGCGGCGCAATGGTTTCCGCGCGGGCGTGCATCTTGAAATGAAATTAAATGGTGCGACCGAACCTGTTCGACTTCGGCAGGCCGTGCGCGAGGCGTCCGGCGTCGGCGCGGTTGCCGCGCCAGTCGGACAAGTCCTTCCAGCGCAGGCCCTGCTCGCGGCCTGCAGAGTCCTTCCACGTTAATCCGGCCTTCGAATCGAACACGGCGACGTCGGATAGACCTGCGTCCTTGTACTTCTGCAGCCGTACGCCGCGGCCGCGCGCCATCTCCGGCACCTGATCGAGCGGGAAGATCACCATCTTGTGGTTGGTGCCGATGACGGCGACCTGATCGCCCGCGACCGTCACAATCGCCTTGGCCTCGTTCGGCATCTCGACATTGAGTACCTGCTTGCCCTTGCGGGTGGTGCCGACGCAATCGTCCTCATTGACGATGAAGCCCTGCCCCTCGTGGCTCGCGATCAGGAACTTGCGGCCGCCGGTGTTGACGAACAGCGACACGATCGCAGCGTCCTGCTCCATGTCGATAAACAGACGGATCGGCTCGCCGTGGCCGCGCCCGCCCGGCAGCTTTGCGACGTCGAGCGAATAGAATTTGCCGTTGGTGGCGAACAGCAGCAGCTTTGACGTGGTTTCGGCGAAGAACGCAAAACCGAGCTTGTCGTTGGTCTTGAAGGACAGGCTCGACAGGTCTTCGACGTGGCCTTTCAGCGTCCGCACCCAGCCCTTGTCGGATAACACGACCGTGACCGGCTCGCGCTCGACCAGCGACTCTTCCAGCGCGGCGAGATCGTGCTCCGGCGCATCGGCGAAGACGGTGCGGCGCTTGCCGAGCGGTGTCTTGGGACCGAACATGTCGCGCACGGTGCGCACCTGCTCGGCGACTTTCTCCCACTGCCTGGCTTCGGAGCCCAGCACGGCATTGATGCCCTTGAGTTCCGCCCGAAGGTTCTTGTCCTCGGTGCGAATTTCCATCTCCTCGAGCTTACGCAAGGAGCGCAGGCGCATGTTGAGGATGGCCTCGGCCTGAACCTCGGTCAGCTTGAATGCCTTCATCAAGGCCGGCTTCGGCTCGTCCTCGGTGCGGATGATTTTGATGACCTTGTCGATGTTCAGATACGCGATCAGGTAGCCGCCCAGCACCTCCAGCCGATGTTCGATCTGCGCCTTGCGATAGGCCGAACGGCGCAACAGCACGTCGCGCAGATGGTCGAGCCACTCGCGAAGGCATTCCGCGAGGCCGACGACCTTCGGAATCTTGCCCTTGATGAGCACGTTGAGGTTGAGCGAAATGCGGCTCTCAAGCTCGGTGAGTTTGAACAGCGATTCCATCACCAGTTCGGGATCGACGTTGCGCGACTTCGGCTCGATGACGACGCGGATATCTTCTGCCGACTCGTCCCTGATGTCCCCGACCAACGGCAGCTTCTTCTCGTTGAGCAGTTCGGCGATCTTCTCGATCAGCCGCGACTTCTGCACCAGCCAGGGGATTTCGGTGACCACGATCACCCAGGTGCCGCGCGCGCCTTCTTCCTGATTCCACTTGGCGCGGGTGCGGAACGCGCCCCGCCCGGTCATGTAGGCCTCAGTGATACTTTCCTTGGAGTCGATGATGATGCCGCCGGTTGGAAAGTCCGGCCCCTTGACCCACCTCAGGAGCGATTTCGACGTCGCGTCCGGCTTGTCGATCAGATGCAGCGCGGCGTCGCAGAGTTCGGCGGCGTTGTGCGGCGGAATAGCGGTGGCCATGCCGACCGCAATACCCTGCGCACCGTTGGCGAGCAGGTTCGGAAAGCCGCCCGGCAGCACCACCGGCTCGCGGGTCTGGCCGTCGTAGTTGGGACGAAACTCGACGGCATCCTCGTCGATGCCTTCGAGCAGCAGCCGCGCGACATCGGTCATGCGCGCTTCGGTGTAGCGGTAGGCGGCGGGATTATCGCCGTCGATATTGCCGAAGTTGCCCTGGCCGTCGACCAGCGGATAACGCGAGGCGAAATCCTGCGCGAGCCGCACCATGGCATCGTAGATCGCCTGGTCGCCGTGGGGATGGAACGAGCCCATGACGTCACCGACGATTTTGGCCGACTTCTTGAAGGCCGAACCGGGGTCGAGCCGTAGCAGCCGCATACCGTAAAGGATGCGCCGATGTACCGGCTTCAGGCCGTCGCGGGCATCCGGCAGCGCGCGGTGCATGATGGTGGATAGCGCGTAGGCGAGATAGCGCTCTTCCAGCGCATCCCGAAGCTGCACGTCGTGAATTTCGGCCGGCTCCGCCGGAATCAAGCGCTTTCCCATGGCGTGGGGTTAACGCCTGCGGAGTGCGGCGACAAGGCGCGAATCAGGTCGGTATCGCCATCCACGGCCAAGCTGATGGTCCATCCGCCAACGGGTCCGGCTTCGCCGGCCCGATGACAGGCTCCGGCGGATGATCCAGTACGCCTCAACATTGGATCAATATCGCGAAGGTAACGCTTTACTGGATGCCCCGCCTCCGCGGGGCATGACGGCTTGGATCGTATCCTATCCGGAAATCGCCGCTGCGCTCGCCCGCGCCTGATGCTTCACAACTGCGTTGATGAACCCGGCGCGCGCATCAGAATGTCCTTGCCCCCGCGGCTCCAGCACGTGGCGCAGCAGGAACCGGCCTGTCAGTTCGAATCCATCCAGCAAGTCCTGATCCGACCAGCCGCTTTGTTCTTCGTCAGCCTCGCGCAGAAACGGTGGCAGCCGCAGCAGCCGGTCGCGCCACGGCTCGCCGGCCTGCCGCGACACCGCCCCGCCCGATTTCGGTGAGACGTAGATCAGTTCGGTGGTGGTACCAGTCGCCACACACGTCGATAGATCGAGGCCGAAACCGAGTTCGGTCAGCATCGCCAGTTCGAACCGGATCAGATGGATCGCCGCCTCGCCCGCCGTGTCGAAATCGTCCAGCGTCCGTTCCAGCCTCTCGAAAATGCCGTCATGCGGATCGCGCTCGGGCAACAGCCGCGCCAGCGACGCCAGGTGGGTCACGCCATAGGTCGCATGGGATGCACCGAGCAGGTTGGCGGCTCGCATCCGGGTGCCTTCCAGCGCATAGGCGCCGAGATGTTCGTCGAGCCGCGCGCGCCACAGCGCGCTGACCGAATTTCCGGGCTGCAACAGCGGGCGCATCCGCGATCCCGCCCCTCCGCGCACAAGGCCGAGATGGCGGCCGTGGCCGCGCGTCAGCAGTTCGACGATGGCTGAGGATTCGCCATGCCGCCGCACCCCGAGCACGATGCCATCGTCGGTCCATTCCATCGCGTCAGCTTATAATATCGCGCGGCGTTTCGCAGCCATCCGATCAGACGGAGTTGAACCAGTCTTTCGCGTCATCCGTGAATGACAAATAAATCCCGGCCCCGGCCAGAACGGTCGAAAACAGGTCGACCACCGACGCCAGCCTCAACCCGCTGCTCAATGAATCGAGCAGCGAAAGCGCGGAAAGCCCGAGTGCAGCGACCAGGATCCATCGCGCCCAGCTCTTCCTGTGTCGTGCCGCGAGCCAGACCAGAAGCAGGAAAAACATCAACACGACAACGACGAACATATCGGCGCTCACCGCAGCCGTCTCGTCGATTTCAGTCGACGGGCGTTCGATGAACGCAGCCGACAACGTATCGATCAGCAGCGACAGATACAGCAGGACCTCGAACCACAGCACGTTTCTCGGAATCGTCATGGCGTCCGCCGGCCTATTTTTTGGGAAATTCCAGTCCCATTTCGCGATAACGGTTCGGGTCGTCGCCCCAGTTCTCACGCACCTTCACGAACAGGAACAGATGCACCGGCTGGCCAAGGATCTCGCCGATCTCCTTGCGGGAGTCGGCGCCGATCGCCTTGATGGTCGCGCCATTCTTGCCCAGCACGATCTTACGCTGGCTGTCGCGCTCCACAAAGATGGTCTGCTCGATGCGAACCGACTTGTCGTTGCGCTCGGTCCAGGTGTCGGTCTCGACGGTGGATTGATACGGCAATTCCTGATGCAGATGGCGATAGATTTTCTCGCGGGTGATTTCGGCAGCGAGATGACGCAGCGGCGCGTCCGACATCTGGTCTTCCGGGTAGTGAAACGGCCCTTCCGGCACGCGCTCGGCCAGCGCGCGGCGCAGATCATCGACGCCGTCACCCGACAGCGCCGACACCATGAACGTATCCTCGAAGGCCATGCGCCCGTTGGCCGCGCTGGCCAGCGCCAGCAGTTTTTCGCGGGGCACGAGATCGATCTTGTTCAGCACCAGAATTTTCGGATGCGCAACGCCTGCGAGTTTCGTCAGGATGACGTCGGCCTCGTCATCGACCCCCGCACGTGCGTCGAGTAGCGCGCAGACGAGATCGGCGTCGTGGGCCCCGCTCCACGCGGTCGAAACCATCGCGCGGTCGAGCCGCCGCTTCGGCGCGAAGATGCCGGGCGTATCGACCAAAATGATCTGGGCATTGTTCTCGACGACGATGCCGCGGATCAGCGCACGGGTGGTCTGCACCTTGCGCGAGACGATGGTGACTTTCGAGCCGACCAGCGCATTGACCAGGGTGGACTTGCCGACGTTCGGCGCCCCGATCAACGCAACGAAACCGCATCGCGTGGCAGCAGTCGCGCCGGTCTCGCTCACTTTACACCTTCACGGGCGATCATGGCGGATGCCGCAGCCTTCTCCGCCGCGCGCTTGCTGCCGCCGATGCCCTCCGAGGCCTCCAGCCCCGGCAATTCCACCGCGACGCGGAAACGCGGGTCGTGATGCGGCCCGGTGCGCTCCACTTCGCGGTAAACCGGCGTCGGCAGGCCCTGGCCCTGCGCCCACTCCTGCAGCACGGTCTTGGGATCGCGCAGCGGCCGCACCGGCTTGCGCATTCGCTCAAGCCAGTTGCGCTCGACGAAGGCGGCAGCAGCCGCATAGCCGCCATCGAGATAGACCGCGCCGATCACCGCCTCGCAGATGTCCCCGAGCACGGACCTGCGCAGCCGCGCGCCGGCGCCGGCGCCGACCGCGCCGAGCTTGATGCCATCCTGCAGATCGAGCGATTTGGCGACATCGATACAGGTCTCCTTGCGCACGAGTTCGGCGAGCCGCTTCGACAGTTCGCCCTCGTCCGCCTTGGGAAAGGCGCGGTAGAGCATGTCGGAGACCACCAGACCGAGCACGTGATCGCCGAGAAATTCGAGACGCTGGTAACTGTCGCTGCGTCCGCGCGACGACTTCAGCGCCGAGACATGGGTGAAGGCCGTGGTCAGCAGCGACATATCGGCGAACTTGTGGCCCAGCCGCTGTTCGATCGCGGCCATGATCGCCTTGGTGCTGGTGCGGGCCCGCTTCTTCTTCGGCGCAGGCTCCGCCGGCTCCGTGCCGGACGGCACGATCGCGGCGTCCGAGTCCGGGACCGGCTTGATGTCAGCCAATTCGTCGATCATCGCACAAAGGAGAATATGCGATTCCACCGCACCGCGGTGGGCCAGCGCCAGACCTCCCAGGCATGCCCGCCCTCCGCGATCGAGAAGAAGATCATCTGCGCCCGTCCGACCAGGTTCTCGAACGGCACATAGCCGACCGCGGAGAGCACGCGGCTGTCGGTCGAGTTGTCGCGGTTGTCACCCATCATGAAGAAATGGCCCGCCGGCACGACGTAGACGTTGGTATTGTCGTAGAAACCGTTGTCGACACAATCGAGCGTCTTGTAGGTGACGCCGTTCGGCAGCGTTTCCCGCCATTGCTTGACCCGCGCCGTCGCATCGGAGCCGCAGGGGTCTTCCCCGACGAAATCCGGCAGCCGTTCGCGCTGCACCGGCGTGTCGTTGATGTAGAGCAGCCCCTCCTTCATCTGGATGCGGTCGCCCGGCATCCCGATCACCCGCTTGATGTAGTCGGTGGTGGTGTCCTTCGGCAGGCGAAACACCACGACATCGCCGCGACTCGGTTCGGAGCCGAAAACACGCCCCGAAAACAGCGGCGGCGAGAACGGGATGGAATAGCGACTGTAGCCATATGAGTATTTCGAAACGAACAGGTAGTCACCGACCAGCAGCGTCGCCTTCATCGATCCCGAGGGGATGTTGAACGGCTGGAACAGGAAGGTTCGGATCACCAGCGCGATTAGGAGAGCATGGATGACGACACGGATGGTCTCGCCGACGCCGCTTTCAGTTTTGGTTCCGGATGTCACGCCCATCGCTTCCCTATGTCCGTCGCCGCCGCCCGGGCGGTGGCAAAGCGTTCAAGGCGAAGCGTGTCCGTTCCGCACAAAACGCAGTCAATTCTGGTGTTGAGACGAATCCGCGCGCAACCTTCGTGCTGATTCACCTGATGCCCCGATTCCGAACTTCGCATGTCCTTGCAGCACCCCCCTGATGCGAACTTCGGAATCAAGGGACACTAGCAAACTTTATGATTTCTGGTGTGGTTTGAGATTCAGAAGTTCGCTTGACCGACTCGCCGAAGTGAATGAAGCAAACTTGCGAATGTTGGTCGGACCACCGGCCCGAAGTGTCCCTATCCTGCGGCATTTTAGACGGTTGTTTGCGGCTGCGCAATCAACCGCGCTACAGAAACCTTCTAACATTATGATATTGCTTTGATTTTAGTTCCGACACGATACTGTATCGGAATCAGCCGATCAAAGGTTGCCCGGTGTGACGGCCGAAATTATGACAAAGGCCTGCGCCAGTGGCCAATCGTCGGTGAGGCTCAGGTCTATCCGCACCTCAAGACCCTGCGGCGTCAGCATTTGCAGCCGCCTCAGCGCCCCGCCCGTGAGGATCATGGAGGGCCGCCCGGACGGCATATTGACGACGCCCATGTCCCGCCACCACACGCCATGCCGGATTCCGGTCCCGAGAGCCTTGGAGCAGGCTTCCTTCGCGGCAAACCGCTTTGCGTAGGTCGCCACCGCCATCTTCTCGTTGTTGGCGCGGCGCGCGGCCTTCGCCCGCTCGGCGTCCGTGAAGATGCGATTGAGGAACCGGTCGCCGTGACGCTCGATGACCTTCGCCACCCGGCGGATATCGATCAGGTCGGAGCCGACGCCGATGATCATGCCATACGCGTCTTCAGGATGGCGCGTCCGCGATCCATGGCAGCGCGCATGGTGCGAACGGTCTCGGCGATCCCGACGAGCAACGCCTCGCCGATCATGAAGTAACCGATGTTGAGCTCAGCGATCTCAGGCAGCGCCGCGATCGTTTCCGCCGTGTCATAATCGAGTCCATGCCCGGCGTGAACCTCAAGGCCAGCCGACCTGGCCAGCGCGACGCCTTCGACAATACGGCGCCATTCGAGGTCCGCCTTCTCCCTGTGACCATCGACGACGGCATCGCACCAGCCGCCGGTGTGAATCTCGATCGCCGGCGCACGCAGTTTCGTCGCCATCTCGATCTGGCGGGCATCGGCGGAAATGAACAGTGAGACCCGGATACCGGCATCGTTCAGTTTCGCGATGAAAGGCGCCAGCGCATTGTATTGGCCGACCACATCGAGGCCGCCTTCGGTGGTGAGCTCCTCCCGCCGCTCCGGGACCAGACAAACCGCATGCGGTTTGGTGGCCAGCGCGATCCGTTGCATCTCGGCCGTCGCCGCCATCTCGAAATTGAGAGGTTTTGCAATTTCAGCCTTCAGCCGCGCCATGTCGGTATCGCGAATATGGCGCCGATCCTCGCGCAGATGCGCGGTGATGCCGTCGGCGCCGGCCGCGATCGCCGCTAGCGCGATCCGCACCACATCCGGCCGATCGCCGCCGCGCGCGTTGCGCACAGTGGCGACGTGATCAACATTAACTCCGAGGCGTATGGAAGGAGAATTCAACATCGGTGGGACTCTTAATTTAGCTCAGCCCGCATTTAGCTTAGCATCGCGACAGTAAAAACGCGCTCAATCTCTCTCATGTTCATTGTCTAGCCATTGACCCGCTCGACGCGCGCCACGACGTCCTTGGCACGCAACTGGGCGATGATAGCACTGAGATGCTTGAGATCGTAGACCTCGAGATCGATGGTCATTTCGGTGAAGTCGGGCGAACGCCTGGTCATGCTGATATTGTCGATATTGCCGTCGTGCTCGGCGATCACGGTCGCGACCTGCGCGAGGCTGCCGGGCTCGTTGAGGCTATCCACAACGATGCGCGCCGGAAACCGCTGCGGCGTGGTGTCGTCGACATCCCAGCGAACGTCGAGCCAGCGCTCCGGCTCTTCCTCGAAATCCGTCAGCGCCGGCGACTGGATCGGATAGATCGTGATCCCCTCGCCCGGCGTGATGATGCCGACGATGCGGTCGCCCGGTACCGCACCGCCATTGGGCGCGAACTTGATCGGCAAATTCGAATTGATGCCGCCGATCGGGATTACCGACGGGCCACGAGCGGGATCCGGCGCCGATTTCAATTTGAGCTTCGCGGCCAGGCTCTTCTTGGCGCCGGCGCCGCCCACCCGCTCCTCCTTGTAGTCCGGGTACATCGCGCGCGCGACATCGGAGGCGCGCATTTCCCCGCGACCCACCGAAGCCATCACATCCTCGATCGTGGCGCGCGCCAGCCGTGGCAACGCGCCGGTGAGCTTGTCGTCGGCGTATTCGATTTTCACGCGAGTGAACAGGCGCTCCACGATCCGCCGGCCAAGGCTGACATACTGACCGCGCACGGCGGCCCGGGTGGCGCGCCGGATCGCGGCCCGCGCCTTGCCCGTGACCGCAAGCGATTCCCAGGCCGATGGCGGCGCGGACTGGGCGAGCGACGTCAGGACCTCGACCTCATCACCGTTCTGCAATTGCGACGACAGCGGCGCGAACTTGCCGTTGATCTTGCAACCCACCGTACTGTTGCCGACATCCGTATGCACCGCATAGGCAAAGTCGATGACATTGGCGTGCCGCGGCAGCGCGATCAGCTTTCCCTTCGGAGTGAAGCAGAACACCTGGTCGTGAAACAACTCGAGCTTGGTGTGCTCAAGGAATTCCTCCGGATTGACGCTCTCCGACAGCATTTCGATGGTGTGGCGCAGCCACGCAAAGGCATTGGATTCGCGGTTGAGCAGTTCGGTCGGCGAACCCGCCCCATCCTTGTAAAAAGCATGTGCGGCGATGCCGAATTCGGCGATGCGGTCCATCTCCCCGGTGCGCAGTTGCAGTTCGACACGCTGGTTGCCCGGTCCGATCACGGTGGTGTGGATCGAGCGATAGTCGTTCTGCTTCGGCGTCGAAATGTAGTCCTTGAAGCGCCCGGGCACGACCGGCCACGTCGTGTGGACCACGCCGAGCGCACGATAGCAGGCTCCGACATCGGGCATCACGACGCGAAATCCAAAAATATCCGAAAGCTGCTCGAAGCCGACCGATTTTCGTTCCATCTTGGTCCAGATCGAAAACGGCTGCTTGCGACGGCCATTCACGTGCGCGGTGATGCCCTTGTTCGCGAGACTGGTCGTGAGCTGGTTCTCGATCTCGCCGATCAGGTTTCGGTTGCGCTCGGCCAACGCGTCGAGCCGCTGCGAAACCACCGCATGGGCTTCCGGATCGAGGGTGTGGAACGCCAGATCCTCAAGCTCCTCGCGCATCTCCTGCATGCCCATGCGGCCAGCCAGCGGGGCATAAATGTCGAGAGTCTCCTCGGCGATGCGCTGGCGCGACGCCGGCGGCACGAATTCCAGGGTGCGCATGTTGTGCAGCCGGTCGGCAAGCTTGATCAGCAGCACGCGGACATCTTCGGCGATCGCCAGCAGCAGCTTGCGCAGGTTTTCGGCCTGCTTGGCCTCGCGCGAGACCAGTTCCAGCCGTTTGAGCTTGGTCAGGCCCTCGACCAACGTACCGATCTCGTGACCGAACATGTTGTCGATCTCGGCTCGGGTGGCCTCGGTATCCTCGATGGTATCGTGCAGCAGCGCCGCGACGATGGTGGCATCGTCGAGCTTGAGGCCGGTCAGGATGGCCGCGACCTCGAGCGGATGGGAAAAATAGGGATCGCCCGACGCCCGTATCTGCTCGCCGTGGGCCTTCATGGCATAGACGTAGGCCCGATTCAGCAAATCCTCGTTGGTGTCCGGGTTGTAGGAGCGAACGCGCTCGACCAGATCGTACTGGCGCATCATGCGCGGGCGCGGCGGCCTGGCCGGGGCCGGGGCGGCCGGCGTCGGAGCCTCCCCGACCGAATTGGTCGCGGTCTGCATCTGCTGCCTTCTGCGAGGCCAACTCGCTATAGAACTCAGTGCCTTCATCGCACGGAAACCGTCCGCTCACCCCCCAATATCTATCCTAGATTGTTCCGGCCGAAAGTCGAATTCGATCTTCAGGCGCACGAGATTTTGGTTACCGGAGCAAGAGGCCCAGCCGAACGGCCAGCGCCGCCCTCGCAATCACTCGTTCTGCTTCTACTCCTTACCGCTCCTTGAACGCAAAAGCCCGGACCAGGGCCCGGGCTTGCAAACGTCACGGTGGCAGCGAGCGTTCATTCGTCCTCTTCGGGCTGCTCCTCGCGAGGTGCGAGCCCCTCCAGACCCTTCAGCAACTCTTCCTCTGTCATACGCTCAACGGCGACCTCGGTGTCGTCAGCATCGACGCTCGCCCCGGCCGAGCCGATCAAGGGCACCGTGTCGGGCTCGGGCTCGTCGACCTCGACAAACTTCTGCAAGGAATGAACCAGCTCTTCGCGCATATCTTCGGGGGAGATGGTTTGCTCGGCAATCTCGCGGAGCGAAACCACCGGGTTTTTGTCGTTATCGCGATCAATCGTAAGTTGCGAACCCGACGAAATCATCCGCGCACGATGCGCGGCCAAAAGAACCAGGTCAAACCGGTTGTCGACCTTGTCAATGCAATCTTCCACGGTGACGCGCGCCATTGCCTGTCGCTCCGTTAAGGGGGCCGAAACTGTTAGATGTGTCCGCTAGGTATAGTGGGTTTGCGGGTTTCGCAACAGGGAATTTAGTATTTGGCGCAAAGGCCAGTCTCTGGTACCCAATACAGGAGCCAGAAGGCCGGCGTTCAGAGAAGCTGAATAAGTCCCAGTCGGACAAGAATTCGCTTCATTGCATCCTTATCCCCTACGCTGCTTCTGCCTCACCTCATTGCGCTATTGTTTGCTTCAGTTCGATCCGCAAGACGCGATTTGCATCATTTGAACGCGTGGATGGCCCGACAATAGCGCCAACAACAATCACGAGAACGCTTGATGTCATCTGCCTCCAACAAGATCGCGCTCTTTATCGATGGCGCCAATCTCTACGCAACCGCCAAGACGCTCGGCTTCGACATCGACTACAAGCGCCTCCTGAAGGAATTTCAGTCGCGGGGCACGCTTGTCCGTGCCTTCTATTACACCGCGATCATCGAGGATCAGGAATACTCGTCGATCCGGCCACTGATCGACTGGCTCGACTACAACGGCTACACGGTCGTCACCAAGGCCACCAAGGAATTCGTCGACGCCAGCGGCCGCCGCAAGGTCAAGGGCAACATGGACATCGAACTCGCGGTCGATGCCATGGAGCTTGCCGAACACGTCGACCAGATCGTGCTGTTCTCGGGCGACGGCGATTTCCGCTCCCTGGTCGAAGCGGTGCAGCGCCGCGGCGTTCGCGTGACCGTTGTTTCCACGATCTCAAGCCAACCGCCGATGATCGCCGATGAACTGCGCCGCCAGGCAGACGTCTTCACCGATCTCGTCGAGTTGCAACCGAAACTCGGCCGCGACCCGTCGGAGCGTTCGGCGCCGCGCCACCATGCGCCGCAGTTCCTGCAGCGGGCTACCACCGTGGCGCCTCGGCACGATGACGACGACTTCGAGGACTGATACGCAGTCGCGCGCCGAGCCCGCTCTGTCCGGCGCAAACACCGCCAGCACAGAACCCGGCCGCGATTGCCCGCTTTGTCCGCGGCTGGTCGATTATCGCCTGTCGGTGCGGGCACGCGAACCGGACTGGTTCAACGCCCCCGTCCCCTCTTTCGGCGACCCCGATGCGGCCTTGCTGATCGTCGGCCTGGCGCCGGGCGTGCAAGGGGCCAACCGCACCGGTCGGCCGTTTACCGGCGATTACGCAGGCGACCTGCTTTACGCCACGCTGCTCAAGTACGGCTTTGCCGCAGGACATTACCAGGCTCGCGTGGATGACGGCCTCACCCTGGTCGATTGCCGCATCAGCAATGCGGTGCGCTGTGTGCCGCCGCAAAACAAGCCGCTGCCGGCCGAGATCAACACCTGCCGCGCGTTTCTGAGCGCCACGCTGGCGGCGATGCCAAAGCTGCGGGCGATTGTCGCGCTCGGCCGCATCGCTCACGATTCCGTGGTGAAGGCACTCGGCCTGCGCGCCAAAGCCGCCCCCTTCGCGCACGGTGCCGTGCATCGTGCCGGTGCGGTCAGGCTCTACGACAGCTATCACTGCTCCCGCTACAACACCAACACCCGCGTCCTGACGCCCGAAATGTTCGAGAGTGTGTTCGCGCAGGTGCGCGCCGACCTGGAGCATGATCCCGAAAAATGGAAACCGGTTTTCGGATAAGATCATGCTCAATCAAAAGGATAGCGCTAGAGTCTGATTTAACGCAGTCGAACCAGACTCTAGCGCAACGCTGAAATCTACCTCGCTGCCGTGAAGCGGATACCCATCATCTCGCCGTATCGCCAGATTCGTTCGCATTCCCTCGGTGGAGAATTCGGAACCAGCGCGATACCGAAACGCTTTGGCAGGGTCAGGCCGGAAGCGATCACCAGGCGCGCGCCATCGTTGGAGATGTCCATCACCTGGCACTCCGATCTGCCCTCGACGGAGTCGAGCACGAGCCACGCCCGTTGATACCGGCGGCGCATGCGCCGAATGGCGCGCTTCTGTTTGATCCGCATGGCCGGAGCAAACCACCTCAAACCTGAAATTGCCTTGAACCGATCGTTCAAAGTTTAACGGCCGGAGCCGAACCGGCCGTGGCGGGCGACGTCGCCCAACGGTTATCCACGAAAGCAACCCGGGAGTGTCGACGGTGCCAACAACCGGATCGCAGCAATAACGGGCTCTCTCATCCCCTCGCCCGCAGCAACCGGCCTTTCTCGCGGCCCCAGTCGCGCTTCTTCTCGCTCTCGCGCTTGTCGTGCAGCTTCTTGCCCTTGGCGACCGCCAGCAGCAGCTTGGCCCGTCCGCGTTCGTTGAAATAGAGCTTGAGCGGAATCAGCGTCATGCCCTCGCGATCGACCGCGCCCAGCAGCTTGTTGATCTGCTTCCTGTGCAGCAGCAGCTTGCGCGGCCGCTTCGGCTCGTGATTGAAGCGGTTGGCTTGCAGGTATTCGGGGATGTTGGCATTGATCAGCCAGATCTCGCCGTTTTTCGAATCGGCGTAGGATTCGGCAATCGTGGTCTTGCCGTTGCGGACCGACTTGACCTCGGTTCCGGTCAGCGCAATGCCGGCCTCGACGGTATCCTCGATCGCATAGTTGAACCGCGCCTTGCGGTTTTCAGCGACGACCTTGATCGCGCGCTCGTTCTTCTCGGCCATATCTGAAACCTCCGGGCGGCGCCTTTCGAGGAAGGCGACGACGCCCGATCCGGCGGCGTTGCGCCTATTTCTTCGTTTTCAGGAGATCGCGGATTTCTGTCAGCAGTTCTTCCTCGCGGGTCGGCTTCGGCGGCGCCGCGGGTGCTGCCTCATCCTTGCGCTTCAGCTTGCTCATGAAGCGAACCACCATGAACAGCACGAAGGCCACGATCAGGAAGTTCAGCGTCAGCGTCAGGAAATTGCCCCACGCCAGCACCGCGCCCTGCTTTTTCGCGTCCGCAAGGTTGGTCGCGGTAACGGTCTTCGAAAGACCGGTGAAATAGTTGGAAAAGTCGAGGCCGCCGGTGACAGCGCCAATGATCGGCATAATGACGTCGGCCACCATCGAGGAGACGATGGCCCCGAACGCGGCGCCGATGATGACGGCGACCGCGAGATCGACGACATTGCCCTTCATCGCAAATTCACGAAATTCCTTGAGCATCGTAATTTCTCCCTCGGTCTTTCACTTTTGCGCGCGGCGACGGCAATCCAGTCCCGATGCGGGACCGGAGTTCAGTTAAGCAAACCCGCATGCACCATGGCGTCGCGAATGACCTTTCCGGTCGGCGGCGTCACCGGCAGCAGCGGCAGGCGCACGACCTCATCAAGCCGGCCGAGCAGCTTGAGACCGTGCTTGGCGCCGGCGAGGCCCGGCTCCTTGAAAATGGCGGCGTGCAGCGGCACCAGCCGATCCTGAATCGCGAGTCCGGTGGCATAGTCGCCCTTCAGCACCGCGGACATCAGGCTCGCGCACAGTTTTGGCGCCACATTGGCGACCACCGAGACGCAGCCGTGTCCGCCAGCCGCCATAAAAGCGAGCGCCGTCATGTCCTCGCCCGACAACTGGATGAAGTCCGGCCCCATCGCATGGCGCTGCAGAGAGACCCGCGCCACATTGGCGGTGGCATCCTTGACGCCGGCGATGTTCTTCAACTCGAATAGCCGCGCCATCGTTTCCACGGAGAGATCGACGACCGAGCGCGACGGAATGTTATAGATGATGATCGGGATGCCGATCGCGTCGTTCACCGTCTTGAAGTGATGGTACATGCCTTCCTGCGTCGGCTTGTTGTAGTACGGCGTCACTACCAGCACCGCGTCCGCGCCCGCTTTCTCGGCATGAACGGCCAGATCGACCGCCTCGCGGGTCGAATTCGAGCCCGCGCCCGCAATCACCGGGACCCGGCCCCTCGCCTCATCGATGCACCATTCCACCACCTTGCGGTGCTCGTCGTGGCTCAGCGTCGGGCTCTCGCCGGTTGTTCCGACCGGCACCAGTCCGTGGACGCCCTCGCCGATCTGCCAACTCACGAGGCTGCGGAAGGCGGCCTCATCGACGGAGCCGTTCTTGAACGGCGTCACCAGGGCGGTGTACGATCCCCGGAACTTCGTCTTGCTTGCCATGATCCGCTCCAACACGTTGCGCGGCATCGCCGTCTGCCGAATTCGATGCCGTATCAGTCATATCGGGTCTGACGCTGCTACGAAAGGTCTGCGCCCGGAGCGGCAGCCGCGATTTTGCCGTGGTCGGAGCGCACACAATCCCGGCGCCCGGATTTTAGTGCTTTGTCCACATATTTAATGAAATAGTAAGGGGATTTTGGGGGTCTGCCTAATTCGCCGAGAGGGATTGCCGTGACATTGCTTGCCCACGCATCAAGGTTGCGAACGACGGCTTTGGGAGCGAGCCTAGTGCTGGCGGCCGGACTCTGGGCCGGAGCCGCGGATGCCGAGAAAGCCGCCAAGGCTCCAGCACCGAAGCCGCGACCGATTTCACGTCACGTCGTTCCGAAGACGGTCACCGGCCATACGCATGGCAAGATCCCGACCCCGGCGCACCGCAAGATCTCAGCCCCGGACAAAAACAAAGCCAAGGCCACCGTAGCTCCGGCAATTCAACCGGCCACACGCCAGCACGCCGTGCTCCCGCCGCCGTCGAAACGCCAGCCCGTTCCGAGAGCCGCGATGGCCGCGACGTCATCGACGTCGCGCGCCGATCTCGATGCGCTTGCGAACGTCATCGACCTGACCCGCAAGAACAGGCAGTCCGATGCCACGCAGGTCGAAGCCAGCATGACAGATCCGGTAGCGCGCAAGCTCGCCGAGTGGATCATCCTGCGCAGCAACGACAATGGCGCGCCGACCGAGCGCTACCGCGCCTTCATCGCCGCCAATCCGAGCTGGCCCTCGCAGACGTTCCTGCGCAAACGCGCGGAGGCTGCACTATGGGACGACCATCGCGACGATGCCGCCGTGCTGGCCTGGTTCGAAAACGAACGGCCGCTGTCGGCGAAGGGACGGTTCGCACTGGCGCGCGCGCTGCTCGCGCGCGGCGACCGCGCCAGGGCCGCACATCTGGTCCGCGAGGCCTGGCGGACCGACTCCATGTCGGAAGCGGTCGAGAGGATGGCGCTGGAGGAGTTCGGGGCGCTGCTGGCGCCGGGCGATCAGAAAGCCCGGATGGATTATCTGCTTTACGGCAACGAGCGCGATGCGGCGCTACGCGCGGCGAAGCGGCTCGGAAACGCCGAGGTCGCCCTCGCCAGGGCACGGATTGCCGCCGACCGCAAATCCTCCAGCCTGCACTCGCTGCTCGACAAGGTACCGCGCGAGCTGCACGGCGACCCCGGCTATATCTTCGCCCGCATTCAGCTTTTGCGCCGCGAGGAGAAGTTCGCGGAAGCCGCGCGGCTGATGCTGAACGCGCCGCGGGATCCCAACCGGCTTTACAATGTGGATGAATGGTGGATCGAGCGACGGCTGCTTGCGCGCAAGATGATCGACATCGGCGAGTACCGCACCGCGTATCTCATCGCGCGCGATGCGGCGCTCCCCGCGCGGGATATCTACAAGACCGAGCAGGAGTTCACCGCCGGCTGGATCGCCCTGCGTTTCCTGAAGGACCCCAACACCGCCACCCGGCATTTCGCCCGCATCGGCGTCGGCAGCGTCAACCCGACCGCTCTGGCGCGGGCCGGCTACTGGCAAGGTCGCGCCGCCGAGGCGGCAGGCCGCGTTCAGGAGGCCCGTCACGCCTATGCCGCGGCCGCCGAACAGTCCACCAGCTATTACGGCCAGCTCGCGCGCGCGAAGCTCGGACTGCCGCAGATCGAATTGCGCAGCATCCCCGGCAGCCGGTCGCGCGGCGTCGAACGGCTGGAGATCGTGCGCGCCGTCCAGCTTCTTTATGCGATCGGCAAAGGCGACTTCGCGATCCCGATCTTTGCCGATATAGGCGAAAACGGCGACCCCGATGCGGTGCTGGGTCTGGGCGAACTCGCCGCGCGTCACGGCGACGCACGGGGTATGCTGCTAGCCGGCAAGGCCGCGCTCAATCGCGGACTGCCGTTCGATTTCTATGCCTATCCGGTCAGCGGAATTCCTCCTTTCCGTTCGATCGGGCCGGATGTCGAGCGCAGCGTCGTCTATGCGATCGCGCGGCAGGAAAGCGCGTTCAATCCGTCTGTGGTGTCGCCGGCCCACGCCTACGGGCTGATGCAGGTGACGCCGGATGCTGGAAAATATGTCTGCAAAAAATACGGCGCCAGCTTCGACCTTCATCGCCTGAAAAACGAGCCCGCCTATAACGCCGCGCTCGGCGCAGCGGAGCTCGGAGGTCTGCTCGAAGACTATCGCGGCTCCTACATCATGACCTTCGCCGCCTACAATGCCGGACGCGGCAGCGTCAGGAAATGGATCGCGCGCTACGGCGATCCGCGCGATCCCGGGGTCGATGCGGTGGATTGGGTCGAGCTGATCCCGTTCTCGGAGACGCGCAACTACGTACAGCGCATCATGGAGAACCTGCAGGTCTATCGCGCCCGCTTCGGCGGCGGCTCGAAGTTGCAGATCGAGGCGGACCTGCACCGCGGCTCCATCCAATAGCGCAGGAAGTGCACAGAGCGTTCTCGAGCGAAGCATGTCCTCAGGCTTGACCCGAGGATGGGTACCAGGGGTGTTGGGTCCCTGCGTTCGCAAGGACGACAGGAAGCTAAAAACAAGTTCCTATCGGCGACGCTTCCTTCGGTGAACATCGGGGTATGCGCCGGAATCGTCTTCCTCGAAACGATAGAACGGATTCGCGTCGCAATACGCGCGGCGGCCAGAGGCTGTCGCGAGGCATTGCTGGTAGGTATCGAAACTGCAATCCCCGGTACCACTTTGGTAGTAGTCGCCCTTGATGCAATACGGATAATCCCAAGCCTGCGCGGCTGACGGAGCCAGAACAAGGAACGACGAGACCACAAAACCGGTGCACGCGGCCGCCAGCAAAACCCTGCGGGCCGCCCTCTGTTTGACCATCCGCATTTCGTTGCTATCCATTGAGACCTCGCTTTGTCTTCGCACTTATATTGTGAAAGCACGGAATCGACCACCGTCGCCTTCGGTATCACGGCAATTTGCTAAAAAAAATCCCGTCGTTGCTTCCGGCAGGGCCGAGACAAAGACGACGACCGACGAGAAGCCCTCCCCTCCCGGCAGAACAAAACCCCGGCAATTTCCTGCCGGGGTTCTCTTGGGATGTCATCAGGCGAAACGGGTATTACCAGGTGCGTTGCGCGCGGACCATGACGGTCCAGGTGTCCTGATCCTTCAGGGTATAATTACCCGCCGGCTTGCCAAAGTTGTTGGCGGGAAGAGTCGCCACGCCGGCGTACTTCTGATCCAGCATGGTATAGAGCGCTTCCGTCGTGAAGGTCAGGTTCTTGACCGGAGTCCAGCGGAGGTTCGCGCCAACCTGCCCAATGTTGTAGTCCGGGTTGCAGGTGATGACGCCCGCACCAAGAATAGCAGGTACCGTACCGCCCACGCCGCACATCAGGCTCTTGGCCGCACCGGTATACCTGACCGATGCGTAGGCGCCGAAAACCGAAGTGGCCCAGTACGGGTTCCAGTTGTGGTTGAAAGCGCCGCGCATACCCCAGGTCGAGACCAGCTGAAGCTGGCCGTCAGGGCCAAACACGGCATCCGGCGCAAAGCCATATCCAATGCCGGTTACGCCGGTATAGATCGTGTTGACACCCGCTGCGCCGGCCAGGTCCTGGATGTTGTAACGGGTCGCACCATTGGTGTAGACGCCCTGGATGTCGATCGTGTCACCCGATCCGGTCGGGATGTTCCTGATCGACAAAGCGAGCTGACCGGCCCAACCCCACTTGTCTGCGGGACCGCCGGTATCTTGAGTGGCACCGTAATAGGCCGGGTTGTTGTTATGCGCCGCAACCGAGGCCTGGAACATGCCCCAGGCCTGATCGACGCGGAGTCGAGCCACGACATCAGGAACGGTGGTCCCACCGTAATCATTCGAGCCGTAACCAAGGTTGGCAGTGCCGAAGGTGGCGGTCGGCGCTACCCCGAGGTTTAAAATACCGGCCTGGTAGTACTGGATCGGATCCTGAACGGCGATCGAGCCCGACACGCCGTTGCCGAACTCTGCCGTATAGGTGAACTGGTTCACGCCCGTGAGCGCTCCGCCGCCGCCGACCAGACCGTCGAAGATGTTGTTGCCCAGATAGTTTCCCCACGGAGTGCTGAACTGAGAGACAGCCTTACCCATCGTGAAGCCGGCGAACTGGATGAAGGCGTAGTACACGCCAAGCTGGCCGCCGGAGACGGCGCCGCTGCCGGTCGCTCCGGGCGAAGCCGCATCATACACAGTCGAACCGGCACCGTTGCTGACGTAACCGCCCGAGGTCCAGCTGAAGACCGTCTCGAAATAGGTGCGGACCACGCCGTATTCGGTGGCAGTGCGGGTGTCGACGTTTAGGTCCGCACGCGACCGCCAGGTGAAATCGTTGCCTAAACGGTTCTGCGCACCGGCAACACCCGCAGTGTTACCGGCGAACATCAGGTTGGCGTTAACGCCCATGTCGGCACGGACATAGCCGCCCAGCTTGATGCAGGTGTCGGTGCCGGGGATGTAATAGAAGCCCGCGCCGTACAGGGAGCAAACCTTCACATATTCGACCGCCTTGGCTTTCAACGGCAGATCGGCAGCCTGTGCCCCGCTCATGACGACGAGACCCGCCGCCGCGCCGAGGAAAAGGCTCTTCATCGGTTTCATCTTAGACTTCCAAGTTGCTCTGTAGCGCGCAGGCTGCGGATTCGCTCTACGCAAGCACTCGAAGAATCTCAGAAGATGGTTAACAGAGTACTCTTGCGGCCCGACAAGACGCCCCGCGGCAGTTCATCGGACACGTTCGTCGGCGGAGCCATGACCTAACTCCCGATGCCGAGCTCGCGGTTGAACGGCGATCTTCACACGCCTCAAGACTCGGGTTGAACAAAGGGGATTCCGGGCTACGCGAGTTGGGGACAGCCGCCCAACTGCTCGCCAAATCCCGACCCATTAACGTATCTAGAGCCATTCATACTTAAACGGAATCAGATTGCCGTCATTGCGAGGCGTCTCGCGCCGAAGCAATCCAGAAAGTTCCGAAGAAAGAACTGGATTGCTTCGCGCCGCTCGCAATGACGCTTGAATGAATGCGTTTCTGTCAAAACCTGAAATGCCTAGTCGCGGTCGTCGTTTGGTATCACCGCCGGGCGCGAGTTACCGGGATTGCGTCACAATCTCTGCCTCGCCGGCAAAACAAAACCCCCGGCAGTTTCCCGCCGGGGGTTCGTTCAGATCGTCAGACGACCTGTATTACCAGGTGCGCTGCGCGCGGAGCATGACGGTCCAGGTATTCTGGTCCTTCAGGGCATAGTCACCCGCCAGCTTGGCAGCGGCGGTGTTGTTGTTAGCAAAATGCGCCGTACCGGCGTACTTCTGATCCAGCATGGTGTAGAGACCTTCCGCCGTGAAGGTCAGGTTCCTGACCGGCGTCCAGCGGAGGTTCGCACCAACCTGCCCGATGTTGTAGTCCGGGTTGCAGGTTGTGATGCCTACACCAAAAGGAGAAGCAGTCATCCCGGCACACATCGCAGTCTTCGCCGCGCCGGTGTAGCTAACCGCTGCGTAAGCCCCGAAAACCGAACTGCTCCAGTACGCGTTCCAATTGTGGTTGAAAGCGCCGCGCACGCCCCAAGTCTGGACCAATTGAAGCTGGCCCGGGCTGGCACCATACACCGAATCCGGCGCGAAGCCGTATCCAACGCTGTTCACACCGGAATAGATCGTCGCACCGGCCGCCGGGCTGGCCAGTTCCTGGAAGTTGTAACCGCTCGCGCCCTTGGTGTAGACGCCCGACACGTTGATCGTGTCACCCGGTCCGGTCGGGATGTTCTTGATCTGGAGTCCGACCTGACCGGCCCAACCCCACTTGTCTCCGGGACCGCGAGTATCTTGGGTGGCACCGTAGTAAGCGGGATTGTTGTTGTGGGCCGCAGCCGACACCTGGAACAGGCCCCAGGCCTGATCGACGCGGATCTGGCCGACGACGTCCGGAGCGCGGGTTCCACCGTAGGCGCTGGCGCCGTAGCCAAAGTTGGCAGTGCCGAAGGTGTTGGTGATCGGTGCCCCGAGGTTGAAAATGCCAGTCTGGTAATATGCGCTCGGATCCTGCACGCCGACCGAGGCCGACACGCCATTGCCGAACTCTGCGGTATAGGCGAACTGGTTCACGCCCTGCGAGGTCGTACCGCCGCCACCGACGAGACCGTCGTAGATGTTGCCCGGATAGGCTCCCCAAGGCGTACTAAACAGCGAGACGGCTTTACCCATCGTGAAGCCGGCGAACTGGATGAAGGCGAAGTTCAGGCCAAGCTGGCCGTTGGAGACGCCACCGTTCACAGCTGAGTCATACGCAGTCGCACCACCGCCCGCACCGCCGTAACCGCCCGAGGTCCACGTGTAGTTCGCATCGAAATAGGTGCGGACCACGCCGTATTCGGTGGCCGTGCGGGTATCGAGGTTCAGGTTCGCGCGCGCCCGCCAGGTGAAATCGTTGCTGAGACGGTTCCGCGCGCCGCCCAGACCCGAGGTGTTGCCGCTGAAGACCGAGTTCGTATTGATGCCCATGTCGGCACGCATATAGCCGCCGAGCTTAAGGCAGGTGTCGGTGCCGGGGATGTAATAGAAGCCCGCGCCGTACAGGGAGCAGACCTTCACGTATTCGACCGCCTTGGCCTTCAACGGAAGATCGGCAGCCTGCGCCCCGGTCATCGCGACCAAACCCGCCGCCGAGCCGAGGAAAAGGCTCTTCATCAAGTTCATTTCAACCTCCAAGTTGCTCTGTAGGGCAGGTTCCGGATCCGCTGTGCACAAGCACTCGAAGAAACGTTCCCTCAGTCCCTGACTAACCGCTCAGCCGTTCGCGCCTGTCGGACACTCCCGCTCAACGCGAGGGACTCAAGCGAACCACCCAAAAACAGCGAACCACCTAAAACGGGACGACCTCGGGATGCCCCCCCTCCGTCGTGCGATCACAATTACCGAACCGTTGTGCACACGCAATGAAGGAACGTCTCAGAATAGAACGGGTCTAGCCGTTTTCAGCCGTGTGTTGCACAAATGGCACGCGTTCGCCGCCACAAATCATCGATCAAGCTATTGTTTTATAATGATTTTTAGAACAACCCTTCGTCGCTCTACAAATGACCGCCCCGCCGTCTCAAAGGATGAGCGCATGTGAGGACGCTCCATCGTGGCGAATCATCGAGAGCATCGCACAGCCTGATTCGACAGGCGTTCGGCCCTGCTTTTGACGCCGTACCAAGCTCCAAACCGATGCGGACATCGTCGAAAGTCATCGACATATAACCAGCCCGCATCAGGTGGCGCCGACGATTTTGGCGCGCGACCCCTGTATCTCGCGATCAGGCGCTTGCGGCTGGCGAGCGTGTCGGGCATATCGGGCAGCAACGGAGCTGTGGCCGAGTGGCTGAAGGCGGCGGTTTGCTAAACCGTTATAGGGTTGTAAAGCCCTATCGAGGGTTCGAATCCCTCCGGCTCCGCCATTCCGCAGCGTCGCGCCTGCAATTCATCACTTTGCTTTGATACGCTCGTCGTTTGCCGGCATGGCTTGAATTGCACCATTCACGGGGCGTCTCATGCAAAAGCCGAAGAAACGCACCAGACAACAGACCGACCCGTCGTCTCCTCAAGGATCTGCGCTCGACCTTCGATCCGTCGAAGCTCTCGCGGCCATGCTCGGCGGCACGCAGCAAGACGATGCCGTCGATGCCGCTCAGGACATCATGTACGATGCGTGGGAAGCCAGCGACCGGCGGCGACGAATCGCGTTGGCGAAGAAGGCGCTGAAGACATCGCCGCTGTGCGCCGACGCCTATGTGCTGCTGGCTCAGGAAGCGGCGCAAAACCCCGACGAAGCGATCGATCTTTACCGCCAGGGCGTGGAGGCTGGTGAGAAGGTGCTGGGGAAGGCATCCTTTCAGGAGGACGTCGGCCAGTTCTGGGGGCTTCTGGAAACGCGGCCTTACATGCGGGCGCGCCGCGGTCTCGCCCAGGCGTTATGGGACAAGAGCCATCGGGACGAAGCCGTGATACACTTCCAGGCGATGCTCGATCTCAATCCGAACGACAACCAGGGAATCCGCTATGTGCTGCTCGATTGCCTGCTGACGCTCGGGCGCGATCACGAAGCTGCCGGGCTTATCGAGCGCTATAGCGAGGACGGGTCGGCCGCCTGGAGTTGGTCCCGTGCATTGCTGGAATTTCGACGAAACGGCGATGCCGCGAAATCTCGTGCGGCGCTGTCGCAGGCAATGAGCGACAATGAACATGTCGCACCGCTGCTCCTCGGGGACAGGAAGATGCCGCGCCGCCTTCCCGCATACATCAGTTGGGGCGGAAAAGACGAGGCCGTCGCCTACGTTCACGGCGCCGCCGCCGGTTGGGCCGCAGCGGACGGCGCGCTGGCCTGGCTCAGGGCAAATAAGGAAAGATGACGCGCCACCGCGTTTCAGTCGCCAGGCGATTGACCGGTGCGATCCGTCTCCGCATCAATGCACTGTCATCCAGGCCCGCGCATCGCGTTGCGCCGTGACAATATCGGCCTCGGACATCAGTTCCGCAATCTCGCGGCGCATCGCGATCGCATCACCGTGGCCCTTGAGCGCCGCGAGATTGAACCATTTATGCGCGGCCACCAGATCGACTAGGCCGGCCCGACCGCTCGCCCAGTACAGGCCGCGTTCGAACAGAATATCCTGAATGGCGTTGGCATCCACCGGCACCACGGTATCGAAGTCGACTTGCCCCTGAAACATCTGTGCGTTCCTTTTTACTGCCGCCCTGCTCCGAGCGTGCCCCATCCACCTGCTGTCGCCCCGCCGGTTCCGACCGCCGTTCGCCGGCGTGCCGTCCTGACGCGCAGACCATGGCGGTAAAATTTGAAGAGCAGTTTAAGCATCGCGATGAATCGAACGTGAACGGCCCATGCGCGGGGTATCGGCACGGATTCAATAAGTCCTTATTCGACGGGGACTTTCGTGGTTTCACGCGATTCGATTTACCGTCACGCTTGGCAAACCGGTAACCATCGCCACAGCCGGCATCGGGCCGCGCGGCCGCAGAATCGCACAGCGGGCAATGCCGTGAACGCACGCAGCGTCTCTGCGAGGACCCACGTTCTGCGAAAACTCAGACGCATTGATGAGGGAACGACAACACGCCGGGGCTAAGCCACGCCGGCGGCAGGACGAGGGCGTCGGTGAACACGTCAGGACCAACTCTCACCGCAGCCGAGGCCGCTGGTGGATCGCGGACATTGATAATCCGCATCGAACGAAGACCGCCGATGAAACTCACTGCGTTCTTCTGCCGAACCGGTGGTCGCGGGGATTCCGAAACCGACGATCCGACCGTTTGACCTGATGTCTCGCCGACACCCTCTCTCGTCGACCGGAGCCTGGATTGAAAGTCTGCTCTTGGGAAACAAACTCTCTTCAGCTCCCGCGACGTCGCCGGCATCGAGCTGCCGGCGATTCCAAGGCGAGCTTACTTCTTCTTCTTGGCAACCTTGCGGGTCTTCTTCGCAGTCTTCTTCACTGCGCTCTTCGCCTTCTTCACCTTCTTTGTCTTCGCCTTCGCCTTCTTCGCCTTCTTGGCCATGTTGCCCTCCAGGGGTTAGTGAGATGGCTTAGTCGCTGCGTGCACTCGGGAATCGAAATGCACGTTCTTCGAATACACCAACATATTGAAAAAAACAGTGTCCCGCTTAAGGAAGTGTTGATGCAAAGATACCGGTGCGACGGCCGCGCGTTTCGCGATAATGCGCGGATGCGTTGATGGGCGATGCGAGTAACATGCGGAAATTCTGCACCGACGATTGTCAAGGTTTTAGAAAGTGCCTGTGCCGCAGAGGTATCCTGCATTTCGTAAATCGGTGACAGACGCGCGGCACGCATCGCACCGAGTCGCCGTGTCGGTGAAAACCGTTACGGCGCGGACTCCGAGTCGAAGCTTTTGGCAATAAAAATATTTTCACGATAACCTTGGAAGTTGCCGTTCGGCGCTCGCGAGGGTGCGCCTTTTGCGAATCGTAAAATCCGATTCGCAAAATTGATCCAGCGATCGCGACCCTGTTGCCGAGTGTCGCCGGCGCGCCCGGCGCACTCACACGCGACCGCAATTTCAACAAGCAGACAGACCGTGGCGTCGGCCGATGTCTAGTCCGCGCTTCCGCGCAGCATCCTTCGGACAACTCGGGCCACGCGCCATGCCAGCCATGCAAGCGCTTAGTCGCGCCGATGCCGACAGCATGAGCCGAATGCAAACGCACGCGGAGTTGAAGCGCTGGTTGGAGATCGCCGAAGACGGTTACAGACCGAGCTTGGTCTTGAGCAGATCGTTCACGGCTTGCGGGTTGGCCTTGCCGCCGGACGCCTTCATCACCTGACCAACGAACCAGCCGATCATCTGCGGCTTGGCGCGGACCTGCGCGGCCTTGTCCGGGTTGGCGGCGACGATGTCGTCGACCGCCTTCTCGATCGCGCCCATGTCGGTGACCTGCTTCATTCCGCGCGCTTCGACCAACGTTCGCGGGTCGCCGCCCTCGGTCCAGACGATCTCGAACAGATCCTTGGCGATCTTGCCGGAGATGGTTTCCTCGCCGATCAGGTCGACGATCGCGGCGAGCTGGGACGCCGATACCGGCGACGCAGCGATGCCCCGGCTCTCCTTGTTGAGCCGTCCGAACAGTTCGTTGATCACCCAGTTGGCGGCGAGCTTTCCGTCGCGGCGCCCGTTCGCAAGCCCTGCCAGCACCGCCTCGTAGAAGTTGGCGCTCTCATGCTCGCCGACCAGCACGGCCGCATCATATGGCGTCAGGCCGAAGTCACCGATAAAGCGAGTCTTCTTCTGGTCAGGCAATTCCGGCAGGTCGGCCTTCAGCGCCTCGACGAAACCTTGCGAGAATTCCAGCGGCAGCAGGTCGGGGTCTGGAAAATAGCGGTAGTCGTGCGCCTCTTCCTTGGAGCGCATCGCGCGGGTCTCGCCTTTGTCCGGATCGAACAAGCGGGTTTCCTGATCGATGCTGCCGCCGTCCTCGAGAATGCCGATCTGACGCCGCGCCTCATGTTCGATCGCCTGACCGATGAAGCGGATGGAATTGACGTTCTTGATCTCGCAGCGGGTACCGAGAGCCGCGCCGGGCCGGCGCACCGAAACGTTGACGTCGGCGCGCAGGCTGCCCTTCTCCATGTCGCCGTCGCAGGTGCCGAGATAACGCAGGATCGTCCGCAGTTTCGTCACGTAGGCCTTGGCCTGTTCCGACGATCGCAGATCGGGCTTGGAGACGATTTCCATCAGCGCCACGCCGGAGCGGTTCAGATCGATCGCGCTCATGTCGGCGTGCTGGTCGTGCAGCGATTTGCCAGCGTCCTGTTCGAGGTGCAGCCGCTCGATCCCGACCGCGATGCTCGCGCCGTCGGCCAGATCGACCACGATCTCGCCCTCGCCGACGATCGGCGACTTGTACTGGCTGATCTGATAGCCCTGCGGCAGGTCGGGATAGAAATAGTTCTTGCGGTCGAACACCGAGCGCAGGTTGATTTGCGCGTTCAGCCCCAGTCCGGTGCGCACCGCCTGTCGGACGCATTCCTCGTTGATGACCGGCAGCATGCCGGGCATCGCCGCATCGACCAGCGAGACGTGGCTGTTGGGCTCGCCGCCGAAGGCGGTCGAGGCGCCCGAAAACAGCTTTGCGTTGGACGTGACCTGGGCGTGGACTTCAAGCCCGATCACCATTTCCCAGTCGCCGGTGGCGCCCTTGATCAGGTTCGACGGTTTGACAGGTGCGTTCATGCGCGGCTTTTACCCTGCGGATTGCGACGGGAAAACCCCCGTCTTTGCGTGGCCATCCACGCTCGCTCTGATGTCCGCTGTCAATACACCAAGCGTGCAATATCGCCCCTTCGTCCCTTACGAGGAATGGCAGTTCAATCTGATGGTCGCGCATGGGTGGGGGCGGAACTGTAGGACGTCGGTGATCAAGCTCTGATGCGCGGGTTGGATACCGCATTCCCGATTATGCGTCCGGGGCTGTTCCTATCTTACTGCGGGCGTCGGTCATTGCCGGCCACAAAGCGTCTGACGGGCATTCCCCTGCCGTCGTTCCGCCCCCGCCCATACGCGAGATGATCTTGTTCTTCATGACGATCTATTGCAACCTCGGCTGCGCCTCCCTTGCAACGGCCCACATGAAGCCGACCAATTCGCGAGCGATCGCCGTGCAGACTACCGTCGTCCGCTTGCCCCGTCCGATCAACATCCGGTAACGTGCGGTCAATCGGCTCTGCGCTTTCCATGCGATCTCGCGCACCGCTTGCGGCGCTTGCTCAAGCCGGTAAAGTTTCACCTTGCCGACGCGGGGCGGATGCCGATAGGTCCATGCACTTTCGACAAGCATGTGCCGAACGCGGCCGTTTCCGGCCTTGGTAATGCCGCTCTGTCTGACTGTCTCTCCGGTTGATCGTTCTCCGGGAACGAGACCGAGATAGCCCATTAATTGACGAGGGCTCTCAAACCGACGTACATCGCCGACTTCGGTGGTGAATGTCACGGCGACGATCAGATCTACGCCGCGCAATGTCTGCAACGCCCGGACGACCGGCGCGAGAGACCACTCGGGCACAAACTCCTCGATCACCCTTTCCAGTCTTTCCACTCGTTCTTTCGAGATGCGGACCGCCTCAACCATTTCCTGGAGAGCGATCTGATGGGCGGGATGTTCAAACTTCTGTTCCTGCAGCCAGCGCAGGTAGCGCATCGTCCAGCCCTTCTTGCGGGGATAGATACGGCCATGCTTGAGCATGAAAGCGCTGATCTGCTGCCGATGCACGCGTAATGTCTCGACGGCGGCCGCACGAGCGCGCACAAGATCCCGCATGGCCTCATGACCCTCGTCCGGAACCCATACCGCCGTCAGCTCGCCGGCCCTCAACAGCCGGGCGAGCGATAGCGAGTCCCGCCGGTTTGTCTTCACCCGATCGCCCGGCTTCCTTGGGATTAACGACGGGGCGACCACTAAGCAGTCGTAACCGAGCGAACGGATCAACCGATATAGGCCATAACCGGTGGGACCAGCCTCATAACAAAAATATACGTGGTCAAATCTTGAGGCGATTCGCTGGATCGCCCGGCGCATACTCGCGTCCGATGACTCGACTTCACCGAAATAACGGATCTCTCCGTTTCGGCCGCCGTCTGCAACCGCGACCGCATTCTTCAGTTTGGCAACATCGATCCCGACAAAAGCTTCTCTATAATCCTGCACGGCTCGTCCTCCTGTGGTGAGGATCGGCTCGGCCTGCCCGAGCAACCCTCGGACGCGCAGTGTAGGGCGAGCCACCTCACCATCGAAGACGGACATACGGTCTTACATGCTGCCGGTGAACGCGCGGAACGCAGGGCTCGCCCGCAATGCATCGCGCCCGGCGGCGATCACGTCGTCCACCTGCTGCGGCGGCAGATGGAAGCGGGTCGGAACCGCCTCCAATCTGGCGGCGCGCGCGGGATCGAGCTGATCGAAACCGATCCTCCCCACCAGCAGTTTCAGATCGCGGCAATTCCAACCCGGACGCGCGCCGTAACGGGCGCGGTCCGCCGCCGACAGGCCGCAGCGCCAGCGGATCAGCGTAGCCTGCCAATCGTTCATAGTACGCTCGAACGCGGTGTAGCCTGCGCCGACGCTGGCATCGATCGCGGTATTTGCCGCCGCCTTGACCAGATCGACGCCACTTGGGCCTTCCACGGCATTGATCCAGTTGCCCGCAACGCCGGTCTTGGCATCGACCACCAGAAACAGTCCGCGCCGTAGTTTGACGGCACGCTGCGGCGACAGCGGCTCATAGGGCTTGCTCGCCGACAGCAGCGCGATGGTGAACCCGGACAAGCCGTAGTTGTCGACCAGGCCGCCGTCGAGCAGTTTGATGTAGGGGATTTCGCCGTCGTGATAGCGGCTGACCGCTTTCGCAAACGCGCTCAGCATCGGCGGCGCATTGCGATTGTCGCGCGCCTTCACGATCCAGGCCGGCAGCGGATCCTTGCACCGGCCCGGAAAGGTCTGGATCACCACTGGCGCAAACGCAACGGGCACCGCCGCCGACGCCGCTACCGCATTCGCCAGCGGATAGGAGGCGAGGTCGCTGCACATCGCGCCGAACGCGGTCACACCGAAAACAAAGGGCGTGCGATTGTAGATGTCGGAGGCGTTGATCCACACCCGCGGGCGCGCCGTCATCCGAAGATCGGCGAAGGTTGCGCCATGAAACAGGTTGGCGTCGAGCCAGCGCGGCAGGCCGGTGGAATCATTGATGCCGCCGGCGAACGCCTTGCCGAGCGTCGCGAGGTTGAGGTCGGTCTGAAGTCCCTCCTCGGCATTGCGCAGCAGGAATTTCTCGCGGAAGTCGGTCAGCGCCGCGCGCCTGCGCAACCCGTAATACGCGGCCGTCACCGATCCTCCGGACACTCCGGAAATGAAATCGATCCGATCGAGCATCGACGCGCCGCCGCCGCGCACCGACGTCTGCGCCATTTCTTCCAACACGCCGAAGGAAAAGGCCGCGGCCCGCGTGCCGCCGCCCGAGAACGACAACCCGACCAGATCGTCGTCGGTAGCAGCCCGCTCCTCGGAGGACTCGTGAAGCTGGCCCGCGAGATCGGCACTGCTGCCCGGCTGGTTGACCGGCGCGTTCTGGATCGACGCGCAGCCAAGCAGCAGCGCGCACAATCCGATGATGGGAAATGCCGAACGTGCGTGGCGTCGCAGCGTCCGAATCGAGGTGTCCCTCACTCGCCGCCCAACAGTTCAGCGACGATCTGCTCCCACTCCGCTTCCGACGACCCTTTCGCATACGGCTTGTCGGCGCGGCGATACCAATAGGCGGCGTTACCCATCTCGCCTTCGCGCCGATGCAGATAGGCGTGCACCCAGGAGGCGTCCGCGCCCACCTGAGGCTGCACGGTCACGTGCGCCTTGTTCCAGTCGCCCTTGGCGGCCCACCATAACGCCACGAGCGGCGTTGAAACCCCCTGCGGCGGCTCCGCCTCCGTCAGACTGGTTTTGAATGCGGCCGGGGTCACCACCAGCGCTCCGGCGTAAAGCGTCCCGCGGCCTGCTCGATCACCTCCCCGAGCGAAAGCAGCGTCTCCTCGTCGAACGGGCGGCCGACCAGTTGCAATCCAAGCGGCAACCCTTGCGCATCCCTGCCCGCGGGCACGGCGATGCCCGGCAGGCCCGCCATGTTCGCGGTCACCGTGAAGATGTCGTTGAGATACATCTCGATCGGATCGGCGCCGGCTTTCTCGCCGATGCCGAAGGCGGCGGACGGCGTCGCGGGGGTCAGGATCGCGTCGATACCCGCCGCATAGCAATCCTCGAAATCCTTCTTGATCAAGGTGCGAACCTTTTGCGCACGAAGATAATAGGCGTCGTAGTAGCCTGCGGACAAAACATAGGTGCCGATCATGATACGACGGCGGACTTCCGCGCCAAAGCCCTTCGCACGCGTATTCTCATACATTTCGACAATGTTACGGCCTTCGACGCGGGCGCCGTAACGGACGCCGTCGTAACGCGCGAGGTTGGACGACGCCTCGGCCGGCGCGACGATGTAGTAAGCAGGCAGCGCGTATTTCGTGTGCGGCAGCGACACCTCGACCAGTTCGGCGCCGGCGGACTTCAGCCAGCCGGCGCCCTGGGTCCACAGCTTCTCGATTTCAGCAGGCATCCCGTCGAGCCGATATTCCTTCGGGATTCCGATCTTCATTCCCTTCACGGATTTGCCGACCGCGGCTTCATAATCGGGCACCGGGCGATCGACCGAAGTCGTATCCTTCGGGTCGTGGCCGGCCATCGAGTGCATCAGGATCGCGGCGTCGCGCACGGTGCGCGCGATCGGCCCGGCCTGATCGAGCGACGACGCAAACGCGACGATGCCCCAGCGCGAGCAGCGTCCGTAGGTCGGCTTGATGCCGACCGTGCCGGTGAAGGCTGCGGGCTGGCGGATCGAGCCGCCGGTGTCGGTCGCGGTTGCGCCGAGACACAGTCCGGCCGCCACCGCCGAGGCCGACCCGCCCGACGAACCACCGGGGACCAGCTTCGCGTCGGAGCCCTGCCGCCGCCACGGATTGACCACCGGACCGAAACGTGAGGTCTCGTTCGAAGAGCCCATCGCGAATTCGTCGTTGTTGAGCTTGCCGAGCATCACGGCGCCGTCGCGCCAGAGCTGCGACGTCACGGTGGATTCATACGGCGGCTTGAAATCGTCGAGAATTTGCGAACACGCCGTGGTCCGCGTGCCTTCCGTCGCAAACAGATCCTTGACGCCGAGCGGAAGACCGTTGAGCGGCCCGCCCTCGCCTTTGGCAATCCGCACGTCGGCCTCGCGCGCCATCGCCCTCGCCTGCGCCGGCGTCTCCAGCACATAGGCGTTCAACACACGCGCCCGCTCGATCGCCTCGAGATGAGCGTCGGTCAGTTCAAGCGCCGTGAACGATTTGTTCGCAAGACCGTCACGGGCCTCGGCCAGCGTAAGCGAGGTCAGGTCCGTCATTTAACAACCGCGCTGCAAAAAAATGGCGATAGCGTCCTGTCGTTCCCGGGATCATCGGCACGGGCGCTGTCGGCCGCCTGAAGCCTGTCGAGAACGGCATTCATCGCCTTGTCGGGATCGGCAGTCTCACCCCGGCGCTCCATGGCGTCGAGGTAATCCATATAGGCCTGATAGGCCTTTTCATTACCGCAGAGCAGACACATGGGCTCAAAACCTGTTATTCGACGACCTTCGGCACCAGAAAGAAATGGTCATCCGTCACCGGCGCGTTGCCGACGATCTTATCGGCGATGCCGCCGTCATTGACCACGTCGGCCCGCTTTTTCATCTCCATCGGCATCACCGATGTCATCGGTTCGACACCATCGACGTTCACTTCCTGCAACTGCTCGACGAATGCAAGGATCGCATTCAGTTCGCCCTGCAGATGGGGAACCTCGGCGTCATCGACCGCAATGCGCGCGAGATGCGCGATGCGGCGGACAGTAGCGGCATCGACAGTCATTATATTGCAGCCTCGCAGGGGCGTGTAATCTTATGTAACTTACAACACATTACGCCTATAGCAGACCCGCCTTTCGCGCCGCAACAGCTCGTCATTGCGAGGAGCGAAGCGACGAAGCAATCCAGTCTTTTCGGCCCCTGGATTGCTTCGCTACGCTCGCAATGACGACTACAGCGCGCTCAGCCGTTTCAACGCGTCTCCCGCCAGCGCGCGGGTCAGGTCCGCCGCCGGCATCTCGCGGCCGAGCCGGACCGCCTGCCCAGCCCAGAGGTTGGTGAAATCGACCTTGCCCTGTTTCTCGGCAGCCGCCTTGAGCGGCGCGAAGGCGCTGGCCGCGTGCGGAAATGCCGGTGCATCCGGCGAGACCGGCCCCACTTCGCGCATCGCCCGGTTGGCAATTCCGCGCGCCGCGCGCCCGGTCATGACATTGGTGATAACGGTCGACTCGTCGCCCGCGCCGGCGAGCGCGGCACGACCCAGCACCGATGCTTTCGATTCGGGACACCGCAGATAGGCAGTGCCGATCTGCACGCCGGCCGCGCCGAGTGCGAACGCAGCCGCGATGCCGCGGCCATCGCCGACACCCCCCGCCGCGATGATCGGCACGCGTACCGCGTCCGCCATTTGCGGCACGAGTGCGAACAGACCCGGCTGCGCGGCGATATTGTCGGTCAGGAACATGCTGCGGTGACCACCCGCCTCCGCACCCTGCGCGATGATGGCATCGACGCCGTTTTCCTCGAGCCAAACCGCCTCGCGCACGATGGTGGCGCAGCCGACCACGACCGCACCGGTCGTCTTGACCCGATCGAGCAACGCCTTGTCGGGCAGCCCAAAGTGGAAGCTGACCACCTCGGGCTTAAGGTCCTCGACAACTTCGCACATCGCGGCATCAAACGGGGCGCGGTTAGCGGCATTGAGCGGCGCGTTCGGATCGAGGCCCAACTCTTTATAATAAGCGGCAAGCCGGGTCCGCCACCCGGCCTCACGCTGCGGATCGGCCGCGACCGGGCGATGGGAGAAGAAGTTCATGTTGATCGGCGCCTTGACCCGCTGCCGGATGATGCCGACCTGCTCTCTAGCCTTGTCCGGCGACAGCATCGCGCACGGCAGCGACCCCAAGGCGCCGCCTTCGGCTGCACCGATGACCAGCTCTGCATCCATGATCCCGGCCATCGGCGCCTGAACGATGGGAAATTCGATGCCAAAGAGATCAATGAGTCTGCGATCGGGCCACATGGTTTTCTCATTCGCGATGGGTTATTGGCTCGCGCCTCACCAGAATGCACGGGGGCTATCGGTCCATAGCCCAGTATTCCGTAGCACCATTTTGCCACCCCCGTCCCGCGCATGATATGCGAAGCCATGCCCGCATCAGTCCTCCCGTTGATCGAAGCCGCCGCGCACTGGCCTGAACGCGGCGCCCTCGTCGGACTCGATCTCGGCACCAAGACCATCGGTGTCGCGGTGTCCGATCCGGATCGCCGCCTCGCCACCGGCGTCGAGACGCTTCAGCGCAAGACGTTTACGGCAGATGCCGCGCGGCTGCTCGCCATCGCGGGCGAACGCAATGCGGCAGGTTTCGTTCTTGGACTGCCGATCAACATGGACGGCAGCGAAGGACCGCGCGCGCAATCGACCCGTGCCTTTGCTCGCAATCTGGCAAGACTCACCGATCTCGCCATCGGGCTGTGGGACGAGCGGCTATCGACGGTCGCCGTCGAGCGCGAGCTGATCGGCATGGACATGAGCCGCGCAAAGCGCGCCAAGGTCATCGACGAGCACGCCGCGATCTTCATCCTGCAGGGCGCACTCGACCGGCTTGCGGTGCTGCGGCGGACCTCAAAGGCGAACTGAACACGCTGCGGGTGTTCATCGCGCCGGTGCGGGCTCATGACTGGCCGGCAAGCCACAGTGTTTGCAGCGTCGCCGCGAGATTGTTGAGGCCGTGCAGGATCACGGTCAGCCAGATAGAGCCGCTGCGGTAGCGCAGGTAGCCGAACAGCAGTCCGATCGAGAATATCTCGCCGAAGAAGAACCAGTCGTATTGCAGGTGCATCGCGGTCCACACCAGCGACGACAGCACGATCGCGCCGGCGGGCCGCAGGAACGACTCCGACCACCCGCGATACAGGAAGCCGCGCGTCAGGAATTCCTCGGTGATCGGCGCCACCACGCAGAACGAGATGACCAGCAGCCACAGCGCGCCCTCGGCCCGCGCCGACTTTAGCACGTCCACCATGAACCCCGCCGAGCTTTCGTGCCCTAACGTAAAGGATACGCCTTCCCATCCCATGACGAGCACGACCAGAGCGACGATGCCGAGCAGCAGATGCCGCCACGAGGTCCGGCGCAGCGCGAGATAATCGGCGAACGGCACCCGCGACAGCCAGATCGCGATCCAGAGCGCGAGCAAGGCCGCCGGCAGTCCCATGACCACCGACAGCGAGATCGTCAGGCCGCCTCCGGCCAATTCCCTGACAGAATCGAAACTGAACGGCGCGCGATCGGTGATCAGTAAATAGACGAGAACCGAAAGTTGCCCTGCAAACATCGCGGCAAATACCGCGATGCCCCACAGGCTGGTGCCGATGAATTTCCAGACCTGCGGCGGGCGCGGTGAAGGAGGCAGCGGCAGCGGCCCCAAAGGATGACTTTCAGGTGTGCTCATGGCGGCACTCTGGCCGGCATTCCTTACCAAACCGTGGGATTCACGGCAGCGCCCGCTCAAGCAGCCGCCGGCTGTCATCGAGAGACAGTTCGGCTGTGCCGTACATGCGCCCGTGCGTGCCGCCGAGCCGCGTCGCCGCAAACAGCGCCGCCTGATCCGGCGCGGTCCGGTTGAGCGCCGCGGCGGCGGCCAGTTGCGCCAGCGTCTCCACCGCCTGCCGCGCCACGTGCTCGCCGTCGGGCCGGCGGAAGGTCCTGGCGAGAAACGCCACCGATTCCGCCGCACCGGGCAAGCCTCTGGTGTCCGCCACCAAATCCTCGAGCACGGCCACGGCCGCCTCCGCCTCGTGCGCCAGCGCGCGCAATACATCGAGGCACATCACGTTGCCCGAGCCTTCCCAGATCGCGTTGACCGGCGCCTCGCGATAATGCCGCGCCAGAATGCTCTCCTCGACATAGCCGTTGCCGCCGAGGCACTCCATCGCTTCATACAAGAAGCCCGGCGCGCTCTTGCAGGTCCAGTATTTCACCGCCGGCGTCAAAAGCCGCATCCACGCTGCCGCCTTCGCATCCGTCGATGCTTCGTCGAAAGCGCGACACAGCCGCATCACCAGCGCGACGGAGGCCTCGACATGCAGCGCCATGTCGGCAAGCACCGCCTGCATCAGCGGCTGGTCGGCGAGATGTTTCTGGAACACGCTGCGGTAACGCGTGTGATGCAGCGCGTGCGCCAGCCCCGAGCGCATCAGGCCGACCGAGGCGATAGCGCAGTCCTGACGTGTCAACTGCACCATCTGGATGATAGTGCGGATGCCCTTGCCTTCCTCGCCGACGCGTTCGGCATAAGCGCCGGTGAACTCCACCTCGGACGACGCGTTGGAACGATTGCCGAGCTTGTCCTTCAGGCGCTGGAAATGGATTTCATTCACCGACCCGTCCGGCTGGAAACGCGGCATGAAGAAGCACGTCAGGCCACCGTCGGCCTGCGCCAGCACGAGAAACGCATCGCACATCGGCGCCGACATGAACCATTTGTGGCCTGTGATGCGATACGCGCCGCCGTCGCGCTCGGCGCGGGTCTGGTTGGCGCGCACATCGGTGCCGCCCTGCTTCTCGGTCATGCCCATGCCGAGCGTCATGCCGCGCTTGGTCGACCACGGCGCGAACGACGGATCGTAGCTGCGGGTCGCGATGAGCGGCATCGCCTTCGCAAGCACCTGCGGCCCGGTGGCAAGTGCCGCCACCGACGCGCGTGTCATGGTGATGGGACAGAGGTGTCCGGTCTCGACCTGCGCGGCCATGTAGAATCTTGCCGCGCGAACGACCTCCGCCGCACCGCCCGCGGGTTTGCCGTCGGCGGTCCATGTGGAATTGTGGAGGCCAGCATGGGCGCTATGCGCCATCAGTTCATGATAGGCCGGATGGAATTCGACCTCGTCGCGCCGGTTGCCGCACGCATCGAACAACCGCAGCTTTGGCGGATTTTCGTTGGCGAGACGGCCGCGCGACGCCATCGCCGCCGATCCCCAGTGCCTGCCGAATTCAGACAGTTCGCCCGACGCAGCCTTGCCGCCGTTCGCAGCCACCGCCTCCGCCAGCGGAGCGTCCAGCGCGAACAGATCGACGTCCTCTAACGGCGGCGACTGGTTGAACACCTCGTGCGTCTTAAACGCGGGTTGCGTCATGAACCACCTCTTGACAGCGTCCGACTGTACGCCGGAACCGCAGCGAGATCACGCCGGCCGAGCGCATCGCCGCCGCCTTGCCGGCGTATCGGATGGCAGCCGGTCTCACTTTCCGTTTACCCTGACCCGGCTTCAGCGGGGGAAAACTCATCCGCTGTCGAATCCGCCTTGCTCCACGGGGGTACTCTGCCTATAGCTCTGGCTTTAATGACATCGTCCACGAAATCGAGCTTTGTCCTCGGACACCGGCACCTGCTGGGGATCGAGGGCCTTTCCGTCGCCGACATCACCGGCCTCCTCGACCTTTCCGAAGAATACGTCGAACTGAACCGCCAGGTGGACAAGAAGCGCACCTCGTTGCGCGGGCGCACGCAGATCAACCTGTTCTTCGAGGCTTCGACCCGAACCCAGTCGTCATTCGAGATCGCCGGCAAGCGGCTCGGGGCCGACGTGATGAACATGTCGGTGTCGTCGATGTCGACCCGCAAGGGCGAAACGCTGGTCGATACCGCGATGACGCTCAACGCCATGCATCCGGACATTCTTGTGATGCGCCATTCCGCCTCCGGCGCGGTGGAACTTCTGGCGCGCAAGGTCGACGGCTCCGTCATCAATGCTGGCGACGGCGCGCACGAACATCCGACCCAGGCGCTGCTCGACGCTCTGACCATCCGCCGCAACAAGGGACGGCTCGATGGACTTCTGGTCGCGATCTGCGGCGACGTGCTGCATTCGCGCGTCGCGCGCTCCAACATCATCCTGCTCAACGCCATGGGCGCGCGCGTGCGTGTCGTCGCGCCTTCCACGCTACTGCCGCCGGGCATCGAGCGCATGGGCGTCGAGGTCGCCCGCGACATGCGCGAGGGACTGGACGGCGCCGATATCGTGATGATGCTCCGGCTGCAACGCGAACGGATGAGCGGCTCGTTCGTGCCGTCGGTTTCCGAGTATTTCCACTATTTCGGCCTCGACCAGAAAAAGCTCGCTTATGCCAAACCCGACGCGCTGGTCATGCATCCGGGACCGATGAATCGCGGCGTCGAGATCGACTCCATCGTCGCGGACGGCGCCCAGTCGCTGATCCGCGAGCAGGTGGAAATGGGAGTGGCGGTGCGGATGGCGGTGCTGGAAGCGCTGGCAAGGAATCTGCCGAATGCGTAAGGCCGCAACTTTTCCGTCATGCCGGGGACGGCCTATAGCGCGAACCCGGAATGACAGCGCGGGATTACAGCGATGCTGAGCGGCAACCGCCCGATCCTGCTCGCCAACGCCCGCATCGTCGATCCCGCGCGCGATCTCGACGGCCCCGGCGACGTCCTGATCGCCGACGGAGTTGTCCGCGATGCGCGGCGCGACATCGCCGCCGCCGGCGTGCCCGAAGGCACCGACATCATCAACTGCGCCGGCAAGATCGTCGCGCCCGGCCTGATCGACATCCGCGCTTTCGTCGGCGAGCCGGGTGCCGGCCATCGCGAAACCTTTGCGTCCGCGAGCCGCGCCGCCGCCGCCGGCGGCATCACCACCATTGTCTGCCAGCCCGATACCTCGCCGGTGATCGACAATTCCGCGACCGTCGATTTCGTGCTGCGCCGCGCGCGGGATACCGCAATCGTCAACATTCATCCGATGGCGGCGCTGACCAAGGGTCTTGCCGGCAAGGAAATGACCGAGATCGGCCTGCTGAAGGCGGCGGGCGCGGTCGCCTTCACCGATGGCGCACGCAGCGTAATGAACGCCCGCGTGATGCGCCGCGCCCTGACCTATGCCCGCGACTTCGACGCCTTGATCGTCCATCACACCGAAGATGCCCATCTGGTCGGCGAAGGCGTCATGAATGAAGGCGAGTTGTCCGCCCGCCTCGGACTGATGGGTATTCCGGCGGCCGCGGAGGCAATGGTGCTGGAGCGCGACATGCGGCTCGTGGCACTGACCGGCGGCCGCTACCACGCGGCGTCGCTGACCTGTGCGGAATCGCTCGATATCCTCAAGCGCGCGCGCGACGCCGGACTCCGGGTCACCGCGTCCGCATCGATCAACCATCTGACACTGAATGAAAACGATATCGGTCCGTACCGCACGTTCCTGAAGCTGTCGCCGCCGCTGCGCAGCGAGGACGATCGCCGCGCGCTGGTCGTGGCGCTGGCGTCGGGCCTGATCGATGTCGTGATGTCCGATCACAATCCGCAGGACGTGGAAACCAAGCGCCTGCCGTTCGCGGAAGCCGCGGCCGGCGCGATCGGGCTCGAAACCATGCTGACGGCGGCGCTGCGGCTCGTGCACAACGCGGAACTGGATTTCAAGACGCTGATCCGGGCGATGTCGACCCGGCCCGCGGAGTTGCTGGGTCTGCCGGGCGGATCGTTACGTCCGGGCGCGCCCGCCGATGTGATCGTGATCGATCCGGACACGCCGTGGATCCTCGATCCCGCCGATCTCAAATCGCAATGCAAGAATACGCCGTTCGACGAATCCCGCTTCTCGGGCCGCGTCGTCCGTACCATTGTCGGCGGACGCACGGTCTTCGAACACGTCTGACGCCGCAATGGCCGCACCCGGCGAAGATATCCGAAAACGAAGGATCACCCCGCTCGGGCAGGCAGATAGATGCGAACCTTCATTCTTTACCTGACAATATCTGCCGTGGCGCGACGGTGCCGATTTATGGTTTAAACCTGCGGAGTGACGCCCGGAGCCCCTCACGATGTTGTCTTCCGCCATTGCCGTGATTGCCTTCGCCATCGGCTATCTGTTCGGCTCCATCCCTTTTGGCATGATTTTGACGCGGATAGCCGGAACGCAGGACCTGCGCTCGATCGGTTCGGGCAATATCGGCGCAACCAACGTGCTGCGGACCGGACGCAAGGGCCTCGCCGCGGCAACACTCGTTGGCGACATGCTGAAGGGCACCGCCGCCGTGCTGGTCGCAGGACTGTTATGGGGATCTGCGGCCGCGATAGCCGCGGCACTCGGCGCGTTTCTCGGCCACCTCTTTCCGGTGTGGCTGAAATTCCGCGGCGGCAAGGGTGTCGCGACTTATATCGGCGTGCTGCTCGGTCTGTTCTGGCCGGCAGCGCTGGCCTTTTGCGCGATCTGGCTGCTCGTCGCGTTTACGACACGCTACTCGTCGCTGTCGGCGCTGATCGCGAGTTTCGCCACGCCGCTGCTGTTGTGGTGGCTCGGACACCCGCAGCTTGCGCTGCTGCTCGCAGTGCTGACGCTGCTGTTGTGGTTCAAGCACCGCGAGAACATCCGGCGGCTTGCCTCGGGCAGCGAAGGCCGGATCGGCGCGAAGGCGTAAGCCGCTCCATCTGGAACAGACCGTGATGGACGTCACATTTCCAGACCGACGGCCTTCGCGCCGCTGCGCGCGTTTTGCGTGAACATGCTGACCGGCCGCATCAGAGGTTGTCCCCTGCGCCGACTTGGGCAAAGCTTCCCCTTGCATGGGGGGTAGGCGTGGATATCCGGAATCCAGATAGACGGCTGACCGACAGCCAGCGGATCGACTGGTTGCGGCTGATCCGGTCCGAAAACGTCGGGCCGCGGACCTTTCGTTCGCTTGTGAATCATTTCGGCAGCGCCGGCGAAGCGCTGGCCCGCCTGCCCGACCTGGCACGACGCGGCGGCGCTTCGCGCCCGGGCCGGCTTTGCGACGAAGCGGCGGCCAGGGACGAGTTGGCTGCCGCCCGGCGGATCGGCGTCAGTTTGCTGGCGTCGGGCGAAACCGGCTATCCGCCACACCTCGCAACCATCGACGACGCACCGCCGATGCTCGGCGTGCGCGGCAACCTCGATGTCATGGAGCGTCCGACGATTGCGATCGTCGGCTCCCGCAATGCGTCCGCTGCCGGTCACAAGTTCGCGCAGGCGCTGGCGCACGATCTCGGCGACGCCGGTTTCGTCATCGTGTCGGGACTGGCGCGCGGCATCGATCAGGCGGCGCATCGTGCAAGCATGGCGAGCGGCACTGTCGCAGTGCTTGCCGGCGGCCACGACCGCATCTATCCGCCCGAGCATGAGGATCTGCTTGCGGCAATATTGGAAGACGGCGGCGCGATCTCCGAAATGCCGATGGGGCATGTGCCGCGCGCCCGCGATTTCCCACGGCGCAACCGCCTGATTTCGGGCGTCGCACTCGGCGTCGTCGTGGTCGAGGCCGCGTATCGCTCGGGCTCGCTGATCACGGCACGTATCGCCGCCGAGCAAGGCCGCGAGGTCTTCGCAGTGCCGGGTTCGCCGCTCGACCCTCGCGCCGCCGGCACCAACGATCTCATCAAGCAGGGCGCGGCACTGATCACCGGGGCGTCCGATGTCATCAATGCCGTGCGTCCGATCATGCGACGACCGATCGAGCTGCCCGCCGAAGAACCGGGTCACGCCGGACCGGAGACCGAAGAGCCGGACGCGAGCGACCGTTCACGCATCGTCGGTTTGCTTGGCCCGGTGCCGATCGGGCTCGACGATCTGATCCGGATGGCGGACGCCTCGCCGGCAATCGTGCGCACGGTTCTGCTCGAGCTGGAACTGGCCGGGCGGCTGGAGCGCCATGGCGGCGGGCTGGTGTCGATGATCTGACGGCGGCTATAGAACGCTTACCGTTCTGATGGAATCAGAACGGGCGCTCTAAGCTATTGAGTGGTCGCATTTCCTTACGGTGAACCGGTATCCACTTCACCGGGAAATGCTCTATTGCGAAACCGGCGCAATCGGCGATCCGTCAGGAGCGGGCGGCGGGGCGGATGAGGCAGCAGCCCCCTCCTCCGGCGGCGAGACAGGTTTGGCCGACGGCGAGGCTGTCTCCGCCGGAGACGCTGCCGGTTTTGCCGGCTCTGCGGAGGTCGACGGCGACGGCGCCGCCACAGAGTCAGTGGGAGCCGGCGCCGGCGCGGGGCTCGCGGCTTCGGACGGCGGCTTCGCGTCACCCTCGCCGACCTTCGGAGCCGGCGTCACCGCGGGAACAGGGTCGGCGCGCAGCGGCACCGCCTTCGGCTCGCCGGAGGTCGCAGCCTCGGACGGACCGCTGTCCGGCTTGCTGCTTTCGGACGTGTCTGTTTCAGATTTGCCCGTCTCGGACTTATCCGCTTCAGATTTGGTTTCAGATTTGTCAGCGTCAGGTTTGCTCGTTTCGGCTTTGCCGGCCTCGGCCTTGTCGGTCGCAGCCTTGTCAGTTGCAGCCTTGCCACTCTCGGATTTGGTCGGATCAGGATTCGGCGCGTCCGGCTTGGCCGCGTCGGCCTTGATGCCTTGCTCCTTGTCAGCTTGCTGCTTGCCAGCTTGCTCGTGGCCAGCCTGTTTCTCGGCTGCTTGTTCGTTGGAGGTTTCCGCCTTGGGAGCTTCCGCTTTGGAGGATTCCGCCTTGGGCGTCTCGCCCTTGGCCGCCTCTCCCTTAGCCGTCTCGCCCTTGGCTGTTTCTCCCTTGGCGGACGCCGCGCCGGATGGTTCGCTCTTCGCCGTTTCCGGCTGCGTTATGGCGTTATCCTTGGACGATTCCTGCTTGGCTGCGTCGGCTTTCGGCGATTCTTCCGGGCCGTGCTTGCCCTGCTTGCTTAGCTTTTTCTTGTCTGCGGGCTTCCGCCGATCGTGCTCGCTGGCGGCCTCCTCCGAAGCCGACCGCGCGGCTTCCGGATTCTCGATGCCCGGTCGCGCGCGCCTGCGATGCCGGTCCTTGCGGCCCTGCGGCTCATTCTGCGCGGACGCATCTGGCTGTGCCGCCTCCCGGGACGGCGGCTTCCTGTCTTCAGCCTGCCTCGGCGCCTGCCGTCTGGGCGTCTCCGCACGGTAGCGCTCATCGGTCGCACCGTTGGAAATCAGATAGGCGCTGAGCATCTTCGCCATGTCGGGGCCGGTGGTATAATGCTGGCGCAGAAAACCCGGCAGCGATCCCGGCGCCACCGTCCTGAGCAAACCGCGGACGCCTTTGTGGCAGGCGGTGCAACTCCCCGAAAAGATCTGCGCAGCCGACTTTCCTGCATCGAGATTTTGCGCCCGCGCGCTATCTGCCGCGAAACCGACGATCGCAAGCATCACCGTCGCTAGACTGAGCGCTCGGCTCAACATTCCATCCTCCAGGTACGGAAATTGGTGCGGAAATTGCCGCGACCGCGGTGGCCACCTTTTAGCCCATTATGGTGCGAATGGAAGCGCACAGATGACGCAAGCGCGTGATCGGAACAATTTGGGATATCCGCGATGCAACCAATGCACTGGAACGGCGTTTCTCCAGCATTATCATCTCGCATCGGACAGTTCCGGACTTACCTGAAGTACGGCGGACGGTAGCAGGAATCTGCCTAAACGCGATTGTACATGGTGGTTTTCGATGGACCGTTTGTTGCGGTTTTTTCTGGACCGGTTTGTTCGGCGCGGCTCGATCACATTTGTGACTGCGAGCGGATCGACCTTCACCTGCGGCGACGGCACAGGAAAGGCGGTGCGGGTGCGGCTGACCACGAAAGAAGCCGAACGCCAGCTTCTGCTGGATCCTGAAATGTCGTTCGGCGAGGCCTACACCGACGGTACAATGCTGGTCGAACAGGGATCGATCGCCGACGTCCTGTCGATCATCCTCGACCAACCCGACATCATGCCGCGCTGGGCAAAGCTGCAATGGTGGCTCCGCTATCTCGTTCGCAACATCCAGCAATTCAATCCTCGCGGGCGTTCCAGAAACAACGTCGCGCGCCATTACGACCTCGACGGTCGCCTCTACTCGCTGTTTCTCGATGCCGACAAACAATACAGTTGCGCATATTTCGAAACTCCGGACACGACGCTGGACGATGCCCAGCTCGCAAAGAAGCGGCATGTCACCGCCAAGCTTCTGGTCGAGCCCGGCCAAACCGTCCTCGATATCGGCTCTGGCTGGGGCGGCCTCGGCCTGTATCTTGCCGAAATGACCGGCGCCGACATTACCGGCGTCACGCTATCGACCGAACAGCTTCAGGTATCGAACGCCCGCGCCGGCGAAAAAAACCTGACGCAGTCGGCGAAGTTCCTGCTCCAGGATTATCGCGACATTCCCGGACCGTTCGACCGCATCGTGTCGGTCGGCATGTTCGAGCATGTCGGCGTCGATCACTACGATACCTTTTTCAAACACTGCGCCGAACTGCTCGACGCCGACGGCGTGATGCTGCTGCATTCGATCGGCCGTTCCGAGGGTCCGGGCATCACCAACCCCTGGATCGCGAAGTACATCTTCCCGGGCGGATACATTCCCGCGCTGTCGGAAGTCTTGCCTGCGATCGAGCGCGCCGGACTTTTGGTCTGCGACATCGAAATCCTGCGTCTGCACTACGCGGAGACGCTGAAGGCATGGCGCGAGCGCTTCATGGCGCGACGCGAGGAGGCCGTGCGGCTTTACGACGAGCGATTCGCACGAATGTGGCAGTTTTATCTGGCGTCGTCGGAAATGTCGTTCCGCAAGCAGAACCTGATGAATATCCAGATCCAGCTCACCAAGCGCCAGGGCATCGTGCCGATGACACGCGACTATATCCCGCGCGGCGAAGCCAGGCTGCGCGGCATCGAGCGAAAACAGCGTCCGCGGCTTCAGATCGCCGGCGAGTGAGTTGATTCGGGTCGAGAGAACTTCGGCAGGCTATAGCGTTTTCGAACGAAGTATGTCCTCGGGCTTGACCCGAGGATGGCTGCCGGTTCGCGTCAAGAAAACGCGCTAAAACAAGAAACTGGAGCCCGGCTTTGATTCCATCGAAGCCGGAAAATCTCTGAGGTGCGATCCATAGAGGCCGAGGGGACAGTGCGGATGCGGGAGATGAGCCGCGAGATGAGCCTTGGCGGCCGTCAGGTCCCCCGGATCACATGGCACGGCGCGCACCTCGGGATCAGACAGTCTTTCGAGCGTCTCCACCAGCATCGACAGCCATGCGGATTCGCCGTTTTCGTAACGCCACTGCCGGGACTGGGCCATTCTGCGAGTTTCCCGTGCTGGATTCACGCATGATCAATCGGGCATCCGCGGTTTTGTTCCGGATTGAATGAGACAATTGCCCGCGAGAGCGATTATCCTCATGGGACGACGCGCGACCTCGTCGCCTGTCGGCCAAGCCGCGCCGACGCCTCATGACCGGCAAGGTTTTTCTGGCCGCAGGCCTTTGAGCGCCGGTCGCCGTCAAGTTCGATGCACTTTCGACTCAAGTTTCATCCAAGGTCATGTGGGAATCGGGCATAAGGGGTGTGGCATGCTTTCGTCGTCCGAAGTGGCGCTTTATGCGTGCCCCATATCCGAAAAATCCGTCAACATCCGAGAGCCATGGCTGATTCGAACATCCTGAAGCTTGCGCCTGACGCGGCAACGCCAGCCTACCGCACCGCGCCGCACAACATCGAAGCGGAGCGGGGTGTTCTCGGCGCCATTCTGGTCAACAACGACGCGTTTTACAGGGTTTCGGATTTCCTCGAACCGAAGCACTTCTTCGAGCCGATCCATCGGACCATCTTCGAGACCGCGGGCAGCCTGATTCGCGCCGGCAAGATCGCGACGCCCGTCACGGTCAAGACCTTCGTCCCCGCCGAGACCGACATCGGCGGAATGACCGTAAGCCAGTACCTCGCCCGTCTGGCGGCGGAAGCCACCACGATCATCAACGCACTCCATTATGGGCGCACCATCTATGAGCAGGCACTGCGCCGCGACCTGATTCACATCGGCGAGGATATGGTCAACGTCGCCTACGACGCGCCGGTCGATTTCGCGCCGCGGGCGCAGATCGAGGACGCCGAGCGTCGACTCTACGAACTGGCCGAATCAGGCCGCTATGAAGGCGGCTTCCAGAAATTCTCGCAGGCGATGAAGATCGCGCTCGACATGGCGGCCAACGCCTACCGCCGCGATGGGAAGCTGTCCGGCATCGCCACGGGACTGCGCGATCTCGACTCGAAAATGGGCGGATTGCAGCAGTCCGACCTGATCATCGTCGCCGGCAGGCCGGGCATGGGCAAGACCGCGCTCGCGACCAACATCGCCTACAACATCGCCAAGGCCCATCAGTCGGAGCTTCAGCCCGATGGCACGATGAAGACCGTCAATGGCGGCATCGTGGGCTTCTTCTCCTGCGAAATGTCGGCGGAGCAACTGGCGACGCGTATTCTCGCCGAGCAGACCTGCATCCCCTCCAGCAATATCCGGCGCGGCGGCATCACCGAAAGCGATTTCGAGAAGATCCGCGATCACACCATCGAGCTGGAGCACCTGCCGCTCTTCGTCGATGAAACCGGCGGCCTCTCGATTTCACAACTAACGGCGCGCGCCCGCCGCCTGAAGCGCCAGAGAGGGCTGGACGTACTGGTCATCGACTACATCCAGCTTCTGCTGGGCAGCGGCAAGCGCTCCGACAACCGGGTGCAGGAAGTCACCGAAATCACCACCAGCCTGAAAGCGCTGGCGAAGGAGCTGAATGTTCCGATCGTCGCGCTGTCGCAACTGTCCCGTCAGGTCGAAAACCGCGACGACAAACGCCCGCAGCTCTCAGACCTTCGCGAATCCGGTTCGATCGAACAGGATGCCGATGTCGTGATGTTTGTATTCCGCGAGGAATACTACCTCCAGAACAAGGAGCCGCGGCCGGGTACGCCGGAATACGAGAAGTGGCAACTCGACATGTCGCTGGTGCACGGCAAGGCCGAAGTCATCATCGGCAAGCAGCGCCATGGGCCGACCGGCACCGTCGAACTGCAATTCGAGGGACAATTCACCCGCTTCAGCGACCTCGCGCACGACGGTCACCTGCCCGACCGTATCTAGCAACCAAATTCGAAGTTCGCCTCGCTGCGCCCTCACCGCTCGCGCGGTTGAACCGCCGTGCGGCCGAGCGTACCATGCGGCATGAATCTGCTCCCCGATTCCAAGACGACGTCCAGCGGCATCCTGTTGCCAGAAACCGGTGCCGATGCGGCTTTTACGGCGGCTGCGGCAATCGGCACCCTCACCGTCGATCTCGATGCCATCGTTGCCAACTGGCGCAAGCTCGAAAAGACCGCCGTGCCCGCCGAATGCGCCGGCGTGGTCAAGGCCGATGCCTACGGCTGCGGGGCCCGGCCCGTGGTGCGCGCACTGAGCGCAGCCGGATGCAGGACGTTTTTCGTTGCCACGCTCGACGAGGCGCGCGTCGCCCGCGCGGCCGCCCCCTCCGCCGATATCTATGTGCTGGACGGCATCTTCCAGAATTGCGCTGACGCCTTCGCCGCGATCAATTGCCGGCCCGTGATCGGCGATCTCAACGAGCTCGCGGAATGGGACGTGTTCTGCCGCCGCACCGGCTGGGCGGGCGGCGCAGCCATCCACATCGACACCGGCATGAACCGCCTCGGCTTCACCCTCGACGAGGCGCAAGCCATCCTTCCAAGGATCGACGCCGGCGATCACGGCATCACGCTGGTGATGAGTCACCTCGCCTGCGCCGAAACCCTCAATCACCCGCTCAATGCCAGACAGGTCGCGGCTTTCCGCGAGATCGCCAGGCTGTTTTCCGGCGTTCCGGCCTCGCTGGCGAACTCGTCCGGCATTTTCCTCGGGCCGCAATATCAGTTCGACCTGGTGCGTCCGGGCGTCGCGCTCTATGGCGTCAACCCCACGCCGGAAGCCGACAACCCGATGCAGCCGGTGGTCGAGTTGAAAGCGCGGATCGTGCAGACCCGAACGATCGACAAGGGCGAAAGCGTCGGCTACGGCGCGACCTGGACGGCGCGGCGGACGACCCGGCTTGCCATCGTCGCGACCGGATACGCCGACGGCTATTTCCGCGCCGGCGGCAGCAATGACGGTACCCGCGGCGCCGATGTCGTTGTGGCCGGAACGCGATGCCCGGTGGCGGGCCGCATTTCCATGGACCTGTTGGCGATCGACATCACCGATCTGCCGCCCAATGCGGGGGTACGGCGCGGCCATCTGGCGACGCTGATCGGCGACGGCATCACCGTGGACGAACTTGCGCACCATTTCGGCACCATCGGTTACGAAGTGCTGACCAGCCTCGGCGGCCGCTACAGGCGCATCTACAAGGGCGCGACAGCCGAGTCGTGAACCCCTTCTGCCGAACGTGATCGCTGAAAATGGCCAAATCCGCCCTCTCCTTCGTCTGCCAGAACTGCGGCGCGGCGTATAACCGCTGGCAGGGCAAGTGCGAGTCCTGCGGCGAATGGAATACACTGGCCGAGGAGGACACGGGTGCGACGACGATGCCGGCCAGCATCCGCTCCAGGCGCAAGGGCCGACCGTTCGCACTGGAAACGCTGACGGGCAAGACGCAGGATGCGCCGCGCCTCTCCTCCGGCATGACTGAGCTCGATCGCGTCACCGGCGGTGGTTTTGTGCGCGGCTCGGTGCTTCTGGTCGGCGGCGATCCCGGCATCGGCAAATCGACACTGCTCACGCAAGCAACCAGCCTGCTCGCCCGCGCCGGCCATCGCGCGGTCTATATCTCCGGTGAGGAAGCGGTCGCGCAGGTGCGGTTGCGCGCCGAACGCCTCGGGCTTGCCGATGCGCCGGTGCAACTGGCGGCCCAAACCTCGGTCGAGGATATCGTCGCCACCTTGTCCGAGGGGACGGTGCCGCGGCTGGTGGTGATCGACTCGATCCAGACCATGTGGACCGACACCGTGGAATCCGCGCCGGGAACCGTGACGCAGGTGCGCGCCTCGGCGCAGGCGCTGATTCGCTTCGCCAAGAAGTCCGGGGCGGCGCTGATCTTGGTCGGTCACGTCACCAAGGACGGCCAGATCGCCGGCCCCCGCGTGGTCGAGCACATGGTCGACGCCGTGCTGTCGTTCGAAGGCGAAGGCTCGCAGCAGTTCCGCATTCTGCGCGCGGTGAAGAACCGCTTCGGTCCCACCGACGAGATCGGCGTCTTCGAGATGACCGGGCTCGGCCTGCGCGAAGTCTCCAATCCATCCGAACTGTTCCTGTCGGAACGCGATCTCGGCAGCCCGGGTACAGCAGTTTTCGCGGGCATCGAGGGCACCCGGCCGGTGCTGGTGGAGTTGCAGGCGCTGGTGGCCCCGACCGCGCTCGGCACGCCGCGGCGCGCCGTTGTCGGCTGGGATTCGAACCGGCTGTCCATGGTGCTGGCGGTTCTCGAAGCCCATTGCGGGGTCAAGCTGTCGGGGTACGACGTTTATTTCAATGTCGCGGGCGGCCTGCGCATCAACGAGCCGGCTGCCGATCTTGCCGCCGCGGCGGCGCTGGTGTCCTCGCTGACAAATGCCCAACTGCCCACCGACGCGGTCTATTTCGGCGAGATTTCGCTGTCCGGCGCGGTCAGGCCGGTGGCGCAGACCTCGGCGCGGCTGAAAGAAGCCGCCAAGCTCGGATTCGGACGCGCCGTGCTGCCGGAATCAGCCCGTGGCGACATCGGCGGCGATGCCGGCCTGTCGCTCAATACCGTCGCCGGATTGACTACGCTGGTGGCGGATATCGCCGCGCGCGGACAAGGCCGATCCGGCAAGGCCGCCGATGCGGAGAAAAATGCCACACCGGCCCGATTCCGTCGTCGGGACGGTTAAAGCGGCGTGACCTCCGCGCCGGCCGCCGCTATACATTCGGCGCGGCCGCAAAGTCGACGATATGCTGCGCGAAAGGTCCTTGCGGAACGTGTCATATGACCGTCAGCTGGACCGGCGGCGAAACGCCGATTCGCGGTTTCTGGGATTTACGAGCGGACCTGACCAGCCGATGCCGATAACCATCCTCGACCTCGTTCTGCTCGCCGTGATGCTGATTTCGGGCCTGCTCGCGATGATCCGCGGCTTCATGCGCGAAGTTCTGTCGATCGCCTCATGGGGCATAGCCGCACTGGCCACGCTCTACTCGTTCCAGAAGCTTCTGCCGTTCGCCAAGACCTATATCAACAGCGAAACCCTCGCCGCTGCGGCCGTGATCGGCGGCGTATTCATCGGCACGCTGATCGTGATTTCGATCCTCACGACGCGCATTTCCGACATGGTGCTCGATTCCCGGATCGGCGCGCTCGACCGCACCCTGGGTTTCCTGTTCGGGCTGGCGCGGGGCCTGTTGATCGTCGTCGTTGCCTTCCTGTTCTTCACCTGGCTGGTTCCGGACAAGCAACGGCCGGACTGGGTCACGGGTGCGAAGTCGCTCACGGTGCTCAATTCCACCGGCGCCTGGTTGCAGTCGCTCTTGCCGGACGATCCTGAAAACACCATCTTAAACAAACTCAAGAAGAATAAGCCCGACGAGGAGCAATCGGACACGGAACCTGCGTCCCCTGGCTCCGACGGCTATTCCAAACCTGCCCGAGACAGCCTGAAAAAGCTGATCGACGGCAAACCGGAAGGCGCAGCGAAATGAGGCGAACTTCCGGGTCGAAGCACGAGTGGGGGGCGACTTGACGTTCGCAACTTGCCTGGGTCCGGCCGAAAAGCGAGGCGCTATGGACTGTCCGCAGAGCCCTTCCAGCGACACGCCCGAGTCGGAACCCGACCCGGATTTCGGTCTCGACGGCGACACGCTTCGCGAGGAATGCGGCGTGTTCGGCATCTTCGGTCATCCCGACGCCGCCGCCATCACCGCGCTCGGCCTTCACGCTCTCCAGCATCGCGGCCAGGAAGCTGCCGGCATCGTGACCTTCGACGGCCACCGCTTCCACTCCGAACGCCGCCTCGGCCTCGTCGGCGACACCTTCTCCCGCCGCGAGGTGATCGAACGTCTCCCCGGCAGAGCGGCCATCGGCCACACCCGCTACTCCACCACCGGGGGCACCATCCTTCGCAACGTGCAGCCGCTGTTCGCCGAACTCAATGCCGGCGGCTTCGCCGTCGCCCACAACGGCAACCTCACCAACGGGCTGACGTTGCGCCGCGAACTGGTGCGCAACGGCGCCTTGATGCAATCGACCACCGACACCGAGGCGATCCTGCATCTGGTTGCGCAGTCCAGGCGCGGCCGTTTCATCGAGCGCTATATCGAGGCGCTCCGGGCCCTCGAGGGCGCCTACGCACTGGTATCGCTGACCAACAAGAAGCTGGTCGGCGCGCGCGATCCGCGCGGCATTCGCCCCCTCGTTCTTGGCGAACTCGACGGCTGCCCGATTCTCGCGTCGGAAACCTGCGCGCTCGACATCATCGGCGCGAAGTACGTCCGCGACATTGAACCCGGCGAAGTCATCGTGTTCAATCGCAAGGACGAGGCCATCCAGACCGAAATCCACAAGCCCTTTCCGCCGATGCCGCCGCGGCCCTGCATCTTCGAATACATCTATTTCTCCCGGCCGGATTCGATCGTCGGCGGCCGCTCGGTCTACGAAGTCCGCAAGGCGTTCGGCGCGCAACTGGCCCGCGAGAGTCACGCCGAGGTCGATGTCGTGGTACCGGTGCCTGATTCCGGCGTGCCTGCCGCCCTCGGCTACAGCCAGTTTTCCGGCGTGCCGTACGAACTCGGGATCATCAGAAACCACTATGTCGGCCGCACCTTCATCCAGCCGGCCCAAAGCGTCCGCGAACTCGGCGTGCGCATGAAGCATTCGGCCAACCGCGCCGCGATTGCGGGCAAACGCATCGTCCTGATCGACGACTCGCTGGTACGCGGCACCACCTCGAAGAAGATCGTGCGCATGATGCGCGACGCCGGCGCCACGGAGGTGCACTTCCGCCTCGCCTCGCCGCCGATCATCCATCCCGATTACTACGGCATCGACCTGCCGGACCGCAGCGGGCTATTGGCCGCGACCCATAGCCTGGAGCAGATGCGCGACATCATCGGCGCGGATTCACTGGCCTTCCTCTCGATCGACGGCATGTACCGCGCCATGGGCGAGCCCGGACGCGACGCCGCGAACCCGAAATATTCCGACCACTGCTTCACCGGCGCCTATCCGACCACCCTTACCGACCATACCGACGTCGAACCGCAGCCGCATCAGTTGTCGCTGCTCGCGGAAGCGAGCTGACCGAACCGCGCCGGAAAGCGGTCGAAGGCCGGGACTAGCCGGTCAGAGCTGCCGGATCATGAAAGCCGCCGCGTTGCTGTAGCCGCGCAGCTTCCGTGCGAGCGGAGCGTCGATGATCTCGTCGAACGTAATCTTGCGGAAGCCGTGTCGCATCCAGAAATCCACGGAGTCATTGACTGCCACCAGCGAAACGGTCGCGAGCTTTTCCTTGCTCGCTCGCGCCCGCACCAGCGCGACCGCCAGCGCCGCCGTGCCGCTGCCGCGCAATTCGGGCAGCAATGCAATGTCGTGGATGTAGTAAGTTTCCGGATCGCCGGGCAACATGCCGAGCCGTGAATTCAACGCCGGAGGATCCATGGCCCGCCACGGATGGCTGACGACATAGCCGCCAATAGTCTCACCCGCGTGGAAGACGAGGCAGCCGGCCGCATAGAGCCGGAGCCGCTCGGCGAACACCTCCGCATCCTCGGGAAAAGCTGGATGGGCTTTCTCCGCGATTGCCAGTACCGGCGGCAGGTCGGCGGTCGACATCGCCCGCCATCGTCCTTTGGCTTCGCGAGAAAACTCGGCCATAAGGCCCTGAGACTCCATTCCTTTCCTAATCATAGAGCCTTTGCTTCTGATGGAATCAGAAGCAAAGGCTCTATGATTTTGATTTGACGCATTTTCTTGACGCGAACCGGTACCCGTCCTCGGGTCAAGCCCGAGGACATGCTTCGCTCGAAAACGCTCTAATGGTCGGCGGGCGGCGTGCGTGAAGATGTAGCCCGCGTCTATTGCCGCATCGCGTCCGCCATATTGGACGCGGGCTGAGGTGTCGGACCTGAAACGGCTGAGGGCTCGTTCCGTTTCTTTCGGATCTGCCATAGAATTATCAGGACCGGCAGAAAAAGGGCGAGAAGAAGTCCGAAGACCACGATCCCGTAAAGGATCGCCTTCAGCGCCGACCAGACTACCAGCACCAAGTGCATAAGCGTCTTCAGGATGAGGAGCACTTCCACGTACACCATCGCCGGGTATCCCAGCGCGTACATCACCATTCCTGCCAGTATCGACAGGGCCACTGCCGGCGCCAACACCGCCGCCAGCCTGAGGCTCATTATGGAAAAAATCTGCTCCTTGATATCCGCCAGCATCGCCTGCGCCTCCAGCTGCTCCATTGGCCGGAATCGTATCGTCGAGAGACTCGCCACACAAGGGGTCCGGGCCGGTGATCGGCGGCGCGGCAGCCGAATGATCTCATCTTCTGCGTCGAGGCCGAATTTACACCGGCGCATGATCGCTCCCGGGGCCCGCCGATGCGCCACCATAGACGCGCGAACGGCAGTACATCGCTTCCACGGCTCCAGCAGCAGATAGCAGGCGCCGACCGGAAGCAGCAAAAAGGGTCGCTCATCGCCTGGAATGATAAGGAAAGTTGAGCCCCTCCCGCAAAAAGCCGCGCTCTTCACCGGAGTGAACAGCGCGGCGAGTCCTGGGGAACAAGGCCGGACCGAAGTCCGGCTCTTACCGGCATTCGCCGGTTACGGACGGCCTGTGAGGCCGAATTTCGGTCGTAATATATGCACATATATATCGCAATACCAGAAGTTAGCATAGCCGATTTTGCACGATTAGGGACATCCCGAGCCAACCGCCGAGCAGCCTGAGAGCATATGGCGTCGCGCCGGGCTCGATTATCGGAGGCGAACCCGAGACCTGCGCCGCACGGTTAACCTTCAATTAACCAGAATCCGGCGACGCTTTCTCTCTCGGCCTGAAGCCTCGTTCCTCCGCTGCTGCGCCGGTGTCAGTGGATGAGCGGCGTTCCGGCTCTCTCGTTCTTTATCGCGGCTCAAAAGCAGCCGCCGCAGGGGTGAGGAGGTATTTCGATGGCGGACAGCGACAGCACCATCGCCTGGCACCGTGCCCGGCTGAAAAAGCATCGCGACGTCCTGCGCGACATGGAGGTTCGCCGTTTCCGTTTCGGCGAGACGGCGGAGCCGCAAGCGCGCGCCGAGAAGCAACGGGTGGTGGCCGATCTGCGGCGCAAGATCACCGCCTCCGAGCGCGTCATCGGCGCTTACGAGAAGCGCACCCGGCGTCCGCTGACGACGGACGTCCGCAGCCTCGCCAGCGTTCATTGGGGCAACTGGAACAGCGCACCCTGCAACGGGGAGCCGGCGGGAGACTGACCGGCCAGCGGCACGACCTGCTGATTCTGAGACGGCTCGCCAGAGTCTGATTCAACTGCGTTGCATCAGACTCTGGTCTTATCCTTTTGATTGAGCATGATCTTATCCGAAAACCGGTTTCCACTTTTCAGGATCATGCGCTTACGGCGAGGTGTTTGGAACAGCGCTGTGAAGGACCTGCTCTGGTCGGTACCGCGGCAAGCCTGACGAAACGGCGTATCCGCAGCGGCGACATTTGTTACGAAATTACGTATAACTAATTGATAACTACCAGTTTTCCGCCGATATGCATCTGCTCGAAACTTTCCCGACCGTCATCGGCGCCGCGGCCATCGCGCCTGCGCTGCTGCTGCTTTGGCTAGTGATCGCTGCGAACGAACGGCCAGGACCACCTGCGATGGTCTGGGCGGCATTCGTGCTCGGCGCCGTCAGCATATCGCTGCTCGGATTTGCCCGCGCGCCGTTCGCGCCGATGCTGAACGTGCCGGAGCCGCCGTGGCTTGCGTTGATGTTGCAGTCGGTTTTCGGCATCGCCGCGCCCGAGGAACTGGTGAAGATCGCCGCCATCGCCGCGGTCACCGCAATGCGCCGCAAGTCCTCCGACCCCATGGATGCCGTGGTGTACGGCGCCGCCGCCGGGCTCGGCTTCGCGGCTTATGAAAACCTCGCCTACCTGGTGCAGCATGCCGACATCTGGCGTTCGCTCGCGGTGCTGCGCAGCGTGCTCACCGTTCCTTTCCATGGCGCGCTGGGCGTTATCGCCGGCGCCTACATCGCGATCGCGCGTTCGGGCACCGCGCTCGGCGCGCACCGCCATGCCCGTGACTGGGCGCGCATCCGCAATCGCGTGGCGATCTTCGCCGTTCCCATCGCGCTCCATGCGAGTTTCGACGCGCCTCTGCTCGCGCTGCAACAGCATCCAGATCTGAACGGGTCCAGCGCCTTCCTGCTGGAAGCGGCCGCCATGCTGGTCGGATTCGGCGCCATCCTGTTCGCGGCCTATCTGGTTCGCCGTGTCGGTGCACACCACGCCCCTCGCAGCGAGACCTCGCGCGAGCGCCTCCGCAACCTGCGCGGCATGTGGGCGCTGCTGCTCGCCGGCGGCGGCGCGAGTTTCCTCGGCGCGGCCTTCATTCTGTCCTCGATCGATCGCTGGATCACCGATGCCGACAAACACATCGCGACCTATCTCGTCCCGGTCGGAATTGTCGCGATCGTGATCGGGATCTGGCTCCTGGTGATGACGTCAGCCGTCTACGTGCTCGGGCGCAACCGCCTGCAAATGACCGGGACGAGCCCCGTCTTCGATCCCGATCAGGACGGTCCCCCCACGGGTTCCGAAAAACGACATTAGTCCTGCCACTTTTGGCGGCGTCGCGCGTTAGGCTCCTGCGAGCGAGACCCGCAGTTCACGCTTTATGGAGCCCGGCCAATGACAACCCCTTCACAAGATCTCGACCGCCTTCAGTTGAAAGTGAGCACCGAAGTCCGCAAGCATTGGAAGGCTTTCCTGTTCGAAGGTATCGTGCTGGTCATCCTCGGTCTTGCCGCGATGATCGTGCCGCCGCTGGCAAGCTTTGCCGTCACGATCTTCCTCGGCTGGCTGTTTCTCGTCGGCGGCGGCGCCGGGCTCATCGGCACCTTCTGGGCGCGCCAGACGCCCGGCTTCTGGTGGTCGCTGCTCTCGGCCGCGCTCGCGCTGATCCTCGGCATCGTGCTGCTGATGCGGCCGGCCCAAGCCACGCTGACGCTGACCATCGTGGTCAGCGCCTACTTCCTCGCCGAGGGCGTCGTCAGCATCATGTACGCTCTGGAGCACCGCCGCGAGCTCACTCAGCGGTGGGGCTGGATGCTGACAGCGGGATTCATGGACATCATCATCGCCGGCATCATCGTCGCCGGGCTGCCGGGATCGGCGGTCTGGGCCATCGGCCTTCTGGTCGGCATCAACCTGCTGTTTGGCGGCACCGCCTTGATCGTGATGGCGCTGGCGGCGCGCAACAACGCAGATTAGAGAGTTTTCGAGCAAAGCATGTCCCCGGGCCTGACCCGGGGATGAATTCCGGTTCGCATGAAGAAACGCGTCAAATCAAAATCATGGAGCCCCCGCTTCTGATTCCGTCAGAAGCGGAATGGCTCTGGTCAGCAGCCCCGGCAGATGCTCTTGATCTTGCGGTCGAGAGCGGCATCCGCCGGATCAATCTGATCCGGATTCCCGGCCTTGGTGCTTTCCGCTGGAACGTCGCTCAGGCGCGGCTGGCGGTGACCGACCGGCGCTTCGGTGATGTAAGGCGAGGATTTGGCAGCACCCGGATCGTATGATCCGCCTGTCGTTGTTTTATGCTGCGCCAGCGCCGCGGGCACGCCGATCAAAGCCATAGAAACCGCGATCGCAATGGTCTTGCTCATTTCGCTGCTCCAACTCCGCAAATGGTATTGTCGAGAACGTTCCGGAATCTGCAACGTTCCGCGATTGCGCCTGCCGCCTCCCCGACCGCACCGATCCGTCTAGAGCTTCGGCGGATAGAGGTGAACGCCGCCGCAATAGTCGACGATACGATAACGCGATTCCGGCCGATGTTCACCTTCTCCGAAGGTTAAATCTGACTGCGACAGATAGTCCGGCCCCACCGGCGACTTGCCGTATCCGCCCGGAATATCGAGAACATAATCCGGCTGGCACAGTCCGGACACACGGCCTCGCAGTGCGCGCATCAGCGCCCGGCCCTGCTCCAGCGTGGTCCGCAGATGCGCCGTGCCCGGCGCGAGGTCGCCGTGGTGCAGATAGTACGGCTTGATGCGGCATTCGACGAAGGCGCGCATCAGCGCTTCCAGCGTCGCCGCGTCATCGTTGACGCCGCGCAGCAGCACCGACTGGCTGACCATGGGAATACCGGCATCGACGATCCGCGCGCAGGCCGAGCGCGCCGCGGCGGTCAGTTCGCGGGGATGATTGGCGTGCAGCGCCAGCCAGGTGGTGGCGCCCGCCGCTTTCAAGGCCGCCACCATCTCGTCGCTGACTCGCGTGGGATCGGCGACCGGCACGCGGCTATGGATGCGGACGATCTTGACGTGACCGATCCCGGCAAGCTCGGCCATGATCTCGGCCAGCCGCCGCGGCGACAGCATCAGCGGGTCGCCGCCGGTCAGGATCACTTCCCAGACTTCCGGATGCGAGCGGATGTAATCGAGCGCGGCCGTGGCCGCGGATTTCGACAGCGCGGTTTCCTTGGCGGGCCCTACCATCTCACGACGGAAGCAAAACCGGCAATAGACCGCGCAGACATGAACGAGCTTGAGCAGAACCCGGTCGGGATAACGGTGGACGATTCCGTCCACCGGTGAATGCGCGCGATCGCCGATCGGATCGGCGCGCTCGCCGGGCTGCGCCGCCAGCTCATCGACACTCGGGAGATATTGTCGCGCGATCGGATCGTCGGGATCGTCGGGATCGATCAGGCTGGCCACCTCCGGCGTGACCGCGATCGCATAGCGCGCGGCAACCCTGGCGAGATCGGGCAGAGCCGCGGCCGGCGCGAGGCCATGGGCAATCAGGTCCTCCGGCTGGCGCAATGTCGAAACGACGCTTCTGTTGGTCCTGACGCTCATGCATCCTCCGCAGGCGGCGTCCACACCACCTGATCGATCCGCAATGCGCCGCTTGCCAGCATCACCAGCCGGTCGAAGCCCAGCGCCACCCCGCTCGCTTCCGGCATTTGCGCGACCGCCGCAAGAAAATCCTCATCCAGCGGATAGCGCTCGCCGTAGCGGCTTTGCTTGTCGTCCATCGCCCGGTTGAAACGGATGCGCTGTTCGGCGGCGTCGGTCAATTCACCAAACCCGTTCGCAAGCTCGACGCCGCAGGCATAGATCTCGAAACGCTCGGCAACGCGGCTGTCGGCCGGATCGATGCGCGCCAATGCGGCTTCCGGCGCTGGATATTTGGACAGTATCGTCAACCTCCCCTGCCCGAGACGGGGCTCGACATGCTCGACCAGCACCTTGCTGAAAATATCCGACCAGGTGTCGTCGTCCGCGATCCGCACTCGCGCCTGCGCCGCCAGCGCGGCGCGATCGCCCTCGCCGCCGACCACGGTTTTCAAGAGGTCGATCCCGGCGAAGCGATCGAACGCGGCGGCGACTGTCAGTAATTCCGGCTCCGCAAACGGATCGGCGTGCCGGCCGCGAAACGAGAACGCGCCTATACCTGTCGCCTTCGCCGCGCGGGCAATCACGGCGATGCAGTCGGCCATGATGACGTCGTAGGACCTGCCTGCGCGATACCACTCCAGCATGGTGAATTCAGCGAGGTGCAGATCGCCGCGCTCGCGGTCCCGAAACACCCGCGCGAACTCCACGACCTTCTGCTCACCGGCCGCCAGCAGCTTCTTGCAGGCGAATTCCGGGGAGGTGCGCAAGTAGCGCGTAACCTGATCGCCGGCCGGCGATGTCAGCGTGGTGCGGGGCGCGTGAAGGTGGGTTTCGTTGCCCGGCGACGCCTGCAAAACGCCGGTTTCGACCTCGACGAAGCCCTGCGCGTCGAACCATGCCCGCAGCGCACGGGTCACGGCGACGCGCGCCTGCAGAAACGCCCGCCGGTCCGCGTGCCTGGCCCGGTCCCACCAGGGTGAAATTCGATTCATCCATCCTCAGCAATCGACCGGAATCGGTCCCAAACCACTGGCGCCGACGGGCCAAATCAGTATGTTCGGCCCGAAACCGCCTCAACAGCCGCAGGACGCCCCGTCCGGACCGGTCTCGAGCCCGAACCTTAGGAAATCCAGCCTTGAGAGTCATCGCCAGTTCTATTCGCAAGGGCAACGTCATCGAGCAAGACGGCAAGCTCTACGTGGTCCTGACCGCGGAAAACATCCACCCCGGCAAGGGAACCCCGGTCAGCCAGATCGAGATGCGGCGGATCAGCGACGGCGTGAAGATTTCCGAGCGCTACAAGACCACCGACCAGGTCGAGCGCGCCACCATCGAGGACCACAACTTCACCTTCCTCTATGAAGATGCCGACGGCTTCCACTTCATGAATGCCGAGAACTACGATCAGGTCCAGGTGCCCAAGGATGTCGTGGGCAACGTCGCGCCCTACCTGCAGGAAAACATGGTGGTGAAACTGTCCCTGCACGAGATGGTGCCGGTGGCGATCACGCTACCGCAGCGGGTGACGCTCGAAGTGGTCGAAACCGAGCCGGTCACCAAGGGGCAGACCGCGTCCTCGTCCTACAAGCCCGCCATGTTGTCGAACGGCGTCCGCACCGGCGTGCCGCCCCATGTCGCCGTCGGCACGCGGATCGTGGTGATGACGGAAGACGGCTCCTACGTCGAACGCGCCAAGGACTAGAGCCTTTTCGCTTCTGATAGAATCAGAAGCGGGCTCTATGATTTTGATTTGACGCGTTTTCTTCCCGCGAACCGGTACCCACTTCGCTCGAAAACGCTCTAACAGAAACGCCGACGGGAAGCAGGGCCACGGATGTGAGACTGACGGTTCGCGGCAACAGTCCTCTCCGGTTCTTAAGACGCGCGGCCGCGGCGTGGCTGCTGCTCGCGGCCGCCACCGGCGGTGCCGCCGCCGACGACTTCAAGACCCCCGGCATTTCGATCGCCCGGGTAGAATGGCGCACCGTTCTCGACCAGTTCAAGTCCGAGATCGAGGCCTGGCCTGCTATCGACGACCGCTTCACCGTCAATGCATTGCGCCACCTGCCGCCGTCCGATCCGCGCATCATGCCGGCGCTGATGCAGCTCAATGCGGTAACGCTGCCGCTTTTTGCGCGCATCAACCAGAGTCCGGTGCCGGTGCTGCTGCCGTTCGATGCCGGCATGTATCTCAACGCGCGCGCGACCGGCGCACCGGCGAGCCTGCCGCTCGCACATTATCAGGCGGGATTTCAGCGGCAAATGTTCGACGCCGGTCTGGCCGGCTATGATGCGAAGTTCGCGCTGGCGCCCGGCGCCGGTGAGGGCATGCCGCAACTGAACTTCACCAGGCCCGTCGAAGTCCAGATCACCGGGTCGATCCTGACCTACGACATCGACGATCCGTCGGGAGGAAAAGGCGAGCCCGTGAGCGCGCTCGCGGCGCAGTTTCCGGATCTCCGGCGCGTCATTCGCGAAGGTTACGTGCGCTACGCTTTCACGCGGTTCGGCGCTCCCTACGTGGTTTCGATCCCTTGTCTCGACAGCGCGCCGCGCACAAACCGGCTGGCTTGCCGCGAGGCGTCGGTGGTGGCCGAGCGGTTTCTGAAAGCGTTGCGCATCGCCGGCGGGCGGCCGTCGCAATCCCGCAGGAATATCGCGCCCGGCGTCATGCCGCGCCCTGCGGCCCCCTCGCCCGATTTTACCTACCGGCCTCCGGGCGACATCATCACGAACAGCGGCTATCGCGGCCAGGGCGGCCGCGCCGATCCGACCGTCTACTCGCAGATCCGGTTTCCGATCGAACAGGCGCCGGCTTACGCGAACTCGCAATCGTTTCTGAACTGGGGCGACTGCTTCCACCGCGGCCGCATTCCGCCGCCCCACGCCAAAGGCGACGCCTATCATTGCAAGTCGAGCAACAAACCGCTGGTGTTCGACGAATCCGCCACCGAGAACTATTCCTACCCCTGGCAGGACAATTTCTGCGAGGCCCGCGATTTCGACGTCGGACAATGCCCCGCAGGGTCCGGACATCAGGGTCAGGACCTTCGCCCGGCAACATGCACGCTCCGCAACAAGGGCGCCGACCGCTGCATTCCGAACCGCTATGCGGTCGTGGCCGTACGTGACGGCGTCATCATCCGCTCGCCGAAACAACAGGCGGCGACGTTGCTGATCGACACGCGCAACGAGCACGTGCGCTTTCGTTACATGCACATGAACCCGGCGCAACTCGATGAGGACGGCATCATCAATGATCGTCGCGTGAGCGAAGGCGAAAAGATCGGTCTGGTGTCGAATTACATGGATCACTCCGGGGGCACCACGACCCACCTGCATTTCGACGTGCAGGTCTTCACGCGCGACGGCTGGCTCTGGGTCAACCCCTATGTCACGCTCATTTCGGCCTATGAGCGCCTGATCGGCGGACGTGGCCGCGAGGTCGCCGCCGAACCCGCGGCGGGCCCGCCGACCGCGAAGCCGCAGGATCCCACCCATCCCGAGAAACCCGCCGAGGGCGAGGACGACTGAGGAAGACTTAAGTTCCCGCAACGCAATGAAACTTTGCCGCCGGGCGCTCCCCTCCGTTAAGCTGGCCCCATGATGATCTTCGATTCTCGAATCCAGTTCAGCCGGCGCAGCGCGCTGCAATGTCTCGGTGCGGCGGCGGCGCTCGCGCCCTTCCCGGCTCTCGCAGCCATGCCTCAGGGCTTCGAGCAGTGGCGCGACAAATTCCGCGCCCGCGCGCTGTCCAAGGGCATCTCAGACGCGACATGGGCCCGCTGCGTGGGCCGGATCGAGCCGGACATGAGCGTCTTCAAGCAGATGCGCAAACAGCCGGAGTTTCACGAAAAGACCTGGCAGTACATCAACCGCCGCGTCTCGGACTGGCGCATTACCGCCGGCAAGGAGGCGCTGCGGAAGAACGAGGCGCTGTTCGCGCGGATCGAGCACGATTTCGGTGTCGAGCGCGGCACGCTGCTGGCGTTGTGGGGCGTCGAATCCGCGTTCGGCGATCCGCTGGTGCAGAAGAACCACATGCGCCCGGTGTTCCCTTCGCTGGCGGCGCTTGCCTGGAACGAACCGCGCCGCCGCCGCTATTGGGAAACCGAACTGATCAACGCGCTGCGGATCGTGGACAAGGGCTGGAGCACGCCCGAGGAGATGCGTGGCTCCTGGGCCGGCGCGATGGGACACACCCAATGGATGCCCGAGGTCTGGCTCAACGTCGGCATGGACTATGATCGCGACGGCCGGGTCTCGCCGTTTGGAAAACCCGACGACGCACTGGGATCGACCGCGCGATACCTTATCAAGCGTGGACGATATCATCGCGGCGAGCATTGGGGGTATGAAGTGCGCGCATCCGCCGGCGCAAGCGCCAGCCGCACCTATGCCGCGTGGGCCACCGCCGGCGTGCATCGCGCCGACGGCAAGCCGTTTCCGCAGCCGAATGCGTCGGCCAAACTCTGGGTCCCGGAATCGGACGGTCCGGCATTCCTGCTGGGCCCCAATTTCTTCGCCGTGCGCAGCTACAATCCGTCGATGAATTATACGCTGGCGATCTGCCATCTCGGCGATCGTATTCTCGGGGCACCGCCTTTCATCCAGCCTTTCCCCGGTTCGGAACGCACGCTCACGCTCGCGGAAGTGCAGGAAGTGCAGACACGTCTGACCAGCGCCGGCTTCGATACCGGCGGCACCGACGGCCGCGTCGGCAACGACACCATGAAGGCGGTGAAGGATTTCCAGACCCGCGTCGGATTGCCTGCCGACGGCTACGCCGGACTCGAGGTTTTGGCGCGGCTTCGGCGCGGCGGCTGAATAGAGCACAATGGATTCAGGATGAATCAGCCTGCCCGTCATTGCGAGTTCGCGACAAAATTGGTTTTTGCCAATTTTGCGCTGAGCGAAGCAATCCATAAGGCTACAACGGAAGGCTGGATTGCTTCGTCGCTTCGCTCCTCGCAATGACGAAGATAATCCAGTCTTAGCTCTCGGCCACCACAGCAGTGAGATCGACCTCGACCAACATGCCGGGCCACGCCAGATTGTTGATGAACAAAAAAGTGTGCGCCGGCAGGCCGGGCGCATCCTTAAACGCCTCGGCGCGGGCGCGGTGATAGTTTGGCGCCTCGCGCACGTCGAGCAGGTAGGCGCTGATCTTGACGACATCGGCAAGCGTCGCGCCGTGCCTGGCAAGCACCGCCGCCGCTTTCTCGTAAGCCAGCCGCGTTTGCTGGTAGACGTCGCCGGGATGGTGGATCACACCCGGCGCGTCGCCCGTGTCCTCGGCGCCGATTCCCGACAGGAACAGCAGTCTCCCCGGCCCCTTGACGCTGACGACCTCGGAAAACGAGGTCTTCGACCATCCCGCATATTGAAAGTGCTGCTTTTCCAGCTTGCCGGGCATCGTCGGGCTCCTTTTGCCGTGGTGTTGACGGTGACCCTCGTTGCCACAATGCGTCACACCGATGCAAATCGGCTTTGACTCATATGTGGAACGGCCCGGTTAGCAAGGTATTCGTCGCATAAATCGCCGTCGGACGGTGCAGTCATATGTCCGGCCTAATTGGCGCGGTCCTTAACCGCTGGCCACGATGAGATCCGCGATACCGATCGCCTAATCAAATTCACGCGCTCGAAGGCGCAGTGCGTCAGACGGTCTGGTCGGCATCGAGGTATCGTCCCTCAGGTTCATCATGCTTTGGCACCTTGCCGCTTGATCCCAGCGCGAGACGCCGGAATTCCTTTTGTTCTATGCCCTCGTCATGATCGCGGGTGCTTGGTACGTGCCGCCTTTGACGAGAAGCGCCCAAATCGTGCGGGCGATCTTGTTGGCCAGCGCGACGGCTACGACCTTATATGGTCGCCGTGCCATCAGCGAGATGATCCACGAGGGCAGCTTTACGCCTCTGCGAGCTTGCTTCAGGATCGATGTCGCGCCAACGATCAGCAGCGTGCGCAACTGTTTATTTCCCTGTTTTGATATTCGGCCAAGCCGCTCCTTGCCGCCGCTGGAGTTAGCTCGCGGAGTAATTCCGATCCAGGCAGCAAGATCGCGGCCCGTTTTGAATACCGTGGGATCCTGAATTGTGGCTCGGACTGTCGCGGCGATGATCGGTCCGACGCCTGGGATGCTGGTCAGTCGCCAGGCGGTCTCATCTGCCTTCACTGTCGCGATGATCTTCGTATCGAGTTTCTCGATACGTGCCGTCAGCATCTCGATTTGCTCGGCCATCTCGAGGAGCGCTGCCCGAGCCGCGACTGGGAGACGCGTGTCCTCTGCGTCCCGCAGGACCAGGATGAGCTTCGCGATACTGGTCATGCCCGCGGCGGCGATGATGCCGAGCTCAGCCATATGAGCACGCATTGCATTCGCCGTCTGGCTCCGCTGACGGACGAATAGTTCACGGGTCCTCAGCACCATGCAGGCTGCCTGTTCGGCGGGGGTCTTGATGGGCACGAAGCGCATGGTGGGCCGCGATACTGCTTCGCAAATCGCCTCGGCATCAGCAGCGTCGGTCTTGCTTCGCTTGACGTAGGCCTTCACGTAGGTCGGCGGCATCATCCTGACCGTATGCCCGAGTTGCCCAATGGCATTCGCCCAGTAGTGCGAGCTTGCACACGCCTCGATCCCGACAAGGCACGGGTCGATAGCGCGGAAGAAGTCCAGCACCTGCGATCGCCGCAAGGCTCGGCGGACGACGATACTCCCGTCGTCGGCAATGCCGTGGACCTGAAATACCGACTTGGCCAAGTCTAAGCCGATCGTGATAATCTTCTCCATGGGAACGGTTCCTTTTGTTTCGTGGCGGTTCGCATCACCACGATAAGCACCTTCGGTGCCGCTTCGAAGGGCCGTTCCACACCATCAAATAACGGGTGTCAGCGAATGATCTCCGGCTGGACCGTCGGCAAGGCCACATCGCTGACGCGCAACTGCACGCGCTCCGCGCCCTGCCAGCGGTCCACCGCCAGCGATCCCGCCACATGCAGCGGCTGGCCGCGCATCTGCGTCAGGACGTTGCCGAGCGGTTGGCCGATCGCGCGGAACGCGATGCCGTTCACGATAGCGCCGTCACCGGATTTGAATCGCAGCCGAAGATGCGCCTGCCCGACCTCGTCGGCATAGATCAACTGGTGCGACGGCAGAGCCACCACCGGCTCCGGATTGCCCGCGCCGAACGGCCCGGCGCGATTGAGCGTCGCCACGAACTCGGGCGTCACCGCCCGCGCGCTGACTGCGCCATCGATGAAGAGTTCGCGGACATGACGCGACCGCGCGACATCGGCGGCGAGTGCCTTTTCCATGTAGGCGCGGAATTCCGCCAGCCGCTCCTTGCGCAGCGTAACGCCCGCCGCCATGGCGTGACCGCCGCCCTTGAGCAGCACGCCGTCGGTCACGGCCTGCCGCACCGCCTTGCCGAGATCGACGCCGCCGATGGAGCGGCCCGATCCGGTGCCGATACCACCCGGCTCCAGCGCCACAACGAAGGCGGGCCGGGAAAACTTGTCCTTCAACCGCGACGCGACGAGACCGACCACGCCGGGATGCCAACCCTCGGACGCCGTGACGATGACGGCCCCTTTGTCCTCGAGACCGAGCGAGGCCAGCGCTTCGGCTTCGGCCTGCGCCTCGGCGGCCTGCTCGATCACGCGGCGCTCGACGTTGAGGCGATCGAGTTCGGCCGCGATCCGCGCGGCCTCCGAGACATCGCCTTCCAGCAGCAACCGCACGCCGAGATCGGCGCGTCCGATACGGCCGCCTGCATTGATGCGCGGTCCCAGCATGAAACCGAGATGCCAGGCTTCCGGCGGGCCGTTCAGCCGTGCGACATCCATCAGTGCGGTGTGGCCGACATGATCGCGGCGGCGTAGCGCGATCAACCCCTTCGCGACGAAGGCACGGTTGAGGCCGGTCAGCGGCGCGACATCGGCGACCGTTCCGAGCGCGACGTGATGCAGCATGTTCAGGAGATCCGGCTCCGGCCGTTCGTCGGTCCAGAAGCCGCGCTGACGCAGTTCGCGGTTCAACGCGACCAGCGTCACCAATACGAGACCGACGGCGGCGAGATGTCCGAGCCCGGAGAGATCGTCCGGCCGGTTCGGATTCACCAGCGCCTCGACCTCGGGCAGATCGTCGCCGCACTGGTGATGATCGATCACCACGACCGACATGCCCTGCTGTTTGGCAACCGCCAGCGGCTCGATGCTCGTGGTCCCGCAGTCGACCGTCACCAGCAGCGTTGCGCCCCTGGCTGCAAGCGCGTTGATGGCTTCGACATTCGGGCCGTAGCCCTCAAAAATCCGATCAGGAATATGGATCAGCGGATCCAGCCCGCAATGGCGCAGATGCCAGGCGAGCAGCGCCGCCGAGGTTGCGCCGTCGACATCGTAATCGCCGAAGATCGCGACCGTCTCACCGCGCATCGCGGCGTCCGCCAACCGCTTGGCTGCCGCCTCCATCTGCGTCACGGTGAAGGGATCGGGCATCAGCCGGCGGATGGTCGGATCGAGAAAATCCGCGACCGCATCGACCTCGACGCCCCGCCCGGCAATCACCCGCGCCAGCATCTCCGGCAACTGGTGGCGCTGGGCGATCGCCAACGCGCGCGCCGCGCCCCGCGCATCGAGGCGATCGCGCCACAGACGCCCGGTCGCCGAATGCGACACGCCGAGAAAGGCGTCAGGCGCTTCGACCGGCAATGCGGAGGCGGGCAAGGTCATGGTGTCGTCCGTACCTTGCGATATGCCCTGAAGCAACCGCGTCGGCGACAGCCTTGCCTGGATTGGCTCAATCCAGGTCGAACTTGTCCAGTTGCCGATGCGCGGCCTTGATGCGGCGCACGGTTCCGGACACCGAGCGCATCACCACCGTATCGGTCTCGATCACGCCCTTGCGAAACCGGACGCCGGACAGCAGCGAGCCCGACGTCACTCCCGTGGCGGCGAACAGGCAATCGCCTTTCACCATGTCGCAGATCTCGTATTTCTTCTTGGCATCCATGATACCCATTTGCAGGGTCCGCTCGCGCAACGCCTCGCTGTCGATGATGAGACGGGTCTGCATCTGGCCGCCGATGCAGCGCAACGCCGCCGCCGACAGCACGCCTTCCGGCGCGCCGCCGCTGCCGAGATAGATGTCGATTCCCGTTCGCGGCTCCGCGGTGTGGATGACGCCGGCGACGTCGCCGTCGCTGATGAGGGTCACCGCGGCGCCGAGCTTGCGGAGTGCGGCGATCTTCGCGGCGTGGCGGGGCCGGTCGAGCAGGATGGCGGTGATCTCGGTCGGCTTGACCCCCTTGGCCTTGGCCAGATTGATGATGTTCTCTTCTACCGGCGCGTCGAGATCCACGGTGCCCTTCGGATAGCCGGGACCGATCCCGATCTTGTCCATGTAGCAGTCCGGTGCGTGAAGCAGCGTACCGCGTTCGGCCATCGCGATAGTGGCGATCGCGCCCGGCATGTTCTTGGCGCACAGCACGGTGCCCTCGAGCGGATCGACGGCGATATCGAGCTGCGGGCCGTGTGTGTTACCGACCTTCTCGCCGATGAACAGCATCGGCGCCTCGTCGATCTCGCCCTCGCCGATCACGACCGTGCCGTCGATCGGCAATTTGTTGAGTTCGCGCCGCATCGCATCGACCGCGGCCTGATCGGACGCCTTTTCCATGCCGCGCCCGCGCAGACGCGCCGCCGCCACCGCCGCCCGCTCCGTCACGCGCACGATCTCGAGCGTCAGGAGGCGCTCCCGCACCTGCTGCGGCGGGACGGACGTTTGTGTCGGCATTGCTCAACTCTCCCTCAGGCGTCGCGGCAGGCTGGTCTGCTTTCCTTCAGTTCTTCTCGATGCGTATGACCTGCGGGCGGCCGGTGATGACCTTGTCCGCCCGCACCGCCTGGAGCGCGCGATGCACCGCGTCCTCGCTGGTCGCATACGTTATCAAAATCACCGGAACCGGCGCGGCCGGCTTGCTGGACTCCGTCATATCCAGCTTGCCGTTAGGATGGCGCTGGACGATCGATTCGATCGAGATCTTCTGCTCCGCCAGCCGGGTGGCGATGGTCGCGGCAGTGCCGGCGAAGTCGCGCGCCATCAGCCGGATGTAATAGCCGCCCTCGTGGCGCTCCATCGGCGCCTTCGTCGTCGCGAGCAATTGCTCCGCGGGCCGTCCGAACGGCAAAGCGCGGATGCCGCACGCGACATCGGCGATATCGGCGACCACGGCGGACGCCGTCGCTGCGCCGCCGGCGCCGGGGCCGACAAGCGTGATCGGCGGGATGCCCTCGCCGTCGATGGTCACCGCATTGGTGACGCCCATGACCTGCGCGATGGATGAGGCCTTCGGCACCATGGTCGGATGCACCCGCTGCTCGATGCCCTTGGCGGTTCGTACCGCAACCCCGAGCAGCTTGACGCGGTAGCCGAGTTCTTCCGCCGCGCGAAGATCCTCCGGCGCGATCGACGAAATGCCTTCGACATAAACGGAGCTCTGCGCGACGCGCGTGCCGAAGGCGAGGCTCGCCAGGATCGACAGCTTCTGCGCGGTGTCGTGACCGTCGATGTCGAACGACGGATCGGCTTCGGCATAGCCGAGACGCTGGGCCTCCTTCAGGCATTCGGCGAACGACAGTCCCTCCCGCTCCATCCGCGTCAGGATGTAGTTGCAGGTCCCGTTGAGGATGCCGTAGACGCGATTGATCGTAGTGCCCGTCAATCCTTCCCGCAGCGTCTTGATGACGGGAATGGCGGCGCCGACCGCTGCCTCGTAGTTCAACGCGCCGCCGTGTTGTTCGGCGAGAGCGGCGAGCCGCAGGCCGTGCTTGGCGATCAGCGCCTTGTTGGCCGTCACCACCGGCTTGCCGGATTTCAGGGCCGCCTCGATAGCCGATCGCGCCGGGTCGTCCGAACCGCCCATCAGTTCGACGAAACAGTCGATGTCGGGATCGTTCGCCAGCGCCAGCGCATCCTTGGCCCACGCAATGCCGCGCAGGTCGAGGTCGCGCTTCCGGGTCTTCGAGCGCGCGGCGACGGCGACCACGCGAACGCCGCGACCGCAGCGCGCCGACAGCGCCCGGCCCTGCTGCTCGATGAGACGGACGACCGCGGACCCCACAGTGCCGAGCCCCGCGATGCCCACTTTCAGGGGTGCGACCATGTCAGGAAACCTGCTGGAAAAACCGGTGTTGCAAGGCACGAACCGGCCCGGAGACCGAAAGGCGGTTCTCTGGACTGGCGCCTATCGCCGGTTGGCGAGAGGAACCACGTTGTGCAATGTTTCGATGCCGCTTTCAAGGAAGTGGCGTACGCCGCGGGCGGCCTGGCGGATTCTCTGCTCGTTTTCCACCATGGCGATGCGGACATAGCCCTCGCCGTGCTCGCCGAAGGCGACGCCGGGCGAGACCACGACCCCGGATTTTTCGACCATCAGGGTGGCGAACTGCATGCTGCCGAGATCGCGGAACTTCTCCGGCAGCGGCGCCCATGCGAACATCGAGGCCTGAGGCGGCGGGATCACCCATCCCGCGCGACCGAAGGATTCCACCAGCGTGTCGCGGCGCTTGCGGTAGGTCTCGCGCATCTCGCGGATGCAGGCATCGGAGCCGTTCAGCGCCGCCGTGGCCGCCACCTGCACGGGCGTGAAAGCGCCATAATCGAGATAGGATTTGACCCGTGCGAGCGCCGCGATGATGCGTTCGTTGCCGACGGCGAAGCCGATGCGCCAGCCGGCCATCGAGAACGTCTTCGACATCGAGGTGAACTCCACGGTGACGTCGATCGCGCCGGGCACCTGCAGCACCGATGGCGGCGGGTTGTCGTCGAAATAGACTTCGGAATATGCGAGGTCGGACAGGATGAAAATCTCGTGCTTCTTCGCGAATGCCACGAGGTCCTTGTAGAAATCGAGGCTTGCGATCTGCGCCGTCGGATTCGACGGGTAGCAGACGATCAGCGCGATCGGTTTCGGAATGGAATGGATGATCGCGCGCTCGCAGGCGGCGAAGAAATCCGGCGTCGGTGCTGAAGGCACCGAGCGGATCACGCCGCCCGCCATCAAAAAGCCGAATGCGTGAATCGGGTAGCTCGGATTCGGACACAGCACGACATCGCCCGGCGCGGTGATCGCCTGAGCGACGTTGGCAAAGCCTTCCTTGGAGCCGAGCGTGGCCACGATCTGCGTGTCGGGATTGAGTTTCACCCCGAAACGGCGGGCATAGTAGCCCGCTTGCGCCTTGCGCAGGCCGGTAATGCCGCGCGAGGCCGAATAGCGGTCGGTCTTGGGCTTGCCCAGGGTCTCCTTGAGCTTCTTGATGACATGGGGCGGCGTCGGCAGATCCGGGTTGCCCATGCCGAGGTCGATGATATCGGCTCCGGCGTTCCGTGCGGCCGCCTTGGCGCGGTTGACCTGTTCGAACACGTAAGGCGGCAGACGGCGGATACGATAAAACTCTTCCATGGGTCCTGGCTCCGGGGCCGGATTTGACGAGGCGATCGGCACATTGCCCCGACGAAGTCGGCGGGACTTCTCCAAAAATGTGTGTATTCAACGGCTTGGCATATTCAAACACGATTTCGCCGGCGGTCGATGTTTGACGGTTTCGCGCAAACTCGTGCTTGATTACCTCGTGCTTGAATCATGCCTTTTTAGCACGGACGCCCTGCTCTGCCAGCACTTCGCGTGTCTTGCGCGGACGAGAATCGCGCGCACGGACTATTTGGCGTCCGGGGAGACCTGGGACTGGTGGTCGCGTGCGGCGATCAGTTCCTTTTCGATCCTGGCCTGTTCGGCGGGATCCATCGCCGTCTGATCTCTCGGCGCGGGAAGGTCATGCACCGCGGGATAGGCCGACACGTCGTGCGCCCGTTCCGGCGCGTCCGACGGGCCTTCGAAAGGCAAATCCGCAATCGACGTCGAGCAGCCGCCGAGCGACAGCGACAGCAGCACCAACGTGGCGGCGCAGACCGTCGCGCGGCCTATACGCGTCCGCGCTTGTTTCTTCGATGCTACCGCCCCGGATACGCTCACGCCGCCCCGCCCCGGCTTGCGGCATCATGATGCGCCTTCTTCACCCGATCATATCGCAAGGATAGAACCATTATCGCTCCAGAACATTAAGCTGCTATGGCGCCGCAACAGCGCCACTACAACCGGCTCATCGGGGCTCATATATGGCCGGATCAAGATGTTTTGTCGCACCGCAACACATGGAAACCGGCAACCCTCCCCAGATTATGCCATGATCGATGCCCGGCAACGTGCGTGACGGAATTTTGAACAAACCCTCTCAGGTGTATGGCCATGAGTGAGTTACCCGTCGGGACCAAGCGCGCGGCCCGGTTCGATCCCGATACCTTCGCGATGAATCTCGCGAACGCGATGGAGAGCGGCGGCAGGGCGCTGGCCGCCTACCTCAAAGCGCGTGAGAACGACGAGGCGCGCGACAACCCGCCGAACGAGTTCGCCGAGTTGATCAAGACCGTCAGCACGGTCGCCGAATACTGGCTGTCGGACCAGACCCGCGCAGTCGAATTGCAAACGAAGCTCGGCAAGGCCTACCTCGACCTCTGGGGCTACGCCGCGCGTCGCCTCTCCGGCGAGGAGATCGAGCCCGCCATTGAACCGGCCCCCCGCGACAAACGTTTCACCGATCCGGAATGGCGGTCGAACCAGTTCTTCGATTTTGTGATGCAGGCGTATCTGCTGACGACCAAATGGGCGAACGAGCTGGTGCGCGACGCCGACGGCCTCGATCCGCACACCCGCAAGAAGGCCGAGTTCTATGTCGCGCAACTCACCAACGCGATGGCGCCGTCGAATTTCGTGATGACCAATCCGGAGGTGCTGCGCGAAACCTTCGCCCAGAACGCCGACAATCTCGCGCGCGGCATGAAGATGCTGGCGGAGGACATCGAGGCCGGCAACGGCGTGCTGCGCATCCGCCAGTCCGACTCCGGCAATCTCGTGGTCGGCGTCAACATGGCGACGACGCCCGGCAAGGTGATCTACCAGAACGAGCTGATGCAACTGATCCAGTATTCGCCGGCCACCGGGACGGTGCTGCGGACGCCGCTGCTGATCGTGCCGCCGTGGATCAACAAGTTCTACATCCTCGATCTCAGGCCGGAGAAATCCTACATCAAGTGGTGCGTCGATCAGGGCATCACGGTGTTTGTGATCTCCTGGGTCAATCCCGACGGGCGGCTCGGGGAAAAAACCTTCGAGGACTACATGAAGGAAGGTCCGCTGGCCGCGATCGACGCGATCGAGAAGGCGACCGGCGAGACCAAGGTGCATACCGCCGGCTATTGCGTCGGCGGCACCCTGCTCGCGACCACGCTGGCATGGCTTGCTGACAAGCGGCGGGCGCGCGTGACATCGGCGACGTTCTTCGCCGCGCAGGTCGATTTCACCCACGCCGGCGATCTGCTGGTCTTCGTGGACGAGGACCAGATTTCCGCGCTCGAACGCGACATGCAGCAGTCCGGCGTGCTGGAAGGCAGCAAGATGGCGATGGCCTTCAACATGCTGCGCTCCAACGACCTGATATGGTCCTATGTCGTCAGCAACTATCTCAAGGGCAAGACGCCGCCCGCCTTCGATCTTTTGCACTGGAATTCGGATGCGACGCGGATGCCCGCGGCCAACCATTCCTATTACCTGCGCAACTGCTACCTCGAGAACCGCCTCTCCACCGGCTCGATGGTACTCGACAACACCCTGCTCGACCTCTCGAAGGTCAAGGTGCCGATCTACAATCTCGCCACCCGCGATGATCACATCGCGCCGGCGGAATCGGTGCTGTACGGCTCGCGGTTCTTCGGTGGCCCGGTACGCTACGTGCTGTCCGGATCCGGGCACATCGCCGGCGTGATCAATCCGCCGCCACTCGGCAAATACCAGTACTGGACCAACGACGCCATCGGCGACACCACGCTTGCCGAGTGGATGAAGGGCGCGCAGGAACATAAGGGTTCGTGGTGGCCGGACTGGCACGCATGGCTGCGAAACATCGACGCCGAGGAAGTCGCTGCCCGCGAGGTCGGCAGCGTCGCGCTGCCGCCGATCGAGGACGCGCCGGGCAGCTATGTCCGCGTGCGCGCCTGAGATCACTCCGTCGAAACCACCCGCGTCGCGGATTGGCGCGATCATGGCGACGGTCTATGCTTCGACCATGCCGCGCGTCCCTGCCGGGACGGCATTAGAGCAAGTGGATACCGGTTCGCATGAAGAAAACGCGTCAGACCAAAATCATAGAGCCCTGCTTCTGATACCATCAGAAGCGGAAAGGCTCTAGTCGATCTGGACGGAGAGACTCCATGACTCGTGAATTGTTCTGGCTGACATGCACGGTTATCCTGACCGGGTTGCTGTGGGTTCCCTACGTGCTCAACCGCTGCCAGGTCCGCGGCCTCCGTGGCGCGATGGCAAATCCTTCGCGCAACGACAAGCCCCATGCCGAATGGGCCAACCGCCTGATGTTCGCACACGACAACGCGATCGAAAATCTCGTGATCTTCGCGCCGCTGGTGCTGATCCTCAACGCGATCGACTATTCCAGCAAATGGACGGTGCTCGCCTGCGCGGTCTATTTCTGGGCGCGCCTCGCGCATCTCATCGTCTATACCATGGGCCTGCCGGTATTCCGCACGCTCGCCTTCACCGTCGGCTTCCTCGCGCAGGCCGTGCTGGCGCTGGCAATCTTCAAGGTGTTTTGAGACCCCGCTACACTGACGGGACCCCGCATCATCCGGCGCTGCGCGACGGCGCATCGCACGCAGCCCCGAAGCAGCGAGCGCAATCAGTCCAGCCCCGTATCCGGCAGACCCAGCATCAGCCGCATGTTCTGCACCGCCGCGCCGGATGCGCCCTTGCCCAGATTGTCGAGCCGCGCGACCAGAACGGCCTGCCGGTGCTTGTCGCTGGCGAAGACATGAAGCTCGAGCCTGTTGCTGCCGTTCAGCGCCTCCGGCTCGATCCGTCCGCTTTTCGCAGCAGTGTTGTCCAGCGGCATTACCGAAACATAGGTGCTGCCCGCATAACGTTTCTCCAGCGCCGCATGAAGCGCGGCGCCGTCGGGCTTTCCAGGCAACGTATCGAGATGCAGCGGTATCGACACCAGCATACCCTGCCGGTAGTCGCCGACCGATGGCGCGAAAATCGGCCGCCGCGTCAGGTTCGCGTACTTCTGCGTTTCCGGCAGATGCTTGTGCTCGAAGCCGAGACCATAAAGCTCGAACGCGGGCGCCGTTCCCTTCTCGAAGCTCTCGATCATGGACTTGCCGCCGCCGGAATAGCCGCTCACCGCATTGATGGTGACGGGATAATCCGGCGGGATCAAACCGGCATCGATCAGCGGCCGCAGCAACGCAATCGATCCGGTCGGGTAGCAGCCGGGGTTCGCGACCTTGCGCGCCGCCTTGATCCTGTCCGCCTGGTCCGGCGTCAGTTCCGGAAAGCCGTAGATCCAGTCCGGCGCAACACGAAACGCGGTCGAGGCGTCCAGCACTTTCGGCGCGCTCGCGCCCATGCCGTCGATCAATGCGACGGTCTCCTTCGCCGCGTCGTCGGGCAGGCAGAGGATCACGAGATCGACCTCCGCCATCAGCGCGCGCTTGGCGGCCGGGTCCTTCCGCTTGTCGTCGGCGAGGCTTTCGACGGTGACATCGCCCTGCCGGTCGAGCCGTTGGCGGATTTCGAGGCCGGTGGTTCCCGACGCACCGTCGACGAACACCGCCGGCGTGGCGGCGGTCTGGCCGCTCGAAGCGCGACTTTTCGGCCTGGTGTCTGCGAGAGTCATGACGTCATCCTTGCATCCGCGAGCACGCTCGCGGTCTTTTTCGGACTTGTAACCCAGTTGCGGTGACTGCGCGACCGCCAGTTGTCCGATCGTCGGCGCAGAGGTCGCTCGGACTCAAACCGTACGCCACACCCATTCGACGACCCGCGAGATCACATCGCCGAACATCAGCAACACGGCCGACCAGATCAGCGCCGAAATCCAGTTGGCGAGCTGGAAACGCCAGTACGGCATCTCAAAAATTCCTGCGGCGAGCGGCACCGTGGCGCGCAGCGGTCCGAAAAACCGCCCGATATATATGGAGGGGATGCCCCATTTCTCCACAAAAGCCACGCCGCGAGGCAAAAGGCCGGGATGCCGCGACAGCGGCCAGATCGAAGCGACCCGGTCCTTGAAGGTGAAGCCAATCCAGTAGGACAGCCAGTCGCCGAGCGCCGCGCCGAGCCCTCCAGCCACCCACACCGGCCAGAAATTGATCTGCCCCGGGCCCATCATCGCGCCGATCGCAACCAGCGCGCCCCAGGCCGGGATCAGCAGCGAGATGAAGGCGAGCGACTCGCCGAAGGCAAGCACCAGTACGACAGGGGCGGCCCAAATCTGGTGATCGCGCACGAAGTCGACCAGGCCGCGTGCGACGTCTTCCATTCTTGAGCGCCTCTCGCCGGATCCTCTCAAGCGGCGGGTGCGTTTGAATCAGATCCGCCGCCCCGGAGACCCGCGCCACAGGTAGGCCAGCCCGTCCCACGACTTCAAGTCACAAAGACGCGGGCTGTGCTAGAGCATTTCCCGGTGAAGTGGAAACCGGTTCACCGTAAGGGAATGCGACCATTCAATAGTTTAGAGCGCCGCTCTGATTCCATCAGAGCGGTAAGCGCTCTAAGTCTCCTCCCCGGCTTGCCATTCAGTCAGACATTAAGAGGACAATAGATGATCGGATCATTGATGATGTGCGTGAGTGTGGTGATCCTGCTGGCGGGCATGATCGCCGGCATCGCCATGGGAGTTCAGGAGAATTTTGCCCTTGCGCCGGCTCATGCCCACCTCAATCTGGTCGGCGGCGTGCTGCTGTTTCTGTTCGGCCTGTATTACCGGGTGATTCCGGCCGCGGGCCGAACCACGCTGGCGCGGATTCAGGGCTGGCTACACATTCTCGGCAGCATTCTGTTTCCGGCCGGAATCGCCCTCGTGCTGGTGGGCGGCCACGCCTATATCGCAGCACCTATCATCGGTTCGTTGATTCTGGTGACGGCAATGACGCTGTTTGCGGTCGTGGTGTTCCGCACCCGGGCGGCCTGATTCCGCGACGTGACGGCACCGGAAGGGGGGCGGTGGTCACATTTCCAACCCCATCCATGGCATAGTCAGGGCAATCGATTCGCTCGCCCGCACCGCGCGCAACGCTTGATGTTTTATGTCCAAACCACTGAAACAAAAAACAAAACCGTCTAAGGATCTGTTCGACGCCTCGGAGGCCAAGGGCCGTCCCACTGCCCGCGACTCGAGCCGCGCATCGGGAGCCGAGGCCGACTACACCGCCGCTGACATCGAGGTGCTGGAGGGGCTTGAGCCGGTCCGCCGCCGCCCCGGCATGTACATCGGCGGCACCGACGAGAAGGCGCTGCACCACCTGTTCGCCGAGGTGATCGACAACGCCATGGACGAGGCGCTGGCGGGGCACGCGACCTTCATCGTGGTCGAACTGGCCGCCGACGGCTTCCTCACCGTCACCGACAACGGGCGCGGTATCCCGGTCGATCCGCACCCGAAATTCCCGAAGAAGTCGGCGCTCGAAGTCATCATGTGCACGCTGCATTCGGGCGGCAAGTTCGACTCCAAGGTCTACGAGACCTCGGGCGGGCTGCACGGCGTCGGCGTCTCCGTGGTCAACGCCCTCTCCTCTCGCCTCGAAGTTGAAGTGGCGCGCAGCCAGAATCTCTACAAGATGACCTTCGAACGCGGTCACCCCAGGGGCAGCCTCGACGACCTCGGCAGGATCAGTAACCGCCGCGGCACCACCATCCGCTTCAAGCCGGACACCGACATCTTTGGGCCCAAGGCCGCGTTCAAGCCGCAGCGCCTGTTCAAGATGACGCGCTCGAAAGCGTATCTGTTCGGCGGCGTCGAAATCCGCTGGCGTTGCGCGCCTGACCTGCTCAAGGGCCTCGACGACATTCCGGCGGAAGCGACCTTCCACTTCCCCGGCGGCCTGAAAGACTATCTCGCCGCAGCGATCCACAAGGACACGCTCGTGCATCCGGACATCTTCTCCGGCAAGTCCGGCCGCAACGGCGCGCACGGCGCCTGCGAATGGGCGGTGGCGTGGACGGCGGACGCCGACGGATTCCTGTCGTCCTACTGCAACACGGTGCCGACGCCCGATGGCGGCACCCACGAGTCGGGTCTGCGCAGCGCGCTGCTGCGCGGGCTGAAGGATCACGCCGAACGCGTCGGCCAGGGCAAGCACGCCGCCTCCGTCACGTCCGAGGACCTGATGGTCGGGGCCGCCGCGATGCTCTCGGTGTTCGTGCGAGAGCCCGAATTCCAGGGCCAGACCAAGGACCGCCTCGCCACCTCTGAGGCCTCGCGGATCGTCGAGCAGGCGATCAAGGACCCGTTCGACCACTGGCTGTCCGGCAATCCGGTGCAGGCCAACAAGCTGCTCGATTTCGTGATCGAGCGCGCCGACGAGCGGCTGCGCCGCCGCGCCGAGAAGGAAACCTCACGCAAGAGCGCGGTGAAGAAGCTGCGCCTGCCCGGCAAGCTCGCCGATTGCACCAACACCGCGACAGACGGTTCCGAACTGTTCATCGTCGAGGGCGACTCGGCCGGCGGCAGCGCAAAGCAGGCGCGCGACCGCAAGACGCAAGCCGTGCTGCCGTTGCGCGGCAAAATCCTCAACGTGGCATCGGCGACCAGGGACAAGGTGACCGCCAACGCCCAGCTCTCCGACCTGATCCAGGCGCTCGGCTGCGGCACCGGCACCAACTATCGCGAGGAGGATCTGCGCTATTCGCGCGTCATCATCATGACCGACGCCGACGTCGACGGCGCCCACATCGCCTCGCTGCTGATTACGTTCTTCTACCGGCAGATGCGGCCTCTGATCGACGAGGGGCATCTCTATCTCGCGGTGCCTCCGCTCTATCGCCTCACCCACGGCAGCAAGACGGTCTACGCCCGCGACGACGCCCACAAGGACGCGCTGCTCAAGAGCGAGTTCAACGCCAACGCCAAGGTCGATGTCGGCCGGTTCAAGGGCCTCGGCGAGATGATGCCGGCGCAGCTCAAGGAAACCACCATGGACCCGGCGAGGCGCACCATGCTGCGCGTGGTGCTGCTGGCGGAGGATCGCGACGGCACCGCGGATTCGGTCGAGCGTCTGATGGGCACCAAGGCGGAGGCGCGCTTCGCCTTCATCTCCGAAAAGGCCGAATTCGCCAGCGAGGACTTGCTGGACGTGTAAATAACCCATCGGAGGCCTGATGGTAACCGAAGCCGACGGAACAACCATTGATCAATCAAACCCGCTGGGCGGCGTGCGGGTCGCTATCGGCCTTGCGCAAGGTATCGCGCTCTACGCGCTGTTCAATGCGGCCCAATCAAAGGGCTGGCCCGCGACCAACGGGCCTCTGTTTGCGACGCTATCCGCGGTCTTCGTTTTCGTCCCGGCAATACTCGTCTCCGGCCTCGGCAGCCTTCGGCTCCGGCTCCTGTGCGGATGGACACTTGCCGTGACCGTAATCTGCGCGGGCCTCGGATGGTACGATATCGTCCGCAATCCAGGCGTGCTGCCCGCAACGCCGCGCATCGTACCCTCGCTGCAGCTCTGGCTGGCGCTTGCGGCCGGGCTGTTCATCGCCCAGAGCCTGCTCGTGGCCGGGGCTGGAGATCGTAAATTCTTCGCGCGATACGCAACCTATTTCGACGTCTCCTGGAAATATGGCCTGCAGCTCCTGCTTGCCGCGCTGTTCGCTGGTATATTCTGGCTGCTGCTGTGGCTGGGCGCTGAACTTTTTCGGCTGATCAAAATCGATTTCATCGCCACCATCATTCAAAAGAACTGGTTCTGGATTCCCGCAACAACGCTGGCGCTCAACTGCGCTTTCCATATCACCGACGTTCGCGTCAGTATCGTCCGTGGCGTGCGAACGCTGAGTTGCAATTTGCTGTCATGGCTGCTGCCGCTAATGACCGTGATCGCGCTGGCGTTCATCGTGGCCCTTGTCTTCACCGGCATGGACCCGCTCTGGCAAACCCGCCGTGCGTCAACGATTTTGCTCGCCGCTGCTGCAAGCCTGATCTTCCTGATCAACGCCACCTATCAGGACGGGCGCAATATCGACACGGATCTTGCGCGCCCCATGTCGCGATTTCAGCGTATCTCGATGATGGCGGCCTCGGCCGCGCTGGTGCCGTTCGTCCTGCTTGCCGCTTACGGGATTGCGTTGCGCGTCAGGCAATATGGCTGGACCCCCGAACGTATCTTCGCAACGGCCTGCACGATCGTCGCGGTATGTTATGCAGTGGGCTATGTCGTCGCGGCTGCACGCCCGAACACTCGGTTCGCGTGGGTCGAACCCGCAAACATCGCCACCGCCTTCGTCATTCTGGCGACTCTGTTAGCTTTGTTCAGTCCGATCGCCGACCCGGCGCGGATTTCGGTGGCCGATCAACTGCGCCGGCTTGAGGATGGTCGGGTCGCGCCGGAACGATTCGACTATGCATTCCTCCGATTCGATGCCGGGCGCTTCGGAACGGACGCGTTGCATGAACTGGCCGGGCAAAAGACCCTTGCCGTTGCCGCCGAGCAATCGGCCAGCATGTTGCGCAGGCAATCGCGCTACGAGGCGCGCAGACTGATGCCCGCTTTGACGCCCGACGACATTGCTGCGAACATCACCGTCGCGCAGCCTGTAGGACAAACCCTTCCGCGCGAGTTCCTTGCAACGGACTGGATCAACAACAAACGCTCCTACCTCATTCCGGCCTGCCTGAAAGCGCGGGCCAAGTGCGACGCCGTCATCGCCGATCTTGAGGGCAATGGCGCTGATGACATCATTCTTCTGCCAGCGGGCATGTCGAGCGCAGCCGTGTTCCGCAAGACTGGCGGGAATTCGTGGGACTTCTTTAGCACCCTTGTCAATGTCGGCTGTCGGGGCGTCCGCGACGCCCTGATCGCCGGACAATTCAAGATTGTCCCGCCCGTCGCTAAGGAGCTGGACGTTGGCGGACAGCGATTGAGAATGACGTGGCCCGCGGGGTGCTCCGAGGGTACAGTTACGATCAAGTCACCGTAGCGCCTTCATTCACGGACAGAAACGACAGCATCATGCGGTTCCCGCTCCTGATCCTCGGCGTCCTCGCCCTCCTGATCGGCCTGCTCTGGATCGGTCAGGGCACCGGTTATGTGAACTGGCCTCAGTCGAGCTTCATGATCCGTCAGATCCAGTGGGCCTGGTACGGCGGCGCGCTTGCTGTCGCCGGGCTTGTGCTGATCTGGCGCGGCGTTCGCTAATGGCGGCATCGGGCTTGGCATGACGCGCGGCGACAATCCCCGTTCACTGGCGGGTAACAGCCACCAAACCAGCATGTCATTGCCGGACTTGATCCGGCAATCCATCGTCCCTCAAAAGAGATGAATGCCGGGCATGACGCTCAGTTCGTGGAAGGGCTAACCTCCGGCGAATGCACATGCTCCGGCCGCACGCCGACGGCGATGAAGCGCGCGGTCAGGCCCTGCAACCATGGCACCGCGTTGACGACACGCGCAAACAGCGGCGGCTTGAACGGGCCGTTGCCGGGCTTCAGTGCCGCACTGACAATATTGTTCTGGACGATCACCTGCATGGCCTGCGTCATCCGCATCGGGAATTCGCGACGGCGTTGAACCTCGGTGAGGTCGCTCTCACTCACGGCACCGCGCGCGAGCTTCGCCGCCAAGATATTGGCCGCCGCGACGGCGTCCTGCACCGCGATGTTGACCCCGACGCCGCCGACCGGCGACATCGCGTGCGCGGCGTCCCCGATGCAGAGCAATCCCGGTCGCGTCCAACGCTTAAGACGATTGACGGCAACGGTGAGCAGCTTGACGTCGTCCCAGCTTTTGACGTCCGCGATGCCCGACTTCAGGATCGGCGCAAGCGAGACGACGTCAGAGCGGAATGATTCAAGGCCTTTCGCCCTGACCGCATCATACTGTCCTTTGGTGATGACATAGGCACACTGCCAGTAGGTGCCGCGATCGAGTGTCACCATCATCTTCCCCGCCTCGATGCGTGCGAGAATGCTCTCCGTTTCGGTGGATTTTCCGGCGCGGAACCATAGCACGTCCATCGGCGCGCCGATCTCTTCGACCTCAAGGCCCGCGCTCGGCCGCACCACGGAATGGCGGCCGTCGCACGCGACGGTCAGATCGGCCCTGATTTCGATCGGACCGTCGGCGTCCGTCGCATGGACGCCAATCACCTTGTCGCCATCATGAATAAGCCCCTTAGCCTCGGTGCTCATCATCACCTTCAGGCCTGGGAAACGACGCCCCTTGTCGCGCAGGAAATTGAGGAAATCCCACTGCGGCATGAAGGCGATAAACGGATATTTGGCGCGGGTACGGCTGATGTCGGCTATCTGCAGTAGCGTCTTTCCGAAATAGCCTTTGAGCTTTTGCAATTTGTCGTGCGGGACTTTCAGGAAGTCATCGATCAGGCCAAGTTCGTCCATCACCTGCAAGGTCGAGGGATGCACGGTGTCGCCGCGGAAATCGCGAAAGAAATCGGCGTGCTTTTCCAGAACGATGGCATCGACGCCGGCGCGCCCGAGCAGGTAGCCGAGCATCATGCCGGCGGGGCCGCCGCCGACGATGCAGCAGCGCGTCGACAGCACGCGCGGCTGCCGCTGCGGTTCGCGGGAACTCCCTGAAACCATAGCTGAATTCCTCCTCGATCGAGAGTCTAACGCCAAAGGCTGCGGTTCATCCAGGAAACTCCTGCCCACCGGCGGCCGCGCGCTGGATTCGCTATGCCGCGCCCGCCGGATTCAAGCAAAAACGTCGTGTTTTTCGACATTCCTGCCGTTTCTTACATTGACTTTACGCATTTCGACCGTATGTTTCCCCTTAACGCGGCCCGGACTCGAAACACGATTCCCCGGTTGAGCCGCCCGTCAGCGTAAGCCAGAGCCCCCTTCGCTTTTAAAAGCACGCCGTTCAGGGGTTGAGCGCGACAGCCTTTTACCTTCGATTCCGAACGGCGGTTTCGATCAGAGGCTCGATGTCTTTTTCCCATCTCGGTTTGTCCGACAAGGTGCTCGCCGCGGTTGCGGCGGCAGGTTACACCGCCCCCACCCCCATTCAGGATCAGGCTATCCCCCACGTTCTGGCGCATCGGGATGTTCTCGGCATCGCCCAGACCGGCACCGGCAAGACCGCCGCCTTCGTCCTGCCCATGCTCACGTTGCTGGAGAAGGGCCGCGCCCGGGCGCGAATGCCCCGCACGCTGATCCTCGAACCGACACGCGAACTCGCCGCCCAGGTCAAGGAAAGCTTCGACAAGTACGGCGTCGGCCAGAAGCTCAACGTGGCGCTCCTGATCGGTGGCGTCTCGTTCGGCGACCAGGACATGAAGCTGACGCGCGGCGTCGATGTGCTGATCGCGACCCCGGGCCGCCTGCTCGACCACACCGAACGGGGCGGCCTGCTGCTCACCGGCGTGGAACTGCTGGTGATCGACGAAGCCGACCGTATGCTGGACATGGGATTTATTCCGGACATCGAACGCATCTGCAAGCTGGTGCCGTTCACGCGCCAGACCCTGTTCTTCACGGCGACGATGCCGAACGAAATCCGGCGCGTCACCGACGCCTTCCTGCACAATCCGGAAAAGATCGAGGTCTCGAGACCCGCAACCGCGGCGGCGACGGTGGCGCAATCGCAGGTCAGTTGCGGCCGCGAAGCGCACGAGAAGCGTGAGTTGCTGCGCCGCCTCCTGCGCGACGCCAAGGATCTCAAGAACGCAATCATCTTCTGTAACCGCAAGCGCGACGTCGCCATCGTCTATAAATCGCTCCAGAAGCACGGCTTCAGCGTCGGCGCCCTGCATGGCGATATGGACCAGTCGGCGCGAACCGCCTCGCTGGATCAATTCCGCAAGGGCGAGCTGCCGCTGCTGGTCGCCTCCGACGTAGCCGCTCGCGGCCTCGACATTCCCGAAGTCAGCCACGTCCTCAACTTCGACGTGCCGCACCATCCCGACGACTACGTGCATCGCATCGGCCGCACCGGCCGCGCCGGCCGTACCGGCACCGCAATCACGATTGTCTGTTCCGCCGATTTTAAATCAGTCGCAGCAATCGAGAAGTTGACCGGTCAGGCTATCCCGAAGGCCGACCTTCCCGGCTATGACGCTCACGCAGACGAAACCGCCGCAGACTCCGGCGCCGATGCGGCACACGCAGGCCGGCCGGCGCGATCCCGCCACGCACGCGACAAGGGCGGCGAGACCCACGCACGCGGCGGCACGCGCGAAGGCCGCAAACCGCGCCGTGAGTCACGGCGCTCCGGCAGCGACCACCAGAGGCACGAGGCTCCTGCTGCGACGGCCGCCGCGTCCATGGCCGCGCCGCAGCCGCCATCAATCGGGCGCGCGCCCTCGCCGCGCCACGAGGCTGTCTCGGAGCCGGGAGACCATTCTCACCTGCCGGCGTTTCTGCTTCGTCCGATCCGCGCCCGCGGCTGACCATTGCCGGCTGCGCGGCCTCCAGTGGTCCTTCGATTCTAAATTCGCAAGAATCGGACCGGACCGCTGTTTTGTTTTGACGCCTTTTCTTTACGCGAGCCGGTACCTACTCTCGGTGAAACATCGTTTACCGCGCGTAAACTCTCTGCCGCTAGCTTTCGCCCATACTCTACGTTGATATTATGCCGGTTGGGGCGACGATTTGCACAAATCGTCGGCGGGGCGCAAAGTGGTTGAGTTGGACGAACATGAACGCACAATGGCGTTCGCGGAGGTGGCGCTCGGCCAGATCCGATCGCTGCGGCAGACCGCGATTCCGCGCAACTACGAGATCTGGTACGTCTACGCCGCCGGATACAACTGCTCCCTCAACAGGGCTATCAACGAGACCCTGGCGCGCAACGGCAAGCTGACCGAATCCGATCTCGAACAGATCTACGAAACCTACCTCTCCCCGATCAGGACCACCGACCGCATCGACAAACTCGGCGCGCGCGTCATCAACGAGATCGACGACGTGATGACCCTCATCACCGATCTGCTCGGCATGACGGCCAGTTTCGGCGACAGCCTGAAGGGAGCAACGGAGAACCTCAGCGCGGCCGATAACCGCGAACAGGTCAAGGCGGTCGTCGGGGCGCTGATGACATCGACCCGCGAGATGCAGGAGACCAACAAGGCGCTGGAGGATCGGCTGGCGATCTCGAAAGTCGAGATCAACAATCTGCAGCATAGCCTTGAGGCGATCAGGGCCGAGAGCATGACCGATCCGCTCACCGGCCTCGGCAATCGCAAATATTTCGACCGCGCCGTCGAGGATGCCGTGGCGCTGGCGATCGGCGAAGGCGGGCCGCTGTCGCTTCTGTTGTTCGACATCGACCACTTCAAGTCGTTCAACGACAACTACGGCCATTTGACCGGCGATCAGGTGCTGCGGCTGGTGGCGATGTCGCTGAAGCAGACCATCAAGGGCCAGGACATCACCGCGCGCTACGGCGGCGAAGAATTCGCGGTCGTGCTGCCCAATACCGCGCTAAGCCAGGCGCTGACGGTCGCCGACCACATCCGCCGCGCCGTGATGGCCAAGGAACTGAAGAAAAAGTCGACCGGTGAAATCCTCGGCCGCGTCACCATCTCGGTCGGCGTCTCGTTGCTTCGCCACGGCGATACCCCGGACTCGCTGATCGAGCGCGCCGATTCCTGTCTCTATGCCGCCAAGCGCAACGGTCGCAATCGGGTCATTTGCGAAGCCGATCCGGAATGTTCCACCGACTTCCAGACGCGCGTGGCCTGACGCCCTCTCGCCTGCCAGCGACGACCACCGTCATTCCGGATCAATTGACTTGTCATCGCTGGACGAGCGAGCCGGAATGGTTCGCAGATTTCCGCTTCTTCGGCGGTTGATGAATCCGCTCACATCTTGTCGTCCCGGCAAACGCCGGGACACATACGCCGCGTCTCGTTTTGGCAATGTGGTTGAGGGCCTTGGCGACAATTCGCGCCCGTGGCGATGGGTCCCCGCGTTTGCAGAGACGACCAAAAACCTCAGCCGTCGATCTTGGCCGGCGTGAGTTGCACGGATTCGCCGCACCCGCAGGCCGAAACCTGGTTCGGATTATTGAAGATGAACTGGGCCTGCATTTTTTCGGCCTTGTAGTCCATCTCGGTGCCGAGCAGGTACAGCACGGCTTTGGGGTCGACCAGAACCTTGACGCCCTTGTCCTCGACCACTTCGTCCGTAGACTTGATGTCGTGGGCGTATTCCACCGTGTAGGATTGGCCGGCGCAGCCGCCTTTCTTGATGCCGACCCGCAGGCCGACAATCTCCGAGTCAGCGCGCGCCGCGAGTTCCTTGACCCGTGCCGCCGCGGCGTCAGTGAGCCGCATGACCTGCGGACGAGGTCGCGGCTTCGGCTTGGCTGCTGGTGTGTTTGGCGTCATCTCTGTCATCTGGTCAATCCTGGTGGCAAATCAAGCCCAATCATAGCATGGGCTGAGCGTAAAAACGTCACCACATATTCAGGACGAGGCGAGCCTCATCGGTCATTCGCTCGGGCATCCACGGCGGCTCCCAGACGACGTTGACATTGACCACCCCGACGCCAGGAACGCTCGCGACCGCGTTTTCAACCATGATCGGGAGTTCGGCCGCCGACGGGCAATTCGGCGTTGTCAGCGTCATCTCGACATCGACGGCGCGGTCGTCCTTGATGTCGACCTTGTAGATCAGGCCGAGTTCATAAATATCCGCCGGAATTTCGGGGTCGAACACGGTTTTCAGCGCGGCCACGATCCCCGAGCCCACGCGCTCGGTTTCCTCCGGCGCCAGCGCCGAACTGGTCTGTACGTGGCAGGCCTTGTTTACGACAATTTCGGCAGTGTCGCTCATGAGAACAACTCCCGTGCCTTGATCAGCGCCCGCGCCAGATGATCGACTTCCTCGCGCGTATTATACATGCCGAACGAGGCCCGGCAGGTCGCCGTGACGTTGAACCGCTCTAAAAGCGGCATCACGCAATGGGTCCCGGCGCGAACCGCGATGCCGGCGCGGTCGATCACGGTCGCGACATCGTGGGGATGCGCACCCTTCATTTCGAACGAGATCACCGGTCCCTTGTCGCGGGCGGTGCCAATGATGCGCAGCGAGTTGATCTCGCGCAGACGCTCCTGGGCATAGGCCAGGAGATCGTGCTCGTGCGCGGCGATCCGCGCCTTGCCGATCGAGTTCACATAATCGATCGCGGCGCCAAGCCCGATCGACTCGACGATCGCCGGCGTACCGGCCTCGAACTTGTGCGGCGGATCGCCATAGGTGACCCAGTCCTGCGCGACCTCACGGATCATCTCGCCGCCGCCGTTATACGGCCGCATCGATTCCAGCAGCGCGTATTTCGCATACAGCACGCCGATCCCGGTCGGACCGTAGAGCTTGTGGCCGGTGAAGACGTAGAAGTCGCAATCGATGTCCTGCACGTCGGCGGTGAGATGCACCGCCGCCTGGCTGCCGTCGACCAGAACCGGAATGCCGCGCGCATGAGCGAGCTTCACCACGTCCTTGACCGGAACGACGGTACCGAGCGCGTTCGACATCTGCGTGATCGCCACGAGCTTCGTCTTCGGCGTCAGCAGCTTCTCGAATTCGTCGATCAGGAAATTGCCGTCGTCGTCGACCGGCGCCCACTTGATGACCGCGCCGTGGCGTTCGCGCAGGAAATGCCAGGGCACGATGTTGGAGTGATGCTCCATGATCGAGAGCACGATCTCGTCGCCGGCCTTGATGTTCGGCTCGCCCCAGGACGACGCCACCAGGTTGATCGCCTCGGTGGCGTTGCGGGTGAAGATGATCTCCTCGGTCCGCTTCGCGTTGAGGAATTGCGCGACCCGGTTGCGGCCGCCTTCATAGGCTTCGGTAGCGGCGTTGGCGAGGTAGTGCAGCCCGCGATGGACGTTGGCGTATTCGGATCGGTAGGCCTCCGCCATGCGGTCGAGCACGGCGTTTGGCTTCTGCGCCGAGGCGGCGTTGTCGAGATAGACGAGCGGCTTGCCGTAGACCTTCATCGCCAGCGCCGGAAAATCTTCCCGCACCCGCATCACGTCATAGGAACCGTTGGCGACCGCCGGATGGGTCATTTTCTTTTCGTCCCTCTTGTCGTCATGCCCGGCCTCGTGCCGGATATCCACGTCCTATCATTCTCTGCCAACTGCGCGGCCTGAAGACGTGGACGGCCGCATCATCTTCGCGAAAACCCGCTTCGCGCTTTAGCCCGACCATGACGCCGGTTTTATCATTCCCGCGCCGCGAGCCACCGCTCGGCGGCCCCGATGGCGACATCGCGCAAGCCGTCGTCGGCGATGGATTCGATCGCCTCGCCGACGAACGCCTGAATCAGGAGTGCCTGCGCCTCCTTTTCCGAAAGACCGCGCGCGCGCAGATAGAACAGCAGGCTGTCGTCGAGCGCGCCGATCGTCGCCCCGTGACCGCAGGTGACGTCATCAGCAAAAATCTCAAGCTCGGGCTTGCTGTCGGCTTCCGCGCCGTCGGACAGCAGCAATGCCCGCGTCATCATCTTGCCGTCGGTCTTCTGCGCGTCGGGCCGAACGATGATCTTGCCCTGGAAGACGGAATGCGCGCGATCGTCCACCACCGCGCGGAAAACCTCCCGGCTGGTACAGTGCGGCACGGCGTGATCGACCACCAGCGTCATGTCCGCATGCTGGGTATCCTTGAGCAGGCTGACGCCATTGAAGAAGACATCGCTGCCCTCGCCTTCGAGCGTTGCGAACACCTGATAACGGCTGAGCCGGCCGCCGCTCGTCAGGCTGAAGAGATTCAGCTTCGCCTCGCCGCCGACCGTGACGATCGCGGACGAGATATTCGTGGCATCGTCGGCATCGGCCATGAGACGGATATGCGCAACGTCCGCCCCGTCTCCGACGGCCACGATGAGCGCGTCATGAGCCTGATAGGATTTCGCGTCATCGGCAGCGACAAAGCTCTCGATCAGCGTGACGCGCGCCGCCTTGCCGATCGTCAGGCGGGAGCGCGTGAACGCCGACGCCGACGAAACGGTCGTCACATGGACCACGTGGATCGGCTTGGTCAGCGAAATCCGATCGCCGACTTCGATGATGACGCCGTCGGTCGTCATCGCCGCGTTAAGCGACACCATGACATCCGTTGTTGCCGACGTCGTGAACAGATCGGCCGACTGGTCCGTCCCCGTGCCCAGCACCTCGTGAAACGACCTGGCGCGGAGTCCGTCCTCCAGCCCGCCGACGTCCGACAGTTGCGGCACGAACACGCCATCGACCAGCACGAACCTGTAGGCATCACCGAGGGATTGGGCTTTCAGAATCTCGCCGGCCTTCGCCAGCGCCGCCTGATCCGGCGCAGCCGCCAGCGGCAATACCTCGCGCATCAGCACGCGCAGATCGGTATATTTCCAGTCCTCGACCCGCCGGTGCGGCAGACCAAGACTTTCATAGGCCTCGAACGCCTTCTGGCGCGCGGCAGCTACTTTCCCGGCACCCGGCAAACGCGAGCACGCGACGGCGAAAGCCTCGCTCGCCGCGCGGCCAGTGTCAGTCTTTGCCAATGCAACATCCATCATCAAATCCGTTCAGATCGTATTTCCCGGCATGATCTCATCCGAAAACCGGAAGGCCGCTCCCGGGGTCATGCTTCCTCGAACTGCGCGTATCCGGAGGCCTCGAGCTCCAGCGCCAGATCCTTGTCTCCGCTTTTCACGACCCGGCCTTTCGACATCACGTGCACGAAATCAGGCACGATGTAATTGAGCAGCCGCTGATAGTGCGTGATGACGACCATGGCGCGATCCTTCGAGCGCAACGCATTGACGCCATCGGCCGCAACGCGCAGCGCGTCGATGTCCAGACCGGAGTCCATTTCGTCGAGGATGCACAGGCTCGGCTCGAACAGCCCCATTTGCAGCACCTCGTTGCGCTTCTTCTCGCCGCCGGAAAAGCCGACGTTGATGCCACGACGCAGCATATCCTGCGGAATGTTCAGCGAGGCCGCGACCTCACGCACTTTTTTCAGGAAATTCGGTGTCGAATACTCGCTCTCGCCGCGCGCCTTGCGCTGCGCGTTCAGCGCGGTCCGCAAGAACGTCATGGTGGCGACACCCGGAATTTCAACCGGATACTGGAAAGCGAGGAACACGCCCTTTGCGGCGCGCTGGTCGGGCTCCATCGCCAGCAGGTCCTCGCCCCCGAGCAGGATTTCGCCCTCGGTGACCTCATAGCCCGGCTTGCCGGCGATCACGTGGCTCAGCGTCGATTTGCCGGAACCGTTCGGTCCCATGATGGCATGGACTTCGCCCCTGTTGACGATCAGTGACAGGCCGTGAAGAATCTCACGCTCCTCGACACGGACGTGCAGGTCTTTGACTTCAAGCAATGGCATCGTACATCCTTCGCTACCGTTACGTCATTGCGAGGGGCGCGCTCGTGCGACGAAGCAATCCGGCGTTTCCAACCATCGGTGGATCGCTTCGCCCGGCGCAAAACCGGCAAGCCGGTTTTGTCGCGAGCTCGCAGTGACGGGGGCTAACCCACACTTCCTTCCAGCGAGATCGAGATCAGCTTCTGGGCCTCGACCGCGAACTCCATCGGCAACTGCTGCAGCACGTCTCTCACGAAGCCGTTGACGACCAGGCCAACGGCCTCCTCCTGCGACAGTCCGCGCTGCACGCAATAGAACAGCACGTCTTCCGAGATCTTCGATGTGGTCGCCTCGTGTTCGAACAGCGCCGAGGTGTTCTTCGCCTCGATGTACGGCACGGTGTGCGCGCCGCACTGGTCGCCGATCAGAAGCGAGTCGCACGCGGTGAAGTTGCGCGCATTGGACGCCTTGCGGTGGGCGGTGACGAGGCCGCGATAGGTGTTCTGCGACTTGCCCGCCGCGATGCCCTTGGAGATGATCCGGCTCGTGGTGTTCTTGCCGAGATGCAGCATCTTGGTGCCGCTGTCGACCTGCTGGTAGCCGTTAGAGATCGCGATCGAGTAGAACTCGCCGCGCGAATTGTCGCCGCGCAGAATACAGCTCGGATACTTCCAGGTGATGGCGGAGCCGGTCTCGACCTGCGTCCACGAAATTTTCGAACGCGCGCCGCGACAATCGCCACGCTTGGTGACGAAATTGAAGATGCCGCCCTTGCCCTCGGAATTGCCGGGGTACCAGTTCTGCACCGTCGAATATTTTATCTCTGCGTCGTCGAGCGCAACGAGTTCGACGACCGCGGCGTGCAACTGGTTCTCGTCGCGCTGCGGAGCAGTGCAGCCCTCGAGATAACTGACGTAGGCGCCCTTGTCGGCGATGATGAGCGTGCGCTCGAACTGGCCGGTGTTGCGCTCGTTGATGCGGAAGTAGGTCGACAGCTCCATCGGACACCGGACGCCCGGCGGCAGATAGACAAAGGAGCCGTCGGAGAACACCGCCGAATTCAGCGTCGCGAAAAAGTTGTCGGAAGTCGGCACCACGCTGCCGAGATACTGCTTCACCAGTTCCGGATGCTGCTGGATGGCGTGTGAGATCGGCATGAAGATCACGCCGGCCTTCTTCAGCTCCTCCTGGAACGTGGTCGCCACGGATACCGAGTCGAACACGGCATCGACCGCGACTCTCCGTTCGCCCTCGGGGCGAACGACGCCTTCGAGCACTTCGACCTCGCGCAAGGGAATGCCGAGCTTCTCGTAGGTCTTCAGGATTTCGGGGTCGATCTCGTCCAGCGAGGCGACCTCCTTCTTCGGCTTCGGCGCGGAGTAGTAATAAAGATCCTGGTAGTCGATCTTCGGATAGTTCACCCGCGCCCAGCTCGGCTCCTGCATGGTCAGCCAGCGGCGGTAGGCCTCAAGCCTCCACTCCAGCATCCAGGCCGGTTCGTTTTTCTTTGCGGAAATAAACCGGACGGTGTCTTCGGAAAGTCCCTTGGGAGCCTTCTCGGACTCGATGAGAGTCTCGAACCCATACCGGTATTGATCGACGTCGATCTGGCGAACCCGATCGACCGTCTCTTGTACGGCTGCCATTTCTACCTCCGCTCGCGGTTTCAAGGACCACGGTGGATTTGAAGTCTCAGTGTTCGTCCTGTTCCAAGGAAGAAATCGTCTTAGAACGGTTCAAGCACTGTTTCGTCCCTCCTTAGTAATGCACTCGAGAGCTTTCGCCAAGCCTTAATAGCCCGATCGACGTCCGCGTCCGTGGTCTCCCAGCCCAGCGAAAATCGTATTGCACTTTTGGCCAGTTCCGGACCGTATCCCATCGCCTCCAGCACATGCGATGGTTGCACCTTTCCCGAAGAACACGCGGAGCCCGAAGATACCGCGACCCCTTCAAGGTCGAATCCGACGACCGCGGTCTCGGCCTTCAATCCGGAAACACCGAAAAGCGCCGTATTCGGCAGGCGCGCGACGTCTTGCGAGAAAATCACGCTGCCTCGGGTTTGCCTCAAGCCTTCCTCAAGCCGGTTTCGCAGGGTTTCGACGCGGGCCATGTCACTGTGGCGGGCTGCGACCGCCACCTTTGCCGCCGCTCCAAAGCCCGCAATGGCGGGTACATTCTCGGTGCCGGCGCGGCGACCCCGCTCCTGACCGCCTCCCCGTATCAACGCACTCGGACCGATCTGGTTCGGCGCAAACATCAATGCTCCTATCCCTTTCGGGCCGCCGATCTTGTGCGCTGAAACCGCTAGAAAATCTGCATTTAACTCAATGATGTCAAAAGATATTTTTCCAAAAGCCTGGACCGCATCGACATGCAAAAGACCACCCGCCTCGTGGACCAGTTCGGCGACTTCCGCAACCGGCTGAATGGCGCCGGTTTCATTGTTCGCGAGCATAACCGACACCAATGCCGGCGATCCTCCCGCGAGCATCATTCGCAAGGCGTCGAGGTCCACCAGTCCGGAGCGATGCACCGGCAGGCGCGCGATCCGATCCGGCGCGAACTGCCCGCCGGCCAGCACCGAAGCATGTTCGACGGCTGAAACAATAAGTTTATCAATAGCTTGCTTGTGGCCGCCGGGGGTCAGCGCCAGGGCGTTGGCTTCCGTTCCACCGGATGTGAAGACCACATTGCGGGGCTCGCCACCGACAGCCGTCGCCACCGCGTCCCGGGCATCTTCCACCAGCCCGCGCGCGCGCCTGCCCTCGGCATGAATGGACGAGGGGTTGCCGACAATGTCCCACGCGGCAGCCATCGCCTCCCGCGCCTCGCGGCGCAGCGGCGTGGTCGCATTCCAGTCGAGATAAATCCGTTCCTGCATCATGTTGAAACTATATGTTGTAACTATACGACATTCTCTGCGCACGCGGACAAAGCCGCGCAAGATGCTTGCTTTTTGCCCCTTGCCCTATGTTAGAACGCGGCAGTCGTTCACCGGCACCACCCCTGTACCGCCGTGCGGTGGCCTGATCGCTCTTCGCCCCTCAGGTTGCGAACAGAAAGCCTGTTCTATGAGCGGCCGATTTACCAAGGATTCCGATGCCTGAAGTCATTTTTACCGGTCCCGCCGGCCGTCTCGAAGGCCGTTATCACCCGGCGAAGCAGAAAAATGCACCGATCGCTATGGTCCTGCATCCGCACCCGCAGTTTCGCGGCAGCATGAACCACCCGATCGTCTATCAGGTCTACTACGCTTTCGTGGCGCGCGGCTTTTCGGTGTTGCGCTTCAATTTCCGCGGCGTCGGCCGCAGCCAGGGTTCGTTCGACCACGGCACCGGTGAATTGTCGGACGCGGCAGCCGCGCTCGACTGGGCGCAGACCATCAATCCGGAGGCGCGCGCCTGCTGGGTAGCCGGGTTTTCCTTTGGCGCCTGGATCGGCATGCAGTTGCTGATGCGCCGGCCGGAAGTGGAGGGCTTCATTTCGATCGCGCCGGAGCCGAACCGCTACGATTTCTCGTTTCTGGCGCCATGCCCGTCGTCGGGCCTGATCGTTCACGGCGAAAAGGATATCGTCGCGCCCGCCAAGGATGTCACGACGCTGGTGGAAAAGCTGAAGACCCAGAAGGGCATCGTCATCGATCAACATACCATTCCGGGCGCCAACCATTTCTTCGAAGACAGGATGGAGCCGTTGATGGAAACGGTGACCGACTATCTCGATATGAGGCTCGCCAACATCCGCTGAGGAGCGGCGACCTTTTTAGCCGGCTCCGTCATTGCGATCGAAGCGAAGCAATCGAGAGAATTTGCGATAAGTATGGATTGCTTCGTCGCTGTCGGCACGCCGCTGCGCGCCGCCCTCGAGTTCCTACGCTTACGGTCGCGCGATCATTCCGCCGGTCATCGGCATCGGCACGCCGGTGGTCGCCGGATAGCTCAAGGGCAAGCCTTTCAGGCCCCTCACCGCGAGATAGCCGAAGGCTTGCGCCTCCATGGCATCGACCGACCAGCCCAGCGCATCGGCCGGCTCGACCGTCGCCGGAGCAAGCCTCTCCCGCAGCATCCCGAGCATGGTCAGGTTGCGGGCTCCCCCGCCAGCCACGATCCAGTTCGCTGGCGATTTGGGCAACAGCGGAACGATCCGCGTAATGGCCGCCGCGGTGAAGGCCGTCAGGGTTGCCGCGCCATCGGCCGGCGCCATGTCGTGCGGTGCGAACGAAGCGAAATCGTTGCGGTCGAGAGACTTGGGCGGCGGCAGCGCGAAGAACGGGTGTTGCAAGGCGTGCGCGATCCAGTCCGCGTCGGGACGGCCCTGCGCCGCCAGCCGGCCCTCGCGGTCGAACGGCTGGCCCATCACGCGGACCATGAAATCATCGAGCAGCGCATTGCCGGGTCCGGTGTCGCAAGCGATCAGCGTATCGGCGCCGTCGATATAGGTGATGTTGGAGACGCCGCCGATATTGACCACGCAGATCGGTCCCTCGCGGCCGAGCGATTGCGCCAGTGCGCGATGATAGACGGGGACAAATGGCGCGCCCTGCCCGCCGGCGGCCACGTCGGCCGCGCGGAAATCATGCATCACCGGAACGCGGATCGCTTTTGCCAAAGCCGTCCCGTCGCCGATCTGCACGGTCAACCGCTGCGCCGGCCGATGCAGCACGGTCTGACCATGGAAGCCGACGATATCGATGGCCTCACGGACGATGCGATTTTGCGCGGTGAACGCCGCTACGGCTTCGGCGTGAGCCAGAGTCACGGCACGCTCGGCCTCGCCGATCACGCCTGGCCGCGCGTCGCGCCGCGGCAGATTGACGGCCTCCGCGAGGGCTTCGCGCAGCAGGCCGCGTTCGTGTTCCGTGTAAGGGCGGTAGCCGGTCGGCCCAAACGCCGCCACCTGGTTGCCGTCGGTTTCGATCAAGGCGATATCGACGCCATCCAGAGAGGTGCCGCTCATCAGGCCGATCGCCGTCATCATCGTGAGGACCCCTGCTGGCTACCATGCGCCGCTCAGCTTGTGCCAAACGCGCACTTCTTATAATGGCACACAGCGGAGCCTGGCGGCAGTGTCCGGCCATGATGCGCCGGAACCGAGTTTGCGATAGAGCCGAACAAGAATTATCAGAGTCACCTAGCCATGGCCGCCTTCAAGTCCGATTTTCTCAACATTCTTCAGGAACGGGGTTTCATCCATCAGTGCTCCGATGTCGAGGGTCTCGATGCGTTGGCCGCGAAGGGCCAGGCGACGGCCTACGTCGGCTACGACTGCACCGCGCCGTCGCTGCACATCGGCAACTACCTGACCATGATGATGCTCTACTGGCTCCAGCAGAGCGGCAACAAGCCGATCACGCTGATGGGCGGCGGCACCACCATGGTCGGCGACCCCTCCGGCAAGGATGAATCCCGCGCGATCCGCAGCGTGGCGGAAATCGAGGCCAACAAGGCCAGCATTCGCGGCGTGTTCGCCAAGGTGCTGCACTACGGATCCGGCGCGAACGATGCGGTGATGCTGGACAACGCCGAATGGCTGACCAAGCTCAACTGGATCGAGATGCTGCGCGACATCGGCCGGCATTTCTCGGTCAACCGGATGCTGACGATGGATTCCGTTCGTCTCCGCCTCGAGCGCGAACAGGAGATGAGCTTCATCGAATTCAACTACATGGTCTGCCAGGCCTATGATTTCGTCGAACTGTCGCGGCGGGTCGGCTGCCGGTTGCAGATGGGCGGTTCGGATCAGTGGGGCAACATCGTCAACGGCGTCGATCTCGGCCGCCGCATGGGAACGCCTCAGTTATTTGCCCTGACCACGCCGTTGCTGACGACGGCGTCGGGCGCGAAGATGGGCAAGACCGCGCAAGGCGCGGTCTGGCTCAATGCCGATGCCTTCAGCCCCTACGATTTCTGGCAGTACTGGCGTAACGTCGAGGACGCCGACGTCGTCAGATTCCTCAAGCTGTTCACGATCCTGCCGATGGACGAAATCGCGAAGTTAGCTGCGTTGCGGGACGCCGAGATCAACGAGGCCAAGAAGGTGCTGGCGACCGAGGCGACGGCGCTGCTGCATGGCCGCGACGAGGCCGAGAAAGCCGCGGACACCGCTCGCACGACCTTCGAGCAAGGCGCGATCGCGGAGAGTCTTCCGACAGTGGACATTCCGCACAGCGAGCTCAAAAAGGGAATCGGCGTGCTTGTCGCCTTTTCCGAGAGAGCACGCCTCGTCGCCTCGAACGGCGAAGCGCGGCGCCAGATCAAGAGCGGCGGCCTTCGCGTCAACGATGTCGCCGTCACCGACGAGAAGATGATGCTGACATCGGACCATCTCACGCCCGAAGGCGTGATCAAGCTCTCGATGGGCAAGAAGCGCCACGTATTGCTGCGGCCTGCATAGCGGTGCGCCCGGCATCCGTGGCGGTGCGGATCGATGCTCCCGTCTTCGTCACCGCCGTCTTCGTCGCGCCTGCGTTCGCGCTATCATCCGGCAAGCGATCAATTGCCGCTCTGTGACGGATATTCGATCTGGTTGGCCGGTTTGCCGGTCTGGAATTCGAAGATCTTGCGCAGCACGCCGGGCGCCATGGCCGAAATCGGGTTGACTCGCAGTTGCGGTTGCCCCGGAGTACCCACCACCTCGTAGGTCACGCCGATCAGCCCCTCATTGCTACCGCCGCCCAGGAACAGCCCGACGATCGGAAGCTGTCCGAAGATATTGTTGAGACCGTACATCGGCACGAACGTGCCGCTCATACGAACCTGATTACCGGGAAAATCGATATGGCCTTCGATGGTCGCACCGATCGTCGGTCCCTTGACGACACCCTCGCGCACCGTGAGTTGTCCGTTCTGCCGGGTGAATTCCGCGCGCAGACGCGAAAATGAAATGCCATTCTGCGCGCCCTGCGGACCACCCGCCGCGGCGCGATCCAGAGCCGTCTCACCCTTGATCGTGAAATCGCGAACGTTGATCAGCCCCTGCTTGGCGCGGGGTTCAGCGGTCGGTGGATCCATGGCCAGTGCGAGCTCACCGCCAAACATCTTTCCGTATGTATCGGTAAAGCGGAAGAACGCGCCCGCGTCGTCGGTCTCGATCAGAATGATGTCCCGACCCTGTGGGCGCCCGCGCAGACCGCCGGTCAGCGAAGTATCGCGCCCGATCTTTCCGCTCATGGTGAGGCTGCGGATCGACCCGTTGCGCCGGGCCATCTTCACGTCCGCGCTGCGCACGGCTTCGCCGTAAAATCCGGCTACGGCTCCAAGCTTCAGGTCGATGTCGAAATCGATGCTCTTGGCCTTGCCTTTGGTGTCGGCCTGCTTGCCGGAGATCGCCGATTTGATAAAGCCGCGACCATCGAACACGTCGCCGCGCATGACGACCTTCAATACGCCGTCTGCGTTGCGCTCGGCCTTCAGCGAAGCCTTGTCACCCTCTGACGGCGCGTAAACCGGAAAATTCGCATTCAACAGGTCGCCGTTCTGATCGATCTCCAGCGACCCCTTGATCATGGCGCCGCCGCCGTCGATGACGATATCCTCCAGGCGCGTCGACTGCGCCTTCTGCACCACATTGAACGTCGCGTGACCCGACTTTCCGGGCAGCTTGACCCAGCCGGGCAGAACGTTGTCGAGCTTCAAGGATGTGAGGTCGGCATCGATACCGATTTTGCTGTCCTTGTCAGTGCCGATCTTCCCGACCAGCTTGACGGGAATCGCACCGGTAGCCCCGGCACCGAGATCAATGCCGAGCTTCGCCCGGCTCGCGTCATCCAGCGTGGCCTGCAATTTGATATCGGCGTCGCCGACCGTCGGCTTACGGTAATCCAGCGAAGCCGGCTGCCCGTTGATCTTGACGTCGCCCTTGACCTGATACCCCTGATTGTTGGCGACCACCTTCAGCGCGTTCGCCTCAAGCTTTTGATTCATGACCAGGTGGTCGGCGGCAAAGCCCGCGAGATCGGCGGTGATGGAATAGGTCGTGTCTTCCTGGGTGATTTTACGCCTGATCGGCAAGCCGAGCGCGACCTGCGCGGTGACCGTTCCCTTGCTTGAATTGGGATCGATCAGATTACCGGTGAATTCGCTGAGGCGGTCCGAGGCGAGAATTTCGGCGGCCGCGGGCACCGGACCGTCGATCCTGAACTTCACCTTGGCCGGTGCGGGTTTGGGCGCCATGTCCGGCACCTCGAATACGACGTCGGAAATGTTGAGTTTGCGGCCGGCCGGGGTATCGGCAGTGGCCTGCCCGATCGTCACCGTTGCCGTTCTGCCGGTGACCAGCGCCTTCAGATCCGCGTCGCGAACCGAGGGCATTTCATCGACGGGATGCAGCGTCACATTGCTGGCAACGATATTGACCGAAAGGCCATCATCCGGGATCGGCGGGCCGCGCCGCGACAGGTTGTGGATCGGCGAATTAACGCCGATCTCAATGCGCTGGAGGGAACCCCGTTCGACTCGGTCGATGACCCATTCGCGTAGTTCCGGCACGATCAGGGTCGGCCACATACTTTTCAGTGATGCCGCGGACATCGGCGTTCCCGCGAAGCCCAGTTTCAGGCGCGGTTCGCCGGAATAGTCTATGCTGCCGGTTCCGGCTACGCCGATCTCCCCGTTGCTGATGTCGGCCTGGGCCAACACCACCTGCTTGTGCTCGGTGTCGAAGCGCACCCCGATCGCGATGCGATTGAAGATCAGGGGCTTCTCGCCATCGGAGCCGGCAAGGACGATGGTGCCGCCGCTTAAACCCATCTGCCAGTCCGGGATGCTGCCGTTCGGCGGCTCGAGATGAGCGAGGAGCGTGATGCGGTTCTGGCCGGAGATGATCTTGAACGGCGCGACCAGAACGCGGCGCCCCGCATCCCACTCCAGGTTCATCTCGATCTGATCGATCGCCATGGGATAGTCCGGCGTGTCAGCGTCGGTGATCGTGCCTTTGCCCGCGAACAGACTACCGCGAAGATAGGTCGGCAGACCGTCGCGGCCAATCTCGCCCTTCAGTTCGCCACTGAGCGGCATGTCGGCAGTATAAGTGAGATCCTTGATGCGGAGGGCCAGCAGAATGTTCTTCGCCGGTATTCCGGCGGCGCGGAGATCGATGGGGCGCACACCGTCGGCGGGTGTCCCGACCGTGACGTGAAGCGACCACGCCTTGCTGCCGCCTTCGCTGACACTCAATGCGACCCCGCCTCCGCTCGGCCGACGAAGACTGAGGCTGATATTGCCGAAACTCCACCGGTTGCCGCGCTGCTGGTCATCAACCACCAGTTTCCCGTTTTTCAGGCCGATCTCATTGAGATTCTGCCCGTCGAGCCCTGTCAGGCTAAGACTGTCGAGCCAATCCAGTCCCGCCAACAGCGCGCTGGCGTTGTTACGATCATGGGAGATTGCAGGCGTTGCGCCAGCCGCGGGTTCACGCAACTGCGGCGTCGATTGAACCGATGGCGCGATGCTGGAGGGGACGATGTCGGAGGGTGACGGCGGGACGGATGGCCGCGCCGCCGATGCGACACCGGTGGCAAGCGGCTTGGCATTATCGCCTGCCGAAACGATAACCTGGCCGTCCGGCGTAATCCGAACCGCGAGTTCGGCGTCGACCAGATTGAGACTTTCGGCGCGGAGCCGCCCGGTCAACAGCGCCATGCCGGACAGTTTCACCTCGGCTTTCGGCGCGCTCGCGACAATCGCATGATCGCGGTCACGGACGACGATATCACGGATACGAACCGCGATACGAATTCTGCCGGCGCGCTCGATCTGCGTGCCGCCAATTTCCACTGTGTTGCCGTGACCGATGTTTTCCTCGATCGCAGCGACCAGCCAGGGCGTCATCATATCGAGATTGACGGGACCGGCGCCGAGGCGCCACCACAGCGCGCCAAAGCCCCCGGCGAATAGAACCGTCAGGACGCCGACGGTGATCGCGAGCCGCCTGACCCAGCGTTCGCCCGCCAGCCAGTTTTTGAACCTCCCGAGCCGGTCGCCGAACCTGTGGAATCTGGAATCCGACCGCGACAGCAGCCGGCGTATGCGACGACTTCGGACCTCGTCGTGGTCCTCATTATTCCAGTCGATATCCACCCCTTGCGAGACCGGCTCGCCACCGCGCGGATTCGGAGCTGGGATCGGCGTCTTCCTTGTCATCGCCTCTCGGTGCCGGCCTGGACCGGAGCAGTTGCCGTCATTGGTCCGCACGCCGATCCCGGACGAACGCACCTGTGAGGGCACTTCCGCCGATTCGCGATCTATCATGTTACGCGTCATCCGGCCCCCGGGTGCTTACCGAGCAGAAAACGGGACGGATAGTTCGTCGAATCCCTTGTAACGATACCCGTGATCAGCAGTCATGCACAGCGGCCACGGCCTGGCCGATTGCCCCGGCATTCCCGGCAGTCTGACGGGATATTGAGCGTTCGAAAACGACAAAAGGAAGGCGCATGTCCAAGAAGATACGCAAGAATTCCTCCAAACCGGATGCCCCCGAAGCCGCCCGAACGGCAACGGCCGGCCGCGCAAAGTCGGCCCGCAACGCCGATCCTTCGTCCTCGTTGGCAGCGAGCGAAAAGTCCAAATCGGGTTCGGCGAAATCACGGCCCGAGTCTCAAGGGACCGATCTTGCAGAGGGCTCCCGGGCACCGTCATTCAACCTCCCCCGGGAAGACGGCACCCGCGTTTCGCTCGCCGATTTCGCCGGAAGGAGGCTTGTGATCTTTTTCTATCCGCGCGCCGGTACTCCAGGCTGCACCAGGGAGGCGATGGATTTCACTCGGCTGGCGAAAGAGTTCGCTGCCTGCGGAACGACGGTGCTCGGCGTGTCGGCCGATCCCGTCAAGACGCAGGACTCATTCCGCACCAAGCACAAGCTGTCCATTCCTCTTATCTCGGATGAAAAGCACGACATGCTGGAAGCCTATGGCGCCTGGGGCGAAAAATCCATGTACGGCAGGGTCTTCCTCGGCATTCTTCGTTCCACCGTACTGGTAAATGCGGACGGTCGGATCGCCCGCATCTGGCGCCGGGTCAAGGTCGACGGTCACGCCGAAGAGGTGCTTGCGGCGGCCCGCGATCTGTAACGACGCACCGCCATTTTCCGAAAATTAACCATGAACGGTTCAAATCAGCATTGAAGTTGAGCCGACTGGAACCCGTTTCAGGCCGGCGCGGGAGTGCCGATGTCGTACCGTTCCAGTCAGTATGCCGAGTATCCGCAACATCAGGCGCATGATCACGGTCGACGTCCTTCCCGTCAGGCCAGTTCGGTCGCCCTGTCATCAGGGGTGAAGGAAACCCGGCAAAGCTTCACCATTGCCCATGCCGGCAGGCAGGTCCGTTTCGGCCCCGTGGTGTTCTGGATCGCCGTCGGAACCGTCACGCTGCTCGGGGTCTGGTCCGCGGCGACCGCGACCTACTTCGCCTTCCGCGACGATGTGCTGACACGGCTCATCTCGCGCCAGGCCGACATGCAATACGCCTATGAAGACCGCATCGCCGAATTGCGCGCGCGTGTCGATCGCACCACCAGCCGACAATTGCTCGATCAGGAACAGTTCGACAGAAAGCTTGAAGAGATCGTGCGCCGTCAGACGGTGCTTGAATCCCACGCAGCCGCCCTGAAGGCCCTGCCCGACGTTACCGTAACCGGGTCGATCAACGGGTCGGCCAGGAAGATCGGGAACACCGCCGATGCAAGCTCGTCGGGACCCGCAAAACCCTCCCCGATCAACGATACCGCCGTCTTGGTGACGCCGCCCGATCGCGAAGCCCGCCTTGCCCCCCATAAGCCGGCCAATGCCCACCCGCGGCCTGCCCGGTTCGCGAAAGCCGCAGGCCCGGTCAATCAACTGACGCAGCTTGAGTCGTCGCTCAATCGGGTCGAGAGCCGCCAGATCGCCGAGCTGAATTCGGTCGAGGATCGCATGGAATCCCGCGTGCGCCGGATGCGCGGAGTCTTCTCCGATCTCGGACTTAAGATGACGAAGATGGAAGCCGGAACGCCGCGTCCCGGCACGGGCGGCCCCTATGTGCCGGTCAAGTTGCGGCCCGATGCCGGCCCGTTCGAGCGCCAGCTCAACCGCGTCAATCTGACCCGGGCGCAGATCGACCGGCTGAATCACGCGCTCGCCCAGGTTCCCTATCGCAAACCGGTGGTTGGCGAGGTCGAATTCTCTTCCGGATTCGGCGTGCGGGTCGATCCTTTCGTCGGGCGGCCGGCGATGCACACCGGCCTCGATTTCCGCGCGGCGATGGGCGACCCCGTACGCGCGACGGCGAACGGAAAGGTCGTCTCCGCGGGTTGGGCGGGCGGCTACGGACGGATGGTCGAGATCGATCATGGTAACGGCCTGTCGACCCGCTACGGGCACCTCTCCGCGATCGACGTGAAGGTCGGCCAATCCATCAAGATCGGGCAAGTCGTCGGCGAAGTCGGTTCGACCGGTCGTTCGACGGGTCCTCATCTGCACTACGAAACACGGATCGACGGGGACGCCGTCGATCCCCAGAAATTTCTTCGAGCCGGCACACGTCTGAACGCTGGCTAGAAGTTCCTGAGCCACAATCGTTTCCGCGCAGCCGGCGTGGGCGATCTTGCGACTTAGCCTTTGTGCACCGTGCGATTGATTCGCGCCAACCGTTACCATTTTTGCTTGCAGATTCGACGCGCGATGTGCCTATCGCGGAAACCATTTGCCGCATAATGACTTGATCTGGTGTCATCTGTCGTCGCGGAAAAAGGAATTGACCATGTCCGACCGAATCGCCGAATGCACCGAACGGATTGATGCAAAGATTAGCAAGGCGGTCGCAGAGGCGATCGGCGTGCGGTTGCGAATCGATGTCCGACCCGAGGAGACGAAGCTACCCGTCCAACTCCAGCTTCTGCTGAATCAACTGCGTTCGCAGGATAACGATACCTGAGAGCTTTCACGCACAGTTTCCGTTTCCGGCACTTCAAACTGATCGTGAGCCCGATCGCCGACCTCGTCGGAGGCTTTCCTACCATCAATCCAACCACAAACAGGTTGCGTTTCGCTGGCACAGCGGTGAAAAGCCAGCATGCTATCCATCACCGATATTTCGATCCGCATCGCCGGACGGCTACTGATCGACCATAGCTCCGTACAGATCGTGCCCGGCGCGCGCGTCGGCTTTGTCGGCCGCAACGGCGTCGGTAAATCGACGCTGTTCCATGCGATCCGCGGTGAACTCCCGACGGAAACGGGCACCATCGCCATCCCGCCGCGCTGGCGCGTCGGCAGCCTTGCACAGGAAGCTCCCGACGGCCCCGAGAGCCTGGTCGAGGTGGTGCTCAAAGCCGACCTCGAACGCCACGCGCTGCTATGCGAAGCCGAAACGGCCCACGACCCGCACCGCATCGCGGAAATCCAGACGCGTCTGGTCGATATCGATGCCCATTCCGCTCCGGCGCGTGCGGCGTCGATCCTGAGCGGCCTCGGATTCTCGGCCGCAGATCAGGCCCGCCCCTGTTCGGAATTCTCAGGCGGCTGGCGCATGCGCGTTGCGCTCGCGGCGACCCTCTTTGCCGCACCCGATCTGCTGCTGCTCGACGAGCCGACCAACTACCTCGACCTCGAAGGCACGCTCTGGCTGGAGGATCACCTCGCGACCTATCCGCGCACGGTCATCGTCATCAGTCATGACCGCGATCTGCTCGACACATCCGTCGATCAGATTCTGCACCTCGATCGCGGCAAGCTGTCGCTCTACAAGGGCGCCTATTCCTCCTTCGAAGACCAGCGCGCCACCCGCGAGATGCTCGACGCCAAGCACGCCAGGCGGCAGGCCGATGAACGCAAGCGGCTCCAGGACTTCGTCGATCGCTTCAAGGCCAAGGCCTCGAAGGCGCGCCAGGCGCAGTCACGCGTGAAGATGCTCGAACGCATGAAGCCCGTGACCGCGCTGGTCACGCAGGACGTGCGTGAGATTTCTTTCCCCGTGCCTGAAAAGCTGCTGTCGCCGCCGATCATCGCCGTTGACGAGGCGGTCGTGGGTTACGACCCCGACCTGCCGGTGCTCAAAGGCGTGACCTTGCGGATCGACGAAGACGACCGCATCGCCTTGCTCGGTGCCAACGGCAACGGCAAGTCCACCCTCGTCAAACTGCTTGCCGGAAAGCTGCAACCGTTTGCGGGCAAGGTGGTGCGCGCCGACAAATTGTCGATCGGCTATTTCGCCCAGCATCAGACCGATGAACTGGACCTCGACGGCTCGCCCTACGATCATGTGCGCCGGTTGATGCTGGGTGCGCCGGAAACGAAAATTCGCGCCCGCGTCGGCGCCATCGGCTTTTCCGGCAAGGCGGGCGACACCCTCGTGAGAAGCCTGTCGGGCGGCGAAAAAGCGCGTCTTCTGCTCGGGCTTGCGACATTCTACGCGCCGAACATGATCATTCTCGACGAGCCGACCAACCATCTCGATATCGACAGCCGCGCCGTGCTTGCCGAAGCCATCAACGAATTTCCGGGCGCTGTCATCATGGTCTCGCACGATCGCTACCTGATCGAAGCCTGCGCCGACCAGCTATGGGTGGTCGCGGACCGGACCGTCACACCTTACGATGGCGACCTCGACGATTATCGCCGCGCGGTTCTGTCGGCGCGCGGCCTGCGCACAAGCGCCCGCGATCGTGGATCCAGTGAACGCGACAACGGCCGCGACAAGCCTCAACGCACCAAGACGGAAAAGCGTGTGCCGCTGAAGCAGAAGATCGCGAACGCCGAGGCGGAGATCGAGCGAATCACGGGTATCATCGCAAAAATCGATGTCGCCCTCGCCTTGCCGGATCTGTTCAAGCGCGATCCCAAACAGGCCGCGCAACTCAGCAAGGCGCGCGCCAGCGCCGCGAACGCCCTGCAAAGCGCCGAAGAAAGATGGCTGGAGGCCAGCGCGTCATACGAAGAAGCACCAGGCTAAAGCCTTTCCGAGCGAAGCATGTCCTCGGGCTTGACCCGAGGACATGTAAGGGTTCGCGTGAAGAAAACGCGTCAGATCAAAGTCATAAAGCCCCGCTTCTGATTCCATCAGAAGCGGAAAGGCTCTGAGTCGCCGCGAATTCAGCTTGCCGCGCGATGCTTCTTTTTCACCCGCCGCTCCGGCTTCGGCGGCGCAACCGGTTCGGGCGCTCTTTCGATCGAGGACAGACGTCCCGCCGAAAAGGTGTAGATTCCGGCGTGCGGTCCCTTCAGGAACGTCAGCACCGCAACGCGCGCGCCGTGTGGATCGTTGGAGAGGCTGACATTGTCCGGCGCGCCGATGCCGCGCGTCACGTCGCATTCGGTGTGACCCAATGCCACCGTGCCCGTTGCAGGCGCCACGGACGCCGGCGTTGTCGGCCCCCCGGCAGCACCATCGGAAAGCGCACTGGATTCACCTGCGCCGATCGGCGGCGCCATGCCCGGACAAAGGCCGTCCGCGCTGATGAGATCGTCCGGGGTCACGGGCTTGCTGGGCGTCAGGGGGGGCGTTTCAATCGAAACGTTCTTGATGAACAACCTGCCCGATCGCGAAAACCAGTTCGCATCTTTGGACAGCAGATCGGACGAAAACATGTCCGATGCGCTGCCGCAACCTGATACAAGCGGCGCGATCAAAAGCAACGACATCAAGGCCCTTCGGTGAAATCTGGGCTGTCTCACGATGAACTCTGTTCCCGATGGATCGTAAAAAGCCTGTCCCAACACCAATTTGAGGCACGACCATGGCTGGCCGTGAACTCGGATCAGAAAGCCTCAAATATAATTAAATTACAACCGCTGTATGTCACTGGTGGCGACGCTGCCAGCGCCCCCTTTCGTCGGCCTGCCAGTAGGTCACCTCGAACCCTCGCGCCTTGCATTCGGTCCAGACAGACCGCGCGGCATCCAGCGCGATACCGTCGTCGCCATCGAACACCAGCACCAGCCGTTCGTAGGCTTCCGGGTTTTCCGGAAGCGGGGCGCTGTCGATCAGAAATCTGACGGTTGCCCGATTGGGATTGTGGCCGTCGATGGTCAGCAAGATCGGCTGCTCGCTTGCGTCCTCGATCCGCCACGTCGCATGCGGCAGAAATGCGTCATCGCGATAGGTCCACAGATACGCATCGAGCGCATCGGCGCGCTCCTCGGAGGTTGTGTGCACGACGGCTCGCCAGCCGCGCTCAATGGTTTTTTCAAGCAGCGGCGGCAGAACGCTTTCAAGCGCCATGTTCTGCAAGTGATAGAACAGGACTTCGGTCATCGTTTCGTTTCGTAATACTCCGCAACCAGCCGGTCCAGCAGGCGGACGCCGAACCCCGATCCCCAGCTTTGGTTGATGTCGGATTTCGGAGCGCCCATCGCCGTTCCCGCGATGTCGAGATGCGCCCACGGCGTGTCGTCGACAAACCGTTGCAAAAGTTGCGCAGCCGTGATCGAGCCGCCATAGCGGCCGCCGGTGTTCTTCATGTCGGCGAATTGCGAGTCGATCAGCTTGTCATATTCGGGCGCAAGCGGCATACGCCAGACCCGCTCGCCGGTCTCGATGCCGACCTTGGTCAAACGCTCCGACAACTGGTCGTTGTTGGAGAACAGGCCGGCGTGCTCGGTGCCGAGCGCGACCATGATGGCACCGGTCAGCGTCGCGAGATCGACCATGACCTTCGGCTTGAACTTGCGGGTGACGTACCAGAGCACGTCGGCAAGAACGAGCCGGCCTTCCGCATCGGTGTTGATGATCTCGATAGTCTGGCCGGACATCGACGTCACGATATCGCCGGGCCGCTGCGCGTTGCCGTCGGGCATGTTCTCGACGAGACCGATCGCGCCGACGGCATTGACCTTCGCCTTGCGCGCAGCAAGCGCATGCATCAACCCGACCACGCAGGCCGCGCCGCCCATGTCGCCCTTCATCTCCTCCATGCCGCCGGCGGACTTGATCGAGATGCCGCCGGTATCGAAGCAGACGCCCTTGCCGACGAAAGCGACCGGCGGCTCGCCCTTTTTGCCGCCGTTCCAGCGCATGATCACCGTCCGGCTGGGTCGCGCCGACCCCTGCCCGACACCTAGCAGCGCGCCCATGCCGAGTTTCGTCATCGCCTTGACATCGAGGATGTCGATGCCGACCCCGACCCTGCGCAACCGGCTGGCGCGCCGCGCGAACTCCTCCGGATAGAGCACATTCGGCGGCTCGTTTACGAGATCGCGCGCGATAATGATGCCATCGACAACGTGATTATCCGGCGCGAACGCTTTCTTGGCGGCGGCAACGTCGGCGACCGCGATCGTCACGTTGGCGTGCAGCGCCGTATCGTCGCCGTCTTTCTTCCTGGTCTTGTAGCGATCGAATTTGTAGGCGCGCAACCGGATGCCGGAGGCCAGCGACGCCGATTGATCGGGGCTCATCGCCGCCGACGGCAGTTCCGCAATCACCGTCACGGCGCCGTTATCGCCGCGAATCTTCCCGGCGAGGACGCCGCCATACTTGAGGAAGTCGCTGCCTTTGAGGGCGGACGCCTTGCCGGCGCCGACGACGATCAGGCGATCCGCCTTCAGGCCCTCCGGTGCGAGGATATCGAGCGTCGCCGCGCTTTTGCCCTTGAACTGATTGGTCGTCGTGGCTCGTTTGACGACTCCGGCCGACGCCCCGAGAGCCTTGCTCGCAGCCCGGCCGAATTTCAGCGCATCGTCGCAGAACACCACGAGTGTGCCGCGCGGAGCGGTCGAAAACGGAACAAAGCCGACCTTGACGGCGTCGATCATCAGCAAATCCTCCAGAATCAGGGGCGGCGCAGCGTCGGTATCGGGCTGGCGTGTGAAGCAGCGACTATGACCTGTCAAAGGCAACGCTGCCAAGGTCCCGCGATCCCGGATCAGCCATCCGCGGCCGTATTGGCTCAAAAACCCGCTCGGAGGCGCATTACGGTTCGGACGTCGTGGCTGCAAGGCCACATTCCCCGGAATTTAACCATAATCGATGGGCATCAGGGCTCGGCCATTTTGTTGACGGATCAAAGGGATGGTAGTGAGGGGCGAGTCGGGTAAAAACATTGGCGGGGCATTGGGGAAGCCTCGGCCAGGATCTGGCGCTGCCGGGTGTTTTGACCTCGAGAACGGGGGGATCGTTCAGACCGATGGGGTCGATCGATAAGTACATTTTCCGGACGACGCTGGCGTCGTTTGTCGTGGTTCTGGTCAGCCTGACAGGGGTGATCTGGATTACGCAGGCGTTGCGCGGCATCGACCTGATGACGAGCCAGGGTCAGACCATTCTGACGTTTCTGGGAATCACCAGCCTCGCGATCCCGGTGCTGGTGCTGATCATCTCGCCGATTGCGCTGATGATCGCAATTTCGCACACCCTCCACAAGCTTGCCACCGATTCCGAAATCATCGTGATGAACGCGGCCGGGCTGTCGCCGTTTCGACTGTTCCGGCCGTTCATCTACGCCACCGTGGTCGTGGCCTTGCTGGTGGCGTTTATCGCGGCCTATCTTGCGCCCGACGGTATGCGCCGGCTGAAACGATGGGACGCTGAAATCACCGCCGACGTTCTGGCGAACGTTCTGCAGCCCGGCCGGTTCGCGCAACTCGATCCAAATCTGACGATTCGTGTTCGGGAACGCCAGCCCGGCGGCCTGCTCGTTGGTATCTTCATTGACGACCGCCGCAATCCGAACGAGCGCCTCAGCATCGTCGCCGACCACGGAACCGTGATGAAGAACGACAACGGATCGTTCCTCATTCTCGAAGACGGACACCTGGAGCGACTCGAGGCCGGCAAGCGCGAACCGAACATGGTGGCGTTCCGCCGCAATGCGTTCGACATGTCGAAATTCTCAAATCGGGGGCATGACGTCGTTTACGGCATCCGCGAGCGCTACCTCTGGGAGTTGATCGCCCCGGAGCCGACGGACCCGCTGGTTCAGCAGTTGCCCGGCCAGTTCCGCGCCGAGCTTCACGATCGCTTCACGGCACCGATCTATCCGTTTGCCTTTGCCGCACTGACCTTCGCATTCCTTGGAACACCGCGCACCACGCGTCAGAGCCGCAATTTCTCCATGGGAGCGGCGATTGTGACGGTTTTCGGCCTGCGCATGGCAGGCTTTGCGCTTTCGGTCATGGCCGTGAAGTCGCCGACCGCGCCGCTCCTGCAATATCTGCTTCTTTTCGCTGCGATCGGTGTCAGCCTGCGGGTGATCGTTGCCGGAACCGTGCTCGAACCGCCCGCCGCGTTGATGGAAGCGATCAACAGATCGAACGCACGGCTCCTCCGCCTGCTGGGGAGGCCAGCCGTCGCATGAGCATGTTGACGAACACATTGGGCCGTTATTTTGCCAGCCGTTTTGTGGTGGCTGCGCTCGGCGTGTTCGCCAGCATCTTCCTGCTTCTCGTTCTCGTCGATTACATCGAAATGGTCCGGAGGACGTCCGGACTTGCGTCGGCATCGGCAATCATGGTTGCGGAAACATCGCTTTTCAGGGTGCCGCAACTGCTTGAGAAATTGACCCCGTTTTGTGTCCTGATCGGCGCCATGACCTGCTACCTGGCCTTGTCGCGGCGGCTGGAACTGGTGGTGGCGCGCGCCGCCGGCATCTCGGCATGGCAATTCATCTCGCCGGCACTCGCATGCGCGCTCGTGCTCGGCGTCCTCGCGACCACGGCCTACAATCCGATGTCAGCCAACCTGCGCGAATTATCCAAGAAAATGGAGGCCGAGCTGTTCGGTAGCGTCTCGGGAGGGGGCCTGCAGGAGGCATCCGGCTTCTGGATCAATCAGGTGACGGACGATGGCCAGGCCATCATCAACGCCGCGCGCAGCGAGCAGCAAGGCGTCCGCCTCACCGGACTCACCGTGTTCAGGTTCGATCCCGACTCCACGTTCCGGGAGCGTATCGAGGCACGCGAGGCGACCCTTGAGGACGGCCGCTGGCTATTCAAAGGCGTTCGCCGCTTTACGCTCGACAGCCCCCCGGTCGAGCAGGAGACCTTCGTCCTCCCGACCAGTCTAACGGCGGCGCAAGTTCGAAACAGTTTCTCCACCCCCGAAACCGTGTCATTTTGGCAACTACCGGGGTATATCAGGTCGTCCGAGAGTTCAGGATTCGCTACCGCAGGCTACCGGCTGCAATACCACAAACTCATCGCACAGCCGTTTTTGCTGGCTGCAATGGTGATGCTGGCGGCCTCGGTGAGCCTCAGGTTCTTCCGCTTCGGCGGCGTGCAGAAGATGGTTTTGAGTGGCGTGGGGTCAGGCTTTCTGCTCTACGTCCTGTCCAAGGTAACCGAGGATTTGAGCAAGGCCGAGTTGATGAATCCAATCGCTGCGGCGTGGCTGCCCGTTTGCGTGGGCGGCCTCGCTGGCTTTTTGGTCTTGCTGCACCAGGAGGACGGGTAGTGGCCGGAATCGCCGCCCTCCGTAGACGCTCGACTGCTTGCGAGCGGCGCACCTCCCTGCGCCGCCGTCGAATCGGCACGTCCGCGATTCTGCCCATGCTGGCCACCACTGCTCTCGGTCTGATCATCGCCGTCGCGCTGGACATCGTCACGATCACGCCGGCCGCGGCCCAAAGCTTCACCTACAACCCTCGCCCGGCAAAGCCCAAGCCGGCACCGGCTCACAACGATGGGCAGATGCTCGTTCAGGCCAACGAGGTCGACTACGATTACAACAACTCGCGCGTCTCGGCCGTTGGCAACGTGCAGCTGTTCTACAACGGAACCGGCGTCGAGGCGGACAAGGTCATCTACGACCAGAAAACCAAGCGGCTCCACGCCGAGGGCAACATCCGCATGACCGATGCGGACGGCAAGATCACCTACGCCAACATCCTGGATTTAAGCGACGACTACCGGGACGGCTTTGTCGATTCGCTAAGGGTCGACACCGCGGACGCGACGCGCATGGCGGCAAGCCGGGCCGATCGGACCGAGGGCAACTACACCGTCTTCGAGAACGGCGTCTATACCGCCTGCGCGCCTTGCAAGGACGATCCGAAAAAGCCTCCGCTTTGGCAGGTCAAGGGCGCCCGCATCATTCACGATCAGACCGAGAAGATGCTGTACTTCGAGGACGCCCGGCTGGAATTCTTCGGCGTGCCGATGGCCTATATGCCCTTCTTCTCCACGCCGGATCCGACCGTGAAGCGCAAGAGCGGCTTCCTGATGCCGTCTGTAACTTCGTATAACCCCTTTGGGGTCGGGATCGAGGTCCCCTATTATTTCGCGCTCGCGCCGGACTACGATCTGACCCTCTCGCCGCGTTTCACCACGCGGCAGGGCGTGCTGATGCAGGGCGAGTTCCGGCAACGTCTCATCGACGGCGCCTATCAAATCCGTGCTTATGGAATCAACCAACTCGATCAGAACGCCTTTGCCGGGCAGCCCGGCGATCGCGCGTTCCGCGGCGGTGTCGATACCAAGGGCCAGTTTGCGTTGAACGACAAGTGGGTCTGGGGCTGGGACGGCGTCCTGGTGAGCGACTACTATTTCTTCTCCGACTACCGGTTAAAGCAGTACCGGGATCCCCTGCAATCGTTCCTGACCCTGCCGACCGAAGCGATCTCGCAACTCTATCTGTCCGGCGTCGGCAACCGTAGCTATTTCGATGCCCGCGCGATCCACTATCTGAGCTTCTCAGGCAACCAAAGTCAGGTTCCGGTTGTTGCGCCGGTCATCGACTATTCGAACGTCATCAACCATTCGGTCATCGGCGGCGAGTTCAGCTATAAGTTCAACTTCACCAACCTTACGCGCGATCAGGCGCAGTTCGACCCGATCTCGACGCTGGGGAACACATCGTTCGCGTGCGCCCCAACGTCGGCAGACTCAGCTTTGAGAGTGCCGGCCAATTGTCTGCTTCGAGGCATCCCGGGAACGTATACGCGCCTGACCGCCGAAGCACAGTGGCGCAAGTCGTTCACCGATTCCTTCGGCCAGATCTGGACGCCGTTCGCCTCGCTCCGTGCCGACGCGATCAAGGCCGACATCTCGAACCAGCCGGGCGTCGACAAGTTCATCCAGCCCGGTAACACGAGCACGGTCCGCCTGATGCCGGCGGTGGGCCTCGAGTATCGCTACCCCTTCATCAACGTTCAGCCCTGGGGCACCACGACGATCGAACCGATCGCGCAGGTCATCATCCGCCCGAACGAGAGTTATGCGGGCAAGCTGCCGAACGAGGACGCGCAAAGCCTGGTATTTGACGCCAGCAACCTCTTCAGCGTCGACAAATTCTCCGGATACGACCGCGTCGAAGGCGGCGGCCGCGCCAATGTCGGCGTGCAGGCGACGACCCAATTCGACCGCGGCGGCTCGATCAATTTCCTGTTCGGCCAGTCCTATCATCTGTTCGGCCTGAACTCGTTCGCAGTCGCTGATATCGCCAATACGGGCGTTGATTCCGGCTTGCAGCGCGCGCAATCTGACTATGTGTCGAGCATCAACTATTCACCCAACAGCATCTTCACATTCAGCACGCGCGCGCGTTTCGATGAAGCGACCTTGAACGTACAGCGCTTCGAGGCCGAAGGCCGCGCCAGCTTCAACCGCTGGTCTGCGAGCGTCCTGTACGGCGATTATGCCGCGCAGCCGGACCTCGGATATCTTACGCGCCGCCGGGGCATTCTGGGTACCGGCTCCATCAAGGTTGCATCGAATTGGGTCGTGCAGGGTGCGGCACGCTGGGATCTGGAAGCCCACCAGATCAACCAGTATACAATCGGCGCAGGGTACGTGGACGACTGTTTCGTTCTCGGCCTCAATTACGTGACGTCATACACCTACTCTGCAGGAACGACGCCGCCCACGCTAAATCATGCTTTCATGCTTCAGCTTGGCCTGCGGACCCTGGGCCAGACCCGTGGAGGGTCGAGCGGCGCCGGCATCCGGTAATTTTCAGAGCGGCGGCACTTTGTATCGCAGGCTGCGTATGGCAGGCTGCGTCGCCTGATGTGACCCAGACCTGGCTGACACGAGACCTGCTAGCGCGACTGACATGAAAATGACCTTGCTCCTCCGGGCGTTTTGCCACCTTGCCCTATTCGCAGTTCTTTCGTTCGCCTGCCTGAACGCGCCGCTGCATGCGCAGTCCGTCGCGGTCATGGTCAACGGCGAGCCGATCACCAGTTTCGATATCGAACAGCGCAGCCGGCTGATTCAAATATCCACGCACAAAACTCCGACCCGGCAGCAGGTGATCGACGAATTGATCAACGAAAAGGTGAAGGTCAAGGAAGCCAAGAAGTTCGGTGTAAACCCGACCTCGGCGGATATCGATCAGCAGTACGCCAGCATGGGTGCGCGGATGCGGATGTCACCGGAACAGTTGACGAAGTCGCTCGCCTCTCAGGGTGTTCGTCCAGACACGATCAAGGCGCGCCTGAAAGCCGATCTTGTCTGGGGAAGCCTCGTGCGCGGCCGCTTCAAGGATAGCCTTCTTGTCAGCGACCGCGATGTCAACGAAGCGCTGAGGAACAGCGGCGAGGATCAATCGAAAACGGAGGGGTTCGAATACCAGATGCGCCCCGTCGTGTTGGTCGTTCCGCGCGGCGCGGCAGCTTCTGTGATGGAGTCCCGGCGCAAGGAGGCGGACGCATTGCGCGAACGCGTTCAGTCGTGCGCGGATGCGACTCGCATTTTCAAAGCGATGCGCAACGCCACAATACGCGAGACGGTCGTCAAAACTTCGGCCGACCTACCGCCGCCGATTCGTGATTTGCTCGACAAGACGCCCGTGGGCCATCTGACCCCGCCGGAGATCACGCGGCAGGGTGTGGAAATGGTGGCTATCTGCGGAAAGAAGGCAACCAGCGTGGATACCCCAAAGAAAAAGGAAATCCGCGAAAAGATGTTCGCCGAAAAGTACGAGAAGAAATCCAAAGACTATCTGGAAGATATCCGGAAATCCGCGATGATCGAATATCGTCAGGGCGGCCCCGGGAAAAAAGGCGAATAACAGTGACGTTCGTGCCCCTCGCTTCGGCTAGTGGCTTGATTCTAACATTGCATCCCGTTGCGGCAGGAGTTCTTGCAAATGTTAGAATCAATGAAAGTCGCGCTGGAGCGATCGCGTGGTGAGGCCTGTTGCACTGACCCTGGGTGAGCCGGCCGGCATCGGACCGGATATCGCGATCGCGGCGTGGCTGCGACGCGAAAGTGATGCCGTGCCGCCTTTCTATCTCCTCGGCGACCGCGCCTTTATCGCAGCCCGCGCCAAACTGCTTGGTGTTGATCTTCCTCTGGCCGACGCCGACCCCGGCGATGTCTCCGGGATATTCACGGAAGCGCTTCCGATTGTTCCCACCGGCCATCCGACAACCGCGCGTCCCGGTCATCCCGATCACAACAGCGCTGCGGCAGTGATCGGATCCATCCGTCAGGCGGTCAACGACGTTGTTGCCGGACATGCGGCCGCGCTCGTCACCAATCCGATTGCAAAGAGCGTGCTGTACCGTGCCGGATTCGCTCACCCCGGCCATACCGAATTTCTCGCCGAACTGGCGGCGACAAACGGCCAACCGCCGCAACCGGTGATGTTGCTGTGGTCGTCCGATCTGGCGGTGGTGCCGGTCACGATCCATCTTCCCCTGCGCGAGGCGATCACGACGCTATCGAGCCGGATGATCGTGGACACCACGCGCATCGTCGTTGCCGGCCTGCGCACGCGCTTCGGGATTCCCCGCCCCCGTATAGCGGTATCCGGATTGAACCCTCATGCCGGAGAGGATGGATCGCTCGGAACCGAGGATCAGACAATCGTCGCTCCGGCCATCGCAACCCTGCGCGCTGAGGGGATCGACGTCAAAGGCCCGCTTCCCGCCGACACCATGTTCCATGAGGCCGCGCGCCGGACCTATGATTGCGCGATCTGCATGTATCACGATCAGGCCCTGATCCCGGTCAAGACGCTGGCCTTCGATCGAGCGGTCAACGTCACGCTGGGGCTGCCGTTTATCCGGACATCGCCCGATCACGGCACCGCATTCGACATCGCCGGTACGGGACGCGCCAATCCGTCGAGTCTGATCGCCGCGCTGCGCCTGGCCGCGCGGATGGCGGACTCAACGCATTTGGCATGAGCACGATCGACGACCTCCCCCCGCTGCGCGACGTCATCAAACGTCATGCGCTATCGGCGCGCAAATCGCTCGGACAGAATTTTCTGCTCGATCTGAACCTCACCGCACGGATCGCGCGCGCCGCCGGCCCGCTTGAGGATGCGACCGTCATCGAGATCGGCCCCGGTCCCGGCGGGTTGACCCGCGCGCTGCTTGCCATGGGCGCGCAGCGCGTCATCGCCATCGAGCGTGACGCGCGTGCGCTCGGCGCGCTGGAAGAAATATCGGGTCGCTACCCCGGCCGCCTCACGATCGTCAACGCGGACGCGACGCAATTCGATTCCCGCCCGCTGCTCGGCACGACGCGCGCCAAAATCGTCGCCAACCTGCCCTATAACATCGCGACCGCACTGTTGATCGACTGGCTCAGCGTAGAACCCTGGCCACCCTGGTATGACACCATGGTGCTGATGTTCCAGCGCGAGGTCGCCGAACGCATCGTCGCCCGCGAAAACGAGGAGGCTTATGGCCGCCTCGCCGTACTGTCGAACTGGCGCGCCGAAACCAAAATCCTGTTCGACATTTCGCCCGCAGCGTTCGTCCCACAACCCAAGATAACGTCCTCTGTCGTTCGGCTGGTGCCTCGCGACAAACCCGAGACTTGCGAGCGCCGGTTGCTCGAACAGGTTGCCGCCGCCGCCTTCGGACAGCGCCGCAAGATGCTGCGGCAAAGCCTGAAATCACTGCCCGCCGATCCGGCTCGGCTGACCGCGGCGGCCGGCATCGAACCGACGCAGCGAGCCGAGACGGTTCCGATATCCGGATTTGCCGCCATGGCTCGCGAATTGGCGGACATACGGAATAGAACGAACCGGGCCTGAGGAGAGAAACGTTATGGCCCTGATGAAACGCCAATCTCTCGTCAAATTCGATGCGCCGCTGTGTCAAACCGTTGTCGATACGCCGAAGCCGCAGGGCCGCGAGGCGCTGGTGCGCATTGAACGCTGCGGACTGTGCCATTCCGACCTGCATATACAGGACGGGTATATGGATCGCGGCAATGGCGAACGGCTCGACATCACCCGCGGCATGACGCTGCCGCTCACGCTCGGTCACGAGATCGCCGGCGTCGTCGTCGAGGTCGGCCCGGATGCTCCGAAACATATCGTCGGGCAGAAGAAGGTGGTATTTCCCTGGATCGGCTGCGGCCAATGCCGGGATTGCCTGGCCGGCGATGAGAATTTCTGCGCCAAAAACCGCTTTCTCGGCGTTTCGGTCGACGGCGGATTCGCCAGCCATGTGCTGGTGCCCGACACAAAATACCTGCTCGATTACGATCCCCTGCCCGTCAACATGGCGGCGACGCTGATGTGTTCCGGCATCACCGCCTATGGTGCGCTGAAGCGCCTCGTCGACCGGCCGCGCCAGCGCAACCTGCTGCTGATCGGCCTCGGCGGCGTCGGCATGATGGGACTCGCGTTCGCGCAAGCCATGTTCAAGCAGAGAATCTCAGTCGCGGACTTGAGCCCCGCGGCGCGCGAAACCGCACTCAGGAACGGCGCTGCGGTGGCCTACGACCCGTCGGAAGGCGATATCGTCAAGCGCGTCATCAAGGAGAATGACGGCGGCTTCAACGCCGTCATTGATTTCGCCGGCAACGAGAAGTCGATGAGCTTTGCGGTTGCAGCCGTTGCCCGCGGCGGCAAGATCGTGGTCTCGGGCCTGATGGGCGGTCATTTCAACCTGCCGATGGTGCAGTGGATCTATAAGCGCATGACCATTGAAGGCTTCATGGTCGGCACGCTCGCGGAGGCGCAGGAGTTGATGGCACTGGCGCGTGCCGGCAAGATCAAGCCGACACCCATGAGGGAGGAGCCCATGGCCGATGCCCAGAAATGGATGGAGCAATTGCGGGCCGGCAAGGTGGTCGGCCGCGTCATCTTCAAGAACTGACGAGGATCTCGCCGGAGCACCCTGACCTCACCAAGGGAACCGGGCGCACGACACGCTGCTCGCTAAACGTGCGTTTAATGCGCGCGCCCGGCCTCAATTAAGCCCCAGCCATTCCGGATTTGCGGCGCAATGCGACCCAAGTCTCTCCCGACAATTTGGCGAAGACGTCATCGCGTTCATCTCGTCATCACCGGGGATGCTCATGTCAAACCGTTTGGGGAAACTGCTCTCAACATTTTTGATCGCTTCGTTGGCCGGCAGCGTGCTCGCGATCGCCGCGCACAGTCCGGCACGCGCAGACGACACCTGCCTGTCGGGACCGAAAGCGACAACGCCGCGCGGAAGCCACTGGTACTATCGCGTCGAGCCGGGAACGAAACGTCACTGCTGGTACCTCGGCGCAGAACGCGGCAAGATCGCGCAGAAGCCTGCGGCAAAGCCCTCATCGCCTGCCCTCGCACCGGATAAGCCCGCCGAGACGTCTGCGGCAACGCCTTTGCAGCCGTCCGTCGCCAACGCCCTCGCGGAATTCGACAGCACGACGGGTGCGCGTGATCAGGCGACCGCCAGTCCCCCGGCATCCGACACGGCTTCCTCAGACGCGCGCGACCAGGCAAGCGCCGCCCCCCCGCCGTCCGACACGGTTTCCTCAAACGATGCCGCAGAGACCGCGGATACCTCGCAGTCAGCCGTAACCACGCGCTGGCCCGATCCGGCCATCAATGCGGCTCCGGTGATCAATACGGCACAACAGCCGGCACCTGCGGCACCAGTCACGTCCAGCCCGCAGTTGCAGAACGACCGGCCGGCACCCGCGGCAGCAGTCGTGCCTGCTCCGCAGTTGCTTGGCGAACGCAGCGAGCCCGGCCCCGCTGTCCGCATCGCCGACGCTCCTGAGTCCGAGGCATCGTCCTACTCGATCATGATGCTGCTGGGCGGACTTGCCGGCGCGTTGGCATTCGCAGGTCTTCTCGGATTTGCGGCTATCAAGTTCGGAAACCTGAGCAGTTTCGGAAATCTGAGCAGCCTCGGGCACATCCGTCGTCGTCCGGAGTCGATCTGGGATGTGGTCGATAACGGTCACCCTCCGCCATGGCAGCGGCGGGATACTGACATCGCGCCGACGTCCGCCAACGACCCGCTCCGCGCTCGCCGGGAGATCGAGGCCCAATCGCGCGACATCATGGAAATCCTGTCTCGGGCGTCACGTGGAGCAACGACTTAAGAGATGGACTAATTCTCAAGTTGCCGCTGCAGTTCGCGCACGAACGCCGTCAATCCCGTTCGGCGTTCGCGCTTGAGCCGCTCGGCCTTCAGGATCGACTGCACTTCGGCAAAGGCTTCATCGATATCCTGGTTGATGACGATGTAGTCGTACTCAGCCCAATGGCTCAGTTCATGCGCAGCGCGGTCCATTCGTCCGCGGATGACCTCGTCGGAATCCTGGGCGCGGGTGTGCAGACGTCTCTCGAGGTCGGTTGCGGACGGCGGCAGAATAAAGACGCTGACCACGTCTGCCCGCGCTTTCTCCCGCAATTGCTGCGTGCCCTGCCAATCGATATCGAACAACACGTCGCGGCCGGATGACAGCGCCGCCTCCACCGGAGCGCGCGGCGTACCATAGCGGTTGTCGAACACCGTGGCCCATTCCAGCAGTTCGTCGCATTTGACCATGACCGCGAACGTCGCTTTATCGACGAACCTGTAGTCGCGACCATCGACCTCGCCGGGCCGCATCGGCCGCGTGGTGGCGGAGACCGACAGGCTCAAGCCTTCGACCCGCTCGATCAGCAGCCGCGACAGCGTGGTCTTGCCAGCCCCCGAAGGCGACGACAGCACGAACATCAGGCCGCGCCGTTCAACTCCATCGAAACCCTGGCCGTGAGCAGCCATCGATCACTCCAGATTCTGAACCTGTTCGCGAAACTGCTCGACGACGTTTTTCATCTCGAGGCCGATATTGGTCAATTCGAGATCGTTCGACTTCGAACAGCAGGTGTTGACTTCCCTGTTGAATTCCTGCGCAAGGAAATCGAGCCGCCGTCCGATTGGACCACCCCCGCCGATCAATTCGCGCGCCTGCGAAATATGCGAGGCAATGCGGTCCAGCTCCTCGCGGATATCGGCCTTCGCGGCGATCAGGATCGCTTCCTGATGGAGCCGATCCTGATCGAAGCGGTCGGATGCCTCGAGAAGCGCTGCGATCTGCTCGGCGAGCCGCGCCTTCACTGCGTCCGGCCGGCGGCCGGGCGCGGCCTCGGCCCTGCTCGCGAGACGTTCGATCTCATCCATCCGCTGCAACAGGATCTGACCGAGCGCGGCGCCCTCACGCTCGCGCATATCGATCAGGCTGCGCAATGCCTGTTCGAAAGCACCAGTGGCGGCGGCCTTCGATTCCTGCTCCTCCGCTTCGTCGATGTCCGCTTCAACGACTTCGAGAACACCCTTGATCGATAGCAAGCCGTCAATGCTCGGGGCGACCGCTTCAATCCTGCCGGACAAATCTCCGGCGGCCTTCAGGATAGACGCCAGCACCTCCTCGTTGATGCGAGCGACGGAAGCGGCGGTGCTGCGCTTCACGGTCAGGTTGGCGTAGACTGTGCCGCGCGACAACACCTGGGCCGACCGCCTGCGCACCGTTGATTCGATATCGTCCCAGCCGGGCGGCAGCCGCGTCCGAAGGTCGAATCCCTTGGCGTTCACTGATTTCAACTCCCATTCGAACGCATAGGGCCCACTGGCGCCGTGGCTTCGTGCAAAGCCAGTCATGCTCGACAACGCCATCGCGTGGTTTTCTCCGAAGCGTCCAGATATGAGATTCGCGGGAACGGATGTTCCTAGTGGAAACTCGACATTAGCTACCCACTTTGCAGCAGACCCGGCAAGCGGATGTCAAATTCAAAATTCCACTAGAAACCTATTAGAGCCTTTTCGCTTCTGATGGAATCAGAAGCGGGCTCTATGATTTTGATTTGACGCGTTTTCTTCACGCGAACCGGTATCCACTTCGCTTGAAAACGCTCTAGTTGCTAATGGTTCTTTGATTCTAACATTAGCAGGAACTCCTGCCGCTCCGGGATGCAAATATTAGAATCGGACCACTAGGCTAGAGAGTTTTGCGGACGAGTGAAATCCGCTTCCGACGGCGGAATCCAACGGCGCGCTGGAATACGACGTCCACTACTGGACAACGTGCCGCGAAGGCTCTGCCGCGCCCTGCCGGGCCGGCCGGGGTCGCTTCCGCGGCGCAGGCTTCGCGGCAGGTGTTTCTCCTGTCGCATCGGTATCCGTTGCGGCGGGCGCCGCAACCGGCGGCGGCGGATCGTCCTCCGGTTCGACCGTATCGTTCTGGATCTGCTTTTCCATGGTCCGAAGCCGGGCGACGTTCTTCTGGTGCTGCTCGTAGGTCTCGGTGAAACTGTGTCCCCCGGTCCCGTCGGCGACGAAGAACAAATCGCGCGTCCGCGCCGGATTTGCCGCGGCTTCGAGCGAGGCCCGGCCGGGGTTCGCGATCGGTCCGGGCGGCAACCCTTCAATCACGTAGGTGTTGTACGGGGACGGTTGCGTGATTTCGCTGCGTTTGATCGGCCGCCCCAGCGTTCCCTTGCCGCCGACCAGCCCGTAGATGATGGTCGGATCGGATTGCAGCTTCATTTTCTGCTTCAGGCGGTTGACGAACACCGCCGCGACCCGGCTGCGTTCATCCGCCTTGCCCGTTTCCTTTTCAATGATCGATGCGAGTGTAACGAGCTGCTCGGGCGTCTTGACGGGCACATCGGGGGTGCGACGCTCCCAGATTTCCGCAAGCAGGCGCTTCTGCGCCTGTTGCATGCGCTGGATCACCTGCTGCCGACTGGTTCCGCGCGGGAATTTGTATGTCTCGGGCAGCAACGAGCCCTCGCGTGGAATCTCGCGAATGGTCCCCGAGAAAATCTCGTTCTCCGAAAGACGTGCTACGATCTGCTCGGAGGTCAAGCCCTCCGGTATAGTCACGGAATGCTGCACCACCTTGCCCTCGACAATGGTGCCGATGACATCGCGCAGACTGGCATTCTTCTGGAATTCATATTCGCCCGGCTTGAGGCCGGCGCGTGCCTTTAGCGCCAATACGCTTCCGATAAACGCCAGGCGATTGCTGTCGATCACGCCTTCGCGCTGGAGAATGTCTGCGATATCGCCCATTCCGGCCCGGGCCGGAATGTTGACGATCTTGTCTTCCCGCAGCGGTCCAGGCGCCTCGATCTTCTGCTTGCCGTAAACATAGATTCCGCCAACGCCAAGCATCCCGATCAGCACGATGGTGATGATCGCGTTGCCGGCGATCACCAGCGGGCTGCGGACGCGCGCGGAGCGCTTCGGCGGCGGCGGCACCTGTTCGGGTTCAAGTGCAGCGCGCGGGCTGCGCGGAGAAATGGGCGGCCTCTCAGTCATCGATGTAACCTGAATCCTGTCGGTTCAATCGCGGCCGGCGAATGTCTTTGCCCCGGCCACCAGCTTACGCCCGTTACTAGGATTTATCATCGAATGCGGCGAAACGGTGGATTTGCTCCCGTCACGCGTTAATCGGCCACACGCCGCATGACAACGGACGCGTTGGTGCCGCCGAAACCGAACGAATTCGACAGCACCACATTGATCTCCCGGTTCCGTGCCTTGTGCGGGACGAGATCGATCGCGGTTTCCACGGAGGGATCATCAAGGTTGATCGTCGGCGGCGCGATGTTGTCGCGAATCGCAAGGATACTGAAAATCGCTTCGACAGCGCCGGCGGCGCCCAGCAGATGGCCGATCGACGATTTGGTTGACGACATCGACGTCCTCGATGCGGCGTTACCAAGCAGGCGCTCGACTGCGCCCAGTTCGATTTCATCGCCGACCTGAGTGGATGTGCCGTGGGCGTTGATATAGTCGAGGTCCGACGGCGATACGCCTGCGCGCTTCATCGCCGCGGTCATGCTTCGAAATGCGCCATCGCCGTCCGGCGACGGCGAGGTGATGTGATAGGCATCCCCCGACAGGCCATAGCCTGTCACCTCGGCGTAGATTCTCGCGCCGCGCTGGCGTGCATGCTCGTACTCCTCAAGCACAACGATACCCGCGCCCTCTCCCATCACGAAGCCGTCGCGACTCTTGTCGTAGGGACGCGAGGCTTTCTGCGGCGTGTCGTTGAATCCGGTGGACAGCGCGCGCGCCGCGCAGAAGCCCGCCATGCCGATACGGCAGATCGGCGACTCCGCGCCGCCCGCCACCATCACATCGGCGTCGCCGAGCGCGATCAGGCGGCTGGCATCGCCGATGGCATGAGCACCGGTCGAACAGGCCGTGACCACGGCATGGTTCGGCCCCTTCAATCCGTGCTCGATCGACACGTAACCCGAAGCGAGATTAATCAGGCGTCCCGGAATGAAGAACGGCGACACCTTGCGCGCTCCCCGCTCCTTCATAAGAACCGCGGTGTCTGCGATTCCCGACAGGCCGCCGATGCCGGAACCGATCATGGTCCCGGTCGCGCAACGATCCTCCTCGGTTGCCGGATGCCAGTTCGCATCGTCGAGCGCCTGCGTGGCGGCGCACATCGCGAAGATGATGAAATCGTCGACCTTGCGCTGGTCCTTCGGCTCCATCCACTGGTCGGGATTGAAGGTTCCGTCGGTCCCGTCGCCGCGCGGAACGACGCAGGCGATTCGGCTCGGCAAATCGGCAACGTCGAACGTCTCGATCTGCTTCGCGCCGCTCTCGCCGGCGAGGATGCGTTTCCAGGTCGGCTCGACGCCGCAGCCAAGCGGCGACACCATGCCGATACCTGTGACGACGACGCGCCTCATATGAAAAACTCCAGCCTCCTTGCGAGCCATAAGGAAAAGCCGGTGGACCGTTCGCTCACGGCCCGTCCGGCTTCATCAAGATCGCGCGAGAGCGTCAGCTTTTCGCGTTCTTCTCGAGAAACTTGGTGGCATCGCCAACGGTCAGAATCGTCTCCGCCGCGTCGTCGGGAATTTCGCAGCCGAACTCTTCCTCGAAGGCCATCACGAGTTCGACGGTGTCGAGACTGTCGGCGCCAAGATCGTCGATGAAGCTGGCATTATCGACAACTTTCTCGGGCTCTACGCCAAGGTGCTCGACCACGATCTTCTTTACCCGCTCGCCAATCTCGCTCATCATTAAACCTCGCGTTTGTTCAATTGGACCCGACCGCAAAACGAGCCAGCGTGGAGCACTAACTCGCTAAGTTCCTGTCGCTATAGCAGTCGTGTAGAATCGGTCTGTTCCGCTTTGAGCGGGTGCGGACCGGCAAACGACGGCAGCCTCCGCACCGCCAATATACAGGGTTTCAAATTCCTGCAATGGCGTTCTTCGCCCACCCGTTGTTCGTTCGGTTATCACACATCGAAAGCCTTGACTACAAGGCCTGGCGGATGGGCCCAAAACCCCTCAAATCATTGCCATTCCGCCATTGACGTGAATCGTTTGTCCTGTCACGTAAGCCGCTTCGTTCGAGCTCAGATAAACCGCCGCCGCCGCGATATCCGCCGGCGTCCCGAGGCGCGCCGCCGGGACTTTCGTCAAAATCGCCTCCCGCTGCTTGTCGTTCAGCGCGTCGGTCATCGGCGTTGCGATAAATCCGGGTGCAATGCAGTTGGCCGTCACACCGCGCTTCGCATATTCCGCGCCCAGCGTCTTGATCATGCCGATCAGCCCCGCCTTCGATGCAGTGTAATTCCCCTGGCCCGGATTGCCGGTCACGCCGACCACCGAGGTGATCGCGATGATTCGGCCGAAGCGCTTGCGCATCATCAATTTGGTCGCGGCGCGCGCCAGGCGGAACGTCGCGGTCAGGTTGATCCGGATGACATCGTCCCAATCCTCATCGCGCAGTTGCACGAACAGATTGTCCCGGGTGACGCCGGCATTGGCGACGAGGATATCGACTTGCCCCATCGCCTTCTCGGCATCGGGTACCAACGCCTCGACCTCTACCGCATCGGACAGGTTGCAGGGCAGCACATGGACGCGCTCGCCAAGCGTGCTTGCCAGCGCCTCCAGCACCTCGCGCCGGGTGCCGGAAATTGCGACCGTCGCTCCCTGCGCATGCAGCGCCTTCGCAATGGCGCCTCCGATGCCGCCGGTCGCGCCGGTCACGAGCGCGGTCCTGCCGGTCAAATCGAACATCGTGTCCTCTCCCTCTCGCTTACGCCGGTTGCGCGGCAGCCAGCGCTTCCCTGGCCGGCGCGATGTCGTTCGGTCCGCCGACGGCGACGCCAATAGCGCCATCCGCAATGCGCTTGACCAGCCCGCTCAGGACCTTGCCGGCTCCGATCTCGAAAAAGCGCGTCACGCCATGTCCCGCCATGTAGGCCACCGACTCTCGCCAGCGTACGGTCCCTGTGACCTGCTCGATCAGGCGGCGGCGGATCTCGTCCGGGTCCGTGATCGGCGCGGCCAGCACATTGGATACGACCGGCGCGGCCGGCGTATTGATCGTCACGTTAGCCAGCGCCTTGGCCATCGCGTCGGCGGCCGGTTGCATCAGCTTGCAATGAAACGGCGCCGACACCGGCAGCAGCATCGCACGCCTGGCGCCCCGGGTCTTTGCGATCTCGACCGCACGATCGACCGCCGCCTTGTCGCCCGACACGACCACCTGCCCGCCGCCATTGTCGTTCGCGGCCTGGCAGACTTGACCCTGCGCGGCTTCGTCGGCAACCGCCACCGCGGTCTCGTAATCCAGACCCAGCAGCGCCGCCATCGCGCCGACGCCGACCGGTACCGCCTTCTGCATGGCGAGGCCGCGTGTCCGTAGCAGCCGCGCCGTATCGGCGATGCTCAGGCTTCCCGCGGCCGCCAGCGCGGAGTATTCCCCGAGCGAATGCCCGGCCACGAAGGCGGCATCACGGGCCACGGAGAATCCGGCCTCGACCTCGAGCACGCGGAGCGTGGCGATGGAGACCGCCATCAATGCCGGCTGGGCATTCTCCGTCAGTTGCAGGGTTTCAGCGGGACCGCCCCAGATAATGGCGGTCAGTTTCTCGCCGAGAGCGGCATCCACCTCGTCGAAAACGGCTTTCGCGACCGGAAAAGCGTCCGCCAGTGCCTTGCCCATACCGACGGTCTGGGAACCCTGCCCAGGAAAGGTAAATGCCGCTGTCATGCGTCCGCCCCTTGAAACCCCGAGCGGAGAGACACCGCGCGCCAGATGATGTCAAGAAGGGCGGGCGGACGAGACCCTATCAGCCCACGGTCACGCCGTCCCGGATCCGCCTGGCGGCAGGGATTGACGGCTTCGACGGTGCGCGCGACCGGCGCCTGCTCTTGCAAGCGGCCTGAAAATCCGTATAACCCGCGCCATCCGTGGATCCCGGCCGGGAGCTGAACGGACGGTCTCAGCAATTTCACCTGTCAGGCGATATTGATGCGGCAGGGCCCGTCGGTCCGTCGTCCCGTGCTTCCGCCTTCTGAGCTTATCCCGAGTCCTTTCCGAAGGTCTCGAAGGGCTTGCCGCCGAGGTCTGCGCCAACTTTAGGAAAGGACACCCATGCCTCTCTATGAGCATGTTTTTCTCGCGCGCCAGGACGCGAGTTCCCAGCAGGTCGAAGAACTGACCAACCAGATCACCGGTGTGATCACGGGATTGGGCGGCAAGGTCACCAAGACCGAGAACTGGGGCGTACGCTCGCTCACCTATCGCATGAAGAAGAACCGCAAGGCGCATTTCGTGCTGCTCAACATCGACGGGCCCGCCGCGGTGGTCAGCGAGATCGAGCGCCAGGAACGCATCCACGAAGACGTCATCCGCTACCTCTCGATCCGCGTCGAAGAACACGAGGAAGGTCCGTCCGCGATGATGCGCAAGGCCGATCGCGACCGGGAGCGCGACGATCGTGGCGGCGGTTTCCGTGGCGACCGCGAAGGCGGCTTCCGTGGCGACCGCGGTCCCCGTCGGCCGCGCGAGGAAGCCCCCGCAGTGGTTGAGGAGTAAGAATCATGGCTGATGCCGGTGCACGCCGTCCGTTTTTCCGCCGCCGCAAGACCTGCCCGTTCACGGGCGCGAATGCGCCGAAAATCGACTACAAGGATTCCAAGCTGCTGATGCGTTACATCTCCGAGCGCGGCAAGATCGTGCCGAGCCGCATCACGGCGGTATCCGCCAAGAAACAGCGCGAACTCGCGCGCGCCGTCAAGCGTGCGCGCTTCCTCGGCCTGCTTCCTTACGTCATCCGCTAGAGTCCTGGAGCCTTTCCGCTTCTGACGCCATCAGAAGCGGGGCTCCATGATTTTGATTTGACGCGTTTTCTTCACGCGAACCGGTGTCCTCCTCGGATCAAACCCGAGGACGTGCTTCGCTCGGAAACGCTCTAATTCGGCGATGGGCGACGGCGTTCACACCCGCCGCCCGTCATCTTTTTTCATAAGGCTTCCGGGTCATCCGGTCGCCGATGGTTGGGGTTCAAAAAGGACCTCTAACCGCTCGTTAGAGCCACACACCCTTTTCCCAGCAAAATCAATACCTATGCCGCCGAATGTTCTCATTTCGTGCACGGCTTTTCGGCCCGTTTCTGGTACGAAACTGGTACGGCCGCGGGACTTTCATTCCGGCATTTCGGTGCATATTGAGCTGTGCCAAACGCGCGCTCACCCGCTCGGTTCCGACCGGCGGTTTGCCATGGCGCTTAAGCTGCGCTTGATGGGCGACATGTCACCCCGCGTGATCCAGATGCCGTTGTCCGGCGGCGACCGGAAGCACTACGCCCGCGAGCTGCGGCGCGTCGAAAGCCTGCATGCCACACTGGTGAAGAAGGTCGAAGCCGCCCATGGGGCGGCCGAGGAGCATCTGCGGCTGGCGCACCGGCTTGAATGTGAGGAGTGGAGTGCGCGGCTGTTCCTGGGCGGCGAGGATGCGCCGTCGCCCACGATCTTGGCCGCGAGATCGATGTCTGGTCATTCTGACCACTCTGCGCAGTGCCGCCCTACGACCCCGTTATTGAATATGAACGGTTGTCCAGCCGCTTAGGGGGATTTAATGTCGCACGCCGGAACGCAAAACGCCCGCGTCCATTAGCCATCTACACGTTAAAGGGAGTGCTCTTATGAGAAAGTTTATTATGGCGTTGGCAGTTGGCGCAGCCGCATTGATCGGTGGCGCCGCTGCAAACGCGGCAGACCATCCGGTGAGGGCAAAGACCCCAACCGACGTAACCCAATCATCGACCGACATCAGCTCTCAGCGGCGCCATCGCCACCATGGCCATCGTCACTACCGCCACCATCGCCATTATGGCCATCGTTACTACCGTCCGCATTACAGAAGCTACGGCTACGCTCCGAGGTACTATGGCAGTCCGTACTACGGCAGGGGATATGGTTATGGCGGGCCGAGCATAACGTTCGGCTTCGGCGGATACCGCGGTTGGTAATAACAAAAAGCCCGCAGCGATGCGGGCTTTTTTTACAGCGTCGCCGGCTTTGCTGCTGCGATAGAGACCATCGCCGGCGCACAATTCTGATCGGAAGAGCACGACGTCTGTATGCGCGCCGTGGGATGAGGCGGAGATGCTACAATGTCCGCTGCCTGACGGATCGCTTAGGATTGTCGCCAGCGGTGAACGGCAGGACGGTGAAGCCGCCTAAACTTTTGGATCAGGCATCATGAGACCGTCGAGATCGTAAGCTGCCCGGAGCATCAAGATCGGCGCGGCTTGCCAAGATAGCGTCAACTTGGCATGCGTATTCCGATGGTCAAATTCGTTGAGTCCCGCCCATTTGCCAATCCGGAATCTGCCGCGCGAAAGCTGGCCGAGATCGCCCGCGAGCTAACCTGCGCACAAGGCTGGGCCTATACCGGCGTCACGAACACCGCGTTTTTGCGGGCCGGCGGCAACGTGGCGGAATATGGCGCCGGCATAGCGCACGGCATTGCCTATGGGCTGTTCGCGATCGATACATCCGGGACTCGGATAACGATTCTGGAAACGCTCGTTTCATGCCGGATTGAGATCGTAGAGGCGCGCTGATGTCCAACATCGAACCCCTCGCCCGCGAAGTCTGCGAACGGGTTTGCCGCCGAAACGGCATGGCCGAAGCCGATATCCCAGCATAGGTCGATAGCCATTGGGAAACTGCTGCGGCCGAGATCGAGGCTGGTAATTGCGACGATAACGGCGAGATCATTCCGGGATCAGATTGGCAGAAAGGCGTAGAAGCCTACCGGGAGCGGATGGCAGCGAAGCACAAGACCGAATAGAAGAACCCGCCGGAGCGCTTCCGTTGGGGATCTTCAATGAACAAACGTAAAGCCTTGATCCACATCCGAGCACTGATAAAGGCACGTGAGCGAGAAGGCTCCTCCGGCTCGACGAAGGCCAAAGTTGTTGCGTCACAATGGGCTTTGATCAGTGAAGAACGCTACAAAGTTCAACTACACGACCAGATCAGACTTACACTGACGGAGCGTGGATGGGTTCCGGTTATTGCCGGGAAAGACGGCAGCCTCGTCGGGTGGGCGCCGACTTCTGCGAACACGTTCAAGACACCAGAAGAAGCTCTGGCTGACCTGAGAACGCACCACGACATATAGAAAACCCCGCCGGAGCGGGGTTTCTTAGTCGTTCGATCAGAACCGTTGTGGCCTAATTTTCGACGGTGGGAGTTTCTTGGGGTTGAATGCATCGAGCGCCACGGCCGCAGCGGGTGCCGGAATTTGTCCCTGCTTCACTTTGCCGAGCAAATAGCTTGGCATTTTGTTTGCGACGTATTCCTTCTTTATCCAATCGCGGAATTCAGCCAGCGCCTCGTCGGGGTAGCAATATGCTGGTTGGGGATTTGAGAGCGCTTGCGGAAAATAGTCAGGATAATTGTGATCGTATTTGATGCGATCGCTGTAAACCGCATCGAGGTTGTTTGACGTCCAGTGCTTACCCCAATGTTGCCCAACACTGATGTCAGGAATGAAACTTGACCCAAGATTGGCGCCCGACCGGATGAGCGTCACTGTGATATCGGCCAGCTCTTTGAATACGCTGAAATAACCATCAGGCACTGTGTGGAAAGACAGAGACACCCGGTCGTGAAACTGTTTCCAGGCAATGTCACTTGCACCAGTCGGATTGTAGCCAACTTGTGCGTAAATAAACGCTTGGAAGCCTTTGCGAGCTAGGGTCCGGAAGCTTTCAGCGGCCTTGGCATTTGAAATGCCTTTGGCTTCGAAGGCATAATATTCGAGGATTGCCATACATACGGCTGACGGGACCGCGTGGTGGATCGTCCCGTTAAGGTTCGTCGCGATGAAGACGATATTATCGTCACCGGACTGCGCGCGAACCAGCTCTTTGATGCGCGCTTCGCGTGGACGCAAAGGATTTGCTTGCCATCGCGCAGTGATATCGAGAATCGACGTGTGATCGACGCCGCACATCCGGGCTAAGCCGCGAATGTTCAGGTAGGGCGTCCCGTCACTAAGGACCCCCATGAGAACGCCATCAATTTCGCGTTCTGTTGCAATTTGCAAGTCGAGACGGAGCTGTTGAGGGCCGGTGACCAAGTCTTGGCTTTTAGCCATTTTATCTAGCCTTTTCAGTCTGTTGGGGTGGTGCCCAACTTGGCTAGACACGTTCTCCGGAATGGTTACATTCACGGTTGCACAGAGCGAGTCAGCGCCAAGCTGGTTCGATCTACGAAAGGCCGTCGCGGTTCCGTGGCGGCTTTTCGCGTTCGAAGTTCCAAGTATATCAGATTTTCCAGAAATTGGAACCGACGGAACCCCTCCCCGTCCCGCGCATTACCTACCCGGACGGTCCAGCAACCGTTCACCCCCAAGGACCCCGACCCGCCGGTGACGCCCCTCGCCGGCGGGTTTCTTGTGCATCGCTCACATTTTCGCGCTCAATTCGCGCCCGCAGCCGCTTCATCGTGAACTCGATCTCGCCGCCCGGCAGTTCGCGGCGCGCGAACGCGCGTCGGCTGCGTGAAACTGACCGCGATACGAGAGATGAACCAACCGTAACGAAGGAACCGCTGTTCCTTCGGAACGCGCTCGAGGCGCGCCCGTTGGCCTACATCGGATGAACTACAAAGGAGGCGCTTCCTATGAGTTACGATCCCGAAACGCGCCCCAGTGTGGGCAAAGATGTGCATCAGGACCCAGGAGGTGACCATCCGTCGCCGGCTCCCGATAACGCGCGCCCTACGGGTCGCCTGACCGCCAGTGACAAAGAGTCAGGGAAAGCTATCTATGGTGCCGAGAACAAGAAGATAGGTTCCATCGAACGCGTCATGGTTGACAAGACCAGCGGAGAGATCGCCTACGCCGTGCTGAGCTTCGGCGGCTTTCTCGGCATCGGCAACGATCATTACCCGGTGCCCTGGAAGCTACTTAGATACGATGCCGAACTTGGCGGGTACCGTTCCGACATAAGCGGTAATCGGCTGAAGGGCGCACCGAAGCATGGCACCGAGACCATCTTTGACTGGAACGCCCGATACGCAGTGCTCGACAAGTACGATAACGAGGTAGTGATACGTCCGGGTTAAACCGCTTGGATGAAGTGCAGAGTGGACGAGCCGTCCAAGATCGTGACCGTCCACGATGTCGACAATGTCATGCTCGGGAGATGGACTATGGCAAAGATCGAAGACGGACACATCATTGAGACTGCAAGAGAAGCGCGAGGAGCAGAGCGCGGCCCCAGCGTGCGCAACGTACTCCTCGCGAGCACTGGACTTGTCGTGGCTGGCTTCGCGGTGGTCTACATGGTGTATCTTGCGGCCTGAGTTGACTGGGCGAGTCGCTGAGCCCTCTCCCGCTCATTCGTCTGGATGGATGGGGGTTATCGGCAGTCCCCACTCCCAACCACGCCCCCGCCGGCTGACTCTGCGGGCCGCCCATAGCTTGGACGAGAACTTGCCCGCTGGGAAAAGGACCGGCGGGTTTTTCTTTTGTCCGGAACGTCATCCCATCGGCCTGGATGGGTTTCGGTCTCCGACCGATCCGCCGGTCCGCGGAACGTCAACAGATCAGGCGCGTGGCACGCTTGAAGTGGAAAAAAGGCCCGACGCCGTAAAGCGCCGGGCTAGTTGAGAGCGGAGCTAGTCCAAGGCGGACATAGCGTCCAGACAGCGGTCTACTGATGATTCGTGACGGCCCCGTGTTGGGGTAGAATTAGTGGTGTCCCCGCCCCCGCTCGATCTCCGCGCGGTCAACAGCACAGTCAGCAACCTCACGACTTGAGATGGAGGGACCGCCGCCGCGCACCGCGCATCCGGCCATGTCGGGCTCGCTCGGGCCGGACGGACCGCAGCCGGCGAGCAGCAGAAGCGTGGCGATTGCGAGAAGCGACCTCATTGTGCCGCCACCCTTGTTCCGTGCGGATCGACGATCTGGAAGCCGACAATCGAGCGAGGATGGACGCGGGTCTTGCCGCGGCCGGAATTCATGCCGCCCTCGCAAACTCGCCGTAAATCTTCTTGGCGAAGTCAAGGTAGGCGGCGTGAGCCTCTTGGCCTGTAGCGAACGAGCCGAGATATTTGGTTTTCCCACCGCCTACACCGATAAAAGCGTGGAACCGGTCGCCGTAACGACACACCCCCTTATATCCGGACTTGTTGTCGCGGCGTCGCCGCGTATTGGCGTTTTGATGGGCGCGTGTGGCTAACCGAAGATTCGCAATCCGATTGTCGCCGGGGACGCCATTGGCGTGATCTATTTCACCTTCCGGCCATGCCCCATAGACATACAGCCAAGCCAATCGATGAGCTTTGTACATTTTGTAGTTGATCCGGATTTCTCGATAACCATAGGTATCTGTTGATCCGGCGATTGATCCGATTGATGCTTTCCCATAGCGACGTCGCGCTTTCCCGCTTGGTAGCGGATAGTCGCGCCAGAGGAATATTCCCGTCTCCGGATTGTAGTTGAGAAAGGTCCTTAGCTCATTTTGCGTCAGCACATCCAACCTCATTCATATATACGTAATGCGATGAATGATATATATGATACTTGTAATATCGTATATATGAAAAGAGGCTGCTTTGACCAGATTTCGTATATCCACTACGCAAGCGGCTGTGGGCAGAAAAAAGGAAATCGAGACAAAGGTGCTAGCGACCCTTCATCAAGGGACGCTTGAGCGCATTGCTGCTGTTTTGGATGAGGGCGAGAACCGGACTCAGTTTCTCAGAACTGCCATTGAGGCCGAGCTTCGACGACGTGAGCGCGCGAAGCGCCGTGAGGGTTCACAATAGAAAAACCAACAATCGAACGATTGTGGAGGCGCGTTTTACCACCGCCAGAATTTGCATCGAAAACGTGCCAAATCTTGCCCCTGACATGCCGCTTGAGCACGAACACGTGGTGCCGCCTGACCGCGACCATCCCCGGAGCGGGTGAGGTGCGCGGGAAGCGAAACCAGTTCGCCGCCAGGTTCAGCGACGGGATGATCTTGCCGAACAGATAGAGCGAGGCACCGCAGCCGCAGTAGCGACGCGGACAGCCGGCCGGGCGGCCTCCGACCACCATCCCCGCTCCATCGGCCATGACGCGACGGAGGCCAACGGGTGGCGTTCGGGGCGATACTTGACGATCTGAGCGGCCAACTTGACGAACCAGCCGCCTTACTTGGCGACTTTCACGGGTTGCGGACAGGCCGCACGGCCGCATGACCGGAACGGAGCAACCTGCAAAGTTTTCTTGCAGGTTCGTTCTTTGCGTTTTCTGCAAAGAATGATGCTTCGGCCTTGCATCGACATTCGACGCGAGCAGAACAGCGCAAAGCGCCGCCAGAAAGACGGTTGGTCGCATGGCTTCTCCAATGATCTTTTGGATATGGTTGGCTAGCCGAACGCCTCCCGGCTAAGGGACTGCCGGCCAATGCCCCCATCTACAGGGTCGGCAGTCCCGATCGGCGTGGCGAGATTTAGCCGCGTATCCAGGCGGCGATCTTGGCGATCGATTCCCCGACCATCACGAAACCGGCAAGGATGCCGATCAGGCCGACGATCAGCCATTTCATGAAGGTGCCGACGGTTCTGATAGCGCCAACGAGGCGGATGCCGTCGTTGAGCGTGTCGATCTCGTCGTCGCGGATATTGGTCAGGAAGTCTTTGGTACGGGTCGGGAGATCGTCGAATTTGTGAACTTCGCTCATTACCGGCCTCCCGCGAAGCGCTGGCGCTGCTGTTCCTGACAGGTGCGCGTGGCAACCAGATTGCCGTTGGCCTGCCCCAGAGCAGCCCTGTGGCGCGCCACGGCCGCCTTGGCGGATTGACCCTTGGTGACGGCTGGATACGGCACCGTCGCCGCCAGCAGCTCGCAGTCGCGTGGTATCTGCACCGACGCCATAGTCGGGCTACCGGGCAATGTCGTGCAGGCTGCGCACGTCATCGCTATCGAGATTGCAGCCGTGATCTGCAGGCTGTTTCGCAAGCCGTTCCTCATAGTCCGTCACCTTCTGATTTGCCTGTTCGGCTTTGGCCTCGGCCTCGGCGCGGAGCTTCGCCGCCGTTTCCGCCGCCTGCTTTTGCGTGTCGAGCTGCAGCTGCGAGAACGCGAGATCGATTTTGACGCGGGCGAGTTCTGCGCTCTCATCAGTAAGGCGATGCGAAACAGCCGCGCTCAGAATTCCGAACACGAGGAATGCAACGAGTTTAGCGACCCGGACATACGGCCCGATCACGGGAAACCACTTAAGCAGCGGCGCATAGCCGACGATCAGGGCAGCCGCCAGGATCACGGCATCGATCCACAGGGCGATGTCGGAGGTGGCGATAGACCAGAACAGGGGTGCCATCAGCAACCCCTCAACACGCCATGGTGCAAAAATCCATGGAAGCTAGGCACAGCGATCGAACCCGCGCCGGCAGCACAGGTGTTGCCGACCTTGTCGACATGGATTACTTCGCCGACGGTGCCGTGGCGGATCCAGCAACGATGCCCAGCATCATCCTTCATGGTGCAGTTCGAGGCACGGCTGTCGATATGCCAATCGCGGCCGTCCGGAAGACGACAGGCGATTGAGCGACCGTCCGCACCGACCGGGTACAAATACCGACGATCATCCCTGCCGTTGGCAGGCTGGTTGCAATCCCACAGCGCGCCGACCGGCAATTCCCGGCTGGACACCTCCTCGCCTGTTTTCAGGTCGCGCATGATCGGTGACGAAATTCCACCGATGCTCGCAGTGTAGCGGCCGGTGTATTCCCACCAGGTGCAATGATGTTCTGCCATCACGACACCTGCCGCGCGACCCAGCCGCGGACCTTGTCCGGCCCGAAAAACCAGACGATCAGTACGGTCATGAGCAGTGAGAAGCCGCACAGAATGGCGACCACCTCCCAGCTCGTCAGATAGCCGAGGAAACCAAGGCCGCCGCCGCTCGACGTGAGGCCGACCAGCCAGTTGCGAACCCGCTTGCCGAATGATGGCTTGCTCTGGGCGCTGAACTCGGTGCTGCCGCCGTCATCACCCTGATCGCTATCGCCATCGACCTGCGGCATATCCATCAATGCTACCGGGCCCGGATAGCCGCTGGCGTCGCAGAATTCGAAATGCATGGGATCGGTGCGGCCTCGATAGTCGCCGCCCCAGCGCGCGCCCTGACGCTTGAAGGCGTCGATAACCGGCTGCGGCATGGTGCCGTGGCCTTTGCCGAACCCATTCTCTTCGGCGTTCAAATCGATCGCCGCGCCATAGGCATGGTTTGACCACTTGGTGGCGCTGCCCCTCACCTTACGTGGATTGTACGCGCCGGCGTATTTCGAGATGCCAAGTGCGTCGATCTTGCGCTGGTCGCTGCCGTAGTGCTCCCAGATATCGTTCAGCGCAGCCGTAAGCGCGGCAGCCGCCTTGCGATGAAACCGAATGCGGGCGACTGGCTTGCCGTCGTAATACATCTGGAACGGCGGCACGACGTTGACCAGCTGCCGCTCCACATCGGGGCCTGGCGTGCCGTAAAACGCCAGCAGATCGGCTTGATTGTCTTTCGGCCATTTCGTCATAGGTTCGCGCTCCCGGAAGATGGGTTGGTCGGTTCAGGTTTTTGTGGATTGCGGCCGGCTACGCGCCGCGACGGATGATCAATGCCCTGGCCGCACGCCAGCGCCCCCGGAATCGAGGTTGGGCATTGGATTGGTCCTTTGGGGTGTGGCTAGAGGGCGGGAGCCGTGCTATCCCCAATTTCAGCGGAATAAGGGCATGTAGATGCGACAATTATTTTCAGATATCCGCGAACGCGTGTTCCACACACGTCGTATAGTGAACTATCTTTCATCGATCGAAGAATCTCTAAGAACGCGGGATGCCTCAGTCGTTGAGGCGCCGCCACCCGCCGCTCCAGTAGTCGAGGTTTCTCAAACTGGTCCAGCCATGAAAGCTCTTTCGTCCCTGAAAGAGTTTGATGACTATTGCGAAAGCTTAAAGGACATCGCGGAAACCGACCGCATTCCTCTGCTTTGCAATTGTTACCTTGCCGATGATAGCTTTATCCACATTCAAGCCGACCCGTTTTCGCAAGCCTATGCCAATAAGATCATGGCAATTCATGCCGAGATTTCGGGCCGATCATCGTACAGCGAGTTATTCGAATATACGCCGGTGAACATCGATGATCGTGTCGCAAGACCGGGCATTTATCTTCACGACGGAAATTTTCTCGCTGGATACTTGGAGAGCTTCGGACAACTGATCCGCACACTTGACGTGCGGCCCGGAACCCGCGTTCTTGAGTACGGGTGTGGTGATGCTCAGATTTCGCTTCTATTGGCAAGGCTAGGCTGCGACGTTACTGTCATCGATATTGACCCCAACAGTATCAAAATCGTGCAGCAACAAGCCGCGAGGATTGGTTGTCCGATTACCGCCATCGTCGGTAATTTTCTGAGTGGCGAGGGCCTGCAACCGTTTGACCGAATATTTTTTTACCAAGCGTTCCATCATTCAATTCAGCACGTCGCCGCACTCAAGCATTGCTTGCCGCTCCTGAACCCGGAAGGGATGCTATTGTTTGGCTGTGAGCCCGTCATTGACACAGAAGGCCCTTGGAGGACAGCAGTTCCGTACCCATGGGGGCCGCGGCTTGATGGCTTGTCACTCCGAGCGATGCGGACGCATGGCTGGATGGAGCTTGGGTTCCAAGAACCGTTTTTTCGAGAATCTCTGAAGCGCGTCGGGCTTTCATACGACCGCTTCAAATCCGATACGAACGGTCTTGTTGATACCATTGTGGCGCGCCGCATTTGACTTCAAGAGAGATTGTTCGCGACCACCTTCGATGCTTCGATGTACCGGTCGCGGCCGACAAACTCGGCATACGGCCGCGCAGCCGCGACCTCGGAGGAGAGGTTGGGCATTGGTGGGAGTCCTTGTTGGGAGGCCTAAATAGAGAGCGATGCTTTTTCAGCAGCGCGCCTAGTCATGAGAGCCGCTAATCAACCTTCAGTCGGTCAATGGCTGCATCAAAAGCGCGTCCGAAGGCTTCAACAGAAAGATGTTTGGTAGAAATCGAGGTGCGGTCCGATTCGTGCACCTTCAGTATTGCGTCCGACCATGTCTTAGCGGTCGCCCCCCGCGGTACGGTTAAAACAAGTTCTCCGAGATCGTCTGCCGCTGTTCCTGAACTGGTGATCGGACGCTTACCCACTGAGATCAACTGGTTAATAACTCCGGACGATTCGCCGTGATCGGGTTCACGCGGCTGAACGGCGATGTCCACCCCTCTCATGAGAGATATCATGCGGGCATCCGTCGGAGCGTCGATACATTCGACAAACTCGGGGGCATCCAGCGAATGGATCGCCGCGCTTGCTGAGTAACCCGCAAAAAGAAGACGCACCTTCCTATCATGAGATATTATGCGCGATGCCGCGATCAGCAATTCCGGTCTCTTCATCGGTCCGACGATTCCAAAATGACCAATAACGATTTCATCATGTGGAGCGCGGCGTTCTGGTGTGGCATCCCCTGGCGGAAAGACAGGGTGAAAGAGGACTTCGAATTTGCACTCGGAGAAGCTCGAAAGTTCCGCTTCAATGAGCGTTTTAGCACGGCGAGAATTCACAAAGATCGTGCATGCACCAGTCAGCGCAATCAGTAACCGAACACCCATAACATGGCAGCTCAAGATATCGAGGAGGGTTGCTCTATGGCAACACCAAGCTCCGAGTTCAGGGTAATACTCTGTGAGCCTCGATGCCAACATATTGGCGTCCCCGCCGAAGTAGGCTAGCAGAAGCCCCGTGACGCGTGCTTCATGCAAATAAAGCACGCGCGGTACTCCAATTACCCTATTCCCTATTGCGGCTTTGAGAGCGGAAAGGCTGTGATGTGAATTCCCAATTGCAAAGACGTGCGCAAGGTAGTTGCCCGGCGGCTGAAAACGAGAGAACTCAGCGACCGGAGCTAAGAGCAGATCCGGCTTTCTGCTGAGAGTCTTTATTGCGGTCGTTTTCTGTTGAATGGATCTTTCGCCCGTGAAGTCCGTGAACAGCACAATGCGCTTCTTGCTTCCAGAAAATGCCGTGGAATTGTAAATGCCAACGCCGGTCTGTTCCGGTGACGAAGGCCCAAATAGCCCGATCATAGGGACGTCGGCCCGGTGACCGCTTGGTCTTCTAGAAGCAAGTTGTCCGGAAATCGTTGCCGTTACGATCTTGGAAGACCTCCCCCAACTGAACTTTCCTAATATATCTCGGCCAAATTCTAGTGACGCTTCAAATAACTCCTCGCGATGCTCGATGTTTTCAAATGCCGCCGCAATCGATCCTACCGAATAAGGATTGAACCGACACGCTGGGTGCACCATCTCGGCAACTGCACTTTTATCCGACCCAAACACTGGCGTCCCTGCAGCGTATGATTCAAGAATCGGAAGACCCAGTCCTTCGTACAAGCTGGGGAAAATCGACGATCTAGCGCTTGCCACTCTTTTAACCAATTCGTCATGAGCCAAGTAGCCTGTCAGCTTAACATCGACTCCTTCCTTCAGATCTTCAGACTTTAAGAGCTCAGACATCACCTTCTTACCGGCTCTGCTTTGAGAGCAAACGACAGCAAGACTTAGTTCGCTGTATGGGTTGTTCTTCTTGTAAAGCCCAAACCCCCGGACCAGCCCCGCCATGTTCTTGCGGAAATCTTCGCCTCCGACATAGACGACTTCCGTGGATCGCGTGCTGAGATGACTTTCGTGACTAACGACCCAGCGACTGCTGTCAATGCCGCCCCAAATTGTCGTTATCTTTGCTGGCGAAATTCCTGCGATCCGCACAGCATCGCTGGCGCTTGCCTCGCTGATCGAAAAGATATGGTCACATAGTTTCAGAGTGTTCAACGCGGCAAAATATCCACGAGATGTTGCCGGATGTTGGAGGTACACCTCCTTGAAAATCAACGGGATGAGATCGTAGAGGACTGCGCAGACCATTGGACGATGTGCCATCACCTCTAACGGAACCGCCAATCGTTCCAGCTCATCCACCGTGTCAAGCCCGTGCATCAAGCTCGTAATTAGGAAGGCGTCGCACCGACGTATGCCGACGCGAGAAACGTCCTCATGATAAAGTACCTCCCCGTACTCTCTCAGCGCCCCCTCTTCACTCAAAGACGGCCTATCTTTATGCACAAGGAAAGAGCATATCGCCGCGCCGGATCGCGCAACCTGAAGTGCGAGAGACTGGGCATAACTCGGAATTCCACGATCTTGATGATAGTGGCAACCTCGCAGATCAATGAGCAGATACATTGCATCTCGCTCTTTGCCGATCATCGGTCGTGCAAAAAAGGTCTTCCCATCCAGGCCCCAGCTTCACCATCTCCATGAGATGATTGTAATCCCGGATTAAAATCGGAAGTTCTGAGACATCACGTGGTGTCAGGTAAATCTGGTCCCAATAGCGATTGAGGGTCTCAAACAGTTCCTCTGAAGTACCATGCCCGAAATCGTCGCTGGTGTGAGGATTAAACTCAATCGCAAGATCAGGCTTGTCACGCATCAGCAGGTCAGAAGCACCCCGCAAAGCGGACTGCTCCATTCCTTCAGCATCGAGCTTTATGAAGTCGATCGGAGGAATGTTGTGCCTTCTAACCCAGTCATCGATAGCGATGCAGTGGATGGTTTCCTGCTTCGCCGTCGAAAGCTCTTCCGGTAGTGCGTTAGTCGTTCCCAAAACAAAAGAGCATCCAGAGAGGTCGCTGATATAGTTAAGTACGAGGTCTTGAGACTTGTCCGAGGCCCCCAAATTGTAAGCGGTGATATTATTTATGCCGTTCGCAGTAATGTTGTGTGTCAAATATCCGAAAGAGGCCGACGCGGGTTCAAATGAGTAGACGTGCCCTCTCGCTGCAACTTTGCTTAGCTGGAGAGATATTGCACCGATATTGGCACCAATATCGATGCATGACGCCGTTTCAGGGATCAATCGAGATAGCGCCGCTATGACATGCGGTTCATAGTATCCTTGTTGGTACTCGATTGCGCCTATGATGCTACGGTCTTCTGCCGGACCGCATAAGACCATTTCGATGCTCGAATTTGGCACCTTAAGTTCCACCGCTTTAGTCGGCGAGAATGTGCGCCCAGATGAAAGCTGGGAAAAATACAGTTCGATTCGCAACCGATCATTCTGCCGCTGAATCTCTGCAAATCGTCGATTCATTTCCTCCGACAAGAGCTTGATGCCTTGTTGGACTTTCGCCTCCGTCCTAAACGCTAGCCGCCTTGTAATCGGCCGTAAGGCGCGTTTCGCTATATATTTCAACATATTATAAGCCAACCCTATTCACCTACCGGAGAGGATGTAAAATTGCTGGAGCGTGGCATGAAGTCAAGCGGCCGACGGGGGTTTCGCCGCTGCAGGTGCGACTGCATTCGAGCGCAACCAATTCGATGACAATTGCTATTGGTGCGGCCTATGCCTGGACCTCTGGTCAGATAGACAACTTCTTCCGAGACTCGGATACTAACATCTTTGCTGCGAACTGTTGCTTAGTTAACCCAGTTAACCGCCCAATTCTTTCTGCCAGTCAATATCGGCGCCGGAAGTCGTACCTGCGCCGCCACCCGTCGCGCCGGCCTCGCCCTTGCCGCCAAGCTTGGCTTCGATCTGCGTCGTGTAGCCGCTCTTGGACAGCGTATGCGTCGCGGTTTCGATGATGAATTGAATGCCGTCGAGCTGCGGCCGCACGCCGGCATAGATCAGCGGTGCGCCGGCGCGGATCGCCGGATCGCCGAACAGCGTCACCGAGGTCCTGATCGTCTCGGCCTTCAGGTCCTTGGCCTTGGCGCCGGCCGCGCGCTTGGCCTCATCCTTGTCGGCGTAGGGCTCCGGCAGCGTGAAATCGGCCTCGCCGTTGCTGTCGCTGTCTTCCTCAACCTCATCGCGCGATGCTGTCTTACGGTTCTGCGCGTGCGCCTTGACCTTGGCGAAGCTGTTGCGATAGGCGAACGTCGTCTTGCAGGTTTCCGCGACGATGTTGTCGGGCGTCGCGACCACTGGCGTCAGCGCAGCGCCACTGGCCGATTGTCCGCTGCCCTTGGCGGCGAAGATCAGGTTGCCGTTCTTGATCGAGAACAGCGCGTCATGCCGCCGCGCCAGGCGCTCGACAACGTGGATGTCGCTTTCATCTTCCTGCCCGAACCACTCATAGGTATAGCCGCCGACCTTGCTGTCCACCTTGGCGGTGAGCCCCTGATCCTTGGCGATATCCGAGACGATATCCATGACGGTCTTTTTGTCCCAATGCCGCGCGGCGTGCTGCTTCAGTTTCTCGCGCATGTCGGTGCCCTTGCCGTTGACCGACAGCTTGTAAGGCAGGCATTGCACCTCCGGATCGTCGGCGACGTAGCGGCCAAAATCGAGCACCCCCGATTCGAGATAGCCCAGCTTCGCGGTGATGATATCGCCCTTGCGCGGGATTTCCGCGAACGGATTTCCGTCGTTCAATTCGCAGGATATCGTGTCGCTGGTGACACCTTCCTTGTCGACGATCGTCACCGAGATCAGCCGTTCGTTGAAGATCGAGGCGACTGGCCGGCCATTCACCGAGATTTCAGCGCGAGGGGTTTTCACTGATCAATCCCACAAGCTGACGATCTTCCGCTCCGGCGCCGAGCGCGGCAAACCCGGCAGCGCTATCTTCGTCCCAATCGGCAGCGGAATCGCGGCGGCCGCGAGGCCGGGATTGAGATCGAGCACCAACTCGACATAGCCGCTTTCGTCGCCGTAGACGCGCCGGCAGATCATGTCGACCATCTCGCCCTGCATTGTGGTGTAGACCGTCGCCATCGCGCTTCACCCGAACAGCGATTGAATGATGGAGATCGGCGAGAAGTCGTTGCCGACGTATCGCTTGAGTCTGATCATGAAGACATCCTTGCGCGGCCGGCCGGCTGCATCGTGAAAACGCTGCGATTCCGAGACGACTTCGATCACGTACATGCCGAACACATTGCCGCCGAGGGTCACCAGCGGCAGCACCGCTCCATCGCGGGCGGCCGAGCGAACACCCTCGAGGCTCTCAAGCCCGCCGAACTCCTCCGGGAAAACGACGCCCTCGATCTTCACCCGGTCGGCTTCGCCGCCCAGCCATTGCAGGCGATCCAGACCGCCAACCGTCTGGATGTCAGCCCACGACGTGGACAGGTCGCGCGAAACCCCGTCGTAGCCAAAGCGCAACGATTCAAACCCGAACGGACCAAGAGCCATCGGTGTCGGCATCAATACACCCCGTCGCTATAGGCGCCACGCGAGAGCGCATTCAGCTTTGAACTAAGCTGTTTCTCGACGGCCGCCGCGATTGCCTCGGGCGACTGACCGGGCGATGCTTGCACATTGATCGTAACGCCGCCGACATTGGTCACCGCGGCGCCACCGCCTGCCTTCGCCGCACCGGCCATGGCCTGCGCCTTGATCGCCCGCACCGTGTCGAGCGTGTTGGAGATCGCGCCATTTGCCCGCGCCCGGAAAATCTCGGGGCCGTTCTCGCCTACGAGATATGCGCTGCCCGCCCTCACCGGCCCGCCGGCCGCACGCGCACCGGCGATGGCTGGCGCGGCCACGGTCGCGGCAGCGGCAGCAGGCGTCTTACCCGAACCGCCAAAGCCCAACATGCCGGCAATCTTGCCGGGAACCGACGTGATCCACCCGATCAACGATTTGATTTTCTCGATCACGCTGGTGATCGCTCCGCCGATACTGGTGCCGATCGTGACGCCGAGCGACCGCCAGCCTTCCTTCGATGCATCGATCGGCCCGAATATCGACGACAGGGTGTTTGACAGCCAATTGAAGCCATCGATGATGGGCTGGATTGTCGGCATCACCGGCGCAAGTCCAGCCATAAGGCCCTCGCCTATGCCGGCGAACAGCGCCTTGATGCCGGACCAATTGTTGTAGATCCACGTTCCCGCAGCGGCGAGGCCGACGAGCGCAGCACCGATACCGGTGCCGATCACGGCGAACTTGAGCACCCGCATAGCAGTCGCCATGCTGAAAATAGACGCCGCTGCTGCCCTGAGAGCGCCGCCAGTGCCCAGCATCGCTGCGGATACCGCAAATGCCAGAATGGCTGTGCGTGTCGCCATTATGGCAGAGCGTGCGGCCCGGAAGGCCGCACCGAACGGCATCAGGGCAATGGACGCCACGCGAACTGCACCAGCCAAACCGAGCATCGCCCCCTTCGCCACCGCAAGCGCCCCGCCCCACATCCACCGGAGACCGAACGCGGCCGCGAAGCCGGCGATCCGCAATCCAACGAGACCGGCGGCCGTCAATGTGACCGCCCGGGTTAAACCGGGATATTTTTCGGCCAGCTTCGCAAATCGCAGCGCCAGCGGCCCTAACACATCGAGCGCATGTTTCAGCGGCGGCAGCAGGCTACCGCCGACCACGAGGCCAACCTCGCGAACGCGGCTCTGAAAGCGTTGTAGCGCATATTCCGTCGTAGCGGCGCGATTGGCGAACTCCTTCTCGACGCTGCCCGCGTACTTCGTCTTGTCTCCCACTAGACCGAGCGCGTCCGTTAGAATTTCCAACTTTCCGAGCAAGGGCGCCAGCGCTCGCGCTTCGTCGCCAAACAGGTCGGATATCACGGACCCCTGCATATACGCGGGCAGTTTGCCTATCCGCTTCATGACGTTCAGCGTCATGCCGACGGCGTCTTTCTGCATCGTCTTGGCGACGCGTGACGAATTCAGCCCGAGCTTTTCATAAGCCCTTTGCTGGGCCTTGCTGGCGCTGCTGCCGCGCGTCAGGGCCCGCCCCATATTCCGAAACGACGTCGCCGCGACGTTGCTTTCTGCGCCCGCACCGATCATCGCCGCGCCGAACGCCAGCGCCTGTTCCTTGGCGAAGCCGAAGAATTCGCCTTGCGCCGCAACGCGCTTGGAAAAGTCCACAAGGTCCGGCGCGGACGACGCGGTGTTGTCGGAAACGTAGTTGATGGCGTCAGCAAACAGACCGAGGTCCTTGTTCGACAGCCGAAGCGCCGATCGCAGATTCGCGAGGTTCTGACCGGCAACCGCGCCGGTCACTTCCCACGCGACCGCCGCTTTCGCGGTCATTCTTGTGAAATCGAGCAGGTCCGTTTCAGGCACGCCGCCTTGTGCCGCGGCTGCCGCCAATGCGGCAAGTTCAGTAACGGCCAAAGGAATTTCGGATGTCGCAAGCCCGCGAAGATCGCGCTCAAACTTCTTCAAGCCATCGGCGCTGAAGTTGGTCACCTTGTTAACGTCGGCCATCGCGCTTTTTCGAGCTTGATGGCTTGATTGACCGGCGCGCCGATCGCCTGTGCTAGACCGTAAGCGACGGCCACCGCGCCAAACATCTGCGTATGCGCCGACGCCAGCGCCGCTGCGTTGCGCGACTGCATCGCCGTCAACCGATTGACGGCCCCGGCGATGGCGCGCGATGGCGCCGACGCCCGGTCGATCAGTTCGACGATCAGTTTTGACGTTAAGGTCGTCACTTAGTTTTCCTTGGCTCGATGCTTCGCAAACGCTCCATCGAGCACCGCGCCTGCTTGTTCCGCGATGCTTTCATGGCCGTCAGGGAGATTGAACTTGCGCCGTCCAGGCTTTCCAGACTCTGCAAAAAGGATGGTATCCAGCGCTTTCGAATACGCCTCGAAGCGGTCCATCTCCATATCTTCAATTTCGCCGATCGGCGTGTGCAGGTGCCGCGCAAGGGTAGCGACAGCGACAATCACGCTGTCGCCTTCGTTGTTTACTCCGCGATCTTTTCCTTGGCCGCCTTGATCGCAGCCTTCGCCGACTTTCCCATCAGCGGCGCGGCGACCTCGCTCAATCGCTCGAAGTCATCGATATCAAGCTCCTCAATGACGCCAATCGGCACCCCGGCCATCGACGCATAGATGGCAAAGGCTTTCCGCGTGTCGCCGGTCACGAGATCTCCGGCGACCAGGTCCTTGGCCTTCATCTTGCGCAGCGTCAGCGCCGGATAGGCCTTGTCGTTATAGGTGATCGGGGATTCCGGAGTGAAAGTGACAGTGTGGGACATGACCGCTCCTTACGCCAGCAACGCAGCGCGGATGCTGCTGGTCTGCGACTGACCGCCGATCGAGACGTCGAACGGCGTCATTTCGATCAGGGTGCGGCCGTCGACCTCAAGGCGGTAATAGCGCAGCGTGATCTGGAAATCGTTTTCGCCGACCTCGCCCGGTTTCCACGAGCCATGATCGGTCTTGATCAGCCGGCCGCGGATGTAGGCCGTGGCGTTGATGATGGTGCCGTCCTCGTGCGCCAGCGCGCCGGTGACCATGAATTCGCGCTCCTGGCCGACGGTGAGACCGAACAGCGTGATCACCTGTGGGTCGAAGCCGGTGAGCTTGAACGAGGCCTCGGCCTTCTCAAAGCCCATCGGCACGTCGATCGGCATCACCATGCCCGCGTTGCGCATTTCCTCGACCTTCTCGGTCGGGACCGGCAGCGTGATCTCGCTGGCCTGACCGATCTTGGACACGCGATCGGCGAAGATGGTGCAGTTGCGCAGGATGTAGCGCGGCATATCGGAACTCGACGGCATTTGATGCCCTCCTTAAAAAAGCTGGCTGATGAATGGATGGCGAGAACGAAGGCCGTGCTTTACGCAGCCAGCGAACCGGAGCTGATTTCCTGCGCCACCTGATTGAGCAGCAGGGTATAGCTGGCGATGTTGCGATAGCTGGTGATGCGGATATCGACCATCGGCGCCGGCGGCTCGAACTTGACGCCCAGCTTGACGATGCCCTGCGCCAGATCGTTGTCGGTGTTGCTCTCGAGCAGCCAGACGTCATGACCGGGCAGGATCGCGCCCTCGAGCTCCATGGTGCGGAGGAAGGCGCGGCCGGTCTCGATCATGAACTTGAGGTTTGCCTTTGAAAACGGCCGGTCGACGAATTCGAGATAGGCCACCTCGAGCGCCTCGTTGATGGCATCGGCGGTGCGGCGCACCGACACGAACTGCCAGAGCAGATCGCTGTCGCAGGTCCACACGCCCCACAGCCGGAACCCTGTGTTGTCGATGTTGACGATGGTGTTGACGCGATTTTCGTTGAGGTAGTTCGACTGGACGCCGTATTCGATCGGCCGGTTGGTGCCGACGATGCCGGCGATCTCGGTATTCGAGCCCGCCCACCAGAAGCCCTGCTCCAGATCCATCTTGGCCTGGCGCGCGGCGAAGATCGGCGACGACGGCTGCGGCACGTTGAGCGCCTGGGCGGTGTCGAATTTTAGCACCTTCGGATCGCACACGAAGATGCGGCCGGAGTTGATCAGGCCGCGATACTGCACCGCCGCCTGGTCGGTGGTGTCCGGCGCATCGACATAGGCCATCGCCTTGAGCGTTTCCGCGACGCCCATCAGCTCGGCGACGACGGGGTTGATCACCGAGCCCTTGGCGGCGGTCGCCGTCGCATCCACACCGTCGCCCGCGATGGTAACGGTGACTGCACCGGTGTAGCCATAACCCGGTTTGGTCACGAGGATCGAGGTGATGATGCCCGCCTCAACGACAGCCGCGGCCTCGGCGCCCGATCCGACGCCGCCAGTACCAGCGATCGTCACCGTCGTGGTGTCGGCGACGTAGCCGGAGCCACCCACGCCAACCGCAATCGAGGCGATGCCGTCGGCCGGCGACGTCTGGGTCAGGCCGGGGGCCAGCAGCAGCTTCGGCTTATAAAGGCCATCCGGCTTGGCGCGGCGGAAGGCATGCACGCCGGTGAACGACACCTGATTGCCGACCGCGTTGGCCCAGGTGAGCGGCGTGGTCGCGCCCTCCTCGACACGCACCAGGATGATCGGGCAGCCGACCTGATCGAAGATCGAGTCGATCGCTTCCATCAACGTGCCGTCGCTCCCCAGCCCCTCGGCATCGCTCGGCCGCAGGATCTGGATCGGCTTGTTGAGCGGGAATTTGACTTCATCGGCGTCGGCCGCGGTGCCGATCAGGCCGATGACGGCGGTTTGCGCGGTGCGGACCAACACCGGGGTCTCGCCAGACTGGAATACGCGCGTGCCGTGGTGAAAGGACACAGAAGCCATATCGGCTCTCCTTGGGTTGAGGACTGGATGTTGCGGGGATTTTTACGCGGCGAACGCTGCGTCGATCTCGGCGATCGTGGTGATTTCGCCGCTGTCGATATCGGCCTTCACCAGTGCATAGGCGGTGAAGCAATCGTTGACGTGCGCTTGCACGGCGTCGCTGATCGCGATGATGGTGGTCGCGTTTACCGGCACGATTGAACCGTCAGCAGCAACCCAAGATGTTGACCAGTTGGAATCTGCATCGGCAGCGATGCGCGCGCCAATGATCATCTGCTTTGACCGATCATCCGTCGCCACAGACACGCCGGCGACGGTGATGCCGCCTACCTCTCGACGCCAGCGCGCGTCGGCGGCATAGGCCAGGAGGTCTACAAACAGGCCATACGGCGCCAGCACCCATTGCAAAGCTGCGTCTGTCTGCTCGCCGGCCTCGTCGCGGGGCCACGGCGTCCAGGCGCCAGAGCCTTGCCGCACAAGCCAGGCCGCGTCGTCGTCCGGCACCCGCGCCTGTTGTGCGCTGCTGTAGACACGCCCGTCGTCGGCCAGCCAATACCAATCGAGAGGATTGTATCTCATGCGTACTGGCCTCCGGTGTCGGTAGAACCCGCGGTGCCGCCGGGGAAGAAGTTCGCCCCGGCGCCGCCCACACTTATGACGCCGTTCAGGCCCGCGCTGTAACGAGGGCCGGTGGCCGGTGTTCCAAAGAACGAGAACGGCCCAGCGAGCTGGAACGAGCCGCAGATTGTGGCGCGCATGGTAGAATTCGACCAAGACGCACCGTTCGCAGTGGCGACGTCGGCGAGCATCGTTATGGTTCCACCCGAGGCGAGCCACATACAGATAGCCGAGCCGCCCATAATGCATCCAGCGTTGACTGAAACACCGCCACCGGCCGACGCGGCGACTAGCGCGGGAACGCTAGCGTTTGACGTCCCTAGGGTGACGTTGGTTAGATCCATTACTCCAGCGCCGGCGGCGATCGTGTTGGAGTTGATTATGCCCGTGTTGTTGACAGACATACCGCGAAGATTGACCTTGCCGTTTACCGCGGCAACAAGGCCAGATGATCCACCCGGGGGGCCGATACCTGAAATAATGTAATTCGCTTGATTGGCGATGTCGCCGAGGATCGCGACTTCCCCGCCACCGACGTTAACGTCGCCTGGTGGCGCGTAATCTCCGGCATTCCCGAGCTGGATCGTCATCGTTGCGCCAGCGAGGTAAAACCTCAATCTCGCATAAGCGACTGCGGCCGCGATCGTCGCGAAAGCATGGGCGGCGTCATTCGCCGAGCCGTCGTTGCCGTCGTTGCCGTCAGTGCGGACGTAGAGCGTGGGCGTGGCAGCGACGATCGGAACCTCGCTATAGGCAATGCCCGACAACACAAAACCGGCTCCGGTACAGATCAGCGTGTAGATGCTGCCGGCAATCAGATCACCTTGGGCGAGTTCGCTACCCCGCGGCGTCTGGATTGGGAGCGGGCCGAGCCCGTTCAAGTTCAATGTGGCCGGCCCGGTGTTTGTCGCGGCGATCTTCACACGCACGGTCAGCCCGTCAATGTACGCCGTAGGCACCGGAACAAGCGCGGCTGTCAGTGCATTGGCTGTGCCGGCCGCTTCTGCATAGACCCACTTTCCGCTCTGCGCATCGAGCGCGATCTTTTCGACATAGCTACCGCCGATACGCTCAAACACACGACCATCGGGCAAGCTGACGCCGTGACCTTCCGGCGACGTGATGATCGCCCAGCCGGCGTTGGTATATTCCGCGACCTTGCCGGCCTGCCCCGCCCAGGCGCCGGTTGGATCGGCGGCGATGACGTAGGTGTCGCCGGCGACCGGCAACGCCGGTGGCGTCGCAAGCGACATCGATATGATCGGTATCCACGGCAACCGCGTCAGCCGTTGCAGCGCGACCTGCATCGACGGATCGACCTTGATGATGACGTTGGCGACATCGGAGAAGGCGACCTCAAGCCGCACCGTTCCCTCGACGGTCTGGCCGCTGTCCGGCGTCGGCTTGTTGATCGGCGGATCGTAATGGGCGATCGCGATCAGGTCGCCGTCGATATCATAGAGCCCGGCTTCGCGGATGGTGTACGGCCCCTCGCCGGCGGCAAGGTAGCAGTCGAAATAGGCAACGTTCGAAGCCCCGACAACGGTGCCATGACCGCTGATCGTTTTCAGCGCGATCTGGTTATAAAGCGCTGTCTCGCCACCGCTGGGCACCGTCGCGCCGTCGCCGATGGCGATATGCGTGATCTCGATCGTGGTCGCGTTGGCGAGCGCCGCGGCTTCCTTGGCGCGGCCGAGCGTGGTCATGACTGCGAATGAAGTCTGTGGCATTTAAGCGGCCTTTACGTGGGCAGTGGCGGACATGATCGACGCGGCGGTCGCGCCCATGTAATTCGTGGCGCGCAACACCGGCGTTTCGAATACAAATGGATGCGCGGCCGCACTAATCGCGGAGCGAGCGAGCGCGCCGACATAAACCGGCCCCCGCGCCCGCAGGATCGCCAGCGATGTGAACACGCGGCTTTTCGGCTTTGCGGCGGCAACCGACTGGATCGCGAAGCCTTGAGTCGCGAGGTCGAACACCGGCCCGCCGTTGCGGTAGATCAGTTCAATGCGAAAGGTGCCGCGACGCGAGCCGTCCTGCCACCATTCGACAATCCGGCTTTCCAGATCGAATGCCGCCAGCGCGCGCCGGACCGCGCCCAAGGTGCCCTTCAACCGATGTACCATCGGAGACGCGGCGATCACCGCGCGCTTCTGCGCTTCCGGCCAGGCATCGGACCACACATCGACCGAAACGCCCTGCGCCAGCCAGGGCAGCAACACATCCGGGCACGTCGCCGGATTCCAGATCGTGACGATCACGGTCGGATCGACGATCGCGATCCTCGCCAGCTCGGCCGCCAGCACCGCGCGCTCGATCGGCGCGGCGCTTCGCGGCAGGATGGCATCGGCAATGGGCGCGACGGCTGCAACAGCCTCCGCCGGCGTCATTCCCACGACCCCTGCGTCTGCACCGTGGTGACGGCGATGGTCCCGACCTGCCCGACCCCCTTCGATCCGGGCTCGATATCCGCCACGGGAGACACAACCTCGACCGTCACATTGTTGTCGATCGCCGCGCGTCCGCCGATCACCTCGCGTTGGATCGACAACCCGATCCGCCGCCGATCGGCAGCATAGGCTTCAAGGCGGCGCTTGGCCTCGGCCGCCATGGCCGACGCATCCGACCCCGGCGCATAATAGAGCGTCACGGCAATGTTGTAGGCCGTCACGGTCGCAGCCTCGACGCGAACGTTATCGCCGAGCGGCCGCACATCCTCGGCCGTACAGGCGCGGAACACGCGGTCCAGCAGCGCCTGGTCGACCGCGCCATACGTCTCCGTCGGCAGCGCCACGATCAGGATCTCCGGCGCCAGCACCGGGTCGCCGTCGTTTCGGCCCGCAAAAGGCGCGGCGATCAGCCCCATCGAATAGGCGTCGCTGTGCAGCGTCGCGCTATAAGTGGCGGCATCCTCTTCGGAATAAGCCGCGGCGTCGGCGATATCGCGCACGCCGTCGAGCTCAAGCGCGTGAAACACATAGGCGCCTTCCGGCCCGGCGGTCGAGAACGCCTCGAACGCCAGCTTGATCCGGGCGCGGAAGATGGTGTCGGTCTCCACCCACTTGCCGCGCAGATCGTCCCATTGCGAATTCGCCGGCTGATCGTCGGCGGCATTCGGGTAGATCAACCGACCGATGCCGGCATAGGTCGCGCCGATATGGTCGAGATCGCCCCTAATCGCCGTTGCCAGAGACAAGCCGCGGATTGCCTCGTTGACCCGCTGGCGGAAGTTCATTTCCTGAAAGCCGCCGCCTTCGGAATAGGCGATGACCAGCGGATCGGTCTCCAAACCGGTCACGTCATAATCGACCCCGACCCGCGCCAGCGCGGCGACAAGAAACTCGTCCCGCGCTGTCTTGATAGCCTCGAAATCGACGGGAACGACCTGCGGAACGTCGCCCAGCGCCTCGAGATCGGGTGCAACAAAGCGGCTCATGCGGTGCCCCGGATTGGAACGATGATGCGCTGGTCACCGGCCGGCGTGAAATCGCCGAGGTGACCGCGCGGAAAATAGGTGCCGTTGAGTTCGAGGCCGATCACGCCGTCGGCGCCGGAGCGGGTCAGACGGCAACCGGTCAACGCGTAGCGCGGCTCCCAGCGCGCGATTGCCATCACCGCGGCGGCGTAGATCGCGAGAATGACGCGATCGGTCATCGGCCGGTCGATCAGGTCGAACAGCTCTGAACCGAACTCGCGGCGCATCACGCGCGAGCCGATCGGCGTCGTCAGAATGACGCCGATGGACTGCCGCACGTGGTCGAAGTCGCGAAGAAGCTCACCTGTTTCGCGATTGAAGCCGGTCGAGGCCAAGTCAGCCGGCCTTCTTCTCGTTCGGCTTGACGGCTGGTTTTTCGACCGGCTTGGACGCCGCCGGTGCACGCGCGAGCTGGTCGCCATAGGGCGGCAGGAACGGCTTGGCGACGCGGTCGGCCATCTCGACCTCGCGCGGCCCCGCGTCATGCCAGGTGCCCGCGTAGAAGCCCGAAATCTTGACGATAACCTTCATGTCATTTCCCCTTCAGTTTGGATCGGGATCGGCACCGACGACCGGCTCGTGAGACACGATCACCCCGTTGCCGTCGGCCACGATCCACGAGCCACCTTTGCGAATTTTCGCGACCTTGTCGGAGGCGACGAACCGAGCATCCTTAAACTTGCCGCGCACGAACGTGTCGCTCATTTCAAACCGGGCATCGCCCCTGACGATGACAAGCTCCGGCCCGTCATGCGGTCGCGGGTTTGAATTTGACGGCGTCGACATCTCAATGACGGCGTCGGTCAAATCCCCGCTTTCGGACACCACATCGACCTGCTCGCCCACGGTCGGCGGGATGTGCGTTTTGATGCCGCCGGCGGCGATCTCCTGCCATGGCACCCATGGCGAAAGATACGGCTTCGGCTTTTCCGAGAATTTGACCCGCGCCAGGCCCTTGGCGTGATCGACTTCGGTGATGACGCCGGTGCGCCGCCGATTGCGGTTGCGCCGCTCAAGATCCGCGATCCGCCGCCCCAACTCGACAATGCGATCAATGATGCTGGACACGGTTCAGTCCTCGATCGCGACCGACGCGATATTGGGCTCGGTCGCCTCAGCCGCGGGCACCGCGCTATCGAACAGCGCCCGCACCTCTTCCAGCGTCATGCCGAACCGTCGCCGCTGCGCTTCGCTGTTCAACGTCACGTCGGGATCGCCGAGCAGCGCCAGCAGCGCGGCGCGCTTCTTGACCGTGATCGGGTTGATGTCGCCGGCCAACTTGTCGAAGAATTTCTTCCAGATCGACGTTGCCGCCACCGGCTCGCCATAGACCGGGTCAGGCAACAGATCGACGGTGATGACCATCTGGTGAGCCGCGATACGCACACCATGGGTGGCATCGGCCGTGCGACGGCGCTCGATCTTGATGACGCCCGACGACAAGCCGCGCCAGATTTCCGCCCAGGCGTTGCCCGGATCGGTCAGTGCGTTGACCACTTGCTGCCCCGTGCAATCGAGGAAGAATTCGAAGGCGGGATCGGTCGGCGGGATCTGAAGCCCAACGATCGACGACTCGCCGGTCTCGCCATTGGTCTCGACCATCGCGGCGGTTATGCCGATCTCGATGACCAGCTCGGTCGGCCCGGACCTGTGCAGCGCGCGGATATCCGCACCGCCTTCCAGCTTTGCGCCCTCGACGTAGACCGAAATGAACGGTTTTTCCTGATCCGTGCGCAGGTTGCCGTCGGCGCCGACATCAAGCGCGCCGATCTCGCTGTCCAGCACGTTGCCGCCGACCATCGTGTGACCCTTCAACGCCTCGATCGCCGCCATGCGCAATGCGGTCCGCCCGATCATCAAGCCTCTCCCAACTGCAACACGAGCCGCGCCATGCCACGATCGTCAATGGCGAGGACCTCGAACCACGGCTCGCCCGGCCTCGACAACGCCTTGACCTTGTCGCCCCTTCTAAAAGAGAGCGCCGGATATTTGACGGGGTCGATACTCAACTCGCCACGCTGCGCCGCGATCTGCGTGCGCCACGACTGCGCCGCGCTGCCAGCAACGCTGGTTTCCTTGTCGCCGCCGACACGTAGCATCGCCTCGATCTCAACCGTTGGCCGGTCAGGATCGACGACACCACTTTTCATGAAGGCCAGCCGCACCGGCTCGGCCATTTCTTCATCAACAGCCGCGAAAAGCTCATCGCGAGCGGAATGATAGCGAGCTGGCTGCATGATCGCCTCCGAATGTGGCGGCGGGGCTATTCTGCCTCGCCGCCGCTGCTATCAGGTGTTTTTGGCGCGCAGCAGCGCAGCGGGGCGCGTTGCGATATGCAGCGCGTTGGTCTGCGTCTCACCATGCACGCCCTTGCCATTCTGCATCGGCCACTGCTTTGCATAGAGGCGCTGCCCAAGGGTGTTGACCGTCTCCATGTAGTCGGCTGGGCCGTAGTAGGTGCGGAACAGGCCAGGGACGCCAATCGGCACGAACTTGGCGGCCGTCGCCGTGATACCCATTAGAGCGCCGTCGCCACTGGCGTCGATCGCGCCGTAGTTTTCCCACACGATGCCGCCGAATTCGAACATTGGATTGGATGCCCGGTTCTTTCCGACATAGCTCTCGCGAAGAATGCGCGCGTCGCCCCATCCCTCGTAGGTTGCGGTGACCTCCTTGTGCGCCAACAACTGATCGAAGAACGTGTCGCCGACAAAGGCATGAAGGTATTGGAACGGCACGCCGCCCAGCGCCTTGTGCGTGTCGCGAATGATGCCAACGCACTTCTTGCGAAGCGCGCCAGAAGCCGGGCTGGCGTTGTCGAGGTCGAAGTCGACCTCGGCCGGCTGAGCCACGCCGAACTCGTCGAACAGATTGAGCGTCTGCCCGCCCTTATAGGTGACGATGCCCTGGATCGCACCGATGCGAGAATACTCGTCGGTCAGATCCAGATCGGCGATGTTCTGCGCGATCTTCTGGGCAACCAGCCCCTGCACAGTCATAAGCTGCGTTTCCGAGCCGTAGGCGCGAATACCCTGAACTTCGTCGGCCACAACCGACCAGTCGCGCTGGAAATGCGGGATGGACAGGTTGCGGACAGACCGCTTCTCGTTCCCGCGCGTTTCGCCGGGAGCGCCACGCGGCGACGGCGCCACCAACTGGATGGTGTCGCCGATGCTTTCCAGCGCAATGGTGAGAGTGGTGACAGAAGTGGTGTTGAACAAGCCAAGCTCGCCAAGACGGCCGGGTCGGACTTTCTTATCACTGATCGCGTCGGTGAGCGACGTGACCGAAAATGCGTCGTTGTTGAAGATATCGAGCACGGCGGCTCTCCTTTTTCGAAGATTAGGCCGGCTCAATGGCGGGCCACGATAGGGTGAAGGTCGGCGTACTGGCCGCTCGGCTGGATCAGTTGCGAACGATGATGCCGATAGCGGCCAGCTCTTGTGTAGCGTCGGCTTTCTGCGCTGCAGTGATGCCGGCGGGCCATGCGATGCAGTGACCGTTTACTTCGGCGTCACGGACGATCGCGGCGATCTTCGCGGTCTCGCTCGCGCCGGTGGTCGCCGGATAGATTGCGATGCCGCCAATCGGCAAGCCATCGGCAACGGCATAGGCGATATGCTCGAAGTCCTCGGCATCGGCGGCCACGTCGATATAGAATTCGTCGCCGGCCACGTTGGCGCTACCGCCAGCCGTGATCGTGAATTTGACGCCGCCTTTTGAGAATTCAGTCCCGTGGGTGGAAACACCGATCTCCTTGCCGTCAGGATCTTCCCAACTCACGGTGGTCGCGGTCACAGCGATGCCCTTGTATCGACCGTCTTTCACCTTCGAGGTAACGGGCGGCGTACCCATGGCGACCGTGCCAGCCGACGCTGTGTTGCCTACGGCGGCGGAAGGCGTCGCGACGACATCGGCAGCGACGGCGCGCTTCGCCAGGATCGTGTTTGCCTCGATCGTCTGCTCGGCGGCGATGGTGAGGGATTCGCGACTGCGGTTCCCGTTGGCCTCGGTCATCACAGCTTCACCCGGATGACGGCCCTCATTAAGAGTGGTCATTTGCGCTTCTCCTGTTAGGACGCGTTGGTGCGGGCGAAGGCCTTGGCCCAGCCGGCGTTGACATCTGCCTTCGGCGCATGATTGCCCTTGAGCCCAGCCCCGGCGGCGCGGGCCGCTTCGTACTCGGCAGTGCCGGGAGTGCCAGCGTCGACAGAGGGCGCCGCAGACAGAACGGCCTTGGCCGCGCCGACCTTCACACCAACGTCAGCGAGAGCCTTGGCCTGCGCCTCGCGGCCCTTTGCCTCGTCGAGCGCCATGATGGCGTCGGTGTTGGTGCGGGCCTCCTTTTCAGCGCGAAGCGTTGCAAGCTCTGCCTGCATTGCGGCGGAGGCGGCGGAGTCCTTGTTCGCCTTCAAGGCATCAAGTTCGGCGGCCAACTGGTCCGCCCGCTCTTTATCAGTCATGAGATTTCCTTTCTGACTGGGGTTGACCGGGGCGGAAGCCGCCGGCTCCTTGGCCTCAAAAGACCAATTCTTCTTCACCGCCATCGCCGTCAGTGACTTCGGCGCGTGCGCGTAAATGCGATAGTCGAATGCAGCAACGGCCTTAGCTTTGGCCGCTTCGGCCTTGTCGGCGTAACCCTTCTCGACCGCCTGCTCGGCAGTGAGCCAAATCTCGGCTTTCATGTCGGATCGAACGTCATCGAGCTCGTTGCCAGACCGCTCGGCATAAATCGACGCCATCTGGTTGGCGTAGGCGGTCAATTGCTCGATGGTTTTTTCGTGATCTTCAATATTGCCGAAGGTTACGTTCATCGGATCATGAATCATCATGATCGAGCCGACCCTCATGACGATCTCTTGGCCGGCCATCGCAATCACCGTCGCAGCCGACGCCGCGATCGCGTCAACCTGGATCGTGACCTTGCCCTTGTGGGTAGACAACGCGTTGTAAATGGCAATCGCGTCATTCACGATGCCGCCGCCCGAGTTGAGCCGCACAGTCAGATCATTGTCTCGACCATGCTCGGCCAGCGCGGCGAGAACTTCGCTGGCCGTAAATCCTTCATCCCAAAAGCTCTCGCCGACGATCCCGTACAAGACGAGCTCGCCATCCTGATAGACAGCCATGTCGGTGTTCCTTGATTAGTAAGGGCGCATCCGCCCGGTGGCGGCGTAGCGGCGCCGCACCCGCCCGCCTTGGCTTTCCGCGCAAAGACGTTCGGCCTCTCTCAGGTCAGCAAGAAGAAGATCCAGAGAGGCCTTGGTCTTCTTCATCATGTCGTCGCCGAACCGGACTTCCGAATTTGCGGTACCGTCGCGCAATGCCTCATAGCGGGTGCGCAACGCCGCGGCCTTTGCGCACCAGTCGATTCCAGCCATCACTCGACTACCTTCGCCGGCTCGCGCAAACCTTCGGCGGCCGCGCCATTGGGGCCCGCGCCGCCACCCTGGCTCCTGCCAAAGGGAGCTGGCATCTCGATTTTCTTCAGCTTGTCCATTTCGCGGGCAATCTGGTCGGTTTCTTCCTCCCAATTCAGCCCCTTGGCGGCGTAGATACGCTGCATCGTGGTCGCGCCCATCTCCAGCTCGATCTTGTTCGAAAGCGCATCTTTGTACGGGTCGGCGCTTGGCCGCTCAGGGCCGCGCCACTCGGTATCGACGACATCGATGCGATTGGCGGAATAGGCGGCGTATCCGCCTTTGACCGGGATTGCCCCCGACCAGATCATCTCGTCGAGCCAGTTTTCATAAATTGCTTGGCAGAACGGCGCTGCGATCCGCTCCCGTCGCCGTAGAACGATCGGCCAGATCGACGCCATCGACATTTTCACACTCGAATAACTGGCGCTGGAATGGTCCATCGCCAGGCTTTCGTAAGTGATGCCGATGCACCGCGCCATTTCGCGCTGAAGATTCTGCGAGAATGGCAGGTACTGCGACCCTGGCGTCGAGGCCGTGTGCATTGTAAATTCTTCGCCTGGTCCAAGATGGTTGATCCGCGCCGGATCGTTCATCGAGATACCACCCTCTTTCAGAGCGGAGAGGCGCTGGCCCCAGACATCCATCAGGTCGCCGCGAAGATCGTCATAATCTTCGCCAAGGCTGTTGATCGCTTCGAACGCCGCCGCCGACGCTTCCGGGCTCTTGATCGTCGCCGCAAAGATTGTCTGCATCAACGCCGTCGCCAGTGTGGCATCGGCAAGCTGGTCGAATTGCGCCGCGACCTTCATCACCGGCGTCATCGGCGAAATGCCGCGCGGGCTGTCGGGGTTGTCGCCGCGGTCCATGACATGCACCACGCGGCGCAAGCCGCGACCGTCATAAGCAGGAATATCGTGGTCGACATCCATGCCGCTTTCGCGGCGGCAGAAACGATAATGGGTCGGGCGTCCGATCGCGTCGTGAAAAATGCCCTGGTCCATCCCGTTGAATTCGTTTGTTTCTCGCTTCAAGCGATGCGACGCGACAAGCGAAATCTTGGTCCCGGTCCTGATGCCATAACGCTTCCGTTGGCCGGTCGGCAAAAAGTCGAGAATGCCGAAGGCTTCGCCGCTGGCGAGATAATAGCGGATCACGCCATCGAGCATTTCAGCAATCGTGGCCTTGCCTGCCAGATCGCACTCGCGCGGCTCCCACGCGTAGCGGTGCCATTCGGCCTCAACCAACCGGCAGAACTCCGACTGCTCTTGCGCATCGTAGCCAAGCCGCGACAGATTAGGGCGGCAGTTCAGTTTCAGTTCGGTGCCGATCGTGTCGGTGATGACCTGTGTTGCGGCTCCAGCCAGCCAGCCGGAGTTGTGCATGAAATCCCAGGCCAGCGCCGCCGCCCTCGCCGCCGCCTCCCGCACATTAACGGTCCCGTCGCGCGTGATAGCGCGGCGCATCTGCAAGATTCCGGAGCGGTCACCACGCAAATATTGCGCGCGAGGCTGGACCGGTACAGCGCCAGCGGAAGGCTCCGGGCCTTTGCGCCGTCGGCGCGTCCGTGTGTTCATTTGTATGCTGCCCATCTCTCGCGCGGCTTCTTCGCCGCTGGTTCATTTGTCCGCAGAACTTCGCGACGCTGAGCCCAGTTCACGTTGACGACTTGCCTCGCGGCGAAAGCGTAGACCGTGCAGTCGAGCGCTTCGGCATCCTTGCCGGATATACGCTCGAAACGTCGCGCCGGCTGGCCCCGCGAATATCTGACCACGACGCGCTCACTCGCCAATTGCTCGTACCAGACGGTCGGCAGATCGCGCGAAAAGCGGATCATGTTCGACCGTCTCAGGCGCGAATAGACCGTGCTTTTGATGCCGTCGACACCAACGATCCAGAGATAGCCACCCTTGATCTTTTGCTTTGACCGCTCGATCCAGGGGCGCGTTCCGTTGACGCCTTTGATCGCCAGCACCTTCTTGCGGGCGCGGGGAAAACAGAAGGCGTAAACCGACTCCATCGTCTCGCCGTCGCCGCTGTCAACGCAGGCGGCTTCGATGCCGATCTTGCCGCCGAGGGGATGGCTCCATTTCGTCCCCAAGACCGAATCCAGTTCGGACCACGTCGTCTCATCTTCCGGCGAACCCCAGATGACCGTGTGCCCGAGGACGTAAGCGTTGCCCGCCTCATCCCAGCCGACGAAGGTGACCTCCAGGCGATCCTTGCGCTGCACGTCGACGCCGGCGGTGATGACCATCACCAACTCTGGGATGCCGGTACACCCAACATTCTCGTCAGCGACCAAGCCGAACAGCTCGGCCCGGGTTGAGAGTTCTGCCTCATCGAGCTCCTCGCCTTCCTCGCGCCAACCTTCTGCAAGGATCGTGTTGACGAAGATTTGCAGCGAGCCGGGGTCCGACTTCGCCTCAAGAAATTCCTTCGCGAGGATGCCCCACGCCGCATTCTTGTGGGGCGACACCAGAGCGTTGACGCGGAAGCCGGCGTGCCCAACAACTTCCGGCTTCGTCACCCGCCATCGCCCCGCCTCTACCATTGCCGGCTTGTGCTTTTCTTCAACCACGCTTCCGCAACCAGGGCAGCACCAGTGCGCCTTTTCCGGCTCACTTTCGGGCCAGTGGATGTCCCTCCAAACGATTTCGTGGAACTCGCCGCATTCAACGCAGCGGACTTCAAAGATACGTTGATCCGATTTCGCGTAAGCCCGAATGACCGGGCTGGTTTCTTCGAAGATCGGCGTCGATCCCGTCACGATCTTTCGATCCGCGAAAGACATGGTTCGCTTTTCAGCGAGAATCGTTGGCGGCCCTTCCTTAGTCATCTCCATGCCATCCACTTCGTCCATGAACAGGACGCGGGCATTGTGAGCGCGAAGGTTGCGTGGCGCCTTGGCCGCGACCAACGTCAGAGAGCCTCCCGGGAACCTGCGAGCCAGGATCGTGTTGCGGCCAGACTCGTCACTCCCATCAGACAACATGCCACGAAGCGAAGGCGATTCATCAAAGATCGGCTCGATGTCAGCCACCACGTAACGGCGGCAGTCGGACTCCGTTGGCAGTAAGGCCAGGATAGGTGCCGGATCGTTCGAACAATAGCTCGCGATCGCGCCTGTCAGGAGCGATGTGAAGCCGATGCGAACCGACTTGACCAACGTCACCCTTTCGACTGCCGTGTCGCCGATCGCATCCGCGATATCGCGCTGAAACCGCCACAGTCGCATCAGGCCAGACAATGACGATACCTCGGCCGGGAGGTGGACGTTTCGTTCAATCCACTCCGACAACTTTAGCTTTGGCGGCGGCGTCAGACTCGACCACATCGCCGACCGCAACTTCATGATCGCTGTCATTATCAGCCAAGCCAGTCAGAGCATCGCGGATTTCACGATCAATCAGATCGGCGTCAAAGGCAGTGAGGTGCGGGAGAGATTGGCGAACACGCGAAGGCACAGCCAGCATTCCACTGCGGACCTGACGGCCAACAGACATCCATTCCCGCTCCACGTCCGAAACAGGCACCAACTCGCGCCGCATCACCGCATTTTTCAAGGACACCGCATCGGCCTGCTCCTTCGCAAGCCGCGCACGCTCCACCGTCAGATCAAGAACGCCACCCTCGCCGCCGCGCCCCGCCGCAACGCCGCGCAGATGCGCCGTGTAAAGCTGGACGCTCTCGGTGAGCAGGTAGCGGCCGCGTGCCGATTTCTTGACGGTCCCGCGATCGTGCAACTCGCGGACAGAACGGTCCGAAATCCCAAATAATTCAGCCAGTTCCTTCGCTGAAACCTCGCCATTCAACGACTGAGTTTTGACCATTTTGAACGCTCAATCGACGACCCAAAATAGAGCGTCGAAATTCCCCTTATTTATCAATGGCGGCGGAACCCCCTTAGGATTTTTTGCATAGACTGAAATCCCGCAGGTACCCGTCCCCGCTAGGCCGGCAGAGGCTGGAAAGGGACCCAACCTGGGGGTGTGTCCCATCGGCAACGATGTTGCTGATCCGCCACAGAAGCCGCACCCCCGCTCAACCCTACCGATTCCGTCACCCGAGCAGCTTGTGAATGGCAGCCTCGACGCGCTGCTGAAGCAGCGGCGCAGCGATGCGCTCGAACGCGGCCTTGGTGGAGCCTGTGGTCATCTCGGTCGGGATGAACATTCCTGATCTCGCCTGTGTGATCCTGGTGCCTGACGTGTTGAGCCGTCGATAGACATGACCGTTGAACTTCTCGACCACCTTGCGGTGGGGAAACCGACCACCCTTCATGAAGGTGCCGGGAAAGAGCTGGCGCTTGCCCCAAGGCTTTGCCGTCACACCGGGCCGCGTTTCGCGCGGTGCGAGGAATTTTAGGCGAATGTTTCCGCCGCGCGTGACCATCTCGTAGGACAGCCGGCGGGCATGCGCCCTACCCGGATCGCCGACCGCATTTACGATCGTCTTGCGCGGCAACCCGGTCTGGCGCGTCAGGTTGCGAATGACCTGCGTCTTGGCGCGGTCGCCGACCTGGTTGACGATGCGCGGTAACACCTTCGGAAACCGCGTGTTGAGTTGGACCAGCTTCTTGCCGAAGTGCTTCAGGTTTTGGTCGGCCCAACGGACCTTAACGACACTGGCGGTCATAGAATTTAACCCCAAAGTGAGTTAATATCCGTCCGAGATGCGGAGAAGCGCCGATGGTCAGAACGCATGCCATCGCAGAGATCGAGGCCCGGATGAGTATCATTCGGGACAATATCCGGCAATTGATCGAACAGGCCGCGGCGGCGTCAGGGGCTGAAATCGATGCCTTGGTGTCAGACAGGATTGCTCAACAATCGAAAGAACTGGAACTGTTGGCCAACAAACGGGACGCGCTTGCAAAGAAAAAGGACTGACGGAACTGGAGCCCATCAATGAGCTTGCGAACTGCTTCTCAAACGCTCGGCGCTTGATGGCTTCGGTATCCATGGGCCGCCCGATCCCTCGGGTCGGATAGTTGGTGCGCAGTCGCCGACTTCGGACGAACAGCGCGGCACCCGCCAACTTTCGTGATCCTCCCGCACCTTGCGCGGGAACATTACCAACACCGCAGCTATCACGATCACCGCGATCGCACCCAACATCAGCCAATGCGAATTCCGCACGCCCACCTCCCGCACTCAACTGCCGGATTGAACGCGCTGAGGGCTAGGTCGTTTCTGCGAGACAGGCTTTATCAATCACGGTTCCGCTTTCTCTGATTGTTCACAAAGAGACCTTGCGACCTCCACAACCGATCCGCCGCCATTCGGAACAATCAAACTCTACCAGCATTGACCCCTCTAAACGATGGAGGTTTAGCAATGACAAAGATGCCGCGGGTGCCACCTGAACAGCGCAGCCCGAAGGGCACAGGAAGCGACCCAAAGGTGAAGCGGGACGATGAAATCCCTGAGCGAGAGAACTTTGATCAACAAGGTCGACACGGCAACATCAAGGTAAACACGACACACCAAGGCTACCAGCAGGATCGATGATGGCGCACAAAAACGAGAGTGTGGAGCGTTTTGGCGGGCCTGGTTCTTCACAGCAGGACAGGAAGCATCCCGAGAAGTCTATCAAAGAGAAAACACCGCGACCCGGGGAGCCAACAAGCGGCCGCTCCTCTAAGGTGTCTGGTGGTGGCGGTGAGCGCGACAAACATCACTCTCACGATCCCAAATACAAAAGTTAGCGAGGGTCGCCGTCGACGCCCGTCAAGGCGGGATTTGCAACTCGTCGCTACGGTTTACGTAATCCGATTGCTGGAGCCAAAATCCGGAATCCGCATCAAAGGCTGACGCTCGATTAAAGATCGTTGTCCAGAGGGCGTCTGGCGTCTGGCCCAAACGCGATCGAGGTACTAACGCAACAATCCTCGAAACCGTTGAAGGACGCTCCGCGCGGTCCACAGCCCTTAAGGCTGCGGTCTGTCACGGTGACTAGCACCTGCCGCACAGTCGTCAGGCCTCTACCTTGAATGCCTGCGCAGCGGTCGAGCGTTCCAACGTGGCGCCGACCGAACGCCTTACCATTTACGGGTGATTTGATTTGTTACCAAATGCAACTTCGTAGTCTCGGAGTATTTTATCCACACGCTGCCGCGAAAGCTGAAGACGCTTGGCTACAAGCCCGATCGGACACTTGGCCTTTGCCGCTGACACAATGGCGTCGTTGCGTTTCATGCCGTTGTTGATGGCTTCCTCCATCGCGTCCAGTATTGCGGCGTGCACCTTCTCGCGTTCAGACTTGATGCGCCGTTGGCGGCGGGTCTCTTCAGCCTGCCGGGCGCGGCGCTGTGCCTGCGACGGGAAAACCGTGCCCTTAATCCGATGATACCGACCGATAGCGGCACTGCGCGAGACGCCAAGACGTTCGCAAGCTTCCTGAAACGACGCGCCGTCACCTTTTACCGCAAGCAAACGCTCGTCTTTGCTAGGAGCCCATCCCACATTCATACGCCCGCGACCTCCAAGTCCGCTTGATCTGCATGGATTTTTGTTTCTCGCCCGAAGATATGGAACAGGAGGACAACCCGACCGAGGTCATCCGCCTTCGATACCTTCATGATCCAGTCCTTCCACTCGCCGCGGACTACGCGAACGTCATCGCCGGCTTTAAATTCAGGCGGACCCCGCTTGCGCTTCGATGCCCGCAACGCCGCCCGCCGCGCGCGCTCTTCTTCATCGAGGTAGCGACCAAATTCCTCTGTTTCGCTCACAGCGATGAGGTCCATGGCCACGTCCGGTACCGCCTGCGGTTCACCCGCTTCGTCCTTGAGGTAGCCGGTGATTCCCGGGACGATCCGAACCTCCGCGAATTTCTCATCGCCGGCATCGAACTGAACGAAAATATAACCGGGGAACATAGGTCGGGCGATCTCGCGGGTCAGCTTGCGCCCCTTGTCGTCCCGCCGGCCGGTCGGAACGCGGCGATAAACGACTGGCGCGTAAGGATCAAACCCACGCGCCACCAGGCCGCGCGCCGCCTTGTCTTCGTGCGCTGGTCTCGTTTGAAGAACGTACCAAATTGATTTGCCTGTCATCGACAATAGCCCTTTCGCAACTCAAGCCCGGCTCGCCGGATTCGCAGCGGCGTGATCCTCCGTCAGTCGGTCGATGATGGCACCGATAATCGCCGTCGGATTACCGGCCCCGTCGCGTGAAATGGCGCGCTTGATGGTTTCCAGGGGCGTGCCGTGCTGCAGGGCCAGTGACAACACCACGGCCGCGTCACGGGCGGTCGCCTGCACGCCCTGCCCGGTCTTGCCGCCGTCGATGAAGACCTCACCGGGATTGCCGTCGGGATAGAAACCCACGGTGACGTAGAACTGCTGGTTCCAGAACCTGATCTGGAAGGTTTCGCAGGCGCGACGCTGGGGCAGGATCTGGCGGGTCATCATTCAGCGCACCACGGTTTATCGCTGAGCGATCGCCATTCCTTCATCGTCCGGATGACTGGATAGCAGCCAGGACGGCGGCACATGACGAACCCACCCGCGGCGGCCATCAGCGTCAGCTTGCCGACGTCGTCAAACTTGATCACCGGAATCTCCCCGGCCTTAACGTTGGGGTTAACCTGGGCGCGCATCACACCGGCACCTCGCGGACGTGGTCTATGATCGTGCAGTTGCGCCAATCGGCGCTGGCCTCGCGCGCGGCCTCGCGAGCCTCCCCGTAAGACGCGCCATCCCAAAGTCCGATCTCACCTCCACACGCCTCGTACAGCGTGACGAAGTACCTCAACACGGGTGGAGCGTGGACAATCCGCTTCTCACCCCGACAAGACAGGACCGTGCTTTCGGCGACGCGCGCGCAGTCGATGACGACCCGGTCGGATCGGCGCGGGATAAACTGCACGACGTTGCTCATGACGCCCTCGAAACCTCTTCGGCTCGATAGGCGCAGTCGGCACACTCCGTTGCCCTCAGCCCGCCGACAAATGGCGAGCCGCACGGGCCGCAACGCCGAAGGTGGTTGCCTGCGACCCAGCCACGCAACGAGGGGCGGTCGTCCCGCTTCGCCCCGTCGGCCACAGATTGGCCCTTGCGCTCCGGCGGCAAGAGCGAGCGCGGCCTATCCTCATTGTCGCTGATAGGCGCAGGCACGATTTGGGAAATCTTCGCCACGGCTTTGCCGAGTGTCTTTTTGGATGCCTCAATTTTGAGGGCAGCGGACGGCTGGGATTTCAGCGCTGCCGACCTGCGACCCTTGAACCAAGTGATCGCCAGCGCCTTCCAGAGCGGCGTGGTCGGATGGGCGGCGCGGAACACGTTCGCGTCGTTGTATGCCTTTCGGCCCATCGCACTGATCGTCGCCACAAAGGTCCCGTCGCTGATCTGGCCGCGGTAGTCCGCGCCGAAGAGCAGGAGATCGATGGCCTTGATCTCGATCTGCGTCAGCGGCGCGACCTTGGCCTCCACCGCAATCTTGAGCACCCTGACCGCATCATCGCACCCTCGCCCGCGAATGACGGCTCCGATCGCCGATATCGCCATGGTCTCGGCCGGCTTCGGTTCTTTCGACGGTGCGCGCAGCGTGCGAACACCCGCAGCGTCACAGACGGCCTCGATGCCGACCGCTTCAGCGTCGCCGGCGGCAATAGCCGCAACGTGGATTTGGGCGGCGGTGACGGCAACGCGGTCCTTGTTGTGACCGATGAAGGCCGCCGCCCGTTCGGCGCGCTCGTCGACGTCCACGATCATGATAGGTATCTGGTCGACCTCGGGATGAGTGGCGGCTGCGATGGCGGTGTGCTGGCCGTCGATCAGTTCGAGCCCGGCATCGGTCAGCACCGCGCACGGCGCCTTGAACTTGGCCCAATCCCATCCGGCCACGATCTTGCGGACCAGTTTCAGGCTGCGTTCGCTGCTGTCGCGCTGATAGCCTTCGTCGACGAGCAACGTTGCCGGATCGACCCACTCAAAGATCGGCTTCGCCCGCGGCGTGCCGCCGGGGATGAAACCGTTGATCTCGATGGGAGCGATCGGGCGATGGGTCACCGCGCCACCGCCTTTTGATCCTGAAACGTTACGTCGACCGTTACGTTCTCCGTTACGTCATCATGACGTTGCGGCTTTGGCTCGAAACCCAGGCCATACCGGTCATAGTGCGCTTTGAGCGCATCCCCTTGAAGCGACCTGAACTCTGGCTTGGCTTCGCGCGGTGGTTCGCTGAGGTTTAATCCCCAGTTCTCACCGTATTTTTCCTTCATTTGCCGAAGCGTTGGCCGGACAACGCGGTCGGGATTATCCGGCAAACCGACACGCGCCGTGAGTACGCGCTGGATGTTGGTGCGGTCAGTCAGCAGCGGAATCATCTCGTCGGCGACGACCTTGCGCAGCCGTGGTGCAGAAGGCGGGAAATCAAGGCTCACGTCCTCAGCCTGGCCCAGTTTGATCTTCCGGAAGCCTCGCTGGATCGCCCACAACGGCAGGTCCGACAGCAGATCGGTGTAGGCCAGCGTCATCGCCACAGCCTCGTCGCTTGAGACCGCCCTCGCCGACTTGAACGCCAGCATGAGCGCAGCGATCTCGCCTGTGATCTGGTCGGTGGTTGCCGGTACCCTGAAGCACTCGGTGTTGTCGACGAACGCAGCAAGCCGCTGTCGGACATCGGGCGCCAGCGGTCGCGTGAGTTCGTCACCGACCAGTGAGTTCTTTGCGTCGGTCAGTGCCGCTCGATCCGCCTGGCTGATTTGGGGTGACGTCGATGATCGGACCATCTGCATGCTGTTGCTCCTGTCGCTTGCGATCCATGAGGATTGTTGCGAAGCCGTTGGTGACGCGTTCCTGGAATTGTTGGGGGTGGCTACCGCTCCGCAGGGCGGGCGAGGTCTGGGCAAACTTCACCGAGTTGCGCAGCCAAGTGCGGCTCGCTGCCTCCCAATCAGCAAACGTACTGCCCTTGGCGCGATGGTGATCGATGAAGCGATCAAACTCGTTGGCGCCGTCGGTCACTCCAAGTCGGTCGGCTTGCTCGGTGAAGTAATCGCGAAGGCCTTGCAGCCGCAGATCGGCCGGCACGGATGATTTTTGAGGCGAAGCTTTTCGCTTGCTGATTGGCTTGATGTTACGAAGGGCCTTCGAAGCCCCTTCGATGGGGCTTGCATCCTCATCCGAAGGATGAGGTGTGACTGTGTCAGTGCTAGTGACTGTGACAGTGACAGTGGCTTCGATGGGGCTTTGAATGGGCTTCGAAGCCCCTTCGATGGGGCTTTCATCATCGGGCGCTTTTGGTGGTTCTGGAAGTTGGTACGCGGCACCGTACTTTTCGAAAAACGCCCGTTTGAAGCGGGGATTTTCAATTTCATCGAAGAACCGAATGACGTGCTTGATGCGCTTGTCGCCCCCCTTCAAGGCATCACCGATCTGGAAACGTGCCATTTCGCGGACCCAGACCGTCTCGGTCTCGGGATCGAAGCTGCAGAAGCCCAGTTCGCAGAGCTTGGTAAGCCCCTTCGAAGCCCCTTCGATGGTCCTTCCTGTTTCGATTTTGATGTAGTCGATGGGGCATCGAAACACGCCGATGATGTTCGCGTGTGGCGACGTCATCAAGTACAGCGCCACCACCTGGGCATCGACATCCTGACGCAATGCCCGGCCGGTGGCTCCGGTCCAGAACGATGGCTTGACGACGCCGTAGTTCATGCTCATGAGGCCCTCCACAAGGGCCACAGGAAATACTCACCCGACGGCGTCGCCACGGCGATGACGTTGCCGGCGCGGACGCTGTCGACGATCTCGCGCGGTTCAGCCGTCGGGCTCGTCGGCGCCGGCACCAACCCTGCGCCAAGAGCAACAGCGATTGCCTTGCTGCAAAACAGGCTGGCAACATTAGGCGGGCAGGATCTATTCATCGCCCTCGCCCTCCGACTGTTCGGACGGTTTGGGCTTTGGTCGGAGCCATGGCGCCACGCCCAGCGCGATCAGTGTTCGGAGCCAAAAACCCCAAGGCGGTTTCCGCGCGGGCGAGTTTGGCACCGACGTTTTTACTGGCATCGATGTCACCTTTGATACGACGGCGCGCGCCAGCCTCAGCCAGCGGGCTTGTTTCGAGTTTGAGGATTTCTTGATCAATCTCGGCGGCCTGCCGACGCCGCGCGGCAATCGCCATCACGCGCTTCGCCCACCACCACCAACGCGGCTCTGCATCGGCCATGAGCACGTTCAGGAATTCGAGACCGTTCTCACCCTGCAGAATCACCTGCAGTTCTTCGACTGTGTACGCCCGGGCGTTTGCTACCCGGTGTTTGGCGGTACGCTCACTGACCTTCAGTGTGTTTGCGATTAAAGCCCACGTTTTATGGGGTTGTTTGACTTTGAAGACGTTGGTGATCGCCGCCTGAAGAGGGGAAATGGTACTCAAACTGGGAAAAACATTACCCAATCTGTCACTCCCCTTTTTTGGCGAACCCGCCGTTCCTGCGTAGGCTTCGTGCATCGAGTTCACTCACACGAGGTTGGAAAAATGGAACGCACACAGACAGACCGGCGCGCACGCCGATCGATCAGCCGACCGCGGCGGCAGGCGTTGCTGCGCGATCGCCGGTGTCATGACCGGGCGTTAGCGATTCGGAAGTTTCGGGAATGGGATCGGGCGATGCAGCGCCAGCACGGGGCGCTGTACTATCGGGTGATGGGGTGGACGGTGCATTGATGGATGCCGCCGTCATGCCGCACGCTCCGGCTCGGAGGGGGCGGCTCTGGTCGGGAGAAAGTCCGATGCGGTCAGGGCGATCGAATTCGCGTTTGCATAATCCAGTAGCGCCAGGTGATGACGCTGCGGAATGACGCCGTTGGTGCCGCCTTTGTCACGAGGGTATTGCCAGCGGTACGGAGCCGTAGAGGCGGTCCCCGTGATTGTGGCAACGACGGCCTCGCCTCCGAGGCGGTGGATGATCGAATGAGCTGGCTCCATAACTGCAATGTTCTGATAATCAGAACATTGCGTCAAGATAAATTTCCGATTTTCGTAATCGACAGCCTTTCTGAAATTCAGGAAGCTGTGTAAATGTCTGACGTTGAATGGATTATTGAGGGGCTAAAGAAGCCGGGCAAAAGCCAGACCGGCCTAGCAAAGGCGCTTGGCCGGGCACCCTCGGCCATCACAAGTCTACTCAAGGGAACGCGCGAGCTAAAAGCGCGAGAAATCCCGATCGTGAAAGAATACCTTGAGTCGGCGCCGCCGCCGCCAAAACAGACCAAAATCATCCACCCCTCCGGTCCGGAACAGTCCGAAGTCACCAAGGTCAGCGAAGGCTGGCCTAATACCGGGGAACGCACCGTCAGCGTCCGCGGTGTCGCCGTCGGTGGCGACGACGGGTTTTTCTACTTCGGAGATGTGATTGATAGGGTGAAACGTCCGCCCGGCATCGCCAACGCAAAGGACGTGGAAGCCCTTAACGTGGCTGGCGAAAGTATGGCTCCCCGCTTCGGACCAGGGGAACTGATCTACATCCAGCTTCGACCGCCGGCGCCAGGCGATGACATCGTGGTCGAGATCTACCCCGAGAAGGAGGGCGACCAGTCCAAAGGCTTCCTAAAACGGCTGGTGAGACGAACCGGGTTGCGGCTCTACTGCCAGCAGTTCAACCCGCCGGCCGATATCGAGTTTGATATGGGCGAGGTGAAGAACGTCTGGCGCGTGCTGACGCTGCGGGATTTGTTGGGGTGAGTATCGTTATAAGTGTTTTAACTACAACGTGTTAGGGGCTAAGCGAGATTTATGGTTGAACCTTTCCATTCTGACTGCCCGTTCTATTGTCCGCCACCTTCATCACAGCCCTACGCAGGGCCCTTACTGAAAGCAGTCAAAAGATTGCCTATGAGAGCCCGCGATATCCAATCGCACGCCGAAATTGGACGGCCGTGCGACAAAGCAAAATGTAAAAGCTGGGGGCTCTCTGTCTGGCTCACTCGAGAAGCCGCCGAACACGCCCGAGCGGTAATCCCTGCCTTTCGGGATTTCATCGGTATTAGGTAGCAAACTCACCAAGCGACTTATTAGCCACCCCACAGGCCGCAACGCGCGGCCATTTTGATTCTGTGAATCTGTTAGAAATCATCGCGTTACCTTCTTTGGGACGCATCAACTTGAACATGTTGCGAAATTCGCAACACAATCAACGGTGTTGATGATGGAAAAGTGCATTGAAATATCCGTTGCAGGGGAACCCGACTCACCATATACGGGTGAAGTCTTAAAACCGGAAGCCGATTCCATGTCCAAAACGGTCGATCAGGTCATCAGCGAGCTGGCCGCCGAAATCACGGCGGAAGAAGCGTCGCTGCGAAAGAAGAAAGAGACGGTCAACACGCTCTGCGGCGCTATCGGCCGTCCGCCAGCCTATTCATTGGAGAGCGCTGCTACGGCGCTGCCTACTCAGATTCGGTCAGATCAGTTTTACGGCCAGCCACTCGCTGCATCGGTTCGGACGATTCTGGAGATGAGGCGCGCACAGAACCTCGGCGCGGCAGCTAATCGTGAAATCTACGATTCGTTGGTTGCCGGTGGGTACGAGTTCGATACGAAGTCGGAGGACATCGCGCAAAAATCTCTGCGCAATTCGCTCGCGAAGAATACGGCATTGTTTCACAAGCTGCCGAACGGCCAATTTGGACTGTTGGCGTGGTACCCGAATGTGAAGAAGCCAAAAGCTAGCGCAGCCGTTCGCGGCGAAGACGAGATTGAAGAGCCGCCGACGAATGACAATACGGGCGAGTCGATCCTTGACTGACCGTTTAAACGAAAACCGGACCCGCAAGGGTCCGGCTGATCTCTAACCAAGTGCGGCACCCGTTGAAGGCGGGTCGAAAGGTAGGTGGTACATGATAATATAAGGCTATTCAGTACCGTCAGAGGCTATCGGTCGCGTTGGCGCGTGACTGGTAGCTTCTGAGACGGGCCGGGGCTGGTGCCGCTAGCTGGATTTCCACCCGCTGCCGGAAATACTTCGCACGCGCGATAATATCATCCGCCGCGACATTTACGACAGGCACGCTTACCTCAAAATTGCTAAATTACTATCGGGTGCGCCTGCGAAGTTCCGTAAGAAAGTCGACTTGGCTTGCCGAAATTTCAGCCCGTTGAAGCCGAGCAGCTTCAAGCCACAAATCTTCGCGTGTTTTCTCGCTGTTATTGTCATTTCGGATTTCACTTTCCTGCTTATAAGCATGGGAAGGGAAAGCCTTTGGGGCGAGAAGGCGAAGGTCTGTTGAGTTAGGCATGGTGTCCACTCCAGGTAAGGACACTACGATCTGTAGCGGCCGAACGTAAAAAAACAAAAACCAGCCGCAAAGGTTCCAGCTCTCTATTGGAACCTCAACGATTTGAGATGCTTAAGGGAACAGGCGCAACGAATCAACTCCAAGCATCAAAGATCGCTCAGAATGTCAATGATTCGTTGGAGTGAAGATACCCCTATTCCAATGCGCGAGCAGGTAGGTTTTAGGATAGAAGTTTCAAGACTGCAACGTCCATCGCAAATTACCCTTGCAATCCCCGAGAGACCGTACCGACCCGCTCTCTTTGAGCATCCGAAGCGCCTTGCTGACCCGCCTTGTCAGGTCCGTTACGTACTTACGATCCCGCGCGTCCTGACCGCTCAGCGCAACAATTCCTTGAGCTATCTCTCGGCTTCCTAACGGTCGCGGCGCATCCCGTAGCTCGTCCAAAATCGCCCGCGTTAGCTCTCCGCGCCCGAACAGGACTTGCCGCTTCTGGCGTGGCATTTCGGCGTCCAGATCGCCGGTATAACCGAGCGTCCCTAGCACCCGATCCAGCGCGCTAATGTCGTTTTTGATTTCGGCCATTCGATCGCGGATGCGCTCGGCTTCGTTGAACAGATCGGCGCGCTTTTTGAGCAAGCCCGAAATGGTGTGCTCGTAGGTATCGGTGCGGGCAAGGCGGATGGAGTCGGACATAGGCAGGAAGGTCGCAAAACGCGGCTCGCTAGACCATCCATTGCTTGGTGAGTTTGCTACCTAATACCGTTCTTATCCAACTCGAACGGCTGAACGACGTAATAGGTGATCTGGCTCATTTCTACTCTCCACTTTGATGACCACGATGTTTCTGCCCTCACCGCCGGCATGTCGGCATTCCGAGCAGTGAAACCGCCCCCAGGTATCCCGACCGGGCTCCAATCCGATCGCTGCCAATGCCTCCGTCGTAATCCGCCTTGCCCGGCCGCAATCCGAGCAATTCAACAAAAACGCTTCCAACAGCCCGCCCCGTTTGTTCTTCTTATGTTCTCATAAAACCTTGATCGCGGACGAGAGTCGAGTCCCCTGATTCGGAGACAGGGCCTGAATGTATTTTCTGATTATCGAAATTTTATAGTTGACTGATTTTCTGTTTTTCGAAATACTCTTCTCACGATCCAACACCACAGGGACCGGGGAGAGAGTGAATGCGATCCGCAGTATCCGCGCACAGCCAGTCATCGACTGTCCCGGCGCTTCACCTTCCAGCAACCGCCGCACAGCCCACCCCGTTCGCCACTGGCGTCGCGCCGACGATGTCGAGCCGCGAGATCGCGGAGCTGGTCGAGAGCCGGCACGACAGCGTCAAGCGCACGGTCGAACGCCTGGTTGAGCGGGGTGTAATCGGTCTTCCACCAACGGTGGAATACCCCGACACGCTAGGGCGGAAGGCTACTGAGTACCGGATAGGCAAGCGCGACAGCTACATTGTCGTCGCCCAACTCTCCCCGGAGTTCACTGCCCGGCTCGTCGACCGCTGGCAGGAGCTGGAGTCCACCAGTGGCCGCGCCCTACCGCAATCCTTTGCCGATGCCTTGCAGCTCGCGGCAGACCAAGCGCGTCAGATCGAACAACAGCACACGCTACTCATTGAGCAACAGCCTAAGGTCGAGTTTTACGACCAGTTCGTAAAAGCCGATGGCTTGCTCGGGTATCAAGAAGCTGGCACCGCCGCCGGCTGCTACCCGAACAAGTTCTGCAACTGGCTGAAGATCGACCATCTGTTTTATCGCGGCAAGAAGTTGATGCCGCGGTCGCAATTCGTCCGCCGTGGTCTTTTTGAGATCCGGCCAGAACTCGACGCCAACGGCGAGTCGCATCTGCGGGGCTGGGTTACGGCGAAAGGCGTCGAGCATTTTGCAAAGCATGCTCCCGACTGGATTCGGATCACCCCGCGGGAGGTGAAGCCGTGATCGATAAATCCTCAAATCGCGGCGAAGGACCGACCCCGGCCGCCATTCGCGAGGCTGTTGTGGATGCGGCGATGTGCGGCCTTAGACGCCGTAGAACGCCGTCCCGAAAGAACCCGCTGTATGTGCCGCCGACACCGGCAGACGCTGCATGGACCCACGTCTATGGCACGGCGCGTGCATTCGTGGAATGGGCGACCGACGCAAACATCAACCTCGCGACCACCGGCCTGCGCGAACGGGATGACAGCCAGGCGTCGAATATCCGCGCGGTTCGGGACTGCGCCAACATCTTCCGCGCGCTCGTGGAGCAGATCGATGCTCAATAGGCGCGTCGCGAATTTTACCGAGCTTGTTTGGTCCACGGTCGGCAATAGCGCTCCTGTCGATAAGCGCAGGATGGAGCTTCTGGGTGCAAGGGGCGTCAGCAGGTTTACACCGTCGGTGGAAACCTCCCACAAGGGCGCCGCGTTGATCGTCGCCATCGCCCTCTTCATTTCAACCGCCGCACTCTGGTCCGCAATCTTCTGCGGAGCGTGATCGGCGCGTCCGATCGGAGAACAGCAATGCTTCAGCTTCCACAAAGACCGGCTGAGACTGTCCCTTGTCCGCAAGTCGCCAAACCGGCCGGTGTCGATGCAGTCGATGCGATCTTCGGCACAACGCCGGCTGGCTTCGACCTGAACAACCAGCCCATTCCGATGCTGGTCTATTGGCTGAAAAAGGCCAGAGCGAAAGTGGACGGGATCACAGCGGATGCGCTCACAGCGGGCGAATATTCCGAAGCTGATCTGGCTGCTGCGATGACGCCCTTCAATCAGATTTTCGACGCCATTGTGAATGCTGAGTGCAACTCGGCTTCTGACGTTGCATGGCAAGTGCAGGCTGTCGTGGACTACCTTGACTGTCTCGAGACCGACAGCATCGAGGAAGCGGTTGATGCAACTCAGTTTCGGAAAATCGCGGCCAACCTGAAGCGCGCCACGGCTTTTCGGCAACCGAAGAAGATTCCGGGTAAAGCCTCAAAGGGACGGCGGTTAACGCGCGCGGGGTTACTACAGCGATATCAGTCTTTTCTAATCGAGGAACTTTTCACTCTGAGCTGCGAGCTCTATGGCGATCCACAATATGCGCTGCAATACGTTTTATTCGATGACGCGGTGCACAAGGCCCTCAAAACAGGGACGCGCAAACGAACTGACGTTTTTCTGGATTCCGTTAGCCTGACTTCACGCGCTCGATCGGTCTTGAAGTCCCTCAAAATCGACACTGAGAATGTGGGGCGCTGATCATGCTGCAGCTTCCTTTTTCCAGTCCCAGCAAAGCCATTCCGACGTCTTCGCCGCCTCTTAAGGACACCACGTTCGACCGCATCCGTCGTCACAAGGTTCTTGGCGAACAGGTCCTGGCTCTCTCGGAGGCGGAAGATCAGACCATCGCAGCAGCGCAGCAGATTTACGGTAAGCGGCCCCTCGCCCTCATCGCGTGGCATTACTATTCCGCCATCGGTGGCGATGAGATCAAGAGGGCGCGCCGCGAGTTCTTTGACCAGGGCATGCCTGCGGATGTCGTCGAGCGAGAGTATCTGGATGCCAAGCGTCGCTACCGGGAACGGAAGGCTGAGTGCCTGCGCTGGAACAAGGCGGCGGGTGTCTACCAGATCGACCGGCAAATCAAAGCCTTCGTCAAGGAACGTTGGAATATCATCCAGTCGTTCATTGATGAGCCGCCGCGCACCGCGAAAGCAGCGTCAGCGCTGATCTTCTACCTCCTGGAGTTTTACGATGGGTGTGAGTTCGATGAACTCGCATGCGATTGCCTCCGGGGAATTGCCAAGGTGTTGTCGCCGGACGGTCCACAACGCCTCCATGGAACCATCTGATGCTGTACGCATGGCCGGCCCGCGATCCGCGACTATCCCCCTCCCCGGTCCCGGAGTCCGGGGGGATTGGTCGTAGGGCCTGTGGATAGCGGACATGAATTTTCCGGCACCCGAGACTGTCACGCCAACCACGCCCCTGAGGCTTGAGGTAGCGGCCGAACTGGGCTTCCCTGGCGGGTCGATGACCGCGGCTTCGTTGCGGCGGCTGGTTGTCGCGAAAAAGCTCGCACACGAAAAGATCGCCGGAAAGTATTTCGTCACCCTGTCGGCGATTGAGGAAATGAGAGCGTTATGCCGCGTCCCAGCAAAGGCCCCCGACTTGCCCTCCAAAGATCCAGCGACCGGCATCCAACCTGGGTCATCCGAGACGGACAACGGACCCTCGGCACTGGCTGCGATGAACGCGATCGCGGAGGGGCTGAAAGAAAACTTGCGGCCTACATCCTCAAAAAGCACAACCCGCAAAAAGCGATCAGCCAAAGTGATCCGAATAGCATCAAGATAGCGGATGCCCTCGCTGTCGAGATTATGCGCATCGCGGCTTCATCAATGCCGGCGCACCGCAAGCGCGAATTGATCACCGTTTGCCAGAACATGGGAAACTGGTTTGGTGACCGCACTGTAGGCGACCTCGATGGCGAGTTGCAGCAAGAATACGCCGCGCAGCGCAACGCCTCAGTCATGAAAAAGGTCGGCGAGAAGCGGATTGTGGTCGGGACCGACCTGCCCGCCCCAAGCGCCGCCTACCGAGATCTGAAGATCCTCGCCGCCGCGATCAACCGGCACATCAAGCACAAGGTCGGCGGGGTGCAGGCCAAATTCCGGCCGGTGCTGCCGGCGCCGTCGAAGGCGCGCGAGCGCTGGCTGACCCGGGACGAGGCTGCCCGCTTGATCTGGGCAGCCTGGCGCGCGCGGCAGAAGTCGAACGGGTTCGGCCGGCGCGGCCAGCTCACCGCCCGCCATGTCGCCCGCTATATCCTGGTGGGCATCTACACCGGCAGTCGGAATGGCGACATCTGCAACGCAGCGGTGATGCCGACGATCGGCCGCGGCTATGTCGATCTCGACAGCGGCATCTTCAAACGGAAGCCGGACAACAAGGAGGCGACCAGCAAAAAGCAGCCGACAGTTCCGCTGCCGCCGCGGCTGCTGGCTCACATGCGCCGCTGGAAGCGCCTGGGTATCTCAGAGCATTCGGTGATCGAATGGCAGGGCCGGCCGGTGTCGGTCGTTAAAGAGGCGTGGGCCACGACCGTAAAGGCGGCAGGGCTCGACACGGACGTGAAGGAGCGTAAGATTCTGCGCCATACCCTCCGGCACACGGCGATCACCTGGTATCTGACGCCGGACCGGCGGACCGGCCGGGCCGTCGATATTGAGACGGTGAGCCTTTATTGCGGGGTATCCGTCGCCACGATCCGGAAGACGTACCGGCACGTCATGCCGGGAACCTTCGACACCTTGCTCGGCGCCGCGCAGACGTTCGGACGTTAAGGATGCGACGAAAGAGGCCGGCCCGCTGAGGCGGCCTTACTTCAGCGCATGTTGGTGCTCGACGACCAACACAGCCAGTTTTTCTTCGAAGGCGTGCATGTCTGCCTTAGTCAGGCAGATGCTGCTCGGATCTGTTAGATCCACTAGAAACCCGCGAATGCGGGCAATCGTTTGACGCAGATTTTCGCATTTACTGCACATCGATCCGCTCCGCTTGGCGGGAGCCGCTGCTCTCAGTCATCGATGGTTACCAGGGGACGGTCGATGATGAGGCTATAACGTCGCTAATTTAGTACAGTTCCTAACAAATCAGGAGTGTGGACCAACAATCGGATCAAAACTTCAGAGGATTAGTCCGGCGGCTTCAGCTCGCCAGCATTTTGAGCAGGTCAGTTGCTCGGTGGAAATGACCGTCCTGCCGCGTTCAGTGACGTTCCCGTTACTTCTTTGGGTCTGGCTCCGTCAATATTTGAATCGGACTGCGCATGCGTCCGCGCGTAGAAACCCTCGCCTGTACCTCCGCCAATGAAGTTGATCCGCCGGGCAAGATGCCCTACAAGCCGCCATGGCCCCGTAGGGGGCCATGAACATTTCAGGGGTGTTTCTGGTACGGTAACTGGTACGGACCACCCCCTCAGAACTCTAAATAGTTGGTTCGGCTGCGATATTTCGCTGACCGCAATCTAACCGCTCGAAAGGAGCGGGACAGCTGATGATCAGAAACCTTCTCATTGCAGTTGCAGCCGGCTGCGCGTCGGCGCTGATGTTCGCCTCGATCATTTCGGGAGCGCTCGTCTCACTGCTGCTGTTCTATCTGGCCCCACTGCCGCTGATGGTCGCGGCGATGGGATGGGGACCGACCTGCGCGGCGATCGGCGGCGCTCTGGCCGGCGCCGGGCTCGGCGGCATCTTCGGCCCGTCCTATTCCGCCGCCTTCGTGTTGACCGTCGCACTACCGGCGTGGTGGCTCGGGCACCTGGTCCTGCTCGGCCGCCCTGTCACGGCCGATGCGCCGCAGCACGGCACCGGCGCGGCTCCGGCCGGGCCGCCGCCTGTTGACTGGTATCCACTCGGACGCATTCTGATCTGGATCGCGTGCTTCGCCGCCCTGACCACGACCGCCGCGCTGCTCACGCTCGGTTCCGACGCATCGACGATTGCGGATACGCTGCGCCGCGGATTGCAGCACATTGTCAATGTGCAGGATGCGGCGTCACGCGATCGCAGCTCGGAGTTCGTCGATGCGTTTGTGGCCATCGCTCCCGCCGCAGCCGCAACGATCGCGATGACGACGCTGACGCTCAACGTGTGGCTCGCGGCCAAGGTCACCGCCACCTCTGGCCGGCTGCGACGCCCCTGGCCTGATATGAAAACAACAACGCTCCCGCCAATGGCGCTGGTTGCGACGACCGTGGCTCTGGCGCTGTGCTTCGTCGGCGGACTGCCGGCCATGCTGGCCCAGATCGTCACCGCGTGCCTGATGATGGCGTATGCGCTCGTGGGTTTCGCCGTACTGCACACGATCACGCTCGCGCAACGCGGCCGCACGCTGTGGCTCGCCTGCATCTACGCCGTCGTGCTGGTGTTCGTCTGGCCCCTCATCACGATGGTCGGCATCGGCATCGGCGACGCGATTTTCGGATTTCGCCAACGCTACCTGCAACGGCACATGCCTCCGCCGCTCGCACCTAAATCGTGAATTCAACGCAAACCCGCTCAACTCCGAACAAGGGGATCGAACATGGAAGTCATTCTGCTGGAACGCGTGGCCAAGCTCGGCCAGATGGGCGATGTCGTGAAGGTGAAGCACGGTTTCGCCCGCAACTTCCTTCTCAAACGCGGCAAGGCCCTGCGTGCGACCGCCGAGAATCGAACCAAATACGACGGCATGAAAGCCGAACTTGAAATCAACAACATCAAGGCCAAGGGCGAAGCCGCCAAAGTCGCCGAGAAGATCGACGGCCGCGACATCGTCATCATCCGCCAGGCGTCCGAGACCGGTCAGCTATTTGGCTCGGTCACGGTACGCGACATCGTGGCCGCGCTGGCCGAGGACGGCATCACTGTCAGCCGCCCACAGGTCTGGCTCGATGCGCCGATCAAGACGATCGGTCAGCAGAAGCTGACGGTCGCGGTCCATCCGGAGGTGGAAGCCCATGTCATGGTGACCGTCGCCCGCAGCGCCGACGAAGCCGAGCGCATCAAGCGCGGCGAGGATATCAGCACCCGACGGGAGGATCGCGATGCCGCAGCGGAGGCGATCGCCGCCGCCGGCGAATTCTTCGATCCGGAAGCAGAGCCCGACGATGTCGCCGAAGCCGGGGGCGAGCAGACCGCCGAGGAGAAGTGAATCCGGCGGCGCGAACGACGCTCGAACCTTTTCGCTTCCCATAACATCGGAAGCGAAAATTGACGCGTTTTCTTCACGCGAACAGGTAATCCATCCTCGGGTCAAGCCCGAGGACATGCTTTGCTTGAAAACGCTATCGTGGTCCGATTCCGACATCCGATCCGCTTCAGCGGCCGCACCTGTCCACAAAGCAAAACGGCCGGCACTTGAAGTGCCGGCCGTTTGATTCTTTGCGGTTACCCTCAGACCTTGAGCGGTTCCTTCGAGATACCGCCGGACTTCGGCTTGCGAGGCGGGGGCCGCCTGCGGGCACCCGGAAGTTTTTCGGGCTTGGGCGTGACCGGCCCCTCGAGGAACTCAAAACCGATCTTTTCGAGATCGACGCCGGCGACCGCTTCGTCCTTGACCAGAACGACGCGGACATGGCCGCCGCCCTTGAGCTTGCCAAACAGCACTTCGTCCGCCAGCGGCTTCTTGATGTGCTCCTGGATCACCCGCGCCATCGGCCGGGCGCCCATCTGCTCGTCGTAGCCATGCTGGACCAGCCAGGCCTTGGCCGGCTCGGATAGTTCGATCGTCACAAAACGATCCGCAAGCTGGGCTTCGAGCTGTAGCACGAACTTCTCGACCACCATGCCGATGACGTCCGTGCTGAGATGGCCGAACGAGACGGTGGCATCGAGCCGGTTGCGGAATTCAGGCGAGAACTGGCGGTTGATCGCTTCGTGATCATCCCCTTCCCGCTTGCTGCGCGTGAAGCCGAATGCAGCCTTGGCCATGTCGGAGGCGCCGGCATTGGTGGTCATGATCAGGATCACGTTACGGAAGTTGACCTGCTTGCCGTGGTGATCGGTGAGCCGGCCGTGATCCATAATCTGCAGCAGCACATTGTAGACATCGGGGTGCGCCTTCTCGATTTCATCGAGCAGCACCACACAATGCGGATGCTGATCGACGCCATCGGTCAGCAGGCCGCCCTGATCGAACCCGACATAGCCCGGAGGCGCGCCGATCAGCCGCGAAACGGTATGCCGCTCCATGTATTCGGACATATCGAAACGCAGCAGTTCGACGCCCATCGCCGCCGCGAGCTGTTTCGCGACCTCAGTCTTGCCGACGCCGGTCGGGCCGGAGAACAGGTAGGAGCCGATCGGCTTTTCCGGCTCGCGCAAGCCGGCGCGCGCGAGCTTGATCGCCGCCGTCAGGGCTTCGATCGCGAGATCCTGTCCGAACACGACGCGCTTGAGCGTCTGCTCGAGATGCTTGAGGACCTCGGCATCGTCCTTCGACATGCTCTTGGGCGGTATCCGAGCCATGGCCGCGATCGTGGTCTCGATTTCCTTGATGCCGATCGTCTTCTTACGCCTGTTCTCGGAAACCAGCATCTGCGCCGCGCCGGACTCGTCGATCACGTCGATCGCCTTGTCGGGCAGCTTGCGGTCGTGAATATAGCGCGACGACAACTGCACCGCCGCTTCGATCGCGTCGTTGGTATATTTCAGCTTGTGGTAGTCCTCGAAATACGGCTTGAGGCCCTTCAGGATAGCGATGGCATCCTCGACCGACGGCTCGTTGACGTCGATCTTCTGGAACCGGCGCACCAGCGCGCGATCCTTCTCGAAGTGCTGCCGGTATTCCTTGTAGGTCGTCGAACCCATGCAGCGGATCGTCCCCGACGCCAGCGCGGGCTTGAGCAGATTGGACGCGTCCATCGCGCCGCCGGAGGTGGCACCGGCGCCGATCACCGTGTGGATCTCATCGATGAACAGAATCGCATTCGGGTGCGCTTCGAGTTCCTTGAGCACCTGCTTCAACCGCTCTTCGAAATCGCCGCGATAGCGGGTGCCGGCCAGCAGCGTCCCCATGTCGAGCGAGAAAACGGTCGAGGCCGACAGCACCTCGGGAACTTCGCTGTCAACGATGCGCTTGGCCAGCCCTTCCGCGATCGCGGTCTTGCCGACGCCGGCATCGCCGACAAAGAGCGGATTGTTCTTCTGCCGGCGGCACAGCACCTGAATCGCTCTGTTGATCTCGGCGTGTCGCCCGATCACCGGGTCGATCTTACCGTCTCGCGCCTTCTTGTTCAGGTTGACGCAATAAGTCTCGAGCGCGTCGCCCTTCTTCTTGGCGTCGTCGCCGCCGCTCTTCGATTCGGTCTCCTCGTCGACGCCGCGCACCGGACGCGCTTCGGAAACGCCCGGACGTTTGGCTATGCCATGGCTGATGTAATTCACCGCGTCATAGCGCGTCATATCCTGCTCCTGCAGGAAGTAGGCGGCATGACTTTCGCGCTCCGCGAAGATCGCGATCAGCACGTTGGCGCCCGTTACCTCTTCTCGGCCGGACGACTGCACGTGGATCACCGCACGCTGGATCACGCGCTGGAAACCGGCCGTCGGCTTGGCGTCGTCGGCGGCGTCCGCCGCCACCAGATTCTCGAATTCGGTTTCGAGATAGTTCACCAGGCTGCCGCGCAGCTTGTCGAGATCGACGCTGCAAGCCCGCATCACAGCGGCCGCATCCGAATCGTCGACCAGCGACAGCAAAAGGTGCTCAAGCGTAGCATATTGGTGATGCCGCTCATTCGCGATTGCGAGCGCCCTATGCAGGGATTGTTCCAGGCTTTGAGAAAAAGTTGGCATTCCGCGTCCTCTGCAGTCTCTTGGCCATCATGATCGCCATCGCCCGGTCAGGCAACAACAACCTTCGTCAACAATATAGTAATACACTATCCCGGGGGAAGGGTCGATTCAGAGCAGAAATCGCGTCATCCTGTTCCGAATCTCGTCCGAATCTCGCAGAGGCATGGATGAACCACGCGCGGATTCGCGCCAGCCAAATCCGGGAGCCTGCAAGACCCGTTGGCGCAAGATCCCGTTCCGATTTCGCCGAATGGTGCAGCTATTTTTTTTCCATCACGCATTGCAGCGGATGCTGGTGCTTGCGCGCGAAATCCATCACCTGCGTCACCTTGGTCTCGGCGATCTCGTAGGTGAACACGCCGCATTCGCCTATACCGTGATGGTGGACGTGCAGCATGATCTCGGTGGCGGCCTCCACATCCTTCTGAAAGAACTTCTCGAGGACGTGAACGACGAACTCCATCGGAGTGTAATCGTCGTTCAATATCAGCACGCGGTAGAGATTGGGACGCTTGGTCTTCGGTTTGACTTTGGTGATGACCGAAGCGGCCGGATCGCCCCGCCCGTCGGTGCGATCTTCGTCGTTACCCATTCTCGGTGCAGGCGCTGAACGGATATCCTCCACCAGCAGCACGGAACTCCCAGATGTTTGAATGGCAGGCAGCTTCAACATGGCTCAAGCGTTCAATATCTCCGCAGGATGAACGACAGCGGGCAAAGTAGCCACGCGGTCGTATCAATCCAGGCAAGTTTTCACGGCCGCCTGTCCAGGTCGGTCGTCGGCTGGTCCGGACGGCTTAAGTATGGGTCTGTATTCGGCTGTCCGCAAGATCGTAAATTGCTCCCGAAACGGACTTTGCCCGCGGCCCGACCATCGAGCCGATGGTTAACCAGGTCCTCCCGCCTTAAGAGAATGTCCGATGCGGCCATTTAAGCTCCGTTGACGACGGCGGCAGTCTTTCGGCGTATCCCCTCAATTTATGCGGCTATTTACCTGCTTTCTCAGGACGACTTTACCACCCGTTTAGCCCTGCGGCTCGACATGCCGGCTGAAACCAACGGATCGGTGACAGCCATGTCTGCTACGTCAATTCGCGAACGGATACGCAGTTCGGCCGTCCGTTTTGGCCAAGATTTACGGGGTAATATCGCACCGATTTTTGCGATCGCTCTCCTGCCGATGCTCGGCTTCGTCGGAGCCGCCGTCGACTATACGCGGGCGAATGCAGCGCGCTCGTCGATGCAGGCGGCAATGGATTCGGCTGCCCTAATGGTTGCCAAGGACGCCAACGCGGCGAGCCCACAGATGACAGCGGATCAGGTAACTGCGGCGGCACAGAAATACTTCAATGCGCTGTATCACAACACGGATGCCCAGGGCGCTTCTGTCAGCGCCGTATACACGCCCTATAACAACGGGACGCCGGCGACCGTCGTCCTGTCCGGCTCGGGAAACGTGCAGACCGACTTCATGAAGGTGGTGGGCTTTCCTCAGATCAGCTTCAAAACAAACTCGACAGCGACCTGGGGCAACACCAAGCTCCGCGTCGCCATGGCGCTGGACGTCACCGGTTCAATGTCCAGCGCCGGCAAACTTGTCCAAATGAAGATCGCGGCCAAAAAGCTGATTGATACTCTCAAGGCGTCCGCTACGGCCGAAGGCGACGTGTATATTTCGATCATCCCGTTCAACGTTATGGTCAATGTGGGTGCCAATAACAACACTGCAAGCTGGCTCGAATGGGAAGACGGCAGCTACGACAACAGCAGCAGCAACTACGGCAGCTGCAGCGGGAGCGGCAAATCCAAGCCGAACACGAAAAGCTCGTGTATCGCCGCCGGTAAGACATGGACTCCCAAAAACATCAGCAGTTGGAAAGGTTGCGTAACCGACCGCGGCCCTGTGTCGAAGCCCGGTAGCGGAGACTATGACACGACGAAAGACGAGCCTGTCGCAAGTACACCTTATACGCTCTATCTCGCACGGAACTATAGCACCTGCCCGTCATCGATCCTGCCGATGACGTCGGCCTACGACTCGAAGGAATCCGACAGTTCGACCGACGACAGCACCCTCAAGGGCAAGATCAACAACCTCGTAGCAAACGGCGCCACCAATCAGGCCATCGCCATGCAAATGGCCTGGATGATGCTACAGCCCACGGCGCCGTTCCCGGCGCCCGCCAAGGACGAAAAATACAAATATACCGACGCGATCATCCTGCTGTCCGACGGCTTGAACACTCAGGATCGCTGGTACGGCAACGGCTCAGATTGGTCGTCACAGGTCGACACGCGGCAGGCCCTGCTCTGCAACAACATCAAAAACGATCCGATCAGCAAGACCGATCCGACCCGCAGGACGCGGATCTACACCATCCAGGTCAACACCGACGGCGATCCCGAATCCACCGTCCTGAAGAACTGCGCGACCGACGGCTTCTTCCCGACCAGTACGGCAAGCGGAATTGCTTCCGCGTTCGCCCAGATCGGAGCGTCGCTCTCTCAGCTCCGCATCGCGAAGTAACGACCGCGCAGCATCCCATAGAAAAAGCACGGCCGATGATGGCCGGGCTTTTTCATTTGAGGATAGTCTCGCGATATCAGCGAGCGACCGGAACGAACTTCGCGGCGAAGTCCTCGAACGGTTTGTAGGTTTGTCTGGCGAGATCGGCGTAGAGTTCGCCGATCTTCTGCGACTCCACAACGAACGTCTCGTAGGCCGTCTTGGCGTATTCAGTCTGCACCTCGATGGCCTTGTCGAGCGACTTCACACCGGCGAGCTTCTCGGTGAATGCGTTGCCGTCTTCAAACGACTTCCGCGTATAGTCGCCGACGGCGATGGCGATGGCCTGAACGCCCTTCTGGAGGCTGCCCGCGGCCGCCACCGCCGCATCGAATTGCTCTTTTCCGTGCTGCTGGATCTCTTCGATCTTGATCATGATGAATTCCTCTCCCGGGTTACCAGCCGGTGCTTCCGGCTCTCTCATGAAGTTATAGTGCACTGCACAATAAAATGCAAGTGTTTTTCGCACTGCACAAACTGACGATTCGACGCAAATCCAGCAGGTGCCATCAAGAGTTGCTTAACCTTTTGGAAACTCCGGCCCCCTAGGCTGATTTCCGCATCGTGAGCGTTCCGGTGGAAAATCAGAAAAACACCGTGAAACCAGCCTCTTAGCCAGAACGGCAACCTGATCTGCCACCTCGCCTGGAGACCGGTTCGCGCTGAACGTTCGAATCAGACGGTCGGGCACAATTTTGCCTCACGAACCGGTGACTAAAGTCGAAATGGGGACGGGGGAGTTCATGCTTCGCACAACCTTGGCTTCCTCGCGCGTGCTGCGAGCTGGCGCAATCGGACTGGCGGCACTGGCCGCCGTCGTTTTCACGATCGACCACGCCGACGCACGCCGCGCCCGTCACCACCATCGCCAACACCAACAGGCGCGGCACAGCTACAATCCGCCGTTCGCCTCGATCATAGTGGACGCCAATTCCGGCGCGACGCTTTCGTCCACCAATCCCGACAGCCTTCGTCATCCGGCATCGCTTACCAAGATGATGACGCTCTATCTGCTGTTCGAGCGTCTGGATGCGGGCAAGATCAATCTCGATACCGAGATGCGGGTCTCAGGGCACGCGGCGGCGCAGGACCCGACGAAACTCGGTCTGCGAAGCGGTCAGACCATCCGCGTCGAAGACGCCATCAAGGGCCTGGTGACGAAGTCCGCAAACGATGCGGCGGTCGTGATCGCCGAGGCGGTCGGCGGAGACGAAGATGACTTCGCCAGGATGATGACGCGGAAGGCGCGTGCTCTCGGCATGACCCGGACGGTCTATCGCAACGCCTCGGGTCTTCCCGATGACGATCAAGTCACCACCGCGCGGGACCAGGCAACGCTCGGTCGTGCGCTGCAGGACCGGTTCCCGCGCTATTACCGCTACTTCGCGACGACCTCGTTCACATTCCGCGGCCGCACCATTCGCGGCCACAACCATCTGCTCGGCAGTGTCGACGGCGTCGACGGCATCAAGACCGGGTATATCCGGTCCTCCGGCTTCAATCTCGTCACCAATCTGAAGCGCGGCAATCGTCACCTGGTCGGCGTCGTCCTCGGAGGCCGCAGCAGCGGTTCGCGCGACGCGACCATGCGCAAACTGCTAACCGACAATCTCGACAAGGCCGCGACGCGGCGGACGGTCGCCGCCATCACCGAGAGCAGCACGGCCGACGCCAATGCGCAGGTGGCCGAAGATCAGGCGCGCTCACGGCCAAAGGGCATGAAGCAGGTCGACGGCGCCGTTCAGGTTGCATCTGCACCCGAGCCGGTCGCGCTGCCGACCGAACGTCCCGCTCACCTGACCCACTCGCTGGTAACAGCCTCGACCGCCGCGCTGCCACAGAAGCGGCCCAGACCCGAGCCCGCTCCCCTGACGAGCGGCGTCATCGAAACCCCGCCGATCGACGCCGTTCCCGGCTCCACCGAACCGATGAAGCCGGTGCGCGTGAAGACGGTGCAGGTCAGGGCGGGATCGATCAGGTTGGCCTCGGCCGGGTCGGCGCCGTCGTTGCCGCCGGTCGCAGGCAACGCCGCCGCGGCCGTTCGCGACGGAGCACCGGAAACCTCAGGGTCTGTCGTGGCGCGGGCCAACATGCCACCGCAGCCTGCCAACTTCGGCACCGGCCAGGGCATCCTTGGCGTGCTGCCGGCCTCCAGCGTCCCCTCCCCGACATCGCAGACAATGGCGAACGCGGATTCCGCGCCCAAGGTTCAACCGCAGGCTGTTCAGCACAACGGCGCGGTGAAGCCGGTGGCATCGCATTCGGGCTGGATCATCCAGGTCGGCGCGCTGGAAACCGAGCGCGAGGCGCGCGAGCGTCTCGATGCGGCGCGAGGCCGCGCCCGCGGCATGCTGGGCAAGGCCGATCCCTTCACCGAGACCGTCGCCAAAGGCAACAAGAAGCTGTACCGCGCCCGCTTCGCCGGCCTCGACCGGAGTGAGGCCGAAGCCGTGTGCCGTACCCTGAAGCGTTCGGATATGTCCTGCATCACGATCAAAAATTGATCGCACTGCGCGCGTCGTCTTTTTGACGGCGCCGGGACCTTCAGCGCGCGTGATCTCCGCAGCCGAAAACCCACACCACGCAAACCACTCGTCAAGAATTGGCGGATACAGTTGAAAACAACGATCGACCACGCCGGACAACGGCGGGCGAAACGGGACGTTGAACAGAGACAGGCAGAAGCGACTCGCAGTGTAGCGTTTGGTGGCGTTGGAGTTAGCTGCGATGAGTGCGAAGCAAAGTGTCCTTGGCCTCGTTTACACGGGCCGCCAGGTACGTCGTCCCCCCCTGGTCGGGATGCAGTTTCTTCATGAGCCCTCGATGCGCGCGCCGGATCTCGTCGCCACCCGCCCCCGGCTGCAAGCCAAGGATCTGATAGGCCTCCTCGTTCGTCATTTTGCCGCCCGACGACGCGCGGCTTCGCCCCCCTGCCGGATCGCCTTGCGCGTTCTGACGCCAGGCGGGAAACCTGCGGTCCAGATAGCTTTCAAGTAACGCGCAGCTCTCGGCATCGAAGCTCGTCATCATTGCGACAAGCTGCGGCAGGTCGAAATCGTCAAGCGAGCGACCCGCGTCGGGTCCGGCAACAATCCATCCGCCGAGACGGCCGCTGTCGTGATCCAGGACCATGTCGAGAAACTGCGAACGCACCTGGGACGTCTTTCCCACAGAGGGCTGTGTCCGCGCGCCGAAGAGTCTGCCTAAGAACGATGCGCTGGACGGCGACCAGCCCAAAAGTCCGGCGCCGAAAATCCCGAGCGGCAGCGCAACCACCAGTTCTCCCTTGATGCCGGTAAAGGCAGCCACCGCGAGCGCTACGATGCCGCCGGCGAGCCTGATGGCTCGCGCCAGCACGGCTGGGTTTGCAGCCCGCAGCAGCTGAACCAGCAAATACAGAAAAACGAAGGCGAGAAGGCCTGCAATCAGGATCGGCATGGCGGATAGATAGTATGTCGGCGCAACCGGCGAAAGCGATTGTTGAAAGCGGTCACGGCGACACACGGAGCGAACCCATGTTCGCGCAGGTGCATTATGGCGCTAATTTCATTTGTCCCAAAAGCCGGGTCGCACCGGCGGCGGTCGTCGACAGCCGTTGCAGGGCTTCCCGGCCGCCCGCAGCATAGGCCGCGGCGGCGCGAAGCAATTCACGCAACTGAGCCGCAGCGCCGGGGTCGAACCGGCACCAGGCGCCGCCGGTCAGCCGCGCGATTTCTCGAAACCCCGGCTCGGCAATCGCATCATGTCCTTCCTGGAACATGAACACGGGCACCTTCAGCAAGCCCAACTCGCCGGCTGTCGCGCAGAGACTGTCGACAGATTCCTCCATCGCGTCGCCGACGAACACGACGGCCTTGATACCCGACGCCACCGCTTCGCTGCGCGCGTGTGAAAGAACTTTACCTATTTGAGTGTTGCCGCCACGGCAATCGATGGCACCCATCAACCTTGCCAGCTTTGCGCTGTCGGATATCCAGCCGCTGGAACGGCATTCGTCGAGTCCGCGATAGTAGACGAGGCGGATGTCAAGGCTGCCGATGCCGGCGGCTTCGCGAAACATGTCGGCCTGGAGTGAGCAGGCCATGTCCCATGTCGGCTGCCGGCTCATGGTGGCGTCGAGTGCGAACACCAGCTTGCCTCGACTGCCCGTGGCGCAGGGCGACATCGCCCGCGCCCTGGCGACGAACGCCGCGATATCGGCCGAGGCCGACGGCTTTATGTCAGGCAACGGAGCGTCTCCGCCGGACGGTGTGCTCCGAAAGGCGGACGGGTTAGCGGGAAATTTCGGCGGCGCCGGATCGCGGGACATCGGAACTCGCAAGGGATCAAAGACATAATGTGGCGCAAACCACGGATGATTCAATATCGGCTTCTTCCTGCAGGTCCCCAACTAGGGCCGACCAGTTCAGCTTGCGGGAACCCTCCGGTCCTTATCGAGCTTTATGTCATGCGGACATGGCATATAAGGTAAAAACAAGCTCGAAAGTCAGGAATTGCGACAACATGGTCGCCCGGAAAACCAGACCGCGGCGGGTTGGCGATGCCGGATCGAGCTTGATAAGGTCGGCTTTCCGCTGCGGCTCGAAAGCGACCCGTCCCAAAACCCATTCCACCGAGCAGCAATGCCACGCGCCCCCGCTATTGCACGCACCCTTCCCTCGCTGCGCCGCGCCCTGGAGGGTTTGCGGGCGCGCCGGGCAACCGTCGCTTTGGTGCCGACCATGGGTGCGCTTCACGACGGGCATCTGGCGCTGGTGCGTCAGGCAAAGCGGCGCGCGTCAAAGGTTGTCGTCTCGATTTTCGTCAACCCGACCCAGTTCGCGCCGCACGAAGATTTCGGATCGTATCCCCGGACCTGGAAGGCCGATATGGCCAAACTCGCGGAAGCGCGCGTCGATCTGGTCTGGAATCCGGACGTCGGCACGATGTATCCGCCGGACTTCGCGACCCGGATATTGACTGAAGGACCAGCAATGGCAGGTCTTGAAGATCGTTTCCGGCCGCATTTTTTCGGCGGCGTCGCGACCGTCGTCGGTAAGTTGTTCGCGCAGTGCCGGCCGGATGTCGCCCTGTTCGGCCAGAAGGACTATCAGCAGTTCAAGGTGGTGACACGAATGGCCACCGATCTCGATCTCGGCGTCAAGATCATCGGGGTTCCGATCGTGCGCGAACGCGACGGGCTCGCGATGTCGTCGCGCAACGCCTACCTGTCAGCGGAGCAGCGCGCCGTTGCACCGACACTCCATCGCGTCATGAAGGATGCCGCCAAACGGCTGCGCAACGGCGACGATCTCGAAACCGTCATGGCCGACGGTGCAGGCACGATCGTAGACGCGGGCTTCGCGCTGGATTACTTCGAGGCGCGTCACGCTGAAACGCTGGCTCCGGTCCGCTCGATCAAGGACGGACCAGTCCGGCTTCTGGTGGCGGCAAAAATCGGAACGACCCGACTGATCGACAATATCGGTGTTTAGCCCGTCTTATTCGTGAGAGTGCGCCTGAGAGGCTGGCGAGCGTGGTGTAAAGCGCTGATGCGGCGTAGGATTCGGTTGCGAAGCCAACCCCATGACCTTCAATCGCGAACGCCACGCCCGCCATGACCGATGATACGATTCTGCCATTCTCGTTTCCAGCCGTTCACGCCAAGAAAGTCACAGCTGCCTTCGATGGCGGTCGCTTGACATCGAACGGGGGCGTGATGCTTCTGGCGACGGCCGAGCGACGTCTCGGTTTGGCCGACAAGTTGGCCCGGGTGTTCCCGGACCGGCGCGACCCGACGCGGGTCGTGCACAGCCTTGTCGATATGTTTCGCGCTCGCATGTTCGCGATCTGCTGCGGCTACGAGGACGCCGACGACCTCGATCATCTGCGGTCCGATCCGGCATTCAAGCTGGCCTGCGGACGGCTGCCGGACAGCGGTCGCGATCTGTGTTCCCAACCGACGCTGTCGCGCCTGGAGAATGCTCCGCGCCTGCGCGACGTGATCCGGCTGACCTACACTTTGGTCGACGCATGGATGGATAGCTACCCGCGCGAGCCGGCATCCGTCACGCTCGACATCGATGATACCTGCGATGTCGTCCACGGTCATCAGCAGCTCTCGCTGTTCAACGCTCATTATGACGAACGCTGCTTCTTGCCGATCCACGTCTACGACACGGAGAAGAGCCGGCCCGTGGCGGTCGTGCTGCGGCCGGGCAAGACGCCGGGCGGCGTCGAGGTGCGCGCCCATCTGCGCCGCCTGGTACGGCACATCCGCACGCGATGGCACAACACGCGAATTACGGTCCGTGGCGACGGGCACTATGCCCGGCCGGAGGCGATGACGTGGTGCGAGAACAACGGCATCGACTACATCTTCGGCCTGTCCGGCACCAAGCCGCTCGCCAGAAAAGTCGACGAGGTCGCTGACGACATCCGCACCCGACGCGCCATCGAGAACCTGGCTGTTCTGCGCGGCTATACCGAGACGCGCCACAAGGCCAAGTCCTGGGATCGCGAACGGCGCACCGTCGCCCGTATTGAGGCGACGATGCTCGGCCTCGACATCCGCTTCGTCGTCACCAGCCTCGATGCCGGCTCGGCCGAGTGGATCTACGACAGCCTGTATTGCGCGCGCGGCCAGGCCGAGAACCTGATCAAGCTGCATAAGACGCAGCTCGCCTCCGATCGCACCAGTTGCCGTTCGGCGCTCGCCAACCAGGTCCGTCTCGTGCTCCATACCGCCGCTTATTGGCTGATGCTGACCGTGCGCGACGCCATTCCCAAAGCCCGCGAATTGGCCACTGCCGAGTTCGCGACGCTGCGTCTTCGTCTCTTGAAAATCGCAGCCAGGGTCGTCGAGACCGCGAGCCGCATTCGCCTCGCGTTCGCCGCGGCATGTCCCGAAGCCGACCTCTTCCGCAGCTTGCCGGGCTCGCTGCTGCCACACGGTCCTTGACCGCCGGGGCGTGCGCCCCCTTCGCCCAACCCATCCCTCAAACGCGTTGCAAAGTACCGGTCGTCAGGCGGTGAAAAGCCGAAGGCAATCCTATGCGCCTCGTCCGAGGAGATGTGCAGTCACATCAATCGAACCAAAAAACCGCACTCTCACGAATAGGACGGGTTAGAGCATGATCCCGAAAAGTGGGAACCGGTTTTCGGATGATATCCTGCTCAGTCAAGAAGATAAGGCCAGAGTCTGATTCGACGCATTTGAAACAGACTCTGGCGGCAAGCACCGCCCCGTTTGTTACCTTTACAGCAACCCCAGATCGCGCAACTCGCGCCGCATCGGCTCGGGCATCGCGGCAACGCTCGCCGCATTGCTGCCGAGGTCGGGCGGCGCATCGGCGGCAGACAGATAGCGCCACCCCTGAAACGGACGCATCGGACGCGGCCTGACAGCAATCACCTTCGGTTGCATGACCAGACGGCATCGACCGATGCCGTCGCCGTCGCGGAACGGCTCGATGCCGATCAGTTTCTCCCGGGCGGCGATTTCACCCTTGATGACCCAATAGAGCGAGCCACCCGCGAGCAATTCCTCGTCGCGCTTCGGCGTCATCCGGGTGATGTGGATATGGTGGCGCGGCAGCCCGTTCCGTTTTGCCTGCTTCATGCGCTCGGCGATCCAGTTCCTGAATTCCTTCAAGGATTCGCAGCCGACGGCGAGTTTGACGAGATTGAGGTGGATATCAGCGGCAGCTCTCATCGTTTAGTTCTGTGCTCCCGCTGACGACGGTGCCGGCGTGAGGCGGACGGGCTCTGCCGGGTGCGGCTTGGGTGCATGCGGCTTCCTGGCCGCAGCCGGACGCGGCTTAGGAACCGTCTGCGCGGCCGCCGAAGTCGGCGGTGGCGGTGACGCCGCGCCTGTCGGCGGCTCGGGCGTCATGATGTTAACCGGCGGGATGGATGCGGCCGTCGGAAAGTCCATCGTTGTCGGATGGCCCGTCGGCTCCGACACGAGCGCCGACGTCGGCGTGCCGGGCATCGCGGCGTCAGCCGTTGCCGCAGGCTCGCTCCAGGATGGCGCGTAGCGCATCACCAGCTTCTCGTAGACCCGCTCCTCCATGTTCGCCGCGACCTGGCTATGGTCGGTCAGCGATTGGAAGGCGGCACAGTCCGATGGCTGGCAGTGATCGCGGGCGACCAGCACATGGGCGACCAGGCCATAACGATCGCGCTCGATCGCCCGCCGCAGCGCCTGCAACTCCGGCGATATGACGCCGTTGGCGGCGGCGACATCGCCGAACGACCTCAATCGGCTGATTTCCGAAGCGACGTAGGAGACGGCGGCCGCCGCCGCATCCGGTTTGCCGAACAATGCCTTCTCGCAGGCGACCTCGACCACGTCGCCGGCAAGGCCGTCGACGCAGGACAACGCAGGCATTGCGACGTTGACCGGGGCGGACAGATGTTTCGACCCGAACGCCTCGCCGCCATCCGGGCCGAATCCGCGAATGGTGACGGCCCCCGCAACTCCGATCGCGAGCAGCGCGATAATGGTCAAGACGCCGTTCGCGGCCGACTTTTCAGCGCGAACCAGCGTCAGGAGCACAATGATCGCGAAGAATATCGCTACCAGCAGCGTCAGCCACATCGGAAATGTCGGCGAATGCCAGAGTTGATCGTGTGATGTCACCCACGCCCAGTTCATGCGCGTTGTCCCTCATGCCGAACGGTGGGACCAGCATAAAACGCAATCGGCGAATGCAAATGCAGATTCCCCAGCTATTCAATGAACTGGGAATGCGGCAAAATCAGTCTGGACCGGTCCGTCTCGGAGGGTTTCAGGGCAAGCATTAGCTCGATCGTGCCGAATCTTCTCCTAGAACCTTTACGCTTCTGACGGAATCAGAAGCCGGGGCTCTATGATTTTGATTTGCCTCGTTTTCTTCACGCGAATCGGCCCATCCTCGGGTCAAGCCCGATTCGCTCGAAAACGCGCTAGCCGGCGGCGAGCTGACTTTCCTTAGCGACGCGCTCGAAAGCCTCGGCCGAATTCTTGATCCGGTACTGACAGTCGTCGCCGTCGGTGGGAAGCAGCCGGATCACCTCGTAAGTGCCGCTCGCAGCCGGCCGTGCCACGTTGCTCGCGGTGAAATAGACCGTTTCTCCAACGAGATATTTATGCTTCAACGCCTTCTCCATCACACAATGGCATGCCGGTATGTCCGCAGTCCCCCACGGCGCCGCCGGCTATGATTTTAGGCGGGTATAGCACGCGACCAAGGCTTTTGGCCAGTCATAAACGACATGGCGGAATTGCCGATTTTGCAGGTTTTCCAGTCATGTAAATGCGTTTGCGGTTGCTGCGTACGGAACTCCGCGAGTGGTGGTTGTGACCTTTATCGAGCGCCGAAACCGACGACCGGCCGGCGGTGTTGCCTGCCCCGTAGCATCCGGACGCGGCGTTCAATCGGCCTCTAGTTTCTCGATCACGAAGGTTTCCGTGAGCCCCTGCTCGGTCCACTGCTGAAATGCCGGCAGCGACATCATCGCATCCATGTACGCCCGCACCGGCGGCGTCACGACGATCGCATAGGTCCGGAAGCGATGGACCACCGGCCCATACATGGCATCGGCTGCACTGAAGGCTCCGAACAGGAACGGCCCGGCCTTCGCGAACTGCTGGTGGCAATCCGTCCAAATCTCCTGGATACGGGCGATGTCGGCGCGCGCATTGTCGGAAAGCGTCTTCGCACCGACCGGCCGATGCAGGTTCATCCCACACTCGTTTCGCAGTGCTGCAAAGCCCGAATGCATTTCCGCCGAGACCGACCGTGCGTATGCGCGGCTGGCCGGGTCCGCCGGCCACAGACCCGCCTCCGGAAACCGTTCGGCGAGGTATTCGATGATCGCCAGCGAATCCCAGACCGTCACGTCACCATCGATCAGCGCGGGGACCTTGCCGGCGGGGGTTACATCGAGGATGCGCTGTTTGTCGGCGGCGCCGGTGTAGAGCGGAATAAATCTCTCCTCGAATGCAATGCCGCTGGCCTTGAGCGCCAGCCAGGGCCGCATCGACCACGACGAATAATTCTTGTTCCCGATCACGAGCGTCAGCGTCATTTCGATTTCACTCCTGTGCCCGCAAACTGGCGCGCGACGGCAAACATGCCACAAGCACCAACTGTTTCGAATTATCCGCCCACGAAATCGCGCGGCGTGAAACTGAGATCGAGGACCTTCCACTCGTCGTATTTGTCCGGCGGCAGCATCGCGTAGGGTTGGCACGCCACCAACGCCGCGATCGCGCCCTTCATCAAGGCCGGCCCCTTCGCCGACGCACTGGCTTCGATCAAGGCAGGCGGCGCGGCGATTTTGCCATCGGTGGTGAACGGCACGCGCAGCACGATGCGAATGTTGTCGCCGGGCGAGACGGATGCGGGCATCTTCGAACAGGTTTTGAGATGACGCCGGAACTGCGCGGTATCCATCGCCGGAATATCCGCCTTGGTGGCTTCCGCAGCACCACTGCCGTCGCCAACGCCACTCACCGGCAGACCGAGCAGAACGCCATACCTGACGCTGATATCGGGCTCCGGCGCATTGTACGATGGCGGGGGTGCAGGACGCGGCTGCGGCGCAGGCTGGAGCGCCGCTTGTTTCGAGGCGGGCGGCATGGGAGCGCTCGATGACGGTGCCGGCAGAGAAGTCTCCGAGGATGCAGGCGAAGCCTGGGCCGGCGTAGATTGCGCTTTGGCTGTGGCCGCTTTCGTATCCGCCGTATCTGCCTGCGGCTTGTCGTCCGGACTATCGAACGTGTCGGTCGAGGATGTTTGCGGCGGTTCCGGGAGAGCCTCCTTCGCGGGGGAAGGAATCTCCTTCGACGATACGATATCGACCGCAATCGGCTCGGGCGAGACATAGTCGAATGGATGCGCCTCGGCAAAGAACAGGCCGGCCGCCAAAGCCATGTGACCGGCAAACGATGCCGCGGCCGACCGTATGAGCACCTGCGATTCCATCTCTTCCGTTAACCGCGCCACCCGTGCCGCCATCATAACGGCCGGCCTCGGTTCCGTATGCAGCTATTTTGAATCGACGCACGGTATTGGACCATTGCTCTTGCCGGGCAACTGTCATTGCGTCATGGCATCAGCCCATGACCACACAAGATTCGCAGCCGGCGCTCTCCCTCGAAGACAATATTCTCAAGGTTCTGACGCGCGACATCACCAAGACGCTGAGCGCTCCCGAACTCGCACAGGCGATTGCCGCTGAATCCGACTGGCATCGCCTGCTGATGCCGATCCGGCGCGCGGCCGTGGCACTGGCTCAATCCGGGCGCCTCGTGATCTATCGCAAAGGCAAACCAGCCGATCCCCTGGACTTCCGCGGCGTGTACCGACTGGGCCTGCCGCGGCTGGACTGAACGGTTCTTTATCGCTGCCGCGGCCCCGGAAACAACGCATCGCTCCGTCCCGTCAGCCGGTAGGCCAGCAGGCCGCACCATTCGTGGACGGCGGTATCGGCACGAGCAAGGCCCGCGCTCAGCCTGTCGAACGGCGTCCACGCATCGATCCAGCCCCGCGTGCGCCAATCGACCGGATAGGCTTCGACATCCAGGCCCGCCTTGCGAAACACGCCGATCGATCGCGGCATGTGATAGGCCGACGTCACCAGCAGCCAGCGTTCACCTGGCTTTGGCGAAACCAGCTTGCGGGTGAAACGCGCATTTTCATCGGTGGTCCGCGACTCGCTTTCGAGCACGATGCGCTCGGGTGATATTCCGAAAGTCTCCAGCAGCCGCCCGGCGATCGGCGCTTCGGAAACCGGATCCGCGATCAGATTTGCGCTTCCGCCGCTGTAGACGACCCGTGCCCTGGGGAAGCGCCGCGCTAATTCGAGTCCGCCGATGATCCGCTCCGCGGCCCCGTTGACTTCCACGGCCTTCCGCGCCGCCGAGAGTTCGGGCTCGATGGCTCCGCCGAGGATGATGATCCCGTCCGGCTCGCGGCCGTCGAAATGCCATGCAGGAAAGCGCTCCGACAATGTCAGGAGCAACACGTTGCCGAGCGGTGAATAGCCGAAAATCAGCAGCGCCATCACTCCCGTCGCCAGCAAACCCGTGCCGGCGCGCCGCCGTTTCATGATCAGCAGACACAGGCCCAGACCGCAGACGAGCGCGGTCGCGTTCGACGGCAGTGCGATAAATCCGACTATTTTGGAGAGCAGGAAGAACATGCAATCAGCCGGCAAGCAGAGGCGCGCCTTGCATGCGTGATCTCCAGACCAAGATCAATGACAGAGCACAAGGCATCGCGCGCGCCCTGCGAGCTAATCCCATTTCGGGGCGAATCCGAAATCGGTCAGGCGTCCGTTAGCGTTGCCCATTGCCGATATCCGCGCCATCTCGTCATCGGTCAACGTGAAGTCGAAAATCTCGATGTTCTCCGACAGCCGTTCTATTCGCGATGTCCGCGGTATAGCCGGCACGTTTTGCTGAATCAGCCAGCGCAGGCAAACCTGTGCCGCAGTCTTGCCGTGAGCGACCCCGATCCGGGCCAGCGCTTCATCGTTCTTGATGCGACCCTTGGCGACGGGGCTATAGGCGACCAAAGCCATATCGTGGCGCCGGCACGCTTCCAGAACCTTGGCCTGATCGAGATACGGATGATACTCGACCTGATCGCAAACCAGAGGCTCCGGACAGAGCGCGACCGCCTGCTCGATCAAGGCGACGGTGAAATTCGACACGCCGATATGACGCGCCATGCCGAGCCGCCTGACGTTTGCAAGCGCGCTCAACGTCTCAGCCAGCGGAACTCGCGGATTGGGCCAGTGCAGCAACACCAGATCGATCTGCGCAAGGCGCAGTTGCTTGAGGCTTTCCTTGACGGACCGCTCGAGATCGTTGGGCGCGAAATGCGTGGTCCAGACCTTGGTCGTGACGAAAACATCGTCCCGACCGATGCCGGACGCACGCAGGCCTTCGCCGACTTCGCGTTCGTTCTCATACATCTGCGCGGTGTCGATATGGCGGTAGCCGAACCTGATCGCCTGCTCGACGAGGCGAGCGCAGGCCCGGCCGCGAAGCTCCCATGTGCCCAGTCCGATAGCCGGAATGCGCGCGCCATTGGCCTCAATGAACTGCATCGCAACCTCCGGCTATCGCGCCGAGAGTAAACTGAGCCTTTGTGCGGATATTATGCCGTTTGCGACAACGCGCCAGCAATCCCGACACCACCGAACGCGTTCAGCCGGCGATATGTCTGTCGAGGGCAGCGAACACGGTTTCGGGCGCGTGCGCAATGACCGCAAGAAGCGCGCGCGCGGGTCCTCGCGGCGCCCGCTTGCCCTGCTCCCAGTTGCGGATGGTTTCAACGGGAACGCCCAGTCGCGCCGCGAACTCGATCTGGGTCAGACGCGCCCGCTGACGCAGGTCTCTGACCTCAGGCACTGTAGCCGGAGGTAGACTAGCTGGTGATACTGTGGTCGGCGCAAACCCTGCAACATGATCCGAAGCGGGATTCGCGACGGGCATGGGCGGCGCAAGCGGAAACTCTTGCCCATCGCGGATTTCCACGATCCGTCCGTCCGCTTTCAAACGCAAGCGCTGCATGACCACCTCTGATTCAAGTGGATGGTCCGCGATGTGCGTTAAGACGCGGTGAACAGTAGGACAATCGCCGTGGCGATCGCCAATAGAATAGGCCATACCAAACGCCGCGGCACCCGTGTAGACGATGAGGTACTGCCGGTCCGGAACAGCGCCATGGTCATATTGAGGCTTACGCTTCTCGTTTTTGTTGCATGGACCACCTCGGCATGGGCCAGCGACTGCCCGCGCCAGGGAACGCTCGGCACGTCGCGTATCCTCGAGGTCGATGCCGCCAAATATCCCCGTGTCGGCCTCAAGAGCTTTCCTCAAACGCTCCCGCTCGACGACAAGGAAGTGGTCCTCACCTTCGACGACGGGCCTGCGGCAACAACGCCGCGGATTCTGGCTGCGCTCGCTCGCGAATGCGTCCTCGCGACCTTTTTCCAGGTCGGCAGGAGTTCGCAGGCGTTGCCGGGCCTCGTCAAGAAAGTGACAATGGGCGGCCATACGCTGGGGCATCACACATGGTCGCATCCGCACCTCAATGCGATGACTTTTGAAACCGCCAGGGACAACATCGACCGCGGCATCGCCGCCGACGAAGCCGCCCTCCACGGCAAGGCGACGAACGTCCCCAGCACGCCGTTTTTCCGCTTTCCATACTTCGAATCGACGCCCGAACTGCTCGAAATGCTGCAAGCCAGGGGAATCGTTGTGTTCGGCGCCGATTTCTGGGCCAGCGACTGGTTGCCGATGACCCCGCAGGATGAATTGAAACTGATCACCGGCCGGTTGAAGGCTGCGCGGAAGGGCATCATCCTGTTTCACGACCCCCGCGCGCAAACCGCTGCCATGCTGCCCGATTTCCTGAAATATCTGCGCGTCAACGGCTATCGCGTGGTGCATGTCGTCCCGAAGCCGAAAGGCGCGGACATGCATGGGAACGCAGACGACACCCCGAAAACCCACTAGCGCTCCATTGCCGATGGGTTAAGGCTGCATTCATCGCCCGGCCGGTAGTTTCGGGCCAAAATGGACGGTGCGAAGGTATTTTTCGAATGGCAAAGACATTCAACGGAGCCTGGCTGAGGCCACAGTGGATTCTTTGCCTCGGCCTGCTCGCCGCCACCTTGGAATTCACCACATTTCCTGCCCGGGCCGGCAACTGTCCCGGCAACCCCGATGCCCTCGGAACCTCCCGGACGCTGGTCGTGGACCCGCGCGAACATCCCCGCATCGGCACCATGCAATACCCGGAAACGTTGCCGCTGCGGGATCATGAGGTGGTGCTGACCTTCGACGACGGCCCACTGCCGCCGCATAGCCTCCAGGTTCTCGATATCCTCGCTCGGGAATGCGTGAAGGCGACCTTCTTTACGATCGGCCGGATGGCGCACGACTATCCGCAAGACCTCCGCCGGGTGCTGGCGGCGGGTCATTCCATCGGCACCCATTCGCAGAACCATCCGCTCAGCATGAACCGGATGCCGATCGAACGAGTGCGACAGGAAATCGATGACGGCATCGCTTCTGCAGCGGCGGCATTGGGCGATCCTGCGGCTGTGGCGCCTTTCATGCGCATTCCCGGCCTGCTGCGGGCGAAGGGCGTCGAGGATTATCTGGCGTCGAAAGGCATTCAGGTCTGGAGCGCAGACTTTCCGGCGGACGACTGGCGGCACATTTCGGCCGATCGCGTCTATCAACTCGCGATCAGCCGGATCGAAGCCAAGGGTAAAGGCATTTTGCTGTTGCACGACATCCAGGCGCGGACGGTGGCGGCACTGCCCCGGATTCTCCGCACGCTGAAGGAACGCGGCTACCGCATCGTTCACGTGGTGCCGGCCACGCCCAATCTGCCGAAGACACCGACCGAGCCGCAGGACTGGCGGCTGCATCCGACCCCGGAAACGGTCGCGATCTCGCATTGGCCCAAGGTGCCGAGCTTCAGTTTTGCAAACATCGGCACGCTCCCCGCTCCGGCGATCTCGGATTCCGATCTGCACGATGGCCAGCTGGTGCTTTTGCCCGAGGCTTTCGACCGCTCGCGGCGTTTCGTGCGCGGCGCCGTGCCGCTGCCGGAGGAGCCGCTATGGCCGCGCCAATCGGCGGTGGTTGCTGGCGCCGCCACAGACACGTTTCCCGTGCCCGCGCAAAATGTGTTCGCGATCCAGGAAAAATCCGCTGTTCCGCTCAACGCCGTCGTTCCGCTGCCGCGCCACGTCACGCAAACCGCCGAGCCAAGTGATGGCGTCGATGAAATTGCACATCTGATTTCGATCGATGCGAGCGCCGCGAAGCGCACGATTCCGGGAAGCGCGCCGGTGACTCAACCCGGATTTCACTAGCGCGTATCCCGCAAGAACAAGCGGTGGCTTACTTATATACCGAGGTTCTGCTCGAAGCCCCTCAGCTCCGGTCGCGCGCCGCCCCGAGAACAATGTCCTCGGCTTCCATCTGCGCCATGTCGAGCAGATAGCCGAGAGTTTCAAGACCGTGGCGCCGGGCAATCAGCCCAAGATCGGCGACCGCCGCCGCCAGATAGCGCGCGGCCTCGTCCGGACCGCCGTCACTGGCGGATTCGCCCCCGCAGGCCCTGTTGTCGCGGGAATCCTCTTTCCGGTCTGGTCGTCCCCTCATCCCGGAGACTCCTTCTCATCACAGTCAGGGTGGAACCTGCTCGCTTCCATTACCCTTTATGATTATACATCTATAGGTAGAATTATGTTATAAACACAACATTTAAGAGAAGCGAGATCGAAGGTTTTCACACAAGTCTATTTGACTTAAGGGCGTGCTGCACCCATGTTCGCCCCGAAACCGTCCGCGCATCTCTCGCGGAACCGGCCTCGAGTTTTCCCATTAAGCTATTGGAATAACATGAATATCGTCATTGTTGAGTCGCCTGCAAAGGCCAAGACGATCAACAAGTATCTAGGCGCTTCCTACGAGGTGCTGGCTTCGTTCGGCCACGTCCGCGACCTCCCCGCTAAAAACGGATCGGTCGATCCGGATGCCAATTTCCAGATGATCTGGGAGGTCGATCCCAAAGCCGTCGGCCGACTCAACGACATCGCCAAATCGCTCAAGGGCGCCGACAAGCTCATCCTCGCCACCGACCCCGATCGCGAGGGCGAGGCGATCTCCTGGCATGTGCTCGAGGTGCTGAAGCAGAAGCGCGCGCTGAAGGACCAGAAGATCGAGCGCGTCGTCTTCAACGCCATCACCAAGCAGGCCGTCACCGACGCGATGAAGAATCCTCGCCAGATTGACGGCGCGCTGGTCGACGCCTACATGGCGCGCCGTGCGCTCGACTATCTGGTCGGCTTCACCCTCTCCCCGGTGTTGTGGCGCAAGCTGCCCGGCGCCCGCTCGGCCGGGCGCGTGCAGTCGGTCGCCTTGCGGCTGGTCTGCAGCCGCGAGATCGAGATCGAGAAATTCGTCCCGCGCGAATACTGGTCGCTGATCGCGACCCTGGCGACGCCGCGCGGCGACACCTTCGAAGCTCGCCTGGTCGGCGCCGACGGCAAGAAAATTCAGCGGCTCGATATCGGCAGCGGCGCCGAGGCCGAGGATTTCAGGAAGGCGATCGAGGCCGCCAATTTCATCGTCTCGACCGTCGAGGCGAAACCGGCGCGCCGCAATCCGCAGGCGCCATTCACCACTTCGACGCTGCAGCAGGAGGCGAGCCGCAAGCTCGGCTTCGCACCCGCGCATACGATGCGGATCGCGCAACGACTCTATGAAGGCATCGACATCGGCGGCGAGACCACCGGCCTCATCACTTACATGCGAACCGACGGCGTGCAGATCGACGGCTCGGCGATCACGCAAGCGCGCAAGGTGATCGGCGAGGATTATGGCAACGCCTACGTGCCGGACGCACCGCGCCAGTATCAGACCAAGGCCAAGAACGCGCAGGAAGCCCATGAGGCGATCCGCCCGACCGACCTGTCGCGCCGTCCCGCGGACATGAAGCGGCGTCTCGATGCCGATCAGGCGAGACTCTATGAGCTGATCTGGATCCGGACCATCGCCAGCCAGATGGAATCGGCGGAACTGGAACGCACCACCGTCGACATCGCGGCCAGGGCCGGATCGCGCGTGCTGGAACTGCGCGCCAGCGGCCAGGTCATCAAGTTCGACGGCTTCCTGGCGCTATATCAGGAAGGCCGCGACGACGAGGAAGACGAGGACAGCCGTCGTCTTCCCGCCATGAGCGACGGCGAAGCGTTGAGGCGCGAGAACCTCAGCGTCACCCAGCATTTCACCGAACCGCCACCGCGCTTCTCGGAAGCCTCGCTGGTCAAGCGCATGGAGGAGCTCGGCATCGGCCGACCCTCGACCTATGCCTCGATCCTGCAGGTGCTCAAGGATCGCGGCTACGTCAAACTCGAGAAGAAACGGCTCTATGGCGAAGACAAGGGCCGCGTCGTCGTCGCGTTCCTGGAGAATTTCTTTGCGCGCTACGTCGAATACGACTTCACCGCCAACCTCGAGGAGCAGCTCGATCGCATCTCGAATAACGAGGTGTCGTGGCAGCAGGTCCTGAAGGATTTCTGGAACGACTTCATCGGCGTCGTCAATGAGATCAAGGACGTCCGCGTTTCCGAAGTGCTCGACGTGCTCGACAACATGCTCGGGCCGCACATCTATGCGCCGCGCGAGGATGGCGGCGACCCCCGCCAGTGCCCCACCTGCGGGACCGGAAAACTGAACCTCAAGGCCGGAAAGTTCGGCGCGTTCGTCGGCTGCTCCAACTACCCGGAATGCCGCTACACCCGTCCCCTCGCCGCCGATGGCGAGGCCGGCGGCGACCGCATTCTCGGCAAAGATCCGGAGAGCGGTCTCGATGTAACGGTGAAGTCCGGCCGCTTCGGACCCTACATCCAGCTCGGCGAGCCCAGCGATTATGGCGAGGGCGAAAAGCCGAAACGCGCGGGCATTCCGAAGAACACGTCGCCCGCTGACATGGAGCTGGACCTCGCCGTGAAGCTCCTTTCGCTGCCGCGTGAGATCGGTAAGCATCCGGAGACCGGCGAGCCGATCACCGCCGGCATAGGCCGCTTCGGTCCGTTCGTACGGCATGAAAAAACCTATGCGAGTCTTGAAGCCGGCGACGAGGTGTTCGACATCGGCCTCAACCGCGCGGTGACGCTGATTGCAGAGAAAATCGCAAAGGGGCCGAGCCGGCGCTTTGGCGCCGATCCCGGCAAGCCGCTCGGCGAGCATCCGACACTCGGTTCCGTCGCGGTGAAGAGCGGACGTTATGGCGCCTATGTCACGGCAGGCGGCGTCAACGCGACCATCCCGAGCGACAAGACCCAGGACACCATCACCCTGCCCGAGGCCATCGCGCTGATCGACGAACGCGCCGCCAAGGGCGGCGGCAAGCCGAAGCGCGCGGCAAAGAAGGCCAAGTCCGCCGGGACTGAAAGGACCGGCAAGGCCGGCGCCGTGGCAGCAAAGCCGGCCAAAAAGGCGGCTGCAAAACAGGCCTCCGTCAAGCCGAAGTCCGCCGCGGTGAGCAAGGCGCGCGGCTCGATCGCGGCAGTCAAACCGCCGGCCAAGGCTGAAAAAGCGCCCGCAAAGAAGAGTGCTGGCAAGAACGGCTGACGTGAGCAAACTGCGCGACAAGCGTTTTCCAGACCGCGAGACCATCGTCGCCTTCATTCGCGCCCATCCGGGCCAAGCCGGAACACGCGAGATCGCCCGCGAGTTCGGCCTGAAGAATGCGGATCGCATCGCACTCAAGCAAATCCTGCGCGATCTCGCGGACGACGGCACGATCGTCAAACGAGGCCGCAAGCTGCAGCAGGCGGAAACGCTGCCGCCGACGCTGATGGCCGATATCACCGGACGCGATAGCGACGGCGAACTTCTCGCGACGCCCACCGAATGGGACGAGGAAGCAGGCCCCCCTCCAAAAATCCGCATCCATGTGCCGCGCCGCATCAAGCCCGGCACCGCGGCCGGCGTCGGCGACCGCGCGCTGCTGCGCATCGAAGCGATGGAGCCCGACGAATCCGCACGCTTCCGTGCTCGCGTCATCAAGGTGATCGATCACACCCGCGCGCGTATCCTCGGCATTTATCGCGCCTTGCCTCAGGGCGGCGGCCGCCTGGTGCCGGTCGACAAGAAACAGGCCGGCCGCGAGTTGAACATCGCGAAAGCCGACAACGCCGGCGCGGAGGACGGTGATCTCGTCAGCGTCGAACTTGTGCGTACCCGCAGTTTCGGTCTTGCGTCGGGCAAGGTGAAGGAGCGGCTCGGCTCGCTCTCGACCGAAAAGGCCGTCAGCCTGATCGCGATCCACGCCCATGACATTCCGCAGGCGTTTGCGCCGGCTGCCTTGCGTGAGGCCGAGGCTGCGAAGCCCGCGACCCTGCGGCACCGCGAAGACTGGCGCGCGTTGCCGCTCGTGACCATCGACCCGCCCGATGCCAAGGATCACGACGACGCGGTTCACGCCGCGCCAGACGACGATCCAAACAACAAGGACGGCGCCATTGTCACCGTCGCCATCGCCGACGTCGCCTATTACGTGCGGCCTGGATCGTCACTCGATCATGATGCGCTGACGCGCGGCAACTCGGTCTATTTCCCCGATCGTGTGGTCCCGATGCTGCCGGAGCGCATCTCCAACGATCTCTGCTCGCTGGTGCCCGGCGAAGCGCGCGGCGCCCTGGCCGTGCGCATGGTGATCGGTCCCGACGGCCGCAAGCGTTCGCATACGTTTCATCGCATCCTGATGCGCTCGGCGGCGAAGCTGAACTACGCGCAGGCGCAGGCCGCGATCGACGGCAACCCCGATGATGCCACCGGCCCCCTGCTCGAACCGATCCTGAAACCGCTTTATGCGGCCTATACGCTGGTGAAGCGTGCGCGCGACGAGCGCGATCCGCTCGATCTCGAGCTGCCCGAGCGCAAGATTCTCCTGAAGACGGACGGCACGGTTGACCGCGTCGTCGTGCCGGAGCGTCTCGACGCTCACCGCCTGATCGAGGAGTTCATGATCCTCGCCAACGTCGCCGCCGCGGAGATGCTGGAGAAGAAGGGCCTGCCGCTGATCTATCGGGTCCATGACGAGCCGACGGTGGAGAAAGTCCACAACCTTCGGGAGTTCCTGAAAACGCTCGACATGTCCTTCGCCAAGAGCGGCGCGCTGAGGCCCGAGTTGTTCAATCGCGTCCTCGATCAGGTCAAGGGCTACGACTCCGAGTCGCTGGTGAACGAGGTGGTGCTGCGGTCGCAGGCGCAGGCTGAATATTCTGCGGAGAACTACGGCCACTTCGGCCTCAACCTGCGGCGCTACGCGCATTTCACCTCTCCGATCAGGCGGTACGCGGACCTGATCGTGCACCGCGCCCTGATCCGGGCGCTCGGCCTTGGCGACGGCGCGCTGCCGGACGCCGAGACCCCCGAGACGCTGGCTGAAATCGCCGCGCAGATTTCCGTCACCGAACGCCGCGCCATGAAGGCGGAACGCGAGACCGCCGACCGCCTGATCGCGCATTTCCTCGCCGACCGCATCGGCAATATCTTCGAGGGCCGGATTTCGGGGGTGACCCGCGCGGGCCTGTTCGTAAAACTGACCGATACCGGCGCAGACGGGTTGATCCCGATCCGGTCCCTGGGCACGGAATATTTCAACTACGACGAGGCCCGCCACGCGCTGGTCGGCTCGCGCAGCGGTTCCATGCACAAGCTTGGTGACGTGGTCGAGGTTCGTCTGGTAGAAGCTTTACCCTTGGCTGGCGCCCTGCGTTTCGAACTCCTATCTGGGGGACATGCCGGGCCACGCGATCACCGCGCGCGCGGCGGCCGGAACACGAAGGGGCAGCGCGGTCCGCAGGACACGCGGCATCCCGGCGTCCATTCAAAGGCCCATCCGGGCCGCAAACCGCGCAAGGCATCGCGCAAGCCGGGCAAGAGCAAGGCCGGCAAACCGAAGAAGGGCAAATCATGACGGCGCCTCCTCCCAACACCGCGAGCACAGCCGCCACAATCTGGACCCCGGAAGGCGAGAAGCGCCACCTCTGGGCCGCGATGAAGAGAGGCTTTTTCGGCCGCTGCCCGAAATGCGGCAAAGGCAAGCTCTTTCGCGCCTTTCTGAAGACCGCCGACAACTGTTCGGAATGCGGGCTCGATTTTTCCCCGCACCGCGCCGACGACCTGCCCGCCTATCTCGTTATCGTCGTCGTCGGCCACATCGTGATACCGCTGGCGCTGCTGATCGAGAAAGGGTTTTCGCCACCGCTCGTCGTTCAGTGGGCAATTTATCTGCCGACGACGCTGGTATTGGCGCTATGGCTGATTCAGCCGATCAAGGGCGGGGTGGTCGGCCTCCAATGGGCCCTTCGTATGCACGGTTTCGACGAGAATTTTGTCGAAGATCAAATCTGATCCGGCTCCTCGGCCCGGTGATCCGAGTTGCGCGGTTAGCGCGATGAGCGAGACGGCGCATCACGCCCCGCAACAGGCCAGCCGTCACCCTTATCGCCGACCGAAGGATGCCGCCGCGCTGATCCTGATCGACCGCAGCGCGGCCACGCCAAGGGTGCTGCTCGGCAAGCGCCATGACAAGGTGGTCTTCATGCCGGGTAAGTTCGTCTTTCCCGGCGGCAGCGTCGAAACGACCGACAATAAAGTGCCTGTCGCTGCGCCGATCCCGAAAGAACTCGAGGCCAACCTGCTCAAGGGCAGCCCGAAGACCCATTCGTCCCGCGCCCGCTCGCTTGCGCTCGCCGCGATCCGCGAGGCCTGCGAGGAAACCGGACTTTGCCTCGGACGCAAGCCCGAGGGCGCCGTCGCAAAGCTGACCGGGGCCTGGCAACCGTTCAGCGATGCCGGATTGCTGCCAGACCCCTCTAGCCTTCACTTGATCGCACGCGCCATCACCCCGCCCGGCTATGTGCGGCGGTTCGACACCCGCTTCTTCAGCGCGGATGCATCCGCGATCGCCCACCGCGTCGATGGCGTGATCCACCCCGACGCCGAACTGGTCGAACTGGCCTGGATCGAGATGGACGCAAAGCCTCTCGCCGACCTTCATCCCATCACCAGGAGCGTGCTCGGCGAACTCGAAAAACGTCTCGCCGCCGGTCCGCTGCGTCACGATGCCGACCTGCCGTTCTTCCGTTTCTACGGCGGCAAGATGCACAGGGATGTTTTTCCGGGCGTAGCTTAAGCGTCATTGCGGGAATGCGTGGCCCGGAAGCCGGCTCTTTGCGGGAAATGGGTCGATTTCAAGCTTTCAACAGCCTCGAAATCCTTGACTTCGGGCATTTCGCAGCTAGTTTGCCGGCCAACGCGGGCCTGATGCTGGGCCAGCTTTCCGATTCCCGACATCAGAGGGTTTGCACATGGCCAAGGCGGTCACCATCAAGGTCAAGCTGGTTTCCAGCGCCGACACCGGCTTCTATTACGTCGCCAAGAAGAATTCGCGCACCATGACCGACAAGATGGTCAAGAAAAAATACGACCCGGTGGCGCGCAAGCACGTCGAATTCCGCGAAGCGAAGATCAAGTAAGATCGCTGCGATCGACGGTGAATTAGAGCGTTTCCCGGTGAAGTGGAAACCGGATCACCGCAAGGAAATGCGACTACTCAATAGCTTAGCGCGGGATCTTCGGATCTCGCTTTTATTTTGACCAAGGATCATGCCGCCTGCGCCACGACTCGGTTTCGGCCGTCGTGCTTGGCGCGGTAGAGCGCGATATCCGCACGCTTGAGAACGTCGGCGACCGGTTCCCCCTTCCGCTCCAGGATCGACAGTCCGATCGAGATGGTCACATCGATCCGCTTCGCACCCTTGTGAACCGCGAACGGTTCGCCTGCGATCGAGCGGCGCAGCCGTTCGGCCACCATGCCGGCGACGTGCAAATTGGTCTCCGGCATCACGATCACGAACTCCTCCCCGCCGTAGCGGCAGGCGAGATCGATGCCGCGGATGGATTTGCGGATTCGCACGGCGAATTCGCGCAGCACATCGTCGCCGGCATCGTGGCCATAGCCGTCATTGATCGACTTGAAGAAGTCGATATCGAGCATCATCAGGGCCAGCGGCTTGCCGCGCAGCGAGGCCTGCTCGGCCAGCGTAACGAGATGACTTTCCATGTAGCGGCGGTTGTGCAACCCGGTCAGCCCGTCGGTGACAGCCATTTCGATCGAGTTCTGCACGTTGTCGCGCAGGTGGTCGGTGTAACGGCGGCGGCGGATTTGCGTGCGGGAACGGGCAAGCAACTCGTTCTTGTCGACCGGTCGCAGCAGATAATCGTTGACGCCGATTTCGAGACCACGCAGCAATCGCGTATTGCTGTTGGCATCGGCGATGGCAAGGATCGGAACGTGCCGTGTACGCTCCAGCGAGCGCGCCTGGCTGCACAAGCGCAGGCCGTCGAAATTCTCCAGTCCGAGTGACACAATGAGAAGATCGTAACTGTTTTCGGCGGCATGAAACAGCGCCTCGGACGGATCGGTTTCGACATCGACGGTGTGTTCGGCGCTCAGCACCGACGCCAGCCGCTCATACGACGAGGCACGATCGTCGACCAGCAGGATGCGCCCACCCTTCCCGGTGTCGGCAACCGCATCGCGCTCCGGCGCCTGCACGCCGATTTCGAGCGAGGTGACGGCGCGCAGGCGCAGCTCGTCGGTCATCATCTTCAGACGCGTCAGCGAGCGGACCCGCGCGATCAGCACCACGTCCGAGACCGGTTTGGTCAGGAAGTCGTCGGCGCCGGCCTCGAGCCCGCGCACGCGGTCGGACGGACTGTCCAGCGCCGTCACCATCACCACGGGGATGAAATGGGTTGCCGGGTTGGCCTTCAGCCGGCGGCAGACCTCAAAACCGTCCATGTCCGGCATCATGATATCGAGCAGGACGATGTCGCACTTGGCACGCGCGCAGATCTCCAGCGCCTGCGCGCCGTTGGACGCGGTCATGACGTCGAAATACTCCGCCGACAATCGTGCTTCCAGCAGCTTGACGTTGGCGGGGATATCATCGACGACCAGAACACGCGCAGACACCGCTGTCTCCTCAACCCACGAACCGACGGACGGTCTCGATGAACTTGCCGACGGAAATCGGCTTCGACAGATAAGCCTCGCAACCGCCCTCGCGGATACGCTCTTCGTCGCCCTTCATCGCGAATGCCGTCACCGCGACCACGGGAATCGCGCGCAGCTCGGGGTCGTCCTTGATCCAGCGCGTGACATCGAGGCCGGACACCTGCGGCAACTGAATATCCATGAGAACGAGATCGGGGCGAAGCTTGCGGACCAGATCGAGCGCCTCGAAGCCGTTGCTGGTCCCCGACGTCTGATATCCATGAGCCTCCAACAGATCGCGGAAGAGCTTCATGTTGAGCTCGTTGTCTTCTACGATCAGGACCGTCTTGGCCACCCTGGCCTCCAGTCGACGCTGCGCTCACCTTGGTGAGCGAAACATACACAAGCATCACAAAACTTATCCGCAAACTGGATTTAGATTTGCACCAGAACTCGCTCCAAAGCCGTTAAGGCACAGTACGATCTTTATGCGAGCGGATTAGCACTTGCTTGAACACGTTTCAGGGACTCGGGCATGATGGTTCCAGACTAGAAGCGATAGGTTACGGAAAGGCAAACAGCCACAATGACAAAGCGTGTGCATAACCCGCGCGAAGTAGCTGAGATCGTGGCCATTCAGGCACTTTCCTTTGTCGCGGGCGACGGCGAACGGCTGGGCCGGTTTCTGGCCGAAACCGGAATTGGTCCGGAGACCCTGCGCGCCTCCGCCTCCGATCCTCACTTCCTTGCCGGCGTGCTCGACTTCGTGCTGCGCGACGACGCAACCGTGAAAGCTTTCTCAGAATCCTCGGGACACCATCCCACCACGATCGCCGCCGCGCGGGAGGCGCTCGGCGATCCCCATTGGGAACGCGAGGTTCCGTGACTGAGGGGCCGCCAGGCGATCCATTGTGCATTTGCCGGGATTGTTTCGGCGATCCCGACTTTGCGGCGGTTCGTTGCAGCACATGCGGCTCTCCCCGGCTCGTGCGCCACCGCACACTGCCCACGCTGACCCTCGCTCATATCGATTGCGACGCATTCTACGCCACCGTCGAGAAACGCGACAATCCTGCGCTTGCGGACAAACCCGTCATCATCGGCGGCGGCAGACGTGGCGTGGTATCGGCCGCCTGCTATATCGCCCGGACCTACGGCGTGCATTCGGCCATGCCGATGTTCAAGGCGCTCGCGCTCTGCCCCTCCGCCGCGGTCATTGCGCCGGACATGACGAAATATGTCCGGGTCGGCCGCGAGGTGCGTCACGCCATGCAGGCGCTGACGCCGCTGGTGGAACCGCTGTCGATCGACGAGGCCTTCCTTGACCTCGGCGGCACCCAGCGTGTCCATGGCATGATTCCGGCCAAAGTGCTGGCAAAGTTCGCGGCCGACGTCGAGCGCACCATCGGCATCACGGTGTCGGTCGGGCTGTCCTGCAACAAGTTCCTCGCGAAGATTGCCTCGGACCTCGACAAGCCGCGCGGATTCGCGGCGCTCGATCCGGACGAGGCGCGCATCATGCTCGCGGACAAGCCGGTCGGCTTCATTTTCGGCGTCGGCCCGGCCACCCAGGAGCGACTGTCGCAGCACGGCTTTCGGACCATCGGCGATTTGCAGCGCGCCGACGAAATCGAATTGATGAAACAATTTGCGGCCGAGGGCCGCCGATTGTGGCGGCTGGCGCGCGGCATCGACGACCGGCGGGTGATCGCGGACCGTGGCGCCAGGACCATCTCCAGCGAGACGACGTTCGAGTCCGACGTCCGCGACTTCGCCACGCTCGAACGCATCCTCTGGCGGCTATCGGAGAAGGTATCGTCGCGGCTGAAGACAGGCGGACTGGCGGGATCGACGATCACGCTGAAACTGAAGACCGCCGATTTCCGGCAACGGACCCGTTCGCAATCAATCTCCGTTCCGACCCAGCTCGCGTCGAAGATTTTCGCAACCTCCCGCGAAATGCTGGCGAAGGAAATCGACGGCACCGCCTTCCGGCTGATGGGAACAGGCGTCAGTGCCTTGCGGCCAGGGTCGCAGGCTGACGACACCGATATGCTGGACCGCCGCTCGGCTCATGCCGAGCGAGCGATGGACGATCTGCGCAAGAAGTTCGGGAGCGCGGCGGTCATCAGGGGCATAGCCTATGACGGGCCCGAGAAACAACGTCAGTAAAAACGGCCAAGCCGTTCGTAGGATTACCTTATAGGGGCGTCATCGTTTGCAGGGCTTGGCGTTCTTGACGTCGCTGACGTCGAATTTTCCCAGCGTCCCGGAAATCACGAAGTCGTTGTAGTCGAGCACCAGCGCCCGCGACACACCATCCTCGAACAGTTCGAACGACATGGCGTAGACCGGGGTCTGCTCGCCACTGTTGGCCGGGGCGTCACGATCGTAGTAGCTGACGGTGACGGGCCATCGCGTCAGCGTCTTCATCTGACCGTTGGTGGTCGATGGATCCGGAGACGCCCCCGGCGTATCGCCGGGAATAGGTTTGCCGATAACCGAAAGCGTGTTGTAGACTTTCTCTCCGTTGTCGGAGCCGTCATAAACGGTCAACTGGAGCAGCGATTTGCCTGCTTTCGCCGCCGCGATGATGCGCTGGATCTGTTCGGTCGGAAACACCACCTTGCCGTCGAGCGTGAACGTCTTGGCGACCGGTTGTTTGAGCTTCACCGTGATCTTGTCACCGGTCCGCTCGGCGATGCCGTCAACCTCGCTCTGATCGCTGTCGTCCATGCGGGTGGCGATCTTGAAACGGTAGCTCCTGCCCTCCGCATCCTCCCAGCTCGTGGATTGCAGATCGCTCAGCGTGGTCTTGCCTTCCCCGCTATTCATTTCCGAGACTTGCCTGAAGTCCGACGTGTAACCCTCGCAGGCATTTCCGGAAAACTTGTAAAGGATTCGCCCGCGGGTACTGTCGAGCGACGTGCTGCCGCGCGATTTCAGGAGGCTCAGATCGTACAGCGCCTGATGGGAGAGAAACGGAACAACGGCCGCGGCGTGCGCGGCGCTACCGGGTGGCGGCAGGCCCGCCGCTGCTACGGCCAGCGTCAGAAACCCGGGCCAAAATCGCAAGGCTGAAAAATGGAAATGGTCGCGCATATCGTCTCTCGATGTGACCGAATCCGAGCATAGTCACTGCCCTATTGCGCCACAACTAGTGGATCGCGTCTGACATTTGAATCCGGGATGGGATTCCCATCTGACTGGATGCATGCGAGTCTGGCGCATGCGAACCGGAATTTTCATCACCCTTAAGCCTGCCGACCGCCGCCATCTGAAGGCGCTGGCGCGGAATCGCAACACCCCACACAAGCATGTTTGGCGGGCCGAGATCGTACTGTTGAGCGCGGACGGTTTCGGCACCCATGAGATCATGCGCCGGACCGGCAAGTCGAAGACCTGTGTGTGGCGCTGGCAGGAACGCTTCATGGTGGCGGGTTATGACGGCCTCCTGCACGATAAGACACGCCCCTCGCGCATTCCGCCGCTGGGGTCGGGCATCGCTGAACGCGTCGTGGCGCTCACCCGGACCGAGCCGCCAGCAGAGGCGACCCACTGGACCTCGGCCATGATGGCGAAGGTCGTCGATATCAGCGCGAGTTCCGTTCAACGCATCTGGCGCGCCCATGGGCTGCAGCCGCACCGGGTGAAACAGTTCAAGCTCTCCACTGACCCGCGCTTCGTCGACAAATTGCGCGATGTCGTCGGCCTCTATGTCGATCCGCCCGCCCATGCCGTCGTTCTCTCGGTCGATGAAAAAAGCCAAATCCAGGCGCTCGACCGCACCCAGCCCGGCTTGCCAATAAAGAAGGGTCGCGCCGGGACGATGACCCACGACTACAAGCGTCATGGCACGACGACACTGTTTGCGGCCCTCAACGTCCTCGACGGCACCGTCATTGGCCGCAATATGCAGCGCCATCGGCACCAGGAGTTCATCCGCTTCCTCAACGCCGTCGAAGCGCAGGTGCCGCCGCGAAAGCAAATCCACGCTATCGTCGACAACTATGCAACCCACAAGCACCCGAAAGTGCGCCAGTGGTTGGCCCGGCATCCCCGCTGGGCCTTCCACTTCACGCCCACATCAGCATCCTGGCTCAACGCCGTCGAGGGCTTCTTCGCCAAACTCACAAAACGACGACTGAAACGCGGCATCTTCCGATCGGTCGTCGACCTGCAGGCTGCAATCAATCGCTTCGTAATCGAACATAACGCCGAACCGAAGCCCTTCACATGGACTGCCGATCCCAACAAAATTATCCGAGCCGTCAGACGCGGGCACCAAGTGTTAGATTCCATCCACTAGGGCGGCGCCACGACAGACCGCGATTTGATGGCCAATCCCGATAGTTTGATCGCGCCGTAGCCGGGTATCCCGCAAAATCCGCCCCGGCCCGCCATCGCTTGCATGTGACATGACGATGGGCGAGATAGAGAGAGCCTGAGCGGTATTATTCAGGCGGAGCATCCATACCGGGGACTGACATGGCAGGAACGATCGAGCAGAAGCTGGCGGCGCAGGGCATCACCTTGCATGAAGCAGCATCGCCTGTGGCGAATTACGTCGGCTTCGTCCGCACCGGCAACCTGTTGTTCGTATCCGGACAGCTCTGCTTCAATCCCGAAGGCAAGCTGATCGCCAAGGGCAAGCTGGGCGCGGGCGTCACAGTTGAACAGGGCAGCGCCGCGGCGCGCGGCTGCGCCCTCAATCTGCTGGCGCAGGTCAAGGCCGCGCTCGGCGACCTCGACAAGGTAGTCCGCGTAGTCAGGCTGGGCGGATTCGTCAACTCCGCTCCCGATTTCGTCGATGGACCAAAGGTGTTGAACGGCGCATCGGATCTGATGGTTGCGACGTTCGGCGACAAGGGCCGCCATGCGCGCGTTACAGTCGGCGTCGCCTCCCTTCCCGCCGATGCGGCGGTCGAAATCGAAGGCCTGTTCGAGGTCGTCTGACGCCGATGCGCGCGCCCGACTGGCTGACGGCACGACCGGTCGCCCACCGCGGCCTGCACGACGACGCCCGCGGCATCGTCGAGAGCATGCCGGGGGCGTTTCGAGCCGCCATCGCCGGAAACTTCAGCATCGAGACCGATATCCAGCTCACCGCCGACGGCGAGGCCATGGTTCATCATGACGATGAACTCGGCCGGCTGACCGAAGGTTCGGGCGCCCTGCGAACCAAGACCGCAGCCGAACTCAGGCAGGTCGTTTTCAAAAACACGTCCGAAAGGATGATGTCGCTTGCGGATCTCTGCAGGTTGGTCGCCGGCCGCGTGCCGCTGGTGATCGAGGTCAAAAGCCGTTTCGACGGCGATCGCAGGCTGGTGCGGCGCATGGCCGAGGTGCTGTCCAGCTATAACGGGCCTGCGGCCGGCATGTCGTTCGATCCGGATCAGGTGCTGGCGCTGCGGGAATTGATTCCGTCGCGCCCGCGCGGCATCGTGGCCGAGCGCCTCTACACCGAAGCCGATTGGCCCGACACGACGCCGAACCAGCGCGCGGCAATGACCCACCTGCGTCATGCCTTCCGCACCCGGCCGCATTTTGTCGCTTACTCGGTGAGTGACCTTCCGGACATAACCCCATGGATTGCGCGAAACATTTTTCGATGCGCGCTACTGACATGGACGGTACGCACGCCGGAACAGCGCGCCCGCGCCGCCAAATATGCAGATCAAATGATCTTCGAGGGTTTCCACCCGGGCATTTGACCCCTTTGACCCGACAGCCCTTGACGGCACCGGCATCGTGTCCAATCTCTGGCGTGGCTGGTTCGAATGAACTTCTGAACCGGCACACAGCGGAGGTCACCGCGTACAGTGGCTGATTCTCAGGCCTGGACCGGTTCAACTCCTTGATGACGTCACCCGACATATCGCTCGAAGCCGTCGACTCCGTCAGCCAGATTACGGCCGTGGACTGGGACGCCTGCGCCAACCCGGCGACCAAGCAACACCGGTCGCTGGCGTCCGATGAAGCCCCGGCTTCTTCATCGGCTCAAGATTCTTGTTTAAGCGCAAGAGAGCAATACAACCCATTTGTATCACACGCCTTTTTTACGGCACTTGAAGCATCGAATTCGGCTTGCCCGCGCACCGGATGGAGACCGCGCCACTTGATCGCACGGCTCGACGGCGCGGTCGTGGGCGTCGTGCCGTGCTATCTGAAGTCGCACTCGCAGGGCGAGTATGTATTCGATCACGGCTGGGCCCAGGCCTATGAAAGCGCCGGAGGGCGCTATTACCCCAAGCTGCTGGCCTCGGTTCCGTTTACACCGGCCACCGGCCCGCGGCTCTTGATCCGCGCCGGCAGCGACAAAGCGCGTGTGGGCGCCGCGCTGGTCGGCGGCCTCGTCGGCCTCTGCGATGCGACACAGGCCTCATCGGTCCACGTCACCTTTGCCCGCCAGGAGGAATGGACGTTTCTTGCCGGGAACGGATTCCTCCAACGCACCGACCAGCAGTTCCACTGGCGGAACGAAGGCTATTCGAGCTTCGAGGACTTTCTCGCCAACCTCGCTTCGCGACACCGCAAGGCGATCCGCCGCGAGCGCCGCGATGCGCTGGCCAACGGCATCACCATCCACGTCCTCACCGGCAATGAACTCACGGAAGAAACCTGGGACGCCTTCTTCCAATTCTACATGGAAACGGGATCGCGCAAGTGGGGCCGGCCCTACCTGACCCGGTCCTTCTACTCCCTGATCGGCGAAAGCATGAGCCGGGATATTGCGCTGATCATGGCCCGCCGCGACGGCCGCTGGATCGCCGGCGCCATCAACTTCATCGGTTCGGATACGCTGTTCGGGCGGCACTGGGGCGCCATCGAGCATCATCCCTTCCTGCATTTCGAGGTCTGCTATTATCAGGCGATCGATTTTGCGATCCGTCATCGCCTGAAAACGGTGGAGGCCGGCGCGCAGGGCGAGCACAAGATAGCGCGCGGTTATCTGCCGCAGACCACCTATTCGGCGCACTATATCGCCGACCCCGCACTGCGCCGCGCGGTGGGTGACTATCTCAAGCACGAACGACATTATGTCGCCGAAGCGGCCCGCGAGCTAACCGACGCCGGACCGTTTCGCAAGACCGGCGACGATGGCGTCTCCTGACGCTTTGGGCGCCGGCAATTCGAGGAATGATGATGACCGCCTACGACGCCAACAACATTTTCGCGAAAATCCTGCGGGGCGAACTGCCCTGTTACAAGGTCTACGAGAACGAGCACGTACTGGCCTTTCTCGACATCATGCCGCGCGCGCCCGGACACTCGCTGGTGATTCCCAAAACCCCTTCGCGCAATATTTTCGACATCTCCCCCGACGACTACGCGCATGTGGCGCGCGGCACGCATAAAATCGCTCGGGCCGGTATGAAGGCCTTCAAGGCCGACGGCATCACCGTGCAGCAATTCAACGAAGCGGCCGGCGGCCAGGTGGTGTTTCACCTGCACATGCATATGATGCCGCGCCGCGACGGCATTGCGCTGCTGCCGCCCGCCAGCCGCAAGGAAGACCCGAAGGTGCTCGAGGAGCACGCCAGGCTGCTGATCTCGGCGCTGGCGGAAAGCTGAACCGTCAGCCGGTTTCGAAATCGCCGTCCTGCGGTGGCGCCAGCGGCGTGAACTGGCAACGGTTCGGCTTGATGTCGAGCAGCGGCGTCTCGTCGAGACAATCCATTCCGCGCACCAGCACCGTCGATCCCTCGATGCCGACCAGCTTCACCAGCGACGTGCCCAGAGGATTGGGGCGTACCGGAGAACGCAGCGAAAAAGTGCCGTGCGTCGCGCCGCTGCTCTTGGGGGTCTGGAGCACGATGTCGCGGCGCGACAGATGCAGCCAGTAGATGACTTCGATGCTCTCATACCGATCGAGCCCCTGCAATGCAGGCTTCCACGGATCGAAAATCTCGAGGCGGCAAACCGGGCCGTCTTCACGCCCCTGCCGCGGGGTCTTCAGACGAGACGTCCATGGCGTGCGAATTCGGCCGATGAACACCAGCCCGGCGTCGGTCGGCGGCGGCAGATCGACGACGACCTCTCCCTCTCGTACTTCGTATTCCCGCACCATCGTTGGCTCCTCGCATCCTAGAGCCTTTTCGCTTGTGATGGAATCAGAAGCGGGCTCTATGATTTTGATTTGACGCGTTTTCTTCACGCGAACCGGTGTCCACTTCGCTCGAAAACGCTCTAATATCACGATCCGGACCGTTATTCACCGCAAAGCATAACCCAATCTCGCCAGAAGGCGCAGGCCGGCGTCCGCCAGCAGTTCACCCCCCTGCGGAACGCCGAACTCAACCTCTCACACGCATATTTCGCAGTACGAGACAGGCGCCGCCGGCGCGCCTGATCCGGTTGCAGAGGCCATCGGCTTCCGCGCGCGTATCGGCTCCGATCCGCACCTGATAGAACGTCCGGGTGCCGCGGCTGCGCCATACCGAGCCTAGCAGACTTGGATCGCGGTCGCCGATCACGGCGACGAGCCGCCTGATGGCTCGTGCATACATGGCCATGGCGCGGACGCGGCTGAAGCCGGCAGCAAGCTGCACGCCCCATGGCTTGTCGGCACCGAGCTTCACGTGCTGTTCAAGCCCCGTGACAAACGGATTGGGCGCGCGCTTCAGGAGCGCCATCAACTCGCGGCAGTTCGTCGCCGGTGGCTGCGCTGGCGGTTTACCGCTTTTGCCGGCGGCAACCCAGTCCTCGATCGGCGATCCCGTGATCGCGACAACGTAGTTGCGCGTCTCAGTCGGCATCGATCCCTTGCCATCAAGCCAGTCCTGCACGCGGCGCGGCCCGGCATTATAGGCTGCGGCCGCCAGTCCGAGATTGCCGAATTGCCCGCGCAACTCGTTCAGGTACTCGGCCGATTTCGGCAGGGCCTGCACCGGATCGAACGGGTCGAGCAGCCGCCGCTCACTCGCCGTTCCCGGCATGAACTGCGCGATTCCCTCCGCATGCTGGCCGCTGCGGGTCAACGGGCCAACGGCATCGGACTGAAACCGGCTCTCCTGCCAGATCACGCGCGCGAAGAATTCCAGCGGCAAGCTCTCGGCCTTCGCAGCCGATTCGACCATCAGGCAGATCGATTCGCGCGTGTCTTGGTCTGTCTTGACGGGATCTGTCTTGACGGGATCTGTCTTGGCGGCAGGTCCGGGATCGGCCGCCGTCTCCGCGCCGACTTGCGCAAAGGCGACATGCGGCATCATCAGCATCATAGCCAACGCGTATTGCATGAGAACGGCAAGGCGCGATGCCATATCGGTTCTCTTCCACGACGGCGACGAAGCCAACTTCATCCACGATGCGTGGCAGACTTCTTCAACAGCCTGCTAGATCAATAACTTGCGCGTGTTCGGTATCCACTTTTGCGGAATACGCGCTAAAACCCCCGGCTCCTCCGGAGGACAATACTTGTAGTTCCGGATTTTGACATTCGCTGCCAAACAGCAGCGAATGTCAAATCTGCTCCATTAGCGCTTGGAGAACTGGAACGAGCGGCGGGCTTTCGCCTTGCCGTACTTCTTGCGCTCGACCACTCGGGAATCGCGGGTCAGGAAGCCGCCCTTCTTGAGAACGCCGCGCAATTCGGGTTCGAAGTTCGTCAACGCCTTGGACAGGCCGTGACGCACGGCCCCAGCCTGACCGGACAAGCCGCCGCCGGCGACGGTGCACACCACGTCGTACTGACCGGCGCGCGCCGCGGCAACGAGCGGTTGCTGGATCATCATTCGCAGCACCGGGCGCGCAAAGTAAACTTCGACCTCGCGGGCATTGACGAGAATCTTGCCGGCGCCCGGCTTGATCCAGACGCGGGCAACCGCGTCCTTGCGCTTGCCGGTGGCGTAGGCGCGGCCGTACTTGTCGATTTTCTTGGTGTGCTTCGGCGCTTCTGACTCGGCGGTCTTCAGCGCGGACAACTGGTCGAGAGACTGCATGGTATCGGACATCGCTATGCGGCCCTCATGTTCTTGCGATTCATCGCACCGACATTGACGACTTCCGGCTGCTGGGCTTCATGCGGGTGCTCTGCGCCGCCATAGACGCGGAGGTTGCCGAGCTGCACGCGCCCGAGCGGACCGCGCGGGATCATGCGCTCCACGGCCTTCTCGATGACGCGTTCCGGGAAACGACCCTCGAGGATCGACTTCGCCGTGCGCTCCTTGATGCCGCCGATATAGCCGGTGTGATTGTAATAGACCTTGTCTTCACGCTTGCGGCCGGTGAAAACCACCTTGGCGGCGTTGATGATGATGACATTGTCGCCGCAATCGACGTGCGGTGTGTAGGTCGGCAGATGCTTGCCGCGCAGCCGCATCGCAACGAGGGTGGCGAGCCGTCCGACCACCAGACCGCTGGCGTCGATCAGCACCCACTTCTTCGTCACTTCGGCTGGCTTTGCCGAGAACGTTTTCATGTGAGAAATCCGTGAAAAGAGACCTCGGTGCCACGCACCGAATGGGTTCGGTTCTAGAGAACCGACCATCTCCAGTCAACGTCAATGACGCAATGTTTTTATTGTAGAATCAACTACTTATAAAAACGGTTCTATAATACCTGTAAAATGTTCAAGCATTCGGAATGGAATAGGTGGATGTCACGTGGGCGATCGGGTCGGGCGAGGTGCCGGACAGCAGCGTCACTTCCCCGACCGCCAGCCGCTTGCCGAGTTTGAGCAGCCGCGCCGCGGCGAGCACGTCCTGACCCGGGCGGCCCCTGCGCAGAAAATTGATGTTGAGGTTGGCAGTCACCGCGAGGCCGACCGGGCCGATCCGCGACAGCAGCACCACATACATGGCGAAATCGGCCAGCGCCATCAACGTCGGCCCGGAGACCGTTCCGCCCGGGCGCAGCATCCGCTCGCTATAGCGCTGGCGCAGCAGGCAGGTTTCGCCGTCGGCGCTTTCGATTGCGATATCGCCATCCCTGAAGGCCTGGGGGAACTCAGCGTGAAGAAACGCCTCGAGCTCAGCCACGCTCATTCTCGCGATCGCCATGTCTTTCCGTCCCTGCTCTCGCCTCGTGTCGCCTGTTACATTAAGAAGATGGTTTCGCCCAAACGGATAATTCGATGACCACCAGGCCTGCCCGCTCGCCGGACGCATGGACTCCGGGCCTGCGCGGCAAGACCGTGCACCTCGGAATGACAATAGTGGTTTGAACGGTCGCAGAGTTCAATGATTTGGACCTCAAGATGAATCACGATGCCTACGACGACAGCTACATCCGCGGGATTCTCGACAGCGTGAAGACTATCGCGATGGTCGGCGCGTCTCCCGTCAACGTGCGGCCGAGTTACTTCGCGTTCAAGTATCTCGCCGAACGCGGATACGACATGATCCCGGTCAATCCCGGCCATGTCGGCAAGAGCCTGGTGGGCAAGCCCTTCGTCACATCGCTCAAGGACATCGGCCGCCCCTTCGACATGGTCGATATCTTCCGCAGCTCGATCCACATCATGCCCGTGGTCGACGAGGCGCTGACGCTGTCGCCGCCGCCGAAGGTGATCTGGATGCAGCTCGGCGCGCGCGACGACGCGGCTGCCGCGAAAGCCGAGGCTGCCGGCATCAAGGTGGTGATGAACCGCTGTCCGAAGATCGAATACGGCCGTCTGTCGTCGGAGATCTCGTGGATGGGTGTCAACTCGCGGACCCTGAGCTCGAAACGTGCGCCGATGCCGATCCATGGCCAGCGCCTGTCGCTCAACCGCGTGAGCGTAGGCGGCGGCAGCACCCTCGCCGCCGACCGGGCCGCGAAAGACAAGAACGGTCCGGCGTGAGCGCATAAGATTCCGTTCAGCTTCGCCGCGCCGCAAGGCCGCATGCCGAAACAGGCAAAGTTTCCGGCAGCGCCTTGACGGCGGCGCATGATCCCATCAGCATCGCTAGCGCATGTTCCGCAAAAGTGGATACCGGTTTTGCGATCAGAATACGCACAGTTATTGATTGAGAGTATTTTCTTGGCGTGAACCGGATTCCACTTAGCTGGAAAATGCTCTAGCGGAACGACCTTCGACCGAGCAAACAGGACACGATATGACCGATCGCATTCCCGGCTTTGCAACGCTTGCCGTCCACGCCGGCGCGCAGCCCGATCCGACCACGGGCGCACGCACGACGCCTATCTACCAAACCACGTCGTTCGTGTTCAACGATGCCGACCACGCGGCGTCGTTGTTCGGATTGCAGTCATTCGGCAATATCTACACCCGCATAGGAAATCCAACCAACGCCGTGCTGGAGGAGCGCGTTGCCGCCCTCGAAGGCGGCACCGCCGCGCTCGCGGTGGCCTCGGGGCACGCCGCGCAGGTCGTCACGCTCCAGCAGTTATTGAAACCCGGCGACGAAGTCATCGCCGCCCGCAAACTCTATGGCGGGTCGATCAACCAGTTCACCCACGCATTCAAGAGCTTTGGCTGGAACGTGGCGTGGGCCGATCCGGACGACGTCGAAACGTTCGAGCAAGCGGTCACGCCGCGAACACGGGCGATCTTCATCGAATCCATCGCCAATCCGAGAGGATCGATCACCGATATCGAAGCCGTCGCCGCCGTCGCGCGCAAGGCCGGTGTTCCCTTGATCGTCGATAATACCATGGCGAGCCCCTACCTGATCCGGCCGATCGAACATGGCGCCGATATCGTGGTTCAGTCGCTGACAAAGTTCCTCGCCGGCCACGGCAACTCGCTCGGCGGCATCATCGTCGATGCAGGCACGTTCGACTGGTCGAGGGACAACAAGTATCCGATGCTGAGCGAGCCGCGTCCGGAATATCACGGCATCAAGCTGCAGGAGACGTTCGGCAACTTCGCGTTCGCGATTGCCTGCCGCGTGCTGGGCCTGCGCGATCTCGGCCCGGCGCTGTCGCCGTTCAACGCTTTCATGATCCTGACCGGCATCGAAACGCTACCGTTGCGGATGCAGAAGCATTGCGAGAATTCCCAGGCGATCGCCGAATGGTTGGCCAGCCACCCCAAGGTCGCGGCCGTCAACTACGCCGGATTGCCCGGCGACAAGTACAACAAGCTCGCCCGCAAATACACGCCGAAGGGCGCTGGCGCCGTGTTCACGTTTAGCCTGAAGGGCGGATATGACGCCGGCGTCAATCTGGTGTCGAAACTCAAGTTATTCTCGCATCTCGCCAACGTTGGCGATACCCGCTCGCTCGTGATTCACCCTGCATCGACCACGCATAGCCAGCTCGACGACGACGCCAAGACCAGAGCCGGCGCCGGACCCGACATCGTCCGCCTGTCGATCGGCATCGAGGACAAGGAGGATCTGATGGCCGACCTCGATCAGGCCATGACCTAGAGCCTTTCCGCTTCTGATGGAATCAGAAGCGAGGCTCTATGATTTTGAATTGACGCGTTTTCTTCACGCGAACCGGCATCCATCCTCGGGTCAAGCCCGAGGACATGCTTCGCTCGAAAACGTTCTAGAAAACGGCTCATACAGCCGCCGCTTTTTTCCGTACTTAATGCGACGGCCCCGCCGCTGACGATCAGGTTTCTTCGCCCATGACCGGTGCCCGCCGGACTTCGGTCAGATAATTGAGGGTCAGCGACACCCAGATGATGCCGTAGAGCAGCATGAAGCAGCTTGAGTTGAAGCCGATCCAGTCCAGGAGCGCGCCGAACGTGATCGGCAGCAGGAAGCCGCCAAGGCCGCCCGCCATGCCGACAATGCCGGATACCGCTCCCATGCTGTCGGGGAAGTCGTCGCCTATGTATTTGAACGTCGAAGCCATGCCGCAGGCAAAGGCGATGCCGAGCGTGAAGAGGAGCATTGTGAAGAACCACGACGGCAAGGCGATGCGGAAGCTCAGCGGGTCGCGGATCGTGTGCACGATCAGGTCGGTCTTGGGATAGGACAGCAGAAACAGGCAAACCCAGGCGGCCCACAGCACCCACCAGGTGACGTTGTGGGCTCCGAAGCGGTCCGACAACCAGCCGCCGAGAGCACGAAAGGCGCCCCCGGGGAGCGAGAAGCACGCGGCCAGCAGCGACGCCTGCGCGATGGTGAAGCCGTACTCCGTCTTGAAATATTGCGGCATCCAGATCGACAGCGCGGTGAAGCCACCGAACACGATCGAGTAGTATTGGCAGTATTTCCAGACGCGCGGATTGCGCAGCACGGACAGTTGTTGCCACATTGACGACACCGGACCGCCGACGCCGGGATCGGGCCTGGACAACACCCAAAAAAGCAAAGCAGTGACCAGCAGCGCGACGGCATAGACCTTCGGCACCATCTGCCAGCCATAGGCCTCGATCAGCCACGGAGCGACGAACATGTTGAGCGCCGCACCGATCGTGCCTGCGCCGAAGAAGCCCATCGCGAAACCCCGGCGCTCTTTTGGAAAGAAGCGCGCGACGTAGGGCGTGCCGACCGAAAACGAGGCGCCGACAAGACCGAGCGCCAGCCCGAGCAGCAGGAACTGCCACAGCGCGGTCGCATAGGACGACAGCCAGAGCGGGATCGCGCAGCCGATCAGCAGCAGCAGCATGATGATCCGTCCGCCGAAGCGGTCGGTCCAGATGCCCAGCGGCAAACGAAACAACGCGCCGGTGAGGACGGGCGTCGCTGTGAGGAGACCGAACTCAGTCGAACCAAGCCCAAGCTCTGCGCGGATCGGAATGCCGATCACGCTGAACATCATCCAGACGGCGAAGCAGACCGTGAAGGCCCAGGTGGTGATGAGCAGGACGGACAGGCTGCCAGCTCTCGCCATTCGTTGCCCCGATTAAGGCTCGCCATCGACCGGGAGGATTGGCGGTTCCTGGCTTATCGATCCTGACTCATGACTACGACATCATGACGCACGTTCGCAAAACTGTACAGCGCCAGAAATTCGCGTTTTATCCGATTGAGGTTAGGCCGGCATAAAATCCCGGCGTGACGATTTTAATCACATCACACCCTGCTTCAGCATGACCCGACATCACGGCGTCAAGCTCGTGAGCAGCCGGCTTGCGATCTCGTGTAGAACTATGAACCAAAACCGGAAACAAAAGCTCCGGTCACCGGATCTATCCGGCCGCCACGCCCAAGCCTTGCCGTTGCCGTACGGCGTTACCGGCCATCAGCCGCTCAGCCTGAACGACCGCAAGCGTCAGGACGATGATCGCAACCCCCTGATGCACCAGCGCGAGCAGGATCGGAACCTCGTGCAGGAGGGTCAGGATTCCGAGCGTCGCCTGTAGCGTCATTGCCGCGGCCAGCCAGAGCGCCCCGCGAACGACGGCGGCGCCCGCCCGCGACACGATCGCATCGATTGCATGTAAAATAGCAATCGCAAACAGTGTATAAGCCATCATGCGATGTTCGAACTGAACCGTGAGCGTATTGTCGAACAAATTACGCCACCACGGCTGTTCGAAAAACAGTCGCGCCGAGGACGGAATAAACGATCCGTCGATGTCGGGCCAGGTGTTGAAGACCTTGCCGGCGCGCAGCCCTGCGACAAGCGCTCCGAAATAGAGCTGCACAAACACCAGCACCAGCAGAATGCCGCTGGTCACTCGCAATCGCATCGGCGACAGCAATGACGGGCGATCCGACAATCGCCTCACGGTCCAGACGATCGCCGAGAAAATCAGCAACGCCAGCACCAGGTGCGTCGCGAGACGATACTGCGAAACCTCGACGAGCTTGGTGAGACCGGACGCAACCATCCACCAGCCGACAGCGCCCTGAAGTCCGCCCAGACCGAAGATGATCCACAACCGCCGCTTCAGATCCGACGGCAACATGCCGCGCCACATAAACCAGAGAAACGGCAACAGGAAAGCTACGCCGATAAAGCGTCCCAACAGCCGATGGCTCCACTCCCACCAGAAGATGGTCTTGAACTGCTCGAGCGTCATGCCCGCGTTCATCTCGCTATACTGCGGTATCTGCTTATAGCCATCGAAGGCCTGGGACCACTCCTCCTGGGAGAGCGGCGGCAGCGTCCCGGTCACCGGCTTCCATTCGACGATCGAAAGGCCGGATTCGGTGAGCCGGGTTGCTCCCCCGACCAGCACCATGGCGGCGATCAGCAGCGCCATCAACACCAGCCACCATCGCACGGCGCGCAGGTGGAACCCCTTTTGTACTATCGGACGGGTCATCAAAAGCCGTGGGTTGAATGCATTTTTCGCGCCCTTTATAGTCCACCCCAGCTTCGGCGCAAGCCTCGGCCCAGCCACGAGTTGCATTTTTAAGGTATGCGGATCCGCACCCGAAAATTCCTCGGCACGATCGCCCTGCTCGTTCTGGTCGTCGTCTGGTCGCTGCTGGGCATGACGGTTGCGCAGACGCCGTGGCTCGCTGCGTCAGGCCTCTACCAGGCGATCTTTTATGTCGTCGCCGGGCTTGGCTGGGTATTGCCGGCCATGCCGATCGTCAGCTGGATGGCGCGACCCGACGCGTAAAGGCCCATTGCGGCCCAATTCCGCAGACCGCGGGCGCGGCCTCCAGTGCGGGCTGCAGGCGAACGCCCCTCGATCCGGTTCTCCTCTCTCCTTTCGCCATTACCTTTTGTTGACATATCCCATGCAAAGGTCGGCCAAAGCGAGAAAGAAACAAAATTACAAAAACGGGCGCAGCGATGACCATGGCGGCTGTGATCGAAAGCCAGACGGCGAGGACACGGCCGCGGTCAGGGGAGAGACGTATCGTCCATCTCGATATCCTTCATGATCTAGGAGAGGCCGAGCCGGTCTGGCGCAGCCTCGAGGCGTCGCATTTCTCGACGCCCTATCAGCGGTTCGATTTTCTGTCTGCCTGGCAACGGCACGTCGGGACCAAAAGCGATCTTCAGCCTTGCATTATCGTCGCCTGCGACGCCGAGCGGCGGCCGCTGTTGCTGTTGCCGCTCACAGCCGGCGCGGAGAACGGCGTCCGCGTCGCGCGATTCATGGGCGGCAAGCACGCCACCTTCAACATGCCGCTCTGGCAGCGGGATTTCGCAGCCTCCGCCACGCTGGCCGAGCTCGACACGCTGGTTCGAGGAATCCGCGAGCTTCCCGCGAAGATCGACGTGCTGGCATTCACGCGGCAACCGCGGCGCTGGCGCGACCTGCAAAACCCGATGGCGCTGCTGCCGGGCCAGACTTCCGCCAACGGCTGCCCGCTGATGACGATCGTGCCGGGCGCGCCGCCTTCGGAGCACATCAGCCGCTCGTTTCGCCGCCGGCTCAAGGATAAGGAACGCAAGCTTCAGGCTCTGCCCGGCTTCCGCTACCGCGTGGCGACGACCGAGACCGAGATCAAGCGGATGCTGGATGCGTTCTTCACGATCAAGCCGCTGCGGATGGCCGCGCAGAAGCTGCCGAACGTGTTCGCCAGCCCCGGCGTCGAGGATTTCCTGCGCGCAGCCTGCCTGACGCCGCTGCCGGACGGTGGCCACGCCATCGAAATCCACGCCCTCGAATGCGACACCGAGGTGATCGCGATCTTTGCCGGCGTCGCCGACGACCACCGCTTCTCGATGATGTTCAACACCTACACCCTGTCGGAAAACGCCCGCTACAGTCCCGGCCTGATCCTGATGCGCGATATCGCCGACCACTATGCCGAGCGCGGCTACACCTCGCTCGATCTCGGGATCGGATCGGACGACTACAAGCGCCTGTTCTGCAAGGGCGACGAGCCGATCTTCGACAGTTACCTGCCGCTCACCGCACGCGGCAGGATGGCCGCCATCGGCATGTCCTCGATGGCCCGCGCCAAGCGCCTCGTGAAGCAGACGCCGGCGCTGAAACGGATGGCGCAGGCGCTGCGCAGCGCGCTGCATCGCTGACGACGCATCACCTCCGCCGGACGATCAGGCCGCCTCGCGGGGACCTGTCTGGGTGTCCGCCGGCTGCGGCGTCGGATCGAGCATCGTCACCGACGCGAAGCCTATGGCCGTGAGCTGCCCGCTCAATCGTGCACGCGCATCGACGCTCATCGACGGGTCGGGAACGACGATCGCGCGCGCCTGATCGGTCAGCAGCCTGGCCGGCAGATCGGTCGCGGTGCCGACGACGAGCAGGACGTGATCGTAGACGCGCAGCAGGGCATCGAGCGCGATCGTCAGGCGTGGCGATTGCAGCAGCGCACGATCGGCATCGGAACGTCCGGCGGCGACCAGATGGACCGCCGACAGCCGGTCGCGGGTGATCACCTGTCCGAAAGACGTCTCGCCCAGCATCAGGTCGGCCAGTCCCGGCGCCGCCGGATCGACCGAGGCGGCGGTCAGGACCGGCGATGAGGGCGACAGATCGACCAGGACAACCTTGGCGCCGTGCGCCAGCAGCCGCGCGAGCGCGAGCGCACTCAGCATGATGCTCTCGTTCTGGCCGGTGCCCATGATCGTGATCTTGCGCGCCGCCTCGCCCGCGGTCCGCAGGTCGTCTGCGAGGCGGTCGATCCCGGTCAGGTTCGCCGCCGGATCGGGACGGGGCTCGCGCGGCTCCGGCGCCGCGGCGGCTTGCGGCGAGACAGGACCGAACCCGGCCGGGGCCCGCGGAGCGGTGATGCGCAGCAGTTCGCCGGTCGCAACAGTGCCGGCCGCCAGCATCAGCGTCGCCAGCGTCGCGATCAGGACGATGGGCAGCTTCTTCGGGTAGGCCGGCGTATTCGAGACGAAGGCGCGCGAGATAATGCGGCCATCGGACGGTGCGGCGTCGATGGTCTCGCGCGTGGTGGCTTCACGATATTTTGCGAGATAGGATTCCAGCAGGTCGCGCTGCGCCCTCGCCTCGCGCTCCAGCGCCCGCAACTTCACATCGTCGCCATTGGACGACGTCGCCTGCTTCTTCAACTGCTCGAGGCTGTTGCTGAGGCCCTCGACCCGGCCGCTGGCGATACGGGCGTCGTTTTCGAGCGACCGCGATATCTTGCCGGCCTCTTCGCGCAACTGGCGATCGAGGTCCGCAAGCTGGGCCTTCAACTCCTTGATCCGCGGATGTTGACCGAGCAGGGTCGAGGACTGCTCCGCCAGTTGCGCGCGCAGCGTCACGCGCTGTTCGGACAGGCGGCGGATCAGTTCCGAATTGAGAACCTCCGAGGCCTCGATCGGTTTGCCGCTCTGAAGCATCCCACGGATCAGTCGTGCCTTCGATTCCGCATCGGACTTGAGCGCACGCGCGTTATTCAGTTGGGTGTTGATTTCACCCAGTTGCTGGTTCGACAGGGAGGTGTTGTTGGTGCCGATGAAGAGGCTGGACTTCGACCTGAAATCCGCGACCCGCGATTCGGCATCCGTGACCTTCTTGCGCAAGCTGTCGATTTCTCCGGACAACCACTGACCGGCGGCCTTCGCCTGCTCCTGACGCGCGCTCAGTTGCAGGACGAGATAGCCGTCGGCGACCGAATTCGCGATGCGAGCCGCGAGTTCCGGATCGCGCGACTGGAATTCGATGACGATCACGCGGGATTTATCGACGGCGTAGGCGGTCAGCCGGCTGTAGTAGGCATCCAGCACGCGCTCTTCCGGCGTCATCCGGAGCGGGTCGCGGCCGATTCCGAACAGCGCCAGCAGCGATTTGATCGGCGACACGCCGCGCAGCACCGGATCGAACTCCGGATTCTTCGCGAGCTGGTTTTTCTTGATCACCTCGCGGGCAAGATCGCGCGACAGCACCAGTTGCACCTGGCTGGCGACGGCTTCGGGATCGAGCGCGTTGCGCTCGTCGTTACGCTCGCCATTCGGGCGCAGGAAAACGTTTTCACGGCCGTCGATCAGGATGCGGGCTTCGGACTTGTATCTGGGCGTGATCAGATTGACGACGAGAAGCGAAAGGGCGAAGGCGAGAAGCGTCGGGATGATGATTGCGCGCTTCCTGCGCAGCAGCGCCTGCCAGATGACGCGCAAATCAAGGTCGCCCGGCGGCGAGACGCTCGGCGCAGCAGGCATTGGCGCCGATACCGTGTTCGAAACCGGTGTCTTATCTTTGCCGGCACGCCATAATGCAAACCGCATCGCATACTCCCGCTGGACGCTTACGACTCCGAGAGTCTGATCCAAACTGCGTTGGATCGGACTCTCGCCTCATCCTTTTGATTGAGCATGATCACATCCGAAAACCGATTTCCACTTTTCGGGATCATGCTCTAGTGGAGCGTATTTGACATTCGCGACCCGCTGAAACGGATGCGAATGTTTGAAACGGACCACCAGGCCGAGTGCGACCATTACAGTCCATTATGGTTGCTGTCGGGTTAACTCCGCGCGCCGACGCCAACATTGATCGATGCTTCGCGAGGCTTTGATTACGCTTTGTTAACCACAAAAGCCCTTAAATGGATTTGATATTTCATGGAAATGCCTGATGCGAAGCGCGCGCGCCGCCACCCTGTGCCTGCTGACCGCGCTGGCGCTGTCGGGGTGCATGCGGCACCCGGCGCCGGCGGCGATGGTCCGTCCGCATAACGATCTCGATGCGCTGGCCTATGGCGGGCGGCAGGCCGTTGCGCCAGAGCCGGCTGCTCGCCGCGTCATGCGGAGTCCGCCGGTCCGCGCCGCTGCGGCCGCGCCGCACGTTGTCTACGCCGCTGCGCCGCCGCCCGTCGCGCGCGATCCCGCCTACCACCTCGATGCCGGCGACCGGCTGCGCATCGTGGTCTATGGCCAGGAAGGCCTCACCAACAGTTATCTGGTCGATGCCGGCGGCAGCATCACCATGCCGCTGATCGGCGCCGTCGTCGCCCGCGGCCGCACCCCGGCCGAACTGTCCGCCGCCGTCGCCGCGCGGCTGCGCAGCGGTTACATCCGCCAGCCCTATGTCGCCGCCGAGGTCGAAGCCTACCGGCCGTTCTTCATTCTCGGCGAGGTCGCCGCCCCCGGCCAGTATCCGTTCGTGCCCAACATGACGGTCGAGAGCGCGGTCGCCATCGCCGGCGGCTTCTCGCCCCGCGCCAAACGCGACCGCGTCACCGTCACCCACACCGATGCCCGCGGTACCGTCCGCCTCGTCGTGTCCACCGCAACGCTGCTCAGCCCCGGCGACACCATCCTCGTCGGCGAACGCTGGTTCTGAGGCATGACGCCCTCGCCTGATCGACCGCTTCGTATCCTGCACGCCGTGCGCGCGCCGGTTGGCGGGATTATCCGGCACATCCTCGATGTCGCGAATGGACAGGCCGATCGCGGGCATCTCGTCGGCATCGTCGCCGACAGCCTCACCGGTGGCGAGCGTGCTGATGCGGCTTTCGCGGAGATCGCGCCGCGACTGAAACTGGGTGTCCACCGCCTCCCGATCCGCCGGGAACCTCACCCCACCGACCTGTTTGCGTGGATGCGGTTCGCCGCGCTGATACGGAAGTTGAAGCCGGATATCCTTCATGGACACGGCGCCAAGGCCGGCGCCTTTGTGCGGCTCAAGGGGCCGTCGAAACGCACGGTCCGGGTCTACACGCCGCACGGCGGGTCCCTGCACTATCCGCCGGCGACGGTGAAAGGCGCGTTCTACAGCCGCCTCGAACGCGCGCTGATGAACCGCACCGACCTGTTCCTGTTCGAGAGCGCCTTCGCGCGGAACACCTATCAGCGGATCGTCGGCACCCCGGCCGGCCTCGTGAAATGCGTCTTCAACGGTGTGACTGCCAGCGAATTCGATCCCGTCACGCTTGCTGACGACGCGACCGACGTGGTCTATGTCGGCGAGTTCAGACATATCAAGGGCGCCGACCTCCTGATCGATGCGGTAGCGCGATTGCGGGCCGACGGCAGACCCCTCACCCTCACCCTCGCCGGCGACGGCGAGGAAACCGCGGCGCTGAAAGCCCAGGTCCAGCGGCTCGATCTCGGCGAGGCCGTCCGCTTCATCGGACACGTCAAAGCGCGCTACGGCTTCTCGAAGGGCCGGTTGCTGGTCGTGCCATCGCGCGGCGACTCCATGCCGTACGTGGTGATCGAAGCGGCGGCAGCGGGTATTCCCATGGTCGCGGCGAACGTCGGCGGCATCCCGGAGATTTTCGACGCCCACACCGGCGCGCTGTTCGCCCCCGGAATCGTTGGCGTCATGGCGGATGCAATAAAGGCTGCGCTGGACGACCCCGCGGCCGCGGGCGCGAGCGCAAAATCGCTGCGCGAGCGCATCTTCCAGCATTTCTCGCAGACAGCGATGGTCGATGGCGTCATGGCAGGCTATCGCGAGACGTTTGCGAAACGTTAACCATCCTGAACTGCTTCACGTTCTGCGCAACCAAATCTTCCCGATTGAGTCCCTAAACCGCACCGGAGGGCGGTTGCCCGGCGCCGCATCCTGTCGTTGCGGCGCAGATGTGGACTTGAGGACATGGACCCTATCAACGCACGCTCGAGAACCGATGCGGCGGCGAGCAATGGCCTTGCGGTACGGGTGGAGCGCCGCCGGCGGCTATCACCCGCGGCGCTTGCGGTCACCAATCAGAAGGTGCGGCCGGCCTATTCGCCCATCGTCATCACCGGCGTCGTCCGTGCCGCCGACTTCGTGCTGCTGAGCCTGATCGGCGTCGCGCTCTATCTCGGATACGCCGCCCGCATCGATGGTTTTAACTGGCGCTATATCGAGGCGATCCTTGCCGTGGCCGCCGCCGCGGTCGTCTGTTTCCAGGCCGCGGACATCTACGACATCCAGGTTTTCCGCGGCCAGTTGCGGCAGATGGGGCGGATGATCTCGTCCTGGGCGTTTGTTTTCCTGCTGTTCATCGGCATCTCGTTCTTCGTCAAGCTTGGCGATGCCGTCTCGCGGCTCTGGCTGGCCTCGTTCTTCTTTGTCGGCCTGGCGGGCCTGATCGCCGGGCGGCTCTTGCTGCGCGCCGTCATCCGCCGCTGGGCGCGCGACGGCCGTCTCGATCGCCGCACCGTCATCGTCGGTTCGGACGAGAACGGAGAAAATCTCATCAACGCGTTGAGAGCGCAGGACGACTCCGACATCGAGATTCTCGGTGTGTTCGACGACCGCAACGACTCGCGCGCGCTCGACACCTGCGCCGGAAGCCCGAAGCTCGGCAAGGTCGATGACGTGCTCGAATTCGCGCGGCGTACCCGGATCGATCTCGTGCTGTTCGCGCTGCCGATCTCCGCGGAAACCCGCATCCTCGAGATGCTGAAGAAGCTGTGGGTGCTGCCGGTGGATATCCGGCTGTCCGCGCACACCAACAAGCTTCGCTTCCGCCCGCGCGCCTATTCCTATCTCGGCGAAGTCCCGATGCTCGACGTCTTCGAGGCTCCGATCACCGACTGGGATCTGGTGCTGAAATGGCTGTTCGACAGAATGGTCGGCGCTTTCATCCTGCTGCTGGTCTCGCCCGTGATGGCGCTGGTCGCGCTCGCGGTCAAGCTCGACAGCCCGGGTCCGGTGCTGTTCCGCCAGAAACGCTTCGGCTTCAACAACGAACGCATCGACGTCTTCAAGTTCCGCTCGCTGTTTCACGATCAAGCCGATCCGCTGGCCTCGAAGGTCGTGACCAGGAACGACAGTCGCGTCACCCGTGTCGGACGCATCATCCGCAAGGCAAGCCTCGACGAGCTGCCGCAGCTCTTCAACGTTGTCTTCAAGGGCAACCTGTCCCTCGTCGGACCGCGCCCGCATGCTATTCAGGGCAAACTGCAAAGCCGCCTGTTCGCCGAGACCGTGGACGGCTATTTCGCGCGCCACCGCGTCAAGCCCGGCATCACCGGCTGGGCGCAGGTCAACGGCTGGCGCGGCGAGATCGACAACGAGGAAAAGATCCAGAAGCGCGTCGAGTTCGATCTCTACTACATCGAGAACTGGTCGGTGTTATTCGATGCCTACATTCTGCTGAAGACACCGCTGGCGCTCCTGAAATCCGAAAACGCTTATTGATCCGATCCTCGTGCGTTGAGTTTGCGAGAGTGTAATGGCGTACCCTGCAGCGGTTGACAGTCCACTCCGGCCATTGACGCAGACCCCGGGCATTGCAGCGCTCCAGCGCTCGCTGTTGTGGCTGGTCGGAGCCGGCGGCGCGATCGTCTACATCGAACCCAGCCCGTACGAATTCGCGACCCTGGTCGCGATGGTCGTGTTCCTCGCGACCGGCCTGCGGATGCGGCTGGCGTTCGTTCCGCTGATGCTTCTGCTGTTTCTGGTCAACCTCGGCTATACGGTCTGCGCCGCATATCTCATGGACAACACCCTGATCGTGAACTGGATCATGACCTCCTGGTACATGGCGGTCACGGTCATCTTCTTCGCGCTGGTGTTTTCGGAGGACACGGCGGCACGGCTCGAACTGCTGCGGCGCGGCCTGATCTTCGGCGCGGTGATCGCGTCGGTGGCCGGCATCGCGGGCTATTTCCATCTGGTGCCGGGCGAACACGACCTGCTGACGCTCTATGGCCGCGCCCGCGGCACCTTCAAGGACCCGAACGTGCTCTCCGCGTTCCTGATCCTGCCGGCGCTGTTCGTGCTGCAAACCGTCGTCACGGATCGCTTCGGAAAGGCTGTTCGCAGCGGCATCGTGCTCGGAATCATCGGCCTTGCGCTGCTGCTGGCCTTTTCGCGCGCGGCCTGGGGCCAGTTCGTGCTGACATCGGCTTTCATGCTGGCCCTGATGTTCCTGACCAGTCCGTCAACGAAACAGCGGTCGCGGCTGGTCACGACCGCGGTGATCGCGGCCGCCGTGATCGCGCTGTTGCTGGCGATCCTGCTGTCGTTCGACTCGATCGATAGCCTGTTCAAGGAACGCGCGAGTTTCGACCAGAGCTACGACGAAGGACGCTTCGGCCGCTTCGGCCGGCACATTCTCGGTTTCCAGATGGCGCTGGACCTGCCGCTCGGCATCGGCCCGCTGCAGTTCAGGCGGTTCTTCCCGGAGGACACCCACAACTCGTATCTGAACGCCTTCATGTCGGGCGGGTGGGTTTCGGGCATCTGCTATCCCGCGCTGATCTTCACCACCGTAATTCTAGGCTTTCGTTACATTTTCGTCCGGACTCCCTGGCAACGAACCTATCTCGCGATCTTCACGGCGTTTCTGGGAAATGTCGGCGAGAGCTTCGTCATCGACACCGATCACTGGCGTCACTTCTGGCTGATGCTCGGCACGATGTGGGGCATGTTCGCGGCATCTCACCAGTACACCGCCGACGCCCGGCAGGCTCCCGTTCAACAGGCGCCGCAATAGAGCTGGGCTAAAATTCTATGCCTCGATCGTGAACGTCAGCCCCGCGCGATCGACGAGCCGTTTGATCAGCGCGTCCTTCATCGCAGCGCCCGGCGTCCAGAAGCCGCCTGTAACGTCCGGCGTGTCGCGCCGCAGGCAGATCGCGCATTCCGCGATCATTTTGGAGGTCGATCCGTAGCCGGGATCGCGATCGCCGGTCACTACGGCCTTCACCCGCCGCCCGTCGGGCGCGATGCCGACGAAGAGAAGATCGTAATATCCGCTCTCGCGCTCCTCCTTCGATGGCCCCTCGCCGGGTTTCGGACCGCCCTGCGCGCCTAGCTTGTTGTTGGCGGCAATGATGGCTTTCGCGGTCGCCTCGCCGGTCACCTTCGGCCCCGCGACCATCATCTCGTCGTAGACGAAACCCCTGCCGTAGGGAAACCCGAGCAGAAAGTTCGATCGGTGCACGTTGCGGGTGTTGATGTTCGCCATCACGAACGGCGCCAGCCACATCCCGATGTCCTCGTCGAAAAGAGGCTTATTGCCCGGCGGCTGCTTCGGTCCTTCAAACCCCGGCGTCAGCACGAAGGGATCGCGCAACTTCGGCAACAAACTTGGATCGTTGGCGGCCGCGGCGAAGATCGCCTTCATGCTCGCGGCGGTCCCGCCGGAAAACGTGCCCTTCATCTTGCGCACGCGGCCCTTGACCCGCGCGACGCTCGATCCGAGCTGCTGTTTCGCGGCCTCCTGGAGAAAGAACACGCCGAGTTCGAACGGCAGCGAATCGTAGCCGCAGGAGAACACGATCCGCGCGCCGCTCCTGCGCGCCTCCGCCTCGTGCGCGTCGATCATCTGCCGCATCCAGATCGGCTCGCCGCAGAGGTCGAGATAGTCGGTCCCGCCGGCCGCGCAGGCCGCGACCAGACCGGAACCGTAGAGCTGATAAGGTCCGACCGTGCTCAGCACCGAGGCCGTGCGGCCAACCATGGCTTTGAGCGATGCGGGGTCGCCGGAATCCGCGGCGATCAGCGGAAAGTCGCCTGGCGCGCCGATGGCGTCACGCACCGACGCGAGCTTGTCGAGGCTGCGGCCGGCGATGGCCCACTTCAGATCGCTGCCGCGATATTCGGCGGCAAAATATTCTGCGACAAGCCGGCCGGTGAACCCGCTTGCACCGTAGACAACGATATCGAATTCCGCCGACGACGCCATGACCGATCCCCCGAAAGCGTCCTGCTTATAGCGTTTTCGAGCGAAGTGGATACCGGTTCGCGTGAAGAAAACGCACTAGCTATCGCTTATGGCCAGCGTCAGACCACAGCATATCGCCGTGAACACCCGTCAAGGTAAGCTCGCTGAACTGCATGAATCACGTCCGTGCCGCTCCAGAAATCCGGACAGTCGCATAAAGCAAGCGTAAAGAAGCATAGCGACGGACGGCGCTTCGCCGTCCTCGCTGGTGCGAGGGTCCGCGCTCTCTTTATCTCGATCTGACCGACTCGATCTCATCATCGACAAGTTTTTTAAGCTGATATAGCGCCGTCTCTTCGTAAGACATATTCGGCATTTTCTTGATCGCTGGCATCGCAGCCGTGAAGTTCGTTGGGAACAGAAGGACCAAATCGTCACGCGTGTCGGCCTCAAAGTCCGCAGCGTATATCCGCCTTTTACCACGGTATTTGACGGTGCCAGTGATTTCGTCCTTGTTGCTCATCGTCGCGCCTTCCGTTTCCGTCTCAATTTCGTCATCTCAAACGTGAGCGTCCGATCTGGATCGATCACCACTTCCTGCTCATCGCGGTCTGAAAAATAAGCGAAGCAGTCCTTCTTTCGAATTAGCGCTTCTGCGATAAATGGCAAACGTCGCGGCACTCCAAAGGTGAGGCGATGGGCGAACCAAATCGCTTTGTCTCAGTTTAGCGTCCATGACAAGCCGCTTATGAGCGCGCGCTCGGCATCACCTTCGGTTTCAACACCAACGCCGCGGTAATGGTTAGCATATCCGCCAAAAGCTGGTTGCTGATATCGACGCAGGTATTCACCTTACGCATCGTGATCTCGGTCTGGCCGAAAGTGGTGTCCGAAGCTTCAGACGATGGGGTTTCGCCTTCGGGGCTTTGAAACACCCGACCTTGGTTTCGAGCCGAGAAACGATTTGAAGCGCGAAACAATTGACAAAACAGAAAGACCTTCATGCAGCGGAATTGCTGCCTGACTGGGCTGGTTCTTCTCTGTTTGGTTTTGTGGTGCCGATGTGCGGGCACTAAAATGTCGAAACAATATTCTGTTTCGTGGCATTTAATAGTAATTATGTTACGTATGGTGCGAGCATGTGGCGAAATTGAGTCGAACGCTACAAAATCGTCACCGGTTGTCTGTATAAGTTATTGAGGTTACTTAAAAAGCGGCCATGGAGCGGGTGGAGGGACTCTGTTTTTCCCATTTTTTTATCTCTAAAATTCAAGAAGTCCTTATTTTTCAGGCATAACTTTCACAGTCTTATGCTACAAAACTACTCCCAAAAATATTTGTAGCAGAAGCACCGAATGCCACAACGAATCCCTCACCTTTTGGAACGCGAAGGCCGCTATTACGCCCGGATCGTCATCCCCAAGCCCCTGCGGACTTTCTTTGAGGACAAGTGGGAAATGTCCGATCCGCTGGGCGCGGATCGTCGTGAGGCCCTTCGACGGCTCCCCGGCGCGGTGGCGGAAATTCAGTCCCAACTAGGCGCGGCCCGCACCCAGCTTAAGGCCACCTACCGGCCCAAGGTCCAAGCCCGACCGGGCAAGCCGCTCACGGATCGCCAGATTGCGGCGCTGCACTACGGGACGGAACTGGGGCTGGATGAATCGGAGCGCGCCGCCTACGCGACCGACACGCCCCCGGCCGATATGTCAGCCTTCCGTCCGGGGTATGAGGATACCCTTCGCAAGGTGGTGAGCGGCAAGGCGACGAATGACGAAATGGCCGCTGCGGTCGGCTGGATTATCGATTCAATGCGGGAGAACGGACATACCGACGTTGAGCGTGGCACCGAGAAATGGCGCGCGCTGGCGCGGACCATGGCTGGCGTCCAGCTTGAAGTATTCCAGCGCCAGAGCGAGCGGGATCACGGCAGAGACGATGCCCCGCCCCAGCATTCCGCCTTGGCACCTATCAAGCCACCGGAAACCGATCCGCTGGCGGCGCGAATGCTGGACGGCGAAAGCAACCAGTCCCTCAGCGAGATTTTCAAGCGCTACAGCGCCGAACGGAAGGCCACGCCCGCGACCACGCAAGAGTGCGAGGTCGCTATCCGCATGTTTGAGGAACACCTAGGGAAGCCCAAACCGCTCTACCGGATCACGCGACAGGACGTTCAAGGCTTCAAGCGGGCGCTACTGGAAACGCCGATTCATTACCGGAAGCGGTTTCCCGGCAAGACGCTGCCCGAAGCCATCGTCGCGAACAAGAAGCGCAAAGAACCATATGAGCCGCTGGTCGCACGGACGATCAATAACAAGATCCTCTCGCGCATTCACTCGTTGCTGGAATGGTGCGTTAAGAATGATCTCATTCCGGACAATCCGGCCGCAAAAATCAGGGTCGATTTCGTCCAGAGCGCGGAACCAAGCCGCCTGCCCTTCACCGGTGACGATCTCAAGCTGATCTTCCCGCCCGCAATGTTTCAAAAGAAGCTGGGCGAGTTCGAATGGGCGATGCTGATTTCGCTCTATGGCGGGATGCGCGCCAGTGAACTGGCGCAAATCAAGTTAAGCAGCATCCGGCATGAACGCGGCGTTCTTATCTTTGACATTGAGGAAAAGACCAAGAATGCAGGATCGAAGCGCATTGTCCCGGTCCATAGCGAGCTAATCCGTCACGGCCTAAATAAGCGCATCAGCGCGTTAAAAGCGGCTGGCGAGACGCATCTGTTTCCGAAGTGGTATGGCGACGGCATGAAGGCTAAGCAAGCGGCGACGGAATACGGCACCGCCTCGTTGAACCAGTATTTCCCTCGGTTCATTCCCCGGAAGTTCAATCGGGACTACCTGCCAAAGCTAGGCATTGGCGATCGCAAGGTGTGGCATTCGCTACGGCATACGTTCAAAACGCAACTGTCGCGCGGCGGTGTGGACAAGGCGACACGCGACTACTTGACCGGCCACGTTGATGGCTCAGCCGGTGCGGTATACGTGCATGACGTGTCAGTGGAAGCAATGGCTAGCGCCGTTGAGCGCATCACGTTTGACCTTTAAGGAACACCGCCGCTCATTTCGGTGGCTGTAATCCGGGGGACGAGAGCCACCGGTCCAAATGCGAAGCGGCTTCTGCCCGGAAGGCCCGCTGCAAAAGGAGATCGCGAGCCGTGCCGTGCGGGATTTTTGCAGCTTCGTCTTTAAAGCACTGGGCTTCCTCGATCAGCCGCTCTTGATAGGTTTTCTCGTGGTTGGAATGATGCTGCTGCATGGCGCTGCTCCATTTGACGGGCGGGAGCGCAACCGGCGTTCTCATCACCGATAACGGCCACTGGACTGGGCGGTGATAGCGGGAAGTATGCGCCGCAATTTTCTGGCGCGCTAGATATTTTATTAGCGACGGCGGCGGAATCATCTGCCCGCCGGCTATTCGAAGCGCGGGTTATCCGGCGATAGCTTGAGCCGTGATGCATCATGCCGGAAGGCACTTTGAAACAGCGCGTCGAAATGATTGAGCGGTGTCATTTGCCGATGTTTAGTCTGGCCTTGGCCCCAAGCGAACGTCTTTAATCTGATAGGAGACCGAAATGTCATCCGAGTCTTCGGCGCGCTTTTCCCATTTTTGTGCTTCCGCGAGCCAGTAGTCACGCCGGTTAATATTAGTCTCGGCTTTCTCGTGACATACCGCAGCTTCCGCGCGGCACGCAATGTAGTGATTCATTTTCGCGGTCATTTCGGAGTCTCCAAGCCCGGAGGTCTCTGCCCGCCGCTCTCTGCGGATAAGCCGGTCGCGTCGAACGCCGTTCATTATTCGACTTTTGCGGCGAGGAAAGCCGAATCCGGGAGACTCAATCCGTTAGTCGCATCGAATCGACGCTTCGGTTGCCCACCGGGCATTGCACTTAGAGCAGTGCCATTTGTTGGTGACAACATGGAGCGAATATTGCGAGTTCACGGGTGCTGTCACGGTATACCCGCAAGCGCACGTATCAGTTCCCTCGGGACGCGATCTTCGGATAGGCAATTCACGAGCGACGCGATTTGCCCATTTGCGCTCAGACCTTCTTCGAAGATGAATTGGATAGATGACGGCGTTCATAGCTGGCTCCCTTTGTGGGGCGGGAGCACGGGAGCGTCTCTCTGTCGCCAGCGCCGATTATCATTATAATCGTCTGGCGATCGTTTCTATATGGGCAGCCCAGCCGACCACAACCAGAGCCGCGCAACTGAAATCCAAAAAGAAATCGGTCTTCAAAATAGGATACTGAGGGTCAAATACGACAGTGCCCTTGACTAATCGCGCACTGACAAAGCAACCTGTCGCTAGCGTTTCTGAGGGCGGCTTTGATGGGCTGGCGCTCGCAAGAGAATTACGAACTGACGAACGAGCGCAACTTCAATCGTCTGCCGTGGCGTGACCGGAAGGTCATTCAACGGGCCGGATGGGTCGCCGCGCTAGTGATCGTGTTCGCCTGCATCGTCGCTGCGGTGCGCTAGGATTCTACCCTCGCTTCTCGATGACGTTGTAGCCGCGCTCCGCCATACAGTCGGAGATCATGGTCCCGGCGCCAACGAACGAGGCTTGCTGCTTCTTGTGCCGGCACTCGCTCAGATCGTTGTTGTATTTAGCCTGGTCGACGCCGGCCATGTCGACCAGCGGACCTTCATAGGGGGAGTGACCAGCGCAGCCGGCAAGCAGCACTCCAGACATAGTGAGACCGATAGCAACAATTCTTTTCATGAAGCACCCCCGCTCCATTACAGCGCGAGGGATGATTCTGAGCAACAAAAAAGCGCGGTTGCCCGCGCCATCTTTGCCGAGTATCAAGCCTCAATCTTGCTGCCCGCCTGTTACTGTAATGCGCCGTCGATAAGTTGTCGTTCGGCGATGGCTTGATTGATCGATACGTGAAGCTCTTTCATTTTCTCTGCACACTCTACAAGATCATCGTCGTCGTTGAGAATGGAAATTATCCTACTGCGCTCCGATCGCAGTGCGGCGGAATCGGCGCGGGCCAGTTCACAAAGAAGGTGAACAGCATCAGCCAAGTCTTCCCGACCGTCTTCATAGATAACATCGAGGAGGCGACGTTCTAAGTCTGTTAGAAGCGTGGAAGTATGGAGGCGGGTGCGCTCCGTTTTGGTCTCTCTCGGCAATGGTTATCTCCCTGTCTCCCTCGGGAAAAGAAACCCCTCCGGGCAGGAGACAACCGGGAGGGTCGTTGCGACGCGGCGCGATGCGCAGTGGTGCGTTGCGTCGGTCACGGGATGCGATATAGCGGTGAGGTCACGGATCACTGACAGCAGACGATCACGAAATGTGTAGTCCTCATTTCAGTGAGACGGGCCGATGGTCTATTCAACGGCACCTGAATCGGAAAACTCGGTGCCCCTACCAGCCAGAAGCTCTTTCAACTGGCTGCGCATCAACTCCGCCTTGGAATACACAAGGGAAGCTATCGCGGTCTTATCGACCGCGATAACGATTTGGACGCCTACGTTCACGCATGAAATTCGGCCGGACTCAGCATTAATTCCCGTAAGCGCATTGCCCAATGCCGATTCTAACCCCTCAGCTTCGAACAAACGCAATGTAAGCGGATCGCCGCCGTCGATCGTAAGATCGACCGCGACGAGGCCCCTTTCGGGTGGCTTATCAGCACAACGAGCGACAATCGTCCAGCTGCTCATTGCTTAATCCTCCTCGGCCATTTCGCGAATGCTCTCGGGCCAGATGTCAAATTGCTCACCCAAGGCGAGCTTGATTTCATCCTCGGTGATGGTGCCGGTCCAAGCCGACGGCTCAATGTTCAGGAGGGGCGCGAATCTCAAAAGCGTCCTCACAAGCGCGTGGTATTCGGTATCCGGAAGATAGGTGGTCTCATCCATTGATTAGCCCCTGCTAGTTAGTTGGTGACGATTCTGACTCGCAGAATCGGAATCACTGCGCAAGGGGGGCAAAAATCCAAAACAAGTCAGTGCTGACTTATCTTTGTTAAGACGCCTGCGAATGCGAAATTTGCCGCGTAGATTCCGCAGCGTTGAATCGTGGCGCGCTTATTCGAGTGTGCCGCCACCTACCCGCCTGAAAAGGCTCGGACTCATCAGCGGGCTTCTAAAGCCGATCTAAAGCGGTCGAAAATATTTTTCACCTAATCCCGTTTAGGCTCGTTTGTTTCCGGGCGCATGATGATTGTGCCAGAGTTGGGATTCTTGTCGTGGAGACGCTCCTTCTTCTTCCGGACGCCATCACCCGGCAAGCGTCCATCGAATAGGAACGGCTGTGTCCCGTGCTCGTTGCCGACAGTCGGCTTAGGCGACTGCCCGGACTTGGTATCTTGGGCGTGGGCTGCGGTCGCGGCCAGTGCCATCACAAACGCGATTGCTAATCTCGACATGATGAACTTCTCCTCTTGCGCGGGAACTTATGCATCCGAACCTCAGCTTCGCATGATCCGGCGGATCGAAAAACCCTGTCTAATTCCCTTTGCAATAGAAATGAAACTGCATCAGTGCCCTAAAATAGTCAGTCAGAGTCATACAAAACTGCTATAATGGCAGCTGATGAGAACCTGTTTCCCTTCCTTGGGGCGACAGTATAGCGGCTCCGAAGTGAGACGGTCAGGCGGGACAGGACGCCTACTACGAGCCAGCCGCAGGCGAACGGGATATCGGATCAAAATCGCTCCCCTACGGAGAAGGTAGGACGCTTTGGTAAGGTTGCACCAGACGGTCGCGGGATCGTCGAACGCGCCAAAAAGATGAAGGCTCTGCCTCACGGCATCCTTCTCCAACCGCTCTGTTGATGGATATCTGGCAGACGGTTGGGCGTCCGGCTCCGGCCGGATAACCGCGTGATTGCTTGCAATCGAGATGCGGAGTTTATGGCGAGGTCTAGGGACGCCGCCTCGCTGGATTTGTCATCACGAATCCTACGCTCCAGATTAACCTTCGGTGGAATGAACCCCTCGAAATTCTCTCTCTTCGGGATAGGCACTTAGACTTGTGGTCTAGGTGCTTATCCTTGGAGGGAGAAAGTTTCCTTTGGAATGGTGACTGAGGAAGTTGATTTGAAGATTGAATTAACGAGACGATTCTGAAAGCGACAGCACGAAGCGCTGTCTAACAAGCACTACTACTAATAGTAGGTGTTGAACTGTCTCATCGTTGCGGTGAAAAAAAGTTCAAAAAAGCAGCGTCAGAGTTGTGAGAACTTGCTATTATACAAGCAGGCAAACGTCTTCTCCGCGTGTGTCTCTCATCAGGGAAGCCCCCGGGATTTACTCCTCCCGGGGGTTTTCTCTTTTTTTGAACGCCTTAGCGTCTCGCCTGCAAGAGTCCGCCCGGCCGGCGCTGGTTGTAGATTTCCTTCGTCATCAACTCGCGAACATGGTCCATCGCGGCCTTGCCGATGTTCTCGCCCATCTTCTGATGGTCCGCCTGCGACATGCCGGGCGATCCCTGCACGCTGACGGCGATGGTCGGCGCAACGATGGTGCTGCCGCCGATCATGGGCATTGACGGCGTGTTGCCGACGATCCCACCGTCGGCAAACCTTGGAATGCGGTCGCCGTTGATGGCTTCAAGCACTGCCCGGTGCTTCGCGGTCGCTCCAGCGTTAACAACAAACTCGCCATTGCTCAGTCGCGCCGGGATTGAATCTGACCGTGCGGTTCCTGGCCCTGTGATGTAGCCGCCATTCGCCTTTGCAAGCGGAGCGGTCACTAGTCCGCCGTCCGCGAACCCAAGGCCCAACGCACCTTGAAGGCCTTTCATGATCGGCGCGACGATCCGCATTTTGATGACCATTTCCTCAATGGCGCGGATAACAAGCCGCCCCATATCGGCAAAGCCCTGCGATACCGATTTCGTGCCGTCGAAGATGTCCGCGAGTCCTGTGACAAGCCCGCCCTGAATCGAGGTCGAAACCTGTTGCAAAGCGCCGTTAAAGCGCAGCGCTGCCGCCTGCGAACTGGCGAGCGCGGCCGGAACATCGTTGCCGTAAATGCCTGCAAGCTGGCGCGCGATGGCTGCATCTTCCGGCGATAGAAGCGCCGTCCGGCTCCCGAACTGGATCTCACTGTTCACCTTGGCCTCAGCGAGTTTTTCGCCCGCCTCGCCTGCCGACTTTGCCAATCGATCGATCTTGGCAATCAAGGCATCATTGACCGGCAAGCCCGCCTGTTGCGCGGCCGTGAGCAGCTTGGCAGCGGCTCGCAATTGCTCAAGAGCCGACGCGCCAAGGCCAACCGCCTCAGCATCGACGCGCATTTTCGCGGTGTGCTGTTCGATTGCTTCGGATGCCTTGTCGAACTGATTCTTTTCCGCCGTCTTGTCGGGAACGGGATTCTTGGACGTGTCACCACGGACAGCGGACTGAACGTCGGTCGCTTCCCGCATTCCCTTGGTGACGTTGGCGTGGTTTTGCAGAGCGGCCCGCAGCTTGGCGTTCGCTGCCATCTGCCCATGGTCCTCAATCAAACCCATCGACTCTGGCGTTGAGTTTAAACCCATCGCGCCAGTCGCGTTTGTCAATGAGGTCCAGATCGACGCGCCGCCGATCTTATCGGCGAGCAAGTCCGGGACTTGCTTTAGGGCGCTATAGAGTTGCGTGGCATATCCTACCGCAGCCGCAAGGCTTTCCGTGATGTCTGCCCAATTTTCACGGTAGTTAAATCCGAGCTTGGCGAGGTCGTCCTGTATCGGCTTGAATTTCTCCGAAAGAACCTTCTGAGCATCTTCCAGCCGTTGCTTTAGCTCAATCGCGCGGCCCAGGTCTTCCTGCGAGACGATCTTGGTTTTGCTCAGCGCGTCGGCGCGCTTGAGCATGTCGTCCAGATAGCCGCTATCGGCCCGCAACGCGGCGGTGATTTGCGGCCCAAAGGCTCGCTGAGCAAGATCCAGAGCGGCAAGGCGTTCGCCCGCCTGCATCGCTTGGTTGATCAGCGAAACGATGGCCCGCAATCGAGCCTCTGCATCGTTGGCGGATACGAACGCTGCAAGCCCGGTGTTGCCGGACAGGTTGCCCGCCTTTTTCAACTCGTCGATACGGTTTTGCAGTTCGCTGCCGCCAAGTTTCGGAGCGCTCGCCTTATTGAAGTTGACCAGCGACTCTGAAAGTTCATCGACCTTGTCGCGGGCCTCACCGCTACTCTTTGTGATGCGCTGGAAAAACTCGGTGCTGAATCCAGACGCATTGGCCTTGTCGGCAACCTCATTGAATTCTTTGATCTTGGCTTTCGCGAGGTCGGTTGCGTAGCCCATCAACATGAAAACGCTTTTGATCGCGGCATAGGACAGCAGCAGCCGGTTGGCGAGCGAAAGGAACCGGCCGGCGGCTACCGTTGCAGCGCCGATGGCCCCTTGCTGGGCCAGCCAGCCGGCATTCATCCTAATAATTTGTGTCGTCGCGACTTGCGCGACGTGTCTGGTTAGGCTGGATGTTTCGTTCATCCGCTTTTTGAATTCTTCCTGTCCGGTTACCCGGATCGGAATGTTTAGTGCGGGTGTGGTCATGCTGTTTCCTTATTCGCACCGAGAAACAGCGCGACGACAAGCCCGGCCGCGATCCCCGCGTTGTCTGCAAGCGGCTTGGTCCGGACATACTGATTCAGGAGCGCGTCCGCGTCCCGTTCAGGCATACCGGCGCCGATTAAGCCCAATTCCAGCACCCGTTCCACGTCTTCAATCGAATACGTGCCGGTCTCAAACCGGTTCATGACCGATGTGAGAGACGATCCGTTTTCGCCGGGTATGCCTCGGTAGCTAAGGACGTTGCGGACCCAAGGACGGTTGAGGGACAGATTGTGGGTGGTTTCGTCCCACGTCACGGTGCGGGCGCATTCGTCGGTCATTTTTGCAGAACCTCGTTCGCGGCTTCATCGATTGCTTGCTGGATACCGTCTTTGTGTGCTTGATACGTCGGCCAAAAGAACGGGCGGGCTGGTTGATGCGACGTGCCAAATTCAAACCCAAGGGCGTAGTCATATTCCACGCCGCTCCCCTCGCGGACTTCCTTGGTCGTCAATTCGCCACCGGCTTGAACCAACATTTCAAGGTCGGACGCGCCGCGAACGACAACGCAAGAGGCTGCGAGGTCTCCGGTTGGCTCAGTTTTTTCAAACGACTGAAGCGCCTGCTTTTGCGCGGCCGATAGCAGTTCCGCCTGCTCTCGGATCACGCCGGCTAGTTCTTCTGTCAGTTTGTCGGGCAGGCTTTCGAGGTAAGCTTGCAAGGTTTTATTATCGTCGCTCACGGCACCCACTCCGAGACGTCAAAGTTTGAATCCAGAAGCCAATCCTCTACCTTAAAGTTGGGATCGTCATAGACCGAGCGACCGTCGTCACCATGGAACGCGCGTGCCACCGCCATCGTGGTCGCGACCACGCCATCAAGCGACAACCAGCGTTTGGGCTTGACGAAACGAATTGCCTGCCCCTTCGCGTTCCGTTCCACTTCCACATTGGAGAAGCAGAAGCGCAAAGCAGGATGCCCGCCATGCTGAACCTGACGCGCGACGATTGCCCGCTCCAATTCGATCATAGGGTCCATCATCGTGATTGGACCTTGCCGCATGGTCACAGCGGGAAGACCGTCGTCTAAAAGGTTATTGACGACGTTCCGAGCAAGCGCAGGATCGAAACAGATTTCCTGCACGTTGAACCGGTCGCATAGATCACGGATACCAACTTCAACGGCCCGGAAGTCGATTACCTCGCCTTGCGTTGCGGTAATGAAGCCGTCGCGCTCCCACTGGATATAAGCTGCGCCCGTGATGTCTGTCCGCTCCTGGAGATTCATGCGGGGACAGTAAAACCACGGATGCACGATGTAGCCGCCCGTGCCGTCACGCCACGCGGCGACAATGACGGTCAAATCCGTATTCGAAGAAAGATCAACGCCCAACCAGCACGGTTGCCCCGCAAGGGCATCAAGATTGATCGGGTCCGCTCCTTCATCATAGATATCCATTCCGACGAACGGCGATGACGACGAATCCGACCAGATATTCAAATTGAGTTGCTTGAAGCTGTCGCGGTCACCGGGACGCTCCCGCCCTTCCCGTGCTAGCTGGCGCAAGCCGTCCAAATCCGGGTAGCCATGTTTCAGGCCGGGATTGACGCGATGCCAGATTGTTTCATCCTGCCAATCGCAATCCGCTGGCGCTTCAAAGATGACCGGAAGCGTTGCCGGGTCGTCAATCTCGCCCAAAGCAACCTTACGGGCGTAGCTGTATTGTTCAAAAGCGATGTTCTCTTGCCCGCGCCCTGCCGTGGTAATGATGACATTGAGTGATCCTGCCGTCTTAACGAGGCCGGTCTTCAACGCTTCCCAAAGGTCGCGCTTCGGCCAAGCGTGGATTTCGTCCATCAACGTGAAGGACGGTGTTCGACCATGCTGCGTCTTTGCGTCGGCGCTGATTGCCTCAACCAGTGAACCGGATCGTTGATCCCGGAAACGGTTGCGATGGTCGATAATGTCCACAACGCGATTGATCGTTTTGTGCGACCGGATGATGCCGACCGCTTCCTCGAATGCAATGCGGGCTTGCTTCTGGTCCGCAGCGGCACAAACTACCTGCCCGCCCGGTGTCTTCTCAGGGCCAATTGAGTGCAACAGGGTCAACGCCGCGCCTAGGCTGGTCTTCCGATTGCCGCGCGGGATCATCGCGAAGACGGTTTTGACAATCCGTGTGCCGTCAGGATGGCGTGGGCCGTAAATGCGGCGGATCACACGTTCCATCCACCGATCAAGCTGAAACGCATGACCGGGCAACCGGCTCTTGGGGTGTTTCAGATTCCGAAGGAATTGCACCGCCTTTTCGCCGTGACCAAGCGGATCAGGAATTTCCGAGTCATCATCAATCCATAAAGGATGTGTCGTCTTCATTGTCATCACGGATTGAGGGACGGGAACGCGAAACAGGTGTTAGCCCTAGCTCGGCGGCAAGCTGGCGAACTTGGTTTCGTGCATTGATTTGAATCGAAATGGCGGGATGCTTCCGAAGACCGTTCGGTGTCGCCACAACCATGCCGTCGCGGTTTACCTGTCGCGTGGAATCGGCAAGCTGTGAAAGCGCGTCGGCATAGGCCGCGACGGTGCCAAGATCAGCATTGGTCAGGTGATTGCGTTCGATTAGAATTGTGACGATCTTTCGAAACTCAGCTTTGCCAAGTCGAGACAACCATGCGGGCGGCGCTGGGACGCTGGTCATTTTGCCCGCGACGATGTTGGCAGGTTTGCGCCCCTTCATGGCCCTACCCGCTCGCATGTCAGGTCCAGACCAGCGCGGCGTCCCAGCTCTCGAATGGCCGTGATCTTGAAGGCTTGGCCCTCGAAAACGGCACGGTGCTCAAGGGTAATGCCGGGATAGAAGTAAGTCCGAAAGGTCGCGGTGCTATCGCTGACGGCGTGTTGTCCTTGTCGGTCATCAATGGACCGCGTGATAAGCTGGGCGCGAAGGGTGACAACCGGCTCCCATGACGTGACCGGTGTGCGGTATTCGTCAAAGGTCACGGTCGGCGCTTCAATGACAATCACGCGATCAAGGTTGCCGGCGCGCATCAAGCAACCTCCCGCATGATCGCCTGAACGTTCACAACGCCATGGCTCCATTGGTCGGGATCGGGAATAAACCGGGTGTCGTTCACGCTGATATCGGCAATCGTAAAATCGTCAGCATCGATATACTGGCCCTCGATTTGGGCATCGAAGCTGACAGCATCTACAACCGCACCGACGACTTCCTTTGCAAGTCGCAAACCCGGCTCCTTAATCCAGACGTGCAGCGTGGCATGAACGGTCGCAATCACACCGCTATAAACCGCTTGCGATTGTCCGATCAGGATGCAGCGTTCACGTTCCGGCCGTCCGATGGTATCGAGAATTCCGTCCGGTCCAATGGTTTCCATGATCTCAGCATTGCCGAGCAAGCGACCGGCGATAACTTTCTGTAAGGCGAGCGACGGTTCAGCCATCAGAAGCTCCACGCGCGGTATGGTTCCAGAAGCTCAAGAAAACCGAACGGCAATGGTTGCGCCGTGATCCCGACGACGGTTGCCTCGCGATTCTGGTAGAGGTGCCCAGTCAGCATCAGCACCGCCTGATTGACCGGCGCGGGCGTGTTATCGGTCAACTCTCCACCCGTATAAGCCTCGATCCATTCTTTTGCAGCGTCCAAGGTGGATTGGATCAGCGCATCGTCGGTGTCGAAAGTAATATTCAAATGGGCTTTGGCGTCGGAAAGGGTGACCGTCATCGAATGTGATCCAACCAAGTGCGAGCGCGAATAATGTCGAGAACGATCGGAGGGAAATTGGACTGCTCAATGCCGCCGTTCGATCGCTTCCATTCGCAAAGGTAACTTCCCTTCGCCAGATCGTAATCGACAATGAGCATTTCAGGGCCGCCAGATCCCAAACGGACGCTTGTTCCGATCGGTAACGCGAATTTTGTTTCGGCAAGTGTCAGCATGAAAAATACCAATTAAAGACTGTCGGGAGCGCTGGGGGACATACGGTCAGGGCGGCTTTCTTCGAAGTTCTCGACCCTCCCCCGGTATATGTCTGCCTGCTGAGCGGCCATTAGCTGGTCGAGACCGTGACGAAGGTCTGCCATCTGCTGTTCCATTTCACGGATGAAGGCGCGAACAGACTGCGAGAGGCGACGATGGGCGGTGTGCATATCGCGCTGGTAGTCGACCAGTGCAGGCAACGGCAATGCCAGACGGTCCTTCGGCTGCTTTACCTTGGGCTTGCGCTTTCGACCGCGCGTATCCAATGGCGCTGTTAAAGCCAGCTCCACTGACCAGCCAGCTTTCAGACGCTTCGCGATAAGGTCTGCGCTGATGCCAGTTAATCGCGACCAATCGACAACACTCATTGTTGCGCCTTCAAAGGTGACCTTGTGAGTATGACGTGGCACTAACCTATTTCCTTACTTTGCGTGGTCGTGTCCCGCGCGTTGCAGCGTCGGCAACCGGGCTTCCAATTGGTGCGGACCATGCGAAGGTCGGGACGTTGCCTGATACTGACGATGTGCCGGACAAGCGTGGCGGGTGCACCGCATTCACAGTATTGGTTCGCAGGCTCAGCCAGATAAGCAGATGCAGCCTTTTGCCATTCGTGGTCATAGCCGCGCTGCGATGCTGCCGGACGGCGTTTATCTGACTCTGCTTTCCGGCGCTGCACGCATAGGCAGACCACGTTCGCAGGAACGATCTTACCGCAGGAGCAAACACGCGGGGCTTTGATCGGCACTACGGCACCTGTGCCATTGTATGAATGGTGCTGTCGCCAAGGGCATTAAGACGAGCGCGCAATTCTGGCGTGACGCCTTCATTCACCTGCTTATCGTCGCCGCCAAAGACTGCCCGCAGAAGTTCAACGCGGCCTTTTTGAGCGGCGAGAATTTCGGCTGGGCTTGCGTCCCATGCCGCGTTCGGTTCCCAACCAAGCCAACCGGTCGCTATTTCGAACAGTCGTGCGAAATACTCTTCGTATGGAATCGGCTTGCCGGTTGATGCCGATTCACCGTCTGCATCATCATGGCCGGACAGCTTAAGGACGAATGCCTGTAGCTGGTCGCGAATGGACCAGACGCTATTCTCAAGGGCGTGCTTGTCGATCTCATAGGCCAGCAAGATAACCAGCCGGGGATCGGCGCAAGCGGCGCTGATCAGATCAAGACAAGCACTAACGCTGCCACTACCAAGTGCAGCATAAAGGTTCTGTAAGCCATCATAGTCCTTGTGAAGGCGGACAGCGGCCCGCAACGTTGGGCGCAAGGTAAACGTCTTGCTTCCCACGTTGATCTTGGTTTCGTCTGCGAGCCGCATGGTCCGATCCCCTTTACGCGACCGGGCGCTGGCTGGCGTTGCCGCGAACGACGACAGCGCCAACAGCAACCGACGTGCCGCTGTTCTTGGTGACCACGACGCGAATGAAACGCTTGTGGCCGGCGTAACCCTGCTTGAAGCTGGCATCCGCAGTCAGGGTCGCGGGGAGCGCGCCCGATAGATCACCCGCTGCAACGTCGGCAAAATCGCCGTCCGTCGTGGTGTCCGATTCCTGCATCTTCGCGGTGTAGTCGCCCGAACCAGCGACAGCGCCGGTATTGACGACAAGCGCCGCACTTTCGAAGCCGAGCAAATCAATCGCATTGCCCTTGATGGTCGCGGCCTGAACGGCCGGGGAAAGCGCCAAAACGACGCCGATATTGCTAACAAAATCGCGCACGGGCTGATCTACCTTTCAAGTTTGATGAAATGGGAGCGGCCTTAGCCGCTCCGGGTTTTCGGTTAGACCGCGCAACGAATCTTTTTGATCGCGGCGGGCTGCACGACAGCCGAGCCGGTCCGGCGCGTTGCGTGAATGCGGGTCATGCCATCGGTGGCGCGAATGTAGGGGTTGACCAGAAGGCTCAGCGCCAGACGATCAACGATACGGAACGCGGTGGCGATGTCACCGAACAGAATCGGCTCAGCGCCCGCGCCAATGTCGGCCATATCGGGAATCTCAATGACCGGACGGCCAAGGATAGTTTCGGGCTGGCCGCTGACATAGCTGGGTTGCCAGAGATAAACGCCCGTCGTGCCATCCTTCAGCTTGCGAATGGCCGCAAGGGTGCGGGCATTCATGAGCCACGTTCCCCGACCGCGATAAGCAGCGGGCAGCGAATACATGTGGTCAATGAGCAGATCAGCCGGATTGGTGCCAAGCGTGGCTGCGTTGCCGGTCGTGGTCGCCGCAACGTCGGCGTTGCTCATGATGCCTTCCGGTGCCAGCGGGCCAACGCCGGACACGAAAGCCAGTCCTTCCTTCGCTCCGAAGTCTTCCGAAAGTGCTAGCTGCACTTCCGCCTGAGCACTACCGGCGCTATCCGCCAAAAGCTGGTTGCTGATATCGACGTAGGTGTTCACCTCACGCACGGTGATTTCGGTCTGGCCGAAAGCCGGTTCCGAACCTTCCTGCGATTGAGTTTCACCCTTCCACTTGGCATTGGTGATACCGGTGCGGCGGGGATACGAAACGGACGGCGCAAGCGTATCGCGAACGATAGCGAGCGCGCGAATGGGCGAGAACTGCACGAGGTCGCGAATGAACTCGGTCGAAAATTCTGCCGGAGCGAGATAGCCGCCCTGTGTATCGCCGGAGACCGTAAGGGTTTTCAGTTCCAGCGGATCAGTGCGGTCGCCATGGCGCAAGTATGCCGCAAGTGCCTTGGTTTCGAGCTTGGCGTCGTTATCGTTATCGCCCTTCAAACCGACGCCGGGCCGGTTCATCTTGGCTTCGATCTTGTCGAGCCGATCCGCGAGCTTGTTGTCATTTGCGGTCTTGGTCTCGATATCTTTCAGGCGCGCATCAAACGCGGTCTGAAATTCGCTCAGCGACTTTGTAACCAGTTCAACCGGATCGGTCTCGCCGGCGTCTTTCAATTCGAGGGTATTCAAATTCACTTGGGGTCTTTCCATTTTAGGTGTGAAGCGCGGCTGTCGCGCGGTTGATGGCCTCCGCAATTGCGACAGCCACGTTCATGGATTTCGCGGAGGTGATTCTGGCGCGGGGATGCATCGGATTTTTCACGACGCTGATTTCGTAAAGGTCCAAGGCGCTGATGACACGATTGCGCCCTTGCGGAGTGGACGCCTTGGTCTTGAAGCCAATCGACAGACCGGAGACCAAGCCGCCCTTGATCATGCCGTGGACGGCACGGGCGCGCGGTTGCTCCATGTGCAGCTTGCCCTTGGTAACAAGGCCGTCCGCAGTCTCGGTGATTTCGTCCCACGTCCCGATCAGGTCATCCGGGTTGTGACCGAACAGCATGGGCATGTTGGCAACCGCGACGTTGAATGCGCCTTTGACGATGACGTCGCCAACTCTGTCCGGCTCTCCGAACGGCCATGCATTACCGACGATCTCGCCAGCATCACTGACGCTCAGGGTTGCTTTGATTTCGAGACGGTTGATCACAAGACATGCTCCAAGGTTTCAGCGTAGAAAGTGCCGCGCCGGGTCATGCCGTCAGCCATCCACACGCAAACAAAGACGAGGCGGCCGCCAACCAAGCCACCGCGTTCAATGACCATTTCCGTTCCACCGGATTTCAGCTTGACCAGATGACCAAGGTTTAAGATTTTGCGTTTCGTCATGTGGTTTTCGCCTCCTCATGAGTCGGTGCGCCAAACCACGCGCGCTCCAACGTCTTGGCCGCGATGGGCCAGGTTTCAGCGAAGGGACGGTCCGCGACATAAGCCGCGATCAAAGACGCGGCGCGCTTTGGATCGGTCCCTCCGCCGATCAATCCGAGACGAATAGTTTCGGAGATATCGCTCTGTGCGAATTGCCGGTTGAATACGCGATGGCAGATTAGGCCTATCGGCCCGCACTTCTGCTCTAGTTCAACGATCAATGCGGGTGTGAGCCGGAACGTATATTCAGCGTCACCAAAGAACGCGGTATGCGCGGCGCTCATGTGAGGTTTGCCGTCTGGACGTTCGGGTTGATGAATTCGTCGCCGCCGGCATAGGGCGGAAGGTTCAGAATCGCCCTCGCCTCGTTCGGATTAAGGACGCGAGCGGCGATGGCCTTCGACAGGCCTTCCATGCGCGCCGCATAGTTCGCGCGAACAAAGTTGTCAGTCTGGAATTCAGCGAAGTGCGACGGATCGTTGGCAAACAGCTTCAAGCGAAGCTCGCCTTCCCATGCCGTGATCCAGCGCATCATTGTGAAGTCGAGGAAGTGCTGGGACATTTCTTCCGAATTGCCCCACGTCGCACGGCCCATTTCGTAAAGAATGTGCGGCGGGACGCGAAGGTGGCGCGCGATTTCCTCAATCGCGAACTTCCTCATTTCGAGGAACTGAGCATCCACACTGCTCAATGTAAGCTGTTGATAAGTCAGGTCGCCGGGAAGGACAGCGTTGCTGCCGGTGCCGTCGCCGGAGAATTGCGCGTTGAAAAGCGCCTTGATGTTTTTGACCGCGTCGGGCGTCTTGGCATCTTTGGCGAGCAATAGGCTACCGGGACGGACGCCGTTCGCGAACAGCTTGTTCGCGTAGCGCTCCAGAACCAGCGCAAGGCCGATGGCGTTGCGGGCGTCATAGGCGAGACCACGGCCCGACATAGATGGGCTGGGAATGTGCAGGATATTTTCGCGGGCGATCTCCCGCTTATTGGTCCCCTCTTGCACCGTATAGATTGGTTCACCGGTGGACCGCTCCACCGTCACCGGAGAAACTTCCGGATCGATGTAATTCAGTTCCAGCAGCTTGCCGTCGGCCCCACGATTGATGAACGCAAAACCACCGTAAGGCCGCAGCAGCGCATCACGAGTGATCCACTCGCGAAACAGGGCGGCGGGCGTCGAAGGGTCCGCAGCATCGTGCAGGAGCGCATAGGCCGGGTGATTTGGGGCGCGCTCTTTGGAGCCGTTCGCGCCGCGCTGGTAAACGATCAGGGGTAGCTGCCCGATGGTCTCGCTGATGGCCTGAACGCCGCACCGGACGGGCGCGCATTCCATGGCGGTGCGGGGCGTGACCACGATCCCGGCAGCGGATGCGCCGCCGCTGAACTGCTCAAAGAGCCACGGATCGGGGTTCGATACGCCCGACTTGGTTTCGAGGCCTAGGAAGGATTTGAAGCGAGTAACGAATGACATTCCGATTTCGAGTCGCAAGAGGGTCCAGCTTTTCGCCGGACCATTCGCAGTCACTCGGAATGGTCGCCGCCCTATCGGGCGCTGCGGGCCGTCTCACAGTCTCTCGGAGATCACCGCGCAATTCGAAATAAGGTAACGAAACGATATTCTGTTCAGATACCTTGAATAGTAATAATATTACGGAAAACTACGGCGAAATCAAGGCGAATGCTACAAAACCATGCCCACAATCATGCTACAAAAGTCGCACCAGTCGTTCTTATAACTTATTGATTTTGCTTGAAAAATCTCTCTGGAGCGGGTGGAGGGAATCGAACCCTCGTATTCAGCTTGGAAGGCTGCTGCTCTACCATTGAGCTACACCCGCGCTCGCCGATCACCTATCACGTCGCGACGGCGCTCTCAACCGTCCCGCTGCGGGACGGCCGTCCCAAAAAGGACGGCAGCCCCTTAACATGCTGCAATTTCGTGCCTATGATCGGCTTTCCATTAACGACGAAAGGAGGTGGTTCAGTGCCTTATACCGAGCGCTGTCACCTCGCTGGGATCGCCCGCTAGGCTTTTTTCGAGCCTGTCGATGGGCGGCTCAGCGCCCGGGGCCAGCGAGATAACATCGGGGCGCGGCGGGCAAAACTCGCCGCGCCTTTTCGCTGCGACAACGGGCAAATGCGACATAATGCATCCGCGGATGAGCATCATCGGGCGTTGGCATAGTGCTCACGATGATAATCGTGACGCCTGGCGTTATGCCGTGCTCGTCCGCTCCAGCCGCCAAGCTGGAAATGTCCACTGTCGGCGTTTGCCCACTGCGCGCCGGAAATCAACCCGCAGGAGTTCGCCAGTGCAATCTCGTTGCCCGGCATCCGCGGGCGCGTGATGTTGCGTCCGTGCTGGTTGATATCAAGCGCGAGTCCTGCCGGATGGAGTGAGGCCCGAACGCTGCCATGCGCGCGCCACCCACCCATGAAGCGGATCGGATAACCCTGCCGGTCAAGGGCCGAAACAAGGCACTGGAACGCACCGGTGGCGCGGCTGGCAACATGCGCCGTGGCGCCGGAGGCCGAGCGAACCACACCGGCCGCCCTTCCCGCCCCTTCGGCCATGACCCGTGCAAGCCCTACTGGGATTCGCCGGTGCGATTTATGACCTGTCCGATGTCTGGCAGCGGAATGACGTGAACGCGCCCCGGCAGGCTCCGCCGGGTCAAACAGCGGCCTCCCATTGCCATAGCAGGGACGCATCACATCGCAGCCCGTGGCTGCCTGCATTTTTTTAGAAGAAGATTTGGCAGACGAAGGTGTAACGACAATGCAGAGCATCGCCGAGGCAATAAGCAGTCGGATCATCGTATCTCCGGGAAATGCTGGAGTGAGGGAACGCGGCAACTAAACCCTGCTCTGAAATGTCCGGCACGGAACCACTGGTCATGACAGCGGCTACCTATGACCGGCAGCTACGGCCTGTCCAGCTAGACGCGGTTAGGCGTATGAATTAACATTGAGGGTTTAGGTTAAATTGGCCGGCTGGCGCGGCGCGCCGGGTAATGGCTGAGGCCAAAAAGTCTAGTCAAATCAAATAGGAACTTGTCAATGGCGGGGGGCCGGTGTGGAGTACACCAGCGCCAGCACGTTGGCGAAATGCCTTGAGGAACGCCGATGACGGCAGGATGCCGTGAAGGAACTTGGTTCGAAAACGACGACCTTGAGACGACGGAGGCGTGAACAATGAACGACTTTTGGGAATGGCGCAGTTCTTCGCAAGATTTCAAGAGAATACGTAACAGGATCAGACGCGGTAGAAATAGTTTCATTTTCGGCGCGTTACTATTGCTGGCTTTCATCATTGCATTCGCGATTTTCGAATACGCGCAATGACATTGCGAAGCACCGGTCACGGGGATCGTTGATTGGCCGCGAGCCGGCCGCACCGAGTCCCGCTGTGCCCATGCCGGCTGGCGGAGGTGGATGGCTTCACACGACACGCGAACCATAAACCGGGATCATTGCCGGTCGATCGGGCGCCTTGTCTTGGGCGGTGCGGTACCGCCATGAAGGGCAGGCTCGAAAGCTGACCTTGGCAGTTTTCCTGCGGTGGGGCTTGCGCAGCCCGTGACCTGGGCGCACAGGCGCTGCGGGCTGCGGCGGAGGCCCGATCGTCAAGCTCATGATCCTGACCGGCCGGCGTGAAGGCGAGATCAATGGCGCACGCTGGACGGAAATCGACCTAAACAAAAAACTTTGGACGATCCCGGCTGTGCGCGCCAAGAACCATGAGCAGCACACAGTTCCACTGTCGGATATGGCGCTCGAGATCATCAAGGGGCTGCCGCGCATAAAATCCGACGATGGCCTTGTCTTTGTCGGGAGCAACGGGAGGCAACCGACATCGTTCTCGCGCGTCAAGGTGCGGCTCGACGAGGCGATAACGGAAGCCAACCAAGACGAACCAATCACGGCGTGGGTTTTCCATGATCTTCGCAGAACCATGGCGAGCGGCATGGAACGGCTCGGGATCGCGCCGCCGGTGATCGAAAAATGCCTCAACCATAAGAGTGGCACCTTTCGCGGCGTGACCGGCGTTTATCTCAGATTCACATACGACGACGAGAAGCGTGCGGCGCTCGACGCTTGGGCGCAGTACGTTGTCAAATTGCAGAAGGTCCAGAGCGCCAATGGCTAAACTACCCGGCCCTATCGAACTTGAAATTTGCGAACTCGCAGGCATCTGGCGCGAGACAGGCAACCCGGCTGCGGCTTGGCGCTGTTTCGTTCTTGCGCGCGAGAATGGCTTCCCTGTGCCAGCGGTCATTGACGCCGAGATCATGCGTTTCGCTCAGGCCATCACCGCACCACTGGCAAGCGACCGTAGCACGAGCACGGCACGCACGGTCGCGGAAGCTTGGGAGATCACCAAAGGCCGGAAGCCCGCGCCAGAGCTCCGCAACTATCGGCGCGATCTTGATCTTTACTTTGAGTATTGGCGTTGGCGTCGAACGTCGCACCGCAAAACTCCTACGGGATGGATTGACGTTCCCGGATTGTCGCACGGCGACGCGATCTGCAAACTTGTTTCGAAGTTGGGCAAGTCACCGAAAACAATCGAAGGAGTCATGACTCGGTTTTCCAAGGAGTATGGCGATGGTGACCCGAACGAAAACCCCGCATTCCGCGAGCCCTGACAATGCCCACGACATCACTAAGTATCTTTCTTGATCGGCGTGTCGTCACTTGACGCTCATCGACACCAAAGAGGACGACATGACCGAGCTTAACGATGACAGGATGCTTTCCGCGAGAGCCGTGCTTGAACGGTTCAATCCGCAACCGACGTTGCGTACGCTTGATCGATGGCTTGCTGATCCGCGCATCGGTTTTCCGCGTCCAGTGAGAATGGGCAACGGTAGACGGTATTTTGTCGAGCGCGAGATTTCAGACTTCTCCGCGCGAGGTTGTCCGGCAGATTGATTCTCGATTCGGTGAACTGTTGCGGCAGTTGGAGTCCGAGCAGCGAGGCCTCTTGAGTGACTGATCAAAGAGGTACCGATCACACTTGATGCTGGACTCCCGATTGCCGGCGCAACCAAAAGGCCGGCAACATCGCAAGCGTGGCGAATAAAAACCCACCAAGCGGTTTTTCTATCCCGAAAATTTGATGGGAACGGACGCGCCGTTTCTCCGTTGGGCCGTAATTCCGTTAGGCTGTGAAAAGGAGAGGCGACATGAAAACAGTTCTCTCAGCAGTTCTGGCAATAGGAACACTGGTTAGCGCCAGCGCGCCAGCATTAGCTCAACATCGGACGTTGGCTCAATTTCGGACGACGTTCGCTCAATATCCGATGATCGCTCAATCTGATGCCTACTGCTTGCAAGGCGATGGTTGGGGTTACTCCGGTGATTGCCGGTTCTCGACCTTTGAGGCATGCAGAGCAACGGCGTCAGGAATTGGCGGAACGTGCGATAGAAATCCGAGCGGGTCGAACTACTATCCTACCCTTGGGTGGTAGCACCGGCTTCAAAGTCCCCGCCAGCCTGGACTGGCGGGGTTTTCTATTTCTGCCGGCGCCCGTATCTGATTCGCTTTGCGCCGATGTTAAGCTTCGGAAGACAATGCAACGAACCGATTTCTAACAAAGGATTATTGATCGTCACACGCCCCTAAGCCGATGAGGGAGATGCGATAATGAAAAAACGCTCGCTGATCAGTCTCAGCATTTCGGTGTCGATCGCTATCTTGGTAGCCGGTGCCGCGATTTCCGCGCAAGACAAGTACACTTTGCAAGTACCGAATGGGCTCGCCTTCTCTGAGTTCAGGGGATACGAGGACTGGCCTGTGATCGCGATCAGTGAGAACGAAGGCCTTATTGCTGTGATCGTCGGGAATCCGGCAATGATCGGCGCCTATAAGGAAGGCGTGCCCGGCAATGGCAAGCCTTTTCCAGACGGCGCGAAAATGGCGAAAATTCATTGGACACCGAAAAAACAAGAGGCGTACCCCGGTCAGTCATCCGTGCCAGGTACGCAGCATGACATTGATTTCATGGTGAAGGACAGCAAGAGGTTCGCGGATAGCGGCGGATGGGGATGGGGCGCGTTCGACTATGACCCGGCGGCCGATACGTTTAAGCCCTCTACCACAGCCTCCAACCCGCCGCAGGAAAGCGACGCGAAGTGCGGGTTCGCTTGCCACACGGCGGTGCAGAACCGCGACTACGTATTCACGGAGTACGGAAAGAGGTGAGTATCCGATAGCGCCAGCCAAACAAGGTTGATCAGTCCGAACCGGTGCTCGTTCTGAATTGTCTGTGTCCGCACATGGCCCTTTTAGGCAGCTACCGCATTGCTCTTCGCCAACCAGCCGCCCGAGCAGCTTCTTCGGAGCAGAACCAACGCTCGGCCTTCGATGGTGTGATGACGGTCTCGGAATAGTGCTCTTGGCCTGGCACGTGATAGAAGCGCTCGCCGGTATTCAGGCTAATATTACCCTTGATGTTGCAGGTATATTCTGCCGAGACGAACGTCGGTCGGTTGGGTTGCGTCTCGGCCTGCATAGCGTCCCATGTGGATGACAGATGAGTCGCAATTGCCCAAGCGATGAGAATTACAAATATCGAGAGTCGTACGATGCCAATATTCAAGCATGGCGAGCCCTAGCAGGCTGTTGAAGAAGTCTCTGGCGCAGCGGTTCTGGGCATGATTCTCTTGATGCGGATGCGTCGAGGGGGGAGCGATGCGGGGAAGCGACGAACGGTCAGGCTCGCTGTTCAGCTATGTGGACTTGGAGGCTCGGATTCGCTCCGACCATCCGCTGCGAACGATCCGACAGATCGCGAACGCGGCGTTGAATGATCTGTCGAGGGACTTTGACAAGCTCTACACGGCGTTCGGCCGTCCCTCGATCGCACCGGAGAAGCTGCTTCGGGCAATGCTGCTGCAGGCATTCTACGGGATCCGCTCGGAACGGCAGTTGATGGAGCGGCTGGAGTTCGACCTGCTGTTGCGCTGGTTCGTGGGCTTGGGCGTGGACGACCCGGTGTGGGGACCACTCGACCTTCTCGAAGAACCGCGACCGATTGCTTGAAGGTGAGATCGCCGCGAAGTTCTTGAACGCGCTGATGGGGCAGCACCAGGTCAAGCGGCTGTTATCAAGCGAGCATTTTTCGGTCGACGGCACGCTGATCGAGGCGTGGGCATCGATCAAGAGCTTCCGGCGCAAGGACGGCGGTGACCAGGACAGTGATGGACCGGGACGCAACGCCGAGCGCAGTTTCCACAACGAGAAGCGCTGCAACGAGACGCATCAGAGCACGACCGATCCCGAGGCACGGCTCTATAAGAAGGGCGGCGGCCAGCCGGCGAAGCTTTGCTACATCGGCCATGCCCTGATGGAGAACCGCAACGGACTGGCGGTGCTGGGTGGCGTGAGCCGGGCGACCGGAACGGCGGAGCGGGATCAGGCGTTGGCGCTGATCGACTGCCACCGCGGCCAAAGCGAGCGGCGGATCACGCTGGGCGCCGACAAGGCCTATGACGTCACCGCATTCGTCGAGGACTTAAGACGGCGTTCGGTCACGCCGCACATCGCCATCGACGGGCATTTGAGCAAGACCGGAAAGCCGCGCAAGACCGCGATCGACCAGAGGACTCTCCGTCATGCCGGATATGCCGTCAGCCAACGCTGTCGCAAGCGCATCGAGGAGGTGTTCGGCTGGATCAAGGCCTCCGCCGGACTTGCCAAGATCAAGCTGCGAGGCCGCGACCGCGTCAACGCCACCTTCACCCTGGCGCTGGCGGCCTACAACCTGATCCGCTTGCCCAAACTCCTGGCAGCCGCCGCGTGAAACACAAGTCGTGCACCGTCAAGATGCTCGATCAGGACCCTGATGGTGGCGCCGCCCGCAGATCACGCTGACTCCATTCCATATCCGTCTCCGTGGGAAACTTCTTCAACAGCCTGCTAATGCTTAATATCACCCGCAAGCGGAAATTTTACGGATCGTCTTAAAACGCGCTCAGATCATCCGGCATCACGCCGAACAAACGCAACAGGACAGCGTCAAAACATTATACGATAGCTGGGTCGATCCTCAGTGCGACTGAAGGCGACCGCGCCAACATTTCCGGCCACGTTCGATGGCACATCTGCTCGAAGCGCAAGAGGTTGTTGAGGATGACGAACAAGGGGAGACGAAAGTCGTAAAGATATATTATTTATATTTCTTTTGAGAGGTGTAGCGTTTGGCTTACGGTCAGGGTCTTGAGTCCTCCCCCGCCGCAAACTTCCCAGCGATCCGGTACCTATCGGAGTCGTACCGGATCGCTCCTTTCTTTTTCTGCATCTAAAGGCGCGAAGATGCTCCCCCGGATATGCTCCGCAGCCGCGTGTGGATGCGGCCTTCTCGGTGGAGATAAAAGCGTAGCTAAACGATGTATGCAGCCACACAGGCTCGTTACGGCTTGCTCAAATCGTCCGGCACTTCGCCAAACGACCGCAACACAACAGCGTCCCTAAATTCACCGCTTCCCGGATCGCCTGTACGGTTGAACGCCACCGCGCCGATATGTCCCGTAGTTCGCGCCATTCGCTCCGCAGAAAACCGCTTAACGTTACTAGCGTTACGCCCCGGCAATTTGTAAGCTGGGGCGTTTTCTACAGAGCGCAAATGGGCAAATCGCGTCGCTCGTGAATTGCCCGTTCGAAGATCGCGCCCCGAGGGAACTGATACTTGCGCTTGCGGGTATACCGTGACAGCACCCGTGAGCTCGCAATATTCGCTCTATGTCGTCACCAACAAATGGCACTGCTCTAAGTGTAACGCCCGGTGGACGACGGAAGCATCCATTCGGTGCGACTAACGTATCGAGCGCGCCCCTGATTCGGCTTCCTCGCCGCAAAAGTCGAATAATGAACCGCACATGCGGCTTTCTGAGCGCTCCACGTCGCCCTCACTGCCGCTAGGGGGCATTCGCGTGAGAGAGTGTGTTGCGCTCCGCCGGGCTTGGAAACACATAAATGACCGCGAAAATGAACCACTACGTTGCGTGCCGCGCGGAAGCTGCGGTATGTCGTGAGAAATCGGAGACCGAGGTAAGCGGCATGACTACTGGCTCGCGGAAGCACAAAAATGGGAAAAGTGCGCCGAAGACTCGGATGACATTTCGGTCTCCTATCAGATTAAAGACGTCCGCTTGGTGCCAAGGCCAGACTAAACGTCGGCAAATGATGCCACGCCGGATAATTGATCGCCTCAACCATTTCGCTCCTCTGAGAGAGGATGGATGCCTTGCGGCAGGATGCCGTATATTCCCGTGGTCGTCGTCTTTGTGTGGCCCAACAGCATCCGGAGTTGTTCGTCCAGGTATCCCGGCACGTCGAAGCGCATCCGTGAAGCTGTGCCGGAAGCTTTGGAAGTTCACTTCACGGTTATAAAGACCATGAGGATCACGCATGAAGTCGTCAAAGTCCAACGGGCCGTCAATCTGCGCATCAACCCACAGAACGTCGACAATCACGTTGCCATGTTCAAACGTCGCCCTCCCGGGCATTTATCGAGCGAAGGAGCGTCCAATAACTTCCATGCGCAAAGTTCTCTTGACCCTAGCTGCTGGAACCGGCGCTCTGGCTCTTAGTTCCTTGGCGGCCTCGGGTGCGATTGTATGTACCGGAAACGTGTGCTGGCATACGCAGGAGCAATACAGCTACCCGCCAGACGCGAGGGTCTTCATTCACGACGATAGTTGGCTCGCGGAGCCGCATGTCACATTCCGCGAACATGAGGGGCGAGGTTATTGGAAGGGTGATACCTGGACGACGTGGTAATACGTCTTAAAGGCATTGCGAAATGGCCCCCGGCTTGATGGAGCGGGGGCCATGCGATAAGCGCCGTTCAGGAATCATATAGGCAATCGAGAGCGGGACTACAAAAGGGTTGAGCCAGTGCTGATCACCGCTTTCACCATCCTCGGAATTGCCGTGCTGCTGGGCTCCGTGCTTGCGGTTCTGTATATGCGTGAAGGCGCTGCAGCGCCGTCCTGGCGGCTGGCGGCATTGCACGGACTGATCGCCATCGGCGGTCTCGGCTGTCTCGGTCTCGCCTTACGTGGGCCGCCTCGTGGGCTCGATCAGGGGGCCGGCTCGTTCGGCATGATTGCAGCCGTGCTGGTCGCGCTGGCGGCCGTCGTCGGCTTTGCGCTCTTTTCAGCACGCCTTCGCAAGCGGCGGCTCTCGGGCACGCTGATCGGCATTCACGCCACGCTCGCGATCAGCGGCTTTGTCGTGCTCATCGCCTACGTGATGGCTTGAGGCGGCTGAGACCGGATCGTCCGAAAGGTTTGCCGACGCTTCGCGAGCCGGTTGATATGAATCGGTTTGGAAGACGACCGGCAGGGCGATAGCAACAGCCAAGAAAAAGACCGCAAAAGCGTCGAAGTTGCCGATAGCCCCCGGACTGAGCGCTGAGATCGATTTCGTGATCGAAGCACAAAACCAGAAAGCCTCCATGAGTAAGACATCACTGGACCAACAGATCGCAAATGCGCTCGTCGATAACGCGGTCAATGACGGCTTTCTAATCTCCATCAACGACGGTGAGGAGACGATCAACCGATCACGGAATATCGCCGAGATCATCAAAGCGATGTTCCGCACCAATATGGACACACTCACGCTTAATGTCGAAGAACGGCGCGTGGGTATGATCACTCTGATCTACGGCAACGGAAGAAACGGGCTCGATGTGATCGGCGATCACACTGACATCCCGCACATCAACCGTCTCGTTGAGCGCACCATGAAGGAGTTCGAGCGATGAGCTACGCCGAACCAGCATGGCAGCCTGCAGATCGACAGACCAAGCCGCTGACGATTCTTTTTTCTTGAAGCTAGAGGTATGGTGATGCGAAGAATTATTTTTCGACATGAAGAATGGCGTTCCGATGAGAGATAAAGTCGGGATCGACTTCGAAGGCAACCCGGAGGCCATCAAGCACTGCAAAGAACTCGCTCAGCACTTCCGCGACGTTTCAAAACCTGACCAATTTAACGGCATCTTGCTAGTCCGCAGTGTGTCGAGGCCTCGGTCATGATCGGTCACGCTCGACGGGCTGTTTTCGCGCTAAATGCATCCCAAGCGCGTGATTGGGGCACAAAAGCGTATCAAAGGTGTGTGCTGCACCCGACTTATGATGGTAAAACCAGCGATGTTTGAGACCGATAGTCATCGTCGTCAAGAACGCCAACCTTCTAACGGCGCAGCATCGTCTCACGACTTTCTAGAGGCAGAGAATATCAGCCTTCGATTGCTGTTGGCGCAGGCCGAAATCGATGCCAAGGGTTGCTGGCTCAGGCTGGCATTGACGCCCGCGAGCGTGACGCACCCGACAAGCTGCAGAAACTGATCCTGGAAGAGCTTCATCATCGCATCAAGAATACGCTCGCGACTGTCAGCGCCATCGCCACCCAGAGCCTTCGCCACGTACAGGGCACCGAACACGCGCAGCACGCCATCGCGGGCCGGCGGAAGGCGCTCGGACGAGCTCACGATCTCCTTATACAGGCAAGGTGGAACAGCGCCGACCTTGGCCATATCGTCCGCAGCGCCACCGAGGCCTTCGACAATCCGGACGTTCCGAAATTCTCGATTGCAGGACCGGACATTCGGATGACGTCGGGCGCCGTGATCGCCATAGCCATGACGCTCAACGAGCTCTGCACGAACGCCACGAAGTTCGGAGCCCTGTCGGAGCCGACTGGGCGCGTCGACGTCGCCTGGACGCTGGATCCAAAGACGCAGCGCGTGCACCTGACATGGACCGAAATGAACGGTCCGGTAGTTCACGCTCCGGAAAACCACAGTTTCGGGACGCGCCTCATCGAGACGCTAGGCAAGCAGCTCAAGGGCGACGTGCAGTTGACGTATCAGCCGACAGGTTTCGTCTACGCAATCGACGTGCCGTTGGCTTCCCTGACGTCAGCGGGTGGCGGCGTGATAAGCAAATATGAGGCGTGACTGTCGATGATGCTGACGGTTCCTGAGCACTCCATACCGGTGCTGTAATATTCGGGCAGCCTGCTGGTCAGCTCGGACGTCGCTCGAAACAGTAAGAGCCGCGCCATCCACCGAAGTGAACAGCGCGGCCAGTTGGCCCGAGCGGCGAGAGTTTGCCTGCCTAGAGTGCGACAGATCGCGCGTCCCCGGAACGTTTCCTGCGCCTGTCGCTTAACTAGTTGCAAAGAAAGGAAAATATATGTCCATGAAAAAAAGGGGAACCGACCACTTGATCGCCAGCGATAGAAAGTCTGGGAAGGCTGTCTACGGCGCCGAGAAAAAGAAGATAGGTTCAATCAAACGTGTGATGGTTGACAGGAAGAGCGGGGAAATTGCCCACGCCGTACTCGGTTTCGGCGGCTTCCTTGGCTTCGGCGACGATCATCACATGGTACCGTGGAACCTGCTGAGATACGACGCTGATCTTGGTGTGTACAGTTCCGACATAAGCGGGAGCCGGCTGAAAGGCCGCCCGAAGCACGGCACCGAGACCATCTTTGACCGGAATGCCCGATACGCAGTGCTCGACAAGTATGATAACGAGTGGGTGATGTATCCCGGCTGAGCATTGGAACTTCAGTTACTGAAACTTACCCGCCGGGATGCCCGGCGGGTTTTGTGCGTGGCCGCAATATCGCTCAAAAAGGCACTCACTGTCCGAGTTTGCTCGCTGGCAGTGCCGATTGAGCATCCATCGACGTACCGCATCTCAGAAGCGCACAATTAGTCGCGTCATCCATGGCCATCTTCGATCGATGTATTTATTGACGAATGGCGCGCTAAAGCAGCGTCACCGCTAGACCGTCCAATAGTGCGGATGCGGATAGGATCGCGCGCGATCACCCCAGTCGAAGGTCTCGTCGTCAAACTCAGACGGGCCAGCGCGTAGTTCAAGCATGGTCAACTAGGTTTCAAAGACCTGGCGCTTTGCGTCATATTTGAGAGCGCTCCACAGGATCGGATAATGATGGCGGCTGCCGAACCACTCCCCGGTTTTGATCACCGCGTAGGCAACCGTTCCGCTCACCTTATCGAGCATCAATCGCTCTATTATGCCGAGAAACTATGAACAGCGGCGTGCTCCACGCGATCAGTGGGGACCATGGTGTGATGCATGGCTTCCTCCTGTCCTCTTGCCTTTTAGGCATTATAGCGCGAACGGCAGGCAGCGTGCGCGCCATTGACGCCAACCCACCCGCCGATTTGCAGCACCTGTCCCTAGGCGCAAGACGGCGATGATTCTCTGTGCGACGCGTTTGCTCCCCCCTGCCCGGCCGTGCAGAACAGCGTCGATCGCGCAAAATGCGACCTTATGCCGCGCCCAGCAAAAACTTGGGTTCCTGTTACCCAGGTTGTTACCCTTGGACAAAAATGAAGAAGGAATCGCGCCCGGATCACGGCGATGAAAATCAGATTTTATATAGTAAAATCAATATGGTGGGGGAGGCAGGACTCGAACCTGCGAAGCCATGAGGCGGCTGATTTACAGTCAGCTCCCTTTGCCACTCGGGACACTCCCCCGCAACGCCGTCGGATGTCACCCCACCGAAAAGTGGCCGGGCCGACCGTGGATGACATTGAAGGCACCTGCCCGGATGCCGAGCGTGCGGTTGCGCGCGTTTATGAGCGAAGCACCCCGTCAAAGTCAACCGAGAGCGGCGGGGATTGCGTGTTTCCGCACATCGAACGATGAAATTGCCATTGTTTCAGGCCCGTGAGACAAGCGCGCATGAGCGATCGTGATCCACACCCACGATTCCGGCGCGCGTCCCGGCCATGGGGAGACAGCCACGCCAGGAAAGCCGGAGACCGGAAACGCCCACCGGGGCGAGGTTCGGCGCGGAATGGCCGCGAGACCGGAGCCGACGGCCCGGCCATCCTTTACGGTTGGCACACGGTGACGGCCGCACTGGCCAATCCGCGCCGCCGAATCCGGAAGCTGCTGCTGACCGAAAACGCGGCACGGCGGCTCGCCAATGAAAACATCGAGACACGGCTCACGCCCGAGATCGTGCGCCCGAGTGCGATCGACCAGCGTCTCGGCCCAGACGCGGTGCATCAGGGGCTGCTCGCCGAAGCCGATCCCCTGCCCTCGCCGGATATCGACACGCTGGCGCAGGAAGGCATCGTGCTGGTGCTGGACCAGATCACCGATCCACACAATGTCGGCGCGATCATGCGATCGGCCGCAGCTTTTGCTGTGAAGGCGATCGTCACCACGGCACGTCACAGCCCCGAGGCCACCGGCGTGCTGGCAAAGTCTGCCTCCGGCGCGCTGGAGCTTGTGCCGCTCGTGCTGGTGCAGAATCTGGCGCGGGCACTGACCGAACTGAACGACCGCGGCTTCATGACCGTCGGCCTCGACAGCGCCGGCGGCGAGGATCTCGCCGCTATTCAACTGCGGCAACCGCTGGCGCTGGTGCTCGGCGCCGAAGGCAAGGGCCTGCGGCAGTTGACCAGGGAGACATGCAACGCGGTCGCGCGCCTCGACATGCCCGGCGACATCAAGAGTCTCAACGTCTCCAATGCCGCAGTGCTCGCGCTCTATATCGGTGCCAGCCGTCTCGGCCTGATGCGCTGACGGCGCGCGAAAACGCCCGCTCGCATGGCGTTGCGAACGGGCGCTTGTTTTCTCGGATAAGTGTCAGATCAGTGGTGGCGGCGCGGCACGTGATGGCGGTGGCCATGATGATGATAGTGCCGCGATCCGTAGACCACGCGCGGGGCTGCGAAGCGATGGCCATAGTGGCGCGGCGCATGGCCGTAACGAGGGCCATGGCGATACACACCGTAATGCGAACGCGGGTGGCGCCAGCGATAGCTGTACACGACCGGGCCGGTCACGCGCGCGCCGTCATAGTAATGATGCATGGCATTGGCGTAACGACCACCGTCGTAGGGGTAGTAATAAGGACGGCTATAGGCATTCCATCCGGAGACGGCGCTTTCCTGATAGGTCGGCACCGGCGCGAAGTTGCCCGGACCGCCGAAGGCCGGCCCCTGATTGACGTAATAGTATTGTGTCGGAGACGGCAGGCGTTCATAGGGGGCAAAGCCGTATCCCGCGCCGTAATAGCCTTGATAATAACCTTGCGCGCACGGGCTGTAAGCCTGGCACGGCGAACATCCACTCGTGAACAGCCCACCGCACGCCATCGCGGGCGCAGCGCTCGCGGCCACTATGGCCGCAGCCGCGACCAATCCTGAAATCATCTGACGCATTGACTCTCTCCTGCTGTTTTCTTTGCTCGATTTGAGGTCGTTGGCTTTTGAAACTGTCGTGGATCTTCAGCGAAAACCTCGGGGCAAACCTGAGGGTCCGATCTCGGGCGCGAGGATCACCGCCGGAGGCGTCTGCGGTACGTCGGATTGCACGGGCGTCGGGTCGGACCGGGCCGACCACGACTGATGAAAGCTCTCGGCGCGCGGCGGCAGCTTGCGATTTGCCGGAGGCTCGATTTCGAGGCGCCCGTAACCGGGCGCGTGACCGAGGCTCGGATAATAATGACCGACATGCGGCTCCGGATCGACGTAGCGTCCGCCGTACACCGTCGGCTGCACGTGGTTCCGTCGGGCAAGGCCCCAGTCGCCCTCGACGATGGCGTAGGAGGCATCGACACCGTTGATGATGACGGGAACGCCGGGACGGCCGGGAATCACGATCACCGGACCGCTGTCGGCCAGCGCCGTCAACGACGTCCCGATCAAAAGGGCCAACGCAAGTCCGATACGCATCACAGGGGTCCGGTTTACGGCAGACCCTAATCGAACCGACGCCCGCAAGGGTTAAAGCCGCCGCCGAAACTGCCGGTAAGCCTAACGTGCGTGCCTGCGCCGGCGTTCAATTGCGACAGATCCCGCTATCGAAATGTTAACGCGGGGCGCGCGGGCGCGGCCCTTGCTACAGTTGGCGCGTATTCCGCAGAAGTGGATACCGGTTTTGCGATCAGAATACGCGCACATTATTGATTGAGGGCATTTTCTTCACGTGAACCGGGTTCCACTAACCGGAAAATGCTCTCGCAGCCTAGCAAAACCAGATTTACCGAGAAGGCTGCAAACAACGCGATGGACAGCGCCAGTTGCACGCCGTCGGTCGCCGGTTTCGGCATCGTTTCCATGACCGGAACTTCAGGCGATTCCACCCTGTGAGTCCCGGCAATATTTTTCCGGCACGCCTGTGGGGATTCAGGGGTCGTTTACGATTTGAAGCGCGGCCCCGAATCGCACTCGCCTGCTCCGGGCCGCGGCCGAGTGCAGCACGCGCCCTCGCTTACCGCAGCCCCCGTTGACGGCAACCCGCAAGCCGCCATACACAGACGCCTCAATGCAGGCCAAACGTTTGCATCGATGCATGACGGCCCGCTGTCTCCCGCATCGATCGTGGTTTATCATCAGTGCGCGAGGCAGTTTAGATCCGCAGCGGTTTTGTAATCGGAGGGCCTTGAGGCAAGAAGGCGAATCGGATCATGCGCTTAAGGTCGACGCGATCCGAACAAGTACCGAATAGGCACCGGAAATCGGTGTCCGCCGGGGCCGGCGTAGCACAGCGGTAGTGCAGCGGTTTTGTAAACCGAAGGTCGGGAGTTCGATCCTCTCCGCCGGCACCATTTCCTTCCGAATGCTCTGGGTGCGCTGCTACCCTTCTCGCCTTATTTCCACGGCTTTGAGCGCAAGCGTTTATCTGCCTTTCGCCCAACGGGCGCCGGACAGGAAACGGCAGCAAATATGGTTTCGTGAAAGTCCATCATACAATAAAGTGGAGCATCATCTGCCATCCATCCTCGGGCAAACATAAAGCTGAACACTCCTTTCTGCACTATCGTCCGACGCTTCCGACGGATACCAGGCCACATCCAATGGGCAGCCAAAAGGTGCTGAGGGATTTCCTCGCCAGGGCCACCGAGCCAGTGGGTCGAGAAATCTCGCAAGAATGTGCCTTGGCCATACCTCAGGCAAAAAAGCCCGAATGCCAGCTTCGTTGTGATTTTCGTGATTCGACCGAGATCTGGCTGAAACCAAACACGACCGTCCTGTGCTATCTGCAAAGCGTTCGTTATAAACTCGTCCAACCGCGGCGAAGCAGAAAGCGCACGATCTATCACACCGCCGGGCTCGACCTTTCGCATCAAGTGCGGTTGATGACCGACTTGCGCCAAGACAACAGCCATATATTCTTCGTCTAAAGACCACCCCTCGTTACAAGAGCGGCATGCCGGCACCGTCCTCAGATTAATAGGAAAAGGCTTTTCGAGAAAAGCTTTTGGAGGCACGTGGTCTTTCGTGGTTGCAGCCGACCCGCAGTAGACACACTCCGGCGTCGACCGAGAACGGCAACTTGGACTCTCTTGCGAATCGAACGGGAGGGACAATTGTCTCATATGGAAGCGGCTGCTCAAAATTGTCAAAACCACATGGTTGCGCAGGCGAATTGCTCTGACAAGACGGTTGTTTCAGGGGGGCAGGTCAACTAATCATTGCTTGATAAAAGCATCTTTGCGCGGGGGGGGGCTGCATGGCGCAAACTGTGAAGGCTGACGCGAATCCGACGAAGGCTTTCTTCGTACGGATGATTACCCGTGATATTTCTCTCGAAGATTGCATCCTGGATTTAATCGACAACAGCGTCGATGGGGCTTGGAAGCTCGAAGGCGGCAGGCCAATGAGCCTCGCAGACGGGGCCGATCTCTCGAAATATCGAATCGAAATTGAAGCCTCACCAAAGCGTTTTTCTATAAGAGATAACTGCGGAGGGATAACGTTAGACGATGCTGTCGAGTACGCTTTTACATTCGGCAGAAAAGATAAGGACACGCCTGATAACTACAGTATCGGAGTTTACGGTATAGGCATGAAACGCGCCGTCTTCAAAATCGGCGAGCAGATTGCAATTAGGAGTACGTACACCTCCAAAGAAGGAAATACGGAATCGTTTAGAGTGCCCATCGATGTGCCGACATGGCTTGCCGATCAAAAACGCGATTGGGATTTCGACATTGAGACAGCAGACGCCCTTCCCGCCAAGGGAGTTGAGATTGCTGTAGAAGATCTTCATGAAGGCATTGCAGCATCATTTAGCAGCCCTGTATTTATTCAAGACCTCAAACGCACCATTGGTCGAGACTACGCTCTACATATTCGTCGCGGACTATCCGTTCTGGTGAATGGCGAAAATATAAAGGGATGGAAGATAGAACTTCTCCAAGGCGGTGGTATGGAGCCTATGAGGATTTCGTACTCAGACGGAGATAATGGCGACCCAGTCAACGTCGAACTTCTGGCTGGCATGGCTGCTCCTCCACCTGAAAGTTCTGAACCAGACGAAACTTCGGACGGAGACAACAGATTTGGCTGGTATGTTGCTGCAACGGACGAATTGTTCTTGCTGCTGATAAAAGCGATATTTCTGGGTGGGGCACAGATGGTTGGCCTCAATGGCATCCGCAATACTCCGGCTTCATGGGCATAATCGTTTTTTCCTCGAAGAACGCTGGATTGCTTCCGCTCACCACGACAAAGCGAAGTGTAGATGTTTCGTCTAGCGTTTACAGGCGCGCTAAACCTCGAATGCGAGACGTATCCAAGCAATGGATCAGTTACACCAACATCCGCAAGCAAGCGATCGACGACGCTAAGCGTTACGAAAATCAAGCTAAACCGAAGTCTATATTTGAGGTGGCGCAGAGAGAGGCTGTTGCTCTGCCGCAAATTGTAGCGAAGCCAAAAGTAAAGATGGCGAATATCAGCTACTCCATGCCCCTACAGAGGGTGAGATCCCTAGCCGATGGACTTGGCAACGTGAATATGAGCTATAAAGACGTCGGCATAAATTCGTTCGAACACGCGTATACAGATCTCGTCGGAGACGAGTGATGGCTTCGTTCAATGTTGTGAACTACAGCCTTCGACCAAACAAGTCTATTCAGAGAAGTTTGGTTTTTGATGGAATTAAGACACTTCAGGCGAGCTCGACGATCGACGAGCTAATCTACATCGGATTTGGATCTATCTGGTTCACTGATTTCACCCTAGCTCATCGCGAGTTGCGTATTCGTGATATGATCTCCATCGAGGGCGATGAGATAGGCGCCAAGCGCGCGAACTTCAATCGACCGTTTAAGACAGTTCGTATTGAATCCGGGTTTTCGAATGACGTAATCCCGAAGCTCTTATCGGACAAGAAGCTCCAATCGAAGCCTTGGCTAATGTGGCTCGACTATGATCGATCCTTGGAGGAGTCGACCGTTGATGACATGCGAGCGGTCATTGAGGGAGCCCCGCAAAATAGCATATTCCTGATGACTATAAATGCCTCAGGCGGTCCGATAGCAAAAGCACCGAAAAACAGACCGCAACGTATCAAGTCATTGCTTGGCTCTGTCGTTCCGGATGATTTGTCGCAAGACGCTTGTCAAGAAGATCAACTTCCTTCAACGCTTGGAAAATTACTTGAAGACTTCTTGATTTCGACTGCAGTATCGGCTGCTCGACCTGGTGGTTTTCTGCCGGCTTTCCGCCTCATCTACAAGGATGGCACTCCTATGGTTACAGTTGGTGGACTATTGCCAGCTAAGGGCGCGGTGCCGGCAGCGAGAGAAGCCACCAGTAGCGCCACATGGCCCGGATTCCCTCCGATGCCAATAATCGCGCCTCATCTCACTTTGCGAGAAGTTGCTGTCTTACAGGCAGAGCTACCCAGGAAACGTTCGCTAGATCGGAAGGCGGTTCAAAGACTCGGCTTTGATCTTGAGGAAGAGCAGATTAGGGCCTTCGAGCGGTATTATCGATATTACCCAGCCTTCGCACAGATCACGACATAGTCTGATCGATCCTTTTGTCGATGTGGGTTACAGGGTTGCAGCAGCAGTCACCGCGCGAGGCAAAAAATAGTAACCTTGCCCTGCCCACCCGAGAGGATTGAGACACACGTGGCGTCGGTCTCGATTTGTTCTTGATTCTGATGTAAAAATACGTCTGGCGGGATCGTTTCCCCGTTCGACGACTCTTGACAAATGAGGTATGACCCCGGTTGTGATGATCGGGGGAAAGGGCTGTTTTGTGCAAGAGGCACCCAGAATCGTTGACTTATTCTGCGGGTGTGGGGGGTTTTCGCTAGGGGCTGAAGCGGCCGGTCTGGCGCCTACGGTCGCGTTCGATGTCGATCCTATTCTCACGTCGTCGTTTTCTGTCAATCATCCACATACACGACTCAAACTCGCCGACCTATCGAAGGTAACGGGAGCTGAAATTCGACAAGAGGCTGGGGGGCAGGTCGACGGGGTTTTCGGCGGCCCACCTTGCCAGGCATTCAGCGCAATCGGGCATCGCAACGTGAACGATCCGCGGCGAACCCTTCTTGGGCACTTTTTTCGGTTGGTATCCGAACTGAATCCGTCATTCTTCGTGATGGAGAACGTAAAAGGGCTAGGGTACGCGGACGCGCGCCCGACGCTGGATGATGCGCTAAGCCTCGTTCCAGGCAAGTATAATGTACTAGTGGATGGAATCTAACACTTGGTGCCCGCGTCTGACGGCTCGGATAATTTTGTTGGGATCGGCAGTCCATGTGAAGGGCTTCGGTTCGGCGTTATGTTCGATTACGAAGCGATTGATTGCAGCCTGCAGGTCGACGACCGATCGGAAGATGCCGCGTTTCAGTCGTCGTTTTGTGAGTTTGGCGAAGAAGCCCTCGACGGCGTTGAGCCAGGATGCTGATGTGGGCGTGAAGTGGAAGGCCCAGCGGGGATGCCGGGCCAACCACTGGCGCACTTTCGGGTGCTTGTGGGTTGCATAGTTGTCGACGATAGCGTGGATTTGCTTTCGCGGCGGCACCTGCGCTTCGACGGCGTTGAGGAAGCGGATGAACTCCTGGTGCCGATGGCGCTGCATATTGCGGCCAATGACGGTGCCGTCGAGGACGTTGAGGGCCGCAAACAGTGTCGTCGTGCCATGACGCTTGTAGTCGTGGGTCATCGTCCCGGCGCGACCCTTCTTTATTGGCAAGCCGGGCTGGGTGCGGTCGAGCGCCTGGATTTGGCTTTTTTCATCGACCGAGAGAACGACGGCATGGGCGGGCGGATCGACATAGAGGCCGACGACATCGCGCAATTTGTCGACGAAGCGCGGGTCAGTGGAGAGCTTGAACTGTTTCACCCGGTGCGGCTGCAGCCCATGGGCGCGCCAGATGCGTTGAACGGAACTCGCGCTGATATCGACGACCTTCGCCATCATGGCCGAGGTCCAGTGGGTCGCCTCTGCTGGCGGCTCGGTCCGGGTGAGCGCCACGACGCGTTCAGCGATGCCCGACCCCAGCGGCGGAATGCGCGAGGGGCGTGTCTTATCGTGCAGGAGGCCGTCATAACCCGCCACCATGAAGCGTTCCTGCCAGCGCCACACACAGGTCTTCGACTTGCCGGTCCGGCGCATGATCTCATGGGTGCCGAAACCGTCCGCGCTCAACAGTACGATCTCGGCCCGCCAAACATGCTTGTGTGGGGTGTTGCGATTCCGCGCCAGCGCCTTCAGATGGCGGCGGTCGGCAGGCTTAAGGGTGATGAAAATTCCGGTTCGCATGCGCCAGACTCGCATGCATCCAGTCAGATGGGAATCCCATCCCGGATTCAAATGTCAGACGCGATCCACTAGGTCCGCTCGTCTTGGATGCTGCCGAATTCGGCGCGGCTACCCGGCGCCCCCGCTTGTTCATCATAGGTTATGATCCGGCTCGCTGCGACAACGTCACCGAGTCCGACATCGAGACGAAAAAGCAGAAGGCGACGACCGTTCGCGCTGCGATTTCCGATCTCGCTACCGCCATCCAACTCGATAACGACGGCGAATACGATCAATGGAAAATCAGACAGCCGGGGCGTCCAAGTCAGTATGCGGCCTGTCTCCGAAACGAAGACGGGACGTTCACCGGGCACAGACGAACCTCCCATACTCCCGAGGTGATTAAGCGGTTCAAGAAGGTGGAGCAAGGCGGCGTCGAAGCGATCGGACGACACCCGCGACTTAGCTGGGATGGCCAGTGTCCGACACTACGTGCAGGCACCGGCAACGATCGCGGATCGTTTCAATCCGTGCGACCGATTCACCCCGACGAACCGCGTGTGATAACGGTCAGAGAAGGAGCTCGACTTCAGGGCTTCCCAGACGATTTCCGATTCCATCCGACCGTTTGGCACAGTTTCAGAATGATCGGCAACAGCGTCTCACCCATCATGTCCAAGGCCATATTTTCGTTGATTGCGACACGCATAGAAACCGGACGAAGATTTCAAGTCGCAGCGGAGTGATCCTTTGGTAGACCGACTGACGCCAGAACGACGATCCTGGCTGATGTCTCGCGTAGGCGGCAAAAACACCACGCCTGAAATCGTGGTGAGAAAGGTTGCTCACTCGCTAGGATTACGATTCCGCCTCCATCGAAAACAACTGCCAGGAACGCCGGATCTTGTTTTTCCCAAGTGGCGGACGGCAATCTTCGTCCACGGTTGCTTCTGGCATCGGCACCCGGGTTGCGCGAAGGCAAGCACCCCCAAAAGCCGAACCGAATACTGGCAGGACAAATTCGAAACGAACGTCCGGCGCGACAAGAAAAATGTTGCACTATTGCGCAAGCAGGGCTGGCTTGTTCTCACTGTTTGGGAGTGCGAAACCAAAAACGTCGACAAGCTCGGAGCCAAGCTCTCTCAAGCCTTCAAGAAAAGGGCTCAATATATGGTTCGCAGTACACGTGGCTAGACGTTCCAACGGGGCACGTAGGTCTGCATGAGAACTGTTTTACGTGGCTGCCCTTCGTTCTGGGGATAGACCAAATACATGCCCCCAGGCAGCAGAGGTCGATCAGGTACCGGGACGCCCTCCGTTTTTGCCGCACTCTCCCGAATGCCGTATTCGCATTCGGCTAATATCAAATATGCCTGCTCGATTCTTGCCCCAGGGAAGTCCGCCCATTCATACCCCTGCATTCGCTTGAAGGACATAAGCACCTCATCGCTCAGAAAGTAGAATTCTTCTCGCATCAAGCCGCGTTCGACCGCATCGTCGGTGAGAATGCTGTAGAGGCGCTCCATCAGATGGAGTTTTTCTCCATTTTGGGCATCCACGGGTAATTCAAAATTCGGTCGCCCGTTGAAGCCTTGATGCATCTCTCCATGGCACGACGAGCAGAGCGTGATCCCATTTCCTGTCTGAAACTCTGCCGCCTTCAAAAGAGACTTGCGACAAATATGATGCGCAGACAACCGATGGCGAGAATGGCAATCGACACAACGATGGCCGTCGCGCTCGCGAATGAACTCGCTCCATAGACGTAAGCACCGCTCGCGAGACAAGCCTGCCGCGAGCGCAGCTTCGAGCTTCCCAAATTTAATCGAGATCGTCTCGATATTTGCGGTTTCGACCTTTTCGCCCATCTGATTCCGTTGATCGGGATGCGCCGGCTTCGTTCGCTCGCTTGCGCAATCGGCTCGCATACCATCTGACGCTTTTATCACTGGCAGCCGCACCCGCGATACGCCCATTGACCTCCTGAGCGATCCGCCGGTAGGTCCAGTCCGGGTGCTCGACGATCAGCCGCTCGGCGAGCTTGCCGATGCCGCGTCCACGGCTCGGCACGGCGGCCGGTGGCTGCTTCGATGCGCCCGGTCCGGACCTTGCCGAGCCGAATGGCGTCGATGGCCTCGACGGCCACCGGAACGAGTCGGGGTTGAGCTTGTATTTGGCGACCAATTCCTCCGCCTTCTCGAAAGCGGCGGCATTTTCGCCCGGCGTGCAGCCGTTCGCCTCGGTCTTCTCCAGCAGCGCCGCGATGCGCCGCTTGACCAGCGGCAGTTCCCTCGCGCTTGGCTTCTTCGTCTTGGTCATGGTCCTGTCTCCGGCGGCGGGATGCCGCAGAGACCATGCTGTCGCGGTTTCCCTCGTCCGCGAGCCGGGCCTGGAGGGGAAATCTTCAGGGCTCGATGGCGCGGGCGCGGGCGTCGTCGGTCACGGCGGTGGCCAGCAACTCGGCCGATACCCGCTTGAGGAATCGCCTGTGCCGACCGTCCGGAGCGAAGGACGCCGCCAGCATGTGGTCGCCGATCACATGGAAGGCATGTTCGCCGTAGTGCTGACGATAGCGGGAAGCGGCGTGCCGCACGTCGGCGTCGGACGGCTCCCGCCTGCGGTCGAGTCTCTCGGCGACCAGGATGAGGACGCCGCCGACCACCGCCGCCCCGTACCAAGTGGCGATGCCCGCATAAATCCAGTTCGCGACGGTCGAGATAGCGTCCAAGAGGCATCCACCGGCTGGTTTTCGCCTGTAGATTATCGTCTACATCGTCGCTTGCGAATAGAAATGTGACGATGAGTCCGTGGACGGTAAGTCCACATTCCGACGCCATGCGGTCATGGCGGACTACCGGAGAGTCCTGGCGCAGAACGTGAAGGCAGCGAGAAAGACCCTCGACCTGTCGCAGGAGGCGCTTGCCCTGGAGGCGGAGATTGACCGGACCTACATTTCCGGTGTCGAGCGAGGTTTGCGCAATCCGTCGCTCGACCTGATCGTCAAGCTGGCGCTGAATCTCAAGACCACGCCGGCGGCGCTGCTGACGCCGCCGAAGGGCCGTACCTGACCGCTAACGGCTTCGCCGTACGAAACTCTTTCACTGATAGACAATCGGCTCGATGCGGGAGAGCCGGTCGAGGTCTTCGTCCCATATGTTGCTACGGCGATAGGTGGTCGTGGTCCTGCCGCGCACAGGGATATAGCCGAGCAGCAGAAGCACGCCGGCCGTGGTCAGCTTCGTCTCGGAGCCGTAGCCGCGCAGCAGCGCGATGTCGGCCGGAATATCCCACCAGGTGCTCGGGCCTGCATCGCAGGCGTCGAACATCTCCCGCGGCATGTGCAGACGGAAATAGGCGTTGAACAGCGTCAACCGGTTGCGGCCGGCGAGCCTGCGTCTCGCCTCGGCCGCGTCAGCTACGATTTGCACGGACATGGTCACAAAACCTCTCCGGTGATGCCGCGCGTCGGCTGGTGGCCGCGCACGACGAAGATGGGGGCCGAGGCGATGTCCACCACGGCGAAGCCGGCGAGCGCGCCCGTAGCCGGGCCGATCAAGGCTTCCGCTTCCGCACGCGCCGTCTCGGCATCTGCCGCGTTGACGATGATGGAATTGCGCCGGTCGGCGCGCATGGTGTTGGCCTCCTTGGCGTAGACGATGTAGCTCGGCATGGTCATTCCTCCTCTTTGTTAGCGGTGAGTGCGTCGAGGTCGGAGAGATCGGCGCCGACCGCCGCCTCGTCACGACGCATGAAGGCAGACTGAAGGTTGCGGGTCAGGTTCGTCCGGCCGGTCTCGAACGTAGAGTCGGCGTGCAGCGTCTCGACCGCGATGCGCTCCACCTCCATGACGGCCTGCGTCACGTTGCGGTGGCTCTCGCCGACCAGGGCGTCGGCCAGTTCATGCGATGAGAACGGTCGATCGTGAACCGGCAGCATCGAGACGCGGGTGCAGAGCGCCGCGCCCAACTCCTTGTCCTTCGTTGCGGCTGCGTAGGAGGCCAACGACGCCAATTCGGTCGGGCCGGACTGCGCGATCTGACCGATCAGCCGGCTTCGGCGCTCGCTGCCCAGACTCTCGCGCATCAGCATCTGCATCGGAGACTCGAAGTGCATGCGCACGGCGGCGACCTCGTCGCGGAGACGGCCCGCCTCGCGCACCAACGCAAGACGTGCGTCGGCGGACTTGCGACGTAGCTCGGCGCGATGGCCGTTGACCGCGCGGGTCACGACCTTGGATCGCTCGTTGGAAGGAAGGTCGGCCAGGCTGCGCTCGACGTCGATCCGACGCTGCGTCACCTGGCCTTCAAGGGTATTCAGCAATCGTGCGTGCTGATCGCGATTTTCTCGGGCCCGGCCGAGCCGCTGGATCACGTCCGTCACGGACAGCCAGTTGCTTGCAAGGGCCGCTTTCTTGACCGCCATGGTCTGCTCCTTTCGCTCCGCATCGCGCGAAGGCCCATGAGCGAACAGGCGCGGCACAGCCGCCTTTCGTCACCGCCATCGCGGTTCGGGCCGATCAACATCGGCCCGGACGGTGTCAGGATGTAGCGATCGAAGATTTAGCGACACCATTGATACGAGACAGGTGTATCGTGCCTCCCCAATTAGATAATGGGGAACAAGGCATGGGGGAAGGAAAGCGTAAACTTGAAGCGATGCGAAAAGCATTCCTCGCCGATCTGGAAGAATGGTCTTTTGAGCCAACCGACTGGGAAGCCCGTACCGTCTCTGAGATTCAAGCGCTTCCCATAATCACTGTTAGGCGCGGCCCGGATGACCAATTGGCTTATATGCGGATGGTCGCACGTCAGTGCCACCAGAACGCTGCGTTCATGGAAAAGAACGATCCAGAAGGCCTGACGAAGCAGGTGACTGGGTGGTGGATTCAGCAAGACAATTACGTTTTACATTCGATTATTCGACAGGATGGCCAATACATCTGTGTAACGCCGGCGCCCTTTGAGAGCGCGGATTCATTTGATTTCGTGCCCGATCCGAAGATTGAATGGCGAGAGGAAGGTGCTCATCGCGTTGCCTACAGGGATGGCTTTGAAATAGGCAAAGGCGTTCGCCGCAATCCCGCGAAGGCAATCGCAGAGATTGATGAGATCAAGAAACGGCTTTTATCAGGCATGAACCCCTACAAAGTGGTGCAAGTTGATAAATAGAAGCTCATTCGTTTCGCCTGTAAAAAATCCACCGGCAACGTTCACGAATTTTCGCCTGCATTGCCGCGATGAACGGCCTGATGCTCAGCGGCCATCCTCTCCCACAACACCACACCCTCGGGCGTGGCGCCGAAATCCAACCGCCAGAATCCGATGCAGGTGATGGCGCCGCCAAGACCGGCGAGCATCGCCTGTGCCCCGCCATGATGGCGACAAGTCTCAGGAGCGGTCGCGTCAAGCCGTGCGACCAAATCCTCGGCGGCCATCAGGTCGCGAAGCAGCCGGGTTGCCGCGCTAGCCTTCGATGATAATCGGCTGTTGCTGTCCACGCTGTTCGACATCGAGGTATTTCTCCAACAAGCCGATGAGCGCATTGCGGTCTGCCGGCTCCATCCTGGCGATGACACGAGGATCGAGTCCGACCGGGCCGGACGTATCGGTAGGACCATCACCGACAACGGCGAGGAAACCGTTCAATCGCTCGGGCCACCTGAATTTCGGCAAAACCTCGATCAATCGATCGCTCGGCTCATCGCATTCCTCACGCAAGAGAATGCGGCTTGCGGAGCGTGCGGGACGCCAGCAATTGCCTCGCATATTTTTCCAGGTGTGAGCTTGCCGGCTCGGTTTCAAAAGGGACGGCCATCGTGCCGGTGGCAGCCACAGGACGCCGGCCGCCTTGCAACGGAAAGTGGGTTTCACTCCCGCCGTCGTGCGGCTGCAATCGCCCTGCATGATTGCCTCATGCCCCTCTAGGCACTCACTCGCCTCTCGGCATCATGGAGAGGTTCCCGGTGCCTGGGCCGGTGCTTTGGAAGACGAAGACGACCATGCCCTTGATCGGACTCGCCTTCGGGACTCAAGCCTTCCAATCGCTGATTAGATGCTCTGGCATCCTGGCAGCGTCCTGGGCAGCTTCGATGCCCTTTCCTGTGCTTTCGCCAAGGCCGATGTCATCGAAGGCTTCCATGACCACCGCTGACTGACTGCGCCACGCGCGCGAGGCCCACGGGGCCTGCGTGTCGCGTGTGTTTTCCAAGCGTGAAGGTGGACAGGTAGACAGAGCTTTCTCGACGTTTCGAAGTTCATAAGGCTCCCAGCGTCGATGTCGCCATGCCCTTCATTGGGCCGTCGTTATCCATCCTGCCATAATCTGAAAAATCGATTGTCTACCTGTCTACTCTAAGCTTAAGGCCATGAATTTCTTAGCGAAGCTGGTGGACGACGACGGCCATCCACCGGCTGTCGCCCCTGTCTACCGCTTGAACTGATCGAGCACGTCATCCGACCTGTGGCTCAGATAGGCGTCGATCCTGCCGGAAGCGCCGATATTGTCCCAGATGTCATGATTGCGCACGGACCAAAGCTGATAGGCAGGACGCTGCCTGTCGGCCTTGGTGTAACGGGCATGGCTGACGGCGCCGATCTCGTCCTTGAGGAACTTCGACACCCGAGCCCGAAGGTTCGAGCGTCCACGCAGCGCCGAAGGCACGGCATCGACAAGTTCATCGACACGCACCAGGTCGAAGTCGAAGGGCGGCTGACGCTCCTCGAACAATTCGAGGAGATACGCCTCGGCGTCTCCGATCGACAGGCGCCGCATCGCCTCCTTGCCGGCCGTGAACGGCGCCACGCCATGCGGGTTCAAGCCGACCTTCCGCTTGAGCAGCCAGTGCTTGACGTATGCAGCGCCATCGCCATCGAGGAACTCGAACAGGCCCTGATAGTAGGCACTGTCTCTCGGCCTCGCAGGCGAGAACACCACAAGCCAGCGCCTGTCGCCATGCTCGATCGGCAGGGCATCCTCATGGTTGGTGAAGCCGATGAAGTTCAGGCAGTTCGGAATCGAGTACAGCGAGCAGTTCTTCTCCTCGATCCTGATGGTCGGATCGGTGATCGCAGGCTTGAGTCTGTTCGCCACCTCCTTGCGCCCGAGCGTCATCAACTCCTCGATGACGGCAAGCTGCGCGCCTTCCATCCACGCCGTCCAGTGCGACACGACCTCCTCGTTCGACGGACGAACGGTGTTCCGGCTGCCCACGATCCTCTCCATCAACCGGCCGATCCAACTCTTGCCGGTCCCCTGAGCACCACGAATGAGCAAGGCGAAGTGGATCTTGTCGGCAGGCCGCTGCACCAGCAAGGCGAGATAGTCGAGAACGTGGTCACGGTCCTTCCCGTCGGGAAACAGATACGCCAAGTGGACCAGGAAAGGCGTCACGTCTCCCGCCTTCGCTTCAACACCATCCTTGCGCCAGATGTTGTAGCGCCGCCCACTCTCGCCATCGGGGAACTCGCCGGTCTCGGGCAGATAGACCAGCGACTCGAACTTGCGCATCGGAACGCGCCCCTTCCAGATGGCGTTCAGAACCTCGCCATCGGGATTGAGGCCGGCATAGAGCGCCTTCCACTGGTCGGTTCGGTACTTCTTCCCGTCCTCGCGTCGCACGAACTGCATGGCATCGGCCACGAACACCCAATCGTCCCACACTGAGCGCGTCTTGTCCGGCTCGGCATCAAGGTCGTCGGGGAAGTCGTCCAGCGCGTTGGTTCTGTTTATAAGCTCAACCGCCTCTCGACGCTTCTCCCGCGGCAGATAGCCGATCAGAGTCCTGACCGTGATCCCGTCCGGAATAGCTTCGAGCGGGTCCCAGCGCTGCCGTATGACTTCGCTATAATCCGAATACTCCGGGTCCGACGTGCTCCACACAATGAACTCGTCAACGCCTGTGCCGTTGGTCGCATGGTGGCAGGCCATCATCATGTCCTGCCACTTCCTCTGGTCCTTGAACTCGGTCGGATCGACGTCGACCAGCCATTCGGCCAGGGTCTCGGGATCGAGCGCACCGGCTTCATCGCTCGAAGCCTCAATATTCGGCTTCCTGATCGCGTCCAGGAGCCTATCAGGCATCATCGGCGCCTCCGACAGAGAACAGCGCAACGGATCGTCGTCGAAGCGATAGAGCCGGCCCGTATCGGGATGCACCGAGCCTGCCGACACAACGTAATGACCAGATGTTCGGAACTCGAAGCCGGGATAGTTATCGTGCTCGTATCTCACGATATCTTCCGCCGGCTTCCTGAAATAGAGGTGGTATCCGCCGCCACCCGTCAGCACGAAAGGGTGCGCCGGCAGGTCGAAGTCCCGCAGGAAGCGAGCAAGCACGTCGTCGCTATCGGGGAAACGCCTCGGATCGATGTCGATCACCAAATCCGTGTTCGACATCCTGAAGCCGACGTTGCCGCCCTTGGCCATCCAGCGCTTGCCGCCGTCAACACCGATGGAGGGCAAGTCCTTCCAGCGCCCGACCGGCTCCTTTCCACGAAGCCGGATCAGCTTGGCGCCGTGCCCCGCCTGTTCGTACTCATCGAGAAGACTCGCATCCTGGAACGACGGCGTTTCGGGAATGCCAATTTCGGCATTCTCAACAACGTCGGCGTCGAACCCGGCAGTCTTCTCCCGAGCACCTGCGGGCGCATCGATCTCCCCGATGCGCCCGTTCTCGTTTTCCAGAACGTCACTCATCGGTTGTCCTCCCCACGCACGAAGGCATCGAGGTCCGCAACGTTGTATCGAACCGACTTGTTGTTGATGAGATGGTAGCGCGGGCCTTCGCCGCGCGTGCGCCAGGTCTTCAGCGTTCCCGGCTCGCAGCCGATATAGGCGGCGGCCGACTCCGTATCGTGCCAGGGCGAGCGGTTGTGGGCATCGAGAACGCGCCGCAGCGTGCTCTCGACAAGATCGATCGTGATGTCCGTCATGGGACACACCTCCAGTAAGCATTGGCGCGCAAAGGCGCCGGCGAGATTGATGGGAAGTGTGACCGGCTCTCTCGCTTGCTTGCTCACTGGATAGGGTCGGCCCAGTCACCAGCCGATGCGCGAAGCCTCAAGAAGGCATCCCCGTCGCGCGCACGACAACCAAGGCGGAAAAGCGCCTCGGTTGCAATACTCATTTTCGAGCGGCCATGACCTTCGTCTCAAGCGCCTGGGCATGAGGGCGCAGGTGCTCGACGAGGTGTTCGGCATGGACATAGCCACCGGATGCGCCGGGGAGCTTCTGTCCGAGCAGCAAGGCGCTCTCGGCGTAGGGCACGCCCGCCGCGATATACATGGTGCGGGCCAGATGCCGGTATTCGTGCGGGCTCGGCAAATCCCGGCGCGGCTCCTTCGGCTCCTCGACCTTGCCGCTCGCACTCGTAGGCGACGGCCACAGCCATTCGCTGTTCAAAGGTGCATCCGTCTCAAGCCGGGCCTTCAGCATGTCCTTGAGATAAGTCCCCATCGGAAACATCATCGCCTGGTCGCTGGTCTTCATGTGCTTGAAAACGATCACGCCCCGCTCGAAATCCACGTCATTCCGTCGCACCTGCAAGAGAGACGAACGCCGCGCTCCGGTAAGCATGAAGGCGCGGTGCAGATCGCGCCGGATCGGGCTCAAGGTTTCGGTCGCCTCCCACCAAGCCGTAAGGTCGATTGCATCCACCTCCCGCCGCTTCGGCGTCGGCAGGCGGATCGCCGCCACCGGATTGCCGGTGATCGTCTCGTCCAACCGCATCGCCGTATTGATGACCGCCCGCAAGGTTCGCATCACGCAAATGGCGACGGTCTGCCCCTTCAAGGTTCGCAGGCGCTCGTAGATGTCCCGAACCTCCGAGCGCGAGAGGTCGACCACGGCCCGGTTTCTGATGCGGGTCAAATAATGATCGACATTGTATTTGTAGCTCTCGACCGTCGCCTCGCGGAACGGCTTCTCGCCGAGATGCGTTTCAAGCGCCTGCGCAACGGTGATGCCGGTCTCCTCCGGTCCCGCGGTCGGGTCCACGCCCGACTGAATCTGCGACATGATGGCCTTGGCCCGGTTGCGGGCCTCGCGGAGGCCGATCCGATCCGCCCGGTCGATCTTGACTCGCACGGTCCGCACATGGCGTCCGTTCCTGCGAACGTCGCCCTGTACCGCAAAGGTCTTGGTGGTGGCGTGGCAGACGAGCATCAGGCCCTTGACCTGCTCATCGCGCCAAATTCCAGAGTTGAGGGGAAGCTCGCGGATGCGAGCCTCGGTCAGGTTCATGACGGCCATGAGGTCTTTCTCCGAGCACCGGGTTGAGCACCGCACGGTGATCGCCGAGGATCACCGCACGTCGCCTACGATGTCGTGTAAGACCTTGTCCGCGAACCAATAATCTCCGATGATGCGTCCTGCATCAGCCTAGCTTCGCCCATTTTGTAAACCGAAGGTCGGGAGTTCGATCCTCTCCGCCGGCACCATTCTTCTCCATTTTTCGGGACAAGCCAGCCGTCCTCAGCAGCAAGTTTGGCTCTTGATCGGATCGAGCGCGGTCCGCTGTCGGGCTGCAGACTCACGACCCCGCTACACCGGCAGCGCTACCAAGTAGGCAACGCGCCATTTCTACCCGCTCTGGACGGTATTGGCCAAAATAGCTCAGAGCGCCAAAGGCATACCGTCACGGACACCCGTTAAAACGGTCTGCTTACGAGCGATCGAGAAAGAGAGTAAATATTATGGAGGTGGCGATAGTCCGCGATACGTCGCAAACTACATCATATCATTCCCACTCGATTATTTTTAGTCAGGATAGCGCTTTGAACACTCAACGCAATTCATTCTGACATCTCTCTCGAATCCGAAAAGCGATCCGTAAAAAATTTTTGCCACTGATTTTCCAACAGAAAATCATGATCTTTTTCTGAACGTCGTTTCCAAATCTATCGACAACGATCGAGTGAATTATCGACAGATCGAGCACACAAAAGCGACGCGCGATAGCTTGAGCGACACTCCGCAGGCAGCTAAGAAAAGACCGTCAGCACCGATATCATAAAGCGTCTGCATTAACGCGCCTGGCAAACACCGCGTAAGGCTCTCAGCGTTGCCTTCTTACATATCGGCCCCTTTGCCCAACATCCTCAATTGCGAATGGCACTCCGTCATATCTGATGATCTCTAGCTCGCCGGGAATGCCAGCGGCAAGTCCGTGAAGCTCGGCGCTTTTGACATCCTCTCCCATTCCTCGAAGGAGACGAGGATGGCTTCCTCACGGCCGTGCCGCGTGATGATGGTCGGCTCGCCCGCAACAGCGCGATCAACCGGAGCGGACAATACCGCCTTCGCGTTGTTGAGCGAGAGTTCTTCATAATGACATTCCTCGTCCATCTTCGGCTTAGCTGCAGACTGCGGCGCTCTTTCTCTGTGTCTCACCAATTCGAGGAAACGTGCCTTGATTTTCACAAGCAGTCCCCGGCGGTATGAAGCCGTAGCTGAACACACCGGACTTACCGGGAATTGGTGACAAAGCCGCTGTTCGGCCATTCGTCGATATTCTGCTCCGACACGATCACCCAACTCGGCTTGTTGTCGAGGCCGATCGCCTATCTCCGGTGTTCCTAGTCGGGCGAGATCAGCTCCATCCTTAAAATCAGGGCTGTCCGCTCCCAAGATGGATCGCGAGGACATGTTTCTTTCCATCCAAGGGAACGCGCACAACACCCTCGGTGCGCCCGACCGCCGCGCCATCGAGGACAGCTTCCACCACATTGCGGCCGACGCCGGACAGGTTCCGAACGCGGATATCATAGTGCGTTGAGGCTACTTTTACCGCGGCTTCGAAACCCGGCCAGGCGGAGGGAATACAGGGAGCAACGACGAGAAACGCACCCTCGCAGCGGATGCCTAGAATGCTCTCGATGCCCGCGCGGTACATCCATGCCGCCGAGCCCGTGTACCAGGTCCACCCCCCGCGCCCCGTATGAGGGGACACGGAGTAGACGTCGGCGGCGACCACATAAGGCTCGACTTTGTAGCGCTCGACCTCTCCGAGGGTCCTCGCGTGGTTGATCGGGTTAACCAGCGAAAATAGATCGGCGGCGCATGCGCCCTCCCCCAGCTTCGCGAACGCCATGATCGCCCACATGGCAGCGTGACTGTATTGCCCGCCATTTTCGCGCAGCCCCGGCGGGTAGCCCTTGATGTAGCCCGGATCGCGCGGCGTTATGTCGAAGGGTGGCGTGAATAGCAGGGCGAGGCCGTCGTCACGGCGGATGAGATGCCGGTCGAGTGCCGCCATTGCCCGGGCGGCGCGCTCGGGATCGGCGATTTCCGACAGCACCGCCCAGGACTGGGCAATGGAGTCGATCCGGCATTCCTCGCTCTCCTTCGAGCCGAGCCACGTCCCGTCGTCGAACGTAGCCCGGCGATACCATTCGCCATCCCAGGCCTCGCGCTCGATCGCCGCTTGGACGGAGGCGGCATGCGTCCGCCAGCGGTCAGCGCGGCCCGGATCGCGACTGTCAGCGAATGGAGCAAAGAGCGCGATAGTGCGCACCAGCAGCCAGCCGAGCCATACGCTCTCGCCCCTGCCGTCCTCACCGACCCGGTTCATACCGTCGTTCCAATCGCCCGTACCGATGAGCGGCAGGCCGTGCTCGCCGGTGAGGTCGAGGCACTGGTCGAGCCCGCGGGCGCAATGCTCGAACAGCGACGCCCGCTCGTCCGCGATCATCGGCTGAAAAAAGGCATCGTGCTCTCCGTCACCAAGAGGCGTTCCCTCGAGAAACGGCACAACCTCGTCCAGAACGGCCGTATCGCCGGATGCCGTGATATAGGTCGCGGCAGCGAAGGCGAGCCAGACTCGGTCGTCAGAAATACGCGTGCGCACGCCCTGACCCGAATACGGCAGCCACCAATGTTGGACGTCGCCTTCGACGAACTGCCGGGCAGCCGCGCGCAGGAGATGGCGTCGCGTCTCGTCCGGCGCGGCGAAGGACAATGCCATGGTGTCCTGGAGCTGGTCGCGGAAGCCGTAGGCGCCACTCGCCTGGTAAAAAGCCGAGCGGGCGAGCACGCGGCACGCGAGCGTCTGATAGAGTAACCACCCGTTCAGCATGAGGTCCATCGTCCGGTCTGGCGTCTTTACGCGGACCGCGCCGAGCAGAGTTTCCCAATGATCCGTCACCGACGCCAGCACTGCATCGAGGTCGGCCTCGCGGGTTCGGGCGATCAGCGCGCGAGCGCCCTCGACCGAACCACATTGTCCGAGCAACCACACAATCTCGACCGTCTCGCCCGCCTCCAGTTCGATGCTCGTTGCGAGCGCAGCGCAGGGATCGAGGCCGGCACCCACCGCACCGGACAGCGCCCGGCCTCGGGCCAGCGCGGCCGGTGCTTGGAGCGCACCATTGCGACCGACAAACTCGGTACGGTCGGCGGTCCAGGCCGTCTGCCGCCCGCTAAGATCGGCGAAGGCGATCCGGCCGGGAAAGGCGCCATTCCAGGGATTGCGGGCGAGAATGGCGCCCGTGGCCGCATCGATCTCGGTCACGATGAACGGCGCGGAGGCGCCGCGCGACGTGCCAAGCACCCATTCCACATAAGCGGTGATCGACAGCCGCCGGGCCCGACCCGAGTGGTTGCGCAGCGTCAGACGGGAGATCTTGACGGGATCGGACAGCGGCACGAACTGCAACAGGTCGAGCGCGATGCCGTTTGCATCGTGCTCAAAGCGGCTGTAGCCGAAGCCATGGCGCGCGACATAGTGTCCGCCATCGCGGATGGGTTGCGCTGTCGGGCTCCAGAGGTCGCCGGTGACCTCGTCGCGGACATAGATCGCCTCGACGGCGGGGTCGGCCACCGGGTCGTTCGACCATTGCGTCAACTGGTTCTCGCGGCTGTTCTCAGCCCAAGTGTAGCCGCTTCCCTCCGTCGAGATTTGGAAGCCGAAGCCGGAATTGGCGATCACGTTGATCCAGGGCGCGGGCGAGATGCGGGCACCGTCGAGGACGGTTACGTATTCACGCCCGTCTTTGTCAAAGCCGCCGAGACCGTTGAAAAATTCGAGACTGGCCGTCTTCACCGCCACTGGCTGCCGGGCGGGAATTGCCGCCCTTGGATGTCGGGGCGGCAAAGATCCGCCCGACGGCGGTCGTATGCGGGCGAGCTGATCAGCAATGGGCCCACGATGTGCGTGCAGGACGACACGGGCGGCCGCATGCAGCAGCGATCGGGCCTCGGCGTTCATGAGGTCGGCACGGAGCGTAAAGACCGCGCCTTGCGCGGGAATGTGGCCGACGCGCGGTCGCGACTGGCTGCTGCGCACAGCGGTTTCGATCGCGATCTGCAGGTCCTGCATGTAGGAGGCGGCGTGCTCGTTGACGATGACGAGATCGACGGCGAGGCGCTTCATGCGCCAGTATTCGTGCGCGCGGAGCAACTGGGCGACCTGAGCCATGTCCTCGACATCGTTAATGCGCAGCACGACGATCGGCAGGTCGCCGGAGATGGCGTAGGGCCACAGGCTGGACTGGGCGCCCGCTCCGCGCATGATCGCCTCCGAAGGCGCCCGGAAGCGCGAGTCGGCGTAGAGGATAGGCGCCGCGAGGCGCTGGAAATCCGCCGCCTCTGTCGTCGCGATGCCGAGATGCCGAAGCTGGACCTGTCCCTGCGTCCACGCCAGGGTCTTCGCCCGGTCGAATGCGCTGCGGTCATGGTGCTTGTCGACCAGCCCCAGAAGTTCGTCTCGTGACGATGCGACAACGGTCCAGAAGGCGACCCGCGCAACCTTGCCGGCGGGTACCATCACGCGCTGCCTGAGCGAGAAGATCGGATCGAGAACCGTTCCCACCGTTTTCGAAAGCGGCTGGCCGTCCAGGATAGCGGTAGCGTCGGCAACCGAGCGGCCGCGGCCAAGGAAGCGGGCCCGATCGGTCTCATATTGCGGATCGGCGGCGACCTCGCCTTCCACGACAGCGAAATGGGCAGCCCAGAGCCGTGGCTCGTTGTTCGACCTCGGACGGCGAGTCGCGAGGAGCGCGCCGAACTCGGGAAGATGCTCGGTCTGCACGAACAGCTTGGAAAAGGCCGGATGGGCGTTGTCGGCGGCCGGCGCCGCCAGCACCACCTCCGCATAGGACGTGATTTCGATCTCGCGGGGCCGGCGTCCATTGTTGGTCAGGCTGACGCGGCGGACCTCGCCATCGTCCTCGCCTGAGACCAGGATGTCCGTGGTGGTCGTCAGGCTGCCGTCGCGATGGACGAACTGGGCATGGTCCTCGCCGAAGAAGACTTCCTCATGATCCGCACTGCCGCCGGCGGGCTGTGCACCGGCCGACCAGATCTTCCCGCTGCGGCTGTCCTTGAGAAAAAGGAACGATCCCCAGTCGTCGCGAGTCGCGTCTTCCCGCCAGCGCGTCACGGCGATGTCTTGCCAGCGGCTATAGCCGGCGCCGGTCGCGGTCAGCATCACCGCATAGCGCCCGTTCGAAAGCAGATGCGTGGCCGGCGGGCCGCCCGCCGATGGCGAAAGGCGGCGTACCGTCACGGCCTCGGTGACCGTCCCCGGAGGGGGTGACTTCACCTCCTCAGCACGGGGATGCACGATCGCAACTTCCATGGGTATGCGCTCCTGCAACAGAAGCTCGCTGGCCTTTATCATAGGCTCGCGATGGAACCTCGCGCGCATCAAGCCATCCTCCAGGGTGTTGGCGATGGCGACGATGGTCATGCCCTGGTGATGCGCCATGAACGCGCGCACGATCGCGACGTTCTCACCCGTCGGCAGACGCGAGCGGGTGAAATCGAGAGCCTCGTAAAAGCCATAGCGGCCCCGGGCACCCATCGCCGCAAGCCGGACGTAGTTCGCTTGCGCGCCCGCCGGATCGACCATGGCCGCCAGCGCCGTGGCATAGGGAGCGATCACGGCGTCCGCCGAGAGCCCGCGCTTGAGGCCGAGGCCGGGCACGCCGAAGTTGGAATATTGATAGGTGAATTCGATGTCGCGCGCGCTGTAGGCCGATTCTGAAACGCCCCAGGGAACCCCCAGGGATCGGCCATAGGCCTGCTGCCGTTTCACCACCAGACGGCCGGTCTGCCCAAGCAGACTGTCGTCGGGCGCGCGCATCACCAGCGACGGCATCAGGTATTCGAACATCGACCCCGACCAGGAAACCAGCGCCGCGCCGCCTCCGAGCGGCGTTACCGCCCGGCCGAGGCGGAACCAGTGCTGTGTCGGGACGTCGCCCTTGGCGATCGCAAACAAGCTCGCGAGCCGCGCTTCAGACGCGAGAAGGTCGTAGCAGCTTGGATCGAGGCCATTGTCGGCGAGCGAATAGCCGATCGAAAGCAGCTTCCGGTCGGGATCGAGGAGAAATGCGAAATCCATCGCCAGCGCCATTTCGCGCGCCGTATCGGCGATCCCCTTCAACCGCCCGTTCAGGGGGCGGGCGGGGTCGGCAATACCGGGACGATCGCGCAAAAGTTCGAACCCGATCCTCTTCAACGCCCCGATCCAGAACAGGAGGTCGGGTGTGTCGCGGCCCTCGGACATGGGGATGGGCATGGGCATGATGCTGCGGGCGGCCTCGGCTGCCTTTTCGGCAAGCCGGTTCAGGGAGGCGGCTATCGACTCGATCGCCTCAGCGCCGTTCAACCGGGCCTCGATCTCGTCGAGAGCGGCGATGAGCGGCTGCCCTCTGCCCCCCGCGTTCGTCGGCAGAGCGTCGGTAGCCTCGCGCGCCAGTCGGAGGGCATCCTTCATCCCGGCCCTCACATCCGGCATGCGCGCCGGATCCATCCATTCTTCGCAGGCGTTGGCGAGCGCGATCAGATGGCCGGCAAGATTGCCGCTGTCGACCGACGAGACATAGGCGGGGTCGAGCGCGCGCAGATCCTGCGTATCGTACCAGTTGAAGAAGTGACCCTTGAACCGGGCGAGCTTCCGCATCGAGCCGAGCGCCGCCTCCAGACGCTCGACGGTCTCGGTCGTTCCCGCCCAGCCGAAGTCGCGGGCGGCGACGGCGGACAGGAGATAAAGTCCGATGTTGGTGGGCGAGGTGCGGCGCGCGAGCGCGGGCTTCGGATCCTCCTGGAAGTTGTCGGGCGGCAGCATGTTGTCGTCCGGCGTCACGAACGTCTCGAAATAGCGCCAGGTGCGGCGCGCTATGAGGCGCAAGTCGGTCGCATCTGCCGGCGAAATCGAAAGCCGGCGCGCGATCGGCGGCGCCCGGCTGATCCGGAAGGCGAGTGCCGGCGCGCATGCCCACAGCAGTCCGAAAGGCAGGACGAGCGGCCAGGATGCCGGGGCGGCCGCGAGCGTGAGCGCCGCCAGGGCCAAGCCGAGCGCCACGCTCCCCGCCATCTCACGATAGAAGCCGACCATGCGCAGCCGAGCCGCCGCCGTCGATTTCGCTGCCGTGGTCCATTCGAGGAGATGACGGCGAGTCACGAACAGTCGCAGCAGGGTTCTGGCGATGGCGTCTGCCGCCCGTTGCGCTTGGTCGGGCAGAAAGGAGACCGTGAGCGACGTCTGGGCGGCCGCGAGGCGGAGACTTCCGGCAAGCACGCCGAGATGGTTGCGCACGCGAAGCCCAGCACGACGTGGCAGGACTGAGAAGACGCTCGGGAGGAATGCCGGGATGGCAATGGTGGCGAGGACGAGCAGGAGCCCGATGATGGCGGCCGGCATCGGCAGCAACCAGCACAAGACGACGGCCATCAGCGTGATCGGCGCAAGCAGCGACCGTCTCAGATTGTCCAGCATCCTCCAGCGACCGAGGAGCGGCATCGCCCCGCCGCGGCCAACGATCCAGGGCAAGAGCTGCCAGTCGCCACGGACCCAACGATGCTGGCGCTTGGCAGCAACGTTGTATCGATTCGGAAACTCCTCGACGACCTCGATGTCGGACGCGAGGCCCGCGCGGGCAAAAACACCTTCGAAGAGATCGTGGCTGAGGAGGGTGTTGTCAGGCACGCGCCCGGCGAGCGCCGCCTCGAAAGCATCGACGTCATAGATACCCTTACCGGTGTAGGTGCCCTCGCCGAACAGGTCCTGGTAGACGTCGGAGATCGCCGCCGCATACGGGTCTATGCCCGCGGGACCCGAAGACACCCTTTGATAGGCGGACCCCTCGCGTCCGAGCGGTAGCGCGGGTGTGACGCGCGGCTGCATGATCGCATAGCCGGCTATGACCCTCTGCTCGCGTTGGCTGAACTGCGGCCGGTTCACCGGGTGAGCCATCTTGCCGACCATGCGGCGCGCGGCATCGCGCGGCAGTCTGGTGTCGGCATCGAGGGTGATGACGAAGCGGACATTGTCCGGAACACGAGGCGCCTGCCCCGCCACCGCCACGAAGGTTGTGTCGAGAGCCCCACGCAGAAGCCGGTTGAGTTCGTGCAGCTTGCCGCGCTTGCGCTCCCATCCCATCCACACATTCTCGCTGGCATTGAATACGCGGCGGCGATGCAGAAGGAGAAAACGGTCGCCATCCGGTCCGGGGCCATAAAGGCGGTTCAGACGTGCGATAGCCTCGGCCGCGACCCCGAGCGGATGTGCGTCACCCTCGACGATCTCCCGGTCCGCGTCGACGCCGTCCGAAAGAAGAGCGAAGGTCAGGTCCCCGCCGGAGCCGGCGAGATGATGGACTTCGAGCCGCTCGACCTGTTCCAGGAGATCGGCCTCATTGGTCAACAGCGTCGGAACGGCAACGAGCGTCCGAAACGATTTCGGGACACCCTCAGCGAGTTCGAGACCGGGCAAAATGGTCGCACCGAAGCTCCACGTGATCGCACGGTTGACCAGCGCGGTTGCCACCTCGGTCATCGGCACGAATCCCGCCACGGCAAATAAGACAACCCAGCGGGCGTCGAGGCCCGAAGCCGAAAGTGTCCATAGGCCGAGGGCCAGTAGGGCCGCGGTGACGAACAGGATGACCCCGACGTAGCCGACGACGCCGGGGCGCAGGCTGAGACGGCTGATCCGCAGTCGGGCACCCGGCCTGAAGCCGATCGTCCGTTCGAACGCACGGCGCCCCTCGGCGATCAGATGATAGCCGGGATCCCCAACTCTCTCGCGTTCCTCGGGATCATGCGCTTCCATGGCCGCTCTGGACGATACCGACAACACCTGCTCGGCGATCTTGATCTCGGTCAATAGCGAGCCGCGTGCGAGTTCCTCGATCGCGCTTCGGTAAAGATTGCGGGTCGGGAAATCCATCGCGGCAAACGCACTTCCAACGCGAAGCCGCTTATCGACGAGACTGAGGCTCTCGAACAGATCCGCCCAGTCGATGTCGGAGATCAGTCGCATGCTGGTGATAACGTTGCGGACGGAAACGTTGGACGCGCCCAGCCTGTGCTGGGCATTCTGCACGACACCCTCGATCGAGGACTCCTGCAGACAGAGTCGCTCAGCGAGCAAGCCGAGCGCGGGAGTTGTTCTCGGATCCTGATCCCTCAGGCGCTTGGCGAGTTGCGCTGCGAACACCTCCGACAGGGGCGCATTCAAACGCGCGCCGATATCAGCGTCGAGCGCGGAGTGCCCACCTCCTGATTCCAGAAGCCTGTCGGCGAGCCCGTCCGCATCCGCGCGTTCTCCGCGTCCAGCAACCATCTGGTCTGCCAATCGTCGCAGGTTCTCGATGAGGACGATGCGAAGGGTGATCGCAACGGCCCATAATTCGCCGATCGTAAGCGGCTGAACCTGCTGATAGGCTGCAATAAACCGGCGCAGTATCTCCAGATCGAAGTGACTGTCTGTGTGGGCGACAAAAGCCCAGGCCAAGCCGAATACGCGCGGATATCCGACGAACGGACCGCCCGCCAGTTTAGGCAGCTGCCGGTAGTAGCCCGGCGGCAGATCAGCTCGGATTTCGCGGATCTGCTCTTCGACCAGGTGATAGTTGTCGAGTAGCCATTCCGCCGCGGGGACCACGCCTCGGCCGCTTTCGAGATCAGAAGCGCAGATGCGATAGGCCGCCAGCAAGGCGGCGGCATTGTCACTTAACCGGGCTTGCAGAGATCTGACTAGCGGCGGTCGCGTCGTGACCTCCTGCGCTGCGGCCAAGCTTTCCGCATGCTGTTCCAGTCGTTCGATACCGAATAGTTCCTCGCGCACAGGCGCAGTGGCGTTCCACGGTGCTGGTCGAGGGCGGGACCATGGACCGCTGTGGAGGAAAGTCTGAAGCATTCGCGCCTTTCCGGCCGGCGCGGATAGCGCCGTATGCGAGGGTAGACTGTCGCCCTTTCCAGAGCGATTTATTAACAATGGCCGTAGCTGCTTTTCCGTAGACCGGATTCGTTCTTGAGAACGAAATAGAGTCAAACCCAGAACTTCACGAACGAGCTTCGCACTCGCAGCGAGCGACGCGCGGTTTCTTCGGCAAGATTCAAAATTGGCTGATCAGAATCATTCCCAAGCAACGCCCAAGTCGAAGATGTGGCTGGCATGAAGCGGGTCCTCTCTGCCCTGAAGACCGATACGGCGAAGCGGGATGAACTCGATGAAACACACCATTAACTTGCGGCATCGACTTTAGTACGGACCCTCGTTTTCGCATTAAACACTTCCACGCGGAGCATCGGAAATTTTTCTAGAAGTTCTTCACCCGCCGCTTTGGCGGCTTGTTCATCGGCAAAGTTACCCTTGAGCTTTCCGTCCACGACCATTGCAAAACCCTCAGTCGGGATGATATCCGCGCGCTGAGCGTTCCGAGGCCGAAGCTCCTCTGCCTGAGTTTCTTTCGGCTTATACTTAATGGTTTTCATGGCTACCTGATTTCTTGGGATCGCGTCATTATGTGTGCACTCCCGGTGGAACGCGGATGATGTGATTTTGGCTCTTACCGGCACGATCGTCCGGAAAAAAGGATGCCGATCCTGCATTCGCGATTCCAGCATCGCTGGCTCATATCGCGCGGCAGCGAGATCGTCTTGCCCGCATTCGGCGGACATGTCGCAACACCAGCTTCAGCAAGACCTAGGTGCTGCGGACGTTCAGCACGATCACTGCGACTGAGCGCCTTTATTGTGCGCTCATTCGGACCAAAATAGCCATGGCTATCTTCGGAGCGAACGCCGCACGATAAGCAAAAGACCGCCGGCTTTACGGCTGGCGATCTTCATCTCACTCCGATACCTGAGCACACCTCCCACTGAGAGACGCGCACCCGATCTAGAGGTCCCAGTACATCCGTGGGTATCTCAAATCGGCAATTTAATCGACGCGAAGATTCTCCGCGCTGGTCTTGCCGCGCATGCTGTCGGTCTTGGCCTCGAACGAAACCTTCTGACCGTCGTTGAGGGAGCTCAAGCCAGCGCGTTCGACCGCGCTGGTATGAACGAAGATATCCTGCCCGCCACCGTCAGGCTGAATAAAGCCGAAGCCCTTTGTCGCGTTGAACCACTTCACTGTTCCAGTTGCCATTTATAGTCTCCAAGATGCGCGAAAGCGCGTTCGCTCGCACGACCTCCGTGCGGGCTTGATCGAGTTCAACGATGTCTTGGGAATAGAGCCGGTTTCGGCGCGGTCAACAAGCCAGAGCGATAGTTCGAACCTAGTTTAGGTATGGTGGCTTAGAGAAAATACAAGGGCCGATCAAATCACATCACATTTGATGCCCTGCGTTGACGCTTTACGCGGTATGGACAGCGTCCGTGGTGAACGTCGCATGGGTGATGGCCACGGTTGTCCCCGCGAGGCTGGCCGAAGTCTCGACAGTGGCGCCAAGTTGCTGGGTGAGCGCCTTGACGATGCCCGTGCCGAGCCCTGTTTTCGGCTGGGCAAAGACGTCGTCCGGCTTGCCGATGCCATTGTCTGCGACCGACAGCTTCCAATTCGTGCCATGGACTTCGTATGCGACGGAGATTCGGCCATCGACTTTATCGTCGGGGAATGCGTGCTTTAAGGCATTCATAACAAGCTCGGTGACGATCAAGCCGAGGCTTTCAGCCTGCCGGGGAGTGGCACGGCCTCCCGCGCCAACTACTTTCAGCGAGATTGGTCGTGTGTCACCGATCATCGACGTCGCGAGTGTCTCGCACAGCCTTGAGAGATAAGGCACCATTTCGATCGGTCCGCTAGCTCCGGATCCGTGGAGTTGTTGTTGCACGGCCGCAACCGACATGACGCGCTTGTGGGCGTCTTGTAGGTGGACGCGCGTCTCCTCCGATTCCACAGTCTTCGCCTTCATCAAGATGATGCTGGCGATGATTTGTAGGCTGTTGGAGATCCGGTGCTGAAGCTCATCGAGGAGCACATCCTTTTGCTTCAGCAACTCGTCCTTTTCGCGCTCCAGAGCGTGTTGCGCAGTGACGTCTTCCATGCCGAGCAGAATGGTCGCGCCGGCGCCATGCTCGTAAAAGACCTGACGTGCGTTCAGACAGATTCTTCGGTGTCCGAGATCGGGGAATTCATGCTCGACCTCGTAGCTCTCCATCACCCCGTGCTGAGGTATGATTTTTTCGAGCAATTCTCGAAGTTTCGGAATGTCCCATTGCCCGTCACCCAATGCATACAAATGCCGGCCTTGGGTATTTTCGGGGCTGACTTTGAAGACTGAATAGAAAGAGCGGCTTGCGGCCACCACGCGCAGTTCCTTGTCCAGCACGAGAACCGGTTCGCGGACTGTGTCCACGATGCCCTGAGCGAGCGCGCAGGCATCCACGACGTCGGTGAACTGCTCTTTGAAAGCCGTGGAGTGCAAAATTGTCGCAGTACTGGTACGCGCTTCGAATCTCCTGGCGGCGCGACCGCGCCGGGAGTCACTGGATCAACGCAAGGGCCGGCGAACCCACAGAACGTCCAGCGTTTGAAGCATAGCGTCGATGCCGGCGGAGGACTGTATAAGATTGCTCACGAGCCCCAGGCGGAGGGCGTCGTGATGAAAACTTCCCGCCCTATGCTTCAGAATTCTCTAAGATGCGGTCAACATTTGGATCCGCCACGCGTCTCCGGTGCACGGAAGGACCAAAAAACGAGGATCCCATCATGAAACGGAAAGCGAAACCGGGATTCGATCCCAAGGCCTTTCTCGCCAAGGCGGCCGAAGGACGGGCCATCTCCAAGCACCAAATGAATCAAGTCCTCTTCGCGCAGGGCGATCCGGCCGATTCGGTCCTTTATATCCAACACGGAAAGGTGAAGATGACCGTGAACTCCGCAGAAGGTAAGGAAGCGGTAGTCGCCATCCTGGGACCCGATGAGTTTTGCGGCGAAGGTTGTCTCGCGGGCCAGCGTCGCCGCATGGCGACCGCGACGGCAATGACCGACTGCGAGATCATGCAGGTGGATAAGAGCACGATGGTCCGCATCCTCCATGACGAACCGACGTTTTCCGAGATGTTCGTCGCGCATCTGCTAGCTCGAACGATCCGCATTGAGGAGGACCTGGTCGATCAACTGTTCAATTCGAGTGAGAAGCGGCTGGCGCGCGCCCTCCTTCTGTTGGCCAATTTCGGCAAGGAGGGCAAACCTGAGCCGATCATCGCCAAAGTCAGCCAGGAGACGTTGGCCGACATGATCGGGACCACGCGATCGCGCGTGAGCCATTTCATGAACAAATTCCGGAAACTGGGCTTCATCGAATATAACGGCACTTTGAAGGTTCACAGTTCATTGTTGAGCGTCGTTCTGCACGATCATCCGCAGATCAGACGCGACGGTGAGGAAACTTGACCAGCCCGCAGCGCATAGTGATGCTCTGCTATGGCGTGATAGCGACCTTCAGGACGCCATCACGCTGGTTGGCGAAGAGATCGTAGGCGGTCTCGATCTCATCGAGCTTGAAGCGATGCGTCACAAGCGGCTTGAGATCGGCCCGCCCCGCACTCACGACATCCATCAGCCGGCGCATGCGCTCCTTGCCGCCGGGGCAGAGCGTGGTGACGATCTTCAGATCGCCGAGCCCGGCCGCAAAGGCATCGAGCGGAATCCGCAGATCGCTCGAGTAGACCCCGAGGCTGGACAGCGTTCCTCCCGGCCGCAGCACGCGCAGCGAAGACTCGAAGGTGCCTTGGGTTCCAAGCGCCTCAATCGCGACATCAACGCCGCGTCCATCCGTCAGCGCCATGATCTGCTCAACCGGATCGCCGGCCCTGAAGTCGACGACATGGTCGGCGCCGAGCGTGCACGCGACCGCAAGCCGTTCTGGGACCGTGTCGACGCCGATGACGGTGGTGGCGCCCATGAGCCTGGCGCCTGCGACCGCGCAAAGGCCGATTGGTCCGAGGGCGAACACCACCACGGTGTCACCGATCCGGACACCGCCGCTTTCGGCGCCGGAAAATCCCGTGGACATGATGTCCGGGCACATCAGCACCTGCTCGTCCGTCAGACCGTCCGGGATCGGACTGAGATTGGCCATCGCATCCTTGACCAGCACATATTCAGCCTGGCAGCCGTCGATGGTGTTGCCGAACTTCCAGCCGCCCATTGCCTTGAAGCCGTGCTTTGTTCCTGGACCGTCCTGCGAACCGCAACCGCACAGACAGGCGTAGCTGTGCCCGCTCGGCGTGATCGCGCCCGCGATCACGCGCTGGCCTTCGGTATAACCGTCGACGGCGGAGCCGAGCTTTTCGATCAAGCCGACCGGTTCGTGACCGATCGTCAGGCCGCGCTCGACCGGATACTTACCCTTGAGGATATGGACGTCTGTTCCGCAGATCGTGGTCGTGGTGACGCGGATCAGCGCATCGAGCGGGCCGATATCGGGAATGGCCTTCTCGTCGAGGACGATGCGGCCTTTCTCCACGAAAATGACTGCTTTCATGTTCGGCATACGAGGCTCCTTTCAGAAGCTGCTTTCGTCCATAGGGGCGGCGACGATGCACGGCTCCACAGGCATCGAGTAACTGGCATCGTCAGCTTCACTGCCAAATATTTGCCTTTCTTTGTGGTGTGGACCACCGACACGGCCTGCGGTCGCGTGCAACGATCGGCTCAGTCTCAAAGGCGGCCGCCATGTCGGAATCGGACAACCAGCGAAAGCATGATTTGGAATGTCTCCGCCTGGCGGCGGACTGTCGGCAATTGGCAAGCGACGTTGATAATCCTGCTTTGCAGTTGCGGTTCCGTCGAATGGCGAAAGTTTGGACCGGTCTGACGGAGCGTGAACCGACTCCTGAGACCGAGATCAGCGTTAAGATAGACGGGCTTACCTGACCACGGCGTGCACTTTGCAACGGGCCGCGCTGTTCCGGGACAAGGCGCTGCTGTTCAAGCTTTGCGGGTCCGCGATTCCGTTTCTTTCCAAACACAGAACTTGTAGACGCTTGGTTTCGACATGCGCGGCTGACGTATGGCGAGCACCCACGGTTTTACGTCTTACGTCGCCCCTTTGTATTGCCTTGAACCGCCGTTGAGGGTGGCGTCAGGAAGGCGTCGAACCGCTCCTTGACGATAGCGTAGCACTCGCACGACGCCTTTTCGAGGCCCGGACGATCATGAACGCTAATCCTCCCGCGGCGATAACTAATGAGTCCGGCCGTCTGCAGCGACTGCGCTGCAAGCGTCACCGATTTGCGATTGGCGCCCAGCATGTGAGACAGGAATTCGTGCGTATATGGCAGGGCTTCGCCTTCCGCCCGATCATGCATCATCAGGAGACATCGGCACATTCGCTCTTCCGTCGTATGCAATGCGTTGCACGCGACAGTCTGCTGAACTTGTGACAGCAGCGTCTCCGAGTAGCTGACGAAGAGATCGCGCATGTGTTCGCTGCGCTTGAATTCCGACTGCAGTACTTCGATCGGGCAACGAAGCGTGCCCCCTTCCAGTTGAACAAGACACCGATTGAAAGAAACGCGACTATACATGGCCGCGAAGAGGCCGAATGCGCCTTCGCGCCCTATGTTTGCCGTCTCTATTGCCGAGCCGTTCTCCAGAACGGTCAACAGAGAGAGGACGGCGCCCTGTGGGAAGTAGGCATGTTTGAGGAGCCCACCCGCCTCGCAGACGACGACACCAAGCTTGAACTTGATAGGCTCAAGGTGGGGATCGATCCGCTTGCGGCTGGTGCTTTCCATTGCGCCGAGCAACCAATTGCCCTGCGCATCATCTGTGTGACCTTTGGACATCGCGGCATCGTCACAATTCTGGCAAGTTATGGGTCGAGTGCCCAGCCGGCTATTGGGTGTTAAATCCAGGGGATCGTGCGCCCATCAACAGCATGAGTCTGTATAAGACAGACCACCTTCGGCGTGATTGACGCTCTTAGATTGGAACTCGGACTATGCGTTATTGCGAGAACGCGCTGGTCAGCACGCCGATGTCGACCGCCAGCGTCACACTCAGTTCCCAGTGAAACGCTTTTTTGGCTGGTAGTAGGGAGCGCTACTAGACCTTCGCGAAGTATAAGGATCGGTTTGATGCCGAGGAGCTACAGCAAGGGCGGCCGGATTGCGCCGGGAGCGGCAGCCCCCATGCCGGGAGGGCCGACTTTGCCGAATGCCCGATCCTTCCGGGAGCGGTTCGGCGCACTCAGGAATCTTCGGCCTTTCCTTGCGATGGTGTGGCGCACAAGCCCGGGCCTGACCGCGGCGACGCTGGTGTTGCGGCTGAAGCGGGCGCTGCTGCCGATCGTCACACTCTATATAGGCAAGCTGATCATCGACGAAGTCGTGGCTCTGGTGCAGGTACCGGACAAGCCGGGGACGCTACAGGAATGGCTCGACAGCGGCCTCGCGAACTGGCTCGGCATTCTCCTTATTGCAGAGTTCGCGCTCGCCATCCTCGCCGACATTCTCGGGCGCATCGTCTCGCTCATCGACAGCCTGCTCTCGGAACGCCTGTCCAATGCCCTGAGCGTACGCCTGATGGAGCACGCCGCGACGCTCGACCTGGAGGATTTCGAGGACGCAGAATTCCAGGATCAGCTCGAGCGCGCGCGCCGCCAGACCAGCGGCCGGATGACGTTGCTCGGACAATTGCTCGCGCAGGTGCAGGACATCGTGACCGTGGTGAGCTTCGCCGCTGGCCTGATCATCTACGCGCCTTGGCTGATCTTGCTCCTGGTTGTGGCGCTGGTGCCGGCCTTCCTCGGCGAGGCGCATTTCAACGCACAGAGCTATTCGCTCGACTATGCCCGCACGCCGGAACGGCGCGAACTCGACTATGTGCGGCAAACCGCGGCGAGCGTCGAGACCGCCAAGGAGGTCAAGATCTTCGGCCTCAACGGCTTCCTGATCGACCGCTATGTGCGGCTTGCCACGGCCTTCTACGCGGCCAATCGCAGGCTCGCGCTGCGGCGCGCCGGCTGGGGCGGGCTGTTCACCGCGGTCGGCACGATCGGCTATTACGTCGCCTATGCCTATATCGCCTGGCGCACGCTCGCGGGCGCGTTCTCGATCGGCGACCTCACCTTCCTCGCCGGCTCGTTCCGGCGCCTGCGCAACCTGATCGAGGGGCTGCTCGCGAGTTTCTCGAGCACCGCGGGCCAGGCGCTCTATCTCGACGACCTGTTCAGCTTCTTCGAGGTCAAGCCGGAAATCCTGTCGCCGGACAATCCGCAGCCGTTTCCGCTGCCGATCCGCGAGGGCTTCGTATTCGAAGACGTGGGCTTCCGCTATCCGGGTGCGGAGCGCTGGGCCGTGCGGCATCTCAGTTTCACGCTCCATGCCGGCGAAGTCCTCGCGCTCGTCGGCGAGAACGGTGCGGGCAAGACCACGCTCGTGAAGCTCCTCACCCGCCTCTACGATCCGGACGAAGGCCGCATCCTGCTCGACGGCCGCGACCTGCGCGAATACGACCTCGACGCACTGCGCGGGAACATGGGTGTGATCTTCCAGGATTTCGTCCGCTATAATCTCAGCGCCGCCGACAATATCGCGGTGGGACGGATAGACGCGCGGGACGACCGCGCACGCGTCGCGCGGGCGACGGAGCGCAGCCAGGCCGACGAGGTCATGGCGAAGCTCCCCGCGAACTACGACCAGATGATCGGCAAGCGATTCCGCAACGGCGTCGAGCTTTCGGGCGGCGAATGGCAGAAGATCGCGATCGCACGCGCCTATATGCGCAAGGCGGAGGTGCTAATCCTCGACGAGCCCACAGCCGCGCTCGACGCCCGCTCCGAATACGAAGTATTCCGGCGCTTCAAGGAGCTGAGCCAAGGCAAGACCGCGATCCTGATCTCGCACCGCTTTTCCAGCGTGCGCATGGCGGACCGCATCCTTGTGCTTGCCGACGGCACGGTCGAAGCCTCTGGGACGCATGAGGAACTTGTCTCGCAGGCGGGTCGCTATGCCGAGCTCTTCGAGTTGCAGGCCGCTGGCTATCGATAGCCCTCACTGCTGAAGGTTACGCGGCGTACATGCCCCAACGCGGACTTCTCCATCCGGTTATGCGGCCGGCGGGTCTTCAACGGCGTAGAACTCAACGAACATCCGCATCGACCCAAGCGGTTCGACCTCGTGAGGCTGTTCGGGCTGTATGATGCCGGGTTTCTCTGGCGTGAGGACGGTTTCGCTCGGCGGATCGAGAGTCCGGTAACGCAGGCGGCCTTCGAGCACATGGATCAGCGCCCAGACGCCAGCCTTTGTACGGTGCTCGCGACGCAGCCCTTTCGGCAGAGTGTCCTGATCGAACACGGGTGTACGCTTGTAAGGCCCGCCGGCAGTTCGTCGCTCATCGCGCGGCAAAGATCCTCGGTGAGAACCAAACCGATATCGTCGTCATGTGCGATCCCCACGGCAAGCTGACCGGCGTCATCACCAAGACGGACGTGGTCCGTCAGATCGGACGGTGCGGAGGCCCCGGATGCACGATGGCGGCAGCGAACGTCATGACGCGGGCCGTCATTCTCAGCCGCCCCGGCGACCTGTTGCACGATGCCTGGTCGGTCATGAAGCAGCGCGGCCTGAAGAATATCCCGGCCGTGAACGAAACCTCACAACCGATCGGAGTTCTCAATGCACGCGATGCGCTTGAGGTTCTCCTGGAAGAGGTCGAATACGAAGAAGTTCTGCTGCGCGACTATGTGATGTCCGTGGGGTATCATTGACTTTCCGCGGCCACGGTGTCGGATCAGCGACGCGCGGGATCATCCAGACTTCAATCAATACCACGATTTGTCGACATGCCCCCTTAACGGACGGCGCCGAACCGAAGGTCCGCGTATGATCGACGCCCGACCTGCCATGTGACGTCCTCAATATGAGCGCTCCTCGCACGTGCGGTCATAATGAGCAATTTTGACCAGATCGTCTCCGCCCCTTTTGGTACGGATTAAAACCGACATCGGCGAATGCTGCGCTTTGATCGAAACGGCGATCGGCATTCTCAGCATCCATGCCGACAGTTCAGCAATGCCGATCAGGCGCCTGCGGTGCTGTGGCTTTGGTCATGGAGGCGTCGGGATCATCAGCATCATAGTGATCGGCATCGTCGTTCTCCTTGTCACGGGACGGCTCTGATCTGAGAGGGCCCCGGAGTGACTGACAGACAAGGTCTGGCCCAATAGGTCAACCTTGGTTAGGTATCTGCGCATGGATCAACACGCGATCAATATTCACACCACGTCCGATTCCAGGGCGCTGGCACAGGCTCTCGCCCGCTATCGCGAACCGGATTCCGCGCGAAGCGTCTTCGAGGTCGTGATCACGGCAGCGCCGTTTGCCCTCCTGTGGGTTCTGATATGGGCGGCCCTCGATGCCGGCTATTGGATTGGCCTGCTGCTTGCCGTGCCGGCTGCAGGCCTCCTCGTGCGTCTCTTCATGATCCAGCACGATTGCGGCCACGGATCGTTCTTCCGCCACCGCCTCACGAACGATTGGGTTGGGCGTATCATCGGCGTGCTGACATTGACGCCGTACGACGTCTGGCGGCGCGCCCACACCTTGCATCATGCAGGCTCAGGCAATCTCGATCGCCGTGGAATCGGCGACATCGATACACTGACCGCGCGCGAATTCCTGGCGCTGCCCAAGGGACGCCGGCTGTTGTACCGCTTGTACCGGCATCCGATCGTGATGTTCGGCATAGGCCCCGCGTATCTATTCATCTTGCAGCACCGGCTGCCGATGGGACTGATGCGCAGCGGCTGGCAACCCTGGATAAGCGCGATGGCGACAAATGTCGCAATCGCGGTTCTGGCCGCGACCCTGATCTGGCTGGTCGGCGTCGGTCCATTCCTCCTTGTACAGTTGCCGATCACCCTTCTCGCCGCCTCGATCGGCGTCTGGCTGTTCTATGTCCAGCACCAGTTCGAGGACACGTTTTGGGCTCATGACGAAAGGTGGAATTTTCACGAAGCCGGACTGCACGGCAGCTCGCACTATGACCTGCCAATCGTCTTGCGCTGGTTTACCGCTAATATAGGCGTCCACCACGTCCATCATCTGTGCAGCCGGATTCCTTATTATCGGCTGCCACAGGTGTTGCGGGATCATCCGCAGCTTGCTGCCGTCGGACGACTGACCCTGTTCCAGAGCCTTCGCTGTGTGCGCAAGGTTCTTTGGGATGAGGGCCGGCAAAAGCTTGTTTCATTCCGCGAGATGGCGTCTGTCCGGCCGCCTGCATCGCCGTATTTCTTGTGAACCTCGCGACTGAGCGAGGTGCAGAGCGCCTTACGCTTCATATCGACGGAACGAAACAACAATACTGAACGTTGGTTAGTGTTGGAGTGCATCATCTGACGCAGCAAATGCGTAACGCACTGCCACGAGGGTCTAATATCATGGATATCACCACCATTCTCATCATTGTAGTCCTCCTTCTGCTCCTTGGCGGCGGCGGTTGGTACGGCCGTGGACGCTGGTTCGGCAGGTAATCGCAGGCAGCGTGAAGGCAGAGTTGCTAAAACAATAAGTTTAAAGAATTCGCCAGCGATCGGCAGGATCGCGCGTGTTCTTACGACGCAATATTTCTGCGTGGCTCATCAGCCATTTCCCAGGGAGGAATCTATTTCGGCGCCTTTCCGCCTTGCGGGATCTGTCGGCCGATCAATCATCGCTAACAGTGATAGGTGGTCAATAGTGAATGAAATGATCCTGCAAGCTTCGGCTCTTTCGCAAAAACTACGATGAAGCACTCAAAACTACGCCCCCCTACTCCCACTCGATCGTGCCGGGCGGTTTTGACGTCACGTCGTAGACAACACGATTGACGCCTTTGACCTCGTTGATAATGCTTGTCGCGGTCGCGCCCAAAAACGTCGCGTCGAAGGCATAGAAGTCGGCGGTCATACCGTCGGTCGAGGTCACCGCGCGCAAGCCCACCACGTACTCATAGGTGCGGCCGTCGCCCATCACGCCGACCGTCTTCACCGGCAGCAGCACCGCGAACGCCTGCCAGATCTTGTCGTAGAGCCCCGCCTTGCGGATCTGGTCGATATAGACGGCATCGGCCTCGCGCAGGATGTCGAGTTTTTCGCGGGTGATCTCACCGGGACAGCGGATCGCAAGCCCCGGCCCAGGAAACGGATGGCGGCCGACGAAAATCTCCGGCAGCCCGAGTTCGCGCCCCAACGCACGGACCTCGTCCTTGAACAGTTCGCGCAACGGCTCGACCAGTTTCATGTTCATGCGATCAGGCAGGCCACCGACATTATGGTGCGACTTGATGGTCACCGACGGGCCGCCGGTGAACGACACGCTCTCGATCACGTCAGGATAGAGCGTGCCTTGCGCCAGGAATTCCGCCGATCCTTTTCCTAACGCTGCGATCTTTTTGGCTTCCGCCTCGAACACGTCGATGAACAGACGGCCGATGGTCTTGCGCTTCATCTCCGGATCGGTAACGCCGGCAAGCTCACCCAGGAATTGCTTCGACGCATCAACGTGGACCAGCGGGATATTGTAGTGGTGGCGGAACAGCTCCACCACCGTCTTGCCCTCGTCCTTGCGCAGCATGCCGTGATCGACGAACACGCAGGTCAACTGTTCGCCGATCGCCTCGTGGATCAGGATCGCTGCCACCGATGAATCGACGCCGCCGGACAGGCCGCAGATCACCCGGCCCTTGCCGACCTGAGCGCGGATTTTCTCGATCGCCTCCTCGCGGAACGCGCGCATGGTCCAGTCGCCGGTCAGCCCCGCAACCTTGCGGACGAAATTACGCAATAGCTTGGCGCCATCGGGCGTATGCACCACCTCGGGGTGAAACTGCATCGCATAAAACCTGCGCGCATCGTCGGCGATCACAGCGATCGGCGAGCCCTGCGCCTTCGCCACCGCGCGGAAGCCATCGGGCAGTTTGGTGACGCGGTCGCCGTGGCTCATCCAGACGTTGTAGTGGCCGCCCTTCTCCCACACACCCTCGAACAGCGCGCAGGTGTCGGTGACCTCGATAGCGGCGCGGCCGAACTCGCGGTGATGCCCGGCCTCGACGGTGCCGCCGAGCTGCTGCGCCATGGTCTGCTCGCCGTAGCAGATGCCGAGCACGGGCACGCCTGCCTTGAGGATCGACATCGGCGCCGCCGGCGCATCCTTGTCGAGCACGGAGGCAGGTCCGCCCGACAGGATCACCGCCTTCGGTTTCATCTCAAGGAAGGCCGCTTCCGCCTTCTGGAATGGCACGATTTCGGAATAGACGCCCTCCTCGCGAATGCGCCGCGCGATGAGTTGGGTGACCTGGCTGCCAAAATCGACGATGAGAATCTTGTCGTGCGCCGAAGCTGCATGGGGGGACGGACCGGACGATGAAGCGGGGGTTTTGCTGGAGGCTGTCATGGCAAGGAATTACGCGACCGGCACCGGCGTCGCAACCCTGAAGGACCGTCATTGCGAGCGAAGCGAAGCAATCCAGAGAAAAACGGCAGACTGAATTGCTTCGTCGCTCTCCGCGTCGCCCGTATGCCCCTCGCAATGACGATGGTTCAGGCTTTCTTGTGCAAGACGCTGATGAAAAACCCGTCCGTTCCGGTCCGGCGCGGTGTCATCAGCAGGCCCTCGTCGGACTGGTATGTTGCCGCGAGAAACTCGTCCGTCTTGTCCCACAACACGGACGCAGCCTGCGCCGGCGGTGTCACGGTGAAATCTGAATGACGGCCAATAAACTTACGGACTTGCTCGCTATTTTCCGGCGGTAGCACCGAGCAGGTGATGTAGGCGATACGCCCGCCGGGCTTCACCAAAGCGGCTGCGCGATCAAGCGCTTCGATCTGGTCTTTCAACCGTACTTCAAGCGCGCCCGCGCGCATCCGCCATTTCGCGTCGGGATTGCGCCGCCAGGTGCCGGTCCCGGTGCAAGGCGCGTCGATCAGCACAAGATCGGCCGACGCCCTGATATCGGACAACGGATCGTCCGCGCCCTTCGGGGTCCGGACATCGGCATTGTGCACGCCGGCGCGCGACAGTCGCTCGTGGATCGGGGCAAGCTGGCGTTTGTCGCGATCGGTTGCAATGAGGCGGCCTCTGCCCTGCATCATCGCTGCCAGCGCCAGGGTCTTGCCGCCGGCCCCGGCGCAGAGATCGATCACCTGCTCGCCGGGTTTTGCTCCGGACAGCATCGCCGCGAGCTGCGAGCCCTCGTCCTGCACCTCAATGCCGCCCTTTATGAAATCCTCCTCGGCATGGACACCGGGATTACGCGCGTCGGCGCCAAGCGTGATCCTTAAGCCCAGCGGCGACCACGGCGTCGCTGTTGCATTAAGGTGCCGCAGCGAGCCCAACACCTTCTCAGGCTTCGCCTTCAGCGTATTGACGCGCAGGTCGAGCGGCGCGCGGCTCGCCATCGCCGCGGCCTCGGCGGCACGGTCGTCACCGAACACGTCCGCCAGATATCCGTCCAGCCATTCCGGATAATCGCCGGCGATATGCGCGGGCGCGTCCGTGACGGTGCGCGAGACCAGCGCCGCGCGTTCACCCTCGGAGAGCGGTGCGGGCGCAAAGCGGCTACCATCGCACAGCGCCGCGATGGCATCGGCGTCCAGCCCTCGCTCGAGCTTCAGCATTCCGAGCAGGCGCGAACGCGGCGCGGCGGCGTCCATGATCCAGGCGCTGGACGCCTGACGGCGCAGCACGTCGTAGACCAGCCCGGAGATCGCGGCGCGGTCGCCGGAGCCGGCGAAGCGGTGCGCCGTGCCCCATTCCTTCAGCGCCTTCGCCGCCGGCACCCGCTCGCTGTCGATGGCCTCGATCACTTCAATAGCGGCGGAGAGCCGCGCGGCTGGCGTCATGGCAAACTTTCGATTGGAGCGAGGGCGCTCACACGAGCAGGGTGCGCAGGGCGAAATAAATCCACATCGCCAGCAGCACCACCACTCCCGCGAACCATACCATTCCACGCCGCGGGACGTTGTTCGATGTCACGAAGATGCCAGCATGGACGAACCGTGTGATGACGAATACCCACGACAGCAGCACGATGACAAGGTCGGCGTGACGCAGCGGCAACGCCAGCGCGATCAGGACATAAAACAGCACCGGCACTTCGAACTGGTTGCTGAAGCAGTTCGCGATCTGGGTGGCGCGCATCGACCAGTTCGGTTCGCGGAGTGCGATGTCCTCGAACCGGGTCTCGCCCGACCTCAAAGACCTCGTCCTTGCCACCGCCATCCCCATCAGCAACGCGAACGCCAGTCCGATCAACACGAACACCGGCAGCAGAACCGCTTGAACAGACATTTTTTAAATCCCTGTTCCCTGCGCCGACGCAACCTGTCAAGCCGCAATCCCGGCCAGCGCCTTGTCGAAGGCATCCGCTGCGCTTTCCAGATCCTTGAACGCGAGCCCGCTGTCGGCGGACTGCTTCTGACCGTGATTGTCGCGAATGGCGTCGACCGGCTCGCCGCGCTCGAGCATCGCCTGCGGCGCGATCACAAAGAACAGGTGCTCCGAAATGTCCTGATCCTTAGGCAGGAACACGCCGAGCGAGACGATGTCGTTGCCGCGTCGATAGGAGATGTAGCGATCGACGGCGACGAATCCGGCGCGCTGCAATCCGCCGAGCTTGGCCTGCCCGTCGCTGCCCACCAGCTTGTGTGCGCGAAAGCCCTTTACGCCGGCAGACTTCGCTTTCGCGGTCTCTTCCGACAGATCGTACTTTTCGGCCATCTGCTTGCCGACATCGGCGAGACGAACCGACATATCGCGCTCGAATTCCTTCAGCTCGGTGCGCGGCTTCGCAGCCTTGCGCGGCTTCAACGCATTTCGCTTGTCGAGCTCCGCCTGGCATCGCACAACCAGCTCGTCGACCGATTTCCGCTCCGCATTGGCAAGCAGATTTTTCAGATCGGAATCCGAAAGCGCGGCAATTCTGTCATCCGTCCAATCGATCATATTTCCACGTTTCTCTTCTGAATAAAGTTCGTGAGGTCACTTCGCAAACGAGGCGACCGCCCCAAAGCGCGGTTCCGGCGCAGAGGATCCGCGACAACGCCGACAGTAATCCGTTTTCGCGCCGCTGTACGGCTCAATTTGGACGATTAGATCGTTTTCGAGCGAAGTGGATACCGGTTCGCGTAAAGAAAACGCGTCAAATCGAAATCATAGAGCCCGCTTCTGATTCCATCAGAAGCAAAAAGACTCTAGACGCCGCCGGGATAGTTCGGGCTTTCACGCGTGATCGTGACATCGTGAACGTGGCTTTCACGCAAGCCCGCGCCGGTGATGCGGACGAAACTCGCCTTGTCGTGGAATTCGGCGATCGTCCGGGCGCCGACATATCCCATCGCCGCGCGCAAACCTCCGGCGAGCTGGTGCATGACGTTGCCGACCGGTCCCTTGTAGGGCACCTGCCCCTCGATCCCCTCGGGCACGAGTTTCAGCGTATCCTTGATGTCCTGCTGGAAATAGCGGTCGGCGGAGCCGCGCGACATCGCGCCGACCGAACCCATGCCGCGATAGGCCTTGTAGGAGCGCCCCTGCCACAGGTACACCTCGCCCGGCGTTTCGTCGGTGCCTGCAAGCAGCGAGCCGACCATGACGATGTCCGCACCGGCGGCGAGCGCCTTGGCGAGATCGCCGGAAAACTTGATGCCGCCATCGGCGATCACGGGCACGTCGGCCTTCCTCGCCGCATCGACCGCATCCATGATGGCGGTGAGCTGCGGCACCCCGACGCCGGCCACGATGCGGGTGGTGCAGATCGAGCCCGGGCCGATGCCGACCTTGACGGCGTCGGCGCCGGAATCGATCAGCGCCTGCGCGCCTTCCGTGGTGGCGATGTTGCCGGCGATCACCTGCACCGCGTTCGACAGCCGCTTGATGCGGTTGACCGCTTCCAGCACGCGGCTGGAATGGCCGTGCGCGGTATCCACGACGATCAGATCGACCCCGGCATCGATCAGGCGCTCGGTGCGCTCAAAACCGCCCTCGCCGACCGTGGTTGCCGCAGCGACGCGCAGCCGGCCCTGCGCATCCTTGCAGGCCAGCGGATGCGCCACCGCCTTTTCCATGTCCTTGACGGTGATGAGACCGACGCAGCGATACTGCTCGTCGACGACCAGCAGTTTCTCGATGCGATGCTTGTGCAGCATCTTTTTGGCTTCTTCCTGGCTGACGCCCTCGCGCACCGTCACGAGATTTTCGTGCGTCATCAGTTCGGAAACTTTCTGCCGCGGGTCGGTCGCGAAGCGGACGTCGCGGTTGGTGAGAATGCCGACGAGCTTGCCCGGCGCGGTCGCGCTGCCGCCGTTCACTACCGGAATGCCGGAAAAGCCGTGATCGTTCATCAGCGCCAGCGCGTCGGACAGCATTGCGTCGGGGCCGATGGTCAGCGGATTGACCACCATGCCGGACTCGAATTTCTTCACCTGCCGCACCTGCGCAGCCTGCCCCTCCACATCGAAGTTGCGATGGATGACTCCGATACCGCCGGCCTGCGCCATGGCTATCGCCATCCGCGCTTCGGTGACGGTGTCCATGGCTGACGCCATGATCGGGATGTTGAGCGGAATGGCGCGGGTGACGCGGGAGCGGATATCGGCTTCGGAGGGCACGATGTCGGATGCGCCGGGCTTCAGCAGCACGTCATCGAACGTGTAGGCTTCTTTGATATCCCGAAATCCGTTTGCACGCGCCATTGCCAACTCCAACTCCATTGGGCGGCACGGACGCCGCGAAACCCATCAGGATGGAATGGCCGGTCGGCGACACCTTGGCGTCGCCGTCGAATCAAGTTCCATCGGCTGGATTGGCGGTGGTCGATAGCATGGCAGCCTCTGGAATCAAAGCGTTTGGCTGCCATGCACGGGCTTTTCCAGCCCGCTTAGTGGAGTGGATCTGACATTCGCGCTCCGCCGCGGCGAACTCGCGACGCGGATGTCAAATCCAAAACTCCACTAACAACTTATATTTGCCAGTGATCCTTCGATTCTAACATTCGCAAAGATACCCTGCTGAAACGGGATGCGAATGTCAGGATCGGACCACTAGCGCGGATAGTCCGGCGGCGGCCCGTGCTCCCGGATCGCATCGACCACTTCCCGGTGCCGGCGGTCCTCCCGCTTCATGTGGACCGCGATCAGCGCATGAGCGGACGGCACCAGGAACAGGATAGGGAAAATCAGCCCGAAAATCACGCAAAACACGATCGCGACCACGTTCAGGATGGCCGAAAACGGTTGCCCGTTGAACAACAGCCCGAGCGGCGGCAGCAAGGCGGCGAGCACATAGATCATCGCGGGGTCTCCCAGAACTCACCCAGGATTTAGGAAGGCCTGCCGGCTGCGCAATAGCGCGCCGACCCTATCGGTGCTACAGCCCCGCTCCGCCGTCCGGTTGCTCCCGCGAGCCCCCATGAACAAGGAACGCCTGATCCCGCTCATCGTCGCCGCCGCCTTGTTTATGGAAAACATGGACTCCACGGTGATCGCGACCTCGCTGCCGGCGATCGCCAACGACATCGGCACCAGTCCGCTGACGCTGAAGCTCGCGATCACCTCCTATCTGCTGTCGCTGGCGATCTTCATTCCGGCGAGCGGCTGGACCGCGGACCGGTTCGGGGCGCGCACCGTATTCAGCATGGCGATCGCCGTGTTCATGCTCGGTTCGATCGGCTGCGCATTGTCGTCGTCGGTGACGGATTTCGTGATCGCGCGGAGTCTGCAAGGGCTCGGCGGCGCGATGATGACGCCGGTCGGGCGTCTGGTGCTGCTGCGCTCGATCGACAAGAGCGCGCTCGTCAACGCGATGGCGTGGGTGACGGTGCCCGCCATGATCGGGCCGGTGGTCGGTCCGCCGCTTGGCGGCTTCATCACCACCTATTTCTCGTGGCACTGGATCTTCCTGATCAACATTCCGGTTGGCCTGCTCGGCATCGTGCTGGCGCAGCGCTTCATCGATCCGATCCGCAGCGAGAACCCCGAACGCTTCGACCTCTACGGCATGGTGCTGGCCGGCGTCGGGCTCGGCGGCATCGCCTTCGGCCTGTCGGTCGCCGGTCTCAACCTGCTGCCGTGGACGGTGGTGATCGCGCTGATCGGCGTCGGCTCGGTCTCGATGACGCTTTATGTGGTGCACGCCCGGCGCACCGACTCGCCGGTTCTGGATCTCACGCTGCTGCGCCTGCCGACGTTCCGTGCCAGCATCTATGGCGGGTTCCTGTTCCGCCTCGGCGTCGGTGCGCTGCCGTTTCTGCTGCCACTCCTGATGCAAGTCGGTTTCGGACTGTCGCCGTTCGGCTCGGGACTGGTGACATTCTCGTCGGCCGTCGGCTCCATGGGCATGAAAACGCTCGCCGCCCGCATCATCCGCACCTTCGGCTTCCGCAACATCATGACCGTCAATGCGATCGTCAGCTCGGTCTTCCTCGCGGCCTGCGCGCTGTTCACCATCACGACGCCGCTGCTGCTGATCATGATCATTCTCGTCGTCGGCGGTTTCTTCCGCTCGCTGCAGTTCACCGCGATCAATACGCTGGCCTATGCCGACGTCGAGCCGGAGCAGATGAGCCGCGCCACCACGATGGCCAGCGTCAACCAGCAACTGGCGGTTTCGGCGGGCGTCGCGGTCGGCGCCTTCTCGGTGGAATCCGCGATGCTGTTCCATCACAGCGCGGAACTCACGGCTACTGATTTCGGACCTGGATTCCTCGTGGTCGCGGTGCTTGCAGCGACGTCCACCTATTACTTCTTCAGGATGCCCGCCGATGCCGGCCATCAGGTGTCGGGGCGGCGCATGGTGGTGATTTCCGATCCCACCCGCGAGGCCGAGGCCGAGGAAGAAGCCGCGCGCGAGACCGTCACCGCGCGCGATCAGAAACTGAGCTGAAGCGTGACGAGCCAACTGCGCGCTGCCCGGCGCTCCTCGCAATGACGGGGCCGAGCGTAACTCATACTGCCGGCGTGCCGCGAAATCCCGTCGCCATCACGTAGCGCTCTGATGAATCCTGCCGACTCGAAGCTGGCTTCACATGCCGGACCGTCCGGAAATCGCGTTTGAGCTGCACCAGCAGGTCGGCATCCGCGCCGCTCTGGAACACTTTTGCGATGAACGTCCCGCCGGGCCGCAGCACGTCGGCTGCGAACGCCGCCGCGCTCTCGACGAGACCGATGATCCGGAGTTGATCGGTCTTGCGATGGCCGGTGGTGTTGGCGGCCATGTCGGAAAGCACGATATCCGCGCCCCCTTCCATCATCGCGATCAGTTTCTCAGGCGCATCGGCATCGAGAAAATCGAGCCTGGCAAACGTCACGCCGACGATTTCCGGCATCTCCAGCAGATCGATGGCGACCACCTTGCCCTTGCCGTCGACGGCGCCGACGCGCCGGGCCGCGACCTGGCTCCAGCCGCCGGGCGCCGCGCCGAGATCGACCACCGCCAGACCGGGCTTCAGGAAATGATACTTGTCGTCCATCTCGATCAGCTTGTAGGCGGCGCGCGAGCGCCAGCCGTCGCGCTTGGCCTGCGCCACATAGGGATCGTTGAGTTGCCGCTCGAGCCAGAGTTTGGACGACAGTTTTCGCTTGCCGCCGGTTTTGACGGTCACGCGCAGCCGGCCGGTGGTGTCTTTCGCCATATCCAACCGTCATGCCCGGACTTGACCCGGGCGTCCATCAAAAGAACAATCCGCAATGCGGATGTCATGATCGTGTTCACTCTGGATGGATTGCCGCGTCAAGCTCGGCAATGACGGAGGACCATCCTTTGGGCATCAACTCAGTTGAATGACGCCGTCCTCGCGCATCATTTCGACCAGCATACCCTCGCGCAGACCGCGATCCGCCACCCGCAGCCGCGGCAGGGGAAAGGCTCGCCGAATGGCATCCAGGATGGCGCACCCCGCCAGAACCAGATCGGCGCGCTCGACCCCGATACAGCCGTTGGCCACCCGCTTTTGATAATCCATGCCGCACAACCGCGCGATGACCTGGGTGACTTCGATGTCGTTCATCCAGATTCCGTCAACCTTGCGGCGGTCGTAGCGCGCAAGACCGAGATGGAGACCGCCAAGCGTGGTCACCGTACCCGAGGTGCCCAGAAGGTGCATCCCGTAGAGGTTGAAGCCGTACTCGGCCGCGAACGCCGCAACATGGGCCGCGACCTCACTTACCATCGCCGCGTAGGACTCCGGCGTTATTTCGTGTCCGCCAAAACGCTCGGCCAGCGTCACGACACCAACCGGAATGGACATCCATGCCTTGATATCCGGGTCGCCGCCTTCGCGGTCGCGCTCGATCTTGACCAACTCCGTCGAGCCGCCGCCGATGTCGAACAGGATTGCGCCGCGCGCTTTCGGATGGATCAGCGGCGAGCAGCCGATCACCGCAAGCGCGGCTTCCGTCTCCCGATCAATCACCTCAAGCTCGATGCCGGTCGCAGCGGCGACGCGGTTGCGAAAATCCTCGGAGTTCGCCGCCGCTCGGCAGGCCTCCGTCGCGATCAGTCGCAGCCGGCCCGCTTTCCTCGTACGCATCTTGTCGCGGCACACGACGAGCGCCGCGATCGCGCGTTCCATCGCCGCCTCGCTGATACGCCCCGTCGACGAGATGCCTTCGCCCAGCCGGACGATCCGCGAAAACGAATCGACCACGCGAAAGCCGCCCTCTGTCGGACAGGCGATCAGCAAACGGCAGTTGTTGGTGCCGAGATCGAGCGCGGCATAAACTCCGGAGCCGTCAGCCGGCAAATCGCCGACAGCTCTTGCCATGGTCACGGCCAGTCCTTGCGGGCTGCCACGCGATTCAGGATCAGCGCGACGCAGCGTATCGTCCTTCATAAAATCGTCTTTCCGCGGCCCACTGGGCCTACGAGGAAATGCTTTTCACGGAAAGTTTAGCAGCGCAGATCGCCAGCGCAACCGCCTGCTCAAGCACGTACGTCCAATCCTGCGTTGTCGTTCGGACCCCGGCTGCCTGATCCGATGGGCGATTTTTGCGAAAACCGGTCGACAACAGCCATTCTGACGGATTTTTTCGATGCAAGACCACACCTCCCGCCAGCCACTCGACAACGATATTGCACTGCAAAATTTTCAGTGTCGCAATCTTCCGTGACATGGAGTAACACGCGCTGCCACGATGCCCTCGGAACCCGATGATCCGCCATTGACCTCCATTCGTATCTACGTTGACGCCGATGCCTGCCCGGTAAAGGACGAAATTTATCGCGTCGCCGCGCGCCACGGCCTGCCCGTCAGTGTGGTCGCGGGCGGTTATATCCGGGTGCCCGACGATCCCCTGATCGAGCGCATCGCAGCCGGACCCGGCATGGATGCGGCCGATGACTGGATCGCCGAACGCGCCGGCAAGACCGATATGGTCATCACGGCGGACATTCCGCTGGCGAGCCGCTGCGTCAAGGCGGGCGCCAGCGTGATCGCGCCGAACGGCAAGCCGTTCACGGAGCAGTCTATCGGCATGACGCTCGCTGTCCGCAACCTGATGACCGACCTGCGCGCGAGTGGCGAAGTGACCGGCGGCCCGCGCTCGTTCCAGCCACGCGACCGCTCGGCATTCCTGTCGGCGCTGGACCAGACCATCCGCCGCATCCAGCGCGCCTTCGCTGCACACCAGAGCTAGGACCATGGCGCCGCCGCTGATCCAGTTGAAGGATATTGCGCTGACGTTTGGCGGCACGCCGCTTTTGTCCGGCGTCGAACTCTCGGTATCCGAATCCGAACGGCTCTGCCTGATCGGCCGCAACGGCTCCGGCAAATCGACGCTCTTGAAGATCGCCGCCGGCCTCGTGGCGCCCGACAGCGGCAGCCGCTTCGTGCAGCCCGGCGCCACCGTGCGCTATCTGCAGCAGGAGCCGGATTTTGCCGACTTCAAAACTACGCTCGCCTATGTCGAGGCCGGGCTCGGCCCCGGCGACGACACCTATCAGGCGCGCTATCTGGTCGAACAGCTTGGCCTGCACGGCGAGGAAGACCCCGCGCATCTGTCCGGCGGCGAAAGCCGGCGCGCGGCGCTGGCGCGGGTGCTGGCGCCCTCGCCCGACATCCTGCTGCTCGACGAGCCGACCAACCATCTCGATCTCACGACCATCGAATGGCTGGAAGGCGAACTTGGCTCCCGCCGCGGCGCGCTGGTGCTGATCAGCCACGACCGACGCTTCCTGTCCAACCTCTCGCGCAGCACCGCCTGGCTCGATCGCGGACGGATCCGGCAAATCGACCGCGGCTTCGCAAACTTCGAGGAATGGCGCGACGAGGTGCTGGCTGAAGAAGAGCGCGACCAGCACAAGCTCGACCGCAAGATCGTCGCCGAGGAGCACTGGCTGCGCTACGGCGTCTCGGGGCGGCGCAAGCGCAACGTCAAGCGGCTGGCAGGTCTCCATGACCTGCGTCAGCAGCGCCGCGACTATCGCGGCACGACCGGCAGCGCCAGTCTTGCGGCCGCCGAAGCCGACAAGTCCGGCAAGCTGATCATTGAGGCGAAGGGCATCGGCAAGTCCTACGGCGACCGCAAAATCGTCGACAATGTCTCGATCCGCATCCAGCGTGGCGACCGCATCGGCATCGTCGGCCCCAACGGCGCCGGCAAGACCACGCTGATCAACATGCTCACGGGAGCCGATACGCCTGACAGCGGCACGGTCCGGCTCGGCGCCAATATCGAGATGGCGACGCTCGACCAGCACCGCGAAAGCCTCGATCCGAAATCGACGCTGATGGAGGCACTGACCGGTGGACGCGGCGACCATGTCATGGTCGGCGGCAAGCCGAAACACGTCGTCAGCTACATGAAGGATTTCCTGTTCGCACAGGAGCAGATGCGCACGCCGCTCGAAGTGTTGTCTGGCGGCGAGCGCGGACGCCTGATGCTGGCGCGCGCGCTGGCAAAACCCTCCAACCTGCTGGTGCTGGACGAGCCGACCAACGACCTCGACCTCGAAACGCTCGATGTGCTCGAGGACATGCTCGGCGACTACGAGGGCACCGTGATACTGATCAGCCACGACCGCGACTTTCTCGATCGCGTCGTGACCTCGGTGATCGTTCCCGAGGGCGATGGCCGCTGGATCGAATATGCCGGCGGCTACACCGACATGCTGGCGCAGCGCGGAGCGGACCTGACGCGCGAGGCGCCGAAATCCACGCCGGTGCCCGAGGCAGAGCGTTCTGCGAAGGCGGCGCCTGCGGTCGCTCCTGGAAAACGGCGACTCAATTTCAACGAGAAGCACGCGCTGGAGACGCTCCCGAAATCCATCGCAAAACTTCAGGCGGAGATCGCAAAACAGCAGCAGCGCCTTGACGACCCCGACCTCTATGCGAAGGATCGCGCGGCCTTCGACAAGGTGTCGCTTGCGCTGGCCAGGGCGCATACGGAGCTGCAGCAGGCCGAGGATCGCTGGCTCGAACTGGAAATGCTGCGCGAGGAGATCGAAGGAGCCTGATGCCGGGCGTTCCGGCGCTAGCGCCGCAGCCATTTCAGCACGCCACGCCCGGCCGCCGCACCGGTCGCGAACGAAGCCTGCAGCAGATAGCCGCCGGTCGGCGCCTCCCAGTCCAGCATTTCGCCGGCGGCGAACACTCCCGGCAGCCGGCGGATCATGCAATCGCCGTCAAGCTCGCTGAACGCAATTCCCCCAGCGGAGGAGATCGCGCGTGCGATCGGCGCGACACCGGTCAGCGTGATCGGAACCGCATGGATCAAGGCCGCGAGAGCCGCCGGCGGCATCGTTCCCGGCTGTTGTCCGGAAGCCATTGCCATTTCCTGCAGCACGCCGATCGCAACGGGCGCAAGACCTGCCGCCTTACGCAGCCAGTTCGAGACCGATTGTTTTCCGCGCGGCGCGCTCAATCGCGCGGACAGATTGTCCGTCGTAACATCGGGCCGCAAGTTGATGTGAAGCGTCGCACGGCCCGACGCGATGATCGCCTCGCGCAGCACCGAAGACAGTGCATAAATTCCGCCGCCTTCAACGCCGGTGCGTGTGATGACGGCTTCGCCACGCACCGCGTGCGAGCCGACCGACAGCGCGACGTTTTTCAGCGGCTGACCTTCGAAACGATCGCGGAAGACACCGCTCCACCCCACCGTGAACCCGGAATTGGCAGGCCGCAGCGGTGCGACCGCAACGCCCCTGCCCGCGAGCCATTCGACCCACGCGCCATCGGAGCCGAGCCGCGGCCAGCTCGCGCCGCCGAGCGCCAGCACGGTCGAAGCCGCCTCAAAGGTGCGCTCGCCATCAGGCGTCTGAAACAGCAGACGGCCATCGCGATCCCAGCCGGTCCAGCGATGCCGAAGCGCCAGCGTCACACTGAGCGAATCGAGCCGCCTGAGCCACGCGCGCAATAGGGGGGACGCCTTGAGCGTTTTCGGAAACACCCGTCCGCTCGAACCCACGAACGTCGGTTGTCCGAGATCGTCGGCCCACTTTCGCAACGCCTCGGGCGTGAACGCATCGATGGCCGGTTTGAGATGGGGTGCGGCCGCGCCATAGCGTGCGAGAAATTGCGGCAGCGGCTCGCTGTGCGTCAGATTGAGACCGCCGCGCCCCGCCATCAGGAACTTGCGGCCCGCGGACGGCATCGCGTCGAACACGGTCACGCGCACGCCGCCTCGCGCGAGAACCTCCGCGGCCATCAGGCCGGCGGGACCGGCGCCGAGGACCGCAACATGGGAATGGAGGGCATCCATAAGCTATCAGGAAAAGTACAGGAGGGTGAGCCAGTCGGCGACGAGCGCCGACCGCTTCTCGCCCTCGATCTCGACGCGGACGGCGGTGCGCGACAACAACTCGCGGGGCGTGCGGAGCGTTGCCTCGGTCAGCGTGAAGTGGCCCCGGACGCGAGAGCCGGATTTCACCGGCGAGATGAACCGGAGCCGGTCGAAGCCGTAGTTCACCCCCATGGTCACGCCCTCGACCCGCGGCATCACCTCATACGACATGGTGCTGAGCAGCGACAGGGTCAGGAACCCATGCGCGATGGTGGTGCCGAACGCCGTTTCGCGCTTGGCCCTCTCGGGATCGACATGGATGAACTGATGGTCCTCGACCACGCCGGCATAGTCGTCGATCCGCTTCTGGTCGATCAGGTGCCATGAGGAAACGCCAATCTCCTGCCCGACCATTTTCCGGTAGGCTTCGAGCGAGACCGGCGGTTGCTTCCAGACTTCGTTCACGACTCACGTCTCCGCAGTTTTTGACTTCAGCGTCTGAAGCTCCGGAAAATCCTCCTCGCAAAACTCGACCCCGCGCAACGAGTCGTCGCGATCGTCGTCGTGTTCGAGACGGCGAAGCTGAACGCGGCGAATCTTTCCTGAAATCGTCTTGGGCAATTCGGTGACGAGTTCGAGCTTGCGAATGCGCTTGAACGGCGCGAGTCTCTCAAACATGTGCCTGTAAATCGACAGCGCCGTCTCGCGCGACCGCTCCGTCCCGCCGACCAGCAGAATGTATGCCTTCGGGATCGCCAGCCTGATCGGATCGGGGCTCGGCACTACGGCGGCTTCCGCCACGGCATCATGTTCGAGCAAGACGCTTTCCAGTTCGAACGGGCTGATGCGGTAGTCGGACGACTTGAACACGTCATCCGACCGGCCGACGAAGGTCAGATAGCCCTCGTCATCGACGAACACCACGTCGCCGCTGCGATAGAGATCGCCGTCGTCGCCGCCGGGTTTTCCGCCCTCGCTCTGATACCCTTGCATCAGACCCGCAGGCCGATCGGCACCGAGCACCAGCGCGACCTCGCCCTCCTTGGTCGGATTGCCGTCGGCATCGATCACCTTGACCTTGTAGCCCGGCATCGGCCGCCCCATCGAGCCAACCTTGACCTTTTGTCCCGGCGAATTGCCGGCCAGCGCGGCGGTCTCGGTCTGGCCGTAGCCGTCGCGGATCGTCAGCCCCCACGCCGACTTCACCTGATCGATCACTTCGGGGTTGAGCGGTTCACCGGCACCGCAGACCTCGCGCAGCGAGATCTTGAAGTCCGACAGCTTCTCCTGAATGAACAGTCGCCACACCGTCGGCGGTGCGCACAACGTCGTCACGCCACAGCGCCCGATGGTTGCCAGCAGACCCTTGGCCTCGAATCGCGGCTGGTTGCAGATGAAGATCGTTGCCCCGGCATTCCAGGGCGCGAAGAAGCAGCTCCAGGCGTGCTTGGCCCATCCGGGCGAGGAAATATTCAGGTGAACGTCGCCGGGCTTCAGGCCGATCCAGTACATGGTGGACAGGTGGCCCACCGGATAGCTGCGCTGGCTGTGCCGCACCAGCTTCGGTTTCGCCGTGGTGCCGGACGTGAAATACAATAGCATCGGATCGTCGGCATTGGTCGGGCCATCCGGCTTGAAGCTCTCCGGAAAATCGTTCGCCGCTTCATATGGCAGCCCGCCTGGGTGTAATGCCGTCGCGCCGACGACCACGCGGATCAAGCCATCGCCGCCGAGACATGCAAACTTCGCCACCTGATCCTGCGAGGCGACGACTGCTTTGGCGCGGCCGCGATCGAGGCGGTCACGCAACTCATCGGGCGTGAGCAATGTCGTCGCCGGAATGATCACCACGCCAAGCTTGATGCAGGCCAGCATGGTCTCCCAAAGCGGCACGACGTTGCCGAGCAACAGCAGCAGATGATCGCCGCGCTTGAGACCCTGCACACGCAGAAGATTCGCGATCTGGTTCGAGCGCCGTGACATCACCTCGAACGTCACTTTCGTCTCGGCACCACTTGCGGCCTCGACGATCCACAGCGCCGCCCGCGTCTTGCTCGCCGGGTCGGTCGCGAGACCAGCGTCGAACCAGTCCAGCGCCCAGTTGAACGGCACGGGATCCGGCCATTTGAACCCATTGACGGCGGCATCGTAATCGGTGCGATGCCGCAGCAGAAATTCGCGCGCCTCGGCAAACGTGGTCATCGGCCATCCCTGTTGTCCGCAAGGGCGCGGATGTGCCGGATGACGCCCGAGAAATCGACCCCGCCGTTTCCGGCCGCGTCGAACGCCTTGTAGATGTCCTGCGCGTGCTGTCCGAGCGGCGTCGCCGCGCCGGTGGATTTCGCCGCCTCCTGCGCAAGCGTCAGGTCCTTGAGCATCAGCGCCGAGGCGAAGCCGGGCTTGTAGTCGTTATTGGCCGGCGACGCCGGAACCGGGCCCGGCACCGGGCAATAGCTCGTCAGCGACCAGCACTGGCCCGACGCGGTCGAGGCGACATCGAACAGTGCCTGATGCGACAGGCCGAGCTTTTCCGCCAGCACAAAGGCTTCGCCGACCGCGATCATCGAGATGCCAAGGATCATGTTGTTGCAGATCTTGGCCGCCTGCCCCGCGCCGTCACCGCCGCAATGGACGATCTTCTTGCCCATCGCCTCGAGAAACGGTTTCGCCGCCACGAAGGCCTCGGCTTCGCCGCCAGCCATGAAGGTCAGCGTCGCGCCCCTGGCGCCGCCGACGCCTCCCGAGACCGGCGCATCGACCGACAGCAGCACAGCCCTGGCTGCCAGCATATGAGCCCGCCGCGCGCTTTCGACATCGATAGTCGAACAGTCGATCATCAGCGCGCCTCTGACGGCGCAGGGAATAACATCGGTCCAGACCGACACCACATGCCTGCCGGCCGGCAGCATGGTGATGATGACATCCGCATTCGTCACCGCCGCCCTCGCGCCGTCGGCGATCGTTACGCCGTCCGCCTTGGCCGCACCCCTCAAAGCTGGCACGAGATCGAAACCGTTCACCTTGTGGCCCGCCTTGGCGAGGTTGGCCGCCATGGGTCCGCCCATGTTGCCGAGACCGATGAATGCGATGGTCGCCATGCTGGCCTCCAGTCGAGGGTGTTTGTTCTTATCTAATTGAACACAAGTTCATCCGCGCCGATGTTGGCAAAATATGGCGCAACCATTTCCGGCGTAACCTCATCGATCCGCGGCGGCGACCATTTTGGCTCGCGGTCCTTGTCGATAACCGCGGCCCGCACGCCCTCGCGAAAGTCGTCGCTGGCGAAGACCGCGAGCGCTGCACGATATTCACGCGCGAGACACTCCTCCAGCGTGGCCGAGGCGCGCGCGAGCCGCAGCAGCTTCAGCGTCACCACCATGCCGCGCGGCGACTTCTCGTTCAGGGTCTTGAGGGTCGATCGCGCGAGTTCGGAGCCGTCACGATTCAGGGCCGCGATGATATCATCCATTCGACCATGGGCGAACCACGCATCGATCCGCGGCCGGATGGCGGCGACGGGGCCCGCGGTTTCGCCGCTCGCAAAGCCCGCGATCGTTGCTTTCACGCGGGACGCATCCGCGCGGGTGCCGAGATCGACCAACGCCTCGCGCAGCGCGGCGAGTTTTCGCGACGGAACCCCGACATCGGCAAAACCGGCGTAGATCGCGTCGGGGCCGTTCATGGGCTGGCCGGTCAACCCGAAGTAGGTTCCGGTCTCGCCAGGCGCGTGCGACAACAGCCAGGTGCCTCCGACATCCGGAAAGAAGCCGAGGCCGACTTCGGGCATTGCGAGTCTGGTTCTCTCGGTGACGACGCGGTGCCCGCCATGCGCGGACAATCCGACGCCGCCGCCCATCACGATGCCGTCCATGAAAGCGACATATGGCTTGGGGAATTTCGCGATCCGCGCGTTGAGGATGTATTCCTCGCGCCACAGCACCTTGCCGAGGTCACCCCCCTCCTTCGCGCTTTCCCAGAGCGCGCGGATATCGCCGCCCGCGCACAGGCCGCGCTCGCCCGCGCCCTCGAGCAGGATCAGACCGACGGCGGAATCCGCCTCGAATTCGTCCAGCGCGCTGCCGATCTCGCGGAACATCTCCAGGGTGACGGCATTGATCGCCTTCGGGCGGTTGAGGCGAATGATACCCGCGCTTCCCTCGCGCCGTGCGATCAGATCGGTCTCGTCGCCTGCAATAACCTTCATCGCGCGCCCTCGATCAACTTGCGCGACACGATCAGGCGCATGATTTCGTTGGTGCCCTCGAGGATCTGATGCACGCGCAAATCGCGCACGATCTTCTCGATGCCGTATTCCGAGAGATAGCCGTAGCCGCCATGCAACTGCAATGCCTGATTGGCGACCTCGAAGCCGACATCCGTGGCAAAACGTTTTGCCATCGCGCACAGCATGGTGGCATCAGTGTCCTCCCGGTCCAGCGCACACGCCGCGCGCCACAGAAAAGTTCGCGCCGCTTCCAGCTCGGTCGCCATGTCGGCGACCTTGAACTGCAACGCCTGAAACTCGTCGAGCCGCTTTCCGAACGCCTTGCGTTCCTTCATGTAGGCGAGCGCCTTGTCGAGCGCCGATTGCGCGCCGCCGAGCGAACACGCGGAGATGTTCAGCCGCCCGCCGTCGAGTCCGGCCATCGCGATCTTGAACCCGATGCCCTCGTCGCCGAGGCGATTGGCCACCGGCACCCGCGCGTTTTCGAAGATCACCGCGCGGGTCGGCTGCGCGTTCCATCCCATCTTGCGCTCGTTGGCGCCGAAGGACACGCCCGGCGTGTCGCGCTCGACCACGAGCGTCGAAATGCCGCCCGGCCCGTCGCCGCCGGTGCGCACCATCACCACATAGAGGTCGCTGGCGCCCGCGCCGGAGATGAACTGCTTCTGCCCGTCGAGCATGTAGTGATCGCCGTCGCGCACCGCGCGGGTTCGCAAGGCTGCGGCGTCCGAACCCGCGCCGGGTTCGGTCAGACAGTAGCTCGCCAGCAAGTCCATGGCGCACAGTTTTGGCAGCCACTTGCGCCGCTGCTCGTCCGAACCGTAGGCATCGATCATCCACGACGCCATGTTGTGGATCGAGATGAACGACGACACGGTAGGGCAGCCCTGCGCCAACGCCTCGAAGATCAACGCAGCATCAAAACGGCTCAGCGCCGAGCCGCCGACATCGTCGCGGATGGTGATGCCGCCGATGCCGAGGCCCGCCGCCTCGCGCATTACCTCCACCGGAAAATACTTGTCCTCATCCCATTTCAGCGCGAACGGCGCGATCTTCTCGGCGGCGAAATCGCGCGCCATGTCGCGGATGGCGGTCTGATCCTCGGTGAGCGCGAACTGCATGCGTGATCCCTTGCCGCCGACCCCTTGCCGATCACTTGCTGTGGAACGCGAACTGCGTCCCTTCCTTGACGCCGGAGGGCCAGCGCGAGGTGACGGTCTTGGTCTTGGTGTAGAACCGCACCGAGTCGGAGCCGTATTGATTGAGGTCGCCAAAGCCCGAGCGCTTCCAGCCGCCGAAGCTGTAGTAGGCCACCGGCACCGGGATCGGCACGTTGATGCCGACCATGCCGACCTGAACACGCGAGGCGAACTCCCGCGCTGCGTCGCCATCGCGGGTGAAGATCGCGACGCCGTTGCCGTATTCGTGTTCGGACGGCAGCGCCACCGCCTCGTCGAAATCGTTCGCCCGCACCACCGACAGCACCGGACCAAAAATCTCTTCCTTGTAGATCCGCATATCCTTGGTGACATTGTCGAACAGGCAACCGCCCATGTAGAAGCCGTTCTCGTAACCTTGCATCTTGAAGCCGCGACCATCGACGGCGAGCGTCGCGCCTTCCTTGACGCCGATCTCGACGTAGTTCCTGACGCGCTCCAGCGCCGCCATGGTGACGAGCGGACCGAAGTCGGCGGACGCATCGGTGGACGGACCGATCTTCAGGTTCTCCACGCGCGGGATCAGCTTCTCCATCAGGCGGTCGGCGGTGGTCTTGCCGACGGGGACCGCGACCGACACCGCCATGCAGCGCTCGCCGGCCGCGCCATAGCCCGCGCCCACCAGCGCGTCCACCGACTGTTCCATGTCGGCATCGGGCATGATGATCATGTGGTTCTTGGCGCTGCCGAAACACTGGGCGCGTTTACCGGTCGCGGCCGCGCGCGAATAAATGTAGTGCGCGATCGACGACGAGCCGACGAAGCCGACCGCCGCGATATCGGGGTCGTCGAGAATGGCGTCGACCGCCTCCTTGTCGCCGTTGACGACATTGAGAATGCCCGGCGGCAGACCGGCCTCCAACATCAGTTCGGCCAGCCGCATCGGCACGCCCGGATCGCGTTCCGAGGGTTTCAGGATAAAGGCGTTGCCGCAGGCGATCGCCGGCGCGAACTTCCACATCGGGATCATCGCCGGGAAATTGAACGGCGTGATGCCGGCGACAACGCCGAGCGGCTGACGCATCGAATAGCTGTCGATCCCGGGACCGGCGTTCTCGGTGTAGCCGCCCTTCATCAGTTCGGGAATGCCGATGGCGTATTCGACGACCTCGACGCCGCGGAAGATGTCGCCCTTGGCATCGGGAATGGTCTTGCCGTGTTCGCGGGCGAGCAGTTCGGCCATCGCATCGTTGTCGCGCGCCACCAGTTCGAGAAATTTCATCAGCACGCGGACACGGCGCTGCGGATTGGTCGCGGCCCACGCCGGTTGCGCGGCCTTGGCGTTCTCCACCGCCTCGCGCAATTCAGCTTTCGACGCCAGCGCGACCCTGGCCTGAACTTCGCCGGTCATCGGCTGATAAACGTCGGCGAACCGCCCCGACCTGCCGCTGACGGTCTTGCCGCCAATAAGGTGTCCGATGGTGCGCATGTTTCCTCCCGGCCGCGTTCGCAAGAGTCCGCTTGTGATATCCTGACCTCTATTCCGGAGTCTTGAAAGGCATCTGCGCGCAACCCGTTTGCAAATATATACACGCCGGAACTGGCCGAAAGACCTCCCCCGCTACGCAAACTTGCCGCGTACCTTGAACGATACGCACGTTAGAAACTATCGCACCGGCTCAAGGATCGAGACGTAGTTCGCAACCGCTGTACCGCCCATGTTGAAGATGCCGGCGAGCCTGGCGTCCCTGATCTGCATACCCTCGGGCGCCTCGCCAGCGAGCTGCATCGCGCTCAGCACGTGCATGGAGACTCCGGTGGCGCCGATCGGATGGCCCTTGGCCTTGAGGCCGCCGGACGGATTGATCGGCAGCTTGCCGTCCTTCCGGGTCCAGCCTTCCTTGATGGCGCGCGCGCCCTGCCCCTTCGGCGTCAGGCCCATGGCTTCGTACTCGATCAGTTCGGCGACGGTGAAGCAGTCGTGGGTCTCGACGAACGAGAGATCGGACAGCGTCACACCGGCCTTCGCCAGCGCCCGCTGCCACGCCACCGTGCAGCCCTCGAAATCGAGGATGTTGCGCTTCGACATCGGCAGGAAATCCTGCGCGTGGCCGGTCGCGCGGATGTTGACCGCCCTGCGCATGGATCGGGCCGTCTCCACATCCATCAGCACCAGCGCGGCCGCGCCGTCCGACACCGGCGAGCAGTCGGTGCGCTTCAGCGGCCCCGCAACGAACGGGTTCTTCTCGCTCTCGGAGCGGCAGAAGTCGTAGCCGAAATCCCTGCGTATCTGCGCGTAAGGGTTGGCGACCCCATTCTTGTGGTTTTTCGCCGCGATCATCGCCAGGGCATCCGACTGGTCGCCATATTTCTGGAAATAGGCCTGCGCGATCTTGCCGAAAACGCCGGCAAAACCGCCCGGGGTATCGCCGTCCTCGGGCAGATAAGAGGCGCGCAGCAGATTGCGGCCGACCTCGAGACCGGGTGTGTGCGTCATCTGCTCGACGCCGACGACCAGCACGATCTTCGCCGCGCCCGACGCGATGGCGCGGACACCCTGATGCACCGCCGCCGATCCGGTGGCGCAGGCGTTCTCCACCCGCGTCGCCGGCTTGAAGCGGAGTTCCGGATCGGCTTGCAAGACAAGAGAGGCGGTAAAATCCTGGGCCGAGAAGCCGGCATTAAAATGCCCGAGCACGATCTCGTCGACGTCGCCGGCGGAAATGCCGGCATCGGCCAGCGCGTCGGTTGCGACCTTCACCACAAGGCTTTCGACGGTCTCTGCGCCCAATTTCCCGAACGGCGTGTGCGCCCACCCTACTATGCTGGCGGTCATGGTCGTGCTCCCATGTACTGGCCGGGCTTCACGCTGTGATATAGTCTCTCGACAGCGCAGAGTTCAGGGTGAACCGCGGAATTTTCATCATTCGCCGGCGCATGGCGGATCATGCCGGCCGGCGGTGCGGCCGGTGAGAGCGACGTCTGCGGAAACAACCCCGAGGACGGCTCGCCGGCCTGTCAGTTCACCAGCTTGCCGCCAGGCCCTCGCTTCAACATGGTTTCGGCCATTCACGTCAGTTCTTGACCAGCACAACTTGACCAGCACAACAAAGACGACCTGGATACCTGGCATCGCTGGACGCAAGTCGGGATGGCCGGACCAAACCGGCCATGACAGATCAACGCGACTCTTAAGAACGCTTCTTTGACCTCCGGCCCTTCGTCGCCGTCGTTCGAGCCTCCGACTTTTTTGGAGCGGCGGCAGCCGCCTTGTGGCCGTTCAGCTTTTTGCCGTTGCGCGCGGCCCCGGCGCGCTTTTCGGCCCTCGCCCCGACGCGCTTCTTCTCCTCGCGCGCCGCGGCCCGCAACTTCTTGCGCTTCTTTTCGCAAGCGTCGCACTTGCAACCGATCGGCTTCAGGTACTCCTTGAAGTAATCGGTGCCGTAATCGTAGTTGATTTCCTCGCCGGGCGCGATGTCCTTGATAGCGCGGATATCGACGCGACGCTTGATCTTGCTGACGTCGGATTCCGCATTCGGTTTGCAGGAGTGGTTGATGTAGCGCGCGATGTTCTTGCGCAGCGAGCCATCGATGGTCCAGCGGTTGGTGATCTGGAAGAGATACTTGTTCTCGACCGCGTCGTCCTTCTCCTTGTTGCAGTCGAGCAGCGGCCCGGAATACCGGATGATCTTCGTGCCCTTCTTGATGGGCTTGGTGGCGAAGAGGCCGAGCCCGGTGCGGGAGCGACCGATTCGATAAGGCTTGTTCGGAGAAATGACGGGCATGGTCTGCTGGAAATGCTCAATCGTGACGGAAGGAATCGCGAGCATACTGTTTGACATGATTCCGCGGGCATTGTCAGGGGTCTCGTCCCTCCCCATCGAACCTTCCCACCAATTTGCAGGACGCAGCGTGGCTTGACGGGCGCATCACAGTGCTGCTGCGGCCAGACCGGCTTGCGATCACACCCGCCATCGCCCCAATCATCAATCGCGCCGCAACACACTTAAATCGTTGAAGTGTTTGCGCTGTGGCGCGAGGCAGGACTCTCATTGCCCGCGCTTGCTTTATAACGCAATCCACCCATCACACGACGGCGGGTTTATCTTCGCGTTGGTTTCTGCGATAAGCAGCGCGCGTTAGACGCGCGAGCGGCAATTGAACTCTCGGAAAAGGACGAAGCATTGTTGAAAGCAGAATTCTCACGGATCAATCAGGCGAAAGCGGTCTTCGATGACATCTACATCCAGGACGATCCCAGATCGTATTTCTCGGTCCTCGGCGATCTCGACTATATGATCACGGATGTAGCCGAACCCGTCATCCGCCAGATTTTATCCGCCAAGGCTTCTGCCACCAACACCAAACCTGTCGTGCTCGATGTCGGCTGCTCGTACGGCATCAACGCCGCAGTGCACCGATTTCCGCTGACATTCGGAGGCTTGCGCCACCGCTATGCCCGGCGCGAAATAAAGGCAGTCAGCCCGGAAGAGCTGATGCGGTTCGATCACAATTTCTATGCGAGCTGGCCCGATCTCGGGCTCGCCCGGTTTATCGGCCTCGATGTGTCGGCGCCAGCGGTTCGCTACGCGACGCGCGTCGGGATACTCGATCAGGGCATCGTCGCCGACCTGGAAAACGAAGCGCTCTCGCCGGAGAGCGCGCGCATCATCCGCCCCGTCGATGTCATCATGTCGACGGGCTGCATCGGCTATGTGACGGAAAAAACATTCAGCAAGCTTCTCGATGCGACAGAGAAGAAGCCATGGATCATTTCCTTCGTGCTGCGAATGTTCCCTTTCGACGCGATTGCGAAGACATTCGCGCAGCGCGGGCTGGTGACGGAGCGGCTGAGCGGCGTGACCTTCGTCCAGCGTCGTTTTCGCGACGCCGAAGAGTTCGAGAACAGCCTGGCAAACCTCGCGGCCGCCGAGATCGACCCTACCGGCCTCGAGTCCGAGGGTTTGTTTCACGCCGATTTAATCCTCTCGCGGCCGGAGGCCGATGCGCGCGCCGCTCCGCTGGAAGACATCGTAACCGTTGCCAGCGGACGAGGGCGCCCGATCGCGCCGCGTTATGTTCACGTCGAAAGCGACGACGGCCCGCGGGTGACGCTGGAGCCGTGAATCGTGCCTCGTCCGGTGCGATCATTATGACATTCCGGAATATGCCGTGGGCCGTGGAAAGAGGTGTTGGCCGGATTTGAACGCGACGCTGTCTACGCGCGCCAACCAGCTTGATTGTTTCCGTTTGGAGATCCTTGAAATGACAAGCCTGCGCGCCTGCCTCGCCGCCAGCCTCTGTCTCGCCACCGCAATCGCTCTTGCTCCCTCGCCGGCCCGCGCCGACCGCTGCGACGATCTCGCCGCCCAGCTCAAGAGGCACATCGACGGCCTGCACGTCGGAAAGACCGCTGCCAATGCGATCTTCCTGTCGCATCCCGCGGCCAGGCAACTGATCCTCGGTTGTCCGAACCGCAAGTTCACCAACGAACTGATCGCGGGCACGGACAGCCGCAAGCCGAAGCCGGAGTTTTACGATCTGGTGGCGCAGGCTTCCGCCATCATCTTCACGATCCCGAAGGCCGATACGCTGCGAGGCGTCACCCGCTGCATCAAGCGCATGGGCCTGTTGCGCGGCGATGACGTGCGGATGCGCTATCGACGGCTGAACATGCATTGTACCCGCACCAAGACCAGCGCCGCCATCGCGGTGTCCCGCGGCAACGACGAGTGACGAACCAACCACTTCCAGTCCTGTTCGGTTCGTCTGAGAATTCCGCTACCGATTCGATCTCGGCGCCGGCGAGCTTGCTGCTGTCGCAAGTTCGCCGCGAAGTCGCGGTAATGCGGCCCACATGAATGACAAGCGCGACCTTATCCGCCGGTCGATGATCCAGAACACGGTCTGGATCGTCGTCCTAGGCGCGCTGCTGTTCATCTCGGCGGGCAGCCTGCACTGGCCGGCCGCCTGGCTTTTCCTGGCGACGCTCGGCGGTCTCAGCATCCTCGGTGGATTGTGGTTTGCGAAGATCAATCCCGGACTACTGGCCGAGCGCATGCGGCCGATGATGCAGAAGGGCCAGCCGAACGCTGACAAGGTCTTCATGCTGGTAATAGGGCCGGTCAGCATGATCTGGCTGATCGTCATGGGCCTCGATCAACGCCACCAGTGGTCGGGCATGGCTTCCGGATTTCAGGCGCTCGGTTTCGCGCTGTTCATACTGTCGCTCGCCATTTCGTTCTGGGTGATGCGGGAGAACACATTCGCCGCGCCGGTGGTGAAGATACAGGTCGAGCGCGGACATCAGGTGATCCGCACAGGTCCCTATGCTTTCGTCAGACATCCGATGTACGGCGGCGCGATTTTCTTTTTCCTCGGAGTCTCGTTGCTTCTGGGATCCTGGTGGGGGGCCGCAATGACACCGATCTTCACCGGACTGTTCGCAGGACGTGCGGTGATCGAGGAAAGAACCCTGATCGCCGGCTTGCCGGGCTATCGGGATTACATCGGGCAAGTCCGCTACCGGCTGTTGCCTGGAATCTGGTAGTCTGATCGCTCGTTCTGGACCGGAGAACCCAATGCCCGACGTGAAAACATACACCGGCGGCTGTCATTGCGGTCAGGTGCGCTTCGCGTGCACAACGGACCTTGCCATGGTGACGGCGTGCAACTGCTCGATCTGCACCAAGAAGGGATTGCACTTCACGTTTCTGCCGCCACAAAGTTTTCAGCTCCGGGCCGGCGAAGACAATCTCAGGGAATACCTGTTCAACAAGCACGCGATCCGGCACCAGCTCTGTATCGACTGTGGTGTCGACGTGTTCGCACGCGGCAAGAAGCCGGACGGGACCGAAGTGGTGGCGCTCAATGTGAGCTGCATCGACGGCGTCGAACTGTCCAAGCTCACATTGACGCCGATCGACGGACGGAGTTTCTAAAGCGTTTCGCGCTCGGACGGAAACATCTCGATTACCCGTCATCGCCGTGTTGGCCGACCCGGCAATCCATCATCTCCGAAGAAGATGGATAGGCAAGCAAGTCCGCGTCAGTTGACCGCGAAGCAATAAAACAGCCCGGCGCCGCCGGTGCTCTTGAGATCGTTCTGGCTGCAGCCGCCGTCTGGTCCGCGCGAGGGATGCGCCGCGTTCCAGGATTTAGCGGTCGGATTGCTGGCGGGACCGTTGATGTCGGAATGCCCCAGCATGGCGGCGCCCTGTATGCTGCTCGTCCAGTTCCTGCAGGTCCGGTCGTCGGTGCCGGCGAAGGCCGTCCCATCGGGCTGCGAGCCCGTCAGCATGTCGTGACGATTGGGGGTATCGCCGTAGCCGTTGACGACCTCGCCCTTCTCGGTCAGCGCCGTCTTCTTGTTGATGGCGTTGGCGCTATGCAGTTCGGCCACGTCTTTCGCGATCACGACGCCCTTGGCGTTCCGCCACGGCCCCTTTCCGATCCGATCCCGCGCGTTGACGGCCGGTTTGCCGTCGGCAGCCTGGGTCGACAGATAGGCGTGCCAGGTCTTCCCCCCCGCGCCCGCAGCCTGCGCCAGCGTCTGACAGTAATTGTCGGCGCCAGCGAGTCCGCCGAGATTGCCGCCGTTGCCAATCCCGACGCTGGTCACGAAGAAGCTCATGTCGGCCGTCTGCGCATAGGCCGGCTGAGCCGCCGCCAAAAGCAGCCCAGTGGCCAGGCCAAGGCAAATTCGCGGAACAATCCTGTCAGTCGCAATCATCGCTTTCTCCGATCGATTTATCGCGCATGTACAACACAATATCCCTGCAACCCGCGTGCGCTACGGATTTAATCCCGAGATAATGCGCGATCAGGCCCTTCGTTCAACGCAAACAAAAAGGCGCCACGGGTTGTCGTGGCGCCTTCTCGATTAGCCAAGGGTCGGTCGGTCAGGTCTGCTGGATCGCGGACAGTTCCCATTTTCCGCCGCCAAGGCGCGCGAACGTCCAGACGTCGGTCACCTCCTGCGGCTGATCGCTGCCTTCGACCACGCGGCCGCTCGCGCGCTCGGTGGTCTTGTCGATCAGCGAATAGCGCAACGCCACCGTGGCGTAATCGGTAGTGCCCTCACGCCAGGCTTCCGCGAGATCGCCCTGCAGAAGCTTGACGTCGGATACCTTGTTGACGACGCCGCGGGCGTCGTTGGCCCGGAGATCCTCGGTGAAGTACGACACCATTTCCGGCGTCGCCAGCGTGTGCAGCGTGTTGACGTCCTCGTTCGACCACGCAGTCTGAATTTCTCCGAGCAGACGCTCGAAGGCTTCATAGTCGGACGGGGTGATCTCCAGCGGCGGGGCGTTCGATGCCGAAGCGAAACCGAAGCCGCTGCGGGGGCTCGCCTGAGCAGCGGGACCCGGCGCAGCTCCAGCATAAGCGGGCGCATTGCGCCGCCGCCACCACGACATCGCAAAGCGGACGACGAGGACGATCAGACCGATCTGAAGTAAAAGCCCGATCATGGACGACAGGCCGCCGAGGCCGCCGAACAGGCCGCCGCCGAACAGCATGCCGAGCAGTCCCGCACCGAGGAAGCCGGCGGCAAGGCCGCCGAGCATGCCCATGCCGGGCCGCTTGAAGCCACCCGTCGCGGCAGCGCCGGCGCCCGGGCGGCCGGGCTGGGCCATGGACCGGTCGAGCGGACGCGCCGCGTTCGGCGCGGTGTTGGTGACCGGCGGCGCGGAGAAGGTTCGCGAGCCGCGCGATCCAAAGCTCTTGCCTCCACCGATTCGAGCGTCCGCCGCGGAGACGGCAAACATCAAGGGGAGCGCCAGCGACAGGACGATGGCGAAGGCCTTCATCACGCCGGACGCCCGTTGGATTAATTTCATGTGGTTGTTCCTTTATTCTCCGCAGGGAAAAGCGCCCCTAACATGGGTAATTTCGTGCAAAAGGAAAGTCCTATCGCTTGGCGAAACTGCGGCGCGGGGTCACGGGAGTGCGTCAAATTGGCGACAGCGAATGCTGAAACCGCTCCGTCAGGTCCGTGCCAGGTCAAGAAAGTGCCGCCCCGCCCTGTCTTCGATTTCAACGATCCAGGCGTCCGGATCGAACCGGACTTCCTTCACAAGACGCTCTTCGACCGCCTGCTCGGCAACAGGCTCGTTTGATGACGGGGCAAAAACCCGTTCAACGGGCCGGCTGTCGTCGTATACAGCCTGCGGCGCCGGCGCGTACAGCATCGCATTGCCGTCGAGAAGCGCCAGCTTGACGAACACGGCGCCAGCCTCCTCCGCACCGCGCCGGCGTACCGCGCCGAATATGCCCTCGGTCTGACAGCGGCGCAGATACGCCGCGACCCATATGCTCGATTTCAAACGCATGAGGATGACGATAGGCCGTTCGCGGAAGCGGCGCCAGTTCGACGTTCAATCCGCACCGTTTGTCTCCTTCCGGCGGCTCTGCTAAAGCGCGGCATCATCCCTGAAAACAACAAGGATCGTCGATGATCCCCCGTTATACCCGCCCGGAAATGGCTTCGATCTGGGAGCCGCAGACCCGTTTCAAGATCTGGTTCGAGATCGAGGCTCACGCAGCGGACGCCCAGGCCGAACTCGGCGTGATTCCGAAGCAGGCGGCCGAAACCATCTGGGCCAAGGCGAAAGACGCCACTTTCAACACCGAGCGCATCGACGAGATCGAGCGCGAGACCAAACATGACGTCATCGCCTTTCTGACTCACCTTGCCGAAATCGTCGGTCCCGAGGCGCGCTTCGTGCATCAGGGCATGACCTCCTCCGACGTGCTCGACACCTGCCTCAACGTCCAGCTCACCCGCGCCGCCGATATCCTGATCGCCGACATCGACAGGCTGCTCAGGGCGCTCAAGACGCGCGCGTTCGAGCACAAGATGACGCCGACCATCGGCCGCTCGCACGGCATCCACGCCGAGCCGGTGACCTTCGGGCTCAAGCTCGCTTACGCCTATGCGGAGTTCACGCGCGCCAAAGAGCGCCTGATCGCCGCCCGCAAGGAGGTCGCGACCTGCGCAATCTCGGGCGCGGTCGGCACCTTCGCGCAGATCGATCCGCGCGTGGAGGAGCACGTCGCCAGGGCGATGGGATTGACCCCCGAGCCGGTCTCGACACAGGTGATCCCGCGCGACCGCCACGCGATGTTCTTCGCCACGCTGGGCGTCATCGCATCATCGATGGAGCGTCTCGCCACCGAGATCCGCCACCTGCAACGCAGCGAGGTGCTGGAGGCCGAGGAATTTTTCTCCGAGGGTCAGAAGGGTTCGTCGGCGATGCCGCACAAGCGCAACCCGGTGCTGACCGAGAACATCACCGGGCTTGCCCGCATGGTGCGTGCCTTTGTGACGCCGGCGCTGGAGAACGTGGTGCTGTGGCACGAGCGCGACATCTCGCACTCCTCGGCCGAGCGCATGATCGGGCCCGACGCCACGGTGACGCTCGACTTCGCGCTCAACCGCCTCGCGGGCGTGATCGACAAGCTGCTGGTCTATCCCGCCACCATGCAGAAGAACCTCGATCGCCTCGGCGGGCTCGTGCATTCGCAGCGCGTCCTGATCGCACTGACGCAGAAGGGCGCAAGCCGCGAGGACGCCTACAGGCTGGTCCAGCGCAACGCCATGCCGGTGTGGCGCGGCGAAGGCGATTTCCAGACGCTGCTGAAGAACGATGCCGATGTGAAGGCATACATGTCGGATGCCGAGATCGCCGAGCAGTTCGACCTCGGCTATCACTTCAAGCACGTCGATACGATCTTCAAGCGGGTGTTCGGCCACTCCTGAGCACAAGCCGGATATCGGCAGGACGATTTTTTAGCGCAATAGGAGAGCCGTCATACTCCGCGAAAGCGGAGTATCGAGTATTCGATAACGCCTCGAATTTCGCTCGCACCCGTCTTGATTACCGGATCGCCCGCATTCGCGGACGATGACGCCCGACTTTCAATCAGGCATGCGGAACGAAGCGACTCCCACTGGGAGGCGATCCCTTTTTGCCCTCGCCCGTCATCATCCGCGCCACCACGCGGTCGCGCTTGATGAAGTGATGGTAGAGCGCCGCGACGAAATGCAACGCGACCAGCCCGATCAGCCCATAAGCCAGCCAGATGTGCCAGTGCTCGAAGAAACGGGCATTGTCTTTATTCTCGGATGTGAACTGCGGCACCCGGAACAGCCCGAACCAGTCGGCATAATCCGGTTTGTGCGCCCCGGAATGGGCCCAGCCGAGCAACGCCACGACGATCGTGGTCACATAGAGCGCCCAGTGATTGACGTGCGCCAGCGCCCGCTCCCACACCCGTGAGCCGTCCGGCGGCGCGGGGACCGGATTGAGGCCACGCCAGATCAGGCGGAGGACCATCAGCAGCAGGATGACATAGCCGATGTCGGCATGGATCGAGCGATGAAAGAGCTTGTCCGGCTTCGCCACCATATGGTTCATCCACCAGCCGTAGGCCAGCATACCGATGACCGCGATACCAAGGATCCCGTGGAAGGCACGGGATAGGGTGCCCCAACCAGTGGTTGAATTCCGAAGCATGGCCGACTCTTGCCCTCATGAAGGCGGGTTACGTTTCCCTCCAGAGGCCACGGCCGGTAGGTTTCAACAAGCCCCTCCAGCGCCGCCAACGCCATGTGATGATTGGAATCCATCTAAGAGTGTTTCGCGCGCATAACGCCGGGCGCGGATTGAACCCGTGCAATAAAGGGCCGCCCTGGATCGCTAACGCCGCGTTAACCCTGACACCCGTAGGGTTTACCAATACCGATTACCGGTCGACCGGTGGACCGTTTTATGGCGTTGGCGCAGAAAATCTCAAGCCTTCCGGTTGAGCGCCGGCGATTTCAGCGTGTCAGGGTTCACCTGCTGGGCCGCTATATGCTGCCGGACCGGCGCGAGTTTCCGTGCCAGATCATCAATATGTCTCCGGGTGGGCTGGCGATGCTTGCGCCCGGCATTGGCAACGTCGGTGACCGGGTCGTCGTCTATCTCGACCACATCGGCCGGGTCGAAGGCAAGATCACCCGGATTATCGACAGCGGGTTCGCCATGAGCGTAGGCGCAACGCCCCGCAAGCGCGACAGGCTGGCGGCGCAGCTCACCTGGCTTGCCAACCGCGATATCCTCAACCTTCCCGAAGACCGCCGCCACGACCGTATCGTGCCACGCAGCCCGATCACGACCCTCACGCTCGAGGACGGCACCAGGATGACGTGCCGGATCATCGATCTGTCGATGTCGGGCGCCGCCATCTCGGCCGAAACAAGGCCGCCGCTGCAGTCCCGGGTCGCGCTCGGCAAAGTGCTCGCCCGCGTCGTCCGCAACCTGGAAGACGGCTTCGCGCTCGAGTTCGTTCACGAGCAGCATCCCGACACTCTCGAAGATAACGTCACCGCCCGGTAAACGACGGCTCACGCAAACTCCCGACTTTGCGATCCCCGCCCGCGGCCTCCGCTGCGTTTGAGGCCGCGCTCGCGCCGCGATTTTCCGGTTAACGCCACGCGCATTCCGATACGAAAACCCCGATTCCAGCGGGTTTCAATCGCTAACATCTAAAATTTGAATCAAGTGCGATCTCTTAAAATTTTAGTCAAATTCGATTCAAGTATAGATTCAATTAGCGGCGAACTTTACTTGCATTTGGCTCAAACACACTTCGAGTACTTAGCGGCGACGAAAATCCTTTGTGCGAAATGTGGTCCCAACAAGAAACGGGGGCCACAATGCTCAACAGGGGACAGGGAGTGGGACTGGCGGTCGCTGCCGCCGTCCTGTGGGGGATGGCGACGCAGGCGAGCGCCGGGGAAGCGCGGCAACTTTATGCAAGTCTTGGCAGCACCACGCGGGCGCCGATCGGCTGGGTCGAATTCTGCGGCGAAAATCCGAAGGAATGCCACAACGGCGCAACGCAGCCGCGGGATATCGTTTTGACGACTGACGCCTGGCGCGATCTTTTGAAGGTCAACCGCTGGGTCAACGAAACCATCAAGCCGATGACGGACAAGGATCACTGGGGCGTCGTCGAAAAGTGGTCGCTGCCGACCGACGGCTACGGCGATTGCGAGGACTACGTCCTGTTGAAACGCAAGATGCTGATCGACGCGGGCTGGCCGCGCGAGGCGTTGCTGGTCACGGTGGTTCGCGACAAGCAGGGCGACGGTCATGCCGTCCTGACCGTCAAAACCGACAAGGGCGAGTTCATTCTCGACAACCAGAACGAGGACGTCCTGGCCTGGACCAAGACCGGCTACCGCTTCATGAAACGGCAATCGCAAAGCGACCCCGATGTCTGGGTTGCGCTCGACGACAACCATCCGGCGGTCGCGACGGCCAGCTCACGATAAACAAGAGAACACGAGACCCGCGACCGGTCATACCCCTCCCCGTCCCAGACCGGTTCGCGCGCGGCCAGCCTCCCCCAAGGGCTGGCCGCACCCTTTTCAGGGCAGCTCCAGAGCAGCCTGCTTGAAGGAGCGTCACGTCCCGGATCGGATCACGCCCCGCGGAGCGCGGCGTGCCGGAGTGCGAAAACAGCCGATCGGCTTTGCCGGCAGCGGCTCAACCTTTCAGGCCGAGCAACTCGACTTCAAAGATCAGCGTTGCATTGGGCGGAATGACGCCGCCGGCGCCGCGTGCGCCGTAACCGAGCTGCGGCGGAATGACGAGAGTGCGCTTGCCGCCGACCTTCATGGTCGCGATGCCTTCGTCCCAGCCCGCGATCACCCGTTGCTTGCCGATCGGGAATTCGAAAGGCTCGTTGCGGTCCACCGAGCTGTCGAACTTATTGCCCTTCTGCCCGTTCACATAGAGCCAGCCAGTGTAATGCATGATGCAGACCTGGCCGGGTTGCGGGGACGGACCCTCCCCCACCTTGGTATCCGTGATCTGCAAACCCGATGCTGTGGTCATGGTTTTCTCCGCGGTCTGGGCCGCTGCTGTGGCCGGAGCATCGATCAGAACGATGCCGCCCGAAGCAATCGCAAGAGCAAACATCAAAACCCCCGCACATCGAAACGTCCGCATCGTCGCATTCTCCAGCCTGTGATCGGCGCACATGTCTAGCCCAAGGGCTGCACGACGACCACGGCTTTTTATGGAGTTTGCAACGTGAAGCGGCGACGCACGACCTGCGCACGCCGCCATCAGATCGTTGAGATGTCCGCGATCAGCGGCAGACTTCGACCCGCCGCCAGCGCCAGCCATGGCGGGTGTGAACCCGGCGGCGGCTCAGATAGCAGCCGCCATCGTCGTCGTAATAGCTGCTGTAGCCGTAGGGATAGCCGTAATAACCGTAATAACCGTAATAACCGTAATAGCCGTAATCGTCGTAGGGATAGCCCCAGCCGTAAGCATAGGGCGACGCGAATCCGAGCCCTATACCGAAGCCGCGGCCATGAAACCCATGGTTATGAAAGCCGCCATGGAAGCCGTGAAACCCGCCAAAGCCGCCGCCGTGAAATCCGCCACCGCCGTGGAATCCACCACCACCGTGGAATCCGCCACCACCGTGAAATCCACCGCCACCGCCAAACCCACCGCCACCGCGCGCCGAGGCAATGGTCGGCGAAACCAGTCCCACCGCGGCCACCGCCAGCAATGCGATCATCGTTTTGCGCAACATCGTCGAACTCCGTCCAGCTTCCCTTCGTCCCACCGATGACATACGCCGGCCGTGCCCGATTGTTTCTTCCGGCGACCTTCATTCGCTCGAATTTTGGCTCAATTCTCCGCGATCCGCACAACGTACTGCCGGAATCTCAACCGATCCGATTCAGGCCCTTTTTGAAGCGCAGCCCGTTCGCTGCGTAGAATTTCGCGCCGCTTCGCATCGCCTCGGCCTGGGCCGGCTCCAGCGTGCGGATGGCGCGCGCCGGCGCGCCGACGATAAGGGAATGGTCCGGGAATTGCTTGCCTTCGGTGATGAGCGCACCGGCGCCGACGATGCAGCCTCGGCCGACCCGCGCGCCGTTCATGACGATCGAGCCCATGCCGATCAGCGCACCATCCTCGATGGTGCAGCCATGCAGTATAACATTATGGCCGATCGTACAGTTGGCTCCGATCGTCAGCGGAAAACCCTCGTCGGTATGGCAGGTGCTGCCGTCCTGGATGTTGGACCCCTCGCCGACCTCGATCCACTCGTTATCGCCGCGCAGCACCGCGCCGAACCAGACGCTCGCGTTCTCGAGCAAGCGCACCCTGCCGATCACCGCGGCGGTGTCGGCGATGAAAAAGCGTCCGCTTTTCGGAAGGTCGGGCGCCTGCCCGTCGAGTTCGTAAATCGCCATGACGGCCTCCTGCAGGAGGCGACCATGCCACGACGTAGTTCAGGCGAGCAACCCGACCGCCTGCAGCGTCATGACCACGCAGGTGCCCGACATCAAGCTCCAGAACCCGGCGATCACGGTCGCCATCATGACGAATTCAAAGCGGCGGCGTTCGATGCGTCGTCCGCGAAGGGTGTTGCGCATAATGATGAAGGGCGCAGCGAAGACCAGGAACGGAATCGCGGCGAAGGCTCTTGCAACAACGCCCTGCTGCAGCAATCCGAAGCCGGCGGGACGTTTGACGAACGCCTGATAGCCGCTGGCCAGCGTGCCCGCGATGGCGAATCCGAGGCACAAGGCGAAGAAGGAATTCAATGCATCCGGCGACATCGAAAGGACATCCGTTACACGACCACGACGTCCTTTGCTTCGCAAAATACCGCTCTCCCCGCCACCTTATCCTTAAGGAAGGGTTAACGCGGCACGCGGTCCCGACCTTTCGCGGCGGCGCGGTGCGGCCGACCTGCCGCATGAAAACTCCACAATGCGTGGCATAGTCGCGGCTGATTCGTCCTCTCGGAAAAGTCCCGCCCTGCCGCATGACCCTGCTGTCGTCCGCCCCGCGCCGATCACGCGGATCAGTTAAACCGCGGCGCGGTCATCTCGCTCCGCTTCTCGCAGCCGCCCTGATCGCGGCGCCTGCGGTAACGGCAGTCGCCTGGCTGTTGTGGCCGACCTGGACGCCCAAGGCGTTTGACAACAATGAGCGGCTGCCGGTCAGCATCGGCGAGACGTTGTTCAACGTGCCGCAGCACGCCTTCCGCCGAAAAGTTCAGAGACATTCGGGACCGCAGGAACGCGTCGATCTGAATTTCGCCTATCCCTCGCTGGCGGCGCCGGACGCGCCAAGGCATGTCACCGCCGAGACTATCGAAGATACGCCGCAGCCGATCGACCGCATCTTCCTGTCGATCGCCGCGCATCACGATTCGCTGGCGCCGGACATCCTCGTCCGCACCATCTATCCGCGCTATCTCGATGCGACCCGGACGCAACCTCGGGATGGACTGTCGATGGGCGCGTTCCGCGACGGCACGCCGTATGCGGGCGAAGATTTGTTCTCTGCCGATGCGCCGGCAATGGTGGCGCGATGCACCCGCGATGCGCCGACGCCGGGCATGTGTCTGAGCGAACGCCGCATCGGCGGCGCCGACCTGACGTTCCGCTTTCCGCGGCAATGGCTGACAGAGTGGCGCGACCTGGCCGGTGCGATGGAACGGCTGGTGCAGCAATTGCACGGACCGCAAAGCTAGACCGGAATGAGTTCACGATGAAGCGTTTCAACGTGAGGCTAAAGCGCGAAGCGGGTCTTCGCGCAGACATCCCGGCCATCTCGGTAGTTTAGCCGACGTCGGCCAGATCCTCCTCGAGGATCGCCATCTGGAACTGGAACGAGCGGTCGTCGTCCTCATCGTCGACGAACAGCACGCCAATGAACTCCTCGCCGATATAGACCTCGGCCGAGTCATCCTTCTTCGGCCGCGGCACCACGCGAATCCTGGGGTTGCCGAACACGCGCTTGAGATAGGCGTCGAGCTTTCTGACTTCCTGAACGTCCACGGCGGTCTCCGCTATGATCTGGGGCTCGCAGGGTTCTAGAGCGAGACGGCTTGCGCCGCCACCGGTTTATTCGAACCTCAAGTATCCAAAAAAGAATTTTCGCCCGAGAAAGTCACATCGCATTCAGCATCTGGTTCATCGTACGCGACGGCTCCGAGCAGCCGGCCGTGCCGACGATCCTGGCCGGAACGCCCGCAACGGTGACGTTGTGCGGCACCGCCTTCACGACGACCGATCCGGCGGCGATGCGCGCGCAATGTCCGACCTCGATGTTGCCGAGAATCTTCGCGCCGGCGCCGATCAGCACGCCATGGCGGATCTTCGGATGGCGGTCCTCATTTTCCTTGCCGGTGCCGCCGAGCGTCACGCCATGCAGGATCGACACGTCATCCTCGATGACGGCGGTTTCGCCGACAACGAAGCCGGTGGCGTGATCGAGGAAAATGCCACGGCCGATTTTCGCCGCGGGATTGATGTCGGTCTGGAACACCGCCGAGGCGCGGCTCTGCAGGTAATAGGCGAAATCCTTGCGGCCCTTCCGATGGAGCCAATGCGCAAGGCGGTGGTTCTGGATGGCATGGAAGCCCTTGAAGTAGAGCAGCGGATCGATGAACCGCGACGTCGCCGGATCGCGGTCGTACACCGCCACCAGATCGGCGCGGAACGCGTTGCCGATGTCGGGATCGTCGCGCAGCGCCTCGTCGAAGGTCTGACGGATCAGGTCGCCCGACAGCGCCGAATGGTCGAGCCGCTCGGCGACGCGATGCACCACCGCAGCCTCAAGACGATCGTGATGCAGGACCGTCGAATAGATGAAGGATGCCAATTCGGGTTCGCGGCGAACGATGTCCTCGGCCTCGCCGCGGATGCGATCCCAGATCGGATCGAGCGCCGCAAGCTTTGGATTCTGCGAATTGACTTGCTGGATCGCCATGGTCGTCTCGCAACCTCAAATTCTGTGCCGCAGCATAGCATGACGCGACGTCGTTGTCCTCGCCGTTCAGCGGATATTCATCCGGCCTGCTTAGGGTGAACTGACCATCTAAGCAATTGAACGACCGCACTATATCGGCACGCCGGCCGGCTTCGCGCTACCCCCGGGACGGCTCGGAATCCTCACAATCCGAGCCACCATCGGGCCAATTTACGTCACACAGTTTATGCATTCGCGCCGGATACTCAATATGCCGAATGGTGCGCCGCCCACTGGAGAGACCCCCATTTCTACCCGATCTACCCGCGTCCTATACACGCGCGCCGCGGCAGCGCCCTGGGCCTGGATCGCGGCGATCGTCATTCCCGTTCTGCTGCTCGCCCCCGCGATCTGGAACGGTTATCCGCTGCTGGAATACGATACCGGCGGCTACCTGGCGCGATGGTACGAGGGCTATCTCGAGCCGAGCCGCTCGACCGTGTACGGCATCTACCTTCATTTAGGGAAGGACTCGTTTTTCTGGCTCAATCTGGCATGTCAGGCGCTGCTGACGCTGTGGATCCTGCATTTGACCCTGCGGGTGCTCTCCCTGGCGCAGCCATTGCGGCTTCTCGCCATCGCCGTGATCCTGACCCTGGCCACGGCGCTGCCGTGGCTCGCCAGCATGTTGCTGACCGACATTTTCGCGGGATTGGGAGTGCTCGCGCTATTTATCCTCGTCGTGCACAACGGCAAGCTCTCGACCATCGAGCGGGTTTCGCTGTTTCTGTATACGTCATTCGCGGCGGCGACCCACACAGCGACGTTCGGCGTGCTGTTGGGCCTGTGCTGCGCGGGATGGGTCGTCAAGCCATGGCTCGGCCGAAGGCTTCCGATTGCCGGCCTGATTCAGGGCTGCCTGACGCTCGTCGCCGGCGCGGCCATGCTGCTGGCGGCGAATTACGCGCTGTCGGGCCGGCTTGCCTGGACGCCGGGCGGCGCCGGCGTGTCGTTCGGACGCATGATGCAGGACGGCATCGTCGCGCGCTACCTCAACGACCACTGCGACAAGATCAAGCTGAAGCTTTGCCCCTACCGCAATCAACTGCCGGCAACAGCGGACGACTTTCTTTGGGGCAACGACAGCGTGTTCAACAAGCTCGGCCGTTTCGAAGGCATGAACGGCGAGATGGAATTCATCGCAACGCAAGCGCTGGCCGCCTATCCGCTCTGGCAGACCGAAGCGGCGGTCGAAGCAACGGCGGAGCAACTCGTGCAAGTCGGCACCGGCGAAGGCACCACCGGTTGGATTCCGCACACCTACGGCATCATCGAACGCTATCTACCGGAACAGGTGAAGGCCATGCGCGCCGCGCGTCAGCAGCACTGGAACATCAAGTTCGCGGCGATCAACTGGATTCATATCCCGGTCGCCCTCACCTCGATGCTGTTGCTCGCCGGCATCGCCCTGGCGGCCCTGTGGCGACGGCGCCTTGACGACGTCGAACTGCTCGCCGCGACGGTTTGCGTCGCACTGCTCGGCAACGCCTTCATCTGTGGCGTGATATCCGGCCCCCACAACCGCTACGGTGCGCGCATGGTCTGGATCGCAACATTCGTGGTGTTGATCGCGGCGGCGCGCTCCCTCGCCAATCGCTATGGGTCGGCCTCACGGCCGGCGTGACAGAAATTTCAGCACGCCTTCCTTGTAGACCTTGTCACCCACCGCGCGCATGTGATCGCGGTTCGGAATGTCCAGCACTTCCGCGCCGGGGATGATGTTTGCAAGCGCCTGCGCCGATCCCGCGATCTCATCCTTGGTGCCGACCGCTATCAGCGTCGGCACCTTGATGCTGGCGACCTCCGCTTCCGTCATCAGCCGCCGCGATCCGCGCAAACACGCCGCCAGCGCACGACGGTCGGAGCGGGTCTGATCGGCGAATGCGCGAAACGTGCGGCCGAACGGATCCGTCACGTCGTCCAGCGACGGCGCTTCCAACGCCCTGGCGACGCTTTCGCCGGGGCCGCCACCCTTGATCAAACCGATACCCAGACCACCGAAGATTCCGGAGCGCACCCGTTCAGGCCGGGTCTGTGCCAGAATTCCCGTCATCCGTGCGCCGAGCGAATAGCCCATGACGTCCGCGCGCGCGATGGCAAGGTGATCCATCAGTGCGGAGATGTCGCTCGCCATCGTGCCGATGTGATAGTCTTCCGGATCGTAGAGCTTGCTGGAATCGCCGTGGCCGCGATTGTCGAACGCAATCACCCGGAACCCGTTTTTGCGCAATTCCGACACCCAGGTCGGATACACCCAGTTAACGTTCTTGCTCGACGCAAAACCATGCACGAGAACGACGGGGTCACCCTCGCCCTCGTCGAGGTAGGCAATTTCAACGTCGCCGTGATGAAAGCTCGGCATCGGCAAATTCCGTGGATCGGGATGGCAACGAGATGGTCGGCAAACGACCGGTGAGAAGTTATGACGGCACGGCGGACTGCCGCCGCAGCCGCCTGGCTTTTGAACGTTGCAGCCATGACAGCGTCAGGCGCTCGGTCGTGGCCTTGATCGATGACAGGAAGCCGAATAGCGCAAATACCGCGCTGAGCACCCACATCGCGAGATTGAACGCGCCGGTGGTGAGCAGCAGCGCCCCGCGTCCCAAAATCTTGATAATCGCACGGGTTTGGCCGCCTTTAGCTCCGGCAAGCCGCGCTGCGCGTGCGACATCTTTTGGTCCCTGGGCGATCCGCAGCGTGTCGAGCGCACCCCGTGTCCCGGCCTTTTCGCCGATGCGGCCGACATCCTTGGCGAGACGCACCAGTCCGCCGGCCTTCTCCGCGCGGATCGCAGCCTTGATCGCGCCGGCCGTCTGACGCGGCCGTGCCAGTGCCGCCGTCGCGACGGCGTCTTGCAGTTTCCGCGTGTCGACCATCTCGCGCGCCGAACGGCCTGCCCACCGGCTCAGACCTTCACCGAGCCGCCCAACCTTCCGGGCGTCCTTGACCAGCGTGAGGCCGGCGCGGGCCGGAGCCGCGCCGCCGACGGACACAAAGGTGGCCGCCGTCACAACGAGACCCGTTGCGGCGAGCCCCAGCAACAGCCGGTCGGTATCCTCGCCCATCGCCAGGTGCTTGCCCTCGCGCATGATGTCCCGGACATCACCGAATACGCATAGATCGCCTGCGACCGTACCCGACAGGCTCGCACCGTCATCGGCATTGCCGGTAACCAGCCCGGCGAGGAATCTCCCGGCCATGTGTCCGGTAGAATTTTCTTCTCTGACGGCTTCGGCAACGCGTTGCGACAACTCGCCGGGTATCGGTATTCCCCTCGCTGCCGCAAGATCGACAAAGCTGTTCGCGAGGTTCGTATCTTGCGCCGCAAGTGCGGCCTTGATGTTCTGCTCGACCAGTGCCGGATCATTGCGAAGTATGGAATCGAGTTGAAGGTCGGAGAGGCGCGCGGGATCGTCCTGTACCATCAATACGGCGCCGGCATCCTTGGCATGCGGCCACAGCAGAGCGAACGCCGTTGCGCATATCGCCGCCCCCGTCATCGCGCTGCCAATCCGCCATCGCATCGTCGAAATCCCGTCAGGCCTGCCTTCGTCGTGCGCCTAAAGGTGGTGTGCCGTTATTCAGACACAACTTCCACGACGAAAGAAGGGCTTCTCCCAGACGACAGGATTATGTCGAATGTGTATGGATAATTGACCCGCAAAATTTTCCAAATCTGTTTCCGGCGATCTAGAAATCGGAAGTGCCGGTCAGTATGGTGCGGCGCGATTGTCGTTGCGTATCCGGCGCGTCATATCCGGCGCTTTAAATGTCGCGCAACGATCCGAGGTGGAAAGCATGTCTGATCACGTAGTCCCCCACTTTCATAACGATGCCGGCGTCGCCGTTATCGAGATCGGCTCACAGGAATTCATGTGTGTCGGAGCCAATCCACCGTTCGATCATCCGCACGTCTTTCTCGACCTCGGCAACGACAGCGAAATCATCTGCCCATATTGCTCGACGCTGTACCGGTTCGCGGCCGATCTCGGCCCCGGACAGGCCCGCCCCCCGGAATGCGTGGTGAGGGATAAGGCGGCCTGATCGGCCTGTGACCCGGTCGCGCACAGTCGTTGTCGCCGGTGCCGGGATCGGAGGTTTAACGGCGTCGCTTGCGCTGGCCGCCAAGGGCTTTCGCATCCTCATCATCGAGACGGCCGAGCGCCTCGAAGAGGCCGGCGCGGGCCTGCAACTGTCGCCGAACGCAAGTCGCATCCTGATCGGCCTCGGCCTGCACGCGCGACTGTCCGCACGCGCACTCGTGCCAGAGGCTATCAGCATCATGAGCGCGCGGCACGGCGGCGAGATCTGCCGCCTGCCGCTTGGCGAGGCGGCGGCGTTGCGCGCAGGCGCGCCTTACTGGGTGGTGCATCGCGCCGGCCTGCAGGCGGCGTTGCTGGAACAGGCTCGCGATCATCCCGAGATCGAGTTGTGCCTTGGTGCGGCGATCGAAAGCGTGGCGGCGCACGGCAACGGCGTAACTTTGGGTGTGCGCCACGGCATGACAAGCCGGCAGGAGACTGCATGGGCGCTGATCGGCGCCGACGGCGTGTGGTCCGCGCTGCGAACTCGGCTCTTTCCGGATGCGAGGCCGCTGTTTTCCGGCCTGACCGCGTGGCGCGGAACCATCGAGGCGGCGCAGTTGCCGCACGACATGACCGCGCGCCGGGTGCGGCTCTGGATGGGACCGGACGCGCATCTCGTGGCCTATCCGATGTCGGGCGGAAGGCAGATCAACATCGTCGCGGTGGTACCGGACGCCTGGAACCAGCCCGGCTGGAGCGCCGCTGGCGATGCGGCGGAGATCAAGCACCGGTTTTCACAAGCGCGCTGGTCTGAGCCGGCGCGCATGATGATCGACGCCGTGGACGGCTGGCGCAAGTGGGCGCTGTTTACGATTCCCCCGATGGCCGCGTGGCACCGCGACGCAATGGCTTTGCTAGGTGACGCCGCCCACGCCATGCTGCCGTTTGCCGCGCAGGGCGCGGGCATGGCGATCGAGGATGCCGCGGTACTGGCGCAGTGTCTCGGCGAAGCCGCGAACGAGAGCGCCCACGGCGCTGCCGCTGCACTTGCGCGCTACACAAGCTTACGCCGCGCGCGCGTCGCGCGCGTGCAGGCGCTCGCGCAACGGAACGGCCGGATTTACCATCTCGGGGGAGCCGCCGCTCTGGCGCGCGATCTCGCCATCAGGGCGATGGGACCGCGACGTCTGCTGGCGCGTCAGGACTGGATCTACAATTGGCGGCCCTGAATCAGGCGGATCCGGCTCATTTACTTATCCGTCATTGCGGGATCGTCGGAGATCAGTAAACAGCGCTGCCGGAGCGCCTCGGTGGCGGCGCACCGCGTGCGCTGCTCGCCGGGGCTGTGGTTGCGGCGGGCGCCGCCTCGTGACACTTGTTCCGCTGCCATTCCTGTTCGACGAGCTTGGCCGAAGCGCGAACGGTGATGTAGTCGTTGCGATACGCAACCTCCGCCACGACCGAGCCAGCGACACCGGTATGGGCCTTGTCGATCAGCCTCTGCAATTCGGCGGTGCGCGCCGCCAAAGACTTGCGTTGCGCGTCGAGCTGCGGGCAGTCGTAGAGATCGTACTTCGCGGGATCGACGAACGCCCCCGAGACCGGACCGTCACCGAGGTTGGCGCAACCGGAAAGACCGCCAGCCGCGACCAGCAACGCGATCGCGGCGGCGGATAGCCACTGACGACGGTCGTTGACGATACGGTCCGACATGGTCCCCTGTTCAGGCCGACTGCATTGAAGCTGCGTAAAGCACCCGATTAAAACTGCGTAAAGCACCGGCTCGTGACCGCATTGAGGCCGTCGGTGCGATCAGGCGGCTTACGCCCACTCTCCCTTGCGGAAGACGGGAACGCGGCTGCCGTCGCTGCCGATGCCGTCGATATCGATCTCGCCGGATCCGATCATCCAGTCGATGTGAATGAAGCTCTTGTTGCCGCCTTGCGCCGAGATCTGCTCCGGCGACAGTTTGGCGCCGTCGACGAAGCACTTCGAATAGCACTGGCCGAGCGCGATGTGGCAGGCCGCGTTCTCGTCGAACAGCGTGTTGTAGAACAACAGGCCGCTCTTCGAGATCGGCGAAGAATGCGGCACCAGCGCGACCTCGCCGAGCCGTCGCGCGCCCTCATCCGTATCCAGCACCTTGTTCAGCACGTCGGCGCCGCGCGACGCCTTGGCTTCGACGATGCGACCCTGCTCGAAGCGCACGGCGATGTCGTCGATCAGCGTGCCCTGATACGACAGCGGCTTGGTGCTGCGGACGTGGCCTTCGACCCGCAATGCATGCGGCGTCGTGAACACCTCCTCGGTCGGAATGTTCGGATTGCAGACGATGCCGTTTTTCGCCGTGGAAGCGCCGCCGACCCATTCATGACCATCGGCGAGGCCGACCGTCAGGTCGGTGCCGGGCCCGGAGTAATGCAGGGCACGGAAGCGCTGGCCGTTGAGCCAGTCGGTACGCTGCCGCAAGGCGGCGTTGTGCGCGGTCCAGTTCGCGATTGGATTATCGTTGTCGACGCGCGAGGCGGAGAAAATCGCGTCAGCAAGTTTCGCCACCGCGTCGCTTTCGCTGTCGTCGGGAAACATCAGCGTGGCCCAGGCCGTGCCCGGATAAGCAACGATATTCCAGTTGATGTCGAAGCCGACGACTTTCTCGAGCGCCGGCTGGTAGGCCATGGAGTTCGCCTTGTTGGCGCGGGCGACTTTCGCAGCATCCTCGCCCGAGAGCAGCATCGGATTGTCGCCGACGACGGCGAGCCGTGCGGTGTTCGCGGTAAACGCTTTCGCCATGCCCTCATAGAGCCAGCCTGCGGCTCGATCGAAACTCGCGTCCGGCCCGAATCTGTAGCGCGACAGCGTGATGTCTTCATCGGAAAAAAACGGCATTACCAGCCCCGCACCGGCCTTGTAGGCATGTTCGGCGATCCGCCGCACCAGCGGCAGCGCGGCGGCGGGCGCGGTGATCAGAAGGTCCTGCCCCGGCGCGAGCTGCAAGCCCACCTTGACCGCGACTTCGGCGAGACGATCCAGTTTCACCGGGTCGATCGGCGTGGACATATTGCGCTGATGCTGGGTCATGCGAACTCATCCTGAACGTATGGTGCGGGCAGCCGGACTCGAACCGGCACAGCTCTCACGAGCCGAGGGATTTTAAGTCCCTTGCGTCTACCGATTCCGCCATGCCCGCGCGCATTTCTTTTCAAACACCTAGAGGGGAAATGCAATGGCAGGCCCCCTCGCGTTTGGCAAAAACGTTCTTCTCCCGTTCTCCGGAGGAAGCGAGCGCAATGAACCGCCGCGCAAATCCGCGAACGGGTCGATACCGCCTATTGCATTCACCCCTATTGCATTCACCGTTGTCGGCGTATTTTTTCAGGACCTGATCAAGATGATGCAGGAGACGACCCGATGACCCCGAGCGACGACGTGGCCAACCTGGTGGAGCGGTTGCGGCAAGACGCCGAGATGCTTCAGGAGGGCTACCAGCATAACCTCACTGAACTTTGGCACGGTGTCGTTGTAAAGGATGCCGCGAAGGCTTGCGCAGCGGCCGCCGACCTCATCGAATCGCAGGCCGAGGCGCTGAGAAACGCTGCGGCGGAATGGGATGCGCTGGATCAATCCCATCGGTCAATCGGCGAGCAACTCGGCAGGGAAGGCAGGCGTCGTATTGTCGCCGAAACCATGTTGAAGGAAGCCGAAAAGGTAATCGAACTCATCGCGGAGATGCAAAACTCCAACTCCGAGCATGCTGGATTGGTTATGCGCGCCCGCGCCTTTCTCAATCTAAAGAAGACGTAGGAATGTGCTCCTGCGAAATTTCCGCGGCTGACCGAGTTCGCGGCAAACGGCGGCACGCGGTTATCACGCGGCCTTCTTCCGCTGCAGCGCTTCGCGGATCAGCGGCAAGCGGTCGTTGCCGAAATACATATCGGTCTTGTTAAGGAAGATCGTCGGCGACCCGAACACGCCGCGCGCGATCGCCTCGTCGGTATTCGCCTTGAGTTCGTTCTTGACGCCTTCATCGCCGATGCCGGTCAGAAGCTTTTCCGGATCGATCTCGAGCGATTTGCAAATATCGGCCAGCACCGGCTCACGCGAGATGTCCTTGTCATCGCGCCAATAGGCTTCGAACACCGACGTGGCGAACGGAACCATCGCACCGTTGCCAAGCCAGAGACAGCCGCGCATCGCCTTGACGCTGTTCACCGGAAACACCGTCGGTGGCATCTTGATCGCGAGCCCCGCCACTCGCGCCCAGTCCGCGAGATCTTTCTTCATATAGCGGTCTTTCGCCGCCACGGGTTTTTCCCGCGAAGCATAGACGCTCGGGTTGACGGTATTGAATATTCCGCCGACCAGAATCGGCCGCCACGAGATCTGTTCGCCAAATTCTTTCGCCAGCGGCTGGATATTGTGGAAAGCGAGATAGGTCCATGGACTGGAACAATCGAAGAAGAATTCGATCATAGGCCTGCTTCCTTTGTTTTCGTTTGGTCGGCTTGGCCCGGCCATCGGTGTCTTGTCAACCGTCGCTAGAGCTATCCCGGCTTTGATGGAATCAAAGCCGGGCTCCAGCTTTTTGTTTTGACGCGTTTTCTTGACGCGAACCGGTACCCACTTCGCTCGAAAACGCTATAGACAAACGTGGATGACAACAGAGGCTCGGTGTCATGATGTCGATCATAAAGCACTCCACATGCTGCTATCCCGCTACGGTACCGAACTCGTCGCGCTCCCATGCAGCACCGCGCGATAACCGGACCGCAACGCCCGCACAGTGGACGGCGGCGTGATCAACCGCACGTCCACGAGCGGCAGACTCGCTTCACGATAGCCGTCGAAGGTCCACAGCAGTGGCCGACCATCCGCAATTAGAAAACTGTCGCCGCCTGCCTGCACCATCGCGCCATCGGGTAATTCACTGAGCGGCATCGGCAGCGGATGCAGCCGCTTCACGCGGCCGTCCAGCCGTTCCGCATGAAGCACAGCGTCGATCTCCGGCGCGCGCAGACCGCCGGCGCAATTGCCGCGCTCCCACGCGGAACGAAACGCGTTGGCATCCGCGCGACGGCAATGAAAACACGGACGATGCCCTGCCGCGAACGCCGTCGCCTCGTCGAGAAAGAACAGCTCGGTCCAGCTCCGCGTCGCCATCACATCGCGGCGACGGCCGCGGAATTCGCAGATGCAGACGATCCAGGCTTGTGTGGTCCAGCGCCGCTTCAGCAGCGTCCGCGTCGCCGGATCGTGAATGATGCCGCGGTTGCCGGTGAAGGTGCCGCGCTGCGGTACCGCCACGATGTCGCCTGAAGGCGTGACGCGGTTTTGCAGGGGCATGAAAGCACTCTCCCCGTCCCGGACGCGGCGCAACGCAGTTGCGCTGTTCCGCAGAGTCGGGGCCGTTGCAAACGCTGCCGTTGATACGGCCCCGGTTCAGCAACGGATCACGCCGCGCCGTCGCGCAACGGCGGGGCGAAGGCAAGGTCGAGATCCCACGGGAAATAAATCCAGGTGTCCTGCGAGACCTCGGTGATGAACGTATCAACCAGCGGCTTGCCGAGCGGCTTGGCATAGACGGCGGCGAAATGCGCATCCGGAATCATGGCGCGCACCACTCGCGCGGTAGCGCCGGTATCGACAAGATCGTCGACGATCAGAAGACCCTTGCCGGTGCCGCCGCCGAGCTTCGCGGTCGCATCGGAAATGTCCTTCAGCACCTTCAATTCGCTTTTCTGGTTGTGGTCGTAGCTTACGATACAGACGGTATCAATGACGCGGACGCCGAGTTCGCGCGCCACGATCGCCGCAGGCACGAGGCCGCCGCGGGTGATCGCGACCACCGCATGGAACGGCCCGGTCTCGTTCAGCCGCCAGGTCAGCGCCCGGCAATCGCGGTGGAACTGGTCCCAGGACACCGGAAAGGCCTTGCCGGGAGTCGTGTTTGCGGTCACTTGGATTTTTCCTCGTCACGAGCCACGAGCGCTCTCTTGCAGAGTACGCGCCGGCAACCCAGCCTCATCATATCCGCATTCCGGACCGGCGCGCGAGCGACGCCGGCCGGACAAGCGAAGGTCGGTTTACTGCGCCGCCTTGAGCCCCACCAGCATCGCCCTCACCGCGTCCATCGCCGCCGTCAGCTTGGCCTGATCGCGCGAGCGCACCACAAGCCTTGTGTTCGACTTGCCATTCTCGTCAAGAAACGGATGGCTGCCGATGGTGGTGTCCGGATGCGCCTCGGCGATCGCACGCAGCGGCGTGCCGATGTCGCCCTCGCGGCAATCGCCGCGCACCGATTCCGACAGCATCCGCTCGCCCGCTCGCAGCGTCGGCGCGACGATATCCATCATCGCCTGCATGATCGATGGCACTCCAGCCATGACGATGACGTTGCCGATCCTGAAACCCGGCGCCAGAATGGTCGCGCTCTGGATCAGTTCGGCGCCATCGGGGATGCGCGTCATGCGCAACCGCGCCTCGTTCAATTCGCCCGGTTTCTTGTAGCGCTCCTTGAACCGCTCCACCACCTCGGGACGATGATCGATGCCGACGCCAAAGGCTTTTGCGACGCTGTCGGCGGTGATGTCATCATGCGTCGGGCCGATACCGCCGGTGGTGAAGACATAGGTGTACCGGGCGCGAAGCGCGTTCAGCGCCGCGACGATATCGGCTTCATCGTCGGCAACGATGCGAACCTCCTTGAGATCGATTCCGATATTCGTCAGATAGTCGGCGATGAAGCCGATATTCTTGTCCTTGGTCCGCCCGGACAGGATTTCGTCGCCGATCACCAGAACGCCCGCGGTGATGATGTCACCCATAACCTCTCCTTGCCGTCAGCAGGACCGTTGTCCTCGCCCGCGGGACCTGCCGCGTCGTTAACGTGCGCGCACCGAGCAAGAACAGAAATTTTTGGCACGGCCAGGCTGCCGAATTCGGCAGCAACAGTAGCCATTCAGGAATAAGCCAGCTCCTGAGACGGCGGTGAGCATTCGCGATCCTGACATGACGCGCAGCCGCTCCAGCGTCAAGCCAGCGAAGGCGCGCCTCGGCGGCGAAAGCAGGTCGCCATGAGTGACCGGCGCCGCATCTCGTCGCGGTCGTTGGCATCGCCCGGTTACGACGGCAATGCTCAATGCAGCCGGAACACGCCGTCCACCGCACGCAGTTCCGCGGGCTTGATCAATCTCGAATGCGCGACCGTCACCGAGACCAGCGGTCCGTCGAGCCGCTTCTCCCAAAAGGCGAGGAAGTCACACAGCACCGGGAATTTCGGAAACATATCGTAGTTCTGCCAGACGTAGCTTTGCAGCAGCCATTGCCGATCCGGACGGCGATACAGGATTTCCGCCGTCGTCAGGCCGTAGCCCAGCACCTGCTTGCGAAAGTCGCCCGAAACGCCGCCGGACTGCATGTCATGCTTCGAAACCATGTCAAACCTCCTTAAGGGAGGCAGCGCTATCGGCAAAAGGTGGCGACCGATTTTGCGGTAACGCTCCAATCCCTCGATGAACCCGCATTCGGAACCAGCGCCCTGACGGCCACCATCCCACAACGGGTCATGGAGAAAATGTGACGCGCGACGCGCCGATCGCAAGCCTAAAGTTCGACAAAATGTTGATAAATTCAACACTGGCAGCGACTTACCGCGTCTGCTAACACTGTATCGTCAGGCGTTGAGATTGACGATGAGCGTTGATAGTCGCCTTCTTTGAGTTCCTAAAAAATCCGCTTCAGACCCTTGTCCGCCTCTCAGCGGCGGCTTATGTCCTGATCGGTCGCCTTGGCACTCATTGGCCGCGACTGCCAAATTCAGAAATACCCATCGATCTTCAGAAACTTAGGAGGACTGCATGAAATTCCGTCCGCTTCACGACCGCGTCGTGGTCAAGCGCATCGACGCCGAAGAGAAGTCCGCTGGCGGCATCATCATTCCCGACACCGTCAAGGAAAAACCCTCGCAGGGCGAAATCGTCGCCGTCGGCCCCGGCGGCCGTGACGAGGCCGGCAAGCTGATCCCAATCGACGTCAACGTTGGCGACAAGGTGCTGTTCGGCAAGTGGTCGGGCACCGAGGTCAAGATCGACGGCCAGGACCTCCTTATCATGAAGGAGTCCGATATCATGGGTGTTCTCACCGATGCCGCTCCCGCCAAGAAGAAGGCCGCGTAACTCCCCTGCTCCGTCATCCCGAGGAGCCGGCGCAGCCGGCGTCTCGACGGATGAAGCAAAAGCTCCTCCGTCATCCTTCGGGGCTCGCCGCAAAGAGTGGCTCGCTCCTCACAGCCGAACCAAGTCGTTCGGCGGGGATGACGGGCTCCGAAACATCCAAAGGAACAACCCAACATGTCAGCCAAAGATGTCAAATTCGGCGTCGACGCCCGCGACAAGATGCTGCGCGGCGTGGACATCCTCGCCAACGCGGTGAAGGTCACGCTCGGTCCGAAGGGCCGCAACGTCGTGCTTGAAAAGTCGTTCGGCGCGCCCCGCATCACCAAGGACGGCGTCACCGTCGCCAAGGAAATCGAACTCGAGGACAAGTTCGAGAACATGGGCGCACAGATGGTGCGCGAAGTCGCCTCCAAGTCCGCGGATGCGGCCGGCGACGGCACCACCACCGCGACGGTTCTGGCCCAGGCCATCGTCCGCGAGGGCGCCAAGTCGGTCGCCGCCGGCATGAACCCAATGGACTTGAAGCGCGGCATCGACCTGGCTGTGGAAGCCGTGGTCGCCGACCTCGTCCGGAACTCCAAGAAGGTGACCTCGAACGACGAAATCGCCCAGGTCGGCACCATCTCGGCCAACGGAGATTCCGAAATCGGCAAGTTCCTCGCCAACGCCATGAAGAGGGTCGGCAACGAGGGCGTCATCACGGTTGAAGAAGCCAAGTCGCTCGAAACCGAACTCGACGTCGTCGAGGGCATGCAGTTCGACCGCGGCTATATCTCGCCCTACTTCGTCACCAACGCCGACAAGATGCGTGTCGAGATGGACGACGCCTACATCCTGATCAACGAGAAGAAGCTCTCCTCGCTGAACGAGTTGCTGCCGCTGCTCGAGGCCGTGGTGCAGACCGGCAAGCCGCTGGTGATCGTCGCGGAAGACGTCGAAGGCGAAGCGCTCGCTACCCTCGTCGTCAACCGGCTTCGTGGCGGCCTGAAAGTGGCCGCGGTGAAGGCGCCGGGCTTCGGCGATCGCCGCAAGGCCATGCTGCAGGACATCGCCATCCTGACCGGCGGTCAAGCGATCAGCGAAGACCTCGGCATCAAGCTTGAAAACGTCACGCTCGCCATGCTCGGCAAGGCCAAGAAGGTGATGATCGACAAGGAGAACACCACCATCGTCAACGGCGCCGGCAAGAAGGCCGACATCGAGGCGCGCGTGGCCCAGATCAAGGCGCAGATCGAGGAAACAACCTCGGACTACGACCGCGAGAAGCTGCAGGAGCGTCTGGCCAAGCTCGCCGGCGGCGTCGCGGTGATCCGCGTCGGCGGCGCGACGGAAGTCGAAGTCAAGGAGCGCAAGGATCGCGTCGATGACGCGATGCATGCGACCCGCGCCGCGGTCGAGGAAGGCATCGTGCCGGGCGGCGGCGTCGCCCTGCTCCGCGCTTCCGAGCAGCTCAAGCGCATCAAGACCGCAAACGACGACCAGAAGACCGGCGTCGAGATCGTGCGCAAGGCGCTGTCGGCGCCGGCCCGCCAGATCGCGATCAACGCAGGCGAAGACGGCAGCGTCATCGTCGGCAAGATCCTCGAGAAGGAGCAGTATTCGTACGGCTTCGACTCGCAGAGCGGCGAATATGGCAACCTCATCTCGAAGGGCATCATCGACCCGACCAAGGTCGTGCGTGCCGCGATCCAGAACGCGGCCTCGGTCGCGGCGCTGCTGATCACCACCGAGGCGATGGTCGCCGAGCTGCCGAAGAAGAACGCCGGCGGCCCCGCGATGCCTGCGGGCGGCGGCATGGGCGGCATGGATTTCTAAGAAGCCCTACACGCCAATCAGAATACAAAGGGCGCGGTGCGAACCGCGCCCTTTTGTTTTGTGTATCGGCGCGATGTGGATCCTTCGACCGACCGACGCAAGAACTTCAGCCCATACGCCCTGTGCCCGCGCTCAGCCGTCACCGGCAAGACCGGGGCTATGGATTCCGGGTTCGCTCGCAAGATGCTCGCGCCCCGGAATGACGAACGATAGTTTGGCAATGCTGCCAGGATAACCGGCGGCGGCGCACTCCTACCCCTTCGCGAACATCTCATTCGCACGCTTCTGCAACTCCGCGTCGCTCACGTCCTCAATGTGCGTGCCGATGTACCATTGATTGCCGCCGGGATCCGTGACGCCGCCGGAGCGGTCGCCGTAGAACATGTCGCTCGGCGCCATGATCTCCGTGCCGCCGGCCTTAATCGCGGCGGCGTAGACCTCGTCCACGTTCGGCACATAGACATAAAGCATCGCGGGCATCGCCTTGGCGCGCTCGGACGCGTTGCCGATCATCACCCGCGCGTCGCCGATACGTAGCGTCGCGTGCATCAGCTTGCCGTCCGGCCGCCGCGTCGGCCGATGGACGAACTCCGCCTGGAACGCCTGCTGCATGAAGGTGATCACGGCCTTGGCATCGTCGACGACAAGATACGGCGTCACGGTGTGAAATCCATCCGGAACGGGCTTGGCTTTTTCAGGCATGATGTTTCCTCCTGCTTGCGGACTGCTGGGAGTCATGACGGAGTGACGCCCGCCCGCCTATCTCAACGCACTGCCAGTGAAGGCGTTTCACAACGGACCGAGCCGACAGGATCGGCGGAACTCCAGCTTTGACAAATTCCGAGAACTGGAGCGTTTTCGAGTGAAGTGGACACCGGTTCGCGTGAAGAAAACGCGTCAAATCAAACATAGAGCCCGCTTCTGATTCCATCAGAAGCGAAAAGGCTCTAGCAGGCTGTTGAAGAAGTCTCTGGCGCAGCGGTTCTGGGCATGATTCTCTTGATGCGGATGCGTCGAGGGGGGAGCGATGCGGGGAAGCGACGAACGGTCAGGCTCGCTGTTCAGCTATGTGGACTTGGAGGCTCGGATTCGCTCCGACCATCCGCTGCGAACGATCCGACAGATCGCGAACGCGGCGTTGAATGATCTGTCGAGGGACTTTGACAAGCTCTACACGGCGTTCGGCCGTCCCTCGATCGCACCGGAGAAGCTGCTTCGGGCAATGCTGCTGCAGGCATTCTACGGGATCCGCTCGGAACGGCAGTTGATGGAGCGGCTGGAGTTCGACCTGCTGTTGCGCTGGTTCGTGGGCTTGGGCGTGGACGACCCGGTGTGGGACCACTCGACCTTCTCGAAGAACCGCGACCGATTGCTTGAAGGTGAGATCGCCGCGAAGTTCTTGAACGCGCTGATGGGGCAGCACCAGGTCAAGCGGCTGTTATCAAGCGAGCATTTTTCGGTCGACGGCACGCTGATCGAGGCGTGGGCATCGATCAAGAGCTTCCGGCGCAAGGACGGCGGTGACCAGGACAGTGATGGACCGGGACGCAACGCCGAGCGCAGTTTCCACAACGAGAAGCGCTGCAACGAGACGCATCAGAGCACGACCGATCCCGAGGCACGGCTCTATAAGAAGGGCGGCGGCCAGCCGGCGAAGCTTTGCTACATCGGCCATGCCCTGATGGAGAACCGCAACGGACTGGCGGTGCTGGGTGGCGTGAGCCGGGCGACCGGAACGGCGGAGCGGGATCAGGCGTTGGCGCTGATCGACTGCCACCGCGGCCAAAGCGAGCGGCGGATCACGCTGGGCGCCGACAAGGCCTATGACGTCACCGCATTCGTCGAGGACTTAAGACGGCGTTCGGTCACGCCGCACATCGCCATCGACGGGCATTTGAGCAAGACCGGAAAGCCGCGCAAGACCGCGATCGACCAGAGGACTCTCCGTCATGCCGGATATGCCGTCAGCCAACGCTGTCGCAAGCGCATCGAGGAGGTGTTCGGCTGGATCAAGGCCTCCGCCGGACTTGCCAAGATCAAGCTGCGAGGCCGCGACCGCGTCAACGCCACCTTCACCCTGGCGCTGGCGGCCTACAACCTGATCCGCTTGCCCAAACTCCTGGCAGCCGCCGCGTGAAACACAAGTCGTGCACCGTCAAGATGCTCGATCAGGACCCTGATGGTGGCGCCGCCCGCAGATCACGCTGACTCCATTCCATATCCGTCTCCGTGGGAAACTTCTTCAACAGCCTGCTAGGCCCTTTTTTTTGACGAGGGGGCGGTGAACGAAAGTGCGCGTGGGCTGCTGCCCGTTCATGGGGTGATGTCGGATGTCCGGACGAACCGGGTCAGAGGTGAACCGGGCTACTTCAGCCCCGCCGGTAGCGGCTCGAGCACGTCGCCCTTGGGGTCCGCCACCACATCGATCTCGAAGGTCTCGACCGTCAGGGGCCCGCGCTTGCGTTCCAGGGTTGCAACCTTCTCGACGTGATTGAAATACCGCGCGGGGCGCCCCCACCCTTCCAATCCGTCATCGACATAGAGCAGTTTGCCCGTGAGCTGGTCGGCTGCCGGCTGCGGACCGTTGATCCAGCGGATGCGCTCGAAACGCTGCACCACGCAAGTATCCTTCGGCAGGTAAAACCGAAGCCAGCTCGCGACGCCATAGCTTTGAGCCAGTACGCAGCGCGCGCCGGTTTTCGCGCGCACCGCCTCGATCTCAGTGGCAAGCCCGCGCCAGCCGACACCGACGCTGCGCACCGAGGCATCGCGCCGATATCCTGAGAGAAGGCCGGTGTTCACCTGCACCACCAGCGCCACCAACATCGCAACGCCCACCGGCACCGCCCAGCGGCGGCAGACATCGGCGATATGCCGGCCGCGCGGCTTCCAGCGCGTGACGTCGGCGGCCACCGCGGCTGCGACCGCCAGTGCCGGATAGATCGGCCCGAACCAGTTGGCCTCGACGCGAGCGTGCAGCGAATGCCAGACGAAATAGATCGTCAGCGTCCAGACCGTCGCGCTGATCAGCGCCCGCGCGGCCCGCGTGCCCTCGTCGCGCTTCGACAATGCAAATAGCCCCATCGCGGCGAGAACGAACACCGGCGGGGTCGCGAAGGCGATTTGCGTCGGGATCAACTCGATAATGTAGCGAAGGGTGAACTGGTCCACGCGCGCGCGGCCGAACTGCTTGGCGAACGACACCCAATGGTGGTCGGCGTTCCAGATCACGACCGGCGAGAATATCGCCAGCGCGACCAGCCCGCCGAGATAGGGCCACGGCGACCTCAGCCAGCGGCGCAATTCCGGCACGGCCAACAGCCAGATAAGGATCACCGGACCGAAGAACAGCGCGGTATATTTCGACACCAGCGCTGCGCCCACAGCCGCGCCCACCGCGAGCCACCAGGCCCTGCGTCCGGTCGCGAGCAATTCGGCGAGACACAGCAGCACGAAACTCGATGCCGCCATCAGCGGCGCGTCCGGCGTCACGATCACGGTGCCGGCCGCCACCATCAGCATGACGTTGAGAAGAACGGTTGCCGTCGCCGCCGCACGCGCGCTGTCGAACAGCAGCACTGTGGCGCGATAGACCGCAAAGCTCATCGGCAGCGCCAGCAGGATCGAGACCAGCCGGACGCCGAATTCGGTATCGCCGGCGATCATGGTGCCGAGGCGGATCACGATCGCCACCAGCGGCGGATGATCGTAATAGCCGCCGGCCAGATGCTTCGACCAGGTCCAGTAATAGGCCTCGTCGAACGTCAGCGGCGTCAGCGCCGCGCAGACTAGCCGCAGCGCCACCAGCGCGAGGACCGTGAGAACAACGGCGCGGGCGGACCGCGTCCCGGTCAGACCCATCGCCGTGCTATCGCCTGCGCCAAACGAACAGGCTGGACACCGCGTAGTTCCAGACCACGCCCATCAGCGCGCCGGCGGCGCCTGCCAGCCACCAGATCGGCTCCTGATTGTAGACCGAGAACGCGACGCCGACATTGGCGAGCAGACCGACGCTGCACACCAAGTAGAAAACAAGGAGGCCGCGCAGGATCCCGATCCCTTTCAGGCGCTGGTCGCGATAGGTCAGGAAGTTGTTGAGCAGGAAATTGCTGGTCATCGCCAGGACCGCGCCAAAAGCCTGCGAGTGCGGAAACGGCCATCGCAGCGCATCAAGCGCGACAAACAGACCGGCGAAATGGACGACGACGCCGACCGACCCGACCAGCGCGAACAGCAGGAATCGTAGCGAGACCGCATCACGCGTCAGCTTCGCCAGCACCAGGCCGAGGAAGTCCAGCGCGACCATCGAATCCAGCTTGCTCTCGCCGTGCAGCCGCGAGCCGAACGTGAAGGGAATTTCCGTGACGCGCAACGCGCCGCGCGCGGTTGCGATCACGTCGAGCAGGATCTTGAAGCCCTGGATCGAAAGCTCGGGCGCGAGCTGTTCGAAGCGGTCGCGGCGGATCATGAAAAAGCCGCTCATGGGGTCGGCGATCTCGATGTGCAGCAGCCGCTTCGCGACCGAGGTTGCCAGCATGCTGAAGCCCGCGCGCTGCTTGTCGAAGCTGTCGGCGCTGCCGCCTTCGATGTAACGGCTGCCGACCACGAGGTCGGCGGCGTCGCTTTCCAGAAGCGCGAGCATCTTCGGCAACCGGGTTTCATCGTGCTGAAGGTCGGCATCCATCACCGCGGTGCACGGCGCGCTCGATGCCAAAATGCCCTCGATGCACGCGCCCGATAGGCCGCGCCGTCCGATCCGCCTGATGCAGCGAACGCGCGGATCGATCGCGGCCAGCTTCCGCACCACGTCGAAGGTCCCGTCGGGGGAGTTGTCGTCGACATAGATGGCTTCCCACGCGATTCCCGTCAGCGCGGCCGACAACTTCCGGTACAGCGCAACCACGTTGTCGCGCTCGTTGAAAGTCGGCACGACGACGGAAAGCTGGCGCGGCATTCCGGTTGATGGATCGACCGGCGCCGGTCTTATGGCTTCATTCATGGCGCCAGCATATATCCGTGGCGGTCGCCGATGCCAAGGCAACCGGCCTCAAGACGGCGAATCCGGCGCGGGAGCCGGAAATTTTCCACAAGCCAAAAATGGATGGAAATAAGGCAAAAGCCAACGACCACGCATAACATGGCGCGCGTACATCCGGCGAAGCCAGGTTATCCCGTGGTCGTCCCGGCGATGGAGCGGGCTTCAACATCGCCGTTGCCAATGAGATGGGTACGGCCGGAATATCCGCAAGAGGCAGGTCACATGGCAGGCAAGGCAGGCAAGATCTACATCGGCGTCGGCGGCTGGACCTTCGCGCCGTGGCGCGGCGTTTTCTACCCCGACAAGCTGACACAGGCGAAGGAACTGGCATACGCCGCCTCGAAACTCACCTCGATCGAGATCAACGGCACCTATTACGGATCGCAGAAGCCGGAAAGCTTCCGCAAATGGGCGCGCGAGGTGCCAGACGGCTTTGTATTCTCGCTGAAAGGGCCGCGCTTCGCCACCAATCGCCGGGTGCTGGCCGAGGCCCGCGATTCGGTGAAGCGCTTCTATGATTCCGGTGTGCTGGAACTGGGCGACCGTCTCGGCCCGGTGCTGTGGCAGTTCGCACCGACCAAGACATTCGACGAAATCGACTTCGGCAAGTTCCTGGAACTCTTGCCGCGCAAACTGGAGGGGCACCCGCTGCGGCATGTGGTCGAAGTCCGCCACGACAGCTTCCGCACACCCGCCTTCATCGCACTGTTGCGGCAGTTCGAAGTACCCGTGGTGTTTGCCGAGCACGGCAAGTATCCGGCGATCGCCGACATCGCCGCGGATTTCGTCTATGCGCGTCTGCAGAAGGGCAACGACGAGGTCGAGACCTGCTACCCTCCGAAGCAGCTCGATGCCTGGGCGAAGCGATTTCAGTCCTGGGCCGAAGGCGGCGAACCGGACGACCTGCCGCGCGTCGACACGGCCAAGCCGAAGACAACACCGCGCGACGTGTTCGCCTACGTGATCCACGAGGGCAAGGTGCGCGCGCCCGCGGGCGCGATGGAACTGATCGCGCGGGTGAAGTGACGGAAGGATCGGTATGGCATCGACAAGGTTACGAGCAGACCCCAGCCCGGGCCTGTAAGAACGACGCCGGCCCCAAGGTCTCTGGGGAAGTTCTCCCATTGTTCCCTTACGCCCTCGCGACCGCCTGTTATCAGTAGTTGTACGTATATAACGGTTGGCTTGTGGGGGGCTCCGTGCGTTGGGGGTATCGCGTGCAACGTGTTTGGCAGCCTTGCTGACGTGCGCGACCATGGGTCAGCCGTTGGCCCAGCCTGCGGCCGCCGGTCCGCCGCTGGCCGACTATCTCAGCGGCGGCTCCAAACCCGAACGATTCCTGTTTTTCAGCGGCGTCGATCTCTGGCGCAACGGACAGGCCGGCTACGACGGGATGCTGCTGGCGCCGCAGGGCGACCTGAATAAGGACGGCCTCCTCATCCGCCTGTTCATGTCCGGCGATTTCGAGCGCTACGACACGCCGACGCAGCGCTTCACCACCAACATCTTCCGCGCTTCGGTCCTGCCAGGCTGGCGCGTCAAGCGCGGCAATGTCGAGATCAAGGTCTTCGCCGGACCGGCCGTCGAAAGTCATGCGTTGAAACCCGATATTTCGACCGACAAGCTGCGCGGCAGCCATTTCGGCGCCCGGGTCGCGACCGAGTTATGGTGGGAGCCTATGTCCGCGATGATGGTGGCGGCCGCCGCCTCGGCCACGACGATCGGATCGGGATACAGCGCCCGCGCGGCGGCTGGCTGGCGCCTCCTCGATCGGTTCTGGATCGGGCCTGAAGTCTCCGCATCCGCCGACGAGTACAGCACCCAGTACCGGATCGGCGCGCACTTCACCGGCTTCAAGACCGGGCCGCTGGAATGGTCGGTTGGCGCCGGCTTCGTTGAGGACAGTTTCGACCGCAGCGGCATCTATGGGCGGGTCGGCATTCTGATCCGACAGTGACGGCTCAAGGAGTCCCGAGATCGAGCCGGCCTGTTGCAGCGCTTTTGGACAGCATCCTTACGCAACGGGACGCCGCGATCAGCCGCGTTGAACCTCCGCCAGTGCCTGAGGCGTATCGATATCGAGGAACGCGCCGTGACCGTCAACCGCGACTTCCGCCACAGCTTCACCATGGCGCGCGAACAGATGGCGCGCACCGGCATCGCCCTCGAGCGACATCAGCTCGCCGAAAAATCGCCGCGACCATAACACCGGATTGCCGCGACTGCCGTCGCTGACGGGGACCGCGATCAGCATGCCCTGATCCGGGGCAAAGGCCGCGATCAACCGATCGACAAGGTGCGCATCGATAAGCGGCATGTCACCGAGGCAAACCAAGGCGCCGCCAGCCTCTTTCGGAACCGCCGCGATGCCGGTCTTGACCGAGCCGGCGAGGCCAGCGCCAAAGTCCGGATTGTACACAAAGGTAACGTTCAACCCCCGCAGCGCGCGCTCGACCTCCGCGGCCTGATGACCGGTGACGACGGTAACGCTCGATGCTTTTGATGCCAGCACCTGCTCGGCCACGATGCGGACCAGCGGCTTGCCGCGCAGTTCCGCCAAAAGCTTGTTGGAGCCGCCCATGCGGGTCGAACGCCCGGCGGCGAGGATCACCGCCGCAATATTGCAGTTGTTGTCGGTCACAGGCGAAATACGCGGTTGCGGCCGCGTCACGATTTCCATCAGCAGACCGCCGACTCCCATGCCGGTAAGGTCGCGTCGCGCGACCTTCAATCCGGCGAGCAGACGCATCAGCACCCAATCGAACCCGTTTTCAACGGGAGACCGTGCGCAACCCGGCGCGCCCAGCACCGGCACGCCGCGCGCTTTTCCGATCAGAAGCAGGTTACCCGGATCGACCGGCATGCCGAAGTGCTCGACAACGCCGCCGGCGCCGGTGAGAGCCGCGGGAATGACATCGCGGCGGTCGGCAATCGCGGAGGCACCGAACACAATGACGAGTTCAGCGCCGAGATCGAGCATTTCCTTGATCGCCGCCGTCAGCACGGCTTCGTCATGCGGCACGCGACGCTCGGCGATGATCGTCGCGCCCGCGGGCGCGAGACGATCGGCGGTCACGCGCAAGGTCTTGTCGATCACCTTTGGCGCGAGGCCAGGGAGCACGGTCGAAACGATGCCGACACGCTTGATGCGGTACGGCGCAACCCGCAACACATCGCGGCGCGCCGCCGCAACCGCCGCATCGCGCAGCTTCGCCTCGACGCCGAACGGAATCAGCTTGACGGTGGCGACCATCTCGCCCTGAACCACCGGTTTGTAGGCCGGGAGCGTCGCAAACGTGATGGCTTCGTCGACATTGTTGATACGGCTGACCGCTGTGCGATCGATCACCAGCACGCCGGCCCGCGCCGCGAACAGGTTGGCCCGGCCGGTGAACGCCCGCTCCACCGTGACGCCATCGCCGGCGACAGCTTTCGCGACATCCGCCGCCGCCACGTCCTCGGACACATCGCCGTCCTCGAGGCGGACGACGACGACCTCCTTCACGCCCGCTCTGATCAGCGCCTCGACCTCCACAGGCCCGATGGTGGTGCCCTTCTTGAGCACAAACGCACCCTGCCGCAGCGTATGAACGGTGACGCCGCCGATCGCGTCGTCCGGGGTAGCGGAGCCAAATTTCATGCCGCGCTCGCTTTCGGCAGCCGTAGCTGCGCCGTGATTTCCGCCATGATGGCCACGGCGATCTCGGAGGGTGAAATGGCGCCGATCTCCAGCCCGATCGGCGCATGGATGCGTGCGATGCCGGCCTCGGAAACGCCTTGTGCTTTGAGCCGGCCGGCGCGCGCGGCGTGGGTCTTCCGCGAGCCCAGTGCTCCGATGTAGAAGCAATCGCGCTCAACCGCGTGCAGCAGCGCCGGATCGTCGATTTTGGGATCGTGAGTCACGGCGACGAAGGCGGTATAGTGATCGATGTTGAGCGGCGGCAGCGCGACGTCGGGCCACTCGGCGATCAGCGGTACGTCCGGAAACCGTTCCGGACTCGCAAACGCCGTGCGCGGATCGACCACGGTGACATCATAGCCGAGCGAACGCGCCAGCGGCGCCAGCGCCTGACTGATGTGAACCGCACCGACGATCACAAGCTTCGCTGTCGGCGCGTAGACGTTCAGGAACAGCTCCCGACCGTCGATCTCAACCGTCCCGCTCCTGCCCATGCGCAGATGCCTGTCCAACTCCGTATGCAAAGGATCGCCGGCGAGGTCGGCAGCCTTCACGACGCGCTGTTCGCCATTACCGATATCGGTAACCACGATCACCGGCCGCCGCGCGGCTCGCTCCCTATTGATCTCTGCAAGCGTGGCAGTTTTCATTTCGCGGTCAGCCGACTTTCTCGACGAAGACACGGATGGTGCCGCCGCAGGACAATCCGACAGTCCACGCGGTCTCGTCACCGACACCGAACTCCAGCATCTTGGGCACGCCGCTGGAGATTACGTCCAGCGCCTCGGTCACCACGGCGCCTTCGACGCACCCGCCGGAGACCGAGCCGAGAAACGTGCCCTCGTCGTTGACGACGAGGCTCGATCCTGCCGGGCGCGGGGCCGAGCCCCAGGTCTCAATGACTGTCGCGATCGCAACGCCGTGGCCGGCCTTCTGCCAGTCCTCGGCCGCCTTCAGAATATCGTCATCGCGATCGAGCATGGCGGCCACTCAATTCAAGCTGCGGGGCGGAGGGATCACGGCGATACGGTGCCAACGCCGGAGACAGCGCGGCGATCAGCCCCTTGATAGATGACAAATTATGCACCGGACGAAATTCGTCAACGTGCGGCAGCATCATTTTAATGCCTTGCGCCTTTGGTTCAAAGCCGTCATAGCGCAAAAGCGGGTTAAGCCAGATCAGCCGGCGACAGGATCGGTGCAGGCGATCCATCTCGAACGTCAGTTTCGAGTCGGCCTCATGCTCCAGCCCGTCGGTGATCAGCAGCACAATGGCGCCCTGCGCGAGCACGCGCCGGCCCCACAGCTTGTTGAAGTTGTGCAGCGAGGTCGCGATCCGCGTCCCGCCGGCCCAGTCCTCGACCACGGATGAACAGGCGGCCAGCGCCTCGTCCGGATCCCGCGCCCGCAGCGCGCGGGTGACATTGGTCAAACGCGTCCCGAACAGAAAGACCGAGACGCGCTTGCGCGCATCGGTGATGGCATGGAGGAAATGCAGGAACAAGCGGGTATATTCGCTCATCGAGCCGGAGATATCCAGCAGCGCCACGATCGGAGCCGGCTTGTCGATCAGGCCGAGGCGATGAATATCGACGATCTCGCCGCCGGTGCGCAGGCTGCCGCGCAGCGTCCGGCGCAGATCGAGCCGCAGCCCCCGATGATCTGGCCGGGTGCGCCGCGTGCGCAACTCAGCCTGCGGCAGTTTCATTGTCGCGATGACCTGCGTGACCTCTGCGATCTCGGCCGCGCTCATCTGGGCAAAGTCCCTCTCCTGCAGCACCTCGCGGTCGGAGACGGAAAGCCGGGTCTCCTGCTCCTGCGACGCCTCGCTCTCACTGGTGATCGCCGGCTGCGACAGCGCCTCGTCAACGCGCCGCGACGCGGGCGACGGCGGCTTCTTTGCCTGGTCCGGCAGCGGCACCGAATCCAGTACGTTTTTCCATTGCCCCGCGGCGCGGAAGAACAGATCGAAGGCCTGGGCGAAGATCAGCCCATGGTCGTGGCGCGTCACGAAAATCGATTCAAGCGTGGTGAAGACGTCGGCGCGGTTGCCAATGTCGATCAGGTGCAGAGCATTCAGCGCGGCGATGACGGCGCCCGGGCCAACCGGAAGGCCGGCGGCGCGCAGCGCGCGCGCAAAGCCGATGACGTTGTCCGCGATCCGCCCGGTCGGCGGGTCGAGATGATTGATGGCCATGCGAACCCCGCTTTATTGATCGCCGGCGGCTTCCTTCAGCATCTTTTGCAAGGTGTCATCCTGCATCCGTCCGATATCGTCCTGGTATTTCAAGAGCGCGCCGATGGTGTCGTCGACAACCTGCGGCGTCAGCGAACGGGCATCGAGCTCGGTCAGCGCCGTCGCCCAGTCGATGGTCTCGGCGACGCCCGGATTCTTGTAGAAGTCCCGATTGCGCAGCGCCTGCACAAAGCCGACCACCTGCTGCGACAACTTCGCGGAAATGCCGGGGATCCGCGATTTGACAATCGCTAGCTCGCGCTCGGCTGAAGGGTAATCGACCCAATGATAGAGACAGCGCCGCTTCAATGCATCGTGAATTTCACGGGTCCGGTTCGAGGTCACGATGACGATCGGCGGCGCCGGCGCCTTGACGGTGCCGAGTTCAGGGATCGTTACCTGGAAGTCGCTGAGGATTTCCAGAAGATAGGCTTCGAAAGCCTCGTCGGCACGGTCGATCTCGTCGATCAGAAGCACCGGCGGGCCGGCCACATCCGGCTCCAGCGCCTGAAGCAGCGGCCGTTTGATCAAATATTTCTCGGCGAAGATGTCGCTGGAAAGCTGCTCGCGATCGGTATCGCCGGCCGCTTCCGCCAGCCGGATTGCAATCATCTGCGCGGCGCTGTTCCACTCGTAGACGGCGGACGCGATGTCGAGCCCCTCGTAACATTGCAGCCGGATCAGCTTGCGCCCCAATGCGGCCGACAACACTTTCGCGATCTCGGTCTTGCCGACGCCCGCCTCGCCTTCGAGAAACAGCGGCCGTCCCATGCGCAGCGAAAGAAACACCACCGTCGCAAGTGACCGCTCGGCGAGATAGCCGTGCTTCGCCAGCAGGTCGAGCGTCGCATCGACGGAAGTTGGCTGTGCCGATATCGTCGTCATGATGAACCCTGACCGGACGCAGCAAGCATCCGCATGTCACGCCTTGCCGTTTGCGGCATCGACGGCGCGCCGCGCAAGCACCCCGATCAGATGCGCGCGATATTCCGCGCTGCCATGGAGGTCGTTATTCAAGCCGTCCGCCGACACCGATAATCCATCGAGTGCCTTCGACTTGAAGCTCTTCTTCAAGGCCTCTTCGAATCCCGTCAGGCGGAACACGCCGCCCTCGCCGGCGCCGGTGACAGCAACGCGCACATCCGACGGCCGCCTGGCGATGAACACGCCGACCAGCGCGTAGCGCGAGGCCTGATTGCGAAATTTCTGATAGGCCGCCTTCTTCGGCAGCGGAAACATCACCCGGGTGATGATCTCGTCGCTTTCCAGCGCCGTGGAGAACAGGCCCTGGAAAAACTCATACGACTTCAGGCGGCGCTTGTTGGTGACGATGGTGGCGCCGAGCGCCAGGCAAGCCGCCGGATAATCGGCGGTCGGATCGTTGTTGGCGAGCGCGCCGCCGATAGTCCCCTTGTGGCGCACGGCAGGATCGCCGATCATTCCGGCGAGTTCGGCCAGCGCCGGGATCGCCTCGCCCACGACCTGTGAATTGGCGACGTCGGCGTGCTTCGCGGTCGCGCCGATCGCCAGCGAGCGCCCCTTCATCTCGATGCCGTCGAGGCCTTCGATGTGGGAGAGATCGATCAAATGCGCCGGGCTCGCGAGCCGCTGCTTCATGACCGGCACCAGCGTGTGGCCGCCGGCGATCAGCATGGCGTCTTCGTTCCTGACCAGCAGGTTGGCGGCCTGCCGCACGGTCGCCGGTCGATGATATTTGAATTCGTACATGGCTATTCGTACATGGCTTGAGTTCCCGGAACTGTCCCGCAGTGCAGTGATCCCAGGCTCATGCACGATCCGATTTCGCCATCGCCATGGCGCCGGCCGCAATCGACTCGACGATATTCTGATAGCCGGTGCAACGGCAGAGATTGCCCTCCAACTCCTCGCGAATCGTGTGGCCGTCAAGAGCGTAGCCCTTGCGTCGAACCAAATCGATCGCGGTCATGATCATGCCCGGGGTACAGAATCCGCATTGCAAGCCGTGATGCTCGCGAAAGGCCTCCTGCATCGGATGCAGCGGCGCACCGTCCGCGGCAAGGCCTTCGATGGTCCTGACCTCGTGCCCGTCGGCCATCACCGCCAGCGTGGTGCATGACTTCACCGCCTTGCCGTCGAGATGCACGATACAGGCGCCGCATTGCGAGGTGTCGCATCCGACGTGAGTGCCGGTCAGGCGCAGATTTTCGCGCAGGAACTGCACCAGCAGCGTGCGGGGATCGATATTGGCGGTGGTCGGATTGCCGTTCACGATCAGCGAAATCTTGGCCATCGGCACTCTCTTTGGATGCACTGCCGCACATCAGAACGGTCGTTCAAAAAAAACATTCACGATCATAACATGATAGGGGCCATCCCGATAATGGGCAACCTCAGGCGGGTGCAACACCGGTCGTGACAAAGTAAACCTTTGACGAGCCTACCCCTGAACCACCTTGGCGAAGCTTGCGAAAAATTCGTCGGCCAGCTTCTTCGCCGTACCGCCGATCAACCGCTGACCCAATTGCGCCAGCTTGCCGCCGGTCTGTGCCTCGACATCGTATTTGAGGAGGGTACCGCCATCCTGATCGGCCAGCACCACGGTCGCATCACCCTTGGCAAAACCGGCGACGCCGCCCTCCCCTTCGCCTGAAATCTTGTATCCGTTCGGTGGGTCGAGATCGCTGAGCGTCACCTTGCCCTTGAAGCGGGCGGATACGGGACCGATCTTCATCTTGGCGACGGCCTGGAATTCGTTCGCGTCGATCTTGGTCAATTCCTCGCAACCGGGAATGCAGACCTTCAAAACCTCGGGATCGTTGAGCTTGGCCCAGACCGCGTCGCGGGACGCCGCGAGCAGAACTTCACCGTTCATTGTCATGGCCATGCGCTTGCCTCCTCGATCACCTGCCGCCCCGTTCGACGGCGTTCGCCCTTCAGGTAGGGAACAGTGGATAAAAAAGAAAGAGGACCGTGGCCGGAGGCGCGGTGCATAAGCATCGCGACATGATCTGCGCGACATCCTGACCGACGATCCGCGCATGGTGCGCTGAATAAATAAACTAGAGCCTCGCTTCTGATGGAATCAGAAGCGAGGCTCTATGATTTTGAATTGACGCGTTTTCTTCACGCGAACCGGTACCCACTTCGCTCGAAAACGCTCTAGCGCCGGGATTTCAGCGGTGTCATTGCCGGGCTTGACCCGGCAATCCATCATCTTCTGAAGTGTATTCGTGAAGAGCGATGGATACGCGGGTCAAGCCCGCGTATGACGTCTGAACATCTGGACGGAGAATACCCGATGCCCATGATCGATGCCGACGGCTGCCTGCTGAACGTCTCCGTCGAGGGACGCGACGGCGGCCCCACCCTGATGCTGTCGAACGCGCTCGGTTGCACGCTGCAGATGTGGGAGCCGCAGATGGCGGCGCTGTCGAAGCTGTTCCGCATCGTCCGTTATGACCGGCGCGGCCACGGCAAGTCCGGCGTGCCGCCCGGTCCCTATTCGATAGAACGGTTCGGCCGCGACGTGCTGGCGATTCTGGACGACCTCAACATCGCAAAGACGCACTGGTGCGGATTGTCCATGGGCGGCATGGTCGGGCAATGGCTCGGAGCCAACGCGCCGGAGCGCTTCGATCGCATCATTCTCGCAAACACCGGTTGCTACTATCCTGACCCGGCCAACTGGTACACCCGCATCAATGCAGTGAAGGAAGGCGGCCTCGCTGCGATCACCGACACCGTGATCGGCGGCTGGCTGACCGCCGATTTTCGCGAACGCCAACCGCAGATCGCGGCGAAGCTGAAAGCCATGCTGAGCGCCGCTCCACCGGATGGCTACATCGCCTGCTGCGAGGCGCTGAGCACGCTGGACCAGCGCGCGCTGCTGCCGCGCATCAAGAGCCCCACGCTTGTCATCGCCGGGCGGCACGACACGGGAACGCCTATCGCGGCCGGCGAATACATCCGCAGCCATATTCCCGGCGCCAGCATGACCATCCTCGACGCCGCACATATCTCCAATATCGAGCAACCGCACGCCTTCACCGAGGCTGTGGCCGGCTTCCTGATGCAACGGTAGTCAATAAGCGGCCGCAGCCAACCATACGGACAAGAAAGCCGGTGCGATCGTTCAGGAACTGGGATTGCTGAAGGGATAGATTTCCGGCTCTGGCGGCCATTGCCGCACCGGCTCCGTTTTGCGCTGGAACGGCGGCTCGACCGCCATCAGGATCGCGCCGCCGAGCAGCAGCAGCAGTTCGGTAGCGTGCAGACGCAGCGCGGCCATCTCGCCGACCCGTGACGCCATCACCATGCTGCCGAACGTGATGAGGCTGCCGATGCCGAGCGCCATCGCCAGCGCCTCGTCGCAGCCGCCGGTTTTCCGGACCGATGCGCGCGTCGTCATCAGCAGGAACACCGCGAAGAACACGACGACGGTCATCTTGGCGAGCGCCAGAAGCCAGGCGAATCGTACCAGGTTCATCGACGCGAAATGCAGGTGGTCGCCAAGGAAGAGCGCCACGGACACATTGGGAAGGTCATAGAGTCCATGCACCGGCGACACCACGATCTTGAAGGCCACGATGGTCCATGCCGGAATGAAATAGAGCGCCAGCAATGCGCCGTTGATCGTGCTGATCCGCCAGGAGTTCGTCGCCATGCCGCCATCCGCTGTTTGCGTGGCCGCTGTCTTCCAGAATCCGGCGCGGCCTTGACGGCGATTAACGTCCGGTAAACGCGATGCCGCAATTGAAACCTTTTGTTTACCTTAATCGGCCCGTCGGCCTGTGGACAACGTGGAGGACCGCGAGCGGGCAAACACAATCCCGCCGTTTGGCGGAATTTCTGGAAAGCTCGGGAACTCCTGGTTGCCGCTCCTGACTGGCCTTTCCGGCCCAGCCCTGCCGCTGATAACGGGCTTCTGCCACCTTGCCACGGTCGCTCCCGCGCGCCGGAACCGGAAGGCGCGAGGGAATCCACAGCCGCCGGACACCCGGATACGGTCGCCGCGGTTGCCGCACCCGGTTGCCACTGTTAGACATTGATTCAAGACGCGCCGGTTCGGCTGCCGGAGCCATCACCGCGTCTGATATCGCCGCGTTGGGGACGCAGATTACGGCAGCGCATGGATTATTTCGCCCAGCAACTGATCAACGGCCTCGTGCTCGGCTCGATCTACGGCCTGATCGCGATCGGCTATACGATGGTCTACGGCATCGTCGGCATGATCAATTTCGCTCACGGCGACATCTTCATGATCGGCGGCTTCACCGCCCTCATTACCTTCCTAATCCTGGTGTCGATAGGCCTCTCCGCCGTACCGCTGATTCTGCTCATCATGCTGGTCGTTTCAATGGCCATTACCGCCGTTTACGGCTGGGCTGTCGAACGCATCGCTTATCGGCCGCTGCGACAATCGTTCCGACTCGCGCCGCTGCTGTCGGCGATCGGCATGTCGTTTGTGCTGTCGAACTTTTCACAGGTGACTCAGGGTGCACAGGTCAAGCCGATACCGCCGCTCATCACCGGCGGCTACACGCTGCACGATTCCGGCAACTTCGCGGTGCAATTGTCCAACGTCAAGATCGTGGTGGTGGTCACGACCGTCGTGCTGCTCGCGATCTTCAGCTATATCGTGGCGCGCACCCGCTTCGGCCGCGACATGCGCGCCTGCGAGCAGGACCAGACCATGGCGGCGCTGCTCGGCGTCGATGTCGACCGCACCATCTCGATGACTTTCGTGATGGGCGCGGCGCTCGCTGCCGTCGCCGGCATGATGTACCTGCTCTATTATGGCCTGGTTGATTTCTTCATGGGCTTCGTCGCCGGCATCAAGGCGTTCACGGCCGCGGTCCTCGGCGGCATTGGCTCGCTGCCCGGCGCGATGCTTGGCGGCCTCGCGATCGGGCTGATAGAGACCTTCTGGTCGGCTTACTTTTCGATCCAGTATAAGGACGTCGCCGCCTTCTCGATCCTGATCGTCGTGCTGATCTTCATGCCGACCGGCCTGCTGGGCCGTCCCGAAGTCGAAAAAGTCTGACGGACCCCGACGTGGCAGCGCCCGTTTCGAGCCAACAGACCGCGACACGCGATCCTGGCATCGCGTTCATCATGAAGAAAGCAGTGGTGAGCGCGCTGGTGGCGCTGGTGCTGTTCTCGCTCATGATCGGCATCCGCACCGAGACCGGCCCATCCGGACAGTTGGTCTATTCGACGCGCTTCGGTGAACTCGCGGCCGTGGTCGGCGCGGTGTTCGTCGGCAGCATCGTCATCGAATTGCTGCGGCGCTGGGTCGGACCCGTCGGTGGCGTCGAACTGCCGGCCGGCGTCCGCAGTGCCTTCTCAACGCTGGGCCGCCTGCTGGCGCCCGCGCTTCTGATCTTCGCGCTGCTGGTGCCGGTGATCTTCTACAATCAACGCTATCTGCTCGACCTCGGGATCCTCGTGCTCACCTATGTGATGTTGGGTTGGGGCCTCAACGTCGTGGTCGGCCTCGCCGGGCTGCTCGATCTCGGTTACGTCGCGTTTTACGCGGTCGGCGCCTACTCTTATGCGCTGCTGGCGCAAAGCGGCCTGCCGTTTCCATATTTCACGGATACCTATCCCTATATCGCGATGGATTTCCTGCAACTCGGTCCCTGGGCGTTCTGGGTGCTGCTGCCGATCTCCGGACTGCTCGCAGCGCTCTGGGGCGTGCTGCTCGGCTTCCCGGTGCTGCGGCTGCGCGGCGACTATCTCGCTATCGTCACGCTGGCTTTCGGCGAGATCATCCGGATGGTCATCCTCAACTGGCAGGACCTCACCGGCGGGCCGAACGGCGTCAGCGGCATACCGCGCCCCACCGTGTTCGGCATTCCCCTGACACCTGGCGAAAACGGTTTCGCGGCGCTGATCGGCGTGCCGTTCTCGCCGACGCATCGCCTCGTCTTCCTGTTCTATCTGATCCTGACGCTGGCGCTGCTCACCAACTGGGTGACAATCCGCCTGCGGCGACTTCCGATCGGCCGCGTCTGGGAAGCGATGCGCGAGGATGAGGTCGCCTGCCGCGCGCTCGGCATCAACATCACCACGACAAAACTTTCGGCGTTCGCCATCGGCGCCATGTTCGGCGGCTTCGCCGGCGCATTCTTCGCCACCCGCCAGGGCTTCATCAGTCCTGAGTCGTTCACGTTTCAGGAATCGGCACTGGTGCTCGCCATCGTCGTGCTGGGCGGAATGGGCTCGCAGCTCGGGGTAGCGCTCGCCGCGGTCGCAATGATCGGCGGATTTGAGCTGTTTCGCGGCCTCGATCAGTTCCGCATGCTGGTGTTCGGCGGCGTCATGGTGCTGTTGATGGTCTGGCGGCCGCGCGGTCTCGTCAGCCATCGCACCCCCACCGTGTTCCTGCAAAACCAGACCGAGATATCGTCGTCGCTGGTGAAGGAAGGCCACGGATGACAACGCCCGCACCCATCCTCGCCATTGACGGGCTGACGATGCGCTTCGGCGGCATCCTCGCCGTCAACCGATTGTCGTTCACCGCGCAGCGCCGCCACATCACCGCGCTGATCGGGCCGAACGGCGCCGGCAAGACCACAGTGTTCAACTGCATCACCGGATTCTATCGGCCGTCGGGCGGCACCATGCATTTGGTGCACGATGACGGCGCGACCTTCCGGCTCGATCGCCTGCACGATTTTCGTATCTGCAAATATGCCAAGGTGGCGCGCACCTTCCAGAACATCCGCCTGTTCCCCGGCATGACGGCGCTGGAAAACCTGATGGTGGCGCAGCACAACGCCCTGATGCGCGCGTCCGGCTTCAGCCTGCTCGGCCTGATCGGCGCGCCGCCGTTCCGCGCCGCGGAGAAGCAGGCGATCGATCTGGCCCGTGGCTGGCTCGACCGCATCGGCCTGCTGGAACGCGCCGACGACGCCGCCGGCAATCTGCCCTATGGCGACCAACGTCGCCTCGAGATCGTGCGCGCGATGTGCGCGCGGCCGGCGCTGCTCTGCCTCGACGAGCCGGCCGCGGGACTCAATGCCAACGAGAGCGCGAGCCTGAGCGAATTGCTGCTGTCGATCCGCAGCGATTTCAGCACCTCGATCCTTTTGATCGAACACGACATGAGCGTGGTGATGGAAATCTCCGACCACATCGTCGTGCTCGACCACGGCGTCAAGATCGCCGACGGAACCCCGCGCGCGGTGCGCGATGATCCGAAAGTCATCGCGGCCTATCTCGGCGCCGACGAGGACACCGCCGCCGCGGTCATGGAGGGCGGCGCATGAGCGCGGATGCGGCACCTCTCCTCGCCATTCGGGGGCTCCGCGCCGCATACGGCAAGATCGAAGCGCTGAAGGGCATCGATCTCGATATCAGCGCCGGCGAGATCGTTGCGCTGATCGGGGCCAACGGCGCCGGCAAATCAACCTTGATGATGACCATCTTCGGCCGTCCCCGCGCCCTTGCCGGCCAGATCCTGTTCGACGGCCGGGACATCACCTCATTGCCGACGCACGAGGTCTCGCGGCTACGTATCGCGCAATCCCCGGAAGGGCGGCGCATCTTCCCGCGGATGACGGTCGCGGAGAATCTGCAGATGGGCGCCGACGCCACCCCCGGCAGCGCCGCCGAGCGCAGCACCAGCCTGGAGCGCGTGCTGAAATTGTTCCCGCGCCTTGAAGAGCGCATGACGCAGCGCGGCGGCACGCTGTCCGGCGGCGAACAGCAGATGCTGGCGATCGGTCGCGCGCTGATGAGCCGCCCGCGCCTGTTGCTGCTCGACGAACCCTCGCTCGGTCTCGCGCCGCTGATCACCCGCCAGATCTTCGATGCGATTCGCAAACTCAACCGCGAGGACCACCTCACGGTGCTGATCGTCGAACAAAACGCCAATCACGCCCTGCGCCTCGCCCATCGCGGTTACGTCATGGTCAATGGCCTGATCACGATGAGCGGCGCCGGCATGGAACTGCTGCAGCGCCCCGAAATCCGCGCCGCCTATCTCGAAGGCGGCCGCCACACCTGACGCCGCTTGAGCGTTTTCGAGCGAAGCATGTCCTCGGGCTTGACCCGAGGATGGGTATCGGTTCGCGTCAAGAAAACGCGTCAAAACAAAAAGCTAGAACCCCGGCTTTGATTCCATCAGAACGGAAAGCGCTCTAGCCCGGCGACAAGTGACGCGGTCCCCGGATGTCGCGGTGTGCCGAATTTTGTCCATGACACCGGCGGCAAATCATCGGACAATGCCGCATAACGACAAAAGTCGGCACCTGACATCCCTCCGCGAGGACCACTCCAATGAAATCATTGAAGCTGACCGGCCTGGCCTTTTGCGCCTTACTGGCGCTTTCGACCACGACCTTCGCCCAGGATATCACCGTCGCGGTGGCCGGCCCGATGACGGGCAGCGAGTCCGCTTTCGGCCGCCAGTTGCAGAACGGCGCCGAGCAGTTCGTCGCCGATGCCAACGATGCCGGCGGCGTGCTCAACAAGAAGCTGAAGTTGTTCGTCGGCGACGACGCCTGCGATCCGAAGCAGGCGCGCTCCATCGCCGAAAGGATCGCAAGCCGGGGTATTCCGTTCGTGGCCGGACATTTCTGCTCGTCGTCATCCATTCCGGCTTCCGAAGCCTATGCCGACGGCAACGTGCTGCAGATCACGCCGGCCTCCACCAACCCGCTGTTCACCGAGCGCAATCTGTGGAACGTGCTGCGCATCTGCGGTCGCGACGACCAGCAGGGAGTCGTCGCCGCCGAATACATCGTCAAGAACTTCAAGGGCAAGAACGTCGCCATCCTCAACGACAAGACCACCTACGGCAAGGGCCTCGCTGACGAGACCAAGAAGGCGCTGAACAAGGCCGGCTTCCAGGAGAAGATGTTCGAGTCCTACAACAAAGGTGACAAGGACTTTAACTCCATCGTATCGCGCCTGAAGCGCGACGGCATCGATCTGGTGTTCGTCGGCGGCTATTATCAGGAGGCGGGATTGATCCTGCGCCAGATGCGCGACCAGGGCCTCAAGGCCATCCTGATGGCTGGCGACGCGCTGAACGACAGGGAGTTCGCCTCGATCACCGGTCCGCTGGCCGAGGGTACGCTGTTCACCTTCGGCCCCGATCCGCGCAACAAGCCGACCGCCAAGGCGATCGTCGAGAAGTTCAAGGCTCGGGGCATCGATCCGGAGGGCTATACCCTCTACACCTATGCGGCGATGCAGGTGTGGGCACAGGGCGCCGCGAAGGCGGGCACGACGGATCCCATGAAGGTGATGAAGACCATCAAGGCGGGTGCGTGGGATACCGTGCTCGGCAAGCTGGAATTCGATGCCAAGGGCGACATCAAGCAGATCAACTATGTCATCTACAAATGGGACGACAAGGGCAACTATGCCGAACTCGACCCCGGCAAGGGCACCTGACGCGCCCTCCGTTCCGCCCTCAGCGTCGTCCCCGCGAAAGCGGGGACCCCATACACCGTGTCGTCGATGATGCGGAAGGCGATTGTTACCGTCGATGGAAAACGGCACAGCCGTCGTTGACCTCAGGGGTTATGGTCTCTGCCCCCCTACGCAGGGACGGCGAAGCGAATGCGTGCTGATCATCCGAAATTCTGCAGCGCCGGAAAGGCCTCCAGCAACCAGATACTGACGTTCGAAATGGTGCCGGTGAGGAACGCGATGCCAGTGAGCACCATCAGCACGCCCATGACGCGCTCCACCGTATTGAGGTGACGCTTCATGCGCTTTAGCAGCGAGGCGAACTGTTCGATCATCAATGCCGCCAGCAGGAACGGGATGCCGAGCCCTGCCGAATATACCGCAAGCAACCCGGCCCCCTTCACGACAGTGGCCTCTGCCGCCGCTACCGACAGGATCGCCGCAAGGATCGGCCCGATACACGGCGTCCAGCCGAACGCGAAGGCGAGCCCCATCACATAGGCGCCCCACAGGCCGACCGGCTTCGGCGCGGTGAGCCGTCCTTCGCGCATCAAAAAGCCAATCCGCGTCAGCCCCAGAAAGTGCAGGCCCATGACGATGATAACGATGCCGGCGACGATCGACAGTTGCGCCGACCAGGCCCGGATGAGGCCGCCGATGAAGCTGGCGCTGGCGCCCAGCGCGACGAACACCGTGGAAAAGCCGAGCACGAACACCAATGCGGCCAGCATCACGGCCCGCTTCGAGACCTTGGCCGTCTCGTCGTGGGACACGTGTTCGATGGTCGCGCCGGTGAGATAGACCAGATAGGGAGGCACCAGCGGCAGAACGCAGGGCGACAGGAAACTGACAAGGCCCGCGACCAGCGCGGCAGGAACGGAAACGTCGTGAATCATGAGGCTACTTGCCCTGCGATGGCGTCACGACGCAAGAGCCTCGCTACCTTCCGCACCATTTGTGATCGAACCGTGATCGGTTGACCCTGGCGCGCCCATGCCGTCATCTGGCGGCCAGCCGGTCCCCGGCACCCCCTACGAGGCCGCACCATGAAGAATCTGCTCACCGACATTCCCGGCGTCCGTGTCGGCCACGCCGGTGACACAGCGCTCGCCTCCGGCGTCACGGCGGTGCTTTTCGATTCCCCGGCCGTCGCGGCGATGGACGTGCGTGGCGGCGGCCCAGGCACGCGCGAAAGCGCCCTGCTCGATCCGGTCAACACGGTGGAGCGAATCGACGCACTCGCGCTGGCAGGCGGCTCCGCTTTCGGAATTGAAGCCGGCGGCGGCGTTCAGGCCTGGCTCGCCGAACGGGGGCGCGGCTTCGCGATCCGCGACGCCATTGTCCCCATCGTGCCCGGCGCCGTCGTGTTCGACCTCTTGAACGGCGGCGACAAGCGGTGGGGCCGTTTCCCACCCTATCGCGATCTCGGCTACGCCGCGGCAGCGGCCGCCGGACAGGACTTCGCACTCGGCAACGCCGGCGCCGGGCTCGGCGCCACCACCGCCAATTTGAAGGGCGGCCTCGGCTCGGCTTCGGCCGCCACGCCGGGTGGTGTGCGGGTGGCGGCGCTCGCGGTGGTCAATGCGGTCGGCAGCGTCACGGTCGGCGACGGCCCCTGGTTCTGGGCCGCGCCATTTGAATCGGAGAGCGAATACGGCGGACGCGGACTGCCGCCGTCGTTCGCGCCGGACATGCTGACGATGCGATTGAAGGGCGGCCCGGCGACAACCGCCGGCGAAAACACCACGCTCGCCGTCGTCGTAACCGATGCCGTGCTCACCAAACCGCAAGCCAGACGGCTGGCGATCATCGCGCAAACCGGCTTCGCGCGAGCGATCTATCCGGTACACGCGCCGCTCGACGGCGATGTCGTGTTTGCCGCCGCCACCGGCGTGAAGCCGATCGATCCGCTCGTTGGTCTCACCGAACTCGGCATGGTCGCGGCCAACACGGTGGCTCGCGCGATCGCACGCGGCGTCTATGAGGCCGCAGCGCTGCCGTTCCGCGACGCACTGCCGGCGTGGAAGGATCGGTTCGCGCGATAACAATTTCTCGCGCCCGGACGGGCGGCGCCTGCCGCGGTTTGCGACGGTACGGGATATTCCTTATGTAACGAGGTGTATATTTAAGTATACATACGTATATGTACTGAAATATCTGCGATGCTTAAGGTTAGTTTATAGTATAGCTTGAGACGACGACGTGACCGACCGATGGTCTCCCGGTGCGCGCTATCGCGCACGTCAACAGTGGAGAAACGTCATGAAAAAGATTCTCGTTCTCGCCGCAGTCGCCAGCGCGTTCATGAGCGCGCCGGCCTTCGCCAAGGGCCATGGCATCAGCATCGGAGCGAACGTGCTGACCGGCCGCGGCGGCGTGATCGGGCTGCTCGACGGGCGTGGCGCGCTCGTCGTCCACACCGCGGTCACCACCGGCAAAAGCGGCGTGCTCGGCGCGGTGCTCGGCCGCAGTAACGTGCTGGGCGGACTGCTCGGCGGCGGATGCGGCTGCCACTGAACCTCAGTGGAAGGCGGGCGGGGGCGACCTCGTCCGCACCCGCGGCTCACGCGCCAGAGCCACTTTTCGGCCCCGGCGGTTTGGCGGAAAAGCGCTTTGTGATCGACGACGTGACCACAAGCCCGTTCGCATCGTCGCCGGAGATCAGCGAGCCCTTTGCATAAGCTATATCGATGCCGAGCGTCAGGTCATCGTCGATGTCGCGGGTCGCGCCGACGCCGCAGATCAGCGTCTGCGCACGAAACGGCGAGTCCAGATAGTCGGATGCCGCATAACCAACCGAAGCCGCCAGCGTCACCTTCGGCTCCACGTTCCAGGAGACCTTCGCGGAATATGCGGTGTCGATGGTGATCGGCGAGATCGGAAACGTGGTTTCGCCCGCGCGACGCCACGCAGTCAGATCGACTCGAAAAGGCGCTGCGCGCCAGGTCAAACTTGCATCGAACAGCGTTCGATCAACGTTCGTGAAATCCGGATCGTGCCACGCCCCGCGTAACTGCGAGACAGAGACAAACGCGGTCACGGCATCGCCGGCATATTTCGCAAACAGAAACGGCTGCATTCTTTCGTTGTGGCGGCGATAGCCGAACACATCGAACTCCTGCAGATAGCGCCGCACCGACAGGTTCACGGACGCCCCAAGTTCTGATTTGCCGCTGACGAGACTGACGCCGGGGATCAGCGTGCCCCGCAAATACTGCTGCGGATCGGGAAGAAAATCCTGAAAGATCGCGTTGGTCTGGTTCAGACTCGACCGACCTCCTTCCGCGGTCGCGAACAGCTTGATCGACCCGTATCGGGCCTCACCCCTGATCGACTGGATCAGGTCGGTCGAGCGCAGATTGTAGGTGCTGGTGTCGGCAATAGTCGACGTGGAATCCAGCTTGAGATCGTCGTCGCCGATCGAACCGCGCAGGATCACCTTGCCGCCGCGAGCGGGCGTCAACAGCGGCTGCGCATAGTGCGTCGCATTGGCTTCCGCCGCGACACCCAGCGTGTAGCCGTCGGCTTTCATTCCCGCCGCCAACGCCGTGTCGGCGGCGATGAACGCGCTGCCGCGGCCCTGCCCGATCGAAAACTGCGGATTGGAATCGAAGCCGCCGCGCAGGCGGAACGACGCGGTGAAGTCGTCTTCAGCGAAGGCGTGGGAGCCGATGAGGCCGAGGCAGCCGGCGATCAGAAATACTTGTGGTAGATACATACGCCCCTCGCAATACTTTGCAGAAGGAACGACTACTTGAATGATATGGTTATCGGATCATGAAAACCGGCGTCGGCTGCGCAATGATACGAATGCGGCGAACCCAAGGCTACCGGACCAAGGCTACCGAAACCCAAATGGCCACCGAACCAAAAGGGCTACCGCTGCGAGGTGGTGATCGAGCCGCCGCCGTCGGGTCGATACCGACGAACACCGTCCTACCGCCGTGGCGCGGATCGCGCCTCTCGCGGCAGAACTCCTGCCGAGCCTGCGTCCCGGCGCATCACCGCCACCCGGATCAGGACGGATTCCGCGCATTGCCCCCCGCCGCAGCCCATGTTACGCGAGGCTCTCTCAAGCCCCGCAGAAATTTTCGGAAACGCTCATGTCTCAGACTTTTGTGCCGCGTCCTCTCGTCATCGCACCGTCGATCCTGGCCTCGGACTTCTCGAAGCTGGGCGAGGAGGTCCGCGCCGTCGATCAGGGCGGCGCCGACTGGATCCACCTCGACGTGATGGACGGCCATTTCGTTCCGAACATCTCCTACGGCCCCGATGTCATCAAGGCGATGCGGCCGCACACGAAGAAGATTTTCGACGCCCATCTGATGATCTCGCCCTGCGATCCCTACCTCGAAGCCTTCGCCAAGGCCGGTTGCGATCACATCACGGTTCATGTCGAAGCAGGGCCGCATCTGCATCGCTCGCTGCAGGCCATCCGCGCACTCGGCAAGAAGGCCGGCGTCTCGCTCAATCCGGCGACGCCGCTTTCCACCATCGAGTATGTCCTCGACATGGTCGATCTGGTGCTGGTGATGTCGGTCAATCCGGGTTTCGGCGGCCAGAAATTCATCACCTCGGCGCTGGACAAGATTCGGGATCTGCGCGCGATGACGGCGGGACGGCCGATCGACATCGAGGTGGACGGCGGCGTCGCGCCCGACGTGGCGGGCGAGCTCGGCGCCGCCGGCGCCAACGCCTTCGTGGCGGGCTCGGCGGTGTTCAAGGGCGGCACGATGGAATCCTACAAGGCGAACATGGACGCGATCCGCAGCGCCGCCGCCGCGGCGCGTGGCGAGTTGGTCTGACGGAACGAAAGCCGTGTCCAAACCGCGCCGCCAATTGACACGGCTTTGACACACTTCTAAATGACCGGCGACGGTTCTCCCTCGGGAGATCAAAAGGGAACGTGGTGCGGGATCATCCTAACGCCACGGCTGCCCCCGCAACTGTAAGCGGCGAATCTGCGTCACAGGCCACTGGGACATCTCGGCCCCGGGAAGGCGACGCCAGGTAACGACCCGCGAGCCAGGAGACCTGCCGTCAACCGTGGTCACACGCGAAGATGTCAGTCGGGGACTACAGACATCCGCTTCACCGGCGCCCCGCGGCTCCTGTGAAACCTCGTTCGCTGTGACGTGCCACCGACGTCCTGCCGAGGTTTCTTCATGTCTGCCGCCTTCGTTTCCGGGCTTTATCGCAGAAGCCTGCTTGCCTCCACCGTCCTCGCGTCGTTGGGGTCGATCGGCCTGACTACGCCTTCCCTCGCCCAGCAATCCGCCTCTCCGAACCTGCTGCCGCCGATTCAGATCGCGCCCCCGCTGGAGAGAACGACAGACTCGCCGCCGCCGTCTCACCGCGCGGTTTCGCGATCGCGCCGTGCGGCCCGCTCCGCCTCTCGACAAACCCCCGTCGGCGATGCCCGCGTTCCGGGCGCGACGGCATCCGTTATCGTCAGCCCGACCGGAATCGTGACGCCCGCGGACCAGTTGGCAAGCTCCGTTACCGTCGTCACCGAGAAGGATATCCAGACCCAGCAATACCGCAGCGTTCCGGATATCCTGAACACGGTCCCCGGTTTGAATGTCGTGCAAGCCGGCGGACCAGGCGCCCAGGCGTCGGTTTTCATGCGCGGCACCAACGCCAACCACACCAAGGTGATCGTCGACGGCATCGACATCGGCGATCCCGGCAACATCAATGGCGCATTCGACTACGCGCATCTTCTTGCGGCGGACATTCAGCAGATGGAAATTCTGCGAGGCCCGCAGAGCGGGCTCTACGGTTCCGACGCGATCGGCGGCGTGATCTCCATCATCACGAAGAAGGGAGAAGGTCCGCCGCGCGCCACGGCGTCAATCGAGGCCGGCTCGTTCAACACCTTCAACCAGACGCTCGGATTGAGCGGCTCCGAACAGAACTTCAATTACGCGGTCAACGTCGCCCATCTCCATGCCGGAGACGTTCCCGTCACCCCGCCAGAGCTTCTCCCGCCGGGACGGAAAGCAATCGGAAACAACTACGACAACAAGACCTATTCGACCAAGCTCGGGGTCGATCTCAATGAAAACCTGACCGTGAATTCGGTGGTTCGCTACACCGACGCGACGCTGCTGTTCACCGGGGATAGCGGATTTCCGAGCTTTCCCAATGCCGCGCAGAGCACGCACGCCGTCCAGCAGCTCTTCAACCGCGAAGAGGCCGTGTGGTCGCTGCTCGACGGACGCGTCAAGAACTACTTCGGCGTCAATTACACCAACAGCAGAGGCTACGACATAAGCCCGGGAGATCCGGTTGCGACAACCACCACGGGCACCCGGCTGAAATTCGACTGGCATACAGTCGCCGAGATTGCGCGCGATAACAACCTGATCGTCGGCGCCGAGCAACAGACCGATCGCATCGACACCACCGATCTTGCGGCTCAGAACGGCAACAAGGCCGGATTCATCGAGTTGCAATCGGCGTTTGCGAAACGCTTTTTCCTGGTTGCGAATGTCCGCGAGGACTCCAACGACCGGTTTGGCGAGCATGGGACCTACCGGATCGCGCCGGCGGTTATTCTTCCCGTCACGGAAACAAAACTGAAGGCGAGCTACGGCACGGGGTTCAAGGCGCCGTCGTTGAGCCAGTTGTACCAGAACTACCCGGCTTTCAACTTCTTCGCCAACCCCAACCTGAAACCCGAAGAGAGCAGAGGCTACGATGCCGGTTTCGAGCAGCCGCTATTCAACGATCGCGTGCGGTTCGGCTCGACCTACTTCCACAACGACATCACCAACCTGATCGGATACAACGATACGTTCACGTCATTGGTGAACGTAAACAGCGCGACAACCGAAGGCACCGAAACTTTCGTCTCGGCACAGATCACCGAGCGTTTCGGCATCCGCGCGGATTACACCTTCACCCGCGCCGTCGATGCCGGCACCGGCCTGCAACTGCTGCGCCGGCCCAAGGAAAAGTGGAGCGTGACGGCGACCTGGCTCCCCGTCGATGAATTGACGTTATCGGCAACGGTGCTCCGCGTCAGCAACTGGCTTGATGTCACGCGCGACGGCTCGGCCTCCGGAATTGCCGCGCCCGGCTATACGCTTGTGAATTTGCGTGGCGACTACGCCATCAACGATCAGGTCAAGGTGTTCGGGCGGGTCGATAATCTCTTTGACGTCCGCTACCAGAATCCGACCGGATTCCTTGCGCCGGGCCTCGGGATTTTCGGCGGCATCCGGGTGGCGAGTGACGGGGTGCAATAGCTCTCGACGGACGTTTGGCCGGAGCGACGCGGCCTAACGCATTCATTCAGATGTCATTGCGAGCCAACGGGCCGGCGCAAGGCGCCGCCCGATGATAAACTCCGCGAAGCAATCCAGGTCTTTCTTCGGAGCTTTCTGGATTGCTTCGGCGCGATGCGCCTCGCAATGACGGCAGCCTGATTCCGTATAAGCATGAATGGCTCTAATCGATCGGCCGTCCGGTCATGACCGCAAGTTCGCGCACGAGGCGGTCCGACATTTGTCCGGTTACCGGCATCCGGCGAGTCTGCTCGAATTTCCGGATCGCGGCCTGGGTGTCGGTCCCAACCGTTCCCGTCGGCTTCAATTGGCCATAGCCGTATTGCGTCAATGTCCGCTGGACTGCGGCGACATGGCGCGTCGCGTTGATAAGATCGGCGACGGGATCGCTGCTGTGCGACGCAGCCGGCTTGCCGGGATTGGCGGGAGGATCGGCGGCATTCGCGTGCGGTTCGGCCGGGCGGACGCTCGCCGTGTCCGCCTCGACCGGTCGGGGCCGCGGCAGCGGATTGGCCTGCGGCAACGTCAGCGGCGTCGCGACATCAGATCCGAACATCGGCGACGGATGATGGCCGGCCTGCATGAACATGGCGTTGGCGACGATCGCGCCGACGGCGGCAAAGGCGAGCGAACCCGCAAGCAGATCTTTCGGGCTATGCAGGAGAATGCGCATGGCGAGACCGCGTTCCTCGTCAACTTCGCGCTTCCCGGTAGCCACGCTGCGACGGCGAGGCCGTACCACATCCTCTCCAACAGCTCTTCTAGGCACTCTTCTTCACCCGATAACCTTGATCCTGCTTGCCGGGGCGCGGTGCGGGCGTCAGCGTCGCGATATTGTCCGATGCCGGCTCGGCTTCGGACACGTCGACGCCGGGCACGAATGTCAGCGGCAACATGACGGTCACCGTGGTCCCCTCCTCCACCTTGCTCTGCACATCGATCTCGCCCCGGTGCAACGCAACGAGGCTCTTGACGATCGACAGCCCGAGTCCGGTCCCTTCATGGCGCCGCTGGTAGGTTTTCCCAGCCTGGAAGAAGGGGTCGCCGATCCGCTTGAGGTCTTCCTGCGCGATGCCGACGCCGTTGTCCATCACGCGCAACACCATGCGCGATCCTTCGACGCGCGCCGAGATCGTGACCCGGCCGCCGCGCTCGGTGAACTTGACGGCATTCGAGACCAGATTCAAAACGATCTGTCTGAACGCGCGCGGATCGCCGGTGATCTGCGGCAAATCCTCCGGAACGCGGGTGACGAGCTCGATGCCGTTGTCGCGGGCCTTGAGCGCGAGCAGGTTGCTGCTGTTGAGCAACACCTCGCGCGGTGCGAACGGCTCGGGCAAGATCTCGAAGTTTCCGGATTCCATTTTCGATATGTCGAGGATGCTGTTGACCACCGACAACAGATGCTGGCCGGAATCGTTGATGAGCTGGGCATACTCCTTGCGCCGCGCCGCATCGAGCGACAGGGCATCCTCCTGAACCATCATCTCCGAAAATCCGATGATGGCATTGAGCGGCGTTCGCAGCTCGTGGCTCATGGTCGCGAGAAACCGGGTCTTGGCGGCATCGGCGCGTTCGGCGGTGGTAAGCGCCAGATCCAGCGCGTGCTCCTGATGCTTCCGCTCGGTGATATCGCGCATCACCGCGACAACTTCGGGTTCGGCGGACGTTCCGGCGGCGGAGGCCGGCTCAAGCGGCCGGCACCGCATTTCCACCCAAATGAAGTCGGCCGAATGGCGCGCCTCTCCCTGCGAAGCACGCGCGACGTCGCGCCTGAGCCTGAATTCGACGCTCTGCCCGTCGTTGCCGAGCGCAGCCGCCGCGAGCGCGGTGAGATAGGCCGGGCGATCGGCGACGTGGACCCGATCGAACAGGCCATGGTCCTGCAATTCCGACGCCGGTACGCCGAGCAGAGCTTCCGCGGCCGGCGAAATGAACTGGACGGCGCCGTTGCGCCTGTGGCGCGAAATCACATCGCACATGTTGCGCGCCAGCAGGCGATAGCGGTCTTCCTCGACGTTCAGCAGCGAAGTGCCGGTACGCGCCAGCGCTTCGGAGCCGAACGCCACCCCCGCGGCATAGAGCGTTGCGGACGCAATACCGAAGGCCATGAAGACGCCGTGCGCCGCGCCGGCGTCGAGCGGCGGCAAAACGCCGAAGTAGTTCATCGCGATCAGTGCAAGCAAGCATGCTAGCGCCAGCATCGAGGCAAACGTGACGACGCGGCGGGACGCGGACAGTGCCGCCTCCAGCGGAATCACGACAAGCCAGACGGTTGCGAACGATTCGATCCCGCCGGTTGCGATCGCGATCATCATGACGAGGCCGGCGAGCGCGGTTGACGACAGCACGTGCGCGCCTTCGTAGCGGCCGGTTCGCGACAGGAAATAAGACAGCAGAATCGGTACGACGAGCCAGGCGAAAGCCGCTACCTCAAGCGCCGTCGGCGCGCCGCGGATCGCGAGATAGACCGGAAACGCCGCGAGCGCGACGAGACTTCCCAGAAGACGCGGTCCCATGAACGCGCGATGACGCGCCCGCGTCAACGCGTCGTATCGCGCCGACGGATGCAGCAGGGCGTCGAGGCAGTCCTGGATGATGGTCAATGCGGTCACGTCGCTTGCGCTTCAGCTTACGTCGTATCAGACGCACCGGAACGCCCCCATTTCGTTGGCCCAACGTGTCAGAGCGAACTTAAGCGAACGCTAAGGCACGGCAGCCCGTGACGCGTGGATGCCTCTAATCCCGCCGTGCGGCGGCTGCATTCGGCGCGAATGGTGAATGCAAGGTTTCCATCACGGTGCGGATGATGCCGGGAAATCGACGGGCACCGCCGGCGCGAGGGCGACCGCGACCACCGCATCAATCGAAAATTTACGCCGAATCCAGTTCCACCACCGCTTGCAGGATTTTCTTCGCCTGAAGGGGCGGCGGAGATACCCGGGATTCAGAACCGCTCTGATACGCAGGGAGCAGATTGCGGATTTAACGCAACGGGTGAAAAAAGACGCATAGGGACGCGACATGTTTTTCCTGCTTCGCATGGCCTTCTGGCTCGGGCTCGTGCTCGTGCTGCTGCCGAGGGACGAGGCGCCCAAGGCGGACAAGGGTCCCCAGATCGACGCCTCCGAGGCCGTATCGGCCGCGACGGCGGCCGTGTCGGACATGAGCCAGTTCTGCACACGTCAGCCCGCCGCCTGCGAGGTCGGCGGCCAGGCCGCGGCCGCGATCGGACAGCGCGCCCAGGACGGCGCGAAAAAGCTGTACCGGATCATCACCGACAAGCGCGCTCCCGACCATACGGGCTCGATCGACGCCATGGCGTCCGCCGAAGCAGCGACCTCCGAGGATACGCAGCATGACACGCTGACACCGGAAGATTTGCAGACGGAATGGCGCCTCACGGCGCCGGCGACCGCCCCGGCCAACTAGAGCGTTTTCGAGCGAAGCATGTCCTTGGGCTTGACCCGAGGATGGGTACCGGTTCGCGGAAAGAAAACGCGTCAAATCAAAATCATAGAGCCCGCTTCTGATTCCATCAGAAGCGAAAAGGCTCTAGCAGCAACCTTATGATTCCAGTGTGGTTTAGGCTCAGAGAACCACCACACGAGGCGGAACAATTTCAGCAAGGATGGCCGCGCCCATATCGATTTTATCCGCTCCTGGCCCTATATAGAGCCGAGACATCACACATACGGGCATACGGGTCAGGATGACGATCGACGAGATCAAGGATAACTTTGAACTCCTGGACGAGTGGGACGACCGCTATCGGTACGTCATCGAACTCGGCCGCACCCTTGAACCGATGAGCGACGCCGAACATTCCGCCGCCAACAAGGTGCAGGGCTGCACCAGTCAGGTCTGGCTGTCTCTCACGACCGCCCGCGACGCCAACAGCGAACCGGTGCTGACCTATGTCGGCGACAGCGATGCACATATCGTGCGCGGCCTGGTCGCGATCCTGCTGACGCTTTATTCCGGCCGGAAGCCGCAGGCCATTCTCGATACCGACGCGATCGCCGTCTTTGACGAACTCGGCTTTCGCGAGCATCTCACGCCGCAGCGTTCCAACGGGCTGCGCTCCATGGTCGAGCGCATTCGCAGGGACGCGCGGGCAGCGCTGGCCGACGCGGCCTGACCGACCGGCGCCTCGCTCCTGTTTAATTGAGCATGATCTGACCCGAAAACCGGTCTCCACTTTTCGGGATCATGCTCCTTTTGACCGAGCATGATCTGATCCGAAAACCGGTCTCCACTTTTCGGGATCATGTTCCTTTTGACCGAGCATGATCTGATCCGAAAACCGGTCTCCACTTTTCGGGATCATGCTCTGACGCCTACCCGCTCGTAAAGGTTGCGTCGCTCGCGAGCCACGTCCGCACCTGTGCGCTCGACCCGGCTCGCGCTTCGCTCGTCAGGCCGTAGTGTCTGGCCAGCCTGTCCAGCGCGAGTTGCAGCACGACTTTCGCCGATCGCGGGGGCCAGCCGCGTTCACGTTCGACATCTTCAAGCCCACGCAGAAAGCAGCAGACATCCATCAACAGGCCGGAAAACTCCGGCCCGCACGCCTGCAGCGCCAACCGCACCCGCTGCCGGGACGCGACGATCAGATCGGTCATCTCGCAGGCGCCTGCTCCGGACCCACGCGGCCGTCCTCCGGTCGGTGCCGACCAGTTCGAGGTCACCCGCGGCGACAGATTCCCACGCGTAAAATCCGCGCGCAACCTTTCGCCGGCGACGAACTGGTCCGGGCTGATCATGGTGCGCCCATCGCGACCCTTGCGGCGCGCCAGCCAGGCGAGAGGACTCTCGCTGTCGTTGGCCATCACGGTCGCAACGCCTGCGTCGGTCATGATCTCGCGCTCGGCAAGCGTGAGATGCTGCGCGCGAAACCGATCGACGACTTCGGCCGGCCGGCTCTTCGGCCGACGCGTCGATTTGCCGACGCCGCGATCAGACGCCGACATCGGACGTTCCATCGAGGCGCTTACCGGAAGCCGCGCACATTGTTTCGAGCACCGCGAGCCGGCGGTCCAGTCTCGCATCATCGCGGCTGTCTTCAACCACGCGGCAGGCGTGGGAGACGGTGGTGCGGTCGCGGTCGAAGGCACGGCCGATCGCCTCGAAACTCAGCGCAAAACCGACATGCGCCAGATACATCGCAACCTGCCGGGCGTATGCGGCGCGGGGGGCGCCGCGGGTGGACGCCGTCACCGTCGCGGCATCGAGCCCGAACTCGTCGGCCACCAGCCCCGCGATGCCGTGACAGATTCGTTTCGCCGACATTGGCGACCGCCGCATGGTTGCGGGTGGTGTGGACGGTGAGGTCAGAAGCATGGAAGCAGCCCCGTTGTAGGAATATATTCATATATCCTAGAGGCTCTTTCTATCCCGGGGATAGCATTTTTCCAAAAAATAAGGATTAGAGCGTTTTCGAGCGAAGTGGATACCGGTTCGCGTGAAGAAAACGCGTCAAATCAAAATCATAGAACCTCGCTTCTGATTCCATCAGAAGCGAAAAGGCTCTAAGGCATCAGCATCGTGGCTGACGTCTCGGATATTATTCCTAATAATGGGCGCCAGGAAGCCCTTGGCGTTATTTTCGCCGCCGGCGCTGCTGGCCAAGGCCCATGTTTTTGGCCAATTGGGATCGCGTTACCGCGTAGTTCGGGGCCACCATGGGATAATCCGCCGGAAGCTTCCATTTATCCCGATATTGCTCGGGGCTCATGTTGTACTGCGTCCGCAGATGGCGCTTGAGCGATTTGAAGCGCTTCCCGTCCTCCAGGCAGATCAGGTAGTCGGCCGTCATCGATTTCTTGACCGGCACGGCGGGCTTGGCTGGTTCCGCCGGTAATTCGCCCCGGCCGGAAGACACCCGCGTCAGAGCGGCGTGCACCTGGCTGATCAGCGCCGGGATTTCCGATGCCGGCGTCGTGTTGTTGCTGACATAGGCCGATACGATCTCCGCCGTGAGGTCGAGAAAGCTCTTGCCTGCTGTATCGCTCATGATCTCAATCTTCCGGATCGTAAAGCAGCATCGAAATAGCGATCAGAATCTGCCTTTACACGGCAAGTATGAGCGGATTGCTGCCGGCATGACAAGAACGACGCGCGCGCGTGCAGGATTTATTTCAGAGATGACCGCTCGGGGCCCTGATCGAGGTGCGCACGCAATTGATCGACCGATGCGAATCGCATCATGCCCTCCGGCAGGAGCGCCTCGATCGTACCGTCGGAAAAGAGCGAATAGGCCATCCCGTCGACAACGCCGGACCTCACCACCGTGACCGCGGAAGCGTTCTGGCCATGACGGCCTGACAACCGATCGGCTCGGGTCCCACCTGACGAAGCCGCGGACGGCGCGCGGCCCGACTCCGGGCGCGATCGCTCAGACCGCGGCCAAGCATTGTCGAACGATGCCGGCCGGGACACGTCGAGATCCGGAGCGTGTGTCGCAGGCGCAGGTGGAAATAAGCCGGCCGGATCGGATCGTTCCGCCAGTGCGCGCTCGCGCTCCTTCCTCATGGACGACGCGAACAGGAGGTTGCGGCGCGGTTTCGGCGGTGATGACGTATCAGGGGATGCCGGGGATTCCGGCGCTACGACGTCCGGGACGGCACCGACGGCGGCGCGATCGCGGATGGACATTTCCGCTTGCCAGGGCGGCGACAGGACGGAGGGCGTTACTGTCGGACCGCTTACTGCGCCCGGCGCGGCTCGAACAGCATTCGACAGCGGCGGGTGGCTGTCCTCGATGTCCCCATCCGGCAGAATCGGCACACGGAAATCGCCGCCGCGATGATCACCGGCGCGATCAGCGGCCACGGTTGCAGCCACGGCTCCGAAGCGCAGCCGGTCTGCGACGGCCCGCAATTCGCGGACGACAAGCGACAGGCTGATCATGATCAGGCCGGTGCAGGAAACGACCGCGCCGGACACAATCAGGGTGTCGCCGAAGCTGAACTCCTTGACCGGAATCCCGAAGGCAACCGCCACCAGACCGGCCAAGAACACACCGATCCCGATGACCAAAAGCACGATCATTCGTAAGCTCCCGCCCCTAGCGCATTCCGCAAAAGTGGATACCGATTTTGCGATCAGAGCAAGCGCGCAAGCTAGTACCCACGCGAACATGTCTCGCCGTTAGCGGCAATACGATGGCGGTAAGGCAACGGCGAACGGCGGGAATGGTTCAACCGGCCGGCGGCGCTAAAGCTGGCAGCCGAGACCGCAACCCGCTCGAACTTGCCTGACCGCAGAACTGGTGTAGGCTCTCGCCATCCCCCTCTGCACAGCGAATCCAGACGCCGCCCAATTCCGGGCGGCGTTTTCATGTGAGCGGATAAGGATGACTTCAGCGCGGCGCCTCCGCAAGCGCTGCCAGAATCCGCGCCCACGACCGGATGCCCTTGTGAAAACTCTTCAGGTCGTACTTCTCGTTCGGCGAATGGATGTTGTCGTCCTCGAGGCCGAAGCCGACCAGCACGGTGTCCAGACCCAGTGTGGTCTTGAAATCGGCGACGATCGGAATCGACGCGCCGCAACCGATCAGCAGCGTCTCCTTGTTCCATTCGTCGGTCAACGCCTGCTTCGCGGCGGCCAGCGGCTTCATTTTCCAGTCGAGCGCAATCGCGGGCGCGCCGGCGTGGTCGAGAAACTCGACCGAGCAGTCCGCCGGCACGCGCTGCTTCACAAAGGCACGGAAGGCGGCGCGGACCTTATCGGGCTCCTGACCTTCGACGAGGCGGAACGAGACCTTGGCCGACGCCTGAGCCGGAATCACAGTCTTGGAGCCCTCGCCGGTATAGCCGCCGACGATCCCGTTGATGTCGCAGGCCGGCCGCGACAACACCTGCTCGATCAGCAGGCGATCCTTTTCACCGGCGGGGAGCGAGAGTCCGATCGGCTTCAGGAACCTGTCCGGCGTCAGATCGAGCTTCGCCCACTGGGCGCGGATATCGGCCGGCAATTCCTTCACACCGTCGTAGAAGCCGGGAAGCGCGATGCGGCCGTTGTCGTCATGCAGGCCGCCGAGAATTCGGGTCAGCACCCGGATCGGGTTTTGTGCGCCGCCACCGAAAATGCCGGAATGCAGGTCGCGGTTCGCGGCCTTGATGACCACTTCCTCATAGATCAGTCCGCGCAGCGACGTGGTGATCGCCGGCGTGTTGGGATCCCACATGCCGGTATCGCACACCAGCGCGAAGTCCGCTGCAAGATCCTTCTTGTTCTGTTCGAGGAACGGCACGAAGTTTTTCGAGCCGACCTCCTCCTCGCCCTCGATCAGGATCGTCACGTCCAGCGGCAACGAACCTGCCACCGACATCCATGCGCGGCAGGCCTCGACAAACGTCATCAACTGGCCCTTGTCGTCTTCCGCGCCGCGCGCCACGATGATCTTGCGGCCATCGGCATGGGTCGTAACCACCGGTTCGAACGGCGGGCGGGTCCACAAATCCAGCGGGTCGACCGGCTGAACATCATAGTGGCCATAGAACAGCACGTGCGGCCGCGATCCGGTGTTGCCGTTGCTTTTGGCGACGATCGCGGGATGGCCCGCCGTCGGGCGGACCTCGGCGGCAAATTTCAGCGTCGCGATGTCCGCGGCGAGATGATCGGCCGCCACTTTGCAGTCTGCGGCAAATGCCGGATCGGCGGAGATCGATTTGATGCGCAGCAGCGCGAACAACCGCTCCAGGCTGTTGTCGAAATCGGCGTCGATGTGGTCGAGGACCGTTTGCAGTTGCGATGTGCCGGACATTTGGTTTTCCCTGAAGTTGCGGGTCGGACAACCCTCAAATTTTTTCGGGCGGCGCGGCCGAATGCGGATCGCTCGCCGGTGGCGGGTGACGGATGTGCCACGCCAGCGCGGCTATCATAACGAACGTCGCCGCGAGATTATTTCCGATGGCTTGAAGAATTTTCGGAAATATCGGTAGCGACAGCGCCATCAGCGCAAACGATGCGCCGAGCGCCCATCGCGTCATCGCCCGCGCCCTCGGCCGCGGGTCGAAAGCGGCACGCTGAAACAGCACCGTTATCGGAAAGAACAGCCACACGAAGTAATACTGACGCGCCAGCGGCGAGGCGATCGTCATCAGGCAGAACAGAATTCCGACTTCCTCGGCGGTCGATCTCGGCGTCATTTTCGCCCGCGCCGGAATGATGGCGATGAAGCCCAACCCGATCGCGGCAAAGACGGCCAGCACGATGGCGTTCGCCGTCTTGTAGTCGAGGTCGGCGACGTTCATGTACTGCGCCGGTTTGGCCGGATCGATCTGGTTGTAATTGACCGGACGCACCAGCCGATGCGTGACGGCGATGATCGACTGATTGACCCAGGACCAGTTCTGGGCGTCACGCTGCCCGAACCCCTGCTCCGAGTTCGATCCGACCATGCCGCGATACCATGTGGTCAGTTCCGAAACGTTGCGCTCGAAGCCACGGATCGGAGCCGGCACCAGAAACAGGAAAATGCCCAGGAACGCGACCATGCTGGTCGCGCTGGCCCATCGGCGGCGCCATAACAGGTAGGGCAGCACGGCGACGGGAAAGACCTTGATGGCGGCCGCGAGCGCGAACATGCTTCCCGACAGCCATTCGCGCCCCTGCCACAGCCACAGGAAGCCGAGCAGCATCATGACGAGCAGAACGAGATTGGGCTGCCCGAGATCGAACATGTCGAAGACGAAGGTGATCGTCACGATGCCCGGCAGCGCCTCGAGCCAGGGATCAGGCCTTCTGCCCGATCCGGTCATGGCATTGGAGAGTTGTGCCGTCATCCACCATGCAGCGACATTGAGAAGGCACAGGCCGAGATACAGTGGAATTTTTCCGAAAATGCTCGGTATCGCGAGCAGGATGGCCGACAGCGGCGGGTAAAGGAAGGCAAAGCCCTCGTTCGATCCTTTTGGATACAGATCGCCGCCGTGCAGGATTTGCTGACCGGCCCAGAACCACAGCGGATAGTCCTTGGTCTTGCCGTGTCCCCAGATCTCAGGGACCAGAACATCGGCGGTCAGCAGAATGCAGGCTGCGAGAAACAGGACATCCAGCGGACGCCGGAACGAGGGCCATCTCAGCACGAGCATTTTTCCGTTGTCGACGCGGCAGCATCTTCGGCGCGCGCCTTGCGTTATCAGAAGCGGCTTGGGCTGCAAACCGTTCCCGCACGCCATCCTGCAACGCGGGCACGAGAGAGGCCATCATCGCCCGGCGCGTTATCGCCGCAGCAATCCTCCGAGCGCGCCACGCACCAGCGCACGCCCGACCGAACCGCCGAGCGAGCCGCCGACAGACTTGCCGAGATCGGCGGCGATCCCTCCGACCACCTTGTTGGTGACGGAGCGGGTGACGCTGCGCGCGATCACCTGTCCGGTCGACATCTTGCCGCGCGGCGTGTTGGTCCCGAACACGGTGCCGACGATCGATCCGATCTGACCGAGAATTCCACCGCCCGCCGATCCGTCGGCGGTCGCCGCGGTCCCCTCGACCCGCTTCTGAAGCACCTCGTAAGCGGACTCGGAATCGATTGCGGTGTCATACTTCCCCTTCACCGGACTGCCGTCCATGATGGTCTTGCGTTCCTCGGCGGTGATCGGGCCGATCCGCGCAGACGGCGGTCGCACCATCACGCGTTCCACCACGGCCGGCGTACCGTTGCCTTCCAGGAACGACACCAGCGCCTCGCCCTTGCCGAGTTCTGTAATGACCTGCGCTGTGTTCAGCTTGGGATTCGGCCGGAACGTCTGCGCCGCGGCCGCGACCGCCTTCTGGTCGCGCGGCGTGAATGCGCGCAGCGCATGCTGCACCCGGTTGCCGAGCTGGCCCAGCACCTTGTCCGGGACATCGATCGGGTTCTGGGTGACGAAATAAACCCCGACACCCTTGGAGCGGATCAGACGCACGACCTGTTCGATCTTGTCCATCAGCGCCTTGGGCGCGTCGTTGAACAGAAGGTGAGCTTCGTCGAAAAAGAACACCAGCTTCGGTTTCGGCGGGTCGCCGACCTCGGGCAACTGTTCGAACAGTTCCGACAACATCCACAGCAGGAATGTCGCATAGAGCTTCGGACTCTGCATCAGTTTGTCGGCGACCAGGATATTGATCATGCCGCGGCCGTCGCGGTCGGTTCGCATGAAATCCGTCAGCGACAGCGCGGGCTCGCCGAAAAACCTGTCGCCGCCCTGGTTCTCGAGCACCAGAAGCTGGCGCTGGATGGTCCCCACGGTCTGTTTCGAGACATTCCCGTATTGTGTCGTCAGGTCGGCGGCGTGTTCGGCGATAAAGGCGAGGATGGCCCGAAGATCTTTCATGTCGAGCAGCAGCAGTCCCTGTTCGTCCGCCACCCGGAAGGCAATGTTGAGAACACCCTCCTGAACGTCGTTCAGATCCATCATGCGGGACAGCAGCAGCGGACCCATTTCCGAGACGGTCGCGCGCACCGGATGGCCCTGCTCGCCGAAAACATCCCAGAAAATCGTCGAGAACTGATCGGGCTGGAAGGCAAGGCCCATATCCTTGGCGCGCTTGAGAATGAAGTCCTTGGCTTCGCCGGGCTCCGAGATACCGGACAGGTCGCCCTTGATATCGGCGGCGAATACCGGCACGCCCGCGCGAGAAAATCCTTCCGCCATCACCTGGAGCGATACGGTTTTTCCTGTTCCCGTGGCGCCGGTGACAAGACCGTGCCGGTTGGCGAGACCCAACGTCAGCCATGCCGGCTGCTCGCCTTTGCCGATGAATATGCTGTGATCGGTATCGCCGATCCCGGTCGCGGTTTCCGCCATGATCGCCTCTTCGTGATCTCGCCGAGCAGCATCATCCTACTTCATGTTCTGTACCGATTGAAACCGGCGAACAGCCGCGAGGCGCTCGAAATCATCGCGCAGAACGATCGCGGACCATCCTCGTAGCTGTGCTCCACCCTGCAAATGACGGTGACTCGCGATGTTTTTGGCATGAATCAGGCAGTCGGTCTTGCATCTCGGCAACACTCGTCATGCGATTGCACGTCAATCGTTGTTTGTTCGGCCTCATCGCTTGTATTTCGCATCGCAGGAGTAGCAAGATGAAAGCATAAACAAATGAGCCGGCAATCAACCGGTGGAGGCGGGGTACCATGAACGAACTGGTCGAGCGGCGTGCCGCGAGAGCCGGCACCGATTCCGCTGTCGCGCGAACAACCGTCGGCACGATCCCGGACTTTCAGCGCAAGGAAGGACTTGCCGACAAGGTTCAATCACTGATCGGCACGAAAGCTGGCGCGGGAAACGCGGCCGAACGGACGCGATCGTTTCCGGGATGCCGGACCTTCGCCGATTCGTATCAAGCACCTTCGTATTCCTGAACGCCATGACATATCCAATCTCCAAGCTCGAAGGTCTGAGTGCCGTCGACGCCAAGAAGCTGAGGTCCGTCGGCATCCGGACGACAGATGCCTACCTTGAAGCGGCCAGCACCTCGAAAGGCCGCAAGGCGCTCGCCGCCAAGACCGGATTCAGCGAACAGCAACTGCTGGAGTGGGCCAATCTCGCCGACTACATGCGTATCCCGGGGATGGGCAACGGCAAGACCAAGCTGCTGCGCGCGGCCGGCGTCACCACGGTACGGGAATTGACGCATCGCAACCCGGCTCGTCTGGCTCAGGCCATGAAGGACGTGAACACCAGGCGCAAGTTCGTCAGCGTTCTGCCGTCGGAGAAGTCGATCGGCGATCTGATCGCGCAAGCGCGCAAGCTTCCGCTCAAGATCACCTATTGAGCCGCCCCTCCTGCGCCTCCGAAGAGGCTTTTTCGCGCCTTGACACCATGTCCGGGACCGCGCAAAGCCAGCGCATGACCGCGGCAGGTTCCATATCCAGAGATATAACGGATGACACGCGTCATCCGGTGCTGCATGGGCTGCTGTCGCGGCCATATCCGGCGGTCATGGGGGTCTTGAACGTCACCCCCGACTCGTTCTCCGACGGTGGTCAATTCATCACGCCCGACCAGGCGCTGGCGCAGGCGCGTCGCATGATCGCGGAAGGGGCCGACATCATCGACGTCGGTGCCGAATCCACCCGCCCCTACGGATCGCAGCCGGTCTCGCACGACGAGGAGATGCGGCGGCTGAAGCCGGTGCTGGCCGCGGTGGTCGCGCTGGGCACGCCTGTGTCCATCGACAGCATGAAGTCGTCGATCGTTGCCTGGGCGCTCGGTAGCGGAGCCGCGATCGCCAACGACGTCTGGGGCTTGCAGCGCGATCCGGACATGGCGCGCGTGGTCGCCGCGCACAATGCGCCCGTCATCGTGATGCATAACCGCGACAAGCCCGACGCCGCCCTCGACATCATGCGGGACATCGCGGCGTTCTTCGAACGATCGCTGGAGATCGCGGCGAAAGCCGGAATCCCGGCAGGCCATGTCGTCCTCGATCCGGGCATCGGTTTCGGCAAAACGCAAGAACAGAGCATGATTGCGCTGGCCCGGCTCGACGAACTGCAGAAATTCGGCTTGCCGGTTCTGGTGGGCGCGTCGCGCAAGCGTTTCATCAGCACGGTGGTGCCGTCGGAGCCGAAGGAGCGGCTTGGCGGCTCGCTCGCCGCGCATCTGATCGCAGCACGAGGCGGTGCGCGCATCATCCGCACGCATGATGTGGCGGACACGGTGCAAGCGCTGCGCGTGGCGCAAGCCATCGATTCCAGGACATAGTGGAGTGAATTTGACATTTGCGACCCACCCGCGCGGCCCGGACGCGAATGTCAAATTCAAAACTCCACTAGAACTTATATTTGCTAGTGGTCCTTCGATTCTAACATTCGCAAAAAGACGCGCTGAAACGGGATGCGAATGTTAGAATCGGACCAATAGTCAGGATCATCAGACCATGACCGGTACGATCTTTATCCACGGCCTTGTGATCCATGCGCAGCACGGCGTCATGAAGCACGAGACGGAAGTCGGCCAGCGCTTCGTGATCGACCTCGAACTGTCGACCGATATGTCGGAATCCTCCCGGACCGACCGCCTCGTCGATACCGTGTCCTATTCCAATGTGGTGGCGACGGCCAGCGCCGCATTCAAGGATGCCAACTACAAGCTGCTCGAACGCGCCGCGGGCGCCGTCGCCGACGCGGTGCTGGCGGCATTTCCGCGCATCAGCACGATCACGGTCACCGTGCACAAGCCGCATGCCCCGATCGCGGCGATCTTCGACGACGTTGGCGTCACCCTCACCCGCAACAGGGGATAGCATGTCGCCATGGCCAGTGTCCTGATTGCGCTCGGCGGCAATGTCGGAGACGTCCGGCAGACTTTTCGCAAAGCCATCGCCAATATCTGCGGCATGACGCAGGCCGCGCTCGTCGCCCGCTCGTCCGACTACGCCACCCCGCCATGGGGCGAGGAAAATCAGGATCGTTTCGTCAACGCCTGCATCGAGATCGATACCCGCCTCGACCCGCACGCGCTGCTGTTCACGCTGCACAAGATCGAGAAAAAATTCGGCCGCGACCGCAGCAAGGAGACACGCTGGGGTCCGCGTACGCTGGACCTCGATCTGATCGCCTATGACGATGCCGTCCTCGACAAGCCGGAGTTGACGTTGCCGCATCCGCGCCTGTTCGAGCGCGCGTTCGTGCTGGTTCCGCTTGCAGAAATCGCGCCGGATCGCATAATCGCGGGGCGAACGCCAGCCGCGGCGCTGGCTGGGGTATCGACCGCCGGAATCGAGCGCCTGTCCGACCTCGACTGACTTGGCCGTTAATGCTTGACCGTCAACGCCTGGCCGCAAACGACCGTTTGGCTTGTCCGCCGCCTCATGGCATTTTGCACTGGAACATGACCCCGAAAAGTGGAAACCGGTTTTCGGATAAGATCATGCTCGATCAAAAAGATTAAGGCCAGAGTCTGATTCAACGCAGTTGAGTCGGACTCTGGCAACCGGGTTTCCGGAGACGAGCGCACCAATGCCCGCTGCCCCCGACGACGCCGTTGCCGATCCGCCGCTGGCCGCCGATTTCGCACCGGCTACCGCCGCCGACTGGCGCAAGCTGGTCGATGGCGTCCTGAAAGGCGCGCCCTTTGAGAAGCTGGTCGCCAGGACCTATGACGGTCTCAGGATCGAACCGATCTATCCGCGCGCACAGAACGCGCACGCGATCGGCGGTCGCGCTGCAGCAGTGCCATGGCGGATCATGCAGCGGATCGATCATCCCGACGCCGCTCAGGCCAACGCGCAGGCGCTGCACGACCTCGACAACGGCGCTGGCGGCCTGACGCTGGTGTTCGCTGGCGCCAATGGCGCGCACGGGTTCGGGCTGCCGCCGACCCCGGAGGCTATCGCGAAAATTCTCGATGGCGTTTTTCTCGACGCAGGCATCTCCATCGCGTTGCAGATCGGCCCGCAGTCGCGGATGGCCGCGATCCATCTCGCCGATTACGTCAAGGGCAAGGACATCGATCCCGCCGCCTGCGATATCCGCTTCGGTCTCGATCCGCTCGGCGCCTGCGCGGTGTCGGGATCGAGTCCGTATACGTGGCCCGAAATCATCCCAGTGGTGGCCGGTGCTGCGAACAGTCTCGCCGCCGCGGGCTTCAAGGGTCCCTTCATTGTCGCCGACGGCCGGGTGATCCACGACGCCGGCGGATCGGAGGCGCAGGAACTCGCCTTCGTGCTGGCATCGGCGGTCGCATATCTCCGTGGCCTCGAAAGCGCCGGGACCGCGCTCGAGAATGCGCGCGGCCTGATCTACGCGCGGCTCAGCGCCGACGCCGACCAGTTTCTGACGCTGGCCAAATTCCGCGCGTTGCGGCTGTTGTGGGCGCGGATCGAGCAGGCTTGCGGCCTCGCGCCAAAGCCGTTGTTCATCGCCGCCGAGACCGCGTGGCGGATGCTGACCCGGCGCGACCCTTACGTGAATATGCTGCGCGCCACCATCGCCACGTTTTCGGCAGGGCTCGGCGGCGCCGACAGCCTCACCGTGCTGCCGCATACGCTGGCGCTGGGCCTGCCCGACGACTTCGCGCGCCGCATCGCCCGCAACACGCAGTTCATTCTGCTGGAGGAATCCAGCCTCGCCAAAGTGGCCGATCCGGCGGCAGGTTCAGGCGGCATCGAGACGCTGACGCGGCAGCTTTGCGAAGCAGCCTGGGCGTTGTTTCAGGAGATAGAGAAAGCAGGTGGGGCGTTCGCGGCGCTGACGCAAAGCCTCATTCAGCGCAATGTTGTCGCGACTCGCGCGGCGCGCGAGGCCAATGTCGCAAAACGGCGCGACGTGCTCACCGGCGCCAGCGAATTTCCCAACCTGCATGAGAAGCCTCCAGAAGTGCTGGATGCGAAGCCGGTCATACTCGCGCCCTACGGCGAGACAAAAATCAAATTCGATGCGCTGGCGCCGATGCGGCTCGCCGCACCCTATGAAAAGCTACGCGACCGCTCCGATGCGATGCTTGCAGCGATCGGCGCGCGGCCGAAAGTCTTTCTCGCCACTCTCGGCACCGCCGCCGACTTTACCGCGCGCGCCACCTTCGCCCGGAGCTTCTTCGAGACCGGCGGCATCGAGGCGGTCGATCCTCCCTCACCTCTCGACGTAAAGACAGCCGCCCTCGCCGCCGCCTTCAGGGCGTCCGGCGCACAATTGGTCTGCCTGTGCTCTTCGGACCATGTCTATGCCGATCAGGCGGCCGCCGCGGTGCAGGCCTTTCATGCCGCGGGCGCACGCCATATCTATCTGGCAGGGCCGCCGGGAAAGCTGGAAACTGCGCTGCGCTCGGCCGGCGTGCAGGATTTCATCTTCGCGGGCGGCGATGCATTGGCGGTGTTGAGCGACGCCTGGCGGCGACTGGAGCAACGATGAACGACCACGCAAAACCGTCGCTGACCGGCGGCTGCCAGTGTGGCGCGATCCGCTTCGCGCTGACGGCCCAACCGGCGTGGATCAGCATCTGCCACTGCCGCATGTGCCAGAAGGCCTCGGGCGCGCCGTTTGCGTCTCTCGCCGATATTCCGCGCGCGAACTTTCGCTGGACCAGAGGCACGCCGGCGACGTTTCGCTCGTCCTCCATCGCGGAACGCGCTTTCTGCGCCGCCTGCGGCACGCCATTGAGTTTCAGCCGCATCGGCGGCCCGTGCATCGAGATCATGACCGGCGCTTTCGACCGGCCCGATCTGCTCGTGCCGACCCGGCAATATGGCACCGAGTCCCGGCTCGGCTGGGTCGTGACCATCGTCAACCTGCCGAGCCATACCACAATCGAAAATTACGGGCCGGAGAAGATGGCGAGCATCATCAGCCATCAGCACCCGGACCACGACTGAATGACGATGACCCGCATTCCGAATTTCGCCGATGTCGCCTTCGCGCCGGTCGCGGCGCCCGCCGCCGCCGGCAATGCAGAACCGTGGCTGACACCCGAGGGCATCCCGGTCAAATCCACCTACGGCGAAACCGACCTCGATGGCATCGACTTCCTCGACAGATGGTCCGGCATCGCGCCTTACTTACGCGGTCCCTACCCGACCATGTATGTCAACCAGCCCTGGACCATCAGGCAATATGCGGGGTTCTCGACGGCCGAGGATTCCAACGCCTTCTATCGCCGCAACCTCGCCGCCGGCCAGAAGGGACTGTCGGTCGCGTTCGACCTCGCCACCCATCGCGGCTACGACTCGGATCACCCCCGCGTGTCGGGCGACGTCGGCATGGCGGGCGTCGCTATCGACTCCATCTACGACATGCGCACGCTGTTCGCCGGCATCCCGCTCGACCGGATGAGCGTGTCGATGACCATGAACGGCGCGGTGCTGCCGATCCTGGCGCTGTTCGTCGTCGCCGCCGAGGAACAGGGCGTGCCGCCTTCGAGCCTGTCGGGCACCATCCAGAACGACATTCTCAAAGAATTCATGGTGCGCAACACCTACATCTATCCACCTGCACCCTCGATGCGGATCGTCTCCGACATCTTCGCCTACACCTCCCGAAAGATGCCGAAGTTCAACTCCATTTCCGTCTCCGGCTACCACATGCAGGAAGCCGGCGCGACGCAGGACCTCGAGCTCGCCTATACGCTTGCCGACGGCGTCGAATATGTCCGAGCCGGACTCGCGGCCGGGCTCGATATCGACCGTTTCGCGCCGCGGCTGTCGTTCTTCTGGGCGACCGGCATGAACTTCTTCATGGAAGTCGCCAAGATGCGCGCCGCGCGGCTGCTGTGGGCCAAGCTCATGAAGCCCTTCAATCCGAAGAATCCGCGTTCGCTCTCCTTGCGCACCCATTGCCAGACCTCCGGCTGGTCGCTGACCGCGCAGGACGTCTTCAACAACGTGATCCGCACCGCGATCGAGGCGATGGCGGCGACGCAAGGTCACACCCAGTCGCTGCACACCAACGCGCTCGACGAGGCGCTGGCGCTGCCGACCGACTTCTCCGCCCGCATCGCCCGCAATACCCAGCTTTTCCTGCAGCACGAGAGCGGCACCACGCGCATCATCGATCCCTGGGGCGGCTCCTATTATGTCGAGCGGCTCACGCATGATCTCGCCGTGAAGGCGTGGGGCCATATCCGGGAAGTCGAGGAACTCGGCGGCATGGCCAAAGCCATCGAGGCCGGCATACCGAAGCTACGCATCGAGGAGGCGGCCGCCAGGACGCAGGCGCGGATCGATGCCGGCAAGCAGGCGGTAATCGGCGTCAACAAATACAGGCCGGAGAACGAGGCGCCGATCGACGTGCTGAAGGTCGACAATTCGACGGTGCGGCGCTTGCAGATCGACAAGCTGAAACGGTTGCGCAGCGAGCGCAAGCAGGAAGACGTCGATGCCGCCCTCGCGGCGCTAACGCGCTCGGCCGGCGACGGCAACGGCAACCTGCTGGCGCTCGCCATCGACGCGGCGCGCGCCAAGGCCACCGTGGGCGAAATTTCCGACGCGATGGAGAAGGTGTTCGGCCGGCATCGCGCCGAAATCAGATCCATCACCGGGGTTTACAAGCGTGAGGCGGCCGCCATGTCCGACAAGGTTTCGAAAGTGCAGGCGCTGATCGACGCCTTCGAGGAGGCCGAGGGCCGCCGCCCGCGCATCCTCGTCGCCAAGATCGGCCAGGACGGCCACGACCGCGGCCAGAAGGTGATCGCGTCCGCCTTCGCCGATATCGGCTTCGACGTCGATATCGGACCGTTGTTTGCAACAGCGGAAGAAGCCGCGCGGCAGGCGGTGGAAAACGACGTGCACATCCTTGGCGTGTCCTCGCTCGCCGCCGCGCACTTGACCACCGTGCCGGAATTGAAGGCCGCGCTGAAAAGCCACGGCCGTGACGACATCATGATCATCGTCGGCGGCGTGGTGCCGCCACAGGACTACGACGCGCTCTATAAGGCCGGCGCCGAAGCGATCTTCCCGCCGGGTACGGTGATCGCCGAGGCGGCGGAAGAATTGATCCGCAAGCTCAACGCGCGGCTCGGCCACAACGAGGCGGCGGGGTAGCGCGAACTCAGCGCGTTTTCTTCGCCATTTGTGCCACTGCCATGCCCGCGCTTGTCGCGGGCACCCACGTCTTCGTATGATCCGGGAATCCCGGTCGTGGATGGCCGGGACATAGAGCGGGATGAGGAAAAGTGTGTAGCGGTTTTCCGCCCGCATCCCGCTCTAAAATATTGGAATCGATCACGTTCATGATTTTGGATCGATTCGATCCAAATCATCGTGATCTAGGCGAGCGGAAGCGACGCCGTTCTTCGAACGGCTATGCCCAGCCATGACGATGAATGGTGCCATGATCAGTCTCACCTCAACTTCAGCGAAATCACTCATCCGACGCGCCCTGTTCGGCGGACTCGTGGCGCTTGCGTGCGTCAATGGCAGCCTCGCTGCCGAGCCGAATCCTGACTTCACCGTCAAGACCAAATACATCGACGCCAGCATCACGCTCGACGGCACGATCCGGGCCAACGCTCCGCTGGCCGACAACCTGCTTGCGGAAGGCAAGCGCTGGATCGAGAAGAACCGCGTGGAGGCCGCGAAGGAATTCAAGACCGCGCCGGAACTATTCCGCGACGGTCGCGCCTGGGTGTTTGAACGCGGCTACAGCCAGACCGCGAAGGCGGGAGAGCGCTACGTCAGCATCGTGCGCATCGACTATGTCTATACCGGCGGGGCGCATCCCAACACCTTCATCGATACCATCCTGTGGGACGATGAGGCGAAGAAGCAGATCAGCGTGCGTCCCTTCTTTAAGGAAACCGCAGATAATGGCCCGACGCTGAAAGCGCTGCGCGCGGCCGCCATCGCCGCCGTCCAGGCCGAGAAAAAAGAGCGCGGCATCGACGATTCCGGCACCATCGACTGGTACAAGGGCGTTGAGCCGACACTGTTGAAAGTCGGCGCGGTATCGCTCGCGCCGTCCACCATCGCCGACAAAAGCGCCGGCCTGAAGTTTCATTATTCGCCCTACGCGGTCGGACCTTACGCAGAAGGACCATATACCGTGTTCGTGCCGTGGGAGACGTTCAAGGCCTATCTCTCACCGCAGGGCCTTGCGATCTTCGCCGGCAACCAGCCTTCGGGCGCGAAGCTTGGGCGCCAATGAACCGCCCGCTTGCAATTCCAGGTCTCGCCGCCGACATCCGCGCCGGCCGACGCGCGGCGCTGGCGCGCGCCATCACCCTGATCGAGAGCCGCCGCGCCGATCACGAGGCCGCCGCGCGCGAACTGGTGCAGGAACTGCTGCCTGCGACCGGCGCCGCCATCCGCGTCGGCATCACCGGCTCGCCCGGCGTCGGCAAGTCCACCACCATCGACGCGCTCGGCATGTACTTGATCGAGCACGGCCACAGTATCGCGGTGCTGGCGGTGGACCCGTCCTCGGTGCGCAGCGGCGGCTCGATCCTCGGCGACAAGACGCGGATGGCGCGGCTGTCGGCGGCGGAAGCGGCCTACATCCGTCCCTCGCCCGCCGCCGGCACGCTCGGCGGCGTCGCTGCGAAGACGCGCGAGGCGATGCTGTTGTGCGAGGCGGCGGGCTTCGACGTGGTGCTGGTGGAGACGGTCGGCACCGGGCAGTCGGAGACCGCGGTCTGCGACATGACGGATTTCTTCCTCGCCTTGATGCTGCCCGGCGCCGGCGACGAATTGCAGGGCATCAAGAAGGGCATTGTCGAACTCGCCGACATGATCGCGGTCAACAAGGCCGATGGCGACAATGTCGGGCGCGCCAACCGGGCGGCGGCGGAATATCGCAGCGCGCTGCGTATTCTCAGCCCCCGCTCCGAGCACTGGCATCCGCCGGTGCTGACCTACTCCGGGCTGACCGGATCAGGCATCGACACGCTCTGGCAAAAGGTGCTCGACCATCGCGCGGCGATGAATGCGTCGGGCGAATTCGCGCAGCGACGCAGCCAGCAGCAGGTGAAATGGATGTGGTCGATGTTCGAGGATCGCTTCAAGGCGCGCCTGCGCGGCGACGCCGCGATCCGCGCCAAAGTGAAGGCGACCGAGGCCGCGGTCGCCGGCGGCCGCATCACGCCGGCGCTGGCGGCGGACCAGATCGCGGAGTTGCTGCGGTGAATTTTCTTCCCGCTCCCCGTGTGGGTTAAGGCAGGAGACTATCCGGTCGCTTCATTCGCCAATAGCCGCCGGCGTTGCCAGAACGGCTGATCCGGCCAGCGGGGCTGAATGCCATAGTAGTAGTCTCGTTGCGACAAGTACGCTTGCCAGAGTTGGCGCTGTTGCTCATCGTATTGCTGGACGTACGCATTGCGGCTGTCCAATCCCGCCCCACCCTGCGGACAATCTGTCAGCGCGTAATGGATCATGTGTCCGGCGTGGCTGGCCGTCCTGAGCGCCTTGTCGATGCCTTGCGACGACAGCGGATCATAGGCCTGCGCCGCATCGCCTACCGCCATCCAGGCGTCACCGCAGAAGTCTCGTAAGCGCTGGCTGTTGGCCGGTGCGCCGCGGATTGTCCCGCAAGGGTGATAGCCTCTGGCTCTGAGCAATGGCGCGATATGCGTCGAGTCGTCCAGCAACTGCTCGAAGCCTTGCCGATACGCAGCCATCTTTGCTGCCGGCAGGTCCTTGTCGGTGTGCCAAACCACCAGTCGCCTGGTCTCGCTGCCTTCGGTGCTCGGCAAACGGTTGCTGTACCACCAGCCGTGCGGCGCGGCCTCGATCCGGGTATAGCGGTCATCATCTGCACTGGTGCAGGAAAACCATTGCGCATAGGCGAACAACCGGTCGTCGTTGGGGACGGTCGGGACACCGAGGGACCTGGCCACGACTGCGGGCCGGCCGGAACAGTCGACAAGATAACGGGCGCGATGCTGCCGCGTCCCCGCGCCCGAGCTGAGCGTGAGCTGCCAATTGAAAGAACCGTCAGCGATACGCGCACAGGATTGGAAGCCGACACCCCTAAGCAAGGTCGCACCAGCCGCGACCGCAGTGGTGCGCAGGGCTTCATCGAAAGCCAATCGGTCGACGCAGAGGCCGTGGCCGGTCGACGTGAAGAAAAAGTCCGTGATATCGGCCTGCCCGGTCGCCCATAGCGAGACGTTGCCGGCGGTATTGAAAAGGCCGGGAAGTTGCTGCTCCGGCCCGTCAGGGTCTGCCAGGAAGTGTTTGACCAGACCGATCGAGGTCGGCGGCAAGGACTCGCCCAGTTTGAATCTGGGGGATCCGCGTTTCTCCACCAACAACACACGCTGGCCGTATCTGGCCAGCGTGATGGCGGTTGCGGCGCCCGCAGGTCCGGAGCCGACAATGACGACGTCCCATGTTGGACTGGTCCGGTCGAGCACCGGCGTCGATGGCACGAATTATTTGCTCTTGTTATTGCTCTTGTTATCGCTCTTGGCGGGCGGCCGGTTCAACGCCGGATCGCGCTCCTGTTCGGCGAACACGATCTGGCCGTTGTCTTTCAGGTAGCTGCCGTCCTCATTCTTGACCGGCAGCACCATCCCCAGTTTTGGCCAGGCATAGGCCATCTGGTGGTAACCATCGGTGGACGATAGCGGTTCGCCGTGTTCATCGTAGCCGCGGAACCATTCTCTGTGGGTTCGGGTCCGGTTCTTCTTGTCGTATTCGAAAACGACATCCGGCCGCTGTGTCGGCCACCATAATACGTCGCAGGACCAGAAGTCGCCCTGCCACGGGCTCGACATATAGGCAGCGACCGAGCCGGGCTCGATACCTTTGTTGACGCGAAAGCCCTCGGCGAAATTTTCCCGATAGATGATCAGGTACGGGAATTCGATGCCGGGGTGGAAGCCGCCGCCGATCGTGGGTTCGAGCGCCGAACTGTCCAGGGCATGCGGCTGCTCAGCCAGCGGCAACGACTCAAGGGCGGCGGGCTTAAGTGGCACGCCGACTTCGAAATTCCCGTCTGCCCATTCCTTCAAGTGATTGAGTTGCCAGTCGGTCAGGCTCAAAAATTGATCCGGGAAACTGACACCCAATTGCTTATTCTGCGCCGGCTTGCCCCCGGTGCCCCACAGCTTGGGCATCTTGAAGTCTTCTTCGTCGCGCTTGAATTCGTCGTTCTTCCAGCTGGTCGGGCGCTCCGGTGGCGGCGGCATCAGCGAATCGACCAGCCGTCCGCGCTTTCCGGGCGCATGTCGCATCAGACCATAGATCATCTGCCGTGTCGCCTTGCTGGTCTCGCTCGGATCGGTGAAAGCGGCCATGTACTCGTTGTTGAGCAGGTTGCCCGGCTGCTTCGGGCCATGGGCGCGATCCTTGGTTTCAGGCGTGACGCCGCCCGCCGCCGCGTTCACCCAACTGTAGTTAACCGCCTTGGCGAAGATCGGATAAACGTCGCGGTAGAAATTCGTCTTCTGCTTGGCGTACGGGTAAGCCTCGGGGAAAGCCTCGTAGACGCGATCCAGAATGGACACCACATGGTACATGTAGGGTGAAAACTTCGGTGGCGCGGTGACGATCCATGCCCCCGCACGCGGATTGCGCGTACCGTCGTCCGTCGCCGATGTCACGTTGTCGCGTGTGCTCAAGACGGTGCCGTCCTTGAGCGTGACCGTGACGTCGATTTCACCACCGCAGGTGTCGTCCCACCACCCCGGAATGTTGAAATAGGCAAACTGGTTCGTCAGCGGATTTTTACCATCCTCCGGACCGTTCGGAGGGGTCATTGTTTCACTCGGGTTCGACAACACCACCTTGGGTGTCGTGACGCATTCGCCTTTCCCGGGCGCCGGAACGAACAGCAGACGGTCCTTGGAATCCAGGCGAAGCTGCCCAAGCTCGATACCCTTGGCGGCTTTATAAGTGACCTCAACTTCCTTCGAAGGATCCTTCGGCGTGAAACCTTCGAAACGCAACTCGCCCGGCAACGTCCCTTTCTCGATGCCCGTGAAAACATCACCCTTCATGACGACCGGTCCGGCCTGCCCGGAGGCGATCGTATGCACACCGGGATCGATGATGAGCTGATCACGCTCGATCGGCTTCTTACCGGGTTGGATGGACGGGTTTCGCAACTTGTCGGGGTCGAACAGATACGCACCCTCAAACGCGTAATTCGCCGCTTTCATGTTCCTGACATGAACTCGCCAGCGCACGGTTTGGACCAGATCCGAATCCGACGTGAGTTCAGCGACGACCTTGTCATCGGCATCGTAGGCATACACGCGATACCGCTGCGCCTGGCGTTTCAACCGCGCCCCGCTGTCGCGGTAGGTTCCACCGTTCGGCCCCGGTCCGCCGTTACCGCCCGGATCGACCACAACCCCTGGCGCTTCGGGACCGATGTAAAACTCGTCACTGTTCCCCAAGCGGGCAATGCCGATACCGGGGTGGATGCGAATGCTCTTGATCGTCTCGGCCACGGCTCATCACCTCTACAAATTGCTGTTATTAACTCGGCGCTGCAAAGAACATTCAGCCGTCGATATCCAAGTACTCTGATATCAGGTGCTCTCACACCATAGAGATCGACAATCTGCTGGAGGAGGATGCGAGGCCGGGGTTGCTCAGAGAGGACCCGACGATCTTCCAGTCCAGCATGTCCGCAGAGGCGACCGCGTACCGGTTGCCAAAATGTTCGATGTCGGCGTGGGTCAGTCCGTCTGACCGGGTATGAGCCCGTACCGAAAAGCCGCCGCCGAAGCTCGCCTTGATCGATTTCTCGATGTGCAAATCGTCGATGTGCAAATCATCACCTGAGACCGGTGCGTTATACGCGTTCTCGCCTTTCGCGGCGCTGGCAATGCCCGGCAGCAACAGGACAGAGGCCGCTGCGCACCCCTTGACGAAATCTCTACGCTTGATGCCCATGGTCCGTCGCTCCTTGGTTCCGGCGCCTCTATCTCACAGATTATCTTATCGTAAAATGCGGATAGTCAAGACAAGGACTCAGGTCAGAGTATCTCCATGCGAATTTGATCCAACCTCTATCTCCAACTTATATCAATACGACGGTGCTTCCAAAATCGCTGGTTCGACGCTTCGAGACCACGTTATGCTGCCGCACCGCTTTGCCTTCGTCGAGACCGCCGAACGACGCATCCCAGGGCAAGCCGCGATGAACCTTGCCCCTTGAAAGCAGCGTCCCCCGACCGCCAGTACCGCTGCAGTAATCTGTCGTTCGCGGCAGTCCTTCGGATGATCCCGGTACCCAGCTCGACCATTACGAACTCGCGTCTACGAAGCTTGCGTCGCGATCATTGATCGCGCTACGTTGGCTACGTCGATCCGAGGAACACAATGCAGACTGATAGACAGAAGATTTTGGAAGCCCTGCGTGAAAAGCCGCTGAAGGTTTTCGAGGTTATGAAGAGAGTCAACATTCGAAATCAAGACGACTGCCAGTCGCTTCTGTTGAAGATGCGCGACGACGGCGCGGTCCGCTTCGATATTCACAAGGGGGTTTGGCGGCTTGCCCCCGTCTAAGGCCGGCTATCGCTGCAGACGCGATCATCTTGCATTCTATCCGCAGTTGCGAGCGCCAGTCGTTTTCCAAAGCGCTGTTTTATGCTGCAATCGCACGGCGTAATCGCCCATCCGGCCTTCGCTGAGCAGCAGGATGATGGGACTCCCTGACCCCGATCACTATGACCGGCAATCTTCGCATCCTCGTCACCGGTTTCGGCCCCTTCCCCGGCGCGGCGTTCAATCCGACCATGCCGCTGGTCGAGCGGCTCGCGAAGCTGCGCCGGCCCGCGCTGGATGATGTCGCGATTGCAACCCACATCTTCGATGTCGCTTACGCGACGGTGGATCGCGAACTGCCGCAACTTCTTGCAGCACATCGTCCGCACGCTCTGCTGATGTTCGGCCTCGCGGCGCGCACACCCTGGCTGCAGATCGAAACCCGCGCGCGCAATGCGGTGACGACGATCTGGCCGGACCAGGGCGGCACGCGGGTGGGCAAAAGATCAATCGCGGGCACCGCGGACGCGCGCACCTTCGGACCGCATGTCTTCAGGCTGCTGCGCGCGGCGCTGGCGACCGGCATCGACGCGCGCGCCTCGCGCGACGCCGGCAGCTATCTCTGCAATTACCTCTGCTGGCGCGCCATCGAGGCCACTCATCATCGAACGGGAACGCGCCTGGCCGCCTTCGTTCATGTTCCGCCGCTGAGGCGCGACGGCTCGGCCCGCGTCCCCGGCGGCCTCACGCTTGACCATCTCGTCGATGCCAGCGAGGCGATGCTGCTGGAGATGGCGAAAGCGGCACGGCAGGCGGACCGCGCCTGGAATCCACGCCGATTGTGACGGCCGTCCCCTGCCCGGCGGTGGACAGCCACGTCCGAAACAGGCATTGTGCAGCGCAGCAGCGGCATCGATGGGGCTGCGTACCGATCTTCCGAGATAAATCGATGACCGACGCCAGTGTGGACGGATGGGTGTCACGAGCCCATCAGCCGAGGGGGTTTCCCGAGTTCGTCGCCCTCGTCGCTTGCATCATGGCGCTGAACCCGATCGCGACCGACATGATGCTGCCGGCGATGCCGGACGTCGGCGCCGCCTACGCGATCGCCAATCCCAATCACGTCCAGGCCGTGATCTCGGTGTATCTGGCCGGCTTCGGCGCCGGCCAGTTCATCATGGGGCCGCTATCGGACCGCTTCGGCCGCCGCCCGATCCTGATCGGCGGAATGCTGGTCTACAGCGCCGCGGGCCTGCTGTCGGTGATCGCACCATCGTTTGAAATGATGCTGCTGGCGCGTTTGCTGCAGGGCATCGGAAGCTCGGCCGCCCGCGTCATCGCCACCTCGATCGTGCGCGACTGCTACGCCGGACGGCGGATGGCGAGCGTGATGTCGCTGGCGATGATGATCTTTATCTCAGTGCCCGTCCTTGCGCCGTCGCTCGGCCAGGCGATCCTGCTGTTCGCGGCGTGGCGCGGCATCTTCGTCGTGCTGACGGTCTACGGTCTGCTTGCGCTGCTGTGGTGCGCGATCCGGCTGCCGGAAACCCTTCCCGAGGCGGGACGCAAGCCGCTGACCGCCGCGAGCGTTTTCGACGCATTCCGCCAGACCGTGACCAACCGGCAGACCATCGGCTATGCGCTCGCCGCCGGCGGCATCCAGAGCGTGCTGTTCGCCTACGTGTTCTGCTCGCAGCAGATCTTCACCGGGATCTACGGCCTCGGCGACTATTTTCCGCTCGCCTTCGCCGCAATCGCCGTCGGCATCGCCGCCGCGGGTTTCCTGAACTCGCGTATCGTCGGCCGGTTCGGCATGCGGGTGATTTCGCACGGCGCACTGACGGGATCGGTGGTGATCGCGGCACTGACGCTGCTCGCGGCGTGGCAGGGGTGGCTATCGTTTCCGGTGTATATGGTACTGGCGATCGGCACCATGTTCGCGTTCGGGCTGATGTTCTCGAATTTTACCGCGCTCGCGATGGAGCCGCAGGGCCACATCGCCGGAACCGCCTCGTCGCTGTTCGGCTCGATCACCACGCTGATCGGCAGCGGCGTCGGCGCGCTGATCGGGCAGGACTTCAACGGCACCATGCTGCCGTTCGCGACCGGCGCTTTCCTTTGCACGCTGGCCTCGCTTGCCATCGTGATCGCCGTCGAGCGCGGGCGGCTGTTCGTGTCGCATAATCCTGTGGTCCAGACGCCGCCGCGTTAACCCTGTCGCCAACAATCGCGCGCGTCCGTCGCCGCCCGCCCCGGCGTCACGCTGTTTCCGCGTTACATTCTGACGGGAAGCGTTTCGCTTCGCGCACTGGAACCGCGCAACCAATGGATATCCGCCGCCGCCATATCCTCGGAGCTTCCGCCGCAGGCGTCGCCGGCGCCCTGGCGATGCCATCAGGCGCCGCCCGCGCAGCCCCGCTGACATCGACGCTCGGGCGCGACGCCACCCATTACGGGGTGCGGCCGAATTCACCCGACGACCAGACCCGCGCGCTGCAACGGGCGATCGACGAGGCCGCCCGCGCCAACGCTCCGCTTGCGCTGCCGCCCGGCGTCTACCGCACCGGAGCGCTGCAACTCACCAAGGGTTCGCAACTCATCGGCGTGCGCGGCGCGACCACGCTGATGTTCAGCGGCGGCGCCTCGCTCTTGTCGACTGAGGGCGCCGACCACATCGGCCTCAGCAACCTTACGCTTGACGGCGGCGGCATCCCCCTGCCCGAGCGGCGCGGCCTCATCCATTGCCGTGGCGGGCGCGATGTCCGGATTCTCGATTGCGAAATCACCGGAAGCGGCCGCGACGGCATCCGGCTCGAAAATGTCGCGGGCGAGATCAGCGGCAACGTCATCGTGCAAACCGCGAGCACCGCCATTGTCTCGTTCGACGCGCTCGGGCTGACGGTCGCGCGCAACACCATTCTGGACGCCAGCGACAACGGCATCGAGATCCTGCGCACCGCCATCGGCGACGACGGCTCGATCGTCACCGGCAACCGCATCGAACATATCAAAGCCGGCCCTGGCGGCTCCGGCCAGTACGGCAACGCCATCAACGCGTTTCGTGCCGGCAATGTCATCATCAGCGGCAACCGCATCAGCGATTGCGATTACTCCGCCGTGCGCGGCAACTCGGCGTCGAACATCCAGATCACCGGCAACAGCGTCAGCGGCGTGCGCGAAGTGGCGCTGTATTCCGAATTCGCCTTCGAGGGCGCGGTGATCGCCAACAACACCGTGGACGGCGCGGCGGTCGGCGTCTCCGTCTGCAACTTCAACGAGGGCGGCCGGATCGCCGTCGTGCAGGGCAACATCATCCGCAACCTGTTGCCGAAGCGTCCGATCGGCACCGCACCAGACGACGACGCCGGTATCGGCATCTATGTCGAGGCCGATACAGCCGTTACCGGCAACGTCATCGAGAACGCGCCGTCGTTCGGCATGATCGCGGGCTGGGGCAAGTATCTGCGCGATGTCGCGATCACAGGCAACGTGATCCGCAAAAGCTTCATCGGCATCGGCGTCTCGGTGGTGGACGGCGCGGGCACGGCGCTGGTCAATACCAACGTGATTTCGGATACGCCGCGCGGCGCGGTGGTCGGGCTCGACCACGCCAAGCCTGTGACGCCGGACCTCGCAGCCCATGGCGCTGCGAAATACGCGCAGGTCGCGATCGGCGCCAACGCGGTGCGTTGAAACGAACGCATGACTGATTGAGGTTGAAGCAATTCAGGTGACAACCGGGAAAACTGGATTGCTTTCTTGTCGGGGCCGGAAAGCCCATCACCCGGAGGACCGGGCCGCCCGTCATCAGGATACGATTTCGTGCCAACCGATCCAGCCGGTGTAAAAGCCGACGCACACGATCAGAGCCGCCGACACATAGGGCGCGCGATGGGCAAACCGCGTGAATCCGGACCAGTGACGCTCGACGTGACGGATGCCAAGCGCGGCCACCACGCCGGCCGACACCATGGTGGCCGCGAGGCCGATACCGAAGCAAAGCACCAGCGCGAATCCGAGGCTGAACTGCTTGAGTTGAATACAGAGCAGCAAGACCGTGATCGCCGCCGGGCACGGGATCAAGCCGCCGGTCAGGCCGAAGAGAACGATCTGTGCGGTCGTGACCGTGCGTCCCGCGAAGCGCTTACGGATGTCGGCTGCATGGGCACGCGCGTGTGCGTCGTCCTCCTCTCCAAGATCCATGTGCGCGTGGTCATGCTCCTCGAAGACCAGTTCGGCCGTGTTCCCGCCGACCATCACATGAGCCTTGAACGCATGGGGCTCCGGAATTTCATCGACGCTTTCCAGATAGTCTCGCTCGCCGACGAACCGGAAGGATTGCCTTGAACCATCCGACCGGATCGTCGTCACTGCGACTTCGGCGACGGCGGGAACGGCAGCGTTCTCGCTTCGAATTCGCCAGCGCGGCGGTACGCCGTCCTCGAAGATTTCGAGCGACAGCAGATTTCCGTCCAACTCGACTTGTTGCGCGTGGGCGTGGGCATGATCGTGATCGTGATCGTGTTCCAGATTCTGCTCGCGCCGGGTGCGCCAGACCATCCACGCCGCGATGCCGAGGATGATGACGGCGGATGCCACTTGCAGATAGGCCTCGCTATGCCCTCCAGACCATTGCTGGCCGAAGTGGAGTCCGGCGAGAGCGACGACCCAGACGATTGCCGTGTGCGAGGCCGCGGCCGACAGCCCCAGCAGGACCGCCTGCGGGACACTACCCCGTATGGCGATGATGAACGCCGCCATCATGGTCTTGGAATGCCCGGGCTCCAGTCCGTGGAGTGCGCCAAGCAGGATTGCGCTGGGTGCGAACAGCCATGCGTGCGTGCTGCTCTGTTGCAGCAATTGAGCCAGATCGGTCATTCAGTTCACTTCAGATACGTTCGAACGACGTCGATGAGGTCTGCGGCGCCCTTCGCCTTCTCGGGGTCTTTTTCCTGGGCCGGGTTCACGACGTGATGGCGGATATGATCCTCGATCAGTTCCGAGGTCAGGCCGCTGACGGCGCCTCGAACCGAAGCCACCAGCATCAGAACATCCGCGCACCCGATCTCGGATTCAAGGGCACGCTCGACCGCCTCCAACTGCCCCTTGATGCGACGGACCCTGCTGATGAGCTTCGACTTCTCTTTGATCGTATGCGACATGCCAATAGCATAGGGGGATACCCTATATTGGTCAACGGCGATCGTCAGCAACCGATGGGCGAAGCGGGATGCCGCGGCTGCAACCGGCCCCGACTTCGAGTCGATCGGGATTGCCTCGCTCAGCGCAAAATCGGCGATGCCAATTCGTCGCAAACTCGCGACGACGATTTAATTGATGAATAACTCGAACGCACCGGGCGGACGCCGCCGCTACAGCGCGTTACACTTCAGCATCGGATAGCGTTCCTGGAACGGGTGTGGGTCGGGCACGATCCCGGTTGCCAATCCGGCGCCCGATGCGGTTTCCCCGTCGGCCGGCGCATCATCGTTCGCCTCGACCAGCGTATCCTCCGGCGATGACACGATCGACGTCAGCGCGGCATGTACGGCCGCGGTGCCCAGCATCCGGGCCGGCGATTGCCCGGCCTCGTCCTGCATCTCCTGCGTCGCGGGAGAGGCTTCCGCGGGCTGATCAAGCCATGACCAGTCGATCGCCGGATCGTCCGGCGTCGTCTCGCGCCGCGCCAGCACGCGCCAGGTTTCGACAGCGGTCTTCGCCTCACGGAGGTTTTCCATGAAGGCGTGCTCGGAATGGTAGCGTCGCCAGCGGCCGCTTTCATACATCTCGATCAGATGATCGAGCCGCTGTTCGGCGATGCCGCGCCAGCGGTCGAGGATGTCCTGAGCGTGGTCCTGAACATGCTTTCGGGCGTACCCGGCGTCGTATCGTTGGGTCATGGGACAGTCCGCAGGAAGGAGAACGGACGCAGACGCAACGAACGAATCACGCAGTGTTGCTGGATATTCTGGGGGAAACTTCGGCGAAGTCCAACACTTTGTGGCACGAGTATGACGTTGCCCGTAGGGCATTCCACTGATGAGGTTATCCGGACGATTCACAATCGGGATGGGATCGCTGAATATGAAAAGACCCGCTGGGGGGACAACCGGTTCCATGCCGGAAAAAGCGGCTGATTGCGGACGCGCTTGAAACAGACGGCGAGGTCTGCGCGATCGGCGCAGCCGGCAAGGCCCGCGGCATCGACATGAGCCTACTCGAACCTGAGGACGGTGACGGCGTAGCTGCCGCCTTCGACATCTCTCGGGCCCTAGCGCTCGAAATTGTCTACATGAATGACGAGGCGTTTGACAGAGAAACACCGGAAGAGCGCTTTCTGAAAATGCGAGAATGGATAGCGGGGCGGATCCGTCCCTCCCCTCCCCGTGAAGGAGGACGGTGAGATGGCGCGAAACATTTCCTTCGCTCTGACGACGCCGCGATTCATAGCGAGAACCAAAACCGTCACGCGCCGCATGGGCTGGCGCACGCCGTCGCCGGTCAAGAGCTTTGCGGCGTCAAGAAAGGCATGGGACTTCGCCCGGGCGAGAAGATCGAGCGCCTTGGCATGATCCGTCTGGTCAAAGTCACCACCGAGCCGCCGCGCCGGCTGACCGACGACCTTGATTACGGTTTTGCGGAGACAGAGCGCGAAGGATTCCCTTACGGTCATCCGCTTCATTCCCCGACCGAGTTCGTCAAGTTCTTCTGCAACTCGCACAAGGACTGCACGCCAGACACCGTGATCACTCGGCTTGAATACGAGTTCGCCGCTGACACCGCCTCCGGTTCGGGCTAGGATGGAGAGGCGGTTCCGGCCTTGGTATCCCGTCCGGCCACTCCTAGATTTGGGCGATGGACCTCCTGCTCCGCAAGACCGTCATAGGCGGCGACACGCTTCAGAACGACTACTGCGTGATCCATGAGGGCCGCAGCGCCGGCAGGATCAGGCTTGCCGATGTGAGATCATGGCAGGGCCCCGTCTGGACGTGGAACGTCAACCCGCCTCTCCCGATCCCGTCATGGTGCAACGGCTCGACCGATAGTCTGGAAGCCGCTAAGGACGAGTTCAAGGCCGCGTGGGAGCGGTTCTACGCGAGCCTGACGCCAGAGCACAAAATCCTGGCACCGCACAGAGGACCTCGCTAAGGCGAATGCGCCATGGCTGGGAAAGTAGATTGGCTAGGAACGGTAACAGCCCGGTGAGGTTGTTGTTCCTAAACAGGCATGGAGCATAGCATGGTAGTTACCAGAAAAATGGCCAGTATAACTCGCGTTTACATCGGCTGGGCTATCGGCGGCGCAATCCTCGTGATGCTGCTCAGTCTTTCCGTTTTCTACACTGGGCGCGGCACGCATCCGAAGTCAGTCGATAATGCGCCGAGCGCCGTAACACAGCCTCAACCGCAAAAATGAGCTTCTAAGCAAGCTCGCGGAGGATTACCGGATTCCGTCCGGCGCGGATTACTTACCCCGCGCCTTATCTCCGCCCGCTCAACGGCACAGTCCGCCACCTCATGACCGGATCGGAGCAGCCGACCATTTTCCCGGCGTCGGGGAAATGGTGCCTGCCGATCACTTTGTTGACGTCAACAAGCTGATGCTTCGGCCTTGCATCGGCATTCGACGCGAACAAGACAGCGCAAAGCGCCGCCAGAAGGACGGTTGGTCGCATATCGTCTCCGGGTTTGAGTTAGCGAAGGAACTCGTTGCGCATCAGTTCAAGCGCGGTCTTGCAGGCCAGCAGCGCGTCCCTGCACTCGCGAAGCAGATCGTTGGCCCGGCGGCTTTCTTCCGCCAGATCATGGACCGCCGCCATCATGTCGTGCAGTGGCCCCATCATGAGCCATGGCGGGACAGGTTCACGCGGTGCAGCCTTGTCCTTGCTGGCGCGAAAGATCAGGCAGACGCCGCCCAGCAGGATCAGCACCGCGACGGCTGACTGTATGATCGGAAACTGCCCGAGAGCGCCGAACGCCTTGTCAGATACTCCGTCCATGACGGTCCCTCATCGCAAGCGCACGGTAGATCGAGACCAGTTCGATCCCTGTAAAGACAAAATAGACCGGCACATTGAGCGACGACAGTCGCGGGCCGGATGACACCGCGTGCCTTGCACCGCTCGCACAATGGCTGCGCTTTCAACTGTGCAGCGCGCAACGCCCGCCATCGTGAAGTGGAATACCAAGCTCGCCGCGGTCGCTCTACCCTGCGTCTGGCGTCGTACTCCCGGTTACAGATGCGTCGATCTAGAGGCTTAGGCATCAGCATTATTACAGATCGGCCACTCTACCTGTTGAGCCATTCGGACCATTTACGATTTCTTTTGCTGCGGCGAGGTGGAACCGAAGCAAGCCAAGACGGTTTCCAGAATCCCGCTGCCACTGCGGCACCTACAACTTTAACAAGCGGAGATTGCGGAAATGAATGACGCGAGTATTGGCTGGATCGCAGCCATTATAATTGGCGGCTTGGCCGGTTGGATCGCTTCTACCTTCATGAAGAGTGATACAGGCATCCTTATGAATGTCCTTCTCGGCATCGTTGGCGCTGCAATCGCCAGCGGCTTGTTCGGCTTGGTCGGCGTCTCGTTTGCCGGATGGCTTGGCTATCTCATTGCCGGTTTTGTCGGAGCTTGCATCCTTATTTGGGGTGCAAGAGCCATTCGTGCTTAGCATTAAGCAATGTTTCCGCCGCGCGTGACCATTTCGTAGGACAGCCGGCGGGCATTGCGCCCTGCCCGGATCACCGACCGCCTTGACGATCGTCTTGCGCGGCAACCCGGTCTGGCGCGTCAGATTGCGAATAACCTGCGTCTTGGCCCGATCACCAACCTGGTCGCGCCGATATCTCCTTGCTGGATAACCCAAGCAAAAGAAGGCCGAATACGGCCCGCTGCTTCTCGGTCAGTTTTCCCATCTGCATGTCTCGTATCCCCTTCAATTCTTGAAATGCGCTGACGAAGCCCGGATACGCTGGGCTAGATCCGCTTCTCACGACGATAGAAACTCATCGATCGCCTTTGACCCAAGTCGGGCGAGCCGCTTCCTCACCAAAACGATATGAGCGCAATTCCTGCACCGATCTTCAGTATTCTCAGGGTTTTGGATGGCCTTCGCACTTCGATGCTCGTAATCCCCGCATGCACAGCGAACGACCCATCTCTTGCTGAGATTTGCCCGACGACTGTGAACCGGCCAAACTTTGCCCCAGGCAAGTGACCGCACGTCACCATACTCGCAGCCGGAATAGGCCGCGTCGGCGGCGGCGAGTCGGCATGGAAGTGGCCGGCGTACTCAATCGTCGGATTTTATACCTCGCCTCGCGAGGTCACGCGGGCCGCGGTCGCATCTTGCGGCACACTAGCTGCAATACGATCGAAAATGTCTGAACTCACACCCCATCCTCCGCCAATACCCTGAATACCTCCTGCGAGCGGCTCGAGGCTCTCATCATGGCTTCAAATCCGATTTCGCCCTGCGCATATCTCGCCTGCGCCTCGCACCATTCGATTGATGCGAGGACGGCGTCCTCCCCGAATTTGTGCAGAGCCGCATTGGCGTCGACCTTGATCCCGAGCGCTTTCTCAAGGTTCAATGGGATCAGATCCGGTCGGACCTCGATCGCCTTTCTCAGCGCGCGGGGCCCTGCCCTGGCCCTCTCTGGATTCCCCCAATCCAAGTCCGAGGCGAGATAGACCCTCAACGCCTTCGGCGCGGATACCACGACTGGCGCGATACGTCCCGCCGATCCCGCGGCCCATGCAGACCATCCAGTGACGCGCGCGAGCGATGCTGAATCCTCGATCCCTTCGGCGATTATCAATTCTTCCCGGTCAGAATTATCGGAGACGACGATCGGCTGGCCTTGCGATGCACCGATCATGATCTTGTCCTTGTCGGTCCCGGCCTTGCCCGATCCGTCCGGCCTGAGCTTTGTGAGGTGCACACCGGTCGGCCTCCCGGCGTCGCCGAAGCGCACGATCATCGCCGGCTGATGCTCACCCCGCGGCGGCAGGAATTCGGAGTGCGGCCGATTGGACCAGACACCACCGGCTCGCGAGATATGCTTCAGCGGCCGTCCCAGCCAGCGGTAACGACTGCCCCCACAGATAGGCCGCGAGTTCGGATTTGTCCTTCCCCACGCTCTGGTCTGGCGCAGGGCGCTCCCGTGGCGCGCTTCCGACCACGGCGCGATCAGCGTGCGCATATCCTAACGCCTCGCATCGCGCGCATTTGTACGTGATGAATTCGCCGTCGCTCCAGATCCGCAACACCTTCCGGCGCTGGTTGGCTGGCGTCCTGCAATCAGGCCCACATGCCGGGCATGGCGCATCAGCAACGGCCTTGTGGCTGCTCAGGCGGTCGAGCAGGTCGAAGCTGAACGAGGCTGCGCCAGTCCTCACGCTGCATTATCCTCGGACTGCGGTGGCTGGATACACACTACCGCGGGGGCCGCGAATCGATGGCGCTCATACTCGCTCGCTCCGCGATCTGTTTCTCGGTCTGAACCCGGCGCGCCTCCGCGTCGCGTCTTGGCTGCATGATTGCCTCACACGCGAGATAGACCTCCCGCACCGTCGGCAGGAAATCCTTCTGCGTCGGCAGCCCGGTCTCCGGATTCGTCACCGCTTCGATGACATCCTCGGGGTACTGAGCCAGCGTTGCGGTGATCGCCGCGACGTCATCAACCATTGCGCCGAGCTCGAAATGTGTCCGCCGATCCGGGTTCGCAAGTTCAAGTTCGAACAGAAGATCAGGAAGCCAATTCTACTTGATTGGCTCGACACATTCACGAAACACGCCCGGCCGATTACGTCGGCGCTGGCGACCTTCATGTTCGCGACGGCTTGCCGAATATCGGAGGCGAGGCGCATCGAATGGCCGGACATCGATTTTCACAACCGCACGATCCTGGTGCGAAAAACGAAGAACAAGAAACAGCGCCTATCCCATTTGCCGGAGAGGTTACTTGTTGCGCTGGCGAATCTACCGCGCGATAGGAGGCCATTCTGGCCGGGCGAAACGACGCTGCGGCGCTGGTGGGATGAGGATATCGACGCTGCGGCAACGGCCATGGGAAAGGCTGGATTCGAACGCCTGACGTTCCATAGCTGCCGGCATGGCTTCGCAACCAAGATGCTCCGCGATGGCGTCGATCCAAAGACTGCGGCTCAACTTGGCGGCTGGGATTCGGTGACGCTATTTATCGACACCTATACCCACGCAATGCAGGACAGGCAGTTGACCGAAAACCTTTTTGGCTCAAATCTGACACAACCAAAGCGACAACGCATCAAAATCAAGAGGATAGATTAATGAAAAGACCCGCCCGGGGGGACAACCGGGCGGGTCAAGCCATATGGGCGCTGGGGTGGATGGGCGCTCGCGCCTGATATAGCTTTGGGGAGTTTTGGCTCCCACATTCATTCTGTCGTCGAGCCTGCGGAAAACGTTCAAGGCGGCCCGGAATTTTTTAACGATCTGACAAGAACTAGAGCCCCGCTTCTGATGAAATCAGAAGCGGGGCTCTATGATTTTGATTCGACGCGGTTTCTTCGCGCGAACCGGTATCCATCCCCGGGTCAAGTCCGACGACATGCTTCGCTCGAAAGCGCTCTCGCTATTTCGCGGACGGATCGGCGCCGCGCGACTCCATGCCCGCCGGCGCGGGTTGCGGTTCGCTCGCAGGCGCTGCCTCGCCGGTCGTTGTGGCGGCGGCATCGGATGCGGCGGCCGCCGGCGCCGGATCGGACACGGCCATGACCGGCACCGTTCCGGCCGGGACCGCACCGTCCGGGACAGCCTGCACGGCGCCATACGCATCCGCCTCCCCGGCGCCGAACAGATCGTCACGACCGGGCGCGCCGAGATCGCGCGCGCTGGTCGTCAGGATGGCGCGGACGTCGGCGGGCTCAAGCGCCGGGTTACGCTCCAGGATCAGCGCCGCGAGTCCGCTGACATAGGCTGCGGAGAACGAGGTGCCCGACGTCATCTGGTATTTGCCGCCTGGCGCGGGAAGGAAGATATCGACGCCGGGAGCCGCCACCGCGATATGGCCGCCGCGATTGGATGCGGCGAACAGACGGTCGTCGACATCGGTCGCGCTGACCGCGATCACATCGGCGTCGGCGGCCGGATAGAGCGGCGGCGACTTCGGCCCGGCATTGCCGCTTGCGGCCACCATGACGATGCCCTTCGTCGCGGCGGCGGCAATGCCGCGCGAGACCAGCGCATCCTTCGGGCCGGCAAAACTCATGTTGATGATCTGCGCACCATGCGTCGCCGCATAGTCGAGACTCCTGAGGATCGTGAACGAGGTGCTCTCGGCCGCGCCCTGCGTGACGCCGAAGGCGCGGATCGCGAGAATTTTGGCCGACGGCGCGCTCCCCATCAGCCGCGCATGAGCGACGATCGCGCCGGCGATGCCGGTGCCATGCACATGCGGGCCGTCCTTGCTGTCGAGCGCATCGAAACTCGCTGCAATCGAGCCGGCGAGTTCGGGATGATCGGCGTCGATTGCGGAATCGATCACCGCGACAACGATGCCTTTGCCATGCGCCAGCGCATGCGCTTCCGGCAGCCGCAGTTTTGCCAGTGCATATTGCGCGGGATCGCCTTCGGTAACCGCACCCGTGGTCTTCTGGTCTTGCAGGACGTAACGAAAATTCGGCTGCGCCGACCGCACGGCGGCATCGGCGCGCAATTCAGCCTGGACCTGCCCGACCGTCCGACGGCCAACAATGCGAAACAGACTGACGGTGCTGCCGGTCAGCGGAAAATTCTGCGAGGCCATGCGTTCGAGCCGGTGCCGCCGCGCCAGCACGGCGAGTGCACCATCCGGCATCGCTGCGATTTCGGCGACGATCTCGCCCGGCAGATAGTTGCGCGTCACAGCAGCTTGCGCCGCATTGCGGCGAGGTCCGCTATTCTGATCCCGCGGCGGCGGGCCATCGCCTCCGAGATCGGCAACGAACGGACGGCCGTTGCATTCGCCGCTCATCGCGCCGTCGCCGTGCGCGCACGCCGGATAGGTGTTAGGCGCGTAGCGAACGTAGGACATGCCTGACGCAGTGACCGCGGTTGACGGCTTCCGCGGCTTCCGTTCGCGGACAGCCGTCTTGCGGCGCGAGCGACGCGATTGCCGGCTCTCCACCGGATCGTCATTGCGCTCGATGGCACGGTAAGGGGCTTCGATATAAGGAGCCCTATAGGGGGCTCCGATCACGCCGAGCGGCAGTCCGTAGCCCATCCCCATGCCGCGATGGCCCCAGCCCGGCCGGTAGCCTCCATGCATCCCGCCGCGCCCGGCCATCCCCGTCATGCCGCCGCGCGGCGACATCATCGGGGCGCGCCCTTGCGGACCGAAGCCCGAAGAGCCCCTTTGTCCTTGCATATAGCCTTGCGCGTGCGCCGACGGGACATCGAAGCCTGCAAGCCAGCACAGACCCGTCAAGCCTGCGAGCACGACACTCCATTTCGTTATGCTCGTCATGCGCTGACGCATCGCGCGATCCTCCATCGTGGCCCGTCTGCGCAAGCTACTGTGCAGGAACCGCGAGATTGACGATCTTCTCGCTCTGAAGTCTGTTCATCAGGCTCGCGACCTCCGGACCCGAGTTGGGCTTGCCGTCGAAGCGCAACTGGAACAGGCCGCCTCTGGACGCAGAAACAATGGTCGCATGGTAAGCGTCGAGCAATGCGCTGATATCGGACATGTGCGCGTCCGGCGCGAACCGCACCAGCGCCTGCGGCCCCGATTCCGCGGTCAGCCCGCGGGTCAACGGCGCATCCGGCGCGCGATGGGACGCGGTCTGGAACGAATGGCCGCCATCGTCCTTCGCCAGCATCGCGGCGATCACGCCGGCCTGGAGCACGACCACCAGCGCGCCGACCGCACCGGCCGCGACCAGCGTGCGCGGCGACAGCGCGGCAAAGAACTGTGAAAGCCGCGCCGACAGCCCGCGCGACACCGGGACGCTTCGTGCCGGTTCGGCATCGATCGCGGCGAACAGCTTTTGCATCGCGCGCGCGGACGGCGCACCGAGGCTTTCATTGAGCGAAATGGTTTCGGCATACTCATCCCGGATCACCGCATACTGCTTCGCGAGGCCGGGATCGCGCGTGAGCGCCTCCTCGACCCGCCGCGTATCGCGCGCGCTCAGCGTGCCGGCAGCATGCCACGGCAGCAGCGCCTCGACATCTCCGGGCCCGTCGTCCGCGACTTTCTTGTTCGTCGCCGTCATGGCCAACCTCGTTCTATGCCGGCTGCCTTCAGCAGACCGGCCAGTTTCTTGCGCGCATAGAACAGCCGCGTCTTCACCGTGTTCTCGGGGATCCCGACAATCTCGGCGACCTCTTCCACCGACTTCTCGTGGTAATAGACGAGATCGACGATTTCCCGGTGCTCCGCTGAAAGCTGCATCAGGCACATGCGCAGCGCGTTCCCCGTATCCTTTTTCTGTACCGTCACCTCGGGATCGTCGGATTGATCCTCGATCGCATTGGCGGTCTCGTCGTCCAGTTCGGCATCCTTCCTGCGGCGGAGCGCCGACAGGGCCTTGAAACGCGTGATTGCCAACAGCCAGGTGGAGACGGCAGATCGGCCTTCGAACTTGCCGGCCTGACGCCAGACATCGAGAAAAACCTCGTTGATCAGGTCTTCCGCAATTTGTTCGTTCCGCACGAGCCTCAATCCGAAACGAAAGACCCTGACGTGATGACGCCCATACAGCACCTGCATGGCAAGGCGGTCGCCTTGAGCGATCCGGGCGATCAGAGCCTCATCCGACGCCGCCTGTGCCGCACTCACTGGCCGTCTCGCTGAATTGGTCGAGGTTTCAGGACTGAAGGTTCGACTGGCAAGGCAAAAATCTTTTCAAATTACAAACATCGAATGTCAGACGAAGCCTAGAGCGCTTACCTGAAACGGCGGAAAGGGCAAGCACCCCGGGGACGCCCTAAAAAGGTAGCACGATACGGGACCGGCCCGGTCGCTAACCTGCACCCTATCCGGGAAAGCGGAAATTTCCCTGAAGAAAGAATATATTAACGATACCGCCGGCCATGCGCTGCGGCCGAAAGATACCAAACCTAAAGGCTTTCCCCGTAGATTCCCCGCCGCTTCGTCATCGACGGGCCGCTCCTGATCTATGGTTATACCAGTACCGTCCTAATCACGACTTCGCCCGCGTTTACCGCGGACACAATCGCAGATCGCGGCCGTGAACCAGAATGTCGCGGCTTCCTATGGGAGAACTCTAGGACAGAGCCATGGCTTCCAAATCGGCCGCCCCCTCGGCAGGTCTACTCGACGAACTTCAGAACACCCTCGCCCATGGCACCGTCACGCGGCGGGTTGAAACGCTGCGGCGGGTCACCGACCTGTTCCTGAACAACACGGTCGACTATTCCGACGAGCAGATCACGGTCTTTGACGACGTGTTCAATTGCCTGAGCCGGCACATGGAAACCGCGGCGAAAGTGCTGCTTGCCAGGCGCCTCGCTCCCGTTGCCAAGGCTCCGCCGCAGATCATTCACGCACTCGCCTTCGACGATCTGATCGAAGTCGCCGCGCCCGTGCTGTCGCAATCCGAACGGCTAGGAGATGACGCGCTGGTCGAGAACGCCCGCAGCAAGAGCCAGGCGCATCTGCTGGCGATCTCGACGCGGAAGGTCCTGAGCGGGGCGGTCACCGACGTTCTGGTGGAGCGCGGCAACGACGAGGTCGTCAGAAGCACCGTCAACAATCCGGGCGCCGAATTCTCCGAGCAGGGCTTCACGCGGCTGGTTGCGCGCGCCGAAGGCGACGACGAGATCGCAACCTGCGTCGGCATGCGGCCGTCGATCCCGCGGCATCACTATCTGAAGCTGATCGCGAAAGCCTCCGCCTCGGTGCGGGCGCGTCTCGCGGCGGCCAATCCGCATCGGGCGGACGATGTGTCGGTTGTTGTCAGCGAGGTGGCGCGGCGGGCGCGCTCGGCGCCGGCGGCCATCAGCAGGGAAACGACCATCGCGCACGGGCTGGTCAGATCGCTGTACGAAGACGGCCGTCTCGACGAGCATGAGGTCGCTTCGTTTGCGCAAGCCGGTAAATTCGACGAAACCAACGCCGCCATCGCCTGCCTCGCCAACGTCTCGGTCGCGGTCGCCGAGAAAATGATGATCGAATCCCAAACCGAGGGCGTGCTCATTCTGGCCAAGGTGGGCGGCCTGTCCTGGTCGACCGTCAAAGCCATCATCGACATGCGCAAGGACCTCGCGGACATCGCGGTGACGGATATCGATGCTGCGGAACGCATGTATGAACGTCTGCGCCTGTCCACTGCGCAACAGGTGCTGCGCTTCCATCGGACGCAGCAAGCAGCCGCTCCGGGCCTGGACAGCACTTAAACGTCGTGTCGTATCCGGTCCAACGCGCGACGGCCGCCTCATTTCGGTGGATTTGCCGTGGTTTCGCCGCGGTGATCGGAAAATTCCCTTTTTTTGCCCCGGTGTGGCCACGCCCGACGGTTCTTTTGTTAACCGGGGCTGACAAACGGGGAGATTGCCATGAACATCAGGGCCAGCGGGCGCTCGGCGTTGATCATCGCAGCAGGACTTTGGCTGGGTTTCGCGGGGCCAATGCGTGCGACCGACAGCGCGGCGGAACCGGCCGGCACGGCCGCCGAAAATGGCAGGGCACCGGTCAACCCCGGCACGGTCACCAAACACCGGCCGCACAAGCGGCATGTCTCGCACGCGCGAAAACCGGCCAAGCCGGAAGCGAAAGCCGACACAAAAGCTCACGAAACAGCCCACGAGACCACAGCCTCGGCGGCTCAGGACAGCGACAAGCAGATACCGCTGCCGCCGACGATCGCCAATGCCAACGCGAAGGCCGAGATGCCCGGCACCACCGAAGATTTGTCCAAGCAGGATTTGCCCAAGACTGAAGCGAGTGCGCTCGCCAGCAACGCCGGCCAGATGCTGTCCGGCAATCAGGGCGATCCCGGGCAGCAGACCGACAGCGCGCCCTCGACGGCTGAAATCGTTTCTCCCGACGAGTTCAACGAAATCGACCGCGCCCTGGCCGACGACAAGCAGGCCGCGCCTCACCTCGCATTGGCTTCCATCGACACCGCAGCGTCCACGAGCAACGCCGACACCGGCCAGGCGGCCGCGAACGACGGCTCCGCCTGGAACCAGACCTCCCTGATCGGCAAGATCTTCATCGCCTTCGGCGGCCTGCTCATGTTCGGCTCCGCCGCCCGCATGTTCATGGCCTGATCCCCGGATTCTTCCGTTTCGTTATCCCACAGCGGATCGGCATTCTTCCATCGCCGCCGGGCATTGCCATTGATGCGCACGGCGGCAGCCTTGCGGCGTAGCTGGACCGCGGGCACATTGTCCCCACCCACACACCTGTCGCGACCGGCAGCAGCTGAGAGCCCCGCTTCTGATGGAATCAGAAGCGGGGCTCTATAATTTTGATTTGACGCGTTTTCTTCACGCGAACCGATGCCCACTTCGCTCGAAAACGCTATAGTGGGATGGACCATGAGCACGTTCGAGCACATCATTGTCGAGAGTAAGGGCGCGGTCGGCGTCATCAGGCTGAACCGGCCTAAAATGCTCAATGCGCTGTCGTTCGCGGTGTTTCGCGAAATCGCCGCCGCGGTGGGCGATCTCGAGGCTGACGACGGCATCGGGTGCATCCTGATCACCGGCAACGAAAAGGCCTTCGCCGCCGGCGCCGACGTCAAGGAGATGCAGCCGAAGGGCTTCATCGACATGGTCAACGAGGACTTCAAGGCGAGCGGCGGCGACCGCGTCGCCACCTGCCGCAAACCGACCATCGCGGCGGTCAGCGGCTATGCGCTCGGCGGCGGCTGCGAACTCGCCATGATGTGCGACATCATCATCGCCTCCGACACCGCGAAATTCGGCCAGCCGGAAATCACGCTCGGCACCATTCCCGGCATCGGCGGCAGCCAGCGCCTGACCCGCGCCGTCGGCAAGGCCAAGGCGATGGACCTCTGCCTCACCGGGCGGATGATGGACGCCGCAGAGGCGGAACGCTCCGGTCTCGTCAGCCGCATCGTTCCCGCCGACAAGCTGATGGACGAAGCGATGGCCGCGGCCGAGAAGATCGCCTCGATGTCGCGTCCCGTCGCGGCGATGGCCAAGAGCGCCGTCAACCGCGCCTTCGAGACGACGCTGTCGGAAGGCATCAACGTCGAGCGCGACCTGTTCCGTTCGACCTTCGCGCTGGACGATCGCGCCGAAGGCATGGCGGCGTTCGTCGAGAAGCGCAAGCCGAACAACAAGCACAGGTAACTGAAAAACGCGCGTCGGGGAAAGCGTACCGCCTCCATGCAAACGGCGGTCATACGCGGGTATCCATCTAACTTCGCGAAATTCTTTCTCGAGATGGATGGGCGGGTCCATAGGCGAGCGAAGCGACGCCGTTCTTCGAATGGCTGTGCCCGGCCATGACGCGATGTTTATTTTTCGCCGCTCCGCTTCAGCGCGCCGTTGAGCAGCGCGCGATAGAGCCTGTCCGAAAACGTATTCGGATGATCCAGCCCCATGCGCGCAAGGGCAGGCTGTATCGACGCATCGCCGGGGCGCAAACCTTCCATCAGCAACCCGATGAGCGCCAACGGCGAGCGTGATGCGTCGCGCAGCGTTTCAAGCGCCGGGATCAGCCGCTGCTCGACCTCGGTGAAATCGCTGCCGAACGGAAACGATGGCAGCAGCCCCGCCGCCCGCGCGGGTTTCAGCGCAGTCTTGATCCGGTCCGGGAAATTCGCGCGATGGGCGGCGGGTATCTCGTGACTCTTCAGCAGCTTGCCTGCGCCCTTGGCCTGCCGCATCAGTTCGGCCTGGAAACGCGAGTCCACGACGTTGAGCATCGCCGCGATCACCTCGGCATCGGACTTGCCGCGCAGGTCCGCCACGCCGTATTCGGTGACGACGATATCGCGCAGGTGGCGCGGAATGGTGGTGTGGCCATAGGACCAGCGGATATTGGACACCACGCCGTGCTTCTCGCGCCGCGTCGATTCCAGAGTGAGGATCGAGCGCGCGCCTTCGAGCGCAAAAGCCTGCGCAACGAAGTTGTATTGCCCGCCGACGCCGCTCACCACCTGCCCGTTGTCGAGGCCGTCGGAGATCGCCGCTCCCATCAAGGTCGCCATCATGGCGTTGTTGACGAAGCGCGCATCGACGCGGGCGCGGCGCCTGGCGGCCTCGTCGCCGTACAGATCGTTGGTGAAGGACACCGCGGTCATCTGGATGCGAGCGCGCTGCTCGGGCGTCATCTCGCGCAACGCACGATAGAATGACTTCGGCCCGAGAAAGAACCCGCCGTGCAAAACCGCGCCATCGACCTCGCGCCTGAGCACGCCGGCCGAGATCAGTCCGAGAAACGCCTCGAACACCATTTCGCTGACGCCATAAAGACCGGTTGCGAACGGCGCGGTTTCCGCCATTGCGCTGCCCGGCGCGAGCCGCGCCGCGATTTCGCGAAACCGCGCGTTGTCGCGGTGACGCAGGATCAGGCTTTGCGCCAGCGCGTCGCCGACCTGGCCGATGCCGATCTGTAGCGTGCCGCCGTCCTTGATCAACCCCGCCGCGTGCAGGCCGATGGCATATTTGGTGCCCGACACCGGCTCGGATGGCGGCGCGAACAGCGGGAAATCGGTGTCCGGGCTGTCGAGGATGGCGCTGAACTCGCTGGCCGGCAGGTCGCCGGCGCCGGGCATGAACGGCAATTCCGAATTGACCTGCCCCACCAGTCTGAACGACGCCCCGCCCGCGGCGCGGGCGCGCAGAAGCTCGAGCGTGGTGTCGGTATTGCAACTCAGACTGTAGCGCGTCTCGCCGTTGACGACCCGCTTCGCCACAAGCTGGGTGATGACGTTGAGGCCGCGGTCGAGGATATAGGACGCGGCGTGGGTGTAGTTGGCGGCGATGTAGTGTTGCTGGGCATAGGTGTTGCGCAGCCACTTGCCCGCCAGGAAGAAGAATTCGGTGACCTTGATGTTCGGCGGCAGCGCGCCCCTGTGCAGCGCGGTGGCGTAATCGAGATCGGGCCAGCCGCCGAACAGACGGTCGATCACTGGTGTAATGAACCGCTTCTCCAGCTCGTTCGACGGCCGCGGCTTCTCGAGCGTCAGCGCGGAGAAAAAGGTCAGGTCGAGACTGCGATCGGCGGCGGCCCGCCGATAGAGCGCATTGATGATGTGATTGGCCTTGCCGAGCCCCAGCGGCAGCCCCACCACGAGATGGGGACCGCTATCGCGGATGATGTCGTCGGCGATCGCGGCGGCATCGGTGAAAACCTTGGACATCAGGATATCCATAGAAAGCGATCCCTCAGCTCTTCCACGCTTCGCTCACCACCGCAATCGCATTCGCGGAACACACCACCGTCATTGCGAGCGAAGCGAAGCAATCCAGAAGCCACGCACCAAGACTGGATTGCTTCGTCGCAGTCGGGACGACGCTACGCGTCGCCCTGAGCTCCTCGCAATGACGGCAATTCAACTTAGGGTCGTCAATCCCGTGACAGCACCAGCCGGTCGCGGCGGCGCGCTCTCACGCCTTTTGCTTCCAGGCCGGCGACGATGGCGCTGCCATGCGCCGTGTCCTGCGCCTCGATCACCAGTTCGACCTCGGTCATGTTGGCGGACAGCGCGCTGAACAGACGCTGATGCTGCACCTCGACGATATTGCCGCGGAGTTCGGCAATGATGCAGGCGAGTTCAGCCAGCGCGCCCGGCTTGTCGGATATCTCCACCACGAGGTCGATCAGCCGGCCGTCGCGCACCAGTCCCCGCATCAGCACATTGGCGAGCGTGCGCGTGTCGATGTTGCCGCCGGAAATGATCAACCCAACTTTCCGCCCGACGAACCGCCCCGGATCGCTCATCAGGGCCGCGAGCGCGGCTGCACCCGCGCCTTCCGTCACGGTCTTCTCGATCTCCAGCATCTGGATGACCGCCTTCTCGATCAGGCGCTCCGCCACCGTCATCACCTCGATGCCGTACTCGCGCAGGATCGCCAGCGGCAGCGCGCCGACATCACGCACCGCAATTCCTTCGGCAATGGTCGCGCCGCCGACCGAGATCGGGCGCCCGGCGAGATGCTGCGCCACGGCGGCGTAGGACTCCACCTCGACGCCGATCACCTCGACCGCCGACGCGTGGTTCGCCGCCGCAATCGCACAACCGGCGACCAGTCCTCCGCCACCGACCGGTGTGAGGATGCAATCAAGCGTCGGCTGATCCTCCAGCATCTCGATCGCCACCGTGCCCTGCCCCGCGATCACGGCCGGATCGTTATAGGGATGGACGAAGACAAGATTTTCATCCGCGGCCAGTTGCCGGGCAAAGGCAGCGGATTCCGCCAGAATCTCGCCCTCGAGCCGAACCCGCGCTCCGAGTTTCCTCGTTCGCGACACCTTCACGAACGGCGTCGATTTCGGCATCACGATCGTGGCGGCGATCCCGAGGTTATGGGCGTGATAGGCCACGCCCTGGGCGTGGTTGCCCGCGGACATGGCGATGACGCCGCGCCTTGCCTCGTCGGCCGACAGCGTGAGCAGCTTGTTGGCGGCTCCGCGCTCCTTGAAAGAGGCGACGAACTGCTGATTTTCCAGCTTGAGCCAGACCTCGGCCCCGGTGATATCGGACAGCGTGCGCGAATGAACCAGGGGCGTGCGGATCACCCGGCCGGCGAGTCGGGCCGCGGCCGCCCGCAGGTCCGCCACTCCGATAGATTTGCCCTGCTCTGCATCGCTCATTTGGTTCTCCGTGAATGGTCCGAATGCGGGTTATTTCACCTGCCGCGAGAAATACGAAATAAATACCGGCGCCCTCATTTTCCGACGCGAGGCGGACGATGATGGGAAAAATGGCGCTCGGATCCAGGGTTCGTAGAGATCGCCGACGGTATCGCCGCTGATCGCAATCTTGATTTCCCGCAAAAAGCATACCGGCGCATTAATATTCGCCATCCGCTGACAGCAACCGCCAGCGTCAGGAAAGCCATCATGCCGCACGGGCCGGCCGGTGCGGCGCGTGACAAGCGGCGTCCGTCTCGTCCATGATTTACGCGCTGAATGCAAGGAGTTGTCATGTCCGCCATTGATCCCTTGACCGCTGCGGGTGTCGTATTGGCCACCGCGGCGACCGATGCCGTCTATGTGATGTTCACCTCGGCCGTGGTGGCGCGACGGCGCGTGCCGGCGGCGACCTGGAGCAGCGTCTGGTACCTGCTCTCGTCCTTCGCGGTGATCAGCTATACCGAGAACTGGGTCTATGTGGCCTTCGCCGCGGTCGGCTCCTGGCTCGGCGCGTTCGCAACCATCACCTTCCTGCACCGCCCGCCCGGCGGACCGCCGGTCGGCGCGTCGGTGGAGTAGTGATGACGGTTATACCATCGTCATTGCGAGCGAAGCGAAGCAATCCAGTCTTTCTGTAAGATTCTGGATTGCTTCGCTTCGCTCGCAATGACGAGAGAGCCTAACTTCTCCTCAATGAAAATCCCGTGAGCGCGGCAGGATGCGCACGTTGCGCGGATGGCGGACTCGTTGCGCTGGATTGTCGGGATGATCACGGCGGTCGTCGTCGAGCGGTGCGGCCGGCGGCGGCAGCGGATACCTGGACACGAGCGCATCGTTCGCCAGATGCATCAGCTCAGTGGAGCGATCGGTCAGCTTGCTTGCGACAAGATGCACGACCTGCTCCGGGCTGCTCTGGATAGTGCCTTCCACCTCGATCAGCCGCGCGCCCATCACCTCCTTGCGGTAGCGCGCCATGATGTTCGGCCACACCACGATATTGGCGATGCCGGTCTCGTCTTCCAGCGTCATGAACACCACCCCCTTGGCACTGCCCGGCCGCTGCCGCACCAGCACCACGCCGGCACATCTGACGCGGCGTTTGTCGTTGGCATGGCAAACCTCGGCGCAACTCACCACGCGCTCGCGGGTGAGCATCGTGCGCAGGAATTCCATCGGATGGCCCTTCAGCGACAACCGTACGGTCTGGTAATCGGCGACCACCTGCTCCGGCAGCGGCATCTGAGGCAGCGGCGCGGCGCGTTCGTCGGGCAGCTCGCGCGCGATGGCGCTTTCGAACAATGGCAGCGGCACGTCGTCCGGCAGGCGGCGCACCGCCCACAGCGCCGCGCGGCGGTCGAGCCCGAGCGAGCGAAAGGCATCGGCATCGGCCAGCAGGATCAACGCGCGCTTCGGCAGTTTGGTATCGCGAGCAAAATCCTCGATGGAGGTGAAGGGCCGGCGTTGACGCGCGGCGACGATCCGCTCGCCCCAGTCGCCTGCGCACAGCGTCTCGTCGTCCCCGCGAACGTGGGGACCCTTACTCCGTTCCGCCTGCGATAGAGCAAGACGCTCGCTATGGCCGGAGACATGCGTCGAAAACTCATTGAGCACAGGGGTTATGGGTCCCCGCGTTCGCGGGGACGACGCAGACGAGAGATGCTTTGCTTGATCCTGTTTCAGCTTCGCTTCATCCTTATCAACCCACTTGAAGCCGTCGATCTGGCGAAAGCCGAGCCGCATCGCGTAATGCCTGCCTGCGCGCTCTTCCAGCGTGTTCTGCGAATAGCTGAACGATACATCGATGGGCCGCACCGCGACGCCGTTCTTGCGGGCATCGCCGACGATCTGCGCCGGCGCGTAAAAACCCATCGGCTGCGAATTCAGCAGGCCACAGCAGAATGCATCGGGATGGAAACGCTTCAGCCATGACGAGACATAGACAAGCTGGGCAAAGCTCGCCGCGTGGCTTTCGGGGAAACCGTAGGAGCCGAAGCCCTTGATCTGCTCGAAACAGTTTTTCGCGAACACCGGATCGTAACCGCGGGCGATCATGCTGTTGACCATCTTCTCCTGAAATGTGCCAATGGTTCCCACGTTGCGGAATGTAGCCATGGCGCGGCGCAGGCCGTTGGCCTCTTGGGAGGTGAATTTCGCGGCTTCGATGGCGATGCGCATCGCCTGCTCCTGAAACAGCGGAACGCCGAGCGTCTTGTGCAGCACGTTGCGCAGTTCATTCCTGTCGCCGCCCTTCGGATAGGGATAGTCGATATCCTCAGGCTTCATGGCCCGCCGCTTCAAATAGGGATGCACCATATCGCCCTGGATCGGACCGGGGCGGACGATGGCGACCTCGATGACGAGATCGTAGAACGTGCGCGGCTTCAGCCGCGGCAGCATGTTCATCTGCGCCCGGCTCTCGACCTGAAACACGCCGAGGGACTCGCCCTTGCACAGCATGTCGTAGACTTCCCGCTGCTCGCGCGGAACCGTCGCCAACTCCCATCGCTTGCCCTTGTGCCTGGCGATGAGGTCAAAGCACTTGCGGATGCAGGTCAGCATCCCCAGCGCCAGTACGTCGACCTTCATCATCCGAAGCGCATCGACATCGTCCTTGTCCCACTCGATGAAGGTGCGGTCGTCCATCGCGGCATTGCCGATCGGCACATAGGTATCGAGGCGGTCCTGCGTCAGCACATAGCCGCCGACATGCTGCGACAGGTGGCGCGGGAAGCCGATCAACTCGGTGGCGAGCGCAACGGCGCGGCGCAGCATGGGGTTTCGCGGATCGAACCCCGCCTGCCTGACCTGCATGTCGCTGACACCATCGCCCCAACTTCCCCACACCGTATCGGCGAGCGCCGCCGTGACATCCTCGGTCAGCCCCAGCGCCTTGCCGACATCGCGAATGGCGCTGCGCGGCCGATAGTGAATGACGGTGGCGATGATCGCGGCGCGGTGGCGGCCGTAGCGGCGATAGACATACTGCATCACCTCCTCGCGACGCGAATGCTCGAAATCGACGTCGATATCCGGCGGCTCCAGCCGCTCCTTGGAGATGAAGCGCTCGAACAGCAGATCGGTCTCGGCCGGATTGACCGCGGTGATGCCGAGCACATAGCACACGGCCGAATTCGCCGCCGAGCCCCGCCCCTGGCAAAGGATGTTCCGGCTGCGCGCCCAGTGCACGATGTCGTGCACGGTGAGGAAGTAATGCGCGTAGTTGAGCTGCCGGATCAGCCGCAACTCCTTGTGCAGGACCTTCCTGGTCTTGGGCGGAATGCGCACCGGAAAATATTTGTGAGCGCCTGCCCATGTCAGATCCTCGAGACGACGCTGCGCCGTCTTGCCCGGCGGCACCGGTTCGTCGGGATACTGATATTTGAGCTGGTCGAGCGTGAATGCGATGCGCGACGCGAGCGTCACGGTTTCGGCGATCGCTTCGGGAATATCGCGAAACAGCCGTGCCATCTCATCCGTCGGCTTGAGATATCGTTCTGCGTTGGCTTCCAGCTTCCTGCCGATGGCATGGACAGTTGCCTTTTCGCGAATGCAGGTCAGCACATCCTGCAACGGGCGACGTGCGGGGTGATGATATAGCACCTCGTTGGTCGCAAGCAGCGGCACGCGGGCGGCGGTCGCGATCCGCCGCAATCGCAGCAGGCGGCGCCGGTCGTCGCCGCGATAGAGCAGGCTTGCCGCGAGCCAGACACCGGCCGCGCGGCTCTGCCGCAACCGGTCCAGCACCTTCAGCGCGGTCGTCGTGTCGAAACGATGCGGCAAGGTCAGCACGAGAAGCTGCCCTTCCGAAAATTCCAAGAGGTCATCCAGCCCCAGATGACATTCGCCCTTCTCCGCCGCCCGCTTGCCGCGCGTCAGCAATCGGCACAACCGGCCATAAGCATCGCGATCGCGGGGGTAGACGAGGATGTCCGGCGTTCCATCGATAAAAACGAGACGCGATCCGATCAGCAGCCGCGGCTTGGAGCGAAGTTCGGGATTTCCCAGCTCCGCATAAGCACGCACCACGCCCGCCAGCGTATTGCGGTCGGCGATGCCGATGATGGGCAACCGCAATTCGCTCGCCTGATGGACATATTCCTGCGGATGCGACGCGCCATGCAGGAACGAGAAATTGGTGGCGATGCCGATTTCGGCATAGGATGGAATGTCGCGCGGATGCTTCATGCGAACAGCCCGTGCACGAACCATCTTGGCGGCACGGCGCCGCCGCCCTCACCAGCCGCCTCGCCATAAAGACCGTCGCGATAGAGCCAGAACCGCAATCCGGCTTCGTCCTCGACGCGAAAGTAATCCCGCGTCGGCCGGCCCTCCTGCGTCCGCCACCACTCCATCGCGATGCGCTCGGGACCTTCGGCACGAACCACCGTATGAGTGGCGCGCCGCCAGGTGAAATGACGCGGCGGCTTGTCGGGCACCTCCGCCATCGTCACCTCGATCGGCTCGGGCCGTGCGAACATGCGCAACGGCCGCAGCGGCGGCTCGCTCTCGATACGTGCGGGCCATTCGGCAAGCATTGCCGCCACAAGATGCCGCTGCGCAGGCAATAAGAGCGCCGCGCGCCCGGGGATATGGGTATCCTGCGGCAGGTGCATGACGACGCGATGGCCGCCGATGCGCGCGGCAATGCGGTCGATCAGCGCCGCCACTTCGTCGTTGTCCCGGACATGCGCATCGAGGTCGCGCTGCTCCTGCACCACGGACTCGGTGCGCACGGCGGACAGGCGCACCAGATCGAAGCCGAAACCGGGATCGAGCGGATCGGCCAACGCATCGAGCCGCTCGCGGAACAGGCGATCGATGATCTCGCCGCGCGTGACCGGACGACCTGCTTCCACCGCGATGACGCGCACCGCGCCGTCGGTGCGGAAAAAACTCGCTTCCAGCCGCCGCGCGCCCTTGCCCTGTTTTTCCATTGCGGCGATGAGCGTGCGCGCAAGGCTCGCCAGCGTCATCGCGATCGCGCCGTCGGTGGCGATCGGCTCGGCAAAACGTTTCTCGACGATATAATCCGGCGGCGGTTTGCGTGGGCTGATCGGCGCATCGCTTTGCCCCAGCGCCTGCTCCAGCAGCGCGGTGAAAGCTGAGCCGAAACGCGCCGCGATCTCGTGGCGGCCGCGCGCGGCGACATCGCCGATGGTTTTCAGCCCGGCGCGGCGCAGCCCGCGCGTGATCGCGTCATCCGTGCCGAGCGTGAACACCGGCAGCGGCGCGACGGCCTCCAGCTCCTTGCCGGGAGGGACAATCCGGCCATGGGCATGGCGCGTCAGCGCCCGCACGCAGGCCGGGGTGCCGGCGATGGCCGCACTGACAACAAAGCCTTGCCGCGTCAGCGCGCCGCACAGCGCTTTCATCAGCGCAGCCTCGCCACCGAACAGATGCGTGCAGCCGGTGATATCCAGCAGCAGACCGTGCGGCGGATCGAGCGCCACCAGCGGCGTGAAGCGATCGCACCAGTCGACGATACCGTTCAATGTCTGCGCGTCCGCCGCGTCGTCGGCATCGAACACGGCAATGTCGGGACAGATCGCGCGGGCATTGGCCAGCGGCAAGCCGACCGCGAGGCCGAGGCGCGCGGCTGCGTCATCCAGCGCGGCGATGACCAGCGCGTTATTTTGTTTGGCGACGATGATGCAGGGTCGGTCGCTATCCGGCTCGCCGCAGCGGAACGACTTGCGCCGGATGCGGTCGGTCGGCAGGCGCGGCAGCCACAGGCTGAGGATGCGTCTTCGGGCTATGGCACGAGACGTCACGGAAGAGGCACTCATCACACATCCACTCCATGATCCACTGACCGGTCTGGCCATGACGGTTGCGGACAAGTCGTGTTTCGAGCACGGGGGAGCCCCATGCCTGCCAAGCCGCGACCGGTGGCGAGCGCGCCGGGCGCACGATCCACCGTGTCTCCGCCGTCGAAGGCAACGGCGTCGCCGCCACCCGCAGCAGTAACCCCGTGACGCCAGAGTCACGCGCCGCCAGCGTCAGCCTGCGGCTGGCGACGAGATCGAACAGACGCGTCTCGCCCCAGATCTCCATGACCACGGCACTGAGCGCATCGCAGGCCAGCGCATCGGCCGCTGTCCGCAACGCGCTCTCCACATCGCTCGTATGCACCATCACCAGCCGGCGCGGATCGAGACCGAGCTCGCGCCATCCACGCATCGACAGCGCACCGGTTTCGCGCGCGGCAAAATCCTGCCGCACCCAGAGCAGCGGCCGATCCTTGCCGAGGCGCTGCGCGAGGCCTGCGATGAATCCGGTCGCCGCCGCGCTGTGCCGTCCCTCCGCGAACACCTCATGTACGGCGCCGCGCGCAAGCCCGCCCTGCAGCGCGGCATCCGCCTCCTCGTGACCGAGCGCCGCCCGGCCCGGCATTTCGCCACCGTGGCAGGTCTCGATCCGCCCGATGCAGTCACGCAGGCGCGCAAGCGTGCTTGCGGCGCATGATCCGCCAAAGTGTGAGCGGTTTGGCGAAAAGATCATGTGCATTCTCAATATTTTAGAGCGCGATCGCACGTAAAACCGGAATCCCTTGCCGATCGCGCTCTGGCTCCTTCGTCAGATTTGCCGCCGCGGAAAGAACCCGTAGCCTACTTACATGTTCACTATATGTTCTATATAAAGCCAGAAGACCACAACGAGTCAACCGGCTTTTCGCGCGTGATTTTCTCTCACGACCCCAATGGCATCGACGAAACGCCCGTCAAACACCGGCATTGTCCGGAGATTTCGCTCGCAAACCGCACCTGCGCCGCGACAAGGCGGATCAATGACCACATAAGCAGATCGACCACCACCGGCGGCAACGGCCACCGATGATGGCCTTCCGAAAAGATTCAAGCCGCCAATGCCTCGGAGTTGACACCGGCTTCCGCGAGCGCCGTCAAATCCTTGTCGGTCTTGCGCTCCTGCTGAAGCGTTTCATCGATCAGCTTGACGACATCCTTCATGCCAAGCTTGGCCGCCCACGCCTTCATGGTTCCGTAGCGCACCATTTCGTAGTGTTCCACCGCTTGCGCCGCCGCGAGAAGGCCCGCGTCCAGCGCCTCAGTGCCCTTGTATTCGTCCATGACCTCCTTGCCTTCGTCCAGGATGCCGAGGATGGCATCGCAGGTCTTGCCCTTGGCCGGCTTGTCGATCAGCTCGAAGACCTGTTCCAGGCGCTCTATCTGGCCTTCGGTCTCGTCATGGTGTTTCTCGAAGGCCGCCCGCAATTTGTCGGACGTTGCCGCCTTCGCCATTCTGGGCAGAGCCTTAAGTATCTGCTTTTCGGCGAAGTAGATGTCCCTGAGCTGGTCAAGGAACAGGTCGTGGAGATCCTTCTCTTTCGCAGCGCTCATTGTAGCCTCACAGGTTGGAGGGGGAATTCCCGCTTCCTAACGCGACGTGAGGCGCTATGTTCCTGGCGCCGCAACAGCGTGACCGCTCAGGCAGCCAGCGTGGTCTCGACCAGCCTGATCCAGTACGAGGTGCCGTAGACGATGGCGTCGTCGTTGAAGTTGTAGGCGGGATGATGCAGGCCGGCGCTGTCGCCATTGCCGACGAAGATGAAGGCGCCGGGCCGGGCTTCCAGCATGTAGGCGAAATCCTCCGCGCCCATCATCGGCGGCGTCTCATGCACATTGTTGTCGCCGGCGATCTCCTTCGCGATCCTGATCGCGGTTTCGGTCTGCGCGGCGTGATTGACCGTGACCGGATAGCCGCGCCCGAATTTGACATCGATCCTGGTTCCAGTGATCTGCGCCACGCCGGCGGCGACCTCGCGAATCCGCTTCTCCACCAGGTCGCGCACGTCGGCCTTCAGGCTGCGGACGGTGCCGCGCAACTCGACGGTCTGCGGAATGACGTTGCGGGTGTTGCCGGCGTGGAACTCACACACCGAAATCACGGCGGATTCCAGCGGATCGACGTTGCGCGACACGATCGATTGCAGGGCAACGACAAGCTGCGCGCCGGCCAGCACCGGATCGATGCAGAGATGCGGCCGAGCGGCGTGGCCGCCGTGGCCCTCGATCCTGAAATCGACGGCGTCGGTCGCCGCCATGATCGGACCCGGCCGGATGGCGAAGGAGCCGAGCGGGATGCCGGGGAAGTTATGCATACCGTAGACCTGATCGATCCCGAAACGGTCCATCAACCCGTCCTTGATCATCGCGGCAGCACCGGCGCCGCCCTCTTCCGCCGGCTGGAAGATCACGACCGCCTCCCCAGTGAAATTCCGCGTCTCCGCGAGATAGCGCGCGGCGCCGAGCAGCATCGCGGTGTGGCCGTCATGGCCGCAGGCGTGCATCTTGCCGGACGTCTTCGAGGCGTAAGGCAGGTTGGTTGCCTCTTGAATCGGCAGCGCATCCATATCGGCGCGCAGGCCGATCACCTTGACCCCGCCGTCTCCATCGCTGTCGCTGGCCGGCTTCCTGCCCTTGATGACGCCGACGACGCCGGTCCTGCCGAGCCCGGTCGCGACCTCGTCGCAGCCGAACTCCCGCAAGCGATCCGCGACAAACGCCGCGGTACGATGCACATCGTACAGCAGCTCCGGGTGCTGATGGATATCCCGGCGCCAGCCAGCGATATCGGATTGCAGATCGGCAACGCGGTTGACGATGGGCATGGCGGGGTTCCGGGTTGGCCGAGACTGAAGTTCTCTGGCGAACTTCGGGATCGGAACACTACCATGACGCGATGAGCGGCCCAATATGCTGATTTTGCTGGATATCGCCCCGAAACCGGGCAGCCGGCATGACGACGCCATGGCGGCCGAGGACCGCCCTCAAAGCGCGCGGGAATAAATCCGCACAGTCCCCGATCAGGTCTGCGTGCCCAATGACGGGCCTGGAGACCTCCGATGAGCCACGACCACAATCACGATGGCGACGGCGTCAGCCGCCGCAAGGTGCTGGAATGCATGACCTGGGCAGGCACGGGTGTGCTCTGGACCATTGCCGGCGGCGTGCCGCGATCCCTCGGCCTCGTCGAATCGGCACGGGCTGCGGAAGCGTCCGCCCTCACCTTCCTGCAGATCAGCGACAGCCATATCGGCTTCGACAAGGCCGCCAACCCTCACGCGCTCGCCACGCTTGAGGAGGCGATCGGCAAGATCAAGGCGCTGCGGGTGAAGCCTTCCTTCATGATCCATACCGGCGACATCTCGCATTTGTCGAAAGCCTCCGAATTCGACGACGCGGAGCGCATCATCTCGCAATCGCGGCTCGACGTGCACTACGTTCCGGGCGAACACGACTTCATCGACGAGGAAGTCAAATTGTACCGCGAGCGCTACGGCCGCGGCACCAAGGGCGCGGGCTGGTATTCCTTCGACGCCAACGGCGTGCACTTCATCGGCCTCGTCAACGTCGTCGACCTCAGGGCCGGTGGCCTCGGCAATCTCGGCGCTGAGCAACTGGCGTGGCTTGCGGACGATCTCAGGGGGCGCTCCAACTCCCAGCCGATCGTGGTGTTCGCGCATATTCCACTTTGGAGCGTATATCCGGCCTGGGGCTGGGGCACCGAGGACGGCGCGCGAGCGCTCGACCTGCTCAAGGGTTTCGGCTCGGTGACCGTGCTCAACGGTCACATCCACCAGGTGATGCAGAAGGTCGAAGGCAACGTCACCTTCCATACCGCGCGCTCGACCGCCTTCCCGCAGCCCGCGCCGGGCGCCGCGCCCTCTCCCGGGCCGATGAAGGTCGCCGACGACAAGCTGCGCAGCCTGCTCGGCACCGCCAGCGTCATCTTCAAGCCCGGCGAACAACGTCTCGCTATCATCGATACGCCGCTGCAAGGCTAAGGACCTTGAATCATGATGTTTGTGAACTTGCGCACCGGCGCCATCCGGCTTGCCGCGGCTGCGGCGCTTGCAATGCAAATGTCCGTTGCCCATTGCGAGGAGGTGTCGGTGACAATCGACAACTTCACCTTCGCGCCGGCTCAACTGACGGTGAAAGTCGGCAGCACCGTGACGTGGACCAACCGCGACGACATTCCGCATACGGTCGTTTCGGCAGGTCAATTCCGCTCCAAGGCGCTGGATACCGACGACAAATACTCGTTCACCTTCACCAATGCCGGCGACTACAAATATTTTTGTTCGCTGCATCCGCACATGGTGGGAACAATCAAGGTTGAGTAACGGCCAAAAGCAAGGCATCAACTTGGGGTTCGGGCGGCATCACCCGGCCCGGGCCCACCCGGCTGCGAACATCGCAATGCTGTTTGGTTCATCCAGAGACGATCAGGCCAAAGCGCAGCGCTTTCGCGAGGCTGCGCTGCCCTACCTCGACGACGTCTACACCGTCGCGCGCTACCTCCTGCGCAACCCCGCCGACGCCGAGGATGCCGTGCAGGAGTGCTATCTGCGCGCGCTGAATCACTTCGACAGTTACCGCGGGCCGGCGATGAAGCCCTGGCTGCTTGCGATCCTGCGCAACGTCTGCCATGCCGAATTCGCCCGCCGCACCAGATCGAGCACAACGACGATCGACGACCTGCCCGAAAGCGCCGAAGCCGCAGCCGCGCCGCTGTGGCGGGAGACCCAGGACACACCGGAAACGCAGGTGTTGCAAGAACGCGATGCGAATTCGATCCGGCGGATGATCGCAGCACTTGAGGAGCCCTTCAGAGAGACCTTCGTGCTGCGCGAAATCCAGAATCTGTCCTATCGCGAGATTGCCGAGACCGTCGGCGCGCCGGTCGGCACCGTCATGTCACGGCTGGCGCGGGCCCGCGCCATGCTGCGGTCGGCGTGGCTCGCGGAACAGGAGCAATCCAAATGACCTGCGACGAAGCGGACATCCTTCTGCACGCGCTGATCGACGGCGAACTCGATGCCGGTCACGCGCGCGAGGTGGAAAACCACGTCGCAGCCTGCAGTCGCTGCACGGCGGAACTCAAGGTTTATCGCGAGATGAAGGCGCAGATGGCGACTGCGGACATGCGCCTCACCGCGCCGCCACGCCTGCGCCAACGCATCGAGGCGGCAATACCGCAGTCGCGCGGCACCAGCCGCCGCTCGCTGCTCGCGGGCTTCGCCATGGGTTCGGCCGTCTCTGCGATAGCTGCGACGGGCCTCGTCGCCATCGTGTTACGCGACGATGACGAGCAGCGCATTGCTTCGGAAGTTGTGTCGGCGCATCTGCGATCGTTGCAGGCCGGGCATCTGACCGACATACTTTCGACCGACCAGCACACGGTGAAACCGTGGTTCAACGGGCGGCTCGATGTATCGCCGCCTGTGATCGACCTGACGGCGCTGGGCTTCACGCTGATCGGCGGACGGCTCGACTATATCGATGGGCGGGCTATCGGCGCGGTCGTCTACAAGCGGCGCGCGCATGTCATCAATCTCTTCGTCGCACAAACGCCGAACGCCACGCATAGCGCCGCCCGCACCGAGGATGTGCAAGGCTTCAACATCCGCCGCTGGCGCGACCACGGTCTGAGCCTCTGGGCGGTGAGCGATCTCAATGCCGACGAACTTGCCGAATTCAGCGACAAATTCGAGAAGGCGATGCAGACGAACGGGAACGGTTAAAGCCTTTTCGCTTCTGATGGAATCAGAAGCGAGGCTCTATGATTTTGATTTGACGCGTTTTCTTCACGCGAACCGGTACCCACTTAGCTCGAAAACGCTCTAGCGAATCTCAGCGGGTTCGACGCAAGCGCATTCCTCGGTCATTGCGAGCGAAGCGAAGCAATCCAGGTCTTTCTTGAGATCTCTGGATTGCTTCGGCGCGATGCGCCTCGCAATGACGGCAACCTGATCCGTTTAAACAGCAATCACGCCGACTTGCGGACGGCGTTGTCCATCAGTGTCTTGCCGAGCGACCAGATCGCGCCGGGAACCTGATGGCTTGCGGCAATGACGCTGTCGAACGAGGTCTCGATCCACTTGCAGTCTTCGCCGTTGATGATGAGCGGCGGCAGCAGCTTGATGGTGTGGCTGCCGTGACCGGAGACCTGGGTGAGGATCTTGTGATCCTTGAACAGCGGCACGGTGATGAGCTGGCAGAACAGGCCCTTGTTGGCAGCCTCCAGCAGATTCCACGACGCCCTCAGACGCAGCGATTTCGGCGGCCCGAACTCGATGCCGATCATCAACCCCTTGCCGCGCACCTCCTTGAGAAGTTCGTAACCCGGCACCATCCGGGTCAGCGCCGACCGCAGTTCCTCACCGCGCCTGGCCGCGTTCTCGATCAGCTTCTCGGCCTTCAGCACTTCAAGGGTCGCGATGCCGGCCGCCATCGCGAGGTCGTTTTTGGCAAAGGTCGAGCCGTGCACCACGGCGCGGTCCATCCGGTTGAATATCTTGTCGAAGATGTGCTTGCGGGTCAGCACCACGCCGATCGGCACATGGCCGCCGGACAGGGCCTTGGCCAGCAGCACCATGTCGGGTTCGACGTTCCAGTGCTCGACGGCGAGAAAACGGCCGGTACGGCCGATGCCGGTCTGAACTTCATCCGCCACGAACAGCGTGCCATATTTCCGACACAGCGCGGCCGCTCCCGGCAGGAATTCATCGCTCGGTATGTTGACGCCCTTGCCCTGGATCGGCTCGACGATGAAGGCCGCCACCTGGCGCGACGACAGCGCCTGCTCCAGCGCCGCGAGGTCGTTGAAGGGAACGACGGTACAGTCCGGCAGCAGGGGATCGAAGCCGCCGCGGAAGTTCTTGTCATCGGTCAGGGACAGCGCGCCGTAAGTCAGCCCATGATAGCCGTGACCGCAGTAAACGATACCGGTTCGTCCCGTGGCGACGCGCGCGAACTTGATCGCGGCCTCAACGCTTTCCGCGCCGGAATTCGCAAAAAAGACTTTATCGAGATAAGGAACATAAGCCAGCAGCCGTTCGGCCAGAACGCCGGCCAAGGTTGAGACATCCATCTGCACGAGATTGGGCAGATCACTGTCAAGGACGCTTTTCAGCGCATCCCGTAGCACGGGATGATTCCGGCCAATCGCAAAAACGCCAAACCCGCTGAGTAGATCGAGGTAACGGGCGCCCTCGCGATCGACCAGATACTGGCCGTGACCGCTCTGGAAACCGACGTCGTAGCCGATGGTCTTCAGAACCCTGACAAGCTGTTCATTGAGGTGGCGGACATGCATCGCACTGCGCTGCGCCTGCCGTTCCACAAACATCTCGGAAACGTCTAGATTTGGATATAGCATCCGCTACATAGGTCGGTTGATGGCCGTTTCGTCAACTGAAAAGCATGACGACGGTGATTTGACTTTGGTGGCGATTCCCAACCCTTCACTTAAGCACAGGCTAGAAAATATGTTGCAGCGCCCAAGACATACCATGCGCAGACTAAATTATTGCAGAATTCTTGCGACGACCTCCCTTGTCGCAGCGGCTCTGGTGACGGCCGGTTTCGGGCCGGCCGGTGCGGCTGATCCAACCGGAGATTGGCTGGTTGCCGACGGTGTCGCCAACATCCGGGTCGCCGAATGCAACGGCGCGATGTGGGGCGTCATCTCCTGGGAGAAAGTTGCCGGCGGCGTCGATCGGAATAATCCCGATGCCTCGAAAAAGACCAGACCGACGCTGGGCATGCCGGTTCTCCTCGAGATGAAGCTGAATGCCGAGAAGGAGGATTGGGAAGGCCACGTCTATAATGCCAAAAACGGCAAGCTTTACGAATCGTCGATCAAGCTGGCGTCGCCGGATCAGCTTGAGATCGAAGGCTGCGTGCTCGGTTTCCTGTGCGGCGGCGAGACCTGGACCCGCGTCGCCGGCCCGATTCCAAGCAGTCCATCCAACAACCCCGCCAGCGGCTCCGCCAACAGTCCTGCCCACAGCGCGGCCAAAAGCGCGCCGAAAGCCGGCATGGCGAAGACCACGTCACCGAAGAGCTCGCACAAGACCACTGGTCAGAAGACAGCCGCCGCCGCTCCCCCGGCTGATCCCGTCGGCGACATCTGCCTACTTCCCGAGATCGCGGGGGCGGCCCATGAGGGCGGGCTGAAATAGCAGCACCGCAGCAAGGGTGGTGAGGAGCGACAACGCCAGCAACTTGCCCATGCTCGCCGTGCCCGGATGGCTCGACAGCCACAGGCTGCCGAACGCGGTCGCGGTGGTCAACGCGCTGAAGAAGATCGCGCGCGTCAGACTTGATTGCAGCAGATTCGTTCTGCCGGAACGCCACGCCGTGACATAATAAATCTTGAACGCCACGCCGACGCCGAGCAGCAACGGCAGCGCGACAATGTTGGCGAAGTTGAGCGGAAGCCCGATCACGACGCATATCTCCAGTGTCACGGCCCCCGCGACCAGCAGCGGCACCAGCGTCAGCAGCACGTCGGTTACCCGCCGCAGCGCCAGCCAGAGCAGGATGGCGATCGAGATCAGGGCCCACAGACCTGCCTCGATAAAGGCCCTCACGATGGTGTCGCCGGATTTGAGAATCGATACCGGCCCGCCGATCGCGTTGGGCTCAGCGGCAAGCACGGCGCCGGCAAACTTTCGCAGTGTCTCATTGTGATCCGGATCGCCGCGCGGCAAGGCTTCGACGCGCGTGATGCCATCCTCGCTTTTCCAGAGCTTCACGAAATCCGGCGGCAGGGATTTCAGGCTGACAGGTTCGGCCTTCAATAAATTGCGAAGCTGTTCGAACATGATCTTGAGGGGTTCGACGAACACGGCCTGAGCCTTCTCGCGCGTGGCCTGGTTCGAATCGGCAAGCTTGGTGAGATCGTCGGCCAACCGCTTTGCAGCCGCAGCGCCCGGCCCCTGATTGTCGGCGGCAGCCTTCCGCAGGCTGGCGGCGGCCCCCTTCAGCGCGCCGACATTCTCCTCGTCGGACGGTGGCTGATCGACCGAATCCGGATTGAGCGCGGGACCGAGAACCTTGGCGCCCTGCGCGATCAGCTTGAGCTTCTCCGGCTGGTCAGCGGGGACAAAGCTGTCGAGCGATCTGGTGCTTGCAACTTCAGGCACCTTGGCGAGCCGGGCCTCGACCCGCTTCGCGTCCTGCTCCGACTTGACCATCACGTTGATGGCGTTCGCGCCGGTCTCCGGATCTTTCCGCAAATCCAGATACGTCGCGATCGATTCGACTTTCGTGCTCCTCAAGTGGATGGGATTGAAATCGAACCGCAGGAAGTAGAGCGCGGGCGATCCGAGAATCACGACCGCGAGCGTGCAGACCACGATCGCCACGCGATGCTTTTCGAGAAAATGGTCGAGCGGCGCCAGAAACGCGTAGCCGACAGGCTCTTCCTCACCGGGCGGGTTCAGAAGACGCAGCAACGCTGGAAGCACGGTGATGCTGGCGAGAAAGGCAATCAGCATGCCGACGCCGGCGATCTTGCCGAGTTCCGAAACACCCTTGTAATCCGTCGGCAGGAACGACAGGAAGCCCGCCGAAGTCGCCATCGCCGCCAGCGACAACGGGACCGCCGAACGCTTCGCCGCCACCAGCAGCGCCGTTTCCAGATCGTTGCTCTTGAAGCGTTCGGAGCGGTACCGGACGCTATACTGAATGCCGAAGTCGACGCCCAGTCCGATGAACAGCACGGCAAACGCGATCGATAGCAGATTGAGCGATGTCACCATCATAAGGCCGAGCGCCGTCGTAATCGCCAATCCGATGAACAGCGTCGCGAACACCGCGAAGATGATTTTCGGCGAGCGCAACGCCAGCCAGAGAATCACCAGCACGACCAGCATCGTGCCGATGCCGTTGGCGACGGCGCCCTCCTGCACGGTGGCGAATTCCTCGTTGGCGATCGGAACCGGCCCGGTCAGCCGGACGCGGGCGTCCAACTTGCCGGCAAGATCCAGATCGATGGCGGCTTTCCGGATCGCATCGGTGGCATCCTTGCCGGGCTCGAGTGCGTTGAAATCGAGGTACGGCTTGACCTGGATCAGCGAGCGGCGGTCGGAAGCGGTCAGCGGTTTGTCGCTCGCGAGCTGACGCCAGGAAAAGGTGCCGCTCCCCCTGGTCAGGACGTCCTCGACGCTTTGGGCGATCAGCGAGAACGGCCGCGCCGTGCTGTCCAGCGAGAATTGCCCCCGCTTCAAGCCCGCCAGCCCGGTTTCGAGCGCGCCGGTCAGCCCACGCAAACTCGGGTCGCCGGCCATGATCTCCACCAGCGGCGCGGCCTCGCCGAATTGGCTGGTGACCTGCTTGACCTCGGCGGTCGGCAGGAAAAGCAGGCCATTGTGCTCAAAAAACGGGCCGCCGCCGAGAAGCTGAACAGCCTCGAAATGGTCGTGGTCGCTGGCGAGCTTTGCTGCCAGCATGGCGCCTGCGGTGCTGGCAAACTCCGGCGTCGGGGCCTCCACGACCGCAAGAATCAGCCGTTCTTGGTCGAACGCCTTCTCGAAAGCGATGTCGCGCTGCCGCCAATCCAGATCGGGCGATATCAACTTATTGATATCAGTGTTGATTTGGAAGTTTCTCGCCGTATAAAAGACCGCCCCGGACGCCAGCACAATCGCAACCAACGCAGTAACCAAAGCAAATCGTGTGCAAGTCTTAACGATCGAAACAACAATAGCTGTCAGCACATTCTTTCTTTCTGCTACCGCAATATGCAAAAGGCATGGAATCCCGGCCCGGTTCTTCCGCCTGATCTAGTTGAATGAATTTGACATTCGATACCCACTTTGCGGCAAACCTGGCAAGCGAATGTCAGATTCAAAATTCCACACAAACCCCTAATAGTTGCTTGGGGGTTTGTATTCTGTTGTCTTCAGGAGCGCGACAAAGTGGCATAAAACGCGTCGTTGTTTTGATTCGAGGTGATTGCCGGACGGCTTGAACCGGCTTGATACAGATAACATTGCGGATCACAAAGTGACGAACAGGTGAGGCTATCGCTGCTGGGTTGTGGCTGCATCATAATACCTGCACCTGTATCACGACACCATCACGTGTAATCCGTCCATCAACCTTAGTGGCCGAAAGGTCTGCGGCATTGGGACGTTTTGTTCTGACGCAGAGGGTCATGTATGTCATAGCGTTGAAATCCCAGGATCGCGACCCATAGATTAAGTACTTGTGACTTTTCCTGAAGACACGTGTGATTTTAAGAAGAAACGTTCGGACCTATATGGAGTTAAAGTATAATGCGTAAGGTGCAAATTGACTGACGCTCGTCCGATTGAAGTTCTCCTAGCGCAGCCGCGTGGATTCTGCGCGGGCGTCGTCCGCGCGATCGAGATCGTCGAGTGCGCGCTGGAGAAGTATGGCCCCCCGGTGTACGTCCGCCACGAGATCGTTCACAACAAGTACGTCGTCGAAAGCCTGAAGAACAAGGGCGCGATCTTCGTCGAGGATCTGTCCGAGGTTCCGCCTAAGGCCGTCACCGTGTTCAGCGCCCACGGCGTTGCGCGGAGCGTGGAAGAAGAGGCTGCCGCACGCGGTTTGCCCGTGCTCAACGCCACCTGCCCGTTGGTGACAAAGGTTCACAATCAGGGCAAACGCTACAAGTCCAAGGGACGGACCCTGATCCTGATCGGCCACGCCGGCCATCCCGAGGTTGAAGGAACCATGGGACAGGTTCCGGGCCCTGTCCTGCTGGTCCAGGATGTCGACGACGTCGCGGCCCTGACGCTGCACGCCGACACCCCGGTCGCCTATATCACCCAGACGACACTCAGCGTCGACGACACCAAGGACATCATTCTCGCGCTCCAGCAGCGTTTCACCGATATCCAGGGCCCTGACACACGGGATATCTGCTATGCAACACAAAATCGGCAATCTGCGGTAAGAGACCTCAGCAAGCTGGTGGATGTCATCCTCGTAGTCGGAGCAGCCAATAGTTCAAACTCGAACCGGCTGCGCGAAATTGGGACTGAAGTCGGCGTTGCAAGTTATCTCATCGCCGACGGCAGCGAACTCAATGCTGAATGGCTTAGAGATGCGAAAACCGTGGGCATCACGGCCGGCGCATCGGCGCCGGAGGTGCTTGTCGATGATGTCATCGAGGCCTTGAGACGCATCGGTCCGGTTGCTGTTTCGGTGCTGCCGGGACGGGAAGAAAACATCGAATTCCGCCTTCCGTCTGAACTGACCCCAGCCTGATCCCCTTTCAATGTCCACGGCTGGTAACACCAGAGAGAACACTTCTAATGGCAATACCGTTTTTTAAAGAACTGAAGATCGGCGGATATCTGATCAAGCAGAAGATGCTGGGTCGCAAGCGCTATCCGCTTGTGCTGATGCTCGAGCCGCTGTTCCGCTGCAATCTCGCCTGCGCCGGATGCGGCAAGATCGACTATCCCGATGCGATCCTCAACCGCCGCATGACCGCTCAGGAATGCTGGGACGCTGCCGAGGAATGCGGCGCGCCGATGGTTGCAATTCCCGGCGGCGAGCCGCTGATCCACAAGGAGATCGGCGAAATCGTGCGCGGTCTCGTCGCGCGCAAGAAGTTCGTCTCGCTCTGCACTAATGCGCTTCTGCTGGAGAAGAAGCTCGATCTGTTCGAGCCCTCGCCCTATCTGTTCTTCTCGGTCCATCTCGATGGCCTGAAGGAGCACCACGACGAGTCGGTATGCCAGACGGGCGTGTTCGATCGTGCCGTCTCCGCGATCAAGGCGGCGAAGGCGCGCGGCTTCACCGTCAACGTCAACGCCACGATCTTCGACAACTATCCGGCCGAAGAGATCGCAAAGTTCCTCGACTTCACGACCGAGCTTGGCGTCGGCGTCTCGATGTCGCCGGGCTACGCCTATGAGCGCGCGCCCGATCAGGAGCACTTCCTGAACCGCACCAAGACCAAGAAGCTGTTCCGCGACGTGTTCGCGCGCGGCAAGGGCAAGAAGTGGAACTTCATGCACTCCGGCCTGTTCCTCGACTTTTTGGCCGGCAATCAGGAATATCACTGCACGCCATGGGGGATGCCCGCGCGCAACATCTTCGGCTGGCAGAAACCCTGCTACCTGCTCGGCGAGGGCTACACCAAGACCTTCAAGGAATTGATGGAAACCACCGACTGGGACAGCTACGGCACCGGCAAATACGAAAAGTGCGCCAACTGCATGGCGCATTGCGGTTACGAGCCGACCGCGGCCACTGCGGCGCTGAACAATCCACTCAAGACGATGTGGGTGGCGCTGCGCGGCGTTCGGACCACCGGACCGATGGCGCCCGAGATCGATCTGACCAAGCAGCGTCCGGCGCAGTACATTTTCGCCCAGCAGGTTGAGAAAACGCTGACGGAGATCCGCAAGGACGAGGCTGCGGCCGCCGCTGCCAAACAAGCGGCAAAAGAGCAAAAGGCTTCCACCGCAGCCTGACGCCAGCACACTCTTTCGCAGAGCTAGTCTAATTCGGCTCGGGGCTGTCCCCAATCACCGATGCGGCCCTAGAGCCTTTTCGCTTCTGATGGAATCAGAAGCGGGGCTCTATGATTTTGATTTGACGCGTTTTCTTCACGCGAACCGGTATCCACTTCGCTTGAAAACGCTATAAAAAAAACACCGTCGGCGCTGGAGTTCAATTCTTCAGCGCCGACGGTGTTTTTATTGTCGGCGCTTTGAAACCCCGCGGTCCGGCGGCCGGCGGCGCTGTCAGATGTCCGCCGCGACCAGACTCTCGCCGCCCAGCAGAAAGCCGCGGCAGCCGCGCAAGGAGCGGAGCGCCCGATTGAAATCGATTCCGGTGGACACTAGCGCGCGCAGGGTCAGCGGATTTCGCGCAAGGCCGCCGAGCACCTTCTTCAGGTCGATGTTGCCGTTCGGCTTGATGGCGCTGCGGGCAATCGCCGGCAGCGCTCGCGTCGCGGGATCGCTGATCACACGCAAGGCGGCGAAGGGAAGACTCGCTTTCGTGGCATAGGCGGCCGCGATGTGGCTTTCCATATCGACGGCAGAGGCGCCGGTCACGGCATGAAGTACCGCCTTGCCGGCCTGCCCCACCACGACCTGCTCGACACCGGCAAGCCCGGCGCGGACCACCTTCCGACCGCCGAGACCGGTGCCGTCGATCAGTTCCTCGCTGAGCGCGAGGCCTGCCTGCCACCGCGACTCGCCGTCCACGACTTCCGTGGCAACCACGACGTCTCCCGACTTCAGGGATGGATCGAGCCCGCCGGCAACCCCGAAGCTGATCACGCCCCGTACCGTGGACGGGTCGAAGCTCGCCAGGAGCGTGCGCAATTGCCGGGGATTGCTGCTGCTGCAAATGACGGTCATGCCAGGACCCGCGGCGATGCGGGCTTCCTGAACCAGACCGGTCACAATCAGTACCGGCCGCGGGTCAAAGGCATCGCCCACGGACACGTCAATCGCCGCCCCCAAATTCACATCCCGACCCCTACCACCTTGCTGTTGGTGCTTCTCAAATTCCGGTACCGCGCCAGCGCCCAGAGCGGGAAGAATCTGGAGTAGCCATGATACCGCAGGTAAAACACCCGTGGAAACCCCGTGGCGGTGAAGCGTTGCTCGTCCCACAGCCCTTTTTTGGTCTGTGTGTCTATTAGGTACTTCATCCCCCGGGCCACCGCCGGATTTTCGACCTCGCCCGCGGCCATCAAGGCAAGCAAAGCCCAGGCCGTTTGCGAGGCCGTGGTCGGCGCCCCCTCGAACCCCTTATAGTCGAGCCGGTAGCTGACAGCGTCCTCACCCCAGCCGCCATCGGCATTCTGGATCGACACCAGCCAGTCCACCGCCTTGCGCATCGCCGGATCCTGGTGATCGACCCCGGCGGCATTGAGCGCACAGACCACCGACCAGGTGCCGTAGATGTAGTTGAGACCCCAGCGGCCGTACCACGACCCCTCCTTGAGCTGGGTCCGGCGCAGATAGTCCACACCGGCCGCCATGGACGGGCTGCTGCGAACGGTCTCGCCGAGTTGCGCCAGCATCGAGACGCATCGCGCCGTGACATCCTCGGTCGGCGGATCGAGCAACGCCGCATGGTCCGAGAACGGGATGTTGTTGAGATAGTATTCAAGATTGTCGGCGTCGAACGCCGCAAAGCCGCCGTCCCGGCTCTGCATGCCCTCGATCCACTCGCGGCCGCGCGCGATCGCCTCGTTGTATTTATCGCTGCGATCGTTGCGGCGTACCCGGTCCATCGCCATGACCACGACAGCGGTGTCATCGAGATCGGGATAGTGGGCGTTGGCGTACTGGAACGCCCAGCCGCCGGGCCGCACGTCCGGACGTTTCACGGCCCAGTCGCCCTTGAGAACGAGCTCCTGCTTCGGGAGCAGCCAGTCGAGGCTCTTCCCCGCGCCACTCAGCGCCTCGGGTCCGCCAGCTTCGAGCAGCGCATGACAGGTCAGCGCGGTATCCCAGATCGGCGACACGCAGGGCTGGCAATAGGCCTCATCCTTGCCGATCACCAGAAGCTTGTCGATTCCGCGCCGTGCCACTGCGCGCGGCGGGTGCTCGGGCGGAAAGCCCAGCGCGTCATACATCATCACCGTATTGACCATCGGCGGAAAGATCGCGCCGAGACCGTCCTCGCCGTTGAGGCGCTCCTCGACGAACGCGATCGCCTTTTCTATCGCGCGCGCACGCAGCCGTTTGGGAAACAGCGGTTCGATCTTGCGCAAGATCCAGTCGAGGCTGTTGAACAGCGTGAACCAGGCCGGGCTTTGATGCGGAGCCCTCTTCGGCGTGCCGACCGTGGCCGGATCCTGAAGAAACAATTCGCGGATGCCGATTCCGCGCGGATTGCGCGCGCGCGGCTTCAGCGCCGCCAACACCATCAGCGGCACCATGGTGGTGCGAGCCCAGTAGGAAATCTTGTTGATATGGAACGGCGACCACATCGGCAGCAGCATGATCTCGATCGGCAGCACGGGGGCGCTGCGCCATGTCAGCACTTCGAAGAGCGAGAGCAGGAAGCGCGTGAAGACGTTGACGTTGGCCGCACCGCCGCGGGAGAGGATTGCCTCGCGCGCGCGCGCCATGTGCGGCGCGTCGATGGAATCGCCGATCATCTTCAGCGCGAAGTAGGCTTTCACGCTGGCGCTCATGTCGAACGGGCCGTCATGCACCAGCGGCCAGCCGCCATGTGCGCCCTGGATGCGACGGAGGTAGACCGCGATCTTGGCTTCCAGCGCCGCATCGACCGGCTCGCCGAGATAGTGCCGCAAGAGGACGTATTCGGACGGGATGGTCGCGTCGGCCTCCAGCTCGAACACGAAATGACCGTCCGGCTGCTTGAGGTCCAGAAGCCCGCGCGTCGCGGCGCCGATGCTGCCCCCGAGAGCGGCATCGTCGATCGGCGCGACTGTGGCGTTTACGGAGTTCATGGCGACTGATGTCCCCCGATTCAACTGGTTTTCAGAACGAGGTCGGCGGCACGGTTGCCGGAGCGGACCGATCCCTCGATGGTTGCCGGCAGCCCGGTATCAGTCCAGTCGCCGGCCAGAAACAGGTTTTTCCACTCGGTCCGTGCACCCGGACGCAGGGCATTCTGCTCGGGCGAGGCCTCGAATGTGGCGCGGCGCTCGCGCACGATCTGCCAGGCCGGCATCTCGGCCTCGATACCGGCGACCGCGCAGATGTCCTTCCAGATCGCCCGCGCCAATTCCTCGCGCGGCATGTCCACCAGCCGGTCGCCGCCGCTGATGGTGATGGAGAAGCGGTCCGGAAACGCGAACAGCCATTCGATCAGGCCATTCACGACCCCCATCATCGGTGGCTGATGTGGCGGTGGAACGAAACGGAAGTGCGCGTTGACGATGGCGCGGAATTTCGTCGGCACGGTCAGGCCGGGCAGCAGCGCGGCCGCGGGCCGCGGCGGCACCGCCATCACGACGGCATCGCCCGGACCGAGTGCGATGGTCTGATCGCCGAGCGCAAGCGCCGTGACCTTGCCGTTCGCCATGGTGAGCTGCCGCACTTCGTGGCCGACATCGACGCTGCCGCCCCTGGCGCGAATGTAGTCGATCGCCGGCTCGATCAGCACTGAGCTCAGCCCGTCGCGCGCGATCAGTGGGCGGCACGCCTGACCGCCCGCCAACAGCGTTTCGCGAATGATCGCGCCGGCAAGACCGGCCGATCCGTCGGGCGGCTCGATGTTGAGCGCTGCAAGCAGGAGCGGCAGCATCAGCCTCTTGTAAAGCGCGCCCTCGCACTTGATGACGTCGCCAACCCGTGTACGGGTCTTGGCCCAGACCAGCGGAGCGAGCGCAAAGTAATCGGCAGGCGAAGTGTCGGGCACCCGGCGGCTGCGGTCGAACACCCAGAACGGGACGCGCCCGTCGTTGATCTGCAGCTTCCAGCGTTTATTGACGGCAAGATCGATAAACTGGAATTCGGCCTTCGGCGGCCCCTGCAAACCGGCCTCGGTGCCGATCCTACGCGCATAGGCCAGCAGGCTATGGTTGCCGGACAGCACCAGATGGTTGCCGTTATCGATCGTGAGACTGGTCGCGCCATCGAAATAGGAACGGCAACGCCCGCCGACCTGTTGCGCCGCCTCGTGCACGCGAACCAGACAACCCGCGTCGGCCAGACGCACGCCCGCGGAAAGACCGGAAATGCCGGCGCCGACGATATGAACGGTTGTTTGCATCAGATTAACGCATACCGGAGGACGATGGCGATCTTCGCCGCCTGGCTGAGGTGAACGGGCGAGCGCGGCAGCTGAAAACCGCGATGCTCCAGCATATCCAGAATGGCGTGATAATATCTGGACATAATGCGGGGCGCGCGCACGGCACGGCGCGGGTTGCGATTCATGATCTCGTCCGATTCGACGAAATGCGCCTGCGCCCGCTCCACCAGCGGCGCACAGACCTGCGGCAGCGCCGGGTTCGATATCACGGCGGCCGGATCGAAACTGCCGATGTCGGCGCGGAGCAGGCCCTCGCGCGGCAGATATAGCCGTCCAAGCGCCGCATCCTCATCGAGATCGCGCAGGATATTGGTCAACTGCAGTGCGCGACCGAGATGATGCGCGAGCAGGATGCCATCCTGCTCGGGCAATCCGAACACCCGGACCGACAGCCGTCCGACCGCGCTGGCGACGCGATCGCAATACAGATCGAGCGTGGCGTCGTCAGGCGCGCGGATATCCGCCAGCACGTCCATTTCCATGCCGTCGATGATGGCGAGAAAATCCTCGCGGCGCAGATCGAAGGCGCTCACGGAAGCGTCGTAATCGCGCAGCCGCTCCGGCGCGCGCCCCTGATAGAGCGCGTCGATGTCGTCACGCCATTGCTGGAGCGCGGCCCGCCGTTCCGGCCGTGGGCTATCGGAATCGGCGATATCGTCGACATAGCGGCAAAACGTGTAAATCTGGAACATCGCCTCGCGCTGCGCGCGCGGCAGGATGCGCATCGCCGCGTAAAACGAGCTGCTGGACGCGGTAGCTCCCGAACTCGCGTCGGCTGTCGACTCGATCGTCATGCGCCGGCCGCCGGATTCGACACCGGCCGCCGCCGTACCGAGCGGCGAAGCATCTCCGCGGTGATGCCGGCAACACTGTAGCCGAGCAGTTGCACCGGCTTGAGGTGAACCGTCTCGCTCAGGGGATCACGTACCTTTAGCAGCGCGACAATCCCGTCGGCGAACATCCGGATCACGGCGACTTCAAGCCCGAGGCGGATGTCCCTGATCTCGGCCGCGAGCGGCCGTCCCTCGTCGAGCAGCGCTTCGGTTCGCGCGGCAAGGGCGTGCAGGCATTGCAGGAGCGCAGGCGTTGCCTTATCGCCGCCGAGCATCTCGACCGAGGCACCGGATGCGGCCAGCGCATCGCGCGGCAGATAAACGCGGTTGAGATTCTTGTAGTCCTTGGCGCAATCCTGAAGATGGTTGTTGATCTGCAGGCCGGCGCATAGCGCGTCGGATGCGGCCCAGGTCGACGTGTTCTCGCCGTGCACGTCGAGCATGAAACGTCCGACCGGCATCGCCGAATAACGGCAATAGTCGATCACCTCGTCCCAAGTTTCGTAGCGCAGCCTGGTGACGTCCATCCGGAACGCCTTCAGCACGTCGATGGCGTGGCGCGGCGGCATCGACCGTTGCGCCAGCGCATTTCGAAGATTGACCGCTTCCGGCTGGCTATTGCCCTGCCCCAGGAGTTCGCTCTCGAACAGATCGAGCCAGGCGAGCTTGTCCTTCTCGCCGAGTTCGGCGTGATCGGCGATGTCGTCCGCGGTCCGGACGAAATTGTAGAACGCGAGAATCAACGCGCGGTGACGCGGGTGAATGATCCACGACGCGACCGGAAAATTCTCGTCGCGGTGGGTCTTTCCGGATCGCAGTTGATTCGCGGTGGGCATCGGGACCGGCTACAATGATCTGAATCGCAATTGGGCCTCCCGCCAGTTCCGAAATACCGGCAGGCGAGATTGCTCGCGCACCCCATATAGGGGAAACCGCAAGCTAAACCAATGCTATCTTTCGCCTTTTAGCCGTGCCGATCTGCCGCGGCGACGAGCGAACAGGACCGGTTCGTCCGTCCTCGCGGTGCTTATTGGCCGTGGCTCAGCAAGACCTGGTGGCACGCCTTCGTCAGTTTCGGACGGTGCTGCTGCAGACACGCCAGAATGGTGAAATCGCCCTGATCGATCACCTGGCGGCAGAAACGGCTGACGTCCCGCGCGCAGGCGCGCTGTTCCGCGTCAGTCCCGCTGTGCGATTGGCCCTGGGCCTGCGCCATCGTTGTGGTCAAACCGAATGTCAAAAGCAGAGCGACCGATAGAAAAATTTTAGACATCATATTCCTTATAATTACACGGCAGAGAATTCGAACCCGCACAAGCCCGGGCATATGGCTGATCTTTCAAAACGGCGGAGGACGATAACGCCGCGATTCCGTATCGATACCCATACCGGAAGAGATCGCAAGAGCGTACAGATCGCACGCCCCATTCCATCTGCTGCGGTACACACCGGTCGCGATCGACGTGGCTTTTCCTACGAGCATATCCGCCAATGCCAAAAGCACTGTGAAATGCGGCTAAATTTGCGACGGCGGATACATCACCGCAGCCTGTTCCACAGATTTTCAATCACTAATATCTAACATACTGAAATATATCGACTAAAGTACAAGCGAGCGACGCGACGGACGTTTACCGGGCAAATGCGTCGTGGCGTATCCTGTCAGTGCGCGTCCGTTCAGTTTTGTGACAATTCATATCGGTTCATATCGGCAGCGCGTGGGCACTTCGATGCAGATACACGAGCGGCATTGATTATACTACCGGGATTGAACCTCGCGTGCCGCGGCAACAACTAACAGCTTGATGCAGCACGAGAGTCGTTACCTGAGCATCATTTTTATGGAAAACCGGATATGAAACTGTTTGCTTCCAGACTGGTTCGGAAGTCGACGCTTGCAGCCGGCCTTGTCGCGGGCCTCGCGTTATCCACATCCGCGAGCTTCGCCCAGTCTTCTCCGTTTGCAGGCTTCGCGGGGAACTGGTCGGGCAGAGGCACGGTCGCGCTGTCCGATGGATCGAGAGAGAATATTCGTTGCAAGGCATCCTACCACGTGGATCATACAGGCCGAGCCCTGAAACAGAACCTGCGTTGCGCCAGCGACAGCTACAAGTTCGATCTCTCCAGCGATGTGGTCAGCCACGGCGCCGAAATTACCGGGACCTGGAGTGAGGCCAGCCGCAATCTCTTCGGCTCCGTGCGCGGACACGCCGGCGGCGGCGAGATCGAAGTGTTCGTGGAGGCTGCGGGCTTTGCCGCCAACCTGACGCTGCGCGCCCATGGCAACAGGCAATCGGTCTGGATCACCTCGAAAGGCGAAATCAGGGACGTTTCCATCACCATGGTGCGTGGCTAGAGCCATTCATATTTAGATGGAAGCAGGTTGCCGTCATTGCGGGCGACGCGAAGCAATCCAGAAGGCTCGAAAGAACTATAGCGTTTTCAAGCGAAGCGGATACCGGTTCGCGTGAAGAAAATGCGTCAAATCAAAATCATAGAGCCCCGCTTCTGATTCTATCAGAAGCGGAAAGGCTCTGGATTGCTTCGCGTCGCTCGCAACGACGTATAAAAATCGCTTTAAATCATCGTGCTGGCCTCGTGCCGAGCCTGAGGACGTAAATCGGATTATCCGCGCCGGTGCCGCGACATCCACCGCTGCCGCAATCCCTATTTCAGCGCTTTCGCCTGGCCGCCGCCGCGCAACCGCTCCGCAAAGGTGATCAGCCACATCGCCGTCGGGCGCAAAATCAGGAAGTCCGCGGCCAGGGCGGCGACCATGGCGAAGGCGCTGAGCCAGCCGAACAGCCGCAGCGACGGCAGATCCGAGAACACCGTCACCACCAGACCGCACGCCAGCACCACGGTGGTCAGGATCAGCGCCGGCCCCATCAGCACGGTCGCGCGCTCGACCGCCTCGCCGGCGCTGACGCCAGGCTTGCTCTCGGATCGCAGGCGGTTGAGGAAGTGGATGGTCGCACTGAGCCCGAGGCCGAACGAGACCGTGAGCGCGACCACGCTCGCGAACTGCAACCCCTCCCCGAGCGCCCACAGCACCGTGCCGGACAGCACGACCGGAAAAATCCCGGGCAGGATGCAGGCAAACATCACAACGACCGAGCGGAATGCCAGCCCCATGAACACCGCGACCAGCGCAAACTCGATCGTGAGACCGTGGTTGAGCTTCTCGATCATGCTGGCGCTGTTGCGCGCGGCGATGGCCGACAGGCCGGTGACGGCGATCTCATAACCTGGGTGCGCGTTCCGGACCGCGTCCATGGCGTGGTCGAGCTTCTCCACCACCGGCAGAATCTGGCTCGAGTCGCGGTCGGGGACGCGACCTGACACCACGACCGCCGTCTGGTCCTCCGAAATAAAGCGCCGCACCAGATGCTTGGGGAGGACGTTGACATATTCCTTGAGCGTCGCAACATCGTGGCTGCCGGCCTTCTCGGCGAGCCACCGCCGCAGCGTTTCGAGCGACCAGACGTTGCCGACGCCGGCCTGCTCCTCGACCAGCTTGTGGACCTCGGCGATAGTGGCAAGCGTCTGCGGCGAATACAGCGTCTCGCCCTTGGGGAATTCGATCAGGACATCGATCGGGTTGGCGCCGGTGAGTTTTGCGTCGAGGCGGCTGCTGGCCGCCACCGCCTGCTGCTTGTCCGGCACCTGATCCGCGAGCCGGTAACGCGGCTCGAGGTTGGCGTAGACCACCGCGAGGCCGCCGACCACCACCAGGGCAAGCAGGCTGAATAAGCCGGGATGCCCCACCATCCGCACCGCGATCCAGGCGCAGAAGCGGCGCAATACCTGCACGCCCCAATCCGACGTTTTGAATTTCTCCGCGAAACGCTGTTCGTTGCGCACCAGCAGAACCCCGAACACCGGCACCAGCAACAGCACCGCGAGCAGCGCGATGACGGTCGCCAGCAGGCCTGCCTCGCCAAAACTGCGGATCAGGTCCGAATTCGAGAACTGCAGCGCGATGAACGAGATTCCCGCGGTCGCATGGGTCAGCACGCAGGCCGGGCCTACCACCAGAACGGCGTTGCGGAACGCGGAATACTTGTCCTCGCCCGCGATCAGGCGGTCGCGCGCCGCGAACGTCAACTGCATCGAATCGGAAAAACTGATGACCATGATCAGCGGGGTCATCACGTTGAGGAACATGTTGAGGCTGAAACCGGCCCAGCCCAGCACCCCCAACGCCAGCAGGATCGCCAGCAGCGGCGGGAACGCCGCGGCGACCATGAAGGAGACCTTGCGGAAGAACACGATCGCGATCAGACAGCCGGCCAGAATGCCGGCGACGTTGTAGATGATGCCGTCGCGCTCCACCGCGTTGCGGATTTCCAGCTGCATCACCGGCACGCCGGAAAGCTCTTTGGTGAGGCCGGTGGAGGCGAGATCGTCGTTCATGACCTTGCGGATCTGCCCGACAGTGGTGCTCAACCCGCTGCTTTCGACGATCGACGGCTGCAGCGACAGCACGACCAGCGCCAGCGTGCCGTCGTCGGACAGCAGCTTGCCGCGAATGATCTCGTTGGATTTCACGGTCTCGATGAATTTGTCGTAGTCGGCGCCTTGCGGCAGTTCGGACGGAAACAGCGCCGCCGGCAGCTTGCCGGGTTCGGGCGCCTGACGCGCCGAGAACAACGAGATCAGGCCGCGCACGCCATCGACCAGTTGCAGGTCGGTGACCATATCCCGCAGCTTTTCGAGGTTGTCGCGTTCGAGCAGCGCCTTGCCCTCGACCACGACCAGCACGTCGAACTCGCTCGACGGGAAGCGCTTGGTCACTTCCTCGTACTGATGATACTCCTTGGTGTCGGAGCGGAACAACTGGCTGAGCGAATCGTCGATCTTGATGCGCTGGATTCCGAACACCGCGCCGATGACCATGGCGAGCAGAATGATGCAGGACAGGATCGGCGCACGCACCGCAATCAGACCGATCCGCTCAAGCCCGAAGGCGATGCTGAGCGACCGGTCGATCGGGGCGCCCTGGTCGGCATCGCGGTTTCGCTCAAGCATGCGCTGTCCCTGTCGTGAACGCCATCGTTAGCTATTTTCCTGGAGGCTTTGGAGCGCCCCGGAAGCCGGCGGGCGGCTCGCTTTAGCCATCGACAGCACGCATAAATTTTCGGCGCAAGGTGTAGCGGTTTCCCGGAGAGACCACAAGCAAGGGCGGCAACGATCCGCGCCACTCAAGCCGAAGTGGTTCGACCGGCGGCCGCTCCTGCCCGTCCCGGTATCCGCAGCCATCGGTTATTCGGCGGGAACGGAAGCTTCTCGCAACTTCAGCGAATAATAGGAAGCGTTGGTTTTGCCGCGAGAGGCCGAGCGCGCAAACAAAATAAGGTGATGGGCAACCAGAATCGAGCCGATGAGATATTCAATCTCGCCACGCGCCAGCCGGCGCAGTGCGAATTTCCAGAATACCCGCTTGTAGTCGCCGCGCACACCGACCCTCCAGAAGATGTTGCGCAGCATGGTCAGGCCGAGCTTGATATTCCGCCACGACCTCTGCTGCGGCGTGCGCGGCTGAACCCGCTTCGGATAGGTTTCGCGGATCTGGTACTCGTAGCGCTCCAGAAGTCTCTCAGGCTCATACGCGCGGCCCATGCATTCGCGCCAGGTCCCCACGACATGGTCGTAGGGCAGCCGGAAGTCGACGTTGGAATCGCGCGCCTCGTCCTCGATCAGCCGATTCTCCCGCTTCAGGCGATCCCACAGCGGCGTCTTCGGCAGCGCTTGCAGGAGATTGATGGTCAGAAGCGGAATCTGCGATCGGTCGATGAATTCGAGCAGATGCTGTCCGGTCTCGGACTTGTCGGTGTCGAGCCCGAGGATGATTCCGGACACCACCTCCATGCCGTAATCGTTCAGCGTCCTGATCGCATCCATGATGGGAACCACCATGTTGTGATCCTTGTGCATCGCTTTCAGCGCCACGGGGTCCGGTGTCTCGATGCCGCAGAAGATGGTGGCGAAGAACGCCTCGCGCATTTGCGACAGTATCTCCGGACGCTTGGCGATATTCAGCGTCGCCTCGCAGGAGAACCGCAGCACGAAACCGGTCTTCTTCTGCCATTCGATCAGGTGCGGCAAAAGGTCCAGCGCCGCCTTGCGGTTGCCGATGAAATTGTCGTCAACGAAATAGACCGAGCCGGTAATCCCGCATTCCAGCAGCTTGTCGAGTTCGCGCGTGATCTGCTCAGGCGTCTTGAGTCGCGGGTTGCGCCCATAGAGGCCGGGAATGTCGCAGAACTCGCACTGATACGGGCAGCCGCTGGAATACTGGATGCTGCCCAGGAAGTAATGCTTGATGTCGGCCAGTTCATAAGCCGGAATCGGGAATCTGGTCATGTCCAGCCGATCGGCGGTTTTGAGGACAATCTGACCATCCGGCCGCGACGGGTCGCGCGCCAAGCGTCCGATCAGGTCGTCGGTGGCATCACCGAGTTCGCCGACGTGAAGATAGTCGAACGACGGATAATAGTCGGGGCAGGCGCTGACCGACGGACCGCCGAGCGCGACCGACAGATCGAAGGCGTGGGCGCGGCGGCAGATATCGTTCATCTGCTGGCGCTGGATGTGCATGCCGCTGACGAACACGGCCTCTGCCCATTCGAAATCCTCGTTCGTGGCGAAGCGAATGTTCTCGTCGATGAAACGGACCTTCCACTCGGCGGGCAGATAGGCGGCGATCAGCAGAAGTCCCTGCGGCGGCATGAAGGCCTGTACGCCAGCGGTCAGGGGATAGGCGTGCTCAAACGTGCCGAACGACGACGTGTAGCGGGGAAAGACACAAAGAATGCGCCGAATGCCGTACCGGCCCACGCCCCTCATCGCACCTCCCCTTTGTGCAAATACACACCGACCCGAAACCCTTACAAACCCCTGGCGCTCGCAATCGTTCCGGATTACGTGAACCAAAAGCGCGGTCGAAAACCTGAGCGACGATTTCCTCAATAATGTGGCGAAGCCGCAAAGACATCTGCGCGAAAACGCGCTTTGCGCTGTTGCCCTGACATGACGGCCGCAGAAGTGAGGTCTTTACGCGCGAACGATCGGCTCGACGCCCGCCGCGAGTTCGAAAATCCGGCGATCCGACCCGCCGGCCGCGGCCAGCATCAAGCCCACCGGCGCTTCGCCCTCGCGATGACAGGGCAGCGAGATCGCGCAACCATCGAGGATGTTGATCAGCGCACAGTTGCGCAGCGACAGCATGTTGGCTTTCGCGTAGGCGGCATCGTGGGCGAGGTCAGCGATCACCGGCGGCGTGATCGCCACCGTCGGCGCGATCAGGGCATCGTACGGCGCGACGCGGCGCTCAAAGCCCGCGATGATCGCGCGGCGGACGGCGAGCAGATCGACATAGTCGGCGGCGCTGAGGCTCTCGCCGTGCCGAATGCGGCTGATGACGCGCGGATCGTAGAGCTCCGCCTTTTTTGCAATCAGCGCGCGGTGCCAGGCCCAGCTTTCCGCCGCCGAGAACCCGCCCCCGACGTTCCGCGCCGCGACCTCGGCGAATTCGGGAACGGCGATGCGTTCGATCACGGCGCCGGCGTTGGCCAATCGGTCCAGCGCGTGCTCAAAGGCCCGCGCCACCGCGCTGCTCAGGTCGTCCAGCATCACCGTGGTCGGCATCGCGAGCCGCAGCCCCTTCACCGGGCGCGGCACGACCGGCGCAATCGGTTCGTCCGCCAGCACCGCGTCCATCGCCGCGCAGCAGCCGACCGAGCGGGCAATCGGCCCGTAGCTGTCCAGCGTGACCGATAGCGGCACGCCGCCGTCGAGCGGAATACGGCGCGCGGTCGGCTTGTAGCCGACGATGCCGCAATAGGCCGCCGGAATCCGGCAGGAGCCGCCGGTGTCGGTGCCAAGCGCGCCATGCGCCATGCCGTCGGTGATCGACACCGCCGCGCCCGACGACGATCCGCCGGGCACATGACCGACGTCGCGCTGCCAGCGATTTTTCGGCGTGCCGTAGTGCGGATTGATGCCAAGTCCCGAATAGGCGAATTCGGTCATATTGGTGCGCCCGATCACCACGAAGCCGGCGCGGCGCAGACGCGCCACGACCGGCGCGTCGTTCGCTGCCGGCGGCGCATCGTCGAGCGCGCGCGAGCCGGCGCGCGACACCTGTCCCTTGATATCGAACAGGTCCTTGATCGAAACCGGAATGCCGGCGAACGGCGACGGCGCGGCATTGACCTTGCGCAGTCCGTCCATGGCCTCGGCGGCGGCGACGGCGCCGTCCGCATCGACCTGGATGAACACCCGCGCGCCCTCGCCGGCTTTGTCGGCGATTTTCGCAAGGCAGTCGTCGACGAGCTTGCGCGCGGTGGTACGCCCCGCCGCAAGATCGGCGGCGAGCGTGGCCAGGGTCGGGTGATCGGACATGGCAAACCTCGCAAATCGGATAGATCAGCCGCTGTTGCGCAGGCCCGCGGAAATTCCGTTGATGGTGAGCTGGATACCGCGCAGCACCTGCTCGTCGCCACCCTGTGCACGGTGGTCTTTCAATAATTCGACCTGCACGTGATTGAGCGGATCGAGATAGGGGAAACGGTTGCGGATCGAACGCTCAAGCAGCGGATTGCCGGCGAGCAGCCGCTCCTGCCCCATGATCGCGAGCAGCGTGTCGATGGTGAGGTGCCACTCGCTCCGGATACGCCCGAAGATGGTCTCGCGAAGCGTCACGTCGGGCACCAGATCGGCATAGCGCGACGCGATCGCGATCGAGCTTTTCGCCAGCACCATATCCATGTTGGAGAGCAACATGCGGAAGAACGGCCACTCGCCATACAGCTCCTGCAGGAACGCCATGCCCTTGTCGGGATGATCCGCTATCCAGGATTCCACCGCGCTGCCGAATCCGTACCACCCCGGCAGCATCACGCGGCATTGCGCCCAACTGAACACCCACGGGATCGCCCGGAGATCCTCGATCCGGCGCGTCTTCTTGCGCGATGCCGGCCGGCTGCCGATATTCAATGTCGAGATCTCGTTGATGACGGTAGAGGCCCAGAAATAGTCCTCGAAGCCCGGCGTCTCGTAGACGAGGTTGCGGTAGGCCGCGAAGGCGCGCGACGACAGCGACTCCATGGCGTCGAGATAGTCAAGGCTCGGTGCGCTCTGTCGCGGCTGCAACAGACTCGCCTCCAGCGTCGCGGCAGCGAGGATTTCCAGATTGTTGCGGCCGACCTCGGCGTTGGAGTATTTGCTGGAGATGATTTCGCCCTGTTCGGTGATCCTGATCTGGCCGTTCACGGCGCCGCCGGGTTGCGCGAGAATGGCGTCGTAGCTCGGTCCGCCGCCGCGTCCGACCGATCCGCCGCGGCCGTGAAACAGCCGCAGCCGCACTTGGTGGCGCTCGAACACCTCGACGAGGCCGATCTCGGCCTTGTAAAGCTCCCATCCGGACGTGACGAAGCCGCCGTCCTTGTTGCTGTCGGAATAGCCGAGCATCACCTCCTGCAGGCCGCCGCGGCTGTCCACCAGCGCCCGGTATTCCGGGAGCGACAGCAGCCGGTCCATGATGCCGGCGCAGGCCTGTAAGTCCTCGATGGTCTCGAACAACGGCACGATGTTGATGGCGCTGTGACCCGTGGGGTCGACGAGGTCGGCTTCCTTCAGCAGCAACGCGACCTCGAGCAGGTCGGATACGCCCTCGCTCATCGAGATGATGCATTGAGGGATCGCGCCGGGGCCGAACATCTCGTGCGCCTCCGCCGCGGCATGGAACACCGCGAGTTCGCCTAGCGTCTCGTCGCTGTATGTGATGAACGGCGACGTCAACGGCCGCGCGCTGCGCAGTTCTCGCAGCAGCACGACGATCCGCGCCTCCTCGCTCAGGGCCAGATAGGACGTGCCCGGCACGGCGGCATCGAGCAGTTCGGCGATGGTGCGCTCGTGAACGGTGGAGTTCTGCCGCAAGTCGAGGCAGGCGAGATGGAAGCCGAAACAGTCGGCAGCGCGGCGCAGATGGCGCAGCCGCCCGCGCGCGATCACCTCCGAGTTATTCTGGGTCAGCGAGCGGTGGAGAACATCGAGATCCGCGCTGAATTCGGCGGCGCTCGCATAGGGCGGGGCCTTGCCGTAAGGCGGGCGCAGCGTGTCCGCCTTCAGCTTCAGCGCCGTGGCTGAAAGCCGCGCGTAAATGCCGGACACCGCGAGGCGGTAGGGCTCGCCGCGGCGATGCGGCGAGGTATCGGCCGATCGTTCGGCCAGCCCGCGCAGTTCCGGCGAGACATCCGTGAGATCGGCGGCCAGCGACAGTTCGCGGCCGAGTTCGTGCAACTCATCGAGATAATAGCGCAATACCCGCGAGGCCTGCATCCGCAGGGTGCCGCGCATGACGTCGGCCGTCACGAACGGATTGCCGTCGCGGTCGCCGCCGATCCAGCTTCCGATCCGCAGGAACGACGCCATCTCGTTCGAGGCACCGTCGGCGGAGGCATCCTGCAAGCGGTCTTCCAGCACGCAGTGCAGCCGCGGCACCTCGCGCAGGAAGGCATAGTCGTAGAACGACAGCCCGTTGGCGACCTCGTCGAGCACCGTGAGCTTGGTCCGTCGCAAAAGGTTGGTCTGCCACAGCGTCAGCACCGCGCGGCGCAACTGTTCCTCGCTGACCTCGTACTCGTCAGGGGTGAGTTGCATCCGCTCGCGCCGGTCGAGCAGGAACGCAACCTCCATTTCGCGGTCGATGGTGCTCTTGCGGCGGACCTCGGTCGGGTGGGCGGTCAGCACCGGGCTGACCAGCGCACTGTCGAAGAAGGCCTGCAATTCGGCGCCGCTGAACCCGGCCTCGCGCGCGCAGGCGAGCGTGTGCGCCAGCACGCCCTCGTGCCGTGCCCCGCCCTCGAGGCTCTGGCTGCGCATCTGGCGGATGTTGTTCTGATCCTCGGCAATGTTGGCGAGGTGCGAGAAATAGCTGAAGGCACGGACGACAAGCACGGTCTCGTCCGTCGACATGCCGTCGAGGATGGCTTCCAGTTCACGCCGCGCCGGCTTGTCCTCGTCGCGGTGAAAGCGGATCGAGGTCTGCCGGATGCGCTCGACCAGATCGAACACGGCGGCCCCTTCCTGATCGCGCACGGTATCGCCAAGAATGCGCCCGAGCAGCCGGATATCGTCGCGCAGCCGCGCATCGAGCGCAGCGGCGTCAGACTCCGGCTGACCCGCACGGGGTAACGGCATCATCTGACGAGACATCGCACTGCTCCTGAAAGTCCGACCCTATCAGTCGCAATTTTCTTGCTGCGACGCAAGAAACCGCGGCCAACGATGCACAAAAGATCAGCGGCCGCCCCCGGACATAACCGGCTCGCCGCTCGCGCGGCACCCACCGGACATGTCTGACGGTGCCGCCGGATGGCTTTTCACATAAATGGATGCATCGGCCCAGCCGGCAGTGGCGCTGCACCGACGGAGCAGCTATCTTGCAAGTCATTTCAAAGGACGACCCTGCATGTCTGGCACCCTCAGGATTCATGTCGATCCGGACAAATGCCAAGGGCACGCACGATGCAAATCGCTGGCGCCCGAACTGTTCGAACTCGACGCACTGGGTAACGCCCACGAGATCGGCGACGGCACCGTCCCGGCCGGGCTTGAGGACAAGGCATGGCTCGCGCAGGCCAATTGCCCGGAATTCGCGATTGCGATCAAGGAAGAATAAAACCGGATTTTATTAGTTTTTTTGCGCCCGCCGCCCTGGCTTTGATCGGGCGGCAGCGATCCCGGAGGAGTTCGATGTCCAGCCCTGCCCCCGTCACCGACTGGGTTCGCGATTTTGACCATACCGACCCGCGCTGGACGGAAAATCCATACCCGATCTGGGACGAACTGCGCGCAGAATGTCCCGTCGCTCACACTGACCGCTTTCTCGGCGTCTATCTGCCGACCACCTATGAGGCGGTGAAGGAAATTTGCTACGACACCGAGCATTTCTCCTCGCGCCGCGTTGTGGTGCGCAACGTCCGCCCAGAACCGCCGCCGCCTGCACCGCCTATCACATCGGACCCGCCCGCGCACAAGCACGCCAAGCAGATTCTGCTGTCGCCATTTTTGCCCGACGCGGTGAGGCAGCTGGAGCCGCGCGTGCGCGCGATCTGCAACGATCTGATCGACGGTTTCATTAACGACAAGAGTTGCGACGCCGCGGCCCGCTACACGAAACGTATTCCGATCCGTGCGATTACCCACATGCTCGGCGTCCCGGAAAAAGACGGCGACCTCTTCATCAGGTGGATTCACGAGATGCTCGAACTCGGGGTTCACGATGACAACATGGTGATGAAGGCGATTCACGAAATGGTCGCGTATTTTGCCGAGCAGATCGAATCGCGAAAGAAGCACCCGACCGACGACCTGATCTCGACATTGATGAATGCGCGGGGCGAGGACGGACAGCCGCTGACAGACCTGCATGTGCAAGGGGCGCTGCGATTGCTGCTGGTGGCAGGCCTCGACACCACATGGAGCGCGATCGGCTCCTCGCTCTGGCATCTCGCGCAGACGCCGGCGGACCGCGCGCGTCTCGTCGCGGAGCCGGAGCTTCTTCCGACGGCGATCGAGGAATTTCTGCGCGCCTTTTCGCCGGCCACGTCGGGGCGCGAGGTCATGAAGGAAACCACTGTGAGCGGCTGCCCGATGAAACCTGGCAACACCGTGCTGCTGTCCTTCCCGGCCGCCAATCGCGACCCGGCGGTATTCCCCGACGCCGACAAGGTCATCATCGACCGCAAGGAAAACCGCCACGTCGCTTTCGGCGTCGGCATTCACCGCTGCGTCGGCGCCCACCTTGCACGCATGGAGATGCTCGTCGCGATCGAGGAATGGCTGAAGCGCATTCCGGATTTTCGGCTCGATCCATCCGGCGAGATAACATGGTCCGAGGGCAGCGTGCGCGGCCCGCGCCAGCTCCCGCTGCTGCTTGGAACGGGTTAATCTACCGGCAGCGCGGTATCGTGCGCCGCGACGCGACCCGCATGAACCAGGGACGCCAGACATGCCGAACGAACGTTTCCAGTTTTCCGGGTCGGATGGTTCTGAGCTTGCAGCCACGCTGGATCTTCCCGACAGCGAGCCGGTGGCCTACGCGCTGTTCGCGCACTGCTTCACCTGCGGCAAGGACGTGCTGGCGGCAAGACGCATCGCCGCGGGACTGACGGCGCGTGGAATAGCGGTTCTGCGATTCGACTTCACTGGCCTCGGTGCAAGCGAAGGCGAATTCGCCAACAGCACGTTTTCCTCCAATATCGCGGATCTCGTTCTGGCGGCGAATCATCTGCGCCAAACCCGCAAGGCACCATCGCTTCTGATCGGCCATAGCCTCGGCGGCGCCGCCATTCTCGCAGCCGCCGCGCAAATTCCCGAGGCAAAAGCGGTGGCGACGATCGCAGCGCCGTCCGATCCGGCGCATGTCACGCACCTGTTCGCCGATCGCATCGCGGACATCCGCGCGCAGGGCACGGTTGAGGTCTCCCTCGCCGGCCGCCCATTCCATATCAAACGGGAATTTCTCGACGATATCGCCGAGCACAACCTGATGGGACAGGTCGCGGAGCTGCGGAAGGCGCTGCTGATCCTGCATTCGCCGACCGACGACACCGTGGGGATCGACAACGCCACCCGCATTTTCATTGCTGCAAAACATCCGAAAAGCTTCATATCGCTCTCGGGAGCCGATCATCTGTTGAGCCAGAAGCGCGACACCGATTACGTCGCCGAGGTGATCGCCTCCTGGGCGCAACGCTACCTAGAACCGGCGCCGATCGGCCCCACGGAGGACACCGGCTCACGCGACGTCGTCGTTCAGGAAACCCGCCGCAGCAAATTCCAGCAGACCGTGACCGTCGGCCCGCACCGGTTGACCGCCGACGAGCCGATCTCCGCCGGCGGTGACGATACCGGACCAGGACCTTACGATTTCCTGCTTGCAGCGCTCGGCGCCTGCACCTCCATGACCATGCGAATGTATGCCGAGCGGAAGGCGCTGCCGCTTGATCGCGTAACGGTGACGCTGCGACATCGCAAAGTCCATGCCGAGGATTGCGCGGAGTGCGAAACCAAGACCGGCATGCTCGATCAGATCGAGCGCGAGATCGCGATGGAAGGGGCGCTCGATCCGGAGCAGCACCGGAAACTTATGGAGATCGCCGATAAGTGCCCGGTTCACCGGACGCTGACGTCGGAGATTCGCATCGCGACACGCGCGGTGAACCGCTGATCGGCACAATCACTCCGGAACGTTACACCACGCGACCGACGCTCAAATGCGGGACCGCGAGACACACCGGATATCCACCGGATTGGATATCACGCGGCGATATCGTCGGTTTTCGTCGTTCCCTGTTACGAAACGGCGCAGTTACCCCACGTCGGTTGTTTGCGGCTGTACAGCAAAAACGTTTTACCTATAGTGACCGCTGGGAATGGAAGTGGGCGGCGGTGTCTATGAATAGCAGAGCGAAAGCTGCGGTCAGAAAACGGCCGGGCCGGGTTCAAAGACGTAAGAATTTACTCGACGCCGTCCATGCGGTGATATCGGAAAGCGGAATCGATGGCGCCAGTATGCGTCAGATCGCCGATCGCGCAAACGTCAGCACCGGCACCATCAACTATCACTTCGGCAACAAGCACAAGCTCATGATGGCCGCGTTGCAGGCGTCTTGTCTGCCCCCGCGGGAATGCGACAGTTCCGCGGATTCACCGCTGGCCCAGCTCAGGGTCCTCGTCTTCAGCCATGCCTTTCGATCGTCGACCGACCGCTTCTGGCACTTCTGGGTCAATTACACGGCAGCCGGCACGCGCGACACGGAGATGCGCAAGCATCAGAACCAGCGATTCGAAAGGCAGCAGGCCGCATGGACCAAGCTGATAGAAAGCGCGATCAATGCCGGAGAGCTTCCGTCATGTCCGGATGCCGAGGTGGTTTCCGAGCAGTTGCTGATCTTCATCCATGGTCTGGCGATGCGGCAGATCATGCAGCCGGGTGCCGAGAGCCGTCTGCATTGCGAGAAGCTGCTGGAGAGATATTTCGAGACGCTGGAGCGCCCGCGGCAAAGCTGAGCCGGGTTAGAGCGCAGCCGAGGCCGAATCCTGCGGGGACGTTAGTGCCTGAACGCGAAGCGGCCCGCGCAAACCGACCGCGGCTCCGACGACGATTCCGGTGATGGCGACAAACGACGCCAGCGCCAGTGTCGAAAGGCCGGTCAGGCCCTGCCCGACCGAACATCCATAGGCCATCGCCCCGCCGGAGCCCATGAACGCCGCGCCGGTGACCGAGCGCAGCATGTGACGCGGCGAGTGGTAGGCCTCGAGATGAAAACGGCGCGTCACCAGCGCGGTGACGAGGCTTCCGAGCACGACTCCAGGCACCAGCGCGACGCCGAAATTCATCGTCAGGCCGGTCGACAGCATCATGTATTGCACGGTATCGGCGACGGGTGCGACGAACGTGATCGACGTGACCGGCACCGGATTGAAATCGTCGGCGCCGAGATAGCCGGTCGCATACCATCCGGCGGCAACGAGGAGACCGACAATCAGGCCGGCCGCGATCTGGCCCCAGGAACGCCGGAATGCCGCATGTGAAAACGCGAAGGCGATCAGCACGCCACTGACCGCGAGGGCAGCGAGCGCCCGTGCAAGCGACGCGCTCAAGCCGAGCGTCCCCGCCAGCGCCGGCAGCGAGGTGACGTTCGGCGTGGCCTGGCTGGCTTGCAGCACGGCGATGCGCGCCGGCGCGATCAGGCCCTTCAGGGTCATCTGTGCCGCGATACCGAGAACGATCACCACCACCAGCGAGCGAAGATTGCCGCGTCCCAGCAGAATCAGTGCGCGCGATCCGCAACCATTCGACAGCACCATGCCGTAACCGAAAATTATACCGCCCGCGAACATCAGGGGCGCCGAGAACGACGGCTGCAAATAAATCGATTTTCCCGGATCGACGAGGCCCGCGCCGGCGAGCAGTTGCGTGGCGGCGACCGCGACACCGATCGCCAGCGCGTAGGTCCGGACTAATCGTCCATCGCCCTGCCCCCAATATCCGCGCAAGCTGCTCATCAGGCAGAAGCCGCTCAGCAGGCCGACCACGCCGAAAACGAGGCCAACCAGAAAGCCGGCGTAAACGGTGAGGTGGGGATCGGGCGACACGACATGTCCTTCTCAGTCCGACGTCGCTATTATGGGGCGCGCGACCGCCGTTCTCAATTGGATTTGACAATACAGGATTTGACAGGCCGCTTTTGCGGTAACGTCCTGCGGACCCGACCGCTCACGATCCCCGAATGAACGTCGCCTTGTGGCGAGCACCACGATGTCATGAATCGGCGACATCAAGCGGCAGGCAGAGGCCCGGCGGGCGAAGCCGGCGCTCGACGGATGCATGGCGTCGCCGGACGCGTCTACTTTTTGTCTTTTGTCCGGCCTGTTCCGAATCCCGACATGTTGACGAACATGTCCTGAAAGCGCTCGGCCATCTTCGGATCGAAGGTAAACCAGTTCTGCAGGATCGCTTCCGGCGAGAACTTGTCGATGTTCTCCGCCATCTTCTGCTGGAGCTTGTCCATCACGGCGTTCTGCATCGGTTGCACGTCTGGAAGCCCCATAAACTGGCGGGCCTCGAGCGGCGTACAGTCGATCTCGATATTCACTTTCATGGCGCGCTCCTGAATCGGCCTGGATATACCCGCGGGAGAGCAGTATCGCCGAGAGCGCCGGTGGCGCAAGCAATCATGACGCGATGCGAAACCGCGAACGGAGGTTCAGCCAAAGCGCTCTGCGGCAAACGGTCTCGGATCGGCCAACGGCTCCTCGCCCGTCATCATTTCGGCCAGCAGCCGGCCTGTGACCGGCCCCAGCGTCAGGCCGTGATGCTGGTGTCCGAAGTCGAACCACAATCCGGCATGGCGCGCCGCTTTTCCGATCACCGGCAGCATGTCGGGCATGCACGGGCGCCTTCCCATCCACGGCGTCGCATCGATCGCGCCGCCCAGCGGGAACAACTCGCGCGCCATGGGAAGCGTTCGCTCGATCTGCACCGGTGACGGCGGCGCATCGCGACGAGCGAATTCCGCGCCGGTCGTCAGGCGAATGCCGCGATTCATCGGCGCCAGCAGATAACCGCGATCCGAATCGAGAACGGGATGATTGAGCACCGCATTGCCGCGCGGCGCCAGATGCAGGTGATAGCCGCGCTTGATGCCGAGCGGCATGTTGTAACCGAGCCGACGGAATACATCATCCGACCACGGCCCCAGGGCAATCACGGCCTCGCGCCCGCTCAACGCTCCGTTCGGGCCATCGACACGCCATGACGCTTCGCTTTGCATCAGCGTCCGCGCGTCGGCCGCGATGAAACGGCCGCCGCGACGCACGAACAACGCCGCATAGGCTTTCGTCAATGCTCCCGGATCCGGAATAAAGCCCGGCGCCGGCCAGTGAATGGCACCGGCGAACGTTCCCGACAGGTTGGGCTCGCGAACGGCGATCGCTTTATCGTCAAGAACATCCGCTTCGACCCCATACCGGCGGATACGTTCGAGGTCGGCGAGGCCCTTGTCGAGCGTCGCATTCGACCGGAACAGCTTGATCCAACCCGTCCGGCGCAGGAGTTGAGGCACACCGGCCTCTGCGATCAGCGCTTCATGCTCGACAAGGCTGCGCCTGATCAGCGGCAAGGCGGCCATCGCGCTGCGGAACGCACGTTCAGGTGAGGACGCCAGGAAATACCGGACCAGCCACGGCAAAAACGCCGGCAGATCGCGAAAACGATAATGCGCTTCCGCGGACCGGTTCAGCGCATAACGCAGAATCTGCCGCAAATCGTAGGGAAACACATAAGGGAAAACCGACGCGCATTCGATCAGGCCGGCATTTCCATAACTCGTCTCCTCGCCAGCCCCTTCGTGCCTGTCAACGAGGATGACATCCCGCCCTCGCTTCTGGAGATGCAACGCGGCCGAAACGCCGACAATTCCCGCACCCAGGACCAGAACATCGGCTTTGACCAGCGCCACACGGCTCTCCGAACCCAAAAATCGTTCGGCCTCGCCGAACGTTATCATTCCAACTTAAGTATCGCCGTTCGGTGGCGCAAACCCGTCGGCGTCACGTACCGATCCGAAACCGCCAAAACGGCGGAGCACGCATGATGCGAGCAACGACGGCTTTCGGATCGGTTGCCGAAAGCTGCGATCAAAGGCCGCTACGCAGGTTCGAACTCCTGTCGACCGATACGGTATTGCCGGGTTACGTCGGCCGCAGCGCCTTCGAGTCAAAATCGGCAATCTGCTTGTTGCGCTCCGACCCGGCGCCGGCCAGGTGATCGGTTGCAATCGCCACATAGACGGCCGGAAGCACGAACAGGGTGAACATCGTTCCAATCATCATGCCCGACACGACGACGAGACCGATCGAGAACCGGCTCGCCGCCCCCGCGCCCGATGCCGTCAGCAGCGGCAGCAGGCCGGTGACCATCGCCGCGGTCGTCATCAGGATCGGGCGCAGTCGGACCCGCGCCGCCATCTCGATCGCCGAGCGTTTGTCGAGACCCTCCTTGAGCTGCAGTTCGTTGGCGAATTCGACCATCAGGATGCCGTGTTTGCTGATGAGGCCGATCAACGTCAGCAGGCCCACCTGGGTATAGATGTTGATGGTCGCAACCCCGAAGAAGAGCGGGATCAGCGCGCCCGAGATCGCCATCGGCACGCTGATCATGATGACGAGCGGATCGCGCAGGCTTTCGAACTGCGCCGCCAGCACCAGGTAGATGATGATGAGCGCGAAGCCGAAAGCGATCGCGAGCTGATTGCCTTCCGTTACGTATTGTCGTGCGTCGGCGAGATAATCGTGGCTGAATCCCTTCGGCAGATTTTTCGCTTGCTGTTCGAGGAAGTCCACCGCGTGGCCCACCGTCACGCCCGGCATCGGCACGGCCTGGAAGGTCGCCGCATTGAGCTGGTTGTAGTGCGTCAGCGCGTTGGGATCGGAGTCCGTCTTGATCGTCACCAGCGTGGACAGCGGAATCTGCTGGCCGGTAATGCTCGGCACATAGTAGCCGTCGAGCGATTCCGGCGACAGGCGCAGGCCACGCGGTACCTGCGGAATCACCTGATAGGAGCGTCCCTGGAGGTTGAAGCGGTTCACGTAGTTGCCGCCGAGCAGCGTCGCGAGCGTCGCGCCGATCTGCTGCATGTTGACGCCGAGGTCGTTCGCCTTGGTCCGGTCGATGGCGACTCGCACCACCGGTTGGTTGAAGTCGAGATCGCTGTCGCTGACGATGAACAGGCCGCTTTTGCGCGCCGCCTCCTTCAGCTTGTTCATCTCCTCATAGACCGCCTGGAAACCGGCCGTGGTGTAGAGCACCATCTGCACCGGCAGACCGCCCGGACCGCCCGGCAGCGGCGGCCGGTTGAAGGCGAAGGCGCTCACGCCCTCGACCTTGCTGATGTCGGCCTGCACCAGCGGCTTGATATCCATCGCGGACCGCGTGCGCTCGTCCCACGGCTTCAGCAACATGCCGGCAATGCCGTTGTTGATGCCGTTGGTACCGTTGATCATGAAGCGCAGGTCGGTCTCGGGAAAGCTCGCAAACTTCTTGTCGAGCTTGTCGCCGTAAAAATCCATGTAGTCGATATTGGCGTATTTCGGCCCCTTGATGACCGCGAATACGATGCCCTGATCCTCCTCCGGCGCCAGCTCCTTTGATGTGTTCATGTAGAGGAAGCCGACGAGCCCGAGGATCGTCACCGCGAACAGCGCCGTGATCGGCCGGTAGTCGAGCGAACGGTCCAGCCTGCGGCCGTACCAGTGCGTGACCGAGGTGAAGATCTTGTCGACCTTGGTGGCGAACCAGCCCTGCCCGCCGTGCTTCAGCAGCACCGAGCACATCATCGGCGACAGCGTCAGCGCGATGACGCCGGAGACGATCACCGCCCCCGCCAGCGTGAAGGCGAATTCGCGGAACAGCGCGCCGGTGAGGCCACCGAGAAAGCCGATCGGCGCATACACCGCGGCCAGCGTGATCGTCATCGAAACGACCGGGCCGACGATTTCACGCGCGCCCTGCAACGACGCCTGAACCGGCGTCTTGCCCTCCTCGATATGGCGGTAGATGTTTTCCACCACCACGATGGCGTCATCGACCACGAGACCGATGGCCAGCACCATCGCCAGCAGCGTCAGCAGATTGAAGCTGAATCCGGCCGCCATCATCAGCGCGCAGACGCCGATCAGCGACAGCGGGATCGTCACCACCGGGATGATGACCGAGCGCAGCGAGGCGAGGAACAGGAAGATCACCACGATGACGATGGCGACCGCCTCGATCAGGGTCTTCTGCACCTCGTGGATCGAGGAGGTGATGAACTTGGTCGAGTCGTAGGCCACCTTCATCTTCATCGACGGCGGAAGATTCCGCTCGATGTCGGGGAACAGCGCCCGCACACCCTCGACGATATTCAGCGGGTTGCCCTGCGGGGTCGCCTGCACGCCGATGAAGATCGCGCGCTGGCCGCTGAAAGCGACGCTCGCATCGGTGCTCTGCGCGGTAAGCTGAACATCTGCGATATCCTCCATGCGCACGAATCCGCCGTCCTTGGCCTTCACGGTCATGCGCTTGAACTGCTCGACGTTCTGCAGGTCGGTATTGGTCGAGACGTTGGAGATCGTGTAGTAGCCCTTGGTCTGGCCGGCCGCCGCCTGGAAGTTGTTGGCGGCGATCGCGGCCGCGACCTCCGTGGTCGACACGTTGCGCCCGGCCATTTTCACCGGATCGAGCCAGACGCGCATCGCGAAGGTCTGGCCGCCGAGGATGTCGGCCGAGGCCACGCCGTCCACGGTCGAGAGGATCGGCTGCACCACGCGCGTCAGGTAGTCGGAGATCGCCGAGCCCGACAGTTCGTCGCTGGAGAAGCCGATATACATCACCGCCGTGGTCTCGCCGGTGGACTTCAGAATCACCGGGTCGTTGGCTTCCTTCGGGATCAGGTACCTCACCGAATTGACTTTCGACAGCACCTCGGTGAGCGCGGCGTTCGGATCGAAGTTCAATTTGACGTAGACCTTGATCTGGCTCTGGCTCTGGGTCGAGGCTGAGGTGATGTAGTCGACGCCCTCAGCCGATGCGACCGCCTGCTCGATCGGCGTGGTGATAAAGCCCTGCATCAATTCCGGCGACGCGCCCGGATAGACCGTGGTGACCGTAATCACGGTGTTGGACAGCTTCGGATACTGCCGGATCGGCAGATTGAAGGCCGCCGCCAGGCCGATCAGCAGGATCAGCAGGCTGACGACGACCGACAACACCGGCCGCTTGATGAAGATATCGGTGAATGCCATTGCAGGCGCTCCGTTGACACGGGGCCGCTCCGCTGATCGGAGCATGGCCGCGAGACGTTCGATCGATGCGGGCCGCCCCCTTGGCGGTCCCGGCTCGGGAATCAGTTCAGCGGCGGCTTCTCCGGGATCGGCGGCAGCGGATCCTGCGAGATCTCGACCGCGGCGCCCGACTGCAGCTTGAGCTGGCCGACCGCAGCGACCTTGTCGCCGGGCTTCAGCCCTTTCTCGATTACCGCACGCCCGTGGATCCGGTCGCCGGTGCGCACGAAGGTTCGCTCGGCGGTCAAGCTGGTCTTGCCGTCATCCTCCTTCTTCTCCTTGATGAGATAGACGGAGTCGCCATACAGCGTGTACTCGACTGCGGTTTCCGGCACCGTGATGACCGCCGGCTTGTCAGGCAGCACCACGATCACATTCGCGAACATGCCGGGTTTCAGGATATCGCCGGGGTTGGTGATGGTCGCCTGGACGCGAATGTTGCGGGTGTCGGTCGAAATCTGCGGCTCGATGGTGGTGATCTTGCCGTCGAACTCCTTGCCCGGATAAGCATCGACCGACACTCGTACAGTCTGGCCGACTTTGAGCCGGCCGCTGTCCTTTTCAGTGACGGTGAAATTGGCGTACAGCGTCGAGAGATCGGTCAGCGACACGATCTGCGTACCGGCGGTGAGAAATTGTCCCACTTCCACCTGACGCACGCCGAGCACGCCGTCGAACGGCGCGCGCACCAGCTTCTGCGAAATGATCGCCTCGGTCTTGGCGATGCCGGCATTGGCCTGGTCGAACGCGGCCTGCGCCTGATCCACGGTGACTTGCGGGCCGACCTGACGCGCCTTGAGCTGCTGCGCCCTCTCCAGCGCGAGTCGCGCGACGGTCGCCTGCGCCTTGAAGCTGGCGAGATCGCCCTGGTCCGGCTTGTCGAACAGTTGCACCAGCGGCGTGCCCTTGATGACGTGGCTGCCGGCGGTGAACAGGATGTCGGTGATGCGGCCGTTGACGTCGGACGTGACGTTGACCTGATGCACCGCGGCGAGGCTGCCGACAGCCCGCTGCAGGTTCGGCAGCACCTCGGACTTCGCCTCGACCGCGCTGATCGTCACCGGCGGCGGCTTGTTGTTGGCGAAGAACTGCGCGATCATGTGGGCGCGGAACGCATTAAACCCGACCAGCCCGGCGACGAGCACCGCCAGCAGCAAGCCGATGACGATGAACCAGCGCCTCATGCGCACCGGACGCGCGTGAGACTTCCCGCTCAGGTCACGCGCCGAAACGTCGGTCTTGTCGCCGGTACTGCCTTGCCTTGTTACCGTCATGTCATGCACTTTCTGCGGCCGGCGCGTGGGCGGCGTTGAATACAGGTTGCTTGTCCAGATGCAAGGCAATCGCCGCTGCGTTCAGGCCGACTCCGCGAAGAATGAATTCACAGATCTGCCGCTCCAGGCCGGGCGCGGCGCCGTACGACAGGGTCGGAACGGAGGGAAGCTTGGTCAGAACCATCATGAGAACCGTGTGATGAGCAAACCAGAACAGATTGAGCGGCTCGCGTCCGACCGGCACCGCATCCCCGGCGGCGATCGCACGCTCGAGCGAGGTCGTGAAGGCCCGACCTATCAGGTCCCGGATCTTTTCGTACAGCAATCGGGCGAATTCGCCGTCGTCGAGCTGGCTTGAGATCATGAGGCGCAGGCGTTGTGCCTCCTGCTGATCCGGCGAGGCGGAGGCATTCAGGAAGTGCTCGACCATGCCGCGGATGAGAACGACCAGCGTTTCCGTCGAAGGCTCGCGATCGAGCAAGCGATGCAGCGCCGGATCCGCCTGACAGGCCTCAGCCAGAATTTCCGCATAGAGCGCCGACTTGGTCGGAAAGTGTTTGAACAATAACGCCTCGGAGATCGAGGCGGCGGCGGCAACGCTCTTGGTCGTGGTGCCTGCGAATCCATAGCGCGCAAAGCATTGCTTCGCGGCGCTCAGAATCAATTCCCGGCGCAGATCGCTGGTCATCCGCAGATTGCTCATGGCGACGTGAGTAAGCACTCACCTCCCCGCTGTCAAGAAAATGCTGCATCGCATCAATCCTCATTCGACTAAAGATTGAGATGAATCCGCGCGATCGCCGATACGGAGGTCATGAATGCCCCCGTCGCTCCGTCTCGGGCAGCTCGGCGATCACGGAAAAAGTCCCCGCGTGGTCTTCGCGGCCCGCACCTTCTCGACACCCAGCGCCATCGCCGCGGTGCGATGCGGGATGTTGTCCTTTTTCGCGCGGCGGACCATCTGGTCGAACGCCCGGTCCAGGATCTGGTATTCGCGGCGCATCACTTCCTCTTCTTCCCAGAACAGTTGCTGAAGGTCCTGCACCCATTCGAAATAACTGACCACCACGCCGCCCGAATTGCAGAGGATGTCGGGGATCAGGAAAATCTCGCGCTGGCGCTTCTCCAGGATCAGATCGGCCTCCGGCGTCGTCGGCCCATTGGCGCCTTCTGCCAGCACGCGGCATTTCAGGTTCTCGGCGACATGCGCATCGATCACGCGCTCCACGGCGGCGGGAACGAGCACGTCGCACGGCACCGTCAGGATGGCGGCGGGATCGTAGTGAAGCTGGTTGGAATAGCCGGCGATGCTCCCGTGCGCGGCGGCATGGCGCATCAGCGCGGGAATATCCAGCCCCTTCCTGTCATAAAGCGCGCCGGTGTGATCTCCCACCGCGATGACCTTGACGCCGGAATTGTAAAGTTCGAGCGCCGCCTGGGAGCCGACGTTGCCAAAGCCCTGAACAACCGCGGTCGCGCCATCGAACGCGATGTCGAGGTCCTTCATCACGCGGCGGGCGAGATAGGCAACGCCGCGGCCGGTGGCTTCGCGGCGGCCGAGCGTGCCGCCTGAACTCACCGGCTTGCCGGTGACGATCTCGGTGACGGTGCGGCCATGGTACATGGAGTACGTATCCATGAACCACGCCATCACCTGCTCATTGGTGCCCATGTCCGGCGCCATCACATCGGTGTGCGGCCCGACGAACGGAATCATCTCCTGCATGTAGCGGCGCGACAGCCCTTCCAGTTCGCGCTTCGAAATCGATGCGGGATCGACCCTGACGCCGCCCTTGGCCCCGCCATAAGGCAACCCGGCCAGCGCGCATTTCCAGCTCATCCAGATGGCAAGCGCGGCCACCTCGCCGATGTCCACGCTAGGCGCGAAGCGCGTGCCGCCCTTGGTCGGGCCCATCGTCAGGTGATGCTGCACGCGGTAGCCCTCGAAAACCGTGATCGAGCCGTCGTCGCGATGGATCGGGCAGGAAACCGTGATCGCCCGCTTCGGCATCAGGATGCGCTCGCGCTCGTCCATCGGGATCGACAGATGATTGGCGATGACCCCGAATTGCTGGACTGCCATGTCGAAGACCGGGCCGGAATAGACCGTCATCGTTCTCTCCTCTCGTGATCCCGGCTCAGGAACCTCGCGCGCGTTCAGGCGACCGACTGTTACAGGATGCGCTTCACCGGCATCGAACCCGGTCGTCGTTGTGCCTCATCGTTGCGGACACTATACAGTTATGCAGCCGTGACATCCGCAGCTAGATTTGTAATTCGCACAAAGACGTCAACGTCGAAGCCTGTTCGTCCCGCGCCGATTGCGGCACGAACGATAAGCGCCACCGATCGTTCAATGGAAGCTTTCGGCTATCGCGCCAGGGCATCCGTACGAGCCGCGTCCGCGTTGCCGACAGGAATTCAGGCCAGCGCTTTCTTGAGATCGAAAGCGAGATCGGCGGCCTGATCTGGTGCGATCGAACCGTTCACCGCGAGAATGCGGCGGCCGAAGACGTGATCCGACCCGCGATTGACGGATTCGACTCCGATCAGGCGGCCGGCCTTGTAACAGAACGCCGAGAACGATCCCTCCCCGGCGTTTCCCCGCACCACGACCTGATCGTAACCGGTGGTCAGGCCCGCGATCTGTAGCTTGTCCGCGCCCTGATCGCTCCAGAACCACGGCAGGCCGTCATAACTCTTTGTGTCGCCGGTCAACCGCGCCGCTACGCAGCGAGCCTGATCGGTCGCGTTCTGCACGGATTCGAGCCGCAGCGGCGCACCGAAGCGAACGCTCGCAAACAGCGCGCAGTCGCCGATTGCCGAAATATCCGGATCGGCGGTGAGCAGGTGCTCATCGACGATGATGCCGGAGGCAACCGGCAGATCCGCCTCCGCCGCCAGTTCGACGTTGGGCAGAACGCCGACGCCGACCACCACGAGGTCGGCCACGAGTTGCCGGCCATCGCTCAAGGTGACGCCGGTCACGCGGCCGTCGTTGCTGGTGATGCTCGTTGCCTGCACGCCGAAATGCAGACGAATCCCCGCCTCGATGTGGCGGCGCTGAAAAAACTCCGAAATCTCCGGTGTGACCGCGCGCGCCATGACGCGCGGCGCCAGCTCCACCACATCGACCTCGAGGCCCTTCGCCCGCGCGGTCGCCGCGAATTCGAGCCCGATGAAGCCCGCGCCGACGACAACCACCCGCCCCCCGGCCCCGAAGCGTTGCCGCAGCGTCTCGCTTTCATCGAGCGTGCGCAGATAGAGTACGTCATCAAGTCCGGCGTTGGGGATATCGAGCAGGCGATTGCGTGCGCCGGTCGCCAGCACAAGGTGTTTGTAAGCCCGGGACGCGCCGGAGGCACAGACCAGCTCGCGGGCGCTGCGATCGATGGCCACGGCGCGATCCGCGATCAGGTCGACGTGCTGGTCGTGATAGAATTTCTCCGGCCTGAACATCACCGAATCCGGGCGACCACCACCTTTCAGATAGGCTTTCGAGAGCGGCGGCCGCTGATAGGGCAGATGCGGCTCGTCATTGATGAGGCTGACGGGTCCGCCGTACCCCGCCTGACGCAGCGACACCGCGAGCTGAAAGCCCGCGTGGCCCGCGCCGACGATCAGGACTGGTTGATCTGCCATCTCGTCAAACCGAACGGCTCAGGATTGTCTGATCGTTTGCCATGTAACCTCCGCCCCAGTCCTTCTGCCACGCGAGCGCGCTCGCACCGCATTTAGCATAACCCGGCCCGGGATTGTCACCCCTTCGCATCTGCGATTTAAGTGACGCACCAGCCTCAACCGGCGTGCCGCACGATATCGTGCGGCAACTCGATGATCCGGAGTGACGCCAGATGCCAACCTCCGCTCCCACCTCTCCCGAAACCGCCGGCATGTCCAAGGCCGCGCTCGATCGGATCGACGACCATCTGAAGCGGCGATACATCGACGCGGGCCGGTTTCCGGGCACGCAGCTTGTGGTCTATCGGCGCGGTAACATCGTGCACAGCGCGGTGCAGGGTCTGGCCGACCTCGAACGCCAGGTGCCGATGAAAGACGACACCATCTTCCGCATCTATTCCATGACCAAACCGATTACGTCGGTCGCGTTCATGATGCTGGTGGAGCAAGGCCTCGTTGCGCTCGACGAGCCGGTTCACAAGTACATTCCCGAGTGGAAAAACCTTGGCGTGTTCCAGGCCGGCACCGCTCCCGCCTTCATGACCAGACCGCCGGCGCGACCTATGCAGATCGTCGACCTGCTGCGGCATACATCCGGGCTGACTTACGGTTTCCAGCAGCGCAGCAACGTCGACGCCGCCTATCGCGACAGGCAGATCGGCACGATTGAGATGGCCGGCACGCTCGATTCGATGATCGCGGACCTCGCCGATATCCCGCTGGAGTTCTCGCCCGGCGAAGCCTGGAACTACTCGGTGTCCACCGATGTGATCGGCTATCTCGTCGGCAAGATCAGCGGCATCCCGTTCGAGCAATTCCTGAAAGAGCGCATTTTCAATCCGCTGGGAATGGCCGACACCGACTTCTTCGTCCCGGCCGACAAAACGCATCGCCTGGCGGCCTGCTACAATGCGACGGCAGCCGGCATGACGTCGTTTCATTCGCCGAACGCGAAGGGCAGCCTGGCGTTGCAGGACGATCCGGCGACCAGTTCCTTCCTCTCTCCGCCCGAATTCATTTCCGGCGGCGGCGGTCTGTGCTCGACGGCGGCCGACTACCTCACCTTCTGCCGGGCGCTGCTCAACGGCGGCGAACTCGGCGGCGTCAGGCTGATCGGGCCGAAAACGCTGGCGCTGATGACAACCAATCACCTGCCGGGCAACCGGGACCTGCCGGAGATGTCGCGATCGATGTTTGCGGAAGCGAGCTACAGCGGCATCGGCTTCGGCCTCGGCTTTTCCGTGACCATGGACCCCGCAAAGACACTCATCCCCGGGAGCCCCGGCGAGTATGCCTGGGGCGGTGCTGCGACGACATCGTTCTGGATCGATCCGGCGGAAGAGCTGATCGCCATATTCATGACGCAGGTGCTGCCGTCGAGCGCCTATCCGATCCGGCGCGAGCTTCGCACCATGGTGTATGCGGCCATCACCGACAGCAATCTTTGATGCCGCGCCATTTCGCTTTCAGCAGGCGGCGGGCAGCGCGGCGACGGCCGCATGCTTCCGCGAACCCCTGACGCTCATTCGTCGATGGTCTCGCCAACCGAGGCCAACGCTCGCTTCGCCGCGACCAGGTGCGGCCTATCATACATCTTGCCGTCGATGCCCACCGTGCCGACGTCGGGTTGGCTGGCGAAGGCCGCAACGACGCGACGGGCGTGAGCCAGATCGGCGTCGGACGGGGTGAAGCAGGCGTTGATAATAGCAACCTGATCCGGATGTATCGCGAGACGCCCGACGAACCCGTCTCGGCGCGCAATCCGGCAACTCTCTGCGAGGCCGGCCTGATCCTTGTAATCGCCGTACAGGGTTTCGAGCGCGAGAACGCCCGCCGCGTTGGCAGCGAAAACACATTGGGCACGCGCGACCTGATAAGGGAACGTCCAATCGCCGTTCGGTTCTTTATTGGTGAGCGCGCCGAGCGCGGCGCTAAGGTCTTCCGCGCCCCATGTCATGGCCACCAGCCTTGAGCTTGGACTTGAACTCGGCGTGACATAGCCGGCAAAGCCGAACATCGCGGCCGGCGTCTCGGTGGCCAACACCAGCAGCTTCACATGCCCGGCGGGAATGCCGACGGCAACCTCCAGGACATCGACATAGTGCGAAATCAGCTCGACGTCCTGAATGCCGTTGACCTTCGGAATCAGGATGCCGTCCAGCCCCGGACGAACGACGGCGACGAGATCCTCCAGCGTCAGCCCCGTTCCGAGCGGATTGATCCGCACCAGAAACCGCCAGTTGCGCGTCGCCGCGCCGAGCAGGTTCTTCACCGCTTCACGCGCAAACGCCTTGCGGCCGGGCGCGACCGAATCTTCCAGATCGAGGATCAGCGCGTCGGCGCCGCAGGTGTCGGCCCTGGCGAACTTGCGATCGCTGTCGGCCGGGACGAACAGAAGCGAACGCAACTTCATGCCGGCCTCCGCATCATCAGCGCGTTGCGGCGGCAGAACACCACCTCCTCATCACGCTGGTTGAATCCGCGATGCTCAAACGTGACGATACCCTGCGTCGGACGCGACTTGCTGGCGCGAACGGCGACCACTTTCGATTCCGCGCGCAAGGTATCGCCGGCGAAAACCGGACGCGGAAATCTGGTTTCCTCCATGCCGAGGTTTCCGACCGTGGTCCCGAGCGTCGTGTCCTGCACCGAAAGTCCTATGATGAGGCCCAGCGTAAAAATCGAATTCATCAACGGTTTGCCGAATTCAGTCGATTTGGCATATTCGTGATCGATGTGCACAGCGGCCGGATTGCAGGTCAGCGACGAGAACAGAATGTTGTCCATGTCGGTGACGGTTCGCCGGATTTCATGAACGAAGGTTTGCCCGACAGAAAACTGCTCGAAATACAGACCCGCCATCCCGGTTTTTCCTCTCCCCCGATCGGATTGAACGCACACGACCAAACCGGGTCAGCATTGCTACTCGCACCGAGTTTGCCATCTGCCACCACGGGCTGCAATGCGCCGCAATAATGGAGGGATGTGGAGGCCTGAGGCGTGGTGGGCGCACAAGGGCTGAATCTGCGATCCGCTGAACCGGACCAACAGCAACCTCGGATGGATATGTCTTCAAACCTGGCTGGTCGCGCCCGTTTGATTTCACTAAAAAATATTGACACCTGCAAACCAGAACGGGCTCGATATTTGCTGCCTTTATGTTCTAATCCTCGCCATGAGCAACTGGTCTGCTTATCGGCGATCAAAGCCCACGATCTATCACGCGGAGACTAAAGTGACCCCAAAACAAACTGCCACAGTTGCCTCGCTATCTGTTTTTGGAGTTGGGCTCGTCGCTATCACTATCCTTGCCAGGACATTCAAAGACGAGTTCTCGGATTTCACAATCGCTGCAATTGCCACGCTTATGTTTGTGGCGTTCTATGTTCTCGGCCAATGGGTCAAACGCGCAATCGACCCACCGCCCACTGTGAAAAAGTAATCACTCAACAGAGCTTGCCGTGGCGCCGCGATCCGGTCATAGCGCAAGGCAGCCGGAAAGCCTGCGAGCGCGTGACAGCGTCTGGCTGTCATCATTCGTCAGAGCAGCGTGCCGGCGACGATCGTTGTCGAGCCACTGAAAGTGTTGGTCGGCTCTCCCCTGTCGACGGGTCGAGAGAAGAACCGACCTATTCTCGCGCGCGCTCGATGAGATAGAGATTATTTCTGACCCGCGACCAACGCTAGAGCCTCGCTTCTGATGGAATCAGAAGCGAAGCTCTATGATTTTGATTTGACGGGTTTTCTTCACGCGAACCGGAATCCACTTCGCTCGAAAACGCTCTCACGCAGGCCGATCGCCAAGCGGACCAAAACTGTTCAAAGCGTTTTCAGATATTCGAGAAGAGCTTTCTTGTCAGTATCCGGTAGACTCGTCCCAAATTCGTGGCCGCAGCGACTATTACCAGAGTTCAGATCGTCACAACCGGTCGTCTCGCGAACATTGCCGGTCTGGGCCTGATTTGAAGCAATACCGATATTATTTGTGTCATAGTCGGGACCGATCGCGAACCGCTGCTGTCGCTGGCTTGCGGGCTTAAGCAATTCGGCAAGACTTGCGACCGAACCATTGTGCAGGTACGGCGCGGCCGCCCAAATGCCCTGAAGGACCCGCGATTCATAGGCGCCCTTCGGAGGCGTCGGGCTTTCAGCTTCCATGTTAAGTCGATGCCGGGTTTCGAGAGTTGCAGCGGCGTCAGGAAACCTGAATGCGCCCGGCAAGTCCTGCAAAACGGATGGGAGTCGAGTGGCGTCTACGGACTCTGATGCACTCGGCGCAGCACCGGGTTCGATGGCTTTGCCAAACGTCCGGTGTGACGAGCTGGTCGCGAAGCTCACGACATGCTCTCCGATCGTACCTATCACCGAGGTCGATAAGATATTGAACGCGAGGTCTGTTTCCTTCAAAGGCTTCGTCGCGAACGGAATGTAAGCACCTTTCAGGACTCCTGATTTGGCCGTCCATCCCAGGATATCGTATTCACGTGTGTCCGTCCCGACATTTTGAATTGGCGTCGCCCAGGTCTGCTGAAATGGAAAACGCACCTTGCCGGCTTTCTCACCGTGGCATTCTTGGCACCCGCCGTCAGCGGTCGATCGTTCAAAGATCGCCTTGCCCTTGGCCGCCAATGCGATATCGACGGACCATGGCCATTTCGGCGGTCCAATCTTCTTCGCAAGATCCTCGAGCTTTTGCAGCCCGTCGAAATTCGCTGAGTTATTGTTCAAGAAGTCGATAATCAGACCCTTGCGCGTGGGCTGATAGTCACCGAACACGCCCATCACTTCGCCGACATTCCGGGCCAGCCCGAGGATATCACTCCCGTTGTCCGCGAAGCCTGGCCACTGTGTCTTGTCCTGTTTGGGCGCATTCCAGAGAAAAGGATAACGTACCGGTGCATCGGCTCTGTGAATGTTCTCCGGAATCAGAAACGACGGCTCTGGACCGATACCCAACCCGGTCACGCGATTGAAGATCATGCCAACTGCATCGAGGCGGCCCAGTCCCCATCCGGGATTGGGAAGCGATCGATCGACAATGGTGTGATAGCGAACGTACCATGCGTCAACGTCGCTCCGTAGCGCGGCGACTTTATCGCTGTCAGGCTTGGCCGTCTGGAGGACGGAAGCAGCAAATGTCTGGAACGCGGCATCGTCGGACGTTGCGCGCGCCATCGCCTTATCGAGGTCACCCAGAAACGCCTGGAAATCGACGAGTGCCGGTCCCCCATCTATACGATACTGCCGTTCTCCGACCTTGATCTGACGGGTGTGACAGGCGGAGCACGTCATTCCAACGACCTTCGCGCCGGTCGGGCCAGTTGCGTGAAATCCCACCGGAAGCCCGATCGAATCTTCAGGGCCGGGCAAATATCCGTATCTCGCCAAACTATCGGAGAGAAAGGGAGCGCCATCAGCTTGCTTTAACGCTTTGAGCCACGCAAAAGGGATGAGGCGCGAGCCTTGATCGCGTGTGTAGAAATCGGTGCGGCTGGACGCATCCCAGGCTGAGCCCTGGTCAACGAAGACCGGACCAGACTCATCCGCCAAAGATGATGTGACAAAGGAAAAATTCAGGAGGACGAAGACCAGAATAAGGGGTCGCATATTTGCTCCGGAGACACACATTTATGGCTGGGTATGGCTGGCGTATTGTCAACGCACTGCGGCACGAGACGGATGCCGCTGAACGTGCCGCGCAAATATTTCGCACAGATAATATTTTCTAGCAACAGTTGTTATAAACGAAAAATTCTATCCCAAGTAGATTTAAAGTTGGCGAAAATCAATTGCGCGCGACACTCGGTCGGTCGCTTTCGCAGGCGGTGCGAGCAGCACGGGCAACTCGGAATCGGGAAGACCGGCACTCCCGTTGCAAGTTCAGAGGGTGGAGTTTGAAGGGCGCTGACGTGCCCTTCCCCATGTCTATGCTCGCACGCTGGTCGGCTTTGCCGACAGCGCGCACGGCTGGCTGATGCTCTGCGTGATCTTCCCGCTGGCAGGGGCATCGTTGGCGCTCGCGATGATTGCCGACCGCGTGTGGGCGTGATCGCTTGCGTAACCAGCTTCGACCCAACCCGAGAGCGATCAGTGAATAAGCGCTCCGCGCAACAAGGTCCTGACTATCGCCACACTTGTGATTGTACTCGGCTGAAAAATTCCGGCGGACGTCCTTGGCCGATCGATGGTCATCGATGACTCATCTGCCCCGTGAGAGATATGATGCGGGGACGATAGCCGACGAACGCGACGATGAACCATAGCAGGCCCAGCACGACAGCAAGGACGATCAGCGTCCAGCCGGCCACGGCCTGCTGGTCGAGTCGATAATAGGCGCAAAGCCGCGTTGGCGCCGCCAGATAGAGGCCGCCGATCGCGCCCAGCTTGGGAATGAAATTAGCCCAGATGAACGCGCGGCCGAGTGGCGGCATGCGGCGCCAGGACAGGCCCAGGGGTAACCCCACCAGCAGCGGCAGACTCAGGAACTTGGCTGCATCGACCAACGGATCCGCGACCGCCCTATCGAGGGCGCGCGGCAGCATCCAGAAAGAAGTGCCCAACACTACCATCACGATGCCGGGGATACCGAGCCAGTCGGCATCGGCGAGCCAGCGCGGCTCATATGCGCGGACACCGCTCGCAAGCAACAAGCCGATGCCGATCAGCAGAGGCACCTGTATCGTCATATGCACGGCCATGTCGCTCTCGAGAGCGATGCGCACCGGCCACAGCCACAGGGCGAGCCATGATCCGATGACGGCCACGAAACACAAGCGGGGGCTCATGGCAATGACTCGCGCAGCGCGTCAGCGAGGAGCTGTGGAGGCGAATCGGGATCGAGGATGCGGACCAGGCGCCCTCGTGCGTCGACGAGATAGACGGCGCTGTTATGAATGAAGCCGCCCATGCCGTCGGGGATAACAACGACGCCGAAGCTTTGCTTCAACGCGGCAAGGCCGCGCTCGTCGGCGGGCGCGGCGATCCGCCAGCGCGGCGCCTTCGCGCCATAGCGGTCGCCGTAAAGCTGCAACGCCTCCCGATCGTCGTTTTGCGGATCGAAGCTGATGCTGAGCAAGTCGAGCGGCGCGCCGGCTCCCGCGCGGCGCATAAGTTGCAGCACGCCATGAAAGTCATCGCCGAGCACGCCGCACAGCGTCGGGCAGCGGGTGTAAATGAAGTCGACCAGGACGGGCCTGCCCTTGTACGAACTCAACGCGAAGGCATGACCGTCCTGATCGACCAGTCGCACATCCGGGAGGAGAAGCGGCGTGCGTTCAATGGACAATTGCCGCGCGCCGGCGCTGGTGACGACGCGAAATCCATCGGTCTCCCAAGCGAGCGCCGCGATTCCTGTCGCAGCGACGATCGCAAGCAGAGGGAGAAAGCCGCGAGTCATCATGCTTCGGCTTCCTCGCGCATTGCCGATGGCAAACCGATGACGAAATTCAGCACCAGGATCAATGCCCCCAGCACCGCCAGCGTCCCGCCGATCGAGGCCACCCGGTCATAAGGCAACCACTCCGGCAGATGCACCGCATAGCGGCGCGGTACGCTGACGCTTCCGGCGGCGAGGAAGGAAAGCACGAATACCGAGCCGCCGACGAGGTAGAGCCAGAAGCCGAATGGCAGCAAGGCACCCGTCGTCCTTGGGACAAGGTAGGTCATGAAGCCGAAGAACATCGCCACCATGCCAAGCAGCAAATAGGTATGGAAGTGGCCGGGTACCCATTGCGTGTTGTGCATGAAGCTGTTCACCTCGATGGTTCCATCGGCGATCGCCGGGATGACGCCGATCGCCCAGCCGGCCACTCCGACGAAGACAAGGCCCGCCGGTACGGTCCACTTGATCCCGGAACGATAGACATTGGTGAGCGCGCCGAAGGCAGTCACCAGCAGCACCGGCAGGCCGCTCAGCCAGGAGATGATCTGGCTGGCGATCAGCACCCAGGTCGGCATGGCAAAGTCCATCAGCAAATGATGCGGGTAGACGGCCAACACCATCATCGTCGAGAGCACCCAAGCCAAATAGAATGCACGGTTCGTCTTCCACTTGCGATGGGTAAAGACAGGCAAGATCTCGTAGACCGCGATCACCGCCATGTAGATCGTGGCGTTGATAAAGACGTGCCCGAAGAAAAAAATCATATTCTTCGCCGCCAACGCGTTGAAGGTGAAGCTTGGCACGTACAAATTGACAAGCGAGACAACGAGCACTGCGGCGCCGAGCAGGATGCCGAGGATGTTGACGATCAGCACCATCGTCGATGCGGTAACGGCAGCCGGTGGCCCTTCATCTTCCGGCGCCAGACCTAAGACTTGCTTGACACCGAGCGCCGCGCCCAGCCCGCCATAGACGGAAAGAATGCCGCGGGCGATGTCGAGATGCAGCAGCAGAAAGCCGACGCCGATGAACAGCAAGCCCACCATGTAGGAAGCTGCTGCATTGACCGACCAAAGCTCGCCGGAATGTGCGGGCAGTGGGAACAGGAAGGTCCAGGCGGCGGCGAATCCGCCGATGAACCCGGAACCGAGAATGAGCACGGCGCCGATCAGGAAGAACACCAGATTGGCGACGAACACCGCCGTCGACACCGGCACATGGCGACGCACAAAATACCACATCACCGCAGCACCGCTCAAACCGGCGATACCGACCATGCCGGCGCCATGCATCGTCATGATGACGTAGAAGAAATCAGGCTGGATACTGATCCATTGCGCCTGCGCCAGGCGCATCGTCAGTCCGAGCAGCATCATCAGCAACAGAACAAGTCCAGACACGACTATGTAGGCGAGAACAGCGGCGCGCGCGCTCATCCCGCTCCGGCTTTGCACGGCTTGGACGGTCATAGCATCCTCCTGGCTGCGCCGCTTAATGCGCCGCGCCTCTTAATGCTCGGAGACTTTGATTTCCGCCGTCATCTCGTGATGCGCCACGCCGCAATATTCGAGGCACAACACCCGATAAACACCAGGTTCATTGAAGGTGTAGCGCAGCACGTTGACGTATCCGGGCATCGCCTGGGTTTGAGCAACGATGCGCATGTCTGGATCGTAGAGCGCAAAGCCGTGGTTCACGTCCTTGCTGGCGACGTGAAATTCCGCCGTCTCTCCGACCCGAAACGCGTCTGGTTTGATACTCCACGACCACTGCTCGGCGACGGCCTCGACGGGCTGCACCGCTTTGGCAGACGATGATGCAGACATACTCGACACGTAGGGAAGTTTGCCAAGGGTCTCATAATTGGCCCCGACCAGAACGATAATGGCGAGGCCGAACAGCCAGATGCGCAGTCGATATGCGGACGCGATGACAGGCCCGTAATCAGCTTCGGCGAGCGTAGCATTTGCGCCTATCGCCACCCAAACGAATACAGCGGCGAGCGTCCCCATCAGCACGATCGAGACGCCCCAGACGACTTCCTGAATCATAACCCCTCCCCAGCGTTTTCCAGCAGGTAGGCGATTCACGCTCAGTCGACGAAATCAGGTGCCACTTCTTACAGTGCGGCGGGGTTGGAGAAATCCCTTCTTCCGCATCAACGTCAAATAAAACACGTACTATTCGTGTATCTTATGCCGCAAATCCGGCTGAGTCAAATTTCCATCGGTCGTCGCGCGTAGATCGCCGCGGTCATGCCCTAGTTCTGCTGACACCTTCGCCGGCGTAGCCAGAGGCGCGGTCGCGCGGGGTTTGCCGGCAACGTAGAGCGGCCCGGTGAGTACAAAGCCGCCGATCAGATTGCCAACTGCAGTTCGCAAGTCCCGGCTGGGCGCTTGCGTCGTTTCCATCCAAGGCACCAAGCCCAAACTGTTAGTGAAAAGGCTGCGCCATAACGACGTGGCGCATTCGAACAGCTTCTGGCTGCGGCTGATCCGAGCCGGCCGAAGCTGATCGTGTTCGAGAGCTTGTATTCCATGGACGGCGACGTCCGCCGGTGAACCGCATCTGCGATCTCGCCGAGCGTTACGGCGCCATGACCTATATCGACGAGGTGCACGCGGTCGGAATGTAGGACCGCGCGGCGGCGGGTCCATTCCTTCGGACGATACATGCCGGCGTGTCGGCCTATGTCGTCGACGGCGTGCGGCAAGAGCACGTCAAGCCGATCCTCGACATGGCCGTCAGACGCTTCAACGCCTTTTCGCGCATGGCGCGGGAAGGCCGTAGTCCGCCGAGAAGATGGCAACGGTTTGCCACACTGGCAGAAAGCATTGTTCGCGATGATGGAGCGCAACGCTACTCACGTAAGCGACTTCTTCAACATGCCAAGCGATCAAGTCGTCGAGATTGGCCGGCAGGTCACCATCTGAATAGTTCTTGCCATGAGGGTGTCATCCACAGATGCACAGGTATATCTTCTGCGTTCTTCTGCATTTGAGTGAAGAAGAAAGAAATGACTTTTGGAGATTTGCAGAAGCTGGTGTGACTATTACTTTGCGATTGGTGGGCGATGTAGGGCTCGAACCTACGACCCGCTGATTAAGAGTCAGCTGCTCTACCAACTGAGCTAATCGCCCGGAGCTGTCCGAAATTCCCTTGCCGGACGGGGTCCATTTAGCAAAGCGAAACCGCGATGTCCAGCAAGGCAACGGCGCTTTCCCGCTTCCGCCGCAACTTTTGCAAAACGTGAAAAAGCCGCCGAATCCGGCGGCTTCCTCATATCGTGGCGACCTCGGATCGGTGCTGTCAGAGCTGCCCGGGCTTCTGCTCGTCATGGCCGCCGCCGGAGCCGCCCCGGTCATGGTCGTTGTGACCGAACCGATCGCCGCCGCGGTCAAAGCGATGATGGTGCCACCCCATCCCGCCGAACCCGTGGGCCATGCGGGTGAGAACCATCAGGCGCCGCTTCTGGCCGTCGTCGAGGGTCTTGTAAAGCGGGTCGGCGGCATCGGCGATCGTCTTCAAAGCCGCCGCGGTCTCAGCCATGCGATCGGCGCGCGAGCGCAGGCGAGCCACCTGATCGACAGGCTCCTGCTTCTTCTGCGCGTCACCTTTCTTGGCCTCGTTCTTGCTCTCCTTCTTGGCGTTGGCGCGGTCGATCCGCAGCTTGGCGAAATCACGAATCGCCTTCTCCACCGGTGGCCACAGCTTCTCCTGCTCAGGCTTCAGCGTAAGGCCGGCGTGAACCGCCGCGATCCGCGCATCGGCGAGAGCCGTCCTGTCCTGCGGACTGAGCTGCACGTGATCATGGGACCAGGAGCGATGCTGGTGCGCATATACTGCGGTCGAACCTGCGATGGCGAACGCTGCGACACCGGCGAGAATGGCCTTCTTCATTGGAACCCTCCTTTGCAAGGTCCGAGGAAGATGGATGCCTACGGCGGGCGACGCAAATTACATCTTGGCAACAGTAGCCTCTCTTACGAAGATGTAATCTTATGCAATTAAACCAACGGAAAGCATTTCAAGATACGGCGCGCGCGGGAACAGTATCGCAAATACAAACGGCGCCGCGAGGCGCCGTCCGATTCGTTTCGTCATTGCAGTGAGAGGATCAGCTCGCGGCGGCGGCCGAAGGCACGTCGCGCTGATGCTTCATGACGATCTTGTTGAGCGCACCGAGATAGGCCTTGGCGGACGCCACCAGCGTGTCCGGATCAGCGGCCTTCGATGTCATCGCGCGGCCGTCCTGGCTGAGACGCACCGACACTTCCGCCTGCGCGTCGGTGCCGTGGGTCACCGCATGAACCTGATAGAGATCGAGCTTGGCCTCGTGCGGCACCAGCCTCTTGATGCAGTTGAACACCGCGTCCACCGGACCGTTGCCCTCGGCTTCCTCGATCCTGGTTTGGCCATCGACCGTGAGCTTCATGGTCGCGCGCTGCGGACCATGAGTTCCCGCGATCACGGTCAGCGAGGTCAGCTTGATGCGATCGTGCGACGCGGCCATTTCCTCGTCGACCAGCGCAACGATGTCCTCGTCGTAGATGTCCTTCTTGCGGTCGGCCAGTGCCTTGAAACGCACGAACGCATCCTGCAACTGGTTCTCGGCCAGCTTGTAGCCCAGTTCCTCGAGCTTGTGCTGGAAGGCATGGCGGCCGGAATGCTTGCCCATCACCAGCGAGGTCTGCTTCACGCCGACGCTCTCGGGCGTCATGATCTCGTAGGTCTGCGCGTTCTTCAGCATACCGTCCTGATGAATGCCGCTCTCGTGCGCGAACGCGTTCCGGCCGACGATCGCCTTGTTGTACTGGACCGGGAACGAGGTCGCCGCCGACACCAGCTTGGAGGCGCGGGTCAGCATCGTGCTCTCGACGTTGCACCAGTACGGCATGACGTCGCCGCGGGTCTTGATCGCCATCACGACTTCTTCCAGCGCCGCGTTGCCCGCCCGCTCGCCGATGCCGTTGATGGTGGATTCCACCTGGCGCGCGCCGCCCTCGACGCCGGCCAGCGAGTTGGCGACGGCGAGACCCAGATCGTCATGACAGTGCACCGAGAAGATTGCCTTGTCGGCGTTCGGCACCCGCTCGCGGATGGTCCTGAACATCCGCCGGTACTCGTCCGGCACCGCATAGCCGACGGTGTCCGGCAGGTTGACGGTGGTGGCGCCGGCCGCAATCGCGGTCTCCACGCATTTGCACAGATAGTCGATCGGGGTACGGGTCGCATCCATCGCCGACCATTCGACATCCTCGACCAGGTTGCGGGCCTGCGTCACCGTCGCGGTGATGATCTCCAGAACCTCGGCCTCGCTCTTGCGCATCTGATGCGCCAGATGGATCGGCGAAGTGGAGACGAAGGTGTGGATGCGGCCCCGCCGTGCGTGGCGCACCGCTTCGCCGGCACGGGCGATGTCGCCGGGAATGGCGCGGGCCAGACCCGCGATCACCGCGTTTTTGGCGTTCTTTGCGATCTCCGCAACCGCCTCGAAATCGCCGACCGACGCGATCGGGAAACCGGCTTCGATGATATCGATGCCCATGTCGTCGAGCATCTCGGCGACCTCGAGCTTCTCCTCGAAAGTCATGGTGGCGCCGGGGCATTGCTCGCCGTCGCGCAGGGTGGTGTCGAAAATAACAACGCGGTCCTTGTCGGACTTGTTCGCGGAGGTCATGGAAAAGGTCCTCTGGTCAATGCACCGTGTGGGCGCTCGAAGGGGTTCTGGTGTTCCTGCGTCCCCCTGAGTGCCCAGGCACAACTGCCCAGCCGGCGCTCAGGGGCCGATAAGAAGCAGAAGCCCGCCAATCAGCAGGGTGGGCATGGACGCAGCCGGAATCGCTTCGGAACCGGCGATTGACGCCGCTTTCCCGTGAATTCCAGTCATTTCGCTGCGAATCAGCATCACCGGACCCTTAGAGGGCTATTCTCGACAAAAACCGTTGACGGTTCGTTGCCGACCCTTCCTGCACGGTTCTAGACGAGAATGACCCGATATCGCAATGCCAAAAGATGGTCAGCGAGGCTGCCCTACTCCATCCGGGAAGCGACGGTGCACCTCGTCTGAACCGCCATCGCTCATGTCGTTCGCGCCGGCCCTGCCGCTCGCCGCGGCGGTGAGGATGCCGAAACGGATCCGGAGTTCCTTGTCGCGGTCTTCTTCACCGCGAGCTTCCTTGGCCTCACCACACCCTTGCCTTCGCTCTCCAGCGCCTCCCGGACCTTGTTGAACTCGCCCAGTTCGCTCTTGTCGACCTTGGGAAACTGCAGGTCGAGTTGCTCCAGCGCACTGACGATGGTCGATCCGATCACGACGCGCGCGAACCACTTGTGGTCGGCCGGCACCACATGCCACGGCGCATGGATCGAGGCGGTATGGTGAATCATGTCCTGATACGCCGCCTGATACCTGTCCCAGAACTTGCGCTCGGCGACGTCGCCCATCGAGAACTTCCAGTTCTTCGCCGGCTCCTCCAGGCGGTCGAGAAAGCGCTGGCGCTGTTCCCCCTTCGAGACGTTGAGGAAGAATTTCAGCACCACCGTGCCGTTGCGCGCGAGATATTTCTCAAACGCCGAAATATCCTCGAAGCGTTCGCGCCAGATGGTCTTCGTTACCAGCTTCGGCGGAATCTTCTGTTTCGCCAGAATTTCCGGGTGCACGCGCACCACCAGCACTTCCTCATAGTAGGACCGGTTGAAGATGCCTATGCGTCCGCGTTCGGGAAGCCGTCGCGCCGCGCGCCACATGAAGTCGTGATCGAGTTCCTCCGTCGAGGGCTGCTTGAAGGAATGCACGTCGCAGCCCTGCGGATTGACACCATCGAACACGCTCTCGATGGCGCTGTCCTTGCCTGCGGCGTCCATGCCCTGGAAGATCAAGAGCAGCGACCATCGATCCTGCGCATAGAGTTTTTCCTGCAAATCGCTAAGGCGGTCGCGGTTGACCTTGATGATCTGCTGTCCCCGGTCCTTATCGATGCCGCCGCGTTCCGCAGTCTTGTACGAGGTGAGATGGAACGTCTTCGTGCCGTCGACACGAAACGGCTCGACAAATATCTTGGGATCGACGGCAACCAGATGATTTTTCTTGCTCATAAAGCGAACTCCGGTTTGCGGCGACCTCAAGACAATATAACCAAGCGGATGATGTCAAACCGCCATCGACGCCACATGATCGATGAACGCCGTCACAAAGACTGGCATTGCCGGCGTAAAATCCTCCGGCCCGCGCACCAGATGGATCGTGCTCAGTTCCGGTGAGCGTTGTCCCGCAAGCGCGCGTACGATCCGTGCGCGCAATGCTTCGCCCGGCATGTCCACATCCAAAAGCTGAATCACCGCGATCAGCGGCCCGGCGACGACGCAATACCGGAACGGATCGGCACGATAGGCGGAAGGATCGAGACCGGTTTCCTCCTTGACCTCGCGCAGGATGCTGCCGGCGATGTCCAGCGCGCCATCTCTGACATCGCTGAGATCGGGCGTGCCGGACGGAAAATAGATACGCCCGGCATTCGCGGTGTTTGCACCCATCTCACCCAGCACGAATGCACCGTCATTGCCGCGCAGCGCGCCCATGCCAAAGCCGTTGAACACGCTTTTGTCGGGAAAGCCCCAGTCCCGCCAGGCGAGGAAGCTTGCGAAGTCGGTCTCGAAATAGTCCGCACGAAAGCAATCGCGCTCGAACACCGGATTGCGGCCGAGCAGGATGCGCCCGTTCCACAGCGCCGGCGTCTTGACGCGCAGCGCCGCGAAATGGGCGCCGATCTCGCTTCGCCGCTCGTCGGCGAAAGCCCAGCGCCATGGCCGCACTGTGAGATCCAGCCGGCTGACGCGATGAATCGCGAGCATCGTCACGTTGCGCTATTTCGCATTCCCCGCAGGTCCTGCCGGCATGTTCGACGAACGAGTGATCTGCACGTCGGCGCGCGGCGTTCGGGTGATTTCCAGCCAGACTGCGACATTGTCGAGCGCCTTCGTCCAAGAAAACGATGCATCGGCCTCAAACAGACAGCCGACGCCGCGTTTTAATCCCGTCAGTGTTCGGTGTGCAAGACCGTGGGCCGGCGCGCCTGCACCAACGCAAACTTGCATTACCGGCGGGCTCGCCGGACCGGACTTGGTGCGACGGCGACCATGTGATAACCCGCAAGGCATGAGCGAAACCTCGCCGCTGATTGCGTTTTCGCATGTCGCCAAAAATTTCAACGGCGGTCGCGTCAGGGCCGTGGACGATGTCTCGCTCGATATCGCCGCGGGCGAATTTCTCGCCGTCGTCGGCGGCTCCGGCTCCGGCAAGACGACGCTGCTGCGGCTCGCCAACCGGCTGACCGATCCCGACACCGGCACCATCACCGTTGCGGGAGAGGACATCGCCGGCGTCGATCCGATCGGGCTGCGCCGCCGCATCGGCTATGTGTTCCAGAGCGGCGGCCTGTTTCCGCACATGAGCATCGCCGGCAACATCGGCATCACGCCGCGCCTGCTCGGGACGCCAAAATCCGAAATCGCCGCACGAGTCGACGAACTGCTCGATCTGGTGCAACTCGACCGCGCGCAGCACCACGACCGCTTTCCGCACGAATTGTCCGGCGGCCAGCGCCAGCGCGTCGGCGTGGCGCGAGCGCTCGCCGCCAAGCCGCACATCGTCCTGATGGACGAGCCGTTCGGCGCGCTCGATCCGATGACGCGCGACGCGCTCGGCAACGACTATCGCGCGCTGCACGCCAGCCTCGGCCTCACCACCGTGATGATTACCCACGACATGACGGAGGCGCTGCTGCTTGCAGATCGCGTTGCCGTCATGCGCGAAGGCCGCCTGCTGGCGTGGGGTACGCCGGCGGAATTGTCCCGTAGCGACGATCCTTATGTCGGCGATCTGCTGGGCACGCCGCGCCGCCAGGCCGAACGACTTCGAGCGGTGCTATCGCAGAGCAGCACGTTATGAGTCTGCTCTCCGATCCGCTCTGGAGCGAAGCGCTCGGCCACCTGCCCGATTATCTCGGCAATCACGTCCGCGTCAGCGTCGCCGCGCTCGGGCTGGGGCTCGCGACCAGCTTTCCGCTCGCCCTGATCGTACGCACCAGGCCGGTGATGCGCTCCGTGCTGCTGGGTCTCGCCAGCATCGTACAGACCGTGCCGGGACTGGCGCTGCTGGCGCTGTTCTATCCGCTGCTGCTGGCGCTGGCGGCGTTAACGCTGACGTGGTTCGGCGTCGGTTTCTCCGCATTCGGATTTTTGCCGGCGGTGCTGGCGCTTGCGCTGTATTCGATGCTGCCGGTGCTGCGCAACACCATCACCGGCCTGCAGGCTATCGATCCTGCATTGACCGAAGCGGCGCAAGGCGTCGGCATGACGGCGCGACAATCCCTTGTCATGGTCGAGCTGCCGCTGGCGCTTCCGATAATCATGGCGGGAATCCGCACCGCGGCGGTCTGGGTGATCGGCACCGCGACGCTATCCACGCCGATCGGTCAGACCAGCCTCGGCAACTACATCTTCGCCGGGCTGCAAACCCAGAACTGGGTGTTCGTGCTGTTCGGCTGCATCGCGGCGGCGGCGCTGGCGCTGGTTGTGGACCAGTTGCTGGCGCTGATCGAATCCGGCTTGCGGGTGCGTAGCCACATCCGCGTGGCAGCCGGACTCGTCGGCATCGCGGTCCTGATCGCGGCCACGCTGGCGCCCTCGCTTACCCGCGCCAAATCCGCTTACGTCGTCGGCGCCAAGACCTTCACGGAGCAGTATGTACTCGCGGCGCTGATCTCGCAACGACTCCGGGCCGCCGGTCTCTCCGTCACCACGCGCGAGGGTCTCGGCTCCAACGTGATCTTCGAGGCGCTGACAAGCGGCGACATCGACGTCTATGTCGATTATTCCGGCACGCTGTGGGCCAACCAGTTTCACAATACGGGTATGCTGCCGCGCGAAAAATTGCTCGCAGAGATCAAGGCGACGCTGGCACGGCAGAACATCACCCTGCTCGGCGAACTCGGCTTCGAGAATGCCTACGCGCTGGTGATGCCCAAAACACGCGCCGACTCACTGAATATTCATTCGATCGCCGACCTCGCCGCTCGCGCGGGCACGATGTCGATTGCCGGCGACTACGAATTCTTTGCCCGGCCGGAATGGGCGGCCCTGAAGAAGGCTTACGGATTGTCGTTTCGCGAACGGCGGCAGATGCAGTCGAACTTCATGTACGCCGCCGTCGCTTCCGGCGAGGTCGACGTGATCGCCGGCTACACCAGCGACGGCCTGATCGCCAAGTATGGCCTGACGGTGCTCGACGACCCCCGCCATGCCATTCCGCCCTATGACGCGATCGTGCTGCTGGCGCCCCGGCGGGCTCATGACGCGAAGCTGCGCGCCGCACTTCAGCCTCTGCTTGGAAAAATCGGCATCACCATTATGCGCGAGGCCAACCTGCGTGCCAGCGGCAGCGATGCGGACAGTTCGCCGGCAGAGGTCGCGCGCTGGTTGTGGGACAAGATCGGGAAGAAGTGAGGCCGGCGGTCGCGCTCGCGCGGAGCCGCCTTACTTCCCTCTCCCACAAGGGGAGAGGGAAAAAGAGAGGTCAGTTTTTCGTCTTGTCGACCAGTGCGCCCTTCTTGATCATCGAGATCGCACCTGCGCGATCTCGCACGAAAGGAGTGGATCAAGAACCCTTAGAGCGTTTTCGAGCGAAGTGGATACCGGTTCGCGTGAAGAAAACGCGTCAAATCAAAATCATAGAGCCCGCTTCTGATTCCATCAGAAGCGAAGAGGCTCTAGTTCTTTGACTTGTCGACCAGCGCGCCCTTTTTGATCCACGGCATCATGTCACGGAGCTTTGCGCCGACCTGCTCGATCGGATGCGCCGCGAGCCTGGCGCGGGTCGCCTTGAACGAGGTCTGGTTGACCTTGTTCTCGAGCATCCAGTCGCGGGCGAACTTGCCGGACTGGATGTCGTTGAGCACGCGCTTCATCTCCTTCTTGGTCTCCTCGGTCACGATGCGCGGGCCGGTGACGTATTCGCCGTATTCGGCGGTGTTGGAAATCGAATAGTTCATGTTGGCGATGCCGCCTTCATAGATCAGGTCGACGATCAGCTTCACCTCGTGCAGGCACTCGAAGTAGGCCATCTCGGGCGCGTAGCCGGCTTCCACCAGCGTCTCGTAGCCGTTCTTGATCAACTCGACGAGTCCGCCGCAGAGCACCACCTGCTCGCCGAACAGGTCGGTCTCGCACTCTTCCCTGAAGGTGGTCTCGATGATGCCGGCGCGGCCACCGCCGACGGCAGAGGCGTAGCTGAGGCCGAGATCATGGGCGTTGCCCGACGAATCCCTGGCAACCGCAATCAGGCAGGGTACGCCGCCGCCGCGCTGATATTCCGACCGCACGGTATGGCCGGGGCCCTTCGGCGCGATCATCAGCACGTCGAGATCGGCGCGCGGATCCAGCAGATTGAAATGCACGTTGAGGCCGTGAGCAAAGATCAGCGCCGCGCCCTTCTTCATGTTGTCGTGCAGATTTTCGCGATAGATGTCGCCCTGCAATTCGTCGGGCGTCAGCATCATCACGACATCGCCCCACTTCGCAGCCTCGGCGACGTCCATCACCTTGAAGCCGGCAGCTTCGGCTTTCTGGGCGGAGGCGGAACCCTTGCGCAGCGCGATCGCAATCTCCTTGACGCCGGAATCCTTCAGGTTCAGCGCATGGGCGTGGCCCTGGCTGCCATAACCGACGATGACCACCTTCTTGCCCTTGATGAGGTTCAGGTCGGCGTCACGATCGTAATAAACACGCATGGTCGTTCCTCATTTTCGGCCATAATCGGCCAGATCAACATTTACGGATGGCGCGAGCACGCGGCCCGGAAGGCGGCCCGGAAGAATTGCGCCCGATTTTTAGGGCGATGCCTGCCGGGAGACAAGCCCGGCGACGTTTGACCGGTCGCGCGCCGACATGGCCCTACATCCCTTCCGGTCCGCGCCCGATCGCCGCGACGCCGGTTCGCGACACCTCGACCAGACCGATCGGCCGCATCAGGTCGACAAACTGATCGATCTTCGACGTGCTACCCGTGATCTCGAACACGAAGCTTGCGTTGGTGGCATCCACCACGCGGGCACGGAACACCTCCGCAAGCCGCATCGCCTCGATGCGCTGGTCGCCCGAACCCTTCACCTTGACCATGGCCAGCTCGCGCTCGATGGATTTGCCGGTCAGCGTCATATCCACAACCTGGTAGACCGGGACCATGCGGTCGAGCTGATGCTTGATCTGCTGGATCACCATCGGGGTGCCGGTGGTGACGATGGTAATTCGCGAGACGTGCTTGTGACTTTCGGTCTCGGACACCGTGAGGCTTTCGATGTTGTAGCCGCGGCCCGAGAACAGCCCGATCACCCGCGCCAGCACGCCCGGCTCGTTGGCGACCAGAACCGACAGCGTGTGCGTCTCGTTCGGATCGCGACGATCTTCGAGAAAGTAGGCGGAAGCGGGTTGGGTCATTGCAATTTCCTAAATGGTCATGCCCGCGAAGGCGGGCATCCAGTACTCGCCGACGTTCATGGCCAACCGTGACTGCGACAGCGTACTGGATCGTCCGGTCAAGCCGGACGATAACGCCGTATTGTCGGATCGGGCTGCGCCCTTCATCTCACACCAGCGCCTTGCCGCCGGCGAAGGCGGCCGCGGTCGCATCATCATTGGCTTCCGCCGGCAACAGCATTTCGTTGTGCGCCTTGCCGGATGGAATCATCGGGAAGCAGTTTTCAAGCGCCGCGACCCGGCAGTCGAACAGCACCGGTTTGTTCACCGAGATCATCTCCGTGATCGCCCCGTCGAGATCAGACGGCTTCGTTGCTTGCAGACCGACGCAGCCGAAGGCATCGGCAAGCTTGACGAAATCCGGTGACGCCTCGGAATACGAATGCGACAGCCGGTTGCCATGCAGCAACTGCTGCCACTGCCGCACCATGCCCATATACTGGTTGTTGAGGATGAAAATCTTGATCGGAAGCCCGTGCTGAACGGCCGTCGACATCTCCTGCATCGTCATCTGCACCGAAGCATCGCCGGCGATGTCGATGACGAGGCTATCGCGGTGCGCGACCTGCACCCCCAGAGCAGCGGGCAGGCCGTAGCCCATGGTGCCGAGACCACCTGATGTCATCAAGCGGTGCGGCTCCTCGAAACCGAAGAATTGCGCCGCCCACATCTGATGCTGGCCGACTTCGGTGGTGATGTAGGTGTCGCGGCCCCGCGTCGCCTCGAACAGCCGTTGGATCGCGAACTGCGGCAGGATCACGTCGTTGTTTTTCTTGTAGGCGAGAGAGTTGCGCGCGCGCCAGCGTCCGATCTCGAACCACCACGGATCGATCCTGGGCTTCTTGTTTTCCTTCTTGAATGCCTCCAGCAGGTCGGTCATCACGCTGCCCGCATCGCCGATGATCGGCACGTCGACGCGGATGTTCTTGTTGATCGACGAGGGATCGATATCGATGTGAATCTTCTTCGACCCCGGCGAAAATGCATCGGTGCGGCCGGTGATGCGGTCGTCGAAGCGCGCGCCGATGCACAGCATGACATCGCAATCATGCATCGCCATGTTGGCCTCATAGGTGCCGTGCATGCCGAGCATACCGAGCCAGTTCTTGCCAGAGGCCGGGTAGGCGCCGAGCCCCATCAGGGTCGATGTGACCGGAAAGCCGGTGGCTTCGACCAGCGCGCGCAACGTCTTCGACGCATCGCGGCCCGAGTTGATGATTCCGCCGCCAGTATAAATCACAGGCCGCTTGGCATTCGCCAGCAGCGTGACGGCCTTGCGGATCTGTCCGGCATCGCCCTTGGTCTGCGGTTTGTATGAAACGTGGACGTCCGATTTACGCGGCGGCGTATAGATACCGGTCGCGAACTGCACATCCTTCGGCACATCGACCACAACAGGCCCAGGCCGGCCCGTGGTCGCGACATAGAACGCCTCGTGCAACACCCTGGCGAGATCCTTGACGTCGCGCACCAGCCAGTTGTGCTTGGTGCTGGGCCGGGTAATGCCGACGGTGTCGCATTCCTGGAACGCGTCGTTTCCGATCAGGTGCGTGGGCACCTGTCCGGTGATGCAGACCAGCGGGATCGAGTCCATCAGTGCATCGGTCAGCGGCGTCACCATGTTGGTGGCGCCAGGCCCCGAGGTCACCAGCACCACGCCCGGCTTGCCGGTGGAGCGGGCATAGCCCTCCGCCGCGTGACCAGCGCCCTGCTCGTGCCGGACCAGAATGTGCTCGATCTCGCTCTGCTGGAAAATCTCGTCATAGATCGGGAGCACCGCGCCTCCCGGATAGCCAAAAATGTGTTCGACGCCATGATCGACGAGGGCGCGGACGATCATGGCCGCACCGGTCATCTGACGTGAATCTTGGCGTTTACTTTCGCTCATGGTTGGCTCCGGATTGGCGCGGGCTTCTGGTCGTGATCGCTGCATCGCAGAAATAAAAAAGGGCCTCTGAAGGGCCCCGGCACACCGCCTTGGATTGGGACGGCCTCAGCCGCCCCGGGCGGTGCTCCGGGGTACGACGATAACAAGGACGATCTTGGTAACAAAGTTGCTCATTCTATCGTCAATACTTCCCAAAGGTTGCGCGGGTTATAGAAGCCGGATTCGCCGTCGTCAACCGTGTTTCGATGCAAATATGCCGGCTCCGGGCGTTTGGCGAGGATTCATACCGGGACACGCGACTTAGCGTGGGCCCGGAATAACACAGCTAAGTTGCGCTTCCGCCTCCTCCGGACTCGTCCACCGAAACTCCGGCAATTGATGACGAAACCATGTGAACTGCCGCTTGGCGTAATGGCGGGTGTCGGCGCGGCCGATCTCGGCGGCCTCCTCCAAAGAAATCTCCCCGCGCAGATGCCGCATCAGCGCCGGCACGCCATGCGCCTTCATCGCCGGCAGCAGCGGATCGAGGTGGCGTTCGGCCAGCGCCCTCACCTCCTCCAGCGCGCCGGCCGCGAGCATCGCTCCGAAGCGGGCATCTATTCGCGCATAGAGCGCTTCACGATCCGGCGCGAGGAAGATCGCCCTCACTTTGTCCGGCGGCAGCAGCGGCGGCAGGCCATCGCGATGCCAGTCGGTCAGCGAGCGACCGGTCGCCTCGACGACTTCGAGCGCGCGGGCGATGCGGGCGCGGTCGCGCGGCTTCAGACGTTGCGCCGCCGCCGGATCGCGCCGCGCCAGAACAGCGTGAAGCGCCTCGGCCCCGTCCCGTTCGAGCCGCGCGCGCACGTCGTCGCGCACTTGGGACGGAATCGGCGGCACCGCCGACAGGCCGCGCGTCAGCGCCTTGAAGTAGAGGCCGGAGCCGCCGGCGAAAATCGGCAGCCGGTTTTGTGCGAGCGCTTCTTCGAGCGCTGCCGCGGCATCGGCCACCCACATTCCGGCGGAACAGTTCACGTCCGCATCGACATGACCGTAGAGCCGGTGCGGTACGCGCGCTTCCTCGTCGGGCGTCGGGCGCGCAGTGATGATGCGGAGGTCGCGATAGACCTGCATCGAATCGGTGTTGATGACGATGCCGCCGGTCCGCTCGGCAAGCGAAAGCGCCAGCGCGGACTTGCCGCTCGCGGTCGGCCCTGCGATAAGCACGGCATCCGCCGCCCCGCCGTCTGCCTCGCCAGGATTCGTCCCGCTCATGTCGCTCGTCGCCACGCTTATCTGCAATCCGGCCAACCCCGCGCTCGATAGCACGGTGCTCGACGGGACGCGTGCAATTCTTGGCAATGCGGGTTCGGCGCACTGGCTGTGGGACGAGGTCGCGGCCGACATTCCCTTCGAAAGCGACGAGTCCATTCCGGCCATCATGCAACGCCTGCGCGAAGCGCGCGGCGATCTGCCGATCGACGTGGTGGTCCAGCCGCAGCTTGATCGGCGCAAGAAGCTGTTCCTGGCCGACATGGACTCCACCATGATCGGCCAGGAGTGCATCGACGAACTCGCCGATTTTGCCGGCCTCAGGGCGCAGGTTGCCGCGATCACCGAGCGCGCCATGCACGGCGAAATGCAATTTGAAACCGCGCTACGCGAGCGCGTGGCGTTGTTGAAGGGACTTCCCGTCACCGTTGTCGACGAGGTGCTGGCGAAACGCATCACGCCGACGCCGGGCGGACGCGAACTGGTCATGACCATGCGCGCCAACGGCGCCTACACCTGCCTGATCTCCGGCGGCTTCACGCTGTTCACCACAGCGGTGGCCGCCATGATCGGCTTTCAGGAAAATCGCGGCAACACGCTACTGGTCGAAGACGGAAAATTATCAGGCAAGGCCGCCGAACCGATCGTCGGCCGCGAGACAAAACTTGCGACGCTGATCGAACTGCGCGAGGCCTTCGATCTCGACAACCTGGATACGCTGGCGGTCGGCGACGGCGCCAACGACCTCGGCATGATCCAGCAGGCGGGCCTCGGCGTCGCCTATCATGCCAAGCCGGCGGTTGCCGCCGCAGCAGCTGCGCGAATCGATTATGGCGACCTCACCGCCTTGCTTTATGCGCAAGGATATCGACGCGACGAGTTCGTCGGCGCTTGAGACCGTTTGGACTAAACATCGCAAATCCGCCGTCATCACCGGGCTTGTCCCGGTGATCCACGTCTTTTGCGATGGTGGCGACAAAGACGTTGATGGCCGGGTCAAGCCCAGCCATCAAAACGCTCGACGATGTAGCTCGTCCTCTACTTCAAGCTCAGCGCCACAAACCGCAGTTCGCCGGTGCCGTTCGAAACCATCAGCAACACCGCCTTTTTGCCGTCCTTCTTCAACTGATCGATACGCTTGCGGATATCGGAGGCGCTGCTCACGGCTTCCTGCGCCACCTCGACGATGACGTCGCCGGCGCTGAGCCGCTTCTCGGCCGCGTCGGAATCCGCGTCCACGTCGGTGATGATGACACCCTTGACGCTGTCCTTGATCTTGTAGCGCGTCCGCAGGTCCTTGCTCAGCGCGGCCAGATCGAGGCCGAGCGCCTTCTGCGTTACGGGCTTGTCGTCGCTGTCGGGCTTGGTCTTGACCGAGACCGGCGTGGCCTTGTCGCTGTCGTCGAGCCGCCCCAGCGTCACCTTCTTGGTCTCTTGCTTGCCCTTGCGGATGATCATGACGTTGACGGTCTTGCCGACGGCCGTGTCGGCCACGATGCGCGACAGATCTTTCGGCTCCTTGATATCCTTTCCGTCGAAAGCGATGATGACGTCGCCGGGTTCGATGCCGGCGGGCTTGGCCGGGCCCTTGTCCTCGACGCCGGCGACCAGCGCGCCGCGCGCCGGTTTGATATTGAGACTGTCGGCGATTTCGTCGGTGACCTGCTGAATGCGGACGCCGAGCCAACCGCGACGCAGTTCACCAAACTGCCGCAATTGATCGACGACGCCCGCGACCGTTTTCGACGGCACCGCGAAGCCGATGCCGATCGATCCGCCCGACGGTGAGATGATCAGCGTGTTGACCCCCACGACCTCGCCATCGAGGTTGAATAGCGGGCCACCGGAATTACCGCGGTTGATGGCGGCGTCGGTCTGGATGTAGCTGTCATAGGGGCCGTTGTTGATGTCGCGGTTGCGCGCCGAGACGATGCCGGCGGTAACGGTGCCGCCGAGGCTGAACGGATTGCCGATGGCAACCACCCACTCGCCGAGCCGCAACTTGTCGGAATCGCCGAACTTGACGGCCGTCAGCGGGTGCGGCGGCTTGAACTTCAACACCGCAAGATCGGTTTTCTTGTCGACGCCGACGATCTCGGCCTTGACCTTGATGCCGTCGTTCAGAATGACGTTGATCTCGTCGGAATCGGCGATGACGTGATTGTTGGTGACGACAATCCCGGCGGGATCGACGATGAATCCGGAGCCGAGCGAGTTGGTCTTGTGCGGTTGCAGACCGCCATCCTTGCCGCCGCGGCGGTTTTTGAAGAAGTCGTCGAAAAACTCCTCGAATGGCGAACCCGGCGGAAGCTGCGGAATGACGCGGTGCCCCTCGCTGCCGCCTTTGGCTTCGACCGTCTGGGTCGTCGAGATATTGACCACCGCGTCGATCACCTTTTCCGCGACGTCGGCAATGCCGTCGGGACCGCGGGCCAGCGCCGGCGCGGATATCAGGGCACTCGCGGCGCCGAGGCAAAGCGCGGCCAACAGGGAACGCCGGCGAAAGCTCAACGCGGGGATCGCTCCGGTCATGTTTCAAATCTCTCCTGGAGAAGCATATTGCCGGGCGTACAGTGCGCCCGAACGCCGTACCCGCGCAAGCAGCGGAAACGACGTTCGCCGGTCACCAGCGGTTGCGATTACGGCGAAAAGCCGGCGCCGCCTTCACGATACCGTTGCCGGGGCCGGGTTACCGCGAACCGGTTTCCGTCCTCGGGTCAAGCTCGAAGTGGGTACCGGTTCGCGTGAAGAAAACGCGTCAAATCAAAATCACAGAGACCGCTTCTGATTCCGTCAGAAGCGGAATGGCTCTAGTGCCTGACCAGCCAGATCAAGAATAGCCCGGCAATGGCCGAGCCGATGCCGGCCATCCGCAAAACGTGTTCCGGTACCGCCAGCGCACTTTTCATGGCGCGCCGCGTCCAATCCGGCGCTGCCGCGAACAGGATGCCTTCGAGCATGAAAAGAATGCCAAGGCCGATCAGGAAATCGGTGAAGGCAATGGACCCCATCGGACAGCGCCTACTCCGGCATCGCCAGGTTTCGGTTTACGGCTTCGGCGCGTCGCCTGCAGCGGGCCTGCCGCCGGGATGTCCGAAGAAGCGGAAGAAATCGGAATCCGGCTTCAGCAGGAAGCGGGTGTCGCTGCCCTTCAAGCCCTTCTGATAAGCGGTCATCGAGCGGTAGAACGCAAAGAATGCCGGGGCCTGATTGTAGGCCGCGGCAAACAGCCGGTTGCGCTCGCCATCGCCCTGACCGCGGATCTGCTCGGACGAGGAATTGGCCTCGGCGACGATCACGGTCGCTTCCTTGTCGGCCTTGGCCCGGATCTCCTGCGCCTTTTGACCGCCCTGAGCGCGGAACTCGGCGGCTTCGCGTTGCCGCTCGGTCTGCATGCGCTGATAGATTGCCTGGCTGTTCTGCTCCGGCAGATCGGCTCGCCGAATCCGGACATCGACCACCGAGATGCCGTATCCGCTGGCCTCCTTGTCGAGCTGGTCGCGGATGCGGGCCATCAGCGTTTCGCGCTCGTCCCGCACCACCTGGATGAACGTCACCTCGCCCAGAACCCGGCGCAGCGATGCGTTGAGCAGCGTCGTCAACTGGATATTGGCGACCTGGACGGTACCGACGCTTTGGTAGAACCGCAGCGCATCCTTGATGCGATAGCGCGCGAACGCATCGACGACGAGCCGCTTCTGATCCGACGCAATGACTTCCTGCGACGCCTGCTCGAGGTCCAGGATTCGTTTGTCGATGTCGATCACGGAATCGACGAACGGCGCCTTGAAATGCAATCCCGGCTCGGTGACGACGCGCACCGGTTCGCCGAGTCGCACCAGCAATACCTGCTCAGTCTGGCTCACCGTGAAAACGGAACTGTATCCCACCACCATCAAGGCCGCCGTAAGCAGCAGCGCGGCAATCCCTATAACTCCGACTTTCATCGGGCACTCCCGTTCGTCTTGGCTGGCGGGTTCGCGGTCTGGTGCGCAGCGCCGCGCTGCGAAGTCAATTCGCTCAGCGGCAGGTAAGGCACGATACCCGCCGAAGACGATGAACCCGGATCGTACACCAGCTTGTCGGCGTCCCCGAGCACCTGCTCCATGGTCTCCAGGTAGATGCGCTCGCGCGTCACGTCGGGCGCCGCCTTGTAGGCCTCATAAACCTGCAGGAATCGCGAACTCTGACCCTTGGCTTCGGCGATGGCCTGTTCCTTGTAGCCTTCGGCGTTCTGCACAATCTGCGACGCCCGTCCGCGCGCATCGGGAATGACGCGGTTGGCATAGGTCTGGGCTTCGTTCTGCAGCCGCTCGAGGTCGGCGCGCGCCGCCTGCACGTCGCGGAATGAATCGATAACCTGAGACGGTGGGTCGACCTTCTGCATTTGCACCTGCTGAATCAGAACGCCAGCGCCATACTGGTCCAGCGTCTTCTGCATCAGATCCTGCACCGAGACTTCAATTTTGGTTCGCTCGGACGTCAGAATCGGTTGAATATCCGAGCGTCCGACCCACTCGCGCATCGCGCTTTCGGCCACGGCTTTGACGGTGCCTTCCGGATTCTGGATGTTGAACAGGAAGTCACCGACCCCATCCGGCTTGATCCGCCACAACACGGTGAAATCGACGTCGACGATGTTTTCGTCGCCGGTCAGCATCAGGCTTTCCTCCGGCACGTCGCGCATCGTGCTGGTGTGCCGCGCCGGGTCCTGCACCAGGGTCATACCGATATTGAGGGTGGAGACGCGCAGCGCCTTCGGCAGCAACACGGTCTCGATCGGATACGGCAGATGATAGTTGAGGCCGGGCTGCACGGTCCGCACATGCTTGCCGAAGCGCAGCACCGCGCCGAGTTCATCGGGTTGCACCCGGAAGAAACCGGACATGCCCCAGATCACAATCGCGCCGATCAGGATCAGCACGATGCCCATGGTGCTCAGATGTCCGCCCGGCAACAGTTGCCGAAGACGCTCCTGAGCGCGGCGCAGCAGATCCTCGAGATCCGGCGGCTTCGGCCCCCCCGCCGGCTGCGGGCCGGATCCCCATGGTCCTTTCGGACCGGAGCCCCACGGGCCTCCGCTTTGATTTTTCCACGGCATCGACACTCTCCTACGCGCGGATCCGGCTTCGCAAACCCCCGCCTCGCTCTGTCTGTTCGACCTTATAGGGGACGCTTACGGCCCTTACAACGCGGCTTGTTGGCTGCAAGGAGCTATATCCGCACAGCTAAATGTCAATGCAAACATCGCGGAATGCGGTTAATGCGGCGTCCGACGGCGATATGTCACATAAGAATAATCGGCGGCGTCGCCAGCGGCCGCCCGGTTTCGGCAGCGCGCGGTTTCGCGCCAAACCGACGGATCGATCGCCGGAAAAACGGCATCGCCATCGACCCCGGCGTGAACTTCCGTCACCTCGAGACGATCCGCCACCGGCATCGACGCGGCATAAATCTCCGCTCCGCCGATCACCGCGATCTCAGTGACCGAACGCCGCAGCGCATCCCCTTTTGCGACGGCTAGGGCGTCCGCCAGCGATCGCGTCGCCACCGCGCCGACCGCGGCAAAGTCGGGATCGCGGGTAATGACGATATTGGTTCGTCCCGGCAACGGCCGGCGCAACGAGTCGAAGGTCTTGCGGCCCATCACGATCGGCTTGCCCATGGTGATCGCCTTGAAGCGCTGCTGGTCGGCTTTCAGCCGCCACGGGATTTGATTGCGCTGACCGATCACGCCACTCTCGGCCACCGCGACGACCAGGACAATTTCCGGATGCGGGAAGACAGCTACGGTCACACCGCGACCTCTGCCTTGATATGCGGATGGGGATCGTAGTTCTCGAGTTTGAAATCCTCGTAGCGGAACGCGAAGATACTCTTCACCTCGGGATTGATCGTCATCGTCGGCAGCGATCGTGTCGGCCGCGTGAGTTGAAGCCGTGCCTGATCGAGGTGATTCAAATAGAGGTGCGCGTCGCCGAGGCTGTGCACGAAGTCCCCGGGCTTGAGCCCCGTGACCTGCGCGACCATCATCGTCAGCAACGCATAGGACGCGATGTTGAAGGGCACCCCCAGAAACACATCCGCCGAGCGCTGATAAAGCTGGCACGACAGTTTTCCGTCGGCAACATAGAACTGAAACAGGCAGTGGCACGGCGGCAGCGCCATCTTGTCGACATCGGCCGGATTCCACGCGCTGACGATCAGCCGCCGCGAATCCGGACTGCGCCCGATCATGTCGACTACGTTGGCGATCTGGTCGATGCTGCGTCCGTCCGGCGCGGGCCATGAGCGCCACTGCGAACCGTAGACCGGGCCGAGATCGCCGTTGGCGTCGGCCCACTCGTCCCAGATCGAGACGCCGTGCTCCCTCAGATACCTGACGTTGGTCTCGCCCTTCAGGAACCAGAGCAGTTCATGCACGATCGACTTGAGCGGAAGCTTCTTGGTGGTCAGCATCGGAAATCCCGATGCGAGATTGAAACGCATCTGATGCCCGAAGATGGACAATGTTCCGGTGCCGGTACGGTCATGCTTCTCCGCGCCGTCGCTGAGAATACGTTCGAGCAGATCGTGGTACTGGTTCATGACATCGGCGCTTTCGAGCAAGTAAACTTAGCGCCCGACCGGTTGGCCCGACAGCAACTATTCGCGCTACGCCCCAATTATACCCGAAAACAGGATCGCTGAGGCAAGGTCCGGTTTTGCCGCGTTTCATATTCGCATGTAGGGAACGAGGTCGGCCCAGCACACCACGTTTGGCTCATTTCCGGTGTGGCGCCGACCCGAAAGCGCGAAATGTGCCGTCGGGTACCTTTCTTCCTGAGCCCTCGCAGACTATATTCAGAGCGCCGGTTCGCCGGCTATGGAAATAAACGGCCGTCGTAATAAACCATTCGGACCCGGGGGCAGTACCCGGCGCCTCCACCAGATCCCGACCCGAACCCATGATACGCATAAATTTGGCGGGTTCCGGCGGGGGCGAAACAGGATCGACGAGGGCGTAAAGGGCTCGCTTTTTCTCGGTATGGTTCCGCCGTTATCGGGCTATGCAATAGTTGCAAACGACAACTATGCTCCGGTTGCTCAGGCTGCGTAACGCAGTTTGAAAGACCATTCTGAAGTCCTGACGGGTTAAGCTCCGTCAGGCGGGGTTCGGAGGCACCTGGCAACAGAAGCCTCCACTCTATATCCGTTCGCCTCTCCAGCGAACTGGCGACGAGAATTTCACCAGCCCGACCCAACCGCTGCTGACCCGGCGAGATCGCCGGAGTATCATTGGCAAACGGTGCGAGTCGGCTTCAAACGCTCGCAGGGAATTTGCACACCTCTGCGGGGGCGATGGACCAACCGATGTCAACCGATCATATCCGATACGATCTGCTGGCGCGCGACGCGCTGCGCGGCGTTCTGCGCCGGGTGCTGACGGACGCCGCCGAGCAAGGGCTGCCGGGCGAGCATCACTTTTTCATCACCTTCATGTCAAAGGCCGACGGGGTGAAGATATCGCCCCGCCTTCTGGCGCAGCACCCCGAGGAAATGACCATCATTCTCCAGCACCAGTTCTGGGATCTGACGGTGAGCGAGGAGCGCTTCGAGGTCGGCCTGTCGTTCGGCGGCATTCCCGAGCGTCTCGTGGTTCCTTTCAACTCAATCAAAAGCTTCTACGATCCATCGGTGCAGTTCGGTCTGCAATTCGAGCCGGCCGAAACCGAGACAGCCGCGGCCGATATGCCACCGGGGGCGCCTTCGCCGGCGGTACCTTCACCGGCAGTCCTGGCCGTTCCGGACACTCCCTCCCCGCCCGCCGCCGCCGAAACCGAAGACAAACCCAAACCCAGCGAAGGCGCCGAGGTTGTCAGGCTGGACCGCTTCCGCAAGAAGTAGTCCGCGTTGCATTTGCCGAGGTGCCCTGATCCGCGGGGATGCGGCTGTTTGCGTTTGCCATTGCCCTATCAATCATAACGGACTGAATTCATGGTTTCCTCATCGCGCAAAACCAAAACGGGGACGCGAACGGAAACCGACAGTTTCGGCCCCATCGACGTTCAAGCCGACCGCTACTGGGGAGCCCAGACTGAGCGCAGCCGGCGGAACTTCCGCATCGGACACGACCGGATGCCGATGCAAATCGTCCGGGCGCTCGGCATCGTCAAGCTCGCAGCGGCAGAGACCAACCGCGAGCTGGGCCTGCTCGACCGGCGGCGCGCGACCGCAATCATTCGCGCCGCGCGCGAAGTGATCGACGGCAAGCTCGACGATCATTTTCCGCTGGTCGTCTGGCAAACCGGCTCCGGCACGCAGACCAACATGAACCTCAACGAGGTGATCGCCAACCGCGCCAGCGAGTTGCTCGGCGGCGAACTCGGCGCCAAGAAGCCCGTTCATCCCAACGATCACGTCAACATGAGCCAGTCGTCGAACGACTCATTTCCGACAGCCATGCACATCGCGGCGGCCCAGGGCATCGCGTCCGACCTGGTTCCCGCTCTGACCGCACTGCTCAAGGCGCTGCGCAAAAAGGAAAAGGCGTTCGCTCATATCGTCAAGATCGGCCGGACTCATACCCAGGACGCGACGCCGCTGACGCTCGGCCAGGAGTTCTCCGGCTATGCAGCGCAAGTCGAGAGCGGCCTCGCACGGCTTCGCACCGCGATAAAGGACCTCTATCCACTGGCGCAAGGCGGAACCGCGGTGGGTACCGGCCTGAACTCGAAGCCGAAATTTGCGAAACTGTTTGCGAAACACGCGGCGGCGCTTGCGAAACTCCCGTTCACGAGCGCTCCCAACAAATTCGAGGCGCTGGCCTCCAACGACGCTTATGTTTTCGTTCACGGGGCGATCAACGCGGTCGCAACCGGCCTGTTCAAGATCGCGAACGATATTCGTTTTTTGGGTTCCGGGCCGCGCTCCGGCCTCGGAGAACTGATCCTTCCCGAAAACGAACCGGGGTCGTCGATCATGCCGGGGAAGGTCAATCCGACCCAGTGCGAAGCCATGACCATGGTTTGCTGTCAGGTGTTCGGCAATCACACCACCGTGACGGTCGCCGGCAGTCAGGGACATTTCGAACTCAACGTTTACAGGCCTGTTCTGGCATATTGCATGATCAACTCCATCCAATTGCTCGCCGACGTCGTGCGTTCCTTCACCGAGCACTGCATCGAGGGCATTCGCGCCGACGAGAAGCGAATTCACGACCTGATGCAACGCTCGCTGATGTTGGTGACGGCGCTCGCACCCAAGATCGGTTATGACAACGCGGCGACGGTCGCCAAAGCCGCCCACGCCCGCGGAACGACGTTGAAGGAGGAGGCTCAGCGGCTTGGCTTTGTCACGGCCGCGGAATTCGACCGGCTGGTGCAGCCCGACAAAATGACGCGACCAGGATGACGCGCCCCGCAGAAACTTAGACCCTACCAGTGGCGAGGCTGGTATTCCAAAAACCAGCGCCTCGGGAACGGTTATATTTCATATCGTCTAAAGAATGAGAGAATATTTTCTACCACCGTTGCGGTGCATCATGGTACAGCACAAACGATAGCCGCTTTTGCAGCGGAATTTTTGACTTTTGAAGGTACGCGCTCCCAGCATTTGAGATGGCGGAATCGGTCATGGGGGATGTGGTCAATCTAAGCAAGCGCAGGAAACGCGCCGAACGGGAACGGACGGCAGAGATTGCCGACGCCAATCGAGCGCGCTTTGGCCGCCCCAAGGCTGAGCGCGATCTCATCGAACAGCGCATGATGCGGGAGAAACGTCTGCTCGATCAGCACCGCATCGACGGCGAGGACGGATCATGAAATCGCCGGTGGTGAAACGATCGATCGTGGTGGCCGGCCACAAGACCAGCGTGAGCCTCGAGGAGGCATTCTGGAACGGAATGAAAGAAATCTCGAGCCTTCGCGACATGACGCTGTCCGAACTGGTCGGCGAGATCGACAGCAACCGTCAACAGGGCAACCTGTCCTCGGCGATCCGCCTTTTCGTCCTGGACTACTTTCGAAGCCGCGCGATGGCTGCGGAATCCGAAAACAGCCCGAGCGCCGGATAGCGGGCATCGGATCCCCTGCGGCGAATCTCATCCGTGAAATCCCATCCGTGTGTCTGCTCACGTCAGCGTCACGATAGTGAACTTCACTTAGGTTGTTTCCCGAATACCGGCGCTCTGCCCTTTCAGCTATTATGTACCTGTACCTCGATGATCCGCCACGGTGCCGATCAGAGGTGGGCCGCTGAAGATCACCTGCATGCCCGCGGCGCGGTCCACCGATGATGCGCAGCATCGCTATCGCAGTTTAGACCGAACAAGCCGTCCGGTGAGATGTCATCGTGCGCCGATGATGACGCTTTCCGAAAAAACCAGATGGAGTCAATCATGCGAAACGACCAAAGCGGCGATCGCCGCGGCGAGCGCGAATATGCCGTCGTTAAACGATCGGTGATCGTCGGCGGTCACAAGACCAGCGTGAGTCTCGAAGACGCATTCTGGACAAGCCTGAAAGATATCGCGATGCGGCGAGGCATGACCCTTTCCACGCAAATCGCCTCGATCGATACCGATCGCAGGACCAGCAATCTGTCTTCGGCGATCCGTCTCTATGTGCTCGAGCATTTTCGCACGCGGGCGGCGAGCACCATGTTCATCGGCGAACGTCTGGCACCATCCACACGGCTTGCGCCGCTTGGTCCGGAATAGCAGAACCTCGCTCCGGTTTTGTTGTGGAGCGTTGTCTTCACCCGACCCAATACCCCCCGCGTCGCTTGAAACGCCTTAGCGCGTATTCTGATCGCGAAATACGCGCTAGAGAGCCGGTCGCGCGGTCGACGCCGGCGGCCTCTGCACCAGCGGCTGGCGCGGGTGGAGCGGCTTTGGAATCGGCGCAGGCCGTATCTCGACCGGTGCCGGCAGGGGCGCAGCCGATGGTGGCGTCGGCGCGTTGGACGCCTGCGGCGTGGTCGCCGGACCCGGTGTGACGGCCATCCGAGGTTTCGCGCGGGACCGCCGCGGATCGCGCTTCGGAACGGGCACATTGGCGACGGGCGGATCGTTCGTCGTCGGTGGCGCAGCGGAAACCTCTGACGGTTCGGCCGGAAGCGATGCCATCGCCGGCGATGGGATGGCCATCCCCGGTTTTGCGGGAGACCAACGCGGATCGCGCTTCGGGACAGGTGCATTGGCGACAGGCGCCTCGTCCGTCGCCAATGGCGCAGCGGAAACCTCTGACGGCTCAGCCGGAAGCGATGTTGTCGCCGGCGGCGGGATGGCAGGAGGCAGCGCGGGCGGCGACGCCATGCGTTGCTCGATCGAGTCGAGCCTGCGGGTTTCGCGATCGATCGCCCTCACCGCAAGCCACGAAGACAGCGCGGCAACATCAATGGTCCGGTGGATCGCGTCGGGCGGCCCAACCGCGAATATCTGAACTTCCGGACGATTGTTCGCGGACCCGGCCGACGTTGAAGCAAGGCTGGCGCGGATATCGACCTGATCCGCCGCGATGTCATAGCCACCGGAGACGATGGCCTGCGCCCCGTCGCCCTCCAGAGCCGTCGCGCTCACATGGAGGCGGCCATCTCTCACGATGAACGGAATTTGCGCCGATGCGACCGCAAACGGATTCACGGACAGAGATCGCTCCACGATCTGCTGCAATTTGGCGTCGTCCGATGCTCCGCCATCGCCCGCATCGATCGCTGCATTGAACATGTGCGGATCAAGCCCCGCAATGCGCGCATGCTCGAGTGTGACCAGACCGTCGCCGGACAGCGCTCCGGCCAGCGCAGACGCGCTGCGGCCCTGGCTTGCAAATGTCATCTGCGCCGAAGCGTGGCCTGAAGGCATCGCCAGTGAACCGTAATGCAACGCCGAACCGTCGACGTTGGTAAGCTGAACTTTCGCATTCAAGGCAACACCGTCGGCGGCTTGCCGGATGTCGAGGCGTGCGGTGGCATCGCCATCGCCGATTTTCCCTTTCATCGCATCGAATGTCAGGGAATGGCCATCCGCTTTGACAATGCCGCTGACGGGCCGCAATTCGATGCCTCCCGGCAGCACGCCGCGCAGCGCCTCGAACGTGAGTTGACCGCGCCAACCTTCCGGCAGGCCGACACCCAGCGGCTCCGCCGTATCATGTCCCGCGGCGCCGACGGCAAGTCCAAACGCCGATGCCAAATCGAGCGTGTCGATTCCGATTTCGCCCTCGACGAGATTTTCGTTGCCGAAATTCACCGCAACGCGCCCGCGCATCCGGGCACCCGCTGCCATGCCATCGAGATCGTTGACAATCAGCTTGCTGCCGGCCAGCGCGACATGCGACGACAGGCTGACGTTCCGGGCACGGGAATCGGATGGCTTGAGATGCAGCAGCGGCCCGAGATCGACGCGGCGCACTGCGAGATGAAGGTCAGCCTTCCGGTCCGATGACCATGGCTCCAACGTTGCTTTTATTTCGGCATCCAGATCGGCTCCCGACATCCGCGCGTTCAGCCGGATCGGAGCATGCCAGACTCCCGTCGCCGTCCCCTCCAGCACGGACCGGTCGCGAACCGCGATCACACGGTCGAGACCCAGCAAGGCCGGCAAGGCTCCGCCTCGTTCCGCCGTCAGCTTCGTCCGGAGCGTCGCCTCGCTCTGTGCCAATGCATCGAGATCGGCCGTGCGCACGGCTTCGAGCGAAGGTACGGCCGCCAGTGACAGCGTGCCTTTCAGTTGCGGAAGATCGACGTCGAGCTTCGCGCTGGCATCGGCCTTGTTTTTGTCGGCAGGACTTTTATCGACATTCAGCGCGAGGTGGAGCCGCGCTGCTCCCGCGGCCGCCGGCATCGCATCGAGGCGCGCCGCGACGGTCGGCGCGACCGGAGCGATCAAACTCGTCATCTGCGCAACCGAGTCCGATGTCGCATTCAACGATAGCTGGCCGGTGGCGTCGACGCGGTCGAATGCGCCGGAGCCCTCCATCATGAAACCTCCGGGCGAGCCGATTTTCAATTGCTCCAGGGAGATTGTCTTTGGTCCATAAGCAAGTTTGGCGATGAATGGACGCAATTCCTGTCCCGCCGACATCGCGCTATCGACATTCAACGAGAGCTGTCCTTCATTCGGCCAACCGCCTTGCGGTCCCGCAATCGCGCGGACCAGGCCTGCCGCCGCATCGAGGTCGAGACGGTTCGCCCTGAGTTCCGCCTCGGCCCGCGCGCCATTCTCGGCCGTCGAATTGACGAACGCCAGCCGCCCTTCGACGCTGCCACCCTCGATATCGGCCTTGAGCTGATCGAAGGCGACCTGGCTTGAATCCACGGTCAAATTGCCACGCAGACGCAATGGCTTTTGGCTTTGATGGACGATGTCGCTGCGAGCTTGCAGCCAGCCGACGAATGCATCCGGATCGGACGATTCAACATCGAGCACACCGTCGAAATGTGCGGATGGCCCGGGTTGCGCGATCTGACCGTTAACCGCCACGCGCGTTGCGCCGGGAGCCTGGAATTCCAGCCGGCTGATCGCCCATGATGCGGCGTCGCCGCGTAAGTCAGCACCGAAATTTTGTATCGGGCGGCCGCCCAGCATGATCTGGTCCACGCTGATCCCGATTTCGGCGGCAAGCCACGGTTGCGGAATTTTCGTTAGATAGCTTTGTAATGCCGGAAACATCGTTGCGGGCGTGTCCCGATCCTTGCCAAGCAGGCGATCGGCGTCGAGTTGACGCGCGAACAATTCGGCATGAATCCGGGGCGACGCGCCGAAACGAACGTCGCCAACGCCTGCGAGCCTCAGCGCGGCATCGCCCGCGCCATAACTCGCTTCGACCTGCTCCAGCCGCGCGCCTTTCGGATCGGCCTTGACCTTGGCCGACACCCGCCATGGTCTTTGAGACGGGTCGCTCGAAAAGTTTTTACCATCGGCTTCCGCAGCGCCCGCCAGCGTCAGCGCGCCATCGAAATGCGGCGCACGCTCATCGAATGACAAAATTCCATCGAGATCGATGAATGCCGCGCGCGTTCCGGGATCGATCGCGACATGAACACGGCTGGCATCGCCGTCGCCCGCCTGACCGGACGAGATCCGGAATGGATAGCGCGTTCCTGACAGCTCGAAATTGCCGTCGCCGCGCACGGACGCGCCCGACGACCGCACATCGCCGCTGAAAGCGACGTCATTCAATTCAAGCGTGGAGCGGCTGGCCGCATCATGAAGCGCGACGCGGCCCGTGAGGTTCAGCCGGTCAATGGAAAACGAAGCGACATCGAGCGACCGCGACGACAGCGGCCAATCAATCCGCCCGCCGGAATCGAGACCGAGGTCGAGCGCGACGCCGTTGATCGTCAATTCGGTCGCGCGCCATTCTCCGCGCATCAGCGAACCCAGGCTGAATTCGACCGCGAGGTTGTCGGCGCGCACCTTGCCGGAATCGTTCGGCCCTCCGACCACAACTGAGCGAAGCTGCAATGACGGCGACGGCAGCAGCCGGGCGTCAAGCCCGCCGTCGACCCGCACCGGCGCGCCGATCACGCGCGCTGCCTCCGCCTCGAACTGGGGCCGAAAGCGGTTCCAGTCGATGAAATACGGCCCGATCAGCGCGGCGATGAGCGCGACAATGAATGTGATCGCCAGGCCGAGCAGCGTGGTCTGCACGGTATCTCCCCTTGAACCGTTCCGGCAAAATCGAAATCCGCTTCAGTATGGCTCTCCGGACGTCGTGCCAGAGCCTTCAAGACTGCCGTATCGATCCCAAGCCTGCAAGGCCGCACCAAACGAGCCGATGCAACATAATATCTGCAACTGTGGCGAAGTCGCAGCGGCGGTCGCCATCGTTTTCCAGGGCTGAAAGGGGCGCCCTGATGAAAGACCGAGGCAAAGGATGTATAGTGGTCGAGCGATCCGACAAATTCAGGATAGAGCATGAAAGGCACGCCCGCCACCGACCCGGACGATAAGCCCGAACCCTTTCAGTGTTCGGTCCTGCGGATCGAGCCGCAGTGGATCGACTACAACGGCCATCTCAACATGGCCTACTACAACGTCCTGTTCGACCGGGCGACCGACGAGTTCTGGCTCGAACTGGGAATCGGGCCCGACTACGTGAAGACGCGCACCGGCTCGACGTTCACCGCCGAGTGTCATCTGCGCTACCTGCGGGAAATTCATCTGGACGACCCGGTGCGGGTGTCCGTCCTGCTGATCGCCGCCGACGAAAAGCGTCTGCACACCTTCGAGGAGTTGCGGCACGCCACCGAAGGATGGCTTTCGGCGACCTCCGAAAACATGACTGTTCACATCGATATGGCCGCTCGTAAAGTCGCGCCCTTCCCCCCTGATATCCGTACGCGCATTCAGGCCGTCGTTGGCGCCCACAGCCTTATCACGCGCCCCGAGGGCATCGGCCGGAAAGTCGCGATGCCCTCGAAGTCACGTTAGCCGGCGCTACACGCGGGTGCGTCCGCGCAACAGCCCGACCACCGCCGACACGACAAACAGGATGACGGCGATGAAAAAGATGATCTTCGCGATTTCGACGGAGGCACCCGCGAGACCGCCGAAACCCAGAATACCAGCAATCAATGCGATAATCAGAAATGTCACGACCCAGCTCAGCATGACTTGATCTCCATTCTCAGCGCGCCCGTCTCGCGCATGGCCTGAGAAAACAATCCATCCCCGGAACAAAGGTTCCCCGACGCGGGAGGGTGAGAAGTCCTGAAAGATCGCCGGTTTTTCGGAACAAAATCGCGATCGCCGACCCGGGATCGCTTGCACGCCGGGCTTTAAAACTGATGCCAATCGCGTCGGTGTCCCTATATATATTCCTAATCCTGCTAAGAAGGCTCCCCTTCACCGCCCCGCAGTGTCATCGTGGGGAGAAGACGATTCGCATGACCGAACCGAACAGACTGATCCATCGCGACGTTCCCGAGCACCAGCCTGCCGCCGGTGGCATTGCTGCGCGCGCGCGCGCAGCGGCAACGCCACAATATCTGGCCGGGCTCAATCCGGAACAGCGCGAGGCGGTGGAAACGCTGGACGGGCCGGTGCTGGTGCTGGCTGGCGCGGGTACCGGCAAGACCCGCGTGCTGACGACTCGCATCGCGCATATCCTCAGCCAGGGCCGCGCCCGTCCCGGTGAAATCCTGTCGGTAACCTTCACCAACAAGGCCGCACGCGAGATGAAGCATCGGCTTGGCCAGATGCTTGGACATGCCGTGGAAGGCATGCCGTGGCTCGGCACCTTTCATTCCATCGGCGGCCGGATTCTGCGTGTTCATGCCGAGCTGGTGCACCTCAAATCCAACTTCACCGTTCTCGACGTGGACGACCAGATCCGCCTGCTCAAACAGCTTCTGCAGGCCGACAACATCGACGACAAGCGCTGGCCGGCGCGGATGCTGGCGGGGCTGATCGACGGCTGGAAAAATCGCGGGCTGACGCCGGCGCAGGTGCCGTCCGGCGAAGCCGCCGTGTTCGGCAACGGCCGCGGCGGCAAGCTCTATGCCGCCTACCAGGCGCGGCTGAAGATCCTCAACGCCGCGGACTTCGGCGACCTGCTGCTTGAGAACATCCGGCTGTTCCGCGAGCATCCGGACGTGCTGCGGCAATATCAGGGCCGCTTCAAGTTCATCCTCGTCGACGAGTATCAGGATACGAACGTCGCACAATATCTGTGGCTGCGGCTGCTGTCGCAAGCGCCGTCGCAATCATTGCCGGGCTTGACCCGGCAATCCGTCGTTTCTCCGGAAGATGGATCACCGGGTCTCGACGCGTCGCGTCGGCCCGGTGATGACGCACTAACAAAGAATATCTCCCCGCCCAAAAACATCTGCTGCGTCGGCGATGACGACCAGTCGATCTACGGCTGGCGCGGCGCCGAGGTGGACAACATCCTGCGCTTCGACCACGATTTTCCCGGCGCCAAGGTGATCCGGCTGGAGCGCAACTACCGCTCCACCGGCCATATCCTCGCCGCCGCCTCGCATCTGATCGCGCATAACGAGGGCCGGCTCGGCAAGACGCTGCGCACCGAGGATGTCGATGGCGAGAAGGTCACCGTCACCGGCTGCTGGGATTCCGAAGAAGAAGCCCGCGGCATCGGCGAGGAAATCGAACAGCTTCAGCGCGCCGGCGAAAAACTGAACGAAATCGCAATTCTGGTGCGCGCCTCGTTCCAGATGCGCGAATTCGAAGACCGCTTCGTGACCCTTGGCCTGCCCTATCGCGTCATCGGCGGTCCGCGCTTCTACGAGCGCGCCGAAATCCGCGATGCGCTCGCCTATCTGCGCCTCATCAACTCGCCGGCCGACGATCTCGCCTTCGAACGCATCGTCAACGTGCCTAAACGCGGCCTGGGCGATGCCACCGTCCAGATGCTGCACGAGATCGCTCGCAAGCGGCAGATCCCGCTCAGCGAGGCCGCCCGCGCCGTCGTCGAAACCGACGAGCTGAGGCCGAAGGCGCGCGGATCGCTGCGCGCCTTGCTCGACAGTTTCGACCGCTGGCGCGTGCAGCGCGAGACCATGCCGCACACCGAGCTTGTCGAGATCGTGCTCGACGAGAGCGGTTACACCGAGATGTGGCAGAAGGACCGTTCGGCCGATGCCGCGGGCCGCCTTGAGAACCTGAAAGAGCTGGTGCGCTCGATGGAGGAGTTCGAGAACCTGCAAGGCTTCCTCGAACATATCTCGCTGGTGATGGATCGCGACGGCGGCCCAGACGAGGACGCCGTCTCGGTGATGACGCTGCATTCCGCCAAGGGACTCGAATTCGACAACGTTTTCCTGCCCGGCTGGGAGGAGGGTCTGTTTCCGCATCAGCGTGCGCTGGATGAGCAGGGACGCGCCGGCCTCGAGGAAGAACGCCGGCTTGCCCATGTCGGCCTGACACGGGCGCGCCGTCGCGCGAAGCTTTACTTCGCCACCAACCGGCGCATTCACGGCTCGTGGTCGACAACCATCCCGTCGCGTTTTCTCGACGAACTGCCGGCGCACAACGTCGAGATCACCGAATCCAAGGGCGGCTCGGGCTGGGGCGGAACGGGCGGCTATGGCCCTTCGCGTTTCGACAATGTCGAGTCGTTCGGCTCGAGCTATGCGACGCCCGGCTGGCAACGCGCGCAGGCCAATCGCGGCCGCGGCGGTTTCAATGAGGCCGGCACGCCCTACAATGCGAGCCGATCGAAGTCGAAGCACGCGCCATTGACCATCGACGGTGAACTGGTCGCGAAATCCACCGGCACGACCTCCAGCTTCTCACCGGGCGACCGGGTCTTTCACCAGAAATTCGGCTACGGCAAAGTGGCGCGGATCGATGGCAACAAGCTGACTATCGCCTTCGAAAAAGCCGGCGAGAAAAAGGTGGTCGATAGTTTTGTGGAGCGGGTGTAGCCGATGGCGGAACATCGCCCGCATTCCTATGTGTTGACCGGCATTCTCCATCGTCCTGCCACCCTGCCGCGATAACCGGTCCCCTTCACTCCTCCCGCTCACAGCGTGTCAGGCCTGCATGTCGCCCATCATTTCCGTTTCCGGCCTGTCGAAGACCTACGCGTCCGGCTTCACAGCGCTGAAAGCCATCAACCTCGATATCAACCGAGGTGAGATTTTTGCATTGCTGGGCCCCAACGGCGCCGGCAAGACCACGCTCATCAGCATCATTTGCGGCATCGCGAACCCGTCGGCCGGACAGGTGCTGGTCGACGGTCACGACATTCAGCGCGACTTTCGGGCTACCCGCTCGCTGATCGGCCTCGTGCCGCAAGAACTGCATACGGATGCGTTCGAAACGGTGTGGGCGACCGTCAGTTTCAGCCGCGGGCTGTTCGGCAAACGCAAGAACCCGACTCATATCGAGAAGGTTTTGAAGGACCTGTCGCTGTGGGACAAGAAGGACAACAAGATCGTCACGCTGTCCGGCGGCATGAAGCGACGCGTGATGATTGCGAAAGCACTGTCGCACGAGCCGCAGATTCTGTTTCTGGACGAGCCGACCGCGGGCGTCGATGTCGAACTGCGCAAAGCCATGTGGGACGTGGTGCGGACGCTGCGAGCCTCTGGCGTCACGATTATCCTGACGACGCATTACATCGAGGAGGCCGAGGAGATGGCCGACCGGGTCGGCGTCATCAACAGGGGCGAAATCATTCTCGTCGAGGAAAAGACGGTGCTGATGCAGAAGCTCGGCAAAAAGCGGTTGAAGCTTCATCTGCAAGGCAGGCTCGATGCCGTACCTGCGCCGCTGGCGGCCTACAATCTCGAGCTTGCCGATTGCGGCACGGAGCTGATCTACACCTACGACACCCGGAGCCAACATACCGGCATCACCAGCCTGCTGGGCGAACTCCGTGCTGCCGGCATCAGGTTTTCCGACCTCGATACCACCCAGAGTTCGCTGGAAGACATCTTCGTCAGTCTGGTGAGGGCCTGAGATGAACTTCGAGGCTGTGAAGGCGATCTACCTGTTTGAAATGGCGCGAACCTGGCGCACGCTGCTGCAAAGCATCGTCTCGCCGGTGGTCTCGACGTCGCTTTACTTCGTGGTGTTCGGCGCAGCGATCGGGTCGCGCATCACGCAGGTTGAAGGCGTCAGCTATGGCACCTTCATCGTCCCGGGGCTGGTGATGCTGTCGGTGCTGACGCAAAGCATCACCAACGCGTCGTTCGGAATCTATTTTCCGAAGTTCATCGGCACCATTTACGAGATTCTGTCGGCGCCGGTATCCTATTTCGAGATCGTGCTGGGCTATGTCGGTGCCGCGGCGACCAAGTCTATCATCCTCGGCCTGATCATTCTGGCGACCGCCGGCTTGTTCGTGCCTTTGCACATCCAACATCCGGTCTGGATGTTGGCGTTTCTGGTCATGACCGCCGTGACTTTCAGCCTGTTCGGCTTCATCGTCGGCATCTGGGCCGACGGTTTCGAGAAGCTGCAGATGATCCCTCTCTTGATAATTACGCCGCTGACCTTCCTTGGGGGAAGCTTTTATTCGATCAGCATGCTGCCACCCGGTTGGCAAACCATCGCGCTGTTCAATCCGGTGGTGTATCTCATCAGCGGTTTCCGCTGGAGTTTTTACGAAATCGCCGATGTCAGCGTGTCCGTGAGCATCGGCATGACGCTGGGTTTTCTCGCGATCTGCATGTTGCTCGTCTGGTGGATTTTCAGAACCGGCTACCGGCTGAAAAACTAGAGCCTTATGGAATCAGAAGCGAGGCTCTATGATTTTGAATTAAAGCGTTTTCTTTACGCGAACCGGTACCCATCCTCGGGTCAAGCCCGAGGACATGCTTCGCCCGAAAACGCTCCAGGGTTTGCCGCCACGAACTAAAAAAATTGCGGCCCGGTTCGATCCGGACCGCACAGTCGTGGAGGAAATTCCTTATCGACGATAGCAGTGGAAATGGCCATGCTTCCAATAGCCGCGGCATCGATGCCCGCGGCGTGGCCCGCGATCCGGAATGCCGAGCACACCCTTGACGCCACCGACCGCGCCACCAACGCCGGCGCCAAGCGCGCCGCCGATCGCGCCGCCGACCGGACCGGCTGCACGATTGCCTTCGCGCGCTCCTTGGTTCGCACCCCGCTCCATGCCTCCGATGACGCCTTGCGCGTGCACCGGATGCGGAATGGATATGAAGGCCAGTGCGGCTGCCACAGCCGCTACCGCGACCTGCAGCCGAATGGAAACTTTGATCGGCAATGCTCCGGTTCTGATCGTCATCTGTGTCTGTGTCCTTATTGCTGGCTCGGCCGCGAACAGGCCATGGTCGCTGGATGGAGGTAAGCATAACGTGATCGCACTCCATAGGTTCCAACGGCACCGTCGTAGCGGTGGCCCGTTATAAAGCCATCGCTCACAAGGTTTCCCCCCCCACCGCCTTGGTTATGCCGCTTCGCGAATTAACGATGCCACGACCCCGCTACTGGCAGCGGTGCCGTTTCATGTGCATATATCGAGCGGGGAGACGGCAGGTGGCATTCGAGGTCGAGGTAAATGCGTACGTTTTTTATTCCGATCATCAGTCTGATGTTTTTTGCCGCCGGCAGCATGGCCGAGGCGAAGGTGTCGATCCTTGTCGACAAGGACAATCAGCAAATGACCGTCTCCGTCGACGGCGCCGAGCGCTATCAATGGCCGGTCTCGACCGGGAATCCGTCGCACGAAACTCCGAACGGCAAATTCCAGACCTTCCGAATGGAAGCCAACCATTTCTCCAAGGAATTCGACGACGCCCCGATGCCGCACTCGATCTTTTTCACCAAGGTGGGTCACGCCATCCACGGCACGTTCTCCGAGGGCAGCCTCGGCGTACCGGTGTCGCACGGCTGCGTACGCCTCTCGCGCGCCCACGCCAGCACGCTTTATGCGCTGGTGCAGAAGGAAGGCGTCCTCAACACCACCGTGACGCTGACCGGATCGTCGCGCGTCGCGCTGGCGCGCAATCCTCGCGGCAAGCGCAAAACCGATGTCGCCCGTCGCGACCCGGCGCCGGGCTACCAGTCTTATGACACTGCCGGAAATCCGGTCGATCTGACGCCGGGGCATATCGCGCCTGCTCAGCAGCCGCAGGCCACCGTTCGCGGCGACGACGGCTATATCTACCCGGCGGACGGCAGCTCCAGCGATCAGCGCTATCCCGCCCCGCGCAGCTATCGCCGCATCTACGGCGCGCAGACCGTTCCCCAGCGGCGGCCGTATCATAGCGATCAAGCGGATTACGGTTATGCGCAACCTTACCAGCCGCAGGTTTACGCACCGCGGCCTTATCAGCCGCGCGGCCTGTTCACGGAGTTCGACGACTGATCGCTACCGGTCCTCATCGTCGCGCAGCCACCGTTGGACTATGCCGTGGCAGCGAGCCCCAAATCGATCCGCCCGGTCTTGTGCCGTCCATCGCCGTCTCCGATAAAGACGCCCTGAACGGCAGCCGAACGAAACGGCCGGCCCATATCATTTGAAGCGGATCGTGTCAGATACCGACGTCGTCATCATCGGAGCGGGCCACAACGGCCTGACCTGCGCGGCCTATCTCGCGATGGCTGGGCTGCGGGTCAAGGTCGTGGAGCGGCGCAAGGTGGTCGGGGGCGCTGCGGTGACGGAGGAATTCCAGCCCGGTTTCCGCAATTCGGTCGCGGCCTACACCGTCAGCCTGCTAAATCCGAAAGTCATCGCGGACTTGCGGCTGCATGACCATGGTCTGCGGATCGTCGAACGCCGCGCCCAGAATTTTTTGCCCGCGCCCGACGGCCGCTACCTCCTCACCGGCGAAGGCCGCACCGCGGCATCGGTCGCTGGCCTGAGCGAACGGGATGCCGGCGCGCTCGGCGGCTTCATGCGCGAACTCGAAGAGATCGCCGACGTGATCCGGCAATTCGTGCTGCGCGCGCCGCCGAACCTCGTCGAGGGGTTTGGCCTCAACGCCGCGCATGAAATCGTCAACGCGATCGGCTCCGCCGGAATCCTGCGCGGCCTGTCGCTGGAGCAGCAGCGCAGCCTGCTCGATCTGTTTACACGATCCGCCGGGGACATGCTCGACGACCGCTTCGAGATCGATCTGGTCAAGGCCCTGTTCGGCTTCGACGCCATCGTCGGCAACTACGCCAGCCCCTACGCGGCCGGCTCGGCCTATGTGATGTTGCACCATGCTTTCGGAGAAGTGAACGGCAAGAAGGGCGTCTGGGGCCATGCCATCGGCGGCATGGGCGCGATCACCCAGGCGATGGCAGCGGCCGCCCGCGCGCGCGGCGCCGAGATCGAAACCGATGCCGGTGTGTGCGAAGTCATCGTCGAGCGCGGCCGCGCGGCCGGTGTGGTGCTCGACGATGGACGAACGATCCGCGCAAAATATGTCGCGGCGAACGTGAACCCGAAGCTGCTCTATACGCGGCTGCTGCCCGCCGGCGCGCTGCCCGCCGCCTTCCTCAACCGCATCAAGACCTGGCGTAACGGCTCCGGGACGTTTCGGATGAACGTGGCGCTCGAAGCTCTGCCCTCGTTCTCGGCCTTGCCGGGCGCAGGCGACCATCTCAGTGCTGGCATCATCATCGCGCCCGGTCTCGGCTACATGGACCGTGCCTGGCAGGACGCGCGACAGTTCGGCTGGAGCCGCGAACCTGTGGTGGAGGTTTTGATCCCGTCGGTGATCGATGATTCACTTGCCCCATCCGGCCGCCATGTGGCCAGCCTGTTCTGCCAGCATGTGGCGCCGCAGTTGCCCGATGGCGCGTCCTGGGATGACCATCGCGACGAGGTCGCCGACCTCATGATAGCGACCGTCGACCTTTACGCGCCGGGCTTCGCCGCCAGCGTGATCGGCCGGCAGATTTTATCACCGCTCGATCTCGAGCGCGAATTCGGACTGCTGGGCGGCGATATCTTTCACGGTGCGCTGACGCTGAACCAACTGTTCTCGGCCCGGCCGATGCTAGGCCATGCCGACTACCGGGGACCGCTGAAGGGTCTCTATCACTGCGGCTCCGGCGCGCATCCCGGCGGCGGCGTCACCGGCGCACCCGGCCATAACGCCGCACGCACCATCCTGCGGGACCATCGGGCGCTGTTCGCCCGCCGTTAGACCCCTCTTCGCTTCTGATGGAATCAGAAGCGGGGCTCTATGGTTTTTGATTTGACGCGTTTTCTTCACGCGAACCGGTATCCATCCCCGGGTCAAGCCCGAGGACATGCTTCGCCCGAAAAGCTGCTCAAGCCACCAGCAGCACGTAGACCGCCATTAACGGCGTCAGTCCGAGCACAACGGCGCTGATGCCAAACGCCCACATGATGTCCTCGGCCGCGATCCCGGATGTGCTTCCGGACGGCCCGACCGGATCGAACCCTTGAGTTTCCATGACGCCCCCGCATTCTGCTTGGAGGCATCGGTAGCGACAAACCTCTAAAAAACCTCGCCGCGATTCCGCTGGGATTTGAACACAGATGCTACCGGGGATTAACCCTCGCGGTTACCGATGCAATTCGCGGCGAATCGTCCGCCTCCCGTCTGTGGATAAGGCTATCGAAATCCTGTGGATAACTTAGTATTAGGCTGGGGGAAAGTCTGTGGATAATTCTGTGGAAAACAAGTGGGCAACAATCTCAAAAAGTCTGCAACAGCAGACCGGCGCCTGTTGAAGAATCCGGGTATGTTTCCCGATCATTTGCGGATTCCCGCACGATGGCTCGACGCTTTGTTCGCGGATTTACTGGCTCCGGCGCGCGCGGGCTGCCTTCCTGGCGATCTCGGACCGCTTGTTTGCCGTCAACCCCGCCGCCCCGCGCCTTCCCGCCCATGCATTTTCCATCGTTTAAGTTTCCGATTTGCACTAAAGCAAATACGAAAGCAGGCAAGTATTGGGGGTCTATGTGCTGAATATCGTTGGCAGGGTCTTTCTCACGGTCATTATCCCGTTATACGGAGGCTACGTCGGCACATCCTTGAATACTTTTGACATCTACTTGGTCTTGGCCGCCTCATGGTCGCTGTGGGCCTACGGTCAACCGGGACCCCAACAGCTTTGGCAAACGGGCGGCTGGGCCGGCGTCCTGAAAGGCTGGCTTCTCATGGCGGTTGCCATTCTCCTGGTGGCGGGACCGGCCTACGGCGTCGGCTACCTCATCACCAGAATGTCAAACTGAGACGCTCCCGATCCCCGGATCTTTTAACGTCGGATTGCCGATGACCAACGCCGTCACGCCGGCGACCAGTCGCGCCGCCTTCGCCATCGGCGAGGAACAGATCGCGCGGCGGGTCGTCGATCTCCTGACCGAGAGTCTCGATGACGGCGAGACCGCCATCGCCGCATTCGAACGCAGCGACGGGCGCTGGGTCGTGGCGCTACACTTCGCCGCCCCGCCGGATGAAGAGCGAATCCGCACGCTGGTCGCGCTGGCCGCCGGCGATGACATCGCGCAAACCATCGCCTTCGATACCATCGCCGCCAGGGACTGGGTCGAGGCCAGCCTCGAAGGCCTGGTGCCGGTCGCCGCCGGCCGCTTCATCGTCCACGGACGGCATGACCGCGCACGCGTCCCGCCGAACAAGCTCGGCATCGAGATCGAGGCAGCGCTGGCGTTCGGCACCGGGCACCACGGCACCACGCGGGGTTGCCTGCTGCTGCTCGATCACGTGCTGCGCAGCAAGATGCCACGGCGCGTTCTCGATCTCGGCGCCGGCACCGGCGTTCTTGCCATCGCCGCGGCCAAGGCGCTGCGGCGAAACGTGCTGGCCAGCGACATCGATCCGCGTTCGACGATCGTGGCGCGGGAGAATGCCGTGTTAAACGGCGTCGGCAATCTTGTCTGGTCGATCTGTGCGACCGGCTTTTCCGCGCCGCTGTTTCGCGCACGCGCACCGTTCGACCTGGTGCTGGCGAATATTCTCGCCAATCCGCTGCGGCAGATGGCGCCGGCCATGGCAACGCACCTTGCGCCCGAAGCCATGGTGATCCTGTCGGGGCTGCTGCCGCATCAGACCCGCAGCGTGATCGCGGCCTATCGCGCGCAGGGGCTAGTGCTCATCCGGCAGATGCGGATCGACGGATGGTGCAGCCTGCTGATGCAGAATTTGCGGTAGCCGCTGACGTCACTTTTTGTTTTGATGCGTTTTCTTGACGCGAACCGGTGCCCATCCTCGGGTCAAGCCCGAGGACATGCTTCGCGCCAAACGCGATAGGATACCCGGATAATGTTCGAAGCCCATTTCCAGACATTCGAGGACCCCGAAGGCGGCGTCGCGCTGACCTCCCGCCTCGCCACGTTTCGCGAGGAACTGGTGCGACGGCAACTGACCGGATTCGTGATTCCGCGCGCCGACCAGCAGCAGAACGAATATGTCGCGCCCTCCGAGGAGCGGCTGGCATGGCTCACCGGCTTCACCGGATCGGCAGGCCTCGCCATCGTGCTCGCGAAGCAAGCTGCGGTGTTTGTCGATGGCCGCTACACATTGCAGGCGGCGAAGCAGGTGGATACGCAGGCTTGGGGCATCGTTTCGCTGGTCGATCCGCCCCCGGAAAGCTGGCTGGCAGGGCATCTCCGCGCCGGCGACCGCCTCGGATACGATCCATGGCTGCATACGTCGGCAGCAGTCGAACGCCTCGCGAAAGCCTGCACGAAAGCCGGCGCGGAGCTGGTCCCGGTCGAGACCAATCCGGTCGACAGCATCTGGATCGATCGTCCCGCACCGCCGCTTGGCCCGGTGACGATCCATGGCGCGACGTTCGCAGGCGAGCCTGAGGCCGACAAGCTCACGCGGATCCGCACTGAGATGACAAAACTCGGCGTCGATGCGCTGGTGCTATCGGATTCCCACGCGGTCGCCTGGACCTTCAATATTCGCGGCGCCGACGTCTCGCATACGCCACTGCCGCTATCCTACGCCCTGGTGCCGAAAGACGGCCGCCCCACGATCTTCGTCGACCACCGCAAACTCTCCGACTTGAGCCGCGGTCATATCGAGCGCAATGCCGATGTGCGCGAGCCGGACGCGTTGACGCCGGCGCTCACCGACCTCGCCGGCAGCGGCGCGACCATCGCGCTCGACAGCGCCACCGCCGCCGACGCATTAACCCGCCTGATCACGTCTGCCGGCGGCAAACCGGCGCGCGGCAACGATCCCGTCGCGCTGCTCAAGGCCGTGAAGAACCCGACCGAGATCGCGGGCGCCCGCACCGCGCATCGGCGCGACGCCGTGGCATTGGCGCGGTTTCTCGCCTGGATCGACCGCGAGGCGCCGAAGGGCACGCTGACCGAAATCGATGCCGTGGAGGCGCTGGAAACCTTTCGCCGCGACACCGGCGCGCTGAAGGACGTCTCCTTCCCCACCATCGCCGGCACCGGGCCGAACGGCGCCATCGTCCACTACCGCGTCAGCCGCAAGAGCAACCGCCGCATCGCGCCCAGCGATCTGCTGCTGATCGATTCCGGCGCGCAATACGAGGACGGCACCACCGACGTCACCCGCACCATCGCGATCGGCGATCCGACCGACGCGATGCGCGACCGCTTCACCCGCGTGCTGCGCGGCCACATCGCCATCGCGCGTGCGGTATTTCCCGACGGCACCACCGGCGCGCAACTCGATACGCTGGCGCGGCAGTTTCTCTGGCAGGCCGGCGTCGACTTCGAGCACGGCACCGGCCACGGCGTCGGCAGCTATCTCTCGGTGCATGAGGGCCCGGCGCGGATTTCGAAACTCGGGACCACACAGCTCAAGCGCGGCATGATCCTGTCCAACGAGCCCGGCTACTACAAGCGTGATGCGTTCGGCATCCGGATCGAAAATCTGGTGCTGGTCACGGCGATCGAGATTCCCGGCGCCGAGAAACCCATGAACGGATTCGAGACCCTGACGCTGGCGCCGATCGACCGCCGCCTGATCGATCGCAGCCTCGGCGCCGACGAAACGCGTTGGCTCAACGACTACCACGTCCGCGTCCGCCGCGAGCTGCGCGCGCATCTCGACGAGGCCACCAAGGTCTGGCTCGACGCCGCGACAGAGCCGCTGCCGCTGGAAGAAGTTTTTCCACCCAGTTATGAGACCTGTGCGCGGATGGATGTAGACGAGGCCGATAATTGCTGACTCTATGGGCTTTCCGAAGAGGAGAGCGGGACGTGGCGCATCGTGTGATAGGTCAAGAGCGGCTCGGTTTCGCAGATCATAGGCGCACTGCCTCATCGCTCGACGAGATCGGCAAGCTGATCGATTGGCAGCCGGTCACGGCTCTTCTCGACGCGCTTTATTCGGCCACCAAGGGCGAACTCGCCTGGCCGCCGCTGGCAATGTTCAAGGCGCTGCTGCTGTCGATCTGGTACGACCTGTCGGACGTGAAGCTGGCGGAGGCGCTCGATGACCGGGCGTCCTTCCGCCGGTTCTGCGGCTTTTCCGGCAGTGAGGCGACACCTGAGCGCACTGCCTTCGTTCGATACCGCAGGGCGCTCGTCGCGCATGGTCTCGATGTCGCGCTGTTCGATGCGGTGGCCGCACAGCTCAAGGCCAGAGCGGTCACGGTCAAGGTTGGCACGCTGGTCGATGCGACGATCATCGCTTCTGCCAGCGAAGACGATGTAGATGGCCGCTGGGTCAAGCACAAGGGAAAGAGCGCGGTGCACGGCTTCAAAGCCCACATCGGCGCCGACGCGACAACGGCTCTGGTCGAGAAGATCGCGATCACGCCGGCCAACGTCAACGATGGGCGCGCCGGACCCGACGCCCTGCCCGATGATCCAGGCGAGGTGTTCGCCGACAGCGCCTATCGGGGAAATCACTTCGGCGACGCGGTTCGGGCCAAAGGAGGCACGCCACGCATTGTCGCGACCGGCATGTGGGGGCGAGACGAGACCGAAACGCTCGCTCGCCTCGCTGCCTGGAACCGACCGATCCACCGTGTCCGCGGGCGCATCGAGAAAATCTTCGGCACCTGGAAACGCTGTTACGGCCTGCGCCGAATGCGATGGCGAGGCCTCGCCAAAGCCGCCGTCCAGGTTCACCTCACCGCTATCGCCTATAACCTCAAGCGCACGCTTTCCATCGTCACGGTAGCAGCGTGACGACAAACTCGTAGCACCGGCGAAATCACGCACAAAGTCGTTTGCCAATAATCCTTCAAATCAACGCTCTACATCCATCCGCGCACAGGTCTCATTATTCCAGGGCGCGCTGAGGCGACGAACGCTTTGCGTTCGCGCCGAAATCGCGAACCTCAGATGTGCCAATTGCACATCGGGGAATCCAGCGACCTCGCGTGGGACCGGATTCCGGATCGACTTGCGCTGCAAGTCACGCAGGAGGGAAAGCATCTCTTTCCCTGCGGGCTTTTACCCTGCTACCTTCATTCTGGTCTGACTCTGCCGCGTCCACCGCATCCCGCCCCGCGTTCGTGACGATTGCCGCCCCTCGATTGGGACGGAATCGATAGGAACATGGTCAGAACCCGAAATTCAATCTCGCTTTTTTGGCGATTATGGACATCAATCCGAGAAAATCGGACGATCAATCATCCAAAATGTTATAATCCCAAGCGTGGTTGGTATGAAGGAATGACGCGCTACCCTCTTTGTGGTCAATTCTGCATAGACTCGAAAGCGAGTTCCTACGGGATGAGCCTGTCTTACTGCTCGAGGAAAACGAACTGCATCGTTTGTGGGAATTGTTCACCCTCTGCCGGTCGGACATGAATGTCGCCGTGTAACCCAGATCCCGAAATGCGATATGTCTCAACGATAACGGTATAGTACGGCTCTTCAGGTCTGCCCATTTTTGGCTCCGCTTCCAATAAGCTACGACTACCATTTCACTGAAGCACTATAATTACAGAAAGCCCCGGATATTGCTGCAGCTTTTGGTCTCACCGCCTAATACTTCACCTTCGGAAACCAATCGTCGCCTCGCCCCTCCGGCGTCATGTCGAGAAGATTCCACAAGGGATCGGCGAGATCGCCAGCGCGGTGGTGCTGGTTTGGCGCGGGCGGCGCGAATGCCATTTCCGAGCCCCAGAAGTGGCGGACTTTTCCGTCGCTCATCCTGAACACGTTGAAGATGGTCTCGTCCCAGTCCTCACCGTCGGGCACCTTGTGCTGCGCCCTTATGCCTTTTGAGAATTTCGAAGTGTCGCCGAAATAATCCGCGTCGTAGCTGTTGCCCGCGGTGGAAATCAGCGACATGTGCTCCCAGCCGCGCGCGTGTGCCCATGCGGCGAGCCGCGCGATCGGCGATTTCGCCACGACGTGAAACGCCGCGCGCTGGCCAAGATGCCGCGCGGCGCCGTCGATGCTGTCGAGCAGATGCGTGCAGCCGGGGCACGGAGATTTGCGCTCGGGGCCGTACATGAAACTGTAGAGGATCAGGGTGTCGTGCGGTCCGAACAGTTCGGACATCCTCACTTTCTCGGGCATGGCGTTTTTCCCGATGCGCTCGAACACGTAATCCTGCGGCACCTCGCCACCCATCGGCAGCGCGCGACGCTTTTCGGCCACGGCCTCGATCTGCGCGCGCAGCTTGATCTCCTCCTCTAACAGCGCGTTGCGAGCAGTGCGATAGGCTCCGCTCTCGTTCGGATATTGCAGGTGTTCCATCGGGGCCTCGCCTGATATTGTGGACGACCGCTTGCGAAATGGAACGGAGAAAACGCGGGCCTCGGAGCGGAGTTCCAGGCGGCGGCGCGAACATGCATCGTCTCGTCGGATTGCCCGCGCAACAAAAAAGCCCCGTCATTGCTGACGAGGCTCCCTGAACGCCCGTTTCAGTACATTCGTGAAACGAAGCGTGAAACCTGAAAGCGCGTCCCGGTACATCCGCAGGTCACGGCGCTTTGCGATTCCGTTACATGATGCGCCGCCATCATCACATCAGGATGACAGACGGCGCAGCCATGGATCTTATGCGAGCGAAAGATTTTCCGCGCTGACCTTGCCGCGCATCTTGTCGGTCTTCAGCTCGAAGTTGACCTTCTGGCCCTCGGCGAGGCCGGTAAGGCCCGCGCGCTCCACCGCGCTGATGTGTACGAATACGTCGCTGCCGCCGTCGTTCGGCTGGATAAAGCCAAAACCCTTCTGGCCGTTAAACCACTTCACTGTACCTGTCGTCATAGAGTCGTCCTTGTTCCAAAGTGCGCAGATGCGCATTTTCGCGCACGATTACGCGATATATCCAATCTCAGCGAAGTCTTTGGAAAGGAGCCTGGCGGCGCTTAACAAAACCAATGCCAGCAATCGAATGGCGGCCCTATAGCAATTCGGCGCGGGAATAGCAAATCTCGGGCCCTCTGGCATTTTGGCGGAGAATGCCTATATAAGTTCCATGACCAAGTCCCCGCCGAGCCCCTCGCAATTGGCCCGCAATGAGCGGATGCGCCTGGCCGCCATCGAGGGCGCAAAAGCCCGTTCCGATATCGAGGCCCGCGACGTCGCCGTGCGCAAGAATATGGAGCGCCTGCGCGCGCTGCGGATGGCGAGGGAAGCCGAAGAGGCGGCGCAGCCGAAGCCGGTGAAGGCGCCGGCCCGGAAGAAGGCTACGGCCAAACGCGCCGCCGGCACGCTGTCGGATTTCCTCACGTCGCAGAAGAGTACCGGCCGGACGACGTGACGCGGATTAGAGCGTTTTCGACCGAAGCATGTCCTCGGGCTTGACCCGAGGATGGGTACCGGTTTCGCGAGAAGAAAACGCATTAATTTAAAATCATGGCCGCGTCGGACGAGCGTGAATGACGAACGCAATGTAAAAAAAGCCCGGATCGATCCGGGCTTTTCTGTTTCGTGATCCCCTCACCCGCCGCGCAATGGCGCGGCGAGAGGTGAAGGGAAGAAGATCAATACCGGTAGTGATCGCTCTTGAACGGGCCAGCAATCTTGACGCCGATATAGTCGGCCTGGTCCTTGCGCAGCTCGGTGAGCTTGACGCCGATCTTGTTGAGATGCAGCCGCGCCACCTTCTCGTCCAGCGTCTTCGGCAGCACGTAGACCTCTTTCTTGTACTTGCCGTCGGTGTTGTTGGCGAACAGTTCGATCTGCGCCAGCGTCTGGTTGGTGAACGACGCGGACATGACGAACGACGGATGCCCCATGGCATTGCCGAGATTCACGAGGCGGCCTTCCGACAAAAGGATCATGCGCTTGCCGTCCGCGAAGGTGATCTCGTCCACCTGCGGCTTGATGTTGTCCCACTTCAGATTCTTCAACGCACCCACCTGGATCTCGTTGTCGAAGTGGCCGATGTTGCAGACGATAGCGCGATCCTTCATCGCGCGCATGTGATCGATGGTGATGATGTCCCTGTTGCCGGTGGCGGTGACGAAGATGTCGGCGCGGGGCGCGGCGTCTTCCATGGTCACGACCTCGTAGCCTTCCATCGCCGCCTGCAGCGCGCAGATCGGATCGATCTCGGAAACCATGACGCGGCAGCCGGCCTGACGCAGCGAGGCCGCCGACCCCTTGCCGACGTCGCCGAAGCCCGCGACCATCGCGACCTTGCCGCTCATCATCACGTCGGTGCCACGGCGGATGCCGTCGACCAGCGACTCGCGGCAACCATAGAGGTTGTCGAACTTCGACTTGGTGACGCTGTCGTTGACGTTGATGGCGGGCCACAGCAGCGTGCCGACCTTCTGCATGTCGTAGAGGCGATGCACGCCGGTGGTGGTCTCCTCCGAGACGCCCTGAATGGATTTGGCGATACCGGCGAAGTAGCCCTTGGGCTTCTCCTTGAGCTGCTTCTTGAGCAGCGCGAAAAACACTTCCTCTTCCTCGGAGCCGGGTTTGTCGAGGAACGCGGTGTCTCCCTTCTCGGCGCGCAGGCCGAGGTGGACGTACATGGTGGCGTCGCCGCCGTCATCGAGGATCATGTTGGGATGGCCACCCCCGTGCCAGTCGAACAGCTTTGCGGTGTAATCCCAGTAGTCCTTCAGCGTCTCGCCCTTGACCGCGAACACCGGAATGCCGGCGGCGGCGATCGCGGCGGCGGCGTGGTCCTGCGTCGAATAGATGTTACAGGAGACCCAGCGGATGTCGGCGCCCAATGCCTTCAACGTCTCGATCAGCACCGCGGTCTGGATCGTCATGTGCAGCGAGCCGGCGATGCGCGCGCCCTTCAAGGGGTGCTTAGGGCCGTATTCCTCGCGCGTCGCCATCAGCCCGGGCATCTCGGTCTCCGCGAGCGAGATTTCCTTGCGGCCGAAATCGGCAAGGCCGATGTCTGCGACGATGTAGTCCGTGAAGCCGGTGGGCTGCTTGGCGGTCGCGGTGGTCATGAGTGTTAGTCCTTTGGTTCGCGAATTCTCTTCCGAACGGTCCGTTCGCTGTTCCCTGCCCCTTGTGGAGAAGGGTTTGGGAGGGGATGGACGCACATCACGATCGCAGCGATCGGAGGCCCCCTCTCCACCTCTCCCCCGCAAGGGGAGAGAGCAGTCTGTGCGATGCTGCGCAGTTCCTCACCCGCCGCGAAGACGCGGCGACCTCTCTCCGCTGGTGGGGAGAGGGAAAAACATCACACCGCGCGCTTGAGCACCTCGGCGAGATCGGTCTTCTCCCAGGAGAACCCACCCTCATTGTCCGGCGTGCGGCCGAAATGGCCGTAGGACGAGGTGCGCGCGTAGATCGGCCGGTTCAGATCGAGATGCTTGCGGATGCCGCGCGGCGTCAGGTCCATCGCTTCTGAGACGATCCGCTCGAGCGTGTCTTCCGGAGCCTTTCCGGTGCCGTGCGTATCGATGTAGATCGACAGCGGACGCGCCACGCCGATGGCGTAGGCGAGTTGCAAGGTGCAGCGGTCGGCGAGACCGGCGGCGACGATGTTCTTGGCGAGGTAGCGCGCGGCATAGGCCGCCGAGCGATCGACCTTGGTGGGATCCTTGCCGGAGAACGCGCCGCCGCCATGCGGTGCCGCGCCGCCATAGGTATCGACAATGATCTTGCGGCCGGTCAGGCCGGCGTCGCCGTCGGGACCGCCGATGAAGAACTTGCCGGTCGGATTGATATGCCAGATGGTCTTGTCGGTGACCCATGCCTTCGGCAGCGCCTCGCGCACATAGGGCTCGACGCGCTCGCGGACCTGATCGGAACTCATGTCCTCGATCAGATGCTGGTGCGACACCACGATTTCGCGCACGCCGACCGGCTTGCCGTTCTCGTATTGCACCGTGACCTGGCTCTTGGAGTCCGGACCCAGCACCTTTTCCTTGCCGGAATGGCGAGCCTCGGAAATCAGCCGCAGAATCTTGTGCGCGTAGAAAATCGGCGCCGGCATCAGGTCCGGCGTCTCGTTGCAGGCGTAGCCGAACATGATGCCCTGGTCGCCGGCGCCCTCTTCCTTGTTGGCACCGGGCTGCAAGGCGTCAACACCCTGCGCGATGTCGGCCGACTGCGGATGCAGCAGGATATCGATGTCGGCGGTCTTCCAGTGAAACCCGTCCTGCTCGTAGCCGATGTCCTTGATCGCGGCGCGCACCACGCTTTCGATCTTCTCCTTGGTAACGGATTCGGGTCCGCGGGTTTCTCCGGCGATCACCACCTTGTTCGTGGTGGCCAGCGTCTCGCACGCAGCGCGGATCGCCCACGGATCGACGCCGGCTTTCGGACCCTCGCTGAAAAACAGATCGACGATCTCGTCCGAGATCCGGTCGCACACCTTGTCGGGATGCCCCTCCGAAACCGATTCACTCGTGAACAAGTAAGATCCGCGCATCAATCGTCCCTTCATCCGCCAGAGGTGGCGGTCCTTTCGAGCTGTTATCCTGGAATGTCAGTCCCGGCGACGCGAGATGACGTAGGATTCGTCGTAGAACCAGAGACCGTTATGCTTGCGCAGAACCTCTCTGGTGGCATCCAGATAGCGGCCGCTTTGGGTCATCTCCGTCAACCGGTCGTCTTCGACTTGGGCAACGTAAACCGCCGCATTCCACGCTGCAAACGCTGTCGAGGTTCCGATCAATCCCGTGACCTCGTTGGGCAGCGCTTCCATATCATAGCGAAAGATCGAACGGTGGTCAGCATATGCGTTAAAATTAAGGTCGCGTCCCACCGAACCGAGCTCGTATCTCACAGCGCGCAATAACTCATGACGGCTCACGGCGAAAGGGTTTTCTCCGGGCCAGACCGCCTGGACGATCTCCAGTCCGGGGTCCTGTCCGTGAGAATGTATTCCTATCAAACGCCCTCCCGGCCGTAACCCCCGGGCCAGGGGGGCGATTATTCGTCTGGCCCTGAAATTGAGGGAAGATTTGGCCCGGTAAGGCTGCGATGCGATCACCAGGTCGAAGTTGGCCTCGACCCGCCCGGCCCGCGGAATCACCGAATCGAGCAGGAACTGATGGTCCTCCCGGTAGATCACCAGCACGACGGGGCGCTCGTAGATCGGCATCCCCGTGACCGGACTGACGCTCGCCCGCCAGTTTTCTTCCAGAAACGGCCATAAATCCCGGATTTGGGCCTCGAACTCGCCCGAGGATGCCCCGTGCAGCGGCACCTCGCGCCACACCATGCCGGCCGCAGCCTGAGGTGACCGGGGCGCCAACCAGGGCGCCTCCGCATAATTCATGTTGGTCAGCACCAAGACGGTCGCCGGGTGCTCAAACAGTCGATCCGGCGCCTTGTCGAGCGTCAGCTTGATGTCTTCGAGGCTGAGTTCCTTGCCCGCGACGTAGAACGGCATGTGGGGAAAGCGATCGTGCATGGAGCGCATCACCCGCGCCAGCACGGTCCCGTCGCCGACGCCCGCGTCAAAAACCCGCAGCGCCGGCGGGCGCGGGTGGATGCTGCCGAACTCCAGTGCGACGCGGTCGGCGATGACGCGTTTCTCGCTGCAGGTATGGACGAACAGCAGATATTTCTGCCGGTTTTCGAAGAAGCGGAAATTGGCGCGGGGATCGCGTCGCTCGATCGGCTCCGGCCTGCGGACCGGCGCCGCACCATCCGGAGAACCCGAGGCGATATAGGCCTCGATCCGGTTCAGGGTGTCGATGGTGATGCGCTTGCCCTCGCGCAGCCGGTGCACGAGTTTGCCGTCATTGACGGCACGCCGGCCAAAGGTCGATTCCGCCATTGCGGCCCGACGGCAATAGTCGGAAATCTGGCTCAGCAGTTGGTCGTTTGTCATAGCGGTTGGTTATGGGGCCGGACATATGGGCAACGAGATAAAAGCGGCTCATCTTATCATCATCTGCCCACCGTTGAAACCCGGCGTACTGTCGGCATCGCCGCCTATCCCTGTTTTCCCTTCAACCCTTTATAATGACGGTCGCGGATGCCTCGTCAGCCCAACGGCGGTCTGCTAGAGCCTGATCCGACTGTGTTGATCAAACTCTAGCCTTATCCTTTTGATTGAGCATGATCTTGTCCGAAAACCGGTTTCCACTTTTTCGGGATCAGGCTTTAAGACGCGGTTCAAAGTCCCCCGGGTAATCACCAGCCGATAGGTTTGTTCGATGCGCATTGCCATGATCGGCACGGGCTATGTAGGCTTGGTGTCCGGAGCCTGCTTTGCCGATTTCGGGCATCAGGTCACCTGCGTCGACAAGGATGCGGGCAAGATCGCGGCGCTGCGCCGTGGCGAGATCCCGATCTTCGAGCCGGGCCTTGAGGCGCTGGTTGCGGCCAACGTGACAGCGTCGCGGCTCGATTTTACCACGGACCTCGCCGGCCCGGTGGCGGAGGCAGAGGCGGTGTTCATCGCCGTCGGTACCCCCTCACGCCGCGGCGACGGTCATGCCGACCTCAGCTACGTCTATGCCGCGGCACGCGAGATCGCTGCCTCCGTCCGCGGATTCACCGTCGTCGTCACCAAGTCGACGGTACCGGTCGGAACCGGCGACGAGGTGGAACGCCTGATCCGCGAGGCCAATCCGTGGGCCGACGTCGTGGTGGCGTCCAATCCCGAGTTTTTACGCGAGGGCGCCGCGATCCGCGATTTCAAGTTTCCCGACCGCATCGTGGTCGGGACCTCCGAGGAACGCGGCCGCAAGGCGCTCGGCGACATATACCGGCCGCTGTCCCTCAACCAGGCGCCGCTGATGTTCACCGCGCGCCGTACCGCCGAACTGATCAAATACGCGGCCAACGCCTTCCTTGCGACCAAGATCACCTTCATCAACGAAATCGCGGACCTGTCCGAAAAGGTCGGCGCCGATATCCAGGAGGTCGCGCGCGGAATCGGTCTCGACAATCGCATCGGCACCAAATTCCTGCACGCCGGCCCCGGCTATGGCGGCTCCTGTTTTCCCAAGGACACCCGCGCGCTGGTGAAGATCGCGGAAGATCACGGCGCCCAGCTTCGCATCGTGGAGTCGGTCGTCACCGTCAATGACAATCGCAAGCGCGCGATGGCGCGCAAGGTGGCGAACGCGCTGGGTGGCAACTTGCGGGGCAAGACGATCGCGGTGCTGGGACTGGCGTTCAAGCCCGACACCGACGACATGCGCGAGGCACCGTCGATCCCGTTGATCACCGGTCTTTGCGATATGGGGGCAAACGTTCGCGCCTTCGATCCGGCGAGCATGAAGGAGGCGCGGCGCGAGCTGCCCGATATCGACTATTGCGACGACGCCTATGCCTGCGCGGAAGGCGCCGACGCGCTGGTGATCGTGACCGAATGGGTCCAGTTCCGCGCGCTCGACCTGCCGCGCCTGAAACGGATCATGAAACGGCCGATCGTGGTCGATCTGCGCAACGTCTACCGTCCCGATGAGATGGCGGAGCTGGGTTTTGTCTACAGCAGCGTTGGCCGGGACAAAACATAGATCGTTTTCCCCAAAGTGACCGAGCAGGCGATTGCCGAGCTTGGCCTTCAGGTTGGCGACAAGGTAACGGTAGTGATCAAGTCCAGCGACGTGATAATCGGCAAATCGGCTTCCGACAGCGGGCGTTAGAGACGCCTGCCGCAAGCCAGATCAGGCATGGCAAGCGATTTGCGCCGGGTGAATTCGGGATCGGACAGTCCCTCGAGGAAAGCGATCAACAGCGTCACCTTCGCCGCGTCGTGGCTCAGGCCATGCCTTGCGATGGCTTCATCAAGCGACCGGGACGATCCATCGTGCCACCAGGGACCCGTCAGCGTGACATTACGCAGCGAAGGCGTACGGAACTTGTCCCGGTCGGCGTCGATCCCGGTCTGCCCGAACAGACCCTGATCGGCAAGCCTGGGATCGGCCGCGCCGATCCGGTGCATGGCCATGTCCGTGAAGTTCGGCCCCGAATGACAGCTCGCACAATCGCGGGCGAACAGCGCCGAGCCGGCCTGCGCGTCCGGATCCAACTGCTGCCGGTCCCAGGCGCTGCCATGGGAGACCAGCGTGCGCTCGAAGCTCGCCAGTGCGCGCGCCACATTGGCAAAGTCGATGCGGCCGCCATTTTCCGGAAAGGCGCGTGCGAACATCGTCTGGCAGCAATTGTCGCGGCCGAGCCGCCTGCCGATCTCGGCATCGCGCCCTGCCATGCCCATCTCGACCGGATGGTTGCCGAGTATCGGAGCCGTCACCTGCGTCTCAAGCGTAGTGGCCGCTGGATCCGCGAATGTCAGCGGCGTCAACCAGGCAACATTGGCCAGCCCGGGAACATTGCGTCGCCCGGGCTCGTCGGTAACGCCGGGATGGGTGCGGTTGCCATCGGCAAAAGCGTGCTTCTGCTCATGGCAGGTGGCGCAGCACATGGTGCCGTCGGCCGAGAGATCGGCATCATAGAACAGGCGCCGGCCAAGCTCGACCTTGACAGCGGTCATGGGATTGTCGGCCGGGATCGGCGGTGCCGGAACCTCGGCAGGCAGCGTCCAGCGCCATGCGGGGCTGCCGTTGTCAGCAAGAGCTAGGCTGACGGCAACATCGGCAGGAGCTCGGCTGACAGCAACAGGAGTGAAAGGCGCCAGGTCCGCACGGGATCAGGGCAGGCGCGCGGCCAGTACCGTCTCTGCGGCTGGCCATTTGCCGCGATCTGCAGCGTGTAAAGGCCGGGGGCGAGAGGGAAATCCACTATCTTGCGGATCCCGGTGCAGGCCGGCCCATGCCCGTGCGCGATCGAGATCACGGCCTGCCTGCCGCGCACAAGGTCGATCCAGGCGGCCGAATCGAGCGCCACCCGGTAGGTGCCGGCCTCGCGCACGTCTATCAGCACAAGACCGCCATAGCTAGTCGCCCGTGAAAAATGCAGAAGCCGTTCTGGCGGAATGATTTCGCGGGTTTTGCAAGTATTCGATATCGCCGGTTTTGGGGATGTCGATATCGATTTCCTTGCAATTTGATTTGGCGGAATCGGCGTGATTCCATGTCTCCGGCTGGGTTTGAGTCGGAGATATCGCGATGCTTCCGAAGGAGCGGCGAGACAGCGGACAGAATGATTTGTTCAAGTCGCACCTCGACCAGATCGTCGACATGAACCACGCGTTGGCGAAGCTGGCGCGCCAGATCGACTGGGGATTTCTCGAGGGCAAATTCGGGGCGGTCTACGCCGATGTTCCCGGCCGGCCGCCGCTGCCGACGCGGCTGATGGCGGGGTTGGCGATCCTCAAGCACACGTTCAATCTGTCGGACGAGGCGCTGTGCGAACGCTGGGTCGAAAACCCCTATTATCAATTGTTTTGTGGCGAGGCGTTCTTTCGTCACGACGTTCCCTTCGACCGCTCCTCGATGACGCGCTGGCGTCAGCGCATGGGCGAAGACAAGATCGTCGCGCTCATTCAGGAGAGCCTGAATGTCGCCACGCGCGTTGGCGCGGCCAAGCCGTCGGACTTCACCAGCATCATCGTCGATACGACGGTGCAGCCGAAGGCGGTGGCGTTCCCGACCGATGCCAAACTCATGCATCGCGCCCGCGAGAAGCTGGCGCGGTTGGCCAAAAAGCACGGCGTCGTCCTGCGGCAATCCTACGAGCGTGTTGGCAAGCACGCGTTGATCGCGCATCAGCGCTACGCTCACGCGAAACAGTTCAGGCGCGCCAACCGGGCGCTGAAGACATTGCGCACGTATCTCGGCCGCGTGATGCGCGACATCAGGCGCAAGATCGCCGGCGATCCGGACAGGCAGGCGGCTTTCGCGCAACTGTTGTCGCTGGCCCACGCGGTGCGTCATCAACAACAAAGGCAGCGCGGCAAGAAAATCTATTCCCTGCACGCGCCGGAGATCGAATGCATCGCCAAGGGCAAATCGCACAAGCCCTATGAGTTCGGCGTGAAAGTCTCCATCGCCACGACGCTCAACCATTCCAGGGGCGGCCAGTTCATTGCGCACGCGAAGGCGCTTCCGGGAAATCCCTACGACGGCCACACGCTGGAAGGCATCATCCCCGATGTCGAGCATCAAATCGGCGCGACCATCAATCGGCTCGTCGCCGACAAGGGCTATAGGGGCCACAATGCTCCGCCAGAATACAAGTTCAGGATTTACATCTCGGGCCAGAAACGCGGCGTCACCGACCCGATCAAGCGTGACCTGCGACGACGTTCGGCGATCGAGCCTGTGATCGGTCACGCAAAATCAGACCACCGCATGGACCGCAATTATCTCAAGGGCTCCGAAGGCGACGCCATCAACGCCGTGCTCGCCGCCGCCGGGTACAACTTCCGCCGATTGCTCGCCTGGCTGAGGCTGCTTTTGCGCGCATGGTTAGTGTCGATCATGCGGCCACATGCCAACCATCAATCATTCTCGGTCTCATGAAATCTCGTTCTTCACGGACGACTAGCTAACCGAGCCGCCCGGTTTGGCTTTCCTTGATTGTCATCTTCTCCGCGATCGTATTACGCTGCCTGGGCGCAGCCACAATCGTGGCATCGACGATCTGACCGCTCATCGCCAGGAAGCCTTCCGAGCGCAGCGCTTCATCGAACGGCCGGAACAAGGCGTCAATGGCCTCGGCCTTCTTCAGCATCTCGCGGAACGTCCAGATCGTATTGGCGTCGGGAACGCTGTCAGCCAATCCTAGGCCGAGGAAGCGCATGAACGACAGTCGATCCTTGATCAGGAACTCGGTGCGCTCGTCCGACAGCGCGCGCATCGCCTGAAGAATGAGCACCTTGAACATCAGAACGTGATCAAAGGCCGGTCTGCCGCCCTTCGACCGATCCGCGCGCGGCACGGCCGCCTCAAGCGCGGGGCGAAACATGTCAAAATCGACGAGCGCCTTTACGCGCTCCAGATCGTCGCCCTTGGCCGACAGTTCCGCCAGCCGATCGTCAAAATCGAAGAAACCCGGCGACCGATCGACCATGCCCGCGCTCCGCTTGCGACATGATCGAATGAATCAGCCAATCGCCAATTTGCCCAGCGGTTTTTAGAGGTCTCCAGATGAGCGATTACAAGGGGACTGCGTTGATGATCGATGCGCTCGACGCGCACATAATCCGCTGATCGCCAGCCTGGAGCCGCACGCCAAGTGTTAATAAACGTCTCGTGTTCATCGAGGCCTATCAGTAATGCCCCTTGTGCACTCCGGAGGTGACTCCTGCTTCACCTCGACGGCTGGAGGAAGGTTGAGCGAGGGCTTGCTGCCATCGATACCATCGGGAAGACTCTCCGCCAAGCGCGCCAGACAAAGGTCCTCGAAGTCGTTGCGGCTGTCCTTCAGTTCGTCCTTCAAGACGGTCAGCCATAACAACGGCGTCGCCCGGCCGTGGTTGGAAGCGAGATTCAACGCCAGCGTCGTCTGATCGTCCGCGTCAAAATCCGTCCAGTCCATGGCGACGACAATCGCCTTTCGCTGTCCGACGATCTGGGTCACCCAAGCGGCGAACATGTCCCACACGACAATGCCCTGATTGCTCAACAGCCGGTCAACCTGCTTGATGGCGTGCTTGCCAAGCAGACCGCGCGTGGGCCAGCGAGTGGCCGATGATCGACACTGCGAGCGATGCACTCGTCATGACGCCGAGCGCACCATTGGCCAAGGACGCCACGCGCTTGGCATGGAGGTCATCGGCGAAGATTCCAGTGAGAAAGTCGTGAACAAAATCAATGCGCTTGATCGGACGGCTCATGGTGGTGGCTCGTAAGGATGCGATTCGCGGCCCATCTGAGTCCGCCAAAATGAGAGGAGTCATGAGACCACGCATGGGAGAACCCCTTTTGGAGTTATTGCCTGGCATGAAAGGTCGTGTTACGTTTAACGGTTAGTCGATCCACGCCACTTCGGACTTTAATACCACAATACGTGCCCGCGCGATCTGCTCAGCGAAATGTGCTATCTTTCACGTCTGAGATTTCGATTTTAATTCGCGCGAATGATACGTTCAACGCCGACATCGCATTCGCGCCGCTGTCTGATAGACCGCCAGTGATGACGGGAAAGCAACGCACCACAAGCCTGCGCCATCATCGTCGCCACAATCTCCGACTAGTTGCTATCGGGGTTCAGCAGGCGCCCCACTCACGGTCATTACCGAGGCCTTATCGATGATTCAAACGTCGCTGCGCGAACTTTTCTCCAACATCCGAAAATCCTCCGACAAATGGGAGCTCTATCTTGACGTCTATGAGGGCCTATTCGCTCCTTTCCGCGGACGGCCCATTTCAATTCTCGAGATCGGAATCCAGAATGGCGGGTTCACTGAGGTGCTTGCCGCTTATTTCCCGAATGCGGTGAAGATCGTTGGATGCGACATCGACGAGAAATGCGGTTCTCTGGTGGCCTCGGATCCGCGCATTTCGGTGGTGATCGGCGATGCGATTGACGCTGGCACGGCTGGCCGCATCAAGGAAATATCTGACAGCTTCGATATCGTGATCGATGATGGCTCACATAGATCGAAAGATATCATTGCTGCGTTCTGTCGCTATTTTCCGCTCCTGCGGGAGGACGGCGTCTTCATCGCCGAGGACCTGCACTGCAGCTACTGGCACGAATACGAGGGAGGGCTCGCGCATCAGTTTTCGTCCATAAGCTTCTTCAAGCTCCTCAGCGACGTCGTCAACTACGAACATTGGGGCCTCTCTTACCCTCGGACGCGCCTACTGTCGGATATGTTTCAGCATCATAGCTGCGAGATCAGTGATGACGTACTCGAGACGATCTTTTCCGTGACGTTCTGCAATTCGATGAGCATAGTACGGAAGAAGGCCGCATCTGCTGTCCTCCTTGGAGAGCGTGTCATAGGCGGAACCGAGTTCGCTGTGGCGGACAATGCGCCCCACAATCATAGCCATGCGGCGCGCAACGACCAGCGGGGCAATCCGTTCTCCGATCTCGATCTTATTACTAACAAGCATGTCTTTGGCCTTTTTGTCGCTCTCTTGAACGCAAACTCCAAACTTTCCGTCGATCACGCGAGACTGGCCGAGCAATTGCAGGCCGTGAGTTTCGGTATCGCAGAATCGCAACAGAATCAGCAGAGCTGGATTGTCGAGCCTCTCGCAAGCTTGAGCTCCAATCTTGAAACCGCACAGGGGAACAATCACAAGGAGATAGTTGAAAGGCTCGCGCTCCTAACTTCAGACGTGGAAACAATAAAGCAGAAGAATACCTTCTTTGATTGGCTTCGAGTTAAGATCGGCAGCGGTAGCTGAGATGTCTATGATCCATATCCCGGTCCAAATCCTGTCAAACGCCTCGGAATTCGAACGCTACATTCATGATTGCGCGTTGTCGCTGCGGCATCAGGATGGTGTTGGCGACAAATACCAGATGACCGTCAACGTGGCGGTCTATGAGCCGGTCTCCGCAGGAACGGCCGATAGACTAAAGGCTCTGGCAATAGAGGGATTCGCAGTGAATCTGATTGAACTTTATCGTACCTGTGGATATGGCGAGAAGCAGAATCTGATTTGGAACAACTATACGAAGAAACTGGCAGTTCCATTCGAAGCGTTCATAACGATGAACCCCGACATGGTATTGATGCCGGACGTCGTCGACAAACTCCATACGACATTCACTACGAGCCGCAGCCGTGCCAATATCGTTGAAGCTCGGCAATTTCCGATTGAGAATCCGCCGCGGGCTTTCGACGCTGCGACTTTGGAGGTAAATTGGTGTAGCGGCGCGTGCATTCTTCTTTCGGCCGCCTTCTTCGAGCGCTGCAAAGGTTTCGACGAAGCGATCTATCTCTATTGCGAGGACGTCGATTTGAGCTGGCGCGCTTGGCTCGACGGCGGGCAATGCCTTTACCGTTACGATGCCGTCGTCGCACACATGACACATGGTCTATTCGAGGCACGCTATAACACACATTCCGTCCCAACCCACGAGAGCTGCATGGCGCTAAGCCATCTCATTCTCACATGGAAATATTTCTCAGCTGACGAAGCACTGTTAGCTTCAAAAATGAAGCTTTTCTGGGATAATCAAGGGTTTGCCCGCCACACCAAGGAAGCGGCATTCGCGGACTTCGAGACAATCAAGCCTCGTATCCAGCGCTACACCACAGCGCATCCGCGAATTGAACTCCTTGATCTCGGTCTTTATTCTGGCATGCGTCCCAATCTGATCTGAGAACCAAACATGAAGCTCGCACTCGACGGCTACGCACTCCGCTTCCCGCGCACCGGAATCGTCAACTACAATTTCGCGGTAGCGCGCGGGTATCGGGAGCGCCTAGCACATGACGATTTCCGGATCCTCGTGGGGGATCGCAACGTTACAGCCGAGGAGATCAGAGCTTTTCTGGAAGCCGGCGACATCGTTCCGATCTTTGAGGGGCACAACGAAACACTGATCGAGAAAATTCGGCGCAAGTTTTCCGGGAATTCGTTTCGCAACTATATGCCGGGTCTTGGATCCGCAATCAGAACCGCAACACGCGGTTTCGACGTCTATCACTGCACGGATTGGTTCTTTGAGCCGTCGCCGCGCGCCAAGCTTAACGTGATTACTTGTTTCGATTTTACCACAACACTATTCCCTCAGTTTCACGAAAACCTCAATATTACCAAAGAACGCATGAAGCTCGATCGGCTTAACGATTATGACTTCGTGTTCTGTATCTCAGAAGCAACCCGCGACGACCTGCTTCGGTTGACGTCGATTGATCCCGCGAGAGTCATAGTAAACTATATTGATGCCGACCCCATCTTTGGTCAGAGAAACTACGCACCACGAGAAGCAATTACCTCAAAATACAATATTCCGGACGAACGCCGCTATGTTCTGTCCGTCTCGACGATTGAGCCACGGAAAAACTTCCGTCAGGTTCTCGATGCCTTTGGACGATTCATAAAAAACAACCCTGACAGCCCTCACGTGCTTGTTTGCACCGGGATGTGGGGCTGGAAGAACGATGAATTGAATCAATATCTTGCCCAATGTGACTTTTCAGATCGAGTTATATTTACCGGATTCATCGAATTATCTGACCTTCCGTCACTTTACCATCACGCAGATTGCTTTCTTTATCTCTCGCTTTACGAAGGATTTGGCCTTCCCATTCTGGAATCGATGAAGTCCGGCTGCCCGGTGATCTGCTCGAACACCTCATCGATGCCAGAGGTCATCGGTGAAGCCGGAATTCTAGTGTCGCCGTCAGACACTGAGTGTACCGCCGCAGCTATCGCGATGGCGACAGAAGACCGGCGTAGGGCAGATAAGATGCGCGCCGATGGCGCAGCGCGAAGCTCGCTCTTTTCATGGGAACGGCACCTTGATTGTTTAATGCAAGTCTATAAGCAGGCCCTGTAGCGGTTTAGCGAGTGAAAATGGCGACAGCGCTGAAAATTGGCTTTGTAACGGAACGATTGCTGCTTGGCTTCGGCGTCGATTTGGTTGTCCATCAGTATGCCTCATTTCTGGCCGGTCGCGGATATGACGTCAAAGTCTATTGCCTGAGGCACGACACGTCAGTCGAACGACCTTACAAAGTCGTTGATCTCTCGAAGCCTGAGGTTCTGACACCCGCAAATTCGATGTCTCGCTATATCTTGAATTTCGCGACTTTCTTCAACAGCCAGAATATCGATGTCTGGATTGTCAACACTTCGCCTTTCTATGACGTCATGCCATTACTCCTTCAGCCTGCAATCGCGATCGAGTACGGTGCCCCACCATCTCGATTCTTTAGCCCTGAGATCGGTCGGAACCTCGATGCATCGGTCGCATACCGCTTTCAACATGTTTTCACGCGACTTCGCGCTCAAGACCAAATCTTGTGTATATCCCGCAGCATCCAGAATTGGCTACCTAACTGCGTTCACCCATCTTCCGAAATTCACTATCTCGGCTGCGATCACTACGCTCGCCCCACGACCGAACAGGTGTTGGAATTCCGCAGGAGCCTGAAGTTCGATGATGGCGTGATAGTCCTGTGGGTAGGTCGAGTGCAGATTGAGAACGACGAGCAACCATACAAGGGGTTTGTCGATTTCGTGGAACTCGCGGAACGAGCGATTAAGGCGGAGCGCAGCCTTTGCTTCGTCGTGGTGGGCCGGGGCGGTGAAGCGGAAGAGCACTTCCTGCGCATCCGAGGCATTATCCCGCGTCTCAATTTGCCGGATAACCAGATGGGAGCGGCCTTCGCCAGTAGCGATCTGTTCGTGAGCACCTCGCTGTGGGAAGGCTTCAACCTTCCGCTACTCGAAGCACAGTGGCAGGGAACGCCGGTGCTCGCATATCGGCACGGCCCGCACCCGGAGGTCGTTTGCGACGGCGTGACCGGGATTCTAGTCGATAATCGAAAGGATATGTTCGAGGCGCTACTGACGCTGGCACGCGATGCCAACAAGCGGGAAAGCCTCGCCTCGAAGACCCGCGCCTTCGCGGCAGACTTTTCTTGGGGGAAAAGTGCGAGGGGGCTGGAAGAAGCCATCCTGCGCGCTGCATCGGTGGCGGCAAGGTGCAAGGCCAACCGTTCCGCAATCGATTCCAGCCGCGTTCGAAAGCGGCTTTTCGTGCTCCAGGATACTTATGCCCGCTTCGGACTTCGCTTTCTCGTCAAACGGATCGTGCTGTTTGTTCGCACCTGCCTTGTGCGCGCGCTCAAGCGCGGAGGCAAGAAATGACCTCAACAACTTCATTTGACGATTTCGTTCTCGCCGCCCTTGTCCGCGGCGACAGTCAGATGACAACCGCAACGCAGGAATCCCTTGACCGTTGGCAAATTTCCAAGTGGATGCTTCTTGATATTGTCACCAACCATAATAGCCAACTCGATTATTTTACCTTCCTCGAGCAAATTAAAGCTCGCCATCCGGGCAAGCACCTCGTTGTTATGCACGGCGACATCTATTTTTCCGAAGATTTCCTGCATCGCCTTTTGGAGCAGATCGCCTTGATCGAAGGCGCCGGCGTCGCATGGGGAGTGCTGGGTCCTGCCGGCGTCACTTATCCCTATTTCAAGATCGTGCGAAATATGGTGGACTACCATGGGATTCTTTATCCTTTCGCGCAGCCCTTGCCGGCAGTTCATCTTGATGGCCATCTTCTCGTCATCCACAAAGATCTCTGTTTCAACTTCGATCCGAGCTACCGCGGCTTCCACCACTACGATACTTTGCTCTGCATTCGCTCATGGGCGCAGGGCTTGCCGGTTTTCACGATCAACCTTCCTCTTCGCCATCTCGGCAAAGGCAATGTGCCCGAGTGGGAGGAAAGGTCAGCCACCCTCGGACAGGTGCTTGGCGAAATCTATGGCAACAAAACGATCATGACGTCGATGGGGCCGATCGCTCTCAATGCGGAGCCCGGCACGACGCGCGATTTCTACAAGCACGATGTCGAACCGACCCTGTCGCGTCGCTTTGGGCATCGGGCAGCGCCAGATCTTGTTTTCATCCTGCGCATTGACAGCGACGACAAGGCGGCGGCTCGCGAAACACTGCTCAGCGTGTGCGGACAGTTCGAGAAACCCTCGCGTGTACTTGTATTGTGCCCAAATCGCTTACGCGCGACTCTTGAAGAGGTATTGCGCTATTTCGGCAACTTCGTCGACCTCGTCGTTGTCTCGCCCGAGCATGATACCAGCCTCTCCGCCGGAGATGTTCTTATGGGATGCGGCAATTCAATCAGGGGCGCATTGCCGGAGCGAGCCGTTGTCGCATTTTTGAACTGCGGAACGATCCTGTTTCCAAACTACGTCCGCGATATCCGCCGGTTCCACGTCTGGGGCATCGGCGTAAGTAGAGTGATTGCCGCGCTGGACTTCGACTATGCGGTGCGGGAATCGCAAAATGACCGAGGGACGATAAACGGTGACGAGCAGTTGATCCCGAGTTGGAAGACTGAGGCCGCGGATGATTTAGTTTCAGGCGGCGTCATTCCATTAGTCTCCCTCGCCATGCCGGCTGACGTGGTCAGATCTGTGATTGATGACCATCTCTACGGCGCACTCACGGAACGGATTTTCACGCTCAAACTCGTGGCCAGAGCACCGGTTTTTTTCCTCCGGCGCTTAGGTGGGGTGTTACGGCGGACGCCGGAGGAACTCCGGGCGGCGGATAACTTTGACGAGATCGCCGACCAATCGGAATTTCTTCGTACAGCTTATCCCTTCACGCCACTTTGGATGAAGCAGCGTTCGCCCGTAAGCGGAGGAGCGACACCGCATGTGCAATCCTCGCCGGCGATCGCGCACTCCCGTGAGCAATTGCTAGTTCTGAAGCTTTCCCGGTGCCCGAAACTCATCGATGGCATCTTCAAGCTCCACGGGGTAATCAAGCAGTTGCGGAAATGGTCCGCCGAGCGCCCTTCCTCCTGAGGCCACGTTTCAAAGCGAAATTACGATCAAGATAGACAGATGGCTTCCATGAAGGCAGTAATTCTGGCGGGCGGTTTTGGTACGCGTATCAGCGAGGAATCGCACTTGCGGCCAAAGCCGATGATCGAGATCGGTGGCAAGCCGATCCTGTGGCACATTATGAAGATGTATTCCCGCCACGGGATCAATGATTTCGTGATCTGTCTCGGCTACAAGGGCTACGTCATCAAGGAGTATTTCTCGAATTACTTCTTGCACATGTCGGATGTCACATTCCGGATGCAGTCGAACCAGATCGACATCCACCAGCACAGCGTCGAACCGTGGAATGTCACACTCGTCGACACCGGCGAGAAGTCGATGACGGGCGGCCGCCTGAAACGCGTCGCCCCCTATCTCGCTGACGGCACATTCTGCTTCACCTATGGCGACGGGGTTTCCGATATCGACATCACGGCGCTTATTGCACATCATCGTGCAGCCGGCCGCAAGGCCACAGTCACTGCGGTCCAACCTCCGGGCCGCTACGGGGCGCTCGTGATCGATGACGGCGCCGTCAAGCAATTCCAGGAAAAGCCGGCGGGTGACGGGACGTGGATTAATGGCGGCTTCTTTGTGCTGGAGCTGGCCGCCATTGATTATATCGACTCCGATCTCACGGTATGGGAGCAGGAGCCTCTGCGGCGGCTCGCCCACGAAAACCAGCTGTCCGCATACCAACATACCGGCTTCTGGCAGCCCATGGACACTCTGCGCGAAAAGAGCCTGCTCGAAGATCTATGGGGCTCCGGAAAGGCACCGTGGAAAAGCTGGTGAACCATGTTTAGTGGAGCTTATACTGGCCGGAAGGTCTTCGTGACGGGACATACCGGCTTCAAGGGAAGCTGGCTGTGCCTTTGGCTTCGTGCGCTTGGCGCCGAGCCGATCGGCCTCGCCCTAGCCCCGGAGATGCCCAACCACTGGAACCTGCTCGGTATCGACATGCCTTCGCATATCGTCGACATCCGGGATCGACACGCAGTACGCAAGATCATCGCGTCGAGTGGTGCCGAGATAATGTTCCACATGGCGGCGCAACCTCTCGTCCGCCGCTCCTATCGCGAGCCGACCGACACTTGGGACGTGAACGTGACCGGAACGGTCAACGTGCTGGACGCGTGCCGCGCGAGCGAGACCGTGAAGGCCATCGTCTGCGTCACGACGGACAAGTGCTACGAAAACCAGGAATGGATCTGGGGTTATCGCGAGACAGACCGTTTGGGTGGTCACGACCCCTACAGCTCATCCAAGGCAGCAGCCGAGATTGCGGCTGCGAGCTACCGTCAGTCCTTTTTTGCTCAAGCGGGTCGGCTGCTCGCGACCGCACGGGCCGGCAATGTCATCGGCGGCGGCGACTGGTCCGAAGACCGACTGATTCCCGACCTTATTTGCGCAATGACTGCAGGGCAGCAGCTCGAGATTCGCTCGCCCTATGCCACGCGCCCCTGGCAGCATGTGCTCGAGTGTCTCGCCGGCTATCTCATGCTAGGACAGTCGCTGCTCGAAGGCGACGCGGAGGCGGCGAGCGCCTGGAATTTCGGGCCGGATAAAGATGGCAATCGCCCCGTTCTGCAAGTGCTAGAAACAATGAAGTCGCATTGGCCCGCGATCAAATGGTACCAATCGGTCGCGCAGCAGCCTCACGAGGCCAATCTGCTCTATCTCGATAGCAGCAAGGCGCGCGATCTACTGGGTTGGCGTCCGATCCTCTCTTTCGATGAATCCATCGATATGACCATCGCTTGGTATCGCGAATTCATCGGAAGCGGAGTCATACCGTCAGTCCGCCAACTGCAGGATTACTGCGAGAAGGCGGTTGCGCGCGGCGTACCCTGGTCGAGGGACCGCCAATGAAACTTTCGCAGACGCCGATTTCTGGCCTGTTCGTCACCGAAAGTCTCGCGCTCGGTGATGCACGTGGGAAGTTCTCGCGCATCTTCTGCGAGCGCGAACTCGCCGCCGCCGTCGGGGCGCGCACGATCCGTCAAGCGAATGTTTCATCGACTGCAGTGGTGGGCGCGATTCGCGGCATGCATTACCAGCACGCGCCGCGCGCCGAAATGAAGATCGTCCGCTGCATCCAGGGACGGGTATTCGATGTCGCTGTCGATCTGCGGCGGGGCTCTCCAACCTTTCTGCACTGGCATGGTGCCGAGCTGTCCCAGGAAAACGGTATGGCCTTCATCATTCCCGAGGGATGCGCGCACGGCTTCCAGGTGCTCGAGCCCAATTCCAGCCTTCTCTACTTTCATACCGAATTCTACTCACCAGAACATGAGGCCGGCGTGCGTCATGACGATCCGCGCGTGGCCATCGCATGGCCGCTGCCGCCGACCAATCTCTCCGTGCGGGATGCTAGCCATCCCCCTCTCGATGAAAGTTTCCAAGGAGTTTCCCTATGAAGTGCCGCCATTGCGGAAACGAGCTCAAGATCGTCTTCTTGGACCTGGGCCACGCTCCGGCATCGAACGACTATCTGGATGCGTGCCAGCTCACGCAATCGGAAATCTACAACCCGCTGCGCCTGTTCGTCTGCGAGAAGTGCTGGCTCGTCCAGACCGATGACTACAAGAAGGCCGATGACCTTTTTGGCCGCGACTATGCATATTTCTCGTCGACTTCTCAGAGCTGGTTACGCCATGCGCAGGGCTATTGCGACATGATCGAGGACCGACTCGGCCTGACGCCATCGAGCTTCGTCATCGAGGTCGCTTCGAATGACGGCTATCTCCTCAAAAACTTCGTCGCCAAAGGCATCCCGTGCCTGGGTGTCGAGCCGACTGACAGCACCGCCGATGCCGCCGAGAAAGTCGGCGTGCCGGTGCTGCGCAAGTTCTTCGAAGCCGACACGGCACGTGAACTGCAGAGCACAGGGCAATCGGCAGATCTGATCTGCGGCAACAACGTCTACGCTCATGTACCCGACATCAACGACTTCACGGCGGGCCTGGAGATCGCGCTCAAGCCTGGCGGGACCATCACCCTCGAGTTCCCGCACCTGATGCGTCTCATCGAGAGTGTCCAGTTCGATACCGTGTATCACGAGCATTTCTCTTATCTCTCGCTTCAGGCAGTGAAGCGGATCTTCGAGCGCGCCGGCCTGCGCATTTTCGATGTAGACGAGATCCCAACACATGGTGGTAGCCTGCGCGTCTATGGATGCCATACGGACGATCCACGCACGACGTCGTCGCGTGTCGCAGTGCTTTTAACGCAGGAGGAGACATTCGGACTGACGAAGCTCGATACCTACCGCGGCTTCCAAGAAAAGGCAGACATCATCAAGAACGACATCCTGTCATTCCTCCTAGAGCAAAAGCGGAACGGCAAATCGGTGGCTGCTTATGGTGCAGCGGCCAAGGGCAACACACTTATGAACTATGCCGGTCTCAAGACGGACCTCATCGCATTCGTCTGCGATGCGGCCCCGTCGAAGCAGGGCAAGTTCATGCCTGGGAGCCACATTCCGATCCTGCATCCAAACGAACTCGCAAGGCGCAAGCCTGACTGGGTCATCATTCTGCCGTGGAACATCGCTCCTGAGATCGTTGAAGCTCAGGCGGCTGTTCGCGATTGGGGCGCGCGCTTCGTGGTCGCCATCCCGAAACTGACCGTCTTGTCGTGAAAATCGCAGTTTCCGGAGCGACGGGCTTCGTAGGCCGGCACGTCGTTGAACGGCTCCTCGGTGATGGCCACGATATCGTAGCTATCGCCCGCGATTCTGGGAAGGGTGCGGCGATGCCGTGGGCCGATCGCGTAACGTTCGTGCCCTACGACCTATATCGCAATCCAGGCGCGCTCACGGCGCGCATGGAATGCCCGCATGTCTTCGTGCACCTCGCATGGCCAGGACTGCCGAACTATCGCGGTCTATTCAATCTCACCGAGAATCTCGTGGCCGAGATCGCCCTGTTCCGGCACCTTCTCGAATGGGGGGTACCACACCTGGTCGTTGCGGGCACCTGCCTCGAATACGGCCTGCAATTCGGGCCTCTTGCTGAGGACGGTGAGACCCGGCCGACCACACCCTACGGTCTCGCCAAGGACACGCTGCGCAAGACCCTCCAGCTCATGCAGGCGACGCAGCCCTTCACACTGCAGTGGATGCGCCTCTTCTACATGTACGGACCCGGACAATCCGAGCAGAGCCTGCTCTCCCAGCTCGACCGCGCTCTCGCGGAGGCGCGCGAAACCTTCGACATGTCGCAAGGCGACCAGTTGCGGGACTATCTGCCAATAGAGGGGGTCGCCGACCGCTTTGCCCGCGTGATCGGCCAGAAGGCAGTTTCCGGTGTGATCAATTGCTGCAGCGGACATCCAATCTCGGTATTCGATCTCATCCAGCGCCACCTCACCGCCAACTCGAAGACTATCCGCCTGAACAGAGGCGTCTATCCCTATCCCGACTATGAGGCGATGGCCTTCTGGGGTCAGCCAGTTCAACTCCGGAGTTTGGGCTTTCCATAGTACCATGCCGATGGGGTGGACGCCCCTCCGACGGCATCAATGTGCCAAGGTCGTGGTTGTTGAAGACCACGACAACAGGAGGGGTGTCCATGGAGAACGTTAGCATCGTCGGGCTCGATCTGGCCAAGAATGTATTCCAAGCGCATGGAGCGCGGCTGCTCTTCGAGATAGTAAGCGGTTGCTAAATGGGATTTTTCGGAGTTGTTCAAATTGTGGCGTTTTATCGTGCCTCGATGTCTTGAAATGGGATTGCGTATCGTAAACCAAAATCCGCGATGGGTGCCTCGCATTCGTCGTATAACGGCGCATTTCCCGTGGCTGGAAGCAAAACTCCAGGTCTTCGTTCAGGCTCGCAGTCGGCGTGATGACGAGCCAGCCATGAACGACATTCAATGGATGGTTCAGCCGGACCCGGCCGCTTTGCTCGCCTGGCAGACATTGCTCGGTGCTACGCCCAACAAACCTTCTCACTGAAAATCGAACATGCACATTTGGATCGACGGGCAATGCCTGCAAACCTCGAGTAGATTGCGCGGCATTGGCCGCTATGTGCACGAACTTATTCGGGGATTGGTTAGAAATCACCCGGAAGTCGATATATCTATCTCGTTCAATGCGGCGTTGGCAGATGAGGCCATCGTAGCCCGCGATGCTCTTGCCGCATGGATTAAGCCAACAAGCATTCTTATTTGGCAAGGGATTGCTGAGGTTGGAGAGGCTCTTCATGGCTATACCGCCCGACGTCAACTCAGCGAGTTGGCGCTCGCGCATCATGTCGCCTGCTTGCAGCCCGATGTAGCGCTATCGGCGAGCCCTTTTGAAGGGGCGCGCGATCGGGCCGTCCCGCTGTTGCCGGTATCTTCTCAGAACTTTTCGGTGGGCTGCATATTTTATGATGCGATACCCTACCGATTTCCGTCGAAATATCTGAACTATGATGGCCTTAGCCGATGTTACGACCGTAGACTGTCGTTACATTGCAAGTTCGATTTCATGCTCGCCATCTCGGAATTTTCGCGGCGGGAAGCCGGCGATCTCATTCCTGACGTTCCGGTTATGGCAATCCATGCTGGTATCGGTGAAGATTTTTTGCGGTTAGCGCAGGGGGGAGCCGCCGGTCGTGCGTCGACGGAGGATTATCTGTTCTACGTAGGCGGATTGGACTGGAGAAAAAATGTAGCTCGTGTTGTTGAAGCGTTTGCGCTGCTGCCGGGCCATCTGAAGCAGGATTTGCAATTTTATCTAGCGGGTGATGCACCCGCGCAGATGAGGGCGGATATTTCTGAGCTTTGGAAAAAGTGTGCGCTGCCCGAGCGGAACTTAAAAATATTGGGCCATATTTCGGATGCTGCGTTGATTGATCTTTACGTGGGAGCGCGCGCGGTGATCCAGCCTTCACTAATGGAGGGGTTCGGCCTCACGGCATTGGAGGCAATGAGTTGTGGCACACCTGTCATAGCAGCGTCGGCAGGGGCTTTGCCGGAAATGATAGGCATACCGGAGGCATTGTTCGATCCGGAAGATCCGCAAGACATCTCACGCCGAATCGTGGAGGTTTGTACTGACAGAGCTTTGGCGGATTCATTTGCCGAACATGGCCTCGTGCAAACGAAGAAATACAGTTGGAAGCGTTCGGCTGATCTGACGGTCGCAGCGCTCCAGCAATTTCACAAAGGGGTCAAATACGGAAGCCTGGATGAACTCCGCGCCCTTTGTCTCGACAATGTTCGCGAAATTTCCGTAGACTCGGTCGTTAGCAGCCGGGCTCTGGCGATTGCCGAGCCGGTCAAGTCAGTTGGGCGGCGTCTTCTGGTCGATGTTACAGCAACGACAAAGCTTGATCATGAAACCGGCATCCAGCGTGTGGTCAAGAAGATGGCAGCCGCACTTACTACTGCACGGGACGCTCGCGTGCCTGGCGGCACATCGTTGGTATATTGCGATACAGCGGATGGGTTCTTCGAGGCAGGAAGGTCGTCCGACGGTAAGCTCAGCTTTGGCGGCAGAACATTCGCGACCAAAGTCTTACCAAATGCGGGCGACGTCGTGTTGATGCTTGATAGCTCTTGGGAGTTTCACGAATCACACCGCTCCGTTTTTCGCGCCGCCCGACTGCGTGGCGCCGAGGTTATAACGACCCTCTATGATCTGGTCCCGATAAAAGTCTCTGCATTTTGCCATCCAGGTATTCCGCCCATTTTTTCCGACTGGCTGAAAGTGGCTCTGGCTTTCTCAACAGGGGTGGTTTGCATCTCGAAAGCCGTCGCGGACGAGTTCGTTCAACTGCTTCATGCGGTTCAATTTCCTCGGCCGATGAAGATTGGCTACTGGCATCTCGGGGCGGATTTTACGTTCAGTCCTGCCGGTGTGGTGCATCGGAAATTTGAAGCGCCTTCACCTCGGTTTTTGATGGTTGGCACCATCGAGCCGCGCAAAGGGTACGTTGTCGCTCTGGATGCGTTCGACGCACTATGGGCGCAGGGTTTTGCAGGATCGTTGATCCTTGTGGGGAAACGCGGCTGGAATATGGACCATTTTATTTCACGCGTTCGGTGCCACCCGGAGAATGGACGAAAACTCCATTGGATCGAACGCGCAAGCGATGAGGAATTGCAGCGACACTACGCATCCTGTGATGCCCTGATTGCCGCGTCATATGTGGAAGGCTTTGGTCTGCCGATCGTCGAGGCGGCTGAATACAATAAACCCGTGATAGCTAGCGATATTCCGGTTTTCCGCGAAGTTGTTGGCGAAAATCAGAGTGCTGTCTTCTTCGATGTTGGATCTACTGAGGCGCTTGCGGCATGCATTGACGCCTTTTCGAGGCAACTCGACCAAACTCTCGCATTTAGGAATAAGGGGACACGTTGGATCACGTGGACTGAGAGCGCTCGTCAACTGGCCGATGTGGTGACCGGCGGAAACTGGTATCATAACTATCAGCCGGTGCAGGGCCGATCGGCAGAGGCTGTGCTGGGGATAGGCGAAGTGGTTATGCGTCGCCCGCTCAGTGAGCTGGAACGGGTTTGTCGACTTGAGCTTGTGCAGCGGCCATCGCCGGCAAGCGACGGCAAGACACTGCGAATTGTCGTCAAGCTTTCTAATTTGTCAAATGTCAGTTGGGCGAGTGCAAGTGCTGACGGCACGAAGCTTGCCGTACAACTGGGCCATCATATTCTTCGTGATGATGGCTCGACGCTCCAATACGAAAATCCGGTCACTTCGATTCCTTTCGTCGTTGGGCCGGGCGATTACCTGTACATGGCAGTCGACGTATCATCAGGTTGGCTTGATCGCGGTGGCAAATTTGTGGAGATCGAAATGCTACAAGAAGGTGCGGGATGGTGGGGCAAGCCTCTACGAGTATCGCTGTCAACGGCGGAGTAAAATCCGGCCACGCGCCGGAGTAATAGTCGGCCACGGTTTGCGAACGCAGGAGACCGCCGGGAGAAGCTATGGGAAGCGGCGAGGTTGAGGCACCATCGGCGCTTGGACAACCAAAGATGGATGTAGCTCATGCCCGCAGTCGATGATTTGAGTCGTTCCCTCACCGCGTTGGCTCAAGATAGCACGTTGATGACGGTTATCGAACTGAGCAAGTCGAGTTGGCTCGTCGCCGGGATGGTGCCAGGCATTGAGCGTCATCCGGTAAAGAAGCTCGATCCCGATCCGGTGGCTTTGCTCAACCTGGTCAGTCGCTGGCGCTGCGAAGCGGAGAGGAAGGAGCGGCGGATCGAGCGGGTCGTGCTCGCCTTCGAGGCGGGCCGCGACGGGTTCTGGCTGGCGCGATGGCTGCGAGAGCGTGGCATCGAGGCGTATGTGATCCATTCGACGAGCGTCGCGGTCACGCGCGAGCACCGACGGGCGAAGACCGACCGGCTGGATACGGCGATGCTGTTGCGCGTCTTTCTCGGTTGGCTACGTGGCGAACGCGGTCATTGCCGAATGGTCGCGATTCCGACCTACGAGGAGGAAGACGCCAAGCGGCCGAGCAGAGAGCGAGAAAGTCTGGTTGGCGAACGGACGCGGATCATCAATCGAATGAAGGGCGCCCTGGCACGGTTGGGGATTCGCGGATTCAAGCCGGAACTGCGGCGAGCTCCAGAAAAACTGAGCGCGTTGCTTACACCGGAAGGGGAGCTGCTTCCCTCGAATCTGCTGGAAGAGATGAGGCGCGAGATGACGCGGCTCTCCTTGATCCGCGAGCAGATCGTGGCCATCGAACAAGCGCGACTTGTACGATTGCAGCAGGCACCCACGTCGCGACCGAACGCGATGACAACGCTCCTGGCCAGGGTTATCGGAGTCGGATTGGAAACGGCCGATATGTTGGTTCAGGAGGTGTTGAACCGCAACCTGCGCGATCGTCGGGCGGTGGCCCGCTATGCCGGCTTGACGGGCTCTCCTGACGAGAGTGGCTCGAGGCGACGGGAAAAGGGGCTTGCCAAGGCGGGCAATGCCCGAGTGCGCCGTGGGTTAATCCAGCTCGCTTGGCGATTCTTGATGTTCCAAAAGGATAGCGGGCTGGCGCAATGGTACCGGGCTCGAACTGGTCAGGGTGCGCGCAAGACGACGATGATCGTGGCGCTCGCCAGAAAGCTGCTGATCGCGCTCTGGCGCATGGTGACAGTCGGCGAAGTCCCGACCGGTGTCGTGCTGCGACCGGGAATGTGAGCAGCAGCTCCAATAGGTCCACAGGAGACACGTCCTTTGACGGCCGGTTACAACGTTGCGACAGGCGGTCAATGCTGATCCGAGGTGGCGGTGACCCGAGCTACGCCCTGGCTTCGACGCCGTAGGGAGAATGGGCCTGCCGCTTCGGAGCCTCGCCCCCGAAGCGAATGCCTGCTTCATGGTTTGGATCCTGCGAGGACCCAACCGAATACAAGGTTGCGGCGCGATGCACTGCGCCCAATGGCGAGCTCCACTCGGTTCAGAAAATATCAGGAGAACCGACGCGAGAAGCCTTGACAGAACAACTCCCATACAAGGGCGTAGCCCGAGCGGGGGTCACCTCCTGGCGACGCTGATCCCGCTCGCGCATGTAATCCTTGATGATCGTGTAGCCGCCCGTGAACCCGCACTCGCCCTGAAGACGGTCGAACACCCGCTTGGCCGTATGGCGCTGCTTGCGCGGCACCTTCATGTCCTCGTCAAGCCAGTGATCGATCGTCGAAACAAATGCATCCAGCTTAGGCCGCCGGATCGGTGACTGACGCTGATAGCCCGGCGGCGTCGAATACGACATCATCTTGGCCACGCTATCGCGCGATATGTTGAAATGCTTTGCAGCCTGACGCCGACTCATTCCTTCAGAACAGGCCAGACGAACCTTCAGATATAATTCCACGGTATAGATCCCCAACCCTCCTGCATTCGTCGCAGAAGGAAAATAGGTGGCCGGCTTTTACGCCGCCCGAAGCGGGACCATCCCGCCGCTACCGTGGACTAATTTTGCACCGCCGCTCTCACCAACCTACGCCGACGCCATCCTCGACCGCCTCGTCCACAACGCTCACCGCGTCGATCTCACTGGAGACAGCCTGCGCCGCACCCGCGAAAGGTCCACCAAAAAAGATTGACCATTCACAACAAGCAATGGCACAACTTTAGCAGCCAGCGAGGCACGCGCCCTGGGCGACATCATGTCGGAATCCATGGGCGGCATCATCTCGGAATGCCCGGGCGACTTCATCGGAATCTGCACCCACACAATATGGTATTTGCAGTCCCACACCGTATGACTGCCAGACTTCGCCGTTTGCATCGCCGGATGCTAATGCATCCCGTCGCCTAAAGGCGAGGGGTTTACTGATCCCAGAAAGGGGACTCTAAACGTGGCACTCAATGGCTCGGTGGAAACCATGCATTCACACAACGATCTGCGAGTAGGCCGCCCTCACGGCCTGCGCACTTCGCTGCCAATCGAACCTCCGCGAGCGTGCGACGCGAGCGTCGCGGTCTTGTGAGATTCGTTGCAAATTACTAGTCAGTTCTTTTATGATGACATACCAGGCTGCGACGTCAGTTGCGGGCGCGCGCAGCGTGGCGGTGCCATCAGTGATTTCGTCCATTGAGGTGGCGGCGCTGTGCGCCACCTGCGTGCCGCACGCAAGCGCCTCAACTACCGGCATGCCGAAGCCCTCATAAATAGAGGGAAACAACAAGGCGATCGCGCCCTCATATAGGCTGCGAAGTTGAATATCGGAAACGGTACCTAGAAAACGTAATGTGCCATCGCTCTTCAATGCGTCGGTTTCACGTGGCAAATCCAGATCGCCCCAGCCGGATTTGCCGACGAGCACCAGAGGGGCACGAGCGCGCTCTGCTGGCGTAAGTTGTGCGTAGGCCGAAATTAGAGTTCTCAGGTTTTTTCGGGGCTCCAACGTCCCCACCGCAAGAAGATAACCATGCAGGGATAGCCCAAATGGCGTGAGATCGGCGCGCGTGATGCCATCTCCTAACGGCTGAAAGATGTTGCTGGCGGCCGGAGAGGCAACAAAGATCTTGTCCGGCGAAGTACCATAGACGCTGGCAATCTCGGATTTACTGAACTCTGAGATTGTATGAACCAGTGGCGCACGCGCAATGGCAGCCGGCAACCCCTCGAGATCCCGCAGCCGCTGCCGCGGATGCGCCTCTGGATATCGCACGAACGACAGATCGTAAACGACCGGCAGCGTCGGCACAGCAAGTTCCCCAACAGGAAGGTATTTGAAGGCGTGGAATAGATCGAGCGGGGTGTTGGGACCACGCACGCCGAAACGTGCGGCACGCACGTGGCGATAGATAACCCGTGCCGCGTCGATCCGCGCCAGTTTCGTCTGGAGGATGTTTTTCGCTCTCCAAAGGCGCTGAGATGAGCGGTCAATTCTAGCTTGCACCGCTACGAAACTCTTGCCTTGGAGGCGCTCGATCTCATCGAGATCGCCGAGTCGAACCGCCTGCCACCTTATGCCGGTGAACCCGGAGAAGGAAAGGTCCTCGTCATCGCGCAATAATGCCTTGAGAAGATGGAAACAATAATTCCCGACCCCGGTCATGCCAGAATAAAGAATGTCGCTGTCGATACCTACCCTGACCGCCCCTCCAGGCTCCGCCACCGTAGCTTTTGCAGAAATCATCATTATCTCGCGTATATGCTCGTTGTTGCAGCGTTATGTGTGCATCTTGGCAAAAGAAAACTCGATTTCGCCGCGAGCTATTCAAAATGCGGTCGGTTAGCAGACCTCACGCTACCGCCACCTCTCTCAGAGTGACATTTATGCCACGTTTATATGTAGAAGACACCTATCGCGTGTAGCAACTTCAAAAAGCTTCATTTCGGACACGGTTTTCGGAAAACCTCCTAGTCGGAATCCCGGTGTGGCTGAGCTTGAGTACCGGCCGTTAGCATTATATTGCATTACCAAAATCGGAGTCGACTCAGATTGGACGCGCGGTTCGTCAAAGCCGGCCGTCGGATCGTGACTGAGGATCCCTATATGTTAACAAGCGCGACACTCGACCCATCAGGTTTTCACAGGGTCGCGCCGACTGTCTTCTCCGATTTGATATCGTTTCATGCAGGGCTCGTTGAAAATTCTTCATAGCTATAAAGTCTACCGACCCGATATCGACGGCGGCATTCCGTTTGTCATTGCTGCGCTCAGCCGGCTCGTCGATAACGACGTCACAAACGGCATTCTGGTTGCCAGGCGGGTCGGAAAGGCGCGCCGCTACGTGATCGATGACGTTCCGGTGGAAGCACTTTCGTCATTGGGCACGATATTCTCAACTCCCATAGCCCCTGCTTTTCCGCTTGTGCTGCTCAGGCGTTCGAGCGCGGTTGACATCGTGGTCCATCATGCCCCGTTCCCGCTCGCGGATATGGTGTCAAGCTTTTTACCTGATGACGTCGCGCTGATCGTTTACTGGCACGCAGATATCGTAGGCCATTCGTGGTTGAAAACATTGATGACTCCGGTGATCAAAAGGACCTTGCGGCGTGCCAACCGCATCGTCGTTTCCGATCGCACCATTGTCGACAACTCTCCCCTTCTATCCCCCTTCGCTGACAAGTGCGTAGTTGTCCCCTACGGGGTGGATGTGGACTTTTGGAATACCCCTAGCGCAATGGAGCGCAACACGGCCTTGAGGCTTCGGGACCAGTATCCGCGCATGGTCCTGACGATTGGGCGGCTTGTGCCGTATAAGGGGCTCGACGTTCTTCTTCGCGCGATGCAGGAGCTGGATGCACAACTGATTATCATCGGCGAGGGACCGCTCGAAATGGACCTTAAACGAACGGCGTCGGACACCGGACTCACAGCGCGCGTCACGTTTGCCGGGCGATTGGCACGGAGCGACATGAAGACCTATCTTCACGCCGCACGCGTGCTGGCATTTCCCTCGGTCACGAGCGCGGAGGCGTTTGGCATCGTCCAACTCGAAGCCATGGCCGCAGGCCTTCCGATCGTCAACACAGCACTGACGACCGCGGTCCCGCATATCGCGCGCCACGAAAAGGAGTCGCTGACCGTTCCGCACCATGATTCCCACGCGTTGGCTGCAGCGATTAGGCGAATCCTCGACGAGCCGACGCTGGCTGGGCGACTTGGAGAAGCAGGACATCTCCGTGCGCGGACAGAATACAGCAATGATCGGTTTCTTTCTCGTATGAAGGTAGTCTACGACGAGGTCACTCAGTCTTGCCAACGCAATCGATCGAACACAGTCGGATAGTTTAGCCTCATGACATTTGCTCTTGACAATACTAGCAGGAAGCCATCACCGCCCCAAATCGTAACGCAAGGCGGCCTTGGCAATGCAACGGCTGTTGCGGTCACCGACATCGTTTCCGGCGCTCTGCTGTGGCGGCTTTGGGCGCGGCTCGGCTGGAATGATATTCTGCAACGTTACCGTCGCTCGCTGCTTGGGCCATTATGGCTAACGGCTAGCATGGCCATCATGGTGGTTGCGCTTGGCATCCTGTATGCAAAACTCTTCAAAACCCCGGTCGACAACCTTCTGCCGTTTTTGTGCGTCGGCTTTTTGGTCTGGACGCTGATTGCAAGTTTTCTAGTCGAAGCAGGAACGCTCTTCACCGGCTCCGAATCCTATATCAAGCAAATACGGCTGCCCTACTCCGTATATGTCTATCGATCTTGCTGGAGCAAGCTGATCATCTTCGCGCACAATGCCGTCATTTATCTGGGCGTGATTCTTTATTTCAAGATTTGGCCGGGCGCAGTTTCGCTGCTGGCGATTCCTGGCCTGATACTCGTACTGTTAAACGGCGCGATCATTAGCCTTTTCATCGGGATGGTATCAGCGCGGTTCCGCGATATACCTCAGCTCATCGCTTCGTTCGTACAGATCGTATTTTTTGTCACACCGATTTTCTGGATGCCAAGCCTGCTGCAGGGACGCACATTCGTTTTGGATTTCAATCCGTTTTATCATTTAGTGGAAATCGTCCGAGCACCGCTGCTGGGGTTAGTGCCTTCCAGCAAAAGCTATTTGGCGATTCTCTTGATCACCCTCATCAACACCGCGGTCACGGGAGCATTTTTTGCACGCTTTCGCTCGCGGATTTCTTATTGGGTCTGAATTTGTATGTCCAAAGCATCGATCGAAGCATCGCTAGGAGCGGCGTTGTCGCTTGAAAACGTCAGCGTTTCGTTTCCGATATATCACGGCGGATCGCGGTCCTTGAAGAAGAGCCTGCTGTTTCGCGGCTCGGGTGGCCAGCTTGCCACAGATGCCAACGATCGCATTACAGTCGAAGCACTGCGACATGTTTCGTTGCAATTTGAGGTTGGTGATCGCGTGGCGCTCATCGGATCGAATGGCGCTGGTAAGACGACGCTTTTGCGGGTTATGGCAGGCGTGTATGAACCTGTGAGCGGCACTGCCCGTACGCGCGGACGGATCTCGCCGATGTTCGACATCAGTCTGGGCATAGACAGTGAAATCAGTGGCTATGACAACATCCGTCTCCGCGGACTTATTCTAGGGTTAAGTCCAGAAGAGATCGAGGAGCGCATGGCGGATATCGTCGAATTCACCGAGTTGGGCGACTATCTCGATATTCCAGTCCGAACCTATTCATCCGGCATGATGACGCGCCTGACGTTCGCCGTCGCGACGTGCTTTGAGCCGGAGATCTTGTTGATGGACGAATGGATCATGGCGGGCGATGCGGCCTTTTTGTCCAAGGCCCAGCACCGCGTCGAGACATTCGTCGAGAAGGCGAGCATTCTCGTCCTGGCATCACATAGCGCCGAGGTCCTAAAACGCTGGTGTAACAAGGGTGTTCTGATGCACAAGGGCGAGGTTAGGTTCGAGGGTGAACTCGCCCAAACTCTTGACGCCTATGCTGAGGTCACGTCTCGCGACACTGTTTGAGCGATGATGGTAGGCTAAAATTGAAATGGATTATTCTTGGGATAGTTGTTATCGAGGCCGCAGATATCTTCTCCTTGAGAACCACAGAGAACGAGTCGATCCAGATTCCGATTTAGACGCCGCGCACATCGGCGATGGTGGACGAGATGCAGACCGGCAGTTGCCTTAGCGGGGACAATTTTCCACAGTGCTTGCGGCCCCTCGAACCGTCATAACGGCGTTGGACAGAGGACGTTGGTGAACGGCTCCGTTATCTAGTTCGAGAGAATCAATCCACAGCGAGTGTAAACGATGCAAGCGAGACGAGCGCTGATTACGGGAGTGACCGGACAAGACGGAGCGTATCTTTCAAAATTTCTGCTCGAGAAGGGTTATGATGTTCACGGGTTGCTGCGTCGTAGCGCGTCGGCCGACGTGGTCGATGCGCGGTTGAAATGGCTCGGCGTCGCTGGAAAGATCACGCTGCACGATGGTAACCTGACCGACCTCTCCGGACTCCTCCGGGTATTGCAAGATGTGCAGCCGGCTGAGGTTTACAATCTGGGAGCGCAGTCGTTCGTCAAATCATCTTGGCAACAGCCCCTTCTGACTAGCACCGTGACGGGACTTGGTGCAGCCCATATGCTGGAGGCGGTTCGGATCGCCTGCCCCAAGGCACGATTTTATCAAGCATCCTCTTCAGAGATGTTCGGATTAATCCAGGAGCCGCGACAGTCCGAAACAACGCCGTTTTATCCACGCTCGCCCTATGCGGCCGCGAAGCTCTATGCTCACTGGATGACGGTCAACTATCGCGAGAGCTTTGGGCTACATGCTTCAAGTGGCATCCTGTTTAACCATGAATCGCCGTTGCGCGGGATCGAGTTTGTCACCCGCAAGATCACAGATGGCGTTGCGCAGATCAAGCTGGGTCTGGAAACAACGTTGGCGCTGGGCAATCTCGATGCCAAGCGCGACTGGGGCCATGCACGCGACTATGTCAAAGCGATGTGGCTAATGTTGCAACAAGACACGCCGGATGACTATGTCGTTGCCACCGGTCGCACCGTCTCAGTGCGAGATTTCTGTAAGTTGGCTTTCAATCATGTCGGCCTGAATATGGAGGATCATGTCGTCACAGACCCGCGCTATATGCGGCCTGCTGAAGTAGATGTTCTGCTCGGCAATGCCGACAAGGCGCGCGACAGACTTGGCTGGGTGGCGGAAACGCGCCTTGAAGACTTGGTTGCTGAAATGATTGAAGCCGATCTCGCGCGCCTTAAACGCCATCAGCATCTGTAATGCTGCGCACAACATGACCATACGGGTTTTAATGACGGGGTCGGATGGCTTTGTCGGCCCTCATATCGAGAAAGCCTTGCGCAGAATCTGCGGTGCGGAGACTGAGATCGTCGCAACCTCGAAGGCTGGTGGCGTGCATCCTCAGCTGGGGGAAATGCAAGCGCTCGATGTCACCGACGCAGCCGCCGTGCATGCGACCATCGCCCGAAACGACCCCACCCATGTGCTGCATCTTGCGGCAATCGCCGCTGTTGGTGCAGCCTCCACCGATCCCGGGACAGCATGGGCTGTGCATGTCGGCGGGACGCGCAATCTTGCGCAGGCGCTGCTTGATCACGCGCCACGTTGTTGGCTGCTCAATGTCGGATCCGGCCTGATCTATGGCGAAACAGCCAAGTCCGGTCGGCTGCTTGACGAAAGCGCCGTGCCGGCTCCTGTCGATGACTACGGCGTCACCAAAGCCGCGGCCGATCTTGCACTCGGGGCGTTGGTACGGCGAGGGCTGAAGGTGATACGGCTGCGGCCGTTTAATCATACAGGGGCCCGCCAGACCGAAGCCTTTGTGATCCCTGCGTTCGCGATGCAGATTGCGCGGATTGAAGCCGGGCAGATCGAACCCGTCCTGAGAGTTGGCAACCTTGACGCCGAACGCGACTTCCTCGATGTGCGCGACGTTGCGCGCGCTTACGCACTGACCGTCCAGCGCTCCGATTCCCTCGAACCAGGCCTCATTTTGAATGTTGCGTCCGGCATTCCCCGCCGCATCGGTGATCTTCTGCTAAAACTCCTGACGCAAAGCACCGTGCCGATCACGATCGAGCATGACCCGGAAAGAAGGCGCCCGAGCGACCTGCCACGCATCATTGGCGATGCCACCCGTGCCCGCGAACTTCTGGGGTGGCGCCCTGAATATACCCTTGATGACACACTGCGTGCGGTCCTCGACGATTGCCGTCGCCGTGCTGCACGAGACTGAGTGACTGGCTAAGAAACCGAAAAGCGAGTTCATCAATCATTTCCCTTTGCCGAGAACTTAACGGCGAGGAGACGAAGCCGTGCACTTCCGAGATCTTCCGGTCTTTAGTCAATCAGGTCGACCTGGTTCCGGAGGATCGAGCCGCGCGGCTTCGCGCCCCTCTCTGGAAGACGGTATCCATCGCTTCTGGAAGACGGTATCCATCGTTTTGCAGCGTGGTATTGTCGTTATCATCGGGTCGGCTAGTGGTCCGGCTCTTAGGATTGCCTCATGACCCGATCCCGCCCCGTCAAACGAACGTCTCAGTCCAAACACGTCATGATCATAAGGTTTTGAGTATCCCTATGATCCGGGTTCGCATCAAGGTGGCTGCAAGGAAATGCGAACGTCGGAATCGGGAGCTAGAGCATGATCCCGAAAAGTGGAAACCGGTTTTCGGATAAGATCATGCTCAATCGAAAGGATTAAGGCTAGAGTCTGAATTCAGCGCAGTTGAATCAGACTCTAATGGACAGATCAGCATGTGGAGATTGTCTTGTGAGTGAGCGTATCATTCCGCTCGTCATGTGTGGCGGTGCTGGAACCCGGCTGTGGCCGGCCTCGCGGGAGGACCGCCCGAAGCAGTTTCTGCCGCTGTTCGGGCCGCGTTCGACGTTTCAGGATACGCTGAGGCGGGTTTCCGATCCCGCGCTGTTCGAGCGGCCGATCGTGGTCACCAACGCCGCGTACCGGTTCATGGTGTTTGAACAGCTCGCGGAGATCGGACTTGAAGCGGACATTCTGCTGGAGCCGGCACGGCGCGACTCCGGACCGGCGATCGCCGCGGGAGCCGCCTTCGCGCAGATGCGTGACAACGCGGCCGTTGTTCTCGCGCTTGCGGCGGATCACGTGGTGCGCGACACGGATGCGTTCGTCTCAGCCTGCCGTCAGGGATTGGCTGCAGCGAATGCCGGCCGCATCGTGACCTTCGGCGTCAGGCCGGAGCGGGCGGCAACCGAATACGGCTATATCAGCCTGGGTGCGGCGGTTGCGGGCGATGTGCGCGCGGTGGCGACGTTCGTCGAGAAGCCCGATTCGCAAACCGCCTCGGGCTACGTCGAGGCGGGGTATCTCTGGAACAGCGGCAACTTCATGTTCCGTGCGGCGATGCTGCTCGATGAATACCGTAGCGTCGATCCCGAAAGCGTTCGGGCGGTGACCGATGCGGTGGTCCAGGCCGGCCGGGATCTCGGCTTTGTCACGCTCGACCCGGACGCCTTTTCGAAGGCGCGGGCGATTTCGATCGATTACGCGGTGATGGAAAAGACCGCACATGCCGCCGTGGTTCCGGTCGATTGTGGCTGGTCGGACGTCGGATCGTGGCACGCGGTATGGGAGTTGTCGGACAAGGACGGTCAGGGCAATGCGGCGCAAGGGACCGCAGTGTTCGAGGATTCCCGCAACTGCAATGTTTCGACCGACAAGGCGCTGGTCGCGCTGGAAGGCGTCGACGATCTCGTGGTGGTGGCGACGCAGGATGCCGTGCTGGTTTCGCGCCAGAAGGACGCCAACGGGCTGAAACGCCTGGTCATAAAGTTGAAGGCGCTGGCGCCGCAGGTCACGGAAGAGCATCTCCGGGTCCATCGGCCCTGGGGCGCCTATCAGTCGATCGACAGGGGCGAGCGGCATCAGGTCAAGCACATCACGGTGACGGCCGGCGAGCGGTTGTCGCTGCAAAAACACCATCATCGCTCGGAGCACTGGGTCGTGGTCCGGGGCACCGCGAAGGTGACGGTCGATGACCTCGTCAAGACCGTGCACGAGAACGAATCGATCTATATTCCGATCGGAGCCACCCACCGGCTGGAAAACCCCGGCAAGATTCCACTGGAACTGATCGAAGTGCAGACCGGTAGCTATCTTGGCGACGACGACATTATCCGCATCGAGGATGACTATCGGCGAAGCTGAGCTTCGATGCGGGAGCCGAATCGCCTAATCTGTGGAAACATGGTCCAGGCCCTGCTTAGCTAGGCCGTAGCGACGATTTAACTATTTAAGCCAGATGGCGATGGCGACGAGCTTGACGAAGTCCATGAAGTTGGCGAGCAGTTTGTCGTAGCGGGTTGCGACGCGCCTGAACTGTAAGACCGTATGTCCGTCTTCGATGGTGAGGTGGCTCGCCCTACACTGCGCGTCCGAGGGTTGCTCGGGCAGGCCGAGCCGATCCTCACCACAGGAGGACGAGCCGTGCAGGATTATAGATAAGCTTTTGTCGGGATCGATGTTGCCAAACTGAAGAATGCGGTCGCGGTTGCAGACGGCGGCCGAAACGGAGAGATCCGTTATTTCGGTGAAGTCGAGTCATCGGACGCGAGTATGCGCCGGGCGATCCAGCGAATCGCCTCAAGATTTGACCACGTATATTTTTGTTATGAGGCTGGTCCCACCGGTTATGGCCTATATCGGTTGATCCGTTCGCTCGGTTACGACTGCTTAGTGGTCGCCCCGTCGTTAATCCGTAAGCGCGAATTTCGCGGCACCTTTTGCTGTTGAGTGCTCTGATGCATGAGGTGTCCACCAAAATAGGTGGACACCTTGTGATGGCAGACGATGATCAGAAACTGCGGGTCAGGCTTGTTGGTCGGAACGGTCGCCGACGATACGACCCGGTATCGAAGGAGCGTCTTGTCGCGGCCTGCCTTGAGCCTGGCGTTTCGGTATCGAGGCTTGCGCTCGAGCATGGGGTCAATGCGAACCTGCTTCGGAAATGGATCAAGAAGCAGACCGCGACCAGGTCGCTGCCGCCGTCTTCACGCCCGGCGTTCATCCCGGTTCAGCTTGAGGGGGCTTCCGATCGAGCCCTGTCGCGGCAGAGCCGCGTGGCGAGGGTGGATTTGCCGGCGACTTGCGATGAAGTGGGGGATGTCCCGATCGCTGTTGAACTACGTCGGGCCGACGTTGGCGGAATGAATGTTACGCAGCCCTCGTGACGTGGGCAACTGGTTTGATCGTCATGCGATCGTGGTGAGCTTGAAGGGCCGCTCGTAGTACCGATAGTTGTTTGTGCGCCTTCAATCGTCGGAAGCCCTTGTTGGCCTCGATCATGCCGGCCGCGACCCATCGCAAGGCCATACCGGCATCCCGCCAGCGTTTGACGTTGCGGGTGACGCGGCGAATGGTGCCCATCATGTTCTCGGCGATGTTGGTACAGGCGAGCGATCGACGAAGCTCCTTCGGCAGCTTCAACCGGACAATGGTCAGGATTTCGTCGAGGCCTTCGAGGATGCTGGCCGCTACGCTAGGCCATTGCTGGTCGAGTCGACGCGCGAGATTGCGGATCAATTTTTCAGCCTTGTCGGCGTCATCGAGCTCCCAGGCCTGGCGCAGCACCCGACGGGTGGCCGCATGATGCTCTTTCGGCAGGCGTTCCATGATGTTGCGCGCCTTGTGGATCTGGCAGCGCTGGATCGCAGCGGCCGAACCGAAGGTGCGGCGGATCGCCTTCGACAATGCCTTCGCGCCGTCGACGATAAACAGTCTTGGCATCGTCGGGTCGAGCCCGCGCGCGACCATGTTGTCCAGCAGGGCCTGAACCGTTGCGGCGTTCTCGCTCGCCCCTTCCACCAGCGCCAGCGGATGCTTGTTGCCTTCGCCGTCAACCCCGATCGCGGCGACCAGCACGAGATCGCCGCCGAGATGCAACCCGTCGATTTGCACCACCAGAAGGTCGAGCGCGGATAGATCGGCAGCCATGAAGTCGGCCAGCCGCGCCGCCGACAGCGCTACGAACCTCCGCGAGGCCGCCGACTTCGAAACCCCCGATCCGGGCGGTGCCGGCACGTCACCCTCGGGCAGCCGGACAGCGCGACCGAACCGGCGCGTCGACACATTGATCAGCATCAGGTTCATCGCCCAGCGACCGAGCCAGTCCTCCTGCGCCGCCGTTTCCCAGCTCGGGATCGTGATCTCGCGGCCGTCCACGCCCCGGGCCCGCGGGCGCTCGACCTCGATCTTGCCGCCGTGGAAGCCGATCCGTCCCCGCGTTCGGCCCCAACGGTGCGCCCGCCGCGCCGCATCGCGACCGTGGCGCGGCCCGCAGGCCGCCGTGACATCCGCCTCCATCATCGTGCCGAGCACTTCGATCCCTGCCGTAAGGCAGAACCGATCGAAGCTCGCCCGCACTTCCGCAAACGCTTCGTCCACAGCTCCGGTCGCCGGCAAACCAGCCGGTGTGATATCTCTCGTCATGGCGTTGCTCTCCTTGTGGAATCAGCACCCCGAGCCTACCGGCTCAAGGTGGGCAACGCCGACCTCTTCAGAAATTCAACAGAACCCGGGACATCCCCATGAAGTGCGTGGGTCGAAATCCAAAAGGGTTGCAGCTTTTTGCTCTCCAGCCAAAGTGAGTGTGTCGCTGCCGAACGGCGTGAAGCTCGCGCTGGAATGCGGCGATGTGGATGCATTGACGGCGATCATCGGAGCACTGGGCCATGTTCAGACTGCGGATTCCGACGAAGCCGGCCATGCATTCCAATTCGAAGCCGGCCGGGTATTCCGATCTGAAGCCGGCCACCCGTTGCGTCGTTCGCATGGGTCAATTTCATGATGTCGTTGAGGGCTGGGAAGGTCAAGAGACCGGTTGATCTTGAGCGGACTGCTTCTGCTTCCTGAGGCTCTCTCCCTTGAGTTCGATGCGATAGGCATTGTGGACGAGGCGATCGAGGATTGCGTCGGCGATGGTGGGGTTTCCGATAATTTCGTACCAGCGATCGACGGGAAGCTGGCTGGTGACGATAATCGAACGAGCTTCGTATCGGTCCTCGACGATTTCGAGCAGATCGCGACGCTGGTCGGCGTCGAGCGGCTCCGGTCCCCAGTCGTCCAAAATGAGCAGATCGAGCCGAGCGATGGCCCGCAGCATCTTGGTGTACCGTCCATCCGCGCGGCCGAGCGCGAGAGCGGCAAACAGACGTGGCACGCGATGGTAGGCAACGGCGAAGTCATCCCGGCAGGCCTTGTGGCCGAGGGCGCAAGCAAGCCAACTCTTGCCGACGCCGCATGGCCCGGTGACGAGGAGATTATGTCTCGCCCGGATCCAGTCGCTGGCGGCGAGTTTTAGAAAGAGCGAGCGGTCGAGCCCGCGGATGGCGCGGTAGTCGACATCCTCGACGCAGGCGGCATGACGCAACTTGGCGGCTCGGGCTCTGCTCTCAAACCGCTTTTGCTGTCGCTGCGTTTTCTCCTGTTCCAGGAGCAGGGCCAGCCATTCGGCATGTTCGAGGCTGCGTGCTTCGGGCTGGGCATCAAGCTCCTTGAAGCCTTTGGCCATACCGTGGAGACCGAGATTTTGCAGCAGGTCGAGCGTGGGATGGGTCAGCATGCTGGATTTTCCTTTCAATGGAAGTAGCCGGGGCCGCGCAGATTGGGGTGGTCGACGACGGCGTCATCGGTGGGGCGAGCGCCGCGGTCGAGCTTGTTGGCGATGATCGAGGCGATGCTTTTGTGGGTCAGCGCGCGGATCGCAACGGCGCGGGCCGCGATCAGTTCGGCGCGTTCGGGATCGATATCCTTGAACAGCCGAAGCACGCCGAGACAGGTCCGGAATCCCTGCTCGGGATGAGGCCGATTGGCCAGAATGGCGAGGACGAGAGCCTCAGTGTTAAGTCCGATCGACCGTCCCCAGCGACGGAATCGATCAGGCGTCCACTCGGCGTAACGCCGATGTGCGCTGGGCATGTGGTCGGGATCGGTGCCGTGCCGGCGGCCGCCGTAGCGGCGCTGGTGAGCCGCAACACGCGAACCCCGATGGAACAGCTCGATGGTCCGGGTGGTGGCGCGGACATCGACCTGCTCTCGGATCAGACCGTGGGGAACAGAGTAAAAGAAGCCGTCGATCTCGACGTGATAATCGAGTGAGACACGGGCCACGCGCCATTCGGCGAACTGATAATCGGCGTCCGGCAACGACGCCAGGACCGGCACCTCGATGGTCTCGAACAATTGTCGGCGACTGACGCCGAGCCGACGCATGATGTGCGCGTTGATCCGCTCCAGCGCGGCGGCAATGGCCGCGTTCGCTTCAGCCAGCGAGAAGAAGGTTTGCCGGCGAAGGCGTCCGAGAATGTAGGTCTGGGCAAAACGAACCCCGGCCTCCACTTTTGCCTTGGATAAAGCCGCCAACTGCAGCCGGTGTGGGGATGACGACCGGTCTCACGGTCCGCATTACGCATCCATTCCACCCTCTCAAGGACCAGACGTTCGAGGTGATCAGCCGCAGCCTGCATTGGGGCGAGGACCGGGTGATCTACCGGGCGGCCGACGGAACCTTACCGACGATTGCTGCGGCAATGACGGACATGGAGCGGCCTGACACATTCCGGCGCGTCGCCGCCGGGCGCGCGGCTTTCCGGACGGCCGACCTATTGGATTTACTCGCACTGCTGGAACGGATCTCTGCGGCCGTGGAGGTAGACGATGCGTAAGGTAAAATACGCCGTACATATAAGACAAAATATGCCGCAGCACTTGAATGGATATCGGAGAAACGTTCAATCATGCAAGAATATCTCCGAACACTATGAAGAATGCTTATTTGACACCTTGTCGGGTGAGGCGTATTTTTATTTACGAATCAGTTTGGATGGCAATTGTCATGGCAAAGCCAGCGCGACTGGACCCAAAGGCCGAAGCCCTGGCCAGCGCTGGCGCGCTCCACCCCCACCCCGAGGTGGTGCGCGATACCGTGTTTACCAGCCATCCCTTCTTCGATGCCAACGACCTTGTGCAGGTCCGCTACGAGATGGTGCGCCGCCATCAGATCGATCGCTTGCCGATCAGCGACGTCGCCAGCGCCTTTGGCGTGTCGCGGCCAACTTTCTACAAGGCGCAGAGCGCCCTGGCCGATCACGGATTGGCCGGGCTGGTGCCCCGGCAGCGGGGTCCAAAGGGCGGCCACAAGATCTCTGCCGATGTCCTCGCCTATATCGATCAACTCAGGGCGACGAGGCCAGGTCTCACTGTGCCACAGTGTGTAGACGCTATCGCCACACGCTTCGGAGTCAGTGTGCATCGACGAAGCCTGGAGCGGGCCATGGCACCCAAAAAAAAACGATACGACACCCCTTAACCGGTCCCGAGATCGGCCTCGTCGGCAAATACGAACAACTGCGTGCCGCGGTGCTCAGCGCCCAGCTGATCACCGGATCAGGCCTCGTAATCATGCGCCGCCAAGGCATCGTCGCCTGGATCAAGGCGGCATCGACAATGCCCGACCTCACGCCGCCTTGTCCGCCCCATCGCCGCCTGTCGGCGGATGAGATCGCCACCAGCGAACTCACCCTTATCCTTGCCAGCCTTGTTGTCTCGCTAACCGTGGAGCCAGCACATGCCTGATCTCAAAGTCACCGCCGATCACCTTCGGCGCGACGCCTACCTCTACATCCGTCAGTCCACGCTGCGACAGGTCGCCGAGAACGGCGAGAGCACGCAGCGACAGTATGGACTGCGTCATCGCGCCATTGCTGCTGGTTGGCCCGCCGAACGCATCCACGTTATCGACTGCGACCTGGGCAAATCGGGATCCAGCGCCGTTGCCCGCGACGGCTTCCAGGAACTGGTCAGCGAAGTCGCGCTCGCCAAGGCCGGCGTCGTCATGGGTCTGGAAGTCTCGCGACTGGCCCGCAACAATGCCGACTGGCACCGGCTTCTCGAACTCTGCGCCCTGACCAGCACCCTCATCCTCGACGAGGATGGCGTGTACGACCCGGCCAGCTTCAACGACAGGCTCCTTTTGGGTTTGAAAGGAACGATGTCGGAAGCAGAGTTGCACTTCCTCAAGGCTCGCATGCGTGGCGGCCAACTCAACAAGGCGAGCCGCGGCGAATTGGAAATGGCGCCGCCCGTGGGCCTGGTCTATTTGCCCGATGGCACCCTCGCACTCGACCCGGACGCCGAGGTGCAAGCCGCGCTCCACATGGTGTTCACCACCTTCGGGCGCCTGGGAAGCGCAACCAGAACCGTCAAGTTTTTCCTCGACGAAGGCATCCTGTTCCCGCGACGACTGCGCAAGGGGCCGCACAAAGGCGAGTTGATGTGGGCTCCGCCACGGCACGCCCGCATCCTTCAGGTTCTGCACAATCCGAGATATGCCGGCGCCTTCGTCTACGGCCGAACGCGCGGACGGCCTCGGCCGGGCGGCGGCGTCTCGCAGATCAAGCTGGCCATGGCTGACTGGCGGTTCGTCATGCCTGACATGCACCCGGGCTATATCGACTGGGAGCGCTTCAAGGCTAACCAGGAGCGTCTCGCCGACAATGCACAAGCCTATCGAATACAGCGTCGCGCCGGACCAGTCCGCGAAGGATCCGCCTTGCTCCAGGGCAGAGTTCTATGCGGCCTGTGCGGCGCGCGCATGGGCGTCCATTACAGCCAGGAGCATGGTCGGCCCGTCCCGACCTATATCTGCCAGGAGACCACCATCCGCGGTGGCGGCAAGGCCTGCCAGTCCGTTCCCGGTAAAGTTGTTGACCCGGCAGTGGGTGCATTGCTTGTCGAGTTGATGACGCCGATGACTCTTGAAGTCACCCTGGCGGTACAGCGCGAGCTTGAGGCACGCGCCGCAGAAACGGACACTTTGCGCAGACAACATATCCAGCGGACGCGCTATGACGCCGAGCTCGCCCGGAGCCGCTACATGAAGGTCGATCCCGACAATCGCCTCGTTGCCGATGCCCTCGAAGCCGAGTGGAACGAGAAGCTGCGGCTCCACACCGATGTCGTCGAGGACTATGAACGACGCGCGCCCGAAGAAGCCGCCGCCCTCGACGCCGGGATGCATCAACGCGTCCGGGATCTTGCCGAGCAGTTTCCCCGGATCTGGAATGATCCCCGCGTCGACGTACGTGAGCGTAAGCGCATCCTCCGCCTGCTGGTTGCCGACGTCACCTTGATCAAGGCCGAGGCAATTACCGTAAGCGTGCGACTTTCCGGCGGGGCGACCCGCATCTTGACGCTCGACCGGCCTTTGCCCATTGCACAGATACGCAGGTTCAAGCCTGAACTCGTCGCCGAGGTCGACCACTTGCTCGACCGTCATTGCGATCGGGAGATCGCCGATATCTTCAATGAACGAGGTCTGCGGACTTGGGAAGGCAAGCCGTTCAGTCTCAACAAGATCAGCTTCATCCGCAGTGCCTATAATCTGCCCAGTCGTCGCCAGCGGCTGCGAGATCAGGGTATGCTCACCACCCGGGAGGTGGCCAAGCACTTCGAGATCGCTGAGACCACCGTGCATCAATGGGGGCGCCAGGGGCTCATCAGCAAAGTTTGCAGCGATAACTGCAACCGCGGCCTGTGGAACATTCCTTCCGACCTCAGGATTATCAAAGGCCGCCCAGGTCGTACCGCTCTCGCCACCCGCACTGCCTCCATTACCGCGCTATCAACCAGACAGGACGCACTATGAAACACTCGCCTTATCCCGGGGCTTTCTTGGCCGTGCCGGAAGAATGCCGACGCCGTAATGGGACGCCATCATCCCGTAGCTGCGATTAATTTCAGGGTCGTAGAACGAGGCCCGGTAGACGCCGGACTTCAGATTGTCGGGAACGACCAGACGTGGCACCCCGCCAAAGAACCGGAACATCCGGACATGGGCCTCGATCCAGTCCGGAAGTGCCTGCGTCCAGGTCGCCTCGGCGTAAGTGTAATTCGAGGCGCCAAGCACGGCGACGAAGATCTCCGCGTCGCGCACAACCCCGGTTTCGCGATCAACGATCATGATCTTCTTGCCGGAGTAATCGACAAAGACCTTGTCGCCGGCCGGATGGTCCTGCCGCATCGTCGGAGACAGCCGCCGCTCGAATTCCCGGAATAAATCGCAGAACCGGCTGTAGCCATAGCCTTCCGGGTGGACCGCCCGGTACTCCTCCCACAACACCATCAGATTGACGCCAGGCCGCTTCAGCTCACAGGCCAACGAGGCCCAATCCGGTTCACTGCACCGGCGGAAGCCACGCCTGACGCCGGCATGGGCAAACAGACGTTGTTCAAGAACGGCGTCGGTCAGATCGCCCGCCAAAGGCCACGCCAGCCCGGCAGTCGAGGCACGCTTGAGATTGTCCTGGATCGTGCTGCGCGCCACGCCGAGCGTGCGCCCGATCTCCCGGGCGCTCACCCCATCACGGGCAAGCCGCAGCATCTGTCGTATCTGTCGCATGGTCAGTTCTCTCTTGGCCGGCATCCGCTTCCCCTCGTTGGTCAACGAGGGACTTGATGCCTGAGGGACTGACCCAAACGAAAACGCCGACTTCCAAAAACCCGGCCGGCTTCAAATCAAAATGCCGGCCGGTTTCATTTCGGAACGGTGGCCGGCTTCATGTCGGAACAGTGGCCGGCTTCAAATCGGAATACCCGGCCGGAATAAATCGGAATCCGCATTCAGACTGGGCGCTGACCTGCAGGTCTATCTGCACCGTGAGCCGATCGACTTCCGGGCTGGCATCAACAGCCTTGCGGTTCTGGTCCAGGAGACGATGGCGCTCGATCCGTTTGCTTCGGCGGTTTTTGCGTTCTGCAATCGCCGTTGCGACCGGATGAAGTTGCTGTTCTTCGACCGATCCGGCTTTGTGCTGGTCCTGAAGCGGCTGAGCGAGGACAAGTTCCGATGGCCGCGCCGCCAAGAGGCGGTCGTCACGCTTACCACCGAGCAATTGCACTGGATCCTCGACGGCATCGATATCGATGCGATGGTCCGCCATCCGGTGCGGCAATATCAGGTTGCCGGCTGAACTCTCGAGTTGAGCGGTTGACGCGTCGGAACGGTTCAGATTCAAGAATCCAATGAATCGAACCGGCGATCCGAGCGTTGAAGTGCTGTTGGCTCGCATCGCTGCGCTGCAGGCGGACAACCGTCAGCTCACGGAGCGCGTCGTCAAGCTCGAGGAAGAACTGGCGCTGGCACGCCTGCATCGTTTTGCGCCACGCAGCGAAAAGCACGTCGATCGTCTCTTCAATGAAGCCGAGCAGGCGGCCGTCGCGGATCGCGCCGGCAGCGAAGAGTGCGATGTCGTCGAACCTCCGGACACAGGTTTGCCACCCGCCGAAAGCACGACGGGGAAGAAACGTGGCCGCAGACCGCTGCCGGAAAACCTGCCGCGCGAGCGCGTCGAGTATGACCTTCCCGACGACCAGAAGGCGTGTCCTTGCTGTCGTGGCCGGATGCATCGCATGGGCGAAACCGTTACCGAACAGCTTCATATCGAGGTGAAGGCGAAGGTCCTGCAGAATGTTCGCTTCAAATATGCGTGCCGTCATTGCGACCGCACCGGGATCAACACGCCGGTCGTGATCGCGCCGATGCCCGCACAACCCTTGCCGGGCAGCATCGCCACGGCCTCAACGCTGGCGTTCGCGCTGGTTCACAAGTATGTCGACGGCACGCCGCTCTACCGGCTGGCGCAGGCCTTCGAGCGCGCCGGTGTTCCTGTCAGCCGTGGCGCTCTGGGCCACTGGGTGATTGGCTCGAGCGAAAAGCATCTGTCCCGAATCTATGACGCGCTGAAGCTGCGGCTCCGATCGCAGCCCCTCATCCATGGTGACGAGACGACTGTTCAGGTCCTGAAGGAAAAGGATCGGGAGGCCGCCAGCATGTCATATATGTGGGCATACCGGAGCGGCGAGGACAGTGACGAGCCGATCGTGCTGCTCGATTATCAGCCGGGCCGCGGCCAAATACACCCGCAGACCTTCCTCGGCGATTACCGCGGCATAGTGATGAGCGGCGGCTATTCCGCCTGGCGCACGCTGGAAGGGGCCACCCACATTGGATGCATGGCCCATTCGAGGCGGCGCTTCGTCGATGCCCTAAAGGCGAGAAAGAAAGGCGGCGGCCCGCCGGAACAGGCGCTCCGGTTCTTCGAACAACTCTACCGGGTTGAAAGGCAGGCGCGGGACAAAAAACCGGACAAAGGCGAAATGCCAGATCAATGCATTCGCCGCTTCCGCCAGCAACACAGCATTCCCGTCCTGAATGCTCTCAAGAAATGGCTCGATCAAATCGCCCCGAGGGTCTTGCCGGACAGCAAGCTTGGCGACGCCGTATCCTACACCCGAAACCAATGGGATTATCTGACGCGCTACACCGAAGACGGCAGGATGCCGATCGATAATAATCTTCTGGAGCGCGATATCAGAATCTTTGCCACTGGCCGGAAAAGTTGGTTGTTCAGCGATACCGTTGAGGGCGCCAAGGCCAGCGCCATCGTCTACAGCTTGGTGCTGACCTGCCGCGCCTGTGGCGTCGAGCCGTTAGCGTGGTTGCGCCACGTTCTCACCGAGTTGCCTCAGCGCGCGGGCGACGCCGATATTACCGACCTGCTGCCCTTCAACCTCCCCAAAACCGCCACTGCCTGAACGGGTCAGTATCGCCCCGATACGAAGGCCGTCCGTCAATATCGCGGGCGTCAACGTGCGGAGAAAATCGCGCTTACGTTAATCCCAAGGAAGCCGGGCGATCGGGTGAAGACAAACCGGCGGGACTCGCTATCGCTCGCCCGGCTGTTGAGGGCCGGCGAGCTGACGGCGGTATGGGTTCCGGACGAGGGTCATGAGGCCATGCGGGATCTTGTGCGCGCTCGTGCGGCCGCCGTCGAGACATTACGCGTGCATCGGCAGCAGATCAGCGCTTTCATGCTCAAGCATGGCCGTATCTATCCCCGCAAGAAGGGCTGGACGATGCGCTACCTGCGCTGGCTGCAGGAACAGAAGTTTGAACATCCCGCCCATCAGATCGCTCTCCAGGAAATGGTTGAGGCGGTCCGCATCTCGAAAGAACGAGTGGAAAGACTGGAAAGGGTGATCGAGGAGTTTGTGCCCGAGTGGTCTCTCGCGCCGGTCGTCCGGGCGTTGCAGACATTGCGCGGCGTAGATCTGATCGTCGCCGATGCGCGACCATCAGATTGAACTGCCATTCCTCGTAAGGGACGAAGGGGCGATATTGCACGCTTGGTGTATTGACAGCGGACATCAGAGCAAGCGCCGCAAGCGGTGCGCGAGATCGCATGGAAAGCGCAGAGCCGATTGACCGCACGTTACCGGATGTTGATCGGACGGGGCAAGCGGACGACGGTAGTCTGCACGGCGATCGCTCGCGAATTGGTCGGCTTCATGTGGGCCGTTGCAAGGGAGGCGCAGCCGAGGTTGCAATAGATCGTCATGAAGAACAAGATCATCTCGCGTATGGGCGGGGGCGGAACGACGGCAGGGGAATGCCCGTCAGACGCTTTGTGGCCGGCAATGACCGACGCCCGCAGTAAGATAGGAACAGCCCCGGACGCATAATCGGGAATGCGGTATCCAACCCGCGCATCAGAGCTTGATCACCGACGTCCTACAGTTCCGCCCCCACCCATGCGCGACCATCAGATTGAACTGCCATTCCTCGTAAGGGACGAAGGGGCGATATTGCACGCTTGGTGTATTGACAGCGGACATCAGAGCGGTGTTTTGACTGCACCTTTTCCTGACGTTTACGATCGGCGAGTGTGACGATCTCTGAATCGGAGATCGTGTTGTGTCTACGCTTGACCATACGCTTAAGCCGGAGGCAGTGACGGCGCGCCGGCTCGAGAACGAGGTGCACTCGATCCTCTATGCTCACCTGATTCCGCAGTGCCCTCATGCCGACCTGTTCGGGCGGCTCGGTCGTGCCTGGCTCATCCGACAGCAGGTGCCGGATGACGAGCGCGCCGCGATCGAGCGTCATATCCGGGAACTGGATCGGTTGGGAGAGGATCTCGGCGTGCTTGACCGGGAGATCGCTGAGGGCGCCCTCAGCGATGCGGCGATCGAACGGCTGCTCACAATCACTGGCGTCAATCTCACGGTGGCCGCCGGGCTAGTGGCGGCGATCGGCGATATAGGCCGCTTTTCCAACCCCCAAAAGCTGGTGAGTTACTTCGGCCTGAACCCACGCGTGCGCCAGTCGGGGCTTGGGGCAGCCCATCACGGGCGGATCAGCAAGGTCGGACGCAGTCATGCCCGCGCGATGCTGGTGGAAGCCGCCTGGGCAGCCGCCAAGACGCCAGGCCCACTCCATGCCTTCTTCGTCCGCGTCCGGGCCAGGCGGGGCCATCAGGTCGCTGCCGTTGCAGTGGCGCGCAAGCTGACCGTCCTGTGCTGGCATATGCTGACGAAAGAAACGAACTACCTCTGGGCACGCCCCAGTCTCGTTGCCCACAAAATGCGCGGCATGGAGTTGCAAGCCGGCCGACCGCAGAAGAAAGGCAACACGCGCGGCCCCGCCTACGCCTACAACGTCAAGGAACTCCGGAACCAGGAAGTGCGCGTCGCCGAACAGGCACAGAAGGGCTACGAGCACTTTGTCGAAGCCTGGCGCCCGCGCCCGCCAAAAAAGGCGCGCGGGCGCCTCAATCCGGCAAGGCTCGAATAAGGCTGCCCGGCAGCGCTTTCAGCCGATGCACCGTGCTCCGCCACGAGGTCGCCTACGCAGCAGAATAATATCACGACCGGAAAGAAACTGCTTGTCGATCTCATCCGACGTGCGCAGATGGTCCCAATGCTCGGCAGGGAAGGCAAAGAACGGGATGACCTCGCCCCAGGCGCGCCGCCAGCTCTGGCCGATGGCGGGGTAGCGCTGGCCCCAGGGGCCGGCCTCGAACGCCGCCAGCGCCTTTTCGGCCGCATCGGCATCGACGGCGCGGTAGATGTCCTTGAGCGCTGTCGCCAGCCCCTTGCGGTCTTTCCAGGACACGAAGTCCATGGAGTTGCGCAGCAGGTGGACGATGCACGTCTGGACGACTGCCTCCGGGAACACAGCGGTGATCGCATCGGGGAAGCCCTTCAGGCCATCAACGACGGCCAGCAGGATATCATCGACGCCGCGGTTCTTGAGCTCGTTCATCACCCGCAGCCAGAATTTGGCGCCTTCGTTCTGCTCGAGCCACAGGCCGAGTACCTCCTTGGCGCCGTCGGCGCGGACCCCCAGCGCGATGTGGATGGCCTTGTTGCGGACCATCCCTTCGTCGCGGATCTTGACCCGGATCGCATCGAAGAAGATCAGCGGATAAACCGGATCGAGTGGTCTTTGCTGCCAGGTGGCGACTTCGTCGAGAACGGCGTCCGTCACCGTTGAGATCAGGTCCGGCGACACCTCGATGCCGTACAGATCGCGCAGGTGCCCGGTGATCTGCCGGGTGCTCATGCCGCGCTCATACATGGACACGATCTTGTCGTCGAAGCCGGGAAAACGGCGCTGATACTTGGCAATCAACTGCGGATCGAAACTCGACTGGCGATCGCGCGGTATGTCGATCTCCAGCTTGCCGGTCTCCGTCGTCACGGTCTTGCGGCCGTAGCCGTTACGCGTATTGCCAGCGTCTTCGCCGCTCGCCAGATGATGGTCCATCTCCGCGTTTAGCGCGCGCTCGGTCAGAGCCTTCTTGAGCGAATCCAGCAGGCCGCCCTGTTCGAAGGCTGCACTGGCTGCGCCTCCCGCCAGAAGCTGGTCGAGAAGATCATTTGGTATCGCAGAGTCTTTGCGTCGGGTCATAGTGGGAATCCTTTTTACCCATTATGCACGCCCGCACACGAAATTCCTGACAGTCCCGGCGAAACCAGATGCACTTGGAAGGCGCGGACGTCTTCCAGCTCCAACCGATCCGGCGATCGGCCGAAATAGCGGCTGAACTTCGAAACCGCGCTGATGTAGGATCGTTGCGTCGCCGGCGACAGATTGCGGACCGTCATGTCCTCGATCATGCGGCGGCGAAGAGGGCTCAAATCAGCCATCTCAATACTCCCGTCTGAGAGGGTGGGCTGCAACACCCACATCCTCTCAGGCAGGAGGCGATCTACGCCACCTTGCCCCGCACGCCGCGGCAGCGGCTTCGTTCAATCCGCCGCGATTCCAAATGATCGCCCGACGCTCTAACGCGACAGGAACTGCGGGTGAAACCCGCGTGGATTCCAGCCAAAATCCGCTTGCGCCGCCGAGGAGTCAAAATTCATGTCTTGCGCCATGCGGATTCCCATCTCCACATTGGCATGTGGGAGCATCGGCTTCATGGCCAGAAAGGCGGCTCGCCAGACCCACGGCGGTACCGAGATCAAACGCCGGGATCTCGCCATTCCGTCAAAAATGCGTCCCACCATTTCACGGTAGGTCATGACATCGCATCCCGCCAGCACATAGGTCTTGTTCGCCGCCGCAGGAGCAGCCATTGCCGCCAGCGCGCCGATTGCCAGATCCTCCGCGTGCACCGGCTGACGCAGACCGGTGCCGCCGCCTAGCAGCGGCAAGAAACCAAACCGTCCGATAAGTCCCGCCAGCCGCGTGATGTTGGCATCGCGTCCCTCATCGTAGATGAGCGTAGGCCGCAGGATGGTCCAACCTATCCCCAGCCGGTCGCAGACAGCGATCAACCGTTGTTCGCCCTCGGCGAGCCGTCGCACGCCTTCGCGCTCGGATTCAATTTCTGAATTGGCCTTGGTAACGATACTTGTCGAAGTAAAAACAACCACACGCCGCAACGAGGGCGTAGCAACGCACGGCAACGCATCGGCCAGAAGCTGAATATTGACGGTACAGAACAGTTGCTCGACTAGAGGCAGCGCTAGATCGGCGGGCCGCGCCAAGTCGCCCTGCAGCCAATCAACATGGTCATCTGTGCGCGGTCGCCGCGATAGCGTCAGTGGCCGTTCTCCGGCCATGACCAACTGACGGACGATATGGCTTCCCACCAGGCCGGTGCCGCCGAGGACGATACTTCGCTGCGAGCTCATCATCTCATCTATTGCGTGGTGGGGTAACTGCAGAGGCTTGCCCGGCAAGCAGGCCACGTCAGCGATCCGATTGCTCTATGGATTGACGTCGCGGAGCAGGGAACGTCGCTTCGCGGCCGCGTAAATAACCATCACGGTGATTACGCCGATTGGCGGCTAAACTCGGGTACAGCCTCGATCAGCGCCGCCTTGATCGCGCCGCGGTCGTCGCGTTCGATCGCCTCCTCCAAGATCGCGATCCAGGCGCGCAAGGCCTGCATTGATGGCTGCTTAGGCGTCGCCGCAAGAATGCCTTTGATGCCGATCTCGACCGTCATTTCCTTATTTCCGAACAAGATCTCGTTGAGCCGCTCGCCCGGCCGTACTCCGGTGAAAACGATCTCGACATCACGGCCAACTTGCAAGCCTGACAGTTCGATCATGCGTTCGGCGAGATCGACGATCCTTACCGGCTGCCCCATGTTGAGGACGTACACCGATACGTTCCGGTTGGTTCCGGATGACGCGTGAGCTGCTGCGGTGATGACGAGATCGCAAGCCTCGCGGATGGTCATGAAGTAGCGGACCATGTCCGGATGGGTAACCGTGACGGGCCCCCCCGCCTCGATCTGCGCCTTGAACTTCGGGACCACGGAACCCTTTGATGCGAGCACATTGCCGAACCGCACCGAAATCAGGCGCGCAGGGGCGACAGGCGGCGCTTTCTCCGCAAGTTGTTCATCCAGCGCCTGGCAATACATCTCAGCGAACCGTTTGGTCAGGCCGAGCATGGAGACCGGCTCGATCGCCTTGTCAGTGGAAATCATCACCATGGCCTCCGCGCCGGCCGCAACAGCAGCGTCCGCAACATTGATCGAGCCGAAAATGTTGGTTTTGATACCCTCGGTCCAGTCCCGTTCCAGGATCGGGACATGCTTGAGCGCCGCCGCGTGAAACACGATATCCGGCTTGAATTCATTCATCAGCTGGCTGATGCGGGCGCGATCGCGCACATCGGCAATCCGCCCCTCAACGGATGCCTCACCCGTTCGCGTAGTTTCTAGGGTCGCATACAGCGCAGGCTCAGAATTTTCAATGACAAGGAGCCGCGCGGCACCGAATGTGACCACACGATCGCAAATCTCCGACCCGATTGATCCGCCGCCGCCGGTGACGATAACCGCCTTGTTTCGAACAAATGCATCGAGGCGCGCATAGTCAATTTTTTCACTGGAGCGCAACAGCAGATCCTCGACAGCAACCGGTCTAAGTTGCGGCGCATAACCATCCTGTAATGACGGAAGCTGGCTCACGATCAAGCCGAGCTGACGGGCCTGGATGATCACTGATTCCGGTTTGGACTCGGCATTGAACGCCGAAGCCGTCAACACTAGGCGTTTGATCGCTTTGTCGCGGTACGCAAAGTCGGAAACGACCTCCTTCAGATCGTCGACGCTGCCCAGCACCGGTGTGTTGCGCACGAGCTGTCCCTGGTCGGCGGCCGACGACGACAAAATACCAACAGGCCAGAATTGCTTGATCGCGCCGCTCTCGATCGCCCTGAGCGCAATCTCCACGTCGGCGGTTAGTCCCAACAGCAGCGCCGGCGCGGCATCGCTGATTCGCGCTTTGTTACGGGTTCGGGTGTAGCGAAAATAGCGATAGACAAAACGAAGACCGGAGAGAAAAAAGATCTCAAGAAACCAATACAGAACAATGGTGACTTTGCCGAAAAAGAACGTTCCCTGAACGTTCGGAGCCACAAAAATATAATCGAGCGCGATCAGCGCAACGGTCAGCACCGTCGCCGCGCGCACGATATTGAAGACGTCAGGGAAAGAGATAAACCGCCACTTGGTGGTCGTGAGGTTGAAGATGTAACAGACAATGACGCTCAGGATGACGAACGGCGGCAATATCGTCAGGAGCAGCGGTAAGCGATCATCGAGCTGAGCGGTTCCAAACCGGACATAGAAACTAACCAGAACCGCCGCGACGGTCGCCAGCGCGTCGTGGACGGCTATGAGAAGATTGCGCGACGTAAGATGGGAAACTGGTGTCATTCGAATGGCGTCCGCCAATCCGGCCGGGGCCGGCTCTTCCGTTTTAGATCCATCGTTGTGTGGGGTTTGGCCGAAACTGCATATACCACGATAGGGCGGGATGATCTCGGCGTCCAATTAAGCCCGCGACGGAGGAACTTCAAGCTACCTGTTTGAAATATCGAAAGAACAAAAGGAAATGCCGCAAAATAGTGCAAAGTTGTCAGGTTTGGGGCTACACCTGTGCGCACAACGCGGGTGCTCTGGTTATCGTCACCGAATGAGCGCAATTTCTGAATCTGCAGCGTCTGAAGCAGGAGATTGAAGCAGCCGATCATTGTCGACCTTCGCAATATCTATCGGCGTGAAGTACGTTGCAGGACTGATCGGTCCAGGCGATCGCAAAAGTGTGCAGCCGATGCAGAACGGTTTGCAGCGGGCGATATGATTAACTGCACCACTTTATTGCTGATGACGTCTGGGACACGGCGCCGTTGGAGTCGAAACTGCTGGTTCAGGCCGGCCGTCTCGTCGGCGGCGAGGATGCGGTGCTGGTCATCGACGACACGGTGATGCCGAAGAAGGGCGATCATTCGGTTGGTGTCGCTAACGCTTGCGCGGGGTGAAATGCCAATGATGATCACACTGCGTCTCTTCGTTCCCGAGAGCTGGACGAGCGATCCGGCGCGATTGGAACGTGCCGGCGTTCCTGTCGAGCATCGCGCAGTGCGGACCAAGCCGGAGATCGCACTGGTCGAGATTGATCGCGCGATCGCAGCCGGTGTTCGCTTCGGTTGTGCGCTGGCGGATGCCGGTTACGGGCTCAGCGCGCCGTTCCGTCAGGGGCTCACTGCCCGTGGGCTGGCTTGGGCGGTCGGCATTCCGGGGCGTCAGAAAGTTTATCCGGCTGGGGCGAAGCTGATCTTTCCGGTGGCCGGTCGGGGACGTCCCCGCAAGCGGCGTATTCCAGATATCCTGTCGGTACCGGCGAAGACATCCTGGCCAATGCCAGATGACAAAATGTGAGCTGGCGAAACGGAACCAAGGAGCGGTTGAAAGACCGCTTCGCCGCTGTTCGCGTGTGGACCGCCGATGGGCCTCCGCCGCGCATCAAGGACAAGGGCCAGCAACATCTTCCACGCGACGAGGCCTGGCTCATCGGCGAGCATCGCACGTCGGGGGAGAGGAAATAATATCTCGCCAACACCTCAATGATACGGCGTTTTGGAGGTACGGCATGGCCCTTATTCACGTTCGATCGGTCCTCGGGGACGCCCACGGTTCGGCGACACAGACCTATCATCGCGGTATTGTCGCAAGCGACTCCCCTTGGAAAACGTTGATGTTGCCCGCTTACGTGATTCACGCTAGTCCCCTGCCCCAAATGAACCGAACATCTCCCGCACGAATTGGAGCGCGCGGACACCACATTCGATCAGAGCAGAGATGGGATGGCCTTGTGATCAATCTGCGCCTCAGTCCGGCGACCGCACTTCGAAATCTCGATATTTTGGCCGTATTGATCGCCGCGTCGCTGCCGTGGTCAACCTCGCTGCCTGCCATCTTCGCTGTTATATGGCTCTTCGCGCTGGTGCCAACGATCGAGCCCACTTTGCTGCAATTGTTCAAGCGCCCGATCTGCATTCTACCGGTCGCATTCTTCGTGCTGGCCTTGGCTGGTACGTTGTGGTCAAGCGCGCCGTGGACCGCACGACTACACGCCGTCGGGCCGTTGGCCAAACTGCTCGTCATTCCCCTCCTCATTTATCATTTTCGACGTTCGTCCCGGGGACAATGGGTGTTCACCGCATTTTTGGTGTCATGCGCGCTTCTGATGATCATGTCGTGGATCGTCGCCTTTGATCCGCGGCTTGCCCTCAAATCCGGCGCGTATTACGGGGTTCCGATCAAGAACTATATCGACCAGAGCCAGGAATTTGCGCTGTGCGCGGTAGCCTTGGCCTATCCTGTTGTGCACCTCTTACTGCAAAAACGGATTAAGGAGGCCGCATTACTTCTCATAGTCGCCGTGAGTTTTGTTGCGAACATGATGTTCGTCGTGGTCTCGCGAACGGCTTTGGTAACGATGCCGGTTATGCTCGGCATATTCATGTTTTTGCATTTGACGCCCCGACGCATGATCGCCGTCTCATGCACAACTCTCCTTGCCGGCGTTGTGATGTGGTTTGCGTCCCCTTCTCTGCAATCCCGAGTCGCCAGCTTTTCCTCACAATACGATCAATACGAAACTTCGGACCAGGCAACCTCGATCGGCTTGCGGCTAGAGTTTTGGCGCAAGTCGCTGCGTTTTTTTGTAGACGCTCCTCTCGCAGGACATGGAACGGGATCGGTTCAGGGCCTTTTTACCGCCGCCGCCGTGGGTCAGACGGGTGCAGCCGCGGAGGTCGTCAACAACCCGCATAACCAAACGCTTAACGCGGCGGTACAGTGGGGGAGCCTGGGGATTTTAGTGCTCTACGCGATGTGGTTATTTCATCTATCACTTTTTCGCGGCACTAGTTTGGCCGATTGGGTCGGCCTGTTGGTTGTGGCTCAAAACATGATGACATCCCTCTTTAACTCTCACTTATTCGATTTCCATGAAGGATGGATGTATGTCCTTGGCGTGGGAGTTGCCGGGGGGATGGTGCTGCAAACGCGAGCCGTCGAAATTTCGAGCCGCTCTTGACCCTGCATGTAGCATTAGAAATGCTGCATTAGAAACGGTGGTCCTCCACCGGACTGGCTGCTCCCTCGCGGGTAGGATCTCTCGACGGAGAAGCTCCGAAAAGTATACGACCACAATCAGCATTCATCGACTATTTGCCTTGGAGTACTGCCGTTGAGCCCGCTACTTCTGCTGTTGAGCATTGTCCTGGCGGCAATCCTCTCGTCGGCAATGACGTGGGCACTGCACCCTTTGCTTTCGCGCTACGCGTTGGCGAGGCCGAACGCACGTTCCTCGCACAAGACCCCCACACCGCAAGGTGGCGGTCTTGCCGTGATCAGCGCGACGCTGATCGTTGCAAGTATCTTCATGGCGCTGTCGCAATCAATCGAATTAGGAATTCCCGCGTCCGTCTTTGGCGCAACGTTGTTTATCGCAGCCGTCGGTGCGGCCGACGACCTTAAGCCGATCCCGGTGCTGCCGCGCTTGGTCCTGCAGACGCTTGCCGTCGGCACAGTTTTTCTGACCGCGCCTACCAACCTGCACATTGTCCCGGCCTACCCGCTCTGGCTGGAGCGCGGCGTTCTGCTGGTCGCAGGGCTTTGGTTCGTCAACCTGGTCAATTTCATGGACGGGCTAGACTTGATGACGGTTGCCGAAACCGTCCCAATCACCGCAGCTCTGGTCACATTGGGCCTGACCGGCGATCTGGATCCGATGATCAGTCTGGTTGCAGCCGCGCTCGGTGGCGCAATGGTCGGATTTGCGCCGTTCAATCGCCCTGTTGCCAAGGTCTTCCTGGGCGATGTCGGCAGTCTGCCGATCGGGCTGCTTCTAGGATGGTGCCTGCTGGAGCTTGCCTATCGGGGCCACCTCATCGCAGCCTTGCTGCTACCGCTTTACTATCTGGCCGACGCTACGGCGACAATGCTTCGCCGCTTGATCGCGGGTGACAAAATCTGGATCGCCCACCGCTCGCATTTTTATCAACGCGCCGCCGCCAACGGCTTCACGGTCACCGGTGTAGTCGGCACGGTTTTCGCACTCAATCTCGGTCTCGTCGGCCTCGCTTTGGCGTCTATTGCGATACCATCATCCACCGGAAGAATAGGGCTTTTCATCATCGGCGCGCTTGCCGTGACATCGGTCATGTCGTGGTTTGCACGGCGGCGCTAGGCCGCAGTCCCCCCGAATTCACCCACCAGGGTAGCCAATACCCGCTCCGTAGTCGTCACGTGCGATGGCTGCCGCCACGATGCATCGGGCTACGCTGCCACCGAGTCGCTGCACGGGCGGTTGATCGTCTTTGCCTTGGCTGTTGTGGCAAACAGAATGGGTAATCGTCGGATGCACCTCGTGACCTTCCCGATTGCTACCTTCCGGAGTTCGATGAATGGCTTCTCCCCGCACCTCCCAGGCTCTTTCGCATTCACGGTTCTCGACCTCACCCGTGCCCGCTCGGGGTCAACCGCCGTGCGGCAACTGGCGGATTGGGGCGCCAACGTCATCAAGATCGAGGCGCTGACGGATGCCGACGGCGAACAGCCCAGCGGCCCACGCCATTGTTCGGATTTCCAGAACCTGCACCGCAACAAGCACGCAATGACGCTCAATCTCGAGGATCCCAAGGTGATGCTCTCGCAAATCTCTGCCATCCGCTCGTACATCGAACGTCAGCGCGTTGCGCGCCTGCGGACGGTTGAAGGTCAGACACGCGATACCGTCCTCGACGACATAGAGCAGATCTTTGTGGTGGCCGTGAGCGTCCAGTGCGCCCGCTCTTCCCTGTTTACGTCAAATGGCGGGGCGGGGCGGCGCGTAGCCGCCCCGCCCCGACGATCCCAACTCAGGCAACCGCGGCCTTCGGCATCGCGGCCACGTCGCGTCCCTTGAGCACCTCCATCGCCGCCGCGACGCCGCCGGCGCGATGCGGCAGCTTGGCGAGGTCGAGGCTCATCTCGATGCCGGCAATCGCTCCCATCAGCGACAGGTCGTTGAGATGGCCGAGATGGCCGATGCGGAAGGCCTTGCCCTTGATCTTGTTGAGGCCGGCGCCGAGCGACATGTCGAAATTGTCGAGCACCACCTTGCGGAAGGCGTCGGCGTCGTGTCCATCAGGCACCATGACGGCGGTCAGCGCCGGCGAATAGGCGTGCGGATCCTGACAGACGAGATCCAGCCCCCACGCCTTCACAGCGGCCCGAGTTGCGGCGCCGTGACGCTCGTGGCGAGCCCATACGTTCTCCAGACCTTCCTCCTCCATCATCGCGACCGCAGCCTTCAGGCCGTACAGAAGATTGGTGGCCGGCGTGAAGGGAAACGAGCCCTGCTTGTTGTTGGCGATCATGGCGTGCCAGTCCCAGTAGTACCGCGTCGAGGTGTTGGCCTTCGAGGCCGCCAGGGCCTTTTCCGACAACGCGTTGAACCCGAGGCCCGGCGGCAACATCATGCCCTTCTGGGACCCCGCGATCGACACGTCGATACCCCAGGCGTCATGCTCGTATTCGAGCGCGCCGAGACCGGAGATGGTGTCGACCATCAACAGCGCGGGATGTTTGGCGCGGTCGAGGATTTTGCGGACCTCGAGCGGATAGGTGACGCAGCTCGTCGAGGTTTCGTTGTGCACGATCATGACAGCCTTGATTTTGTGCTCCCGATCGGCCTTGAGCCGCTCCTCGATCAGGTCCAGCGGCGCGCCACGGCGCCAATCGGTCGGCAGCACATCGACGTCGAGTTTGAACTTCTCGGCCATCCCGAGCCACAGCGTGGCGAACTGACCGGTCTCCGCCATCAGCACCTTGTCGCCCGGCGACAGCGTGTTGACGATCGCGGCTTCCCAGGCGCCGGTGCCCGACGACGGATAGATGACGACCGGCTGCTTGGTGCGGAAAATCCGCTGGATGCCGGCCAGCACCTCAAAGCCAAGCACAGCGAATTCCGGACCGCGATGATCCAGAACGGGCATATCGATGGCGCGCAGCACGCGGTCAGGCACAGTGGTGGGGCCTGGAATCTGGAGAAAGTGCCGTCCTGTGTGCAGCGTCATCTTGGGTCCTTTCCGGGGAATTCTTATGGGATTTCAGGGTCGAATATCATGATCTGGCGGCGTTGTCCCGCGCCCGCAGGCGCCCGTCAATGCTCAAGAATACGGGCCAAGCATCACAGCCGGCGACTGATAACGGCCATTGACAGCGACTGAGGCCGGCCCGAACATGAAACCAACCTGCATCAAATTCCGGTTTGATCCACACACAAGGGCACCCGCCATGCCATCCGCAGCACAGGAGATCGGCCCGATGATGACTTTGAGGATTCTGGCTGCGGCCGCCGTGGTTTCGATGGCCGTCTCGGCGCCGGCGCTGGCGCGGTCTCATCACCACAAGCACCATAACCATAAGTACCACCAACATCATTCGTCCGAGACCGATATCTATCTCCACAACTACGGACCCGCCGTTACGCCGGATCAACCCTTCGCCTATTACGACGGACCGGCCCACGTGCGATGCAAGCAGAGCGCCGCCTCCTATCGCGGGCAGGATGGCCGCCCGCATCCCTGCAATTGACCGCCCTGGTACCGCGGGAACCGCGTCCACGTTTGACGGCGCTGACCGCCCGAATCTGTGCATAGCGCGTGGCGCGATTGCAAGGACACGCGTAGGATTGGCGCAATGAAAGGTCTGCGAGACGCATCCATGGATAAACCGGACAAGGGATACGACTACGAGCGCTATCGGAACCTGCTGGCCGAGGCGACCGACGAATCGAAGCGGCTGGCGTTCATTGACCTGCTGATCGAAGAAGGCGCGCGGGATCAGCTCACCCGCGAGCGGATCAGCCAGCTTGGCCTGACAAAGCCAGCGGAGCGATCGCGCAGCCGGGAGTAGCTTTCAGTCCCAGCTTGCGCGGAGACCAGCGCAAGCGGGCCGGCGATGCGGTGACAAGCCAAACGCGGATTTAAGCAAACCCGGGACAGACATGGTGGGAACGGTGCCGGCCTACGACGATCAGAACGCCTTCGCGAAAATTCTTCGCGGCGAGCTCCCCTGCTTCAAGGTCTATGAAGACGCACGCACGTTCGCGTTTCTCGACATCATGCCGCGCGTGCCGGGCCACACGCTGGTGATCCCGAAAGCCCCTGCCCGCGGAATCCTCGATATTTCAGCGGACGATTTAGCAGAAGTCGCGCGAACCGCGAAGACGATCGCGATCGCCGCCATGAAGGCCTTCGATGCGGAAGGCATCATCGTCCAGCAGTTCAGCGAAGCCGCCAGCGGACAGGTGGTGTTTCACCTGCATATGCACGTCATGCCGATGAAGTCGGGGGTTGACCTGCTGCCGCCCCAGAGCCGGAAAGAGGATGCCGCGGTGCTCGACAATCACGCGGCCCGGCTGATCGCCGCGCTCGGCGGGTAGCTCGTTTCCTGCCTGACGGAGACTCTCGATCATCGTCATCGGGATGCCCGGGCCTATTGATTGAGCATGACCTTATCCGAAAACCGGTTTCTACTTTTCGGGGATCATGCCATAGAGTCTCGCTTCTGATGGAATCAGAGGCGGGGCTCCATGATTTTGGTTTGACGCGTTTTCTTGATGCGAACCGGCATCCATCCTCGGGTCAAGCCCGAGGACATGCTTCGCTCGAAAATGCTCTAAACGCCGAGGTAGCGTTGCAGGATGTCCGGCTGCGCCTTGAGTTCCCGGGCCGGCCCCTCATGCACGATATGGCCGTTGTTGATGATATAGATGCGCTGGGCGAGCGCGAGCGTTGCCGCCAGGTTCTGCTCCACCAGCACGATGGTCTGACCGGCGGCAGCCAGATCGCGGCAGGCCTTCATGAGATCTTTCACGATCACCGGCGCGAGCCCCTCGAACGGCTCGTCGAGCAGGATGATCTTGGGATCGCGGATCAGCGCGCGCGCGATCGCCAGCATCTGCTGCTCGCCGCCGGACAGCTCGTTGCCGCGATTGTTCCGCCGCTCCTTCAGCCGGGGAAACATCTCATAGATGCGATTGAGCGGCCAGCGTTTCGAAGCCGTCAGCCCCGCGAGCACAATGTTTTCCTCGACGCTGAGGCTGCCGAAAATGCGGCGCTCCTCATGCACGAGCTGCATTCCGGCCTGCGCGATCTTGTGGCTCTTGCGGCCTGCAACGTCGGTGCCGTCGAATATCACGCTGCCGGCCCGTGGCGTGACTACGCCCATCAGGCTCTTTAGCGTGGTGCTCTTGCCGGCGCCGTTGCGCCCGAGCAGCGCCACGACCTCGTTGCGCTCGACACGCATCGAGACATCGAAGAGGATATGGGAATCCCCATAATAGCTGTTCAGACCGTTGACCTCGAGCAGGCTCATGCGGTGAGCACTCCGTTTACACCTCCGAGATAGGCCTCCTGGACCGCAGCGTTGTTCTTGATTTCGTCCGGCGTTCCCTCGACCAGCACCCGGCCTTCCTGCAGCACCGTGACGCGCTCGGCAAGTTCGAACAGCGCATCCATGTCGTGATCGATGATGATCATGGTGCGGCCCTTGCTGATGGACTTCAGCAGCTTGACCGTCTCCACGCGCTCACGCGGGCTCATGCCGGCGAGCGGCTCGTCGAGCAGCAGCAGGCTTGGCGAGGTGGCCAGCGCCAGCCCGATTTCCAGCCGGCGCTTTTCGCCATAGGCGAGTTCGGACACCGGCGTGTCCGGCCGCGTCGTCAGATTGACCAGTTCCAGCGTGCGTTGGACCTGCTCGGATAATCCCGGAATGTTGCCGAGACTGCGGAATATGTCGAGGCGGAACTTGCCGCGCAATTCCGAGAGCGCCGCGATGGTCAGATTCTCGCGCACGGTCAGTGCGGAGAACAACTGATTGACCTGATAGCTTTTAGTCAGACCGAGCTGGCAGACGTCGGTGACGTTCATCCCGGTGATATCGAGCCCCTCGAACACGATCTTGCCCGACGTCGGCGCGACTTCGCAGGTCAACATCTTGAAAAACGTCGACTTGCCGGCGCCGTTTGGGCCGATGATGCCGCGCAACTCGCCATGGTTGACGGTGAAATCGATCTTGCTATTGGCGAGGAGACCGCCGTAACGCTTGGTCAGGCCGGTCGCCTGCAGGATCGGGCCGGAATAGCCGTCGCTCGCGCGATGCACCGGGGCCATCGGAAACGGATCCGGCTCCTTCGCGAGCTCGGCCTCCGCAACCTCTTGTTCTTCCTCCGCGGTCAAAGCGCTGGCCGGCGCCGCGACCGGCTCCCGGTGGGCGCGCTTGCCGACGGCAAGGCGGTAAAGATCAGCGATGCCGCCGATGATGCCGTGCCGCAGGAAACACACCAGCAGCACGAACACGACACCCAGCACCAGCTTCCACGCCGCTCCGAGACCGAGCGCGGCCTGCAGGAAGTCCTGCAGAAACAGCCAGACTCCGGCTCCGACCAGCGTGCCGAACAAGGTGCCTGTGCCGCCGATGGCCGTCATCATGACGAGTTCGGCCGAGGTGTGGAACATGAAGGCGTCGGGCGGCATGAACGCCTGCATCACGCCGAGCAGACCGCCGGCGAAGCCCGCATAGGCGGCGGCGATGACGAATGCGGTCAGCTTGTAGGAATGGATGTTGTGGCCGACCGCCGACGCCCGCATCGGGTTCTCGCGAACCGCCCGCAGGATCGTGCCGACCGGCGAGCGCACGATGCGCAGCCCCACGACGATGCCGAGGAAATACCAGAAGGCGAGGAAGACATAGAGCGACCAGCTCGTATTGAACTGGAAGTCGGCGAATCCGAGATCGAAATGCGGCGTCGGCACGCCGGGCAGGCCGTTCTCGCCGCCGGTCCAATCGGCCAGCGGATTGAACTCGACGAAGAAGAATACCTCCGCGATCGCCACCGTAATCATCGCGAAATAGATGCCGGTGCGGCGCAACGCGATCAGCCCGACCAGATAGCCGACCGCCGCAGACGCGATCATGCCGATGAACAGCGACGTCACCACATGCGGGAATCCCGCCTGGGTCAACAGATAGGCCGCCACGAAGCCGCCGGTGCCGTAGAACGCCGACTGGCCGAACGACAGCAGCCCGGTGAAGCCGAACAGGATATCGAATCCGATGCCGAACAGCCCCCACACCAGGATGCGGTTGATGGTGTTCGGCGCGAAGCCGAGATGCGGCAGGATGAACGGCGCAAGGATCAGGCCGAGAGCCGTGAGGGTCTCGATGACGAGGGGGCGCTGTTTGAGCATGATGGTCCCGTGTCAGCTTCGACCTTGCGCGCCGAGCAGGCCGTGCGGCCGCAGCAGCAGCACCAGCGTCATCGCGGCGAACAGCATGATATAGGCGTAGCCCGGGTTTATCATCGCGGTGATGCTGATGATCTCGCCGGCGATCAGTCCGCCGATGATAGCGCCGGGGAACGACCCGACGCCGCCGATGACGACCACGACGAAGGTCTGCACCAGGATCGCCTCGCCCATGTCCGGCGTCAGCGATACCACCGGCGCGTTGACGATGCCGGCGAAGCCCGCCGCCATTGCGCCGATGCCGAACACCACCATGAACACGCGATAGACGTCGATGCCGAGCGAGGACACCATCACCGAATCCTCGATTCCGGCCCGTACGATCAGACCCAGCCGCGTCCGGTAGAGGACGAGGAACAGGACCAGCAGCGCCACCGCGATGATGACGACCAGCGCCAGCCGGTAGGTCGGATAGAACATGAAGCCGAGCGAGGTAATGCCGGCGAAGATCGTCGGCGTCGGCACCGTCAGCGACAGACTGCCGAAGAACAGGCGCACGACCTCGACGAAGCAGATGCCGAGACCGAAGGTCACCAGCAACTGGTCTTCGTCCGGCCGGCCGTAGAAACGGCGGATGATGATCCGCTCCATCGCCACTCCCACCACCATCACGAACAGCGATCCGGCGATGACGGCGACGATGAAGGAATCCGTATAGGTGTAGGCGACATACCCGGCATAGCCGCCGAGCATGAACATTGCGCCGTGCGCAAGGTTGAGAACCCCGAGCGTTCCGTAGATGATCGTCAGGCCGGACGAAATCAGTGCGAGCAGCGCGCCGAGTACCAGCCCGTTGAAAAGTTGCGAGACGAAATTTTGCCAGTTGATCATGCCGCGCAATCGCCGGGTACGTTTGAAAACGGAATAGAGCTCGCAAGAAGCACACTACACACATACGACCCCCGCGCCGCGGCGGCGCTTAACCCTTCCGCCGCGGCGCCGGGACCTTTTCGATCAGGTGTAGTCGCCGAGCTTGCAGCCGAACGCATCCGGCTTCTGGATCACGCTTTCGCCGGGGACGATCTCGACGATGTCGTACCAGTCGTCCTTGTTTTTCATGTCCTTCTTGGCCTTGCCCTTGACGATGATCACCGGGCGCACGCACTGGTGATCCTCGGGGCGGTAGTGAACGTCGCCGACCAGCGAGGGAATGGTTTCGCCCTTCTCCCAGACCTTGATGACGTCGGGCGGATAAAAGCTGCCGGCCTCCTCGACCATGCGAGCCCAATGCACGACGGCGATATAGGCGTTCTCGGCACCCCACTCCGGCTTGTAGCCGTACTTCTTCTCGAACGATTCGTTGAACATCTTGGCGAGCGGATACTTGTCCTCAAGGGTCCACCAGTAGTCGGTGGCCGCATAGACGTCTTCCATGAGGCCGCCGGTCTCGCGCGCCAGGAACGGCACCTGATAGGGAACCACGAGCTTCATCTTGTCGAGCACGCCGAACTGCTTGGCCTGCTGGGTGGAGAGCACGCAATCGTGGCCCCAGTTGACGTTGATCAGAACGTCGGCACCGGAGTTGACGACGTTGAGCAGATAGGACGAATAGTCGGGTGCGCCGAGCGGCGAGACCTGGTTGGTGACGGTCGTCCATCCCTGCGACTTCAGATAGTTTTCGACGGAGGCCGTGGTGGTGTGGCCATAGGTATAGTCGGGCGTCAGGTACGCGGCCTTCTTGTTCTTGCCGTAAGCCTTGACGATCACCGGTCCGATCGCGTTCGCCGCCATCTCGCCGTAGAAGCACTGGCGGAAGCCGTACCGCACGCAGTCCTTGCCGGTGGTATCGTTGGAGCCGGAGATTCCCGCGACGTAAAGCACATGCTCGCGTTGCGCCAGCTTGTTGAGGGCGACCGCGACCGCGCTCGAAGTCGAGCCGGTCATCAACACGACCTTGTTCTCGGTGATGAAGCGCTGCTCCGCCTGCACGGCCTGGTTCGGCTTGGCGCCGGAATCCGCGACCACCAGCTTCACTTCTTTGCCGAGTACGCCTTTCTTGGTCTTCGGCGACAGCTTCTTGACCAGTTCGTGACCGGAATTAAGATGCTCCGCGGCCAGCTCCCAGCCCTTGAGTTCGTCCTCGCCCTGCACGGCGTAGGTACCGGTGCGCGGCACCGCGACCCCGATTGACACCGACGAACCGGACGAGCCGGCCGGCCAGGTGCCGATCGCCGGCTTGTCGTCGGCGAAGGCCGGCATGATAAGGCCATTCGGCAGCATCAAGCCGCCGATCAGGCCGGCGCTGCCCTGCAACAGGGATCGGCGCGATACCGCCGCATTGAATTCCTGCTCAAAAATCTTCTTCATCGCGCATGATCCTCTCAAAAAGTGTCGTGTGCAATTTTACTCATCGTCGAATTCTGACAGGGTCGAATCTGACAGTCAGGCTGGCGCGCCCGTTAACCAGCGCCGACCAGGGTACCACCACTACAAGTCCCATCGATCACAGGTCTGTCAATGTCACTTTCGTCGAAGAGAATGGTGTTTCCGCCGAAAAATCAGACCTCTTTGACCAGATATGACGGATGACCCGAGCAGCCGCCACCTCATTCTCAAAGACACGATCTCACGGCCGTTCCAGCCATCGGATTCGGAGGGAGGGTTTTCTCTAATAAGCCTCAGCCGGGCCCATGGATCGCTCACGGCGGTAATGGCGTGATGTCCTGTCCGCTCTCATCCTCTGCGATCCGCATCAGGTCCGAGAGACTTTGGACCACAATGCGCCGGTCGAGCGTCTTTAGCCAGCCGGCTCTTTCCCAGGCACTCAGAATGCGGCTCGCGGAATAAAGCGTCGTTCCGGCGATATCGGCAATGTCTTTCCGACGAAGCGGAAAGCGGATGACGATGCCTCGGGAGGTCGTGGTGCCCACCTGACGAAGCAGTCGCAATAACGCATGAGCCACGCGCCGCTCCGCGCGCTGGGTGGCCAGTTCGCGAACCCGATGCTGTGCCTCTTGAAGCCGTTGGCCGACGATGCGAACGGCATTGATGGCGATCTGCGGATGGTTGTTCATCAGGTCGAGCAAAGCTCTGTCGCTCCAGCTCACCTCGGTTGCATCCGTCAGGGTGTCGGCATCGGCAGGATAGCGCCGATCCGTGAACAAGGAAATTGCACCGAAAATGTCGCCCGGTCCGATGAAGCGCACGACGATCTGCGCTCCATCGCTGCCGGATTGAGAAATCCTGATCCAGCCATCGATAAGGACATGAGCGCGCACGCGTGTTTCACCCTGGTTGAACACACGAAAATCGCGAGCAAAAGCGCGCGTACTGGCGGAGGCGACGACGTCGTCCAGCGCTGCCGTCGACAAGCCCCGAAAGAGCTCAAGGTTTGAAAGGACCTGCCGGGACAGAGGCGGAACTTTGCTCATTCGCGAACACTAATGCGGCCTCGCAGAAAAGGATAGCAAATTGCTTTTGCGCAACCCCTGGCGAACGGCGGTGCCGTACAGCTTGCGGAAGCCGACGGCTCGCACAGTTACCATAGGGATTTACGGGGGCTTCATGAATGACATCATCGTCGCGCGTGCCCTGCACGTCCTTGCCGTCGTCGTCTGGATCGGCGGCGTCTCGATGGCAACAACGGTGGCCTTGCCGGCGCTCCGGCGCGGCGATCTCGGGCCGGATCGGCTGAAGGCGTTCGGGGCGATCGAGCGACGCTTCATCTGGCAAGCTCGTGCGTCAGTCATCATCGTCGGCTTGAGCGGCCTCTACATGACGTGGCAGCTCGACCTTTGGGATCGGTTTCGGATGCCGGCTTTCTGGTGGATGGACGCCATGGTGGGCCTTTGGCTGCTGTTCACCTTCGTGCTCTTCATTGGTGAGCCTTTTATTTTGCAACGCCACTTCCATCGGCTGGCGGCCGAGCGGCCAGACGTTGCCTTTGCATGGTTGCACCGGGCGCATTGGATTCTGCTCGGGCTCAGTCTGGGGACCGTCTTCGCAGCGGTCGCAGGAAGCCATGGGTGGTCGATTTTTTGACCGCGACCACCGGCCGGTGCCGAAACAACTTACGCTCGGTTATCCGATCCCGTCGACAATTTCGCTGATCGCATCAAAGACGCGGTCGAGTTCGTGCGGCGTGCTGCAGTACGGCGGCATGAGGTAGATCGTGTTGCCGAGCGGCCGGACCAGCAGCCCGCGCTCAAGGAAATCGTTGTAAAGACGCGGTCCGATGCCGGCCAGATAGCCGGCGTCCTCCGTGGTGATATCAAGCGCGGCGATGGTTCCGATCTGACGGGCGTTGGCAAAACGCCGATCCTCACGAAAGCGATCGAGGCCCCTGGCTTGTGCGCGCGCCACGGCGGCGATGCGCTCCATCACCGGCTCATTTTGCCAAATCGCGAGGTTCGCGCAGGCGGCCGCGCAGGCGATCGGGTTCGCGGTAAAGGAGCTGGAATGGAAAAAGGTCTTGCTGCGATCCGTTGAATAATGCGCCTCAAAAATATCCGCACGGCACAGCGTCACCGCCAGCGGCAGCGAACCGCCGGTGAGGCCCTTGGAGTAACAGGCGATATCGGGCGTCACGTCGGCCTGCTCGCAGGCGAAGCGCGTTCCGGTGCGGCCCCACCCCGTCATCACTTCATCGGCGATAAATAGAACGCCGTGGCCCTCGCAGATTCGCTTCATCTCCGCGAGTACCCAAGGCGGATAGATCAACATGCCGCCGGCGCCGAGGATCAACGGCTCGACGATCAGCGCCGCGACGCCGGCGTTCCGACATGCCGTGGTGATCGCATCCAGCGTTGCCTGTTCGCGGCCCTCAGCGGGAAAGGGAATCCGCTCGACATCGAACAGCAGCGGATCGTAAGGTGCATTGAAGACACCTCGTTCGCCGACCGACATGCCGCCGATGGTGTCGCCGTGATAGGCCCCTTCCAGCGCCAGGATGCGGCTGCGCGGCTCGCCGCGATTCCGCCAGAAGCCGAGCGCCATTTTCAGCGCGACTTCGACCGACGTCGAGCCACTATCAGAAAAGAAGACGTATTCGAGCCCCGGCGGCGTCATCGCGATGAGTTGCCGCGCGAGCTTTTCGGCCGGCTCGTGGGTAAAGCCGGCAAAGATCACCTGATCGAGGCGATCGACTTGATCCCTGATCGCCTGCACGATCCGCGGATGACGATGACCATGCGTCACTACCCACCACGACGAAATCGCATCGAAGATGCGCCGGCCGTCGGCGGTCTCAAGCCAGGCACCCTCGCCCTTGGCGATCGGTATCGCCTCCGGTTGCACCGCATGCTGGGTGAACGGGTGCCATACCGCAGATGCCGACGTCATCAGGCCGGTCCTTTCAGAAAATCGTCGATAGCGAAACCGTCGGCGAAAGCTTCGCGCAACGTGTCGCGAGTCAGCGGTGCAACATGCGGCAGACGGCCGAGGCGCCGCACCTTGCCCATCTCGGTGATAATGCGTTCGGATTCGACGTTCTCTTCGCCGATGAAAGCGATGCCAAGCATCGCAACGCCCCGTGCGCGCAGCGCCTCGACCGACAGCAGACTGTGATTGATGGTGCCAAGCGCGGTTCGGGCGCAGAGCACCACCGGAATGCGCCACCGCGCCATGAGGTCAAGATAGGTGATGGTGCGCGTCAGCGGCACCAGCAAACCGCCGGCGCCTTCGACCACCAGCGGACGGTCCTTTTCCGGAACCAGCAGAGCCTGGTGTTCGATGGTCACACCGTCAAGCTCGGCGGCGAGATGCGGAGACGCCGGCGTCCGCAACCGATAGGCTTCCGGCAGCACACGTTCGGCGGCGAGGCCCGACAACCGCAGCACCGTTTGGGTGTCCGTTTCGTCGTCCAGCCCCGCCTGGATCGGCTTCCAGTAAAATCCGTCGAGAGCACCGGCAAGCGCCGCCGAGAAAACCGTCTTGCCGATGCCGGTATCCGTACCCGTCACAACGATCCGCGTACTCACGCAGCTACCCGCATGTCTTCGGCCAAAGCTGCGAACAACTCAGTGACGATCGCCTCGTCGACATGGAGCGTCAATGCGATGCGAAGCCGCGCGGTGCCTTCGGGGACCGTCGGCGGACGGATCGCCCGAACATCGAAACCTCTGTGCTGCAATGACGCCGCCAGCGCGACCGCCGCCTGATCGGCACCGACGATCACCGGAAGGATCTGCGAGCCGGACGGTTCAATATTGCAGCGCCGACGCAGTTCGTTTCCCGCAAACTGCACCAGACGCGCCAGGCGTTCCCGACGTTCGGGATCGGTCCGGGAGATGTCGAGCGCTGCACGCGTCACCGCGGCGATCAGCGGCGATGGCGCGGTGGCAAAAATGAACGGGCGCGCGCGATTGACCAGAAAGTCGCGGATGATCGTCGGTGCGAGAATGAAGCCGCCGACCGTCCCCAGCGCCTTGCCGCAGGTGTGCAGCGTGATGACGTTGTCGCGGCCCTCGAACGACGCGGCAAGCCCCCTCCCCTGCGGCCCCAGCACGCCCGTCGCATGGGCCTCGTCGATCACGACCATCGCATCGTGACGATCCGCAACGGCAAACAGCTCAGCCAGGTTCGGGCAATCGCCGTCCATGCTGTAGAGGCTTTCAACCGACAACCAGGGCCGGCCCTTGCCGCCGGCCGCACGCCACTTCGCGATCGCTGACTCAAAAGCATCGATATCGTTGTGCGGAACACCGACGGATTCGGCCCGACCGCGACGAACGCCTTCATGGACGCTGGCATGGATCAGTTCGTCATGCACGACGAGATCGCCGCGCTGCGGCAGCGTCGAGAAGATGGCGAAGTTGGCGACGTAGCCGGCGCCGAAATAGAGCGCAGACTCCGCGCCGAAATAGGCTGCCGCTTCGCGCTCCAGCGCTTCATGTTCAGGATGATTGCCGCGTAACAGGCGCGACCCTCCGGCCCCGATCGGCACCCCTCGCGCCAATGCATCGACGGTGGCCTGTCGCAATTCTCCGGATTCAGCCAGACCAAGATAGTCGTTCGACGCGAGATCGATGCCCGAGCGCCCGCGCAGCGCACGGAGACGGCCCCGACCTGCGAGCGCCTGTAAATCTGCCGTATAAATCTCGTGCATCATCATGTGTCCCGGCCAGTGCCAAAGCGTCGCGCTTACGTCACCAACGACGGCAGCCGTGCTGCGCGCGATTCTGCGGCATGGGCTTCCAGCGAAGGCGGCTCTCCGCCGGGACCGACACCCTTCGAATTCGACCGTCAGAATTCAACCATCTACTCGGCCGGCACATCATAGTCGGCCGCGAAGCGCAAGTCCCGGAGCGGTCGCACCCGCCTGGTCGATTCCTGGTATAGATCGTGCGCCTTATACGCTGCGAGTTCCGCCTCGCTGTCGAATTCACCGTAAACGACAACGTCGATGTCGTTGCCGAGCTGATCCGTCTTCCGGTTGCGCACGACCTCGAGCCGGCGCGCATGCGGGATCGCCCTGAGAGACGACAGGCCGTCGATCATCTTGTCGATATCGCCCTTGTCTTTCGCCGTGAACAAAACGATGTGACGAATCATGGCTGGCCGTAACGTAAAGGTTGATCCCGGTCGCATGACTATCTTGCCATCAACTCCAACGCAACGCTAACGGCACGGCGCGATGTCTCCGTGGGGGCAACGTCGGGGGTCCCGCGATCTTCACAAGCTGGGGACGTCCGGTTGAATGTTCTGCCAAATACTGCCCATATGAGACATGACTCTCTTCCGATGTCCGCAACCCCGGACCCGACTTCGGTGCTTGAGCCCGCTCGATGAGTGACCCGCTTGCAATGAGTGATCCGCTTGGTCACCTCCGACCAGAGGCACACATGCGTTCGGTGTCTCCTGTATCCAAACAGGGAATTGCGGCGGACCTGATTGCGCTGCTGGTGGCGGTCACCTCCGGCGATCCCCGTGTTTTGACAATTCAGGATCAGCACGCCCTGCCGTCAGGTCCTTTCGAACTGGCGCATCGGTCGCTGCAATCGGGACTCCGCGCCTGGGTCGAACGCCAAACCCGGCTGCCGCTGGGCTATGTCGAGCAACTCTACACGTTCGCGGATCGGGATCGCGCCGCCGCCACCGACCAGCGCGTCATTTCGATCAGTTATCTCGGTCTCACCCGCGAGCAGGCCGAGTCCGGCCAATATGGGGCAAGCTGGCGGAGCTGGTACGACTATTTCCCCTGGGAAGATCATCGCCTCGGCGCGCCGCCGATGGAGAAGACGCTCCGATCCGGCCTTGCCGCCTGGACTGGAACTGCCCCTGACCGGGCAGCGCGGAGCGACCGCCGGCAACGGGCGGCGATGCTGTTCGGTTTCGACGGCCACATCTGGAACGAAGAACTGGTCCTGCAACGTTACGAGTTGCTCTACGAGGCCCGACTGATCCCGGAAGCTCTCAGAGGCGACCGTCCGGCCGCTCCGGCAGCCGACACCGCCGCCATGCCGGGTGATGCCATGATTCTGGACCATCGTCGGATCCTGGCGACCGGGATCGCGCGACTCCGGGCCAAAATCAAATATCGCCCGGTCGTCTTCGAGTTGATGCCGGACACGTTCACGCTGCTGCAATTGCAACGCTGCGTTGAAGCGCTGGCTGGAAAACTCGTGCACAAACCGAACTTTCGCCGTTTGATCGAGCAGCAGGAGCTCGTGGAGGATACCGGCGAAACCAGCCAGGAGACCGGTGGACGGCCGGCAAAACTCTTCCGTTTCCGCCGCGCGGTGCTGGCGGAGCGCGCGATCGCGGGGACCAAATTGCCGATTTCAGGGGCTTGACAAGACTTATACTCAACATCAGTATAACAGATGCTCGATTGGAGTATAATCATGTCGTCCGTCCTGGAACTGCGACCGTCGACCCGCATCTACCCCCGCGTGCGGCACGCGATCCCCGAGATCGAATGGCCCACATTCGCCGACGACGTCGATGCGATCATCGAGCTGAAGAAGCGCCGCAACGCGGTCGTTCTTGCGCACAACTACCAGACACCGGAGATCTTTCACGGCGTGGCCGATATCGTTGGCGACAGCCTCGCGCTGGCCCGCGAGGCGACGCAGGTGGAAGCTGACGTGATTGTGCTCGCCGGCGTGCACTTCATGGCCGAAACGGCCAAATTGCTGAATCCGTCAAAGACGGTCCTGATCCCCGACCTTGGCGCCGGCTGCTCGCTTGCGGACTCGATCACGCCCGAGGATGTGCGGCTGTTGCGGCAAACCTATCCCGGTGTTCCGATCGTCACCTACGTGAATACGTCGGCCGCGGTGAAGGCCGAGTCGGACATCTGCTGCACGTCGGGCAATGCCAGGGCCGTCGTCGAGTCCCTCGGCGTCGAGCGCGTCATCATGCTGCCCGACGAATATCTGGCGAAGAACATCGCGGCGGAAACGCACGTCAAGGTGATCGCCTGGGCCGGACATTGCGAGGTGCACGAGCGCTTCAGCGCCGAAGAGGTGCGGCAGCTACGCGACAATTACCCCGGCGTCGTCGTCCTGGCGCATCCGGAATGCCCGCCGGAGGTTGTGGCGGAAGCCGATTTCGCCGGATCGACCGCCGCCATGGTCTCCTATGTCGCCACCCGACGGCCGCCCAGAGTCGTGCTTCTGACGGAATGCTCGATGAGCGACAACGTCGCCGCCGATCATCCCGACCTCGAGTTCATTCGTCCCTGCAATCTGTGCCCGCACATGAAGAGGATCACACTCGGCAATATCCGCCGCGCGCTCGAGACAATGCAGCACGAAGTCACGATCGACCCAGGCATCGCTGCACGCGCACGCCTCGCTGTCGAGCGAATGCTGGCGGTGAAATGACGACAGTGCATGACGCCAACGGCGCCGTCGTCGTCATCGGCGGGGGCCTGGCCGGCCTGATGACGGCCCTTGGGCTGGCGCCGCGACCGGTGCTGCTTTTGAGCAGCGCATCATTGGGATTCGAAACATCGAGCATCCTCGCGCAAGGCGGCATCGCCGCCAGCATCGGGCCGGATGACGACGCCTCGCTGCATCTGGCGGACACCCTCGCCGCCGGAGACGGCCTTTGCGACGAAAGCGTTGCCGCGGCAATCCTCAGTGGCGCGCCGGCTGCCATCGAACGGCTGTCGCAGCTCGGCGTGGCGTTCGATCGCGACGCCGACGGCAACCTCGCGCTTGGCCTCGAGGCGGCCCACTCGCGCCGCCGGATTATCCATGCCGGAGGTGACGCGAGCGGCCACGACATCATTCGCACCCTGGTCCGCAAGGTCTATGAGACACCTTCGATCACCGTATGCGAGGCGACCCGTGCGCAGCGTTTGATCGTCGAAGACAATACGGTGAGAGGGGTCGTCTGCCAGACTGACCGGGACCCCGTGGCTTTCGCCGCCGACCACATCGTCGTCGCGACCGGAGGCATCGGCGGATTGTTTCTGCATGGGACCAATCCGGCGGGATCCTGCGGTCAGGGCCTCGCGCTGGCAGCGCGGGCCGGCGCGATCATGGCCGATCTCGAATTTATCCAATTCCATCCGACGGCACTCGACACCGGCTCCTTCCCGCTGAAACTGATCAGCGAGGCCGTGCGCGGCGAAGGGGCGACGCTCATTGACGAAAATGGCGATCGCTTCATCGCTGACACGCCCGGCGCCGAGCTTGCGCCCCGCGACGTCGTCGCGCGCGCCGTCTGGCGGCATATGGCGGCGGGCCATCGCGCCTTCCTCGATGCGCGCGATCTGCAAGGGATCGACTTCGCCCGACGCTTCCCCGCGATCACCTCGTTTTGCCGCGACGCGGGAATCGATCCGGCAACGCAGCCGATCCCGGTCCGTCCCGCCGCACATTATCACATGGGTGGAATTGCCGTCGATAAACGCGGAAGGACGTCCATTGACGGTCTGTGGGCATGCGGTGAAGTCGCCTGCACGGGCCTTCATGGCGCCAACCGGCTGGCCAGCAACTCGCTTGTCGAGGCGGTAGTGTGCGCCGGCCTGGTCGCCCAGGACATCGCCGGCACGGCATCCACGAAAAAGCGTTACCCCAGGACTCCGGATGGAGGCGGCGGCGGCGATCCGACCTTGATCCGGCCGATCCTGTCGCGTGCTGCCGGGGTGTTGCGCGACGGCGACGGATTGCGCGCAGCCGCGCGCGCCCTCTCACCGCTTGCTGCCTCGCAACAGGCCGCAAGCGACCCGGCCATCGTCGCTCTGATGATCGTGATCGCCGCGCTGCGCCGTGAGGAAACCCGCGGCGCGCATGCGCGTACCGACTTTCCCGAGCGAGCAATCCGCGCGGAACGTGCGACACTTCGCCTCAGCGATGCGCTCGACGCCGCACAAGACTACATCGCCGATCCGGTCAACTAGCATAAGGAACACAATGCCCCTCCCGGCCCTCCCCCGCGTCATGATCGAACCGCTGGTTCGCATGGCCTTGCTTGAGGATATCGGCCGCGCGGGCGACCTCACGACCGATGCGATCGTGCCTGCCGGCCACCGTGCCACGGTCCTTCTCGTCGCTCGTCAGCAGGGAATCGTCGCCGGGCTCGATCTGGCACGGCTCGCCTTCCAACTTATCGATCCGGCGATCGAGATGCAGGTCGCGCACGATGATGGCGCGGTTGTCGAGCCGGGCGACGTGATCGCGACCTTGTCGGGCCCGGTGCGAGGAATTTTGACGGCGGAGCGGGTCGCGTTGAATTTCCTGTGCCGCCTGAGCGGGATCGCCACGGCGACAGCATCCGTGGTCGCCGCGGTTCGAGACTATAAGGCGAAAATCGTCTGCACCCGCAAGACAACGCCTGGCTTGCGCGCGATCGAAAAGTACGCCGTTCGCGTCGGCGGCGGCAGCAACCACCGCTTCGGCCTCGACGATGCCGTTCTCATCAAGGACAACCATGTTGCCATCGCCGGCGGCGTCACCGAAGCGCTGCAGCGCGCGAAGCGTGGCGTCGGCCATCTGGTCAAGATCGAACTGGAGGTGGATACGCTCGATCAACTGCACGAAGCACTCGATCAAGGCATCGATGCGGTGCTTCTCGACAACATGAGCCCGGACATGCTCCGGGAAGCCGTCGCGATGGTCGCCGGCCGGGCGGTGACCGAAGCCTCCGGCCGCATTACACCCGCGACGGCGCCATCGGTCGCCGCAACCGGCGTCGATCTGATATCGATCGGCTGGCTCACACACAGCGTCGGCATTCTCGACATCGGACTTGATTTCAAGGATCAGGCAGCCGCCTGATGTCCGGACCGCAGTTGGACGTTTCACATTATTGTTCGTTCAGCGGGCTAGAGCCTTTTCGCTTCTGATGGAATCAGAAGCGGGCTCCACGATTTTGATTTGACGCGTTTTCTTCACGCGAACCGGTATCCTCCTCGGGTCACGCCCGAGGACATGCTTCGCTCGAAAACCTTCTAAGCAGCCATTCCGGCAGCGCATCAGGCTGCCGCCGGCTGGCAACGTCAGATCCAGGTCATCCTCAAGATATGTCACCCTCAGGACCGATACAGACGCACGAAAAAAACCCCTTGAAGCCGTGTTACGGCGAAGGCGGGTGTCGTTTCCTGAAGGGGTCTGCCGCCTCATCGTACCCACGGCGACTGCTAATAAACATCAGGATCATCAACCCGCATCCGATGACAAGCGAAAAAAACGTGCCAAGACCGAGCGCGATCCAGCCGTGTATGCTCATGTCGGTGCCGGAGATCCCGTTGAGGACTGAAATCGTCCACACGCCTGTAATGATGAGTATGGCCGTTAACGCTACTAAAACGACCATCCTACCCTTGCTCATACCTTCCATAGCGGTACCTTCCGTTTTGTAAGCTTGGCCGTTCCGACTAGCTCCAGCGGGTCTGATTAGGGAGCGCCGTGAAGCCGGCCAGCATGTGTGGATATTGTGATCGTCCGGTTTCTGCGCGCCATGCGAGGAAATCAGATGCAGCCCGCGAGCGAAGGTTTTCGATGCGCGGGGATATTAGCACAGACAACGTCAGAGCGCCTCCTCAATTGATGCATCGATGATACATCTTTTATATAACCTCCCATACGCCCATGTGTAAGAGGGGAAACGAGGCCTAATTTCAGATTTGAGCATTGCCCATGCGACCATCGAAGAACACCGACAAAGAGCGAGCCGCCCCCGTGCGCCTTGGAACAGGCGACGCCTCCCGGATAGGGACAAGATGACCGATCGAGGTAGTCGCCAATTTACACATGGCATTATCCCGGTGCATTTTCACCTCACTGATGTCGAAGGCGATCTGCGTGTTGAGACGCCCGTCCAACACGCCCAGCAGAGCCTTACCGACCTGCTTCACTCTACAGCAATGAGCTAACCACTTCGCCAACGCAGGACACGCTTCAACATGAAGTGATCACGCTCTGGATATCCGGATTCCGTTGCGAATGTCCGATGGCGTGACGGCGTATCGGCGCCGAAACGTACGGTTGAAATAAGAGAGGTCGCTGAAGCCGGAAGCATGCGCGATCGATGCGATCGTGCAGGTGGCGTGCCCCGGACTGAGCAGCAACCGTCGCGACCATTCAAGCCGCAGAGAAAGGACAAAATCGGAAAACGTCGTGTGCTCGTCCTGGAACAGTTTGCGCACATAGCGCGGTGAAATGCCGTGGCGCGCGGCGATCATGTCGATGGAAAGGCCCGGTTCGCAAAGATGTGTACCGATGTCGGATTTGATCGCCCGCAGCCGCGCCGCGCGCACGCCACCGCGTTCGCGAGCCGGCGATCCGCAATCCGGCTCGGCCCCGATCATGGCCGCCATGAGGTCGCGGATATGGGCGGTGGCGATCCGGCCGAGTTCATCCGAACAGGGCTTTTGCCGGGCTTGCAGCAGGCTCACATAGCCGACGAGAAAATCAAGCATCTCGTTTTGCCTGCTCACCACGGTCAGCGATACGTCCTCCCGGTTCGCAAGCATCGGCGTCAGATCGTCGATCGAGACCGATATGTTGGTAAACCTCGCCCGATCGCGACACTGGATGACGCTGCACTCGCTTCCCCTGAGGAAGATGGCGTCGCCGGCGTCGAGCACCTGTTCGCGGCCGCGCTGGGCGATGCGAAGCGGTGCGTCGGCGGTGACGAGAAAGACCATGTCCGCCATGTCATCGGCGATGAGCCGCTGCGTTCGGGATACACGAACGGGGCTAACAGTCACCGAAGCGAAGGCGGCGCCCGGCAGCGCGCAGAGTTCACCTTCGGCGTGAAAGGAGGTTCCTTTCGCCGGCTCGATATCGAGCCGCACCATCGTCTGCCCGAACACTTCGCGCCAGACCGGAAGCCGGTCGCGCGCAGGCAGTGCGGCCGTCGACAGAAACAGTGACGAAGAAGGCGTCGAATTCGGGTCGTTCGAGTTCACGATTGCATCGCCCCCTGTCGCAAGGATGCAACAGCGGCGGCCGGGCGTCAATTTTGTTCCGTTCCGTCCGCATCCGGTTCCTGCCTGTCCACGACGGTTTATCGCCGATACGTCATGATCGGAAGAGGCAAGGCCGCAGGGGAGATAAAGACATGAGCCTGCCGGGCGGCGTCGCTGCTGGCGCGGATGACAAAGGTTCGACGGGCTTGCCGCCGCGCCCGGGAAAGGGCGTGCGAGTGCTGTTGTTCTTCATCTATTTCTTCGTATTCGCAGTCGGTATACCGGTGCTGACGATTGCGGTGGTCCAGGCGAAATACGGCCTGATCGACGGCCCCCCTTCCTTTCCGCCGGATGCCTTTGGCGAGCAGATCAAGACGGCGGCCAAATACGGCATTTTCGTTTGGGCAGGCTTGCAGTTCTTTATCTTCGGCCGGGTCGCTTCGTGGGCCGGCGGCGAGCCGGCCGTTCCGGGCGTAACCCCCATCGCGAAGGAAATGTTGATGTCGCGGTTGCTGGCGCTCAACCAGCAGGACATCCCCTTTGCCGTCAGCCGCGGCAGTCGCAGCAACGAACTCGTCGTCGACTGGCGCTACGCAGACGCCAAATGGCTCGACCTGATGCGCCTGCACGGTATGAGCAAAGGCTATCGGCTGGTGCTCCGCTTCGACGAAGGCGCGCATAACGCCCGTGCGCAGGATCGATATGCCTCGTTCGACTGGTCGGCGGGGCCGAATCTCGTCACCCTCAAATGGAATGTCTCCCTCGGCATCACCTTCTACGAATACCAGCACGAGCGAGTCTTCGGGCTGCAATTCAAGAACGGCAAGCCGACCCTCGACCTCAGCTATGCCTATACGTTCGACCTCAACGAACTCAAGCAACCGATGATCGAGATCATCCGCAATTCCGGCTGGAATTTCCGGCCGGTCATCACATTTTTCCGGCCGATCGGCGGCTAATAAACGGGATAGAAACAGGGAGCCGACGTGAAGCAAACCAAGTCAGCAGGCCGCTTCGGACAGGGCATTTACCGGATTTTCCTTGCGGCAAGCACGATCGCTCTCATGCCGGCGGCGGTAATGTCGGCCACGACGCAGGATAACGAGCGTCCGCGCTGGTTCGGCAGCAGCTTCGACAACAAGACGATCCTCGCTTACGGCGTACCGGACAGCGACTATGTCGTTCTATTGTTTTCGTGCCGGCCGGGCGCGTCCGTCGTGAAAGTCGACGTGCAGGACGAGGAAAGCGGCGCCAAAGAGAGCGACCTGCTGCTCGTGCGTTTGGCGGCGGGAACAGAGCGAGTCGAGTTTTCCGAAAAGGCCGTCCTCAACCAGGATTCGGGCGGCGTCGAACTCCACGCCGACGTGCCTCTCGATGAGGGCTTGCGGCACATCCTGACCTCGAAAGAGCGGTTGGAAATCACGGTCGCGGGGCACACGCAGCGCTACGCCATGGACGGCGCAGCCGAGCCGGCGGCCAGGATGATCGCGGCCTGCGATTCTCCCAAGCCGGCCGACGATCTCGACGTGACGGTGACCAACAAGGCTGGGCTGCCGCTGCAGAGCTTTGCCTATTCGCAAGCCGGCGTGAATTCCTTCGAAAGCGGCGAGTTCGGTAATAAAACGCTGGGACCGGGCGCCAGCCGGACGTTCACCATTCCCGACGGGCGCAAGATCTGCACCTTCGACATCTCCGTGCTTCTCGCCAAGGACGATGAGGAATGCTGCAGCATGGGAAAGCCGGCAGGCACGCAGAACCTGTGCGAGAACAGCGAATTCGTCCTCCATGACTAGCTTTGCTCAGCCCGTCGTGTGCGGGGTGAAAGCGGTTCTCCTTTGTTGCGTCGTACTCTTGGGAGGATTGGCGAGCGCCGATCCCGCGAGCGCCGTGGAAGCGAGTTTCGACTGCAAGAAAGCTGCAAGCGCGATCGAAAAATTCATCTGCTCACAGGCGGTGCTGCGCTGGCAGGATCTCGCCCTGTCGCGCAGCTACCGTGCCGCGAGCAATGCCGTGGTCGGCGCCGCGCGTGACGATCTGCTGGTCAGCCAGCGCGACTGGGTGCGCGAACGCGACCGTCGCTGCATCGCCGACCGCTCGTTCAAGGACTTGTCCGCGCCGTCCACCACATTGCGGACCCAGGCCTATGACTGCCTGAACAGTGTTTATCTCGATCGCCGCCGCGCGTTGCAGGACCTTGGCTTGACGCCAGTGGCGTTGACGGGCATTTCGGAAATAGATCTCAAGCCGATCGCGGCGGCCCGCCCCGAGATCGCCGAGGGAACAGAACCGCGCATCGCCGGGATAAAAGCGTCGCCCGACGGTTCGATGCTGGCGATCCTGCTGCCCAGCCAGGAACTCGACGTCCCCGACCAGATCTGGCTTTATCGGGTTGCCGACCGCAAGCTGGTCGCGGCGACGCCGAAACCGGATCAACACCAACCCCACCCCGACGGCTCGCCGCTGGCGATCAACTCGCTGGCCTGGCAGGGCGACACGCTTTACGCGCGCGTTGCGGTGTCGAGCAAGGACGGCCAAGGCGAGGAAGGCACAACCGTTGTCTATGCGGCCACGGTTGACGCCAATCGCCGGCTGGACGAGGTGCCGGGCGATATCTACGCACTGCTCGACGATGCGAGCCAACCGGGCGTGGTCGGGCAGGACGAGGTGCCGGAAAGCGACTGGGACATCCTCGAAACCATCCGGGGCAATCGCGACTTCCTCGCCTGGGCCTTCGATCTCGGCCACGGCACGATCGAATTGAGAACGCGCAAGCGGGCGTCCGGATCGCCGGTCTATCTGGTGGCCTGGGGCTCGTGGGGCCTGTGGCAGTATCTCTTCGACACCGGTCGCTCACAGCTCGTTTATTCGGCCGATACGGGAATCACCAGCTTCGACATGACGACGCGCGGTGAGCGGCGCATTGCGGGCACCTCGCGCGGCGACAAACCTTATGCGATCTCCACCGATCGTCGTTTGTTCGTGTGGTCGACCCGCAACCAGTGCGGCGACGAATTCCTGACGGAACAGGACGAAAGCAAGCCGGAGCGCTTTTGTCTGGCGCATCTGCCAAAGCAGGAGAGGAGCAAGTGATGCGTGGCACGCTTGCCGCCCTTTGCGGCGCGACCATCCTGGTATCGATGGCCATGCCGTCCTTTGCGGCGAACGAGGATCGCGGAATCGGCCATGCCGCCACCGGCCCGGCTTTCGACCTGCCAGCCGACATGAGCGTCGCACGGCAGGAGGTCTCTATCTCGCTCCATTCCGTCCGGCTGACCTATGTCTTCAAATCTCCCAGACGCCAGACTGTGCATTTCAGCTTCGCCATGCCCGCCATGCCGGTGGATGCCGATCCCGATATCGTGGCCCTCGGTGAGAACTCCGTAGCCGCGGGGCTCACCGCCGACACGCAGCCGCCCAACTATCTGAACCTTTCGGTGCGCGTGAACGGCAAGCCGCTGACGCCTGCCGGCCACGGCCATGCGCTGCTGGATGGAAAAGATGTGACCCGGCCATTGCTCGATGCCGGTGTGCCTTTGCTCTCCGGTCCCGACGGCGAGCCGTCGTGGCGCCATCTATCGCCGGAGGTGCAGACAAGGCTTGAAGCCAGCGGCCTTATCAATAACGACACGGCACAATGGACCTATCAGGCCAGCTTCGAATGGGATCAGTCGTTTGAGCCGGGCGAAACGCGCGTCGAGATAAGCTATGCCCCGGCTTCCGAATACTTGAGCGACATAGGTTCGAGTGTTGACCCGGGCGGCTCGGCGACGCGGGCCTATTGCATCAATGATGCGCTGCGCCGGGCCTTTTTACGCAAACCTTCCTACGAGCTTTACAGCGTCACGCATCTCGTTTCCCTGCCGGGCGGATGGCGCGGGCCGGTCGGCCACTATCGACTGACGGTCGACAAGGGCGCGGCCGTCAATCTGGTCGCGTTCTGTCCGCTGGCGGCAAAGAAGATTGCACCGACGACGTTCGAATGGACGGCGAGGGATTTCACACCCGAACGCCAGCTCGGCGTGCTGTTCTTCGTGGACCCGGATGCCACCTCTTCAAGTACGCAGAAATGACGAGGAAACCCATGATCCGGCATACGGTTGTTTCGGCAGTCATGTGCTGCGCCCTGATGTTGCTGCCGACAGCTCTAGCGAACGCTTCCGGTCCGGGTTTCGACTGCGCCAAGGCGACGCGCCAGATCGACAAGGCGATCTGCGCATGGGACACGGTGGGGTCGCTCGATGGGCGCATGGCGACGGCTTACACGAAGGCGATTGCTGCCCACAATGACGAAGCCGCCATCGCTTCGGTCAAGGCCGACCAGAAGGCATGGCTCAGCGAGCGCGACCGCCGCTGCGCGCTGAAGACCGTGAAGCCGAAGGAAGGCAGCGAGGACGGATTGAGCCCGCAGCAATTCGGGCAGCTTATGTGTCTCCAGTCCATTTATCCGCCGCGGATCGCGCAGCTCATGGATCTCGCCGCGCCGCCTCTGGCGCCGCTCGATGTCAAGATGGTGCCGATCGAACCGTTGAAGGCAGCCTATCCCGACGATTGGCGGCAACCCGGCTACCAGGCCGCCTTTTCGCCTGACAAGACCCTGATGGCTTTAGGCGTCGAAGACAGCGCCGGCTATGTCAAGCAGGTCTGGCTCTACCAGCCGGCAAGCGGGCGGCTGGCCGTCGCCTCGCCGCAAACCGATGGTGACAGGACGGATACGCCGAAGGATATTTCCGAGCTGAATTTATGGATCTGGGGCGATGACGGCCGTTTCTACGTGCGCGCCCGCCGGCCGCTTGGCGAAGACAGCGTGTTCGGCGCCGATATGAATGGCTATGCCGAGATGCGGGAGCTGCCAGCCGACGTGGTCGCGAAAATCGCAGCCCAGGACGCCGCCCATAAAGCGGCAATCTACGACCCAAACGCCCCCAAGCCAAAACGGCCGCCCGGCTTCAACGACGACAGCTACAACAAGCAGGATGGCGGCTCCTTTACCACCTGGGCTCAGAACAAGGGACACGGCTCCTTCGACCTGAAGGCCGCGCGCGCCGGCGACGAGGAGCCGCGCATGATTGCCTCCGGCGGCTGGGAGATCGAGAATTTTCAGTTCGATCCGGGCGGCACCAGGGTGTTCTACAATGGCGAGGGCGGGCTTGTCGTCACCGACCCCGATACTCAGGCTACCCGCCGCCTCAAGGGCACGCGCGGCGGGGCGCTTGAAGTGAGGCCAATCAACATGTCGGCTGATGGCGACATCCTCGTTTATTGGGCCCGCGGCACCTGCATGAGCGACGCCGCCGATGAAATCAACCCGGATGCGGATGACGACAGCATCAGGCGCGTGTGCCTCGCCTATCTGGAAGCCGCCGGCAGCGCGCCAACTCCCAAGCCCATTTCCGGAACACTCCCGGCAAAGGCAAATACCGCCCTCGCCGATCCATGGGTCGGAAAATGGGCAGGCAGCGACAACAGCTCTCTCTCCGCCACCATCAGGCGCGGCGCGGCCAAGCCGGACTATCTGGTCATCGATCTGGTCGCCGGAATGCCGGGCTGCTCGGGCGCCGTCACACTTTATGGCAAGCCAAAGGACAATGCGGTACTCGGCGAAAGCTATGATCCGAATAATCGCGGCATCCCTGTCTGCCGCGTCGAGCTGTCGCTCGACAGGAAGGGAGTGCTGACGACTGAAGTGGTCGGACCGTGTACCTTTTATCACGGTGGCTCTTGCGGCTTCGACGGCAGCATGACACGGAGCGAGTGATGCGCGGTCGGCGAAGCCACAGCATCAAGTGAAGGATCTCTTGCCACATCCGCTGATGCGGCAAATCATGGATTTCCGGCCATGGATGATCGCCGCCGCAGGCGATAACGACAAATGAGATAGAAAGAAAAAGAGAACCATCATGCAAATGAAATCGATTGTCACGATGACTGCTCTTCTCGGATTCCTTCCGATCGCTCCGGTATGGGCGCAGATCGCGGCCAACGAGCATGAGTTTCAGCAATTGTCCGCGGCTCTCAAAGCCAACGATGCGGAACGGCAGTCCGCCATCGCAATCTGCATCAAGCAAGGCATCGGCGATCATCCGGCCGGAGCAGCCAAATTCATGGGCGTGCCGGTGGACCGGGCGGCAGAGGCGTGGTGTACGCGCATGACAAACGGGATTGCAAACAGCAAGCTTACCTTGGCTGATGTCAACGCGCTGAACGAAGGAACAGTCACGCCCGGCGCGCGCGCGGTGCTGAAGATCGCGTCGGACGGCAAGTATAACTTGCGACCTTTTCCAAGCTTCAGGACAGTGCCTGCATACTGAAATCAGGTTCACAGATCGATGAAATCGACCGCATGATCCTGCACGGTTCTCGCCAGATTCACGACATGCTTGTGATGCGTGAACAAAACAATCTGCTGTTGCTTTCCGGCAGCGGCCAGCAACCGAAGTCCCGCCAGCGTGCGCTCATCATCGAAACTCGTCAGAAGATCGTCTCCAATGAATGGCATCGGCTCCGATGTCCGGCGCTCGAGCAGCGCCAGGCGTAACGCCAAAAACAACTGATCGCGTGTCCCCTCGCTGAGACCCGTGATTTGCACCGGCTCCCCGTTATTGCGCTGCGCGACAAGCATCGGCTGATCGTTGTCCCCATAAGCGACGCCGAGACCGGAGAAAGCGTCGCCCGTCGCCATTGCAAACAGCGTGCCCGCGCGCGAGATCAGTGGGTCCTGCACCATGGCGCGATGCCGCTCGATGGTGCGGGCGGCAAGCCGGGATGCGGCAGCTCGCAGCAGCCAGCGCTCGGCGATGGACAAAAGCTCGGCGTTAGCCTCCGCACGTTCTGCAGCCGTACCGCTCGCATCGCGCCCCTTCAACAAGTTATCAAGCTCGGCCTGCTTTTGATGGCTGAAAGCGGACGCGCCGGTGATGTCTTTGAGCAATTGCTCTTGTCGAATCATTTCAAGCGCGATGTCACCCGGTAATCGATCGAGATCGAGCCCCTCTTGCTCCTGCCGCAACGCTGTCTCATCCCGGCCGTCGCTCGCCTCGTGGAGATCGCGCTGCAATCGCGCCCGCTCATCCTCCAGTTGTCTCCTTTCCGAGAGGCGATCTATTGTATCACGCAATACAGTACTGTCGGCCACAATCAGAATTCGGCGAGCTTGATCAAGCACCATTGTGGCCGGCGCGCGCTGCATCTCGAGGCCCTTGCAGGACGCAGCCCGTTTCGCGCACGCCTCAAACAGACGCTTGCGAGCCTCACCAGCGCTACGCGTATCTGCCAGCGCAGTCGAGAGCCGCGCCAAGGCTTCTTGCGCGTCTTCGCTTCCAAGGTGCGGGGCGACGCTGCTCGCGATCTCGAATACGTCACGCTCGAACGCCCGAATATCCGCTTCCATGGTCTCGACGCTGCGTCCCTCACGCTCATGGCTCGCTTTGGGCACCACCACTGAGTTCCAGACTGTCAATGCTGCTTCGGCCTGAGGCGGTGTCACCTCGCCCGTCAAACCGATGCCGGCCATCGCCATCGGCCACGCCTGAAGCAGATCCGAGAGCCCTGATTGCGCCGCATCGCGCGCCGCAATGGCTTCCCTCACATCACGTTCGATCCGCAGCTTTGATGCCGAACGTGCTCGCGCGTCGGCCCACGCTCTTTGCAATTCATCAAATCGCGCTTTGGCTTCACGGAAAAGGATATCCGGCGGCAATGTGCGATCAGGTGAACGACCGGCGCTTTCGAGAAACGCAATAACGGCCGCTTTGTTTGCATCGAGCGTTGTCGCCAGAGCGTCGATGCCCGCCTTCTGCGCGTCGCGTTTCTCCAACCGATTGAGAATGCTGTCCAGACGCTCGCGCCAACGCTGCATCTCGGCCGGACTACGTGGCGTCAAACCCGATAGCGCCCATTGCTGCGTCCACGCCGCGGCGACCGCAGCTATCTGCGTCCGCAGGTCGGCCAGTTTCATCACGATCCGCTCACGTTCTGTGCGGCCGGCGGCGATGCGCTGCTGCGCATCCTCCTGCCGAGTGGCGCGTCCGGTATCGGTCAGCAGCAAATCCGTCATGCTATCGATGATCCGAGACGATCGCGTCACGTCGGACAGGCGCGCAATGCGCGGGGCAAGATCTCCGTCGAGCACGGCGCGCAGTCCTTCAAGATGGATGTCCCGCTCTTGTCGCGCGCCGGCGAGATCGGCACGGGTCGGCACGGACCCGATGCTCGCCAGCCGGGCGAGTTCGGCCTCGGACGCGGCGATCGCATTGTCAGCAGCATCAAGTGCGTCGCGAAGTCGCTTCTCCTCGCTTTCGCAGCACTCCGCAGCACGGGCATGATTTGCGATGCTGGCCCCATCGGGCAACGGTAGCGACCGTAACGTTTCGAGCGCGCCCGGCACTGGATCCAGCGAAGCCACCTCCGCGACCAGCGCACCAGACTCGATATTGAGCAATGCGGTGTCGTGGCGCAGCCGGTCGGCTTGTGCGGGAATGTCGCTCAAAGCATCGAGTCGCTGCCGCAACTGTTCGGGATCGATCACGGCATGGGCCTCGCTCTCCCCAGCCGCGATATCCCAAAGCTCCTGCTGCGCACGGGTGCGCCGCATGTCGGCATCGATGATCGCCTGTTCAAGACGCCCGACCCGGTCGAGCAGATCTCGCACATGCGCCAACGCGAGGTCCGAGGGCAACCGTTCCAGCAGCACTGTGTGCGACGCCAGCCCAAGACGCCGGGCGGCATCGTCCAGCGCGTCTCTCGCTGCATCGCGTGCTTGCCGGCGTCGCGGCAAATCCTCGATGGCCTTGCGTATCGCGCCGAGCCGTTCGCGCAGCGCGTCGATCGCATCACCCTCCGAGAGCAGCGTCTCGTTGACGGCCAAGGCAGCAATCTCTGCGCGATCCGCTGCATCGGCCATGTCCAGCGCGGACATCTCGCGATCCAACGCAGCTTCCGCGTCAAGCGATTGGCGCCATTCCATGAGCGATTGCGGCGGCACCGCAGGCAGGTCAGTAAATGCAGCCAATTCTGAGGCCAGGCGTTCAAGCCGCGCCAGTTTCGCGTGCACGCGCAACGTCCGCTGCCAGCGCGCAAGCGTGATGCCGCTCGCCTGGTGTTCTGCGGTCAACGCCTCCAGATGTGCGCGCGCGTCTCGCGCCGCGTTTTCCAACTGTTGTAGAGCCTCACGCGTCACAATGGCATCGCGCAGCCTTTTGTCGGCGTCGTCACGGCGATCCACCGCCATGTAAAACGGCTTGCCGCTCGACCGGCGCGTCGTGAACAGACCGTCCGCTTCGAGTTGCAACTTTTCCCTGATCCGCGACAGTATCGTCATCCCGGCCGAGCTTGCGGCAAGCGTTTCGGCGAGCCGTCCGCCGGCATTGAGCAGTTCATCGCCACCGTCACGCAACGCCTGCGCAGTCAGGCCGAATTCGCGGCTGTAAATCTCCCGAGACACCCCGCCAAGAAGGGAGGCAAGCCAGTCATCCGGCAGCGGCTGATCGGCGGCGTCAATGAGCGTATTCTTGTTGCCCTTGCGCCGGCGGGCCGCGATTACCTGGCCATTCGAGTGACGAAACGCGCCGCCGACGCGCAACGTCTTGCTGTCATGCCTGAAATCATAGGGCGTTCGCGCGCCGAATCCGAACAACAGATCGCCGATGGCCGAGAGCGCCGAGGTTTTTCCGGCTTCGTTGGCGCCGTATACGACATGCAGTGCCGCATCCGGATGAAACGACAGGGTATGGTCAGCGAAGATGCCATAACGCTCAAGAACCAGCCGTTCGATTCTCACGATGATTCTCCGGCGAGCAGCGCGCGTGCATCGCGGGCCAGCGCTCTCAGCATGTCGGCGTCGGAGAAGCCGTCGCGCAGGTCTTTCGGCAACCTGGCTTTCACCGCTTCGGCCAATTCGGCCAGGTCCGCAGCGAATCCGGGATCATTGGCGGCCTGCTCAAGAAGAATATCGACATCAAGGCCTTCGGCCGACAGCAGGGGGGCAGCCGATCGCTGCGGTAACGCGGTTTTCACTTTTACCTGCTCGACCCAGCAATCATCGGAGAGCCGGAAGCCACGGGCGCGAACGTCGTCCTGCAATGGCTCCCGCCTGGCAACGAGCTGGTCGTGCAACGCCGTCGCGCCGACCAGCGTCACGCGAACGGCCATCGGGCGACCCTCGCTTTGCGTGTGCGCGCCTGCCAATTCAGCCGAAATCTGCTCTATCACATCGGCGTCGTTCGTCGCTTCCGACACGTCGACCGCAAGATGCGCCCATCGTGCGCAGTCCAGCACCAACGGCGCCACCTCTACGATACGGCCATCCTCGACAGTAACGCGCATCGCGCCTTTTGCGCCGGTTTCCCGTACGCTACGCCCCTGCAGATTGCCGGGATAGACGATCCAGGGATCGCAGCTCACGATCTCCGCCGCGTGAACATGCCCGAGCGCCCAGTAATCGTAACCGAAACGCTTCAGGTCATCGACCGTACACGGCGCGTATCCTTCGTGACCGCGCGTTCCGTCGAGTGATGTATGCAGCACGCCAATGTTGAGCCACCCCTCGCGGCGCACCGGATAGGTGGCGACGAAATCGCCCGTGAGACGACTGGGGAAACTGCGCCCGTGCAGCGCTACGCGGTGAGACTCGATCGGTATCGTTGCCGCGTTGTCGGATGGAAAGACATGAACCGTCTCGGGATAAGGAAGGCCGCGCGATATCACGCTTTCGGCGTCGTGATTGCCCTTCACCATAAAGACGGGAATGCCGGCGCGGTGCAGCGCGCTAACGGCGCGGACAAAAAACAGTCCGGTCGTGACGTCCTTCCAGTCACCGTCAAAAATATCACCGGAGATAATAAGAAAAGCGGCCTTGCTTTCGATCGTCTCGGAAACGAGCGCCTCCACCGCACGGCGACCGGCGTCAGCAAACCGCTCCGCAACAGCTTTGTCTTTCAGGCCGAGGCCGGCGAGCGGGCTGTCAATGTGGAGATCGGCTGCGTGAATAAAGGTGAAACGCATCTCTGTGGCGGTCCGGCGGCCATCGACAAGATGGAGGATCTTTTCACGGGGTGGTCACACGCGCGTATGTCGGCGACGGCAGAGAGAAACGGAATTTGACGAACGATCTATTCCGCACACATGGAAGGAGCACCCCGCGGGGTGCCCCATTTTGTGCATAAGCTTGTTAACGGGAGGCCCTCAATCACCAGTCCGCTAAACCAGTAAGTCTGCCGTAAGGCCATTGCACGCGGATTGTGTCGTGTTCCAATGGACGTGTCAAGAATGGGGCCCATCGTAACGCCACAAGCGCGATTCGTCAGCTTGGCTGGGGCAAGGAGGCGGGAGCGGATCGATAAGACAGCCGATGCAAGCGTTGCCTTCCTGATTCGCTTCTCGTCTCTCGTGCTGGGGAAGCATGAAGAATGCACAAAAGGAACTCAAGATCGTATCGCCTCGGACTGGACCTCGGCTCCAACTCTCTCGGCTGGTTCGTCACCCATCTTGAGAAACGCGGCGACCGTTATGAACCTGTCGCGCTCGATCCCGGCGGTGTCCGTATTTTCCCCGATGGCCGCGACCCGCAATCGGGCATGTCCAACGCCGTCGATCGCCGGATGGCGCGGGGCGCGCGCAAGCGGCGCGACCGCTTCGTCGACCCCTATGCATTGCGCAAGGCCGCGCTGACAAACGCCCTGCCTGCGCATCGCGTCGGCCGCGCTATTTTCCACCTCAACCAGCGTCGCGGATTTCAATCCAATCGTAAAACCGACCGCAAGCAGAGCGAGGACGGCGCCATCAAGCAGGCGGCCTCGAAACTGAAGGCGAGAATGCACGAGGAAGCCGCACCGACACTCGGCGCATTCTTCGCTGACATGCACCTGCGCAAATCCTATGACGACCAGCAGACTGCGATCCGCGCCGAACTTGTGCGGCTCGGCAAGGATCACCTCACCGGCAACGCCCGCAAGAAGGTCTGGGCCAAGGTTCGCAAGCGTCTGTTCGGCGATGAGGTGCTGCGGCCGAAGGATACCTCGGACGGTGCGCGCGCCCGCGCCACCACCACCGGCACCAAGGCGAGCTACGACTTCTATCCGACCCGCGCGATGCTGCTGGATGAGTTCAATGCCATCTGGGCGGCGCAGCGCGAACACCACCTCGCGATGACGGACGAGGCGAAGGCGGAGATCGAGCACATCATCTTCTACCACCGCCCGCTGAAGCCTGCGATTGTCGGCAAATGCACGCTCGACCCCGCAACGCGCCCCTTCAAGGAAGACCCCGAAGGCTATCGCGCACCGTGGTCCCATCCTTTGGCGCAGCGATTTCGTATTCTCTCGGAGGCGCGCAACCTCGAAATCCGCGAAACCGGCAAAACCTCGCGCAGGCTGACCAAGGACCAGAGCGATCTCGTCGTGGCGGCGCTGCTCGCCAACAGGGAAGTGAAATTCGACAAGCTGCGCACCCTGCTCAAGCTTCCGGCGGAAGCCAGGTTCAATCTTGAATCAGACCGGCGCTCGACGGCGACCAGACCGCCGCACGGCTGTCGGACAAGAAGAGCTTCAATAAGACGTGGTGCGGGTTTCCTCCGGAACGGCAGATCGCGATCGTCACCAGACTGGAAGAAACCGAAGACGAAAACGAACTGCTCGCATGGCTCAAAATGGAATGCGCACTTGACGGCGCAGCGGCCGCGCGCGTCGCCAATACGACGCTGCCGGACGGCCATTGCCGGCTCGGCCTGCGCGCAATCAAAAAGATCGTGCCGATCATGCAGGACGAGTTCGATGAGGATGGCGTTGCGGGCGCCGGCTATCACATCGTGGCCAAGCGTGCCGGCTACCACCATTCCCGTCGACACATTCCAACAAGGCGGCAACGCCTTCGGTCGAATATTGAGCGTTGTGACCATCGAACTATTCGCGATCACCGACCGCGTCGATCCCGTCCAGGAACAGGATGCTCGGTGCTTTGCTCTTCGCATCGCTGAATGCCGATCTGATGGCCTGCAGCATTTCGCCGAGGTGTCGCTTGGCCTGCCACCGCGCAATGCTGCCCAGGATCAACGGCACTCCGCAGGTCTTTGCCAAAGCTCTTGCGTAGGTCGTTTTGTACCGGGGACACCATGCAGGAGAACGCCGCGATCCACGTCACTCCACGGCAAGGAGCCTTCGGCCCACGCCTTCGGGTCAACGGCCAGATCGCGTCCCCAACTGCCTGCCTCGCCGAGGCCATGCATGTCGTTCAGGGACGGCACCTCGTCATCTCCGGCACGCATGCCGGAGACTTTGGACCGATGTGCCATCAGCCGCTCCAACCGATCGAGCGTTTGCCGGGCGGAGCGCCTCTGACGGATTGCGACGCCGATCACGGACGCCGGAGCCTGCATCAGCATATCGAGCGAAGCGGAATCCGGCACGAAACCCAGTGTGAGGTGGCAAGAGGCTTCGACATGGCGGCGAGTAGGGCGGCTCCATCGATGCGACGGAGTCGGCCGCCGCAATGATGGCTTCCGGGATCGCCTGGGTTGCTTCGGCAACGATGATCTGATGCGATTTATGCAGAATGGTCGCAAGCTCGGTTGTGCTAAGGGTCGTCTGAGAACCGGAACGTCGAACCTTTGCGAGGTTGAAAACCTCGTAGCTTTTTGGTCCACCAGGTAATGAGCCGCGTCACCGACGTCCGACGCAGACATTCCTTCCGGAACGACGGCAATGATGATCGCGGGCAACCCGCGCCGGAGATAGTGCTCCCTTCGAAGGGAGCGGGCCAAAGAACAATACGCAAGAAACATGGCCGCGTTGGCCTTGAAGGCCTTCACGAGGCCAAGGCCGGGTGAGCAGGGGAGAGAGGATCTGAACATTGAAAACACCGATGCATGAGAACGCACCGCATCAGCGGTGCAGGCATCGGGTGGGACGACTGTTGCAATCAGCAGGTAGGCCGCGCGCGTCAAAGCGCTCCGCAGAGCGGATGAAATCGGCAAAAGGATTATGGGGAAGTCTTCGCCGCACGCTAAGTCGTCCCACCCGGTTTGGGTGGCTTTCGACGATCAGCGTATGAAGCGATGGAATTTCATCGTTTGGAACAAGTAGAGAACATTTCAACAATTGTCAATACGATTCCATGCGTAGAACGGGACGGTCAACAACCTCATCGACGCATGAATGCAGAGATAATGAGCAATGCGTGCGTCGCCGTGCTGCGGTTAAAATTCAAAGTATTTACAATATGATAACATAAAACGTGAAACGAAACAGCAAAATAAACTTGTACCAGCGCATCATAAACAACGTGCAATAACGCAGCATTATTGACTTGTAAACACACAACATAATATACGTGTAATGACACAAAACTGTGGAACTTGTTTCATGGCTGCTCCAAACGAAAAGCTCGCAGACTCCCTCGCCATTCTCAAAGAACTGCAAGATGCAGGGCGGCGGATTTTCAAATCCAGCGAGATCACCCGCGTCCACCGCGAGCGGTTGATCCAGCACGGATTTCTACGCGAGATCATCAAGGGTTGGCTTATGTCCACCGGACCGCAACCTCAAGAAGGTGACACAACGCCTTGGTACGCATCGTTTTGGGAGTTCTGCTCGCGCTACTGCCGAGATCGGTTCGGGACGACATGGTTTTTATCGCCTGAACATTCGTTGCTGGTTCACGCCGAGGCAACGGCTATTCCCGCCCAGGTGATCGTGAACAGTACAAAGGGGGCCAACAATAATCTCAAATTGCTGTTCGGGACGTCACTCTTCGACGTCAAGATCAAGGAGATGCCGCCCGCAAAAGACATCAGCGAGAAGAACAACCTGCGCCTATACAGCGTCGATGCCGCCCTTCTGAAGGTGTCCGAGCAATTCTTCCAGCAGTACCCCGTCGAGGCGCAAGTTACGCTCGGCATGGTGCGTGACGTCTCCAGCATCCTCGGAAGATTGCTCGAAGGGGGGCATTCCACCGTTGCAGGGCGGCTCGCAGGCGCGTTCCGGCGTGTTGGCCGCGAGAGGTTCGCCGACGACATCCTCAAAACCATGAAAAGTGCCGACTACAACGCTCGAGAAAGCGATCCGTTCGCACAGCAGCAGTATGTCCCTGCGATCGTCGCTGGCGCAGCACCAATCGTTGCTCGACTGAACGCCATTTGGGTGGCCCAACGGCAGGCAGTCCTTGAAGAGTTTCCGGAAGCTCCCGGCATTCCGGACGACAAGGACAAGTACATGAAATTCGTCGATGGCATTTACAAGAGCGATGCCTATCACTCTTTGTCGATCGAGGGCTACAGCGTGACGCCCGAACTGATCGACCGCGTCCGGCAGGGCGACTGGAACCCGCAGGCCGACGAGCGGGACAAAAAGAACCGCGACGCGCTCGCCGCACGCGGTTATTGGCAAGCGTTTCAGAGCGTAAAAGCGTCAGTCAGCGAAATCCTGAACGGTGCAGACCCCGGATCGTTCGTGCGTGAGAAGCATCGCGACTGGTATCGTGAACTCTTCAGCCCGTCCGTTGTTGCCGGCATCCTTAGGCCCGAAGCTCTGGCTGGCTATCGTAACCATCCGGTTTATTTGCGCGGTTCATGGCACGTGCCGCCGCGATCCGAGACGGTAGCGGATGGTATGGAAGCGCTATTCGACCTCCTGGAGAAAGAAAAGGAATCCGCAGTACGCGCAGTGCTGGGTCATTGGCTCGTCGGTTACGTGCATCCATATCCTGATGGAAACGGTCGAATGGCGCGATTCCTCATGAATGCAATGCTTGCTTCAGGCGGATATTCATGGACCATTGTGCGAGTCGATGATCGATCTCAATACTTGGCGTGTCTTGAAACGGCCAGCGTCGAGATGAACGTTAGACCGTTTGCGACTTTCCTTGCCGAGCGCGTTAAGTGGTCGGTCGAACTGGCAGGATGATGGTCGTTACGAAATGTCTGCAGGCGACATTCAGATCTTTTGTTGATCCAGTCTTCACGATTCTTCGTGTCGTCTCGGTAATTCATTGCCAATTGCCATATCACCATTGTCCCTGATGAGAACGCATTTCGTATACGCCGTCATCAACCATCGAGATCGCTCTGTAGTTCGTCGATGGTCCTCGAATTGTGGGGAAATACGAAACGCCTGAAGCAGATCAGGAAGCAGCCTTTTCAATCGATCCACCACCACCTAGTGGATCGCGTCTGACATTTGAATCCGGGATGGGATTCCCATCTGACTGGATGCATGCGAGTCTGGCGCATGCGAACCGGAATTTTCATCACCCTTAAGCCTGCCGACCGCCGCCATCTGAAGGCGCTGGCGCGGAATCGCAACACCCCACACAAGCATGTTTGGCGGGCCGAGATCGTACTGTTGAGCGCGGACGGTTTCGGCACCCATGAGATCATGCGCCGGACCGGCAAGTCGAAGACCTGTGTGTGGCGCTGGCAGGAACGCTTCATGGTGGCGGGTTATGACGGCCTCCTGCACGATAAGACACGCCCCTCGCGCATTCCGCCGCTGGGGTCGGGCATCGCTGAACGCGTCGTGGCGCTCACCCGGACCGAGCCGCCAGCAGAGGCGACCCACTGGACCTCGGCCATGATGGCGAAGGTCGTCGATATCAGCGCGAGTTCCGTTCAACGCATCTGGCGCGCCCATGGGCTGCAGCCGCACCGGGTGAAACAGTTCAAGCTCTCCACTGACCCGCGCTTCGTCGACAAATTGCGCGATGTCGTCGGCCTCTATGTCGATCCGCCCGCCCATGCCGTCGTTCTCTCGGTCGATGAAAAAAGCCAAATCCAGGCGCTCGACCGCACCCAGCCCGGCTTGCCAATAAAGAAGGGTCGCGCCGGGACGATGACCCACGACTACAAGCGTCATGGCACGACGACACTGTTTGCGGCCCTCAACGTCCTCGACGGCACCGTCATTGGCCGCAATATGCAGCGCCATCGGCACCAGGAGTTCATCCGCTTCCTCAACGCCGTCGAAGCGCAGGTGCCGCCGCGAAAGCAAATCCACGCTATCGTCGACAACTATGCAACCCACAAGCACCCGAAAGTGCGCCAGTGGTTGGCCCGGCATCCCCGCTGGGCCTTCCACTTCACGCCCACATCAGCATCCTGGCTCAACGCCGTCGAGGGCTTCTTCGCCAAACTCACAAAACGACGACTGAAACGCGGCATCTTCCGATCGGTCGTCGACCTGCAGGCTGCAATCAATCGCTTCGTAATCGAACATAACGCCGAACCGAAGCCCTTCACATGGACTGCCGATCCCAACAAAATTATCCGAGCCGTCAGACGCGGGCACCAAGTGTTAGATTCCATCCACTAGTTTTGGGATGTAACGGATTCAAGCAGCACTTCGAGCGCGAAGCCATTCCTCCCGAACTGCCAGAAATTCTCGAAAACGTTCCTTCTGTTTCTCGGTCCCGATTTTCATTGCTCGTATGCTGTCGCTCGCAATCATGTTGATTAACGCGCCGAAACGATGATATTCCTTGAATTGAAGGAAGTAGTCGATGGTTCGAATGTCGAGGGTCGATCTCCTTCTCATTGGTCCAGTTCTTCTTGAGTGTCACACGATCTTCCTCGTTGACGATCTCGTAAGGAAAGAGGTCGTCTCTCGGTCTTATCGGCTCAATCATATTGCCCACCCCATCCTGCTCTTTAAAGGGGGGCACGACCGGCGCAACGTCGCGGCGTGATTTCACCACGGCAACGGCTTTTCAAATGAAACGGTCATTTGACCGCGATGGTCGGTGCCGCCGCAGCCACTGGACTTCCAAGTAGATCAATAAGCTTCTTTCGGAGACGATCTCGCCGGCCAAAATAGAAGGCTTCGAACCCTTCAAGATCGGCGGGCATCTCACCAAGTTCATGCTTGGTGCGATAGTGGACATGAGATGTTGTATCGGGCAGATGCGCCGACAGCCAAGCTATAGGCAAGGTTGCCCGTTTCTCGTTGTTGATGGCGCCTTCGAGCAGTTGAAGGTTCGGCAACATGTTTGCGTGAACACGGGAGGTTCGCCATGTCGCCCCTACCACTCCGGGCTGATTTCAACGCACAGACGACACGGGCCGCTGCCAGGCGGTCGAAAGACGGGCCGCAGGCGCGGCGACTTCTGGCTCTGGCCGCGATCTACGACGGTGCGACGCGGACGGAAGCAGCCAGGATCGGCGGAGTGGGTGTGCAAATTGTTCGCGACTGGGTGATGAAGTTCAATGCCCTCGGCCCGGACGGCCTTTTCGATCGCAAGGCGCCCGGGCAACCGTCCCGGCTCAGGGACGAGCATCGTCAGGCGTTGGCCGCGGTGATCGAAAGCGGGCCGATCCCTGCTATTCACGACGTTGTCCGTTGGCGCATCGTCGATCTCTGCCAGTGGCTGTATGAGGAGTTCAGGGTCACAGTACCTTCGCAAGACATAGACCGGATGCAGAACATTCGTTGTCCCACTGAGTTTGGAAGTGGGACAAAAGCCAAGGATTTTCCAATGATTTCAAATGGGATTTTTGGCAATGGCGCGCCATTCAGAACAAAACTGCGAACTCTTATGTTATTGAAATTACTATATAACTATAGAGTGTCTGGTTAGCTTAACGCCAATTCTGGATTCTCGCCCACATGTTCGCAGCATTTCCGCTCAAGCCCCGATAGCCGAGATTCATCAGCGGGTCGGCATGCCCGTTCCGTGCCATGGGGTCCCGATGGCGTCACCGGAATACTATGGTCGCCGCCGAGCGCGCCGTTTCCTGGCACTTGCTCGGGTTGTCTTTTTCGTTCCCGAACCGGCCCGAGTCGCACGATGTGAGGCGACATCGGTCTTCGCTGCTGGCTTGGTCTTTCCGGCAGATATCTTGCCTTTTTGCGCTTTGGAGTGTTGGGGTCGCTTTGGGGCTGTGAAGGCAGAATTTGGGGCATGGAGAGTTTCGGCCATCTCCAGCCCGAATAGAGCGGCGACATCGCTTTCATCAAGCACCTTCCCCGCGCCTGGCGCCGTTGTTAGCGGAGAATCCTGTCCAGCGCTGGCGAGCATTTCAGTTTCATCCACATCACGCAGCACGAAAAGAAGCTGAGGCTTTTCATCTAGCCTGGCGCCGACACCATACAGTGCTGCCGCAACGTGCTTGCACATATCTGCCCAATCAGGACAGCTGCAGGACAGCTTGATTTCCGTCGGCGACGGAAACAGGCCATCACCCT